>CAWABT010000001.1:0-2350000 GCA_963780355.1 uncultured Actinomycetota bacterium
CTCGGCTATCCGCTCCTGCTCGCGGCGGCGAACCATCCTGCCATCGGAAGGCTCGCGATCCTGCCCTCGGAGCTCTACCAGAACATCCCTCCCGGCCTCCCAGGCAAGGTGATCGCTCTGGCAACGCGTCTGCCCGGCGGCACCTTCCTGGCAGTCCAGTCCCTCCGGGTCCCGGGCGCGGCCCGTCTCCCGTTCACGCTGGGCCGGATGGCGGATCGCGTTCCGCGACCGATGCTGAAGCACTGGATCGCGGGCCCGGCCGGCTCGCGAGCGGTCCGACGGGACCTTGCCAAGTACGTCGAGGCTCCCGACTTCGGTGACCTCGACTCGGCGACCGCGCGCCTGGCGACCTTCGGCCGACCCACCCTGATCCTGTGGTCCCGTCAGGATGCCGTGATGCCTCACGCTCACGCGGTCAGGCTCGAGCGCGCCATGAGCTCCGCGGAGCTGGTCACACTGGAGTCGGGCAAGACCTTGCTCCAGCTCGACCGGCCCGAGCTCGTCGTCGAGCAGCTGGCGAGACTCGTCGTCTCCTGAGCGCGCCGTCTGGAACCGGTACGAGCACCAGTAGAGACCTTCGCTCGACCCCATCGCGAGCGATGGTCAGCCGGCGGGGTAGGTCACGGGCCGTTGTCTCGCGCGATGCCGAGGGTGCCGGACACGGCGGTCGTCACCTGGTCCAGGAGAGTGTCGAAGGGCCAGGCAACGCTCGCCTCCCGGACTGATCGCATGAGGATCAGTCCCAACACCTCGCCGAGGAGCGCTTTGTCAGCGAGGTCAGCGGAGGCCGTTCCGAGCTCCGCGGCCGCGCGATCCCTCAGCTCTCGGCGGATGTCTCGGAACGCCGCCTCGCACAGCCGCGGATCAGTCGCCACCGCCCGAGCGAGGCTGACGCCACGCCCGGAGGGTGAGTCGGCCTGCAGGACCGCGAGCAACCACGAGGCGAGCCGGCCGCTGCTGTTGGACCCCTGAGCCACCGGCCTCATCCCGGCCTCGCGAGACGTCGAAACCTCGACGGCTTGCTCGAACAGCCGCGACTTCGAGCCGTAGTGATAGACGACGAGTCGGGGGTCCACGCCAGCGCGTGTGGCGATCGCCCGCATCGAGACCTTCGCATAACCAGCGTGCGCGAACTCGTGTCGCGCCGAGGCAAGGATCTCCTCACGCGCCCGAGGCGGGCCGATCGGGCGTCCCCGTCCCCGTCTGGTCACCTCGCGGATGTTCATGTGGAGAGGAAGACGCCGCTGGCGGCGAAGACCTTCCGGTCGCCCGCGCGGAACTCACAACTCACGAAGGCCAACCGCCGACCCTTTCGGGTCAGCGTCGCTCTCCCCTCGAGCCAGTCGCCTGCGGTCGCCGTTCCCAGGAAGTCGCTGGACAGGGAGACGGTGACCAGGCCCTCCGTGCGCGGCGGGTGTCGATGCGCCTCGTGCCCCATGATCACGTCCGCCATGGCGACCATGACCCCGGCGTGGACGAACCCGCGTCCGTTGAGGTGCCGATCGGAGACCTCCAACGCGATCGTTCCAGGTTGTTCGACGAGCTGGTGCATCGGGCCGAGCAGGTCCAGGAACGGGCTGGGATGCGCGAATCGTTCGAGGCCCGCGCCCTCACCCACCTCGTCCTCCGACCCCCAGCGCCCACGCCGATGTCGGTTCCGAGGCCTCCCGACGGCCGCAGGGACCGTTAGGTGATGCAGCCGGCGGGCCGACTCCTGTCGTGAGGGTGCGCACGTCCGACCCGCCGCTCATGCACCGGATCCTAGGAGGTTCGGACGCTTTTGTCCTCGTCTGTTGACACGCACATCCAAGCCGCTCCTGCGACAAGGGGATCCGCACCGCTCAACCGATGGGTGTGCGTTCACCAAGTCCGTGGTCGTCCGGCTCCTTCTCCACGGCGTCCAGCCGGCCCAGGGCCTCGCGCGTCCCGGCCGTGCATCGCCAACGCTCCTCGAGCGCAGTCTCGTCGAGACCTGGATCGAGCTGGGTTTGCAGCTGCTGTGTCAAGCGATGCCGAAGCGCTGTCACGAGTCCCGCCCGGTCACCGAACAGCATGGCCCAGTCGTCGTACCAGGGAAGACGCCCGGTGCGGGCGAGGACGGCATCGGCGTGCCACATCGCCCGCCACCGTCGGTGGGTCTCATCCCAGCTCACGCGATCGTCCTTTCGCAGGGTCCCGGGGGGTCCGGGCAGGTGTCTCGGACGCTAGGTGCCCCGACTCGTCCGGCGCATCGGCCCGTGGTCGACACCGCAGCTACTACCTGGGTAGGAGTCAATTGCCTACCCCGGTGGGATCCCCGCGCCGCAAGTCATCCCTACGCTGGGGTCATGTACGCCTCGGCCGGTGCGCTCGCGCTGGCGTTCCGCCAGCGCATCGAGGCCAAGGGCGCTCGTCACGGGCTGATGTATCCGTGGTGGGTCGCGGTCTTCTCCGCGGTGGGGCACGTCGGGTTCGCCACCGTGGCGGTCTGGCAGCGTGATGCGTTCGTGCCTCCGCAGTGGGTCGCGCTGGCAGCGGTGCTGATAGCGCTTCCGTGTGTGCACGACTTCGCGTTCCGGGCCTGGGTGCCCTGGTGGGTGCAGGCCGTGCTCGCGGGGCTGGCAGCGGCTTGGCTTCTCACCGTGCCTGCGCCACGCGGCGACGTTCTCGACGTGGCCCCGCTGGTGTTGGTCTTCCACGCCGGCTGCACCGCGGCCACCGACGGCTTCCGTCGCGGCGTGGTCAGCGCGCTCGTGGGAGCCGGAGTTGTCCTGCTGTTCGGAACCTACTCCCTCGGGTTGTCGTTGTTGTACGTCGACGCGATCTCCTTCGGCCTCGTCGTCGGGGCGATGCTGCGCTGGCAGATGCGGGCCCTGGCCGCGGAGCGCGCCGCGCGCGAGGATGAGCGGGTGGTCGCGACGTTGGCCGAACGGCAGCGCTTGGCGCGCGAGATCCATGACGTCGTGGCGCACTCGCTCAGCGTCACCCTCCTCCACGTCACGGCGGCTCGACGGTCACTCAGCGGCGCCGTCGCAGACGACGCCGACGTCGCCGACGCCGTCGATGCCCTCACCGACGCCGAGCGGGTCGGCCGCCACGCCATGGCCGACATCCGGCGCACCGTCAGCGTGCTCGCCACCGAGCAGTCGAACGGTCTCCACCCGCTTCCCGGGGCGGGTGACCTCGAAGCGCTGGTCGCCGACGTCGCTGCGGCCGGGGTGCTCGTCGACTGGTCCCGCGAGGGAGACCTGGGCCGGATGTCGTCGGCCTCGGGGCTCGGGCTCTACCGCGTGATGCAGGAATCGCTGTCGAACGTGGCCAAGCACGCGCCCGGGGCCCCCGTCGTCGCGAGACTGTGGGTGGGTCAACGGCAGGCGCGGTTGACGATCAGCAACCCGCGCTCGGGATTGGCGCACAAGACCACGTCGGCTGGGTCCGGTCTGTCCGGCATGGCCGCCCGGGCACACCAGCTCGGCGGCTCCCTGAGCGCGGGACCGACCGGGCCGACCGGCGATCACTGGCGGGTCGAGCTGGTGCTTCCGATCGGATCCCGCGCATCACACGAGGACGGTCCGGCCGGCCACGATGGCCCGGTCGAGCGGGTGCTCTCGTGAGCGTCCCCGGCGGGGACGAGTACCTGGGGGTGGTGCTGGTCGACGACCAGGAGCTCGTGCGCTCCGGCCTGTGTCGCATCCTGCGCCGTCGCGACGGCTTCATCGTGGTGGCCGAGTGCGCCGACGGTGACGAGGTTCCGGCGACCTTGGCGGCCTTGGCCGACGAGGCCACACGTGTCGACGTCGTCGTGATGGATCTGCGGATGAAGCGCGTCGACGGCATCGAGGCGACGCGCCGGCTCCGGGCCGATCCCGACGCCCCCCCGGTGCTGGTGCTCACCACGTTCGACGACGACGAGCTGCTGTCCGGTGCCCTCCGCGCGGGAGTCGCCGGGTTCGTCCTGAAGGACTCACCCGCCGAGGACCTGATCCGCGCCGTCCGCGCCGTGGCCGAGGGCCAGTCCTGGCTCGACCCCGCCGTGACCGCGCGGGTGTTGACCACATTCCGCGCCACTCCGGCCCCCGCTTCGTGCCAGGTGGGCGGAGGCGAGCCGCTCACGGCTCGCGAGCTCGAGGTGCTGCGCGCGATCGGCGAAGGCCGGTCCAACCGCGAGATCGCTGCCGCGCTCCACATCAGCGAGCTGACCGTGAAGAGCCATGTCGGCCGGGTCTTCACCAAGCTCGGCCTGCGGGATCGTGCCGCGGCCGTCGTTCACGCCTTCGACAGCGGCATCGTCACCCCCAACACCGGCCGCTGACCCGCGGCCGCCAGGACCGACCGCAGAGGTAGGCCGCAAGACCGGGCGCAGGATCACCGGAGGCCGGAGCGTGGGGCCGCGCCCGGAACGATCCGCCTCCCGTTCGGTGCCCGGTCGTCCGTGCCCGATGAGCACGGACGCGCGAAGGGTGGGAGACGTCGGTGTCGGCCTTCAGGGGGCCAGCGGATCGGGTCTCAAGTGGCTCCTGCCGCGGGGGCCCCAACGGCGTGGCGCGCGGCCCACACCGCGAAAACGGCGATCGCCACGCCGCACAGGATGTCGGCGACCACGTGGGTCTGCCGCCACCACACCATGTCGAAAGCGCCGGGTGCGGCGTAGTGGCCGACGCCGATCAGCCCCGAGATCGAGTAGCCCATGAGGGCGAAGCTGGCGGCCGTGGTGCGCCGCCGGTGCCAGAGCCAGGCGCCGAGGACGCCCGAGGCGGTGAACACGAACCAGCCGACCACCACCAGCGTGGCGGAGGGGACCGGGACCGAGCTGTCGCCGTCCGGCACCGGGTAGTCGTCGTAGTTCACGTAGTTGTCGACGTAATGCACCACCGACACCAGGAAGGCGACGACGAGCAGGGCCCACATCACCCGGCTCGCCGATCGGAACGAAGCTGCGGCGTCCATGAACGGATACTATGACAGTCGTCATAACATTGCACCAGGAGGTCTCGTGCCGGACCACCCACCGCGCGACCGGATCGTCTACGTCGCCGCCCAGAGCCTGCGCCGCCGCGGGATCAGCGGCAGCGGACTACGCGACGTGGTGGCCGCGGCCGAGGCGCCGTGGGGGTCGCTCCGCCACTACTTCCCCGACGGCAAGGACCAAGTGGTCGCGGAGGCGTTGGTGTGGTCCGGCGAGTTCGCGGGCACTCGGGTGCGGCGCTACCTGGAGCGTGCTGACCCGCCCACGGCGAGAGGGATCTTCGAGGATTTGGTCGACACCTGGATCGAGGACCTGGAGCGGCACGGGTTCGAGCTCGGCTGCCCCGTCGTCGGCGCGGTGGCCGACGGGCTCGAGCCGGGGGGTGCGGTGCACCGGGCGTGTCAGCAGGCGCTGGAGTCGTGGCGCGGCCCGCTGGTCGAGGGCCTGCGCGCCGCGGGCGTCCCGGCCCGCCGGGCGCGCGACCTCGCCACGACCCTGCTCGCCTGCGCCGAGGGTGCGATCCTGATGGCACGCCTCACGGCGTCCTCCGAGCCGCTGCGAGCGGTCGAGCGGACGATGCGGCCGCTGCTCGATCCCGCCTGAGGCGCGGACGGCTCGAGAATTCGGCGTGGGAGTCACCACTGCGCGCCACCGAACCGACCACGTCGGCGAGCAGGATCTCATCGTCGTACAACCCATGCTCCCGTTCTCGCCGAGCGCCTCCAACGCGTCGTCCAGGCGCATCAGGCGCGAGCCACGACTCCGCACCCAGCCCACTGTGCCACCGCCCACTGGGACCACGAAGCCACTTGACGCCGTGGCGAGGACCGTTGATTGTCTACGGGTGTCGACTTTCGTGGAACCGAGGGGATCGCTGATGTCGACCGGGTTCCCAGGGTCCGACCCCGGCGGGTCGTCCCGTGAGCCGGCCGGCCGAGGAGTTCTGTTGGCCCGCCCCGTCGTGGCCCATCCGCGGTGGTCGCCGTCAGGAGCTCTACCTCGATGAACCGGTCGGAACCCGCGCGGAACCCTCAACCCTCGACCACCCCCCATGAGGTCCGCACGGCGATGGAGAGCGGGGACATCGATGGTGTGCTCGCTCGGTTCTCCGCCGATCTGACGCTGCACTCACCCCTGACCGCGAGGCCTCTACGAGGAGCCACCGCGCTGACGGTGCTTCGCGTGGTGCTGTCCAGGATGGAGAGGTGGGAGTGCTATCAAGAGTTCGCCGCGCCGGACGGCGCGCGCGTCATGCTCGTGCACGCCCGCATCGGTGGCCAGAACGTCGACATGGCGGAATTGATGCGCCACGACGCGGACGGGAACATCTACGAGCTGGCAGTACATGTCCGACCCATGGCGGGGGCGGCAGCCATCCTGGCGGCAGCCTCACCCGAGTTGCTCAGGCATCGCTCACCTGCTGCCGCCCGCGTGCTGGGCCGAGTACTGCGATCCTTCTCCCGGCTGATCGCCTGGGCCGACCCACGGCTCGTCCGGCTCCTGTTGTCGGAATGACGGCGTGTGCTCGCACCACTCGAGGTCCCGACCGACGGCGTTCGGGTGCGATGGCCAGGGGGCGCTTCGAGCGCGAGTCGACTTCGCGGGATCGCTGCCACTCCGGGTGCGAAAACGGAAACTCGTACGAGAGGCTCCCGCGAGGGTGCACGCCCGTCGGAGCCAAATGCCGGCCAGAACCTCTGGGTCGACGCCAGTGAGCGCAGATCTGCTCGGTGAGCAGCTGTACGGGCTTGTGTCCGACATCGACGCTTTGGCGGTCGGAGCCGACCCGGCGCGACCCGTCCGCGCGACGCCCGGTTGGTGCGTGGGTGACGTCTTCGCACACCTGGCGATCGAGACGGATCGATACGCCCGTGAACTCGAGGGCACGGGAACGTGGTCGGCGAGCACCTCGGGTATCACAGCCACCAACCGAGCGGCGCTGGTCGACTTCCACGAGCGCGACCCGCTCTTGCTCGCCGAAGCCATCCGCGTGAACGTGGGGCGCTACGTGCGGCGGCTGGGCGGCGTGGACCTGGACGCGCCGGGCCACGGCCTCGACGCGGGTCTGCGACTTGCCTACCGGCATGGAGCCGGAGTCCTCATGGCGGAGCTCCTCGTGCACGGCCACGACATCGCATCGACCATGCGCCGCGACTTCGTGATCCGCTGTGGCGACGCTGCGGCGTGTGTCGAGGGGGTGTGGCACGTGCTGCCAGCGTTCGTGAACTACAACCGAGCGCGGTCCCTGCATGCCGGTATCGAGGTGCGCCTTCGCAGAAATCAGCGGTTAACCATTCGGTTCACGGACGGCGGAGCCACCGTTGCCGTCGACGAACGACGCCCGGACGCCATCGTGTCGGCCGACCCGGCCACCTTCCTCCTGCTGATGTACGGCCGGCTGCCGCGGACCAGAGCAGCGTTGCGGTTGAAGGTCGTCGCGTGGGGACGTCGACCGCACCTCGCGTTCAGGCTCCGCGACCTGGTCGACAACCCCTAGGCCCGCGTTCGTGACGCCGCTGGCGGCTCCGTCACCCCCAGGGCCCTGCCGCATCGCTCCTCGGTGTCGTGACCGGACGGCCGAGTTCGCGGCGGAAGCCAGTCTCCGCACCGTCATGTCGAGCGAACACGCCCCGGGGGAACGCGCCCGCGTCGGCAACCTTGGCGAGGAGCGGGTCGCAGACCTGCGCCAGACGGACTCGCGCCCCCTCCCCCATCGCCGCCCACGGGGCCATAGCCGATCGGTCAGTTGACTCCTCGACGGCAGCCCGCAAGCGTGCCCCTGCAGGAGTGAGCACGCCGTCGGCGGTCATCAGGCCGCGTGACGCGAGCGAGGCGACCGAGGCGTCCCAGTCGTGCTCGGACCAACCCCGCATCGTCCGGGCCGCGCTCCTCGTGTACCCGGTTCCGGTGGCGGTGTGGGTCACCAGGGCCTCCAAGCCCGTCAGGCCGTGATTCACCAGGGCGGCGACATGACCGTCCCCGCGGTACTCGCGCAACAGCGTGATCCCGTGCCACAGCGCGACGTGAGCTTCCTCGGGCCACGCCAAGTCGGCGTGCGCTGCGTAGAGTGGTCGTCCGGACGGGTCACAACGCGCGACGCTGGCACGGATCACAGCAGCGGCCTCGGCGGTCTCCGACGCAGTGACGACATCGTCCCCGAACAGGCGCCGGAACGACGCGTCGACCGCTCGAAAACGTGCCGCCACGACCTCTTCCGGCGAGACGGTCGCCCAGATGGACGGCACCACGCTGGACACCAGTTCGTGATTGAAGACGAAGAACGTCGCGGTCACCGTTCCCGGCCCCACGGCACCCATGGCGGCCGACCGTGACCCGAAGTACGCGCCCCATCCCCCGGGAACTCCGATGGCAGTGAGCTCCGCGTCGGCCTCGGGAGCGAAGTAGCACAGGGCGTGGAGGAGGTCGAGTGCTCGCGCAGCGCGACCAGCTGCGGTGGCGTCCATGAGTGTCTTTCTACATCGGCACCCTCGGACGCTTTCACCCAGGGTCAACGGGCGCGGACTTCGACGCCGCGAGCCGCTGGACCAGGCTCTCTCCGCCCGCGCCGGTGAGCGGTGACCTGGGCTTCGGGAACGGCGTCACCGTTCGCTAGCGGCGCGGAGCCTCACGCCCGCCGTCGGCGTGCTGTTGACCCAGTCATTCCGACGTCATCACCAGGTTGCATGAGCGCGCGCCACCAGGATGACGCCACTGGAGTCCCGCACACCGCGCCGCGCGCGCCCTCCGCAGTCGGTACCAGCCGACCGTCGAGTGCAGTCCAGGAGCTCCCGAGCAGCAGATCATGGAGCGCCCTGGACGGCGAGGACGGTTCCGCGCGCCAAGGCGCAGGTCACGGGTTCGTCGTCCGGCCGCTCGATCGTGATCACGCAGTCGCAGATGGCTCGTCTCGACGTGTGGTGGAGGACGGTCGAGACGGCCCGGAGTGTGCCCGAGTCGGCAGTGGTCAGGTACTCGACATCGACGGACGCAGTGAGGACCTGAGCACCCAGGACGGTGCCACCGGCGTAGGTGAGGGTGTTGTCAGCCAGGTAGGCGAGGACTCCACCGTGGACGAAGCCGTTCTGCTGGTGGAGCCGCTCGGTGACGTCGAGCTCGAGCACTGCACGACGGCTCGACACCTCAGCGATGCGGGTGCCGAGCAGTCGGCTGAACGGTTGGCCATCGAGGATGCGGGCGGCCTCGGACTCGGTGATCGCTTCATTCATGACCCGTTCCCATCGATTCAGGCGCTTGCTCAACGAGGCTGGCGGCGCATCACGTGAGAGTCTACGGCCGTTGACCCGTCAGGGACGGCCACGTCAGCCCACGTGGAGGCCGGTTCGCGCACCGTGGCGCCTCGGGCGTCCTGACGTCCCGTCCGCTGCATCCCACTAGCGAGAACGGGAGCCTCTACCGCTGAGCCACGCGATGGGAGGCGTGATGAGGCGATAGACCGGCCGGATGAGCCAGTTGGGTACCTGGTTGTTGCGTTCCTCCGCCCACACCCGGGCGCGGGGATGACGCGAGAACAGTGGAGGCAGCATCGCACGGCCGTAGACCGAACCCGTCCCGAACCTCCAGTCCGGATCGCCCTCGTGCGCCTCGACCCGGCGCACGTGCTTGTTGCTGACGAACCCGTACTGCCGTGGGCTGACGTAACGCAACGGCGCACCGTTGTCGCCGGTCAGCGGCTCCCCGTCGAGCGTGTCGGCGAGGAGCACGTCCGGTTCCAGCGCATCTTGCAGCAGGACCGGGCACCTGTACCCATCCAAGCCCTCAGTGACGATGTGGGTCACCCGCGTCCCTGGGATGAGCGCCGGAGCGATGACTTCGTCGTAGAAGGTGGCGAAGGCGACGCCTTCCCAGCGCAGACCGGTCGCCGACCATCCGGCGACGCAGTGGAGATCGGCTGTCATCTCCGTGCGCGGTAGTGCTCGGAAGTGCTCGAGTGACACGTCGATCTCCCTCGCCACGGCACCACCCACGCTCAGCCGCGGTTGCGTGGGCACACGGGGCGGCCGTTCGTGCAGATGGGTCCCGAAGCGCCGCAATGCGGCGACTCGCCGCTGGCCTGGGGGCAGGCCCTCGGATGGGGACTCTCGATGGCCATCCCACGCAGGATCGTTTCGACGGGCGGTGGACATGCTGACCTCCTCGGTCGGGCAGATGCATATAAGCACGCCCCGCGCTTGTGCCAAAGCCGCTTGCCGGGCGACTGGGACTCGCTTCCGGCCGGGGGACATCCGCTCGTCGAGCTCACGAGCCCAACGCGCGTTGACACCTGTCGATGTTGCCCGTTGACACCTTTCGACGTCCCTCACTAGCGTTCGCGACGACCATGCCGAACACTGCGCCGTACGGCTCCACTCGGCGTCTCCGAGCAGAACAAGGGGGTCCTGGTGAAGGTGTTGGTCCTCGGCGCCACCGGTGTCATCGGCCGGGCGCTCGTCCCCGTCCTCCGAGCTCACCGGTGTGAGGTCGTCGGCACCAGCCGTCGTGCCGAGCGGATCCGTGGCATCGAAGCGGCCGGCGCCGTGGGGATGGTCTGCGACGGAACCGACCGCGACTCGGTCGACCGCGTCATGAGCATGGCGCGGCCGGACGTCGTCGTCCACCTGATGACCGATCTGCCGCAGAACTGGGCCGCCCTCCGCCGCGGCGCCCGCAGCACGGACGCCCTCAGACGTGAGGGAACCGACCACGTGGTGATCTCGGCGGTCCAGCACGGCGTGGGCCGCATCGTGGCTCAGAGCCTCGCCTTCATGTACGAACCTGCTCCCGGCCCCGCGGAAGAGGGTGCCCCCCTCTGGACGGACGCACCCGCCGCACTCGGGAGGACCTTCGCGGCCGTCCGCGACCTCGAGCACCGCGTCCTGCGGGCCACCGGCGTCGAGGGCGTGGTCCTGCGGTACGGAACCTTGTACGGGCCGGGAAGCTGGTATGCGCCCGACGGCGACATCGCCGAGCGCGTGCGTCGCCGACGACTGCCGGTCATCGGGTCCGGCGAGGGGTGCATCTCTTTCCTGCATGCCGACGACGCGGCCACCGCCACCGCTGCCGCAGTGGTGCAGCCTGTCCAGCATGGGACCGTGTTGAACGTCGTGGACGACGACCCGGTGAGCCATCGCGAGTTCCTGTTCTCGTGGGCCGAGTCCGAGGGATGGCCGCGACCGCGCGCCGTGCCCTCGTGGGTCGCCCGTCCACTCGCGGGTGGAGCGGGCGTCGCCGTGATGACACGGCAGCGCGCGGCCAGCAACGCCGCCGCGAAGTCGATGTTGAGCTGGCTGCCTCAGCACGGGACGTGGCGCGATGGCTTCGCCGCTCACGTCCGTCCAGCCGGCCCCTCGTGACGGGATGGCCGGCGTGAAGGGCTCAAAGGCTGCAAGGCCCGTGCGGGTGCAGCGTGCGGCGGCGGTCGCGCTTGCGCTGTCCGGGGTGTACGTGGGCGTGTGGGCGGCCGGCTTTCCCGAGTCGTTCTACCGCTCGTTTCCCGGATTGCATAGAACGTGGGTCAGCGTCGACGGGCCGTACAACGAGCACCTGGTGCGCGATGTCGGCAGTCTCTACCTGGGTCTGGCGACCGTCGCCGCAGGCGCGGCTCTCTCGCGCACCAGGTTCCCGCGCGTCGTCGCCGGTGCAGCGTGGACGGTGTTCTCCGCGCTGCACCTGCTCTATCACTCGGCTCATCTGGCAGATCACGGCCCGCTCGACCGCGTCGCCAACGTCGTGGTTCTCGTCGCGACGCTCCTGGCGGCCGTCGCGCTCATGCTCCCCATCACGAGTGGCGAGTAGTCGCTCGGCGAAGACACCCGGACACCAAGACCCAGATCAACTGAGCTCCCATGCGCTCGGATGACGCCCGCCAGCACGACCAGTGCCGCTCCGGCCGTCGGCATCGTGGAGGCGGAGGCGAGAAGCGGGGCCCCACGACAAGTGCGGCGAGTGTGCCGGTCCCACTCGCCGCGCACGGAAGTGGCCGATCGCCGGACCGTGGCCTCGCCACACGCCGCGGAGGGGGCTCGGGACGTCGAGTGCCGACCCGAGCGCAGGTGCACGCAGGAGCGGTGACGCCACGAACCCTGAGGACGACCTCGGGCGCTTCGTCCCCCTCAATCAGGGCCACAGGGCACGCCTGGACCACTGAAGACCGCGCCGTTCGTAGAGCAGACGGTAGTGGAGCCGGGAGGGGCTGGCCTGCCAGAACTCGACCGTCACCGGTCGAAGTGCATACCGCGTCCAATCGAGGGCGACGTTGGACGGCTCGGCGTTGATCCGGTCGACAGCGGCGCGGTGGGCCCGTCGCAGCTCCTCACGGCTGGCGAGCGGCTCGCTCTGTCGTCCGATGCGGGCCAGGGCGCGCGCTGAGGCGGACCTTGCGAGGTAGTCGTCGGCACTCGCGCGCTCGGGGCCAGCACTCACTGCACCGCGTGCACGGACCTGACGTCCGAGCACCGGCCAGTGAAAGGTGACGGCTGCCGCCGGGTTGGCCGCGAGCTGACATGCTTTCGGGCTGTCACGCGACGTGGCGAACACGAAGGCGTCATCGGTCAAGTCCTTCAAGATCAGGACGCGCGCGTCCGGCGCGCCGTCGGGGTCCACGGTGCTCAGCGTCATCGCATGGGGCTCGGGCTCCCCCACCTCCGCTGCACGTCTCAGCCACGCCGAGAACATGCACAACGGGTTTGCTGATGCGGAGCTCTGGGGCAGGGCGGTGTCATCGATCCCGGCGAAGACGGGCAACTGCCGCAGGAACTCCTCCACCCGATCAGCAGACCATACCTATAGGTAGGTATGCCACCATTTCCACCATGGCCGAATCTCGAGTCCGCATCCTCCGAGCCGCGCAGGACCTCTTCTGGCGGTACGGAATTTCCGGCACCAGCCCGCGCGCAGTCCTTGCGCGAAGTGGGGTGGGGCAGGGCAGCCTGTACCACCACTTCCCCACCAAGGCCGCCCTGGCACGCGCGGCGCTGGCCTCGACCGTGGACCAGGCATTGGCAAGCGCCACAAGCGACCTTCGAGTCGGATCGGCCCTGGAGAGCCTCCGGTCCTACCTCACGAAGGAGCGTGACGGCCTTGCCGGTTGCCGGGTCGGCCGGCACGCGGCTGAGGCATCGGTTGTCGAGGACGACGAGCTGAGTCAGGAGCTGCGGCGCTACTTCGAGGTGCTCCACCGGGCCGTTGAGATTCGCGCCCGAGAACTGGCGAAGTCGAGTGTTCCGGTGCCAGTAGAGCCAGCGGACCTCGCGGCGACCATCATCGCCACCGTGCAGGGGGCCTACGTGGTCGCCCGGGCAACGAACGATCAGAGCCACATGGATCGCGCCGTTCTCGGTTTGGCGACATTGCTCGAGATGGCCTTCACCACTCGTTGACACGAGGTGCCGGAGACTCGGCGCGTCGAGTTGGCAGGCCTGCTCGCTCGAGGGGCCGGTGGAGCTATGCACTCCCCAGCAATGTGGCAGCATGCGGCCACGGGCACGTCGTTGAGTCAACGCTCGTTGCGTAGCTGTTCGGAGCAACTGTCCGCCCCTATCCGCCACGCCGCCGGGGTCGTGCCAACCACAGGAGCCAGACCATGGATGTAGCCGGACGGAAAGTGGTCATCACCGGCGCCTCGCGCGGTTTCGGTGCCCGCATGGCAGCTCACTTCGCCGCTAGGGGTGCCGACCTGACGCTGATTGCGCGACAGTCGAAGGACCTGGATCAGATCACATCGCGGCTGCACGCGCGGGCGCGAGCCTGTGACCTCAGCGACCGCGGTCAGCTGCAGCAGCTGTGCGATGCATTGCGGACCGACGCGGTCGACGTCCTGGTCAACAACGCCGGCACTGAACTGATTGGGAGCTTCCTCACCCAGCCATGGGCCGCTCTCGAAGCCGCGGTTCATCTGAATCTCCTGACCCCGATGGCGCTCACCAGGGCCGTGTTGCCCGGGATGACCGAGCGGGCCAGCGGGCACGTCGTGAACGTCTCCTCGCTGGCCGGGAGCGCGTCATTCCCCGGCATGACCGCCTACGCAGCGTCGAAGGGTGGCTTGAACCAGTTCACCGAGTCTCTGCGATGGGACGTGGCCGGCACCGGTGTCGAGCTGACCCTGGTCGAGCTGGGACCGATGCGCACCGGGATGTTCGACAGGGTGCTCGAGTGGCCTCCCACGGCCGCCGCCTACAAGCGCGCCTACCGCTTACGAGCCCTCGTCGACGTCGAGCCCGATCACGCCGCGATGCGCGTCCTGCGTGCTGTGGAGCGCTCCGAGCCCCACGTGCGCCTCCCAGCGCGAACAGCGGCTCTGGCCATGCTCCCGTGGGTCAGTCGAGCAGCTGTGCGGGCCTCGTTGACAGGGTTGCCACCGGGAGACACCGGCCCCGGCCCAGTTGAGCTTCCCCGTCCCACGACGCCCAGCGAGTGAAGATTGCGTCCGGCACGATCAGGGAGTGCCAGAGCGACGCCTCCGGCTTGACGACTCGGCGCGCGACTCCCAGAATCGGGCGTCCGGTCACCAATTGTTGACCACGGTGTGTCGTCAGAAGCCCGGCCGGGCGCGCACCACGCACCAGCCAGTGGGATAGGGAGCATCGTCGGTGATCGAGAACCCACGCTCGGGAGAGCAGATCGACTTTCTTGTCGACACGCCGGACCTTCTGAGGATGCGATCCACGTGGAGCCGCCCGGGGCACCGGGCACCGCCCCACCTGCACCCGAGGATGGAGGAGCAGTTCCACGTCGAGGAAGGTTGGGCGCGATTCCGAGTCGGGGGCCGGGTGGTCGACGCAGTAGCCGGTGGCTCGGTAGTCGTGCCACCCGGAGTCGTCCATCTCGGCTGGAATCCCACCCAGCTCCCGGTGACGCTCATCATCGAGATGCGTCCAGCCCTGCGCTGGCGGGCGTTCACAGAAATGCTCTTCGCCGGGGAGGATCCCGACGAGCTGCTTCGGGCCCATGGCGCCGAGATCGAGCTTCACGTCGAACCGTGACCCGAATCGGGCCCACGACGGCTGGGCACGTGCTGACGCCTCCGTGGAGCACGCCAGGCGGTCCGACCGTGGGACGCTCTGGGCTGAATGTCAACCTACGTTGGCTTCACGGCCGACACGGTCCACTTCGCGGTCTGTTCGCACGCCTACTCGGCATCACGGCCCTTTGCTGCGCGCCGTCCGTGCAGCCAAGACCCGCGACCTTGGCAGTCCACGGGTCATGACGGCACCCACATGGACCGGCGGCTGGGCCGGCCGCGAGGCCACGGGGAGCGGTTGACCGCGCCCCGAGATCGACATGCGCGCCCTGCGAGCTGCACGCCCACGATGCGGGATGAGCCGCACCATGCCCACGGCGTCATTGCCGCACGATGCTGACGGACAGGATCGCAGCCAGCGAGGTGAGCAGTGCCGCGATCACGAACGGTGCGGGCGCGCCTACCGCAGTGACGGCACCCGCGCCGGCTGTACCGACCGAGTTCCAGAGGTTGGCGCTCACCGTGACCCACGTGCTTGCCTCCGTCCGCCGTGGGGCGGCAACGATGCCGTCGGCCAGCGAGAAGGCCACGACGAAGGCTGGTGACGTGGCGAGTGCACCGAGCGCGAGCATCGCACCCATCGCCACCAGGTCAGGCGTCACCGCCGCTGTGAGTCCCTGGCCGACAGCGAGCACGGACAGTATCGCTGTGAGCACCGGGCCCGACGGCGTTCCTGAGCCGGCCACGACCGGCACGGTATGTCAACATATGTTGATTTCCGCAGCCACGCCTCTCACCACAGTGGCGAGGCAACGCCTTCGACCGAGCCCGTCGCCTCCACTAGCGGTTCACCATCCCTCATCGTTGATGATGGGTTGTCAGCGCCGGAACGGACGTCGTTCGGTCGAACGCATCATTGCTGGTGTTGGCCCACCACCATGACTTCTACAGTCAACGCGTTGTCAGTGTCCACGGCACTGGATCGATCTCTGAGGTGAGGCCCGCGGCGATGCGTGCGCACGCAACTCCCTGCTCGAAGAGCGACTGGCGGACACTGGAGATGCCCATCGTGGTCGCGAGATCGCTGTCGTCCCATCCAGTCACGAGTGCAGAGACCCCGAGGGCATCAACGGCGCCGGCTGCGAGTTGGTCGCTCATCGCGATCACCACATCTGGACACACCTCGTCGCGAGCGGCGTCGAGGACGCGCCGACCGTGGGCTCGGGTGTGGTGCGCGACGACGGCGACCGGCACGTCCGCCCAGCTGCGACCGGTCTCCTCGACGGCTTCTCGGTAACCGGTCAGCCTCGCTCTGGTGACGGGAAACATCACATTTGTTTCCGGTCCATGGAGAACTCCTGTCCAACGGTTGCGATCGAGCGGGAGAGAGAGCACAAGCGGGGACCGAGCAGCAGCGAGCGCGTGGCGGGCGATCGCACGGGCAGCGGATCGATCATCAGCGGAGACGAGCTGCACGCCGGGGGCCGCCGGCCCACCTTGGATCGCCGCCGGCCGTCCTGTCGCGGCAACGGCGTCGAGTACGGGGTCCTCGTCAACCGTCGTCCAGAGTACGAACCCGTCCACCGCGGCCTCCCGCACTCGGTCGACGTCGTCGGGCTCGCCCGTGGTGGGCACCAGTACCAACCCGAGTCGATTCTCTACGCAGACCTGCGAGATGCCCGCGAGAAACCGAGCGGCTTGTGGGTCTTCAAAGGCGTAGGTGAGGTGCTCACCCAGCACCACCCCGAGGTTCCCGGTCGAGCCGCTGCGCAGAGACCGTGCGACCGGGTCGGGCCCGCGGAACCCCAGGCGCGCCGCCGCCTCGAGCACCCTCTCGCGTGTGGGCGCGGCTACACGGTCTGGGCGGGTGTACGTGTAGCTCACGGTCATGACCGCAACTCCCGCCTCGGCGGCGACTTCTCGCATCGTCACATGGAGTCCCACCTGGAGAGCCTATCTGTGTATCGTTACACAATGCTTGATTCGACTCCTCCGCGCTCCCCGATCGCCTCACACGCCGCATTTGCCGCGTTCGGCTTGTTCTGGGGGACCTGGGGTGCCGCGCTGCCAGCGCTGCGCGACAACTCCGGTCTAGACGAAGCCGCGCTCGGCATTGGCTTGCTGTTCGTGGGTGTAGGCGCCTTGCCCGGCATGCTTCTCACCGGCCGTGTGATCGACCGCTGCGGGGCGCGCATTGCTGGCTGGCTGCTCATCGGGCTTGCGTGCGCCGGAGTCCTTGCGGCCCTGTGGGCGCGCGATCTACCTTCCCTCGCTGTCGCCATGACCCTGGTGGGCGCATCCTCCGGTGCTGCGGACGTCGCAGCCAACGCGCTGGCTGGCCTGGCTGAGCACCGCTCCAGGCGCCGGGTCATCACTACGTCGCACGCGGTGTTCTCATCGTTCGTCGTGCTCGGCAGCCTCGGCACCGGGGCCATGCGAATCATGGGGGCCGAGGTCTGGGCGGTTTTCATTGCGGCTGGCGCGCTGATGACCGTCACCGGCGCCGTCGTGGTCGTGCTCGGCGATGGGCCACCTCCTGCCACCCCTGATCGAGGGGAGCGCGGACGGGATGGACTGGGTCTGGCACTACCGTTCGTCGCCGTCGGACTCGTCGGCGCACTGGGCTTCGCCGCCGAGAATGCGCACCAGAGCTGGAGTGCGATCTTTCTCGCTGATGAGCTCAGCGCTTCGCCCGGGCTCGCAGCTGTGGCGCCCGCCACCTTCGCCGCGTTCGCGGCACTCACCCGCTTCGCGGTCGGCGCCCGCCCCGGGGTTCCGACCGGGGCGCTACTGGTCGGCGGCGCGATGGTCGCGCTCTGCGGAACCTTGCTTGTCAGCGCGGCTCAGGATGCCGCCCTCGTCCTAGCCGGACTTGCGCTCGCAGCCATCGGCACGTCGGTGCTGTTCCCGACGCTGCTCAGCCGAGCAACGCGCGACGTGCCAGCTGGACGGCGCGGACGTGCTACCTCTGCCGTGGCAACCACGGCCTACCTGGGTTTCGTGCTTGGTCCGGTGTACGTGGGCGTACTCGCTGGGACGTTCGGGTTGCGCGGGGCCATGGTCGGGGTCGGGATGCTCCTCGGGGCCTTCGCCTTGCTTGCGCCTGCTGCTGCGCGGCGCCAGATGTAGGTGCACTTATCGAGCCTGCGACAGCCAATGCCCATCGACCCTCTCGAGACGCCCTAGGACGTCCGACGCCTGGGTGGACCACTGATGAACGCCGACACGGCCGCCGATGGCTCCGACCTCCAGGTGACCCTGGCCGCCGCAGAGGCCGGCGCCGCCGTCCTGGGGTCGATGTATGGAACCGAGCTCGAGCACCCCGCCAAGTCGGCGACGGACTTCGCCACCGCGGCTGACGTTGCCGCAGAGCTCGATCCTGGACATCCTTCGGTCGGCGCGGCCAGCTCGCGGTAGCGCTCATCATCGAGCCGCGAAAAGCGCCGCGCTGGCGGGTGGGACCGAACGGCGCTTCGCCGGGAATGTCCTGGCGAAGGGCTTCGAGCACATGGTGCCGAAACCGGGCTCGTCACCGATCCGATGAGCAGGGTTGATTGCTGCGCCTCATGACCGTCGCATGAGGGTCGCTACCTCGTCGACGACCACACGATCTGTGTGAACAGGCCCCAGCCCCTCCACCTCGCGAGGCGGCACCCCTCGGGGATTGACGCAACAGGCGTCGAAGCGGGACAGGCTGGGCCCGGTCGGGAGGCAACGGCTGTTGACAGTACGAGCGGATTGCCATTGAGATTGGCTCACGCATGAAACTCCCACCCACCGGAGGATCCTCTTGTGTCAGCCGACCGTGCCGTCACCCTCGGCGTCTGACGAGGTACCGGGCGCCCGTCGTGAGTTCACGCCGCTCGGTCGGGTTCGACACGTGGCCCAACTGGCCACGCCCACGACCGTCGCAGCGGCGGGCGCCGCCCTCGCTCACAGCCGGCGTCGGAGGTTCCGCAACGCGCTCAGTGCAGCCTCCCGCCGACATGGCAGCGTTTCCCGGTCACTGGTGGCTCGCCCAGGGGGGCGCCTGACTTGGGAGAACTCGGCCGTGCCGGCGCTCGAACCGGCGGCGGCAGTCGTGCGCCCCGTAGCAGTGGCCACCTGCGACCTCGACCGACCCGTCCTGCTCGGTCGGTCACCGTTTCCGTTACCACTGCAGATCGGCCACGAGGCGATCGCTGAAGTGGTGGACGTGGGCGATGAGGTTCGCGAGATCAAAGTAGGCGATCGGGTTGTCGTCCCCTTTCAAATAAGTTGCGGTGATTGTTCTGCATGTCGTGGCGGTCGCACCGGGAACTGCACCGGGGTGCCGCCTCTTTCGATGTACGGCTTCGGGATCGGCGGAGGCAACTGGGGCGGTGCCGTGACCGACGAGCTGTACGTGCCGTATGCCGACGCGATGCTCGTACCGTTGCCGGCCAACGTCGATCCCGCGCGCGTTGCCGGCGTAGCCGACTCCGTTTGCGACGGTTACCGTCACGTCGCACCTCATCTGCCCACGATGTTGGCCGAACGAGGTCAGTTCCCGGTACGGATCATGGCCGCCCAAGATGGGGCGAGTACCCACTCCCCTTCGTCGGCGATGATTGCCGGCCTCACTGCCCTCTGGCTGGGTGCAGAACAAGTTCAGTACGTCGACTACCGGCCTTGGGCCCGCCACCAAGCCACTGGTCTCGGCTTGGAGGCGTTGACACCTCAGCAATCTCGACGAAGTCAACGGTCTCCACTTGTCGTCGATGTCACCGGCACGGCACACGGCCTAGCCGCGGCCCTCGCCTCGACCGCCAACGATGGCTGGTGCAACAGCGCAGGAGGACTGACACGCACCGCCCGGGTCCCCCTAGGACAGATGTACGCCCGAAACGTCACCTTTCGGTTGTCTCGCACCCACGTCAGAGCGGTCATTCCGCACGTGCTCGAGCTCATTCAGGCAGGCTTCGATCCTGGAGTAGTCATCACCGACGAGGTCGCGTGGGACGAAGCGCCGCGTGCCCTCGCGACCCATTCCACGACGGACGACACCAAACTCGTCATAACTCGAGCTTGAGCCAAGTCAGCCCCAGTACTCGCTCGCCCCCGGCCACCCCTATCTACCCCGTCTCGGCAGCTCCCCTTCACCGCACATGAGCCGAGCCGACGACCGTGCACTCCCGAACTCAGCGGGGAGGCCCGCCGCCGCTGTTGCCATCTCAAGTCAACAGTGATTGACTTTGCCGCCGCACGCGCCGCACCTACGCTGGGGGCTCAGGTTGCTCGATCACATCGGGATACACGTTCGTGACTTGAATCGCAGTGTCGACTTCTATGAGAAGGCTTTAGGGCCGTTGCAGTACCGCGCCAGACTATGGACCCCGGACGGCAACGGGGTTGGGCTGGGCGACACGCAGAAACCGAACTTCTGGCTTTACGCTGGCGAGCCACTGAACCCTGACACTCATCTTGCTTTCGGTGCGACAGGACAGTCAGTGGTCGACGACTTCTGGTCCTCTGCAGTCTCCGCTGGCGCACAAGTGCGAGCTGAACCCCGTATCTGGCCCGAATATCACGCCGGCTACTACGCCGCATTCGTGTCCGACCCCGACGGTTACAATCTCGAGGTCGTTCATCATGACCTGACCGCGTTTGGCTTCTGACCCGGCGAGCACATGACATCCACCAGGCGCCAGCGAAACAAGGCTTCGACTGCTCGATGGCCACGTCGGATGAAGAACCGGACGGAACCGCTCGTATCCCCTCTGGTCCGCAGGTCCGACTCGCTGATTCCGAGATCCTTCGCGACCTGGGCCGCCGCCGCCCCGGCTGGCGGGCCAGATCGATCGCCCTTCGTCGGAGCTCGGGCGGAGGGGTGCAAGCACCTACGGACCCCGCTCCTGCAGCGATCATCGCTACAGATCAGGTGTCCGGGCTACCGGGTCAGGCTTTGTTGTCGATCATGAGCGCTGAGCCGGAGTGGAGCGGCGCGGTCGTGCTCGTGGTGCATGCCCATCCCGACGACGAGGTGTTCGCCACGGGCGCCACAACACTTTCGGCCGAAGGGCACGGTGCCCGGGTTCATCTGAGGCTCTTCACCGGTGGCGAGGGCCGAGAATGCACGAGGAGTCCGCCCGCACTTGTGGCGGCGCGGCGGGCAAGAGAAGGCCGTCTGGTGGAATCGAGGCGGTTGTTGGGTATCGCTGATTGGGCGTATCTGGCTGAGGAGGGACGCTGGACCGACACCCCGCACCATCCAGAGCGGACGATCGCGACCGCCCCTCCCGAGGATCTGACGATGCCGGTCGCAGAGGCCATCGAGTCGTTGAGGCCCGACGTCGTCCTGACGGTCGGGCCAGATGGGTTGACCGGTCACCCCGATCACGTTGCGTGCTACTCCGCCGTCCGCCAAGCCCTCACCCGCACGTCGCATACGCCTCGAATGGCCTGGGGGGCTGTTCTGGATCGGCAGGCCGTTCGTGCTGGCTATCGGAGTGCCGAAGTCGTCCTCGGCCGGCCGGTCGGCAGCGGCCGCGTCCATGGCGTCGACCTCGGTCGAGCGCCGATCACCGTGACCGGCACGGCGGGCTCGGCGTCTCGGCGTCGACGTGCGCTCGACGTGTACGTTCCCGGTCTGGGATCGGCAGACCACGCCAGCCTCGACGTCGGACGGATTGGCAGCGGGGACTCCGAACTCCTCCGCTTCGTCCTCGACATCTCGGGTTGGGACCGCGATCACTACGTGCCGATCACGTCATAGTGTCGATCAGTGCTGCCCCTGACTCTGACTCGTCCAGCCCGGGATGGACAAGAGAACGAGGATGCCTTGGTCACCGGTGACGGAGCGGCGGTGGTGGTAGACGGCGCAGGGATCCCTGCCGAGTTGCGAGCAGGGTGCAGCCATAGTGTGGCGTGGTTCGCGGGGTCAGTGGCGAATACTCTGCACGGTCTGCTGATCACCCGCTCGTCCTCCATGAGCGAGGCACTCGCGGAGACGATCGCACGCGTGAAGGCCTCCCACGTTGCCGATTGCGACCTGGCCGAAGGTTCGCCGAGCGCGACTGTGGCTGCGTGGAGGACTGTCAACGAGCAGGTCGAGTACATCGTGCTCTGCGACGCTTCAATCGTGTTGGTGGAGCATCACGGCCACTCGATCGAGATCACTGACCACCGGCTCGACCAAGTGTTGGGTCGCGTAGCGCCGGTTGAAGCAAAGACCTCCACTAGTGGTGGCGACCGGCTACTCGCTTCCCGACGACTAGCCGTCGAGGCCGCCCGCAACAAGGACGGCGGCTTCTGGTGCGTCCACACCGAGCCTGATGCGGCCGCCGAGGCGATCCAGGGTGCTGTTCCGTTGGCAGGTCTAGCCGGGGTCCTAGCCCTCAGCGACGGCGCTGCGCGCGCCTACGACCTCCTTAACACCCGCGCCCTCGACGAGTTCGCCAGCGACGCCCTTGCGGGCCACCTTCGGGCACTATCGGACGACATCCGCGCAGAAGAGGTGCGTCGTGCCGAGGTCCTCCGCGGACAAGGCCTCAAGGTTCACGATGACTTCTCCGTCGTGGCCCAGCCGTTTCCAAGCGACTTCCCGATGAGCCCGGAATCAGCGAGCGTGAAGTGATCGAAGGTCGGCCGGCGAGCTCGCGGCCGTCCCACAGACCCGGAACCCCGTTCAGGAAGACCCTCGGGTGGAAGACCCGAGTCGAGGCCCTCCACGAGCACCTGCTCCTGCTCCGACAGGCCGCTGTTGCGTCTACTGGTGGAACCCCGCCGTCGATGAGGGGCAGGCTCATGCATCGCCGACATCAGGGACCAACCGAGTGATGACCCGCTTGAAGTCATCGAGCGTTGACATATGGTCGCTCCATGTCGCACGGGCCGGAGCATCGATGTAGCCACGACCGAAAGCGGCTTGACCTCGACCGAGGTCGAACCCGGACGATGACGGCGTGCTGACGCGTCTCGGGTTCCCGCCGGTCGGGCGGCACCGGGCGTTCGTCGGGGCGCTGGCGATCGACGCCCTGGGCTCCGGCATCTGGATGCCCCTGTCGCTGCTCTACTTCCTGCGCCGCACCGACGTCGAACTCGTCGAGCTCGGCGTCGCGATGACGGTGGCGAACCTCGCGGTGACGCCGCTGGTCCCGGTGCTCGGGCAGCTGGTCGACCGGCTCGGGGCCAAACGGGTGCTGCAGGCCGGCAACCTGGTGCAGGCGGCCTCGTTCGCGCTGTACCCGGTGGCCGACTCGGCGGTGGTGATCGGCGTCGTGGTGGGGATCTCGACGCTCGGGCGCTCGATGTTCTGGGCCGCGCACGGTCCGCTGGTCACCCAGATCGCGCCGCCGGGGGAGCGCGAGGTGTGGTTCGGGTTCGTGCAGGCGCTGCGCAACGCGGGCTACGGCGTCGGAGGGCTGATGTCGGCGGTGGCCCTCACCGTCGCCACGCCGGTGGCGTTCGAGGCGGTCGTGCTCGCCAACGCCGCGTCCTACCTCGTGGCGTTCGCGCTGATGGCCCGGGTCACGGCCGGCGGGCGGCCGGCCGACGTCGACCGGGTGCCCGGTGGTTGGGGTGTCGTCGCCCGCGACCGTGGCTACCGGTGGCTGGTCGTCGCGATCTTCCTGTACGCGCTCACCGAGATGACGCTCAACGTCACGATGCCGGTCTACTTCGCCGACCTGCTCGGGCTGCCGGGCTGGGTGCCGGGCGCGGTGTTCGTGATCAACACCGTGATGATCGGGCTCGGCCAGGGGCTCGTGGTGCGGTCGATGACCGGTGCCCTGCGCTACCGGGTGGTGCTGGTGGCGGCGTGCTTCACGGCGTCCTCGTTCGTGATGTTCTACGTCGCCGACGCGCTCACCGTGGCCGCGGGCACCGCGATCGTGCTGGCCGCGGCCGTCGTCTACACCGTCGGCGAGATGGTGGCCGGGCCGGTGCTCACCGCCCTCGCCGCCGAGTGCGCGCCCGACGCCTACCGCGGTCGCTACCTCAGCGTTGTCCAGCTCGCGTGGAACGTTTCCAGCGGCGTCGCGCCGCTCGTCTACACGGCTCTCCTCGACGGCGGCGCACTCGCCGCCTGGGCCGGCCCGCTGGTGCTGTGCGGGGTGTGGGCGCTGTGCGTGCTGCGGCTCCGCGCCGTGCTGCCCCGCGCCGCCACCCGGGTCACCAACGCGGCCGAGGAGGTCCCCGACGCCTAGGTCGGGGCGCGGGCCCTCGAGTGGCTGGAACCACCAGGGTAATCACACATCGTTCGAGTGGCTCCGGCGACGGGGTCGGGATTGCGGGGTGCGGCACATCCGCCGGAGGTCCTGGACCCCCTCCTTCCCGAAACCCTGACCCGCGCCGTCGCGAGGCAAGGTGCGGAGCTGTTCAGAACCGCCTGGCCGGGTGGAGCGGTGCGCTGCCTCGATGTCATAGGGGCGGATTGGAGCAACGCGTGTTGACTTTCTTCCATGGTGTCGGTCTAGTTGCCGTATGCAGTGGCCGTGCCTGTTCACGACCTCCGTCCCGCCGCTTGAGAACCTCGTGCCTCGTATGCGATGCGGTCTGGCCGGGCCCAGCGTCCGCACCGCTTGGTGGTGCCTCGGGCCCCTGACGCAGGCATTGCGATCGAACGATCTGCGATACGGCGGCCACGATGGATGAGGTGGTCACCCTGAAGGACACTGATCAAGCCGAATGGAGGCCTCTTTTCAGCGCCTATCTCTCGCCCTACGACCTTGTCACCGCCCCCGGTTCGCTCGACGCCACGTGGGCTGAACTGATGATCGGATCCCGTATCCGGAGCTTCGGGATGAGGCGGGAGGGTGCTCTCATCGCCTTCGCCCACTTCATTCGACACCCCAGTACCACTTCGGCCGACTATGTGTACCTGTCCGACCTGTACACCGCCCCCCACGCCCGGGGTGGCGGAGTGGCGCGAGCTCTCATCCAGGCTGTGGCTGATTGGTCCAAACGGCAAGGCTGCTGTCGGCTCTACTGGACGACCCGACCCAACAATGCGGCGGCTCGCGGGCTCTACGACCAACTCGCCACGGTGACGGACAGGCTGACGTATCACATGCAACTCTAAACGGTGCCGTCGCCTGCGGAACGAAGCGAGCGGCAAGGAAGCCGGCCTGAAGTGCCCCCGCTAGCCCGGACACCTGGAGTGAGGCGACGCTGGTCGCCCGAGAGCAGTCCATATGCCAGCACCGAGAAGTCCTGAGTTCCGTCGTCGAGCCGTTGAGCTGGCCCGGTTGCGGGAGAAGCCGATCGCGCGGATCGCGAAGGATCTCGGCATCGCCGAGTCCGGGCTTCGGCGGTGGATGAAGCGGGCCGACATCGACGAGGGCAGGCAGGACGGCCTGCCCTCTGAGGAGCGCGCCGAGCTCGTTCAGCTGGGTCGCGACAAGCGCGTGCTCGAGATGGAGATCGAGATCCTCAAACGCGCGTCGGCCTACTTCGCGCGGGAGAACGTCCTCCCAGAATGATCTACCCGGTGGTCTGCGAGCTCGCCGCGGACGGGGTTCCCGTCGCGGTGACCTGCCGGGTCTTGGAGGTCTCGACCTCGGGCTATTACGAGTGGCACTCCCAGCCGGCCAGCGACCGGGCGTGGGAGCAGGCACACCTGATGGAGTCGATCCGACCGGTCCACCAGGCTTCCTACGGCACCTACGACCACCGCCGGGTGCACGCCAAGTTGGTCCTCGGCCAGGGCACCAACGTGGGCCACGGCCGGGTCGAGCGGCTGACGCGCCACACCGGCCTGCAGGGCGTGCACCCCCGACCCAGACCGCAGCATGATCACCACCACCCAACCCTGACCGTCCGGGAAACCGGGGGCACTTCAACTGTCACCAGTTCGTGCAGCAGTCCTCACCTCTGTGATCATCAACGACAGGAGCCATGAGTCATGCCGAATCCGCTAGCCTGCACCCTCAATCTGACGGCCCTGAGAAGGTAACGGGATCCGTTATCGGGCGCACCCGCTCACACTGAGCGGGCCGGACCTAACCGACTTTTGCTCCCCGCTTTGGGTCTGAACGCTAATGCTCCCTGATGACCGGACAGGTCTTGCTCCTTTGGTGAACCTGGCACAACGAAGCCAGATTGACGATAGGTGATGGATCCGCGTTACCTCGTGTGAGGTCAGTCGTCGAGAAGCGAAAGGTCGCAGGTTCGACTCCTGCCTGGGGCACGCAGTGCGGTTCGTCGAGGGGGCGCGTCAGCCGACGTGCCAGTAGCGGCGGACGAGGTCCGCGCGGGCGCCGTCGTCCTTGGCCACCTTCTTCAGGTTCACGCTGTCGTCGGCGGCCCGGAGCCGGTCGAGGATCGCGTCGATCAGGTCGCTCGGGAAGATGCCGTCCGCCTCGAACGAGGCCCGTTCGTGCTCGAGCGCGTCGGCCGACTCGCCGCACGTGGACGGCAGTTGCTCGAAGTCGTCGTGCTCGGCGGTACTGAGCCGCTCGGCGATCTCCAGACTGTCGGGGTCGCTCAGCCCGCGTCGGGCGGCGACCACCATGCCGGCGAGGAGCAGGTGGACGTCGGCCGAGCCGTCGGCGAGCCGGAGCTCGACCGTCTGGGGGTGGATCGCCGGCTCCGGGATCGCCTCGGAGCTGTCCGGGTTGGCGTGGGCGACCATGCCGGGCAGCACGTCACCGACCCACGCCAGCGGCACGCGCACCAGGCCGGTGCGGTCGGTCTCGCCCCAGCAGATGCCCTCCGGCGACTCCTCGCCGTCGGCGAAGCGCAGGTAGGACGTCGGCACGGTGTTGCCGAACGCCGTCAGTGCCTTGGCGGCCGACAGGTAGCCGGCGACCAGCCGGCGTGCGGTGTCGTTGATGCCGTCGCCGTCCACGATCGCGCTGGCGCCGTCGCGGACGAGCCGGGTGTGGATGTGCAGCCCGCTGCCCGCTCCCTTGCTGCTGACCGACGGGGCGAAGGTCGCCTCGAGGCCGTGTGCGTAGGCGACCTCGCGCACCACCCACCTGGCCAGCACGAGCGCGTCCGCGGCCTCCTCCACCGGCACGGGCCAGAACTCGATCTCGTGCTGCACGAGCTGCCGCTCGTCCTCGCGGATGTTCCCGACCTCGCCGTGGGCGTACTTCAGCTTGACGCCCATCGCGGAGAGGTGACCCAGCACCTGCTCGCGCACCACCTCGCCCTTGGAGAAGGGCGCCGACTCCTGGTACCCGTGCTCCTCCTCCACCGGGAAGATCCGCTCGACGTCGTCGACGAGGTAGTACTCGAGCTCGCCGAACGCCTCGAGCACCATGCCCGTCTCCTGGGCGAGCACCTCGGCGGCCCGGCGGACGATCTGCTCGCCCGCGTACGGCAGGGGCTCGCCGTCCTCGCCGTAGAAGGAGCAGAGGACGTCGAGCGACGGGGTGTGGCCGAACGGGTTCACGAAGGCCGTGCGATGGCGCGGCACGATGTACACGTCACTGGCCTCGGTGTCGGCGCCCTCGAAGATGCTGGAGCCGTCGACCCGCTCGCCGCGCGTGAGCACCTCGACGAGGTGCTCGCGCGAGTTGATGGCGAACGCGATGGTCTTGAGACGTCCGTCGCCACCGACGTAGCGCAGGTTGACCTGGGTCAGCTCCAGCTGCTCCACCGCCCGCACCAGGTCGCCGCACGTGAAGGCGGCGGCCGGCTTGTCGAGCAGGCGCACGAGAGGGTGGGGCTCGAAGACGTCACTGGGCATGCCCGACCCTAGCCTCGCCGCCAGCCTGCGGCACCCTGGGTCCGTGGAGCCGAGTCGCACGCTGGCCGCCGTCGTCGCCCACCCGGACGACGACGCGTACGGCGTCGCAGGCCTCGTGGCGCTCCACCACCACGACCCCGGCTTCCGGTTCTTCCTGGTGCACGCGACCGACGGCGAGGGCGGCG
Source organism: uncultured Actinomycetota bacterium (assembly GCA_963780355.1). GTDB lineage: Bacteria > Actinomycetota > Actinomycetes > Propionibacteriales > Nocardioidaceae > Nocardioides. The sequence continues at coordinate 27,738 of CAWABT010000001.1, forward strand.
CCATCGCGGAGGGCAGCGGCGCGACACCGGAGACGCTGGGCGCCGTCCGCCGTGAGGAGGACCGGCGGGCGTGGGTGCGGATCGGGTGCGAGCCCTACCGGCACGACTGGTTCGGCTACCCGGACGGCGGCCTGGCCGACGTGCCCGACGAGGAGCTGGTCGGTCGGATCGCGACGATCCTCGACGACGAGCGGCCCGACGTCGTGGTCACCTTCGGACCCGACGGCATCACCGGCCACCCCGACCACGTGACCATCGGCCGCGCGACCACCGATGCGTTCCTCCGGCTGGCCGGCGGACCCGGGCCGGGGCTGCGGCGCCTCACCTACGGCGCGATCCGGCAGTCGGTGATCGACAAGTGGAACCGGCGGCGGATCAGCGCGGGCGAGGAGCCGTACGACCCCACCGTCGTCTACCACCTGCGCGGAGTGCCGGACGAGCGCATCGACATCGACATCGACACCACCGGCGTGGCCCGGCTCGTCCGCGACGCGATGCTCGAGCACCGCACCCAGTGGAACGACATGAACAGCCCGGCGGAGAGCGACGACGAGAAGGTGAAGCACGTCTCCCGCGAGACCCAGGTGATCGCGTGGCCGTCGGAGCGACCGGGCCGGGTGCTCGGCGACGTCTTCGAGGGACTCTGAGTGCCCACCCGGATCGCCGACTTCCTCGAGCTCGTGCACCAGCTCGACGACGTGACGCAGACCGACCACAGCCGGTACTCGAAGTTCGAGGTCGGCCGTCAGACGTTCGGCTACCTCTGGGAGCGCACCTCGACGGTCGGCCTGAAGCAGACGCTCTTCGAGCAGCTCGCCCTGGTGTCGGAGCGGCCCGAGGTGTTCGAGGTGCAGTTCACCGCCGGCGGCTTCGGGTGGGTGGTCGTGCACCTGGCCGGCGTCGAGCGCGACGAGCTGGCCGAGCTCACCTTCGAGGCGTGGCGGCTCTCCGCGCCGGCGCGACTCGTCGAGCAGCGGGCCGACCGGCTGCCGACGTGAGGCTCAGTCGACGACGGTGAAGCCGATGCCCGCGGCGCGGAGCCGGGCGAGGAGGGCGTCGCCCATCGCCTGCGCGGTGGTGACGCAGCCGGCGGTGGGCGGGTTGTCGTCGAGGGCGAGGCAGAGCGCCGACTCGGCGAGCATCTTGGCCGTCTCGCCGTAGCCTGGGTCGCCGCCGGAGACGCGGGTGTGGAGGGTGCGGCCGTCGGACTCGGCCACGAAGTCGACGGTGAACCACGAGCGATCGCGCTTGGCGGCGTCCGGCCCCTCACCCTGCTTGATGCGGCCGAGCAGGACGCGCTTGAGCGGCGGCACCTGCGCGGCGAGGCCGAGGGCGCCGGCGCCGGCCATGCCGCCGGCAGCGAAGCGCAGCGTCTTCGTGCCGGCGTAGTGGGAGTAGCGGAAGTCGGGGCCGTACTCGGGCAGCGCCCGGCCGGAGCGGGCCACGACGTGCGGGTCGATCGTGGGCAGCGGCACCAACCAGTAGCCGAGGACCGAGTCACGGTGCGGCTTGCCGGCGACGGCGCGCGAGGAGCGTCCCTCGGGCCGCGGCTCGGCGCGGCGTCGGGCCTTGGCCGCGGCGGCTGCCTGCCGGATCCGGGAGAACCCGCCCATCGTGGAGTGGAAGGTGCCGCCCGAGACGATCCCGGAGGCACGGACGACGCCGCGCACGGTGACGGGGCCGTCCGCCTTGAGCTCCCGGACGGTGAAGTACACGCCGAGGTCGTTCGGGATCGAGTCGAAGCCACAGGCGTGCACGATCCGGGCGCCGGTGCGCTCGGCGGTGGCGTGGTGCTGGACGTACATCGTGTCGACGAACTCGGGCTCGCCGGTGAGGTCGACGTAGTCGGTGCCCGCCTCGGCGCACGCGGCCACGAGCGGGCCGCCGAACTGCTGGTACGGCCCGACGGTGGTGATGACGACCTTGGTGCGCGCGGCGACGTCGGCGAGCCCTGCGGCATCCGTGGCGTCGACGACGAGCAGCTCGACGTCGGCGAGCCCGGGGTCGATCGCGACCAGCTGGTCGCGGACCTTCTCCAGCTTCTCGAGGCTCCGCCCGGCCAGCGCCCACCGGAGCCCGGCGGGGGCGTGCTCGGCGAGGTACTCCGCGGTGAGCGCGCCGGTGAAACCGGTGGCGCCGAAGAGGACGAGGTCGAGATCCTGCGCGGTCGAAGGCATGTGGCTCATGGTGGCACTCGCGGACCGAGGGAACCCGAGGGGTCCGCGTCCACGTCGTACCCCCGTGGACGACGAGGACTACGCCGACTACGTGCGGGGCGCGTGGGACGGGCTGGTGCGGTCGGCGGTGTTCCTCGGCTGCAGCCTCGCCGAGGCCGAGGACCTCGCCCAGACCACGCTGGTGCGCTGCTACACCGCGTGGGACCGGGTCGAGGCGGCCGACGACCGCTCGGCCTACGTGTACCGGATGCTCGTCAACGCACTGCGCGACAGCCGCCGGCGGCGCTGGTGGGGTGAGCGGCCGACCGAGCACCTGCCCGAGACGGGCGCCGACGACGAGGACGACATGGCCGCCGTCGACACCGCGGACGCCGTCCACCGGGCGCTGGCCGACCTGACCTCGCCGAACCGCGACGTCGTGGTGCTGCGCTACTTCGCCGGGCTCTCAGAGGCGCAGACCGCCACCGCCCTCGGCGTCCCGGCCGGGACCGTCAAGAGCCGGCTCTCCCGGTCGCTGGCGCAGCTCGCCGCGAACGAGCACCTCTCCCCCGATCTCTCCGAACGCTCCGACCGTGGAGGCACGCTGTGACCGACCTCGAACGCCAGTGGGACGAGCTGCCGGTGCGACCGGCGCCCGTCGATCGCATCCTGCGCGACGCCCATCGCGAGAAGCTCCGCGCCGAGGCCCGCGCGGCCGCCCGCCAGCCCGCACCCCGGCTGCGCCGCTCGGTGCGCACCACCGCGCTCCTCGGCGGCATCGCCGCCGCCTTCGTCGCAGGCACCCTCGTCACCCAGCCCGACGACGGCGACCCGCGCGGCCCGGCGGACGGCGGCGCCCAGGACGGTGCCACCCCGGTCGCCTTCCACGGCGCGCTGCAGGCGCCGGAGTCGTGCGAGGAGCTGCTGGAGGACTACGTCGAGCGAGGCGTCGACCGGGTCGGCGCCTACGGCTGGGACGGGGACATCCCCCTCTACTACTACGACGACCTCGCGACCGACGGCGAGGTGCCCGCGGCAGCCGAAGCCACGAACTCCTCGAGGTCGACCAAGGCGCCGCGCGTCGAAGGGTCGTACAGCAGCGACACCGGCACGACGGTGCAGGAGGCCGGCGTCGACGAGCCCGACTCGGTGAAGACCGACGGCGAGGTGCTGGTGCGGCTCGACGGCGCCGAGCTCACCACCTACGACGTCCGCGAGGACCAGCCCGGGATCGAGCAGCTCGGCGACCTCGACCTCGGCGACTTCCACGACGGCGAGATCCTGCTCGCCGGCGACACCGTCGTGGCGGTCGGCAACGACGGCGACCGGACGCCGCAGACCCGTGTCGTCACGGTCGACCTCACCGACCCGTCCGCGCCGGAGGTCGTCGACACCGTCGACTACGACGCAGCCACCGTCACCGCGCGACAGCACGGCGACGTCGTGCGACTGGTCGTGAGCAAGGGGCTGCCCGACCTCGACTTCGTGACACCCGACCGTCGGGGCAGGTTCCGCAACGTGACCGCCGCGCGGCGCGAGAACCAGCGACTGGTGCGCGAGACGACCCTGGACGACTGGCTGCCCCGGCAACGGACCGGCGACCGCTACCAGCAGTTCCTCGACTGCGACTCGGTCGCACTCCCGCGCGACGAACTCGGCCTCGGCACCACCGCCGTCGTCGGCTTCGGCGCCGACGCCCCGGCAAGGGCGCGCGGGCTCGCGGTGGCGGGCGACGCGACGCTGGCGTACGAGTCGCCGGACCACCTGTACCTGGCCTCCGCGAGCGATCCGTGGTCGTGCCCGATCAACGCGAGGTGTGCGGGTCCGACCACGTCCGGTACGACGCACGTCTACGGCTTCGAGCTGGACGGCGCCGGCGCGTCCTATCTCGGCGACGGCGAGGTCGAGGGCACGGTGCGCGACCGGTGGGCGATGGACGAGCAGGACGGCGTGCTGCGGCTCGCGGTCGGGCCGTCGTCGCAGACCGGCAACTTCAACTCGATCGTCACCCTGAAGGCCCGCGGCGACAGGCTCGAGGAGGTCGGCCGGCTCGACCACCTCGGCGTCGGCGAGGACATCAAGGCGGTGCGCTGGTTCTCGGATCTCGCCCTGCTGGTGACCTTCCGGCAGGTCGACCCGCTGTATGCCGTCGACCTCACCAACCAGGCCATGCCGCGGCTGCGCGGCGAGCTGAAGATCCCGGGCTTCTCCGCGTACCTGCACCCGCTCGGGTCCCGCCGGCTGATCGGCATGGGCGAGGGACCGGGGCCCGGCGGCTGGGGCGCGCAGGCGGGCTTCTTCGACGTCACCGACGTCGACCGGCCCCGGCGGCTCGACCTCGTGCACTACGGCCGGGGCTCGCAGGCCCGTGCGGCCGACGACCCGCGGCAGTTCACGTGGCTGCCCGGCCCCCGCATCGCGCTCACCGTCGTGGCCGACCACCAGGGCGGGTCGCGCGTCGCTCAGGTGTCGGTGATCCGGCTCAACGCCGGGCGGATGACCGAGTCACACCGGGTCGTGGAGTACGGCGACGACGTCGCGGAGGTACGTGCCGTGCCGCTGCCCGGCGACCGGGTCGCGCTGGTCACCGGCGACGACGTGGAGCTGTTCCCGATCGGGGAGTCCCGGTGACCCCGGGCCGAAGTCCAGCGTCGTCCAGGGCGTGCGATGGCAAGGCGCCGGAGCGCTGACAGGCTGGGCGCCTTTCGAGCGACGGCAACGCCGCCAGCGTGCGTGCTGGGCGGCGCTGGCGAGGTCGGGGGTCGCCGGGGCTCCCCACGTACGCTGATCGGCATGTGCCGGAACATCCGTCCGCTGAACAACTTCGAGCCCCCGGCGTCCAACGACGAGGTGTATGCGGCGGCGCTGCAGTACGTGCGGAAGGTGGCCGGCTCGACCAAGCCGTCGCAGGCCAACCAGGAGATCTTCGACGCCGCCGTGAAGGAGATCGCCCACATCACGCGTCACCTGGTCGACGACCTGGTGACGACGGCGCCGCCGAAGAACCGGCAGGTCGAGGCCGACAAGGCGCGGGCCCGGGCGGCCGTGCGCTACGGCACGTGACGCTCGCGCCGTCCGCCCCGCTGCCGGCCGACGCCGGACCGGTGCTCGAACTGCTGGCCGGGCGCCGGCTGGTCGTGCTCACCGGCGCGGGCCTGTCCACCGACTCCGGCATCCCCGACTACCGCGGCCCGAACGCGCCGGCGCGGATGCCGATGACCTACCAGGAGTTCGTGTCCGGGCCGGTGGCGCAGCAGCGCTACTGGGCCCGCAGCCACCTCGGCTTCGCGCGGATGCGGCACGCCGAGCCGAACGCCGGCCACCGGGCGCTCGCCGCGCTCGACCCCGAGCTGCTCATCACCCAGAACGTCGACGGTCTGCACGAGACCGCCGGCTCGCGGCGGCTGGTGGCGCTGCACGGCCGCATCGCCGACGTCGTCTGCCTCTCCTGCCGCACCACCGCCCCGCGCGCCGCGCTCCAACGCCGGCTGGCCGAGCTGAACGAGGGGTTCACCGCACGACACGGCGATGCCGCCGTCCGCCCGGACGGCGACGTCGACCTCGACGACGCCGCGGTGATCGCCGAGTTCACGGTGCCCGCGTGCGAGGCGTGCGGCGGCGTGCTCAAGCCGGACGTGGTGTTCTTCGGCGAGAACGTGCCGAAGCCGCGGGTGGAGCGCTGCTACGCGGCCGTCGAGGCGCTCGTGCCGGACGGCGCCCTGCTGGTGTGCGGCTCGAGCCTCGCCGTGATGAGCGGCTTCCGGTTCGCCCGGCACGCGGCCAAGCTCGGCGTCCCGCTGGTGATCGTCAACCGCGGCACCACCCGCGCCGACGACCTCGCCACCCACCGCCTCGACGCCGGCTGCTCGGAGTTCCTGACGGCGCTGGCGGGGCGGGCGTAGGAATCCCCGGGTACCCGGGGAATCCGACCCTTCTCGGCCGAAATTTCGGCTGAGAAGAGCATGAGTCCCCGGGTAACCGGGGATTCCGCCCTCCGGCTACAGCCGGCGGACGAAGATGTGCTCGGCGGCGTCGGGGAGGATCTCGGCGGTCTCGCCGCCCGAGCCGACGAGGACGCCGTCGGCGGTGGCGGCGATGGTGATGGTCTTGTCGGGGAGGGCGCCGACGCGGCGCATCGCGCTCATCAGCGTCTCGTCCTTCTGCATCTCCTCCGAGATCCGGCGCACGAGCACCCGGCTGTCGCCGGAGCCGGGGTCGCCGGCGGCCTCGGAGAGCGACTCGACGCCCTCCATGAAGCCCTCGCCGAGTGCGCTCTCGCCGAGCTCGTCGAGGCCGGGGATCGGGTTGCCGTAGGGCGACTCGGTGGGGTGGTCGAGCAGCTCGAGGAGCCGCCGCTCCACGTTCTCGCTCATCACGTGCTCCCAGCGGCACGCCTCCTCGTGCACGAGCTCCCACTCGAGCCCGATGACGTCGGTGAGCAGCCGCTCGGCCAGCCGGTGCTTGCGCATGACGCGGGTGGCGAGCCGCCGGCCCACGTCGGTGAACTCCAGGTGCCGGTCGCCCTCGACGGTGACCAGGCCGTCGCGCTCCATGCGGGCGACGGTCTGGGAGACGGTGGGGCCGGACTGGTGCAGCCGCTCGGCGATCCGGGCCCGCAGCGGCACGATCCCTTCCTCGACCAGCTCGTAGATGGTCCGCAGATACATCTCGGTGGTGTCGATCAGGTCGCTCACCCGGTCATTCTCCACCATCGGGCCACAGGGGACCGAAGGGTGGAGCGCCGCCGACCAGCACCATGGCACCGTCGCGCGGGATGGCCGACCAGACGACGTCCGTGATGTGGTTCCGCCGCGACCTGCGGGTGCGCGACAACCCGGCGCTCCACGACGCTGCCCAGGACGGCCCGGTGCTGCCGCTGTTCGTGCTCGACCCGGCGCTGTGGGGGCCGGCCGGGCCCTCGCGCCGCGCCTACCTGGTGGCGAGCCTGCGGGCGCTCGGCAAGGACGTGCCGGTGAGCGTCGTCCGGGGCGACCCCGTCAGCCGGGTGGTGCAGGCGGCCCAGGAGGTCGGCGCCGCGCAGGTGCACGTGGCCGAGGACTTCGGCCCGTACGGCCGCGAGCGCGACGCGGCCGTCGAGGAGGCGCTGGCGACGGCGGGCATCGAGCTGGTGCGCACCGGCTCGCCGTACGCCGTCGAGCCGGGCCGGGTGGTGAACGGCAGCGGCGACCCCTACCAGGTGTTCACCCCGTTCTCGAAGGCGTGGCGCGGCCACGGCTGGCCCGACCCCGCACCCCCGCCCCGCAAGCCTCGCTGGCGGCACCTGAAGGACACCGCCGACCTGCCCGACCCGTCGCTGCCGCGCGACCTCGAGCTGCCGGACGCCGGCGAGGAGGCCGCCCGTCGCGCCTGGAAGCGGTTCCTCGACCACGTGGCCGACTACGACACCCAGCGTGACCACCCCGGCGTCGAGGGCACCTCCCGGATGTCGCACCACCTCAAGTACGGCGAGGTGCACCCCCGCACGCTGCTCGCCGACCTGAGGGAGCGACGCGGCAAGGGGCCACACACCTACGAGACCGAGCTCGCCTGGCGCGAGTTCTACGCCGACGTGCTGTTCCGGCGGCCCGACAGCGCGCGCGACTACTACAAGCCGGAGTACGGCCGGATGCGGTACGTGGGGGCGAGCGGCACGACCAGCGGGTTCACCGAGTGGCAGGAGGGCCGCACCGGCTTCCCGATCGTCGACGCCGGGATGCGGCAGCTGCGGCAGACCGGCTGGATGCACAACCGGCTGCGGATGATCACCGCGAGCTTCCTGGTGAAGGACCTGCACATCGAGTGGCAGCACGGCGCCCGCCACTTCCTGCACTGGCTGGTCGACGGCGACCTCGCCTCCAACAACCACGGCTGGCAGTGGACGGCGGGCAGCGGCACCGACGCCGCTCCGTACTTCCGGATCTTCAACCCCACCACCCAGGGCCGGCGGTTCGACAGCGACGGGGGCTACATCCGCACCTGGGTGCCCGAGCTGGCCGATGCGGAGGATCCGCACGAGCCGAGCGACGCGGACCGGGAGCGGGCGGGATACGCTCGACCGATCGTCGACCACCGCGAGGAGCGCCAGGAGGCACTCGAGCGGTACCAGGAGATCTCGGGCAGATGAGCAGCACCACGGCCGCCACCATGACGGTGCCCGCCCGCTTCCGCGGTCCGGCGCGGTCGGGCAACGGCGGCTGGACCGCCGGCCGGCTGGCCGAGGAGCTGATGGCGCAGGTCGGCCCCACCACGGTCACGGTGGTGCTGCGGCAGCCGCCGCCGCTCGACGTCCCGATCGACGTCGAGGTCACCGACGACGGCGCCACGGCCCGGCACGGCGGCGAGGTGGTGGCCGCCGCGAGCCGCGCCGACGCCGACCTCGCCGTGGTCGAGGGCGTCACGCCCGACATCGCCCGCGCCGCCGAGGAGTCGTACGCCGGCCTCGACTACCACCCGTTCCCCGGCTGCTTCGCCTGCGGCACCGGCCGCGAGCCCGGCGACGGGCTGCGGATCTTCCCGGGCCAGGTCGACGACGACGACGGCCGGGTCCGCGTCGCCGCCACGTGGACGCCGGACGCCAGCGTGGGCGACGAGGACGGCCACGGCGAGGCCACGATCCCCGCCACCTGGGCCGCGCTCGACTGCATCGGCGGCTGGGCCGGTGACCTCACCGAGCGGCTGATGGTGCTCGGCACGATGACGGCGGTCGTCGGCCTGCCCCCGCAGATCGGCGAGGAGCACGTGGTCGTCGGCGGTGCCCGCGGCCGCGAGGGCCGCCGCACCTTCACCTCGGCCGCGCTCTACGATCCGAGTGGCCGCGCGATCGCGGTCGCTGAGCACGTCTGGATCTCGGTGCCGCGAGGAGACATCGGTTGAGTCCGACCCCCCGACGACCGTGGTGGCGAGACGCGGTCGTCTACCAGATCTATGTGCGCAGCTTCGCCGACGCCGACGGCGACGGCCTGGGTGACCTCCCCGGCATCACCAGCCGGCTCCCCCACCTGCGCGACCTCGGCGTCGACGCGCTGTGGCTGACGCCGTTCTACCGCTCCCCGCAGCACGACCACGGCTACGACGTCAGCGACTACACCGACGTCGACCCGCTGTTCGGCCGGCTCGACGACATCGACGCGCTGCTCGCGCAGGCCCACGAGCTCGGGCTCAAGGTGGTCGTCGACCTGGTGCCGAACCACACGTCGTCCGAGCACGTCTGGTTCAAGGCCGCGCTCGCTTCACCGCCCGGGAGCCCGGAGCGCGCCCGTTACCTGTTCCGCGACGGCCACGGCGACCACGGCGCCGAGCCGCCCAACAACTGGCGGTCGGTGTTCGGCGGCATCGCCTGGACCCAGGTGCCCGACGGCCAGTGGTACCTCCACCTCTTCGACACCACCCAGCCCGACCTCGACTGGCGCAACCCCGAGGTCGGCGACCTGTTCGAGCACGTACTGCGGTTCTGGCTCGACCGCGGCGCCGACGGCTTCCGCGTCGACGTCGCGCACGGGCTGCTCAAGGAGGAGTCGCTGCGCGACCAGGTGGTCGCCGACGGCGCCACGGGGTCGAGCGGGGCCGTCAACCCGGAGGCCGAGCCGGCGTCGGCGAGCATGGTGGAGCGCACCCTCAACGACGAGCCGATGTGGGACCAGCCCGAGGTGCACGACGTCTACCGGCGCTGGCGCCGGGTGCTCGAGGAGTACGACGGCGACCGGATGCTGGTGGCCGAGGCCTGGACCCAGACGCCGGAGTCGATGGCCCGGTTCGTGCGGTCCGACGAGATGCACCAGGCGTTCAACTTCGCGTGGCTGCTGACGCCGTGGGGCGCCCAGGCGTTCGCCGACACGATCACCGGCACCTTCGCCGCACTCGACGATGTGGCCGCCTCGCCGACCTGGGTGCTGAGCAACCACGACGTCGTGCGGCACCCGACGCGGTACGGCGGTGGGGCGGTGGGCCTCGCCCGCGCCCGCGCGGCCACCGTCGCGATGCTCGCGCTGCCCGGGTCGGCGTACCTCTACCAGGGCGAGGAGCTCGGGCTGGAGCAGGTCGACGTCTCCCCCGACCACCGGCAGGACCCGGCCTGGCTCCGCACCGGCGAGGTCGGCCGCGACGGCTGCCGGGTGCCCGTGCCGTGGTCGGGCGACGCCCCGCCGTACGGCTTCGGCCCGGGTGACGACCAGCCCTGGATCCCGCAGCCGGACGGCTGGGCCGCCCTCACCGTCGCCGCGCAGACCGGCGACCCGGCGTCGACCCTCGAGCTCTACCGCGCCGCGCTCGCCTGCCGTCGCGAGCTCGATCCGGACGCGCCCGTATCGGTCCGCGCGGAGCACGATGTGCTCACGCTGGTGCGCGGCGAGGTCACGGTCGCCGTCAACTGCGGCACGGCGGCGGTGCCGCTGCCCGCCGGCGACGTCGTGCTGTCCAGCTGCCCGGTCGACGCCGAGCTGCCGCCCGACACCGCGGTGTGGGTCAGGAGTCGTTGACGGCGTTCAACTCGTTGAGCGCGGCGTTGTAGCGGGCGAGGTCGCTCGCGAACCGCTCCAGCTCCGACGCCGACCAGTCGCCGAGCTGCTCGTCGACGAGCTTGCGGCGGTGGCTCTTGATCTCGTCGAGCCGGACGACCGCCTCGTCGGTGATGGTGAGCAGCGTGGCGCGCTTGTCGGCGGGGTCGGGCCGGCCCTCGACCAGGCCGAGCTCGACCAGGTGGGTCACCTGCCGGCTGATGGCGCCCTTGTCGATCGCGAACACCTCGGCCACCGTGGAGGCACGCACCGGACCGTTCTCGGCGACGTAGCCGAGCATGAGGTACGACGCCGGCTGCAGGTCGGGGTGGACGGACCGGGCCCGCTCGCCGATCACACGCTTCACGCGCCGGATCAGCACGCCCACCTCGTGCTCGAGGACGCGCAGCGAGTCCGCGCGCGGCTGCGCCCGGGGAGGCATGTCAGCCCGCCCGGCCGGCGGGCACGGGGGCCGTGGCGGCACCCCGGGGTGCGCCGTCGTCGACGGTGGTCCGCAGCGGGACCTCCTTGATCAGCACGACGCACACGAGGGCAAGGATGGCAAACGGGACGGCCACGAGGAACAGGTGTCCCACGGCGGAGCCGAACGCATGCTCGTAGAGGTCGCGCACGACCGGCGGGAGCGTGGCCAGGTCGGGGATGTCGTGGCTCCGGTGCCCGTCGGTCGCGATGCCGCGCGCGGCCAGGCCGTCGCGGACGTCGCGGGTCACCTGGTGCGCCAGCAGCGCGCCGAGCACCGAGACGCCGACCGAGCCCCCCATCGAGCGGAAGAACGCGACGGTGGAGCTGGCGGCGCCCAGGTCGGCGCTGGGCACGGCGTTCTGCACGGCGAGCACCAGGTTCTGCATGGTGGCACCGAGCCCGAGGCCGACCACGAACATGAACAGCCCCACCTCGGCCAGCGGGGTGTCGGCGTCGATCGTGCCGAGCAGCGCGAGCCCGACGACGACGAGCGCGGTGCCGCCGACGAGGAAGTGCTTCCAGCGGCCGGTGGTGGTGATCCGGCGACCGGTGGTGATGCTCGAGAACAGCAGGCCGCCGACCATCGCGATCGACATGAGACCCGCCTCGGTGGGCGAGAGCGCCTTGGCGAGCTGGAAGTACTGGCTCAGGTAGACGGTGGCGCCGAACATCGCGACGCCGATCATCACGCCGGCGACGACGGCGAGCACCACGGTGCGGTCGCGGAACAGCCGGATCGGGATCACCGGCTCGGCGGCGACCCGCGCCTCGACGTACACCGCGGCGGCGATCACGACCACACCGGTGACGACGAGGAGGGCCGTGGTGGTCGACACCCACGCGAACTGCTGGCCGGCGAGCGAGACCCACACGAGCAGCACGCTCACGCCGCCGACGATCAGCGTGCCGCCGAGCCAGTCGACCTTCGCGGGCCGGCGGACGACGGGCAGGTGCAGCGTGCGCTGGAGCACGACGAACGCGGCCACGGCGAAGGGCAGGCCGAGGAAGAAGCAGCCGCGCCAGCCGAGCGGGCTGTCGACGACGAGCCCCCCGAGCAACGGGCCGCTCACGGTGGCGACGGCGAACACCGCGCCGATGTAGCCGGAGTAGCGGCCGCGCTCCCGCGGGGAGACCATCGAGGCGATCACGACCTGCACGAGCGCGGTGAGGCCGCCGACGCCGAGGCCCTGCACCACGCGGGCGCCGATCAGCACGCCCATCGACGGCGCGAAGGCGGCCACCAGCGAGCCGACGGTGTAGACGACGAGCGCCGACTGCACCAGCACCTTCTTGCTGGTGAGGTCGGCGGCCTTGCCCCACAGCGGAGTGCTCGCCGTCATCGCCAGCAGCGTGGCGACGACGACCCAGGTGTAGCCGGTCTGGGAGCCCTCGAGGTCGGTGACGATGCGCGGCAGCGCGTTCGTGACCACGGTGCTCGAGAGCATCGCGACGAACATGGCGAGCAGCAGGCCGCTCAGGGCGGTCAGCACCTCGCGGTGCGTCATCTGCCCTGCCTGCTCGGCGGGGACAGTGGGGGCCTGGGCCATGGGATCACTCACGTCGGCGTCAACAGTTGTCGACGTCAACTATATTCCCCTCAACTTCTCAGTGGCGGGCCGGGGGTCTCGACACCCGCTCGCTGGCGCTCGCGGGGCTCGACCACCGGCGCGGTCCGGCGGGGGCCGGTGGTCGAGCCGGGCGAGCGTCAGCGAGCCCGTGTCGAGACCCCCGGCCGTCAGGTCGGCTGACCCGCCGCGAACTGTGACCGATACAACCGCGCGTAGGCGCCGTCGGCGTCGAGCAGCTCGTCGTGGGAGCCCTGCTCGACGATGGCGCCGTCCTCCATCACGAGGATCAGGTCGGCGTCGCGGATCGTGGAGAGCCGGTGGGCGATCACGAACGAGGTGCGGTCGGTGCGCAGTGCCGCCATCGCGCGCTGGAGCAGCAGCTCGGTGCGGGTGTCGACCGACGAGGTGGCCTCATCGAGGATCAGCAGCGCCGGGTCGACCAGGAACGCGCGGGCGATGGTGACCAGCTGGCGCTCGCCGGCCGACAGGCTCGAGCCCGCCTCGTCGACCACCGTGTCGTATCCGTCGGGCAGCGAGTGCACGAACCGGTCGACGAAGGTGGCCTGCGCCGCCGCGAGCACCTCGTCCTCGGTGGCGCCGGGGCGGCCGTAGGCGATGTTGTCGCGGATCGAGCCCTCGAACAGCCAGGCGTCCTGCAGCACCATGCCGGTGCGGCCGCGCAGCTCGGCGCGGGTCATCTCGGTGATGTCGTGGCCGTCGACCGTGATGCGGCCGCCGTCGAGGTCGTAGAACCGCATGAGCAGGTTCACCAGCGTGGTCTTGCCGGCGCCGGTGGGCCCGACGATCGCGACGGTCTGGCCCGGGCGCGCCACCAGGGACAGGTCGGCGATGAGCGGGCGCTCGGGGTCGTAGGAGAACGACACGTCGTCGAACACGACCTCGCCACGACCGCGCGGGGCCCGGCCTGCGGGCGGGTCGGCCGGCTCCTCCTCGGCGTCCAGCAGCTCGAAGACCCGCTCGGCCGACGCGACGCCGGACTGGAGCAGGTTGGTCATCGACGCCACCGTGGTGAGCGGCTGGGTGAACTGCCGCGTGTACTGCACGAACGCCTGCACCTCGCCCAGCGTCAGTGACCCGCTGGAGACCCGGAGCGCGCCGATGACGGCGACCACCACGTAGTTGATGTTCCCGACGAACATCATCGTCGGCATGATCAGGCCGCTGACGAACTGCGCCTTGAACCCGACCTCGTAGAGCTGATCGTTGTGCTCGTCGAACGTCGCCTCGACGTGGTGGCGGCGCCCGAACACGCTCACCAGCTCGTGCCCCGAGAACGCCTCCTCGACGTGGGCGTTGAGCCGGCCGGTGGTGCGCCACTGCGCGACGAACTGGCCCTGCGAGCGCTTCATGATCGCCCGGGTGACGCCGATCGAGGCCGGCACGCTGAGCAGCGCGACCAGGGCGAGCAGCGGGGAGATCCAGAGCATCATCGCCAGCACCGCCACCACGGTCATCAGCGAGGTGAGCAGCTGGCTCATCGTCTGCTGGAGCGTGGTGCTGAGGTTGTCGATGTCGTTGGTGACCCGGCTCAGCAGCTCACCGCGCGCCGCGCGGTCGACGTAGCCGAGCCGCAGCCGGTGGACCTTGTCCTCGACGTCGCTCCGCATCGCTCGCACGGTGCGCTGCACGACGCCGTTGAGCACATAGCCCGCGAGCCAGCCGAGCAGCGAGGCGATGACGTAGATCGCCACCACCGTCAGCAGCGTTCGGCCGACGGCGCTGAAGTCGACGCCCTGGCCGGGCACCACGCCCTGGCCCCGCACGGCGTCCGGCAGCTCGGAGTCGGGGGTGCCCACCGGCACCTGCCGGCCGACGAACCCGCGGAACACCAGGTCGGTGGCGTGGCCGAGCACCCGCGGGCCCACCGACATCAGCCCGACGCTGGCCATGCTGAGCACCACCACGACGCCGACGGCGAACCGGTCCGGTCGCAGTCGGGCCACCAGGCGCTTGGCCGACGGCCCGAAGTCCATCGCCTTCTGGCCCACCATCGCGCCCGGCCCCATCGGGCCGCGGCCGGGCCCGCCCATCGGCGGCTGGACGCGCTCGGTGGCCTTCAGCGACCCCTTCGGCTGCTCGGTCATGCCATCGCCTCTTCCGCGCTGAGCTGGGAGGCGACGATCTCCTGGTAGGTGGCGCAGCCATCGAGCAGCTCGCGGTGGGTGCCGCGGCCGACCACGCGACCGTCCTCGAGCACGAGGATCTCGTCGGCGTCGCGGATCGTGGACACCCGCTGCGCCACCACGACGACGGCCGAGTCGGCGGTGACCGGGCCGAGCGCCGCCCGCAGCCGGGCGTCGGTGGCGAGGTCGAGCGCTGAGAAGGCGTCGTCGAACAGGTACACCTCGGGGCGGCGGACGACGGCGCGGGCGATGGCCAGCCGCTGCCGCTGGCCGCCGGAGAAGTTGGTGCCGCCCTGCGACACCGACGCGTCGAGACCGTCGGGGAGCGCGGCCACGAAGTCGCTCGCCTGCGCCACCTCGAGGGCCGCCCACAGGTCGTCGTCTCCTGCGTCGGCGCGGCCGTGCTCGAGGTTGCTGCGCACCGTGCCGGAGAACAGGTAGGCGCGCTGCGGCACCAGCCCGATCCGCTGCCAGAGCAGCCCCGGCTCGAGGTCGGTGACCGGCACCCCCGAGACGCGCACCTCGCCCGAGGTGACGTCGAACAGCCGCGGCACGAGGTTCACCAGCGTCGACTTGCCGGCGCCGGTGGAGCCGACCACCGCGAGGGTGCGGCCGGGCCGCACGCTGAGCGAGACGTCGTGCAGCACCGGCTCGTCGGCACCCGGGTAGGCGAAGGTCACGTGGTCGAGGTCGACGTGGCCGGCACGGGCCCGGTCCGGGGCCACCGGGTGCGCCGGCGGCGCCACCGAGGAGCGGGTGTCGAGCACCTCGGTGATGCGGTCGGCGCACACCGCCGAGCGCGGCACCTGCATCAACATGAAGGTCGCCATCATCACCGACATCAGGATCTGCATCAGGTAGGAGAGGAAGGCGGTCAGCGCGCCCACGCCCATCTGCCCGTCGTCGACCCGGTGGCCGCCGAACCAGATCACAGCGACGCTGCCCAGGTTCACCACGAGCATCACCAGCGGGAACATCGTCGCCATCCAGCGCCCGGCCCGCATGGCGACATCGGTGAGGTCGTCGTTGGCGCGGCCGAACCGGGCCCGCTCCTCGGGCTCGCGCACGAACGCGCGGACGACGCGCAGCCCGGTGATCTGCTCGCGCAGCACCCGGTTCACCTCGTCGATGCGCTCCTGCATGAGCCGGAAGCTCGGCACCATCCGCCACACCACGAAGCCGACGGCGAGGAACAGCGCGGGCACCACGACGGCGAGCACCCAGCCGAGGCCGACGTCCTCGCGCAGCGCCATGATCACGCCGCCGACCATCATCACCGGCGACGACACCGCGATGAGGCAGGTCATCAGCACGAGCATCTGCACCTGCTGCACGTCGTTGGTGCCGCGGGTGATGAGCGAGGGCGCACCGAACCTCTGGAGCTCACGAGTGGAGAAGGTGCCGACCCGGCGGAACAGGTCGCGGCGGAGGTCGCGCCCGAACGCCATCGCGGTGCGGGCGCCGAACCAGGCGGCGCCCACCGAGGCCACGATCTGCACCAGCGAGACGGCGAGCATCACGCCGCCGAGCCGCCAGATCGTGTCGGTGCGACCGAGCGCGATGCCCTCGTCGATGATCTGCGCGTTGAGGCTCGGCAGGTACAGCATCGCGAGCACCGAACAGAACTGGAGCACCACGACTCCGCTCAACCACGGGCGGTACGGCACCAGCCGATCGCGTAGCAGCCGAGTGAGCATCAAGCCTCCTGTCGTGGTGCGGCCGGGTCGCAGCGGTTGTCACCGTCAACGATATTCCCCACCGCCTGACGACGCTCACCTCTTTCCCGCCGGACACGCAGCGACCCGCAGGCATCGGCCGGTCCGAGGACCGGCCACTCCGGGGGACGTGATCCCGGATCGCCTGCGGGTCGGGTAGCTGCTTGGGATTCACCAGCAGCGTCGGCGGGCACTTCCACCCACCGTGATGCTGGGGCTGCTAGCGGGCAGCCACCTCACGCGTCCTGAAAGAACTCATTCTTCGGACCACCTCCTTTCCCGTGTACGACGAGCGTAGGCGGGCCCGGCACGCGGCTCAACGGGTATTTCAGGGAGCGAGCCGCTCGGTGGCCCAGCCGTCGCCGTGGCGGCGGTAGACCAGCCGGTCGTGGAGCCGTCCGCGCCGGCCCTGCCAGAACTCGACGACCTCGGGACGCACCAGGTAGCCACCCCAGTCGTCGGGCACCGGGATCGCGTCGTCGGCGACGCCGTCGAAGCGGGCCTCGGCGGCGGCGTAGGCGTCGTCGAGCGCGGCCCGGTCGGCCACCGGGTGCGACTGCCGGGAGGCCCACGCCCCGAGCTGGGAGCCGCGCGGGCGAGAGGCGGCGTAGGCCCGGACGTCGGCGTCCGGGAGCGGCTCGGCGGTGCCCTCGACGCGCACCTGCCGCTCGAGCAGGTGCCACGCGAACAGCAGCGCGCAGCGCGGGTTGGCCGCGAGGTCGTGGCCCTTGCGGGAGCCGGTGTTGGTGAAGAACCGGAAGCCGTCGGCGCCGAGCCCCTTGAGCAGCACCATCCGCGACGACGGCGCCCCGGCGGCGTCGGCCGTGGCGACGACCATCGCGTTGGGCTCGTGCAGGTTCGCGGCGCGGACGTCGGCGAACCAGCGCTCGAACATCGCGAACGGGTCCGGCGTGAGATCGGCCTCTGCGAGCCCGCCGGCGGCGTACTCCTCGCGCAGCGCTGCCACCTCGGCGTCGTCGTGGGTGTTGTCTCCCATGAGGCTCACCGTAGGACCGTGACGGGTGGATACTCAGCCATGTCCTCGATCGTGATCGCGACCACGCCGATCCACGGCCACGTCTCGCCGCTGCTCGCCGTCGCCCGGTACCTGGTCGACCGCGGCGACCGCGTCCGGTTCGTCACCGGCAGTCGGTTCGCCGACGTCGTGAGCGCCACCGGCGCCGAGCACGTGCCCCTCCCGGCCGACGCCGACTGGGACGACCGCGAGGAGCTGGGGTTCCCCGAGCGGGAGAAGCTCTCCGGCGCGAAGGCGATCGCCTTCGACATCGAGCACGTGTTCGTGCTGCCCGGCCGCAGCCAGCACGACGTGATCATGGCCCTCCACCGTGAGGAGCGGGCCGACGTCGTGGTCTCCGAGCCGGCGTACACCGGCGGCGCGTTCCTCCTCGGCCACCCGCTCGGCGAGCGGCCGCCGATCGTGGTGTGCGGGGTGGTGCCGCTCACCATCGCCAGCCGCGACACCGCGCCGTACGGCATGGGGCTGACGCCGCTGCGCGGACCGCTGGGCCGGCTCCGCAACCAGGCCCTCACGACGCTCGCCGACCGCACGGTGTTCCGGCGGGCCCACCGGATGGCGGACGAGATGCACGCCGACCTGCACGGTCGGCCGATGCCGTTCCCGGCCCTGGACTGGCCGCGGCATGCCGAGGCGATCGCGCAGTTCACGGTGCCGGAATTCGAGTACCCGCGGTCCGACGCCCCGCCGACGCTCCACTTCGTCGGCCCGCTCTCGGCCACCGGCTCGCAGGCGGCGCTGCCGCCGTGGTGGGGCGACCTCGACGACGGGCGGCCCGTCGTCCACGTCACCCAGGGCACGATCGCCAACAAGGACTACCGGCAGATCATCGCGCCGACCCTCGAGGCGCTGGCCGACGACGACGTCTGGGTCGTCGTCGCCACCGGCGGCCGTCCGCTCGACACCCTGCCGCCGCTCCCGGGCAACGCGCGGGCGGCGGGCTACCTGCCCTACGACGAGCTGCTGCCGAGGACCGCCGTGTTCGTCACCAACGGCGGCTACGGCGGCGTGCAGTACGCCCTCCGGTACGGCGTCCCCGTCGTCACCAGCGCCGGGCTCGAGGACAAGCCGGAGGTGGCCGGCCGGATCGCCTGGTCGGGGGTCGGTCGGCGACTCAGGTCGGCGACACCCACCGCCGCGAAGGTCGGCGACGCGGTGCGCGCGGTGCTGCACGAACCCGGCTACCGCGCCCGCGCGCAGGCCGTCGCAGCGAGCATGGCCGCCGCCGGCGGTACGACCCGGCTCGCCGAGATCGTCGACGACGTCGCGGCGACGGCGAGGACCCACTGACGCGAGCGGGGTCGCGCAAGGCAGAATGCCGACGCCGCCGAGGATGGGAGTCGAGATGACTGAGGTGCACCACGGCCTGGAGGGCGTCGTCGCCTTCGAGACGCAGATCGCCGAGCCCGACAAGGAGGGGTCGGCGCTCCGCTACCGCGGCGTCGACATCGAGGACATCGTCGGGAGGGTCCCGTTCGAGAACGTGTGGGGGCTGCTGATCGACGGCGCCTACACGCCCGGCCTCGCGCCGGCCGAGCCGTACAACCTGCCGGTGCACACCGGCGACGTCCGGGTGGACGTGCAGGCCGCCGTCGCGATGCTCGCTCCGGCGTTCGGGTTCGGGCAGACCTACGACATCTCCGACGAGCAGGCCCGTGACGACATCGGCCGGCTCGCGGTGATGGTGCTGTCGTACGCCGCTCAGTCGGCGCGCGGGCTGCACCAGGCGGTCGTGCCGCAGAAGGCGGTCGACGAGGGCAGCACGCTCGCCGAGAAGTTCCTCATCCGCTGGAAGGGCGAGGCCGACCCGCAGCACGCCCACGCGATCGACGCCTACTGGAGCAGCGCCGCCGAGCACGGCATGAACGCCTCCACCTTCACCGCGCGCGTCATCACCTCCACCGGCGCCGACGTCGCGGCCGCGTTCTCCGGCGCCATCGGCGCGATGAGCGGCCCGCTGCACGGCGGTGCGCCGTCCCGCGTGCTGGGGATGATCGAGGACGTCGAGAAGTCTGGAGACGCCGAGGGCTACGTGAAGGGGCTGCTCGACTCCGGCGAGCGGCTGATGGGCTTCGGCCACCGGGTCTACCGGGCCGAGGACCCGCGCGCCCGGGTGCTGCGCCGCACGGCGCGCGAGCTCGACGCACCGCGCTACGAGGTGGCCGAGGCGCTGGAGAAGGCGGCCCTCGCCGAGCTGAAGGCCCGCCGACCCGACCGGGTGCTCGAGACCAACGTGGAGTTCTGGGCCGCGATCGTGCTCGACTTCGCCGAGGTGCCGGCGACCATGTTCACCTCGATGTTCACCTGCGCCCGCACCGGCGGCTGGTCGGCGCACATCCTCGAGCAGAAGCGCACCGGCCGCCTGATCCGCCCGTCCGCCGTCTACACCGGACCGGCCGCGCGCAGCGCCGACGAGGTCGACGGCTGGCAGGCCGAGTGGGCGGGCTGAGCGAGGACGGCGACGTCGACTACGAGCCGGCCTGGGCGAGCCGGTAGCGGTACCAGGACGTCTGCCGCTGGGCGGCCTGGCGGGTCAGCGAGACGTGCACGTGGTCGCGGTGGCGCAACGTCTTCGAGCACCGCTTCAGCGACGTGCACGACGAGCTGAGGTAGGGCTTCGCGCGGAACTGGTCCCAGGCGGGGTACATCCGGTCGTTCCAGATGATGTACATGATCCCCATCCGGCGCGCGGGGACGGCGTGCTCGCCGGAGGGACCGTCGGCGAGGACGGCGCGCAGGAACCGCGCGACGCGCTGCCGGCCGGCCTTGGTGGCGGCGTCGTTGGTCCAGTCGAACGCGCGACCCTCGGTGTGCTCGGAACGGCTGCCACCGCACCTGCGGAGCATCGGGCCGAGTCCACCGCCGAACCGCTGAGCCACGAACCGGCCGAGCATCACGGTGCCGGGCTGCGGCTTCTTCACGCATCCGGTGGCGGGCTGGTACGACGCGAAGTCCTCGAGCGGGTACTTCGACTCCGCACCTGCCGGGCTCGGCAGCAGGGCGACGACGGCGACCAGCAGGGCGACCGTGGCGAGCAGGGGGCGGAGCGGGAGAGTCACGCGGGACTTATCGGCCCGGCGCCGCCGCCTCTTGACCCGTGAGCCGCCTGCCGAGGTGCACCGACTGCGGCGACCACGTGTAGTGCCCGAACGGCTCGACCGGCGTGTAGCCGGCCGACTCGTAGAGCGTGATCGCCTCGGGCTGCGCCTGACCGGTCTCCAGCACCATCGCGCGGTAGCCGGTGGCGTACGCGGTGGCCTCGAGGTGGGCGAGGACCGCTCGGGCATGGCCGGCGCCGCGGACCGCCGGCGCGACGTACATCCGCTTGATCTCGGCGACCCGCTCCTCGCCGAACGCCGTGACCGCGGCGGTCCGCCACGCCCCGCTGGCCACCGGCTCGTCGCCGAGGTAGCCGACGAAGAAGCTGCCGTGCGGCGGCTCGAACATGAGCCGGTCGAGCGGGGTGGTGTCGCGCCCGCCGTACCGGACGACGTACTCCTCCTGCACCGCCTCGATGAGCCGGTGGGCGTCGGGATGGGTGAAGCCGACGGGCATCAGGCGCAGCACGGCTGCCACGATAGGACGGTGAGCCTCACCATCCCCACCGACCTGCTGCCCGCCGACGGACGCTTCGGTGCGGGTCCGTCGAAGGTGCAGACGTCGCACCTCGACGCGCTCGCGGCCACCGGCGACTCCCTCATGGGCACCTCGCACCGGCAGGCGCCGGTGCGCGACCTCGTGGGCCGGGTGCGGTCGGGGCTGCGCGACCTGTTCGCCGTCCCCGACGGCTACGAGGTGGTGCTCGGCAACGGTGGCGCCACGGCGTTCTGGGACGTGGCCACCCACGGCCTGATCGAGCAGAGGAGCCAGCACCTCTCGTTCGGCGAGTTCTCCTCGAAGTTCGCGAAGGCCGCTGCGGCGGCGCCGTGGCTCGACGAGCCCTCGGTGATCACCGCCGACCCGGGCTCGCGGCCGGTCGCCGTCGCCGAGGACGGCGTCGACGTGTACGCCTGGGCGCACAACGAGACCTCGACCGCCGTCATGGCGCCCGTCGTGCGACCGGCGGACTCCGGTCTCGTTCTCATCGATGCCACCTCGGGCGCCGGCGGGCTGCCGGTCGACCTCGCCGAGTGCGACGTCTACTACTTCGCGCCGCAGAAGTGCTTCGCCTCCGACGGCGGGCTCTGGATCGCGATCATGTCGCCGGCCGCGCTGGAGCGGGCCGCCTCGGTGGCCGCCTCGGGACGTCACGTCCCGGCGTTCTTCGACCTGCCGACGGCGATCGACAACGCCGCGAAGAACCAGACCTACAACACCCCGGCGGTGGCCACGCTGTTCCTCATGGCCGAGCAGCTGGACTGGATGAACTCCTCCGGCGGCCTGCCCGGCATGGTCGAGCGCACCACGGCGTCCTCCGACGCGCTCTACGGCTGGGCCGAGAAGACGCCGTACACCACGCCCTACGTCGCCGACCCCGACCACCGCTCGCTGGTGATCGGCACGATCAACTTCGACGGCGCCGACGCCGCCACGGTGGCCGAGGTGCTGCGCGCGAACGGCATCGTCGACACCGAGCCCTACCGCAAGCTCGGACAGAACCAGCTCCGCGTCGCGATGTACCCCGCCGTCGACCCCGCCGACATCGAGGCCCTCACCCACTGCATCGACTGGGTCGTCGAGCGGCTCTGAGGTCGCCGGGTCCGGGATAGTCGCGGACGTTCGGCACGCCGACACGCCGCGCTCTCGTGCCGAACGTCCGCGACTATCCCGACAGGGCTGCCTCGATGACGGCCAGGGCGCGCCCGTCGAAGGCCACCAGCCGGGCCTCCTCGACGCGGGAGTCGGAGGCGGCGGCGAAGGCCTCGAGGGCGCAGGCCACCGACTCCTCCTGCGACCAGCCGTAGACGCCGGCCGACACCAGCGGGAACGCGACGGTGCGGGCGCCGAGCTCGTCGGCGACCTCGATGGCGCGCGCGTAGCACGACAGCAGCAGGCCCCGGTCGGTCTCGCCGGCGTGCCGGTTCGGGCCGACGACGTGGATCACCCACTCCGCCGCCAGCTCGCCGGCCGTCGTCCAGGCGGCGTCGCCGGTGGCGAGGCCGTCGGGGAAGCGGCGGATGCAGTCATCGAGGATCGCGTGGCCCCCGGCCCGGTGGATGGCGCCGTCGACCCCGCCGCCGCCGCGCATCGCCCGGTTCGCCGCGTTGACGACGGCGTCGACGACCTGTGCGGTGATGTCGCCCTGGACGGCGGTCACGGAGATGCTCATCTCGGGTCGACCTCCTTGATCAGCCGCAGCGTGGCACGCTCCAGCGCCGCCTGCCGCAGGTCGGGGGTGTCGTGACGGCGGCGCGTGGTGGAGGCGATGGTGAGGCCGCGCTCGTAGCCCTCGACCACCCGCGGGTCGACGTAGGACGTGCGGGCCAGCGTCGGGGTGTTGCCGAGGAACTCGGCGACCTCCTTCATGGCGCCCGCGACCGCCCGCTTCCGCGACGCCTTGGTCTCCCCCGGCTCGGTGGTCTCGGCGAGCGCGGCCGCGCCGAGCACGGTGGCGTGCCAGGTGCGGAAGTCCTTGGCCGTCGCCTCGAGCCCGGTGGTCTCGCGCACGTACTCGTTCACCAGGTCGGGCAGGATCGAGCGCCACGACCGGCCGTCCTTGTAGGCCATCAGCCGCGGGTCGTCCCGGCTGCGCCGACGCCGCATGATCTCGATGGCATCGATCACGGTGGCGTCGTCGATCTCGATCCGGTGGTCGACCCCGGACTTGCCCACGAAGCTGAACACGAGCACGTCCTGGTGCTTCGTCACGTGGCGACGCTCCAGCGTGGTGAGCCCGAACGAGCCGTTCTCGTCGGCGTACGCGTCGTTGCCGATCCGGAAGTACCCCAGGTCGAGCAGCCGGACGGCGGCCGCGCACGCCCGCTCCAGCGGCATCCCCTCGCGACCCAGGTCCGAGAGCACCAGCTCGCGCGCCTTCACCAGACCCTTGCCGAACAGCAGCACCCGGTCGAACTTCTGCGCGTCCCGCCGGGTGCGCCACTCCGGGTGGTACAGGTACTGCCGCCGGCCGGCGTCGTCGGTGCCCACCGCCTGCAAGTGGCCGTTGGCGAACGGCGTGATCCAGACGTCCTGCCAGGCCGGCGGGATCACCAGGTCGCGCACCCGCGCGACCTCCTCCTCGTCGAGCGGCCCGCCGTCCTCGTCGAGGTAGGTGAAACCCTTCCCGGCACGCCGCCGGGTCCAGCCCGGCTGGTCGGGGGACGTCTTCCGCAGGCGAACCACGCGCAGAGGATAGGAAGGCCAGGGGTGTCGCGTCGCCACCCCTACCGGGGACGTACCGACCGCACCAGGACGGCGAGGCCGGCCAGTCCCACCAGGCCGCCGACCGCCCACGGCCAGACCGGACGGTCCACCTCCTGCTCGCCGATCGGGAACTCGGTGGAGGGTGCCTCGGATGGCGGTGAGGGGGACGGCGGCGGCTCCGGGGCGAGCACCTTGTGCACCCGGGTCGGCAGGTCGACGCGCAGCACCTCGGAGCGGACGCCCTCGGTGCTCACGAACACCCGCCCGCGCGGGTCGACCGCGATCCCCTCGCCCTGCTGCTGCTCGGGCAGGTCGAAACCGGCCACCCGCCGCAGTGACGGCCACGCGTAGACGACGGCCCGGCTGTAGTCGCGCACCACGACATGCCGGCCGTCCGGGAAGAACGCCCCGTCGGTGGCGACGCCGATCGCGCCGCCGATGCGGCGCAGCCGGTTGGGCCGGTCGGTGAGCAGCGGGTTCGGCGCCACCATCACGTCGCCGCCGAACACCCCCTTCGTGACCACGACGACCTGACGGGTGCGCGGATGCACGAGCAGCGTCTCGGCGTCCTGCGGGCCGCCGCGATAGCGCAGCTCGTACGGCGTGGAGTCGATGTCCCTCATCCCCCGGCCGACGGGCACGACATGGAGCCGCACCGAGTCGCGGTTCGCGAGGTTGTCGCCGATGTCGCCGACGAGCACCTCCCCGGGCCCCCACGGCGCCACCGCCTCGACGTCCACGGCGTCGCCCCACCCGGTGGTGCCGACCGTCTCGCCGGTGGCGTCGACGGTGAACACCCGGCCGGTGTCGCCGGAGTCGTTGACGGTGACGAACCTCCCGCCGCGCACCACCAGCCCGCTCGACTCGACGATCGCGGGGTCACGGAAGGTCACCGCGACCTCGCTGCCGGCGTCCGGCCCGGTGGTGACCGCCAGCACCGACCCGACCGCGAACGGCACGGCCACCGCGAGGGCCGCGAGCGCTCCCACCGGCGTCACCGCCCCAGCAGCTCGGCCAGCCGCGGCCGCACCGCCCAGGCGGTCACGAGGGCGTCGTAGTCGGTCCGGACGGCGTCGTCGGCCGCCGCGCCGGTGCGGACGCCGCGCAGCAGCGTGTTGCGCGGGGTGTGCTTGCTCTCCACGAACTGCATGACGTCGACCCGGTAGCCCCGCTGTCGCAGCAGCGAGGCGCGCAGCGCGTCGGTGAGGGTGTCCGCCAGCCGCTCGCGCAGGATCCCGTGCCGGGTGAGCTCGGCGTACGGCGCCGGCGTGGGTGCCTGCCGCAGCTGGGCGGCGATGTCGTGGTGGCAGCAGGGCGCGGCCAGCACCAGCGGCGCCTCCCACGCCACCGCCCGGGCCAGCGCCTCGTCGGTGGCGGTGTCGCAGGCGTGCAGCGCGAGCACGACGTCGGGCGGCCGGTCGAGCGCCGCGTCCAGGATCGAGCCGACCACGAACGCCGCGGCCAGCCCGAGCCCGTCGGCCACCTGCTCGTTGTGCGCGCGGGACTGGTCCTTCATGTCGACGCCGGTGACCACCACCGGCAGCCCGCGCTCGCCGGTGAGGAACCGCTGCGCGGCGAAGGTGAGGTAGGCGTTGCCGCAGCCGAGGTCGGCCACCCGCAGCGGGTCGGCCTCGGTCGGCCGGCGCAGGTGGCCGGCGTCCATCGCCTCGCCGACCGAGGCGTCCAGCACCCGCAGGAAGTCCTCGACCTGCCGGTACTTCGCCATCCGGCTCGGCTTCACCTTCCCGTCGCGGCCGGTGAGCCCGAGCGCGGCGAACACCGGGTCGGACTCCGGCAGCAGCCGGTTCTTGGCGCGGTCGTGGTCGCGGTCGGCGGTCGCCCGCTCGGTGCGCGCGGTGGTGGCGAGCACGGCGTCGCCCCGCTTGGTCACCCGCACCTGGTGGGTCGCCGACGTCGTCTCGAGGTGCCAGTGCCCGAACGGCTCGGCGAGCAGCGCGTCGACGGCGTGCCCGGC
Organism: uncultured Actinomycetota bacterium; assembly: GCA_963780355.1. Taxonomy (GTDB): domain Bacteria; phylum Actinomycetota; class Actinomycetes; order Propionibacteriales; family Nocardioidaceae; genus Nocardioides. Next base: position 53,610 of record CAWABT010000001.1, read on the forward strand.
CGGCTCCCCGGCCGCGTGGTTGGCGGTGTGGGCCTGGGTGTCGTCGTAGGAGGTGGTCTGGAGGTGCGGGCCGGCCTTGAGGTCGACGTAGCGCGCCTCGACCCGGCGCCACTGCGGCGCGTCGTGGCCGCGCCGCCGCCCGGACGCCACCGCCCGCACCAGCCCGTCGGCGTCCACGAGCAGCGACCGCACCTCGGTCAGCACGTCCGGCAGCGGGCGCGGGACGGGCATCAGAGCACCGCGGCCACGACGACGACGACGAGGAGGCCCACCAGCGCCAGCGTCACGATGAGGCGACGATGACTGGGGCGCATCCCGCCAGCGTATGGCTGGCCTGGGAAGACCGGCTCTGAGGTCTCGACACGCCGGTTCACGGGCTTCGCAGGCTCAGCCCGTGACGGCTCGCTCGACCACCATCGACGAGGGCTCGCAGTCGCTCCGCTCCTGCGACCCTCGTCACCAATGCTCCAGCGAACCCCGGAAGACGGCGGCGAGGTCGTCGTCGGTGACGTCCTTGGGGGCGATGGCGAGCAGGCGGGTCTGCTGCCGGGAGCCGCCGACCAGGTCGTCGACGTCGGCCGCGCCGTAGCCGACCTCGGTGAGGCCGTTGGGGAGGCCGACGTCGCGCAGCAGCCGCACCAGCACGCCGGGCAGCACCTCGGGGCCGTCCGGCTCGTTCGCCGACGACGGGTCGAGCAGCCGGGCCGCGCGCAGGTGCCGCTCGGGGGAGGCGTCGAAGGTGAAGCGGAAGGTGGCGGGCGCCGTCAGCGACACCGCCATGCCGTGCGGCACGATCGCCTCGTCCTGCGGGTAGTCGGGCGGTCGGAAGTCCCGCACCCGCCCGGCGATCGGGTAGGCGTTCGCGTGCGGGATGTGCACGCCGGCGTTGCCGAACCCGAGACCCGCGAAGGTGGCCGCCATCGCCATCTCCTCCCGGGCCCGCGCGTCGGACCCGTCGGCCACCGCCGGCCGGAACGACCCCGCGAGCAGCGCCATCGCGCGCTCGCTCCAGACGTCGGCGATCGGGTTGGCGCCGCAGTACGGCACCCGCTGGCCGGGGTCCTTGGCGTCGAAGTCGCCGAACCAGCGCGCCGTGTAGCTCTCGAGAGCGTGGCTGAGGATGTCGAGCCCGGCCGCCGCGGTGACCGTGGCCGGCTGGGACAGGGTGAGGCTGGGGTCGACCACCGCCATCGTCGGCCGCAGCCGCGGGTGGCTGATGCCGGTCTTGACGTGCTGGGCGAGGACGTCGAGCACGCACACCGTGGTGCTCTCGCTGCCGGTGCCGGTGGTGGTGGGCACGGCCACCAGCGGCAGGAGCGGGGCCTCCGGCGCCTTCCCGCCGCCGACCGGCGGGTTCACGTAGTCGAGCAGCTCGCCCGGGTTGGTGAGCAGCAGGTCGACCGCCTTGGCGGTGTCGATCGCCGAGCCGCCGCCGACCGCCACCACGGCGTCGATCGGGCCGGCGTCCCGGGCGAAGTCGGCCGCGGCGGCCAGCGAGACGTCGGTGGGCTCGACCCGGGCGCCGTCGTAGACGACCACCTCGACGCCGGCCGCGGTGAGCGCGTCGGCCACGGTGCCGGCGTGCCCGGCGGCCGCCACCCCGGCGTCGGTGACGAGCAGCGCGCGACGGGCGCCGAGCGCGGCGACGTCGTGACCGATCTCACGCGCCGCTCCGGTGCCGAACTTGAGCGTCGGAGCGGCGTACGTGAAGACGGTTTCACCCATTCCGCCACTCTAGAACCAGGCGTACCGACGTCCGAGTCGAGCGCCGTACTGCCCCCCGTATCGCCCCACCGTGACTCAACGATCGGGTAACGGACTTTGTTACCACCCGCTGGTTGACCCCCTCCTCCGGAGCGTGCGTCACTGGCCAGGACACAGCCCGGTGGTCGACCGACGCGACCCTCGGCCACTTCGCGTGGCACCGGGACATCAGGGGGGATGTGACGATGTCGGTGCAGACGCCTGCGCCGCGACCGGTCTCCCGTGGGCTGCCCACGGGACTGGTCGGTGCCCTGGCGTCCCTGCTCGTCCTCGTCGTCGTCCTGCTGGCCTTCGTGCTGGTGCCGCTCGCGCTGTTCGCGGTCGGCCTCCTGGGGCTCCTCCTCGCGCGCCCGCGCGGGGAGCGCGCCGCCGCCGTCGCGCCCCCCCGCCCGGCGCCGGCCACCCGCCCCCACGGCTTCGGGACCGGTGGCCGATGACCACCACCGTCACCAGCGCGCTCCCGCACATCCCCGACGGCGTCGACCGGTCGCTGCTGCACGCCCTCCCGGAGGGCATCTGCCGCACGTTCCGGGTGATGCCCTACCAGGTGTACGACGGGCACGTGCTCGTCGCCGCCACCCGCGCCGACGACTCGATCACCGAGCACGTCGTCGCCGACCGGCTCGACCGGCCGATCCTCGTGGTGCGGCACAGCGCCGACGAGATCGGCCGGCTCGTCGACGAGGCCTACCCGCCCACCGAGACGCAGGTCGAGACGCCGTCGGCACGCCGGGCCCGCATGCAGATGGCCCGCATGCTCACCCGCAGCGGCCTGGTGGGTGACGAGCAGCTCCAGGAGGCGATGCTCGAGTACGCCCGCACCGGCGACCCGCTCGGCGACATCCTGGTCGCCCAGGGCGCGATCTCCGAGGACGTGCTCGTGGCGGCCCTCTCCGAGCGCTACCAGCTGCAGCGGGTCGGCCTCACCCGGTTCGAGCCCGACTACGAGCTCGCCCGCCGGCTGCCCGAGCGGCTGGCCCACCGGCTCCAGGCGATCCCGGTCGCCGAGGCGGGCGACACCCTGCTGGTCGCGGTCACCCGGCCGCTCGCCGACGACGACGCCGAGGACGTCGAGCGCGCGCTCGGACAGCCGTTCCGGCAGCTGCTCGCCAACCGCACCGACGTCGACCAGCTCGTGCAGCGGGTGCACAGCGACCACTACGCCGACGTCGCCACCGGGCTGCTGCGGGAGATCGACCCCGCCTCCTCAGCCCACGTCGTCACCACGATCGCCCAGCGCGCGGTGTTCCTGCTGCTCGCCGTCGTCACCGTGGTGTGCGGCGTGCTGTGGCCCCGGCCCACGGCCATCGGCGTCGTGGGCGCGTGCAGCGCCCTCTACCTCGGCGTCTCGGTCTACCGGGTCCGGCTCACGATGCGGGCCCTCGGCGCCCGGCTCGAGATCGACGTCACCGACGAGGAGCTCGCGGCCCTCGACGAGCGCACCCTGCCCGTCTACACGATCCTCGTGCCGCTCTACCGCGAGGCCGGGATGGTCGAGCGGCTGGTGCGCGACCTCGAGGCCATCGACTACCCCCGCACCCGGCTCGACGTGAAGCTGCTGTGCGAGGAGGACGACATCGAGACCGTCGCGGCGATCCGCGCGCTCGCGCTGCCGCCCCACTTCCACCTCGTCGTCGTCCCGGACGCGCTGCCCAAGACCAAGCCCAAGGCCTGCAACTACGGCCTCCAGCTCGCTACCGGCACCTACTGCGTCATCTACGACGCCGAGGACCGGCCCGACCCCGACCAGCTGAAGAAGGCGGTGGTCGCGTTCCGGTCGACCTCCGACGACGTCGTCTGCATCCAGGCCAAGCTGAACCACTACAACCAGGACCAGAACCTGCTCACCTCGTGGTTCGCCGGCGAGTACTCGATGCACTTCGAGCTCGTGCTGCCCGCGATGGGCGACATCGACGCCCCCATCCCCCTGGGCGGCACGTCCAACCACTTCGACACCGCCATCCTGCGCGAGCTGGGCGCCTGGGACCCGTTCAACGTCACCGAGGACGCCGACCTCGGCGTCCGGCTGCACCGCGAGGGCTTCCGGACGGCGATGATCGACTCCACCACGCTGGAGGAGGCCAACTCCCAGGTCGGCAACTGGGTGCGGCAGCGCTCGCGCTGGATCAAGGGCTACCTGCAGACCTGGCTGGTGCACATGCGCCACCCGCTGCGGCTGCTGCGCCAGACCGGGCTGCGCGGGTTCGCCGGGTTCAACCTCACCATGGGCACGGCGTTCGTGCTGCTGCTCAACCCGGTGTTCTGGGCCCTCACCACGTTGTACGCCGTCACTCACTGGTCGGCCGTCGAGCAGGTGTTCCCGCCGTCGGTCTACTACGTGTCGAGCCTGATGCTGTTCCTCGGCAACTTCGCCTTCGTCTACCTCAACGTCGCCGGCGCGCTCCAGCGCGGTGAGTTCGGGCTGGTGCGCACTGCCCTCCTGTCGCCCCTCTACTGGGGCCTCATGAGCTACGCGGCCTGGCGGGGCTTCTTCCAGCTGTTCACCAACCCGTTCTACTGGGAGAAGACCGAGCACGGTCTCGACGGCTCCGCGGGGACGGAGCAGCCGTGACCGTCACCGACCCCACCACTGCCGCCCGCGGGCGAGGCGTGCCCGACCGGGTGCGGCTGGCGGGCGTCGTCCAGTCCACCGACAAGCGGCCGCTCGACATCCCCCGGCGCCGCGCCGAGAGCCTCGCGGTGTTCGCGGGATTCCTCGTCGGCTACGCGCTGGTGGGCTACTGGCTCGTGGTGCGGCTGCACGTCGTCGGCTTCGAGACCCTCGACCGGTTCAACCGCGGCCTGATGCTCTTCCACAACGAGCCGGCCAAGCTGTCGGTGGTCGGCATCGACTACGCCCCGCTGAGCACGCTCGCCACCGCCCCGTTCGCCGCCGTCCCGAGCCTCACCAGCTCACTGGTCGTGGTGCCGATCGTGTCCGCGGTGTTCGCCGCGCTCACGATGACCGTGCTCAACACGATGCTGCGGCGGGCCGCGGTGCAGCTGTCGATGCGGCTGCTGGTGCTCGTCGCCCTCGGCGTCAACCCGGTCGTCGTCATGCAGGCCTCGCTCGGCTACCGCGGCTTCCTCTGGCTCTCGCTGGTCGTGGCGGCCCTCGGCGCCATCGTCGCCTGGTACGTCACCGCCGACGTCCGGTTCATCCTGGCCGCCGGCACCTGCTTCGGCCTCGCCGCGCTCACCGGCTACACGAGCCTGGTCTACTTCGCCGTCGCGACGGTCGCCGTCGCAGCGGTGCTCGCCCGGCTCGGCGCCGGCGCCCGCGAGATCGAGGGCACCACCATCGGCTTCGCCGCGCCGGCGTTCTACGCGGTCGCCCTGTGGACGGCGCTCTGCCTGGTGCTGCTCGGCCGGCCCATCGCGTGGATCACCGACAGCAGCGACCGCGCCGCGTCGGCCCCCGACCTGCCCGACCTGTCGCTGCTCGACCTCGTCGACGGCACCGGCCGGCTGCTGCTCGAGGGCGCCCCGCTCGCGATCGTCGTCCTGCCGCTGCTGCTGCTGAACGGCCTGGTGCGGCGCAACGGCCTGACGCTGTGGCTCGGGCTGCTGCTCGCCGCGGCGGTGCTCGTGCCCGGCGTCTCGGTGCTGCTCGGGCTCACCGACGCCCCCCTGGCGATGAGCAACGCGCTGCCGATCCTGGTGCTCGCGGTGGTCGGCGGGATCTGGCTGGTGCGGTCGGCCACCCACGCCACCGCGGCCGCCGGCGCGCTCGCGCTCGGTCTCGTGGTGAGCGTGCCGTGGACCTTCGCGGCGATGCCGGACTTCGAGCACCAGGGCCTCGAGCGCGCCTTCCACGACGCCGTCAGCACCGGTGAGTCCCAGGAGGGCGTGCGCACCACGTCGGGCACCGTCGTGGGCTACGACGAGGAGAAGGCCATGGGCGACTACATCCGCGACCACGTCTCCCGGCACGACTCGGTGCTCACCGACAACGCCCAGACCTACGCCGTCATGCTCTTCAGCGGCCGGCCCGACCTCTTCCTCGACCGGGTCGACGGATCCGACGAAGGATGGGAGCGGGCTGCCGAGGATCCCGGGTCGGTGGTTGACTACCTGCTGTTGTCGACCGATCCCACGTTCGACCTGCTCAGCCGGCGCTACCCCGACGCCGCCCGGGGCACCGACCCCGGCCTGCGTGAGGTGTTCGCCACCGACCGCTACCGCCTGGTCCGAGTACCGGGTGGTCCGTCCAGTTCCGCCCCCCACGACGACTCCGGCTCCGAGAGTGCACCGTGATCGACCAACGCCCCACTGACAGCCCCGACATCGAGCAGGCACCCAGCCCGGCCGACATCGCCGCGGCCGACGAACGCGTCGGGCGGGTCGACTTCAACCGTCGGCTCGGCAACCGCCGTCCCCGCGAGCTCCGCGACGAGCTGGACGAGCGGGTCGACCCCCACCTGGTCGTCCTGCCACCCGCCAAGGTCGAGGCCATCCTGGCCGCCGAGAACGCCAAGCTCGCCGCCGAGGCCGCCGCCGCCGAGGGCGACCCGCTGCCGCCGCAGGCCCCGGCCACCGCCGCCTCCCTGCCCGACCCGCCCTCGCTGAAGCCGGACCGGGAGCCGGACCTGGACGTCGGCCAGTCGGTGGAGGAGATCGCGGCGTCGATCATCGCCTCGATGCGCACCATCGAGGACACCCACCACCGCCACCTCGAGGCGCTCGAGGCCGAGGCCACCCGCCGCTACGAGCTGCTGCTCGCCCAGGCCGAGCTCGACGCCGAGCTGATCCGGCTCAACGGCCGCCGCGAGGCCCACCGCATCATCGCCACCGCACGGGCTCGCACCGGCACCGAGCAGCGCGGCTCGGCCGGCGAGTCGAGCCGGCTCCAGGAGATCGGCGAGACCTTCACCCGGTTCGCCGAGACCATCGAGAGCGCCGCGGCCGCGCCGCCACCGTCCGACCCCGACCACCGGACGACGTGACGCCCCGTCCCGCTTCGTTCCTGCTCCTGCTCACTCTCGGGGTCACCGGCTGCGCCACCTCCCCGAGCGACCGGGCCGGGCTCACCGCGGCCACCCCGGACCCGTCGGCGCTCGTCGCGCCCGGCGAGATGGAGGAGCCGAGCCCGGGCGTCGTCGAGATCGACGGGGACGACGACCCCTTCACCACCGCCAGCCGGCAAGGGTTCCGGGCCGGCCCCGACGGCCGGGTGCTGCGCACCAGCCAGCGCACCAGCGGCGCCGACGACGCCTTCCGCCGGCTCTGCCGCGGCGAGATCGACGTCGTCACGTCGTCGCGGCCGATCACCGACGACGAGGCGGCCACCTGCCGGGCCAACGGGATGGGCGCCGTCGGGTTCCGGGTCGCGACCCTCGCCACCGTGGTCGCGGTCGCCGGTGACGCCGACGTCGCCGAGGAGTGCGTGGACGTCGAGGTCGTCGGCAACGCCGTCGCCGGCACCGACGACGAGGCGACCCTCGCCCTCGTGGTGGGCAGCACCACCGACCGCGAGCGCGCGCTCGCGCTGCCGCAGCTGGAGAGCGACTGGGACGCCGCCGCCGTCGACCTCGGGGCGCAGCGCACCTGGTACCGCACCGCCCAGGGCGAGCTCGGGTCCGCCCTCGCCGAGCAACGGCGCGGGGTCGCGGAGAACCGCCCGCCGGCCGAGCGGGCCGCCGACAACGCCCGGGTGCGGCGCGCCCGGGCCGAGCTGACCCGCGCCCGCACCGCCTGGGAGACGAGCCGGGCCGAGTACGACCGGCTCGAGCCGCTGCTCGACGGTGCGCGGCGCTCGGCGGCGGCGCTCGACGCCGTCCGGGGCACCGTCGGCCGGTTCAGCGCGGGCTTCGCCGAGACCGCGGGCGCCCTGCTGCGGCCGCTCGCCGTGGCCGACGACGCCGGGGAGTGCGTGCTCCCCACCGACGAGGCGTTGACGAGCGGTGGCTACCCGCTCGCCGAGCCGCTGGTCACCACCGTCACCACCCGCTCCCTGGCCCGCGACGCCGTCGAGGCGTACCTGCGGTTCCAGCTCGACGAGGGCGAGCGGCTGGCCGAGCAGTCCGACGTCACCCCGCTCTCCGACGACGACCGCACCGAGCAGCTCGGCTGGCTCGACGACGGCGACCCCCCGCTGGCCGGCGGGTCTACGGAGCCGGAGCGCCCCGCGCAGTGACCCGACGGTCGTCGAGCCTGTCGAGACGCCCGCAACCCTGGCCGTCGACCTAGCGCAGGCCCAGCGCGGCGCGCACCAGGTCGTTGACCGGGTACTCCGCCGACCCGAGGGCAGCCTCGTCCACCCAGGCCGCGGCGTCGGTGGTGCCGTCGGTCTCGTGCACCAGCGGCTCGGCGCCGTCCGGCACGGTGGCGGCGAACACGAGGTGGACGCCGTGGAAGTCCTCGTCGCGGCCGCCCGGGCCGGTGCCGCGCAGGTGCACGTCGTGCACGGTGACCACGTCGCCCACCTCGCCGTCGAGGCTGCACTCCTCGCGGAGCTCGCGGCGTACGGTGTCGCGCGGGTCCTCGCCGTGGTCGACGCCGCCGCCCGGCAGCGTCCAGTCACCGCTGCCGTGGCCGAGCGGCGAGATCCGGGTCAGCAGCACCTGCCCGTTGTGGCGCACCAGCGCGAAGGCGGCGAGCCGCTGGTGCGGGACCGGCCGGTATCCCTCCAGCGCCTCCTTCACCAGCGCCACGGTCGGCACGGTGCCGTCGAGCACGTCGGCCACCGGCTTCCAGGCCGCCTCGCTGGTCGAGCCGTCGACCTCCTGCACCTGCGGCGCCGGCGCGTCCTTCGGCACCCAGCCGTCGTAGACGATCCGCAGCGAGTGCGCGTCGACGCGCCGTCCCTTGCGCCAGGTGTCGGGCAGGTGCAGCGAGTAGGTGCGGGCGGTGGGCCCGATGGTCACGCCGAGCCCGGTCTCCTCACGCACCTCGCGCACCACCGCGTCCCGCGGGTCCTCGCCGTGCTCGAGCCCGCCCCCGGGCAGCGTCCAGAGCTCGTGGCGCGACACCCGCGGCGCCAGCCGGCTCAGCAGCACCTCGCCGTCGCGCACCACCACCGCGTACGCGGCGATGCGCTGGGTCCGAGCGGGCATGCGGGACACCCTAGGTTCCCGGACCCCACGTGGGCGTGACGGCCGAGCGCGGCATCTCGTCGAGGGCGAACGACGCGGTGCGCTCGACGCCGTGACCGCCCAGGTGGGCGGGGTACCAGGGTGCCCACTCACCGGGCCGCGGCCGGTGTTCCGGGAGCCGCTGAAGCGCCTCCACGCCGGCGTACAGGCGCTCCCCCAGCCGGCGGGTGGTCTCCCGCAGGTCGGCGTCCGGCGGCACCGTCATCGGCTCCCCCAGCCGGACGTCGACGGTGCGGCCGCGCGTCACCGTCGGCCGCGGCAGCGGCGCGTCGAGCGAGCGCTTCTGGGGCCACAGCCGCTGGCCGCCCCACACCGTGACCGGCAGCAGCGGCGCGCCGGTCTCGCGGGCCAGCGCCACCGCGCCGGGCATCAGCCCGCGCACCACGTAGGCGGCGGAGATGCCGGCCTCGGGGAACAGGCACACCACCTCGCCGTCCCGCAGCAGGCCGCGGGCCTGGAGGTAGGTGCCCGCCGGGGCGGAGCGGTCGACCGGCACGTGCCGCATCGCGGTCATCGCCGGGGCGACCGGGGAGTCCCAGATGTCGTGCCGGCACAGGAACCGCACCAACCGCCCGGTCCCGAGCAGCGCCTTGCCGATGAACAGGAAGTCGGGGAACGAGCAGTGGTTGCTCGCCAGCACCACCGGCCCGGACGCCGGCAGCCGCTCGGCGCCCTCGGCCCGCACCCGGAGGTCGAGCGCCCGGAGCACCGCGTGGCCGGCGCCGATGACGGCCCGGTAGGTCCGGTCGCCCACCTCAGGTGAAGGGCGGCCGGTGGTCGAGGGCGACCGACCGTCGCCCGGCCCAGCGCCACACCCGCGCCGCACGGTCGCGGTCCTCGTCGGTGACGAGGTTGCCCATCCAGCGCAGCGCGAGGGTCATCAGCCAGTCCGAGCGCATGCCCGCCGGGCCGAGGGCCGGCAGCACCCGCGGCACCGTGACGACGCCGGCCAGCCGGCGGGCGATCGAGAACGCCTCGCCGTAGTGGTGGCGCAGCAGGGCCGGCCACACGCCTTCGAGGTCGCCGTCCGGACCACGCTCGACCAGCTCCTCGGCGACCAGCCGTCCGGTCTCGAGCCCGTAGTCGATTCCCTCTCCGTTGAGCGGGTTCACGCACGCAGCGGCGTCGCCGATGAGGGTCCAGTTGGGGCCGGCGACGTTCGACACCGCGCCGCCCATCGGCAGCAGTGCCGACGTCGGCGCCCGCAGCTCGCCGGACAGCCCGAAGTCGGCCCCGATCTCGTCGGCGTAGTGCTGCATGAGCGGCTTGATCGCGACGTTCGCCGGCCGCTTGTCGGTGGCGAGGGTGCCGACGCCCAGGTTCACCTCGCCGCTGCCGAGCGGGAAGATCCAGCCGTAGCCGCTGAGGATCCCGCCGTCCTCGCCGCGCAGCTCGAGGTGGGAGCTGATCCACGGGTCGTCGGACATCGTGGAGGTCACGTACGACCGGCCCGCCACCGCGTACACGGTGTCGCGGTGCCAGGCCCGGCCGAGCACCTTGCCCAGCGGCGAGCGGACGCCGTCGGCGACGACGAGCCGGCGGCAGCCGATCTCGAAGGTCTCGCTGCCCTCCCGCATCACCACTCCGGTGACCCGGCGGCCCTCGCGCCGCACGTCGACCGCGCGGACGCCGTCGACCGCCGTGACGCCGCTCTTGATCGCGGTGGTGCGCAGGTGGTCGTCGAGCTCGGTGCGCGCCACGGCGCTGCCCCAGGCGGGCAGCGCGCCGCCGGGCCACGGCAGGTGCAGGGTCTGGCCGAAGCCGTGGGCACGAAGGCCGTGGTTGACCGTGTGTGCCCGCAGCCAGTCGCCGAGGCCGAGCCGCTCCATCTCGCCGATCGCACGTGGCGTGAGGCCGTCACCGCAGGTCTTGTCGCGCGGGAACACCGCCGCGTCGGTGAGCACGACGTCGAGGCCGAGCCGGGCCGCCCAGGCGGCCGCCGCCGAACCGGCGGGACCGGCGCCGACGACGAGGACGTCGGTCGACGTCGGGCGGGCGGTCATGCCCGCGATTCTCCCAGGTCAGGGGTGGTCAGCCCGCACGGGGACCGAGCAGGTCGAGCACGGCGTCGCCGACCGGCTCCGCGACGGGCACCAGGTCGGTGACGTCGTCGACGACGTCACGCACCAGGTCCGGTTGCTCCGGCGGGTCCGGCGGGTCCGGCGGGGACGGCGGGTCGGGCGGGTCGGGCGGGTCGGGCGGGGCCGGCTGGTCGGGCGGGTCGGGGTTGGCCGGCGGGTCGGGGTTGGCCGGCGGGTCGGGGTTCGCCGGTGGGTCGGGGTCGGCCGGCCCCTCAGGCGTGGCCGGGCCGGCGCCCTCGGCGAGATCGGGACCGCCGGCCTCGGGTGCATCGGAGGCGCCCGCGGAGGATGCGGCGGGCGCCGCCGCGGCGTCCGTCGACGGCGGAGTGGCGCCGCGCACCGTCACGGAGGCTCCGATGCCCTGGTCCGCAACGCCGGGGGCGGGCGCGGCCGGCCCCGTGGGCACCCTGACCGTGATGTCGCTCGGCGGTTCACCGACCGCGACCAGCATCCAGCCGAGACCCAGCACGCCGACGACCAGCGGTGCCAGACGCCGGGAACGGCGTCGCAGGCGGCGCAGCCGACGGCGTGGACGGAGCACGATCTCCGGCATGACTACCCCCATGAACGGTCACCACCTCGTGTCCGCGTGGGGCGGACCAGCGGGCGCCGTTCTCCACAGGGTACGCCCAGATGCCCCGGTCGGCATCCGTTCCGCGTCAACCAGCCGGATGCACCGGCACCCGCCGGTCGGTGCCCGTGCCGAGCGTGGGGTGACCACCGCGGACGTGCACCTCCCACGACTCCACGTGCAGCACCCACAGCCGCAGGTCGGCGTCGCCCTGCAGCTCCTCGGCCGCGAACCGCCGTCCGCCCCGCCCGTCGGGGTCGAAGGCAACCGGGAGGTGCCGGTCGAGCTCGTCGGGCTGGATCTCCCGCGCCCGCCCGGTCACGTAGACCGCCTGCGTGTCCGGCGGCTGCCGGGTGGAGTCGAACACCACCCCGCTCACCCGGTCGTCGCGCGCGAGGTTGGCGGAGTGGTGGCTCGCCGGGTCGGAGACCCAGTAGAGGTCGCGGTAGCCGTGCTGGGTGAAGAACACCGGCGAGGTGCGCGTACGGCCGTCCGCGTCAACGGTGCCGAGCACGACGTACCGCACGCCGTCGAGCACCTCACGCGCCTGCCGGTCCAGATCGGGCTCCATGCCCCTCCCGACCCTCCCCGCCGCCTGAAGTCATCGGCGCTCGCTCAGCGGGGGCCGTGCCCCCAGCCGAACCCGAGCCCCGGTCCGCCGCGGCCGAGCACGCCGGCGTCGAACGCCTTGAGCACCGAGCTCTTGTCGGCCTCGGTGAGGTCGCCGTCCTCGATCGCCTGGTCGAGCCGCTCCACCAGCCGCTGGCGGGCCTCGGTGCGCCACTCCTCGGCGCGGTCCTCGAAGCGCTGGTCGGCCTCGCCGCGCACCTTCTCCAGCGCCGCCTCGACGTCGGCCTGCGGGAGGTCGAGCTCCTGCGCGAGCGCCGCGGCGACCTTCTTCTGGAACGCGTCGATGTCCGCCTCGGACGGCGGCTCGCCGTCCTCGCGGTGAGGCCGGTCGGCCTTGAGGTCCTTGCGAATGTTCTTCCACGCGTCGCGGAGCTCGTCCCCACTCACGCCGAGCTCGTCGGCGAGGTCGGCGCCGAGCTCGTGGCCCCATGAACCGTGGCCGCGACCGTGGCCACGGTCACCGTCGGGCCGGTCCTGGCCCTGGCTCGCCCCGGGGGACGACGGCGGGTCGGTGTCGTCGGCCGTCGCCACGGCGAGCCCGCCGATGGCGAGCCCCAGGCCGGCGACCCCGCCGGCCACCAACGTGCGTGCGGACATCCGTGCCACCGGCCACCTCCTCGTGAGAGCCCTCATGGTGAGGCTCCGACCTGTCGGGACGCTGTGACAGCGCGATGTTTTTACCCGGTGCTCGGCACCATGGACCCCGGTAACCGGAACGTCGCTGTCCTGCCCCGACACCACGGCCTGCAGCCCGTGCTGGACGCGGTGCTCGTGCTCGTCGACACCCGCTTCGCGCGCTGGGCCGAGGTGTTCGCCGACCTCCTGGACGACGTCCGCACCGTGGTCTGCGGCGACGCGCGAGTCGAAATCACGCACGGTCAACGGGTACGCCCGCAGACATCCACGAGAGCGCTGAGGCGAGCCAACACTCGACTTCGCAGACGCCAACGGCCACGGTGGCTGTGATCGCCACCGTGGCCGTTGACCTTGCGTGGTTTCGACGCGGCCGTTGCGGGTTCGTTCCTCACCCGCAGGCCTTGCTCAACCTTCGTGCGCCACGAGACCCCGCTCGTTCCTCACGGGGTCTCTGCGCCCTCAGTTCTGATAGGAACCGAAGTCGAAGTCGTCCAGGGCCACGGCCTGGCCGCCGCCGAACTCGTAGTCGTAGGACTCGTAGCCGGTGACGGCGTACGCCGCAGCGCGCGCCTCCTCGGTCGGCTCGACCCGGATGTTGCGGTAACGCTCCAGGCCGGTGCCGGCGGGGATCAGCTTGCCGATGATCACGTTCTCCTTCAGGCCACGCAGGCTGTCGGAGCGGCCGTTGATCGCGGCGTCGGTGAGCACCCGGGTGGTCTCCTGGAAGGAGGCCGCCGAGAGCCACGACTCGGTCGCGAGCGAGGCCTTCGTGATGCCCATCAGCTCGGGGCGACCCGAGGCCGGCTTGCCGCCCTCGGAGACGACCCGCCGGTTCTCGGTCTCGAACCGGGCCCGGTCGACCAGGTCGGACGGGAGCAGGTTGGTCTCACCCGACTCCAGCACCGTGATCCGGCGCAGCATCTGCCGCACGATGATCTCGATGTGCTTGTCGTGGATCGACACGCCCTGGCTCCGGTAGACCTCCTGGACCTCGTCGACGAGGTGCTGCTGCGCCTGGCGCACGCCGAGGATGCGGAGCACCTCCTTCGGGTCCGGGGTACCGATGGTGAGCTTCTGCCCGACCTCGATGTGGTCGCCGTCGGCGACCTCGAGCCGCGAGCGCCGGCTCACGGCGTACTCCTTGACCTCCGAGCCGTCGTCCGGGGTGACCAGGACCTTGCGGGCCTTGTCGGTCTCCTCGATCTGGACCCGACCGGCGACCTCCGAGATCGGCGTGACGCCCTTGGGCGTGCGGGCCTCGAACAGTTCGACGACGCGGGGCAGACCCTGCGTGATGTCGTCGGCCGAGGCCACACCACCGGTGTGGAAGGTCCGCATCGTCAGCTGGGTGCCGGGCTCACCGATCGACTGGGCGGCGATGATGCCGACCGCCTCGCCGATGTCGACGAGCTTGCCGGTGGCCAGCGAGCGGCCGTAGCACTTGGCGCAGGTACCGGTCTTGGCGTCGCAGGTCAGCACGGAGCGGACCTTGACCTCCTCGATGCCGGCCGCCACGAGCTCGCCGATCTTGACGTCGCCGAGGTCCTCACCCGAGACCGCCAGCACCTCGCCGGAGTCGGGGTGGGTGATCTCGCCGGCCGCCGTGCGGGCGTAGGCCGCGGTCTCGGCGTTGTCGTCCTTGCGGACGACGCCGTCCTCGCCCCGGACGCCGATGGTCTTCGGCAGGCCGCGCTCGGTGCCGCAGTCGTCCTCGCGGATGATGACGTCCTGCGAGACGTCGACCAGGCGCCGGGTCAGGTAGCCCGAGTCCGCCGTACGGAGCGCGGTGTCGGCCAGACCCTTGCGGGCACCGTGCGTCGCGATGAAGTACTCCAGGACGGTGAGGCCCTCCCGGAAGTTCGACTTGATCGGACGCGGGATGATCTCGCCCTTCGGGTTGGCCACCAGGCCACGCATCGCGGCGACCTGCCGGATCTGGTTCATGTTTCCGGAGGCGCCCGAGTCGACCATCATGTAGATCGGGTTGGTGCGGTCGAAGTTGGCCTCCATGGCCTCGCCGACCTTGTTGGACGCCTCCGTCCAGATCTCGATGAGCTCCTGGCGACGCTCCTCGTCGGTGACCAGACCGCGCTCGAACTGCGTCTGGATCTTCGCGGCCTTGGCCTCGAACTCCTCGAGGATCTGGGCCTTGTCGCTCGGCGTCGTCACGTCGTCGATCGACACCGTGACGCCGGAGTGGGTGGCCCAGTAGAAGCCGGTGTCCTTGAGCGCGTCCAGTGACGCCGCGACCTCGACCTTGGAGTAGCGCTCGGCCAGGTCGTTCACGATCGTGCCCAGCGCCTTCTTGCCCACCGCGTGGTTCACGAACGGGTAGTCGGCGGGCAGGGTGTCGTTGAACAGCGACCGCCCGAGGGTGGTCTCGAGGATGATCGAGGTGTTCTCCTCCCAGTCGGCCCCGAGGTCGAGGTCGAGCGGCGGGATGATGTCGGAGAGCCGGATCTTGATCTTGCTCTGCACCGTGATCTCGCCACGGTCGAAGGCCATGATCGCCTCGGCCGGCGACGAGAACACCCGGCCGGTGCCGACCGCCTTCTCGTCCTCGGTGGTGAGGAAGAACAGGCCGATGATCATGTCCTGGGTGGGCATGGTGACCGGCCGGCCGTCGGACGGCTTGAGGATGTTGTTGGTCGACAGCATCAGGATCCGGGCCTCGGCCTGCGCCTCGGCCGACAGCGGCAGGTGCACCGCCATCTGGTCGCCGTCGAAGTCGGCGTTGAACGCCGTGCAGACGAGCGGGTGGATCTGGATCGCCTTGCCCTCGATCAGCTGCGGCTCGAAGGCCTGGATGCCGAGGCGGTGCAGCGTGGGCGCCCGGTTCAGCAGGACCGGGTGCTCGGTGATGACCTCTTCCAGCACGTCCCAGACCTCGGGGCGCACGGCGCGCTCGACCATCCGCTTGGCGGACTTGATGTTCTGCGCGTGGGAGAGGTCGACCAGCCGCTTCATCACGAACGGCTTGAACAGCTCGATCGCCATGTACTTCGGCAGACCGCACTGGTGCAGCTTCAGCTGCGGACCGGACACGATGACCGAGCGGCCCGAGTAGTCGACGCGCTTGCCGAGCAGGTTCTGGCGGAACCGGCCCTGCTTGCCCTTGAGCATGTCGGACAGCGACTTCAGCGGGCGGTTGCCCGGGCCGGTCACCGGCCGGCCGCGGCGGCCGTTGTCGAACAGCGAGTCGACGGCCTCCTGCAGCATCCGCTTCTCGTTGTTGACGATGATCTCGGGCGCGCCGAGGTCGAGCAGCCGCTTGAGGCGGTTGTTGCGGTTGATGACGCGGCGGTACAGGTCGTTCAGGTCGGACGTCGCGAACCGGCCGCCGTCGAGCTGCACCATCGGGCGCAGGTCCGGCGGGATGACCGGGACGGCGTCGAGGACCATGCCCTGCGGCTGGTTCTCGGTCTTGCGGAACGCGTCGACGACCTTGAGCCGCTTGAGGGCGCGGACCTTGCGCTGGCCCTTGCCGGTGGCGATGGTCTCGCGCAGCGACTCGACCTCGGCCTCGACGTCGAAGGTCTCGAGGCGCTTCTGGATCGCCGTGGCGCCCATGTGACCCTCGAAGTACTTGCCGAACCAGTTCTTCATCTCGCGGTAGAGGAGCTCGTCGCCCATGAGGTCCTGGACCTTGAGCGCCTTGAAGGTCTCCCAGACCTCGGTGAGGCGGTCGATCTCGCGGTCGGAGCTCTTGCGGATCCGCTCGCGCTCACGCTCGGCGGCGTCGCGCACCTTCCGCTTCTGGTCGGCCTTGGCGCCCTCCTCCTCGAGAGCGGCGAGGTCGGCCTCCTCCTTGACCGTGCGGTCGTTGAGCTGGAGGTCGCGGCGCTTCTCGAGGCGCTCGCGCTCCAGGGCGACCTTGCCCTCGAGCGAGGACAGGTCGCGGTGGCGGGCGTCGTCGTCGACGGCGGTGATCATGTAGGCCGCGAAGTAGATGACCTTCTCGAGGTCCTTCGGGGCCAGGTCGAGCAGGTAGCCGAGCCGGCTCGGCACGCCCTTGAAGTACCAGATGTGGGTGACCGGGGCGGCGAGCTCGATGTGGCCCATCCGCTCGCGGCGCACCTTGGAGCGGGTGACCTCGACGCCGCACCGCTCGCAGATGATGCCCTTGAAGCGCACCCGCTTGTACTTGCCGCAGTAGCACTCCCAGTCCCGGGTGGGACCGAAGATCTTCTCGCAGAAGAGGCCGTCACGCTCGGGCTTGAGCGTGCGGTAGTTGATGGTCTCCGGCTTCTTGACCTCGCCGTGGCTCCAGGTGCGGATGGCGTCCGCGGTGGCCAGGCCGATCTTGAGCTGATCGAAGAAGTTCACGTCGAGCACGATGGCTGATGTCCTTCGTTAGAAAACTGATGAGTGAAGTTGGGGGCGGAGGTCGCGGCCGGCGTCGAGCGACGCCGGCCGCGGCGCCTCACACCTCTTCGACCGAGCTGGGCTCGCGGCGGGACAGGTCGATGCCGAGCTCCTCGGCGGCGCGGAAGACGTCTTCCTCCGCGTCGCGCATCTCGATGGCGGAGCCGTCCTGCGACAGCACCTCCACGTTGAGGCAGAGCGACTGCATCTCCTTGACGAGCACCTTGAACGACTCCGGGATGCCGGAGTCGGGGATGTTCTCGCCCTTGACGATGGCCTCGTAGACCTTCACGCGGCCCGGGACGTCGTCCGACTTGATCGTGAGCAGCTCCTGGAGGGCGTAGGCGGCGCCGTACGCCTCCATCGCCCAGACCTCCATCTCGCCGAACCGCTGGCCGCCGAACTGGGCCTTACCACCCAGGGGCTGCTGCGTGATCATCGAGTAGGGGCCGGTCGAGCGTGCGTGGATCTTGTCGTCGACGAGGTGGTGGAGCTTCAGGATGTACATGTAGCCCACGGACACCGGGTCGGTGAACGGCTCGCCGGAGCGGCCGTCGAACAGGTCGGCCTTGCCGGTCTCATCGATCATCCGGACGCCGTCGCGGTTCGGGATCGTCGAGCCGAGCAGGCCCGTGATCTCGTCCTCCTTGGCGCCGTCGAACACCGGGGTCGCGACCTTGGTGCCCGGCTCCGCCTTGTCGGCGTGGATCTTGATGAGCCGCCGCTTCCAGTCGCTGTCGGACTTGTCGTCGGACAGGTCGAGGTCCCAGCCCTGCTGGGCGAGCCAGCCGAGGTGCAGCTCGAGGATCTGGCCGATGTTCATGCGTCGCGGCACACCCAGCGGGTTGAGCACGACGTCGACCGGCGTGCCGTCCTCCATGAACGGCATGTCCTCGACCGGCAGGATCTTCGCGATGACGCCCTTGTTGCCGTGGCGTCCGGCGAGCTTGTCGCCGACGGAGATCTTGCGCTTCTGGGCCACGTAGACCCGCACCAGCTGGTTGACGCCCGGGGGCAGCTCGTCGCCGTCCTCGCGGTCGAACACGCGGACGCCGATGATCGTGCCGGACTCACCGTGCGGCACCTTCATCGAGGTGTCGCGCACCTCGCGCGCCTTCTCACCGAAGATCGCGCGGAGCAGCCGCTCCTCGGGGGTGAGCTCGGTCTCGCCCTTGGGCGTGACCTTGCCGACCAGGATGTCGCCGGTCGTGACCTCGGCGCCGATGCGGATGATGCCGCGCTCGTCGAGGTCGGCCAGGCCCTCCTCGGAGACGTTCGGGATGTCCCGGGTGATCTCCTCCGGACCCAGCTTGGTGTCGCGGGCGTCGACCTCGTGCTCCTCGATGTGGATCGAGGTGAGGACGTCCTCCTGCACCAGCCGCTGGCTGAGGATGATCGCGTCCTCGTAGTTGTGGCCCTGCCACGGCATGAACGCGACCAGCAGGTTGGTGCCCAGCGCCATCTCGGCCTGGTCGGTGCACGGACCGTCGGCGATCGGCGACCCGACGGCGATCTTGTCGCCCTCGGCGACCAGCGGACGCTGGTTGATGCACGTGCCCTGGTTGGAGCGGCGGAACTTCGCCAGCTTGTAGCTGGTGTAGGTGCCGTCGTCGTTCATCGTCTCGATGACGTCGGCCGACACCTCCTTCACCACACCGGCCTTCTCGGCCACCAGGACGTCGCCGGCGTCGACCGCGGCGCGGTACTCGATGCCGGTGCCGACCAGCGGGCTGTCGCTCGTGATGAGCGGGACGGCCTGACGCTGCATGTTGGCGCCCATGAGCGCGCGGTTGGCGTCGTCGTGCTCGAGGAAGGGGATCAGCGCGGTGGCCACCGAGACCATCTGGCGCGGGGAGACGTCGACGTAGTCGACCTCGTTGGCCAGCACCTCGGAGACCTCACCGTCGCGCTGGCGCACCAGCACCCGCTCCTCGGTGAACTTGCCCTTGTCGTCGATGACGGCGTTGGCCTGCGCGATGACGTAGCGGTCCTCGTCGTCGGCCGTGAGGTAGTCGACCCGCTCGGTGATCTTGCCCTTCTCGACCTTCCGGTACGGCGTCTCGACGAAGCCGAACGGGTTGATCCGGCCGTAGGAGGCCAGCGAGCCGATCAGGCCGATGTTCGGGCCCTCCGGGGTCTCGATCGGGCACATCCGGCCGTAGTGCGACGGGTGGACGTCGCGGACCTCCATGCCGGCACGGTCACGGGACAGACCGCCCGGGCCGAGCGCGGACAGACGCCGCTTGTGGGTCAGACCGGCGATCGGGTTGGTCTGGTCCATGAACTGACTCAGCTGCGAGGTGCCGAAGAACTCCTTCAGCGCCGCGACCACCGGGCGGATGTTGATCAGCGACTGCGGCGTGATCGCCTCGACGTCCTGGGTCGTCATCCGCTCCCGGACGACGCGCTCCATGCGCGCCAGACCGGTCCGGAGCTGGTTCTGGATCAGCTCGCCCACGGTGCGCATCCGGCGGTTGCCGAAGTGGTCGATGTCGTCCGGAGAGACCTCGATGACGCCCTGCGGCATCTCGATCTCGGCGCGGTTGTCGTGCAGCGCCACGATGTACTTGATGGCGGCGACGATGTCGTCGACCGTCAGCTGCTGCTGGTCGAAGGCCTCGACCAGGCCGAGCTTCTTGTTGATCTTGTAGCGGCCGACCTTGGCGAGGTCGTAGCGCTTCGGGTTGAAGTAGTAGTTGTTGAGCAGCGTCTCCGCGGCCTCACGCGTGGGCGGTTCGCCCGGGCGCAGCTTGCGGTAGATGTCGAGCAGCGCCTCGTGCTGCATCTTCTCCCGGCGCTCCTCGCGCAGGGCGGCGGACTCCTCCTCGGTGCGGCCGGCACGGTCCTCGTCGGTCTCGCCGTCGGCGGGGTCCTTGATCGGGCACTTCTCGAGGGTGAGCATCATCGACTCGAACTCGCCGAACTCGGCGCGGATCCGGTCGTTGTCCCAGCCGAAGGCCTTCAGCAGGACGGTGATGTTCTGCTTGCGCTTGCGGTCGAGGCGGACGCCGACCAGGTCGCGCTTGTCGATCTCGAACTCGAGCCAGGCACCGCGGCTCGGGATCATCCGCGCGGTGTAGATGTCCTTGTCGGACGTCTTGTCGGCGGTGCGCTCGAAGTAGACGCCCGGGCTGCGGACCAGCTGGGAGACGACGACGCGCTCGGTGCCGTTGATGACGAAGGTGCCCTTGGGCGTCATGAGCGGGAAGTCGCCCATGAAGACCGTCTGGCCCTTGATCTCACCGGTGTCGTTGTTGGTGAACTCGGCGGAGACGTAGAGCGGGGCGGAGTAGGTGAAGTCCTTCTCCTTGCACTCCTCCACGGAGTACTTCGGGTCGTAGAAGACCGGGTCCTCGAACGAGAGGGACATGGTCTCGGAGAAGTCCTCGATCGGGGAGATCTCCTCGAAGATCTCCTGCAGACCGGACTTCGGGGAGACGTCCTCACCCGCGGCGGTCCGGTCCTGGACCTGCTGCTCCCAGCGCTCGTTGCCGACCAGCCAGTCGAAGCTGGTGGTCTGGAGCGAGAGGAGCTGGGGAACCTCGAGAGGTTCGGCGATCTTCGCGAACGAGATACGGCGGGGGGTGGAGCTGGCGGTGGTGCTGGCAGAGGTGCTGCGCGCGGCCAAGAGTGATCCTTCGACGACGAGGAACCGATCAGCGCCCTGCCGACCACCACATCTGCCACCGGGCAGGCAGACAGGCATCTGAAGACAGGCGCAACCGCCTAGAGTACACCATCGCGGGCGTGCGGAGAACACCGCGTCAAACCACGTCGACGAACAGTCCGATGATCATGGGCCTACCTCGTGCCCAGGTCAAGCACCGATGCACAACTGTCGCCGGTCGCGTGGCCGTTGACCTCCGTGATTTCGACTCCCGCACCGCGGGTTCGTCCCTCACCCCCGGGGCGGTCGCTCAATCTCCTTCGCCACGTGACCGACCTCCTTCGTCGGTCGGTCACTGCTCAGTCGCGCTCGCACGGTCCGGTGTTCGTGGTGATCAGGCAGTCCACGAGCCAGGTGCCGTCGACGTCCAGCATCCGCATGGTCACCTGGTCGCGGTACTCGACGCTGCGCTGCTTGTTGGTGGTCGGGCGGTTCACGAACAGCAGTACATCGACCCGGTCCTTGCCGGTGCGGACGATCGCCGAGTCGAGCACGCGGACCCGCACCACCGTCTGGGTGCGCGGGGCGTTGGTCTCCACCGCGGCGGCGAAGAATCGCTCGTACTCCTGGGCGTAGTCGTCGGTCAGGTAGGTCTCGGCCTCGGCCTGGTCCTCGTCGAGGGTCCGGTAGTCGTAGGAGAGCACCGGCACGACGGCGGCCTCGGCCGCGCCGCGGGCGTCGTCCACCTTCTGTTCAGACGGCAACCCGCCGTCGGCGTCGGCGTCGGAGTCGACGCCTTGGACCAGCGCGACCACGGTGAGCACCACCAGCACGAGTGCGGCGGCCGCCACGGCCACCAGCGCCCGGAAGCCGGCGGGACGGGTGCGGGCCGGAGCGACGGCGTCCTCGTCCTCGTCGAGGTCCTCGTGCAGGTCGTCCTCCTCGACGTCGTCCTCGTCGTCCTCGACCTCCGCGACGGGCTCGTCGGGCTCGTCGGGCTCGTCGACGTCCTCGACCGGGTCCGAGTCGGCTGCCAGCTCGGCGTCGTGCGCCTCGCGCTTCGCGGGGTCGAGCAGCACCTCGGCGGCCTGGTTGGCGAGCCGGAACCGGCGGTCGCCGGGGTCGAGGTCGGCGATCGCCGCCTTCCAGGCGGTGCGGATCTCGGCGGGGGTGGCGTTGTCATCGACGTCGAGGACGTCGTACCAGCTCGGCGTCACGGCGTGCTCCCGGTGGTCGGGTCGCTCGGCGCGGGCGCGGTGGGCTGGTCGGTCGGCTGGTCTGTGGGCTGCTCGACGTCACCGGTGACCGGCTCGAAGGTGTCGACCAGCCAGGAGCCCTCGACCTTGCGCAGCGTCACCTTGATCCGGAACTGGCGCGGGATGTCCTCGATCCGCTTCTTCGGGTCCTGCGGGTCGGGGTAGGAGCTGACCAGCGCGCCGGCCACCAGCGCGACCGCCTCGTCGGTGCCGATCGACTCGACGCCCGCAGCCACCACCTGGCAGGTGCGCCCGTAGCCGGCCTGGGCCACGGTCTGCTCGGCCAGGGGCAGGCTCTTGTCGAACTCGGCGCGCTGCTTGGCGGTGATGACGGCGCGCACGCTCTCGGCGTAGCCGGGCAGGTGGTTCTGCTCGTCGAGGTCGCCGGGGCCGTAGGTGTTGGAGCGCAGGAGGAACTGGGTGGCCTGCCGGGCCACGGCGTCGCGGTCGCGCGAACTCACCACGGTGGCGTCGGCGCCGTCGCGCCCCTCCCCCGACACCAGGGACGAGAGCCGGCCCCCGACCCCGCGGCTGTCGTCGGTGTCGGTGGCGTACAGGTAGCCGAGGACGGCGAGGCACGCGACCACCACCGCGGCCAGCGCCGCGGTGGCGTTGCGGACGGAGATGCTGGGCGTGGAGGAGGGCTGACCTGCGGTGCGGCTCACTGAGCCGTCATCGGCTGGAGGAACAGCCACTTCCACGACTCCTCTCCCAGCGACCGCGGCGCCACGCTACCGGGGGTCGTCAACCCGTCGGTGTGGTCGCCCCACTGCAGCTTGCCCGTCTCCGGGTCGAAGGTGGCCGCGATCGGCCCGAAGTCGGCCCCGGCGCGGCGCGGCGCGTTCTGGGCGCCGCGGGAGTTGACCGGCGGGGCCTCGGCACAGCGCGCGTCCATGTCCATCTCCGGGTTGCCGAACCGGTCCTGCGGCGAACGGGTCTCGCTCTTGTCGTAGCCGCGCTCGCACCGGGGGCTCTCGGTCTCGACCAGGCCGAAGTGGGCGTCGTACAGGCCGGTGTCCGGGTCCTTCGAGGCCACGGTGAAACCGCCCTCGACGACGTACGGGTAGAGCACGAGCACCTGCTCGATGCCCGGCAGCCGCTTCACGACCACCTCGCCGGTCGTGACCAACCGGCTCAGCAGGGTGCCGAGGTCGACCCGGTTCTCCTCCAGGAACGCGCGCAGCTGCTCGGCGGCGAACGAGCCATCCTCGAGCACCCGGCGCAGGTCGGGGTCGGCCCCGGCCAGCGAGGTGCTGAACAGCGCGAGCTGGTTGGCGAAGGTCCGGATCGAGCTCTCCGAGGCCAGCTGGCCGTGTGAGCACGACGTTGCTGTCTTCGATCAGCTTCGTGGTGACGTCGAAGTTCTCGTCGGCGGTGCGGAGGAACGAGTTGCCGCTGTCGATGATCGTCTGCAGGTCGTCGCCGGTGCCCGCGAAGGCCGTGCCGAACTCGTCGACCGTCGTGCGCAGGGCGTCCTTGTCGACCGACTCGACGAGGTTCGAGAGGTTGGTCAGCAAGACGTCGGTCTGGATCGGCGTCTCGGTCATGTCGACCGGGATCTCGGTGTCGTCGTCGAGGTAGGGACCGTCGTTGGCCTGCGGCTGGAGCTCGACGTACTGCTCGCCGACCGCCGACCGGTTGCCGACGATCGCCTTGGTGTCGGCCGGGATCTTGTCGTAGTCGTGGCTGATCTCGAGGTTGACGTCGACGCCGTCCTCGGTCGCCTCGAGGGACTTCACGGTGCCCACACCGACGCCGCGGTAGGTGACCTCGGCGCCGGCGAAGATGCCGCCGGAGTCCTGGAAGTGCGCCACGACCACGTAGGAGTCGTCGCGGAGGAACCGGTCGAGCTTGGCGTACCGGGCGCCGACGAACGACACCCCCAGCACCGTGATGAGTGCGAAGATCAGCAACTGGACCTTCGTCCGGCGGGTGATCACTGGACCACCATCCCCGGGACGAGGAGCATCACGAGCGCGGGGTCGAACTCGTCGGACAGCTGCCGCACGGTCGGTCCCTCACTGATCGAGGACGGCGCTCGGCCGAGACCCGGTACGTCGGGCAGATCGGGCAGGCCGCCGCCCCCGCCGCTGTTGGCGCCGGTGCCCGGGAGCTCGGGCAGGCCGGGGAGGTCGGGGAGGTTGTCGCAGATCGGGTTGTTCGGCTGGGTCTCGCACAGCGTGCCGAGCACCCGCTCGATGCAGTTGCGGTTGAAGTTCTGGGCGCACTCGGCCAGCGCGGTCTGCGCGCCCTCGCACAGATCCTCGAAGTCCGGCAGCGGGCCGGTGTCGGGGATCTCGCTCAGCGGCGTGCAGTCCTCGTTCGGGATCGGCGGCGGGCCGCTCTCGCCGGTGAGGTCGATGTCGAGCTGCACCGAGAGGTTGGTGTAGTCGCCCATGTGCAGCTGGCGCGCCACCTGCGGGTCGCGACCGACGACCTCGTCGACGAACGGGTAGGTGAGGAACACCGAGAACGAGTCGACGAAGTCGTCGCCGGAGTTGGCGAGCTCGGTGAGGGTCGGCGCGAGCTGCTGGAGCGCCTGGATCGTCACGTTCTTCGAGCGCGAGATCACCCGGACGCCGACGCCGCTGAGCCGGTCGAGCGCCTCGAGCATCTTCACCAGGTCGTCGCGCTGCCGGTCGAGCGACTGCAGCGAGCTCGGGAGCTCCTCGAGGGTCGCGTCGATGGTGCGCTGCTGGGCACGGACGCCGAGCGCGAGCCGGTTCAGCGACTCGATCGCGTCGACGATGTCCTCCTTGTTGTCGTCGAGCTGGCTCATGAAGATCTCGATCTGCTTGAGCACCGACTTGGTGGTGTCCTCCCGCCCCTCGAAGGTCTTGTTGAGCTCGCTCACGATCGTCTTCAGCTGGGCCACGCCGCCGCCGTTCAGCAGCAGGCTCAGCGCACCGAAGACCTCCTCGACCTCCGGGTTGCGGCCGGTGCGCTCGACCGGGATCTCGTCGCCGTCCTGCAGCATCTCGGAGGTGCCGGAGTCGCCCGGCGAGAGGGCGACGAACTTCTCGCCCAGCAGGCTGGTCTGGCGCAGCTCGGCGGTCGCGTCGGCCGGCAGCTCGGTGTCGCCGCGCAGCTTGATGCCGACCTTCGCGGTGTTGGTCTTGGTGTCGAGGTCGATGTCGGTGACCTGGCCGACCGTGACGTCGTTGACCTTCACCGACGACTTCGGCACCAGGTCGAGCACGTCGCGGAACTCCACCGTGATGGTCATCGGGTCGTCGCCGGTGTCGGCGCCACCGGGCAGCGGCAGCTTGTAGACGTCGAAGTCGCAGCCGGAGAGCAGCAGGCAGCCGAGCAGGGCCACGAGCAGGGCGCGCAGCGGCGTGCGGGGCCGCCGGGTGGCGGTCGAGGCGTTCACTCGGTCACCTCCACCAGTCCGCCGAGGCTCGGGTCGGACTCGCCGTACGCCGAGCCGGTACCGGCCCCGAGCATCGCGGCCGCCCGGGGCAGTGGGAGCCCCTGGATCCGGTCGCACAGCGCTCCGTCGGGATCGTTCGCACTGATCAGGGCGCAGAGGACGTCCTTCGGGTTCTTCTCGATGTTCTCCACGAACTGGGAGATGTTCGAGTTCGTGTCGAGCGTGCCGGCGTCCGGGTTGTAGGTGAGCGCCAGGTTGTTGAGGGCGACCGGCGCGATCCGCAGCACCTCGTCGAGCGCTCCGCGCTGGCGCACCAGCACCTTGAGCACGCGGTTCAGGCCACGGATGTCGCGGCCCAGCACCTCGCGGTTGTCACGGACGAAGGTGCCGACCTCGCCGACGGCGATGCCCAGGTTGCGCAGCGCCTCGGCCAGCTCCTCGCGCTCGTCGGCGAGCACCGTGGAGACCCGGCCCAGCGAGCGGTTGAAGGCGCGCACGGTGCCGTCGTTCTCGGCCAGGGTCTCGATGAAGCGGGAGAGCGCCCGGGCCGAGCCGAACAGCTCCTCCTTGTTGTCGTCGAGGGTGGCCGTGAGCCGGCTGAAGTTCGTGATCGTGGAGTTGAACTGCTCGCCCTGCCCGCCGAAGTTGTCGGCGGTGACCTCGAGCAGGTCGGTGAGCGCGCCCTTGGCGTTCGCACCGTCCGGGCCGAGGGCGACGTTCAGCTCGTTGAGGCTCGAGTAGATCTGGTCGAGCTCGAGCGGGACCGAGGTCCGGCTCTCGTCGAGGAGCGCGTCGTCCTGCAGCTCCTTGTCGCCGTCCTGGAAGACCGGGGTGAGCTGGACGTAGCGGTCACCGACGATGGCCGGCGAGATGATGACCGCCTCGGCGGTGCTCGGGACGTCGACGTCGCCGTCGTAGGTCATCTCGACCTTGACGAGCTTGCCCTCGGGCGTGACCTTGTCGACCTTGCCGACCGGCACGCCGAGGATCCGCACGTCGCTGCCCTCGTAGAGCGAGACGGTGCGCGGGAACATCGCGGTGAGCTTCTTCTCGCCGTTGCCGCCACCGAACACGACGACCGCCGCGACGACAGCGAGGACCAGGACCAGGAGCGGTACGGCGATCCGGAGTGCGCGCGTCATCAGCCGACACCTCCCGTGACCGGGTTGGGCAGCTGGTTCGGGAAGTTGTAGATGAAGGTGTCGAACCAGGGGCCGCTGCCGAGGGTGTTGGCGAACACGCGGTAGAAGGGCTCCATCAGCCTGATGCTGTCGTTCAGGTTGTCCTCGTTCTTGTTGAGTACCTGCAGCACGTTGTCGAGGTGCTCGAGGGCCGGCGTGAGGTCGGCGCGGCTCTCCCGGACGAGCGTGGTGAGCTCCCGGGAGAGGGTCGAGGTGGAGACCAGCAGGGCGTGGATCTGGTCGCGGCGCTCGACGATCGCGCGGAACAGGACGTCGGAGTCGCGCATCAGCCCGATGATGTCCTCGTCACGCTCGTCGAGCACGTTCGAGATCCGGCGCAGGCTGGTGAGCAGCCGGCCGATCTCCTGGTCGCGGTCGGCGAGGTTGCCCGAGAGCCGGGCGACGCCGTCGAGCGCGTCGCGGAACTCCTCCGGGGTGTTGCGGCTCAGGTCGGCCATGACCGTCATCGACCGCGCCATCTGGTCGGTGTCGATCTCCGAGGTGGTCTCGGCCAGGCCGGTGAACGCCTCGACGACGTCGAACGGCGAGCTGGTGCGCGAGGTCGGGATCGTGGTGCCCTCCTCGAGCTGGCCCTTCCCGGCCGGCTCGAGCGCGAGGAACATCGAGCCGAGCAGGGTCTTCACCTTGATCGCGGCACCGGTGTCGGTGCCGAACGGCGAGTCGCCCTGGATCCGGAACTTCACCCGGACCTCGCTGCCGTCGAGCTTGACCTCCTCGACCTTGCCGACCCTGACGCCGGCGATCCGCACCTCGTCGTTCGCGCGTAGGCCGCCGGCCTCGGTGAACTTGGCGTAGTAGGTGTCGCCGCCGCCGATGAGCGGCAGGTCCTGGGCACGGAACGCGGCGAGGAGGGCCAGCGTCATCACCAGGATGCTGACCGCCCCGATCACGACGGGGTTGCGCTCGCGGAACGGCTTCACGTCAGGACCCCCCCAGGCTGCATCGATCGGCGCCGTTCTGGTAGCCGTCCCTGGACGGGATGAAGACCGGCTGGTTGAGACCCGGCAGCCGCACCTTGCCGCGGAAGTAGCACAGGTAGAAGTTGAACCAGGACCCGTCGATCGCTGTCCGGCCCACCTTGTTGAGCTTGATCGGCAGCACCTGCAGCGCGCGGTCGAGCTCGCCCTTGTTGTTGTCGGTGTTGCGGGCGAAGCGCCGCAGCTGCTTGATGTCCTCGACGAACGGCGGCCGGATGCCCTTCACCAGGTCGGCGGTCTCGACCGAGAGCCGGCTGATGTCCTCGATCGACCCCAGGATCGCCTCGCGGTCGGTCTTGAGGCCGCCCACCAGCTTGCGGAAGCCGGTGATGAGGGCGGTCAGCTGGCGGTCGCGGTCGGCCAGGTGGTCGAGCACGTAGTCGAGGTTCTTCAGCAGTTCGCCGATCACCTCGTCGCGGTCGGCGAGGGTCGAGGTGACCGAGGCGGTGCTGCGCAGCAGGCTCTCCAGCGTGCCGCCCTCGCCCTGGAACACCTGGACGAGCTCGTAGGAGAACTGGTTGATGTCGTCGGGCGAGAGGGCCTGGAACAGCGGCTTGAAGCCGTTGAACAGGAGCGTGAGGTCGAGCGCCGGCTTGGTGCGGTCGACCGGGATGGTCTCGCCCGGCTTCATCTCGCTGGTGTCGCCGACCTCCTCGGACAGCGAGATGTAGCGCTGCCCGACGAGGTTGCGGAACCGGATCGTGGCGAAGGTGGAGTCGGAGAGCGTGACGCCGTCCTCGACCGAGAACGTGACCAGCGCCCGGTCGCGGTCGGTGACCTCGACCTTCTTGACCGAACCGACCTTGACGCCGGCGATCCGCACGTCGTCGCCCTCGATCACGCCGGTGACGTCGACGAACTGCGCCTTGTATTCGCTGGAGGCCTTGAACGACAGGTTGCCGATCATGATCACCAGGACGCCGGTGGCGAGCGTGGTGACGAGCAGGAAGATGAGCAGCCGGACGGCGTCCGCCGACGTCTTCTTGTCGAGGAGCTTCATCGCAGGCTCACCTCCGCGCCGCGGGCCATCGGTCCCACGAGGAGCGGGCCGAGGTCACCGACCTCGTCGGCGGTGAGGCCGAGGCTGGGGGCGAGCATCTTGCGGAACAGCCAGGACTCGTCGGCGGTGCCGGCGTAGTCCTTGCCGTTCGTGACCAGGTAGCCGGACGGCGGGCGGCTGGTGCCCTTGCCGGTCGTGCGGTCGACGCCGTCGTCGAAGTTCGGCTGGAACCGCACCGGGTTGCTCTGGCTCCACGGCGGGTTCGGCAGGTGCAGGCAGTTGGGCCCGCGGTCCTCGCCGAGCCGCGGCCGGTCGCCGCCGTCGTAGGCGCGCGGCTGCCGCGGCAGCGTCTCTAGCACGATGTGGAGCACGAACCCGCGGAACGCCTCGGCCTGCGAGACGCCGGCATTGACGATGCCGCCGGTGAGGCAGGGGAACTCCGGCGCGTAGCGGGAGAACACCCGCAGCTGGGCGGCGCTGAGCTCGGCGGACCGGATGATGTTGGTCTCGTTGTCGGCGAGGAAGGTGCGCGAGGTGTCGGCGAAGTCGGCGATGTTGCCGTACAGCGCGGTGGCCTGGTCCTCCTTCTCCTCGAACGTGCCGAAGGTCGTGATGGTGTTGTCGAGGATCGTCGCCACCTCGGGCAGCACGTCGGAGTAGATGTCGGAGACGTCGGCCGTGAGCCGGAGGTCCTCGACCAGGGCGGGGATCCTCGGGTTGAACCGCTTGAGGTAGGCGTCGACGATCTCGAGGTTCTCGCCGAGCGCCTCGCCGCGACCCTCCAGGGCCGTGGCCAGCGCGTTGAGCGTCATGTTGAGCTGGGCCGGCTCGACCGCCTCGAGCAGCGGGTAGAGGTCGGCGAGCACCTTCTCGACCTCGATGCTCACCTCGGTGCGGTCGATCGTGGCGCCGGCCTGGATGTGGTCGCCGGACGGCGACTCGGGGGCCACGAGGGAGACGAACTTCTCGCCGAACAGCGTCTTCGGGAGGATCGAGCCGGTGACGTCGGACGGGATCACGTCGACCTGGTCTGGGTAGAGGCCCAGCGTGACGTCGGCGCCGTCGGCGGTGCTGGTGTAGTCGAGCACCTCACCCACGATCACGCCGCGGTACTTCACGTCGCCGCGCAGCGGGAGCTGGAGGCCGATCGTGGAGGTCTCGAGCGTGACCTCCTCGTAGTCGGTGAACTTCTTGGTGAAGGTCGCGTAGGTGAGGTAGACGCCGAGCATCACCAGCGCGATGAACAGGACGCCGAGGACCTTGGACTGCTTCAGGAACCAGTTCATCGCTACCCCGCCAACCTGACCGTGGTCGTGGTGCCCCAGATGGCCATGGACAGGAACAGGTCGATGACGTTGATGGCCACGATGCTCGTGCGGACGGCGCGGCCCACGGCCACGCCCACACCGGCGGGGCCGCCCGAGGCGTGGTAGCCGTGGTAGCAGTGGATGAGGATGACCACGACCGAGAACACCAACACCTTTCCGAACGACCACAAGACGTCGCCGGGTGGCAGGAACAGGTTGAAGTAGTGGTCGTAGGTGCCCGCCGACTGGCTGTAGAAGGTCGTGACGACCAGGCGACTGGCGACGTAGGACGACAGCAGGCCGACCACGTAGAGCGGGATGATCGCGATCAGGCCGCCGACGACGCGGGTGGCGACGAGGAACGGCATCGACGGGATCGCCATCACCTCGAGCGCGTCGACCTCCTCGGAGATCCGCATGGCGCCGAGCTGGGCGGTGAAGCCGCAGCCGACGGTGGCGGCCAGCGCGATGCCCGCGACCAGCGGCGCGATCTCGCGGGTGTTGAAGTAGGCCGACACGAAGCCCGCGAACGCCTCGGTGCCGAGCTGCTCCAGCGCGGTGTAGCCGGACAGGCCGACCTGGGCGCCGGTGAAGAAGGTCATCGCGAGGACGACGCCCACCGTGCCGCCGATGACGGCGAGGCCACCCGAGCCGAGGGTGACCTCGGCGAGGATCCGCATGACCTCCTTGGGGTAGGAGCGCGCGGCCTTCGGGGCGGCTGCCGCCGCCCGAATGTAGAAGGACAGCTGGGTCCCCATCGTGTCGAGCGACGACAGGGGCTTCTGGTAGACGGTGCGCAGGTCGGCCATGGGGTCAACCTGTCTTCGGTGGGATGATTTGGACGTAGATCGTGCTGAGCGTGAAGTTGACGACGAACAGCAGCACGAACGTGATGACCACCGACTCGTTGACGGCGTCGCCCACGCCCTTCGGACCGCCACCGGCGTTCATGCCCTTGTAGGACGCGACGACGGCGGCGATGAGACCGAAGATGGCCGCCTTGATGAGGCCGATGTAGAGGTCGGGCAGCTGGGCGAGCGCGGTGAAGCTCGCGATGTAGGCACCCGGCGTGCCGCCTTGCAGCACCACGTTGAAGACGTAGCCGCCGGCCACGCCGACGACGCTCACCATGCCGTTGAGGAAGACCGCGACCAGCATGCAGGCGAGCACGCGGGGGACGACGAGGCGCTGGATCGGGTCGATCCCGAGCACCATCATCGCGTCGAGCTCCTCGCGGATCTTGCGGGCACCGAGGTCGGCGGCGATCGCCGAGCCGCCGGCGCCGGCGATGAGGAGCGCGGTGCCGATCGGTGCCGCCTGCTGGACGACGGCCAGCACCGAGGCCGAGCCGGTGAACGACTGGGCGCCGAACTGCTTGATCAGGCCGCCCACCTGGAGCGCGATGACCGCGCCGAACGGGATGGCGACCAGAGCGGTCGGGATGATCGTGACCGACGCGATGAACCACGCCTGCTGGAGGAACTCACGCAGCTGGAACGGTCGCCGGAACAGCCCACGGAGCACGTCGAGGGCGAAGGCGAACAGGCCGCCGGCGACCCCGAGGGGTGCCAGCGCCCGGCTGGACGTGAGCGAGGCCATGGATCAGCGGGCCAGACCGGCGCTGGTGGACTCGAAGGACCCCTCGGGAGGCGTGACGCCGTTCTCGCGGCACCACGAGCCCGGCTCGCGCTGGCTGCGGCGCGGGATGCCGTTGGACGGCTCGATCTGCATCGGGATCGGCGGCAGCGGCGGCATCTCCTCGCCCTTCTCCGCCTCGAGCTCGTCGGCGTCCTTCTCCTCCGACATGCCGATCGGGCCGACGCGCTGGGCGTTGAGGAACTGCCGCACGACCGGCTCCTCGGAGGACAGCAGCATCTCGCGCGGGCCGAACATCGCGAGGTGGCGGTGGTAGAGCAGCCCGATGTTGTCGGGGACCGTGCGGGCGGTGTTGATGTCGTGGGTGACGATGAGGAACGTGGCGTCGATCTGGGCGTTGAGGTCGACGATCAGCTGGTTGAGGAACGCGGTGCGCACGGGGTCGAGTCCGGAGTCGGGCTCGTCGAACAGCACGATCTCGGGGTCGAGCACGAGCGCGCGGGCCAGACCGGCCCGCTTGCGCATGCCACCGGAGATCTCACCCGGCAGCTTGTCCTCGGCACCGAGGAGGCCGACGAGGTCCATCTTCTCCATGACGATGTCGCGGACCTCGGACTCGGACTTCTTGGTGTGCTCGCGCAGCGGGAAGGCGACGTTGTCGTAGAGGTTCATCGAGCCGAACATCGCGCCGTCCTGGAACAGCACGCCGAAGAGCTTGCGGATCTCGTAGAGCTCCTTCTCCGGGCAGGAGGCGATGTCGGTGCCCTCGATGATCACCGAGCCGTTGTCGGGCTTGAGGAGGCCGATGATCGTCTTCAGCAGCACGGACTTGCCGGTGCCGGACGGGCCGAGCATCACCGAGACCTCGCCCGCCGGCACGGTCAGGGTGACATCGCCCCAGATCATCTGCTTGCCGAACGACTTCGTCAGGTGCTCGATCTTGATCTCAACGCCCATGGATGTCCTTCTCTCGCCCGCCGGAGGAAGCGGGTCCCTCCCTCGTCGTCCCCATGTCGACCCTATTGGGCAGGGCCGAACCTCACTCACGAGTAACAACGTCGTCCCGGCCGCGAGGTTACGCGTAAGTAGTGCCGAGCGTCACTTGCCCCCCCACCGGTGAGACATACCTGTAACTCCCGTTTGCACCTGTGGTGACTAGACCAGAACCGGCCGGAGACGACAAGAGGCGGTGGTCCCCGATCGGGGACCACCGCCTCTGGCGTCGTCCTGGTGTCGCAGTGGCGACTAGATCACTTGAGGGTGACGGTGGCGCCGGCGCCCTCGAGCGCCTCCTTCGCCTTCTCCGCCGCGTCCTTGGCGACCTTCTCCAGGATCGGCTTCGGGGCGCTCTCGACGAGGTCCTTGGCCTCCTTCAGGCCGAGGCTGGTCAGCGAGCGCACCTCCTTGATGACGTTGATCTTCTTCTCGCCGGCCGACTCGAGGATGACGTCGAACTCGTCCTGGGCGGCGGCCTCGTCGCCACCGCCGGCGGCGGCGCCACCGGCGGCCGGGGCGGCGGCCACGGCCACGGGAGCCGCGGCGGTGACGCCGAAGGTCTCCTCGAACTGCTTCACGAACTCGGAGAGCTCGATCAGGGTCATCTCCTTGAACGCGTCAAGGAGCTCGTCGGTGCTGAGCTTCGCCATGGTGGCGGTTCCTTTCGGTTGGTGCTGCTGTGCTTGATGTCTGTGCTTGATGTCAGTGCTTGATGTCTGTGCTTGATGTCCTGCGGCGGAACTGGGTTTCGACGCGCCCGTCGCGACCTCGTTCCTCGGTCGCGGGGCTTGCTCAACCTGCGCCGGCTACGCGTCGGCTCCTTCGTCGCCGTCGCTGCCGGCTTGCTCGGCCCGCTGAGCCTGGAGCGCACCCGCGAGACGGGCGGCCTGGGCGATCGGCGCGTTGAGCAGGTAGACGGCCTGGCTGAGCGAGGCGAGCATCGCGCCCGCGAGCTTGCCCAGCAGCACCTCACGCGACTCGAGATCGGCCAGCTTGGCGATCTCGGCGGCGCCGAGGGGGTTGCCGTCCAGGACTCCACCCTTGATGACCAGGGTGGGGTTGGCCTTGGCGAAGTCACGCAGACCCTTGGCGGCCTCGACCACGTCGCCGTTGATGAAGGCGATCGCGGTCGGGCCGACGAGGAGCTCGTCGAAGCCCTCGATGCCCGCCTCCTTGGCGGCGAGCTTGGCCAGCGTGTTCTTGACCACGGCGTAGTCGGCGTTCTCACCGAGGGAGCGGCGCAGGTCCTGCAGCTCCTTGACGGTGAGGCCGCGGTACTCGGTCAGGACGGCGCCGGCGGCGTTGCTGAAGTTCTCAGCGATCTCCGCGACGGCTGCCTGCTTGTCGGCCCGCGCCATGGGACTCCTCATATCTGTCGGTGACCACGAGGACGGAGCCGGTGGAAATGACGAACGCCCCAGGCGCAGGGCCCAGGGCGTGGTGCGGACCGGATGGTCCTCGCTCTGTCACCTGCGCGGGCCGTCCGCATCTCTGCGGCGCCTTCGACCCGGCGGTGCCGGGCGACCAGCGGTCTTCGGTTACTTCGTCGAACTGTAGAGCGCCCCGCGCCCGGCTCCCAAATCGAGCCGGGACGGGGCCACCCGTCGTGCTGGGTCAGTCGTCCTCGCCGGCGACGTTCTTGGTGCGGTTCGGGTCGACCTGGACGCCGGGGCCCATGGTCGTGGAGACCGTCACCTTCTTGACGTAGCGGCCCTTGGAGCTGGCCGGCTTGAGCCGGAGCACCTCCTCGAGCGCCGCCGCGTAGTTCTCGGCGAGCTGGGCCTCGGTGAAGGAGGCCTTGCCGATGATGAAGTGGAGATTGGCGTGCCGGTCGACGCGGAACTCGATCTTGCCGCCCTTGATGTCGGTGACGGCCTTGGCCGGGTCCGGGGTGACGGTGCCGGTCTTCGGGTTCGGCATGAGGCCACGGGGACCGAGCACGCGGCCGAGCCGGCCGACCTTGCCCATGAGGTCCGGGGTGGCCACGACGGCGTCGAAGTCGAGGTAGCCGCCGGCCACCCGCTCGATGAGCTCGTCGCCGCCGACCTCGTCGGCGCCGGCCGCCTCGGCGGCCGCCGCCTTGTCACCGACCGCGAACACGAGGACCTTGGCGGTCTTGCCCGTGCCGTGCGGCAGGTTGACGGTGCCGCGGACCATCTGGTCGGCCTTGCGGGGGTCGACCCCGAGCCGCATGACGACGTCGACGGTCTCGTCGAACTTCTTCTTGGAGCCGGCCTTGGCGATCTTGATCGCGGCCAGCGGGGCGTAGAGCTCGTCGCGGTCGAAGAGCTCGCTCGCCGCGCGGTAGGTCTTGCTGCGCTGCATGGTGGTGTCCTTACGGGAATGGTGGGACGTCGCGTTCGGCGTCCCGGAAGGGGTGTGGTGAGACGGGCCAGCGCGGCCCTGCCACGAACTACTTCTCGGTGGTGACGCCCATGGAGCGGGCGGTGCCCTCGACGATCTTCATCGCGGCATCGATGTCGTTGGCGTTGAGGTCGGGCATCTTGGTCTCGGCGATCTCACGGACCTGGTCCTTGGTGAGCTTGCCGACCTTCTCCTTGTGCGGGACACCGGAGCCCTTCTTGAGGCCGGCGGCCTTCTTGATGAGCTCGGCGGCCGGCGGGGTCTTCGTGATGAAGGTGAAGGACCGGTCCTCGTAGATGGTGATCTCGACGGGGACGACGTTGCCGCGCATGGACTCGGTCTGGGCGTTGTAGGCCTTGCAGAAGTCCATGATGTTGACGCCGTGCGGACCGAGGGCGGTACCGACGGGCGGGGCCGGGGTGGCGCCACCGGCCTGGAGCTGCACCTTGACCAGGGCAGCGATCTTCTTCTTCGGGGGCATTGCTGTATCTCTTCCTTCTCTGTGGTCATGACGAGGCCGCTGCCTCTGCCACGGGGTGTCGCTCTTCGGTCAGACTTTCTGGATCTGGCTGAAGCTCAGCTCGACCGGGGTCTCCCGGCCGAAGATCTCGACCAGCGCCTTGACGCGCTGGGCCTCCGCGTTGATCTCGGTGATCGTGGCGTGGAGGGTGGCGAACGGGCCGTCGACCACCATGACCGAGTCGGAGACGCTGAAGTCGGCGACCTCGATCTGCTTCTTGGTGGCGGTGCCGCCCGCGGTGGCCGGGCCGGTGCCACCGGCCGAGACCGGGACCTCGGCGGCGGCGATGACGGCGGGGGCGAGCATCTGCTCGACCTCGTCGAGGCTCAGCGGCACCGGCTGGTGGCTGTTGCCCACGAAGCCGGTGACCGACGGCGTGTGCCGGACGGCGGACCAGGACTCGTCGGTGAGGTCCATGCGGACCAGCACGTAGCCGGGCAGCGCGGGCTTCTTGCGGGTGCGGCGCTGGCCGTTCTTGATCTCGACGATGTCCTCGATGGGGACCACGATCTCGTGGATGTAGTCCTCCATGTTGAGGGAGACGATGCGGTTCTCGAGGTTCGACTTCACCCGGTTCTCCATGCCGGAGTAGGTGTGCACCACGAACCAGTCGCCGTCCTTGGCCCACAGCTCGCGGCGGAAGTCCTCCAGCGGGTCGGCCTCGACGGCCTCGGCGACCTCGGCCTCCTCGCCGGCGTCGGGGACCTCGTCGGTCTCGGCCGACTCGTCCTCGACGACCTGCTCGGCGTCGTCGGCGAGGGTCTCGTCGACCGGCTCGTCGACGGTCTCCTCCTCGGCCGCGACGACCTCGGAGAGCGGCTCCTCGACGGGGTCGGTGTCGGCCGGGTCGTCGTCGGTGTCGACGGCGGTGGGCGCGGTGCCCTCGGCGGAGCCCTCGGAGGCCTCGGCGACGTCGTCCTCGACCTCGGGGGTGGCGACCGGCTCGTCGGCCTGCTCGGCGACGGGGTCGGCCTCGGTGACGGGGTCGACCGCGTCGTCGACGGTCTCGTCGACGGCGGGCGTCTCGTCCGGGGTCTGCATGTCGGACACGTACTGCTCCATCTGGATCGCTGGTGGTTCGGGGGACGGGCGGAGGACCGCTAGATGTCCTCGCCGCCGGTGAAGATCGCGAAGACGAGCTTGCCGAAGCCCAGGTCGAGGCCGGCCACGATGCCCATCATCACGAGCACGAAGACCATGACGACGATGAAGTAGGTGACCAGCTGCTCCTGCGTCGGGTAGACGACCTTGCGGAGCTCGGCGACCACCTGGCGGTAGAACGTGACCGGGCTGGTGCGGCCCTCGCCCGGCTTCGCGGTGCGGGCGGCCTTCGCGGTCTTGGCCGGCTTCTTGGCGGTCTTGGTGGCGCCCTTGCCGGCGGCCGCGGACTTCTTCGCCGCCGCCTTCGCAGCCGGCTTCTCCTTGACCTCGTCGTCGGCCTGGTCGTCGGCTCTCGTCAGCCTCGTCGTCGGCCTCGTCGTCGGCCTTGGCGTCGGACTTCGCGTCGGCCTTGGCGTCGGACTTGCGCCGCGCCCGGCGGGAGGTGGCCGCGGGCTTCTCCTCGGCCGGCTCGTCGGCCGGCTCGTCGGTGGCGTCCTCGGCGGAGACCTCGTCGGTGCTCTCGACCTCCTCGGCCGGGGTCTCCTCGACGGCGTCGCCGTCCTCGGGACCGCGCGCCGCGTCGTCGTCGGGCACTCCACTCACCTCTCGTCGTGTTCCCGGCCGCCCGAGACGGCCGTCGTGCAGGGCACGAGGGACTTGAACCCCCAACCTTCGGTTTTGGAGACCGATGCTCTGCCAGTTGAGCTAGTGCCCTCCGGATGGCTTCCCCCACGCCGACCTACTGCGAGGGCAGGCCGAATCATCGGGGAGATCCACCAGCAGCCGAGTCTACGCAGGGTGGTCATGGCCCGACAAAACGGATGCGACGGGCGGCCCTAGCATGGCCGGTATGAGCGAGCAGAGCCCAGCCAGCAACCCCCGCGACCGTCGCGTCTCGCGCCGCATCGGCGGCATCGCCGAGTCGGCCACGCTCAAGGTGGATGCCAAGGCCAAGGCCCTCAAGGCCGAGGGCCGGCCGGTGGTCGGCTTCGGTGCCGGCGAGCCGGACTTCCCGACGCCGGGCTACATCGTGGACGCCGCCGTCGAGGCCGCCCGCGACCCCAAGAACCACCGCTACACCCCGGCCGGCGGCCTGCCCGAGCTCAAGAAGGCGATCGCGGCGAAGACCGCCCGCGACAGCGGCTACGAGATCGAGCCGAGCCAGGTGCTCGTCACCAACGGCGGCAAGCAGGCGATCTACGCCGCCTTCGCCGCGATGCTCGACCCGGGCGACGAGGTGATCGTGCCGGCGCCGTACTGGACGACGTACCCGGAGTCGATCCAGCTCGCCGGCGGCGTCACCGTCGAGGTGCTCGCCGACGAGACCCAGGACTACAAGGTGACGCCTCAGCAGCTCGAGGCGGCGCGCACCGACAAGACCAAGGTGCTGCTGTTCGTCTCGCCGTCGAACCCCACCGGCGCGGTGTACACCGCCGACGAGATCCGGGCGATCGGCCAGTGGGTCGAGGACAACAACCTGTGGGTGCTCACCGACGAGATCTACGAGCACCTCGTCTACGACGACATCGACACCGGCTCGATGCCGGTGCTCTGCCCGTTCCTCGCCGACAACTGCGTGGTCGTGAACGGCGTCGCCAAGACCTACGCGATGACCGGCTGGCGGGTCGGCTGGATGATCGGCCCGGCCGACCTGGTGAAGGCCGCCACCAACCTGCAGTCGCACGCGACGTCGAACGTCGCCAACGTGGCCCAGCGGGCCGCGATCGCCGCGGTCGAGGGCGACCTCACCGCCGTCGAGGAGATGAAGGCGGCCTTCGACCGGCGTCGCCGCACGATCGTCTCGATGCTCAACGACATCGACGGCGTGGTGTGCCCGACGCCGGGCGGGGCGTTCTACGCCTACCCGTCGGTGAAGGGGCTGCTCGGCCGGGACTACGACGGCCGGCGGATCGACACCACCACCGACCTCGCCGAGTACATCCTCGAGCAGGCCGAGGTGGCGGTGGTGCCGGGTGAGGCGTTCGGCTCCCCCGGCTACCTGCGGCTCTCCTACGCGCTCGGTGACGACGACCTGGTGGAGGGCGTGACCCGGCTCCAGAAGCTGTTCGCCTGAGTGCGGGTTTCGAGGCTCGCTCCGCTCGCACCTCAACCACCGTCGAAGGAGCTCGCTTCGCTCGCACCACGTGATATCCGGGCGCTGCCGAAGGCCCACCTCCACCTGCACTTCACGGGCTCGATGCGGCACGCCACGCTGCTCGAGCTCGCCGAGCGCGACGGCATCGCGCTGCCCGACTCGCTGGTGGAGGACTGGCCGCCGCGGCTGAGCGCGGCCGACGAGAAGGGCTGGTTCCGCTTCCAGCGGCTCTACGACGTCGCCCGGTCGGTGCTGCGCACCGAGGACGACGTGCGGCGGCTGGTGCGGGAGGCGGCCGAGGACGACGTCCGCGACGGCGGCCGGTGGCTGGAGATCCAGGTCGACCCGAGCGGGTACGCCGCCCGGTTCGGCGGGATCACGGCGTTCACCGACCTGGTGCTGGACGCCGTTCGGGACGCCGAGCATGCGACCGGGCTCCGGATCGCGGTGGTGGTCGCGGCCAACCGCACCCGGCACCCGCTCGACGCCCGCACCCTGGCCCGGCTGGCCGCGCAGTACGCCGGCCGCGGGGTGGTGGGGTTCGGGCTGTCGAACGACGAGCGCCGCGGCCGCACCGAGGAGTTCGCGGCGGCGTTCCGGATCGCCGAGCGGGCCGGGCTGCTGCTCACCCCGCACGGCGGCGAGCTGCGCGGCCCCGACCACGTGCGCACCTGTCTCGACGTGCTCGGGGCGCACCGGCTGGGCCACGGCGTCCGCACCGCCGAGGACCCGGACCTGCTCGCCCGGGTGGTGGACGCCGGCGTGCCGCTGGAGGTGTGCCCGGTGTCGAACGTGGCGCTCGGCGTCTACAGCGACCTCACCTCGGTGCCGCTGCCGGCGCTGCTCGAGGCGGGCGCGCAGGTGGCGCTCGGGGCCGACGACCCGCTGCTGTTCGGCTCC
The DNA here is from genome assembly GCA_963780355.1 of uncultured Actinomycetota bacterium. Taxonomy (GTDB): domain Bacteria; phylum Actinomycetota; class Actinomycetes; order Propionibacteriales; family Nocardioidaceae; genus Nocardioides. The sequence goes on from CAWABT010000001.1 coordinate 93,045, forward strand.
CGGCTGGCCGGTCAGTACGCCACGATGCGCGCCGCCCATGAGCTCGACGACGCGCAGCTGGCCGAGCTGGCGCGGATGTCGCTGCGGGCCTCGTGCGCACCGGACGACGTGCGCGAGCCGGCGCTCGCCGCCGTGGACACGTGGCTGTCCGCTGACCCGGAACCGGCAGGTCACCTGCCAGAATCCCGACCATGACGTCCGGCGGTGGCTCCGAGCCCGACACCCCGTGGTCCTCGCCGTCCGGCGACCAGAACCCCGGCAGCGCCGGCGAGCCCACGGCGCCACCGCCCTCGCAGCCGTACCCGGCCCCACCCAGCGGGTCGCCGTACCAGCAGCCGCACCAGCCGCGGCCGTACGAGCAGCAGCCCTACCAGCAGTACCCGCAACAGCCGGGCTCGCCGTACCAGCCCTACCCGCCGGCCTCGCCCTACGGCGTGCAGCCGTACGGCGCCGGCGGCCTGTTCGCCAAGCCGAACGGCAAGGCCAACACCGCGATGGGTCTCGGCATCGCGAGCGTGGCGTGCGCCGTGCTCACGCTCGTCTGCTGCGTCACGATCCCCGGCGTGCTGTGCGGCCCGTTCGCGATCGGCCTCGCGGTCATCGCGAAGAAGGAGATGGACGAGCAGCCCGGCGTCTACAACAACCCGGGCGCGGCCCAGGCCGGTCTCATCACCGGCATCATCGGCACCGTGCTCGGCGTGCTGATGATCGTGCTCGTGGTCGCGTTCTTCGGCTTCGCGATCAGCGCCGACAGCATGAGCTGAGCGCTAGACCTCGCAGCCGACGAGCACCGGCTCGGGCACCAGGTCGATGCCGTGCGCCGCGCGGACGCCGTCGCGGACCTCGCGCGCCAGCGCGAGCAGGTCGTCGGTGGTGGCCTCGCCGCGGTTGGTGAGAGCGAGGGTGTGCTTGCCCGACAGCCGCACCGGGCCGTCGCCGTACCCCTTGCCGAAGCCGGCGTGCTCGATGAGCCAGGCGGCGCTGGTCTTCACCAGCCCCGGCTCGTCGACCGGCCAGGTGGGGGCGCCGGCGGGCACGTCGCCGGGCGGCACCACCGGGTTGGTGAAGAACGAGCCGGCGCTCCAGGTGTCGTGGTCGGTCGCGTCGAGCACCATGCCCTTGCCGCGGCGCAGCCCGAGCACGGCCTCGCGGACGTCGGCCAGCGACGCCCGCTGCCCCACCTCGACGCCGAGGGCGCGGGCGAGCTCGGCGTAGGCCACCGGGGTGCCGAGGTCGCCGACGGTGAGCTGGAAGGTGACGTGCAGGACGACGTGGCGGCCGGGGTCGCGCTTGAAGCGCGAGGTGCGGTAGCCGAAGCCGCACTCGGCGGCCGCGAAGGTGCGGATGCCGCGGAGCTGCCGGTCCCAGACCCGCACGGTGGCGATGGTCTGGGCGACGTCCTGCCCGTAGGCGCCGACGTTCTGGATCGGGACGGCGCCCACCCGGCCGGGGATGCCGGCGAGTGCCTCGACGCCGACCCAGCCGCGCTCGACGGCGTGCGCCACGAAGGCGTCCCAGTCCTCCCCCGCCGCGACCCGCACCAGCACGCCGCCGCACGACGGATCGTCGGTGTCGGGCGTGATCTCGCGGGTGGCCACCTCGACGACCGTGCCGGGGAAGCCGGCGTCGGCGACCACGAGGTTGCTGCCGCCGCCGACCACGAGCACCGGCTCGCCGCCGACCTCGGCCGCGGTGACGGCGCCGACGAGCTCGCGCTCGGTGGTGGCACGTACCCACTCGCCGGCGGGGCCGCCGAGCCGCAGGGTGGTGTGGTCGGCGAGGCGTTCAGCCACGCACGACCGCCTTGGGCATCCCGAGGACCTTCTGGCCCGCGCAGGTGACGGTGAGCTTCACGGTGACCAGCCCGTCGTCGTCGGGGTCGCCGGCCTCGCCGGCCACCTCGACCTCGGCGCCCCCGTCGGCCGGCACCACGACGGGGTTGGTGAACTTGCCGCCGATGCTCACGACCTCGCGGCCCGGGAACCACTCGGCGACGGCGCGCGCGGCCAGCGCCATCGTGTACATGCCGTGGGCGATCACGCCGGGCAGTCCGACGGCGAGCGCCACCTGCTCGTCCTGGTGGATCGGGTTGTGGTCGCCGCTCGCCTCGGCGTAGCGCACGAGGTCGGCGCGGGTGACGGTGAAGGTACGGGTGTCGAGCGTCATTCGGGGCCCCCGCGGTGCACGAGGGTGGCGGTGCCGGTGCAGACGACCTCGCCGTCCGGGCCGGTGACGGCGCTGGTGGTGCCGACGATGTCGTTGCCGCCGATGCTGCGCAGCGAGGCGACGGTGAGCGCGCAGGTGAGCACGTCGCCGACGGCGACCGGCCGCTCGTAGGCGAACCGCTGCTCGCCGTGCACGATGCGCGACAGGTCGAGCCCCTCGGCGTCGAGGAACGACATCATCGCGTCGAAGGCCGGGACGATCGGGAAGGTCGGCGGCACCGAGCCGTCGTAGTCGGCACCGGTGGACTCGACGAAGGCGCGCACCCGCTCCTCGGTGACCTCGAAGGGCGGGGTCGCGGGGTAGCTGCGACCGACGACGTCGGCGTCCACCAGGGTCTTAGCGGGTTTCCCGGTGCGGCTGGTGCTTGCGGCAGCGCGGGCAGAACTTGGCGAGCTCGAGCCGGTCGGGGTCGTTGCGCCGGTTCTTCTTGGTGATGTAGTTCCGCTCCTTGCACTCGGTGCAGGCGAGGGTGATCTTGGGGCGGACGTCGGAGCTCTTGCTGGCCACGGGAGTTCCTTCTGCTGAGACTTCGGTTGGGGCGGAGGATCGGTAGCGGGGGCGGGACTCGAACCCGCGACACCACGATTATGAGCCGTGTGCTCTAACCACCTGAGCTACCCCGCCGAGGTCAGGGCCCGGGGGCCCTGGCGCAGAGCCCCTTTACGGAATCGAACCGTAGACCTTCTCCTTACCATGGAGACGCTCTGCCGACTGAGCTAAAGGGGCAACGACGGAGAACGATACACAGGGGTTCGGGCCCGGGTGAAATCGGTTGAAGGCCCCGTCAGGAGGGCGTGATCCGGCCGAACGGCCGGGCCTCCTCGACCTCGTAGGCCAGCTCGAGCAGCGAGGCCTCCCGGCCCGCCCCGGCGCCGAACATCATCCCGACCGGCAGCCCCTCGGACGACGTCGCGAGCGGCAGCGAGATCGCCGGGTCGCCGGTGGCGTTCTGGAGCGGCGTGAAGCTCACCCAGTCGCGGATCCGGTCCATGATCACGTCGTAGTCCTGGGTGGGGTCGAGGTGGCCGATCCGCGGCGTCGTGGTGGCCAGGGTCGGCGTGAGCGTGACGTCGTACTGCTCGTGGAACGCCTCGGCCTTCTTCGTCGCGCCGCGCAGCCGGCGGATCGCACCCGGCATCCGGTGCAGGTTGCGCAGCGTGTGCTGGGCGAGGCCGTGGGTGAGGTTGTCGAGCCGCGAGGCGTCCCACGACTTGCCGTGGGTGCGGCGGCCGGTGCGGAGCATCACCAGCGACAGCGAGCCCCAGTAGAGGAGGAAGTCGTCGGCGAACCGGTCGTCGACCGGCGGGTCGGGCACCTCCTCGACGCTGTGGCCGAGCTCCTCGAGCAGCCGGGCGGTCTTGAGGGTGAGGTCGGTGACCTCGGGGCTGGCGCCGCGGTCGGCGCCGGTGGTGTTGAGCGCGACCCGCAGCCGCTTGCGGCCGGGCCGGGTGATGTCGCCGATCGGCGGCAGCCGGTGCTCGCGGTAGACCAGCTCGGCCTCGCGCACGAACGCGGCGGTGTCGCGCACCGACCGGGTGAGGACGCCGTCGGCGACGATGCGCACCGGCATCTGCCGGAAGATCGCGTCCTGGGCGAGCCGGCCCCGGGTGGGCTTGAGTCCGACCAGGCCGTTCACCGCCGCCGGGATGCGGATCGAGCCGCCGCCGTCGTTGGCGTGCGCGATCGGCAGCGCGCCGGAGGCGACGAGCGCGGCCGAGCCGGCCGACGAGGCGCCGGCCACGTGGTCGGTGGACCACGGCGAGCGCACCGCGCCGAGCCGCGGGTGCTCGGCGGCCGGCGAGAAGCCGTACTCCGAGAGCCGGCTCTTGCCGAGCGGGATGAGGCCGGTGGCGAGGTACATGCGGGCGAAGTCGCCGTCGCGGCGGGCGGGCTTGCCCTGCCAGGCGTCGGTGCCGTGCATGGTCGGCATGCCCTCGACGTCGACGTTGTCCTTCACCACCGTCGGCACGCCGGCGAAGAAGCCGCCGCGAGGGGCGTGGGACTCGACCCGGGCCCGGTCGTAGGCGGCATAGGCCACGGCGCCGAGCGCGGCGTCGGCTGCGGTGACCCGCCGGATCGCCGCCTCGACGACCTCCGGCACCGACACCTCGCCCGCGTGAAGTGCCTCGACCAGCCCGACCGTGTCGTGGTCGCCGAGGGCGTCGTCGCTGACCGTGCTGACCGACGTCATGCGGTCAGGCTAGCGACGGGGGTCCGGGGGTCTCGACACCCGCTCGCTAGCGCTCGCGGGGCTCGACCACCGGTGCCGGGCGGGCCGGTGGTCGAGCCGGCCGAGCGCCAGCGAGGCCGTGTCGAGACCCCCGGCCTAGATGGCGGCGCCGGGGTTGAGGATGCCCTGGGGGTCGAGAGCCTGCTTGATGCGGTGGTTGAGGGCCATCACGTCCTCGCCGAGGTAGTCGGCGAGCCAGGGTCGCTTGAGCCGGCCGACGCCGTGCTCGCCGGTGATGGTGCCGCCGAGCGAGATGGCGAGCTCCATCACCTCGCCGAAGGCCTGCTGGGCGCGGGCCGCCATGTCGGGGTCGGCGGGGTCGAAGACGATGAGCGGGTGGGTGTTGCCGTCGCCGGCGTGGGCGACGACGGCGATCGTGACCGCCCGCTCCTCGGAGATCGCGGCGATGCCGTCGACCAGCGCGCCGAGCTGTGGCAGCGGCACGCCGACGTCCTCGAGCAGCAGCGTGCCGGTCTGCTCGACCGCGTCGATCGCGCGGCGGCGGGCGACGACGAACGCGGCGCCCTCGTCGGGGTCGTCGGTGTGCAGCACCTCGGTGGCGTGGTTCTCCTCGCAGATCGTCGAGATCTGCTCGCACTCGGCGGTGGCCTGGCCGGCCGGCTCGTCGGACTGGATCACGAGCATCGCGGCCGCCTCGCGGTCCAGACCCATCTTCGTGAGGTCCTCGACGGCGTTGATGGTGGGCCGGTCCATGAATTCGAGCATCGACGGGCGGAGCCGGCGGGTGATCGCGAGGACGGCCGCGGTGGCGTCGTCCAGGGTGGCGAAGGTGGCGACGAGGGTGGCCGGCGGCCGTTGCGCGGGCACCAGTCGCAGGATGACCTCGGTGATGATCCCGAGCGTGCCCTCGCTGCCCACGAACAGCTTGGTGAGCGAGAGCCCGGCGACGTCCTTGAGGCGCGGGCCGCCCAGGTTGACCGCCGTGCCGTCGGCGAGGACGACGGTGAGGCCGAGCACGTAGTCGGTGGTGACGCCGTACTTCACGCAGCACAGGCCGCCGGCGTTGGTGGCCACGTTGCCGCCGATCGAGCAGATCTCGAAGGACGAGGGGTCCGGCGGGTACCAGAGGTCGTGCTCGGCGGCGGCGGCCTTCACCTGGGCGTTCATCGCGCCGGGCTGCACCACCGCGGTGCGGGTGATCGGCTGCACCTCGATCGCCGTCATCCGCTCGGTGGAGACGACCAGGCAGCCGTCGACAGCGGACGCGCCGCCGGACAGGCCGCTGCCGGCGCCGCGGGGCACCACGGGCACGCCGTGCTCGGCGGCGAACCGCACCGCGGTCTGCACGTCCTCGGTGGAGCCGGCGCGGACGACGGCGAGCGGTGTGCCGGCGTCGGGGTCGAGCGCACGGTCCCAGCGGTACTTGTCGAGGCGGTCGGGGTCGGAGACGACCACGTCGTCGCCGAGCTCGGCGACGAGCGGGGCGAGGTCGAGGGTGCTGGTGTCCTCGGTGACCGTCATGCGCATAGCCTCACCCGTCCGTGGCGGTTTCCGCCACCTGCGACCTCACCAGATGAGGTGGTCCGGGGGTCTCGACACGGGCTCGCTGAAGCTCGCCCGGCTCGACCACCGGACCCGCCCGGTGATCGAGCCGCGGGGCGCGCTGGCGCGCCGCGTGTCGAGATCCCCGGGCTACTCGACTCCCCGCCGGTGGCAGCCGACGAGGTGCGGGTCGAAGATCCCGAGCGCCTCCATCAGCGCGAACATCGTGGTCGGGCCGACGAACGCGAAGCCGCGGCGCTTGAGCTCCTTCGACAGCGCCTTGCTCTCCGCCGAGGTGGTGGCCATCTGCTCCGTGGTCTCCGGCGCCGGTGGCTCGGCCGGGGCGAAGGACAGCACGAGCGCCTCCAGCCCCTCCTGCTGGCGGAGCGCCACGGTGGCGCGGGCGTTGACGACGGCGGCGGAGATCTTGGCGCGGTTGCGGACGATGCGGGCGTCCTGCATCAGCCGGGCCTCGTCGTCCTCGTCGAAGGCGGCGACCGCGTCGGCGTCGAAGCCGCGGAACACCTCGCGGAACGCCTCGCGCTTGTTCAGGATCGTCGACCACGACAGGCCGGACTGGAACGCCTCGAGCGTCAGCCGCTCGAGGTAGGCGGACTCGCCGTGCACCCGGGTTCCCCACTCCGTGTCGTGGTAGTCGCGCATCACGCCGGGGCCGCCGGCCCAGGGGCAGCGGGCGACGCCGTCGTCGCCGACGACGGGTCCGCTCACCGGCGCTCCCGCAGCCGCGCGTTCGGGAGTGCGGGCGCGGGCACCGGCGGCAGCGCGTCGTCGATCGGGATGCCGAACCGGCCGTCGTGCAGGGTCTCGCCGTCGATCTGGCCCTGCCACTCCTCACGCGCACGCACGACGTCGTCGTGGCTGCGACCGACGAAGTTCCACCACATCACGATGGCCTCGCCGAACGGCGGCCCGCCGAGGAGCAGCAGCCGCGCCGGCTCGTCGCCGGCGGCGAGCTCGAGGGTGGCGGCGCCCGGGGGCAGGTAGGCGAGCTCGGCCGGCTTGGTCTCGTGGCCGGCGACGCGGGTGACGCCGGTGTCGACGAGCACGCCGTGCTCGAAGGCCGGGTCGACGTCGAGGGTGACGGTGGCGCCGGCGTCGAGCAGCAGCTCGGCGCCGAGCAAGGGGGTGGCGGTGGCCACCGGGGAGGTGGTGCCGAGCAGCGTGCCGAGGAACACCCGGGCGGTGACGCCGTCGGCATGGACGGCGTCGGGCGCGTAGTGCTCGAAGCCGGGGTCGCCGTCGCGGGCGTCGCCGGGCAGCGCCACCCAGAGCTGGGCGCCGTGCAGCGTGGTGGTGCCGGGCGTCGACACCTCGGAGTGGCTGATGCCGCGGCCCGCCGTCATCAGGTTGAGCTCGCCCGGGCGCACGAACGCGTGGTGGCCGGCGCTGTCGCGGTGCTCGACCTCGCCGGTGAACAGCCAGCTCACGGTCTGCAGCCCGGTGTGCGGGTGCGGCGGCACCCGCATGCCGCCGGTGTCGGCGACCGGCGTCGGGGCCGTAGTGGTCGAGGAAGCACCAGGCGCCGACCAGGCTGCGCTCGCGCGACGGCAGCGTGCGGCGCACGGTCATCGCCCGCGGCCCGCCGAGCGGCACCTCGCGCGCGGCCAGCACCTGCACCTGGGCCGTCCCCGCGCTGCAGGTGACCTCGTCGGGGTCGTCGTCGAGGTTGCTCACGGGTCCAGGCTAGGACCCGGCTACGACAGGTGGACCGGGTCGACCTGGCGCTTCTGGTCGGGGGCGTCGGTGGAGGACGCCGTGGCCGAGGCACTGCTGTCGACGCGGTCGTCGTCGGGCCCGTCGTCGCGGGGCTCGAGCCGCACGACCACCGACTTGAACGCCGGCTGGTTGCTGCCCTCGGCCTTGGAGTCGAGCGCCACGAGCGGGTTGGTCTCGGGGTAGTAGGCGCCGGTGCAGCCGCGGGGCGTGTCGTAGGAGACCACCCGGAACCTCTCGGCGCGCCGCTCCTCGCCGTCCTCCCACTCGCTCACGAGGTCGACGATCTGCCCGTCCTCGAGCCCCAGGTCGGTGATGTCGTCGGGGTTCACGAAGACCACCCGGCGGCCGTTCTTGATGCCGCGGTAGCGGTCGTCGAGGCCGTAGATCGTGGTGTTGAACTGGTCGTGGGACCGCATCGTCTGCAGCAGCAGCCGGCCCTCGGGCACGTGGAGCACCTCGGTCGGGCTCACGGTGAAGATCGCCCGGTCCTTGTCGGTGGGGAACGTGCGGGAGTCGCGCGGCGGGTGCGGCAGCAGGAAGCCGCCGGGGCGGTCGACCTTCTCGTCGTACCCGGAGCATCCGGGGACGACGTGGGAGATCCGGCGCCGGATCTCGGTGTAGTCGTCGCGCATGGCCTCCCACCCGATGCCGTGGCGGTCGCCGATCGTGGCGAGGGCCAGCGAGCAGACGATGTCGACCTCCGAGCGCAGGTGGGGCGACGCCGGCTCCAGCGGCCCCTGCGATGAGTGGACCGAGCAGAGCGAGTCCTCGACGGTGACTCGCTGCTTCCGGCCGCCGGTGAGGTCCTTCTCGCTGCGGCCCAGCGCCGGCAGGATCAGCGCGACGCGGCCGTGCACGACGTGCGAACGGTTGGGCTTCGTGGAGACGTGGACGGTGAGGTCGGCCCGCCGCATCGCGGCCTCGGTGACCTCGGTGTCGGACATCGCCGAGACGAAGTTGCCGCCCAGCGCGAAGAAGACCTTCGCGTCGCCGTCACGCAGCGCCTTGACCGCGGCGACGGCGTCGACGCCGTGCTCGCGCGGCGGCTCGAAGCCGAACTCGTCGCGCAGCGCGTCGAGGAAGTGGTCGGGCGGCCGCTCCCAGATGCCCATGGTGCGGTCGCCCTGCACGTTGGAGTGCCCGCGCACCGGGAACAGGCCGGCGCCCGGCCGGCCGATGTTGCCCTGGAGGAAGGCAAGGTTGGCGATCTCCTTGACCGTGGCGACGCCGTTGCGGTGCTGGGTGATGCCCATCGCCCAGCAGTAGACGGTCTTCTCGGACTCGGCGATCATCCGGGCCGCCGTCTCGATCTCCTCGCGGGCGAGGCCCGTGGAGCGGAGCACCAGGTCCCAGTCGAGCGCAGCGCAGGTGCGCCTCGTAGCCGTCGAAGCCCCAGGTGTGGCTCGGCGACGAAGTCGTGGTCGACGTGGCCCCACTCGATCAGCAGCGCCGAGATGGCCTGGAACAGCGCGAGGTCGCCGTTGATGCGGACCGGCAGGTGCAGGTCGGCCATGCCGGTGCCGTGGCCGACGAGGCCGCGCGCGTTCTGCGGGTTCTTGAAGCGGACCAGCCCGGCCTCCTTGAGCGGGTTGATCGCGATGATCCTCGCGCCGTTCTTCTTCGCCTCCTCGAGGGCGGTGAGCATGCGCGGGTGGTTGGTGCCGGGGTTCTGGCCGGCGATCACGAGCAGGTCGGCGTCGTGCACGTCGTCGTAGGTCACCGATGCCTTGCCGATGCCCATCACCTCGGCGAGACCCACCGACGTCGACTCGTGGCACATGTTCGAGCAGTCGGGCAGGTTGTTGGTGCCGAAGGCACGCACGAACAGCTGGTAGGCGAACGCGGCCTCGTTGGACGTCTTGCCCGAGGTGTAGAAGATCGCCTCGTCCGGGGACGCGAGGCCGTTCAGGTGGCGTCCGATCATCGCGAACGCGTCGTCCCACGAGATCGGCTCGTAGTGGGTGCCGCCCTCGCGGAGCACCATCGGCTCGGTGATCCGGCCCTGCTGGCCCAGCCAGTAGTCGGTGCGCTCGGCGAGCTCCTCGATCGGGTGCGCCGCGAAGAAGCCCGGCCCGGCGCGCCGCAGGGTCGCCTCCTCGGCGACCGCCTTGACGCCGTTCTCGCAGAACTCGGCGGTGTGGCGGTGCTCGGGCGACGGGTCGGGCCAGGCGCAGCCCTGGCAGTCGAAGCCGTCGGTCTGGTTGAGCCTCGGGAGCGTCTTCGCGGTGCGGCGCACGCCCATCTGCTCCACGGCCCGCTTCATGCTGACCGCCACGGCCGTCGTCCCGGCTGCGGCGTCCTTGGGACCGGTGACCTCGAGGTCCGCCTCGTCGATGTCGTCGTGCGGCGCGTGTCGGGACATGTCCCCCATCCTGACTCGCGCTCCCAGGCGGGACCTCACCCGGACCAACGACGTCAGGAGTTCGAGAACACCGCCGGCCCGCCGTCGCCGCCCTCGGCGTCCGGGCCGCGGCCGGCCCAGCTCCAGGCGTAGGCGGGGTCCTCGACCGCGCGCCCGCCCTCGCCGAGCTCGAGCGGGGCGAAGGTGTCGACCATGACGGCGGACTCCTCGAACGCCTCGACCCCGAGCGAGGCCTCGATCGCCGAGGGCTGCGGGCCGTGGGCGTGGCCGCCGGGGTGCAGCGAGATCGAGCCGAGCCCGATGCCGGAGCCCTTGCGGGCCTCGTAGTCGCCGCCGACGTAGAACATGACCTCGTCGCTGTCGACGTTCGAGTGGTAGTAGGGCACGGGGATGGCGAGCGGGTGGTAGTCGACCTTGCGCGGCAGGAAGTTGCACACCACGAAGTTGTGGCCCTCGAACACCTGGTGCACCGGCGGCGGCTGGTGCACCTTGCCGGTGATCGGCATGTAGTCGTCGACGTTGAACGTGTACGGGTAGAGGCAGCCGTCCCAGCCGACGACGTCGAACGGGTGGGTCGCGTAGACCATCCGGGTGCCGACCACCTGGCCGCCGACGCGGTGCTTCACGAGCACCTCGACGTCGTCGCCCTCGGCCAGGTGCACGTCGCCCGGGCCGTGGAGGTCGCGCTCGCAGAACGGCGCGTGCTCGAGCAGCTGCCCGAACCGGGAGAGGTAGCGCTTCGGTGGCGCGATGTGGCTGTTGGCCTCGATCGCGTAGAGCGACGACGGCTCGGCCGGCACCCAGCGATGGGTGAGCGCGCGCGGCACCAGCACGTAGTCGCCCTGCCGGTACGGCAGCACGCCGAGCGCCGTCTCGACGACGCCGGTGCCGATCTCGACGTAGACGCACTCGTCGCCGATCGCGTTGCGGTAGAGCGGGCTCGCGTCGACGCCGGTGGTCACGTAGCCGATCCGCAGGTCGTTGTTGCCGAGCACGAGCCGCCGGTCGGTGACGGCGTCACCCCCACCAGCAGGGCCGGTGGCGAGGTCGTGCAGCTTGAGGTGGCGCGGCTTGAGCGGGTGGTTCGGCGTGCGGCTCTGGTCGGGCAGCTCCCAGACCTCCGAGGCGACGATCGCCGACGGCACGCCGCGGTGGTAGAGCAGCGAGGAGTCCGAGGAGAAGCCCTCCTCGCCCATCAGCTCCTCGTGGTAGAGCCGGCCGTCCGGGTCGCGGTGCTGGGTGTGCCGCTTCGGCGGCACCTCACCGACGCGTCGGTAGTACGCCATGTCTGGCAGGTTAGTGCCGTGGCGAACTCGAACGCGTGGGCCGGGCTCGTGGACGACGCGGCGATCTTCCCGCCGGGCAACGCCCCGCTCCCCTATGCGATGCACGCATGGCGCAGCCGGCCCGAGGCCGAGGCCGCCCACGTCGGCAGCTTCGTGCTGCGCGACACCGACCTGCCCGCCGCGCAGGACTTCGACGCACCTCTCGCCGTCGTGGTCACGGGGGGTGCCGGGCAGGTCGCGGGGCCGGTCGGGCTGGCCGAGCGGCTCGACCTGCGGCTCGCCGGCCTGGAGATCGCGCTGCGCGACCCCGACGACCTCGCGGGCAACGCCCGCCGGGTGGTGGCGGCGCTGGCCGAGGCGGGCGTCGACGACGACGTGCTGGTGCACGTCGAGCTGCCGGCGACCTCCCCGACGCCGTCCTGGCTGGCGGCCGCCGACGAGGTGGCCGCGGCCGGGCTGCGGCTGAAGTTCCGCACCGGGGGCCTCACCGCCGACGCCTTCCCCGCCCCCGAGACGCTGGCGGCCTGGATCGACGCCGCGCTCGACCGTGAGACACCGTTCAAGTGCACCGCGGGGCTGCACCGGGCGGTGCGGCACACCGCCGACGACGGCTTCGCCCACCACGGCTTCGGCAACGTGCTGCTCGCCACCGAGCGGGCCTTCGACGGCGCCTCGCCCGCCGAGGTGGCCGAGACGCTCACCGACACCGACCTCGATCTCCGGCCCCTCGACGCCACGCGGGCCCGGCGGTGGTTCACCTCGTTCGGCTCCTGCTCGGTCTCCGAGCCCGTCGCCGACCTGCACGCACTGGGGCGCGCTGAGAATTCCACGATCGCTCCCGTGCGTAGCGGCTTCGGGCTCGACCACCTGCCGTACGGCGTCTTCTCGGTCGCCGGCGGCCCGCGACGGGTCGGGGTGCGCCTCGAGGACGGTGTGCTCGACCTCGCCGAGGCCACCGGCCGGCCGGAGCTGGCGACGCCGTCGCTCAACCCGCTGATGGCGCTCGGCCCCGAGGTGTGGCGGCAGACCCGCGAGCAGGCCCGCGCGCTGGCGTCGGAGGGCGCCGCCACGGTGCCGCTGGCCGACGTCGAGCTGCACCTGCCGTTCGAGGTGGCCGACTACGTCGACTTCTACGCCTCCGAGCACCACGCCTCCAACGTCGGCCGGATCTTCCGGCCCGACGGCGAGCCGCTGCTGCCCAACTGGAAGCACCTGCCGGTCGGCTACCACGGCCGCGCCGGCACCGTCCTCCCGTCGGACACGCCGGTCGTCCGCCCCACCGGGCAGCGCGGCGCCGGCGACTTCGGACCCAGCCGGCGGCTCGACATCGAGGCGGAGCTCGGGTTCGTCGTCGGGGCGCCGTCCCGGCTCGCCGACCGGGTGCCGTACGCCGGCCTGGCCGACCACGTGTTCGGCGTCGTCGGGCTCAACGACTGGTCGGCGCGCGACCTCCAGGCCTGGGAGTACGTGCCGCTCGGACCGTTCCTCGGCAAGTCGTTCGCGACGTCGATCAGCCACTGGGTGACGCCGCTCGCGGCGCTCGACGCCGCCTGGTGCTCGCTGCCCGGCCAGGAGCCGCGGCCGCTCGACTACCTCGACCCCGACCACGCGCGCGGCCTCGACCTCGACGTCGAGGTCGTGCTCAACGGCGAGGTGGTGAGCCGCCCGCCGTACGCCTCGATGTACTGGGGGCCGGGCCAGATGCTCGCGCACATGACCGTCAACGGAGCCACCGTGCGCACCGGCGACCTGTTCGCCTCCGGCACGATCAGCGGCCCCGAGCCCGACCAGCGCGGCTCGTTCCTCGAGCTGTGCTGGGGCGGCCAGGAGCCCCTCCCGGGCGGCCGCACCTTCCTCGAGGACGGCGACGAGGTCGTGCTCCGCTACTCCGCCCTCGGCACCGACGGCGGCCGGCTCACTCTCGGCGAGGTGGCCGGCGTGGTCGAGCCCGCCCGGCAGGTGTAACGAACCTCAGGACGTCGGCAGCAGCGAGTCTGCCTTCTCGACGTCCTTGTGGAACCGCTTGTGGACGTACATGCGCTGGCCGAGCGACTCGCACTTCCACCAGATACCCGACGCCGGACCGATGCGGGTGGCGCGGGCGACCTCGCTGTGGACGCCGGTGACCTTGGTCTGGCTGAACTTGGTGCAGTTCAGGATCACGATGCGACGGTCGGTCACGACCACCATGTAGAGCTCGTTGAACAGGAACAGGATCAGGCCGGTCAGCAGCAGCCACCACTGGGTGTACTTCTGGCCGCCGAACACGGCCTGCACCTGCTCGCCGGGCTGCAGGTAGGGCTGTGCCTTGGTGATCATCTTGTCGCGCAGGGCCATGGTCGTCCTCTCCGGAGTGGGCGCCCGCAACCTATCTGGTCGGGGGCCGTCCCGAGGGTGGAACAGGTTCTCGTTCCACCCGATATCCTCCGGCGCGTGGGACTGCTGACTCCGCTCGCCGTGCGCATCGGCGCCATCTCGTGGATGCCGAAGCTGCTTCCCCAGATCGTGTTCGTCGACAAGAGCCTGCAGCGGGTGACCAAGGGGCGGGTCACGGTGCTCGACATCGCCGGGCTGCCCAACCTGATGCTCACCGTCAAGGGCCGCAAGAGCGGGATCCCGCGCACCACCCCGCTGCTGTGCGTGCCGCACGACGGCGGCTGGCTGATCGCCGGCTCCTACTTCGGCGGGCCGAAGGTGCCGCTGTGGGTGGGCAACCTGCGCGCCGCCGACACCGTCGACATCCGCTTCGACAAGCAGCAGCACACCTGCACCGCGCGGGAGGTCGAGGGCGAGGAGCGGGCGCGGATGTGGGAGGTCATGCTGGCGACATGGCCGAACTTCGCCAAGTACGAGGAGCGCACGACCCGGGTGATCCCGGTCTTCTACCTCCAGCCGGTGTGAGGCGGCGGTGAGCAGCCCGGTCCAGCTGGGTCAGCACCCGGCACCGCGCCACATCGTCGCCCACCTGAGCGACCCGCACATCCTGGCCGACGAGGCCGCCCGGCTGTACGGCGTCGTCGACTCGGACGCCGGGCTGAGGCTCGCGCTCGAGCGGCTCGCCAGCCTCGACCCCGCGCCGCAGGCCCTGGTGTTCACCGGCGACCTCGCCGACCAGGCCGAGCCCGTCGCCTACGCCCGGCTCCGCGCCATCGTCGAGCCGGTGGCCGCCGACCTCGGCGCCGAGGTGGTGTGGTGCATGGGCAACCACGACGAGCGCCCCGAGTTCTCGCAAGCGCTGTTCGGGACGGCGTCCGACGAGCCGCAGGACCGGGTGCACGACGTCGCCGGGCTGCGGATCGTCGCGCTCGACACCAGCGTGCCGAACTACCACCACGGCGACCTGGAGCCGGCGCAGCTGGAGTGGCTGGCCGACGTGCTCGCGACGCCGGCCGAGCACGGCACGGTGCTCGCGATGCACCACCCGCCGATCCCGGTACCGCTGCTGCGGGCCGCCGAGCTCATCGAGCTCGCCGACCAGCACCTGCTGGCCGACGTCGTCCGCGGCACCGACGTCCGCCTCGTGCTCGGGGGGCACTTCCACTACACGAGCTGGTCGACCTTCGCCGGAGTGCCGGTGTCGGTGGCCTCGGCCAGCTGCTACACCAGCGACCCGGCGCCGGTCGACCGGTTCGTCTCCGGCGTCGACGGCCACCAGGCGTTCACGATGCTGCACCTCTACGACGACCAGGTGGTGCACACCCTGGTGCCGCTGGCGCGCGCGACGGAGGTGAGCGGCTACCCCTCCGACGTCGTCGCGCAGGTGGAGGCGCTCTCGCCGGAGGACCGGCGCGAGATCCTCAGCCGCAAGGACTCCGAGTTCAACTCCCAGTGGTGAGACGGCGAACGCCCCGGGCTCGGGGCCGCGGGGCGTTCAGGTGTGGCAGGTGCTGGATTCGAACCAGCGAAGTCGATGACGGCTGATTTACAGTCAGCTCCCTTTGGCCGCTCGGGCAACCTGCCGGGGTGTCGGCCGACCCTCGTTTGGAGCGTCGACGACGACTCGGAAGGATAGCGCAGGAGCACCGTCCACTTCCCATCCGGGATCAGCAAGGAAAAGGTGATGCGGCCATGGCCGACTCGTCCTTCGACATCGTCAGCAAGCTCGACCGCCAGGAGGTCGACAACGCCCTCGGCCAGACGGCGAAGGAGGTGGCGACCCGCTTCGACTTCAAGGGCACCGGCGCGAAGATCGAGTGGAAGGGGGACGAGGCGATCGAGATCACCGCGTCGGCCGACGACCGCGCCTCCGCCGTCCTCGACGTCTTCAAGCAGAAGCTCGTGAAGCGGCAGGTGAGCCTCAAGGTGCTCGACGCCTCCGAGCCCCGCCAGTCGGGCCAGGAGTCCAAGATCGGCATCACGCTCAAGGAGGGCATCTCCTCGGAGGACGCGAAGAAGATCAGCAAGCTGATCCGCGACGAGGGCCCCAAGGGCGTCAAGGCGCAGATCCAGGGCGACGAGCTGCGGGTGTCCTCCAAGAAGCGCGACGACCTCCAGGCCGTACAGGCACTGGTCAAGCAGCAGGACTATGAGTTCGCCGTGCAGTTCACGAATTACCGCTGACACCGCCGGCAACGTCGAGACCGCAACCGAACGGGCGCGAACGTGAGCGACGAACCGAGCGGGACCGACGACATCCGCCACCCGCACGCCTCCGTCGAGATCGACGCGCCGCTCGACGTCGTGTGGGGCGTCATGCTCGACACCGAGGCGTACGGCGACTGGAACCCGTTCGTGGTGAGGGTCGAGACGCCGCAACCGGCGGCGGTCGGCAACCCGACCGTGCTGCACGTGCGGTGGGCGAACGGCCGCGGCACGCGCTCACCGGAGCGGATCACCGCGATGGAGCCGCCGGTGACGTCGGCCGACGGCGTCACGACCGCCCTGCTGTCCTACGTCTACGAGGGGCTGCCGTCGAAGATCGGGCTGGTGCGGGGCACCCGGCACCAGCGGCTCACCCGGCGCGACGGCGGCCCGACTGTCTACGACACCGTCGAGGAGTTCTCCGGCCCGCTGGTGCGGTTCGCCGGGCCCGGTCGGGTGGCCGAGGGGTTCCGGCGGCACGCTGCCGCGCTCAAGCAGCGCGCGGAGTCGCTCGCGGCCGGATGACGACCGCGAGCGACCCCCTACTACACGGTCGCGGCGTCGACCGGCGCGGCGTCGGTGATCCCGAGCGGGATCGCCTTCGTGGCGGCGATGGTGCTCGCGCCGTCGGTCGGCTCCAGCCGCACCTTGGTGTCCTCGGCCAGCCCCTGGGAGCGGGCCCCGCCTGCGACGTGGCGGAGGTCACGCCCTCAGGGCCGTTCACCTGCGAAGACGTGGCGGTGCGTGACCGGCGCCCGTCTATCGTGGGGTGTTGGTGCGGGCGCGGAGCCTGCACGGAAATGGGACGAGTTCTACGAGCGCAGGGGACAGGGTGTCCAAAGAGGTCAAGCAGCTGGACCGCGTGATCATCCGGTTCGCGGGCGACTCGGGCGACGGCATGCAGCTGACGGGCGACCGGTTCACCCAGGAGTCGGCGGTGTTCGGCAACGACCTGGTGACCCTGCCGAACTTCCCCGCCGAGATCCGCGCGCCCCAGGGCACGCTGCCCGGCGTCTCGTCGTTCCAGGTGCACTTCGCCGACCACGACATCCTGACCGCCGGTGACGCCCCCGACGTCCTGGTGGCGATGAACCCGGCAGCCCTGAAGGCGAACCTGCCCGACCTGCCGCAGGGCGCGACGATCATCGTCGACAGCCACGACTTCTCGGCCCGCAATCTCGCCAAGGCCGGCTACGACGCCAACCCGCTCGACGCGCTCGGCGACGCCGGCTCCCCGCTCGGCGACTTCCAGGTCAATCCGGTCGACCTCACCGGGATGACGGTCGCGGCGGTCAAGGAGTTCGGGCTCTCGCGCAAGGATGCCGCCCGCGCGAAGAACATGTTCGCGCTCGGCCTCCTGTCGTGGATGTACGGCCGGCCCACCGACCCCACCACCACCTTCCTGTCCCAGCGGTTCGCGAAGGTGCCGGCGATCCGCGACGCGAACATCACGGCGTTCAAGGCGGGCTGGAACTTCGGTGAGACCACCGAGGCGTTCGCCGTCCAGTACGAGATCAAGCCGGCCGCCATGCCGTCGGGCACCTACCGCAACATCACCGGCAACCTCGCGCTGGCCTACGGCCTCATCGCCTCCAGCGTGCGCTCGGGGCTGCCGCTGTTCCTCGGGTCGTACCCGATCACGCCGGCCTCCGACATCCTCCACGAGCTGAGCAAGCACAAGGCGTTCGGCGTCACGACCTTCCAGGCCGAGGACGAGATCGCCGGCATCGGCGCGGCGCTCGGGGCGGCGTTCGCCGGTCAGCTCGGCGTCACCACCACCTCCGGCCCCGGCATCGCGCTGAAGTCGGAGACCATCGGCCTGGCCGTGATGACCGAGCTGCCGCTGCTCGTGATCGACGTCCAGCGGGGCGGACCGTCCACCGGACTGCCCACCAAGACCGAGCAGGCCGACCTGCTGCAGGCGATGTTCGGCCGCAACGGCGAGGCGCCGGTGCCGATCGTGGCGCCGCGGTCGCCCGGCGACTGCTTCGCTGCTGCCCTCGAGGCCGCGCGGATCGCCGTCACCTACCGCACGCCGGTGATGCTGCTCTCCGACGGCTACCTGGCCAACGGCTCCGAGCCGTGGCAGATCCCCGACCTCACCGACCTGCCGGCGATCGACCCCGGCTTCGCCACCGAGCGCAACCACGGCGAGGGCGACGACGCCGAGTTCTGGCCGTACCTGCGCGACGAGCAGACCCTCGCCCGGCCGTGGGCGATCCCCGGCACCGCCGGGCTCGAGCACCGCATCGGCGGGCTGGAGAAGGGCGAGGGCCACGGCAACATCTCCTACGACCCCGCCAACCACGACCTGATGGTCCGCACCCGGCAGGCCAAGGTCGACCGGATCGCCGACGCGCTGCCCCCGCTCGAGGTCGACGACCCCAGCGGCGAGGCGAAGGTCCTGGTGATCGGCTGGGGCTCCACCTACGGCCCGATCGGCGCCGGCTGCCGCCGGGTCCGCAAGGCCGGCTACCACGTGGCGCAGGTGCACCTGCGTCACCTCAACCCGTTCCCGAACGACCTCGGCGAGATCCTGAAGCGCTACGACAAGGTGCTCGTGCCCGAGATGAACCTCGGCCAGCTCTCGCTGCTGCTGCGCGGCCGCTACCTCGTCGACGCCGTCGGCTACAACCAGGTGCGCGGGCTGCCGCTCAAGGCGGCCGCCCTCGCCGAGGCGATCGGCAACCTGGTGGCCGAGGCGGAGGGCGTCGAGGTCGACCTCACCACCACGAGCGCCGGAGAGGACGACTGACATGACCACCGAGCTGGGGATCCCCGGACTCCGCACCGGCGTCGAGTCGGTGCCCACCTACGAGGGCGAGGAGCCCCAGACCGCCAAGCAGTACACCTCCGACCAGGAGGTGCGCTGGTGCCCCGGCTGCGGCGACTACGCCGTCCTCAAGGCGGTGCAGTCGTTCCTGCCCGACCTGGGGCTGCGCCGGGAGAACATCGTGTTCGTCTCCGGCATCGGCTGCTCCTCGCGGTTCCCGTACTACCTCGACACCTTCGGGATGCACTCGATCCACGGCCGCGCCCCGGCGATCGCCACCGGCATCGCCACCGCGCGCGAGGACCTGTCGGTCTGGGTGGTCACCGGTGACGGCGACGCGCTCTCGATCGGCGGCAACCACCTGATCCACGCGCTGCGCCGCAACGTGAACATGACGATCCTGCTGTTCAACAACCGGATCTACGGTCTCACCAAGGGCCAGTACTCGCCGACGTCCGAGGCGGGCAAGGTCACCAAGTCGACGCCGATGGGCTCGCTCGACCACCCGTTCAACCCGGTCTCGCTGGCGCTCGGCGCCGAGGCGACGTTCGTGGCGCGCACCATCGACTCCGACCGCAAGCACCTCACCTCGGTGCTCTCGGCAGCGGCCGCCCACCGTGGCACCAGCCTGGTCGAGATCTACCAGAACTGCCCGATCTTCAACGACGGCGCGTTCGACGCGATCAAGAGCAACGACACGAAGGCCCACGCGATCATCCCGCTCGT
Organism: uncultured Actinomycetota bacterium; assembly: GCA_963780355.1. GTDB lineage: Bacteria > Actinomycetota > Actinomycetes > Propionibacteriales > Nocardioidaceae > Nocardioides. The sequence goes on from CAWABT010000001.1 coordinate 112,469, forward strand.
TCACGGTGAGCCGGTCCGCTTCGGCGCTCCACTCGACGACGGGGGCGGCGCGCAGGGGCTGGTGCGGCACGCCGGCGGTGTGCGGGTGGTCGACGTCGCCGACGTCGGCGAGGACGCGCTGCTCGTGCACGACGCCCACGCCGAGGACCCCTCCACGGCGTTCGCGATCTCCCGGCTCACCGACGCCGGCTACCTGAACCGCTCCCCCGTCGGCATCTTCCGGCAGGTCTCCCGGCCCACCTACGACGACCAGGCCCGCGCCCAGGTGTCCTCGGCCCGCGACGCCGCCCCCGGCGAGCCCGACGACCGGCTCGCCGCCCTCATCGCCAGCGGCGACACGTGGACGGTCGGCTGAGCGAGGAACGAGCTCAGCGGGCCGTCGTCGGTCATCGAGCGAGGAGCACGACCGAGGAACGAGGTCGTGACCGACGGGTCGAGATGGGTGGGCTGACCCGAAAAGCGCACTGACCCGTCGCCGTACCGGCGACGGGTCAGCGAGGAGCGACGGTCAGCCGCGGACGATGCAGCCGACCGGCTTGATGGCCATCTTGTAGCCGTCAGCGGCCCGGACGAAGATCCGGAAGCAGTTGCCGATGCGACCGCCGAAGTCGAAACGGAAGCCACCCCGGCTACCGGTGACCGTCGACTTGAAGTCGTGCCACTTGCACTCGGTGCGGCGGCAGTCGCGCTTCTGCAGGCGGACGTACTCGCGGTTCCAGTCCTGGACGCGGCCGACGACGTAGAAGGTGCCGGTGTCTCCCTTCTCGCCCGACGCCGTGATGACGATGCTTCGCGTCATGGCGGCCGAGGAGGGGGCGGGCGTGGCGAGCATCGCCGCGGCGAGGGCGACGGCGGTGAGGAGCGGGAGGACGAGACGGCGGAACCGCATGGGATTCTCCAGAGACTAGGTGGGTCAGACGGCCCGGGCACTGCCCCCGAGCGGGACGGGCAAACCCCCTGGGGTGCTCGGATCTTTACCTTTCTATCCTGAGCCCCGTGGAGCATCGCCGGGGGGTCGTGTTCGGCGTGTCGGCGTACGGACTCTGGGGCGCCTTCCCGCTCTACTGGCCGTTGCTCGAGCCGGGCGGCGCCCTCGAGATCCTGGCCCACCGGATCCTCTGGTCGGTGATCACGATGGCCGTGGTCGTGCTCGTGCTCGGACGCCGGGAACGGCTGCTCGCGCTGGTCCGCTCGCGGCGTGAACGCACGCTGCTCGCGGTCGCGGCCGCCGTCATCACGGTCAACTGGGCCACCTACATCTACGGCGTCAACAGCGGCCGGGTGGTGGAGACGTCGCTCGGCTACTTCATCAACCCGCTGGTCACGGTGCTCATGGGCGTGGTGCTGCTCGGCGAGCGGCTGCGACGAGCCCAGTGGGTGGCGCTCGGCGTCGGGTTCGCCGCCGTCTGCGTGCTCACGTGGGACTACGGCCGCCCGCCCTGGGTGGCGCTGGTACTCGCGTTCTCCTTCGGCAGCTACGGGCTGGCCAAGAAGTCCGCCGACGTCGGCCCGATCGAGAGCATCACCTTCGAGACGGCGGTGATCGCGCCGCTCGCGGCGAGCTACGTCGGCTACCTCGTGGTCGTGGGCGAGTCGAACTTCGGCAGCCACGGCGTGAGCCACTCGCTGCTGGTGGCCTCGGCCGGCATCGTCACCGCGATCCCGCTGGTCTGCTTCGGCGCCGCCGCGATCCGGGTGCCGATGGTGACGCTCGGCCTGCTCCAGTACCTCACGCCGGTGCTGCAGTTCGCGATCGGCCTGCTCGTGTTCGGCGAGGACATGCCACCGGAACGGTGGGTCGGGTTCGCCCTGGTGTGGGTCGCGCTGACGGTCTTCACCTGGGAGGCGGTCCGGCACCGGCGACGTCAGCTCGCGCTCACCGTGGCGTCGTCGGTCAGCTAGTGCGCGTGGCGACGACGTCCGCGAAGTCCTCGAGGGCCTGGCGGACGGCGCCGGCGGGCAGGGCGGTGAGGAGCTCCTTGGCCTCGGCCGCCCGGCCGACGACGTAGTCGCGGGCCCGACCCATCGCGGGGTGCGCGCGGAGCAGCGCGAGCGCCTCGGCGTGGGCGGCGTCGTCGGCGGCGAGGTCGGAGCGCAGCAGCTCCTGGAGCCGGGCGTCGCGCGGGTCGGTGGAGGCGAGCGCCAGCAGCACCGGCAGCGTGGGCACGCCCTCGCGCAGGTCGGTGCCCGGCGTCTTGCCCGACTCGTCGGACTCCGAGGCGATGTCGAGGATGTCGTCGGAGAGCTGGAAGGCGGTGCCGACGATCTCGCCGTAGGCGGTGAGCGCCTCCTCGACCTCCGATGACGCGCCGCCGAACCGGGCCCCGTAGCGCGCGGAGGTGGCGATGAGCGAGCCGGTCTTGCCGGCGACGACGTCGAGGTGGTGCTGCACCGGGTCGTCGTCGGGCCCGGGCGGCACGGTCTCGAGGATCTGGCCCTCGACGAGCCGGGTGAAGGTGTGGGCCTGGATCCGCACCGCGTCAGCACCCAGCTCGGCGGTGAGCTCGGAGGACTTCGAGAACAGGAAGTCGCCGGTGAGGATCGCGACGTGGTTGTCCCAGCGTGAGTTCGCCGAGTCGGCGCCGCGGCGCAGCGCGGCCTCGTCCATCACGTCGTCGTGGTACAGCGAGCCCACGTGGGTGATCTCGACGACGCACGCCGCGGTGACGACCTCGTCGGACTCCGGGTGGTCGCCGGCCTCGGCCGCGAGCAGCACGAGCAGCGGCCGGAACCGCCGTCCGCCGGCGGCCAGCAGGTGCTGCGCCGCCTCGGTGACGTAGTCGGACCGGCTGGTGACGTGGTGGAACAGCGCCTTCTCGACCTCCGCCATCCGGCGGGTCAGCCGCTCGGCGAGATCGGGGTCGGCGACCGGGAGGGCCAGGGCGTCCCTCGACGGCGTGCTCACCTGATGAAGTCTCCCACGGTGGCTGCGAGGTCGAGGACGGGCGCCGGGTAGACGCCGAGCACCAGCGTGGCGACCACGCAGAACGCGATCGTGGCCGACGTCATCGGCGACGGGACGGCGACGGTGCCGACGGGCTCGCCCTCGGCCGGCGGGCCGGTGAAGAACATCGTGCGGATGAACCGGATGTAGAAGTACACCGCGATGATGCTCGACGCGATCGCGGCCAGCACGACCGGCCAGGCGCCGTTCGACATGGCGACGGTGAAGACCGCCCACTTGCCGACGAAGCCCGAGGTGAGCGGGATGCCCGCCATCGACAGCAGGAAGAACGCGAACGCCCCGGCCACCAGCGGCGACCGCTTGCCGAGCCCCGCCCAGCGCGCGAACGCCGGCGCCTCGCCGTTGGCGTCGCGCACCAGCGTGACGATCGCGAACGCGCCGAGCGTGGCGAAGCCGTAGGTGGCGAGGTAGAAGAGCACCGCCTGCAGCGAGGTGACCTGGCCGTCGGCCAGCTCGCCCGGGCTCTGCAGGCCGATCACGCCGACGAGCAGGAACCCGGTGTGCGCCACCGAGGAGTAGGCCAGCATCCGCTTGACGTCGGTCTGCACGACGGCGAGCACCGCGCCCACCAGCATCGTGAGGATCGCGATGACCCACAGCATCGGCTCCCAGTCCCACCGGTTCGCGCCGAAGGCGACGTAGAACAGCCGCAGGATCGCGCCGAACGCGGCGACCTTGGTGGCCGCGGCCATGAACGCGGTGACGGCGGTGGGGGCGCCCTGGTAGACGTCCGGCGTCCAGGCCTGGAACGGCGCGGCGCCCACCTTGAACAGCAGCCCGACGGCGAGCATCCCGATGCCGATGAGCAGCAGGTTGCGGTTGCCGGTGTCGTTGCGGACGGCGTCGTGGATGGCGGCCAGGTCCATCGAGCCGGCGTAGCCGTAGACCAGCGCGACGCCGTACAGGAAGAAGCCCGAGGAGAACGCACCGAGCAGGAAGTACTTGAGCGCCGCCTCCTGGCTGAGCAGCCGCCGGCGCCGGGCCAGGCCCGAGAGCAGGTACAGCGGCAGCGACAGCACCTCGAGCGCGACGAACATCGTGAGCAGGTCACCGGCCGCCGGGAACAGCAGCATGCCGCCGACCGCGAACATCAGCAGCGGGTAGACCTCGGTGTGCTCGACGCCGCGGGTGGACGCCTGCCGCTCGGCCTCGGAGCCGGGCAGAGCGGCGGCCTGGCCGGCGAACGCCGACACCCCCGCCTCGACCCGGCGCTCGGCGAACAGCGCGACGCCGAACAGCGCGAAGACCAGGATCAGCCCCCAGAGGAACACGGTCGGGCCGTCGACGACGATCGAGCCCTCGGCGCCCACGAAGCCGCGCGCGGCGCCGCCCGACACCTCGTCGAGGCGGGTGCCGGTGAGCACCGTGAGGGCCAGCGCGGCGACGACGCCGGTGGCCGCGAGCACGACCTGGGCGACGTGCCGCTGGGCGCGGGGCAGGAACGCCTCGACCAGGACGCCGGCGCAGGCGACACCGAAGACGACGAGCATCGGCGCGAGGTCGAGGTACTCGATGGTCGGCTTGGCGAACTTGTCCACGTCAGTCCCCTTCCTCGTGCGCAGGGGCCTCCCCGGGCGGGACGCTGGGCTCGTCGTCGGTGACCCCGACGACATTGCTGTAGAGGTCCTCGACGAACGGGTTGGCGACGTCGAGCAGTGGCTGCGGCACGAAGCCGAAGAACAGCAGCGCGACGACCAGCGGCGCGACGGCGACGACCTCGCGGGTCGTGGCGTCGGGCAGCGCGGCCACCTTCGTGTCGAGGGCGGTGGCGGTGCCGCCGGTGCCGTGCAGCTCGTCGTCGGCCTCGGCGGCGATCCCCGCCAGGCCCGGCCCGGTCATGATGCGCTGGTACATCCAGAGCACATAGATCGCCGCGAGCACGATGCCGAGCACCGCGACCCCGCCGACCCACCAGGCGTAGTCGAAGGCCGCGAGCAGCACCAGGAACTCGGAGACGAACGGGCTCAGCCCGGGCAGGCCGAGGGTGGCGAGACCCGCGACGAGCAGCAGGCCACCGAGCACCGGCGTTGCCTTCTCGTAGCCGCCCATCTCGCTGATGAGCGTGGTGCCGCGCCGCCGGATCAGGTAGCCGGCCACCAGGAACAGCGCAGCGGTGCCGATGCCGTGGTTGACCATGTAGAGCACCGCGCCGGAGCCGCCCTGGCTGCTGAACACGAAGATGCCGAGGGTGATGAAACCGAAGTGGCTGAGCGAGGTGAGGCCGATCAGCCGCAGCACGTCGTCCTGGGCGATCGCCACGAGCGCGCCGTAGATGATCGAGATCAGCGCGAGCGCGACGACGACCGGGGTGGCCCACTGCGAGGCCTCCGGGAACAGCCCGAGGCAGAACCGCAGCATGCCGAAGGTGCCGATCTTGTCGAGCACGCAGACGAGCAGCACGCTCGTGCCCGGCGTCGCCTTCTCGGTGGTGTCGGCCAGCCAGGTGTGCAGCGGGAACAGCGGCGCCTTGATCGCGAAGGCGATGAAGAACCCGGCGAACAGCCAGCGGCCCGCCTCGGTGGAGATGTCGAGGTCCATCAGGTCGGTGAGCAGGTAGGACGGCGAGCCCTCCTGCGACGACACGACGTACAGCCCGATCACAGCGGCCAGCAGGATCAGACCGCCGGCCAGCTGGAACATGAGGAACTTGACGGCGGCCGCACCCCGGCCCTCGCGGCCGAAGCCGCCGATGAGGAAGTACGCGGGGATCAGCGTGGCCTCGAAGACGACGTAGAAGAGGAACACGTCGGTGGCGAGGAACACCGCGAGCGAGAGCGCCTCGAGCGCCAGGACCCATGCGTAGAACGACGCCTTGAACCCGGTTCCTGAGGAGGCGAGGGACGAGCCGTCTCGAAGGCCACCCTCCCAGTCGGCCAGGATCACGATCGGCACGAGCACGGCGGTGAGCAGCACCAGCAGCAGCCCGAGCCCGTCGAGCCCGAGCGCGTAGCTGACGCCGAAGGACTCGATCCAGGTGTGGGTCTCCTCGAGCTGCATGCCGCCGTCGAGGTCGAACTGCAGCGCCGCCGCGACGGCGACGCCGAGCGTGCCCACCGAGATGCCGAGCGCGGCGGTGCGGGCGGTGGCCGCCGGCAGGAACGCAATCACGAGTGCGCCGACCAGCGGCACCAGGATCAGGATCGAGAGGATCACGTGAGGTTCACCGCCAGGAGGGCCAGGACGACGAGGATCACGCCGCCCAGCAGGGAGAGGGCGTAGGAGCGGACGTAGCCGCTCTGCACCTTGCGCAGCTGCCCGCCGATCGCCTTCACCGCGGACCCGCCGCCCATGAAGGTGCCGTCGGCGCCGGAGCGGTCGAAGGCGAACAATCCGCCGACCAGCCGGCTGCCCGGCCGGACGACGACCGCGTCGTTGAACGCGTCGCCGTACAGGTCGGCGCGGGCGGCGCGGGTGACGAACGAGACGTCCTGCGGGGCGGTCTCGGGCACCGGACGGCGTCCGACCAGCACCACGGCGAGCGTGACGCCGATCGCCACCACGACCACGGCCATCGCGGTGATCGCGAGCGCCGGGATCGGCAGGGCGTGCTCGCCCTCCTCGCCGACGACCGGCGCGAGCCAGCCGACGATCCAGTCGCCGACCAGCAGCACGCCGCCGAGCAGCGAGAGCGCCGCGAGCACGATGAGCGGGAACGTCATCACCGCGGGCGACTCGTGCGGGTGCACGTCCTTCTGCCAGCGCTTGGTGGTGAAGAACGTCATCAGCATCAGCCGGGTCATGTAGAACGCGGTGATGCCGGCACCGAGCAGCGCGGCGCCGCCGACGATCCACGACTCGTCGATCGCGACCTCGATGATCTTGTCCTTCGACCAGAAGCCGGAGAAGCCGGGGAACCCGATGATCGCGAGGTAGCCCATCGCGAAGGTCAGGAACGTGACCGGCATCGACTTGGTGAGCGCCCCGTAGTGCCGCATGTCGACGTCGTCGTCCATGCCGTGCATCACCGAGCCGGCGCCGAGGAACATGTTGGCCTTGAAGAAGCCGTGGGTGAGCAGGTGGAAGATCGCGAACGCGTAGCCCGCCACGCCGAGGCCGGCGCCGAGCATCATGTAGCCGATCTGGCTCATCGTGGAGCCGGCCAGCACCTTCTTGATGTCGTCCTTGGCGCAGCCGAGGATCGCGCCCCACAGCAGCGTGACGACGGCGACCACCACCACCGCGGTCTGCGCGTGCGGCGCCCGCTCGAAGACGAAGTTGGAGCGCACGATCAGGTAGACGCCGGCGGTGACCATCGTGGCCGCGTGGATGAGCGCTGAGACCGGGGTCGGGCCCTCCATCGCGTCGAGCAGCCAGGCCTGGAGCGGCACCTGGGCGGACTTGCCGCAGGCGCCGACGAGCAGCAGGACGCCGAGCGCCGTCAGCGCCGCGTCGCTCGCGCCACCGGCGGCGGCGCTGATGCCGGTGAACGACGTGGTGCCGAAGGTGACGAAGGCCAGGAAGATCGCGGTGGCCATGCCCATGTCGCCGACGCGGTTGATGACGAACGCCTTCTTGGCCGCCTGCGCTGCGGAGTGCTTGTGCTGCCAGAACCCGATCAGCAGGTAGGACGCGAGACCCACGCCCTCCCAGCCGAGGAACAGGCCGAGGTAGTTCTCCGAGAGGACCAGCATGAGCATGGCCGCGACGAAGAGGTTGAGGTAGCCGAAGAACCGGCGCCGGCGCGGGTCGTGCGCCATGTAGCCGATCGAGTAGACGTGGATCAGCGAGCCGACGCCGGTGATGAGCAGCAGGAACAATGCGCTCAGCGGGTCGTACAGCAGGTCCATGCCGACGTCGAGGCCGCCGACCTGGATCCAGTCGTAGAGGTGCTGGGAGACCTGCCGCTCCTCCTCACCGCGGCCGAGCAGGTCGAGGAACATGACCAGGCTGATCACGAACGAGCCGATCGGCAGCGCCGTGCCCAGCCAGTGGCCCCAGCGGTCGGTGAACCGGCCCCCGACCAGCAGGATCAGCGCGCCCGCCAGCGGCAGCGCGATCACCAGCCAGGCCAGGGAGAGCACGCCGTCGGCGTTCCCGGGCTCGACGACCGGGATGTGGTGCCCGGCTTCCATCAGGTACATGCAGTGGCCCTCAGAACTTCAGCAGGCTGGCGTCGTCGACCGAGGCCGAGCGACGGGTCCGGAAGATGGTCATGATGATCGCGAGCCCGACGACGACCTCCGCCGCGGCCACGACCATGACGAAGAACGCCGCGACCTGGCCGTCGAGGTTGCCGTGCTGCTTGGCGAACGTCACCAGCGCGAGGTTGCAGGCGTTGAGCATCAGCTCGACGCACATGAACACGACGATCGCGTTGCGCCGCACGAGCACGCCGACGGCGCCGATCGTGAAGAGGATCGTCGACAAGATGATGTATTCGTTCACTGGGTGACGTCCTCCTCGCTCTGCGGGGCGACGCCGGACTTGCCGGACCGGGCTCCGCCCGCGTCGTCGGTGGACACGCCGCCGATCTGGCGCTGCACGTCCTCGACGTCGTCGGCCGCGCGGGCCGACTGCACGGTGCCGCGGGCGGCGAGCACCCGGGAGACCGACGACTCGGCGGCGGTGCCGTCGGGCAGCAGGGCCGGGGTGTCGACGGCGTTGTGCCGGGCGTAGACGCCGGGTGGCGGCAGCGGGCCGAGGTGGTCACCGCGCTCCCCGTAGGCGCGCACCCGCTTGGCGGCCAGCGCCGGCTGGCCCTCGCGCGGCGTGAGCCGCTCGCGGTGCGCCAGCACCATCGCGCCCACCGCGGCGGTGATGAGCAGCGCCGAGGTGACCTCGAAGGCGAACACGTAGCGGGAGAAGATGATGTTGGCCAGCGACTCCACGTTGCCGCCCTCGTTGGCGCCGTCGAGCCCCACCGCGGTGCCGAGGCTGACCTGGCCGAGCGTGACGACGAGCAGGACGCCGAGCAGCAGGCCGCCGACGACGGCAAGCACCCGCTGGCCCTTGATCGTCTCGACCACCGAGTCGGAGGCGTCGACGCCGACGAGCATCAGCACGAACAGGAAGAGCATGAGGATCGCGCCGGTATAGACGATGATCTGCACCGCGAACAGGAACGGCGCCTCGAGGGCGGCGTACAGGATCGCGAGGCTGATCATCACCACGGCCAGCAGCAGCGCGGCGTGCACGGCCTTGCGGACGAAGAGGATGCCGAGCGCGGCCAGCACCATGACCGGGGCGAGGATCCAGAAGGCGGTCATGCCTCACCGCCCGTGGTGCCCGCCGGGTCGCCCGCCGAGCCGTGGGGAGGGGTGTAGTCGCCGCGGTAGTACGCGCCCTCGTCGTGCCCCAGCCGCATCGGGTGCGGCGGCTGCTCCATGCCGGGCAGCAGCGGAGCGAGGAGGTCGGACTTCTCGTAGATCAGGTCGGCTCGGTTGTCGTCGGCCAGCTCGTACTCGTTGGTCATCGTGAGCGCCCGTGTCGGGCACGCCTCGATGCACAGGCCGCAGAGAATGCAGCGCAGGTAGTTGATCTGGTAGACGCGGCCGTACCGCTCGCCGGGGCTGAATCGCTCGTGGTCTCCGTTGGACGCGCCCTCGACGTAGATGGCGTCGGCGGGGCAGGCCCACGCGCAGAGCTCGCAGCCGATGCACTTCTCCAGCCCGTCCGGCCAGCGGTTGAGCTGGTGCCGGCCGTGGAAGCGCGGCGCCGTCGGCTCCTTCTGGAACGGGTACTGCTCGGTGACCACCTTCTTGAACATCGTCCGGAAGGTGACGCCGAAGCCACCGACCGGGTCCCAGAAGCGCTGCTTGTCGCGCTTGTCGTCGGACATCAGGAGTCCTCCCCGGAGACGGTCGTGGTGCGGGCGGGGCCCTGGAAGCTCAGCGGCTCGGCCGAGCCGCGGACGGCGCCGCCGGTGGGCATCGGCGGCGTCGGGAAGGCGCCGTCGGGCCGCGGTGGGGCGGGCGCGGCGTCCTTCGCCTTGTCCTTCTTCTCGTCCTCACGGTCGCCACCGCCGAGGAAGGCCAGCGCCAGCAGCCCCACGATCAGCACGCCGAGCACGATGCGCACGGTGGTGTCCTGGAGGTCGATGTCGAGCCAGCCCTCCTGGCGGGCCAGCCGCAGGGTCGCGACCGCGACGATCCACGCGAGCGCGCCCGGGATGAGGAACTTCCAGCCGAAGCGCATGAACTGGTCGTAGCGCAGCCGCGGCAGCGAGCCGCGCAACCAGATGAAGATGAAGATGAAGAACAGGACCTTGCCGAAGAACCACAGCAGCGGCCAGTAGCCCTCGTTCGCGCCCGCCCAGACCTGGGCGATGCCGAACGGCGCACGCCAGCCGCCGAGGAACAGCGTGGTCGCCAGCGCCGAGACGGTGGCCATGTTGATGTACTCGGCCAGGAAGAACAGGGCGAACTTGATCGAGGAGTACTCGGTGTGGAACCCGCCGACCAGCTCGCCCTCGGCCTCCGGGAGGTCGAACGGCGCCCGGTTGGTCTCACCGACCATCGAGATCGCGTAGATGACGAAGGCCGGGAACAGCACGATGCCGAACCAGATGTCCTCCTGGGCGGCGACGATCTCGCTGGTCGACATCGAGCCGGCGTACATGAACACCGACACGAGGGCGAGGCCCATCGCGACCTCGTAGGAGATCATCTGCGCGCTCGAGCGCAGCCCGCCGAGCAGCGAGTAGGTGGAGCCGGACGACCAGCCGCCGAGCACGATGCCGTAGATGCCGATCGAGGCGATCGCCATCACGAACAGCACCGCCACCGGCATGTCGGTGAGCTGGAGCCGCGTGTAGGTGTCGGTGAACGGGATGCGCACCTCGGGCCCGAACGGGATCACGCTGAAGGTCACGAACGCCGGCACCGTGGCCATGATCGGCGCGAGCAGGAAGACGACCCGGTCGGCCGCCTTCGGCGTCAGGTCCTCCTTCAGCATCAGCTTGACGCCGTCGGCGAGCGACTGGAGGAGCCCGAACGGGCCGTGCACGTTGGGGCCGATGCGGTGCTGCATGCGCGCCACCACTCGGCGCTCCCACCAGATGTTGAACAGCGTGAGCAGCACGAGGATCAGGAAGACCAGCACCACCTTGATGGTGATGACCCACCAGGGATCCGAGCCGAAACCAGGCATCAGGCGTCACCTCCGGTGACGGTGACCCGGCTGCCGGGCGACGCCAGGTCGCTCAGCAGGCCGAGGCCGGTGGAGTTCGCGGGCAGCCACACGACGCCGTCGACGAGGTCGTCGGCAGGCTCCGCGGGCAGCGTGACGGACCCGCGGTCACCGGTGACGGTGACGGTCGGGCCGACCTGGTCGTACAGCGCGCGGGTGATCCGTGCGACGGGTGGCCGGGCGGTGGCGGCGAGGTGCTTGTCGCCGTCCTGCATCGAGCCGTTGTCGATCATGAGCTTCCACGAGGCCAGCCGCAGGTTGTCGCCACTGGCCGCCTCGGCGGGGGTGACGCCGGTGAACGCCGGGCGCTCGCCGTCCCAGGGGCCGAGCTCGGTCATCCGGGCCCGGGCCTCGGCGACGGTGCGGAAGCCGAGCGGGCGGCCGAGCTCCTCGGCGATGCCGGCGAGGATCCGCAGGTCGGGCAGCGAGGCGGGGTTCGACAGCACGGCGTCGAACGGCCGCGGCCGGCCCTCCCAGGTGACGAACGTGCCGGCCTTGTCGGTGACCGGCGCGACCGGGAACACGACGTCGGCGGCGCGGGTGACCTCGGTGGCCCGCAGCTCGAGCGCCACGACGAACGAGGCGTTCTCGACGGCGGTGCGGGTGGCGGCGGGGTCGGGGGTGTCGGCGGGGTCGACGCCGCCCACGACCAGCCCGGCGAGCTCGCCGCCGGCCAGCGCGGCCACGATCTCGGACGCGTCGCGACCGGCCGCGTCGGGCAGGTGGTCGACACCGAAGGCGGTGGCGACGTCGACGCGGGCGCCGGCGTCGGTGGCGGGACGACCGCCGGGCAGCAGCCCGGGCAGGCAGCCGGCCTCGACGGCGCCGCGGTCGCCGGCGCGGCGCGGCACCCAGGCGAGCCGGGCGCCGGACTTGCCGGCCAGCTCGGCCGCGGCGGTGAGCGCACCGGGCACCGTGGCGAGCCGCTCACCCACGAGCAGCACGGTGTCCTTGTCGACGCCGAAGTCGGCGTGGCCGAGCAGCGAGTCGAGCGCGGCCGGCTCGTCGCCGGGGGCGGTGGGCAGCAGCGTGGCGTTCAGCTTGGCGAGGCCGCGGCTGGTGAACGGCGCGACGGCGACCACCCGGGTGCGGCCGTGCTTGATGGCCTTGCGCAGCCGCAGGAAGATCGCGCCCGCCTCGTCCTCGGGCTCGAGGCCGGCGAGCACCACCGTCGTGGCGCGCTCGAGGTCGCGGTAGGTGACGGCGCCGCCGTCGGGGCCGGTGGCCGCGACATGGCCGGCGAGGAAGTCGGCCTCCTCGGCCGAGTGCGGCCGGGCGCGGAAGTCGACGTCGTTGGTGCCGAGCGCCACACGGGCGAAGGTGCTGTAGGCGAAGGCGTCCTCGACGGTGTGCCGGCCGCCCGGCAGCACGCCGACGCCGCCGGCGGCCTGGGCCTCGCGCAGCCCGCGCGCGGCGACGGCGAACGCCTCGAGCCACGATGCGGGCCGCAGCTCGCCGTCGTCGTCACGCACCTGCGGGTAGGTGAGCCGGTCGGGCTCGGCCGCGTAGGTGAACGCGAACCGGTCCTTGTCGGTGATCCACTCCTCGTTGACCTCGGGGTCGTCGCCGGCGAGGCGGCGCATCACCTTGCCGCGGCGGTGGTCGACGCGGATGGCGGAGCCGCACGCGTCGTGCTCGGCCACCGCGGGGCTGGAGACGAGGTCGAAGGGGCGGGACCGGAACCGGTAGGACTCCGAGGTGAGCGCGCCCACCGGGCAGATCTGGATGGTGTTGCCGGAGAAGTAGGAGAGGAACGGCGCGTCCACGGCGATGCCGACCTGCTGCAGCGCTCCCCGCTCGACCATCTCGATGAACGGGTCGCCCGGGATCTCCTCGGCGAAGCGGGTGCAGCGCTGGCAGACGATGCAGCGCTCGCGGTCGAGCAGCACCTGCGGGCTGAGGTTGATCGGCTTGGGGAAGGTGCGCTTGACGCCGCCCGCGCCGGAGCCGACGAACCGGGACTCGCCGCGGCCGTTGCTCATCGCCTGGTTCTGCAGCGGGCACTCGCCGCCCTTGTCGCAGACCGGGCAGTCGAGCGGGTGGTTGATGAGCAGGAACTCCATGACGCCCTGCTGCGCCTTGTCGGCCACCTCGCTGGTGAGCTGGGTGCTCACGACCATGCCCGGCGCGACCGGCAGCGTGCACGCGGCCTGCGGCTTGGGGAAGCCGCGGCCGTTGCCGGCGTCGGGGACGTCGACCAGGCACTGCCGGCAGGCGCCGACCGGCGCGAGCAGCGGGTGGTCGCAGAACCGCGGGATCTGCACGCCGACCTGCTCGGCGGCGCGGATCACCAGGGTGTCCTTGGGGACGTCGACCTGGATGCCGTCGATGGTGACCGTGACGGTCTCGACCTGCTGGTCGGGAACGGCGGTCATACCGCCACCTCCTTACCGGCCCAGGCGGTGGACGCCGCGGGGTCGAACGGGCACCCACCGTGCGAGAGGTGGGCCAGGTACTCGTCGCGGAAGTACTCGATGGAGCTGGAGATCGGGCTGGTGGCGCCGTCGCCCAGCGCGCAGAACGAGCGGCCGAGGATGTTGTCGCACTGGTCGAGCAGCAGGTCGAGGTCGGCCTCGCTGCCCTGGCCGCGCTCGAGCGCGGCGAGCGTCTGCACCAGCCACCACGTGCCCTCGCGGCACGGGGTGCACTTGCCGCAGGACTCGTGCTTGTAGAACTCGGTCCAGCGCAGCACGGCACGCACCACGCAGGTGGAGTCGTCGAAGATCTGCAGCGCCCGGGTGCCGAGCATCGAGCCGGCCTCGCCGACCGCCTCGAAGTCGAGCGGGACGTCGAGGTGCTCGTCGGTGAGCAGCGGCGTGCTCGATCCGCCTGGCGTCCAGAACTTCAGCTCGTGCCGCTGGCCGTCGGATCCCTGGCGCATGCCGCCGGCGAGGTCGATGAGCTCGCGCAGCGTGATGCCGAGCGGGGCCTCGAACTGGCCGGGGTTCGCGACGTGTCCGGAGAGGCTGAAGATGCCGTAGCCCTTGGACTTCTCGGTGCCCATCGAGGCGAACCACGACGCGCCGTGCTCGACGATGCTCGGCACCGACGCGATCGACTCGACGTTGTTGATGACGGTGGGGCTGGCGTAGAGGCCGGCGACCGCCGGGAACGGCGGGCGGAGCCGGGGCTGGCCGCGGCGTCCCTCGAGGCCCTCGAGGAGCGCGGTCTCCTCGCCGCAGATGTAGGCGCCGGCGCCGGCGTGCACCACGATGTCGAGGTCGTAGCCGGAGCCGTGGATGTCGGTGCCGAGGTGGCCGGCGGCGTAGGCCTCGTCGACCGCCGCCTGCACCCGGCGGATCACGTGGAGCACCTCGCCGCGGATGTAGATGAACGCCTTGTTCGCGCGGATCGCGAAGCTGCTGATGATCACGCCCTCCACGAGCACGTGGGGGTTGCCCATCATCAGCGGGATGTCCTTGCAGGTGCCCGGCTCGGACTCGTCGGCGTTGACCACGAGGTACTTGGGCTTCGGGTTGTCCTGCGGGATGAACGACCACTTCATGCCGGTGGGGAACCCGGCGCCGCCGCGGCCGCGCAGGCCGGAGTCCTTGACAGCGGTGATGAGCGCGTCGGGCGCCATGGTGAGCGCCTTCTTCAGCGCGCCGTAGCCGCCGCGGTCGGTGTAGGTGGAGAGCTTCCAGCCCTGCTCGGCGTCCCAGAGGTCGGTGAGGACCGGGGTGAGGGTGTCGATCGAGTTCACTTGCCCTCCTCCTTCTCGGCGGCAGGCTCGCCGGTGGGCGCCTTGTCCTCGACGGCGGCGTCCTCGGCGACGTCGTCGTCGGACTGCTTCGCGCCCTCGACCTTCTGCTCCGGCTCGGTCGGGACCTTCTTCCCGTCGCTCTTCTTCTCGCTGCGCCGGGCCTCCGCGGCCGTGGGCGCGGTCCAGCCGCGGTCGCGGGCGATCTCGAGGCCGACCAGACTGGCCGGGCCGGCGCCCGGGCCCTCGTCGGCGAGGCCGTCCGGGAACCCGGCGAGCACGCGCTCGGCCTCGCGCCAGGTGCAGATGCGCGGGCCGCGGGTGGAGCGGACCTCGGTGCCGGCCCGCAGGTCGTCGACCAGCGCGGTGGCCGAGGCCGGGGTCTGGTTGTCCATGAACTCCCAGTTGACCATCACGACCGGGGCGTAGTCGCAGGCCGCGTTGCACTCGACGTGCTCGAGGGTGATCCTGCCGTCGTCGGTGGTCTCGTCGTTGCCGACGTCGAGATGCTCCTTGAGCGTCGCGAAGATCTCGTCGCCGCCCATCACCGCGCACAGCGTGTTGGTGCAGACGCCGACGTGGTAGTCGCCGACCGGCTTGCGCTTGTACATCGTGTAGAAGGTCGCGACCCCGCTGACCTCGGCCGGGGAGAGGTCGAGCATCCGGGCGCAGGTCTCGATGCCCTCGGGCGTCACCCGGCCCTCCACCGACTGCACGAGGTGCAGCATCGGCAGCAGGCCGGAGCGCTTCTCCGGGTAGCGGGCGGCGATCTCGCTCAGCTCGTCGAGCGTCGTCTGCTCCAGCGTCACCTGTCGACGCCTCCCATCACGGGGTCGATCGAGGCGATGGCGACGATGACGTCGGCCACCTGGCCGCCCTCGCTCATCACGCTCGTGGCCTGCAGGTTCGTGAACGACGGGTCACGGAAGTGCGCGCGCAGCGGCCGCGTGCCGCCGTCCGAGACGACGTGCGCGCCGAGCTCGCCGCGCGGCGACTCGACCGGCACGTAGGCCTGGCCGGGCGGCACCCGGAAGCCCTCCGTGACCAGCTTGAAGTGGTGGATCAGGGCCTCCATCGACTCGCCCATGATGTGGCGGATGTGGTCGAGGCTGTTGCCCATGCCGTCGGAGCCGATCGAGAGCTGGCTCGGCCAGGCGATCTTCTTGTCGGCGACCATCACCGGCTGGCCCTCGAGCCCCTCGAGCCGGTCGACGGCCTGCTCGACGATGCGCAGCGACTCCCACATCTCGGCGAGCCGCACCCGGAACCGGCCGTAGGAGTCGGCGGTGTCCCAGGTCTGGACGTCGAAGTCGTAGGTCTCGTAGCCGCAGTAGGGCTCGGTCTTGCGCAGGTCCCACGGGTAGCCGGTGCTGCGGAGCACCGGGCCGGTCATCCCGAGAGCCAGGCACCCCTCGAGGTCGAGGTGGCCGACGTCGACGAGCCGGGCCTTGAAGATCGGGTTGGCGTTGCACAGCGCGGCGTACTCGGGCAGCCGCTTCTTCATCAGCGCGATGAAGCCGCGCAGCTCCTCGATCGCGTTCGGCGGCAGGTCCTGCGCGACGCCGCCGGGCCGGAAGTAGGCGTGGTTCATGCGCAGGCCGGTGATGAGCTCGAACAGGTCGAGCACGAGCTCGCGCTCGCGGAACCCGATCGTCATCACGGTGAGCGCGCCGATCTCCATGCCGCCGGTGGCGATGCACACCAGGTGGGAGGAGATGCGGTTGAGCTCCATGAGCAGCACCCGCAGCACGTTGGCCCGCTCGGGGATCTGGTCCTCGATGTCGAGCAGCCGCTCGACGCCGAGCACGTAGGTGGCCTCGTTGTAGAACGGCGACAGGTAGTCCATCCGGGTGCAGAACGTGGTGCCCTGCACCCAGGAGCGGTACTCCATGTTCTTCTCGATGCCGGTGTGGAGGTAGCCGATGCCGCAGCGGGCCTCGGTGACCGTCTCGCCCTCGATCTCGAGGATCAGCCGGAGCACGCCGTGCGTCGAGGGGTGCTGCGGGCCCATGTTGACGACGACCCGCTCCTCGACGCCCTCGGCGTCGGCGAGGCCCTCGACGATGTCGTCCCAGTCGCGGCCGGTGACCGTGAAGACCTTGCCCTCCTGGGTCTCGGTCGTGCCCGCATAGATGTCCTGGCCTGGCATTCAGTGTCCGTGGCCATGCTATGACCTCCGCTGGTCCGGCGGCGGGATGACTGCCGCCCTTGTACTCGACCGGGATGCCGCCCAGCGGGTAGTCCTTGCGCTGCGGGTGGCCGGGCCAGTCGTCGGGCATGAGGATGCGGGTGAGCGCCGGGTGGCCGTCGAAGACGATCCCGAACATGTCGTAGGTCTCGCGCTCGTGCCAGTCGAGGGTCGGGTAGATCGCGACCAGCGACGGCACGTGCGGGTCGTCGTCCGGTGCGGTGACCTCGACGCGGATCCGGCGGTTGTGGGTCATCGAGAGCAGGTGGTAGACGGCGTGCAGCTCGGCGCCGGCGTCGTCGGGGTAGTGCACGCCGCTGACGCCGGAGCAGAGCTCGAAGCGCAGCCGCGGGTCGTCGCGGAGCTTGCGGGCGATGTCGACGAGCTCGTCACGACGGACGTGGAAGGTGATCTCGCCACGGTGGATCACGACGCCGGTGACCGGGCCGGCCTCCTCGAGCGCGTCGGCCACCTCGTCGTACCAGCCACCGAAGGGCCGCTGGGCCTGGCCGGGGAACACGACGGGCGCGACCAGGCCGCCGTAGCCGCTGGTGTCGCCGGTGCCGGTGACGCCGAACATGCCGGCGCGGGCGCCGACGGCGTGCACCTCGGCGTCGGTGCTGGCCGGGAGCTGGGCCGACTCGTCGGGCCCGGTGGTCTTGTCCTCGTCGCTCACCTCAGCAGACCTCGCATCTCGGAGGTCGGCAGTGCGGCCAGGGCGGCGGTCTCGTTGTCCTCGATCTCGGCGCGGCGGTTGGCACCGAGCTTGGTGGACTGCACCTGGTCGTGGAGCTTGAGGATCGCGTCGATGAGCATCTCGGGCCGCGGCGGGCAGCCGGGGAGGTACATGTCGACCGGCACGACGTGGTCGACGCCCTGCACGATCGCGTAGTTGTTGAACATGCCGCCGCTGCTGGCGCACACGCCCATCGCGAGCACGTACTTGGGGTTCGGCATCTGGTCGTAGATCTGCCGCAGCACCGGCGCCATCTTCTGGCTGACCCGGCCGGCCACGATCATGAGGTCGGCCTGGCGCGGGCTGGCGCGGAAGACCTCCATGCCGAAGCGGGCGAGGTCGTACTTGGGGCCGCCGCTGGTCATCATCTCGATGGCGCAGCACGCCAGGCCGAAGGTGGCCGGCCAGAAGCTGGCCTTGCGCATGTAGCCGGCGAGCCCCTCCACCGACGACAGCAGGACGCCGCTCGGCAGCTTGTCCTCGATACCCATGGGTTCCTCCCTCGTTCCGCCGTCAGTCCCAGTCGAGTCCGCCGCGGCGCCACACATACGCGTAGGCGATGAAGACCGTGGCGATGAACAGGACCATCTCGACCAGCCCGAAGACCTCCATGGCGTCGAAGTTCACGGCCCACGGGTAGAGGAAGATGATCTCGATGTCGAAGACGATGAAGAGCATCGCGGTGATGTAGTACTTCACCGGGAACCGGCCGCCGCCGATCGGCTGCGGAGTCGGCTCGATGCCGCACTCGTAGGAGTCCAGCTTGGCCCGGTTGTAGCGGGACGGACCCACCAGGACGCTCGTGACGATCGACCCGACGGCGAACAGCGTCGCCAGCCCGGCGAGAGCGAGTACGGGGATGTAGATGTCCATCCGGCAACCTCCGGCCTGCTCGTGGTCGCGCCCTCGCCTTGTGACTTTGTGAAGCGAATCACGAGGGCGCCGGGGCTCATACTGCCACTGGTCGCGGACCCCGTCACACCCGGGCTGACCTGGGCATTTAGGTCATCAGGACGTTGCTGAATTCGGTCCGATCAGGCGGTGGCGCGGTGCAGGGCGACGACGCCGCCGGAGAGGTTGCGCCACTCGACCTCGCGCCAGCCGGCCTCGCCGACCAGGCCCGCGAGCCCGGCCTGGTCGGGCCAGGCGCGGATCGACTCGGCCAGGTAGACGTAGGCGTCCGGGGCCGAGGAGACGGCGCGCGCGACCGACGGCAGGGCGCGCATCAGGTACTCGACGTAGACCGTGCGGAACGGCGCCCAGGTGGGGTGGCTGAACTCGCAGACGACCAGCCGGCCGCCGGGCCGGGTGACCCGCCGCAGCTCCTGCAGCCCGGCCAGCGGGTCGACGATGTTGCGCAGCCCGAAGCTGATCGTGACGGCGTCGAAGGTGCCGTCGGCGAAGGGGAGCCGGGTGCCGTCGCCGGCCGTGAACGCCAGGTGCGGGCGGGCCTGCTTGCCCACCCGGAGCATGCCGAGCGAGAAGTCGCAGGGGACGACGAAGGCGCCGCGCTCCTCGAACGGCTCGCTCGAGGTGCCGGTGCCCGCGGCGAGGTCGAGCACCCGGTCGCCGTACTGCACGTCGACCGCCTCGACCACCTCGCGGCGCCAGCGCCGGTCCTGGCCGAGCGAGAGCACGTCGTTGGTGACGTCGTAGCGGCGCGCGACCGTGTCGAACATCCGCCGGACGTCGGCCGGCTGCTTGTCGAGGTCCGCGCGTGCCACGTGCCGAAGCCTAGGAGCGCCGTCCGGAAGGACACGCCGGGGGGCATCCGGGACTTTCCTGCAACCTGCTGGGACTCTGAGGCGTCCTTCTCATTGCCACCTCGGTGGCACCCCACCACTTCCCCTGCTGAGAAGGACACCGGAGCACGCCATGACTGTCGCCTCGACGGCCCGTACCCTCGCCCGCCGGCTCACGCTCGTCACCGCGGTCGCGGTGCTGCTGACGCTGACCCTCTACAGCCTCGGCGCCAGCGTGCTGCCCGGCAGCACCGCCGCCGACGACGACGGGCACCTGGCCCCGGCCGACACCACGCCGGCCGGCGGCACCGAGGAGCCCGAGCCGTCGGCCCCGGCCGACGACCCGGAGCCCGCCCCGGTCGACGAGCCGGTCGACGAGCCGGCCGAGCCCGAGCCGCCGGCCGAGCCCGAGCTGGTGCCCGGTCCGGCGCTGCTCTCCCCCGGCGACGAGGGTGACGACGTCCGCGACCTCCAGGCGCGGCTGCGCCAGATCGACTGGTTCGCCCACGACGTCACCGGGCTGTACGGCGACGTGACCACCGAGGCGGTCCGCGGCTTCCAGGCCAAGCGCGAGATCCCGGTGACCGGCGAGGTCGACCGGCGCACGCTGCGCCGCCTGTACGGGATGACCTCGACGCCGACCGACGACGAGCTGCACAACCGCACCACCCTCAACGGCAACACCCCGGGCGCGCTCGACCCGCGCTGCGCCACCGGCCGGGTGCTGTGCATCGACAAGTCCTCGCGGACCCTGCGGTGGGTGAACGACGGGAAGGTCGTGACGACGCTCGACGTCCGGTTCGGCTCGGAGTACACGCCGACCCGCGAGGGCGTGTTCTCGGTGGGCTACAAGAGCCCGAACCACGTCTCGTCGATCTACCACACGCCCATGCCGCTCGCGATGTTCTTCTCCGGCGGCCAGGCCGTGCACTACTCCTCGGACTTCGCCGCGGTCGGCTACAGCGGCGCGTCCCACGGCTGCGTCAACGTGCGCGACTACGACGCGCTCGCCGCGCTGTTCGACGAGGTGCAGGTCGGCGACAAGGTCGTCGTCTACTGGTCCTGATGCGGTGCGTACGCTGACGCCGTGACCACCGCGAGCCCGGCCGACCAGGCCGTCGCCCCGCTGGTGGCCCGCACCGTCGAGGTCGACCTCGCCGGTCCGCTCACCGACCTGCTGCCGGCCGACTCCCCCGTCGCCTGGCTGCGGCGCGACGAGGGCCTGGTCGGCTGGGGCGTCGCCGCGGCGATCCGAACCTCCGGGCGCGAGCGCTTCGCCGAGGCGGACGCCTGGTGGCGACAGGCCACCGGCCACGCCGTCGTCCGCGACGACGTGCGGCTGCCCGGCAGCGGGCTGGTGGCGTTCGGCACCTTCGGGTTCGCCGACGACCCGGGCGACTCGGTGCTCGTGGTGCCGTCGGTCGTGGTCGGACGCCGGGGCGACCGGGCCTGGGTCACCCGGGTGACCCGCGGCGGGCTCGACCACGCCACCCCGTCGCTGCGGCCGGCCGACCCACCGTCCGCGCCCACCGGCGTCACCTACGCCGACGGCTCCCTGGACGGCGCGCAGTGGATGTCGGTCGTGGCCGACGCCGTCGGCCGGATCAACGACGGCGACCTGGAGAAGGTCGTGCTGGCGCGCGACCTGGTGGCGCGCGCGGACCGGCCGGTCGACGTCCGGTGGCCGGTGGCGCGGCTGGCCGAGCAGTACCCGATGTGCTGGACCTTCCACGTCGACGGCATCTTCGGCGCCACGCCCGAGATGCTGGTGCGCCGCGAGCGCGGGCTGGTGACCTCGCGGGTGCTGGCCGGCACGATCCGCCGCACCGGCGACGACGAGCACGACCTCCAGCTGGCCGCGACGCTCGCCCGGTCGTCGAAGGACCTCGAGGAGCACGAGTACGCCGCCCGCTCGGTGGCCGACGCCCTCGCCCCGCACTGCTCGTCGATGAACGTGCCGGAGTCGCCGTTCGTGCTGCACCTGCCGAACGTGATGCACCTGGCCACCGACGTGAACGGCGTGGTGCACGACGCCGCCACCGTCTCGTCACTCCAGCTGGCCGCCGCGCTCCACCCCTCCGCCGCCGTCGGCGGCACCCCGACCGACACCTCGCTCGCCCTCATCGACGAGATCGAGCAGATGCCCCGCGCCCGCTGGGCCGGCCCGGTCGGCTGGATGGACGCCGCGGGCGACGGCGAGTGGGCGATCGCGCTGCGCTCCGCCGTCGTCGAGGGCGACGCCGTCCGCCTCATCGCCGGCTGCGGCATCGTCGCCGACTCCGACCCCGAGGCCGAGCTCGCCGAGACCGAGGCGAAGTTCGTGCCCGTGCGGGACGCGCTCGGCGGCTGACTGTCCTTCGGGGTGGGTGGCCGCGCGCGTAACACGCCGGGTCTCGCCGTCAAGGATCGCTTCGCGCCCGCTGCGCGGCGCGCCTTCGGCGCGTCCTTGACTGCGAGCCTCGTCCGGCGTGTTCCGACGGCGCACGAACGGCGGGCTCCGCCACGCCGTCCGCGCAGGCGCGGCCACCACTGCCCCGGGGCTACTCGGCCGAAGAAACTGGACACATCACCCCGGATTCCGGCCCCGGGATGTCCAGGTTCGTACGCCCACTGGTAGCGAAGTGACAGCTGCGAATGGTGGGGCGCCCGCGCATGCGGGCGGCGCGGGCGGAGCCCGTGCCGACTGCGCGCCGTGAGAGCCGACCGGCGAGGCTCCGCGGTCAAGGGCGCCGCCGGCGTCGCGCAGCGACCGGAGCGAAGCGGAGGCCCTTGACGGCGGAGACCCGGTCGGCTACGCGCGCGGGCGCCCCACAGTTCCCCGCAGCACAGTCACAGATCCTCCCCGTCCGCCCGCCGGACCCACTCCTGACCGTCCGGGAGGAGCTGGTCCATCTGGGTGGCGAGGATGCCGTGGGCGGCCTCGGTGTAGACGCGGTCGTGGATCGAGAGGTTGGTGGGGGCGCCGACCTCGCGGACGAAGTCGACGGCCATCTCGCTGCGCAGCCATGGCGCCGACGACGGCGCGAGCAGGACGTCGACCTTCGAGGACGGCGCGGTGAGGGCGTCGCCGGGGTGGTAGACGGCGATCTCGCCGAACCGCATCAGGTAGCCGCTGTTGGTGATCCGCGGCAGGTCGCGGTGGATGACGGCGTGCAGCTCACCCACCGCCTCGACCGGGACACCGTCGACGTCGAAGGTCGAGCCGGGTGACACGACGGTGACCCGCTCGCCGACGGCGGGGTCGTCGGCGGAGATCTTCGCGGCCACCGACGCGATCGTGTAGATCGGCGCGGAGACCCGGCGGAGCCGGTCGAGGTCGTAGTGGTCGGGGTGCTCGTGCGTGACCAGCACGGCGGTGGCGCCGTCGACGGCGCCGGGCTCGGTGAAGACGCCGGGGTCGACGACGATCCGCGCGTCGTCGTGCTCGAGCCGGACGCAGGCGTGGCCGAACTTGGTGATCCTCATGCGAGGAGAACCTACGGAATGTGCGCACGGCGCGCGGGGTTGCGACCGTCATGCTCGCGATCACCGGCGCCACCGGAGCAGTGGGCGGACGTGTCGCCCGCGCGCTCGCCGACCTGCAGCCCCGCCTCGTCGTCCGTGACGCGTCGCGGGCGCCCGACCTCGGCCTCGAGGTGAGGACGGCGACCTACGCCGACGGGCCGGGCATGACGCGCGCCTTCGAGGGCGTCGACACCCTGTTCCTCGTCTCTGCCGCGGAGTCGGCGACCCGCCGCGACGAGCACCGGTCGGCGGTGCGCGCGGCGGCGGACGCCGGGGTGCGGCACGTCGTCTACACCTCGTTCTCCGGCGCCGCGCCGGACGCCACCTTCACCCTCGGCCGCGACCACTTCGACACCGAGCAGGCGATCCGCGAGGCCGGCCTCACCCACACCTTCCTGCGCGACAGCTTCTACCTCGACCTGCTGCCGTTCTTCGCCGACGAGCACGGCGTGATCCGCGGCCCGGCGGGCGAGGGCCGGGTGGCCGGCGTGGCCCGGGCCGACGTCGCCGACGTCGCGGAGGCCGTGCTGCACCACCCGGACGCCCATGCGGACGCGACCTACGTGCTGACCGGCCCCGAGGCCCTCACGATGGCCGAGATCGCCGCACGTGCCGGCGCGGTGGTCGGCAGGAGCCTGCGCTACGAGGAGGAGACCCTCGAGGAGGCCTACGCCTCCCGCCGCGCCGCCTACCCGGACGCCGCCGAGTTCGAGCTCGACGCCTGGGTGAGCACGTACACGGCGATCGCCGAGGGCACGCTGGCCGAGGTGAGTGGCGACGTCGAGCGGGTCACCGGGCACGCCGCGCGCACGCTCGAGGAAGCGCTGCGGGGCTAGGACGCGACGTGGTGCACGAAGCACCACCGCCAGGTCTCCCTCGGCTGCGCCGACTGCATCACCGGATGCCGCTCGGCCTGGTAGTGCCCGGTCGCGTGCCGGTTCGGCGAGGAGTCGCAGCAGCCCACGAACCCGCACTCCAGACACTGCCGCAGGGCCACCCAGCGGTCGCCTGACTCGACGCACTGCGGGCAGGTGCCGTCGGTGACGGTCTCGGTCGCCGGGTACTCCGAGAGGTGCTCGCACTCCTCGCCCGGACGGCGGGGCGCGGCGTGCCGCACCTCCTGCTGCTCCTCGTGCGCGTACTCGAGCATCGACTCCTCGATGTCGAGCCGGGCCAGCACGTCCGCGACCACCTCCGCGGGCACCCGGCCCATCGAGCGCACCTCGAGCACCCGCTCCCGCTCCGCCTCCAGCATCGCCAGCCGCACCCGGGCGTAGACCTCGCTCGGCGTCTCCTCGTCGGCCGTGGTGTCGAGCCGCTCCCAGGCCGCGAAGTTGCGCTCCTCCACCCGCTGCTTGACCTGGTGCACGACGCCGTGCGGGTCGTCGAGCTCCAGCTCCTTGAGCCGCTTGAAGCCGGCGGTCGAGGCCTCCTGGAACAGGGAGGCGCGGGCGAGGGCGTCGTCGCGGGGGTCGGGACCCGGCACCCGGAACCGGCGCACGAACCAGGGCAGCGTGAGCCCCTGGAGAAGCAGCGTGCCGGCCACCACCGTGAAGGCGATGAGCAGCAGCACCTCGCGGTGCTCGGTCTCCACCGGGATGACGAACGCCGCGGCGAGCGTCACCACGCCCCGCATGCCCGCCCAGCCGAGCAGGAACGTGTTGGCCATCGGCGGGGTGCGGCCGGTCTCGGGGTCGGGGCCGGGCCGCACCAGCAGGTAGCGCGCCGGGAACACCCAGATCAGCCGGAGCACGATGACGGCGGCCAGCGTCAAGCCGCACACCAGCACGATCCGGCCGCCGCCGAGCTCGCTCTCGCGGGCCGCCTCGAGGATCCCGGCGGCCTGGAGCCCGATGAGGAGGAAGACGGCGTTCTCGAGCAGGAACGCGATGGTGCGCCAGTTCATGCGCTCGGCGATCCGCGACTGCGCGCTCTGCAGCACCGGCGCCTTGTGGCCCAGCAGCAGGCCCGCGATGACGACGGCGATGATGCCGGAGGCATGGATCAGCTCAGCGGCGATGTAGGACCCGAACGGCACGACCAGCGAGATCGCGGTGTCCATGAGGGGGTCGCGGACGACGTACTTGCGCACCTTGCCGACCACCACGAAGAAGACGACGCCCACGAGCACCCCGCCCCCGGCGGCGACGAGGAAGTCGAGGCCGACCTCCCACGCGGTGATGACGCCGGTGGCGGCGATCGCGGTGCGCAGCGCCACCAGCGCTGTGGCGTCGTTGAGCAGTGACTCGCCCTCGAGGATCGTGACGATCCGGCGGGGCAGCCCGATCCGCCGGCCGACCGCGGTGGCGGCGACGGCGTCCGGCGGCGCCACGACCGCGCCGATCATGAACGCGGCCGGCCAGCCGATGCCGGGCACGAGCATGTGGACGAGGACGGCGACACCCACCGTCGTGAACACCACGAGGGCCACCGACAACAGCAGGATCGGACGCCGGTTGGCGTTGAAGTCGACGAGCGAGGTCTTGATCGCGGTGGCGTAGAGCAGCGGTGGCAGCAACCCGAACAGCACGACCTCCGGCTCGAGCTCGATCTCGAAGATGCCCGGGATGAAGGAGACGCCGACCCCGGCGACGACCAGCACGAGCGGCGCCGGGACGTCGATCCGGTCCGCGGCGGCGGTGACGACGAGCACGGTCACCGCGAGCCCGACGAGCAGCGCGGCGATGTCCACAGGGACATTCTCGCGCTACGGCACCAACCCGCGGATCCGCTCGTCCAGCTGGCGGCGGTCATGGCGCCGCACGGGCACCTCCACGACCTCGATCCCGCCGTTCGGCGAGGCCAGCGCCTGCTCCAGCTCGGGCAGGCTGCCGACGCGCCAGTGCGGGGTGCGGGTGGCCGCGCACAACGCCGCCAGGTCGACGCCGTGCGGGGTGCCGAACAGCGCCTCGTAGCGGTCGGCGTGGGCCGGGTCGCCCGGCTCGAGCATCGCGAAGATCGAGCCGCCGTCGTCGTTGACGACGACGAGGGTGAGGTCGGGCTCGGGCTGCCCGGGGCCGAGCACCAGGCCGTTGGCGTCGTGCAGGAACGTCACGTCGCCGAGCAGTGCGAAACTCGGCCGCGGCCGGGCCAGCGCCGCGCCGACCGCGGTCGACACCACACCGTCGATGCCGGAGAGGCCGCGGTTGGCGATGGTCTTGCGGCGCTCCCCCACCGGGTGCGCGAGGGCCATCAGGTCGAGGTCGCGGATCGGGCTCGAGGCGCCGACGACGAGCAGCCCGTCCGGCGGCAGCGCCCGGCTCACCGCGGCCGCCACCTCGTACGGCGTCACGCCCTCCTCGGCGGCGACCAGCCGGTCGACCTGCCGGGCGAGCGAGCGGTCGGCGTCGCGCCAGGCGTCGAGCCAGCCGGGGTCGTCGGCACCGTCGACGGCGAAGGCCGGCCCCGACCCGGCCACCGGGAACGGCCGGCCCGACCACACCCCGCGCGCCGGCACCTCCAGCACCTCGACGTCGTCACGCCCGAGCAGCCGGGTGACCGGACGCGAGAGCGTCGGTCGCCCGAACACCACCACTCGTTCGATCGAACGACCCAGGTCGCCGTCGAGCAGCAGCCGGTAGCACCGCAGCGCGTGGTCGCCGGTGCGCGCGCCGCTGGTGGGCTCGGCGAGCAATGGCCAGCCGGCGGCCTCGGCGAGCTGCCGGGCCGGCGGGCCGGCGTCGTCACCGGCCACCACCACCGTCCGTGGTCCGAGTGGCAGGTTCACCGGTGGTTTCGAGGCTCGCTGCGCTCGCACCTCAACCACCGGAGGGGTCGGCCTCCAGCGGTCCGGTGGTACGAGCGGCTCGTCGAGCTGGACGTTGAGGTGGAGGACGCCGTCGGTGTCGCGCGGCAGGTCCGTGACGACGTCGTGGGTGGCGACCAGCGGGCCGAAGACGCCGACCTGGTCGGTGGTCTGGTTGGCGCCGGTGCCGCGCAGCCGGGCGGGGCGGTCGGCGGTGACGACGACGAGGTCGACGCCGGCGTGCGCGGCCTCGAGGACGGCGGGGTGCAGGTTCGCGACCGCCGTCCCCGAGGTGCACACCACCGCGGCCCGGCGGTGCTGGCGGGTGAGCCCGAGCGCGAGGAAGCCGGCGGAGCGCTCGTCGAGGCGGGTGTGCAGCCGCACCAGCCCCGCGTCAGCGGCGTCGTGGGCGGCGAACGAGAGCGGGGCGTTGCGGCTGCCGGGGGCGACCACGACCTCGACGACGCCGAGGTCGAGCAGCCGCTGCACCACGGCGCGGGCGAGCTCGGTGGCGGTCACCGCGTCACCTCCACGAGCCGCGCCTCCCAGTGGGCCACCCGGTCCGGCGGCGCCACGAGCCGCTCGAGGGCGCCGCGGTCGACCGCGGGGCGCACGACGGGCAGAGACCCTGCGACCGGCAGCAAGGGTTCGACGGCGACGTCGTCGGTGAGCAGCTGCACCGTGGCGAGCCCGCACGCGTACGGGAGGTAGGGCAGCGCCGCGGCCAGGGCGACGCCGGCGGCGATGCCCACCGAGGTCTCCAGCGCCGACGACACCACCACCGGCAGCCCGATCTCCTCGGCGATCCGCAGGCAGGCCCGCACACCGCCGAGCGGCTGCACCTTGAGCACCGCCACGTCCGCGGCCTCGAGGTCGCGCACCCGGTAGGGGTCGGTCGCGCGGCGGATCGACTCGTCGGCGGCCACCGGCACGTCGACCTTCCGGCGCACCGCCGCGAGGTCCTCGACGGCGGCGCACGGCTGCTCGACGTACTCCAGCCCCCCGGCCGCGCGGTCCAGCGCGACGACGGCGGCGACCGCGTCGTCGACGTCCCACGCGCCGTTGGCGTCGACCCGCACCGCACCGCCGGGTCCGAGCGCGTCGCGCACCGCCTCCACCCGGGCGACGTCGTCGGCGAGGGTCTGGCCGGGCTCGGCCACCTTCACCTTGGCGGTGGCGCAGCCACCGGCGGTCACGATCGCGTGCGCCTGCTCCGGCCCGACGGCGGGCACGGTGACGTTCACCGGCACCGCGTCGCGCACCGGCGCCGGCCAGTCGCCGGCGGCGGCCTCGCGCGCGGCGGCCAGCCAGGGCCGCGCCTCGGCGGCGTCGTACTCGAGGAACGGGCTCCACTCGCCCCACCCGACGTCGCCCTCGACGAGGGCGATCTCGCGAGTGGTGACGCCGCGGAACCGGGTGCGCATCGGGATGCTCAGGACGCGCACGCGAGCTCCTCCAGGGCCAGCCGGTCGGGCTTGCCGTTGCCGAGCAGCGGGATCGCGTCGACGACCACCACCTGCCGCGGCGCCCACTCGCGCGGGTGCGCGTCAGCCACCCAGTCACGGGCGGCGTCCAGGTCGAGCGGGCCCACGACGAAGGCGACCAGCCGGTGACCCCACTCCTCGTCGGGCACGCCCACCACCTCGGCCGCCCGGACGTCGGGGTGCTCGCGCAGCCGCGCCGCGACCGCCGGGCCGGGCACGTTCACGCCACCGCTCACCACCACGTCGTCGACCCGGCCGAGCACCTGGAGCCGGCCGTCGGGGTCGAGCCGGCCGGCGTCGGCGGTGACGAACCAGCCGTCCGCCAGCGCCTCGGCGGTGAGCTCCGGGTCGTCGACGTAGCCGTCGAACAGCGTCGGGCCGGCGAGGAGGATCCGGTTGTCCGCCGCCAGCTTGAGCGCCACGCCGTCGAGCGGCACGCCGTCGTAGACGACGCCGCCGCAGGTCTCGGCCGAGCCGTAGGTGGCGACCACCCGGACGCCGGCCTCCTCGGCGCGACGGCGCAGCGCCGGGTCGACTGGGCCTCCGCCGAGCAGCACGGTGTGCGCGCGTCGCAGGGCGTCGACGTCGGCGGGCTCGTCGAGCATCCGGTGCAGCTGGGTCGCCACGAGCGAGGTGCACCAGCCGTCGCCGTCGGGCCAGGAGTCGAGGGGGTCGTGACCGGCCGCGAGCGAGCGGGCCTGCACCATCAGCCCGGCCACGTACGTCGGCGGCAGCATCAGCACCCACGGCCCGGCGAAGTCCAGCCGTCTCTGGTTCGCCCCCACGGCGGCCAGCACCGCCCGCCGCGACAGCGCGACCCGCTTCGGCCGACCCGTCGAGCCCGACGTCTCGACGACCCACGGCTCGGCACCGTCGCCGGCCAGCCACGCGGGAAAACTCACGCGACCGAGGCTAGGGGGTCGTGATGCGATGTCTCCGTGCCCCTACGAGAGCGGATCGCCCGCGTGCTGCCGCCGACGCCGCTGGCGCGCCGGCTCTCGGTGCAGTCGGTGCTGTTCGCGATGGGGCAGGGCACGTTCCTCACCGGCAGTGCGGTGTTCTTCACCCAGATCGTGGGCCTGACCGCGGCGCAGGTCGGGCTCGGGCTCACGGTGGCGGGCGCCGTCTCGTTCGTGCTCGCGGTGCCGATGGGCAGGGCCGCCGACCTCGTCGGGCACCAGCGGATCTGGGCGATCGGGTCGTTCCTCAGTGCCGGCCTGTTCGCGGTGTGGCCGTTCATCGAGGGCATGGGCGGGTTCCTGGCGATGATCGTGGCGCTCGAGGTGGTGGCCACGGCCGGGTTCACCGGGTTCGGCGCCTACACGATCGCCGTCCTGCCCCGGAAGGAGCGGGTGCAGTCGCAGGCCTACATGCGCGCCGCGCTCAACATCGGCTTCACGCTCGGCGCGCTGATCGGCGGCGTGGCCCTCGCCTTCGAGAGCGACGACCTGGTGCGCGCCGTCCCCTGGGTCACCTCGGCGATCCTGTTCGTCAACGCCTACTTCGTGACCCGGCTCCCCCCGGCGCCGGAGCGCGAGACCGCCACCCCCGACGCCGTCGAGCAGTCCGTCCAGAAGGGAGCGCTGCGCAACCGCGGGTTCCTCGCGCTCAACCTGTGCGACGGGGTGCTGTCGACCAACCAGGTGCTGCTGAACGTCGTGATCCCGCTGTGGCTGGTGGAGCAGACCGACGCGCCGCGGGTGCTGCTGGCCTGGCTGTTCGGCACCAACACGCTGATGGCGGTGCTGCTCCAGGTGGCGGCGGCGCGGGGCGTGAACTCGGTGGAGCGGTCGCTGCGGGCCTCGCGGATCAGCGCCGGGTTCTTCGTGCTCTCGTGCGGCATCGTGCTCGTCACCCACGACACCATCGGCTGGGTCACGATCTTCCTGGTCTGGCTCGGGCACGTCACCGTCACCGGCGCGGAGCTGTTCCAGTCGGCCGGGCACTGGGGCTACCTGTCCGAGCTCTCCGACCCCGACCGGCTCGGCGAGTACCAGGGCGCCGCGCACCTCGGCGGCACCCTCGGCGACGTCTGGGCGCCGGCCGTGTTCACCTTCCTCGCCCTGGAGTGGGGCACCGAGGGCTGGCTCGTCATCGCGGCCGTCGTCGTCCTCGCGACGCTCGGCATGGGGCCCGCGGCGCGGAGCGCGGAGCGCCACCTGGCGCGGGACACCGCGGCGGTGCCTGCTTGAATCGCCGATCGTGGCGACGGTCGGGCAGTGGGTGCAGGGCGCACGTCCTCGCACC
Organism: uncultured Actinomycetota bacterium; assembly: GCA_963780355.1. Lineage (GTDB taxonomy): Bacteria > Actinomycetota > Actinomycetes > Propionibacteriales > Nocardioidaceae > Nocardioides. Next base: position 142,907 of record CAWABT010000001.1, read on the forward strand.
CTCCCGGCCGCGATCGCGCCCGTGCTCGCCGGCACCGGCGTCGCGGCGCACGACGGTGACGGCGTGTGGTGGAAGGCGCTGCTGGCTCTCGCGGTGAGCCTCGCGCTCCAGGTCGGCGTCAACTACGCCAACGACTACTCCGACGGCGTCCGCGGCACCGACGACGACCGGGTCGGCCCGCTGCGGCTGGTGGGCTCGAAGGTGGCCGCGCCGGCCGCCGTCAAGCGCGCCGCGTTCCTCTCCTTCGCGGTCGCCGCGGTGGCCGGGCTCGTGCTGGCGGCCACCACGGCCTGGTGGCTGGTGCTGGTCGGCGCCGTGAGCGTGGCGGCCGCCTGGTTCTACACCGGCGGCTCGAAGCCCTATGGCTACCTCGGCCTCGGCGAGGTGATGGTGTTCGTGTTCTTCGGGCTGGTCGCCGTCGTGGGCACCGCCTTCGTGCAGAGCGAGGAGTGGTCGTGGGCCGCGCTCGCCGCCGGCGTCGGGGTCGGCGCGCTGGCCTGCGCGATCCTCGTGGCCAACAACCTGCGCGACGCGCCCACCGACAAGATGGCCGGCAAGATCACCCTCGCCGTCCGGCTCGGCGAGCCCCGCACCCGACTGCTGTACGTCGTCCTCGTCGCAGCCGCCGCGGCCGCCGTCGTGGTGATCGCTGCGCTCGCGTCGTGGTGGGTGCTGATCGGCCTCGGCTTCCTGGCCGTGGCCGCACCCGCCGTCCGCACCGTGCTCGGCGGCGCCACCGGCCGCGACCTGGTGCCGGTGCTGCAGGAGACCGGCATGGCCGAGCTGGTGTGGGCCCTGCTCGTCGCCGGCGCGCTGCTCCTCTGACCGGCTAGTCGACGTCCTCCTTGGACCGCATCTCCTCGAACCTGGCCGAGGCCAGGCTGGCGCGGTGCTCGACCCGCTGGGCCAACTTCTCCCGCGGGCCGCGCAGCACGAAGTACGAGCCGACCCCGCTGACGAGGAACGCGATGAGGAACGTGAGGGTCAGCGAGGCCGATCCGGTGATCGCCAGCGAGACGCCCATCGCGATCGCCCAGGTGGCCAGGAACAGCACGAGCCGCAGCCCGGTGTAGACGACGAACTCCTTCACCCTTCCAGGGTACGGAGTCACCAGCAGGCGCCTACATTGGAGGTGTGCTGAGGTTCCTGTTCATGCTCGCCGTCCTCGGGCTGGCGATCTACTTCCTGGTCCGGGTGGTCCAGGCGCGGGGCATGCTCGCCGACAGCACACCGCAGCCTCGCCGGCCGGTCCGCCGTCCGCAGAAGCCGAAGATCGTCGCGCCGGACGACGACGAGGACTTCCTGCGCGACCTCGACCGCAAGCGGCTCGAGAAGGACGACCCCGACGCGCGCGACTGACGTTCGTCGAGCCTGTCCAGACGCCCCGCCGGCTGTCGTCGGCTCGAGGGCGTTCGGTCAGTTCGGCGAGAACGGTTGCGACGTCTCGACAAGCTCGACGAACGTGGGGACCACGACCTCGGCGTAGGAGTGCTGCGAGGTGCTCGAGAAGTAGTTGATGCCGATGAAGTTGAACCACAGCGTCGCCAGGCCGAGCATCGCGAGCAGCGCGGCGTTGCGGCCCTTCCAGCCCGCGGTCGCGCGGGCGTGGAGGTAGGCGGCGTAGACGACCCAGGTGATGAACGCCCACACCTCCTTGGGATCCCAGTTCCAGTAGCGCGACCACGCCTCGTGGGCCCAGATCGGGCCGGTGATGAGCACCGCGAAGGTCCACACCGGGAACGCGAAGGCGTGGATGCGGTAGGCGAGCCGGTCCAGGGCCGGCAGTGACGGCGCCCGCGCGAGCAGCCCGGTGACGGCGTCGCCCTTGCGCAGCTTCACCAGGTAGACGGCCGACGTGATGCCGCCCAGGGTGAAGGCGCCGGTGGCGATGATCGCGGAGATCACGTGGATCACGAGCCAGGGGGAGTTGAGCGCGTCGGTGAGCGGCGCCACCGGGTCGTGCAGCCAGATCACGCCCACCATCAGGGTGGCGAGCACGAACGCGACGACGAGCGGCGCCATCCACGCGAGCCGGTAGCGACGGCGCAGCGCCAGGTACATCACCGTGACGACGAAGGTGCCGGACAGCGTGAACTCGTACATGTTGCCCCAGGGCACCCGGTTCGGGTCGGCGGCCATTCCGCGCCCGACCAGCGACACCAGGTGGGCGGCGGCGGCGATGCCGGTGAGCATCACGCCGAGCCGGCCGAGGAAGGCGACCCGGCGCTCCGGCTCCGGTGACGGCGGCGGGGTGGCGACGGCGACGCCGCCCTCCGATCGGCTCGCGACGGCGGCCGGTTCGGCGACCCCGCGCAGCGCGGCCCACTCGGCCAGGTGCACGAGCAGCGCCCCGAAGTAGACGATCCCGGCGGCGGCGACCGCCTGGTTGCTCAGGGCCTCCCAGGCCTCGTTGCTCATGACCTCTCCTCCGGATCAGCGCGATCGGCGGGCTCGCCCCGCAGCTGGGCGACGATCCGCTCGAGCACCTCGGCGGCCTCGCCGTTGCCGGACCGGTCGAGCACCGCGACGTCGACCATCGTGCCAGCCCCGTCCCGACGGGCGCGCACCCAGACCCGCCGCGGCCGCACGAACAGCGAGCCGAGCAGCCCGATCAGCGCGAGGACGACGCCCAGCAGCGCGATCCGCTTGCCCGGCGTCTGGCTCACCTGGAGCCGGACCCACGGCTCGACGCCCTCGAACTCCACCGAGCCGAGGCCGTCGGGCAGCTTCACCCGCTGCCCGGGCCGCAGGTCGACGCGGAACGGCTGGCCGTCGGCCTTGGTGACCTGGGTGGCGTTCGTGGTGTCGAGGGCGTAGACCGACTGCGGCGCGCCGCTGTCGTAGCCGAGGTCGCCGGTCCACGCCGTCATCGACACCAGCGGGTCGTGGTCGTCGGGGAAGACCGACGCCGGCTCGCCGTCGCCCTCGATGTCGGTGGGGAAGAACAGGCCCTCCAGCCCGAGCTGGGGCCGCGCGGACTGGGCCTTCACCACACCGAACGACACGAACGAGGAGTCCTGCGGCAGGAAGACCGCCGGGCCGGAGCTGACGACGTCACCCTTCGCGTCGCGCACGGTGATCACCGGTGCGTAGCCGTGACCCAGCAGGAAGATGTCGGTGCCGCCGATGGTGAGCGGGTGGTTGACGCGCAGGTCGTACTTCTCGTCGCGCGCACCGGTGCCCTCGGCGTAGCTGAGCGGCGCCGAGAAGTCCTGGCCCTGGACCGAGTCCGGCTGCACGTTCCACTCCAGGTCGAAGTCGTCGACGGTGAAGGTGAACGGGTCGAGGTCCTCGGCGCGGAACAGGCTGCCGGGGTCGAAGTCGTCGTACTGCGTGGAGGTGTTGACGAAGGTGTCGCCGCGGACGACGACCACGCCGCCCTGGTAGCCGAACAGCCCGCCGACGGCGAACCCGGCCAGCACCACGAGCACCGAGAGGTGGAAGAGCAGGTTGCCGACCTCGCGCAGTCGGCCCCGCTCGCCGCCGACGCTGTCGTCATCGTCGTCGGCCCGCAGCCGGTGCCGGCGGCCGAGCACCTCTCGGGCCCGCTGGAGCACGGCGTCGACGTCGTCGTCGGTGCGGTACGAGGCGTGGTCGGGGAGTCGGGAGAGATGACGCGGGGTGCGTGGCGGCGGGGTGCGCAGGCCGCGGGCGTAGTGGAAGGTGCGCGGCACGATGCAGCCGACCAGCGACATCACCAGCAGCAGGTAGATCGCCGAGAACCACACCGAGTCGTACACCGAGAACAGCCCGAGCCTCTCGTAGACCGGCGTGAGGTCGGGGTGGGCGTCCTTCCAGCGCGACGTCGCCAGCGAGTCGACGCCCTCCTGCGGGATCACCGACCCCGGCACGGCGGCCAGCGCCAGCAGCAGGAGCAGCACCAGCGCGGTGCGCATCGAGGTGACCTGCCGCCACAGCCAGCGGCCCAGCTCGCGGGCTTCCAGCTCGCCCCGGCGGCGGCCACCGGGGGTCCTCGAAACGGGACCATCACCGTGAGCCGTGCCCAACTGTGCCGTCATAGGGGCATCTCAAAACTGCTCACTAATCGCACCTGCACCCACTGCACGGCCCAGTCCCACCAGCCGGAGACGAGCAGGATCCCGACGATCACGAGCATCGCGCCGCCGACCCGCATCACGACGAGCTGGTGGCGGCGCACCCACGAGAGTGCCCCGAGCGCGCGCCGGTAGAAGAGGCCGGCGAGCACGAACGGGATCCCGAGCCCGAGAGCGTAGGCCGCGGAGAGCACGGCGCCGCGCGAGGCGGTGGCGTCGGAGTAGGTGAGGTTGATGATGACGGCGTAGGTGGGGCCGATGCACGGCGTCCAGCCGAGCGCGAACAGCGCGCCGATGAACGGTGCGGCACCGAGCCCGACGCCGGGCAGGGTGTGGATCCGCCACTCGCGCTGGAGGAGCGGGACGACGCCGGCGAACACCAGCCCGAGCAGGATGAGCAGCACGCCCATCACCAGCGAGATCGTGTCCTGCTGCCGCCGCAGCCAGAACCCGGCGGTGCCGAGCGAGGCACCCACCACCACGAACACCACGGTGAAGCCGAGCACGAACAGCGCCGACCCGAGCAGCATCCGGCCGCGACGGCGGTCGGCCTCGCCCGCCGCGAGGTCGGCGCCGCTGAGGCCGGTGGCGTAGGACAGGTAGCCCGGCAGCAGCGGGATCACGCACGGGCTGAAGAACGACACCAGCCCGGCGATCGCCGCCACCGGCAGCGCGAGCGCCAGCGAGCCGGTGGCCGCCTGGCTCTGGAACCACTCGGCCACGTCAGTCGCCTTCGGCCGCGACGTCCTCGACGACCTGCACCAGCGTGGTGGTCGACGGCACCTCGCCCGAGAACAGGGCCGCGACCCGGCCCTCGTCGTCGAGGACGATGGTGCTCGGGACGGCCGGCGGGGAGTACTTCCCCAGCTTCAGCAGCGACTCGCCGTCGTCGTTCACCGTGGGGTAGGAGATGCCGTACTCGCGCTCGAACGCGAGGGCGGCCGTCAGGTCGTTCGACCGCGCGAACAGCCCCACGAACTCAGCCTGGTCGCCCAGCTGCTTCGCCGCCTCGACGAGCAGCGGGGCCTCCTTGCGGCACGGGTTGCACCACGACCCCCACACGTTGAGGACCACGATCGTGCCGCGCAGCTCGGCGAGGTCGACCGGGTCGCCCTGGAGGGAGTCGCCGGAGATGTCGACGGCGTCGCCACGCTCGCCCCGGTCGACCTGGTGCACCTGGCCGTCGCCCGGCACGTAGTCGAGGTCGCCGGTGCTGCCGAGGTCGGTGCACCCGGCGCCGAGCAGCAGGACGGGCACCAGGAGCAGGGCGAGCAGGCGGGTCAGGACGGGTTCTCCCGGGGGTCGTCGACCTCGCCGGGGTTGCCACCGGAGGAGAAGACGTCCTTGCGGTCGGCGATCGGGATGAGGTCGCCCGCGGGCTCGCTGTAGGAGACCTGGGTGACCTGGTCGCCCACGAAGTGCAGCGACGTGAGCGAGCACAGCGTGCACTGGCGCCGGCGCGGGTCGTGCAGGAACGAGCGCCGCTCCACGTGCAGCCGCGTGGTCCAGATCGGTAGCTGGTGCGACACGATCACGGCCTCGTGGCCGACGGCGGCCTCGCGGGCGTCGTGTACCGCGGCCATCATCCGCGCCACGATCTCCTTGTAGGGCTCGCCCCAGGAGGGCTTCCACGGGTTGCGCAGCAGCCACCAGCTGCGGGGGTGGCGCAGCGGGTTGCGGCCCTTGCCGAACTGGGCGCCCTCGAACCGGTTCTCCGACTCGAGCACCCGCTCGTCGATCTCCACCTCGAGCTGCCGGGCCTCGGCCAGCGGTGCGGCCGTCTCGCGGGCCCGCTCCAGCGGCGAGGAGCGCACGTGCACGATGTCGCGGTCGCCGACGACGGCCGCCACCCGCTCGGCCATCGAGCGGCCGAGGTCGGACAGGTGGAACCCGTCGCGCCGTCCGTAGAGCAGGCCCTCGGGGTTGTGCACCTCGCCGTGGCGCAGCAGGTGCACGACGGTGTCGGGGGTCGTCATTTCTTGGCCTCCACGGATTGACGGTGGGCGGCGGCCGACGCGGCGCGGGGCAGCGCGGCCAGGATGTGCTGGACGGCGCGGTCGTCATGGGCCGATGACAGGAACCACGCCTCGAACGCGGACGGCGGCAGGTAGACGCCCTGGCCGAGCATGGCGTGGAAGAACGAGGCGTAGGCGCCGACGTCGGTGCGCGAGGCGTCGGCGAAGTCGCGGACCCGACCCTCGGTGAAGAACACCGAGAACATCGTGCCCGCGCTCGACACGGTGTGCGCGACGCCGGCCGCCGTGAGGGCGTCGGAGGTGGCCCGCTTGACGGTCTCCCCCGCCTCGGTGATGCGGGCGTAGACGTCGTCGGTGGCGAGCCGCAGCGTGGCGAGGCCGGCCGTGGTGGCCACGGGGTTCCCGCTCAGCGTGCCGGCCTGGTAGACGGGCCCCTCGGGCGCGAGCAGCGACATCACGTCGGCACGGCCGCCGAAGGCCGCGGCCGGGAAGCCGCCGCCCATCACCTTGCCGAAGGTCATCAGGTCCGGCGCCCAGCCCTCGGCCATGCCGTCGAGACCCCACTGTCCCTCGCGGGAGGCACGGAACCCGGTCATCACCTCGTCGCTGACGAACAGCGCGCCGTGCCGGCGGCAGGTCTCGGCCAGGAAGCCGTTGTAGCCGGGCTCGGGCGCGACGACGCCCATGTTGCCGGGGGCGGCCTCGGTGATGAGGCAGGCGATGCGGTCGCCGTGCTCCGCGAACGCGGCCTCGACGGCGGCCCGGTCGTGGTACGGCAGCACGATGGTGAGCGCCGCCGCGGACTCGGGGACCCCCGGTGTACCGGGGATGGCCAGCGTGGCGACGCCGGACCCGGCCGAGGCCAGCAGGCTGTCGACGTGGCCGTGGTAGCAACCGGCGAACTTCACGACGAGGTCGCGGTCGGTGAAGCCGCGGGCCAGCCGGATCGCCGACATGGTGGCCTCGGTGCCGGACGACACGAACCGCACCCGCTCGACCGGCGTGCGCGCCACGATCTCCTCGGCCAGCTCGACCTCGGGCTCGGTGGGCGTGCCGAACGAGGTGCCCCGCGCGACGGCGGCGCCGACCGCGGCCAGCACCTCGGGGTGGGCGTGGCCCAGCAGCATCGGGCCCCAGGAGCCGACCAGGTCGACGTACTCGTGGCCGTCGACGTCGGTGAGCCAGGCGCCCTGCGCCGAGCGGATGAACCGGGGGGAGCCGCCGACCGCGTTGAACGCGCGCACCGGAGAGCTCACGCCGCCCGGGATCACCTCGCGCGCGCGCTCGAAGAGCCGTCTTGACGCCGGCACCGGATCGGCGGGCATCGTCGCCGCGCTGTTCACGGTCTCATTGTCCGCCATCGTCCCCACGGGTCCCATTCGGGGGACGCGGGACGTGGGCCGGACCACATTGCGTGTTTGGCGTCACACCGACGGGACATACTGGCGAGTACGGGTGCGCTCGGGGGCACTGGTCCATACCGTCGTCGTAACTTCGCGGGAAATACCTCGTTGGGGATTGTGACGGCGCACATGGGGTAGAACGCGCTGACCGGCAACGTTTCCAGGAGATTCTCTTGTCCACCACACGATCCAGCCGCCTCAAGCGAGCGACGACGATCGTTCCCCTGGCTCTTCTCTCGGCCGCATGGACGGCGAGCCTCGCGACGGCCAACACTGCCACGACGGCCTCGGCGGGCGACGACACCACGCCGGGCCTCCCGGACGGTGCCGAGGTGCCCTCCGAGGCGATCGAGGCCCCGGCCTCGGTCTCGTCGCCGGACGCCGTCGGCTCCGCCTTCGACGGCAACCGCGCCGACTTCGACCAGATCGTGGCGAACTCCTCCACCAACGGCATCCCCGCCTCGGCGCTCGCCGCCTACCAGCGGGCCGAGACCGTCATCAACGCCGCCGACAAGTCCTGCCACATCACCTGGCAGCTGGTCGCGGCGATCGGCCGGGTCGAGTCCAACCACGGTCGCTTCGGCGGCAACGCCCTCGACAGCGACGGTCTCGCCCAGCCCGGCATCTACGGCATCCCGCTCGACGGCTCGAACAGCACCGCGGTCATCCGCGACACCGACGCGGCCCGGTTCGACAACGACGCGGTCTTCGACCGCGCGGTCGGCCCGATGCAGTTCATCCCGTCCACCTGGGCGGTCGTGGGCGTCGACGCCGACGGCGACGGCGAGCGCAACCCGCAGGACATCGACGACGCGGCGCTGGCCACGGCCGTCTACCTCTGCTCCGGCTCCGACGACCTCTCGACGGTCGGCGGCCAGCGCGCCTCGGTCTACCGCTACAACCACTCGCAGGCCTACGTCGACCTGGTCCTCGAGATCATGAACAACTACCTCTCCGGCGACTACATGTCGGTGCCCGACGGCACCGTCGCCGGCGGCGTCATCGCCCCGCTCCCGCCCGCCCCGAGCAACGGCGGCGGCCGCGGCCAGGGCGGTCGCGGCGGCAACGGTGGCGGCGGCTCGACCGACGGCGGCTCCGGCTCGACCGGTGGCAGCACCGGTGGCAGCACCGGCGGCACCACCGGTGGCGGCACCGGCGGGGGCGACGGCGACCCCGTGCCCGACGCCCCCGCCCCGGACCCGACCCCGGACACCCCGCAGGTCCCGAGCACGCCCTCCGTTCCCGACACCGGCGTCCCGCCGGTCGACGACACGATCTCCCGCGCCGAGGCGCTCGCGCGCTGCACGGCTCAGGGCGTCGTCGACCTGCCGCTCACGCAGCAGAACGAGCTCGAGGCCTGCATCCAGAACCTGATCGGCTGATCGGTCGGGCTGGGTGAGTCGGCTCCGAGGTTTCGACACGCTCGCAGAGCTCGCGGCTCAACCACCGCCGCGTCGCTACCGCAGCAGCCGGGCGGCCTCGGCCGCCCAGTAGGTGAGCACGACGTCGGCACCGGCCCGTCGGATCGACGTCAGCGTCTCGAGGATCGCGGGCTCGCGGTCGATCCAGCCGCGGGCCGCGGCCGCCTCGACCATGGCGTACTCGCCGGACACGTTGTAGGCGGCCACCGGCACGTCGACGGCGTCGCGCACCCGGCGGACGACGTCGAGGAAGCCGAGGGCCGGCTTCACCATCACCAGGTCGGCGCCCTGCTCGACGTCGAGCAGCGCCTCGCGCACGCCCTCGACGCCGTTGCGGACGTCCTGCTGGTAGGTCTTCCGGTCGCCCTGGAGCGAGGAGTCGACGGCCTCGCGGAACGGGCCGAAGAACGCCGAGGCGTACTTCGTGGAGTAGGCGAGGATCGCGACGTCGGTGTGCGAGGCGCCGTCCAGCGCCTGCCGGACCACGGCCACCTGGCCGTCCATCATCCCGCTGGGGCCGACCAGGTCGACGCCGGCGGCGGCCTGCGCGACCGCCATCTCGGCGTAGATCTCCAGGGTGGCGTCGTTGTCGACCCGGCCGTCGGGCGTGAGCACGCCGCAGTGGCCGTGGTCGGTGAACTCGTCGAGGCAGAGGTCGGCCATCACCGGCAGCGCGTCGCCCACCTCGCCGACCACCTCGGTGATCGCGCGGTTGAGCACGCCGCCGGGGTCGACGGCGCCGGAGCCGCGGGCATCCTTGGTGGCGGGGACGCCGAAGATCATGATCCCGCCGAGGCCGAGGTCGGCGGCCTCGGCGGCCGCAGCCAGCAGCGAGGAGCGGCTGTGCTGCACCACGCCCGGCATCGACGAGATCGGCTGCGGCTCGGAGATCCCCTCGCGCACGAACACCGGCAGGATCAGCTGCCGGGGCTCGAGCGAGGTCTCGGCCACGAGCGACCGCAGCGCCGCCGTCCGCCGCAACCGGCGCGGGCGGACGACGGGCCGCGGGACGTCGCTCATGGCCCTATTACTAGCGCGAGGAGGCCTTGCGGCGCGCGCCGGGCTTGCGCTCGGACGGCTTGGTGACCGGCTCGCCGGCCTCGATCGCGGCGACCCGGCGGGCGGCACCGAAGTCCGCCAGCGCGGTGACCAGCTCGTCGACGTCCGGCTTGGGCGCCATCACGTCGACCCGCAGGCCGTGCTCCTCGGCGGTCTTGGCGGTGGCCGGACCGATGACCGCGATCACCGTCGAGGGGTGCGGCTTGCCGGCGATGCCGACGAGGTTGCGCACCGTGGAGGAGGAGGTGAAGACGACGGCGTCGAACTTGCCGGTCTTGATGGCGTCGCGCGTCGGCGCCGGCGGCGGGGTGGCCCGCACGGTCCGGTACGCGGTGACGTCGTCGCACTCCCAGCCGAGGTCGATGAGCCCGGCCACGAGGGTCTCGGTGGCGATGTCGGCGCGGGGCAGGAAGACCCGGTTGATCGGGTCGAGCACCTCGTCGAACTCGGGCCAGTCCTCGAGCAGGCCGGCGGCGGACTGCTCTCCCGAGGGCACCAGGTCGGCACGCAGGCCCCAGTCGGCGATCGCCTGGGCGGTCTTGTCGCCGACCGCGGCGATCTTGAGGCCGGAGAACGCCCGGGCGTCCAGGCCGTAGGCCTCGAACTTCTCGCGCACCGCCCTGACGGCGTTCACCGAGGTGAAGGCGATCCACTCGTAGCGGCCCTCGACGAGGCCGCGGACGGCCTTGTCCATCTGCAGCGGGTTGCGGGGCGGCTCGACCGAGATGGTCGGCACCTCCTCCGGCACCGCGCCGAAGCCACGCAGCCGGACCGACAGCGAGGCGGCCTGGTCCTTGGTGCGCGGCACGAGCACCCGCCAGCCGAACAGCGGCTTGGTCTCGAACCACGACAGCGTCTGGCGCAGGTCGACGACGGCGCCGACGACGATCACCGCGGGCGGCGTCATGCCGGCGGCCTTGGCGTCGGCGGCCACGGAGGCGAGCGTCGAGGTGACGGTCTCCTGGGCGGTGGTGGTGCCGACGCGGGTCATCGCGACGGGGGTCTCGGCGGGCCGGCCGGCGGCGACGAGCCGCTCGGCGATCTCGCCGATCCGGTTCACCGACGACAGCAGCACGAGGGTGCGGTCGTCGGCGTACTCGCTCCAGTCGACCTTGTCGACGCGCTCGGGGCAGGTGAGCACCGCGACCTCGCGGTGGTCGCGGGTGGTGAGCGGGATGCCCGCGTACGCCGGCACGGCGGCCACCGAGGAGACACCGGGGACGATCTCGAACCCGATGCCCGCCTTGGCCACGGCCTGGGCCTCCTCGGGCCCGGAGGCGTAGAGGAACGGGTCGCCGGTGAGCAGCCGGACGACGTGCAGGCCGCGCTTGGCGTGCTTGACGACGACCTTGGCGCGGGCGGCGTGGGTGAGCGGCTGGCCGTCCTCACCGAAGCCGCCGTCGACGATCTCGGGCCCGGGCGCCTCGACGGGCTCCTCGCCCTCGAGGTCGACCGGCTCGGCCGGGGCGGGCAGGCCGAGCAGCGCACGCACCAGGTCGCCGTGCTCCTGGGTCTCGGTGACGACGACGTCGGCCCGCTTGATCAGGTCGACGGCCCGGACCGTCAGCAGCTCGGGGTCACCGGGGCCGCTGCCCACGAACGACACCCAGGCGAGGGCGAGCCGGTCGGCGGCGGAGGGAACGGTCTTGCTTGTCATGCGTGGTGCACCTCTGCGATCAGGGGGTCGGGCTGTGGGCGGTTCGGGTGGTGCGGGGTCCTGCGGTCGGTGGCGGTCAGGGCGGGGAGCCGAGCTCGGCGGCGCCCTCGGCGAGCAGCTCCTCGGCGAGCCGGACGCCGAGTCCGGTGGCGTCGTCGAGCCGGCCGGACGCGGAGCGGCGGACGTCGAGCGCGCCGTCGGTGGAGAGCACGACGGCCCGCACCCACAGCTCCTCGCCGTCGTCGCCCTCGACGACCTCGGCGAGCGCGCCGACGGGTGAGGAGCAGCCGGCCTCGAGCCGGGCGAGCACGGCCCGCTCGGCCTCGACGGCGGCCCGGCTGGCCGGGTGGTCGAGCCGGGCGAGCTCGGCGGCGAGCGGGTCGCCGTCGCGGCACTCGACCGCGAGGGCGCCCTGGCCGGGCGCGGGCAGCATCTGGATCGGGTCGAGCACCTCGGTGGCGTCGTCGAGCCGGCCGATCCGGGCCAGCCCGGCGCGGGCGAGCAGGACGGCGTCGAGCTCGCCGGCGCGGACCTTGCCGACGCGGGTGTCGACGTTGCCGCGCACGCCGACGACCTCGAGGCCGAGGCCGAGCGCGTGCAGCTGGGCGACGCGGCGCGGCGAGCCGGTGCCGATGCGGCTGCCGACGGGCAGCTCGCCGAGGGTCAGGCCGTCGCGGGCGACGACGACGTCGCGCGGGTCCTCGCGCGGCGGCACGGCGGCGAGCGCGATGCCGTCGGCGGGCGCGGTGGGGAGGTCCTTGAGGGAGTGCACGGCGACGTCGACCCGGCCGTCGAGCAGGGCCGCGCGCAGCGCGCTCACGAAGATCCCGACGCCGCCGGCGGCCTCGAGGTCGGTGATCGGGGTGCCGGCCGCCTGGGTGCGGTCGCCGTCGGTGGCGATCTCGACGAGCTCGGCACCGCGGCCGAGGGTGTCGCGGATCATCGCGGCGACCTGCTCGGCCTGGGTGGTGGCGAGCAGGCTGGCACGGGTGCCGACGCGCACGGTGGAGGTGGCGGTGGCCGTCATGGCTGCTCCTCCCCCGCCTCGACCGCGGTCACCGGACGGGTGACGGCGTCGACGGCCTCGGGGTCGAGGGCGAACAGCTCGGCCAGCGCGGCGGCGTAGGAGACGGCGCCCTGCTGGTCGGCGAGCTCCTTGACCCGGACGGTCGGCTCGTGGAGCAGCTTGTCGGCGACCCGGCGGACGGCCTGCCGGATCTCGTCGCGGGCGGCCTGGTCGAGCCCGGGCAGCCGGGCGTCGAGCCGGGCCATCTCGGCGTCGACCACGGAGGTGGCCATCGAGCGGAGCGCCACCACGGTGGGGGTGACGCTGCTCTGCCGGCGGGCGGTGAGGAACGAGGCGACCTCGTCGGCGACGATCCGCCGCACCTCGACGACCTCGCGGCCGACCTCGGTGTGCTGGAGCATCGCGCCGAGCTGCTCGAGGCCGATGAGGGTGACGCCGGGCAGGTCGGCCACCGACGGCTCCACGTCGTGCGGCAGCGCGATGTCGATGACGGCGAGCGGCCGCTCGGCGCCCGTGCGGGCCCGGGCGAGCATCTCGTGGGTGACGATCACGCCGGTGGCGCCGGTGCAGGTGATCACGACGTCGGCGGTGGCGAGCGCCTGGGGCAGCGTCTCGAGCCCGGCGGGCACGGCGCCGTGCTCGCCGGCGAGCCGGTCGGCGCGGGCCGCGGTGCGGTTGACGACGCTGACCCGGCCGGCACCGAGCCGCCGCACGGTGGCGACGGCGAGGCCGGCCATGGCGCCGGCGCCGACCACCACGACGTCCTTGCCGGTGATCGCGCCGACGGCGTCGTCGCTGCGCTCGAGGCCGGCGGTGACCAGCGACGGCGCGACCTGGTCGATGCCGGTCTCGGCGCGGGAGCGCTTGCCGACCCGCAGCGCCTGCTGGAAGAGCACGTTGAGGGCGGGCCCGACGGTGCCGAGCTCCTGGCCGAGCCGCAGCGCCTCGCGGGTCTGGCCGAGCACCTGGCCCTCGCCCACCGCCATCGAGTCGAGGCCGGCGGCCACCTGGAACAGGTGCGACACGGCGCCGTCGTCGTAGTGCACGTAGAGGTGGGGGAGCATCGCCTCGGTGGACTCGCCCGCGCGGTCGACGAGCAGCCGCGAGACGGCCTCGACGCTGCCGTGGAACCGGTCGACCTCGGCGTAGACCTCGACCCGGTTGCAGGTGGAGATGACCGCGACCTCGGTGACGTGCTCGAGGGCGACGGTGTCGGCGAGCAGCTTCTGGACGCCGTCGTCGTCGAGCGCGACCTGCTCGAGCAGGCTCACCGGCGCGGAGTTGTGGGAGACACCCACGACGAGGACGCTCATCCGGGTCCCCGCTCGGTTGTCCGGCGGAGGAGCGGAGCGGGGGAGGGAAGACCGAGTGGGGTGTTCATCCCGCGGCCTCCGCAGCGTCGTCCTGCGCCTTGCGCTGCTCGTGGAAGGCGAGGATCTGCAGCTCGATCGAGAGGTCGACCTTGCGCACGTCGACGCCGTCCGGCACCGCGATCACCGCGGGCGCGAAGTTGAGGATGCTCGTGATGCCGCAGGCGACCATCCGGTCGGCGACGTCCTGGGCCGCCGCGGCCGGGGCGGCGATGACGCCGATCGCGACCTCGTTGTCCCGGACGATCCGCTCGAGGTCGTCGAAGGGCCGCACCTCGACGCCGGCGACGAGCTCGCCGTGCCGGGCGGTGTCCTTGTCGAGCAGCGCGACCACCCGGAAGCCGCGGCTGCGGAACCCGGAGTAGTTGGCCAGCGCGTGCCCCAGGTTGCCGATGCCGACGATGACGACGGGCCAGTCCTGGGTGAGACCGATGGCGCGGGCGATCTGGTAGCGCAGGTAGTCGACCTCGTAGCCGACCCCGCGGGTGCCGTAGCTGCCCAGGTAGGAGAGGTCCTTGCGGAGCTTGGCGCTGTTGACGCCGGCCGCGCCCGCGAGGTCCTCGCTCGAGCAGGTGCTCGTGCCGGCCTCGGCCAGCGTGGTGAGGGCTCGCAGGTACACGGGCAGGCGGGCGACCGTGGCCTCGGGGATGTCCCGGGCGCTCTCGCTCGTGCTCCGTGCGGTCACAGCTCTTCTTCCCAGCCGCCGGGTCCCGCGCTTCGTAGCGCGCAGGGTTTTCGGTGCGATCCGCCGACGGCTCGGTCACTGTAAGAGCGTTGTGAACGGGAGAACAAAACGAGCGGCCCTGCGTGCTACCACACGTGACCCGCGCCACACGGAGCGGGGTTGCGCCGCCGTCCCTCGGGGAAACTGTCAGGGCGCCCGCGCGCGTATCCGACCGGCACTCGCCGTCAAGGGCTCGCTTCGCTCCGGTCGCTGCGCGACGGCCTACGGCCGCCCTTGACCGCGGGTCCCGCCGGCGGATCCACGGCGCGCGTCGGCACGGGCTCCGCCCGCGCCGCCCGCATGCGCGGGCGCCCCACCTTCACCTGGTGTCACTTCGCTACCAGTGGGCGTACGAACCTGGACATCCGGGGCCGGAAACCGGGGTGATGTGTCCAGTTTTCTCGGCCAAGTGCCCCGGAACGGCCTGGTGGCCGCGCCTGCGCGGACGGCGTGGCGGAGCCCGCCGTACGTGCGCCGTCGGAACACGCCGGACGAGGCTCGCAGGTCAAGGACGCGCGAAGCGCGCCGCGAAGCGGGAGCGAAGCGGATCCTTGACGGCGAGACCCGGCGTGTTACGCGCGCGGCCACCACACCCCGAAGGACAGTCAGCCGAGTGCCGCCCGGAGCCGGTCGGGGTCGACCCGCCAGAAGTCGTGCTGGCGGCCGTCGACGAAGGTGACCGGCACCTCCTCGGTGAACCGCGCCCGGAGCGCCCGGTCGAAGCCGTCGGCGTCGATGTCGACCTCGGTGTACGACTCCCCCGTCTCCGCGCACACCGCCTCGACGACGGCCCGGGCCTCGTCGCACAGGTGGCAGCCGGGGCGGGAGTAGAGGGTGACCCGAGCGGTCATTCCAGGAGCCCGAGGACCCGCCGCCGCTCCTGGTTGCGGAGCCGGCCCTTCTGCACCTTGCCGGTGACGCCGTGCGGCAGCTCGTCGACCACCTCGATCCGGGTCGGCACCTTGAACCGGGCCAGCCGCTGCTCGCAGTGCTCGCGCACCGCCGCCTCGAGGTCGGCGCGCGGATCCGGCGCCACCACGTAGGCCACCACCGCCTCGCCGGTGAGGTCGTCGGGGACGCCGATCACGGCGGCGTCGCCGACGCCGTCGACCTCGCGGACGACGTCCTCGACCTCGACGGGGTAGACGTTGAAGCCGGAGACGATGACGAGCTCGCGGACCCGGTCGACGAGGAACACGTCGCCCTCGCGGTCGAGGAACCCGACGTCGCCGGTGGCCCACCAGCCCTCGTCGTCGGGACCGCCGGAGCCGTCGGGCCAGTAGCCGGAGAACAGGTTGGCGCCGCGGATGCAGATCTCGCCGGGGTCGTCGCCCACCACTGCGAGGCCCCCTTCGTCGACCAGCTTGATCTCGATGCCGTCGAGCGCCCGCCCCACCGTCCCGCGGGACGGCGACTCCGAGCGCAGCGTGCTCGTGACGACGGGCGCGGCCTCGGTGAGGCCGTAGCCCTGGTGCACGGCGATTCCCGTGCGCGTGGCGAACGCCTCGGCCACCTCGGGCGCCAGCGGCGCGGACCCGCAGAGCACGAGCCGCACCGGCCCGAGCCGGCCGTCGAGGTCGACGTCGCGCCAGTGGGCGAACACCGCCGGCGCCACCGGCAGCACGCTGATCGCCTCGTCGTCGACCAGGTCGAGGGTGCCCTCGGGGTCGAAGCCGTCGGCGAGCACGAGCTTGGCGCGGTGGCGCAGCACGCTGCCGAGCACGCCGTTGAGGCCGTAGACGTGGAACAGCGGCAGTACGCCGAGCACGACGTCGTCGCCGTGGATCATCGGCGGCTCGATGGCCGCCACCTGCTCGATGTTCGCGGCCAGCGCGCGGTGGGTGAGCATCGCCGCCCGCGGCCGGCCGGAGGTACCGCTGGTGTAGAGCAGCGCGGCCAGCCGCTCCGGGTCGGTGAGCGGCGGCACCCAGCGGGCCGCGTCGGCGCGCAGGTGGTCGTAGGACCGCTCCCCCGGCTGCAGCGTGGCGCCGGCCACCACCACCCGCGGCGTCACCGCGCGCTCGAGCAGGTCGTCGTCGACGCGCTCCAGCGCGGTGGCGTCGCCCGCGACGGCGCGGGCCAGCAGGTCCATCGCCTCCCGGACGACGGCGACGGTGTCGGCGTCGGCCACCACGATGCGGGCCCCGGAGTCGGCGGTCATCCGGGCGATCTCGCCCGCGGTGGCGCGCGGGTTCACCGGCACGGCCACGGCCTGCGCGCGCAGCACGCCGAGGTAGGTGGTGACGAACTCGATCCGGTTGCCGAGCGCCATCAGCACCCGCTGACCGGCCACCAGCCCGGACGCCGACAGGCCGGTGGCGAGCCGCCCGACCTCGTCGTCCAGGTCGGCCCAGGTGAGGGTGCGCCCGCCGGCCTCGACCAGCGCCAGCCGGTCCGGGCTCTCGGCCGCTGCGGCGGCCAGCAGCCCCGCGACGTCGGTCGGATGGCCGGACATGGGCAGGAGTCTAGGGTTTAGGCATGCCGCCTCCGGACAGGTCGCGCCGTCCGCTCGACCTGCAGCAGCGCTCGGTCATGGCCGGGGAGGCCGCCGCCGCCGTCACCGAGGTCGAGACCGCGCTCGCGTCGCCCGCCGACCCGGCGGCCGCAGCGTTCTTCGACGTCGACAACACGGTCATGCAGGGCGCGAGCATCTTCCACCTCGCCCGCGGGCTGCACCGGCGCGAGTTCTTCACCACCCGCGAGATCCTCGGCGCGGCCTGGAAGCAGATGTACTTCCGCGTCGTCGGCGTCGAGGATCCCGAGCACGTGGCCGAGGCCCGCAACTCCGCGCTGAGCTTCATCGCCGGTCACACCGTGGCCGAGCTCGAGGCGCTCGGCGAGGAGATCTTCGACGAGGGCATGGCGCACCGGATCTGGCCCGGCACCCGCGCGCTGGCGCAGCTGCACCTCGACGAGGGGCAGCGGGTGTGGCTGGTCACCGCCGCGCCGATCGAGATCGCGCGGATCATCGCCCGCCGGCTCGGCCTCACCGGCGCCCTCGGCACGGTGAGCGAGCACGAGGACGGCGTCTACACGGGCAAGCTGGTCGGCGACCTGCTGCACGGCCCGGCCAAGGCCGAGGCCATCAAGGCGCTCGCGGCGCGAGAGGGGCTCGACCTGGCCCGCTGCTCGGCGTACTCGGACTCCTACAACGACCTGCCGATGCTCTCCCTCGTCGGCGACCCCTGCGTCATCAACCCCGACGCGAAGCTGCGGGCGCACGCCCGCCGCGAGGGGTGGCGGGTGCGCGACTACCGCACCGGCCGCAAGGCCGCCCGGGCCGGCCTGCTCGTCGGGGCCGCCGCCGGCGGCGTCGGCGGGGCCGTCGCCGCGGCCGTCGCGCTGCGCGGCCGCCGCCCGCGCTTCCCGCGATAGCCCTAAACCGTCCCGAAGGTAAAACTTCGCCGACACGCCGCATTGGTGTGACGTAGTGGGCATGAGTTCGTGTGGTCCAGGGCACACGTGTTCACCTAGGGTGGAACGTCGACTCGGGCATGAGCCGGCGGGGGAGGGACCCATCTCCATGCAGACGGACGGTCACGCGGCTTCACGCGGTCTCGACGCACTGCGCCGCGCCGTGGCGCAGATCCTGCAGCCGTCCCTCGCGCTCTCCGTGGCCGGCGGCGGCCCCGACGCCCGGTTCGGGGTCCTCTTCACCGAGGCGCTCGCCGACGGCGTCGACACCGGCTCGGGCGAGCCCGGCGACCGCTACGGCGACCACGACCTCGCCGCGTCCTCGGAGGAGTCCGAGGCCGACCGCAGCCGACTGATCGCGCTCGTCGAGCTCGCCCGCGGCGGCGACTCCGAGGCCTTCGGCCTGCTCTACGACCACTACCAGGGCTCGGTCTACCGCTTCCTCTACTACCGCACCCGCTCGCAGGCGCTCGCCGAGGACCTCACCTCCGAGACGTTCTTCCGCGCGCTGCGCAACATGACCTCGTTCCGGTGGCAGGGCAAGGACTTCGGCGCCTGGCTGATGACCATCGCGCGCAACCTCGCCACCGACCACTTCAAGGCCGGCCGCACCCGCCTCGAGCTCACGACCGAAGACATGGGCGCCCACGACGACGCCACCGAGGGCCCCGAGGACGCCGTCCTCGCCGGGCTCACCAACGAGATCCTGCTCGAGGCGCTCACCGAGCTGCCGAACGAGCAGCGCGACTGCCTCGTGATGCGCTTCCTGCAGTCGATGAGCATCGCCGAGACCGCGGCCGCGCTGGGCCGCACGGAGGGCGCCGTCAAGCAGCTCCAGCTGCGTGGGGTGCGCAACCTCGCGAAGCTCATGCCCGAGGGGATCCGGGACTGATGGCCACCCCGCTGAGCCTCGCCGTAAATTACCCGTCGGTCACCTGGGTGTACCGCGTAACCTCCCGCGTCGCGGGGTCGTTGGGCCGGATGACAGCCCCACTTCCGCTCCCCACGACAGGACAGATCCGATGACCCCGGCGTTCACGGCGCGACGACGTGCCGAGGAGTTCAACGCACTGGTCGAGGCACTCTCGACCGGGGCGCTGCACGACGCCGACCACGACGCTCGGGACACCCGCTTCGCCGACCTCCTCGAGGTCGTCGGGGCTCTGCGGACGGCCCCCGCGCCGTCCCCCCGGCCCGAGTTCGTGGCCGACCTGCGGAGCCGTCTCATGACGGCGGCTGAGACCGCCCTCGTGGTGCCGTCCTCCCCCACCCCGACCCCCACCCCCGAACGCACCCGCACCCGCGAGCGGCGGCTGGCCGCCGCGATCGGCGGCTTCGCCGTCGTCAGCGCCACCGCCTCGATGGCCGTGGCCGCCCAGAGCGCCCTGCCCGGCGACACCCTCTACCCGCTCAAGCGGGGCATCGAGAACGCCCAGGTCCAGGTCCGCTCCGGCGACGACGACAAGGGCGCCGCGCTGCTCGAGAACGCCGCCGGCCGCCTCGACGAGGTCGGTGAGCTCAGCCGCGACGGCGACGGCCGTGCCGCCGACATCACCGCCACGCTCGACGACTTCAGCGCCCAGGCCACCGAGGCCTCCGACCTGCTGCTCGCCGACTACGCCGAGACCGGCCGGGTCGCCTCGCTCGAGGAGCTGCGCGACTTCGCCGCCGACAGTCTCACCGCCCTGGAGAGCCTCGAGGGGGTCGTGCCGCCGGAGGCGCGCGGCGCGCTGCTCGACGCCGCCCAGGTGGTCACCGGCATCGACGAGGCCGCGGTGGAGGCCTGCCCGGTCTGCACCGACGGTCCCGCGGCGATCTCCCCGCTGCTCACCACTGCCGACGTGTCCGGGGTGCCGGGCACGATCGACCAGTTCACGCGCTCGACCAAGCCTGCCCGCGCCGAGACGGACGGCACCGGCCGCAACGCCGGGGTCGACGACTCCACGACCACCGCGGCCCCCACACCCGAAGGCGGTGCCACGCCGCCCGAGCAGCCCGCGCTGCCCACCGACGGCGGCAGCGCCGAGCAGCCCCCGGCCGCTCCCAGCGACGAGGGAAGCGGCCCGGTCGGCGACGTCATCGACGGCGTCACCGGCCGCGGCGGCGGCACCGGCACCACCGGCGGCAACACGCCCGGCGGCACCGAGAGCACCGGTCCCGGGCTCGAAGACATCACCACCGGCCTGGGCGACCTGCTCGGCGGCACCGGCGGCTGACCCGCCGTCGGCTGCTGATCAGCGGAAGACCGACTGGCGCTGCATCAGCAGCGAGTAGAGCGTCTGCTGGATCGTCTCGCGCACCTGGTCGGTGACGTCGAAGACCAGCATCGGGTCCTCGGCCGCGCCGTCGTCGTACTCGTCGGTGCGGATCGGCTCGCCGAACTCGAGCAGCCACTTGGACGGCAGCGGCACCAGGCCCAGCGGGCCGAGCAGCGGGAAGAACGGCGTGATCGGGATGTACGGGATGCCGAGCAGCCGCGCCAGCGCCGGGATGTTGCCGACGAGCGGGTAGATCTCCTCGGCCCCGACGACGGCCAGCGGCACGATCGGGACGCCGGTACGCAGCGCTGCCGACACGAACCCGCCGCGGCCGAACCGTTGCAGCTTGTAGCGCTCGGAGTACGGCTTGCCGATGCCCTTGAAGCCCTCGGGCCACACGCCGACGAGCTCGCCGCCGCGGAGCATCCGCTCGGCGTCCTCGTTGCACGCGAGCGTGGTGCCGCCCTTGCGGGCCAGCTGGCTGACGACCGGCATCGAGAACACCAGGTCGGCGCCGAGCGGGCGCAGGTGGCGGCCGGTGTGGTCGAAGGTCGACACGATCGTCATCAGGCCGTCGACGGGCACGGTGCCGGAGTGGTTCGAGACCACGAGGGCGCCGCCCTCGGTGGGCACGTTCTCGGCACCGCGCACCTCGACCCGGAACCACTTCTGGGCGATCGGCCGCAGCGCGGCGATGAAGAACCGCTCGGTGATCTCGGCGTCGAAGCCGTACTCGTCGACGACGTACTGACCGGTCAGCCGGCGCCGCAGGAACGCGAGGAACTCCGCGAGCCGCGGCTCCCAACGGTCGCCGAACACCTCGACGGCGGCGTGCTGGAACGCGGCCAGCCACTCGCTGGTGGGGATCCCGCGCAGCGGGTGCCGCTCGCGGGTGGTCGCGGGCGCGCGGGTGTCGACACGGACGTCGTCGGCCTCGACCTCAACCTGGGGGGCCGCGGGCGGCTCCGGAGCGGGCGGCTCGGCCGGCGGCTGCTCGGCGTCCGGGGCGGCCGGCTGCTCCGGCTCGGGGTCGGCCTTCGGCGGCGGCTTGCGCGCGCCGGGCGCCAGGCCGCGGGCGGCCGACGACGACGACGTGCCGGAGCCGCGGCCGGGCCGGCCGCGGGTGCCGATCGGGATGATCTCGGCGTCACCCATGCGTGCTGTCCCCTGACTCGACGGCGACCAGCTCGGGGTCGCCGGCGGTGGTGCTGGGCAGCCGGTCGGCGACGCCGGCGACCAGCCGCTCCACGTGGCCGCCGGTGGTGTCGAGCCCCCCGGCGAAGTCGGCGAACGCCTCGGCCGTCGAGAAGCGCGGTGTGAAGCCGAGCATCTCGCGCATGTTCGTGGTGTCGATGCCTCGACCGTAGGTGAGGAACGTCAACTGCTCGGGCGAGAAGTCCGCCACCCGGGCCGACCGCAGCGCCGAGCCGAGGCTGCCGACCGCGAAGCCCGGCAGCGGCACCCCGGGCCGCTGCATCCGCCGCAGCGCCTGCGACAGCATGATCACGCCGTCACCGGCGATGTTGAACGTGCCCGCGACGCCGTCGCTGACGCACTTCTGGAGCAGCGCCATCAGGTCGTCCTCGTGGAGGAACTGGAGCCGGGGGTCGTGGCCGAGCACGGTCGGCACCACCGGCAGCCGGAAGTACGACGTCATCGGGCTCACGACGTGCGGGCCGATCACGTTGGCGCAGCGCAGCACGGTGACCCTGACGTCGGGCCGGCGCCGGGCGAACCCGCGCACGTAGCCCTCGATCTCGGCGACGTCCTTGGCGTAGCCGGCGCGCGGGGCGCGGCGCGGCTCCATGTCCTCGGTGAACATCGCGGGGTCGCGGCTGCTGGCGCCGTAGACCGTGCTCGACGACTTCACGACGAGGTTCCGCACGCTCGGCGCCTTCTGGCACGCGGCGAGGAGCTGCATCGTCCCGATGACGTTGAACTCCTTCATCGTGTTGCGGCCGCCGGCGCTGCCGGGGGTCGCGATCACGCTCATGTGGATGACGGTGTCGACGTCCTCCTTGGCGATGACCTTGGCGATGACCGGGTTGCGGATGTCGGCGCGCACGAAGGAGACGTCGCCGACGTCACCGCGGGGCGGGACGACGTCGACGCCGATGACCCGCCGGACCGAGGGGTCCTCGGCGATCGCGCGGGCGCAGCGTCGTCCCAGGTCGCGGGACACGCCCGTGACCAGGACGACCGAGCCGCCCGCGTCGTTCTTCCTCGAGGCGCCGGCCATGGGAGCGAGAGGGGGTGGGCCGGCGCTACTTGCCGAGCTTGCGCCGCTGCACGCGCGTCTTCTTCAGCAGCTTGCGGTGCTTCTTCTTCGCCATGCGCTTGCGGCGCTTCTTGATGACAGAACCCACGGGTGAAACCTCTCCAGAGAATCGCCGCACCGAAGGTGTCCGGGCGACGCTTCACCCTAACGGCCAGCCGGGGAACCGCTGGAATCGGCCACGATCCGGGTCTTGAATGGTCCCGATGCCTGATCCCGCCCATTCCTGGCCCCTGACCGACGGGCTCGAGCTCCGCGACGAGCTGCTCACCGCCTACGCCGACCCGGCCCGCGGCTACCACGACGTGCGGCACCTCGCGGAGGTCGTCGAGCGCATCGCCGCGCTCGCCGACGGGCTCTCCGACCCGCAGCGGCGGGCGGTGCTGCTGGCGGCGTGGTTCCACGACGCCGTCTACGACGGCGAACGGGACGCCGAGGAGCGGTCCGCGGCGTGGGCCGAGCGGGCGCTGCCGGCGCTGGTCGACGCCGCCACCGTGGCCGAGGTGGCCCGGCTGGTGCGGCTCACCGAGACCCACCGCCCGGCCGAGGACGACGCCACCGGCTGCGTGCTCTCCGACGCCGACCTCGGCATCCTCGCCGCCGACGGCGCACGCTACGAGGAGTACGTCGCCGCCGTCCGCCGCGAGTACGCCCACCTCGACGACGCCACCTTCACCGCCGGCCGCCGCGCCGTCCTCGCCGACCTGCTCGCCAAGCCGCGGCTCTTCCACACCGCCCACGCCGCCGCCCACTGGGAGGAGCCGGCCCGCGCCAACGCCGGCGCCGAGCTGGATCGACTTGCCTAGCCGGACTTGCGGCGTCGTAGCCCCGAGGCGACGAGGCGCTTCACCAGCTCGCGCGACGTGACCGGCTCGGCGCCGGCATCGACGACGGCGTCGTACCACTCCTCGGGCACGTCGTAGTGGTCGCGGTCGAAGCCGCGCTCGGGGATGCCGAGGTGGCGGGCGAAGGCGTGCAGCTCGTCGAAGGAGGTGTCGCTGGCGAGGTGCGACCAGAGCCGGCCGCGGGACGGGACGGCGGGTGGGTCGATGAGGATGCTCACGCGGTGTTCGCGCGCGCCGACTCGGCGTCGATCATCAGCCGCCATGACCTCACCAGGTCGGCGTCGACGTAGGACCGGTAGGTGCCGCCGGGGCGGACCTGCGCGCCGACGTGGAACTGGCTCACCCCGACCCGGAGGAACCAGGGCACCTGCTCGGCGAGCAGCCCACCGCCGGGCATGAGCAGCCGGGCGACGTCGGGGCTGCCCTGGGCGAGCGTGAGCAGGTCGTCGAAGCCGACGCCGAGCCCCTGCGGCGAGCCGGCCGAGCGGACGGCGGTGAGCGGGGTGCGCTCGGCGAGGCCGGCGAGGTCGCGCCAGGCGCGGCCGGGCTCGAGCACGGCGTCGACCGCGCGGTGGAAGGTCCAGGGCACCTCGGGCAGCGCGGTGGCGAGCGCGCTGCAGGTGTCGAGGTCGACCCGCAGGTCGGCGTCGAGGAACCCGAACACCACACCCTCGGCGCCGAGCGAGAGGCACTTCTCGGCCAGCCCGACCAGCCGCACGAACTGGCCGCCGGTGACCGAGAGCGAGTCGTCGAGCCGCAGCAGCACCCGCACCGGCAGGTCGGTGGCGCGGATGACCGACGAGGCGGTGGCGAGGTCGGGCGAGAGGGCGGCCTCGGGGCCGGGCGCCACCAGCGCGAGCCGGTCGGCCCCGCCCTCGACGGCGCCGGGAACGTCACGGGCGTGATGCACCGCGACCTCCAGCAACGCCGTCATGTCATCACGGTAGTCGTCCAGACCGGCTCTTCCGTGGCTTGGAGCACGGGCGACTATGGGTGTCGTGGACGACCGCTTGCTCCTCGATGCCCGCGCGCGCGTCCTCGCCGACCTCACCGCCCGCTCGGTCGCGACCGCGGGAGCGGTGTCGGCGCTCGACGAGGCGTGCGAGTCGCGGCAGTGGTGGGCCGAGCAGTGGCCCGAGGGCGCCACCTACGTCGCCGGCCTGGTCGCCCAGGACGTGCAGGACGCGCTGCTGTCGAGCACGGGCCGGTGGCCGCTCTGCCTCGAGTGCGATGGCGCCCCCGAGCACGCGCTCCACATCCAGCCCGACCTCGGCGGACCCGACCCCGTATGGGTGTGCGAGGAGACCGGTCAGGTCGCGGCCGCGTTGGGCTTCCTCGGCCGGGTAGAGGTCTGAACTGATCGAGGGTGCTGGCTGGGGCGCGGCCTCGGCTCCGTCGTCGAGGCACCGGTGGCACCCGGGCACGACGCCGCCGGGGCAGGTCGGCCGCGGCAGCACCTGCGCGGACCCTGGCGGGGGTTCACCCTCGACCGTCAATCGTGCGGCGGCGCGGGGGGAGGTCGTGGCCCTGGTGTGGTTCATCGACGACCGGCGGCGAGCTTCGACCTGGCCCTGCTGACCGAGATGGCGATGCACGCGTGGCTGGACCGGTTCCACCCAGGCGAGGCGGCGTAATCCCCGGCCGCCTGCTCCAGCGCCGGCCCGGCCTGGGCCAGGGACGCGGGCTGACCCGCATCGACCTCCTGCTGCGTCCTGCCGAGCGCCGTCACCTCGGTCGGTAGCCGGCCCGAGCCTCAAGATGACCACAAGTTTCACCCGGACCGGCCGTGGAATTCTGTCGTCTGCGCGACAGAGGTGGCCCCGACAGGTCAAGATGGGGCAGGAACTCCGCGGGGGGCGCGGAGTTCTACCAGGGGGTTCACCGTGGGGGCACCGAGCGGGGCACGCATCGTCGCTCGCGACGACATCCGTCCGAGCAGGACCGGCGAGGCGCGGCCGATCCGGTCCGTCGGCACGACGCGCGGCACCGGCAGAGGACGAGATGCCGCCGACATCGGCGTCTCGCCACCGCTGTCCGCTCCTGCCGGCCCGGCCGACGAGGCCGAGGCCGAGGCGGGCCGGCCGGTCGGGCACCGCTCGTTGATGCCAGAGCTGCGGCAGCCAGGTCAATGGGCGCGCCGGCTGGCCGTCGTCGGCACCGACGTCGCGGCGGTGGTGCCGGCGCTCGCGTTCCGGCCCGAGATCGGCTGGGTCCAGCTCGGCGCACTGATCGCCGCGGTGCTCGGCTTCCTCGCGGCCGACGGCTCCTACCGGCCCCGGCTCTCGATGTCCGCGTTCGACGACGTGGGGGTGCTCGCCCGAGCCGGCGTGGTGGCCTCGATGGCCACGGTGGCGTGGGCCGCGGTCACCTCGAGCGCCGTCGAGGCCGCTCCAGTGCTGCTCACGGCGGTGCTGGTGACCGGGCCGCTGCTGCTGTCCCGCATGCTGACCTATGCGGTCATCCGCTACCTGCGGCGCCGCGGCGTCATCGGGCACCGGGTCCTGGTGCTCGGGACCGGGCTCGTCGGCCGGGAGCTGGTCGAGAACGCGCTCGAGCACCGCCAGTACGGGCTCGACCCCGTCGGGTTCCTCACCGACCACGCCGCGACGGGACCGCTCCCGCTGCCCGCACCGGCGCTCGGCGGCTACGCCGACCTGTCGGCCGTGGTGCGGGAGCACGACGTCACCGAGGTGATGGTCGCCCTGCCCGACGCTGAGATCGCGCTCGGTGCCGCCGGTCCGTACTCCGATCTGCGCGACGCGCTGCTCGACTGCGACCGGCTGCGGTGCGAGATCCTCTACGTCCCCCGGTTCCACGAGATGCACCAGCGCACCCGCGACATGGACGAGGTGTGGGGCATCTCGCTCGTGCGGGCCCACCGGCGGCCCTGGCGCAGCCCGTCCTGGCGGTTCAAGCGCCTGCTCGACGTCGTCGTCACGGCGATCGCCCTGGTGCTGCTGTCGCCGGTCATGCTCGCCACCGCTCTCGCGGTCCGCCTCGAGGTGGGCCGGGGCGGGGTGCTGTTCCGCCAGGTCCGGGTGGGCCTCGACGGACAGCCGTTCGTGCTGCTGAAGTTCTGCTCGCTCCGCGACGACGGCGGCGCAGGTGCGGGCGAGGCGCCACCGGTGTGGTCGATCGCCGCCGACCCGCGGGTCGGCCCGGTGGGCCGCTTCATCCGCGCCAGCTCGCTGGACGAGCTGCCCCAGCTGCTCAACATCCTGCGCGGCGACATGAGCATCATCGGGCCCCGGCCGGAGCGGCCGGAGTTCGTCGAGGAGTTCGCCCGGCAGTTCCCCGACTACCTCGCCCGGCACCGGGCCCCGGCCGGCCTCACCGGCTGGGCGCAGGTGCACGGGCTGCGCGGCGACACCTCGATCGCCGAGCGGGCGCGCTTCGACAACTACTACATCCGCAACTGGTCGTTGTGGCTCGACCTCAGGATCCTCGCCCGTACCGTCAGCACGGTGGTGTACAGGCGGGGGTCGTGAGGACGGCGTGATGCCCGAGGCCAGGAGCCGGCTGCAGGCTCCTGACACCGCCGCCCCGCCCGAGGTGCGCCTGGTCGACGACGTCGCAGAGGCGGCCGCCCTCGCCGGGGAGTGGGAGGAGCTCGCCGAGGTCTGCGGGACCGGCCCGCTGTCCCGGCCGCGCCATGCCCTGGCCTGGTGGCGGACCCTGGGCCGGGGCCGGCTGCTGCTCGCCACCGCGCGGGTGGACGGCCGCCTCGTCGTCCTCGCCCCACTGCACGAGCGGCGGCTCGGACCGGTGCGCCGGGTCCGGTGGCTCGGCCACGGCCTCGGCACCGTCGCCGAGATGCTGGTATCGCCTGGTCACGACGCCGCCGCCCGAGCGGCGTGGAAGGCGGTGTCGACCCCGACTCGCGTGCTCGACCTGGTAGAGGCCCGCGGCGACACTCCGAGCTGGAAGGTGCTCGCCGACCTGACGGTGAAGGGACGCCGCACGGAGCTGCGGGTCCGCGACGTGTGCCCGGTAGCCGTGATCGGCGGCGACGGGCTCGAGCACGTCCGGGCCCCCGGGAACCGGAACCTCCGCCAGGCGCTGCGCAAGGCGGACCGTCGGCTGTCCGCGGACGGTCGCGCCTTCCGCTGCACCGTGACGGCCGACCCGGCGGTGTTCGAGGACCTGCTGCCGGCCGTCCGTGCGGTCTTCGACGCAGCCGAGGCCGAGCGCCCCCGGCACCACCTGCTGGAGCCGCCGTACGCCGACTTCGTGCTCGGCTACCTGCGGGAGAGCTTCGCCGCCGGCGCGGCCGTCGCCATCGTCGGGTACGTCGACGACGAGCCCGCCTCGTTCCAGATCCTCCTCCTCACCGGTCGCCCGCACGACGACTCCGGCGTCGTGTCGCTGTGGCTCTGCCGGTTCGCGCCCGCGTTCGCGGCCTACAGCCCCGGGCACCTGACGTACCGCGCGGCGTTCACGTGGGCGGCAGCCCAGGGCTGG
Source organism: uncultured Actinomycetota bacterium (assembly GCA_963780355.1). Lineage (GTDB taxonomy): Bacteria > Actinomycetota > Actinomycetes > Propionibacteriales > Nocardioidaceae > Nocardioides. The sequence continues at coordinate 170,852 of CAWABT010000001.1, forward strand.
CGCCAGTTCGATCTGCTGCTCGGCAGCTCCCAGAGCAAGAACCAGTGGTCCACCGGCTGGTACGAGACGCACGAGCTGCGCGACGGCACCCCGGCGGCACTCGCGGTGGTGGACGCGTCGGTGCGCCTCGCCGTCCTCGGGCGCCGGCTCGCCGCGCGGCTGGGGCCGGGCCGATGAGCACCGGCCTCGCCGTCGTCCTCGTGGTCGCGGTCCTGGTCCCGGCCCACGTCGTCGTGCTGGTCGTCCGCCGACCCCAGCGTGGGCTGCTCCTGCTCGCCGCCCTCGTGCCGTTCGACGGCCTGCTGCTCGTCGTGCCGGACGGGACCGGGACGGTGGCGGGATGGAAGGAGGGCCTGGTCCTGGCCACCCTGCTTGCGACCCTGGTGGCACCGGCGACGGCCCGCCGCGCGCCGGGCGAGCAGCCGCCGGTCTGGCTGTCCGTGGTGGTCCTCTGGGCGCTGCTCGGGCTCGGCTACGCCGCCGTCGCCGGCGGCCAGGTCGGGCTGTGGGGGCTCAAGGTCGGCTACTTCTACATGCTCGTGCCGGTGATCTTGTGGCGCTGCCCGTTCGACGAGCGAGACCGCGACCGCCTGGTCTCGGTCCTGATGGCCACCGGCCTTGCCACCGTGGCGATCGGCCTCGCGCAGCAGGTCGTCGGGGCGGAGCGGCTGAACGCGCTCGGGTACGAGTACAACGACACGATCCGGTTCTCCGGCGGCCTGCTGCGCTCGTTCGCCTCGTTCACCCAGCCGTTCTCCTTCGGGCTGTTCGTGGCGCTCGTGATGGTCGTGTGCCTGCCGGTCGCGCTCAGCGACCCGCGGCGGCGCCGCAACCGGTGGTTCCTCGTCGTGTCGCCGGTGCTCGCCGTCGGTCTCGCCTCCTCCGTGGTGCGTGGCGCCATCCTCGCGTTGGTGCTCGGTCTGGTGCTGCTGGCCGCCTGGCGGCACCGGGTGCTCGTGCACGCCGTCGCGCCGCTGCTGGTGGTGGCGCTCCTCCTGCCCCTCAGTCTGACGACGGCGTTCCTCTCGACCAGCTCGCTGGGGGAGCGGTCCACGGGCTGGTCGGAGATCACCGACCGCGTGCTCACGGCGCCCCTCGGCAACGGCCTCGGCGTCACCGGTGCCGCGGCCGAACGGTCGATCCAGGCCGGCGCCGACCCGGCCGACATGCAGCTCCTCGACGGTCAGGTGTACTTGCCCGACAATCAGTACGTGAAGACCGCGGTAGAGTTGGGTGTGGTGGGACTGTGGCTCCTCCTGCTCCTCGGTGCCGCGCTGTTCGTCGCCGCCGTCCGCGCCGCCCGGGACTCCGCCGCGCGCGGCGCGCATGCCGACCGCGCACTGGCCGAGGGCATCGCGGCCTCGGTGGCGGGTGCAGGCGCGGCGGCGCTCGTCTCCACCTACCTGGAGATCTTCCCGCTCGACTTCTTCTTCTGGCTCTTCATGGGGGTGCTGCTCTGCTATCCGCGCGCGTCGACCTCAACGCCCTCGCCCTGCGGCCCGGCGGGAGCGGCGTCCAGACCTACATCCGCGAACTCCTCCGGGCGCTCGGCCCCCTGACCTCGGCCGAGCTCGTCGCCCACGTACAGGAGGACGCGGCCGGCGAGCTCCCGGCCGGGGTGCTGGCCGAGCGATACCCGGTGTCCGCCGGCGTCCGCCGGGTCGGTCACGGCCTGCGGCTCCGCACCGCGGACGGCGCGATCGCGCACGCCCTCGACGTCGACCTCCCTTTCCGCCACCGCGGGCCGACGGTCGTGACCGTGCACGACCTGTCGGTCTTCGACGTGCCCTGGGCCTACGGCCGGGTCCGGGCCCGGGGCGAACGGATGCTCCTCGCTCGTGCCCTGCGGGCGGCCGACATCGTCATCGCCGTCAGCAACTTCACCGCCTCCCGCGTCACCGCGCGGTTCGGCCGGAGCTGCACGGTCACCCACCTCGCGCCGGCCCCGGGGATGACGCCGGCACCGCCCGAGGAGGTCGACCGGGTCCGGGCACGCTACGGCCTGCCCACGCCGGCGGTGCTCTGCGTCGGGACGATCGAGCCGCGCAAGCGGGTCGCGCTGCTGGCCGAGGCCTGCCGCGGCGCGGGGCTCCCGCTCGTGCTGGCGGGCGCGGTCGGGGCGGGGCAGGAGATCCCGGCCGGCGCCCGCCACCTGGGCTACGTCGCGGCCGCCGACCTGCCGGCGCTCTACGCCGCGGCCGACGTCGTCGGCTACGCCTCCACCTACGAGGGGTTCGGGCTGCCACCCCTCGAGGCGATGGCCTGCGGCGCTGCGGTGGTCGCCACCCGGGCCGGCGCGCTCCCCGAGGTGCTGCCCCCGGACGCCCCGCTCGTCGACCCCGACGACGTGGCCGGTCTGCGTGCGGCGCTGCGGCTGGCCGCGCTCGACGCCGACCACAACGCCGTCCTGCGCGAGACCGGGCGGCGAGCCGTCGTCGGACTCGGATGGGACCGGACCGCGCGGGCGACGCTCGAGGTCTACCGCTCGTTGGGGCTGGCGTGCTGAGACGAGGCACCCACGCCGACGAGGACCGGCCCGTGGCGACCTCGCTCGGCGGGAACACCCGGACCCTGATGGGCACTCGACTCGCGCAGGCCGTGCTGGGGTGGGCGTGCGCGGTGCTGATCGCGCGCAGCCTGTCGCTGGAGGACTTCGGCCAGTTCACGCTGATCTTCACCGTGCTCGGGATGATGGCGGTAGTCACCGACCTCGGCATCGGCCGGCTGGCCGTGCGGGGCATGCTCGACGACGCCCCGGGCGGCCCGGAGGCCTTCGCCGGGTCCTACCTCGTGCTGCGCACGCTGCTCGGCGTGCTGGGCTACGTCGTGGCGATGGCCGTCGTGCTGCTCGGCGGCTACCCGTCCGACCTGCTGTGGGCGACGGCGCTCGCGGGGGTCATCGTGGTGCTCGCGACGCCCTCGGCTGCCCTCGACGTGGTGTTCCAGGCCCGGCACCGGGTCGGCGTCGTCGGCGTCATGGGCACCGCCGGCATGCTCGCCCAGGTGGCGCTGACCGCGGCGATCGCCGCCGGCGGCGGCACCCTGCTGCTGTTCACGATCCCCGCCGTGGTCTACCAGCTGGTGGTGCTCGCCTGGAAGCTGCCCGCCGCCCGCCGGATGGTGGCGTTGCGGCCGCGCATCGACCTCCCGCAGTGGCGCGAGATGCTCCGCGAGGCGGTGCCGCTGTCGTTCGGCTTCGGGCTGGCCACGGTCTACGTCAAGGTCGACGCCGTCCTGCTCTCGCAGATCGCCGGGTTCGAGGCGGTCGGCATCTACGGCGTCTCCTACAAGTTCATCGACGTCGTCCACTTCGCCGCGACCGCTGTCACGCTGCCACTCATCCCACTCCTCGTCACCGCCTGGTCGACGGACATGGCGGCGTTTCGCGACGCCGCCCGCCGCGGTGCGCTGCTGCTCGGGCTACTCGGCGGACTGGCCCTCACCGGCCTGCTGCCGTTCATCGGCGAGGCCACCGGACTCCTGTACGGCGAGCATTTCGCCGACGGTGCCGACACCACGCGGGTGCTCGCGGTGGCCGAGATGTTCGCCTTCGGGACGACGCTCGCCGTCTCGTGCCTGATCTCCGCCGGACGCAACCGCTCCTACCCGCTGGTGATGCTGGTCGGTCTCGCGCTGAACGTCGGCCTGAACCTGCTGCTGATCCCGCAGTGGTCCTACCTGGGCGCCGGCATCGCGACCCTCGTCACCAACGCCCTGCTCCTGGGCGCCCTGTGGTGGCTGATGATGCGCATCCCCGGCGTGCGGCCGCTCGGCCTGCGCCGGCTGCTCGCGGTGCCCATGGCGCTGGCCGGTGGCCTCGCGGCCGGGGTGGCGCTCGACCTGGTCGCGCCGTGGCCACTCGCAGGCGTGGTGGCCGGGCTCGTGTACGTCGGGCTCGCGCAGGTCACCGGCCTGGTGCGCGACTCGGGGATCCGCGGCGACCACCCGGCGCACCGGACCGGCGCGTCGTGACCACCCGACCGCTCCGGCTGCTCGCCGTCACCGCCACCGGTGAGGTGTCGGGTGCCGAGCGCGTGCTGCTGCGGGTGCTGCAGGCCGCGGCCGACCGGGGCTGGCCGGTGCGCTGCGCAGCCCCGACCGGGCGGTTGACCGGCGCGCTCCCGGCCGGCGTGCGGCACGTGCCGGTGCCCGACCTGGTCCGTGGGAGCGGGCCCGCCGCCACGGTGCGCACGCTCGTGCGGTGGGGCCGCGCGGCCTGGCGGATCCGGCGGGCCGCCCGCGGCGCCGACGTCGTGCTCGCGAACTCCCTCGGCGCCCTGCCCGTCCTCCGGCTGGCCTCGCCCCGGGCGCCCGTGGTGTGGCTCGCCCACGACGTGCTCGTGGCGCCGGACCGGCTGCGGCTGTTCCGGGCCAGCCGGGGCGTGCTGGCGCGGGTCGCGGCGGTGTCGGCGGCCGTCGCGCAGCCGCTCGGTGACCGGGTGCCGGTCACGGTGGTGCACAACGGCGTGCCCTGGCCGGTCGCTCCGGCCGTGCGCCGCACCGACGGCACCGCTCCGGTGGCTGGCATCAACGCCCTGCTCACGCCCTGGAAGGGCCACCGCGTGCTGCTCGACGCCGTCGGCCGGCTTCCTGACGACGTCCGGGTCGAGGTGATGGGCGGCCAACTCCCCACCGACGACGCGCACGCCGCCGACCTGCGGCGGCGCATCGCGCAGGCCCCGTGGGGCGACCGCGTCAGGCTGCTCGGGCACCTCGACGACCCGCTGGAGCGGATGCGGGGCTGGACGGTCGCGATCAGCGCCAGCACCGACCCCGAGGCCTGCCCGCTCAACGTGCTCGAGGCGATGAGCCTCGGGGTGCCCGTGGTGGCTACCGGCCACGGCGGCTCTCCGGAGGTGCTCGCCGGGAGCGGGCTGCTGGTGCCGCCCGGCGACGCCGCTGCGCTGGCGGACGCCGTCACCCGGCTCATCCGGGACGACGACCTGTGGCGACGATGCGCCGACGCCGGGCGGGAGCGCGTGGCCGCAGCGCATCGGCTCGAGGTGCAGACCGCCGCGCTGCTGCGCGTGCTGGAGCAGGAGGCCGGGACCGGATGAGGGTGCTGTTCGTCAACGAGAACATCGGTGGCCACGCCACCGTGCACGCCCACCTGCGCACCTGCCTGGCCGGCCACCCGGAGGTCGAGGCCAGCTTCCTCGACGTGCCGCGAGCCTCGTTCGGGCGCCGGGTCGTGGGTGCCCAGGTGCCGGGCCTGGGCCGGCTCGACCTCGACCTGCAGCCGCTGCGGGCACAGCTCGCGCTGAGCCACTGGGTGCGGTGCCGGCTCCGCACGCTCGCCCCGCGGTGCGACGTCCTGCACGTCTACACCGGCAACGCCGGGCTGTGCAGCGTGCCCGTGCTCGCCGGCATGCCGAGCGTGGTCTCGACCGATGCCACGAACGCCACCAACGCCGAGCGGCTGCCGTACCGCACGCCGACCCGGTTCACCCCGGCCGCCGTACGGCTCAGCAAGCGCTTCGAGCGGCCGGTCTACGACGCCGCGACGCTGGTCGCGGCCAGCACGGAGTGGGTGGCGGCGTCGCTGCGCGACGACTACGGCCAGACCGGCGACCGGCTGCGCGTGCTGCCGTTCGGCATCGTGGCGCCCGACTTCGGGCCCGGCCCGGCGCCCGGCACCGTCGGCGCCGGGACCCCCGGCGCCCTGCCGCAGGTGGTGTTCGTCGGCAACCCGCTCGGCCGCAAGGGCGCGCTGCGGTTGGTCCGGCTGCATCAGCAGCACCTCGCCGAGGAGTGCGAGCTCGTCCTCGTCACCACCGACCCGGCGGCCCCGCGCGGCGCCCGCAACGTGCACGTCGTCGACGACGTCACGGTCGGTTCCGGTCGGCTGTGGGAGGTGCTGCGCGGCGCGGCCGTCTTCGCCTTCCCCAGCCCGATCGACCAGGCGCCCAACGCCGTCATCGAGGCGCTGGCCGCCGGGCTGCCCGTCGTCGCACTGCGACAGGGAGCCATCTCGGAGATGGTCACCCCCGACGTCGGCCGGCTGGTCGACGTCGACGACGACGCCGGCCTCGTGACGGCCATCCGCGGGCTGGTGGCCGCCCCGCGGACCCGCGCCGAGCTGGGTGCCGCGGCCGCGCGCCGGTTCGCCGGCACCTACGACGCCGGGGTCAGCACCCGTCGCCTCGTCGACCTCCTCGCCGAGGCGCGCGACCGGTACGCGAGCCGGGGGACCTCGTGAGCCGGGCGGGCACGGCGCTCGCCGCGTCGGTCCGGCTGGCCACCGGCCGGGCCGTGCGCGGCGGCGCGGTCGTGCTCGGCTACCACGACGTCGTGGCGGGACCCGACACCCCGCTCGAGCTCGACGTCACCGCTCCCCAGCTGCGCGCACACCTCCTGCTGATGCTCCGGCTCGGGTTCACGATCGTGTCGCTGGCCGAGCTGGAGGCCCGCCACCGGGCGGGCGGCTCGCTCGACGGGCTGGCCGCCGTCACCTTCGACGACGCGCTCGCCGGACTGGCGCATCACGGGCTCCCCGTCCTGGTCGAGCTCGACGTGCCGGCCACCGTGTTCGCCGTCACCACCGGCTGGGGCGAGCGGCCCGCCTGGTGGGAGGGGGCCGGGCCCACCATGACCCGTCGCGAGCTGGTGGCGTGCCGCGACGCCGGCCTCGCCGTCGGCGCGCACACTCGCAGCCATCCCTCGCTGCCCTCGCTCGACCCGGTCGCGCTCGAGCGTGAGGTCGCGGGCTCGCGGGCCGACCTCGAGGACCTGCTCGGCGACGCGGTCGACCGGTTCGCGTACCCGTTCGGCCACCACGACCCGGCGGTGCGTGCGGCGGTGGCGGCGGCCGGGTTCGTGACCGCCTACACGTTCCTCAACGGCCGGGTCCGGGCCGGCCACGACGGGCTGCGGCTGCCGCGGATGACGATGGGACGTCACCTCAATCGGCACCGGTGGAGCTACCACCTGGGCCGGACACCGCAGTCGTGGCCCGACCACCAGCTCGACCGAGTCACCGGGCCCGCGATGCTCTGAGGCCGCGCTCGCCCGCATCGTCCAGCGCGGAGCGGGGACGCGCCAACCCGGCGAGGTCGGCATACCAGAGCGACCCGATGTCGACGCCGGCTGCGGCGACCGCCACGTGCTCGGGCGTCAGCCACGGCTCGACGGAGTGCACACCCCACGAGCCGTCGTCGCGGGGCGCCGCGCCGAGCGCGAGTGCACCTCGCAGCTCGAGTGCGGCAACGACCCGGCGTGCCAGGGCTAGCAGGTCGGGGTGCCGCGACACCCGCTGGAGGTCGCCCGCCGGGTCGAGGAGGTGGGGGCCGACGAGCGTCCCGCCGACGTCGACGAACACGTGGAGCCGGGGCCCGGCGGAGCCCGGGTCGGCGACCGGCAGCCCGTGCCGGTGGAGGACGCCGCCCGGACCCAGCTCGAGCAGCTCCTCGACGACCTCGGCAGGCGGCAGCAGCAGCCGCGCTCCGACCCAGTGGTCGCGGTGACGGGACGCGAGGCCGAGACCCGCCGCGGACACCGGCAGCAGCACCGGCGGCACCGGCTGCTCGGCCACCCATGCGGCGACCTCGCCCGGACCGGCGTCGCCGAGCCCCACCACCGCAGGCGCCTGCGCCAGCACCGGCGCAGGTCCGGCGGGGACCCCGAGCAGCCCCGCCGGCGGCGGCGACTCCAGCCGCCCCGGCAGGACGGCGTCGCAGGCCGCCTCGAGCCGGGAACGCAGCTGCGGGTCGGAGCGATGCCGCGCCGCGAGGCTCGCGACGAGGAACCGTCGGTCGATGTCGGGTGAGCCGCGGCGGGCGGCGCCCCAGTCGACCACGCCGGTGATCGTGTCCCCCTCGACGAGCAGGTTCCCGAGCCAGAAATCGCCGTGCACGAGCACGGTCCCGTCCGTCTCCCGGGTCAGGTGCTGCATCCGCGCGAGCAGTGCCGCCGCCCGCCCCGTCCAGGTGACCAGCCCGTCGGCGCCGAGTCGGTTCACCAGGAGCGAGTGACCCCCTAGCCACGAGTAGCGGGCGGCGGCAGCGGAGGTCCCAAGCAGCCGCGGGGCCTCGGCGAACCCGGCCTTCTCCAGCGCGCGCAGCGCGGCTGCCTCCGGCACCGGAACGCCGACGAGGTGGTGGCGTTCGACCTCCTCCGGAGGGTCGCCGCGCAGGATCTTCACCTCGGTGCTGTCGCGATTGGCGATCTTGCCGACGATGGCCGGCGGACCGGGTGGCCGCGATCCCGGTCCCGCGACGACGAGCCAGCCCGGTGCCACCCGCGCGGCGACACCCGCAGGCAGTCGGCGGAGCACCCGCAGCAGCAGGCCGCGCCCGCCGGTGACGTGGGTGAGCGTGGCCGACAGCGTGGCCGCGGCGCCGAGTGGCGAGGCGGTGTCGAAGGCGGTGACCGGTGCCAGCGTCGAGCGCAGCAGCACGAAGACCTGCGCGACGTCCAGGCCGTCGCGGCGGAGCGCGCGCAGGACGCTGCCCGGCCCGGGGCGCGGGTCACCGCCCCGCGGGCGCCCGGCTACCGCGTCGGCGATCCGGAGCGGGCTCAGCAGGTTGTCGCTGATCTGCACCCACCGGCCACCGTCGGCCAGCAGGCCACGGAGCCGCCGCCGCTCGGCCCCGCCGAGTCGACATCCCTCCACGCACACCAGGTCGGCCCACGTGACGTCGTCGTCGGGACCGAAAACGTCGGCGCCGCGCCCCCGGAGCGCGGCCGCCGCCGGGCCGTCCCGCGGGCCGACCAGCACCACCCGTTCTCCCGGGGCGACGTCGATCAGGTCGGTCCACGTAACCGACAGCCCGTGCTCCTCCGCAGGAAGAGACGGAGACCCGTAGGGCTCAAGGTTGGGCCGCACGCTTCCGATGATAAAGGCGCCGTCTCCCCCGAGACCCCCGTTCGTCCCCCCCTGCGAACCAGTCTGAGGTAGCCACATGTCTCCCTTCCGATCCCTCCCGTCCCTCCCATCGCTCCCATCGATCCCGTCGCTCCCGTCCCGGCGAGCCGGGGCGGTGCCGAGGCCCGCCCGCGCGCGGACGACGCCCACGGTGCTCGTGCTCCTTGCCTTGGTCGCGCTGCTCCTCGCCGGGCCGGACCGCACCCAGGCGAGTGCCCCCGACCGGCCGAGCGGCCCGGACCTCCCGCTCGGGCTGTCGGCGGCGACGACCGACAGCACTGTGCGCGGCGCACCGGGGGTCGGCTTCAGCCCCGGCTTCTCGATCATGTACCAGCCGCTGGCCGAGCTGCGGCGCGACCTGCGCGGCATGTACCGCCTCGGCGCCCGCCGGCTGCGCATCGACCTGAGCTGGGCGCTGGTGGAGTGGCACCGTGGCCAATTCGACTGGTCGCGCCCGGACCGGGTGATCCGCGAGGCGCGCGCCGCGGGCCTCCGCGTGCTGGCGATCCTCGGCTACGTGCCGCCGTGGGCGCAGACCGCGTCCGGCGCGGTCCGGCCCAGGCTCTTCGCCGGGTTCGTCGACCGCGCCACCCGCCGCTACGCCCCGTCAGTGGGCTCATGGGAGATCTGGAACGAACCGAACCTGGAGCGGTTCTGGTCGCCTTCCCCGAACCCGGCGGCCTACGCCCGGACGGTCGCCGCCGCGGCCCCCCGCATCCGGCGCAACGACCCCAACGCCCGCATCATCGTCGGCGCGCTGGCCCCGGCCACCGACACCGGCTCCGAGCTCTCCCCCGAGACCTTCCTGCGCCGCTTCTACCGGGCCATCCCCCGCCACAGCCTCTTCGACGCCATCTCGGTCCACCCCTACTCCTACCCCGCGATGCCGAGTGGCGACGAGGACTGGAACACCTTCCACCGGCTCCCCCAGATCCGCGCCGTCGCGAGCCGGGCCGGCGACAGGGACGTCCGGGTGTGGCTCACCGAGTACGGCGCCCCGACCGGCCGCTCCGACCGGGCCGTCAGCCCCTACCGCCAGGCCGCGATGCTGGTGCAGGCCGTGCGTGAGAAGCGCCGCTACAGGACCATCGGACCCATCTACCTCTACTCCTATCGAGACCTCGACGCCGCCCTCTCCGACCCCGAGTCGAACTTCGGCGTGCTCCGGCACGATGGGGTGGCGAAGCGGGCGTGGGCCCTGTTGAGGGGCGAACTCAACCGCTGAGGCACGCGCGGCTGGGATACTGACCGGTGTGGACGTCACCGAGCACTTCGCCGCCGTCTGGGCGCACAAGTTCCTCCTGATCGTCGTGGCGCTCTGGTGCGGGATCGCGGTGTTCGGCGTGCGGTCTCTGGAGACGCCCACCTACGAGGCGTCGAGCAGGCTGCAGGCGCGGGTGCCGGCCACCGACACCGGTGACGCCCCCGTCGACGCGGGCTACTACGCCGAGACCGTGACCGGCCTGGTCGTCAGCCCGGCCGTCGTCGAGGACGCGCTCGCGGAGGCCGACCTGGAGGGCGACCCGGCCGAGGTCGCCGACGAGGTCGGTGCCGAGGTGGCCGAGCAGCCCGGGTTCGTCGTCGTCACCGCCCAGGCCGACTCGGGGCGCGACGCGGCGCTGCTGGCCGACGCGCTCGTCACCGTCGTCGCCCTCCGGGTCGCGGAAGACCAGGCGAACGACCTGAACACCGATCGTGCGACCATCACCACGGCGATCGCGGACATCGAGCAGGAGCTGGCCGGGATCGACCCGGCCGACACCGCCGCCCGCGCGCCGCTCGAGCAGGAGCGGGAGGCACTCATCCAGGCGCTGCGCGAGAACAGCAACCGGCCCGCCTGGCGGGTCGAGTCGATCGTGGACGCCGAGACGCCGTCCTCGCCGATCGCTCCGGTGCCGTGGCGCGACGGCCTGCTGGCGGCGCTCCTCGGGCTGATCCTCGCCGCCGAGGGGGTTGTCGTGTTCCGCTCGCTGCGCGGGTCGCTGTCCTCACGCGACCCGGCGCGCGACGCCGGGCGGGTCGCCGGCGTGCCCGGCGTCGGGATGCGCTCGCGCGACTCGGCGGGCGTCCTCGTGCCGCTGCTCCCCCCGCTCGACGGCATCCGGTCCGTGGTGGTCGTGCACCGCGGCCCCGATCCCGACTCCCGGGCAGTTCTGCTCCTCGCCGACCTGCTCGCCGCCCGCGGTCGCTCGGTACTCGTGGTCGACCTGTCGCCCGACCGTCCCTCGCTGCCGAGCAGCCTGGGTGTCGAGCCGCCCCCCTCGTTCGGCGGTCTCCCCAAGACGGACGCCGCGCTGCGCCAGGCGATGAAACGCACCCAGAGCGTCGGCGACGTCCGGGTGCTGCCGGCCGGCGGCGGCGAGCAGCTCGCGCCCGCCGAGCTGGACACCCGCCTGGCCCGGGTCGTGGCCGCGGCAGGCGTCGACGTCGTCGTGGCGTGCACGTCCTTGAAGCATCGCGACGACTTCTTCCGGTACGCCGGCAGTGCGGTCGAGGCGGTCGTGCTCCACGTCGAGCGTCGCTCCTCCACCCGGCGCACCATCCGCGACGACGCCGACATGCTGCGTGGTCTGAGCGCGCCGATGGTCGGGGTGGTGGTGAGCCTCGACCGCCCGTCGTCGATGCGGCGGGCCGCCGGCGCACGCGCCGCCCCCCAGCGAGGGCAAGCCGCCACGAGCGGCGCGGTGCGCACGCCGTCGGGCACCTCGATGGACCCGGCGTCCTAGCTAGCTAGCGATCCTTGGTCGCTAGTGCGTCGCAGCGTCCATCCAGTCCAGGATCCGGCGCCGGAACACCGCTCGGTCGAAGGCCAGCGCGCGGTGCGACGCCCGGGTCATGTCGACGGCGAGCGCGGCGTCGACGTGCGCGCGGGTCACTCGTCCGGAGATCGCGACGCCGCCGCCGGTGGCCTCGACGATCTCCGGAGCGCCACCGCGGGTCTGCACCAGGGTGGGGGCACCGAGCGCGATGGCCTCCACGGCCATGATCCCGAAGTCCTCGACGGGCAGGAATACGTAGAGGCTGGCCCGCTGGAACAACGCCCGGAGCAGCGGCGTCGACACCTCGCCGAGGAACCGGACAGGCACCCGCGCCTCGGCAGCGATCGCCTCGAGCCGGGGGCCGTCGGGCCCCGACCCGGCGACGATCACCGGCAGGCCGAGTTCACCCCCGACCTCGATCACCCGGTCGAGCCGCTTGTACGGGACCAGCCGGCTGGCGCCGAGCACGAAGTCGGCCGGCAGGGCCGCGAGCACGTCCTGCTCCTCGGGCGGCACCAGGTCGGCCCAGGACGTCTCGGACCGGATCTCGACAACGTCGACCGGCGGGTGGATGACCGTGGCGTCCACGTCCCAGCAGGCGTGTATCCGGGCCCGCACGAACTCGCTGTTCGCGGCGTAGTGCACTCGCGGGTCGGCGGCGGCCCGGTCGAGTCGGCGCAAAGCGGGCGCGACGGCGCGCACCGGCCAGGAGTCGCCTCGCCCGTCGAGATCCGGCGTCCAGAGGTAGCGCGCGGGGGTGTGCACGTAGGCGAGTCCGGTGAGCCCCCGGGCAGCGGCCCGGCCGGCCAACCGATGGGCGGTGGCGTGCGAGCTGGCGAGCACCGTCGTCGTGCCGGCGAGATCCACCCGTCCCCAGGCGGCCGGGGCCGCGACGAAGCCGGCGGCCTTGACCCGCCGCAGCGGGGTGCGCGCCAGCCAGGTCTCCTCGACGTCGGCGAACCGCTCCGGGGCGTCGTTCCACAGGCATACCCGCCGCTCGGGGCGGAGCAGGTCGTCGAGCTCCTCGACCACGTTCTCCGACCCACCGGTCGGGCTCAACCACTCGTGGGCGAGCAGCAACCCGGGGGAGGTCGAGCGCGAGGCATCGCTTGGGTGCAGCACGGTGACCCAGCGTCCGGTGGCGTCGGCCGCGTCAGGCGTCGGCGCCGAGCTGCACGAACATCGTGTAGCGGTCGGCGCGGTAGACCGAGCGGGAGACCTCGACGACCTTGTCGCCGGCGACCAGGCCGCGGCGCGAGTGGCGCAGGACGACGGCGCCCGGCTCGATCTCGAGCAGGCCCGCCTCCTCGTCGGTGGCGGCGTCGGCGGAGATGGAGTCCTCGGCCCAGGTGGGGCGCATGCCGCGGGCGGCGAGGGCGTCGTACAGGCTGGTCGGCATCCCCGACTGGAGGAAGCCCGGGAGCAGTACCTCGTTGAGGTAGGCGTCCTCGACGCAGACCGGGTTGCCGTCGCCGCGGCGCAGCCGCCGCCAGTGGATGACGGGGTCGCCCTCGGTGACGCTGAGCGCGCGGGCGACGCCGGGGCCGGCCTGCTCGCGGCGGGCGAGGAGGGTCTGCGACTCGGCGAGCATGCCGCGGCGCGCCATCTCCTCGGTGTAGCCGGTGATCTGGGTGGCCACCCGCCGCGGCCGGGCGACGAAGGTGCCGCGGCCGGGGATCCGCTCGAGCAGCCCCTCGGACACCAGCGCGTCGAGCGCCTGGCGCACCGTCATCCGGGCGACGCCGAACCGGTGCACGAGCTCGCGCTCGGAGGGCGCGGGTGACCCGGGGGCCGCGCCGGCCACGAGCCCGCGCACGTACTCACGCACGGCCACGTGCTTCAACGCACGGCCATCCGTGAGCAGCAGGTCGTCCATGGCGGTGACACTAGGCAGTCAACGAGGCCTTCGTCCGGCAAATCGACTGATCGTCGGGACCATTTAACCATCGCCCGAACGAGTCATTTCGGGCTCATTCCGTGGCGATCGCCCGCAGGACGTCGAGCCGAGCGGCACGGCGCGCGGGCAGGACGGCCGCCAGGACGCCCACCACGACGCTCAGCAGGAGGAACACCGCGACCTGCCCGTACGGGATGCTGATGACCTCGAGACCCTCGTCGCGGACGGCGTACATCATCGCCACCCCGAAGCCGGTGCCGAGCACCACGCCGAGGGTCGCACCGAGCACGGCGATCACCACCGACTCGAGCGTGATCATCCGCCGCAGCTGGCCGCGGGTGACGCCGACCGCGCGCAGCAGCCCGACCTCGCGGGTGCGCTCGATGATCGACAGCGCGAGCGTGTTCACGATGCCGAGGACGGCGATCAGCAGGGCCAGTCCGAGCAGCGCGAAGATGATGAGGACGAACTGGTCGATCGGCTCGCGCTGCTCCTGCGCGAACTCCTGCTGGTCCTTCACGGTCACGATCGGGAGGTCGGCCACGACATCCTCGAGCCGCTGCTCGACGCCGGTGGCGCCCGGCTCGGCGTCGATGATCAGCAGGTTGTCGGCCGGCTCGAACCCGGCAGCGTCGAAGGTGCCGAGCGTGGTGACGATCGGCGCGAACACCACCGGGTTGTCCTCGAAGACGCCGGCGACCTGCCACGTGGTCTCCCCCGTCGGCACGCCGACCTCGAGGCCGTCCCCGACGCCGAGGTCGTGGTCCTCGGCGAACGAGGCGTCGACGAGCACGCTGCCGTCCACGAGGTAGGCGGCGTCCCCCTTCTCCAGCGTCAGCTCGAGCCGGTCGACCTGGGCCGGGTCGACGGCGGCGGCGCCCTGGAAGTCCTCGCCGTCGTAGTCGATGATCTGGAACCGCTGCCGGGTCACCGACTCGACGCCGTCCTTCTTCGCCATCTCGTCGGCGATCGCGGGGTTGAACTCGCCGCCGAACACGTTGCTCACCACGTAGTCGCCGACGAAGTTCTCCTCCACCGACTTGTCGACCGAGGCCTTGGCGGAGTCGCCGATGATCGCCATCGCGCAGGCGAGGGTGAGCCCGATCATCAGCGCCGAGGCGGTGGCGGTGGTGCGGCGCGGGTTGCGCAGCGAGTTCTGGCCGGCGAGGTTGCCCACCGAGCCGAACACCCGGCGGTAGAGCGCCGACGCCGCGGCGAGGAACGGCCGGGAGATCACCGGGCTCATCGCCGCGACGCCGAGCAGGATCGCGAGGATGCCGCCGGCGGTGAGCCAGCCGTCGTGCCACTCGACGAGGTCGCCGAGCCCGAGGAACAGCGAGATCCCACCGAGAACGGCGAGCACCAGGCCGTTGCGGAACCGCTGCCGCATCGAGCTCTCGGGCAGTGCGATGTCGTCGCGCATCGCCTGCACCGGCGCGATCCGCGCGCTCCGGCGGGCGGGCAGCCAGGCGGCAGCCATCGTGACGACGATGCCGACCGCGTAGGCGGCAAGCACCGTGCGCGGCGCGAAGACGAGCGGCTGGCCGGACAGGTCGAGCCCGAACTGGGCGAACAGCGCTCGCAGCGCGAACGCGAGCACCACGCCGAGACCAAGCCCGAGGGTCGCGCCGAGGACGCCGAGCACGAACGCCTCGAGCTGCACCGACCGCACCACCTGCCGTCGCGAGGCACCGAGCGCCCGCAGCAGCGCGAGCTCGCGGCTGCGCTGCGCCACCAGGATCGAGAACGTGTTGACGATGAGGAACGAGCCCACCACGAGCGCGATGCCGGCGAAGATCAGCAGGAACGTGGTGAGGAACGAGATAGCCTGCAGCAGGTCGTCCGCCTGCTCGTCGGCGGCGTCGTCGCCGGTGACCGCCTCGATGCCGTCGGGCAGGTCGGCCGCCACTGCGTCGCGCAGGTCGTCCTGCGAGACGCCGTCGTCGGCGGTGACCCAGACGTCGCTGTAGGCGTCCTCGCCCTGGAGGAACAGGTCCTGCGCCACCGAGGTCTCGAAGAGCACCAACGTGGCTCCGTTGAGGGAACCTCCGTCCGGGAAGCCGACCAGTCCGACGACCGTGGGCCGGAGCTGCGCCTCGCCGCGCGGCAGCAGGAGCGGCACCTGGTCGCCGACGTCGTAGCCCGCGCGCTCGGCGGTGCGCTCGTCGAGCAGGACCTCGCCGCGGCCCTGCGGCGGGTGGCCCTCGACCAGGGCGAGACCCTCGCCGCCGGGCGTCGGGGCGTCGGTGTAGTTGCTGCCGAGCGCCGGCGGTCCGAGCCCGCCGACCACCTTGCCGTCGTCACCGACCACGTAGAGGCCGAACGCGTTGACGTTGCCGTCGACCCGCGCCACGCCGTCGACGCCCTCGAGGCGTTGCACGACGGCGGCCGGCACGGTCTGCGCGGACGGCGTCCCGCCGGCGGTCTGCGAGCCCTCGGGCCGCACCACGACGTCGCCGACCGCCGAGGCGAACAGCGCGGTGAAGCTGCGGTTGAGAGTGTCGGAGAAGATCAGCGTGCCGACGACGAACGCGACGCCGAGCACGATCGCGAACGTGCTCATCAGCAGCCGCAGCTTGCGGCCGAGCAGGCTCTTGAGGGCGGCGCGGATCACGGCGCCGCGGCCTCGGAGATGCGGGCCATGGTCTCGAGGATCGTGTCGCGGTCGGGCCGGCGCTGGTCCTCGACCACCCGGCCGTCGGCGAGGTAGACGACGCGGTCGGTGACGGCGGCCGCCACCGGGTCGTGGGTGACCATGACGACGGTCTGGCCGTGCTCGTCGACGCTGCGGCGCAGCAGGTCGAGCACCTCGGCGCCGGAGCGGGAGTCGAGGTTGCCGGTGGGCTCGTCGGCGAACACGATCCGGGGCCGGCTCACCAGAGCACGCGCGACCGCGACCCGCTGCTGCTGCCCGCCGCTGAGCTCGTTCGGCTTGTGGGTGAGCCGGTCGCCGAGGCCGACGGTGGCGATCACGGAGTCATACCACTCCTGGTCGGGGCGGCGGCCGGCGATCGAGAGCGGCAACAGGATGTTCTCCTGCGCGGTGAGGGTCGGCACCAGGTTGAAGGACTGGAACACGAAGCCCACCTGCTCGCGGCGCAGCAGCGTGAGCTGCTTGTCCTTCAGCCCGCGCAGCGACTGGTCGCCGATCAGCACGTTGCCGTCGTCGGCGCGGTCGAGCGCGGCGCAGATGTGCATGAGGGTCGACTTGCCCGACCCGCTGGCTCCCATGACCGCGGTGAACTCGCGCTCGAGCAGGTCGAGGGTGACGCCGTCCAGCGCCCGCACCACCGCCTCGCCCTCGCCGTAGGTCTTGGTCACACCCACCACCCGCGCCGCCACGCCGGTGCCCGTCGTCGTCGTCATGGGCACAGCGTGCCGGGTCCGGCCCAGCCGCAGCCACCGGGATGTCCCTGGTGCGACCCCTACGCTCGGGGCATGCACGTCGAGCGGACCTTCCACGTCGAGCGGCCGGTCGACGAGGTGTTCGCCTACCTGGCCGACTTCACCACCACCAACGAGTGGGACCCCGGCACCGTGGAGACCGAGCGCACCTCCGGCGACGGTGGGCTCGGCACCACCTACCGCAACACCTCGGAGTTCATGGGCCGGCGGGTCGAGCTCACCTACACGACCATCACGTTCCAGCCACCGCACCGGGTGCAGTTCCGGGGCCGCAACGACCGAGCCGTCACCACCGACTCGATGACGTTCACCGCCGCGGGCAGCGGCACCGACGTGCACTACCGCGCGGACTTCCGGTTCGGGCCGGTGCTGCGCCGGCTCGCCCCGCTCCTGGTCGGACGCCGGCTCGACGACCTCGCCGACGAGACGGTCGCCGAGATCCAGCGAGTCCTCGCGCCACGCTGAGGCGCCTGTCGAACATCTGTTCGACAACGGCGTACCGTGGCGGGGTGGACTTCCAGAGCATCCTCTTCGAGGCGCCGGCCTCGGGTCTCACCGGCTTCGAGGCGGTCGAGCGGCGGCCGCTGAGCCGCGGCGCGTGGATCGACGTGCTGCGCTCGTGGGTGCCTGGCGCTGACGACGTCCTCGCCACCCTGGTGAACGAGGTGCCGTGGCGGGCCGAGCGGCGGCAGATGTACGACCGCCTGGTCGACGTGCCCCGGCTGGTGCACACCTACATGATCGGCGAGGAGCTCCCCCACCCGCTCCTCACCGAGGCGCGCGAGGCCCTGAGCGCCCACTACGCCGACGAGCTCGGCGAGCCGTTCCGCACCGCCGGCTGCTGCTACTACCGCGACGGCCGCGACTCGGTGGCCTGGCACGGCGACCGGATCGGCCGCGGCGAGGTCCACGACACGATGGTGGCGATCGTGTCGTTCGGCGACCCGCGCCGGCTCGCGCTGCGGCCGCGCGGCGGCGGCGAGTCGATCGCCGTCGAGATGGGGCACGGCGATCTGGTGGTGATGGGCGGGTCGTGCCAGCGCACCTGGGAGCACGCCGTCCCGAAGGTCGCGCACGCCGGCCCGCGGGTCTCGGTGCAGTTCCGCCCGCTCAACGTCTTCTGATGCTCTGCCGACTCTCCGGGTGGGGCCGGACCGGCGACGTCGGGACTAGGTTCGAGGCATGACGGAACAGCCACCGCCGCCCGACACGCCGCTCGAGCCGCCACCTCCGGAGACCCCGCCGGAGCGCGAGCCGCAGGACCCGCTGCGCTCCTCGCGCACCAGCGGCGCCTGGATCGCCGTCGTCGGGTCGATGGTGCTGATCGTGCTGCTGATCATCTTCATCGTGCAGAACACGACCTCGGTGCCGCTGGAGTTCCTCTGGATCGACGTCACGGTGTCGCTGTCGGTGGCCCTGCTGATCGCCACCGCGGTCGGGATGGCGATCGCCGCACTGGTCGGCTCGCTGCGGATCATCCAGCTGCGGCGCCGGGTGAAGCAGGAGAAGAGGGAACGACGATGAGCGAGACACGAGCAACCGTGGGCCTCACCGGCCTGGCGGTGATGGGCAGCAACCTGGCGCGCAACATCGCCCGCCACGGCCACACCATCGCGGTGCACAACCGCACCACGGCGCGGATGACCTCGATGCTCGAGGCGCACGGCGATGACGGCGACTTCGTGGGGTGCGAGTCGCTGGAGGACTTCGTGGCGGCGATCGAGCAGCCGCGCGTGGTCCTCATCATGGTGAAGGCCGGCCCGGGCACCGACGCCGTCATCGACGACCTCGCCCCGCTGCTCGACGAGGGCGACATCGTGGTCGACTGCGGCAACGCCCACTACGCCGACACCCTGCGGCGCGAGGACGCGCTGCGCGAGCACGGTCTCCACTTCGTGGGCACCGGCGTCTCCGGCGGCGAGGAGGGCGCGCTCAACGGCCCCTCGATCATGGTGGGCGGCACCGACGAGGCCTACGAGCGGCTCGGGCCGATCCTCGAGTCGATCGCCGCCCAGGTGGACGGCGAGCCGTGCTGCGCGCACGTCGGCGAGGGCGGGGCCGGGCACTTCGTGAAGATGGTGCACAACGGCATCGAGTACGCCGACATGCAGCTCATCGCGGAGTCCTACGACCTGCTGCGCTCGGTGGGCGGGCTCGAGCCCGCCGCGATCGCCGACGTGTTCGCCGAGTGGAACGAGGGCGACCTCGAGTCGTTCCTCATCGAGATCAGCGCCGAGGTGCTGCGCCACACCGACGCCGGCACCGGTGAGCCGTTCGTCGACGTGGTGGCCGACGCCGCCGAGCAGAAGGGCACCGGCCGCTGGACCGTGCAGAGCGCGCTCGACCTGGGCGTTCCGATCACCGGCATCGCCGAGGCCACCTTCGCGCGGAGCCTCTCGGGCCACACCGAGCAGCGCGCGGCCGCCCGGAAGGTGTTCTCCACCTCACCGGAGGATCAGACCGTCGAGGTCGACGAGTCCTTCGTCGACGACGTCCGCGCCGCGCTCTACTCCTCCAAGGTGGTGGCCTACGCCCAGGGCTTCGACCAGATCGCCGCCGGCGCCGAGGAGCACGGCTGGCAGGTCGACCTCGGCCGGGTGGCCGCGATCTGGCGGGACGGCTGCATCATCCGGGCCCGGTTCCTCGGCCGCATCACCGAGGCCTACGCCGCCGAGCCCGACCTCACCACCCTGCTCACCACGCCCTACTTCGCCGACGCGGTGAAGGACGGCGTCGACGCCTGGCGCCGGGTGGTCGCCGTCGCGGCCCGAGCGGGCGTGCCGGTGCCGGCGTTCGGCTCGTCGCTGTCGTACTTCGACGGACTGCGGCGCGAGCGGCTCCCCGCTGCTCTCATCCAGGGGCTGCGCGACAACTTCGGCGCCCACACCTACCGCCGCGTCGACAGGGACGGCACCTTCCACACCACGTGGGCGGGCGACCTGACCGAGAGCCAGCAGGACTGACACCACGTTCGTCGAGTGGTCGAGACGCCCCGCGACCGTCGGCGAGATCCCTTCCGGCGTCTCGACAGGCTCGACGTCCGTCAGAACGGGCCGAACTCTAGGGTCGGATCCCGAGCTGCTGGTTCAGAAATCGGATGGTGCGGTCCATCGACCGCTGCCACTGTGCGTAGAAGGTGTGGCCCTCGCCCTCGTACCAGACCAGCCGGCTGCGCACCCCGGCGTCCTGCATGAGGCGCTCGGTGGCGCGGGCCCAGCGCGGCGGGCAGGTGTCGTCGACGGTGCCGTGGTGCACGAGCAGCGGCTCGGTGATCCGGTCGAAGTAGGTGCGCGGCGACAGCCCGGCGTAGAACTCCGGCGCCTCGGCCGGGGTGCCGAACCGCTCGTACAGCGCCTGCGCGGCCTCGGGCCGGTTGGGCTCGGTGAACTGGCGCAGGTTGTCGACGAAGTCCGAGCTCACCGAGGCGTAGGTGACCGCCGCCTGCACCAGACCCGGGTAGGCCACGAGGGTGTCCATCGTGACGCCGCCGCCCATCGACCGGCCGAGCATCGCCATCCGCTCGGGGTCGACGTACGGCTCGCGCTCGAGCGCCAGCACGGCGTGGATGGCGTCGCGGGCGTAACCGAGCCGCGACTCGCGGTCGAGCGGCCGGGCCGCGTCGGAGCCGGCGTGGCCGCGGTAGTCGGTGTGCAGGACGACGAAGCCGGCGTTCGCCAGCGCCACCTGCTCGCGGGCCAGGCCCTGGCCGGGCTCGTAGATCGCGGGCTCGATGTAGCCGTGGTTGAGCACGATCCCGGGGAACGGGCCGCGGCCGCGCGGCCGCAGCAGCACGCCGGAGATCGTGAGCCCGTCGCCGCTGCGGTAGGTGACGAGCCGGCGGGTGTAGGTGCTGGTCTGCTCGATCACCTCGCCGGCGCGGATCCGGCTGGCCGGGAACTGCTCGCGCATCAGCGCGGGCAGCGACAGCGGGTTCGTCACCGGCGGCAGCGCCGGCTCGGCCGGCTCCGGCTCCGGCGTCGGCTCCGGCGTCGGCTCGGACGACTCGGTGGCACTCGGCGCGGGCTCGGCCGGCGTCGTCGTGGTGGACGGCGCCGCGGGCTCGGCCTCGGGGGTGTCCTCGCCGGAGCAGCCGCTCGCCACCAGGGCGAGCGCGACCGCCGCGACGAGGCGTCTCACTGCGGTGAGCCGAACGCCTGCTCGTAGGTGTCGGCGAGCTGCCGGCTCCACGGCGCGGTGACGGTGCACAGCGCGAGCCGGCCACCCTGTGCGGCCACCAGGTAGCGGCCGCCCTCCTTGAACGACACCGCGGCGAGCAGCGCCTGCAGGTCCGCGCTGGGCGACCGCACCGTGACGGTGGTGGAGGGCTCGCCCGCGTAGACGGCGGTGGGCCGCAGCGTCACCAGGCCGCCGTCGATCGACTGCACCTCGCCGTCGAAGGCGAGGTCGTTGCCCTTCAGCAGCTCCGGCGTCGGGACGGCGCAGCGCCCGGTGGCGGCCGCGACGTCGGCGGTGAGCACGGTGGTGTCGCCGCCGGCCGACTCGCCGTCGTCCGGCTCGGCGGCCGACGTCGAGCTCGGGTCGCTCGCCGGGGACGGCTCGCCCGACGAGGAGTCGTCCGACGCACCGCAGCCCGCCAGGGCCAGCACGGTGAGGAGTCCGGCGAGGAGCAGGAAGGTCCGGCGCACGTCTCCACGGTAGCCACCGCCGGGAAGCGACGAGGGCCCCGCGCCGAAGCGCGGGGCCCTCGCTGGGTGCTACGGAGTGGCGGGACTCAGAAGTCCATGCCGCCCATGCCGCCCGAGGGGTCGCCGCCCATGGGCGCGGCCTTCTCGGGCTTGTCGGCCACGACGGCCTCGGTGGTGAGGAAGAGCGCCGCGATGGAGGCGGCGTTCTGCAGCGCGCTGCGGGTCACCTTGGCGGGGTCGATGATGCCCTCGGCGATCAGGTCGACGTAGTCGCCGGTGGCCGCGTTGAGCCCGTGACCGGCCTTGAGGCCGCGCACCTTCTCCGCCACGACGCCGCCCTCGAGGCCGGCGTTGATGGCGATCTGCTTGAGCGGGGCCTCGGTGGCCACGCGCACGATGTTCGCGCCGGTGGCCTCGTCGCCGGTGAGCTCGAGCTTCTCGAACGCGGCGTCGGCGGCCTGCAGCAGGGCGACGCCGCCACCGGCGACGATGCCCTCCTCGACGGCGGCCTTCGCGTTGCGAACGGCGTCCTCGATGCGGTGCTTGCGCTCCTTGAGCTCGACCTCGGTGGCCGCGCCGACCTTGATGACGGCCACGCCGCCGGCCAGCTTGGCGAGGCGCTCCTGGAGCTTCTCGCGGTCGTAGTCGGAGTCCGACTTCTCGATCTCGGCACGGATCTGGTTGACCCGGCCCTCGATCTGGCTCTGGTCGCCGGCACCCTCGACGATGGTGGTCTCGTCCTTGGTGATGACGACCTTGCGGGCCTGGCCGAGCAGCTCGACGCCGGCGCTCTCCAGCTTCAGGCCGACCTCCTCGGAGATGACCTGGCCGCCGGTGAGGATCGCGATGTCCTGGAGCATGGCCTTGCGGCGGTCACCGAAGCCGGGAGCCTTGACGGCGACCGACTTGAAGGTGCCGCGGATCTTGTTCACGACCAGCGTGGACAGGGCCTCGCCGTCGACGTCCTCGGCGATGATGACCAGCGGCTTGCCGGACTGCATGACCTTCTCCAGCAGCGGCAGCAGGTCCTTGACGTTGCTGACCTTGGAGTTGGCGATGAGGACGTAGGGGTCCTCCAGCACGGTCTCCATGCGCTCGGGGTCGGTGACGAAGTAGGCCGAGATGTAGCCCTTGTCGAACCGCATGCCCTCGGTGAGCTCGAGGTCGAGGCCGAAGGTGTTCGACTCCTCGACCGTGATCACGCCCTCCTTGCCGACCTTGTCCATCGCCTCGGCGATGATCTCGCCGACCGTGGGGTCGGCGGCGGAGATCGACGCGGTGCTCGCGATCTGCTCCTTGGTCTCGACGTCCTTGGCCATGCCGAGCAGCTGCTCGGACACGGCCTCGACGGCGGCCTCGATGCCGCGCTTGAGACCCATCGGGTTCGCGCCGGCGGCCACGTTGCGCAGGCCCTCGCGGACCATCGCCTGGGCCAGCACGGTGGCGGTGGTGGTGCCGTCACCCGCGACGTCGTCGGTCTTCTTCGCGACCTCCTTGACGAGCTCGGCCCCGATCTTCTCGTACGGGTCCTCCAGCTCGATCTCCTTGGCGATGCTCACGCCGTCATTGGTGATCGTGGGTGCGCCCCACTTCTTCTCGAGGACGACGTTGCGGCCCTTGGGGCCCAGCGTGACCTTGACCGCGTCGGCGAGGGTGTTCATACCCCGCTCCAGCCCGCGGCGGGCCTCCTCGTTGAAAGCAATCAGCTTCGGCATAACTCCTGCGATTCCTCACGCTCAAGAGTCGGATGGGCCGGTCCGATGGGCTGCCCGCGACGGACGACCCCGCTCGACCCGACGAACCATTCTCGCCGGCGCTCTGGGCCTCAGCTGGCACCGTTCCGGTTGTCACTCTCCTGGTGAGAGTGCCAACGTCATGTTTAGCACTCTCCCCTAGGGAGTGACAACCAGCCCCCCGACCAGGGCCGCGAACGCGGCGGCCGACCCGGGCGTCCGGTCGAGGTCGAGGGCCGGTGATACGACGTCGACGGCGCGGACGGCGAGCCCACTGCCGTGGCGCGCCAGCCCCACCCGGGCGCACACCAGTGCGGTGCCGACCACCTCGGCCGCGGCCGCGACGGCATCGATCGCGACCAGCGACGACTCGCGGGCCAGGCCCGGCTCCCACGGCCGGCCGCCGAGCACCAGCACCGAGGCGGCGGCGTCGGCGCCCGGTTCGACCCGCGCCACCGGCACGCCGGCCCGCTCGAGGTCGTCGAGGCAGCCCGCGCTGCGGGCCCACCGGAAGGCGGCCGCGCCGTTGAGGACCCGCGGCCCCACCCAGCCTGCCCAGCCGAGGAAGTCGGCGGAGCGGGCGACGTGGTCGTGCACCGAGCGGACGGCGACCACGTGGGCGCCGGCCCAGTCGACGTACGGGTCGTCCCACACGGCCCAGCCGCTGGTGAGGCCCTCGTCGTCGAGGGCCCGGGCGAGGTGCTCGGCACCCGGCTCGCCGGCGGGGTGGTCGCGGTCGGTCACGAGCAGGACCTGCGGCGTCGTCGTCATGCACGCACCCCCTTCGGCATGCCGCGCTTCGATTGTCCCCCGTCCGCTGTCGATTCACGACCGGGCCGTCCGTCATCGCGGTGACACACTCATCTGTGACAAGGAGAAGCCCATGACCACGTACGTCGTCCTGCTGCCCGGAGACGAGAACGTCTGGGCGGCGTCCAGTGACGAACACAAGGCCGCGGTGTTCGCCAAGCACCACGAGTTCAGCAAGGCCCTCGAGGAGCGCGGTCACACCGTCACCGGCGGCGCCGAGCTGACCCACTCCCGAGAGACCCGGCAGGTCCGCCGGGTCGACGGCGAGCTCGTGCTCACCGCCGGCCCGTACGCCGAGACCGTCGAGCAGCTCTCCGGCTTCTACGTCGTCGACACCGACGACGTCGACGACCTCGTCGACTGCGTCGGCATCCTCGCCGACGGTGAGGGCGCGATCGAGGTCCGGGCCTGCGTCCCGGGTTCGGACGCGTGACCCGGTTCCTCCTGCTCCTCACCGAGGAGGACCACTTCGACCGCTGGGACGCCTACTCCGAGGCCGACCGGGATCGCGACTTCGCGGCGTTCCGGGAGTTCCTGGCCGCCGTCGGAGAACGCGGGTCGGTGATCGCGGGTGCCGCGCTGGAGCGGCCGTCCGATGCCCGGACGATCGGTCCGGGCGAGCCGGCCGCGCGGCCGGTGACCGAGGGCCCGTACGCCGAGACCGTGGAGGAGCTCGGCGGCTTCTACCTGGTCGACCTGCCCGACCTCGCCTCAGCCGTCGAGCTGGCGGCGCTGCTGCCGCACTCGCACACCGTCGAGGTGCGCGCGTGCCTGGACGTGGACGTGACCGGGTCCGGGTGACGCTCGACGCCGTCGTCCGTGACGAGTGGGGTCGGCTGCTGGCCCTGCTCGTCGCGCGGTTCCACCGGCTCGACCTGGCCGAGGACGGCCTGGCCGACGCCGTCGAGGCCGCCGCCCGCACCTGGCCCCGGGACGGCGAGCCCGCCAACCCCGCCGGCTGGCTGCTGACCGCCGCCCGGCGACGGGTGCTCGACCGGCTGCGTGCCGAGGCCGTGGCGGCGCGGGCGCTGCCGGCGCTGGTGGTGGAGGCCGATCTGACCGAGGAGGCGCAGCGGGTGATGGCCGATGTCTCGCTGGGCCCGTCCGTGTCCGACGAGCGGCTGCGGCTGGTGCTGCTGTGCGCACATCCGACGCTGGAGCCCTCGTCGGCCGCGGCGCTGACGCTGCGGCTGGTGCTCGGCGTCTCCACCGCCGACATCGCCCGGCTGTTCCTCGTGCCGACGCCGACGATGGCGGCCCGGCTGACCCGGGCACGCAAGCGGCTCGCCGGTGAGTCCTTCTCGGTGCCGGCCGGTTCCGAGCTCGTCTCGCGGGTGGCGGGCGTGGCCGACGTCGCCTACCTCGCCTTCACCGCCGGCTACGCGCCCGGGTCCGGTGCCGACGTCGTCCGCGCCGACCTGGCCGGCGAGGCGGTGCGGCTGGTGCGGCTGCTGCGGTCGCTCGTGCCTCCGACGGTGTCGTCCGATGCCGAGCTGGACGCGCTGCTCGCCCTCATGCTGCTGCAGCACTCGCGCCGCGCGGCCCGGGTGCGCGACGGCCGGCTCGTGCTGCTTCCCGACCAGGACCGCTCACGCTGGGAGCACGCCGAGATCGCCGAAGCCCTCGGGCTGCTCACGCCGCTGGTGCGCTCGGCGCCGTCGACGCCGTGGCTGCTCCAAGCCCTCATCGCCGCCGGCCACGCCACCGCCCGGTCGTCGGCCGAGACCGACTGGCCCCGGATCGCGGGCTGGTACGCCGAGCTCGACACGCTCACCGGCTCCCCCGTCGTCCGGCTCAACCGGGCGGTCGCCGTCGCCGAGGCCGACGGCCCGGACGCCGGGCTCCGGCTGCTCGACGGCCTGTCGCTGCCCGGCCACCGGCTCCCGGCGGCGCGGGCGGAGCTGCTGGCGCGGGCGGGGCGTGCGGTCGAGGCCGTCGCGTCGTTCGACGAGGCCCTCGCGCTCTGCGAGAACGAGGCCGAGGCGGCCCACCTCGCCGAGCGCCGGGCGGCTGTCTCGGCCCAGCTGCTCTGACCGTGCCTTCGGGTCGGTGGCCGCGCGCGTAACACAGGCACCACCGGTACCGCCGCTCAGGCGATTCATGCTCTTCTCAGCCGAAGTTTCGGCCGAGAAGAGCAGGAGTCCCCGGTTAACCGGGGACTCCATCGGCTACGCGCGCGGGCCCCCTACAGTCCCCGGAAGGGACAGCGAGGTCAGCCGCCCGCCACCGCCGGGATGACCGAGATCTGGGTGCCGTCGGGGGTGGGGGTGGCGAGGTCGTCGAGGAAGCGGACGTCGTCGTTGCCGACGTAGACGTTGACGAACCGGCGCAGCTTGCCGTCGTCGTCGAGGATCCGGCCCTTGATGCCGCTGTAGTTGCTGTCGAGGTCGTCGAGCACCTCGGCCAGGTTGGTGCCGTCGGCGCTCACCTCGGACTCACCGTTGGTGTAGGTGCGCAGGATGGTCGGGACGCGGACCGAGACGCTCATGCGATTCCTGTCTGGGAGAAGGCGGCGTAGGTAGGGGCAATGGTCGCAGCCGGGCCCACCTCGTCGGCGATCGCGTCGAGGGTCTTGAGGCCCATGCCGGTGTTGATCACCACGGTCTCGAGCGACGGGTCGAGCTGGCCGGTCTCGACGAGCTTCCTGAGGACGCCGACCGTGGTGCCGCCGGCGGTCTCGGTGAAGATCCCCTCGGTGCGGGCGAGCAGCAGGATGCCCGCGCGCACCTCGTCGTCGGTGATGTCCTCGACGGCGCCGCCGGTGCTGCGGCAGATGTCGAGCACGTAGATGCCGTCGGCCGGGTTGCCGATGGCGAGGCTCTTGGCGATGGTGTCGGGCTTCACCGGGCGGATGGCGTCGACGCCGTCCTTGTAGGCCACCGAGACCGGCGAGCAGCCGGTGGCCTGCGCGCCGAAGATGCGCACCGGCTTGTCCTCCACCAGCCCGAGCTTCACGAGCTCCCGGAACGCCTTGTGCACCTTGGTGAGCTGCGAGCCGGACGCCACCGGGATCACGACCTGGTCGGGCAGCCGCCAGCCGAGCTGCTCGGCGATCTCGTAGCCGAGCGTCTTCGACCCCTCGGCGTAGTAGGGCCGCACGTTCACGTTCACGAACGCCCAGCCGTCCTCCTCGCCGGCGATCTCGGAGGCGAGCTTGTTGACGTCGTCGTAGTTGCCGTCGACGGCGACGAGGTTCTCGGTGTAGACCGCGCTGTTGACCTGCTTCGGCTTCTCGAGGTTGCTCGGGATGAACACGACGGTCTTGATGCCGGCCCGGGCGCCGGCGGCCGCGACGGCGTTCGCCAGGTTGCCGGTGCTCGGGCACGCGAACACCTTCGCCCCGAGCTCGCGGGCGGCGCTGAGCGCGCAGGCGACCACGCGGTCCTTGAAGGAGTTGGTGGGGTTGGTCGAGTCGTCCTTCACCCACAACGTCTCGATGCCGAGCTCGGCGCCGAGGTTGCCCGCGCGGAGCAGCCGGGTGAAGCCGGGCTCGGTGTTGGGGCTCTGCTCGATGTCGTCCGGCACCGGAAGCAGCGCCTTGTAGCGCCAGATGTTGCGCGGCCCGGCCTCGATCTCCGCGCGGGTGACGGCCGGGAAGTCGTAGGACACCTCCAGCGGCCCGAAGCACTCCGGACACGCGTAGAAGGGACCCAGGTCGACCTGGTGCCCGCACTCGCGGCAGGCCAGTGCGGTGGCGTGACCGAAGGCGCCTGCGCGGAGCCCCTTCCGGCCGGTGGTCTCGGACGGGGTGTCGGCGACGAGCGTGCTCACGGGATCCTCCTCATCTTCCCCGGACCGCGACTCTCGCGCCGGGACGGAATTGGCACCGTCTCCACCTCTACTGCGCGGTGGCGGTTGCCGGGACGTCGTCGGGCCGTTTCCCTCAGTCCCTCTGGATGAGCGGTCCCCACCCTACGGACGCCGTCTCAGAATGCGGCGTCGCGTCCCGCCATGCGGACGCGGGAATCAGGCGCGCAGGTCGGCGGCGTCGGCGGTGAGGCGGCGGAGGAGGTCGAGGACGCCGTCGGGGCCGTCGACGACGAGATCGGCGATGGGACGGAGCCGGCTGTCGGGGGCCGCGTCGGCGCAGACCCGGAGCGGAGCGAGGCCCTCCTTCCCCAGCTCCTCCACCGACTCGAACGCCTCGATGTCGCCGAGGTCGTCGCCGGCGTAGAGGAAGCCCTCGGCGCCGATCTCCTCGACCAGGGAACGGACGGCGATCCCCTTGTGCATCCCCGCCGAGCGCACCTCGATCACCTTGTGGCCCGGCTCGAGCACCAGGTCGTGGCGCTCGGCGAGCTTCTCGAGCTCGGGGAGCAGCCGCTCGTACGCGGCATCCGGGTCGGGCATCCGGCGGGTGTGGACGGCGACCGCGAGGCCCTTGTCCTCGACGAACGCGTCGCCGGCGTCGAGCCTCCGCAGCGTGCGCGGGAGCTCCCGCTCGAACGTCGCCAGGCCTGCGGGCGGGCGCGGACTGACGATCCGGCGGTTGGTCGAGCTCCACCGCTCGTTGCCGTACTGGCCGAAGACGTAGAGGTCCTTGCCGGCGTCACCGACCGCGTTCCCGACGGCCTCGAGCCCGCCGAGGTCGAGCGCCTGCCGGGCCGGCCGGCCGGTGATCACCGCGACCGCGGCCACCTGCTCGGCGAGCGCGACGAGCACGTCGCGCGCGTCGGGATGGATGTGGGCCCGGGCGGGGTCCTCGACGATCGGCGACAGCACGCCGTCGAAGTCCAGCCCCACGGCCGACGTCGCCGCGACGCGGACCAGCGCGGCGTACCGGCGCTCCCCCTCCGGCGACGTGAACTCCACGCCGCCAACTCTTCCAGAAGCCGAGCTATTCGAGCGCGTCGGTCAGGATGAGGGTCAGCCGGTCGAGCTTCATCGGCTCGTCGGCGCGCGCGGTGCGCTCGACGCCGAGGTCGAGCGCGAGCTGCTTGGCCGCTCGGCGCATGCCCGGCGGGAAGTAGACGCTGGTGGCGGGGATGGTGCCGTACCAGTTGTCGGCGCCGACCACGTTCCAGCCGGCGTCGCCGGCCGTGCCCGCCACCTCGGCGGCGAGCCCGGTGATGCCGGAGTTGTTGTAGACCTCCACCAGCACCTTGCCCCGGCGGATCGGTTTCGGCTGGGGCTTCGGCGGCGGCGTGAACGACGGCGACGGCGCGGCGGAGGTGGTGGTCGTGCGGTCGCCGCGCACGGGGGTGGCGACCTCGCGCTCCTCGGGGCCGGACCCGCGGGTGGCGACGAAGGCGATCGCGGCCATCGCCACCGCGATCACGGTGAGGACGACGACCGGGGACGGGAAGACGACGCCGCGGCCAGGGACCCGGCCGCCCGGGCGGGACTTGTTGGATGGGCGGGAAGGGCCCGGCACGTCAGACCTCGAAGCCGAGACGACGCGCCGAGCGCTGCCGCTGCCGCTGCGACCGGAGCCGGCGCAGCCGGCGGACCAGGAGCGGGTCGGTGGCGAGCGCCTCGGGACGGTCGATGAGGGCGTTGAGGACCTGGTAGTACCGCGTCGAGCTCATGTCGAACTTCTCGCGGATCGCCGTCTCCTTGGCGCCGGCGTACTTCCACCACTGCCGCTCGAACTCGAGGATGTCGCAGTCGCGCACGCTCAGCTCGACCTGGCTGGTGGGGTCAGCCTGTGCGTCGTGGCGCTGGGGTTCCATGTCGCGTCTCCCGCGGGGCGGTGGAGGTGTCCGTCCCGGCCACTGTAGACGCCGAATCACACCCATGTCATTCGGCGCGCTGAACTCGTGCTCCCCTACGGTCGCGGTATGACCGACCGCGCCGTTCGCTGGGGCGTCCTCGCCACCGGGAAGATCGCCCGGAAGTTCGCCGCCGACCTCGCCGTCGTGCCGGGTGCCGAGCTCGCCGCCGTCGGCTCGCGCCGCGCGGCGTCCGCCGAGTCGTTCGCGGCGGAGTTCGGAGGCCGGCCGCATGGCTCCTACGAGGACCTGGTGGCCGACCCGGACGTCGAGGTCGTCTACGTCGCCAGCCCGCACTCGGCGCACCTCGAGCACGCCCGGCTGGCGATGGAGGCCGGCAAGCACGTGCTCTGCGAGAAGCCGCTGACGCTCTCGGTGGCCGACGCCGAGGAGATGGTCGCGATCGCCGGCCGCACCGGGCGCTTCCTCATGGAGGCGATGTGGACGGCGTGCCACCCGGTGGTCCGGCGGCTGGCCGCCGACCTGCGGGCCGGCGCCTACGGCACCCCGCGCCACCTGCACGCCGAGCTCGGGTTCGTCGTCGACGCGCCGCCGGAGGACCGGATGCTCGACCCCGCCCTCGGCGCCGGCGCGCTGCTCGACATGGGCATCTACCCGCTCACGCTCGCCCACCTGCTGCTCGGCGAGGCCGAGCAGGTCACCGCCGTCGCCTCGCTCACCGACACCGGCATCGACGCCGACGTCGCGATGATCGGCCGCTACCCCGGCGGCGCGCTGGCCACGATGACCGCCTCGCTCACCTCGTGCTCCTCGCGCGCCGCCGCGATCGCCACCGACCGCGGCCGGATCGACCTCGAGGACTTCCACCACCCCACCCGCGCCACCTTCACCGCCTTCGGGGACGGCGACAACGACGCCGTCGACCTCGCCGAGGCGGTCGAGATCACCGGCGACGAGCCGGTGCTCGGCGTCGGCTACGGCAACGAGATCGCCGAGGTCGGCCGCTGCCTGCGGGAGGGCCTGCTCGAGAGCCCGCTGGTCCCCCACGCCCAGACCCTCACGCTCATGCGGCAGATGGCCGCGGTGCTCGACGAGGTCGGCGTCCGCTACTGAGCCAGCGGCCGGAGCACGTAGCCGGTGTCGCGCATCAGGCGGGTCACGATCGTCATGCCAGAACGCTAGGAACCGCCGGCCGCCGGCTCAGTGGTGCTGGTACCACTCTCCGGGGTCGTGCGTGCCCCCGTGGGGGCGAGGAGGAGGCGGGGCCGGCTGACTAGGGTGAGTGACGTGTCTGCCGACCTCGTGATCGTCGCCAACCGGCTACCGGTCGACCGGGTCACGCTCGACGACGGCAGCACCGGCTGGCGCCGCTCCCCGGGCGGACTGGTGACCGCGATCGAGCCCGTGATGCGGGCCCGCGGCGGCGTCTGGCTCGGGTGGCCCGGTGGCACCGACCAGGACCTCGAGCCGTTCGAGGACGACGGCCTCAACCTGGTCCCGATCGGCATGGACGCCGAGGACATCGAGGAGTTCTACGAGGGCTTCTCCAACGCCACGATCTGGCCGATCTACCACGACCTGGTGGCCAAGCCGGAGTTCCACCGGGAGTGGTGGGACCGGTACGTGAAGGTCAACGAGCGGTTCGCTGCGAAGGCCGCCGAGCTGGCCAACAAGGGCGCGACGGTCTGGGTGCACGACTACCAGCTGCAGCTCGTGCCCCAGATGCTGCGCGAGCTGCGGCCCGACCTCCGCATCGGCTTCTACCTCCACATCCCGTTCCCGCCCGGCGAGCTCTTCCAGCAGCTGCCGTGGCGGCGGCAGATCCTCGAGGGCCTGCTCGGCGCCGACCTGGTCGGCTTCCAGCTGCCGGGCGGCGCCGGAAACTTCGTGCGCCTGGTGCGGCAGCGGGTCGGCCACAAGACCCACCGCGACCTCGTGTACCTGCCCGACGGCCGCACCGTCCGCGCGGCGGCCTTCCCGATCTCGATCGACGCAGCGGGGTTCGAGAAGCTCGCACTCTCCGAGCCGGTGGCCGAGCGCGCCGAGGCGATCCGCGAGGCGCTCGGCAACCCGCGCCGCATCTTCCTCGGCATCGACCGGCTCGACTACACCAAGGGCATCCACGCCCGGCTGCGCGCGTTCAGCGAGCTGATCCGCGACGGCCACTTCGACGTCGAGGACGCCGTGTTCGTGCAGGTGGCGGTGCCGTCGCGCGAGCAGGTCGAGCAGTACCGCATCCTCCGCGCCGAGATCGACGGGCTGGTGGGCCGCATCAACGGCGACCTCGGCCGGATCGGCCGACCCGCGATCTCCTACCTCTACTCCTCCTACCCGCGCGAGGAGATGGCCGCGCTCTACCGCGCCGCCGACGTGATGGTGGTGACGCCGTACCGCGACGGCATGAACCTGGTGGCCAAGGAGTACGTCGCCTGCCGCTACGACGACACCGGCGCGCTGGTGCTCTCCGAGTTCGCCGGCGCCGCCGACGAGCTGCGCCAGGCCTGGCTGGTCAACCCCTACGACATCAACGGCATGAAGTCGGCGCTGCTGGAGGCCTACGGGGCCGAGGAGCGCGAGCGCACCCGCCGGATGAAGGCCATGCGCAAGACGATCCGGCAGCACGACATCATCGCGTGGGCGGAGGAGTTCATGTCCGAGCTGTCCCACGTCGAGTCCCACGAGAAGTCGGTCAGGCCCGCCAAGAAATCCTGAGGGTTCGGCTCACCCGGCGCCGGGTAGACAGGCCGCGTGCCGACCCCCGACCCCACCCGCCCCACCGGCCCGGACCGCGAGCCCACCCGCGCGCCCGCCACCGGCGCGTCGCCGTGGGGCCTGCCGCCGGAGACCGGCACCACCGGCTGGCACCCCACCCCGCAACAGACACCGCAGCCCGCGCCGCACCGACCGCCCCCGTCGTACGGCGGCGGCCCGCCCCGGAAGGGCGGTCCGAGCCCGGTGCTCGTGGTGGCGCTGGTCACCGTCGCGATCGTGCTCGTCACCGGCCTGGTCACCGGCGGTGTGCTGCTCGCCCGCGGCGGGGACGACGAGCAGGCCGGCGGCGACCCGACCAGCGAGCCCACCGCCTCGGCGCCCACCAGCACCGAGCCGTCGTCGATCGAGCCGAGCAGCGAGCCGCCGGTCGAGCCGACGCCGTCCGCGCCGACGGAGACCGACCCCCCGGCCGTCCCGGCCTCCGGCGCGTTCAGATACCAGGAGTTCGGCGGCGACTGGAAGTTCCGGCTCGGCGGGGTGTCGCTGTTCGCCACCTTCCGCACGGGCTGGAACTACCGCAGCTGCGCGCCGGTCGAGGCCACCGCGGGGTCGCTCACCGAGCTCGGCTGCCGGCGCGCGGCGTCGTGGACCTACCGCGCCCTGGAGAGCAACCTCGCCCTCACCCACGTCGTCATGACGATGCGCACCCCGAAGGCCGCGCAGCGGGCCGCCGACGGCGGCATCACCGCCGAGGACTGGAAGGTCGACCCGCTCGGGTTCCTCGAGGGCGTCGAGGACGGCACGTGGGAGGCCGACGCGCAGGGCACGTACGTCGTGCTGACGCTCGAGTCCCACCAGAAGCCGGTGCGCAAGGCCAAGGCCGACGAGTTCCGCTCCTACGCCAACTCCGACATCACCGCGGCGCTGATCTTCCGCGGCTAGGCCAACTCCTCGGCGGATACCCTGGGTCCGTGGACCTGCTGCCGAAGCCCGACCAGCTGGTGTCAGCGGCGGGCAACGTGGCGCACCAGCTCTTCTACGGCGGGCTGGCCGACCTGCGCCCCATGCCGCGCACCCTCATCGACGAGGGCATGCTGCGCGAGGTCTACCACTACCGGCCGCGCGCCTCGGCGCCCGAGCACGGCGACCCGGTGCTGCTCGTCACCCCGCTCGCCGCACCCGCGCTCTGCTTCGACCTGCGCCGCGGCTGCTCGCTGGTCGAGCACTTCGTCGACGGCGGCCGCCCCACCTACCTCGTCGAGTACGGGCAGGTGTCGTTCCGCGACCGCAACCTCGGCATGGAGCACTGGATCGACGAGGTGGTGCCGACGGCGATCCGGCAGGCGTCCGCGCACGCCGGCGGTCGCCCGGTGCACGTCGTCGGCTGGAGCCTCGGCGGCACCTTCAGCCTGCTGACGGCGGCCGACCAGCCCGACCTCCCGATCGCCTCCGTCACGGCGGTGGGCTCGCCGGCCGACGTCAGCCTGGTGCCGATGGTGGCGCCGCTGCGGCCGCTGCTCAACCTGCCCTCGGTCGGCTCCGGCGGGCTCATCACCCGCACCTACCAGGCCTTCGGCGGCGCGCCTCGGCCGCTGGTGAGGTGGGCCTTCCAGCTCTCCTCGTTCCAGAAGCTCGTCACCAAGCCGCTGGCGATCGCGGCCAACCTCGACGACGTCGACTTCCTCGCCCAGATCGAGGCCGTCGACCGCTTCACCGACAACATGATCGCCTACCCCGGCCGCTCCTTCGGCCAGCTCTACCACCGCTTCGTCAAGGGCAACGCCCTCAAGAGCGGCCGGTTCGACATGGACGACCGCACCATCGACCTGGCCGACATCACCGCTCCCGTGCTGGTGTTCGGTGGCGCCACCGACGGCATCGCCCCCGTGCCCGCGGTCAAGGCCGTGGTGCCGCTGCTCACCGGCGCCCGGGAGGTGCGGTTCGAGATCGTGCCGGGCGGGCACCTCGGCATGCTCACCGGCCGCGCCGCGCGCGGCAGCACGTGGGCCGTGCTCGACGAGTGGGTGAGCCAGTGGTCGACCCCTGAGGAGCAGGAGCCGGCGCCGGAGCCCGATGCGGCTGCCACGATCGGCACCGCGCGGTCGCGGCGGCACGGCTCCCGCGCGAGCCGCGCGCTCGCCCGCTGAGCGGGCGATCTCCCCGCGTCGGCAACCCTGCCCCGTACGCTGAAGAGGCCGCGGCATCGGGACCGGCCAGAGCGGGGGGAGGTCACGCATGTCCGGTGATCCGCCGCACCGCCTGCACCTCCTCCGCAACGACGACCCCGCTGCCGACGACGAGCGCCGCGGCCGCCTGGTGACCTGGCAGCCGCTGCGCACGCCGTCCGCGAGGCCGGACCGGCTCGAGGTCGAGAACGAGATCGTCGGCTTCGTCTGCGACCTCGTCGCGGCACCGTCGGGCGCCGTCGGCACCGTGGCGACGAGCCTGTTCGAGGCCGCGCTGCTCGTGGTGCGCGGCGCCCTCGACGTCCGGCGGGACGTCGCCCGCCCGACCCTGGTGCTGCCCTCGTCGGCGCACCCCGCCTACGTCGACGCCGCCCGCGGGCTCGGCGTGACGCCCATCCCGGTGGTGGTGGAGGACGACGGCCGGGTGCCGGTCGACCGGCTCGCCGACGCCGTCACCCGCGACACCGTGCTCGTGGTGGCCTCGGCGCCGTCGTACGCGCACGGCGTCGTCGACCCGATCGGCCGGCTGGGCGGCGTGACGATGGTGTCGCAGGTGCCGCTGCACGTGGACGCCTCGCAGGGCGGCTGGCTACTCGCCTACAACGGGCGGGGACGCCCCTGGGGCATGGAGGTCCCAGGCGTCACCTCGGTCACCCTCGACGTCGTCCCCGAGGTCGACACCGACCTGTGCGTGACCGTGTTCCGTTCGGCCGCGCACCGCACTCCCGCCCACCTCGCGACCTCGATGCCGCCCGCCGGTGGGGAGGCAGCGGCGCCCACCTCGATGGTCCGGGCCGCCCGGAGCCTGCGGGAGCTGGGGCCCTCCGGGTGCGCCGACCACGCGGCGCACCGGCTCGACGCGGCCCGCGCGATGGTCGACGGGTTGCCGGTCGTGCTGGGGGTCGACGCGGTGGTGGAGCCGGCGTCCGCCACGGTGACGCTGCGCGCCGACGGCACCTGTGACGTCTTCACCGTCGCCGACGAGGTGCGACGCCGCCGGCATTCGGCCGAGGTCGTGCTGTCGGCGCCGGGCCGGCCGGCGCTGCTGCGGGTCGAGGCGCCCGCACGCCCCGAGCTGGTCGCCGATCTGCTGACCGTGCTCGCCCAGGCGGCGAACGCCGCGCGGGTGCCCGGCCCGGCCGAGCTCGACCCCGCGCTGGCGCTCCGGCTGCAGACCGCCGCCACCGGCGAGGACGCGGCGGCCGCCGCTCCGCAGCTCGTGTCGGCCGCGATGGTGCTCGACCGGCTCGACACCCGTGACGGCGACCCGACGGCCACCCGCACCGTCCACCTGCTGCTCGACGCCGCCGACCAGCGGCTCCGGCCGGTGCTGGCGAAGGCGTGGCACGACCTGGCCACCAAGCCGGTCCGCGGCGCCGGGCCCGACCCGGTTCAGACGCCGGCGGTCGTGCGCACCGACTCCAGCGAGTAGTCGCCGGCGTCGGTGCCGAGACCCCGCGCCACCTCGGCGGCGGTGGCGCAGCCGAGCCGCGCCGCGGCGGCCGGGTCGAGCCCGAGGTCGAGGCCACGGAGGAACCCGGCCGAGAACGCGTCGCCGCAGCCGGTGGTGTCGACGAGCTCGTCGTCCGGGATCGGGAAGGCGGGCACCTCGGTGACGTCGTCGGCGGTGACGACGAGCGCGCCCCTCGCGCCCTGGGTGACGGCGACGCAGCCCGCGCCGCGCGCCACCAGCGCCCGGGCGCCGACGGCGAGGTCGTCCTCGCCGGTGAAGCCGCGCACCTGCTCGTCGTTCGGCAGCAGGTAGTCGGTGTGCGGCAGCGCGTCGCCGACCCACTCGAGCAGGTCGGGGTCGGCCGGGGCGAGCAGGTCGACCGAGGTGGTAGCGCCCTGCTCGCGCGCCCAGGCCAGCAGCTCGCCCGCGGCGGGGCCGCCGAGGAACTCGGGTCCGCCGAGGTGGAGGTGCGTGATCCCGCTCAACGACGCACGATCGAGGTCGTCGAGGGTGAAGGCGCCGTTGGCGCCGATGCAGTGCCAGGCCGGGCGGTCGCCGTTCGGGCGCACGGGGAGCACCGAGGCCGACGTCTGGTGGTCGTCCTTGCGCACCAGCCGGCTGGTGTCGACGCCCTCGCGGCCGAGCAGCGCGAGCAGGGTGTCGCCGACCGGGTCGGTGCCCACGGCGCCGACGCCGAGCACCTCGGCGCCGAGCCGGGCGAGCACCACGCCGGTGCCGCCGGCGGTGCCGGCGGGCGACATCCGGATGGTCTCCACGACCTGCCCGTCGTTGCGCTCGGGGATCGACTCGATGCCCACCACGTGGGTGTCGAGCACGTGCACGCCGACGACGGCGATCTTCATGACTTCTCCTGCTGTCCGTAGTTGCGGGCGAGCGCGGCGAGGACGACGTCCTCCTGCTCCTGGGCGGTGAGCACGCGGGGCGTGCCGAGCGCGCTGGTGCGGTGGTGCAGCGCGGCCAGCCACTCGAGCAACACCGCGTGCTCGACGGCCTGGTCGAGGCTCGCGCCGAGCGCCACCGAGCCGTGGTTGGCCATCAGCGCGACCTGGCGTCCGTCGAGCGCGGCGCGCACGTGGGCAGCGAGCTCGGGGCTGCCGAAGGTGGCGTACGGCGCCACCGGCACGGCGCCGCCGAGCAGCAGCTGCTGGTAGTGCAGCACCGGCAGCTCGGTGAGGCCGTCGACGCACGCGACCGCCGTCGACCACGGCGCGTGGGTGTGCACGACGGCGCCCGCCTCCGGCCGGTCGGCCAGCACGCCGAGGTGCAGCCCGACCTCGGAGGTCGGCGCGAGGTCGCCCTCGACCACCTCGCCGGCGGCGTCCACGAGCACGACGTCCTCGGGCCGGCACCCCGCGAGCACCACGCCGGTGGCGGTGACGGCGACCAGGCCGTCGTCCGCGCGGGCGCTCACGTTGCCGGCGGTGCCGACGAGCAGCCCCTCGGCGGCGAGGTGGCGCGCGGCGGCGGCGACCTGATCCCTGGTGGTCACCGCTTCGTCACTCCGCGCAGCCCGCGGCGGGTGGCGTGCCGCTCGAGGTAGGCGGTGACCAGCACGATTCCCTCCTCGAGGGTGCCGGTGTCACCGCGGTCGTCGTGCTCGAAGGCGAGCTGGAAGACCCGATCGCCCACCTCGACGGCGAGCACGGCGACGTCGAGGGTGAGGTCGTCCTCGACGAGCCCCTCCGTGACGGCGAGCTCGCGCAGCGCCTCGGCGACGCGGCGGTTGTGCTCGCGGCCGAACCGGTGCAGCGTCGGGTTGGTGCGGCCTCGCAGGTAGATCTCCACGAAGGCACGGCGCTGGTGGTAGACCCGCACGAACGCGGTCATCGTGGTGCGCACCAGGGTGGCGACCGAGAGCACCTCGAGCGCGGCCAGGTCGGCGGCCACCTGCTCGTCCATCTCGGCGGTGTGCCGCTCCACGAGGGCGAGCAGCACCGCCTCCTTGTCGGCGAAGTACTGGTACACCGAGGCCACCGGCACGCCCGCCGTCTCGGCGATGTCGCGGGTGGTGAGCGCCTCGACACCGCGCTTCACGACGAGCCGCTCGGTGGCGTCGAGGATCGCCTCGACCCGGCGCCGGCTGCGCTCCTGCACCGGGGCGCGACGAGCAGCGTGCCTTTCGGGGGGCGTCGCTCGTTGGTCCCCTCGGAGCCCTGTCGCTGCCACGATCGGCAGTGTAGGGTCTCGAACACGAAAATGACACATGTTCATGTTTCGGAGGATGACGTGACTGACCTGCAGCTCACCCGCCGTACCGTCCTGGGCGCCCTCGGGGCCGGCGCCGCGCTCACCGGCGCCGACACGGCCCTCGCCGCCCCGGGCGCCGGGGTGCAGGGCGCCCTGCCACGCCGGGTCGACGTCGTCGTCGTCGGCGCCGGCATCGCCGGGCTCGTGGCCGCCCGCAACATCCTGCGCTCGGGCCGCTCGGTGCTGGTGGTCGAGTCCCGCGACCGGGTCGGCGGGCGCGTGCTCAACCACCGGCTGCGGCGCGGCGGCGAGATCATCGAGGCCGGCGGCGCCTTCGTCGGCCCCACCCAGGACCACATCCTGCGGCTGGCCCGGCAGCTCCGGGTGCCGACGTTCCCGGAGTACAACGAGGGCAGCAGCGTCTACGTGTCGTCCACCCTCGGCCGGCTCGAGTACATGGGCACCGTGCCGCCGGACCCGACGATCCTCCCCGACGCCGCGAACCTGCTGCAGCAGATCGACACCTACGCCGCCGAGATCGCCGTCGACGCGCCCTGGTCCCACCCCCGCGCCCGGGAGTGGGACTCGATGACGTTGCGCCAGTGGATCGAGCAGAACGCCGTCAACAAGGACGGCATCGCCAATCTCATCGAGTGCTGGACCCAGCCCGGCTTCGGCGCCGACCCGCGCAACCTCTCGTTCCTCTTCACGCTCTGGTACGTCGCCTGCTCGGGCAACGAGCGCACCACCGGCACGTTCTCGCGCAACTCCGACACCGCGAACGGCGCCCAGGAGCGCCGGTTCGTGGGCGGCTCGCAGCTCATCCCGATCCGGCTGGCCCGGCCGTTCGACGACCACATCGCCTTCGACGCACCGGTGCGCCGGATCGTGCAGGGCGACGACGGCGCCGTCGTCCACACCGCGCGGGGCGCCGTCCGGGCCCGCCGGGTGGTGATGGCCGTGCCGCCGCCCAAGGTGCTCGGCATCGACTGGTCGCCGAACCTCCCCGCCCGCCGCGCCGCCCTGATGCGCTCGCTCCACATGGGCAAGCTCATGAAGTGCGACGCCGTCTACCCGACGCCGTTCTGGCGCGAGGACGGGCTCAACGGCTTCGGCATCAACGACGCCGGCGCCGCGCGTGCCGTGTTCGACAACTCGCCGCCGGACGGCAGCCCCGGCGTCCTCCTCGCCTTCGTGGGCGGCGACACCTGGCGCACCTACGGCCGCCTGCCGCTCGCCGAGCGGCGGCGGGCGGTGCTCGAGGGGTTCGCCGCGATGTTCGGCGAGCGGGCGCTGCACCCGGTCGAGTACACCGAGAAGGACTGGACCCTGGAGCGATGGAGCGCCGGCGGCCCGACCGCGATCCACAGCGGCGGCGGCACGCTGGTGCGCTACGGGCCGACCATCCGGCAGCGGTTCGGCCGGGTGCACTGGGCCGGCACCGAGACCTCCACCTTCTGGTCCGGCTACATGGACGGCGCCGTCCGCTCCGGCGAGCGCGCCGCCGTCGAGGTCGTGGAGGCGCTGCGATGACGGCGATGAGGCGGCTGCTGGTCCTGCTGCTCGCCGTCGCCTGCACGGCGCTGCCGGTGGTGGGCAGCCCGCCGACGGCGTCCGCGGCGCCGGCGAAGTGGACGACCCGGGTGTTCGCGAAGGTGCCCTCGCCGGGGCGTCCCGCCTACGTGCACGTGCACACCAACGGCCGGGTCTACACCGGCAACTACGAGGCCGGCGACCGGCAGCGGTCGCGGGTGTTCGAGTACGACAGCCGCGGCGCGCTGCTGCGGTCGTGGACCGTGCCCGGCCAGCGGCTCGACCAGCCGCACGGCGTCCAGGTGGCCAGCCAGACCCGCGACGGGCGGCTGATCCTGCTCGAGACGTCGACCCGCGGCGTCCTCACGCTGAACCTCACCACCGGGCGGATCCGGCGGATCGCCACGCTCCCCGCCGGCGCGGTGCCCAACTACGCCACCTGGTCGCCGATCGGCCTGATCGTCACCGACTACAAGCAGGGCAAGCTGTGGCGCGTCACGCGGGACGGCCGGGTGGGCCGGTTCTTCGCGTCGCCGTCCCTGGAGGGTGTCGAGGGCTTCGGCACCACCGGGATCGCCTACCGCCCCTTCCGGGGCGACCTGCTGATCACCCAGCAGACGGCGAGCGACGGCGCCTCCCCCACCGACGGCTACCTCTACTCGCTGCCGCTCCGCGACCGACGTCCCGGCCGGCTCCGCACGCTGTGGACCTCCCAGCCCAGCGACCTCCCCGACGGCTTCGGCATCGGGCGGTCGGGACGCATCTACATCGCCAACGCCGGGCTCACCAACCAGCTCGTCCAGCTCTCCCCCACCGGCGTCGAGCAGGACCGCTTCCCCGACGCCCCGGGCCCCGGCGAGAACGGCTCGTCGATCCCGTTCGACACCCCCTGCAGCGCGACCTTCCTCGGCACCTCGGTCCTGGTCGCGAACCAGTCGGCGGTGCAGCAGGACGCCTCCCACATGGCGATCCTCCGCGTCCACGTCGGTGAGCGCGGCCGAGCGCCGTACCTGCCGCGGTGGGCCACGCTGTCCTGACGCCTGCATGAATCCCCGGTTACCCGGGGATTCCGGCTCTTCTCGGCCGAAATTTCGGCTGAGAAGAGCATGAGTCCCCGGGGAACCGGGGATTCCGACACGGCCTAGCGTGAACCCGTGAGCGCGCTCGCGGGACTCGTCGACAAGGGGCTGATGGCGGCGGACTGGGCCGAGGCGCTGGCGCCGGTGGACGACACCGTGGGTCGGCTCGGTGCCTTCCTGCGCGAGGAGCTGGCGGCCGGGCGCGGCTACCTGCCCACCGGGGACGCCGTCTTCCACGCGTTCCGCCGTCCCCTGGCCGAGGTGCGGGTGCTCGTGGTCGGGCAGGACCCCTATCCGACGCCGGGACACCCGATCGGGCTCAGCTTCGCGGTGGAGCGTGACGTGTGGCCGCTGCCGCGCAGCCTGGTGAACATCTACGTGGAGCTCCGCGACGACACCGGCATCGTGCCGCCGAGGCACGGCGACCTCACTGCCTGGGCCGACCAGGGCGTGATGCTGCTCAACCGGGTGCTGACCGTGCGTCCCGGCACGCCGGCGTCCCACCGCGGGAAGGGGTGGGAGGAGGTCACCGAGTGTGCGATCGACGCGCTCGTGCGCCGTCACGACACCGGCCAGCCGCTGGTCGCCGTCCTGTGGGGCAGCGACGCGCGCTCGCTGAAGCCGCGGCTCGGCACGGTGCCGGTGGTCGAGTCCGCCCACCCGTCGCCGCTCTCGGCCCGCCGCGGGTTCTTCGGCTCCCGCCCGTTCTCCCAGGTGAACGCCCGGCTCGCGGAGCAGGGAGCGGCGGCGGTCACCTGGTCGCCGGAATAAAGTTGAAGATCGAACTATTGTGATGAGTATGAGCGAGCGCATGCCGGCCCTGTACATCGGCCACGGGGCACCCCCACTGCTCGACGACCCGGTCTGGTCGGGGCAGCTCGCGGCGTGGGCGGGTGACCTGCCGCGGCCGACGGCGATCCTCATCGTCAGTGCGCACTGGGAGCAGGCGCCGATCTCGCTGAGCGCGAGCGGCGCGCCGGTGGTGTACGACTTCGGCGGGTTCGACCCGAAGTACTACCGGATGACCTACGAGACGCCCGACGCCAGCGCGCTGGCGCGGCGGGTGGCGGCGGTGATGCCGGACACCGAGCCGGTGCACCAGCACACGAGCCGCGGCCTCGACCACGGCGCCTGGGTGCCGCTCACGATCATGTACCCGGACGCCGACATCCCGGTGCTCCAGCTCTCGCTCCCCACCCACGACCCCGAGCGGCTCCTCGAGCTCGGCGAGCGGCTCCGGCCGCTGCGCGACGAGGGCGTGCTGATCATCGGCTCCGGCTTCCTCACCCACGGCCTGCGCTACCTCAAGGAGTTCCGCATCGACGCCGAGGTGCCGGGCTGGTCCACCGACTTCGACGCCTGGGCCGGCGAGGCGCTGGCCCGCGGCGACGTCGACGAGCTCGCCCGCTACACCGAGCACGCCCCCGGCATGCCGTACGCGCACCCGACCGTCGAGCACTACAGCCCGCTGTTCGTCACCCTCGGCGCGGCCACCGACCCGGGCACACCCGGCCTCCAGGTGA
Source organism: uncultured Actinomycetota bacterium (assembly GCA_963780355.1). Classification (GTDB taxonomy): domain Bacteria; phylum Actinomycetota; class Actinomycetes; order Propionibacteriales; family Nocardioidaceae; genus Nocardioides. Next base: position 213,331 of record CAWABT010000001.1, read on the forward strand.
TCGACGGCTTCTGGATGGGGCTCTCGAAGCGGTCGTTGCAGGTCGCCTGACACCCTGGGCGCCATGCGAACCACCGTCCTCGGGACCGGGATCATGGGCGCCGGGATGGCGCGCTCGCTCGCCCGCGAGGGCCACGACGTCGTCGTCTGGAACCGCACGGCGGAGAAGACCCGCCCACTGGCCGAAGCCGGGATCGACGTCGCCGGCTCGGTGGCCGACGCGGTGACCGGAGCCGACGTCGTGATCACCATGCTCTTCGACGGCGACAGCGTGCTCGCCGTCACCGACGAGCTCACCGGAGCACTCGGCCCCGACGCCGTGTGGCTCCAGGCCAGCACCGTCGGCCCGGACTGCGCGCGCCAGATCGGCGAGCGCAGCGACCGCGTGGTCGACGCGCCCGTGCTCGGCACGCGCAAGCCCGCGGACGACGGCGCCCTCGTCGTCCTCGCATCGGGGCCGGCCGACCTGATCGAGGCGGCCGGACCCGCGCTCGAGGCCATCGGCTCTCGCACGCTGGTGGCCGGCACCGAGATCGGCGCTGCGAGCGCCTTGAAGCTCGCGTGCAACTCCTGGGTCGCCCTGCTCACCGCCGGCATCGCGCAGGCGCTCGGCCTCGCGCAGGCGCTCGGCGTCGACCCGGCGCTGTTCTTCGAGGCCATCAAGGGCGGCGCGGTCGACGCGCCCTACGCCCACGTGAAGGGCGGCGCGATGCTCGCCGACGGCGGCACGGGCGCGGTCTCCTTCGAGGTCGACGGCGTGCGCAAGGACGTCGGCCTCATGATCGAGGCGGCGGCGCGCGCGGGCTTCCGCGACGACCTGCTGCGCACCGTGCAGACGCTGTTCGACGACGCAGCCGGCCAGGGCCACGGCGACCGCGACATGGCGGCGGTCTGGGCCGCGTTCGAGGAGCCTCAGACCCAGTAGGTGTCGTGGCGCTCCATGAAGGCCGCCCGCTCCGCCTCGGTCATCGACGGCAGGTCGCCGCGGGCGAGGGTCTCGAAGTAGTCCTCGCGCGGCCCGCCGGGCGCGAACATCAGCAGCATCGAGGCCCGGCCGCCGCCGCGGAAGCCGTGGATGCCGCCCTCGGGCACGTAGAGGAAGTCGCCCGGGCCGGCGGTCACCCACGTGCGGCCGTCGTAGAGCCGCACCTCGCCGGAGAGCACGTAGAACTGCTCGGAGATCGAGCGGTGGAAGTGCGCGTCCGGGCCGGTCTCCTCCTCGCCGAAGGTCCAGCGGTAGAGGCCGAACCGCTCCGAGGTCTGGTCGCCGCGCGCGAGGTACTCGCAGGTGCCGCCGGTGCGGTAGGTGATGTCGGCCGGGGCGTCGGCACGGCGCACCCAGGCCGAGGCCTCGCCGTCCGTGCCGTGGTAGGTGTCGGAGGGATAGCTCCAGGGCAGCGACATCCCGCCACCCTGCCACGGGTTCAGGAGGTCCGGAGCCGGCGTCGCAGCGCCACCGCGACCAGGCACGCGACGAGCACGCCCGCGCCGAGGCCGGCGAGCAGCCAGCCGCGGTCGAGGCCGGACGCCGGCTCGACCGGGTCCGCCGCGGAGGTCGAGGGCGGCGACGGCGACGGCGTCTCGGTGAAGTCGCGGGTCGGGTTCCGCGGCGTGGCGTAGTCGGTGGCGAAGGAGAAGGTGCTGGCCGTCCCGGCGGCCGCCACGCGCCCGACGACGGTGGACTCCACTGCTTCGTCGGCGAGGTCGAGCACCACGAGGTCGGCACCCCCGGCGACGGCGAGCGCCCGGTCGCGACCGATCCAGCCGAGCAGGTCGACCGGCGCCCCGGTGTCGAGACGCAGGAGCCGGACCGCGCCGGTGCGGAGCGTCACCTCGGCCAGCCGCGGCCGCGCCCCCGCCTGCTCGAGGAACGCCCGTCCTCCGCTCGCGAACAGCCCGCTGGTCCAGCCCTCACCCGGCAGCACCCGCACCCGGCGCCGGGTGTCACGCTCGGCGAAGACGAAGCCACCGGCACCGACGAGGCCGTTCGGCGACACCATCTGCGGCCATTCGGTCCACCCGATCCCTTGGCTGTCCTCGTTGGCTCCGAACCGCTCGCGGTTCCTGGTGTCGTAGACCGAGCCGACCGACTGGTACCAGCCGAAGCCGTAGGCCCGGCGCAGGCCGAGCGTCGCGTCGAGCCACACCGTGTCGTAGGCCAAGAAGCGGCCACCGTCGGACCAACGGAAGCCGAAGGGCACGGCGAGGTACGGGAAGCCGTTCGCGCGTTGGAGGAACGACAGCTCCCCGTGCACCGGACCGAGGTCGGCCAGGGTCTCGACCTCACCGCTCACGAGGTCGACGAAGCGGACGCCGCTGCGGACCAGCCCGCGCTGCTGACCGGTCTCGGCGGGGAGCGGGGCGTGCCAGCCGTAGACCAGGGTGCGCCCGTCCGGGGACAGACCCAGCCCCACCATGCTGGCGGCCCGAGCGTCGGGATCGTCGTACGCCGCGGGGTCGAACCCCGGGAGGCTCAGCCGGTGGTACTCACCGTCGGCGGCGGTGACCACGAAGGCGCCGCTCGGGTTCGCGATGGCGACCGACGCCCGGCCGACGGCGAGGTCGGTCTCGACGTCGAGCCCACCGTCGCCGTCGATGCCGCGCACCACCGACGGGATGCCGGGCGGCCCGGGCGGCACCGGCGCCGGCTCGGGGCGCGAGGGGTCCGGCGAGCCGAGGAGCCCGACGGCCGCGACGAGCGCGAACACGGCGAGCCCGACCGCGACCGCGGTGAAGGCGTCGGCCCTGCGACGGGCGCGGCGGGCCCGGCCCCACAGCGTCGGGTCGGGGTCGGCCGGCTCGACCCGGTCGGCCATCCGGGTGAGCGCCTCGCGGAGCAGCTGGTCGGTCATCACGACGCTCCGATCAGGTCGGCGAGGTCGGGGGCGAGCACCCGCAGCCGGTGGAGGGCCTGCCGGTGGGTCGACTTCACGGTGCCGACGCCGATGCCCAGCACCCGTGCCGTCTCGACCTCGGTGAGGTCCTCGTAGTAGCGCAGCACCAGCACCCGCCGCTGCTTGGGCGTCAGCCGCGCGAGCGCCTGCTCGAGCGTCAGCTGGAGGTCCGCGTCCGGCGGCACGGCGGCCTCGTCGTGGTCGGGCGTGAGGACCTCCGGCAGGTGCCGACGACGGCGCCAGCCCGACACGTTCTCGGTGTAGAGGATCCGCCGTACGTACGCCTCGGGCTCCGCGACGCGGTGCCAGTTGCGGGCGGTCTTGAACAGCGCGGTCTGGACGAGGTCCTCGGCGAGCTGGTGGTCCGACGTCAGGAGGTAGGCGACCCGGGTGAGCGCGGCGGAGCGCGCGAGCACGAACTCGGTGAACGCGGCTTCGTCGACTCCCGCAGCCATCGCGGCCTCCTGGTCCCTTGTACACCCCAGAAGACGCCCGCGGTCACCTCGGCGGAGGTCTGCAGCCGCGAAAAATGGCGACCGCGCCGACCCTCCGGGGAGGACCGGCGCGGTGCCGGGGGCTCAGGCCTCGATCGCCGCCTCGCGCGGCTCGGCGCCCGCGACCTGGATCTTGCGGGGCTTGGCCCGCTCGGCCACGGGGACGACGAGGCGCAGGACGCCGTCGTGGTAGCTCGCCTCGATCCGGTCGAGGTCGAGGTTGTCGCCGAGCACGAGCTGGCGGGTGAACGTGCCGCGGGTGCGCTCCGCGGCGAGCATCTCCCAGTCGCCGTTGCGGGGGACACGCTCGGCCTTCACGGTGAGGACGTTGCGCTCGACGTCGAGGTCGATGCTCTCGGACGCGACGCCGGGCAGGTCGAACTCGAGGACGAAGCGGTCGCCCTCGCGCCAGGCGTCCATCGGCATGATCGACGGGCGGTTGGTGGTGCCTCCGGCGGCACCCAGCAGCTGCTGGGTGAGGCGGTCGAAGTCACGGAACGGGTCGGTGCTGCGCAGCAGCGGCATGGCTACCTCCTGACGATGGTGGTGCGACCTTCTGGCCGCGTCGATATCTGTAACTACAGATATAGATAACCTGTTCCCGGATTGTCAAGGAATCTGTCACGATGAGGTCATGGCACAGCGGCGCGGCGTCTTCGCGATCTCGGTCGCGGCCGACCTGGTGTCGATGCAGATCCAGAACCTGCGGGTCTACGAACGGCACGGCCTCGTCAGCCCCGAGCGGAGCCCGGGCGGCACCCGCCGCTACAGCGAGGCCGACGTCGAGCGGCTGCACCGGATCCGCGAGCTGCTCGAGGCGGGCCTCAACCTGGCCGGCATCGCCGCCGTGCTGCGGCTCGAGAGCGAGAACGCGCGGCTGCGCGCCGAGATCACTCGCCTGAAGCCCTGATCCGCAGCACCCGTGCGACGTACGGCCACGCCAGCAGGCCGAGCCGCTCCGCGGCGCCCTCGTCGCCGCCGAGGAGATAAGGGCGGCTGGCGTCGGGCGCCGCCTCGCCGGGAAGCACGACCGAATGGCCCGCCGCCGGGTCCTCGACCACGGCGGTGCCGAGGCCGGCCCCGGAACGACGCGCCGTGATCGCGCGAGCCGCGGCGGAGCTGTCCCAGACCTGGTCGTCACCGCCGACGACGAGCACGACCTCTCCCGCGATGTGCTCGACCGGGATCGCGGCCGCGCGCACCGCCGCCTTGCCCGCGGCGCGCCGGCTCCGCCGGTAGTGCTCGACGAAGGCGGGCGGGTCGGGTGGCTCCCAGCCGCGGTCGAGCGGCACGAACGGCACGGGCTTCCCGCCCCACGTCCACTTGCTGTGCTGCGGGTCGTCGTCGTGCTCGTGCTGGCCCTCCCAGGCGACGTCGGTGGGCGCGAACGCCACCACCGCGGCGATCCGCCGGTCGCGGACGGCGGCCAGCAGCGCCGCCTCGGCGCCGTACGACAGGCCGAGCACGACCACCCGGTCCACCTCGGCGGCGAGCCGCGTGACGGCGTCGGTGATCGTCTCGAGCGGGACCTCGCGCGGCATCGCCGGCTGGCCGGGCGCCCCGAACCAGCGCAGCGCCAGCGCCGTCACGCCGTGACTGGCGAGCAGGTCGGCGCGGCCGACGTCGAGCCGGCCGCTCGAGCCGGCGAGCACGAGCGCGCCGGTGCCGCCCGGCGTCGCGGGGCGGGCCCAGTACTCGTGGTCGGGCTCGTGGTCGGGCTCGTGGTCGGGCGCGTGTCGCTCAGCGGATGCCGGTCTTCCGCATGATCTTGAGGCCCTGGAGCATGCCCTTAACGTACTCGTCGTAGGGCTGGCCGGGCCGCGCGCCCATCACCTGCTTCTTGAGCACCGCGAGGTTCTGCGTGTCGGTGTACTTGAGCAGCCCCTGGTCGCCGTGCCGGGCGCCGACCCCGGACTGCTTCACGCCACCGGACGGCGTGCCCTTCGAGGCGTAGGCCGTGGCGAGCACGTCGTTCACGTTGACGTTGCCGGAGTGGATGCGCCGCGCCACCGACTGCGCCCGATCGAGGTCGGTGCCCCACACCGAGGCGTTCAGGCCGTAGTCGGTGTCGTTGGCGAGCGCGACCGCCTCGTCGTCGGAGGAGAACCGGTGCAGCGCGACGACGGGCCCGAAGGTCTCGCAGGAGCCCGCGAGCATGTCGGCGGTGACGTGCTCGAGGATCGTCGGCTCGAAGAACGCCGGGCCGAGGTCGGGCCGGGAGCGGCCGCCGGTGAGCACGGTGGCGCCGCGGGCCACGGCATCCTCGACGTGCGAGGCGACCCGGTCGCGGTGGTCGACCGAGACCAGCGAGCCGAGGTCGGGGCCGAAGTCGTAGGCGGCGCGGACGTCGAGCGCCTCGGCCGCCTTCACGAAGCGTTGCTTGAACTCGTCGTAGAGCGAGTCGTGCAGGTAGAGCCGCTCGATGTGCATGCAGATCTGGCCGGTGTTGGCGAACGCCCCCCACACCGCGCCCTGCACCGCCTCGTCGAGGTTCGCGTCGTCGAGCACGACCATCGGGTTCTTGCCGCCGAGCTCGAGGCAGCAGCCGATGAGGTTGCGGCCGGCGCGCTCGCCGATCACCCGGCCGGTGGCGGTGGAGCCGGTGAACATCACGTAGTTGGCGTTGTCGATGAGCGTCGGGCCGACGTCCGGGCCCTCGCCGCACACCACCTGGAAGAGGCCCTTCGGCAGGCCGGCGTCCTCGAGCATCTGCACGCCCCACAGCGGCGAGAGCGCGGTCTTGTTGTCGGGCTTCACCACCACGGCGTTGCCGGCGATGAGCGCGGGGATCGCGTCGGAGATGCCGGTGGCGAACGGGAAGTTCCAGGGCGCGATGATCCCGACGACGCCCTTCGGCTGGCGGATCTCGGTGGACGACGACACGAACGGCACCGGGCCGCCGCGCTTCACCGGCGCGAGCAGCTTCGGGGCGCGCGAGATGTAGTGGCTCATCACCATCGGCGGGTCGCAGGTCTCCTCGATCGCCATCCGCCGGTTCTTGCCGCTCTCGGCCTGGATCAGGTCGGCGGTGGTCTGGGCCTGCTGGAGGAACAGCGCGTGCGCTTTCTTGAACACCTTGAGCCGCTTGGCCAGCGGCACCTGCGACCATGCGGCCTGCGCCTCGCGGGCCGTCGCGAACGCGGACTCGATGTCGGCCGGCGTCGACTGCGGCAGCTCGACGAGCACCTCGCCGGTGTAGACCTCGGTGAGCTTCCAGGTGGCGCCGGTGGAGCCGGGCACCCGGGCCACGAGCCGCTGCAGGAAGTCGTCGGTGAGGGTGGCCGGCCGGATCAGGCCGGTGCTGGTGACGGTCATCTCAGGCCCTCCCGAGCACGAGGTCGGCGCCGCGCTCACCGATCATGATCGCGGGCGCGTTGGTGTTGCCGCCGGTGATCGACGGCATGATCGAGGCGTCGCAGACCCGCAGGCCCTCGACGCCCTTGACCTTGAGGTCCGGCGTGACGACGGCGAGCTCGTCGACGCCCATCCGGCAGGTGCCGACGCCGTGGTAGACCGACGTGGCGCGGTTGAGGATCGCGTCGCGCAGCGCCTGGCCCTTCAGGTCGGCACCCGGGTGGATCTCGTCCTTCACCGAGCCGTTGAACGCAGCGCCGGCGAAGATCTCGCGCACCATCTCCGAGCCCTCGGCCAGCACCCCGAGGTCGGCCGGGTCGGCGAGGTACTGGAAGTCGATGAGCGGCGTCGACGTCGGGTCGGCGTCCGCGAGCCGCAGCGTGCCGCGGCTGCGCGGATAGATCAGCGTCGTCAGCACGGTGAGCGACGGCCGCGGGTCGACCTCGTGGCGGATGGGCGCGTCCTGGTTGGGCGACACGTACGCCCACGGCAGCAGGTGCAGCTGGAGGTCGGGGATGCCGGCGGCCTGCGAGGTCTTGAGGAAGGCGAGCACCTCGAAGACCGAGTTGGCCAGGAAGGTCCTGCCCGGGCGCAGCAGCTCCCGGGCGACCCCCTTGCCGAAGAAGAAGGCGTTGCCGCGCATCTGCGACGACGTCGCGTGGAACGTGAGTGCGTGGAACATGTGGTCGTGCAGGTTGTCGCCGACCGGCAGGTCGGCGAGGACGTCGATCCCGTGGTCGCGCAGGTGCTGCGCGTGACCGACGCCCGACAGCATGAGGATCTGGGCCGAGCCGACGAACCCGGCCGAGAGGATGACCTCCTTGCCCGCGCGGATCGTGCGGGTCCCGCCGCTCCCCTTCTTCGAGATGTCGCGCACCTCGACGCCGGTGGCGCGGCCGTTCTCGATCACGACCTTGGTGACCAGCACCTCGGACTGGAGCTCGAGGGTGGGCGGCGCGAGGTGGTGGATGTAGCCGCGCGAGGCGCTGTAGCGCAGCCCGTCGGCGGCGTTCTGCTGCATCCGGCCGACGCCCTCCTGCGAGGCGCCGTTGTAGTCGTCGAGGATGTCGCACCCGATGACGTCGGCGGTGGCCCGGAGGAACTGCAGCGAGCCCTCCTGCGGCGTCTTGTTGACGGTGACCTTGATCGGCCCGCCGGCGCCGCGGAACCGGTCCTCGCCGCCCTCGTAGTCCTCCATCCGCTTGTAGGCGGTGTTGACCGAGTCGGCGTCCCAGCCGGTGTTGCCCTCGGCGGCCCAGGAGTCGTAGTTGGCGCGGTTGCCGCGCACGTAGACCATCCCGTTGACCGAGCTCGAGCCGCCGACCACCTTGCCGCGCGGCACCGGCATCTTCCGGTCGAGGATGTGTTTCTGGGGCACCGAGTAGTAGCCCCAGTCGACCGTCGCCTTGATCTTCGGCTCGGCGTGCATCGGCCCGATCATCCCGGGCTTCTTCACCAGGAACTTCTCGTCGGACCTGCCCGCCTCGAGCACGATCACGCTCGCGCCGGACTCCGCCAGCCGGCCGGCGATCGCCGCCCCGGAGCTGCCGGAGCCGACCACGACGTAGTCGGCCTCGCTGCTGTACGTCGGCTTCGTCGCCATGTCCCGAACTGTAACGCGTTCTAGTTTTCCCGAACAGGGATCCGTCAGGCGAGAATGCGGTTCGTGCGAGTGCTGTCGATCCAGTCGTCGGTGGCCTACGGCCACGTCGGGAACTCCGCGGCGGTCTTCCCGCTGCAGCGGCTGGGGCACGAGGTGTGGCCCGTGATCACGGTGCACTTCTCCAACCACACCGGCTACGGCTCGTGGCGCGGGCCGCTGCTCGACCCGGCCGACCTCGGCGACGTGATCACCGGCATCGAGGAGCGCGGCGTGCTCGGCACCGCCGACGCGGTGCTCTCCGGCTACCAGGGCGACCCCGCGGTCGGCGCCGTCATCCTGGACGCCGTGGCGCGGGTCAAGGCCGCCAACCCGGCCGCCGTCTACTGCTGCGACCCGGTGATGGGCGACGTCGGCCGCGGGATGTTCGTGCGGGAGGGCATCCCGGAGTTCCTGCGCGACGAGGTGGTGCCGCGGGCGGACATCGTGACGCCGAACCACTTCGAGCTCGACTTCCTGGCCGACCGCCGCACCACCACGCTCCCGGAGGTGCTGGACGCCGCGGACGCCGTCCGCGCCACCGGGCCGTCGACCGTGCTGGTCACCTCGGTGCTGCACGCGGAGTCGGCGGCGGACACGCTCGACGTCGTCGTGGTGTCCGACGAGGGCGCCTGGGCGCTGACCACACCGCTGCTGCCGATCAGCCCGAACGGCTGCGGCGACGTGACCGCCGCGCTGTTCCTGGCCCACCTGACCACCACCGGCTCGGCGGCGACGGCGCTGGAGCTGACGACGTCGTCGGTCTACGCGGTGCTCGAGGCCACCCTGGCCGCGGGCACCCGGGAGATCCGGCTCGTCCAGAGCCAGGAGGCGCTGGCGAGCCCGCCGGCGCTGTTCCTGGCCCGCCAGCTGCGCTGACGCCGCTCGGTCAGTGGTGCAGGGCCATCCGGCCGCGGACCTCGCGCTGCTCGCCGGGGCGGGCGACGGACTGCCGGAGCGCGACGCGCTCCCGGACGACGTCGGCGACCCCGTAGACCGCGAGGCCGACGCCGAGGACGACCACGGCGAAGAAGGCGACGAGCCAGGGGGTGATGCTGCTGAGGATCTCGAAGGTCATGACGACCACCTTTCTTCTACGTTTGTAGTGCTACTGATGTAGAAGCTACTTCTGTAGAAGAAACGGTTCAAGTGAAATAGCATGTGTTCTATGCCACGACCCGTCGCCCGCGAGCGCCGCGACGCCCTGCTCGACGCCGCCCTCGAGGTCGTCGTCGAGTCGGGCATGCGCGGGCTCACCCACCGCGCGGTCGACCGGGCGGCCGACGCCCCGGAGGGCACGACGTCGGGCTACTACCGCACCCGCCGGGCGCTCCAGCTGGCGCTCGCCCGCCGGATCGCGCACCGGATCTCCGGCGACGTCGACGCGATGGGGGCCGAGCTGCTCTCCCATGAGGCCACCGAGGAGGAGATCCGGGCGCTGGTGATCGACCTGTTCGCCCGCTGGCTCGCCTCCCCGCTCCTCCTCGCCAAGGTGGAGCTGACCCTGGAGGCCACCCGCGACCCCGAGCTGGCCGAGATCGTCAACAGCGACCGGGCGCGCGTCGTCGGCATCGTCGAGGGACTGCTCGGCGCCTGTCCCGCCGGCGAGCGGCGGCCGCGGGCAGCCACGCTGATGGCCGCACTCGACGGCATCCTCATCGAGGCGATGCTCCGACCGCCCGCCGAGCGCCAGGCCTTCCTCGCCGAGTCCGTCGGGCTCACGATGGCGGGACTGGCCGAACCGAGCCGCGTAGGAGACTCGAACTCCTGACCGTCCGCTTACAAGGCGGGAGCTCTACCAGCTGAGCTAACGCGGCGAGGGCGCCATCGTAGGAGTCACGACATGCCGCCGTCGAAAGCGAAGACGGTGCCGGTGACCATGCGGGCCTCGGCCGAGGCGAGGTAGACGATCGCGGAGGCGAGCTCGCGGGGCTGGATCGGCTTGCCGGGCAGCATCATCATCAGCCGGTCGGCGACCCGCGTGTCGAGGTCCGGGGTGAGCTTCTCGAACACCTCGGCCACGATCGGGGTGTCGACGGTGCCGGGGCAGACGGCGTTGACGCGGATGCCCTCCGGCGAGAGCTCGAGCGCGAGGGCGCGGGTGAGCTGGGTCAGCCCGCCCTTCGCGGCGGCGTACGCGGCGGTGTAGGGCTGCGGCGCGTTGCCGGCCACCGACGACACGTTGACCACGTTGCCGCGGCCGGCGCGCAGCAGCGGCAGCGCGGACTGCATGGTGAGGAACGGCCCCTTGAGGTCGACGGCGTGCACCCGGTCCCACTCCTCCTCGGTGATCGTCTCGAACCGGCCGAACTGCACGATGCCCGCCACGTTGGCCAGCACGTCGATGCGGCCGTGCTGCCCGATCTCCTCGAACGCCGCCGACACCGACGCGCGGTCGCCGACGTCGCAGGCCAGGTAGGTGACGCCGTCCGGCACGCCCTCCTTCACGTCGAGGCCGTAGACGGTCGCTCCCTCCTCGAGGAACAGCTCGCAGGTGGCGTAGCCGATGCCGGAGGCGGCCCCGGTGACGACGACGACGCGGGACTCGGTCTGCTCGCTCACGGCCGGAGCCTAACCGTCAACTAGAACAGGTTCTAGTGGAATGCTGGCGCCATGAGCCTGAGCATCGGGCAGTTGAGCGACCGCTCGGGCGTGGCACCCAGCGCGCTGCGGTTCTACGAGAACCGCGGGCTCATCTTCGCCGACCGCACCTCGGGCAACCAGCGCCGCTACGCGCAGTCCACGCTGCGCCGGGTGGCCTTCATCCGCACCGCGCAGCGGGTCGGCCTGAGCCTGGAGGAGATCGGCGAGGCGCTCTCGACCCTCCCGGCCGGCCGGACGCCGACCACCGCCGACTGGCACCGCATCAGCGTCGCCTGGCGCTCGCGGCTCGACGAGCAGATCCGCCGCATCGAGCTGCTGCGCGACCGGCTCGACGGCTGCATCGGGTGCGGCTGCCTCAGCCTCAAGACCTGCTCGCTGCTCAACCCCCACGACGTCGTCGCCGACCGCGGCCCCGGCCCGGTCCTGCTGGAGCCCTGACATGGCGCTCCATGTCACCGCCCACCGTCCGGACACGGCGCTGCTCACGCTGCCGTGGACGGTGCCGCTGGAGGAGTGGGGCGACCCGTGGGTCGTGCCGTTGCCGCGCGGGCTCTCGCGGCACGTCGTCCGGATGGTGCGGGTGCGCGACACCACCTACGCCGTCAAGGAGACCACCTCGGAGATGGCGTTCCGCGAGTACCGGCTGCTGCGCGACCTGCAGCGGATCGGGCTCCCGGCCGTCGTCCCGCAGGGCGTGGTGACCGGGCGGGTGACCGCGGACGGCGAGGAGCTGGGCGCCATGCTCATCACCCGGCACCTGCAGTTCTCGCTCCCCTACCGCAGCCTGTTCGCCCACGGCATGACCGCCGAGGCGCTGCCGTCGCTCGTCGACGCGATGGTGGTGCTGCTCGTGCGGCTGCACCTCGCCGACTTCTACTGGGGCGACGTGTCGCTCAGCAACGTGCTGTTCCGCCGCGACGCCGGCGGGTTCGCGGCCTACCTGGTGGACGCCGAGACCGGCGAGCTGCAGTCCCACCTCAGCGGCGGCATGCGCGACCACGACATCACCGTCGCCACCGAGAACGTCTTCGCCGAGCTGCTCGACCTCCAGGCCAGCGAGTCGCTCGACGCCGAGGCCGACGCGCTCGCCGTCGCCGAGCTGCTGCGGGAGCGCTACGACGCGCTGTGGGCCGAGCTCACCAGCGAGGAGGAGTTCAGCGTCGAGGAGATGTGGCGGATCGAGCAGCGCATCGAGCGGCTCAACGACCTCGGCTTCGACGTCGAGGAGATCGACATGGTCACCGACCTCGACGGCGACAGCGTCCGCATCCAGCCGCGGGTCGTCGAGCTGGGCCACCACGCCCGCGAGCTGCAGTCCCTCACCGGCCTGAACGTGCAGGACGCCCAGGCCCGGCGGCTCCTGAACGACCTCGCCTCCTACACCGCGCACTGCGACCTGGGCCGGGAGGACCGCTCGCTCGTGGCTCACCGCTGGCTCACCCAGATCTACGAGCCCACCACCGAGATGGTGCCGGTCGAGGCGCGCGGCAAGCTCGAACCCGCCGAGATCTTCCACGAGGTGCTCGCGCACCGCTGGTACCTCTCCGAGCGCGCCGGCCACGAGGTCGACATCCTCGACGCCGCCCGCGACTACGTCGCCGACGTCCTCCCCGCCAAGCCCGACGAGGTCGTCACCTCCGCCGCCGCAGCCTCCGACGACGACACCCTTGCGCCCTAGGACGTTCGTCGAGCTTGTCGAGACGCCGGAACCGGTCTCGCGAACGTCACCGAGATCGGCCCGGGCGTCTCGACAGGCTCGACGTCCGTCAAGTCAGGGCAGGTCGGGCTTGCAGACGCGGCAGGCGGTGAGGCCCCGGCGGTTGCCGGCGGGGGCGAGGTCCTCGCGGTGGACGATGAGGGCGCAGTCGCGGCGGTGGACGGTGTTGTTGCCGCCGGCGACGACGGGCAGGGAGGCGGCGTCCTCGGCGGGGCCGTGCACCTCGGCGGCGCGGCTGGTCACGTCGGCGAGCACCATGAGGGTGTCGGCGAGCCGACGGGAGGCGGCGTTGTTGTCGGCCGCGATCTTGGCCAACCAGGCACCGAAGTAGAGGAACCCGCCGAGGAACGTGAGGCCGAGGCCGAGGAACCCGCCGGAGACCTGGTAGGCCTCGCGCTCGAAGTCGTAGACCGAGTTCGCGACGCCGTAGTAGCCGAGCAGGATCACCACGATGCCGGTGGGCATGAGGATCGCTCCGGCCCAGAACAGCACCGTCTGCAGGAGCTCCGCGTTGCCGCGCAGCGGCGCGACGCCGGAGCCCTGGCTCGCCCCACCGGCGCGGGGCAGCGTCGAGCCCGTGCCGAGGCGGCTGCCGCTGGCCCGCTCCGGGGCGGCGGTCGGGGTGGTGGTCATGTCAGTTCACCTTTCGCAGATCCGGGAGACCGGAGTCGAGGCCGTGGCTGCAGGCGGCACCGCCGCCGAGTGCGGCCACCCCGAGGCGGCGCATGACGTTGCCGCCCATGGCGGCGAGGAGGAGTGCCCCGAGCATCAGCATCCCCGGGATCGAGAACAGCTTGGGCAGGCCGGGGGCCTGCTCACCGCTCGTCGGGAACAGCGTGCCGGCGGCGTCCTGGGCCGCGCCGGCGTCCGGCGCCCCCGCGCCCGAGGGGACGCCGGCGCCCGGCGGCGTGGCGGCCTGCGGCGACCCGCCGGCCGACCCGGTGCCACTGCTGCCGGCAGGCGCAGCAGGACCGTCGGGCAGCGAGACGTCGGGGATCTCGATCGGCGGCGAGGTGTCGACCGACGCCGCTGCGGTGCCGAGGGTCACCACGATCCGGGGCGAGAGGTTGGCCGCGGCCTGGATGAGGCTCTTCAGCTGGCCGGTCTCGTCCGGGATCTGGTTGACGATGTCGTTGATCGGGACGTCCTGGATCATCGTCCGCAGCTTGGTGAGGTCGAACTCGAGCACGAGCCCGGGCACCTCGGTGGTGGCGGCGTCGCCGTCGATCTCGCGGGTGGGACGGGGCGCCGTCACCTTCACGCCGAGCGCGGCGAGCGCCTGGGTGGCGTCGTCCGGGAGGCCGGGGATCGGCGCGCTCCGGCCGACGAGGGTGAGGCCCGCGCGGGTGACCTTCAGCTTCTGGCCGAAGGCCAGCACGTCGCCGAACTCCGACCCGCCGACGGCGGCACCGCGGGTGCCGTCGCTGCTGGCCCCGGCCGCCGACCCGATGCTGGTGAAGGTGAGCAATCCGCCGAGCACGCTGACGTCGCCGACCGCCGAGCGCGAGGTGGCGGTGGCGATCCGGGTGTTGTCGGTGCTGGACACCGAGCTGAACGAGCCGACGTCGACCAGCGCGGTCAGCTCCGGGGGCAGTGCAGGACCGGCGGTCTCGGCGTCGGTGCCGTCACCGTCGGCGGCGTACGCGACGATGCCGCGGCCGAACCCGCCGAGACCACCGGACCCGGTCCCGGAGGCGCCGGGGGTGGGAAGACCGGGGAGCTGGGGCGGGCCCGGCGGCTGAGGGGTGCCGCCCCCGCCGCCGGAGCCGTCGCCGGGCTCCTGTGCCTCGCCGTCGCCGGAGAAGCCGTTGACCGCGCGCGCGGTGCCCTCGCCGGCGCTGGCGCGCTGGATCATCGCCGGGCCGGGCTCGTCGGCCTGCGACTCCGGGCCGGACGGGTAGGCGGCGTTGACCTGGAACGGGTAGCCCTGCGCCCCGATCTCCTCGGGGAGGCCGAGCTGGTCGGCGATGGTCTTGAAGCCCTCGCCCACCGGGTCGCCGGGCCACAGGTACGACGAGCGGCCCTGCGAGCTGGAGGAGTCGGCCAGCACCTCGGTGTAGCCGTTCTCGAGCTCCGCCTGCGGCGTCGCGGGGATCGGGATCGTCGGCTCGTAGATCTCGATGTGCACCGGGGTGCCCCAGGCGGCCGTCGAGTAGCCGAACGTCGGCGCGGCCAGGGTCGACGGAGCCATGCCCGGTGGCGCAGCGGGAGCGGGCGCCGCGGCGAGCGGCAGCGAGAGCGCGACGAGGGCCGTCGCGGCCAGTCCGGCCGACAGTCGGTGGGTGGTCCGGTTGCTCATGCTGCTCCTCCGAGGATGACGTCGGACATGGTGGCGAGGATCTCGTCGGGCTCACCGGTGGCGACCACGCGACCGCCGGTCATGACGGCGGCGTAGTCGGCGACCCGGAGCGCCGTGCGGGCGAACTGCTCGATGCAGAGGATGGAGACGCCGGACTCGGCGATCCGGCCGACGGTCTCGTAGAGCTCGTCGACGATCAGCGGCGCGAGGCCCATCGACAGCTCGTCGAGCAGCAGCAGCGCCGGGTCGGAGGCGAGCGCCCGCGACATCGCGAGCATCTGCTGCTCGCCGCCGGACATCGTGCCGGCCAGCTGCTTGCGGCGCTCGTGGAGCCGCGGGAAGTAGGAGTAGGCGGTGTCCATGACGGCGGCCGCCGGCACGCCGGCGTACGACATCAGCCGCAGGTTCTCCTCGACGGAGAGGTTCGGGAAGACCGACCGGCCCTCGGGAACGGTGCAGAGCCCGACCCGGGCGAGCTCGTCGGGCGAGGCCTTGCGGACGTTGACGCCGCCGAGGTGGATGTCGCCCGAGGTCTGCGACTTCTGGCCGCTGATGACCTTCACCAGCGTGGACTTGCCGGCGCCGTTCGGGCCGAGCAGCGCCATCACGGCGCCCTTCGGCACCGCCAGGTCAACGCCGCGCAGCACCTCGATGCGGCCGTAGGCGGCGTGGAGGTCGATGACCTCGAGGATCGGGACGCTCATCGCACGGCCCCCTCGACCACCGGGATCACGCTGGTGTCGTCCTCGGGCCCGGTGTCGGAGTAGCCCAGGTAGGCCTGCTGCACCCGCGGGTCGTTGCGGACCTCGAACGGCGACCCGACGGCGATCACCTCGCCGAAGTCGAGCACCCGGAGGGTGTCGCAGACCGCCATCACCAGGTCCATGTCGTGCTCGACCATGAGCACCGCCCGGCCCTCGGCGGCCAGCTCCCGCAGCAGTGCGCCGAAGGCGTCGGTCTCGGTCTCGTCGAGCCCGGACGACGGCTCGTCGAGCAGCAGGATCTTCGGGTCGGCGGCGAGGCAGCGGGCCAGCTCGAGCAGCCGCGCGGTGCCGGTGGGCACCGAGTCGGCCCGCTCCTGGGCGTACTCGGCGATCCCGACCCGCTCCAGCAGCTGGTCGATGTCGGTCTTCGCCGGGGTGACGAAGCCCTTGGCGCCGCGGTGGATGTCGAGCGCCACCCGCACGTTGTCGCGCACCGTGAGCGAGCCGAACGCCTCGAGCCGCTGGAAGGTGCGTCCCATCCCCCGCTTCGACCGCCGGTGCACCGGCATGCGGGTGACCGTGCGGCCGTTGAAGCGCACCTTGCCGCTCGTCGGCCGCTGGAGGCCGCTGATCACGTTGAAGCACGTCGTCTTGCCGGCTCCGTTGGGGCCGATCAGGCCGGTGACCTCACCGGCCTCGGCCTCGAAGGACGCGTGGTCGACCGCGGTGACGCCGCCGAAGCGCACCACCAGGTCGTGCACCTCAAGAAGTGGCATGACCGACCTCCTCCCGCTGGTCACGGTCAGCCGGGGCGAGGGGTCTCTCGTCGTCGGTGACCTCGACGACCTCGATCCCGCCCTCGTCGGCGTCCGACCGGCCGCGGCCGGGCAGGTCGGGCAGGCTCGCCATGAGCCGCGCCGCGAGCCGGTCCTGCACGATCCGGCCGCCCCGGAACATCAGGTTGGCGAGGCCGTTCGGGTCGCGGCCGGCGAACACCGCACCGAAGCCGATGATCACGAACAGCAGCGCCTGGGTCTGCGGATCGGCGCTGTTGAGCATCATCAGCCCGAGCCCGCCCATCACGGCGCCGGTGACCGAGGTGACGCCGAAGACCACCACGAGCAGCAGCAGCGGCAGGCTGGAGAAGAACTGGAAGTCCGAGGCGCCGATGGTGCCGCGCAGCCCGGCGTAGAGCGCACCGGCGAGGCCGGCGACGCCCGCCGACAGCGCGAACAGGCCCACCCGGAACCATCGGGCGTCGAGGCCGAGGGTGCCGCACGCGGCCGGGCTGTCGCGCAGGGCGATGAGCATCCGGCCGAGCCGGCCACGGCGCAGCGTCAGCAGCAGGATGCCGGTGGCGGCGAGGAAGACGAGCATCACGAACACGTAGGCCGACGTCGACTCGATCGAGGTGCCGAGGATCGAGAGCCGGTCGGCCGAGAGCGCGCCGCCGTAGCCGAAGGCCCGCTCGTCCTGGAAGACGAGCTTGTCCATCAGGACGCCGAAGGCGAGCGTCGCCAGCGCGAGGTAGAGGCCGGTGAGCCGCAGCACCGGGAGCGCCACCAGTGCGCCGACGCCGGCCGCGATGAGGGTGGCCAAGAGCAGCCCGTAGAGGTTGGGCTCGTCGAGCTTCGCGTAGGCGAGCGCGCCGACGCCGGCGAACGACAGCTGTGCCAGCGACACGTGCCCGCCGTACCCGGTGAGCAGCATCAGCGACAGCATGATGATCGCGAAGGTGGCGGCGGCGCCGAGCTTGAGCAGGTTGACCTCGGAGAACGAGGTGACCAGCAGGACGCCGACCACGAGGAACACACCGCCCGACACGAGCGACTTGGTCAGGCTCGGCACCGGCGCGGACACCAGGCCCTTCACCTGGCCGACCCGCAGCTGCGCCTGCGGCAGCAGGATCACGATCGCGAAGAGGAACAGCGGTGGGAGCGCCGGGCGCACGTTGGCCAGGAAGCTGTCGGGCGAGATGTAGCCGAGCGCGAGCGAGTCGAGGATGCCGAGCGCCATCGCGCCGGCGAACGTGAGCGGCAGGCTCTTGAGCCGGCCCACCATGGCGGCGGCGTAGGCGTTGACGACGAGCAGGGTGAGCGCGAAGTAGTCGAGGCCGACCACGGGCACGAGCAGGATGCCGGCGAGTGCGGAGAGCGAGATGCCGAGCGCCCACGAGATCGCGGCGGCGGTGTCGGGCTTGCCGCCGAACAGCTTGAGCAGCTCGGGGTTGTCGACCGAGGCGCGCATCGCCGTCCCGATGCGGGTCTTGGTGAGCAGCAGGTAGAGGCCGACGGCGACGGCCACCGAGGCGAGGATCGTGATGACCTGCTGGGCGGTGACGATGCTGTCGCCGACCTGCCACGACGTGTCGGCGAAGAACGGCTCGACGAAGCGGGCCTCGGAGGGCCACTGCTTCTGCGCCAGCCCGATCACGCCGACGAACATGCCGACGGTGACGATGAGGCCGACGCCGACCGGGGCGTCGCCGAGCCCGCGGGCGATGAACCGCTGGATCACCACGCCGATCGCCGGGGCGACGACGCCGAGCACCAGCAGCAGCGCCCAGAACCGCGGCAGGCCCTGGGAGACCGTGAACTCCCAGAACACGAACGACATCAGCATGCCGAAGGCGCCGTGGGCGATGTTGAACACGCGCGTGGTCGTGTAGGTGAGCACCAGCCCGCTGGCGGCGATGGCGTACGCCGCGCCGGTGAAGATGCCCGGCAGCAGGTAGGCGATGAACTTGTCCATGGCTACGTGACCGTCTCCCTCAGGCCCCGACGCCCGTGTCGATCAGCGAGCCGCACATGTAGGCGCCCGAGGACACCTGCTTCCACGTCTCGCCGGTGTACTGGATGACCTTCTGGCACTTGCCGGTGACCTTGCCGCCGACGTCCTGCGGGCTGTGGAGCCCGTTCGCCGTCCAGGCGTGGACGCCGCGCAGCGCGTTCACCAGCGAGGCCCGGGTGAGCTTGCCGCCGAGCTGCACGGCCTGCTGCACGAACAGCCGCATCGCCGACCAGGCGTAGAGGCCGTAGAAGTTGGGGTCCGCGCCCGGGCTGACCTGCTCGAGCCAGGCCCGGTAGAGCGCCATCTCCCGGTTCTTCGTGTCCTCGAACTGCGCGATGTTCGCGTAGACGTAGACGCCCTCGGCGAGGTCGCCGGCCTGCTCGACGTAGTCGGCGTCGTAGATGGTGGCGTCCTGCAGGTAGACGTCCGGCTCGTAGCTCTGCTGCTGCATCGCCTGCTGCAGCTTCACCGTGTTCTGGAGCGGGCCGAGGTAGTAGACCATCTTGATCCCGCGGTCCTTGAGCTGCTGCACGTATGGCGTGAAGTTGAACTCCGCGACGTCGATGCCCTGGAAGTAGTCGATCTTCCAGCCGGCCTTGGTCCACGCCTTCTTGAAGCTCTCGGCGTTGGGGACGGCGGCGCCGGCGTTGATGTAGAGCAGCGCCATGTGCTGGGTGGCGTCCTTGTCCTTCTTCAGCCAGTACGACGGGAGCGCGGTGGGCACCAGGCCCGGGTTGACCGACTGCGCGGCGAAGCAGGTGCTGCACTTGGCGCGCTCGGGGTTGACGGTGGTGGAGCGCAGGTCGGGCAGGCCGCAGCCCTGGGCGGTGCCGGCACCGCCGCTGTCGAAGGCCGACATCGACCCGACGGCGGCGAACGACTCGTCGCAGGCGCGGGCGTAGGACTGCTGGTCGGCGCCGGCGTCGGCCCGGCTGTCGAGCTCGAGCACCTCGAGCTGGTGGCCGCACAGGTCGTCGGTGGCGTTGAAGAATGCGGCGAACGCCTGGGCGCCGAGCCGCGCCGACTCGAAGATGCCGGGCACCGGCCCGGACACGTCGGAGGCGTTGGCCAGCGTGATGGTCTTGGCGTCGACGCCGGGCTGGGAGCTGTCGAAGCCCTGGCACGAGCCCCGCCTGGCACCACTCGACGGCGCGTTCGCGCCGGTGGCGCCGCCACCCGACGCGTCGGATCCGCCGCCGGTGGAACCGGCCGACCCGCCGCCGGTGCCGCCGGAGCCGGAAGCGCCCGCCCCCGTTCCCGCGTCGGTGCCGCCGCTGCCGCCCGTGGTGCCCGTGCCGCCGTCGGCCGCCGCGCCCTCGCTCCCGCCGTCGGAGCCGCCGCTCGTGCGGGCGACGTCCTCGGGGTCGAGGTTCGACCCGCAGGCGGCGAGCAGCAGGCACGCCGCCACCGCCAGCGCCACCGTCCGGTGGCGCCGTCGCGGGGCGGGCGTGGCGGTCATCTCACTGGGTCGGGGTCAGGCCGCTGCAGGAGTACTTGGAGCCGCCGATCGGTTTCCAGCTCTCGCCGTCGAGCTGGATGAACCGCCAGCACTCGCCGGTTCCCTTGGAGCCGACAGGTTGCGGTGCGTGCAGGCCGTACGCCGTCCAGTTGTTCGACCTTCCTGGTGGCGTCGATGAGCGAGGCGCGGTCGAGCTTGCCGCCGAGCTCGGTGGCGAGCTGGGTGAAGAGCACGGCGGCCGACCAGGCGAACACCCCGAAGAACTGCGGGTCGGCGCCGGGGTCGGACTGCTGGAGCGCGCCGAGGTAGGTGGCCATCGCGCGGTTCGAGCCGGCCTCCTCGAACGGTGTGAAGTTGGTGAAGACCACGGTGCCGTCGGCCGCGCCGTTCGACTGCTCGACGTACTCAGGGTTGTAGTCGGTGGGGTCGCGCAGGTAGAGCTTCGGCTCGTACTGCTGCTGCTGCATCGCCTGCCGCATCCGGGCCGAGAACTGGTAGGAGGTCGTGAAGAAGACGACCTCGACGCCCTTGTCCTTGAGCTCCTGCACGTACGGCGTGTAGTTGAACTCCGAGGTGGCGATGCCGCGCACCACGTCGAAGTCCATGCCGCGCCGCTCCATCGCCTTCACCTGGGCCTTGGCGTTCTGGGCGGCGGCGCCGGCGTCGGTGTAGAGGAACGCGGCCTTCTGCGCCGAGCTGCCGTACTCCTTCTTCACGAAGTCGGGCACGGCGTTCTGGAAGAAGTTGGTGTTGACGGCCTGGACGCCGAAGCAGGTGGTGCAGGCGTTGCGCTCGTAGGTGACCGAGCCGCCGCGCAGGTCGGGGAGGCCGCAGTTCTGCGCCGTCTTGGCGCCGCCGAGGTCGAACGCCGAGACCGAGCCGACCATCGCGAACACCTCGTCGCACGCGGCGGCGTAGGCCTGCTGGTCGGCGGAGGCGTCGGTCTTGCTGTCGTAGGTCTTCAGCACCAGCTTGCGGCCGCAGATGCCCTGGGGGACGGCGGCGTTGAAGTAGGACACGAACGCCTTGCTGGCGTCCTGCGCGGTCTCGAACAGGCCCGGCACCGGCCCGGAGACGTCGGAGGCGTTGCCGATCGTGATCGCGTCGCTGGTGATGCCCGGCCCGTTCTTGAACCCGGCGCAGTTGCCGGCCTTCACGCTCGGGTCGACCGGGGCGTTGCCCTGGGTGGCGCCGCCGGACCCGGAGCCGCCGGTGCCGCCGGCGCCATCGCTCCCGCTGCTGCCCGAGCCGCTCCCGGTGCCGCCCGCCGCCGAGCCGCCGTCGGTGCCGCCGGCCGTGCCGCCGTCCGCCGCGGTGCCGCCGTCGCCCGAGGCCGCGGAGCCGTCACCGCCGTCGGCGCGGTTGACGTCCTCCGGGTTGAGGTTCGACCCGCAGGCCGCGAGCGCGAGCGTCAGCACCCCCGCTCCGACGGTGAGCAGGGCGCGCTGCGGACGGGTGTTCCAGCGTCGGGTCACGGGGGTGTCCCTCCGGGTGGGAGCAGAACTAGAACGCGTACTAGTTCTGCAACGACCAACGGCGCGCTAGGTGACGCCGATCACGCGGAAAAATGCCCCGCAGGGCTACTCGCCAGTAGTCGGACTGGGCGGACCGGCTCCGGGGTTTCGAGGCTCCTCCGCTCGTTCCTCGCTCCGGAGCACCTCAACCACCGTAGACGCGCGGGGCGAGCGTGCCGATGTCCCGCAGGTTGCGGTAGCGCTCGCGGTAGTCGAGGCCGTAGCCGACGACGAACTCGTTGGGGATGTCCCAGCCGACGTACTTCACGTCGACCGGCATCTGGAGCGCCTCGGGCTTGCGCAGCAGGGTGCAGATCTCGACGCTCGCCGGGCTCCGCGAGGTGAGGTTCGAGGTGAGCCACGACAGCGTCAGACCGGTGTCGATGATCTCGTCGACGATGACGACGTGGCGCCCGGTGATGTCGGTGTCGAGGTCCTTGAGGATGCGGACGACGCCGCTGGACTTGGTGCCCGAGCCGTACGACGACACCGCCATCCAGTCCATCTCGACGTGGCGGGTGAAGGCGCGGGCGAGGTCGGCCATCACCATCACGGCGCCGCGCAGGATGCCGACGATGAGGAGGTCGTAGCCGTCGTAGTCGCGCTCGAGCTGGTCGGCCAGCTCCTGCACCTTCTCCTGGATCTGCTGCTCGGTGAAGAGGATGTCGACGAGGTCACCCTCGACGTGGCCGGCGTCCATGGGCGTCAGCGTGACACAGCGCGCCGGGCGAACCGGAGGGTGTCCCCCGACCGCGTCGCCGAGACGTGCCCGGGCAGCTGCACCTCGCCGCGCAGGTCGCCGTCCGCCAGCCCCTCGAGGGCGCGCACGTGCACGTGGAACAGCTCCGAGGACGGCGCGCCGGCGGCCAGCGCCGCCAGCCGGAGCACCCGCGACCGGACCGCCCACGGCTGAGGTGCGAGGGCCGCGAGGTCGAGGCCGTCGTCGAGCGCGGCCGCGCGGAGGGCGGCGTCGGCCAGGTCGTCGAGCGCCTCCATGTCGGGCCGCAGCTGGGCGGCGGTGCGGGCGAGGGTCTCGGCGACGCCGGGGCCGAGCTCGCGCTCCAGCACCGGCAGCACCGCCGTGCGCACCCGGGAGCGCGTGAAGCGCGGGTCGGCGTTGTGCGGGTCGTGCCAGATCTCGATGTCCTCGGCGGCGCAGGCCGCCTCGGTCTCGGCCCGCCGGACGTCGAGCAGCGGGCGCCGGAACACGCCGAACGTCGTCCGCATGCCGGCCAGCGAGCGGCCGCCGCTGCCGCGGGCGAGGCCGAGCAGCACGGTCTCGGCCTGGTCGTCGAGGGTGTGGCCGAGCAGCACCGCCCGGGCGCCGGAGGTCTGCGCGACCTGCCCGAGCACGGCGTAGCGGGCCTCGCGGGCGGCGGCCTCCGGGCCGTGCCCGTCGCCCTCGACCGTCACCCGCGCGCTGAGCGTCTCGTCGGCGCCGAGCCGCGCCATCTGGTTCACGACCGCCTCGGTGTGCGCGGCCGACCCCTCCTGGAGGCCGTGGTCGACGACGGCGCCCACCACGCGGACGGCGTCGCGCCGGGTCTCGGCCACGGTGGCGGCGAGCAGGGCGAGCGAGTCGGCGCCGCCGGAGCAGGCGACCACGACGACCTCCCCCGGCTCGACGTCGGCCAGCGCACCGCGGACCGCCCGGCGGACGGTGGCGACGGCGGGGTGGAGGCTCATCGCCGCCCTCAGCGCAGGACGCGCGAGACCCAGGCCTCGGGGTCGGACAGCTCGGCCTTCGACGGCAGGTGCTCCGCCCGCTCCCAGACCGCGTTGAACTCCGCCATGCCGACCTTGTCGACGACGGCGCGGACGAACTTCGCGCCGTCGCGGTACTGCGCGGCCTTGGCGTCGAGGCCGAGCAGCCGGCGCAGGAACCGGTCGAGCGAGCTGGTGCCCTTGCGGCGCGCGGTGAACCGGCGCCGGATCGTCGCCACCGACGGGATGACGGACGGCCCGACGCCGTCCATGACGACGTCGGCGTGGCCCTCGAGGAGCGACATCATCCCGGTGACCCGGTCGAGCACCTCGCGTTGCTCGGGGGTGCTGAGCAGCTCGACGATGCTGCCGCCGCGCAGCCCGCCCTTGGCCGCCTCGGCGACCCGCCGCACCATCTCCTCGACGCCGGTGTCGCCGACCGAGTCGCTGAGCGCCTTCACCTCGGAGAAGAGGTGGTCGCGCATCCACGGGACGGCGGTGAACTGGACCCGGTGGGTCTCCTCGTGGAGGCAGACCCAGAGCCGGAAGTCGTGCGGGTCGGCGTCGATCTCGCGCTCGATGTGCACGATGTTGGGGGCGACGAGCAGCAGCCGGCCGTGCGGCTCGTAGAACGGGTCGAACTGGCCGAGCACCTTGCTCGCGAGGAAGCCGAGCAGCCCGCCGACCTCGGCGCCGGTGATGCGGGAGCCGACGGCCTGGCTGAGCGGCGACGTCGGCCGCTTCTCGGTGAGCTTGTCGGTGAGCGGGCCGGTGACGACGCGGAAGGCGTCGGCGTTGGCCTGCGCCCAGCCGGCGCGGTCGACGACGAGCACCGGCGCCGTGTTCGCGGGCGCGTCGAGGCCGGTGAACTCGCGCACCAGGCCGGTGGAACGGTCGGCGCCGGCCCGCAGCTCCGCCACCGTGGCGGCCGCCTCCTCGCGCCCGACGACCGGCCCGTCGCCGGCGATCCTGGTGGCGAGGCGGACGGCGAGGTCCCAGTCGACCAAGGCGTCACCGGCAGGCATGCGGCGAACCTACCCGTGCGCTGGGCGCATCGGCTGCAGAGGTTTCGAGGCTCCTCCGCTCGTTCCTCGCTCCGGAGCACCTCAACCGACGGTGCAGGCGCAGGCCCCGAGCGCGGCCGCCGCGCTGTCGAGGTCGGCGCTGGCCTGCACGACGACGCGCTCGCGGATCCGGTCGGCCATGAGCACGAACACGAACGTCGTGCCCTCGACGTCGGTGGCGACACCGGCCAGCGAGCGGACGTTCTTGAGCGTGCCGGTCTTGGCGCGCACCCGGCCGCGGCCCTGGGCCGGGCCCTTGTCCATCCGGTTCGTGAGCGAGCCGGTGAAGCCGGCGACCGGGAGGCCGGTGAGCAGCGCGGTGAGGTCGGGCCTCGTCGGGTCGGCGGCCAGCCGGAGCACGCCGGCGAGGGTGGCGGGGTCCATCCGGTTGTCGCGGCTGAGCCCGCTGCCGTCGTACAGCGTGGTGGCCTCGAACGGGACGCCGACGCCGGTGAGCTCCTCGCGGACGCCCTGCCGGCCGGCCTCGATCGAGCCCACGCCCGAGTGCACGACGCCGACGTGGCGCAGCAGCACCTCGGTGGCCTCGTTGTCGCTGACCTCGAGGATGTGCTCGACGATGTGGCTCAACGGAGCGCTTTCCACGCTCGCGATGTCGGTGGCATCTCGGTTGCCGGTGCCGGCCGAGACCGCTCGGACCTTGACGCCGGCCTGGCGCAGCGCCTGGGCGAACACCCCGGCCGCGGCCGCCGGCGGGTCGGGCACCCGATCGGAGAAGCCGCTGACCGCGCGGCCCTCGTCGACCCACAGCGCGTGGGTGGGCGTCACGATGTCGTCCGGCACGTAGTCCGGCTCCCAGGTCGGGTTGGCCGCCGGGCCGGAGAACAGCGTGTCGTCGTAACGGACGGTGACGTTCCGGACGCCGTCGGACCGGAGCCGCTTGGCCGTCTGCCGGCCGAGGGTGGTGAGGTCGGCGCGGCGCGGGTAGCTGCGGAGGTCGGGGCTCCTCTCGGGGGCGCGGGCGAGCAGCGGGTCGCCGCCGCCGACGAGCACCACCTCGGTGCGGGACGCGCCCGGCACGACGCGGGTGGTGAACACGTGGTCGGGGCCGAGCGCCAGCAGTGCCGCCGCGGTGGTGACGACCTTGGTGGTGGACGCCGGGACGGCCGGCACCTCGCCGGTGCGGTAGACGACCGGGCCGGTGAGCGGCGCGACGAGGGCGAGCACGTGCGGGCCGAGACGCTTCCCGGCCAGGTAGGGGGCGAGCGCCTGCTGCACCGCCGTCCGGTCGAGGTCACGGGCGCGACTGCGCAGGCTCGGCGCGGCGACCGCCCGCGGGGCGCGCACGGCGGGGACGTCGAGCCCCTCGGGCGGCGCCACGACCGCCGGGTTCTCGGTGGGGTCGACGGGGGCCGCCTGCTCGTCGTCCAGGACCCGGTCGAGGACGTCGTAGCGCCACACCAGCGCCCCGCCGGCGACCAGCGCGAGCACGAGCAGGAGGACGAGCGTGCCGGCGCGGCTGGACCCGGCCGCACGCGGGCCGGCGTCACCTCGCCCCACGTGTCCTCCCTCTCACTGTCGCCGCTTCGCTGCTGTGCTTTCGGTGTTGCGCGTCATTGTGCGGGAGACTGACCGCCACCTGGTCATCCGGTCGACGTGGAGGAAGCCCGTGTTCGAGTTCGACGTTCTCGTGGAGATCCCCAAGGGGGAGCGCAACAAGTACGAGGTCGACCACGACTCGGGCCGGATGCGCCTGGACCGGATGCTCTTCACCTCCACGCAGTACCCGGCCGACTACGGCTACATCGAGAACACCCTCGGCCTCGACGGCGACCCGCTCGACGCGCTGGTGCTCCTCCAGGCCCCCACCTTCCCCGGCTGCCTCATCAAGTGCCGCGCGATCGGCATGTTCCGGATGACCGACGAGGCCGGCGGCGACGACAAGGTCCTCTGCGTCCCCGCCACCGACCCGCGCCAGGAGCACATCCGCGACATCAGCCACGTCCCGAAGTTCGACCGGCTCGAGATCCAGCACTTCTTCGAGGTCTACAAGGACCTCGAGCCCGGCAAGTCCGTCGAAGGTGCTGACTGGGTCGGCCGCACCGAGGCCGAGAACGAGGTCCGCGCCTCGTTCAAGCGGTTCGAGGACTCCCAGGCCGACGACCCGGACCCGCTCAAGAGCGACGACACCCGCTGAGCCTGGCTGTCCGCTCGGGGGATTGCGAGGCGCCCGCGCGCGTAGCCGATCGAGTCTCCGCGTCACCCGGCGTGTTACGCGCGCGGCCACCGACCACACGGGATGGTCGCGACCCCGGCAGCACCACGGCCGTGCCCACCGGGTCGGCGTCCAGCGCGACGGCAGCCCCCGAATGGGCCGGCCACGTCAGCCGACCAGGTCCGGCGAGCGCAGCATCTCCGGCGGGACGCCGAACGCGTCGACCAGGTCGCCCGCCAGCGGCCGCAGCTTGCGGCACAGCGACGACACCTCGCGCGTGATCGCCTTGCTGCGCTGGGAGCTGAGCCGGCCGTGCTCCATGAACCAGGCCCGGTCGGCCTCGATGCCGGAGAGCGCGTGCAGGTCGCACAGCAGGTTGAGCGCGACCTTGAGGTCGCCGTCCGGCAGCGCCGCTGCCTTCTCGACGAACGACTCCAGCACCAGCCGCTCCATGTGCGCCCGGGCCGCCGCGATCACGTGGTCCTGCACCCGCGAGAACACCTCGCCCGGGTTCATCCCGCGGTCGATCCCGCGCTTCAGCCGCCGCGCGACGCCGGCCACCACGTGCTCCTCGCGGAACCGGTACATCGCGAGCTGGTACTCGGGGTCGAGCAGCCCGGCGTCCTGGTCCCAGGCGTCGTCGCCGCCGGGCAGCACGTCCTTGATCCGCTCGACCAGCTTGTGGACGCTCGTCTTCTCCAGCACCGTCTCGACGGCGAGTCCGGCGACGAACCGCACCATGCCCAGCTGGTCCATCTCCTCGAAGGCTCCGGCGTACGCCGTCAGCAGGCCCTTCGCCACCAGCTGCATCAGCACCGTGTTGTCGCCCTCGAAGGTGGTGAAGACGTCGGTGTCGGCCTTGAGCGCGGTGAACCGGTTGACGGCGAGGTAGCCGGCGCCGCCGCACGCCTCGCGGCACTCCTGGATGGTGCGGGTGGCGTGCCAGGTGCCGAGCGCCTTGGTGCCGGCGGCCCGCGACTCCAGCTCGCGCCGCGCGATCTCGTCGTCGATCTCGCCGGAGAACGTCTCGTGGACGCCGCGCGCCACGATCTCCTGCGCGAAGTGCATCGCGTAGGTGCGGGCGAGCAGCGGGAACAGCCGCCGCTGGTGCATGCCGTAGTCGAGGAGGAGCTGCTCCTCGTCGGGGTCGGCGGCCTCGAACTGCCGCCGTTGCAGGCCGTACTTCACCGCGATCGTGATGGCCACCTTGGCGGCGTTGATCCCCGCACCGCCGACGCACACCCGGCCCTGCACCAGAGTGCCGAGCATCGTGAAGAAGCGCCGGTCGGCGTTGTCGATCTCGCTCTCGTAGAGCCCCTGCGGCGTCACCTGCGCGAACCGGTCGAGCATCGCCTCTCGCGGCACCCGCACGCTGTCGAACCGCAGCCGCCCGTTGTCGACGCCGTTGAGGCCCATCTTCAGGCCGTCGTCCTCGATCTCGACGCCGTCGCACGGCTTGCCGTTCTCGCGGATCGGCACGACGAAGGCGTGCACACCGTGGTTCTCGCCGGCCACGACCAGCTGGGCGAACACGACGGCGAGCTCGCCGTGGGCGGCGGCGTTGCCGATGTAGTCCTTGGTGGCGCCGGGGCCCTCGGAGTCGATCACGAACTCCTGCGTCTCCGGCTCGAACCGTGCGAAGGTGCCGAGGCGCTGGACGTTCGACCCGTGCCCGGTCTCCGTCATCGCGAAGCAGCCCATGACGCGGCCGCTCACCAGGTCGGCGAGGTAGCGGTCGTGGTGATGCTCGGTGCCGAGATGCAGGATCGCGCCGCCGAACAGGCCGAACTGCACCCCCACCTTCACCAGCACCGAGAGGTCACCGAAGGCGAGCGTCTCGAACGCCGCCAGCGAGGCGCCGATGTCGCCGCCGCCCCCGTACTCCTCGGGGAAGCCGAGCCCGGTCTGCCCGGCCTCGGCCATCGTGACCACGAGGTCCTTGACCCGCTCGCGGAACTCGGCGGTCGTCATCTGCTCGGCGTCCTCGAGCACGCCGGCGTGCTGGGCGAGGCTCGCTCGCACCATGTCGCGCACCTCGGCGTACTCGCCGTCGAGGAGGGTCTTCAGCGCGGTGACGTCGACCACCGGCTGGACGTACTCGTCCGTCCCGGACGTCTCGGACTCGGGCGTTGGGGCGGCGACGTCGGTGGCCATGCGGGTCAAACTACCGGCCCGCGACCCTCCCTACGGGCGCGCGTAGAACGTGGGCGGGATCCAGTAGTAGAGCGACTCCTCGACCACCGGGCGACCACTGCGCGGCGCGTGCACGATCATGCCGCCGCCGACGTAGAGCGCCACGTGGTAGATCGACGACGGGCTGCCGCTCGACCCCCAGAACACGAGGTCGCCGGCTTGCAGGTCGCCGGCACCGCCGAGCGGCGTCGACTGCTCGTACTGGGCCACCGAGTAGTGCGGCAGCGAGATGCCGCCCTGCGCCCAGGCACCCATGGTGAGGCCGGAGCAGTCCCACGACGACGGGCCGGCGGCACCCCAGCGGTACGGCTCGCCGAGCTGGTCGCGGGCGAAGGCGACGGCGGCCGAGGCGCCGCCCGACGGCGGCGCGGGTGCCGCCGGTGGGGGGGTGGGGGCGGGCGGCGGCTCGGGCGCCGGGTCGGGAGCGGGTTCGGGAGCAGGGGCGGGGTCCGGCTCCGGCGCCGGGTCAGGCGCAGGCGCGGGGTCGGCGGGCGCGGGGTCGGCGGGTGCGGGGTCGGCCGGCGGGTCGCTCACCGGGTTGTCAGCCGCGTTCTGGGCCGCCTGCCGCTCGGCCTCCTCGCGCTCGAGGGCGGCCTGGCGCCGGGTCGCCAGCCGGACGCTGACGCCCTCCAGCCGGGCCAGCTCGGCCAGCAGCGAGGTCTTCTGGGTGGCCAGGGTCCGCGCCTCGGCGTCCGCGGCCTCCATCGCGGCCTGGGCGGTGTTGCGGGCGGTGCGGGCCTCGTCCTCGGCCTCCTCCGCCTTCCGCTCGGCGGTCTCGGCGCGCTCACGCGCCCGGGTGGCGCGCTCCTCGGCGTCGAGGTAGCCGTCGCGCCGCTGGGCCATCGCGGCCGAGGTCATCTGGGTGATCGAGGCTCGCTCGAGCATCGCCTCGAGGTCGCCGGACTCCAGGATCGAGGAGGCGACGGCGAGCTCCGGCGGCAGCGGCGCGGTGCCGACGACGACGATCGCGGTAGGAGTCGCGGTGCGAGGCCAGCTCGCGCTCGGCCAGCCGCAGCTCGCGCTCCGCGTCGCGGGCCTCGCGGCGGGCGAGCCCCGCCCGGTAGCGGGCGCCGTTGAAGGCCTCCGCAGCCTGGGCGGCCTCGATCGAGGCCCGGCGGAGCCGCTCGTTGGCGGCGGCCAGGTCGGCCCGGACGGCGGCGACGTCGCGCTCGCCGTCGGCCACCGCGCCCCGAGCCTTCTGGACGTCGGCGGCGCTCGGCACCTCGGCCGTGTCGCCCTTCCCCGAGGTGCCCTCGTCGGCCCGGGCGGCGGTCATCGGGACCAGCGCGAGGAGGGCGACGAGCACCGTCAGACGGGTGCGTCCGGCGGGCGCGAGGCAGCGTCGAGGGGAGAGCACTCGCGGCACGCTAATGCGCTCACGTCACAAAAGGAACCAAAAACCCCAGAAACCTCAGAAGTAACGGCGTGTCGCCTTGACGAACTACAGCATTGTCATTCGTTGTGGACCGGCACCGACGACGTCGTGGTGGTCGGGTGGGAGCGCAGCGAGTACCGGTCGAACCGTTGCCCGGTCGCGATCCCGCCGAGGTAGAACGAGACGAACGCGATCATCACGGCGGCGATGTCGTCGGCCAGGTAGTGCCACCCGAAGTAGATGGTGGCGATCACGGTGAGACCGAAGTTCACCCAGAAGACCCACTTCAGGATCCTGGAGCGCAGTGTGAACTGCACCATCAGCGCCACCAGCAACGTGATCGCGCAGTGCAGGCTGGCGAAGCCGGCCACCGAGTTGACGATGCCCTCGACGCCCTGCCCGTTGTAGTCGCCGAGCCGTAGGTCCTTGCGGGCGCTGTTGAGCGAGTCGACGAGGTCCGTGGTGGGTGTGTGCGCCAGGTCGGTGTAGCCGGCCGGCCGCTCGAACACCGGGCCGAGCGTCGGCAGCGCGTAGTACGACGCCGTGCCGAGCGTCCAGGCGATGCACTGCGACGTGACGTACCAGTAGCCGAACGACAGGTTGCGCGACCACACCATCCAGGCGGTGACACTCAGCGGCACCAGCGGCAGGAACGCCAGGTAGATCGCCGACAGCGGGAAGGCCACGAGGTGGGTGCCGAGCACGTTGTGCAGCACGTCGCCGGGGTTGTGGCCGAAGAACAGGGCCTTGTCGAGGAGGTAGAGCTCGCGGTCGTACGACACCGCGACCTCGTCGCCGTTGATCGGGTCGGTGGTCGACCGCACGAACGGCAGCGCCGACTTCAGGTTCCGGTAGCTGACGTAGGTGACGTAGAAGCTGACGACGCCCAGCACCACCAGCACGATCCGCTCGCGGTTCCAGTGGGTGTTCCACCGCTCCTTGGCGATCGGCCACATCGCCTTCGGCCGCATCCGCGACTGCCAGAGCGTGCGGGGCAGCACGTCGAGCAGCAGCGCGCCCAGGAGCAGCAGCGGCAGGCGTGCCCACGACGGGCCGAGGAACTTGCCCTCCGGGTCGAGCAGCGGCTGGTCGTAGCGGGTCGACACCAGCAGCGCCAACAGGCCCATCGTGCCTGCGACCCCGATGAGGAGGACGTAGGCGCGGCGGTACACCCGCGCAGTCTAGGAAACGACCGGGGGGGCCGCCGCTGGTATTCCCGCCAGGCGCGTCGCGTCGACCGCCAACCCCACCGTGGCGCCCGGC
The DNA here is from genome assembly GCA_963780355.1 of uncultured Actinomycetota bacterium. GTDB lineage: Bacteria > Actinomycetota > Actinomycetes > Propionibacteriales > Nocardioidaceae > Nocardioides. The sequence goes on from CAWABT010000001.1 coordinate 244,570, forward strand.
GCCGGCACCGCCGTGGCGCCGGTGACGGCGTCCAACGGGCCGAGCCCGTCGACGTCGACCACGAGCCGCACCTGGTCGGGCGTGGCCCGTGCCGAGAGCACGGTCCCGGTCAGCGGGGCGCCGGGTCCGGTCACCGTCAGCGCCGAGCGGCGCAGCGCGACGGCGGGCGCGGCGGGCCGGCCGGCGGCGGCGAGCACCCGCGCGGCGGCGGCGCCGTCGAGCACCCGGGCGTAGCCGAGGAACAGTGCGGTGGCGGGATCGGCCGGCGCGGCCCACACCTCGGCCACCGGACCCTGCTGCACGATCCGGCCGGCGCGCATCACGACCAGCCGGTCGGCGACGGCGAACGCCTCCTCGTGGTCGTGGGTGACCAGCAGCGTGGTGGTGCCGGCGGCGGTGAGGATGTCGCGCAGCTCGCCGGCCAGCCGCTCCCGCATCCCGGCGTCGAGCGACGACAGCGGCTCGTCGAGCAGCAGCAGCCGCGGGTCGGCGGCCAGCGCCCGCGCGAGGGCGACCCGTTGCCGCTCGCCGCCGGACAGCGTGCCGGGCAGCCGGTCGTCGTAGCCCTCCAGCCCGACCAGCGCGAGCAGCTCTGCGACCCGGCGTTCGACGTCGCCGATCCGTCTCAACCGTGGGGCGTAGCCGACATTGCGGGCCACCGTGAGGTGGGCGAAGAGCTGGCCCTCCTGGAACATCAGCGCGAAGCCGCGCTTGTGCGTGGGCACCCGGGCCAGGTCGGCGCCGTCCCAGCACACCCGGCCGGCCGAGGGCGTCTCGAGCCCGGCCGTCACGCGCAGCAGCGTCGACTTCCCGCACCCGGACGGGCCGAGCACGGCGACCACGTCGCCGGGCGGCACCTCGAGGTCGGCGTCGCGCAGCGCCGGCACGCCGTCGAAGGCGACGGTGACGCCGTCCAGGCGCAGGCCGCTCACCAGGCCCCCAAGGCCGGCACGCGCAGCCGCTCGACGGCGAGCATCACGACGACGGTGACGGCGCCGAGCAGCACCGAGGCCGCCAGCGACATCCCGTAGGTCTCCGCGCCGGGCTGGCCGACCAGCCGGAAGATCACCACCGGGAGGGTCGGGTACTCGTAGCGCGCCAGGAACGACGTCGCCCCGAACTCCCCCAGGCTGACGGCGAACGCGAAGCCCGCCGCCGCGAGCACCGGCCGGGCGAGGGCCGGCACGTCCACGGTGAGAGCGGTGCGCAACGGCCCCGCGCCGAGCGACGCGGCGGCCTGCCGCTGCCGGTCGTCGAGGCCGGCCAGCACCGGCACCAGCGTGCGGACGACGAGCGGCAGCGCCACCAGCGCCTGCGCGATCGGCACGAGCAGCGGCGAGGAGCGCAGGTCGAGCGGCGGCTCGTCGAGGGTGATGAAGAAGCCGAAGCCGAGGGTGACGGCCGAGACGCCGAGCGGCAGCATGAAGAGCCCGTCGAGCAGGCTCCGCACCCGTCGCTCGGTGCGGCTGCGGGAGCGCCGGGTGAGGGTGACCGCGACCAGCAGCCCCAGCAGCAGCGACATCCAGGTGGCGTCGAAGGCGGTGCGCAGTGAGTTCACCAGCGCCTCGGTGACCGGCACCGGCACGGCGTCGTCGCCGGTGGTGGCGAGGTGCCGGTAGTGGTCGAGCGTCCAGCCGCCGTCCGCACGCAGCGAGCCGACCACGAGGGTCGCGACCGGGGCGGCGACGAGCAGGAGCAGCAGCACGGTGGCCGCGAGCTGCGGCAGGTCGGACCCGCGGGGACGCAGTGGCCGCGGCGGGGTGCGCCGCACGGTCGGGTCGGGCACCGCCCGCAGCCGCCCGGCCACGACCAGCAGCGCCACGACGGCGAGCAGCTGCACGATGCTCAGCGCGGCGGCCGCGGGGAGGTCGAGCCGGTCGACGGTGAGCGAGTAGATCTCGGTCTCCACCGATGAGTAGCGGGTGCCGCCGAGAGTGAGCACGACGCCGAACGCCGTCGCGCAGAACAGGAACACCACGCTCGCCGCCGACACCACGGCCGGCCGCAGCGCGGGCCAGGTGACGGTGCGGAACACCTGCGCCGGCGTCGCGCCGAGCGCGGCGGCGGCCTCGCTCGGCCGGCGGTCGAGCGACTCCCACGCCGCACCGACGGTGCGGATCACCACTGCGACGTTGAAGAACACCAGCCCGGCCAGGATCGCCGTCGGCGTGCCGTCGAGCCCGAGCCCGGCCAGCGGGCCGGCCTCGCCGAGCAGCTCACGGAAGCCGACGCCGACGACGACGGTGGGGAGCACGAACGGCACGAGGAGCGCCGCGCGCACCAGGCTGCGGCCGGGGAAGGTCAACCGGTGCAGGGCGTAGGCCGCTGGCAGCCCGAGCAGCACCGACGCCGTCGTCGCCACCGCCGACGTCCACACGGTGAACCAGACGACGGCGCGGGTGCGGGGCCGGCCCAGCACCTCCAGCACGGCGCCCGGGTCGAACCCGGCGTCGGTGACGAAGCCGCGCTCGAGCATGCCGGCCACCGGCAGCACGAAGAACACACCGAGCACCCCGACCGGCAGCGCGGCCAGGGCGAGGAGGTGGAGCGCACCCTTTCTACTGCTGCGCAACCAGGTCGCTCCACTGCTCGAGCCAGGCGTCGCGGTTCGCGTCGATCTCGGCCGGGTCGACCTCGATCGGGTCGGTGGGCCGCTTCGCGAACGTCGCCCAGTCCGGCGGCAGCGCGGCGTCGTCGGCCACGGGGAACACGTACATGCTCTCCGGCAGTGCCTCCTGGACGGCGGGGCTCACCAGGAAGTCGACGAGCGCCTCGGCGCCGTCCGGGTTGGCCGCTCCCTCCAGCACGCCGGCGTACTCGACCTGCTGGAAGCAGGTGTCGAGCAGCGCCGTTGTCGTCGACGTCCCGTCCGCCACCGTGAACGCCGGGGAGGAGTCGTAGGAGACGACGATCGGCCGCTTGCCCTTGCCGCCGCCTTGGGTGAAGTCGACGTTGTAGGCGTTCTCCCAGTCGGTGGTGACCTTGGCGCCGTTGCCGAGCAGGTCGCGCCAGTAGTCGGGCCAGTCGTCGCCGTACTCGCCGACCGTGGCGAGCAGGAACGCCAGGCCGGGACTGCTGCTCACCGGACTCGGGGTGACGAGCAGGTCGCGGTACGCCGGCTCGGTGAGGTCGTCGAGGGTGGCGGGCGGCTCCTCGCCGCGCTCCTCGAACCAGGTGGTGTCGACGTTCACGCACACGCTGCCGTTGTCGACCGGCGTGAGCACGTGCTCGTCGTCCCCGGCGAGGTCGTAGGCGTCGGCGCCGGCCGGCACCTCCCCCTCGTAGGGCGCGAACACCCCAGCGCTCACGGCGCGGGAGCCGAAGGTGTTGTCGACGCCGAACGCGACGTCGCCGAGCGGCTCGTCCTTGGTCAGCACGAGCTGGTTGGTGAGCTTGCCGGCGTCGCCGAGCGGCCGGATCTTCAGCGTGTAGCCGGACTCCTGCTCGAACTGCTTCAGCAACGGGTCGGGCAGCTGGAACGAGTCGTGCGCGAGCAGGGTGACCTGGGTGGGGTTGCCGTTCTGATCAGGTTCGTCGTCGTCACCTCCGTCGCCGGTGGTGAGCGAGCACCCGCTCAGGACGAGGACGACGGCGGCCGCCGCCGCGGCGCGCGTGGAACACGGGGTCATCGAAGGACTCCCTTCGCCGGTGCTAACCGGATCAGGTTCGGAGGGTCTGCGGCGGTCGTCCGCACTCTCAGCACGCGCTCGTGCTCCCCTGTCTTGGTGCCTCGACCCTACGCCCGGCCCGGGTGCGTCGGTTGCCCCGGGGGAGCGGTGAGGTACCCACCGTTTCTGGGGGCTGACTCGGCCGGGCGGTGAGCCAGCCACGGAATCCGGCCGATGTTCGGTGGCTGGCTCACCGCTCCCCCGACAACCGTGGCTGAGCCACCGCCCACCCGAGTCGACATCGCCACGAACCGTCCACACCCACGGCCAGGTGGCAGTTCTCCACAGCCGCTGGTGCCGTGGGGCGCGAACGTCGGCATGGGCCGGTGCGCTGGAGCTCGTGAGACCGATTCCTCCCGACCTCCTCTCTCGACCATTCACCCGTGCCGAGGCCGTGGCCGCCGGCATGACGGAGCGCATGCTGGACGGCAGACGGTTCGTGCGCGTCCTTCCCGGGGTGTGGTGCACCCGAGGACACGTCATGAACTGGATGGACTGGGTCGCTGCCGCACGTCTCGCACTGCCGACGAGGTGCCGACCCACGGGGTTGACGCGGATCCAGCTGCTCGGCTTGGACCACGGACCGCGCTTCCCGCTCCGCTTCGTGGTCGAGGGAGACCACCACCTCGCTCTCGACCGCGTCTTCCTGCACCGCACCAGGCTGCTCGCCCCGACCGACGCCACGGGGATCGGCGCGGCAGGGGCGTTCATCGCCTTCTGCGCACTCGCTCGCACCATCGACGCCATCAAGGTCGGCGACTGGTTGCTCCACCACGGCCACACGTCGGTCGCCGAGATCCGCGACCTCGCACTGGCGGCCAGGTGGCGCGACGGCGCGTGCGAGGCCGTGTGGATCCTCGACCACCTCGACCGCCGGTCCCGCTCGCTCAAGGAGTCAGAGACCCGCGCGGTGCTCTGCTTCGCGGGCATGCCGAAGCCCGAGGTCAACCACCCGATGTACCTCGAGGGCGCCACCGTGCTGGGTGACCTGGTGTACCCGCGCTGGCGCACGGTCGTGGAGTACGACGGCACTCACCACCAACGAGACCGCGAGCAGTACAACTCCGATATCGACCGGTACGCCACGCTGCGTGCCACCGAGTTCGCCTACGTCCAGGTGACCCGCGAGAAGTTGGCTCGGCCGCGCCGGGTCGTCGGAGAGGTGTTCGCCACGATCACCGAGCGCGGGTATGACGGACCAATGCCGAGCTTCGGCACCCGCTGGCACGAGCTGTTCGCGCCGCTGCGGCAGGTCCTGGGCAACCGGAACGACTATCTGCGCGAGCTCGCTCGTGCCGGCTGATCACCGCGCCAACGGCACCACGGAGTCGAGCCGACCGAGCTTGGCGGGGTTGCGGACGAAGTAGAGCTCGGTGACGACCCCGTTCTCGACGCGGGCGTTGGCGACCGAGTCGAGGACGCCGCCGGCCCACATCGCCAGTGCCGGGGCGCCGTTGACCGAGACCACCTCCACCCGGTCGGCCGGGTTGTCGGTAGGCGACGGCGGCGAGGAAGCGCAGCACCTTGTCGCGGCCGGTGATCGGGCGGAGCGCCGCCTTGCGGACGCCGCCCCCGTCGGTGACGAGCACGACGTCGGGAGCCAGGACGTCCATCAGTCCCTGCACGTCGCCCTCGACGGCGGCCGCGACGAACCGCTCGTAGACGGCGGCATGCTCGGCCGGCGTCACGGTGGAGCGGGGACGGCGGGCGGCCACGTGCGAGCGGGCGCGGTGGGCGACCTGGCGCACCGTGGCCGAGGACTTCTCGACCGCGCCGGCGATCTCGTCGTAGGAGAACCCGAACACCTCGCGCAGCACGAACACCGCCCGCTCGGTGGGTGTGAGGGTCTCGAGCACCATGAGCATCGCGGTCGACACGCTCTCGGCGAGCTCGACGTCCTCGGCCACGTCGGGAGCGGTGAGCAGAGGCTCGGGCAGCCACGGGCCGACGTAGGTCTCGCGTCGCCGGGCCAACGTGCGCACCCGGTTGAGTGCCAGCCGGGCGGCGATCCGGGCGAGATAGGCGCGCGGCTCGCGCACGTCGTCCAAGGCGACGCCGGACCACCGCAGCCAGGTCTCCTGGACGACGTCCTCGGCGTCGGCCGCCGAGCCGAGCAGCTCGTAGGCCACCGTGAACAGCAGGCTGCGGTGCGCCGCGAACAGCTCGGCGTGCTCGGTGGGGTCCGGGCTCACGACCGCGAGGGTACGGCGAGCGGCAGCTCGCACACGTCCGAGTACCCCTGTGACTGCAGTCCGGCGGCGGAGTTGAAGCGCGAGCGCATGTTCTCCAGCGCGATCATCTGGGTCAGCTCGACGACGGCCGGGGTGCCGAGAGCGTCCAGCAGCCGGGCGACCAGCTCGTCGGTCACGGTGGGCGGCGTGGCCGACATCGCCTCGGCGTACTCGAGCACGTCGCGCTCCAGCGGCGTGAAGACCTCGGACTCGCGCCACCGCGGCACCTCGCGCACCTTGGCGACGTCGAGGCCCTCGTCGTGGGCGAGGAAGTAGCCGAAGTCGAGGCACCACGAGCAGCCGATGACGGCGGCCGAGGCCAGCTGGGCGTACGACTTGAGGTGCGGGTCGAGCTCGCGCCACTTGCCGACCTTCTGCTCGAACCCGAACACCGCCTTCAGCACCGGCCGGTGGTGCCAGTAGACGTAGGCGTTGTCGGGCACCTCGCCCCACATCCGCTTGACGATGCGGGTCATGGTGGCGCCGTACAGGCCGGTGATGGTGGCCTTCGGGATCCGGAACGTGCTGGGCATCTGAGCCTCCTCGAGAACGGGTGTCGCCCACAGGACACCGACCGGCCGCCATCTGTGACACTGGCGCCGTGCCGAGCCTGCGCCACGAGCTCCTCGCCCACGCCGTGCCGCGGTACCGCAAGTCCCGCGACCTCGACACCGCCGAGAAGGAACGCGCCCGGCTGGAGCAATGGCACGCCGGCCTGGACCGCTCGCTGCCCACCGACCTGGTGCCGCGCTTCGAGCGCCGCTACGAGCTGAGCACCACCACGGTGCCGTTCCCGGTGCACGTGATCCGGCCCCGCAGCCACCGGCCGCGCACCACGCTCGTCTACCTGCACGGTGGCGGGTACGTGTCGCACATCGACCGGTTCCACGTCCGCTATGCGCTTCGGCTGGCCACGATGCTCGACGCCGAGGTGGTGATGCCGGACTACCCGCTCGCGCCCGAGCACACCTGGCGCGACGCCTACCGGCCGCTGCTCGAGGACCTCGCGACCCGCTGCGCGATCCGCGACCGGGTCGTCGTCGCCGGAGACTCCTCCGGCGGCGGCCTCGCCCTCGCTCTGGCCCAGGGGCTGCGCGACGCCGGCGGCCGGCAGCCGAGCCACCTGGTGCTGCACGCGCCGTGGGTCGACCTCACCACCAGCACCCCCGACACCTGGGTGATGGACGACGTGGACCCCTGGCTGCACCTGCGCAAGCTGCTCGTCTACGCCGACTGGTGGGCCGGCAGCCCGGCCGACCTCGGCCGCCCGGAGGTCTCCCCCGGCCTCGGCTACCTGCGCGGCCTGCCGCCGACCCTGATGTTCTGCGGCACCCGCGACCTGCTCCTGCCCGGCTGCCGGATGCTCGCCGACCGCGCGGCCGCCGCCGGCTGGCCGCTCACCTACTGCGAGGTCGAGGGCCTGATCCACATCTTCCCGCTGCTGCCCGGCATCCCCGAGGCCGGCCGCGCCTGGCGGCAGACCAAGAGGTTCCTCGGATGACGGTGAGCACCCTGTCGTTCGACGAGCTCGACCCGCGCACCCTCCACGACCTCATGCGGGTGCGCCAGGACGTCTTCATCCTCGAGCAGGACTGCGTCTACCCCGACCTCGACGGCCGCGACGTCGAGCCGGGCACCGTGCACGTGCTGGTCACCGAGGAGGCGCGGATCCTCGGCTACGCGCGCGTGCTCGACGACGTCGACCACTGGCGCATCGGCCGGGTGCTCGTGCGCGCCGACGCCCGGGGCCGGGGACTCGCCCGCGACCTGATGGACGCCGCCCTCCCGCTCTGCACGGGCCGGCCGATCCGGCTCGACGCCCAGGAGCGGCTCGTCGACTGGTACGCCGGCTACGGCTTCGAGGTCACCGGCGAGCCCTACCTGGACGACGGCCTGCTCCACGTTCCGATGCGCCGGGACATGCCCTAGCTCCGCCGGTACCGGACGCCGTCCGGCCGGTCGTCGGCCACCAGGTCGCCGCGCGCCACCAACAGGTCGAGGTGGGCCTTGGTCTCCATCGCGGCCATGCCCTGGTTGAACACGTCGAGGGTGTCGTAGGGGTGCTCGTGGCGGGTCCAGCCGAGCTGCCGGGCGACGTCGAGCGCGACCACGTCGCCGTCGACCGCGATGGCGGCCAGGCACTTCCGGAGCCGGTCCTCGTGGTGGGTGAGCAGGTCCTGCGCGCGGGCATGGGACGACGGCGCCACCGGTCCGTGCGCGGGCAGCAGCCGGAGGTCGGGGAGCGTGAGCATCCGGCTCAACGACGCCAGGAAGTCGCCGAGCGGGTTCGGTGCCGGCGGCACCGTGAAGCCGATCGACGGCGTGATCGTGGGCAGCACGTGGTCGCCGGCGAACAGCAGCCCGCCCGGCCGGTCGGCGAACACGAAGTGGCCCGGTGTGTGGCCCGGAGTGTGGACGGCGTCCAGCGTGCGGCCGCCGAGCGGCACCTCCTGGTCGCCGTCCAGCCAGCTCGTCGGGCGCAGCCAGATCTCGGTCTCGTCGGGCGGCGGTCCGCCGGCGGCCCACGCCTCGGCGACGTCCTGGGCACCGGCCGAGGCGAGCACCGCGAGGAACGGGTTCTCGGTGAGGGTGTGCCGGTCGTGGAGCAGGTCGAGCGCCGGCTTCTCGGGCAGTCCGAGCGCGACGTCGACGCCGAGCTCGTTCCCCAGCACCGTGGCGAGCGTGAAGTGGTCGCGGTGCACGTGGGTGACGAGGAACCGGCGGATGTCGCCGAACCCGCTTCCCACCGAGCGCAGGCACCGGTCGAGCAGCTCGCGCGCCTCCGGGATCGCCCAGCCGCCGTCGACCAGCACCAGGCCGTCGTCGGTCTCGATGGCGTAGACGTTGACCGCCTTGAGGCCGTCCATCGGCAGCGGCAGCGGGATCCGGTGCACGCCGGGCGCCACCGGCCAGGCACCCTCGGCCGCCCAGTGCTCGCCGGAGTCCGGCGAGACCGCGACGGAGGTGGACGGCGATGAGGTCACACCGGTGACCCTAGGAGCCGACGTCGGGGAGCCCGAGGTCGAGGGTCGGCTGCTGGATGCCGCCGTCGATCTCGAGGAGCTTGCCGGTGACGTACTGGCCGGCCCTCGAGGCGAGGTAGAGCACGCCGGCGGCGATGTCCTCGGGCTCCCCCACCCGGCCGAGCGGGGTCTTGGTCTCGAGCTGGCTCATCATCTCGGGCTGGCCGGCGACGTACTCGAGCGCGCTGGTCATGATCGAGCCGACGTAGATGCCGTTGACCCGGATCCGCGGCGCGAGGTCGCGGGCGGCCATCTTGGTCCAGTGCGCCAGCGCGGCCTTGGCGGTGCCGTAGGCCAGGAAGCCGCGGTCGGCGGTGCGGCCCATCATCGAGCTGATCGTCACCACCGACTTCTGCCCGTCGTCGGCGCCGTCCAGCATCAGCGGCACCGCGGCGCGGGTGAGCGCGTGGGCGGTGGTGACGTTGAAGCTGAACGCCTCCTCCAGGAACTCGTTGCTGGTGTCGAGGAACGCGTTCGGGAAGGTGCCGCCGACGTTGTTGACGACGACGTCGAGCCGGCCGAACTCGTCGTGCGCGGCCTGCGCGAGCCCGGCGACGGCGTCGAGGTCGGAGAGGTCGGCCGGGACGACGAGCGCTCGTCGTCCGGCCGCCTCGACCTGCTCCGCCACCCGGCCGAGCTGCTTCTCGGTGCGCGCGGAGATCAGCACGTCGGCGCCGGCCTGGGCCAGCGCGACGGCGGTGGCGGCGCCGAGCCCGCGGCCCGCGCCGGTGACGACAGCGACGTGGTCGGTGAGCGCGAACCGGTCGAGGATGCCGTTCATCGAGCGACCAGTCCACGGCCGGTCACGAGCGGCAGGTCGATCGCCCGCACGATGCCGGGCTTCGCGGCCACCACGGCGGGGACCGCGTTCACGATCCGCTGCGCGGTGGTGATCATGCCGCTGACGTTGTGGTCGCCGTGCTCGGCGTGGTGGGTGAAGTCGACCTGCATCACGGGCTCGCCGGTGATCCGGATCCGGTAGCAGCCGTCGCCGCCGTCGGGCGGGCGCTCCCAGTCGGGGTCGGACTCGGCGTCGGTGCGGGTGATGTGCTCGAGCACGACCCGCGGCACGCCGTCGACCTTGCCGACCACCTGGAACCGGACCGAGCCCATGGTGCCGGCGACGACGTCGCCGGAGACCGAGGCGGTGTCGCGCTCGGCCGGGCGCCGCTCGACCTCCTCGGTGAGCGGCTCGTCGAGGGTGACGTCGAGCGCGGCGGCGATCTGCCGCACGACACTGCCCCAGGCCATCGTGAGGATGCCGGGCTGCCAGAGCATCGCCTTCTCCTCCATCGGCCGGCCGAAGCCGAACAGCTCGCCCATCACGACCGGCTGGTAGTAGGTGGAGTAGTCGCAGATCTCCATCACACGCACCTCGTCGATGCGCCGGGAGAGGCTGGTCATCACGATCGGCAGGATGTCGTTGGCGAAGCCGGGGTCGATGCCGTTCACGTGCAGCGAGGCGTCGCCCCTGGCGCAGGCGTCCTCGATGCGGGCGATGTAGTCGGGCGGCAGGATCTCCTCCGGCCACTGCAGCAGCACCGGACCGCTGCTGGTCACGTTGATCCCCGCCTCGACGAACCCGACGAGGTCCTCGAGGCACTCGAAGACCCGGTCGTCGGCCATCGCGGTGTGCACGATGGCGTCGGGCGCGAGCGCGATCAGCGCGTCGCGGTCGGTGGTGGCCGGGATGCCGAGCTCGCGGCCCAGCTCGGCCAGCTCGCCGGCGTCCTTGCCGTCCTTGGCCGGGTTCGACACCCACACCCCCACCAGCTCGAGGTCGGGATGGGCGTCGATGCCCGCGATGGCGTGCCGGCCGATCGTGCCGGTGGACCAGACGACGACGCGCAGTGGCTTCTCGGGGATCACCTGCGACATGACCGGCAGACTAGAACACGTTCTAGTTCAACGTCCATCGGCTCGGTCCGGCCGGCCCGTGCGCGACCCGTGTCGTCCCGCGGGACGGCGTGACCTCGAACGGCAGCGGCGCGAGCACCCACGGCGGCGCCGCGAACATCCAGGGCGTGAGCCGGGAGAGCACGACGAACAGGCCGAGGCAGCCCGCCACGACCAGGCCGGTGAGCACGACGGGGTAGACCAGCGCGAACGGGACCGAACCGGCGAGCGGACCGCGGGCGAGCGGGCTCGGCACGTACATGACCGCCGACAGCACCACGAGGTGCAGCACGTAGACCCGCATCGTGCGCCGGCCCAGCCAGGCGAGGCCGTCGGCGAGCACCGAGCGGGCCAGGTGGCGCGCCACGGCGAGGCCGAGCGCCACCCCCGCGACGCCGGCCACGAGCACCGGGACGCTGCGCGGCACGACGTCGGCCTGCACGACGGCCAGCGCGAGCGCGAACGCGGCGAACGCCGCGGGCACGGGGAGCCGGGTGACGGCGTCCGCGACGGTCTGCGGCCGGTAGGCGCCGAGCGCGAAGAACAGGAAGCAGAACAGCACCTGCGCGCGGTTGACCTCCTCGATCCCGAACCACGACAGCGATCCGGCGAGCATCGCGGCGCCGGCCAGCGTCGCCCGCGGCCAACGGCGCAGCGCCTTGGCGAGCACGAAGTAGACGGGCAGCGCGTACAGGAACCACATGCTGGTGGAGGACCAGACGAGGTCGCGGCCGAGGTCGGTGAGGCCCTGGCTGCGGTTCGCCGGCAGCCGGGACTCGACGGTGTAGAACACCGCGAAGAACAGCAGCCAGACGACGTAGAGGTAGTAGCCGCCGGCCACCCGGGCGCGGGCGGTGCGCCACGGGCGGTGCACCGCGCGGGAGGCGAAGAAACCGCTGATCGCGAAGAAGAGCGGCATGCGCACCGGGCGCAGCGCCTCGGTCAGCCAGTGCCACACCTCGGCCACCCACGCCGGCAGCAGCGCCGGCCCGAGCACCGGCTCCGACAGGTGCTCGACGAGCGGCACGTAGTGCTTGCCGACGGTGTGGTGCAGCACCACGAGCAGGATGCAGAGCCCCTTGGCGGCGTCGGCCCACGGCTCGCGGGTCACGGTCGTCGTCGCCATGACGAATCGTTACCCCGGGCGCGCCCATCCACAGCGGCGCCGGGGTGACGGTTCGGCAACGATCCGGACACGGGCCGGGGGCGCTACGGAGTCCGCACCGGGCAGCGGGTGCCCGTGTAGATCGTCGGCATGCAGCGGTTGCAGTGGATGCAGACGCCCGCCGTCGTCCGGCCGGCCGCGAGCCGGTTCACGAGGTCGGGCTCGCGCAGCACCGCGCGCCCCATCGCCACGAAGTCGAAGCCGGCTGCCATCGCGCGCTCCATCGTGTCGAGCCGGTTGATGCCGCCGAGCAGCATCAGCGGCATCGCGAGCGCCTCCCGGAAGCGCATCGCCTTGTCCCAGAAGTACGCCTCCTCGAAGTCGTACTCCTTGAGGAACGAGCGCCCCACCGGCGTCCGCATGCCCAGCCGGACCACGAGCGGCATCGTGGCCGCGAACTCGGCCACCGGCGCCTCGCCGCGGAACAGGTACATCGGGTTCATCAGTGACGAGCCGCCGGAGAGCTGCAGCGCGTCGAGGTGGCCGTCGGCCTCGAGCATCAGCGCGACCTCGACGCCCTCGTCCGTCGTGACGCCGCCCGCGAAGCCATCGCTCACCGACACCTTCGCCGTGACGGCGGCCGCGTCGCCCACCTCCTCGCGGACCGCCCGCGCCACCTGCCGCGCCAGCCGCGCCCGGTTCGCCAGCGAGCCGCCCCAGCGGTCCTTGCGCCGGTTCAGCCCCGGCGCGAGGAAGCTCGAGACCAGGTACGAGTGGGCCATGTGCAGCTCGAGCACGTCGAAGCCGGCGTCCACCAGGGTGCGGGCGGTCGCCACGTAGTTTCGCGTGATCCGGGTGAGGTCCTTCTCGGACGCCGACCCGACCATCTGCATCGACAGCGGGCTCGGCATCCGCGACGCCGCCAGCGCCCGGACGCCGTTCGACCGCCCGTTCGCCACCGGACCGGCGTGCCCCACCTGCCCGGCGATCGACGCCCCGGTCTCGTGGATCGCGTCCGCGAGCCCGGCGAGGCCGTCGGCGGTGTCCGGGCCGACGACGATCTGCTCGCGGTGGGTGCGCCCCTCCGGCGCCACCGCGAGGTAGGCGACCGTCGTGATCCCGATCCCGCCCCGCGCGACCTCGAGGTGGTAGTCGACGAGCTCGTCGGTGACCTGCCCGGCCGGCGTCCGCCCCTCGAACGTCGCCGCCTTCACCGTCCGGTTCCGCACCTCCACCGGCCCGAGACGGGCGGGGGCGAACACGTCCGGCGGCACCGCCGAACTGTAACTCGTTCTAGTTTCGCCGGGCCCGGCGTGTTACATGGGCAGGGTGACGGAGGACGACCCCCTGGTGGCGCGGCTGCGGGGGGCGGGGTGCGTGTTCGCGGAGGAGGAGGCGGCGGTGCTGCGGGAGGCGGCCGCGGACGACGATCTGGAGCGGATGACCGAGCAGCGCATCGCGGGGCGGCCGCTGGAGCACGTGGTCGGGTGGGTCGACTTCGCCGGCGTCCGGGTCATGCTGGACGACGGCGTGTTCGTGCCCCGGCAGCGGAGCACGCTGCTGGTCGACCTCGCAGTCGCGCGCGCCCCGGACGGCGGCACCGTCGTCGACCTCTGCTGCGGGAGCGGCGCGATCGGCGCCGCGGTCGCCGCCCGACGTGATGACCTCGTCGTCCACGCCGCCGACCTCGACGAGGCGGCGGTGCGCAACGCCCGGCGGAATCTGCGGAACGTGCACCACGGCGACCTGCTCGACGCACTCCCCGACGGCCTGCGGAACAGCATCGACGTGCTCGTCGTCAACGCCCCCTACGTGCCGACGGACCGGATCGTCGAGATGCCGCCCGAGGCCCGCGACCACGAGCCACGGGTCGCTCTGGACGGCGGCGCGGACGGCCTCGACCACCACCGCCGCATCGTCGAGCAGATGCCCGCCTGGCTGGCCGACGACGGCGTCCTCGTGATCGAGACCTCACGCGACCAGGCGAGCGTCGTCGAGGCGCTGCTGACGACAGCCGAGTCGATCATCGACGACGAGCGCGGCGGCACCGCCGTCGTGGGACGGTGAGGGATGGCCAAGACGCTCTGGCGTGACCGCACGGCGGCGCTCGACCCGGAGACCGACTTCGTCGAGATCATGCGCGCGCTCGTGCTGCACGAGTTCCCGTCCAGGTCGCCGACGCCACGCTGGGGCTGTTGACGTCGTTCCACCCCGGTCCGCTCGCCGGGCTGGGCACCTTCACCCCCGGCTGCCCGGTCCCCCACGCTGGCTGGGGAGTTCAGGGGCGGCGGACCGCCAGCACCGTGGTGTCGTCGTCGGTGCTGCCGGAGGCACTGATGATCCGGTCGACCCACTCGTCGAGCGACTCCTCCGGGCGCCGGTCCGAGGCCACCCGCACCAGGTCGTCCGAGCGGTCGAGAAGCGAGACCCCGCGCCGCTCGACGAGACCGTCGGTGAACAGCAGGAGCGTGTGCTGCGGCGGCACCTGGACCGTGGTGATCTCCGCGCCGCCGATCCCGACGCCGAGCAGAGGTCGGCCCTGGAGCGGCGTCGGCACCACGGTGCCGTCGTCGCCGATGAGCAGCGGCGGCAGGTGGCCGGCGCCGGCGATCGAGGCACGACCGGTGTCGCGGTCGAGGGTGGCGACGACGGCGGTGGCCACGCCGGTGTCGAGCAGCCCGTCCACGAGGGCGTCGAGGCGGTCGAGCGACTCGGCCGGGTCGTGGCCCTCGAACAGGAACGCCCGGAGCGCCGCGCGCAGCTGGGTCATCGCCGAGGCGGCCGCGACGCCGTGGCCGGCGACGTCGCCCACGGCGAGCGCCAGCAGCCCGCCGGGCAGCTCGAAGGCGTCCCACCAGTCGCCACCGAGCCGGGTCGAGGACGCCGGCCGGTAGCGCGCGACGAGCTCGACGCCGGGCACCTCCGGCGTCCGGTCGAGCACGGCGGCCCGCTGCATCGACTCCACCAGCGCCATCGACTCCCGTGACTGCTCGAGCAGCCGGGACTCGACCTGCCGGTAGAGCTCATCGGCGGCCTCGAGGTGCCACGCCTCCCACGGCAGGCTCCTGCCGCTGGTGACCTCGCGCCACTGGTCGAACGACTTGCGCGGGCTGAGTCGGATCGCGGGGTCGAGGTTGTCGTAGAGCCGCTTGTTGGACGGGTCACCGCCCCAGTCGACGACCTGCTGCTGCTCGGGCCGGAACCACATCAGCCACGGCCCGTCGCTCCTCCCGACGCGCAGCACCCCGGCCGCCGACTCGGCCAGCGGTGCCAGCTCGGGGTCGAGCATCGCGAGCTCGTCGGAGCTGACGGCGTGCGGCCCGTCACCGGTGCGCCGGAGGATGCGACGCACCACCTCGAGGCTCGGCACCGCGCCGCGCCCGACCACCGTGGCGTCACGGCCGAGCACGACGCCGCCGGCGTCCATCAGGGCGAGTAGCGACTCCTCCTCGCCGAGCACCGTCAGCGGGTCGGCCTCGGAGGTGCGCGCCAGCAGCACCAGCTCACGGAGCAGCTCACGGGTCTCGGTGGCGGCGGCCCGGTCGTCGGCCTGGTTGCGCTGCGCGATGAGGTGCGAGGCCACCTGGACGACGAACTCCGAGGCGTTGCGCGCCTCCTGGCTCGGCCGGTGCGGACCCGAGTAGTGGTGACAGGCGATGAGCCCCCACAGGACGCCGTCGATCACGATCGACACCGACATCGAGGCGGTGACGCCCATGTTGGACAGGTACTCGAGGTGGATCGGCGACACGCTGCGCAACGAGGCGTGGGACAGGTCCAGCGGCGCGGCGGTGCCCGGGTCGAGCACCGGCAGGATCGGCACCGGCGCGTACTGGACGTCGGCGATCAGCCGGATCGGGTTGATCGTGTAGAGGCGCCGGGCCTGGGCCGGGATGTCGGTAGCCGGGTAGTGCAGCCCGAGGAACGGGTTGAGGTCGTCGCGCTTGGCCTCGGCCACGACCTCGCCGTTCCAGTCGGGGTCGAAGCGGTAGACCATCACCCGGTCGAACGCGGTCAGGTCACGCACCTCGCGCGCCAGGCCGTCGGCGAGGCTCTCGAACGACGCCGCCTGCGCGAGCCGCGCCATCGCGCTGCGGGCGGCGTGGTCGACGCCGCGGCGTCCCTCGCTGCGCAGCAGGTCCTCGATCTCCACCACGACGCGGCCGCCCGATCGATGCACCCGGACGTCGACGTCGCGGCCGGCGAGATCGCCGACGCCGACCTGGGTGAGCGTGATCGACAGCGGCTCGTTCGGGAAGTCGTCGACGTCGCGGTCGCGCACGGTCTGCGCGAGGTCGGGGCCGACCAGGTCGACCAGCAGCATCCCGCGCGCCTGGTGGGCGGAGACCCCCAGCATCGAGGCGGCGTTGGCCGAGCACATGACGACGGCGTGGTCGTGGTCCAGCGAGAGCAGCACCCCGTGCGGCTGGATGGCTCCGGGGATGTGGATCGGCTCGGCGTCGCAGGTGGTGAGCGTCGGCGCCTCATAGGCCGGGGTGTGGTCGGCCGCGGACGAGCGAAGTGTCACCTGGCCTCCTCGGGCCGCCCGGCGGGAGCGACGACTCCCCCGGAGAGGCTATCCGGGGGCCGATCGGGCCGGGTCGAACCCGTCGATCAGTACCCGTAGCCGGCGCCGGGGAGCGAGTACTCCACCTCGCGGTAGCGCTCGGCCTGCTCGACGTCGGTGACGCCGAACCTGTGCAGCACGTCGACGACGGCGCTCCGCAGCTCCCACAGCTCGGTGGAGGTGCCCCTGATCGCGGTGACCGTCGCCTGCTGGAAGGCCGACCACGACCCGTAGATGCCGTCGCTGGCGTAGCCGATGCTCGCCGGGCGGGTGATCGCGAAGCTCGGGTCGACGTCCTCGATGGCGTAGCGGGTCGTGTCGAGGCTGTGGGAGGCGGTGACGAGCGAGTTCTCGGCGATGTAGCGCAGCCCGCCCTTGTCGATCTGCATGACGTCGCCCCCGGCGAGGCCGCCCGGGTCACTGCCGTCGCCGGTGACGCGGGACAGGTCGAAGTCCGCCGAGCCGGATACGGCGTTTGTGGCGCGGTCGGCGGCCTGGGCGAGGTCGCGCTCCTGGTTGGTGATGGCCTCGTTGGCCTTCGTCAGCGCCTCGGTCATCAGCTCCCAGCTCTCGTCCGGGTCGTAGCCGGCGAGCGACGCCTCGACCGAGTCGGCCTCCTCGCCCTCCCCGACCCCGAGCGCGTCGGCCAGCCCGACGGCGGCACCCACGGCACCGAGTGCAGTGGCGAGGCCGCCGGTGGCGAACACCCCGACGGCCGAGGCGAGCGCGCCGACGACCGAGAGGCTGATGGTGTCGCCGCCGACCAGGCCCTTGTTGTCCATGACGTTGTAGAGGGAGTCGAACAGCTTGACGGTGTCCTCGCGGGCTCGCTTCAGGATCTCCTGCTGCCCGGCGAGGTGGACGCCGAGCACGCCGGTGGCGGCGAACTCGCCGCGCATCACGTCGTCCATCTTGGTGACGAGCACCTCGTACATCTGCGCGGCCGTGTAGCCGCGCATGTTGCCGATCTCCTCGTCGATCGTGGCGCGGGCGCTGTGCAGGTCGCCGTTCCCCAGGTCCGGGACGCCGGAGTCCGCCGGGTCGGCGTCCTTGACGTCGGCCTGGGCCGGGTCCAGCAGGCTGTTCATCTGGGTGCGGAGCTCGTCGAGACGCGAGTCGAGCCAGGTGGGGTCCGGCAGCTCGGTCCAGGGCTCCAGCACCGAGCGCAGGTTGGTACGCCAGTTGTTCATCATCTCGGGGTAGTACGGGTCGGGCTGCGCCTCGCCGTTGAGCCTGACGTTGCCCTGGCGGTCGCACTCCCAGAACGCCCCGAGACCGCTGATGATCCAGCCGTCGCCCTGCTTGCCCCACTGCATGATCTGCATGCGCCAGTCGATGGCGGCCTCAGCGATGTCGTCGATCCGACCGCTCAGCCCGTCGTAGTCCGTCATGCCGGGGCCTTTACCCGGGCGGGGCCGGCGGAAAACCCGCCAGCAGCTCGGCGAGGTGGTGCGAGCGCCGGTCCCGCAGGTCGGCGACCTGGGTGCGGCAGGAGAAGCCGTCGGCGAGCACGACGGCGTCCGGGGCGGCGTCCAGCGCCGGCAGCAGCTGCTGCTCGGCCACTGCCACCGACACCTCGTGGTGACCACGCTCGACGCCGAAGTTGCCGGCGAGCCCGCAGCAGCCGGACAGCCGGGTGACCCGCGCGCCGGTGCGGGCGAGCAGCGCCTCGTCGGCCTGCCAGCCCAGCACCGCGTGGTGGTGGCAGTGCGGCTGGACGACGACGTGCACCTCGCTGCGGTCCGGTGGCTGGTAGCCCTCGGTCTCGACCAGCAGCTCGGCCAGCGTGCGGGTGGCGGCGGCGACCGCCCGGGCGTCCGGGTCGTCGGGGAACAGCTCGAGCACGTCGTGGCGCAGCACCGCGGTGCACGAGGGCTCGACGCCGACGATCGGCATCCCGGCGCGGGCGTGCGGCGCCAGCTCGGCGACCGTGCGGCCGAGGATGCGCCGGGCGGCGTCGAGCTGCCCGGTCGTGATCCAGGTCAGGCCGCAGCACCCCTGCCGGTCCGGAAGCCGGGGCGCGTAGCCGGCATCGGCCAGCACCCGCGCCGTGGCGGCGGCGACTCCGGGGTCGAAGTGGTTGCTGAAGGAGTCGGCGAACAGGATGACCGGGGTGCCGGCGTCCGGCGGCCTGTAGGTCGAGCGGAACGGGCGGCGGGCGAACCGCGGCACCGACCGGCGGCGGTCGACGCCGGCCAGCCAGAGCGCCAGCGCGCCGAGCAGCGGCAACCGGACGAGCAGGTTGGCGAGCCGCGGGGTCAGCGACGCGATCCGCGCCCAGAACGGCAGCCGGCCGAGGGTGTAGTGCGAGCGCGGGCGGAGCCGGCGCCGGTAGGTCTGGTGCAGCACCTCGGACTTGTACGTGGCCATGTCGATGCCGGTGGGGCAGTCCGACACGCAGCCCTTGCACGACAGGCAGAGGTCGAGGGCGTCGTGCACCTCGGGTGCGCTCCACGCGAGCTCGCCGCGGACGACGTCCTGCAGCACCCGGGCCCGGCCGCGGGTGGAGTCCTTCTCCTCCCGGGTGGCGAGGTAGGAGGGGCACATGACGCCGTGCGCGGCTGCCCCCGACAACCGAGGGTCGGCGCGGCACTTCCCGACGCCGGTGCAGCGGTGCACGGCCTGAGCGAGGTCGCCGTCGTCGTGCGGGTAGGCGAACGCCAGCGTCCGCCGGATCGGGAACTCGCCCGCGAACCGCACGTCGGCGTCGACCGGATCGGGATCGACCAGAACCCCGGGGTTGAGCAGGTTCCGCGGGTCGAAGGCGTGCTTGATCCCGGCGAACATCGCCAGCGCGTCGGGTGAGTAGAGGTGCGGCAGCAGCTCGCTGCGGGCCCGGCCGTCGCCGTGCTCGCCCGACAGCGAGCCGCCGTACTCGGCCACGAGCTTGGCGGCGTCCACGAGGAACTCCCGCAGGACGGCGGAGCCGTCCGGCCGGTCGAGGGGGAAGTCGAGGCGCACGTGCAGGCAGCCGTCACCGAAGTGGCCGTACGGCGCGGAGGTGAGGCCGTGAGCGGCGGTGAGCTCGTCGAAGCGGGCGAGGTAGGAGCCGAGCCGGTCCGGCGGCACGGCGGCGTCCTCCCAGCCGGGCCAGGCCGGCTTGCCCGCGGGCGAGCGGCCGGCCAGACCGGCGCCGTCCTCGCGGATCCGCCACAGCCGCGCCTGCACGACCGGCTCGACGACGACCTCGGCGTCCACCGCGCCGACGTCCTCGGCAGCGAGCCGCTCGGCGCGGGCGTGCACCTCGGCGGCGTCGTCGCCGGCGAGCTCGACGAACAGCCAGGCACGGCCGCGCGGCAGGGTCGGGACGGCGGCGTCGCCGCGGCGGGAGCGGAGCACGTCGACGAGCCGGGAGTCGAGGCCCTCGCACGACGTCGGGCCGTGCGCGACGACGGCCGGGGCGGCCTCGCCGGCGGCGACGATCGAGTCGAACCCGAGCACCACGACCACCCGGTGCGCCGGGTCGACGACGAGCCGGACCGTGGCCTCGGTGACCAGCGCGAGCGTTCCCTCGGATCCGACGAGCGCCTGGGTGAGGTCGAACCGCTCGGGGAGCAGGTGGTGCGCGGCGTAGCCGGAGACCTGCCGGCCGAACCGGTCGAGCTCGGTTCGGGCGGTGCTCAGGTGGCGGCCCATCACGTCGCGGACGCCGGCCAGCACGGCGTCCCCGCCGGTGACGACGACGCCGTCCTTCGTGACGATCTCGTCGCCGGCGGCGGTGAGCAGCCGCAGCCCGGCCACGTTGTCGGAGGTGCGGCCGTACGCCAGGCTCCGTGAGCCGCAGGCGTTGTTGCCGATCATCCCGCCGACCGTGCAGCGCGGGTGGGTCGACGGGTCGGGGCCGAACCGCACCCCGTGCGGGGTCGCGGCCCGCTGCAGCACGGCGTGCACGACGCCCGGCTCGACCACGGCGGTGCGGGCGGAGGGGTCGAGCTCGAGCACGCGGTTCAGGTGGCGGGAGGTGTCGAGCACGATCCCGCGGCCCACCGCGTTGCCGGCCACCGACGTGCCCGCGCCGCGGGCGGTGAGCGGGGTGCCGGTCTCGCGGGCGACGGCGAGGGTGGCGGCGATCTCGTCGACGTGCCGCGGCCGCACGACGGCGAGCGGTGGGATCCGGTAGAGCGAGGCGTCGGAGCTGTACATCGCCCGCGTGCCGTCGTCCGCGCGCACCTCGAGCCCGGCACGCTCCAGGGCCCCGACGACGTCGCTCACGGGTCACATGGTGGCTGACCGTTCGCCGGTGGCCGCCCTAGGGTGAGGCGGTGGACGTCATCCGGGAGGCGCACCGGCAGTGGGTGGCCCACGGGTGGGGCGACGCGGCCGACGGCATGGCCGCGGTGACGTCGGTGGTGCGGGTGCAGCAGCTGCTGCTCGAGCGCATCGACGCCGTGCTCCGCCCGCTCGACCTCACCTTCGCGCGCTACGAGCTGCTGCGGCTGCTCGCGTTCTCCCAGCACGGCGCGATGCCGATGACCCGGCTCGGCTCGCTGCTCCAGGTGCACCCGACGTCGGTCACCAGCGCCGTCGACCGGTTGGAGAAGCAGGGATTCGTGGCCCGCGAGCGCAGTGCCGACGACGGCCGCGTCGTCCTCGCCTCGCTCACCGACGCCGGCCGCGAGGTCTGCGAGCGCGCCACCGTCGGCCTCAACGAGCAGATCTTCGCCACCGACCTGCTCGACGGCGACGACGTGCTCGAGCTCACCCGGCTGCTCGGCATCGTCCGCGAGCGGGCCGGCGACCCGGTGGAATAGCGCCCCGACGTTCGTCGAGCTTGTCGAGACGCCCCGACGGCGTGCACATCCCGGCGTCTCGACAGGCTCGACGAGCGTGGCGAGGCACCTGTACCCTCAATTACTAGGACATCCAACTATCTTCCGAGGGACCACCCCGTGAGCGACCTCCACAAGCCGCAGCACCACGTCCGCCTGGTGACGGCGTCGAGCCTGTTCGACGGCCACGACGCCTCGATCAACATCATGCGGCGGATCTTCCAGAGCCAGGGCTGCGAGGTCGTGCACCTCGGGCACAACCGGTCGGTGCAGGAGGTGGTCGACGCCGCGCTCGAGGAGGACGTCCACGGCATCGCGGTGTCGTCGTACCAGGGCGGGCACGTCGAGTACTTCGAGTACCTCGTCGAGCTGCTGGAGCAGGCCGGCGCGCCGCACGTGCGGGTGGTCGGCGGTGGCGGCGGCGTCATCGTGCACGACGAGGTCGAGCGGCTGCGGCGATCCGGCGTCACGATCTTCTCCCCCGAGGACGGTCAGCGGCTCGGGCTGGCCGGGATGGTCAACACCGTCGTGAAGGACTGCGACGTCGACCTGTGGGCCGACCGCGCCGTCACCGCCGAGCAGGTGCTCGCCGGCGACCGGGCCGCGGTGGCCCGCGCGATCACCGGGGCCGAGCAGGGCCGGCTGCCCGCCGACGTGCTCGACGCCCTGAAGGACGCCGCCCGCGACGTGCCCGTGCTCGGCATCACCGGCACCGGCGGCTCCGGCAAGTCGAGCCTCACCGACGAGCTGCTGCGGCGGTTCCGGGTCGACCAGCAGGACAAGCTGCGGGTCGCCGTCCTCGCGGTCGACCCCACCCGCCGCAAGGGCGGCGGTGCGCTGCTCGGCGACCGGATCCGGATGAACGCCCTCGACCTGCCCGGCCACGACCGCGACCGGGTCGTTCTTCCGCTCGCTCGCCACCCGGGGCGCCCACGAGCTGCCCGACGAGCTGCCCGACGTGCTCACCGTGCTGCGGGCCGCCGGCTACGACCTGGTCGTCGTCGAGACGCCGGGCATCGGCCAGGGCGACGCCGCGATCGTGCCGCTCGTCGACGCCTCGCTGTACGTGATGACGCCGGAGTTCGGCGCCGCCTCGCAGCTGGAGAAGATCGACATGCTCGACTTCGCCGACGTCGTGGCGATCAACAAGTTCGAGCGCCGTGGCGCCGAGGACGCGCTGCGCGACGTCGGCCGGCAGATGGTGCGCAACCGCGAGGCGTTCGGCAAGAAGCCCGAGGACATGCCGGTCTTCGGCACCTCGGCCGCGCGGTTCGATGACGACGGCGTCACCGCGCTCTACCAGCACCTCCGCGGCCTGCTCGGCGAGCGCGGCCTGCCGCTGGCCGAGGGCGTGCTCCCCGCCGTCGGGACGAAGGTCTCCACCGGCCTGCACCAGGCGGTGCCGGGCGAGCGGATCCGCTACCTGTCCGACATCGCCGACACCGTGCGCGGCTACCACGGGCGCACCGACGAGCTCGTCGCCGCCGCGCGCCGGGTGCAGCGGCTCGAGGCCGTCGCCGGCGAGCTCGAGCAGCGCGACGAGATCGACGGCGTGCTGGAGAAGGCCCGCCAGGACGTGCCCACCGAGGTGGCCGACGAGCTCGCCGGCTGGCCCGCGCTCGTCGAGTCGTACTCGGGCGACGAGCAGGTGGTCGTCGTCCGCGACAAGGAGATCCACACGAAGCTGACGCGGGAGTCGCTCAGCGGCAACAAGATCCCGCGGGTCGCGTTGCCGGCGTTCGAGGACCACGGCGAGCTGCTGCGCTTCCTGCGCCGCGAGCACCTGCCCGGCTTCTTCCCGTTCACCGGCGGCGTCTTCAAGTTCAAGCGGGACGGCGAGGACCCGGCCCGGATGTTCGCCGGCGAGGGCGACCCGTTCCGCACCAACCGCCGGTTCAAGCTGCTCAGCCAGGACGCCGGCGCCACCCGCCTCTCGACGGCGTTCGACTCGGTGACCCTCTACGGCCAGGACCCGGCCGAGCGGCCGGACATCTACGGCAAGGTCGGCACCTCCGGCGTCAGCGTGGCCACGCTCGACGACATGAAGGCGCTCTACGACGGCTTCGACCTGCTCGACCCGACGACGTCGGTGTCGATGACGATCAACGGCCCGGCCCCGACGGTGCTGGCGTTCTTCCTCAACACGGTCATCGACCAGGCGGCCGAGGAGAACGTGGACGCCGCCACAGCCCTGAGCACGGTGCGCGGCACGGTGCAGGCCGACATCCTCAAGGAGGACCAGGGCCAGAACACCTGCCTGTTCTCCACCGAGTTCAGCTTGAGGATGATGGCCGACATCCAGGAGTGGTTCATCCAGAACAAGGTGCGCAACTTCTACTCGGTGTCGATCTCCGGCTACCACATCGCCGAGGCCGGGGCGAACCCCCTCAGCCAGCTGGCGTTCACGCTCGCCAACGGCTTCACCTACGTGGAGTCGTACCTCGCGCGCGGCCTCGACATCGACGACTTCGCGCCGAACCTGTCCTTCTTCTTCTCCAACGGCATGGACCCCGAGTACTCGGTGATCGGCCGGGTGGCACGACGGATCTGGGCGGTCGCGATGCGCGACCGGTACGGCGCCGGCGAGCGCGCGCAGAAGCTGAAGTACCACGTGCAGACGAGCGGCCGCTCGCTGCACGCGCAGGAGATGGACTTCAACGACATCCGCACCACGCTGCAGGCGCTCATCGCGATCTACGACAACGCCAACTCGCTGCACACCAACGCCTACGACGAGGCGGTCACCACGCCGTCCGAGGAGTCGGTGCGCCGCGCGCTCGCGATCCAGCTGATCATCAACCGCGAGTGGGGTCTCGCGATGAACGAGAACCCGCTGCAGGGCTCGTTCGTCATCGACGAGCTCACCGACCTCGTGGAGGAGGCGGTGCTGCGCGAGTTCGAGGCGATCAGCGAGCGCGGCGGCGTGCTCGGCGCGATGGAGACCGGCTACCAGCGCGGCCGGATCCAGGACGAGTCGATGCTCTACGAGCACCGCAAGCACGACGGCTCGCTCCCGATCGTCGGGGTCAACACCTTCCTGCGCCGCGGCCACGAGAACGACGACGGCACCCCCGACCACGTCGAGCTCGCCCGCGCCACCGAGGAGGAGAAGGAGTCGCAGCTGCGGCGGGTCCAGGAGTTCAAGCAGACCCACGCCACCGAGGCCGAGGAGGCGCTGGCCCGGCTGCGCGCCGTCGCGACCTCGGAGGACAACGTGTTCGAGGTCCTCATGGACGCCGCCCGCGTCTGCACCCTCGGCCAGGTCACCGAGGCGTTCTTCGAGGTGGGCGGCCAGTACCGACGCAGCGTGTAGCGCCGCCCCGCAGGGTGCAGCGCGCCGCCCCCAGGTCCGGTACGACGGAGGGATGAAGAGATCTGTCGTCGCGGCGGGCGCCACCGCAGCCCTGGGCGCCGTGGCCGCCCATGACCTCCTCCAGCGCCGGCACGCCGTCCTGCGCAACTTCCCGGTGCTGGGACATGCCCGTTTCTGGCTGGAGAGGATCGGGCCGGAGCTGCGGCAGTACATCGTCGCGGGCAACGACGAGGAGCGGCCGTTCAGCCGCGACCAGCGGCGGTGGGTGTACTCCTCGGCCAAGCTGCAGAACAACTACTTCGGGTTCGGCACCGACAACGACCTCGAGCACGGCGACGGCAACGTGATCGTGCACCACCGCACGTTCGGCGACGCCTACCCCACCCACGGCACCGTGGGGCAGGAGGCGCGGCTCCCGTCGGCGAAGGTGCTCGGCGGGCCCCGCGGACGTCGTCACGCGTTCCGGCCGGAGTCGGTCGTCAACATCTCGGGGATGAGCTACGGCTCGCTGTCGGGGAACGCCATCGAGGCGATCAACCGCGGAGCCGCCGCGGCGGGCTGCCTGCACAACACGGGCGAGGGCGCCGTCTCGCCGTACCACCGCAAGGGCGCCGACCTGATCTTCCAGATCGGCACGGCCTACTTCGGCTGCCGCGACGACGACGGGCGGTTCAGCCTGTCGAGGCTGGAGCAGCTCGTGGCCTCCGCCCCGATCCGCGCCCTCGAGATCAAGCTCAGCCAGGGGGCGAAGCCGGGGCTGGGCGGCGTCCTGCCCGGGCCGAAGGTGTCGGCGGAGATCGCGGAGACCCGCGGGGTGCCCGAGGGCGTCGACTGCCTGAGCCCGTCGCGGCACGCGGAGTTCCACGACGTCGACTCCATGCTCGACTTCGTCGAGCTGCTCGCCACGAGCACCGGCCTGCCCGTCGGCATCAAGTCGGCGGTGGGCGACCTGGCCTTCTGGGAGGACCTCGCCGACGCGATGCGCGACGGGCAGCGGGGCGTCGACTTCGTCACCATCGACGGCGGCGAGGGCGGCACCGGCGCCTCACCGCTGATCTTCACCGACTCGGTGTCGCTGCCGTTCCGGCTCGGGTTCTCGCGGGTCTACCGCATCTTCGCGAGCCGCGGCCTGCACGAGAAGGTGACGTTCATCGGCGCCGGCAAGCTCGGGCTGCCCGACAACGCGGTCGTCGCCTTCGCCCTCGGCGTCGACATGGTGAGTGTCGCCCGCGAGGCGATGCTGGCGGTCGGGTGCGTGCAGGCCCAGAAGTGCCACACCGGCGAGTGCCCCACTGGCGTGGCGACCCAGAACGCGTGGTTGGCGCGCGGCCTGGACCCCGGCGACAAGGCACCGCGGGTCGCGAACTACATCAAGACGCTGCGCCGCGACCTGCTGAAGGTGTCCGAGACGTGCGGCGTCGTGCACCCCGCGTTCCTCGGCCCCGACACCGTCGAGGTGATCGACAACCTCGTCCCAGGCCGCCTGCTCGACGAGATCTACGACTACGAGCCCGGCTGGGGGTTCCCGTCGGCGGAGGACGGTGACACGATCGCGGCCATCATGAGCGCCGTCGACGAGGAGGAGGCCGACGTCGAGGGTCCGCCGGAGACCGCCGAGTCCGGCTCCGCCCATGACGAGCTGGCGGGCGCGATCGAGACCGACGCATGAAGCTGCTCCTCACCTCCGGTGGCGTCACCAACCCGTCGATCCACGACGCCCTCGTCGAGCTGCTCGGCAAGCCGGTCGCCGGGGCGAAGGCGCTCTGCGTCCCGACCGCCACCTACGGCCACCCGGGGGCCGGACCGGGCGAGGCGTTCCGGTTCGTGTCCGGCGCGGACTCGATGGTCGGCCTCGGCTGGGCCTCGGTCGGCCTGCTCGAGCTCGCCGCACTGGCCTCCCTGGGCTCGGCGCGATGGGTGCCCTGGGTGGAGGAGGCCGACGTCCTCCTGGTCGACGGGGGTGACGCGACCTTCCTGTGCCACTGGATGCGCGAGTCCGGGTTCGCCGACCTGATGCCGTCGCTCACCGACACGGTCTGGGTCGGCGTGAGCGCCGGCAGCATGGTGATGACGCCGCGGATCGGCGCGGACTTCATGCAGTGGGAACCGCCGAGCGGGAACGACGAGGCCCTGGGCGTCGTCGACTTCTCGATCTTCCCCCACCTCGACCTGTTCCCGACCAACACGATGGCCGACGCCGAGGCCTGGGCCGCCGGCCTCGGCAACCCGTCGTACGCGATCGACGAGGCCACCGCGATCCGTGTGGTCGACGGCGAGGTCGACGTCGTCTCCGAGGGGCAGTGGCGCTACTTCCCGTAGCGCCGGCCGTGTCCGACGATGAGGGATGCGCACGACCGCGCTCGCCGTCCTCCTCGTGCTCGTCGCGAGCGGTTGCTCCACGCCGGGCGGGCCACCCGACGCGCAGCCGTCGGACCCGGTGGACCGGCTGGCCGCCCGCGCCGCGCACACGATGACGGCGCTCCCCGGAGGCGAGCTGCTGGTGGCGGGTGGGTGCGACGTCGACGGGTGCGCGCGGGCCACGTCCTCGGCGTTCGTGGTGTCGGGCAGGGAGGTCGCGCAGGTCGACGACCTGGCCGACGCCCGTGACGCGCACACCGCGGTGCCGCTCGACGACGGCCGGGTGCTCGTCGTGGGTGGCTTCGCGGGCGAGGGTGGGCAACCCCTCGCATCCGCGGAGATCTTCGACCCGACGACCGGTCACTGGACGACGACCGGCGCGCTGGCCCTGGGGCGCGGCGGGCACGCCGCCGCCCTGCTGGGGGACGGCCGGGTGATCGTCACCGGTGGCTGGGTCGGGCCGTCCACCTACACCGACACCACGGAGATCTTCGACCCCGCGACCGGTGAGTTCTCGGCCGGGCCGCGGCTCCCGCAGGCCGCCGACGGGCTCGCCGCCGCCGCGCTGCCGGACGGGTGCGTGCTCGTGGTCGGCGGTCAGGTGTCGCCGCAGGTGGCGACCGGACGCGCGGTCACCATCTGCCCGGACGGCACCCTGACCGAGGTGGGCTCGTTGGCGACGGCGCGCTTCAAGCACGGTGCCGTCGTCCTCGACTCCGGGCAGGTGCTGGTGGCCGGTGGGACTCCTGACGACACCACCCTGCTCCGCACCACCGAGGTCTTCGACCCGGAGACCCGGCGGTTCCACGACGGCCCGGACCTGCGGTCCGGCCGGTACAAGCTGACGGACTCCCTCGTCGCTCTCCCGGGCGACCGCGCCGTCGTCGCGGGCGGGGGCGACGGCGTCGAGACCGTCGACCTCGACCTCGGTGTCGCCCGCCTGGTTCCCGCGCTCGCCGGCGGCCGTCGGTCGTTCTCCACCGTGGGGATCACCGGTGACGACCTCGTGCTCGTCGGCGGCTACGACGAGGGGATCCGGCTCACCCGCACCTACCTGACCGTCGCCGTCACCGACCTGTAGGCCTACGCCGGAGCAACGGACGACCGGCGCAGGATCTCGTCGACGACCTCGGCGAGCGGCCGAGTGGCGTCGATCCGGACGCCGGCGGGGACGTCCTCCTGCGTGGCGTGGAGCCGGACGACGAGGTCGCGCTCCTCGGGCTCGTGACCCCACTCGTCGGGCGACCGCTGGTCGAGGCGGCGCAGCAGGGTGTCGAGGTCGACGTCGAGCACGAAGACCTGGTCGAACAGGTCGAGGAACCGGGCGACGTTCCGTGAGCCCCCGCAGAAGAAGGTGACCGGGTCGCTCCGGTCGGCGGCGAGGGCGCGCACCCGGTCGACGTCCCAGAGGTGGTGCTCGTGGGCGGCACCGGCGAGCGGCTCGCCGGTCTGCGGGTCGCCCTGGTAGGCGAGCTCGCGGTCGCCGTGGACCACGCGGTGGCCGCGCCGGGCGAGCTCGTCGGCGACCGCCGTCTTGCCGGTGCCGGAGACGCCCTCCACCAGGTAGTTGCGCACGCCCACCGTCGCAGTGTCCCCGGTAGCGTCGCGGGCGTGGCAGAGCTCCCCGATGTCGAGCCGATGAGGGACGACCTCGGCACCGAGGTCGGGCTCGCGACGCCGGCCCGCCGCGTGGTCTCGCTGGTGCCGTCGCTCACCGAGGCACTGGCATCGGTGGACGCCGACGCCGTGGTGGGCGCCACCGACTGGTGCACCCACCCCGCCGACCTCGACGTCACCCGGGTGCGCGGCACGAAGAACCCCGACCTGGCGGCGATCCGTGACCTCCGCCCCGACGTCGTCGTGGCGAACAAGGAGGAGAACCGCGAGCTCGACGTCCGACGCCTCCGCGACGACGGCGTCGCCGTCTGGGTGACCGACATCGAGACCGTGCCGGCCGCCGTCGCGTCGATGGAGCGGCTCTTCGACGCGCTCGGCTGGACGGCGCCCGGCTGGCTCGGCGCGGCCCGCGACCTCTGGTGCGGCGACCCGCCACCGGTGAGCCGCACCGTGGTCGTGCCGATCTGGCGCGACCCGTGGATGGTGGTCGGCTCCCGCACCTTCACCACCGACCTGCTGCGCCGGCTGGGCTGGGCCAACGCGTACGCCGATCACGACGACCGCTACCCGAAGGTCGACCTCGCCGACCTCGACGCCGCCGGCGCCGACGTCGTGCTGCTGCCCGACGAGCCCTACGTCTTCACCGCCGACGACGGCCCGGAGGCGTTCGCCCGCACCCCTACCGAGCTGGTGAGCGGGCGGCTGATCACCTGGTACGGGCCGTCGCTGGTCGAGGCCGCCGAGCTGCGCTGAGGATCGGCTTCCGCGAAGCCGCCCGCGATCGCGGCGAGGTACTTACAGTGCCGTCATGGGGATGAACGACCAGGCGGGGTTCCCTCCCCCGCCTCCGTACCAGCCGCCGACGGGCCAGCCGCCGACGGGCCCGTCGCCGGCGAGCCAGCCGCCGCCGTACGAGGCACCGCCCACGGTGCTGCCGCCACCGCCGGAGTTCCCACCGCCGCCGCCGTTCCAGCCGCCCACGCCGCAGACGACGGCGCCCGAGCTGCGCGAGCCCGCCGACCCCCACCGGGCCGGGCCGGACGTCGCGTTCACGCCGGTGCGCCAGCACGGGAAGGTGCTGAAGGGAGCGCCGTGGGGGCTCCTCGCGCTGACGTTGCTCGCGGCGGCCGCCGTGATCTTCGCCGACGCCAACCTCGTCACCGTGCTGATCCTCGTCGCCTGCGCGGTCGGCACCCTCGCGACCTGGGCTCTCGCGCTGACGCGGCCCGGGCCGCGGGTCACGATCACCAGCGGGATCCTCGAGATCCGCACCTTCGACAGCCACCGGGTCTTCGACCTCACCAGCCCGACCACCCACCTCACGCTGATCGGCCATCCCGACGCGAAGACCTGGCGGGTCGAGATCGCCCGGCGCCGGCTGCCGCCGTACGTGATCGACGCGCGGACCGTGAACCCACACGAGTTCACCGCCGCGGTGTGGCCGTACGTGCCGGCCGGTCCGCCGCAGCAGCTGATGCCGCAGCGCCACTAGGCGGTCAGGGCCGGCGGCGGCCCGCCCGGATCCGCTCGCGGAGCCGCGACCTCAGCTCGCCGTCCTCGGCGCGCCGCGGGCCGATCTCGACGTCGGCCACCCGTTCCAGCCGGGGCCGGTCGTGGTTGCCGTCGACGAGCTTCCCGGAGGCCCACCACATCCGCAGCCCGTCGTCGGTGACCTCGAGGGTGGCGAGGTTGTTGTCGAACCACGGCCCCTTGAGCAGGTCCCAGCCGAGCGGTGAGTCCTTCACGTTCGCCGAGCGGGCCACCAGGTGCCCGATCGGCCCGGCGACGCCGTAGGAGGAGACGGCGGTGGCGAACCGCATCCTCCGCGGCAGCGGGTTGCGGATCGGCGAGCACACGGCCTGCAGGATCCGGCTCCGGATCGGTGCCGAGCCCTTCGCCTCCTTGCGCACCGGCGAGGCCTCCGAGACGTAGCTGTGGTGCACGTCGCCGGAGAGGAACGTGACGGTGGTGGGCGCCCGGCCGCGCTCGCCGCGCGCCACCTCGAGCGTCATGCGGACGACGGCCTGGAACCCGCGCTGGAACGCCGCCCAGTGCTCGAGGTCGACCATCTGCCGGACCTTCTCCCCCGCCTTGGCCCCGCGCCTGCCCCAGGCACCGCCCGACAGCGCCTCGGAGAACGCCTCGACGTAGTGCAGCCCGGGCGCGAGCAGGAACGGCAGCGACGACCCGATGAGCAGGTGGTCGACGTCGCCGCGCATCTGCTCGTCGAGCCAGGCCATCTCGTCGTCGTCCAGGATCGAGCGGTCGTCCTCGTCGAGCACCCGCGCGGCGCGGGTGTCGACCATCACCAGCTTCGCCTGGGTGCCGAGGTCGCGCGCGAAGCTCCACCGGTACGACGTCGGCTCCTGGTCGGCCTTCTCCGCGAACCCGTCGAGGTAGGCGCCGTGGTCGTGCCCGGCGTCGTCGACGTGCTCCTGGATCTCCTGCCAGACGTGGTCGGCCTCGCGCTCCTCGGGCGTGAGGTTGCCGAGGTGTTGGTAGACCCAGTACGACGCGAGGCCGCCGACGATGCGGTCGTGCCACCACTCAGTGGCCTCCATCTCCTCCTTCCACGCCTGCGAGGTGTTCCAGTCGTCGCGGATGTCGTGGTCGTCGAAGATCATGACGCTGGGCAGGGTGCTCAGAAGCCAGCGGTTGACCGGGTCTGACCACGCGAGCTTGTAGAGGTGGGCGTACTCCTCGTAGTCCTTGAGCTCCTTGCCGGGCGGCTCGTCGATGTCGCGACGTGACTCGATGAACTCCTGCATCTCCCAGGTGGTCTCGTCGGCGTACACCTGGTCGCCGAGGAACGCCACGAGGTCGGGCCAGCGCGGCTCCTCGCCGTCGGGGTCGTCGTCGGGCCGGGTCAGCCCCGACATCCGCAGCGCGTAGGCGCGCAGTGCGTCGATGCCGTGGGTCTTGTTGCCCGCCTCGTCGTGGGTGACCGAGGTGCGGCACGACCCGAACGCGAGCCGCAGCCGCTTGGAACGGTCGAACGTGGGGATGATCGGGGCCGGCAGGTCGGAGTCCGGCTCGGGCCACACCACCTCGCCGTCGACCTCGAGCGTGTAGGGGTAGTGCGTCCCCTTCTCGAGCCCGTCGACGCACACCAGGGCGTAGTGGTGGCCGTGCACCGCGAACGTCGGCGCACTCGCCTCGTGCCCGTCGGCGCGGACGGTGACCGTGCCGGGTGACTCGGTCTCGACCCAGAGACAGGCGGACTCCTCGTCGACATGGCGGAGCAGGGGACCCAGGACCAACGACACGTCCCACACCCAAGCACCTGCCGGACGTCGTGCCTACGTCCGGTCAGGTGGCCATGGCCCGCCGGCCGCGGAATCCCCGGGTAACCGGGGACTCCTGCTCTTCTCGGCCGAAATGTCGGCTGAGAAGTGTCGGAATCCCCGGGTAACCGGGGATTCCTGCAGCCCGCCTCAGGTAGCCATGAACAGGATCATCTCCCGGTCGTACTCGCGGTCGGGGTGCTGGTCGGCGAGGTGGGTCTGGGCCTTCTCGACCAGGTCGTCCTCGTTCTCACCGCGGATCTCCTCGCCGCACGGGCAGCGCAGCAGCGTCCTCTCACGGGGCATCGGTCACTCCTCTCTCGGCAACACCAGGTCCGGCCGCGCTTCGGCCAGGACGTCGATGCGGTCGTCAGCGAGCAGGAACCCGGCGCCGACCGCGGCGTCGGTGGCGCGCTCGTAGGCCGCCAGGTACTCCTCGGGCGAGGCCCACGGGCACGCCTCGAGCGGGGTGGTGCTGCCGAACAGCCGGCACGCCACCGAGGCGCCTGGCCACGGCCGGCCGGACAGCACCTCGACGGGTGCGTCCACGACGGGCGTGCGCACGCCGCCGCGGACCAGCCCGTGCTCGTCGCGCACGAAGTCGTCGCCGGCCACCTCGAGCGGCGGCGCGGAGGGCGGCGCGACACCCTCGCTCACCCACCGGTCCAGCGCCCGCAGCGCCGCACGCACCACGGCCCACTGCTGCCCACGGTTGACCGGGACCGCGCAGCCGAGCAGGTCCTCGAACTGGTCGATCGTGTAGCGGTCGGCGTGCGCGGCGCCGGCGACCTCCCAGAGCCGGAACCGGTCGCCGTCGGGCTGCCGGGCGGGCAGGTAGCCGACCCGGTCGAACAGGTCGCCCTCGGCCTGGACGACGACCACCGGCTCGGCCAGGTCGTCGCGCAGCCGCACCGCGCCGGTGCCGAGCGCCGCCTCGAGGTCGATGCCGGCGCCCGCCTCGCCGAGCGGCGCGGCCACGCCGAGCCGGCTGTGCAGCAGGAAGCCGTCGAACAGCCGGGCTAGCGGGTGCACGCCGTTGACGTAGGTGGTGAGCAGCGCGGCCGACTGCGACTCGCCCATCGCCAGCACCCGCTGCGCTCCGACCAGGTCTCGGACCGCGCCGGCCACCTGGGTGAACAGGTCGTAGGCGAACGCGTCGCCGGGGTGGTGGAGTCCGCCGTATCGCTCGGGGTCGGCGCCCTTGATCCCCGCGGACGGCGCACCGTCGACCGCCACGGTGGCGCGGCCGCCCTCGACGCCGGTCCGCTGCGCCGACACGCCCGCCCAGACGTGGCCGCGGCGGAGGATCTCGGGGGCGGCGAAGGTCCAGTCGGGGCAGGCGTCGGCGCCGCTGCTGACGTTGAACCACTCGACGACGAGCGTGCCGCTCGCCCGCTCCGGCGGCGGCCGCCGCACCACGACGCGGGTGGCGAACTCGGCGGACCCGCCGGGCGTGACGGCGAGCCGGCCGTCGGCCGGCCAGTCCGACGCGGTGTACGAGGTCGCCCGGCCGGCGGCGACGTACTCGGTCTCCTCGTAGCCGTACGCCGCGAGGTCGGGCTCCGGCCGCGCCGAGAGCAGGCCGTGCGGGCCGGCGGGCAGTGCGGCGAGACGGGCGTGCGACACGCGCCCAGACTAGAACGTGTTACAGGTCGGGCGGCTCAGTCGCCCGGCCACTCGCCGCTCCACCGCTCGAAGCCGCGGGCGGTGGCGCGCTGGAAGACCGCCTTCACGGTCGCGAAGATCATCCCCTGGATGGCCGAGGCGACGAGGATCTCCCGCCACTCGTACTCCGACTCGAGCGGCTT
This sequence comes from uncultured Actinomycetota bacterium, assembly GCA_963780355.1. Classification (GTDB taxonomy): domain Bacteria; phylum Actinomycetota; class Actinomycetes; order Propionibacteriales; family Nocardioidaceae; genus Nocardioides. The sequence goes on from CAWABT010000001.1 coordinate 278,209, forward strand.
CGGCGGGTCGTCGGTGTCGAGCGGTGTCACCTGGGTCCACACCGTCTGGAAGATCTTCTGGGCCAGGAACGCGGCCACGAACGAGCCGACGATCCCCCACGGCTTGTAGAGGAGCTTGGCCGACTTCGACGTCCTCTTCTCGACGGCGGGCTTCGTCATCGCTTCCTCCGGACCAGCTTGACGACGACCACCACGAGGACGACGGCGCCGGCGGCGCCCGCCGCCACCACGAGCGCCTTGCCGGCCTGCTGCTTCTGGTGGTCGACGCGCGCGCCGAGCTGGTCGACGGTGTGGGCGAGGTCGGCGCGGGTGCGCTCGATATCGGCCTCGATCTGCGCGACCTCGGAGGTCTCCTTCGGGTCACTCATGGCTGCTCCCGCCCTTCAACGTCGCGACGTCCTCCTTGACCCCGGCCACCGCCTTCTCCGGCGCGACCGGCGCGACCTCGGCGACCTCCTTCTTGCCGATCACCGCGGCCACGGCGGCGCCGGCCAGCACGAGCACCGTGACGATCAGGGCCGCCAGCCAGGCGGGCAACGCCTCCGCGAGGCCGAGGACGGCCGTGGCGAGCAGCAGCCCGACGCCGTACAGCGCCAGCACCCCGGCGACGCCGAACCCGGCGACGCCCATCACGCCGTGCTTGACCTTCTCGCTCGTCTCGGCCTGGGCCAGCCGGATCTCGTCGCGCACCAGCTGGCTGGTCTGGTCGGAGATCCGGGACATCAGCTCGCCGATGGTCGGGTCCTCCCGGCCGGTGCCGGTCGTCGTCTGCTCGGACACGTCTCCACCTCCTGTGGATAGCGGTCTCCTTCGACGCTAGTGAGCGGTGCCACGCCTACCCTCACCCCTTGCGGTGTCCTGCCTCCCGTCGACGCCGACCTACCGTCGAGACATGGCATCGAAGACGCCCCTGAAGTACACGACCCCTGGCCTTCCCACCGCCGACGCGGAGCGGGTGGTCGCGATCCTCCAGGACCGCCTCAACGCCTGCAACGACCTGCACCTGACGCTCAAGCACGTGCACTGGAACGTGGTCGGACCGCATTTCATCGCCGTGCACGAGATGATCGACCCGCAGGTCGACGACGTCCGCAACTTCGCCGACGACCTGGCCGAGCGGATCGCCACCCTCGGCGGCTCACCGGTCGGCACCCCGGGCGCCCTCGTGGAGGCCCGCACCTGGGACGAGTACAGCATCGGCCGCGACACCACGCAGGCCCACCTCGGTGCGCTCGACCAGGTCTACGTCGGCGTCGTCACCAGCTACCGCGAGGCGATCAAGGAGCTCGACGACCTCGACCTGGTCACCCAGGACCTCCTCATCGGGCAGACCGACAAGCTGGAGCTCTTCCACTGGTTCGTGCGCGCCCACCTCGAGGACAAGGGTGGCTCGCTCAGCACCGCCGACGCCGACACCGAGGCCGAGGCGGCCCGCGCCGCGGGCTAGAGCCGCCAGGTGTGGTTTCGAGACAGGCGCCAGCGCGCCTTCCTCAACCACCGGCTGGTCATTCCGGTCCCTGAGGAGGTCGCGCTAGCGACCGTCTCGAAGGGCGACCGGCTGGCCGTCCTTCGGGAACGGCAGCGCGAGGTTGTCCATCGGCGGCCGGTAGCCGGGGTCGACGCGCCACTCGAACCCGCGCAGCAGGTGGTGCATGACGGCCGTGACCTCCATGCCCGCGAACACCATCCCGAGGCACTTGTGGACGCCGCCGCCGAACGGCTGCCAGGCGTCTCGGTGCACCTTGTCCTCGCGTCGCCCCTCGGCGAAGCGCTCGGGGTCGAACCGCTCCGGGTCCGACCACAGCTCGGGCATCAGGTGGGTGTGCTGGAGCGCCACGGTGCAGAAGGTGCCGCGCGGGATGCGCACGCCGGCGACCTCGGTGTCCTTGACGGTCTGCCGGACGACGACCGGCACCGGAGCAGTGAGCCGCAGCGACTCCTTCATCACCAGGGGCAGCGCGACCAGCGAGTCGAGCTCGGCGAGGGTCGGCCGCTCAGGTAGCGCCTCGGCCTCGGCCCGGCACCGCTCCTGCCACTCCGGCTGCTGGCCGAGGTGGCGGACCATCGTGGTGAGGGTGCTGGTCGAGGTGTCGTGGGCGGCCATCATCAGGAAGACCATGTGGTCGACGACGTCGTCATCGGAGAACCGCTCGCCGTCGTCGGACTCGACGTGGCAGAGCTGGGAGAACAGGTCGTCGGTGCGCTCCGCGCGGCGCGCCGGCAGGTAGTGGCGCAGGAAGTCGTCGAGCACCCGGCGTCCCCGGTGGCCCCGGCGCCAGCGGGTGAGTGGCAGGTCCTTGCGGACGATCGAGCCGGCCGCCTGCACGCAGTCGACGAACGCGCGGTTGACCCGCGCCATCTCCTCGGGGCCGTGGTCCTCGGCGCCGCCCATGAAGATGTCGGCGGCGATGTCGAGGGTGAGCTGCTTGAACGCCGGGTAGGTCGGGAACGCCGGGCCGGCGTCCCACGCCGCCAGCCCGCGCTCGATGGCCGGGTGCTGGCGCTCGGCGTACCCGGCGAGCCGGGGCCGGGTGAACGCCTCCTGCATGATCCGGCGGTGCAGGTGGTGCTCCTCGAAGTCGAGGAGCATCAGGCCGCGGTGGAAGAACGGGCCGACGAGGTGCGTCCACGCCGGGGCGTTGGCGAACGCCTTGTCGGGGTTGCGGAGCACGGCGCCGCAGGCGTCCGGACCGAGCAGCATCACCCAGGTGCGGCCGAGCTGGTGGAGCGGCGCGACCGGGCCGTAGTGGTCGTACTGGCGGCGCATCAGCGCGACCGGGTCGCGGAGGTACTCGAAGAACGAGCCGAGCACCGGCACGCCGCGGTCGCCGCGGCGCAGGGCGGGGAGATCGACCACCGTGGTCATCGAGTCCAACCTAGGCCGGTCGTAGGGTTGCCGCCATGCCTGCCCGCCGCGTCCTCCCCACCGACGAGGCCACCGACCTGCTCCGCCTGGTCCGTCAGATCGCGACCGAGGAGCTGCTGCCCCGATCGGCATCGGCGGAGGCCGACGCGGAGTTCCCGCGCGACGTCTTCCGGATGCTCGGGGGCACCGGGCTGCTCGGCCTGCCGTACCCCGAGGAGGACGGCGGGAGCGGCGTCCCGTACGAGGTGTACCTCCAGGTGCTGGAGGAGCTCGGCGCCGTCTGGGCGTCGGTCGGCGTCGGCGTCTCGGTGCACGCGCTGTCGTGCTTCGGGCTGGCGACCCGCGGCACCGACGCGCAGCGCAAGGAGTGGCTGCCGAACCTGCTCGGCGGCGAGCTGCTCGGCGCCTACTGCCTCTCCGAGGCGCACGCCGGCTCCGACCCCGCCGCCATGCGCACCACCGCGCGGCGCGACGGCGACGAGTACGTGATCAACGGCGCGAAGGCGTGGACGACGCACGGCGGCGTCGCCGACTTCTACAAGGTGATGGCGCGGACGTCGGACGACCGGAACGGCATCTCGTGCTTCCTCGTCACTGCCGACACTCCCGGCCTGTCCGCCGACCCGCCCGAGCGCAAGATGGGCCTCACCGGCTCCGCCACCGCCACGATGCGCTTCGACGACGTCCGCGTGCCCGTGGAGCGGCGGCTCGGCGAGGAGGGCGACGGCCTCAAGATCGCACTCGCCGGCCTCGACGCCGGCCGGCTCGGCATCGCCTCGGTCGCCACCGGACTCGCCCAGGGTGCCCTCGACCACGCCGTCGCCTACGCGCGCGAGCGCGAGACCTTCGGCCGCCGGATCCTCGACCACCAGGGCCTCGCCTTCGTGCTCGCCGACATGGAGGCCGCCGTGGCCTCCGCGCGGGCCACGACGCTGGCCGCCGCCCGGCTCAAGGACCTGGGCCGCCCCTACGCGCGGGAGGCCTCGATCGCGAAGCTGGTGGCCACCGACAACGCCATGAAGGTCACCACCGACGCCGTCCAGGTGCTCGGCGGCTACGGCTACACCAGGGACTTCCCCGTCGAGCGGTACATGCGGGAGGCCAAGGTGATGCAGATCTTCGAGGGCACCAACCAGATCCAGCGGCTCGTCGTCAGCCGCCACCTCGACCGCGACCCCGCCGGCACGATCGAGCAGGCCTGATCAGAGCCCGGCGTACGCCACCGCGATCGCCGTACCGACGCGGGCGTTCTCGCGGACGAGGGCGATGTTGGCGGTGAGGCTGGCGCCGTCGGTGAGCTCGACGATGCGGCCGAGGAGGAACGGGGTGGCGTCGCGGCCGGTGATGCCGCGCTCGTCGAGGTCGGCGAGGGCCTGCGCGATCACGGCGTCGATCTCGGACGCCGGGATCTCGTGGTGATGAGGGATCGGGTGGGCGACCACCAGCCCCGAGGTCAGCCCGAGCGACCACGCGGCGTGCAGGGTGCGGGCGATCTCGTCGGCGCCGTCGGCGCGCAGCGGCGCCGGGAAGCCGCTGGACCGCGTGTAGAACGCCGGGAACTCCTCGGCGCCGTCGACGAGCACCGGCACGCCGAGCGTCTCCAGGGTCTCGAGGGTCAGCCCGATGTCGAGGATCGACTTCACGCCGGCACATACGACGGCGACCGGGGTGGTCGAGAGCTCGGTGAGGTCGGCGCTGACGTCGAACGACGTCGACGCCCCGCGGTGCACCCCGCCCAGCCCGCCGGTGACGAACACCCGGATGCCCGCCAGCGAGGCGAGGCGCATCGTCGCGGCCACGGTGGTGGCCCCGTGCCGCCGCTGGGCCATCACGGTCGGCAGGTCGCGCACGCTCACCTTCGCGACGTCCGGGTCCGACGCGAGCAGCTCCAGGTCGGCCGGCGACAGCCCGATCCGCGGGACGCCGTCCAGCACCGCGATCGTGGCCGGCACCGCTCCGCCCGCGCGCACGATCGACTCCACCTCTCCTGCCATCGCGACGTTCTGCGGGTAGGGCATGCCGTGGCTGATGATCGTGCTCTCCAGCGCCACCACCGGCGTGCCGTCGGCGAGTGCGGCGGCCACCTCGTCAGTGACGGCGAGCATCGGGTTCACGGGGCCATCCTCTCCGCCAGGTCCGGCCGGACGGTGTGCGGGCTGGCCACGGTGAGCGCGGCGGCCCGGTGCCCGTCGGCGGCGGCCGCGGCGAGGTCGCCGTCGGCCAGCAGCCGGTGGCAGAACGCCGCGAGCATCGCGTCGCCGGCACCGGTCACGTCCACCACCTCGGCCGGCGCCGACGCGAGCGGGACGGTCCCCGACGGCGTCGAGAGCACCGACCCGGCCGCGCCGTCCCGCACCCACACCACCTCGACCCCGGCCGCGTGCAGCGACTCGACCGAGCCCAGCGCGGCGAGCTCGGCCCGGTTCGGCGTCACCACGAACACCCGGTCGTCGAGCAGCGGCGCCAGCCGCGCGGCCTTCGGCACGCTCACCGGCTCCACCACCACGCGGACGCCGTGCGCGGCGGCGAGGTCGAGCGCGGCGTCGACCGTGGCGGGCGGGAGGTTGCCGTCGAGCACCACCAGCTCCGCACCCGCCACCAGATCGGCGCTCGGCACCGCGACCTCGTCGGCCGCGGCCATCCCGGAGACCGCCACCACCAGCTCGCCGTCCGGCTCGAGCACCGCGGCGTAGACGCCGGTGCCGGCCTCGGTGCGCACGACGCCGGCGACGTCGACGCCGGCCGCCGCCGTGACCGCCAGCAGCCAGTCGCCGTCCGGATCGGAGCCGACAGCCGACACCAGCGCCACCGGCGAGCCGAGCCGGGCCAGGTTCTCGGCCACGTTGCGGCCCACCCCGCCGGCCGAGCGGACGACCGTGCCGGGGTTGCTCGTGCCGCTCACCACCGGGGCCGCCGAACGCGCCTTCACGTCGACGTTCATGCCGCCCACCACGAGGATCACGACCGCACCGCCAGCACGAGCACCTCGTGGTGCCGGGTGTGCGGGAACAGGTCGACCAGCACCGCGCGCTCCGGCCGTAGCGACGGCATCGCCGCCAGGTCGCGGGCCAGCGACGTCGCGTTGCACGACGAGTAGACGACGTGCTGCACGCCGCTGCCCTCGAGCCAGCCGGCGAGCTCGGGGCCGAGACCCCGACGCGGCGGGTTCACCACCACCAGGTCGGGCACCACGTCCGACCCGAGCGCGAACGCCGTCGCGTCGGCGGCCACGAACTCCGCGCCCTCGCCGGCGAGCCGGGCCGCGGCCACCGCCTCCGCCGACGACTCGACGCCGACCACCCGGCGGTCGGGCGCGGCCAGGTGGTGTGCGAAGCCGCCCACGCCGCAGTAGAGGTCCCACACCGACGCCGGCGCCATCTCGTCGACCCAGGCCGCCGCCTGCCGGTACAGCGCCTTCGCCAGCGTGGTGTTGGTCTGGAAGAAGGAGCGCGGCCCGAGCTGCAGCGTCACGGCGTCGAGCCGCAGCGGGAGCGTCGTCCGCTCGGTGAGCACCTCCTCGTGCTCGCCCTCGAGCAGCGCCTGGTGCGAGGGCAGCAGGTTGACGGTGAGGACGGCGATCTCCGGCGCGGCGGCCAGCAGCCAGGGCAGGTGCTTGCGCAGCCGCGGCACGCCCTCGCTCGAGCGCAGCACCACCCGCACCAGGAAGTCGCCGTCCGGCGACTCGGTGACGAGCAGGTGCTTCAGCTCACCGCGCCGCGCCCGCACGTCGTACGGCGTCAGCCCGGCCCGCCCGACCAGCGCGGCGAGCGTCGGCAGCAGCGCGTGCATCCGCTCCGAGTAGAGCGGGCAGGTGCGCAGGTCGACGCCGTGCTGGTCGGGCCCGAGGATGCCGAGGGTCGGCTCGTCGACGGTGCCGCCCACCACGAGCTTCGCCTTGTTGCGGAACCCCGCCTCGGGGCCGGTGACGGTCGGCAGCCAGGAGCCGACCTCGGGCAGCACGTCACGGACCGCCCGCTCCTTCGCGGTCACCTGCTCCGGGTACGGCGTCAGCAGGTCGGTGCAGGACCGACACCGGCCGGCGTCGTAGTAGTGGCACCGCACCCGGTGAGCCTAGGTGGCCCGGGGGTCTCGACACCCGCTCGCTGACGCTCGCGGGGCTCGACCACCGGGCGCGCCGGTGATCGAGCCGGGCGAGCGCCAGCGAGCCCGTGTCGAGATCCCCGGCCTCAGCGGCCCTTCCACACCGGGTCGCGCCGCTCGGCGAAGGCCGTGGCGCCCTCCTGGGCGTCCTCGGAGACGAACACCGGGCCGGTGAGCTCCTGCTGCTTGTCCCACATCTCGTCGTGCGACCAGTCCGAGCGCGCCACCTCCTTGGTGACGGCGACGGCGAGCGGCCCGTTGCGGGCGATCGCGGCGGCGAGCTCGAGGGCGCCGTCGAGCGCACCGCCCTCGGCGGTCACGCGGTTCACCAGACCGAGCTCGGCGGCGCGGGCCGCGGTGATCGGGTCGCCGGTGAGCAGCAGCTCGAGGGCGATCGCCTGCGGGATCCGGCGTGGCAGCAGCAGCGCGGCGCCGGCGGCGGCCACCAGCGCCCGCTTCACCTCGGGCACCCCGAGCTTCGCCGTCTCGGCGGCGACCACCAGGTCGCAGGCCAGCAGCAGCTCGAAGCCGCCGGCCACCGCCCAGCCCTCGACCGCTCCGATGAGCGGCTTGCGCGGCTGTCGCTGTGTGATGCCACCCAGCCCGCGGCCCTCCACCAGCGGCACGTCGCCGGTGAGGAACGCCTTGAGGTCCATGCCGGAGCAGAACGTGCCGCCGGCGCCGGTGAGCACCCCGACCCGCAGGTCGTCGCTGGCGTCGAGCTCGTCGACGGCCGCCGCGATCCCGCGCGCCACCGCGCCGTTGAGCGCGTTCTTCGCCTCGGGGCGGTTGATGGTGATCACCTGGACGCCGTCGCGGGCCTCCACCAGAACTGCCTGGTCGGTCGCGTCGCTCATCGCACTCTCCTCACTGCTGGCCGGGGTCGAGGGTCACGAACAGCGCCTCCGCCTCGGCGCACAGGGTGGTGCCGTGGTGCAGGGTGGCCCGCGCGAACAGCTTGCGACCCTCCATCCGCTCGATCTTCCCCTCGACCTCGAGGTCGGCGCCGACCGGCACGACGGCGCGGAAGTCGGTCTTGAGGTACGCCGTCCGCGACGACGGCCGGCCGCCGGTCTGCGCCAGCCGGCCGAGCACCTCGTCGAACAGCATCGGGACGGCGCCGCCGTGCACCGCGCCGTTGCCGCCGAGCCAGTACGGCCCGAACGCCACCCGGCCGAACACCTGCTGCGCGTCGGCGCGGACCACCCGCAGCTTCGGCGCCATCGTCTGGCCGCGGCCGTCGAGGTCGACCCGGCGTCCGAACACCCGCTCCCGCTCGGGCACGGCGCCCGAGCGCAGCCGCGCCGCCCACTCGGTGAGCTCGAGCCGCAGCGCCTCCACCTGGTCGAGGTCGGGCACCGCCTCGGCGAGCGCGTCGTGGAAGCCGCTGAGGGCGTCGACCATCTCGCCGTAGGGCTGCCCGTAGTCGGCGCCGCCGACGAGCGCGGGGCTCGCCCACGGCCGGTCCGGCGCCCGGTCGAAGCCGCGGTGCGGCGCGGTCCCGTCAGAGGTCACGCGGGCGAACCTACGTCAGCCGTCGGCGCCTCGTGCCACGATGCGGACGGTGAGGGTGCTCGTGACGTCGCCCGGTGGGCGTGCCGGCCGGGCCGCCTGGCCGGCGCTGGCGCGGGCCGGGCACGAGGTGGTCACGCTCGACGGGCACGACGTGCGCGCCCGCGGGCCGGTGCACGACCTCGTCGCCGGCTGCGACGCCGTGCTGCACGACCCGCGGTCCGGTGGTGTCGCCGGCACCCGGGTGGTGCTGGACGCCGCGGTCGGCGTCCGGGTGGTGCTGGTGTCGTCCGCCGCGGTGCTCGGCCCGCGCGAGGCGCCCGACCGGCCGGCGCTCTCGGAGTGGGAGCGCCCGCGTCGCGGCAGCCTGCTGCTCGACGTCGAGCGCACCGCCCTCGGCACGCCCGGCGCCGACGTCGTCGTGGTGCGGCCCGCGCTCGACCCCGCGACCGCCGCCGCCGTGCGCGGCCGGCTGGTCGACCCCGGCCCTGGCTACCCGTGGCAGCTGCTGCACGACGCCGACCTCGCCCGGTTCCTGGTGCTCGCCCTCACCCCCGGCACGCCGGCCGGCCTGGTGCACGTCGCCGGTCAGGGCACGGTCACGGTGGCCGCACTCGCCGCCGCCCGCGGCGTCGGCACGCTGCGCGTCCCGGCCCGGCTCGCGCCCGCCGTCGTGCGGGTGCCGCTGCTCGACACCAGCCGGATGCACCTGCAGTTCGGGTTCACGCCCACCGCCGACGCGGTCCGGACGGCGGAGGCACTGGCCGCAGCGGGCTGGCAGGATCCGCGGGCGTGACGTCGTACTTCGACCGGCGCGACCCGGCGTTCGTGGCGCGCTGGTTCCCGCTGGTGAAGCCGGTCACCAGCCTGTGGCACCGCAGTGTGGTGCGCGGCCTGGAGCGGCTCCCGGACGGCGGTGCGCTGCTCGTCTCCAACCACTCCGGCGGCGCGGTGCCGATGGACGTGCCGGTGTTCGCGGCGGCGGCGTTCGAGCGGTTCGGCACGGAGTACCCGCTCTACGTGCTCACCCACGACATCATGTTCCGCTCGCCGCTGGCGGGGTCGTTCCACAAGGCCGGGATGGTGCCGGCGAGCCGCGACGTCGCGCACGACATCCTGACCCGCGGCGGCCACACGATCGTGTTCCCCGGCGGCGACAACGACGTGCACCGGGTGAGCAGCCGCGCCAACGTCGTCGACTTCTACGGCCGCACCGGCTACGTGCGGACGGCGGCGAGGGCCGGCGTCCCGATCGTGCCGATGGTCTCGATCGGCGGCCACGAGAACCAGCTGTACCTCGTGCACAGCGAGCGGCTCGGCCGGCTGTTCCTGCTCGACCGGCTGTTCCGAGCCGAGCGGCTGCCGATCACGCTGGGCTTCCCGTTCGGCGTCACCGCGGTGTTCCCGCCGAACCTGCCGCTGCCCACCAAGATCGTCACCCAGGTGCTGGACCCCATCGACATCGCCGCGGAGTTCGGCGACGATCCGGACGTCGCCGAGGTCGACCGCCGGGTGCGGCGCGTCATGCAGGCCGCGCTCGACGAGCTCGCCCGCGAGCGGCGCTTCCCCATCCTCGGCTGACAGAGTCCGGGCTGACCGAAAGGACGCGATGTCGCTCCGCAAGCGCCTCGACGACACCCGGTGGCTGGTCGGCACCCTCACCCGGGCCGGGCTCATCGCGCCGATCCGGCCCGACGCCTACCTGCGCATGGGCACGGCGATCCGCCGCTCCGGCATGAGCGCGCTGGCCGGCGTCTCGCTCTCGGCGGCGCGGATCCCGGACGCGCCGGCGATCGTCGACGAGCGCGGCTCGCTCACCTGGAAGGCGTTGGACGAGCGGGCCGACGCGCTCGCCGTCGCGCTCGCCGAGCTGCCGGGCGGACCGCCGGAGACCGTGGCACTGCTGGTGCGCAACCACCGCGGCTTCGTCGAGGCGCTCACGGCCTGCGCCCGGCTCGGGGCCGACGCGCTGCTGCTCAACACCGGCTTCTCCGGACCGCAGCTCGCCGACGTCGTGGCCCGCGAGGGCATCGACGTGCTCGTGGCCGACGAGGAGTTCGAGCAGATCCTCGACGGCGTCCGGGAGTCGCACCCGGAGGCGCAGGTCGTGCTCGCGTGGACCGACGGGACGACCCAGCAGTTGACGATCGATCGGTTGGTCGACGCGCACCTCGGCCGGCGTCCGGGCAAGCCGGCGCGACCGGGCCGGATGGTGCTGCTCACCTCCGGCACCACCGGCACCCCGAAGGGCGCCCGCAGGCCGAGCGGTGGCGGGGGCGGCGATCTCGCCGCGGTGCTCGACCGGGTGCCGTGGCGCTACGGCGAGACCACGGTGGTGGCGGCGCCGATGTTCCACGCGTGGGGGTTCGGGCAGCTCGTGATCGCCGCCGTCATGGGCAACACCGTGGTGACCCAGCGGAGGTTCGACCCCGAGGGCACGCTCGCGCTGATCGAGGAGCATCAGGCCCGGGGTCTCTCGGTGGTGCCGGTGATGATCGAGCGGATCGTCGACCTGCCCGCCGAGGTGCGGGAGCGGTACGACGTCAGCTCGCTGCGGTTCGTCACCGCCAGCGGCTCCCGGATGCGGCCGGACGCCGTGATCGGCTTCATGGACGCCTTCGGCGACGTGATCTACAACAGCTACAACGCCACCGAGGCCGGCCAGATCGCCACCGCGACGCCGGCGGACCTGCGCGCCGCCCCCGAGACCGCGGGCCGCCCGGTCTCGGGCACCGAGGTCCGGATCCTCGACGACGACGGCAACCCGGTGCCCACCGGCGAGGTCGGGCAGATGTACATCCGCAACACCACGATGTTCGAGGGCTACACCTCCGGCGACACCAAGGCGTTCCGCGACGGCCTCATGGCCACCGGCGACCTCGGCCGGCTCGACGAGGCCGGCCGGCTCTACGTCGTCGGCCGTGACGACGAGATGATCGTGTCCGGCGGCGAGAACGTGTACCCGCTCGAGGTCGAGCAGGTGATCGGCGCGCACGCCGGCGTCCGCGAGACCGTCGTCGTCGGCGTCGACGACGAGAGGTTCGGCCAGCGGCTCTCGGCCTACGTCGTCCGCGAGCCCGGTACCGAGGTCACCGAGCAGGAGCTCCAGGACCACGTGAAGGCCGAGCTCGCGGGCTACAAGGTGCCGCGCGAGGTGACCTTCCTCGACGAGCTGCCCCGCAACTCGACGGGGAAGGTCGTCCGAAGCGAGCTTCCAGAACCAGGATGAGGGCCGGGGGTCTCGACACCTGCTCGCTGGCGCTCGCAGGGCTCGACCACCGGCCGGCCCGGTTCCAGAACCAGGATGAGGGCCGGGGGTCTCGACACCTGCTCGCTGGCGCTCGCAGGGCTCGACCACCGGCCGGCCCGGTGGTCGAGCCGGCCGAGCGTCAGCGAGGCCGTGTCGAGACCCCCGGGCCGTCAGACGACCGGATCGAACTTCATGGTGCCGAGCGTGAGCCGCAGGCCGCGGATGCCCGAGTGCTGCTGGGCGAAGGCGAGCTCCTTGGCCAGGTCGCCGATGTTGTTCGACGCCGGCAGCGGGAGCAGGCCGATCGTCGACAGCGTGCCGACGGCCTTGCCGCCCGCGCTCAGGAAGCCGGAGCCGGAGTCGCCGGGGATGCCGGGCGAGACCGTGTAGAGCGGGTGCGACCAGCCGCCGTCGGCCGGGTCGTCACCGACGCTGACGCCGGTGTGGGGCGCGAGCGGCTCGACACCGCCGCGCAGGCTGGAGTTGCCGTAGGTCCACAGCCGGTCGCCGGCGTCGGTGCCGTTGCGGTCGATGCCGGTCGGGCCACCCCAGAACGGAACACTGGGGTTGACCCGCCTGACGAACCGCGGCGCCACCTTCACGAGCGCGAAGTCGTTGTAGGCGCAGGCGTCGGCGTTGCGCGTGCCGAGGCGGCGCATCGCCCGCCAGGAGGAGTAGACGAGGGTGCCGGTGCCGACGGTGGAGCCGCCGGAGGCCAGGTTGCCGCCACGGGCGAACCGCACCGGGGTGCCGTTGGGGTGCGAGGCGGTGTTGCAGCCGTTGGTGTCGGTGGCCGCGCCCTTGCCCGCGCAGTGGGCGGCGTAGCCGACGTAGACGCCGCCGACGGCGTCGGTGAACACGAAGTTGGCCGTGCACTGCGCACCCTTGGTGTACATCATCGTGCCGGGCGTGATCGTGGCCTTGGCGGCCGGCGCCCAGCCGGTGTGGCGGGTGCCGGCGGCGGACGCTCCGGGGGTCGTCGTGGGGGCCAGGAGCAGCGCGGCGAGGAACGCGAACGCGACTCCGAGAACGGTCAGGCGTCGGGTGCTCATACCGGGGCCAACGAGGTGCTCGCGGCTCCCGTTACGTTCTTGACGCGCGTCAAAACCCACCCCTAGCGTGGCGGCCCATGACACCGCGACCCACAACCGCCGTGATCGGGGCCGGGATCAGTGGGCTCACCGCGACCAAGATGCTGCGCGACTACGGCGTACCGGTCACGACCTTCGAGATGTCCGACCGGGTGGGCGGCACCTGGGCCTTCGACAACCCCAACGGCCACAGCAGCGCGTACCGCTCGCTCCACATCGACACCTCGAAGCACCAGCTGTCCTTCAAGGACTTCCCGATGCCGGACGACTACCCGGACTTCCCGCACCACACGCTGATCAAGGCCTACCTCGACGACTACGCCGACACCTTCGGGCTGCGGGACTCGATCGAGTTCGGCAACGGCGTCGAGTGCGCCACCCGGCTCGCCGGCGGAGGCTGGGAGATCCGGGACCAGGCGGGGGCCGTCCGGCACTTCGACTTGCTGGTGGTGGCCAACGGGCACCACTGGGACCCGCGCTACGCCGTCTTCCCCGGCGAGTTCACCGGCACAGTGCTGCACTCGCACCACTACGTCGACCCCTGGACGCCGCTGCACCTGATGGACCAGCGGATCCTCGTGGTGGGGCTCGGCAACAGCGCTGCCGACATCACCGTGGAGCTGTCACAGCGGGCGCTGCGCAACGAGGTGACGCTCTCGACCCGCAGCAGCGCGTGGATCGTGCCGAAGCTGATGTTCGGCAAGGCCGCCGACATGAACTACCGCACCATCCCGCAGCTGCCGCTGTCGTGGCAGCGGAAGGTGGCGCAGTGGGGGCAGCGGCTCACGGCGTCCGACCCGACGCTCTACGGCCTGCCGGAGCCGAACCACAAGTTCTTCGAGGCCCACCCGACCCAGTCCGGGGAGCTGCCGCTGCGGCTGAAGTCCGGCGACGTGACCCCGAAGGGCGACGTGGCGCGGCTGGACGGCGACGTCGTGCACTTCGAGGACGGCACCAGCGCCGAGTTCGACGTGATCGTGCAGGCCACCGGCTACAACCTGACGTTCCCGTTCTTCGACCCGGCCTTCCTGAGCGCGCCCGACAACCGGATCGACCTCTACCGGCGGATCCTGAAGCCGGGCGTCGACGACCTGCTGTTCGCCGGCTTCGCCCAGGCGACACCGACCCTGTTCCCGTTCGTGGAGTGCCAGGCGCGGCTCATCGCCGCCTACGCGATCGGGGAGTACGCGCCGCCGTCGGAGCGCGAGATGCGGGCCGAGATCAAGGCGGACGACGAGCTCTACATGGGCCACATGCTCGACCGGCCCCGGCACACCCACCAGCTCGACTACTTCGTCTACGAGCACCAGATGCGCACCCGCGAGCTGCCGGAGGGCCGAGCGCGCGCGCTGGCGGCGCGATGACCACGACGCGCGGGGACGAGCGACGCGGCGCGCTGCTCGCCTCGCTCGACGCGATCCTGCGCGAGGGCGAGGCGCCGCTCGACTCGGTGAACATCGCCGAGATCAGCCGCCGGGCCGGCGTCACCCGCTCGGCGTTCTACTTCTACTTCGAGAGCAAGGCGGCCGCCGTCGCCGCGCTGATGGAGGAGATGTACGCCGAGTCGCTGGCCGCCGCGGCCAACCTGCGCGAGGACGCCGCGCCGCGGGAGAACATCGAGGCCACGATCCGCGACCTGTTCGCCACCTGGGAGAAGCACCAGCACCTGTTCCGGGCGATGCTCGACGCCCGCGCCACCAGCGAGACGGTGCGCGCGCTGTGGGAGTCCGACCGCGAGTCGTTCGTGGCGCCGCTCTCGGCCGTGATCGACGACGAGCGCGCGGCCGGCCGCGCGCCGGGTGGGGCGCCGTCGGCCGCGCTGGCCTCGGTGCTGCTGGAGCTCAACGACCGGATGCTGGAGCGGCTCTCGCTCGGCGGCCGGATCGACCGCGAACAGCTGGTGGAGACCGTCGTGCACATCTGGCTGCGCTCGATCTACGGAGGTCCCTCGTGAGAACAGTCCGCTTCGGCCCGATCGAGGCCTGGCACTGGACCGGGTCCAACCTGCTCGAGAGCGCGGCCGGCCGGCCGGTGGTCGTGATGGCGCACGGCCTGGCCGGCACCAAGGACTCGGGCCTGGCCGCCTTCGCGGAGCCGCTCGTAGCCGCCGGGTGCGACGTCGTCGCCTTCGACTACCGGGGCTTCGGCGGCTCCGACGGATCGCCGCGGCAGACCGTGTCGATGGCCGGTCAGCTCGCCGACTACCAGGCGGTCGCCGACGCCGCGCGGTCGCTCCCCGGCGTCGACTCTTCTCGGCTGGTGCTGTGGGGCGTCTCGCTGGCCGGCGGCCACGTGCTCGCCGCCGCGGCCGCGCGCGACGACGTCGCCGCCGTGGTGTCGCTGACACCCCTGGTCGACGGCGCCGCCGCCGGCCGGCACGCACTCCGGCACCACTCGCTGCGGCAGATCGCGCGGAGCACCGTGCTCGGGGTGCGGAGCCGGGTTGGCCCGTCGCGGCTGATGCCGGTGGTGGCGCCGCCGGGGGCCGTCGGTGCGCTGACGCTCCCGGGCGCCGTCGAGGCGTACACCGCGATCGCCGGTCCCACCTGGCGCAACGAGGTCGACGCAGCGGTCGGGCTCGAGCTCGGCCGGTTCCGCCCGGGTCGGGTGGCCGCGGACATCACCGCTCCGGTGCTCGTGCAGATCGCCGACTACGACCGCAGCGCTCCCCCGCAGGCCGCCGCCAAGGCCGCCGTCGCCGCGCGCGCCGTCGTGCACCACTACCCGTGCGACCACTTCGACGTGTGGGGCGGCTCGGCGTGGCACGAGCCCGCCGTCCGCGACCAGGTGCGGTTCCTGTCGCGCACGTTCGTCGAGCCTGTCGAGACGCCCTGACCGGTCTCGCCGGCGGTGTCGGGGTCAGGTCGACGAGATCCCTTCCGGCGTCTCGACCAGCTCGACGGGCGTCATCGCCGTGCCCCGCTCCTCGCGGACCCACAGCACGCCGTCGCCGGGGGTGGCGCCCGCGGCGATGAGCTCGCGCTTGAGCACCTTGTTGGTCGCCGTCGCGGGCAGTGACGGCGTGAGCCGCACGTAGCGCGGGCGGGCCTGGGTGGAGAGGTCGGCCTGCTCGTCGAGGAACTCCTCCAGCTCGGCCGGCGTCAGCGAAGCCCCGTCGTTGAGCACGATCGCGGCCATCACCTGGTCGCCGACGTTCTCGTCGGGCACGGCGTAGACGGCGGCCTGGGAGACGGCGGGCAGCCGCAGCAGCACCCGCTCGATCGGGGCGGCGGCGAGGTTCTCGCCGTCCACCCGCATCCAGTCGGCGGTGCGGCCGGCGAGGTAGACCCAGCCGTCGGCGTCCTTGTAGGCGAGGTCGCCCGACCAGTACATGCCGTGCCGCATCCGGTCGTCGTTGGCGGCGGGGTCGTTGTAGTAGCCGGTGAAGTAGCCGGCGCCGCTGGTGTTCACCAGCTCACCCACGGCCTCGTCGGCGTTGAGCAGCTTCCCGTGCTCGTCGAAGCGGGCCGGCGGGCACTCGGTGACGGTCTCGCTGTCGTACACGGCGACGCCCTCCGTGCCCTGGCCGATCGAGCCGGGTGGGGTGTCGGGCAGCCGGGTGACGATCACGGCGTTCTCGGTGGAGCCGAACCCGTCCCAGACCACGCAGCCGAACCGGCGGGAGAACTCGGCGATGTCGCGGTCGCTCGCCTCGTTGCCGAACACGACGCGGAGCGGGTTGTCGGCGTCGTCGGGTCGCTCCTCGGTGGCGAGCACGTAGGCCAGCGGCTTGCCGACGTAGTTGGCGTACGTGGCGCCGTGGCGGCGGACGTCGTCGAGGAACCGGGACGCCGAGAACCGGGCCGGCACGATCGCCGCGCCGCCGGCCACGCCCACCGCCCAGCCCGCCACCACCGCGTTGGAGTGGAACAGCGGCATCGCCACGTAGCAGACGTCGTCCGGCGTGATCGAGAACCGGTCGGCCAGCATCACGCCGGCCATCAGCACCATGAAGTGGGAGACCTGCACCGCCTTCGGGTCACCGCTGGTGCCCGAGGTGAAGATCATCATGAAGGTGTCGAGCGGCTCGACCTCCGTGAGCGGCGTCAGCTCCTCGCCGGGCGCCAGCTCGTCGATGTCGACGACGCGCACGTCGCCGAGGTCGAGCCCGTCGAGCAGCGGGCGGTGCTCGGCGTCCACGAGCACAAGCCGGCAGTCGGCGCGCGCGACGTCGGCGGCCAGCGCCGGGCCCTGCCGGGTGGTGTTGAGGCCGACCAGCACGTAGCCGCCGAGCGCCGCGGCCGCCATCGCCTCGAGCATCGCCGGGGTGTTGCCGAGCAGGGCGCCGACGTGGGGCGGACGGTCGTCCGGCTCCCGCAACAACGCGGTGACGGCGGCCGCGTGGCCGGTGGCGGCCGCGACGTGCTCGCGCCAGGTGACCACCCCGCCGTCGTGCCGGACGGCGGGCCCGGCGTCGTCCGCCCGCTCCCGCACCAGCTGCTGCATCGTCTCCGCCACGCCCCGCTCCTCTCACATTTGACGCGCGTCGAACCAATCAGTAGTCACGGGCCCGGTCAACGCGGCCGATACCCTGGCCACCCGGCCCGCGCCACCCCTGCGGGCCGCCTTGCACCGGCCGCCCACCTGCGTGGCCACCGCCCACCCAGAAACGGATCACCATCGATGTCCGAGCACCACGTAGCCGCGCCTCGTCCCTCCACCGACGTCTTCGAGCTGGCCCCCGAGCACGAGCAGGTCGTCTTCTGCAACGACCCCGCCAGCGGCCTCCGCGCGATCATCGCGATCCACTCCACGGCGCTCGGCCCCGCGCTCGGCGGCACCCGATTCCACCCGTACCCCACCACCGGGGCGGCGCTGGCCGACGTGCTCGACCTCTCCCGCGGCATGACCTACAAGGCCGCGCTCGCCGGGCTCGACCTCGGCGGCGGCAAGGCCGTCATCCTCGGCGACCCGCACACGCTCAAGTCCGAGGCGCTGCTCCGCGCCTACGGCCGGTTCGTCGAGTCGCTCCACGGCCGCTACCTGACCGCCTGCGACGTCGGCACCTACTCCGACGACATGGACGTCGTGGCCCGCGAGTCGCGCCACGTCACCGGCCGCACGGTGGCCAACGGCGGCGCCGGCGACAGCTCGGTGCTCACGGCGTACGGCGTCTTCCGCGGCATGCTCGCCGCGGCCCTGCACACCTGGGGATCGGAGTCGCTCGAGGGCCGCACCGTCGGCGTGGCCGGCATCGGCAAGGTCGGTCGGCACCTCGTGGGCCACCTGCGCGAGGTCGGCGCGAGCGTCGTCGTCACCGACACCTACGCCCCGGCCCTCGACTGGGTGCGCGAGACGCACCCCGACGTCACGATCGTCGGCTCCACCGAGGAGCTCGTCGCCTCGCCGCTCGACGTCTACGCGCCGTGCGCGCTCGGTCACGCGCTCACCGACGACGTCGTCGAGGTGCTGAGCGCCGCGATCGTGTGCGGCGCCGCCAACAACCAGCTCGCCCACCCCGGCATCGAGAAGGCGCTGGCCGACAAGGGCGTGGTCTACGCGCCCGACTACTGCGTCAACGCCGGCGGCCTGATCCAGGTCGACGACGAGCGGCGCGGCTTCTCCTTCGAGCGCGCCCACCAGCGCGCGTCGACGATCTTCGACACCACGCTCGAGGTGCTCGAGCTCGCCGCCACCGACGGCGTCCCGCCCGCGATCGCCGCCGACCGGCTCGCCGAGCGGCGGCTGCACGGGGTCGGCCGGCTGCGAGGTCTCTGGCTCGGCGGTGGTTGAGGTGCCGCGAGCGAGGAACGAGCGAGTGGCCTCGAAACCTCAGAGCCGATCCGCGCGACGCCACCACTGCGAGTGGTGACGTAGCCGGATCGGGCGGGAGGTTTCGAGGCTCGGCGCTTGCGCGCCTCGCACCTCAACCAGCGTGAGGGTCGCTAGTCGCGCTGAGGGCGGTAGTCGGACCACTCGTCGTGGTCGTCCGCCTCGTCGGTGTCGTTCTTGTCGTCACCGTGCAGCTCTTTGGCGAGCGCCCCGAAGTCCGTCTCGTGAGTGCGGTACTTCAGGTCGCGCGCGACCTTCGTCTGCTTGGCTTTCGCTCGGCCGCGGCCCATAGGGTCCAGCCCCCTCGCATGCGTGGCCGGGCGCCTGAGGCGGCCCGGACTGATGTCGGCAGTGTCGTGGGGGCAACGCTACCTAATGCCTGGGTGTTCCGGCACTCCGGATCGCCGACGATCAGGTCACAGCGGGTGCGCGCCCACCAGCCGGGCGGTGCCGGCCTGGTCGGGGTCGGCGTCGACCTCGCCGGCCACCCAGGCGGTGACGCCCCGGTCGCCGAGCAGCCGGACGGCGGCCTCCGCGGCGTCGGCGGCCACGAGGGCCACCATGCCGACGCCGCAGTTGAGCGTGGCCTCGAGGTCGGGCTCGGGGACGGAGCCGAGGTCGCGCACCAGGTCGAAGACCGCCGGGCGGGTCCAGGTACCGCGGTCGAGGGTGGCGCGCAGCTCGACGGGCATCACCCGGGCCAGGTTGGCGGCCAGCCCGCCGCCGGTCACGTGGGCCATCGCGTGGACGGCGACGCCGTCGGCGAGGGCCAGGCAGGTCTTGGCGTAGACCCGGGTGGGCTCGAGCAGCTCCTCGCCGAGGGTGCGGCCGAGCTCGGGCACGTCGCGGCCGAGCGCCCAGCCGGCCCCGGCCACCACGTGCCGCACCAGCGAGTAGCCGTTGGAGTGCAGGCCCGAGGAGGCCATCGCGACGACCGCGTCACCGGGGCGCACCCGGCCCGGGCCGAGCAGCCGGTCGGCCTCCACCACGCCGGTGGCGGCGCCGGCGACGTCGTACTCGTCGGGGTCGAGCAGCCCGGGGTGCTCGGCGGTCTCGCCGCCCACCAGCGCGCACCCGGCCTCGACGCACGCCTCGGCGATGCCCTTGACGATCGCGGCGATCCGCTCGGGCACCACCCGGCCGGTGGCGATGTAGTCGGTCATGAACAGCGGCTCGGCCCCGCAGACGACGAGGTCGTCGACCACCATGCCGACCAGGTCGAAGCCGATGGTGTCGTGCTTGTCGAGCGCCTGCGCGATCGCGACCTTGGTGCCGACCCCGTCGGTGGACGTCGCGAGCAGCGGCCGGGTGTAGCGGGTGAGCGCGGAGGCGTCGAACAGGCCGGCGAAGCCGCCGATCCCGCCGATCATCTCCGGACGCCGGGCCTTCTCGACCCACGACCTCATGAGCTCGACGGCCTTGTCGGCCGCCTCGATGTTCACCCCTGCGTCCTCGTATGCGGACGAGGCCGCTGAAGAGGCGTTCGGTCCAGTTCTCTCGCTGTGCATACGTTGGCCCTCAGGGGTTGTTGAGAACGGGCAGTGCCTTGCCCAGCGACGGCGACTCGATCGACGTCTCGAGCAGGTGCTTGCCGAGCAGGCTCTCCTCGGGCAGCGGCACCGGGTACTCGCCGGTGAAGCACGCCTGGCACAGCGACGACGACGGCTGGCCGGTGGCCTCGACCATCCCCTCCAGCGAGATGTAGCCGAGGCTGTCGGCGCCCACGCTCGCGGCGATCTCGTCGACGTCGAGCCCGTTGGCGATGAGCTCGGCGCGGGTGGCGAAGTCGATGCCGTAGAAGCACGGCCACTTCACCGGCGGGCTGGAGATGCGCACGTGCACCTCGCGCGCTCCGGCCTCGCGCAGCATCCGCACCTGGGCACGCTGGGTGCTGCCGCGCACGATCGAGTCGTCGACGACGACGATCTTCCGGCCGCGGATCATGTGCGGCAGCGCGTTGAGCTTGAGCCGGATGCCGAGCTGGCGGAGCGTGTCGCTGGGCTGGATGAAGGTGCGGCCGACGTAGGCGTTCTTCACGAAGCCCTGGCCGAACGGGATGCCGCTCTCCTCCGCATAGCCGGCCGCCGCGGGGGTGCCCGACTCGGGCACCGGCATCACGAGGTCGGCGTCCACCGGGAACTGCCGGGCGAGCTCGCGGCCCATCTCGACCCGCGCCTCGTGCACGCTGCGGCCGCTGATCGTGGCGTCCGGGCGGGCGAGGTAGACGTACTCGAAGACGCAGCCCTTCGGGGCGGCCTCGGCGAACCGGTGCGAGCGCAGCCCGTCCTGGTCGATCGCCACCAGCTCGCCGGGCTCGATCTCGCGGACGACGCTGGCGCCGATCGTGGCGAGCGCGGCGTCCTCGCTGGCGATCACCCAGCCGCGCTCCAGCCGGCCGAGCACGAGCGGCCGGATGCCCTGCGGGTCGCGGGCGGCGTACAGCGTGTTCTCGTTCATCCACACGAACGAGAAGGCGCCGCGCAGCAGCGGCAGCACCTCGAGCGCCCGCTGTTCGAGCGAGGAGTCGGGGTGGTGCGCGAGCAGCGCGGTGACCAGTCCGGTGTCGTTGGTGGAGGCCTCGAGCGCCCGGGCGTGGATGTCGAGCTCGCCGTCGTCGCTCGGCAGGTCGGCCACCAGCTGGGCGACCTCGTGGGTGTTGATGAGGTTGCCGTTGTGGCCGAGCGCGATCGAGCCGTCGAAGGTGGGCCGGAACGTCGGCTGCGCGTTCTGCCAGGTGCTGGCGCCGGTGGTGGAGTAGCGCGAGTGGCCGATCGCGAGGTGGCCGCGCAGCGAGGCCAGCGTGGCCTCGTCGAACACCTGGGAGACCAGGCCCATGTCCTTGTAGACCAGGATCTGGCGGCCGTTGCTCACCGCGATGCCGGCCGACTCCTGGCCGCGGTGCTGAAGGGCGTAGAGCCCGAAGTAGCAGAGCTTGGCGACGTCCTCGCCCGGCGCCCAGACGCCGAAGACGCCGCAGGCGTCCTGGGGGCCCTGGTCCTGCGGGTCGAGGGCCGTCGTGAGCCGTCCGTCGCCACCCGGTCGTGCGCGGTGCAGGTAGGGCACGCGCCCACTGTAGGGACGTCCGCCCGCATCGGCGGCATCGCCACGTCGTGGGACCGGACTGGCCCAGCCGTCAAGCCACGCCTAGGTGATGCCGAGGATCATGGAAGAGACCCTCGGGTGTCTCACCCGCCACTACCATGCCCTCAGCCCCCATCCGCCCCCTCCGCACGCCCCGTCCCCCCGACAGTCAAGAGTCCCGATGCCCTACGTCGGCGCCCCCCAGCCTCGTCCGGAGGTGAGCCACCCGGACGGGGAGCCCTCGCGCGACGCGCTGCAGCTGATCGCCGAGGGCGTCACCGCGCTCGCCGGCGTCGGCGTCGCGGTGATCAGCGTCGCCCGGGACGACGGGACGCTCGAGGTGATGGCGGTCGCCGGCGACGAGAAGGCACGCGAGCAGATGGTGAGCTCCCGGACGCCGCTGCGGGTGCTGCACGAGGAGATGAGCCGCGCCGACGACTGGGGGCTGCTCAAGTTCGTGCCCCACGAGCGGGTGATGGACTCCCTCGAGGACTACGGCTGGGTGCCCGACCTGGTACCCGGTGACGCCGAGGACGCCTGGCACCCCTACGACATGCTCTTCGCCCCGCTGCTCGACGACGACGACGTGCTGCGCGGACTGCTCTCGGTCGACCTGCCCGAGAACGGGCGCCGGCCCGGCCTTGAGCAGCGCCGGGTCATCACCAAGTACGCCGAGCAGGCACGTCGCGCCGTCGTCATGCTCGAGGCCCGCGAGCGGCTCGCCGAGCAGGTGCGGCTCGCCTACGCCGCGCGCGACGTCGTCCGCACCGCCAGCGCCCACGCCAGCGTGGCCGAGCTGCTGGACCAGACCGCCGACGTGCTGGTGCAGGGCTTCGACGCCCGCGGCCTGTGGGTGCAGGTGCTCGGCGGCGAGGCGATCCTCACCCGGGTGCGCAACGGACGCGAGCTGCCGGCCGACGTGCAGGCGCTCGCCACCGACGCCGCCCGCCGGCTCTGGGAGGGCCAGAAGGTCGGGCTCGTGACGCCGGGCTCGGCGGCCCCCGACCTCACCGACGACGAGATCGCCCTGGTCCGCCGGACGCTCGACCAGCTCGGCGTCCGCTCGCTCATCTTCGCGCCGGTGGGCGCCGGCCGCGAGGTGCTCGGCTACCTCGGCGTCACCCGCACCGCCGACCAGGCCGAGTGGAGCCAGGCCGAGGTGGACGCCGTCCGCGACATCGCGCTCGACCTCGGCCGGGCGATCATCACCACCCGCACCTCCGAGCGGGAACGGCAGCTCGTGCTCGAGCTGCAGGCACTCGACTCCTACAAGAGCCAGCTCATCGCCACCGTGTCGCACGAGCTCAAGAGCCCGCTCACCTCGGTGCTCGGGCACCTCGAGCTCGTGGAGGCCGACCCCACCCTCAGCGAGCGCGTCCAGACGTCGGTGGCGGCGATGCAGCGCGGCACGCACCGGCTCTCCACCATCATCGACGACCTGCTGACGCTCTCCGAGGTCGCCGGCCCCGAACAGTCGCTGGTCACGATGGCGGTCGACCTGGTGGCGGTGGCCGACGACGTGATCGACCTCCACTCCGTCTCGGCCTCCCAGCGGGGCGTCGTGATCCGCCTGGACCGCCCCGCCGGCGAGCGCGTGCCGGTCGTGGCGCGCGGCGACCAGCACCTGCTGGACCGGGTGCTCGGCAACCTGGTCGGCAACGCCGTCAAGTACAGCCCGGACGGCGGCGAGGTCGTCGTCGAGCTCGCACCGCGCGGCCCCGACCAGGTCGAGATGACGGTGCATGACCAGGGGCTCGGCATCTCCGAGGCCGACCGCGAGGCGCTGTTCACCGAGTTCTTCCGCTCCACCAACCCGCGGGCCCTGGCCGAGCCGGGCACCGGGCTCGGGCTCACGATCTGCTCCCGCATCGTCGCCCGCCACGGCGGCCGGATCGAGGTCGACTCCCAGATCGGCCGCGGCAGCACCTTCCGGGCGCTGCTGCCGGCGGCCGCCGGCGGCCGGCCGTAGCGGGTGAGGGCACCCCGGGAACGTCTTAGAGTGACCGGGGAGTCCCATGGGGAGGAGTCGATGGACGCTCACGAGCTCCCGCCGCGCGAGCAGCTCGACGTCACCACGTGGTCCGACGCGTCCTCCCGCGACGCCCTGGACCTGATCGTCTCCAGCGTCGCCGAGATGGTCGGATTCGAGGCCGCGATGCTGAGCGTGGTGCGCGGCGAGACGCTGCTCTCGGTCGCGGTGCACGGCTCCCCCGAGCTGCGGGCCGCGATGATCGGCCTCTCCACCCCGCTCGCGGTGATCCTCGCCGACTTCGATCGCTCCGAGGACTGGGGCCGGTTCAAGTACGCCCCGCCGCCCGTGGACGGCTACGTCGACCCGTGGAGCTACGTGTCGCCCGTCGAGCGGATCGACGCCGCCGACGCGTGGGACCCGCTCGACATGCTGCAGGCCCCGCTCTACGACGAGGGCGGCATCCTCATCGGCGTCCTCGCGATCGACATCCCGCTCTCGCGGCGCCACCCCGACGCCGCCCAGCGCGCGCTGATGGAGCGCTACGCCGCCCAGGCCGAGCGGATGCTGCAGATCGCCGTCGAGCGCGACGGGCTCGCGGAGCGGCTGCGGCTGGCCGAGACCGCCCGGCGGGTCATGCAGTTCGCGACCACCCAGGACGAGCTCGACGGCGCGCTCGACGAGTGCCGCGGCGCGCTCCTGACCGGCTTCCGCGCCGACGACGTGTCGGTGCGCACCTACGGTGACGGCGACTTCCCGGACGGCGGCACAGCCGTTCGCGGCGGCACCGAGGAGCAGGCCTCGGTGATCCGCACGCTGGCGCGACGCTGCTGGGCGGAGCAGCGGGTGGCGGTCGTCTCCGCCAAGGAGCCCGACTCGCTCGGGCCGCCCGACCACGAGGTGCTCACCGACCTCATGAGCGAGCTCGGGCAGGGCATCGTGATGCTCGCCCCGCTCGGCGGCGGCAAGACCTGTCTCGGACACCTCGTGCTCATCCGGGAAGACCCGACGGTGGCGTTCACGCCCGAGGAGGAGGACGGCGCCCTCGACATCGCCCGCGACCTCGGCAGCGCGGTGCTCGCCGGGCGCAACCAGGCGCGCGAGCAGCGGATGCTCACCGAGCTGCGCCGGCTGGCGTCGTACAAGACCCAGCTGCTGTCGACGGTGTCGCACGAGCTGAAGAACCCGCTCACGGTGATCCGCGGCCACCTCGAGCTGCTCGACAGCGAGGACGACGTGGCCGAGGTGGCCGACGTCGCGATGTCGGCGATGACGCGGGCCGCGAGCCGGATGAGCCGGCTGGTCGACAACCTGCTGGTGCTCGCCAAGGTGGAGGACCCGCACCGCCTCGAGGACGAGACCCCCACCGACGTCCGGTCGGTGCTGCAGGAGGCCCTCGACGGCAGCGGCGACGCCGCCGCCTGGAGCGACCTGACCGTCACCCTCGACGTGCCCGACGACCCGCTGCTCGTGACCGCCGGCCCCGACGACCTCGACCGGCTCGTCGGCAACCTGGTGACCAACGCGGTGAAGTACACCCGCCGCGGCGGGCACGTCGCCGTGCGCGCCTGCCGGGTCGGGCGGGAGGTGCGGATCGAGGTGGCCGACGACGGCATCGGCATCGCACCGGAGGACCAGGAGCAGCTCTTCACCGAGTTCTTCCGCTCCTCCAACCCCGAGGCGACGATGCTCCCCGGCACCGGCCTCGGCCTCGCCATCTGCGCCCGCGTCGTCGCGCGCCACGGCGGCCGGATCGAGGTCGACTCCGACCTCGGCCGCGGCAGCACCTTCCGGGTCTTCCTCCCGGCAGCGGGCTGACGGGACGGCCGGTCGTCGAGCTTGTCGAGACGCCGCGAAGGGACCTCGGCGACGCGAGACGGGTCAGGTCCGCGAGACCGGTCCCGGCGTCTCGACAAGCTCGACGTGCGTGGCGTCAGGCGGGGATGCGGTCGAGCACCAGCCGCGCGACCTCGGCGGCCTGGGTGCGGATCTCGGGGATCGCGATCGACTCCCACAGCGTGCCCGTGCGGGCCGGGCCGACGGCGTCGACGCCGGGGATGGCGCCGCGGTCGTGGACGGCGGCCAGCCCACCCTCGCGGACGTCGAGGCGGCCCTCGTCGGTGACCGTAATTACGACAAACGACGCACGCGGTCAGCCGGGCAGGTCGCCGAGGTTGCGCAGCAGCAGCGCCTCGGCGAGCACGACCTTCTCGAACTCGGCGAGGTGCAGGCCCTCGTTCGCGCCGTGGGCGCGGGTGTCGGGGTCCTCGACGCCGGTGACCAGGACGCTGGCCTCGGGGAAGGCGCCGAGGAACTCCGCGATGAACGGGATCGACCCGCCCACGCCCATGTCGACCGGCGCGGTGCCGTCCCAGGCCTCGGTGAACGCGGCGCGGGCGGCGTCGTAGGCGGGGCCGGTGGCGTCGATCGCCGTCGCCTCGCCGGTGTCGACCACGGTGACGGTGAGCGTGGCGCCGTACGGCACGTGCTGCTCGAGGTGCTCGGTGAGCCGGGCCAGCGCGTTCGCGGTCGTGTCGCCCGGCGCGATGCGGAGGCTGAGCTTGGCGCGGGCGGCCGGGGTGAGGGTGTTGCTGGCGCCGTCGACCTTCGGGGCGTCGAGGCCGGTGATGGTGAGCGCGGGCTGGGTCCAGAGCCGCTCCACCACGGATCCGGAGCCGACCCAGGAGACGTCGGGCAGCGCGCCGGACTCGGCCCGGAGCCGCGTCTCGGGGTACTCGACGTCGGCGGCCGGCCCGGAGTGCAGGCCCGCGATCGCGACGCCGCCCTGCTCGTCGTACAGCGTGTCGAGCAGCCGCACCAGCGCCATCAGCCCGTCGGGGGCGAGGCCGCCCCACATGCCGGAGTGGACGGCGTGGGTGAGGGTGCGCACCTCGACGTCGACCCGGACCAGCCCGCGGAGGCTGGTGGTGAGCGCGGGCTCGCCGATGTCCCAGTTGCCGGAGTCGGCGATCACGATCACGTCGGAGCGCAGCGCCTCCTGGTGCTCGCGCAGCAGCGCCGGGAGGGTGTCGGAGCCGACCTCCTCCTCGCCCTCGATGAACATCGTGACGCTCACCGGCAGGTCGTCGCCGAAGACCCGCAGCGCGCCGAGGTGGGCGACGATGCCGGCCTTGTCGTCGGCGGCGCCGCGGCCGTAGAGCCGGTCACCGCGCTCGGTGGGCTCGAACGGCGGGCTGTCCCAGTCGGCGTGGTCGTTCTCGGGCTGCACGTCGTGGTGGGCGTAGAGCAGCACCGTCGGCGCGCCGTCCGGCCCGGGCTTGTGGGCGATGACGGCGGGCGCCCCGCCGTCCGCGCTCACGACGTCGACCGAGGCGAAGCCCTCGGCGCGGAATAGGTCGGCGACCTTCTCGGCGCTGCGCTGCACCTCCCCGGCACGGGCGGGGTCGGCGCTCACGGACTCGATGCGGACGAGGTCCTCGAGATCGCGGCGCAGGCCGGGCAGGACGTCGGTGACGGCGGCACGCAGGTCTTTCACGAAACGCCAACCTAGATCACGGACGCCGGGGGAGGATGCCCCCACCCAGGCCGGCCGATGGGCGCCGGCTCCTCGATTCGCAGGGACCGCGATGTCGAACCCGTACGACCCGAACGCCCCGACCGCCTACCCCGGCCAGCAGCCACCGCCGTACCCGCCGACACCCCCGTACCCGCAAACGACACCGGTCCCGCCGCAGTACCCACCCCCACCCCCACCGGCCCCCGGCGGCGGGTTCGGGCCGGGCGCGGGCGGTCCCGGGTACGGCGCGCCGGGCGGCTACGGCGGGCCCGGCTTCGGCGGCCCGCCGCCGAAGAAGTCGAGCGCCCCGCTGATCATCGTCGCGGTCGTCGTCGTCCTGGTGCTGGTCGGCGGCGCCGTCGGCGGGTTCCTCCTGCTCAGCGGTGACGACGACGAGCCGCGGCGCGCCTCGAGCAGCACCAGCGAGACCGACGAGCCCACCGAGGAGCCGTCGAGCGAGGAACCCACCAGCGAGGAGCCCACCAGCGAAGCGACCGTCGAGGAGCCGTCGTCGCCCGCGGCGCCGGTCCCGCCCGCGGTGGAGGACCTCACGGCGATCACCGGCTTCTACACCGGCACCTACGTGTGCAGCCAGGGCCCGACCCCCCTCACGCTCACGATCGCTCCGAACACCACGAGCAAGGGTCTCGACGCCATCTTCAGCTTCGGCGGCGGCACCTCCGAGGTCCCCGCAGGCAGCTTCCTGATGGAGGGCACGCTGAGGAACGGCGTCCTGAAGCTGAACGCCACCGACTGGATCGTCCAGCCGGACGGCTACGTGAGCGTCGACCTCCGGGCCGACGTCCCGGACGCCTCGGCCGACAGGATCTCCGGCAAGCTGCTCGACCCGGCCTGCGACACCTTCACCGTCAACCGCTGAGCGGCAGGTACGGCGTCAGGTCGGCGCGCTCACCGCTGGCGGTCACCCGCCCGGAGGCGAGCGCGGCGTCCCAGTCGAGCCCGCCGGTGGCGAGCTCGAGCCAGGTGGCGCCGTCGGTCTCGACGACGGCCGGCGGCGTGCCGCGGGTGTGGCGCACGCCCGGCACCACCTGCACGGCGGCGTAGGGCGGCACCCGCACCTCCACCGAGCGGCCGGGCGCCCGCTGCTCGAGCAGCGCCAGGTAGTGCTTGACGAGGGCGCGGGTGTCGCCGTCGGCCTCAGCGGTCGCGAGCGCGGCCGGGTCGAGCACCCGGAGCCGGGCCGGCATCAGCCGTCGTCCGCGTCGGGAGCGTCGGGGCCCGCCGCGGGGTAGGGCTGCACGATGGTGAGGCTGAGGTAGGTGCGGCGGTCGTCGTCGGCGACGGCGTCACGGGTGCGGCCGGTCCACTCCTCGACCAGGGCGGTGATCTCGCCCATGAGCGCCTTGGCCTCGTCGGGGGTGAGCCGGAGCGCCTGCTCGCTCACCGAGCGATGGATCCGCTCCTCGCCCTGCCGCGGCAGGTAGGCGTGGTCGACGACGTGGTGCAGCCAGGCGGCGCTGTTGCGGCGGAACACCGACACCGCGGCCGGCCCCCCCGGCTCCTTCTCCAGTGCCGTGAGGTCGATGTCGAAGCCCTCGGTCGCGGTGACCCGCCAGACCCGGTCGCGCTTGTCGCGGGCGGCGTCGTGGTCCTCCTCCACCAGGCCGTACTTGGCGAGCTGGCGCAGGTGGAAGCTGGCCTGGTTGGCGGGCACGTCGAGCATCCGGGCGACGTCGGCGGCACGCAGCGGGCCGGAGGCCTGGAGCTCGGCCAGGATCCGGTTGCGCAGCGGGTGGGCGATCGCGCGCAGCACCGTCGGGTCGTGGAGTGCGGGCACGCACCCACCCTACCCGAAATGCGCACGTTCTATTGCGCAACATAAGTTGCGCACGTTATGTTGCGGATATGCCCGGCCACCGCTCGCTCGCCCGCAACCGCGACTTCACCGCGCTCTGGGTCGGCCAGACCGCCTCGATCCTCGGCAGCCGGATCAGCATGTTCGTGTTCCCGCTGCTCACCTACGCGCTCACCGGCTCGGCGGTGCTCGCGGCGGCCGCCGAGGCGCTGCACCTGCTCGGGCTGGCCGCGATGCTGCTGCCCGCCGGAGTGCTCGCCGACCGGTACGACCGGCGGCTGCTGATGCGCGCGTCGTCGGGCGCCGGCGTGCTGCTCTACACCTCGCTCGCGGGGGCGCTCGTGGCCGGCGCCGGAACCGTGCCGCACGTGTTCACGGTCGCGCTGCTGAGCGGTGTCGCCACCGGCGTGTTCCTGCCGGCGGAGACGGCCGCCGTCCGCGCGGTGGTGGCCGACGACGACCTGCCCACCGCACTCGCCCAGAACCAGGGGCGCGAGCACGTCGCCGGGCTGGTCGGCGCGCCGATCGGCGGTGCGCTGTACGCCGTCACCCGGTGGCTGCCGTTCGCCGTCGACGCCCTCACCTACGCGATCTCGTTCGTGCTGCTCGGCCGGATCCGCACCGACCTCGCGGCCCCCCGACGCCACCGGGTGCCGGCCCGACGCGAGCTGGCCGAGGGCGCGCGCTTCGTGCTGGCCCACCCGTTCTTCCGCACCGTGATGGTGTGGGGCGCACTCACCAACCTGGTCGCCAACGCGCTGTTCTTCGTGTGCGTGCTGCGGCTGATCGAGGCCGGCACCGACCCCGTGCACCTCGGCCTGGTCGAGACCGTCGGCGCCGCCGCCGGCATCCTCGGCGCGATCGTGGCGCCGGCGATCATCGAGCGGCTCAGCACGGGTGGCCTGACCGTCGCGGTCGCCTGGAGCCAGGTGGTGCTCGTCGTCCCACTCGCGCTGTGGAGCCATTGGGGCACGGTGGCCGCCGCGCTCGCCGTCGTGCTGCTGCTCAACCCGGCCGGCAACGCCGGCATGTCGTCGTACCGGATCTCGGTGACGCCGCCGGAGCTGATCGGCCGCACCCAGTCGTTCAGCCAGTTCGTGTCGATGTCGATGCTGCCGCTCGCGCCGGTGGGCGCGGGCCTGGCGCTGGTCGCGCTCGGCGGCCGCGACGCCACCCTCCTCATGGGCGGGCTGTGCGCGCTGGTCGCGCTGATCCCCACGCTGTCGCGCACCATCCGCTCGGTCCCCCGCCCGCCGGTGTGGCGCGCCGAGCTGGCGTTGCAGGCGAGGATGGCGGAGTGCCCGAGGGAGACAGCGTCTGGAAGCTCGCTCGCCGTCTCGACCGCCAGCTGAGCGGACGGCGGGTCGTCCGCTCCGACTTCCGCACCCCGCGGCTGGCCACCCGCGACCTCAGCGGCCGCGAGCTGCTCGGCCACGACACCCACGGCAAGCACCTGCTCACCCGGTTCTCGGACGGCGTCACGCTGCACAGCCACCTGCGGCTCGACGGGTCGTGGGTCACGACCGCGCCGGGCAAGCGGCTGCCGCAGCGGCTGATGCCGCACGTGCGGCTGGTGCTCGCCGTCGACGACGGCCAGACCACCTACGGCGTCAAGCTGCACGACCTCGACCTCGCGCCCACCGCGGAGGAGGACCGATTCGTCGGGCACCTCGGGCCGGACCCGCTGCGCGACGACTGGGACGCCGCCGAGGCGGTGCGCCGGCTCTCGGCCGACCCGTCGGTGCCGCTGGTGACGGCGCTGCTCGACCAGCGCAACCTCGCCGGGCTCGGCAACCTCTGGGTCAACGAGCTCGCGTTCCTCACCGGCGTCAGCCCGTGGACGGCGATCGGCGACGTCGACGTGCCGCACCTCGTCGAGCGCGCCGCGACGATGCTGAAGCACTCGGCCACGGTGCCGCAGGCCTACCAGGTGACCACCGGCTCGATGTGGCCCGGCACCGACCACTGGGTGACCGGCCGGCAGAAGCGCGGCTGCCTGCGCTGCCGGACCGCCGTCCGCATGGCGCCGGAGATCCCGAACGACCCCGGCAACCGCCGCACCTGGTGGTGCCCCTCGTGCCAGCCCGGCCCGGGGCCGGAGGCGCGGAGCCGGCGTCCGGGCTGAGGCGGACTCACGCGTGACCTGACGGCGGGGTCGTCGTTGAGGGAGCAACACCCCCCTCCCCATCGGCACAGGAGCGACCCACCCCATGCGCATCCCCTCTCGTCTCGGACCCGTCCGGCTCGTCGCGGCCGGCCTCCTGACCGCCGCCGTGCTCGCCGCCCCCGGCGGCGGCGCGGACGCCGCGGCCCCGGCCCCGCAGACCGCCCCCGTCTCCCCCTACCTGGCCCGCACGCTGCCCACGCTCATCGGCAGGTCGAACGTGATGGTGCACGGCGCCTCGCTCGCCGACGCGAACCGCGCGGTCACCGCCGCCGGCCTCACCCGGGTCACCAGCTTCGACAAGATCGGCGTGGTCGTCGCGCGCGGCAGCAGGGCCCAGATCCAGGCGGTGCGCACGCAGCCCGGCGTCACCTACGTCGAGGGCAACCAACCCATCGAGTTCTTCGACGACACCTCGAACACCGCCACCCGTGGCCTCGAGGCGTCGCAGACCCTCACCGGCGCCGACGGCACCGCGCTCACCGGCCGCGGCGTCTCGGTCGCCGTCATCGACTCCGGCGTCGACCCGACCCACCCGGCCTTCGCCGAGGACGACGGCAGCAGCAAGGTCGTCGCCAACCTCAAGACCTTCTGCGACCCGTTCGAGGTCGCCTGCACCGTGCAGGCGCTGCCCGCCGTCGTCGACACCGACACCGCGTCGGCCGGCGGCCACGGCACCCACGTGAACGGCATCGTGGCCGGTCGCCCGACCGTGCTGGCCGACGGCACCACCCAGCAGGGTGCCGCCGTCGACGCCAAGCTCGTCTCGATCTCCACCGGCGCCGGCATCGTCATCATCGGCGCGGACGCTGCGCTCAACTGGGTGCTCGAGAACCACGCCGCCCCGTGCGGCGCGGGCGTGCCGGCGGCCGAGTGCCCGCCGATCCGGGTCACCAACAACTCCTACGGCCCCTCCGGCGGCGGCGAGTTCGACCCGAACTCCGCGACCGTGAAGCTGCAGCGCGCACTGGCGGCCGAGGGCGTCGTCACCGTGTGGGCCAACGGCAACGACGGCGGCGACGGCAGCGAGAGCCTGTCGAACCCGCCGGGCATGGACCCGACCGGCGGCATCGTCTCGGTGGCCTCGTACTTCGACCAGAACACCGGCACCCGCGACGGCGTCGTCTCCGACTTCTCCTCGCGCGGCGAGGCCGGCGACCAGGCGACCTACCCGGACATCTCCGCCCCCGGCGAGAGCATCACGTCCGCCTGCCGCCCGTACCTGCTGATCTGCTCGACCGGCCTCGACCCGCGGAACGGCCCGGGTCCGGCCGACATCGGCACCTTCAACACCATCAGCGGCACCTCGATGGCCGCCCCGCACATCGCGGGCATCGTCGCGCAGCTGTTCCAGGCCGACCCGACGGCGACCCCCGCCGAGATCGAGGCGGCGCTGAAGTCGACGGCGTACAAGTACACCGACGGCGCGGCCTACGAGGCCGGCCCGCTCGGCACGACGTCCTACGACAAGGGCTACGGCCTGGTCGACGTCGTCGCCGCTGCGCAGTCGCTGGGCTGACGCCACGAGCCACAGGAGGCCTGGGCCATCATGGGGAGTCCGGGCCTCCTGTGCTTCTCCCTCCCAGCAGCTCGACGACGGTGCCGGGCTCCCCTCGCTCGAGCAGGTCGAGCACGGCACCGGCCACCTCGCCCGGTGGCACCAGCGGCCCGGCCGCGGCCCGCTCCTCCTCGCTGAGCCCCGCCCACTGCTCGTGGGCCCGCGGGAGCCCGACCCAGCCCGGCACCACGCAGGTGACCCGGGCGCGGGCGGCGACGTCGGGGCGCGCCATGGCGGTGGTGAACCGCACCAGGCCGGCCTTGGCCGCGGCGTACTCCGGCGACCCGTAGCCGGTGCGCTTGACGCCGGCGCTCGAGGCCACGTTCAACACGGCGCCGGGCTCGTCGCGCGGGCCGCGGCGGCGGTCGAGCCCGTCGAGGAAGAGCTGGGTGAGCAGCATCGGCGCCCGGAGGTTCAGGTCGAGGGTGCGGCTCCAGGCCGCGGGGTCGGCGTCCGGGTACTGGAGACCACCCTCGGTCCAGCCGCCGGCGTTGTTGACCAGCAGGTCGGCGCCGCCGAGGTCGTGGGCGCGCTCGGCGAGCAGCCGCAGGTCGGCGTCGTCGCAGACGTCGACCGGCATCGACCACGCCGTCACCCGGCTCTCCCGCACGGTGCGTGCCGTCGCCGCGGCGGCGTCACCGTCGCGGTCGGTGACGAGCACGCCCACCCCGACCCGACCGAGCCGGAGCGCGATCTCGCGGCCGAGCCCGTCGCCGGCGCCGGTGACGACGGCCAGACGCCAGCGCAGGTGCACGGCTACTGCTCCGGCAGCTTGTCCGGGTCCTGCTGCTCCTCGGCCCGCAGTGCCTGCTCGCGGACCCGCCCGCCCGCCACCCGGGTGAAGACCAGGCTGATGACCACCCCGACCGCCACCGTGCCGCCCCCGATGAGGGCCATCTTCACGACGCCCTCGGAGCTCTTCACGACGAGCGCGGTCAGGTAGAGCCCCAACCCGACGGTCAGGAACAGGAACCCGATCCGCTTCTCGGCCAGCAGCTGGGCGTGGGTGGACACCGCGTCGGGCTCCCCCACCGCGCTGCCCTCCTCGCCCATGTTCTCGCGCAGCTCGACGATCGACTCGGCGTTGTGGGCGTGCGACAGCACGCCCGCACCCACCAGGTCCAACGCCACACCGCTCACGAGGAGCACCTCGGTCACCAAAGCCACGTTGTCTTCCCCCTCGTCGGCCGCTACTCGCGCAGTCTCGCAGTGATCCGCCCGACACGCGGCTCAGGTCAAGATCTTCGACTCGAGGTCAGGTGCGACGCCTGACAGCAACGGCACCAGCGGCCCGTCGGAATCGAGGCTTCAATGGCGCGCAGTGCGGGCTATGGAGACCGTTCAGTGCAAACGGCCCGGCACGATCGGTTCGCACCTGATGGTGCTGGGCCGATTCGGAGTCTGTCTGACTCCGGTCGACACGGAGTTCTTACGCTCACGGAGTCTCGTGTTGCAGTGCCGAACCCCATGTGATGACCGTCGTCGATGTCTCGACGCTGCGTGGATGCAGGTCAGATGACAGACACAATGGGAGCTTCTCTCGCGGTACTCGCTGCGGTCCAAGTATTCCCAAAATAGGCCCCCTGCTGTCAGGCTGACTTCGGACACAAGGCTAGGAGCAAACCGTGACAAACTGGCTCACCGAGACATTTTCCTCCGCTTCCAAGGAGGATGACATTGTTAAGTCGAGGTCGCTCAACATCACTCGCGTCACGGGCGTGGTCGTTCCGGTTCTCGTGGGTATCACGACGGCCATTGGCGAGCTTGCCGACAAGCCCCCCTTCGATGACGTGGAGTTCCAGAAGCGGCTCTTCATTTCTCTCGTACTTCTCGTAGGAGTCGTCACTGTTGCGGACATCTTCGGGCGGTCAATAGCGAGCCTCGGGAACTCGCTGAGCGAAGGAGCGAAGAGCATCGGCGGCGGAATCGGTCAATCCCGAAACCATGGAGTGGCGACGCCTCTTCCGGTTCCGCTGCCCTGCAAGAAGATCCTGCAAAATGCACTCGACGAGCCGGGACACGTCATTGCTTTCCGTGCGTCAAATGCGTCGGAGCCGACCACTTCCGGTGCTTACCTGTTTGTGCCGGATCGCGAAGGTTCGCCGAGCTGGCAGACCGCCGCATCTCTTGACTTCACGTGATTCGATTGTCAAACGGGCCCACCTCAGCCCTAACGCCACAGTCATCGCCGCGGGGCACTGCCGTGGCGGTCGTTCACTGTCGACAGCGGCGCCACCTCGGGATCGGGGTGACCGGAGTTGCTTGCCTCCACGGGGTTGCGTGCGCCGGGGGGTGTCCAACCTTGGTGATGGCGGGCCACGCTGCCCAGGTCATTCGTGAGTCGCCGGTTCGTCACGGTTCGCGGGCGGAGTGCACGCAGGAGTACAGGAGGCACCCCAATGTCGGACCAGACCAACCCGGGCGATGGCATCGGTAGCCGAGGGAATTCCAATCCTGGTGAAGGAGCCGGGTACGACCCGAACGCGACGAGCGCGGGTAGCGAATTCGATCGGAATCATGGCGACGGACATGGCGTGACCCGAAGCGCGGACGCCGGGGACGGCCTATCGGCCCCCATCGATAGCGATGGCGACTCGGCCGACGCAGGTGACAACTCGGAGCCGGAGACGGGCGGTGGGTTCGCTGGGGGGAACGACGAACCAATCTGGTGATCGTGCTCCGTTCGGACCTTGCGACCTTTCCACGTCCACTCGCTCACAGATGTCGTCGTTGTTGCTCTCCAGCACCACGCCAGGGCTCCGCCCCGCGGTCGCTGGCATCAATCCAGACACCGAGAGTCGGCCACAGGTCCGCAACGAGATCTCGATCGGGGGCATCGGCGGGCAAGAGTGGGAACGCACCTGATTCGGCTGAGAGCAGGGTGGCGTAGTCGATGACGAGACCGCGTTCGTCGTGTTCGAGCCCGTCGGTGCTGACTATCCAAGGTCCCGCAGCGCCGATGAGGCACCACGGTCGGTTGCGCCCGAACTCCTTGCGTCGCCGCAGAGCAGCCTCAAGCGAGGCCGCGAGCCCACCTAGAAGAACGTCTGGTGTGATATCCGGTGCTCGCCCGGCCCCGAGGAGGGCCCGAAGCTCCGCGTCGACATGCTCGAAGAACTTCTGCGGGTCGTCCCAGTAGAGTTTCCACTCGATCCGTGGCACCTCGGGCATGGAGAGATCCGGGAACGTGAACTCGACCTCCAGGGTGGGAACCCTGTCGCTGGCGGACTCTGCCAGAACCGGATCAAGCAGGGTCATGCCAACCGTCGCCAAATAGCCGCGAGCAGGGAAGGCCATGTGCAGCCCCCAGCCAGTCGATCGTGAGGTGCGCCACGAGCGGATCGCTTCCGAATTTCTGGCAGCTGCCAGAGCGGCCGCCACGGCTGTACGGCTCGGGTTGGCGGCGACAGCGCGGGCTGGCGCCACAGTTGCAGCCTCTTCCTCGGCCCGACGCTCCGCGACCGCACGCGACGTGCGGTCGGCGATCTTGGCGAGTTCCTCGCTGACAGCAGAGATGCTGGTTCTCACCTCTCCGAGCTCGCTGTGGAGGTCCGCGATCTGGTCATCACTCGCCTGCTTGACCTCACGGACCTGTCTTGACAGCGCCTGCTCAGCGAGCAACAGCGGCACGACCAAGAAGAACGCAACGCCGAGTTCCACGAGAAGCGTCGCCGCGTAGCCATCGGTAAAGGCACCCCCGACGATGAGAGCGACACCGGCGGCGAAGAGCGCCGCTGCCACTCGCCAACGGAACTGTTGGAATGGCGGCACATCGTCCTCGCCCACTCGAGTCTCCTTCGCCTGCCCACGTGCCTCTCGACCTGGGTTGTTGAACGGGTCCGGCTGGCTTCCGACGCATCGGTGTGCCCTCTGCAGGGGTCCACGCCGGCATCGCCCGGTGCGGACACAAGACTCTCGTGCATCGAGCCCGGACCTACCGCGGGACAGAATAGTCTCAGGGGACGCCCTCCGCCCTGAGATCAGCACCCGGCCCCTTCAACCGTCTATCCCAAGTAGCGACCGTCGAGAGTCGGACCGAACGGCCACCACGGGTTGCCTCGCAGCAGGTGCATCAGCGCGGGGCACGGGCAGTCACACCGCCATCGAGCACGAGTCGGTCGGAGCCGCGCAGCGCGGCCTGCCGGCGCACCACGCCGACCGCAGCCGACGGCGCCCACGACGCAGCCACCATGACGGCGCCCGGATGCGGCTCGGCCACGGCGTGAGTGGTGGCGGGTGGGTTGTCGACAACGCGTCGCCCGGCTCCGTCCCCCGAGCATGGACCACGTGAGCAACTTCAAGCAGTTCGACCACATCGGCATCACCGTCGCCGACCTCGACGTCGTGACGGCGTTCTTCACCGGACTCGGCCTCGAGGTCGAAGGCCGTTCGTCCCCTGAGGGCGACTTCATCGACGTCGTCACCGGCATCCCGGACTCGCGCAGCGAGATCGTTATGCTCCGCCCGCCCGGCGACGGATGCGGCATCAAGCTCGCCCGCTTCGTGCGACCGGACCACAGCCCGGCATGCCGGACGCCCTGGCCACCGTGCTCGGCGTCCCGCAACCTCTACTTCGAGGTCGAGGTCTCGAGGACCTCGTCGACCGGCTGGCCGCCGACGGCTACCGGCCGATCGGCGGCGTCGGCCGCCACGAGGACACCTGGGTCATGGCTCACGTCCGCGGACCGGAGGGGATCGTCGTCGCGCTGAGCGAGCGGATCGGTTGAGCTGCGGCCCTGCCTAGGCTCACCTCATGAGCGACCAGACCATGGCAGGCCGGACCGTGCTGGTGACGGGTGCGAGCGACGGCATCGGGGCCGAGGCGGCTCGCGTGCTCGCCGCGCAGGGCGCGACGGTCCACGTCACGGGGCGCTCGGCCGACAAGCTGCAGCCGGTCGCCGAGGCCGTCGGCACCGAGCCGTTGGTGGCGGACTTCTCCCGGCTCGACGACGTCCGCCGGCTCGCGGACCAGGTCGGCGAGCGCGTCGGGTCGCTCGACGTGCTGCTGAACAACGCCGGCGGCACGTTCGCGCCGTCCCTGACCACCCACGACGGTCACGAGCCCAACTTCCAGATCAACCATCTGGCGCCGTTCCTGCTGACCCACCTGCTGCGCCCCCGGCTCGCGGCCGCCGGCTCCTCACTCGTGGTGAACACCTCGAGCATCGCCAACCTGGTCGGCACGGTGGTGCTCGACGACCTCGACTACGAGCACCGCCGCGCTCGCGAGTTCCGCGCCTACGGCACCGGCAAGCTGATGAACATCCTGTTCACGCGCGGGATCGCCCAGCGCTGGTCCGACGACGGCGTCGTCTCGGTCGCCGTCCACCCCGGCCCGGTCGGCAGCTCGTTCGGGCGCGACTCGTGGTTCGTCGGACTCCTGTACCGCACGCCGCTCAAGCGCATCGGCACGATCAGCGTCCCCGACGGCGCCGCACCCCTGGTCACCCTCGCCGAGCGCGGCCCCGACCCCCACGTCAACGGCAAGTACTTCAGCCGCTTCAGGGTCGACGGCCGCGAGAACAAGCAGGCGGGCGACCAGTCACTCATCGACGGCCTCTGGGAGCGCTCAACCGCCCTCGTCGGGCTGACCTGACGCTGGGTGGTCGAGCCGGGCGAGCGTCATCGAGCCCGCGTCGAGACCCCCGGTCGGGGTCAGTCTCGGAGCAGCTGGCCGACCAGGGTGTCGCCCAGCCACGTCTCGTAGCGGCGGTGGCCCCATCCGCGTTCGACGACGAGCAGGTGGAAGAGCTCGGGGAGGGTCAGGGCCAGGGTGAGGTCGAGGGCCGAGTCGACCGTGAGGTCCGGCCGGAGCCGCGGGGCGAGGGCGTCGACGAGCTTGCGGATCTCGCGCTCGCGCGCCGCCAGGACGTTGCGCAGGGTCTCGGCCATCTGCGGGTCGGACGCCGCCGCTTCCTGGTAGATGGCGACGACGTCGTAGCCGGCCTGCATCTGGCGACGGTTGAGCTCGGCGAGCATCCTCAGCTGCCGGGCCGGGTCGGGCTCATCGAGGTAGGCGGCGGCACGTGACGTCGTCTGGGCCTCGCTCATCCAGACCTCGGTGACCTTGTCGAGGATCTTCGCCTTCGACCCGAAGGCCGAATAGATCGTCTGGGCGGGGATGTCCGCCTCGGCGGAGATGGTGTCGATCGTGGTGGCGACGTAGCCGCGCTCGGCGAACAGCGCCCGGGCGACGCGCGCGACCTCCAGCTTGGTGGCTTCGGCCTGGCGCTGGCGGTGTCCGGTTGATCCCTTGACATCCACGCATCATGGTATCACTCTGTTTGTCATAGTTGTACTATGATGAATGAGGAGACGCCATGCACGAGCCCGTCGTGTACTACAAGCCGGGATGTCCGTTCGGCATCAGGCTGAGGGCTGCCTTGACCGTGCACCGGGTGCCCCACCGCTCGGTGCGGTTGCGAGACGACGAGGACGGCGCTGCCGAGGTCCGCGCGGTGAACGACGGCCTCGAGATCTCACCGACGGTCCGCATCGGCACCCAGTGGCTCACCAACCCAGGCTGGCGCGAGGTCCGGGACGCGACATCCACCGCGATGCCTCACTCTGCACCGCCCTGGAAGCTCAGCATCGTCAGCGTCGTCGGCATCGTTCTCATCGCCCTGGCGTCGGTACTCCTCGCCGGCTGTGGCTCGAACGGCGAGGCGTCACCGGACGAGCCGCCGACTCCGCAGCCGACGGCCGCGTCCTCGCTCGAAGGCACGTGGCGGACCGAGCCGATAGCGCTGCGCGACGTCGAGGCGACTCTTCGACAGCACGGCCTGGAGAAGTGGATCGAGAAGTTCAGGACTGATCCGCCGTTCGCGGACAACACCGTGCTGATCCTCGACGTGAAGGACGAATGGGACCTCTACGGAGAGACCGACGAAGGAGGTCCGCGGGAGGAGATCGACTACGACGCTGACTACCGGATCGAAGGCGACACGGTCGAGGTGACTCACAGCACCGGGTCGACGACGCACCGCTGGTCGGTGGACGGCGAGCGCCTGACCCTCGAGTGGCTCAGTACGACCCAGCCGCCGTACAACGGCGTCCCGGACGAGGTCTACCAGCGCGCGCTGTACATGACCGCGGCTTTCACGCGACAGGACTAGGAGACGGGCCGACCGGCCCCGGCCCCGGTGACGGCGAGGCGAGACGGACTAGCACTCGCCTTGTGGCGCGAAGTCGGGAGCCCGTATCTTGCACGGACTGTGACCTGCATCACGTCGTCCGGTCAGGAGGGGGCCACATGACCCAGCTGGACCGGCCGGGCGCATCGGATCCGGTGTCCGTGCCGTTCACCCCGGGCATGCGTGACAACCCGGACGAGCTCGCCGCGATGCCGGACGAGATCGCCCGCGCGCACGAGCTGCCGGCCGAGCCGACCCCGACACAGGAGTTCACCGAGCAGTGGCGCAACGCGTCGTACAACTGCTTCTCCTCCGGCCACAAGTTCTGCCGCGAGGTCTGCCCGGTGATGCAGGTGACGCGCAACGAGTCGTGGACGCCGACCGCCTTCCACGCCAACGTCGTGGCGATGGACAAGGGCGAGATGACGATCGAGGACGTCGCCGCCGACTACGTGAACTGCACCCAGTGCGGCGCCTGCGAGCTGCGCTGCCCCAACACGCTGTTCACCGGCGACTTCTACCGGTTCCGCACGCGCACGGTCGACGTCGTCAAGGCGGTGCGGGCGTTCGCCGTCGAGAGCGGCGTCCACCAGCCGGCGTGGCAGTCGTGGAACGCGCGCACCGACGAGCGCACCCACGAGCCGGTGCTGGGCGACACCCCGGTGAGCCAGGACCACGTCCGTGACTGGTCCGCCGGGCTCGACCTGCCGATCGGCGGCGAGACCGTGCTGTTCGTCGACTGCGAGGCGGCGTTCTACCGGACGTCGGTCCCCCGGGCGGTCGCGCAGATCCTGCAGCTGGCGGGCTACGAGTTCGGGCTGATGGGCGAGCAGTGGTGCTGCGGAGGTCCGGCCGCGGAGATGGGGTACGTCGACCAGGCGAAGCGGTTCGCCCGGCACAACCTCGACGACTGGCGCTCCACCGGCACGAAGCGCGTGCTCGTGCTCGACCCGCACGACTACATCTCGTTCACCGAGGACTACCCGAAGTACTTCGGCGCCGAGTTCGACCTCGAGGTGGTGCTCGTCGTCGAGCTGTTCGCCGAGCTGATCCG
This sequence comes from uncultured Actinomycetota bacterium, assembly GCA_963780355.1. Taxonomy (GTDB): domain Bacteria; phylum Actinomycetota; class Actinomycetes; order Propionibacteriales; family Nocardioidaceae; genus Nocardioides. Next base: position 319,093 of record CAWABT010000001.1, read on the forward strand.
CGAGGGGCGGCTGACCCCGTCCGTGTCCGTCGACCGGGCGATCACGTACCACGACCCGTGTCGGCTCAACAAGCGCAAGGGCATCTGGAAAGAGCCTCGGGAGATCCTGCGATCGATCCCCGGCCTGCACTTCACCGACGTCGACCGGGTGACCCAGTGGTCGTACTGCTCGGGCGGCGGCGGCGGGCTCCCCGTCGAGAAGCCCGAGCTCACCGCCGCGATCTCCGCCGGCCGCATCGAGAAGGCGGCCGCCCTCGAGGTCGACACCCTGGTGAGCGCGTGCCCCTGGTCGGAGCGGCCGCTCGGCGAGGCGGGCGAGGCAGCCGACATCGACGTCGTCGACATCCACGAGCTGCTGGCCACCTCGCTCGGGATCGAGGTCGGCGGCTCCCGCAACGGCGGGGCGGACGGCAGCCCGGCATGACCATCGCGGTGGAGCGTCTCGACGAGGTGGTCGCCGCGCTGCGCACCGTGCTCCGCGACGAGCAGATCCTCACCTCGAAGCCCGACCGCTACAACCGCGCACGGGTGCCCGCGCCGTTCCCGGTGCACCGGTGGGCCGAGCGGCTCCCCGACCTCGCCGTGCTCCCGACGAGCACCGAGGAGGTCGCGGGCGTGGTGCGGATCGCCAACGACCTCCGGATCCCGATCGTGCCCCGCGACGGCGGCACCGGGCTCACCGACGGCGCCGTCCCGCTGCGCGGCGGGATCGTCGTCGACGTCAAGCGGATGAACCAGATCAAGGAGCTCGACCTCGAGAACCGCACCGTCACCGTCGGCACCGGGATCAGCATGCTCAAGCTCAACGAGCAGCTGGCGAAGCACGGGCTGTTCTACCCCGACGACCCGGCGTCCTACCCGTGCTCGCTGGTCGGCGGGCGCATCGGCACGAGCGGCTGGTCGCTGATCGGGTCGCGCTACGGGCACACCCGCGACCTGGTGCTGAGCTTCGACCACGTGCTCCCCACCGGGGACGTGATGCACGTCGGTGACGGCATCGGGCACAAGGTGAGCAAGTCCTCGAGCGGCTACCAGCTCAAGCATCTGTTCATGGGCCACCAGGGCACGCTCGGCATCGCCACCGAGGCCACCCTGAAGCTCTTCCCCAAGCCGGAGGCGGAGCTCTCGCCGTTCTGGGCGTTCGACAACTACGACGACGCCTACGCCTGCGTGGGCGCGCTCGCCCGGGCCGGCGTCGCGACCTTCGCCGGCGCGGTGCTCTTCGACGAGTGGAAGGTGGCCTACCTCCGCCGCGACGACGAGGCGTACATCCCCCAGCCGGGCGACGTCCGGGCTCTCGTATGCGCGGTGATGTACGGCTACGACGACGAGGTGCGGCCGGCCGGCAAGCGGCTCTTCCGGATCGCGAAGGAGCACGGCGCCCGCTACCTCGGCGACGAGATCTCCGAGGGCGACTGGGCGGCGCGGCACGACCGCTACGCCACCCCGCTGCACGGGCGCACCAAGGACGGCCAGGTGGTGCCGATGAGCTGGCACTGCGAGGACGCCGCGATCAACTACACCCACCTTCCGTCGGTCACGAAGGCGTGGCACGAGATCGTCGCCGACCTGCGCCGTCGCACCGACGTCTTCGACGACTGGGGCATGTTCGCCTACACCTCAGGCAGCACCGGCGTCGACTACCTCACCGAGATCGACGTCGGCATCTGGGAGCAGCAGCTCGACGACCGAGCGTGGGAGATGTGGGTCAAGGCGAAGCGCGACATCGCCGCCGTCGCCCTCGCGCACCACGGCTCGATCAGCGCGTGCCACGGGTCGTGCCGGGAGGGCGAGGTCGACCTCGTGCCCGACGAGCTCGGCCGCGGCTTCGACGTGATGCTCGACCTCAAGCGCACCCTCGACCCGAACAACATCATGAACCCCGGGAAGTACCTGCTCGACCGGGCCTACGAGGAGAGGGAGGCCCGATGAGCTTCAGGTACGACGAGGAGTACACGCCACCGGAGCCGACGCGGGTCTCGGACGTCGCCGTCACCACGCACGAGCACGTCTTCGAGGTCGACCCCCGGCTCATGGAGCGCTGGGTGCTCCAGCAGGAGTTCCCCAACTGGGACAGCCTGCGGATCATGAACAGCCGGAGCGACCACCTCGAGTGGATGCACCGGCACTTCGCCTCGACGGTCGTCACCGGCTCCGAGCTGCTGGCCGAGGTCGACGCCGAGGACGGCGCCGGAGAGGGCGACTCATGACCGCGGCGCCGCCGGACGACGAGGTGGCACGGCTCGAAGGACTCGGCTACACCTCGGAGTTCAAGCGGGAGATGAGCCTCGCGGCGAACTTCTCCCTCGGCTTCACCTACCTGTCGCCGGTCGTGGCGACCTACACCCTCTTCGCGATCGCGCTCGCCACCGGCGGCCCGCCGATGATCTGGTGGCTGGTGATCGTCGGTGTGGGGCAGTTCCTGGTGGCACTCGTGTTCGGCGAGGTGGTCTCGCAGTTCCCGGTGGCGGGCGGCGTCTACCCCTGGGCCCGGCGGCTGTGGGGCCGCCGGTGGGCCTGGATGACCGGCTGGGTCTATCTGATCGCGCTGCTCGTCACCATCGCCGGCGTCGTGTACGGCTCGGGGCCCTACCTCGCGCTGCTCCTCGAGTTCACCCCCGGCACGACCTCCACCGTCATCTGCGCGCTGATCATGCTGGCCGTCGCCCTGGGTCTGAACATGCTCGGCACGAAGGTCCTGGCGCTCGCGGCGACGATCGGCTTCGTCGCCGAGCTGGTGGGTGCCCTCATCGTCGGCGGCTGGCTGCTGGCCACCGAGCGCCACCAGAACCTCTCGGTGCTGTTCGACACCGAGGGCGTCACCGGCCACAGCGGCGGCTACCTGTCGGCGTTCCTGGCCGCGGCGATCATCGGCGTCTACCAGTACTACGGGTTCGAGGCGTGCGGCGACGTCGCCGAGGAGGTGCCCGACCCGACCCGGGTGATCCCGCGGGCGATGCGGATGACCATCTACGTCGGCGGCGCGGCGTCGATCCTGGTGTGCCTGTCGCTGCTCCTGGCCGTGCCCGACTTCGGCGCGGTGATCAGCGGCGAGGACCCCGACCCCGTCATCAGCGCCCTCAACAGCGCCTTCGGCGTCACCGGCACGAAGTTCGTGCTGGTGGTGGTGATGGTGTCGTTCCTGTCCTGCACATTGAGCCTGATGGCGGCCGCCAGCCGGCTGATGTACTCGTACGCGCGCGACGACATGATCTTCGCCTCGCACCTGTTGCGGCACTTCGACCCCAAGCGCCACGTGCCGCCGTACTCGATGGTGATCGCGGCGCTGGTGCCCGCGCTGATCGTGCTCGGGTCGACGGTCTCGGAGAGGGCGCTCACCTCGATCGTCTCGTTCGCGATCCTCGGCATCTACCTCGGTTTCCAGATGGTGGTGCTGGCCGCGCTGCGGGCCCGGCTCAAGGGCTGGGTGCCGTCCGGCACCTTCACGCTCGGGCGGTGGGGCCTGCCGGTGACCGTCGCGGCGCTGGCCTACGGCGTCTTCACCATGATCAACATCGCCTGGCCACGGACCCCCGACGCAGCCTGGTACGACAACTACCTCGTCGCGCTCTCGGCGGTCGTCGGTGTCGGCATCGGCGCGATCTACATGCTGCTCGCCAAGCCCTACCTGCGCAGCGATGCCCGCTTCGGGGACGCCGTGCCAACCCGACAAGGAGTCAAGGAATGAAGTTCAGCTACGCCATGCTGCCGGACTACCCGCTGAGCGAGTCGCTGGCCTCGATCAAGAAGGCCGACGAGCTGGGCTTCTACGCGGTGTACGCCGCGGACGAGACCTGGCACAAGGACCTGTGGCTCCTGTTCGCCGCCGCGGCGGCCCAGACGAGCCGGATCCGGATGGGCCCGAGCGTGTCGGGCGTCTGCCTGCGGGAGCCGACCCTGATCGCCCAGGCGGCCGCCACGCTGGACGAGCTGTCGGGCGGGCGCGCGGAGGTCGCGGTGTCGAGCGGCAACTTCGGCCTGCTCGCGCAGTACGGCATCGAGTGGGCGAAGACGAAGCCGCTCTCCCGGGTCAAGGAGTCGGTGCAGGTGATCCGCACCCTGCTCGACGACGGCACCATCACCCACGACGGCGAGTTCTTCAACTACAGCGGGCTGTTCACCTTCGCCCGGCCGGTGCAGGAGCGGCTGCCCGTGAAGATGGGCGCGATGCGCGGCCCGAAGTCGTTCGAGGTGTCCGCCGAGTTCTCCGACGGGTGCCACCACGCGCTCAGCTACACGCGCGAGGCCTACGACTACATGATCGAGCACTGCACGATCGGCGCCGAGCGCGCCGGCAAGAACGTGCAGGACCTCGACCTCGGCGCCTGGATCGTGTTCTCGGTGGCCGAGGACGGCGCCGTCGCGAAGGACGCCGCCCGCAGCATGGTCGGTCTCTACGCCTCCTCGATGCCGCACGAGCAGCTGAAGCGCAACGGCGTCGACCCGGAGGAGGTCGCGCCCATCATCGAGGCGATCGGCGCCGGCGACATGGCCAAGGGCATCGAGCTCACCACCCCCGACCTCGCCGAGCGGCTGTCGGTGGCAGGCACCCCGGAGGAGTGCACCGAGAAGCTGCAGACCCAGATCGCGGCCGCCGGCGTCAACCACATGATCCTCGCCATCACCGACCGGGCCCTGGTCAAGGCGCTGATGGGCCGCGACGTCGAAGGCGTCCCCGACATCGACACCCAGCTGCAGCTCGTGCACGACCGGGTGATGCCGGCGTTCGCGTAGCGAGCGCCGCGGCGGTGGTCGAGCCGGGCGAGCGCAGGCAGGCCCTGGTTCCCGGATGTTCTTGACGAGGGCCCATACTTCGAACGTGCCGGTTCCGTCAGGGGCCGGCTCTGCGGACGTGGTGTAGTTGCAGCACGCTTCCCTTCCAGGGAAGGAGTCGAGGTTCAAATCCTCGCGTCCGCTCCACCTCTCCGCTACGACGCGGCCGCGAACAGCGCCCCCACGCGCGCCACCTCGGCCCGCAGCTCGTCGGGTGACTCGACGACGAACGGGGCGCCGACCTGGCCGAGCACCATCACGGGCCACTCGAGGTCGTCGACGTTCATCACCGGGACGCACGAGGAGTCGTCGAGCGGCTCGACCTCGCCCCCGCGGCCGACAGCGCACGCCACTCTCTGCCGGATGCCGGAGCGGACGAAGTCGAGGGCGTCGTCGCCGGGGATGTCGCAGGGGCGGAACCTCTCTGGCCGGAGGGCCGGGAGTCGGTGAGCACGCCGTACATCGTGATCTGCTCGACCGGCCTCGACCCGCGCAACGGTCCCGCCCGCTCGACACGACGTCCTGCGACGAGGGGCTACGGCCTGGTCGACGTCGTCGCCGCTGCGCAGTCGCTGGGCTGACGCCACCAGACGCAGGAGGCCTGGGCCATCATGGGGAGTCCGGGCCGCCTGTGCATCTCCGCCCGAGCAGCTCGACGACGGCGCCGGGCTCGCCTCGCTCGAGCAGCTCGAGCACGGCACCGGCCACCTCGCCGGGTGGCACCAACGGACCGGCCTCGGCCCGCTCCTCCTCGGTGAGGGCGGCCCACTGCTCGTGCGCGCGCGGGAGCACCGACCGCAGCCCGGCACCACGCAGGTGACCCGGGCGCGGGCGGCGACGTCGGGGCGGGCCATGGCGGTGGTGAACCGCACCAGGCCCTGGGTGCGGCTCCAGGCCGCGGGGTCGGCGGCCGGGTACTGCGCGCCACCCTCGGTCCAGCCGCCGGCGTTGTTGACGAGCAGGTCGGCGCCGCCGAGGTCGTGGGCCCGCTCGGCGAGCAGCCGCAGGTCGGCGTCGTCGCAGACGTCGACGGTCATCGACCACGCCGTGACCCGGCTCTCCCGCACGGTGCGCGCCGTGGCGGCGGCGGCGTCCCCGTCGCGGTCGGTGACGAGCACGCCCACCCCGACCCGGCCGAGCCGGAGCGCGATCTCGCGGCCGAGCTCGTCGCCGGCTCCGGTGACGACGGCCAGCCGCCAGCGCAGGTGCATCAGTCGAGGCTAGGTGGTGCCACCGACCACCGTCGCTACTGCTCGGGCAGCGGGTCCGGGGTCCTGCCGCTCCTGGCTCGGCGCGCCCGCTCGCGGATGCGGCGGCCCGCCAACGTGGTGAACAGGACGCTGACGAGCACCCCGACCACTGCGACACCGCCCTCCACCGGGCCCATCGTGCCGAGTCCCTCGGGGCCTGTGGGACCAGACCGGACAAACGCGTAGGGCGGTTTCGGCCCCGGTATCCCGGCTGGGCGAGCGACCGCAGCGAAGCCCGAGCCGCGTTCAAGTCACTTGGCGCTCGATTCTCCTCTTCCCACTACCGCGGCCGGCCCGGAGCGTGTCCCGGACCGGCCGCGGTCGGTGGTGGTGGTGCTACCAGATCACTGAGTGTCCTCGGCGTGCACTGTCACTTCCACGTTCGCGCCCGACCACAGATGACTGAGCACGTACTTGGTGCCGCTCGGGATCGTGCCGGACTCGTCGGCGGCCGATGAGGCGGCCGATCCAGTGAGGGTGCAGTCCTCGGCGTAGAAGTACACGTCGAGGTCCCACGGCGCGGCCGAGGAACCCGTGACCTTGACGGTGTGAACCCCGTCGCCGAACGAGTCCGGAAGCTCGGTCACCCAGCCGTCACTGCCCTGGGTCGAGGGCGGCATGACGCAGTTGGTGGAGAAGTCCACGCCAGTGACGCCGCCGTCGGTGTTGTCACCGACCGGTGTGCCTGCCGTGATGGAGCCCGTGTCGGTCACCGGGTCGTCCGGCGGCGGGGGCGGCAGCGGCGTGACGTTCTTGACCGTCCCCGAGAACACCTGGAGCTCGGCCACCTGGACGTTCTCCTTGGTCCCACCCTGCGGAGCATCGGCGTAGAAGCGGACGTACCGCGCCGCGACCGGGTCGGCCAGGTTGAACGTCTGGTAGTGCAGGTCAGGCGCTGTCGGACGCGGGGTCTGGTAGCCGAACGCGCCCCTCCTGACCACCGCGTTCTTCCACACCTTGCCATCGGTCGACAGCTGCAGCGTGAAGTCCCTCAGACCCTCGAAGCGCGACGTCGTGTAGGCCGAGACCTGGACGGCGTTCACCCGCGCACTGCGGCCCATGTCGATGACCACGTTGCCGCGCCGGACGGTCTTCCACGAGCTCGCCTCGGTGTCGTCGAGCAGCGCACTGGGGTTGCCCGCCGAGCTGGAGACGACCTCGGCGCCGTTCGCCTGCGACACCAGGTTGGGAGCCAGCCTGAACTGCAGAGAGGTCGCCTGCCCGGGTCGCACCGTGACATTGCGGAACGTCTGCGCGCCGAAGCCGCGGGCCTGGATCGTCACCGGGTAGGTGCCGCCGACCACCGGAGCCGAGAAGGCGCCCTCACCGGACGTCGTGCGCAGGGCGCTGACCCTGCCTTCGAACACGCCCAGGATGACCTTGGCGCCCTCGATCGGGGCCCCGGTCGAAGCGTTGACGACCGCGCCCCTGAGGGTGCCGTTGCGGGTGGCGTCCTTGTGGTCGAACGACGGCACCGGGTCGACGTCGTCGCCGCCGCCGCTCTGTGCCTGAGTCCCGAGACCGCGCTGGGCGAACTCGGTCCAGAAGATGTCGAAGATCCTCTCGTAGTCGGCCGAGTCGTGATACCGGTCGTCGATGGCCAGCTCGATGGCATTGCGCATGTCGATGAACGACGGTTCCATCGGCGAACGCGGCATCGCGTCGGTGACCGTGTGCTCGGCGATGCTGGCGCCCTCGGCCTGGCCGAAGGCGGCCACCAGTGCCTTGCGGTAGTCCCACAGCGTGGCCGTCCAGATCTCGCCATCGGCGTGCACCTCGGGACCGGTCAGGTCGTAGCCGATGTCGCCGTAGGTCGTCGGATTGGCGTCGTAGGCCCAGTTGCGGATGCCGCGTTGGCTGTTGCCCGTGACGTACTCGCCGACGACGGAGCCGGTGTCGAGCCCCTCCTTGTGGAGATAGTTCAGGGCGTACCAGTCGCCCCAACCCTCACCCATGGAACCCGACTGGAGGGTGTTGAGGGCGTTGTCCTCCTCGGACACGTAACGGTTGCTCAGCCCGTGCGAGTACTCGTGCTGAATGACACCGGCGTCGAAGTCACCGTCCCGGCACGGACCCTCGAAGGCGTCGTCGATCGGCTCCCAGAGGAACATGCCGCTCCACGGCGGGATGCCGTCGGGGAGGGTCAGCATGTAAGCGTTGTCGCGGCCCGTGTAGAGCGGTGCGCCGCCGGAGACCGCGCCGGCCTGCACGAGCCCGAGGATCGGGTCACCGTCGCCGTCCGCGGCACCGTTGTTGTTCACCTGGAAGTTGTCGCCGGACTCGGTGAAGCCCAGGCGGTAGTACTCGTCGTGGATCCGGTTGTGGTGGTAGAAGAGGTTGGTCGCTGCCGGGTCGACGTCCAGCGCGTACGACGGCGGCACCGCAGCGCACTGCTGCTTCTCCCAGGCGTTGCTGAACGCGTAGTTGAAGTGCGAGACCGGGCTCACCGGGCGCGGGCCCTGGTCGGCGGGCACCAGGAAGTTCGACCAGTTGGCGTAGGTGTTGGCGTTGTTGCCGAACGTCGTCGGGCCCGGCAGTCCGGCCAAGCCGGTCGGGTCGACGTACCCGGACGGCGACTGCTCGTTGGGCCCGAAGCTCTTCACCACCGGGGTGCCGCCGGCGCCCTGGTCACCCGGGTAGTTCTCGTAGACGGTGCCCTCGGAGTCGGAGTGGGCGACCAGCGAGGCCTGGCGCAGTACCTTCCCGCTCTGCGCGTCGACCATCACGTCGTAGGCCTCGTCGAGCTGCTCGATGAAGAGGACCTGGTAGGCGGGGCGGGCGCCGTCGGCGGTGACGAAGACGGTCTTCTTGACGTAGGACTCTCCAGCGAAAGAGCCCTTCGCGAAGGTGGTGTACCCCGCCTTGTTCTCGCCGGTGGCCCGCGCCGTGAAGCCGGTGGCGCCAGCGAGGTCGCCGGCGACACCTTCGAGCGCTCGGGCGGCGGAGAGGTCCCAGCCGCCGGTGAGCTCAGCGCTGCGCGCGGTCTGTCCGGCGTAGGACTCGATTGCGCCGTCCGAACGGACCACCACCGTCATGGAGCCGCCGTGGACGGCCTGGACCCCGCCGAAGGTCTGCCGGAAGCCCACGACGTGGGTGCCGGTGCCGAGCACGTGGTCACGGGTGTTCACCAGTGATGCGATGTCGGTGCCGTCGAGGCCGAGCGCCGCGCGGTTGTCCCGGAGCCATTGACGCGCCAGGTCGACCGCGTTGCCGGTGCGAGGGGCGGTCAGCGAGCCGGCGTTCGGGTAGACCGTCCGGGGCGTGCCGAAGCGGTCGTCGTAGGTCACGCGCGCGCCCTCGGGGGCGGCACTGACGATGTCGGACACCGCGTCCAGCTGGGCCTTGGTCGGCCGCACCAGCGCGGTGTTCCTGACGTCACTGTAGTCGTGGGCGTGGTCGCCGCCGACGGCGACGGCGGCCGAGGCCATCGTGGGTGTGGTCGTTGTGGTCACCGAGAACGCGACGGCGAGTGCCGTACAAACGCTCAGGAGGGCGGCGCTGCGGGATCTCCACATGAGCTGCAGTTCCTTCCGAGAATGTGGGCGACCGCGGGTCGCCACCTGGCACAGACCCAACGAGCGGCTGTGGCAAGAGTCACGTCGAAACGGGAAAGGGCCGAGAGCTCGCCGGAACCGGCTCGGCGACGTTGGTGACGACCCCGCTTGACCGCCGACATCCGGCGTGGTCGATCGGGTCCTTCACTGCCGCTGGGGGTAGGTCCGAGAGCGATCCGGACACGAGGAAGCGCTGTCCGAACCGTCGGCTGACCGTCTCGAGTGTTCGGCGCACGCGACCAACGACAGCTGCGAGAGACCTCGGGGTTGCTAGGCACCCGCCAGGTTGCGGCTGCGCTGCTCGAGACCCAGCTCACCGTACGGGTAGTCGGTGGCGCCCAGCTCGCTCGCCGCGTCAAGGGCGGTGTACTCCTCGGCCGAGAGCTCCAGGCCGGCGGCGCGCAGGTTGGTCTCCAGCTGCTCCGTCGTTCGGGCGCCCATGATGGTGGAGACCACCGCCGGGCGGTTGTTGACCCACGCGAGGGCGACCTCGGCCATGGAGATTCCGCGGTTCTCCGCGATCTGCTGAACCGCCTCCACTATCCGCCACGTCCGCTCGGTCCCGCGGCGGTCGTACGCCTCCATCCCGCGGGTGGGGTCATCTCCGAGACGCGTGTCGCCGGTGGGCCGCTGGTCGCGACGGTACTTCCCTGACAGCCAGCCGCCCCCGAGTGGGCTCCACGGCAGCAGCCCCATGCCGACGTCGAGTGCCGCCGGCATGATTTCCCACTCGATCTCGCGAACGATGAGGCTGTACTGCGGCTGCAAGGTCACCGGCTCGCGGAGGCCCAGGGCGCGTGCCGTCAGCACCGCCTTGGTCAACTGCCACCCGGTGAAGTTCGACAAGCCGTAGTACAGGATCTTCCCTGCCTGCACGTACCCGTCGAGCACCCGCAGCGTCTCATCCATCGGAGTATGGGGGTCGTAGGCGTGGACCTGATACAGGTCGACCGCGTCGACCCCCAGTCGGCGCAGCGATGCGTCGAGCGCGCGAGTCAGGTGCCGCACTGACAGCCCGTCGCCGTTGGGGCCGGCGTTCGTGGCGAACCGGCCCTTGGTCGCGAGCACCACCGGCTCGGTCACGTCCACCGGACGCGCTGCCAGCCACCGGCCAACGATCTCCTCCGACATGCCGGCGGAGTACACGTCAGCGGTGTCCACCAGCGTGCCGCCCGCCTCGACGAACGTGTCCAACAGCTCGTAGGAACCGGCCTCGCCGGTCTCCGCCCCGAAGGTCATGGTGCCGAGGCACAGTTCGGACACTGAGCAGCCACTTCGTCCCAGAGGTCGGTATCGCATCACGACAGGCTAGGCCCCTGCCGCTGCACTCCCTCACGACGCCGCAGCGAACAACGCCCCGACCCGCGCCACCTCGGCCCGCAGCTCGTCGGGTGACTCGACGACGAACGGGGCGCCGACCTGGCCGAGCACCATGACCGGCCACTCGAGGTCGTCGACGTTCATCACCAGGACGCACGAGGAGTCGTCGAGACGGCTGGACCTCGCCCCAGCGGCCGACGGCTCGCGCCACCCGCTCGGAAGGGGCGGAGACCCGGACCCGGACGGGGTACTTCTGGGGCATCTGGCGGATGCCGGAGCGGACGAAGGCGAGGGCGTCGCCGCCGGGGATGTCGCGGGGGCGGAACTTCTGGCCGGAGGGCTGGGGGTCGGAGATGCGGTCGAGGCGGAAGGAGCGCCAGTCCTGGCGGTCGCGGTCGTAGGCGACGAGGTACCAGCGGCGGCCGAGGGAGACGAGGCGGTGGGGCTCGACCCGGCGGTCGGTGCGGTCGGCGTCGCGGGCGGAGTAGCCGAACCGCAGCGGCTCGTCGTCGCGGCAGGCCTGGGCGAGGGTGGTGAGGACGGCAGCGTCGACGACGGGTCCCTCGGTCCACGGGCCGGGGGCGTCGGTCTGCGAGGTGACGGCGTCCATCCGGCGGCGCAGCCGGGGCGGCATCAGGCCGATCACCTTGGTGAGCGCCTGCACCGAGGTCTCCTCCAGCCCGCCGACGCCGGTGACGCTCGCGGCCGAGGCGGTGCGCAGCCCGACGGCGATCGCCACCGCCTCGTCGTCCTCGAGGAGCAGCGGCGGGAGCTGGCCGCCCGCGCGCAGCTGGTAGCCGCCGGCGACGCCGCGGCTGGCGTCGACCTGGTAGCCGAGGTCGCGCAGCCGCTCGATGTCGCGGCGCAGCGTGCGGCCGCTGACCTCGAGGCGGGAAGCGAGCTCGTCGCCCGGCCAGTAGCGGTGGGTCTGGAGCAGCGACAGCAGGCTGAGCATCCGGGCGCTGGTGGACATGGCGTGAAGACTAATTCTGATTGCGGACAGAAAGTGGCCTAAGTGGCTCCTAGCGTTCGAGACATGAACCAGATCCGGACCCAGTCCCTGACCAAGACCTTCACCCGCCACGGCCAGGAGGTGGCGGCGGTCCGCGGCCTCGACCTCGAGATCGCCGAGGGCGAGCTCGTGGCGTTCCTCGGCCCGAACGGCGCCGGCAAGTCGACGACGCTGCGGATGCTCACCACCCTCATCGCGCCCACCTCCGGCACCGCCGAGGTCGCCGGCCACGACGTCGTCCGCGAGCAGCGGGCGGTGCGCCGGGCGATCGGGTACGTCGGCCAGGGCAACGGCGCCGGCCACACCCAGCGCGGTCGCGACGAGGTGGTGGCGCAGGGCCGTGCCCACGGCATGGCGCGGACGGCGGCGCACGCGCGGGCCGACGAGCTGCTGGCGGCGTTCGACCTCACCGAGCACGCCCGGCGCCCGGTCTCGACCCTCTCGGGCGGGCAGCGGCGCCGGATGGACATCGCGATCGGGCTGGTGCACGCGCCGCCGATCCTCTTCCTCGACGAGCCGTCGACCGGCCTCGACCCGCAGAACCGGGCGAACCTCCAGGAGCAGGTGGTGCGGCTCAACCGTGAGCTCGGCACCACGATCGTGCTCACCACGCACTACCTCGAGGAGGCCGACGCGATCGCCGACCGGGTGATCGTGATCGACCACGGCGCGGTGATCGCCGACGACAGCGCGCCGCGGCTCAAGTCCGCGCTCGGCGACCTGATCTCGCTCGGCTTCGCCACCGTCGCGGACGCCGCCTCGGCGGCCGAGTACGCACGCCGGCTCCCCGGCGCCACCGTCGAGGTCGACGGCGTCGACGTCGCCGTCCGGGCCGCCCGCGGCCGGGACCTCGCCCCCGGCCTGATCTCGACCCTGGGGTCGGCCGGCACCCCCGCGCTGCGACTCGAGGTGGTCGGGCCGACGCTCGACGACGTCTTCCTCGACCTCACCGGCCGCAGCCTGCGCGAGAGCAACACCGACAGCACCGACACCGAGACCGTGACCGGGACCGAAGGAGAGGCCGCATGACCACCATCACCGCCGAGACCAGGATCGCAGCCGTTGACAGCGATCGGACGACGCACCGGGAGCCCGGCTTTGTCGCCGATACGTGGGCGGTCTTCACCCGCGAGCTGCGGCCGATGCTCCGCGAGCCGGCCACGCTGGTGATCGCGATGGTGCAGCCGTTGGTGTTCCTCGCGCTGTTCGCGCCGCTGCTGCCCGAGGTCGAGAACGGCTCGGCGCTCCAGTGGTTCGTGCCCGGCATCATCGCGATGACGGCGCTCATGGGCTCCTCGATGACCGGCGCCAACCTCATGCAGGAGATGCAGACCGGCTCGCACGAGCGGCTGCTCGTCTCGCCGCTGAGCCGCTCGTCGCTGCTGGTGGGCCGGGCGCTCAAGGAGGTCGTGCCGATGCTGGCGCAGGCCGCGATCATCGTCGCCGTGGTGACGCCGTTCGGGTTCGACCTGCACCTCGCCGGCGTGCTGGTCGGCGCGGTGATCCTCGCGCTGTTCAGCATCGGCGTCGGCGGCCTGTCGTTCGCGCTGGCGCTGGCCTCGAAGGACCAGGACTGGATGTTCTGGACCGTCCAGCAGACGGTGATCTTCCCGGTGCTGCTGCTCGCGGGCGTGCTGTTGCCGCTCGGGGGAGCCCCCGGCTGGCTCACCGTGCTCAGCAAGCTCGACCCGCTGGGCTACATCGTGGCGGCCGAGCGCGCGCTGTTCGCGGGCAGGTTTGCCGTCGACACCGTTGGCGCCGGGTTCGCCGCCGGCGCCGTGGTAGCCGCGCTCGGACTGGTGGTGGGGCTGCGGGCGATGCGTACCTCGAGCTGAACTGCGCGTCGTGATCCACAAGTTCGGAACAATTTTTGCCCGATGCTTGGACGCCCGGCCCGGTCACGGGGAGAGTGCGGGGGTGACCTCAACGACGGGTACGGTCCCCGACGACGGCCTCGCGCCCGACGAGGACCCCCCCGACGAGGAGCGGCGACCCCGCTCCCGACTGCGCCGCCGCGTGCTGACGGTGTTGCTGGCGCTGGTCCTGGTCGCGCTCATCGGCACGGTGGCAGGCGGGTTCTACCTGCAGTCGCGGCTGTCCGGGCAGGTCACGCGCATCGACGGCGCGTTCGAGGGCCTGGAGAACCGCCCCACTAAGCCGAAGTCGGCGAACGCGGCCGACGGTCGCGAGCCGCTCAACGTCCTGGTCATGGGCACCGACCGGCGTTCCGATGTCGCGACCACCGGCAGCGACGCGCCGGACGTCGCCTGGCTGCCAGGCGAGCAGCGCACCGACGTCATCATGCTCCTGCACGTCGACGCGGACCGGGAGGGAGCGTCGCTGGTCTCCATTCCTCGCGACAGCTGGGTCGACGTGCCCGGCTACGGGCAGGCCAAGATCAACGCAGCGTTCTCGTGGGCGGGACCGTCCCTGGCGGTCGAGACCGTCGAGCGGCTCATCGACGTGCGAGTCGACCACCTCGCCGTCATCGACTGGACTGGTTTCGCTGCTCTCACCGACTCCGTGGGAGGGGTGGACGTCACGGTGCCGGAGACCGTCGAGGACACGCTCAATGACGTCGTGTGGAAGGAGGGCCGCCACCACCTCGACGGCGAGGAGGCGCTCCTCTATGTGCGGCAGCGCTACGGCCTGCCAGGCGGCGACTTCGACCGGGTCCGGCGCCAGCAAGCGTTCGTCCGCGCGCTGGTCTTGGCGACGTCGGGGACGGTGAGCGGCAAGAACCCGCGGGCGATCTACGACGTGCTGGACAACATCACCCGCAACGTCTCCGTCGACGAGGAGTGGTCCGTGGGCGAGATGCGCTCGCTGCTGCTCGACATGCGAGACCTCGGCCCGGACGAGCTCGGCCTGGTCACGGTGCCGACCACCGGCACCGGGTACGAGGGCGAGCAGAGCGTCGTCTACCTCGACCGGCCGGCCGGGCGCGCCCTGTGGAAAGCCGTGCGCGCTGACAAGGTCGAGGCCTGGCTGGACGCGAACCGCGACCAGGTGCTCACCGGTGACCCGCGGTAGCGGCCTGCCGGCTCGCGCAGTCAGATCAGCTCGAGGATCTCCAGGGTCCGGTCCCAGGCGGCCGAGGTGGGGTCGATGACGACGAAGTGGTCGCCGTCGACCGCCACCAGCTCCGCGGTGGCGCCGGCGGCGGTGGCGGCGTCGACGTACGACTGCGACTGGCTGATCGGCACGATCACGTCCTCGGTGCCGTGCACGCACCACACCGGGACGTCGAGCGGCACCTGCTGCACCGGGTCGTAGACCGCCTCGACCGGGCCGTCGCCCAGGAACGCCCGCACGGCGCCGCCCCCGAGCCCATCGGCGTCGGCCACGCGCAGGTCGACGACGCCCGCCTGCGCGACGACGTGGGTGACGTCGACGCCGTCGGCCCAGCGCGGGTCGCGGCCGCGCGAGGCGGCCCAGGTGGCGAGGTGCCCCCCGGCCGAGTGACCGAGGGTCACCACGGTGCCGAGGTCGACGTCGAGGTCGCGCAGCGCGTCGATACCGGAGGCGACGTCGTCGAAGGTCGCGGGAGCGCCACCACCGTTGCCGACCCGCCGGTACTCCAGGTTCCAGGCGGCCCACCCCGACGCCGCGAGGCTCGCGGCGAGCGGCCGGCCGAGGTCGAGGCCGTACTCGGCACGCCAGAAGCCGCCGTGGATCACGACGACGACGCCGCGCGGGTCGCCGTCGGGCAGCGTGAGCTCGCCGAACTGGCTCGGGTCGTCGCCGTAGGTGTGACGGCGGGCAGCAGCGTCGGTGGGCACGGGCTCGGGGTCCTCCTCGCATCCGGTCACGAGCACCGCCGCCGCCCCGAGCACGGGAAGGCCCAGAAACGCGCGGCGGTGCACGCGCCCAGGATCGCAGGACTCAGGGACCGGGCGGTGGCGGGTACGTCGGCGCCAGCGTGACGTTCCCCGTCTCGACGAACTCGTCGATGTTCCGGGTCGCCGAGTCCGGCGTCGAGCCGGTGAGCTGGGTCGTCGAGTTGTTCGCGGTCACGAAGGTCGCGGTGAACGTCCAGTTGCCCGAGGGCAGGTTGAAGGTCGCGGCCGTGGCGGACGTGACCTGCACGCCGGTCGCGTAGGCCGACGGCACCGGCGCGGTCTGCCCGCTCCCGGCCGCGACGGTGATCCGCACCCAGCGGGTCGCCGTCGCGCCGGTGACCGACACCCCGACCGAGCCCACTCGTTCGGCGAGCGCCATCGACAGCGTCCGCGGCCCGTTGGTCCGGGTGACGGTGGCGGTGTCGGAGTCGTCGGGCCAGAACTCGTCGTTGAAGGTGGCCGGCACCGACGCCGTGGCGCTGTAGTCGCCCGGCTTGACCCACAGGCTCTTGAAGCCGCTCGTCGGCAGCGCCGTCAGGGTCCGGCTGAAGCTGTCCGGTCCGGTCACGACCACGTTCGTCGAGGTCGGCGTGGGGTGGCTCGACCCCCCGCCGGTCAGCGCGGTGGCGGTGGCGCTGACCCGGAGCTCGGTCTCCTCCAGGTCGATCGTGATGTCGAGGGACGACGCCGACGCGCTCGGCGGCACGACCACGTTGCCGCTGCAGCCCATCGCCGCGTTCGTCGTCGTGGCGGGGTAGGTGATCGTCCCGTAGTGGTCCGCCGGCAGGGTCATCGCGATGTTCCAGCAGCCGAACCTGATCTGACCGAAGCTCGCCGACCGGACCGAGACCGTCGCCGGGGAGGGCGCCGTGTTCTCGGTGGTGCCGGCCGGCGTCAGGGTGAGCGTCGCGCCGGTGAGGTCGTCGCTGTTGGTGGTCGGGTCGATCGCCACGTTCAGCGTGCGCAGGGTGACCGACATGTCGGTGGTGACCGTCGGCGCCGCCTGGGTGTGGTCGAACGTGATGATCGCGCTGTCGATCGTGCCGTAGCCGGTCTTGGTGAACCGGATCAGGAAGCGGCCGTTGGGCACGGTGCGCAGCTGCCAGGAGCCGCTGCTGTTGGTGTCGGTGTCGAGGTCGGCGCCGTCGGTGCCCTTGGCCACCGTCGACTCGCACGTCGACCCGGTGGCGGCGCACTTGTACATCTTCACGTCGACGTTGTTGAGGCCGCCGGGTCGGTCGCTGCCGCGCACGACGCCGCTCACGCTGTTGGAGGCCCGGCTGACGAACGCCTGGAAGCTCTGGTTGGCCACCCCGACGGCGATCTCGACCTGGACGGTCGTGCGCACCAGCCCGGCGCCGGTCATCTCGAGGGTGTAGAAGCCGGGCAGCACGTTGGTGAAGTCGTACTGCGCGGTGGTGCCGGACCCGGTGAGGGTGCCGGTGGCGACCTCGGTGGCGCCCTGAAGGAGCTTCACCGTGGCGTCGTCGACCCGGGCGCCGCCCTGGTCGTTGATGCGGGCGGTGAAGTTCACCCGGTTGACGTACATCGTCAGGTCCTGCGGCAGGTTGCCGCCCGTGGTCACGTTGACCAACGTGCCCGGGAGGTCGCCGGACGCCGCCGCGGCCTGACTCCACCCGGGAAGCACCGTCGTGAGGAGCCACCAGCCCTGGCCGATGCCCTCGATCCGGTTGGTGCCGGAGATCGAGTACTGGCCGGCGGCGTTGGTGGTGGCCGTGAGGCGCCGCGTGGGGTCGACGGTGGTGCACGCCGTGGTGGGCGTGGCGGGCGCGGTGCACGGGGTGGCCTGCACCGTCGCGCCCGCGAGCTCGCGGAACGGGTCGGTGGCCGGCGCGTCCGCGAGCACGCCCTTCAGGGTGCCGGTGAACGTGCCGAGCCGGGTCAGGGTGACGGTGCAGGTGGTGAGCTTCCCGGCCTCGATGGTGATCGTGGATGACGCTGTGCCGCCTTCAGGGGTGCAGGAGAGGGCGGTGGCGTCGAAGTCGAAGCCGGCGGCCTGGACCCGCAGCGCGTAGTCGGTGGCGCCCGGGAGCACGTCGGGGAAGGTGACGTTGTTCCCGTCGTTGGCCGAGGAGCGCTGGCCCACCGTGGCGCCACCCTTGGTGAGGGTGGCGACCACGTCGTTGACGGGGCTGGAGGACGCGTCGACCGCGTTGACCCGCAGTGAGCCGTGCTGCCTCAGCACGAGGTTCCGCGGCGGCGAGCAGGTCGACAGGGTGGCGGGGGTCGTGGTCGCGACGGCGCAGACGACGTCGACGCTGTCATTGATGTAGCCCGGCATCGACACGGCGATCGTGTAGCTGCCCGGCCGGATCCGGTTGGTGGTCGTGTACCGGGTGTCGGTCCAGGTGAGGTCGCCGTTCGCCGCCGCCTTGACCGTGATCGTCGCTGCCGACGTGGTGGTCGAGTCGACCGAGAACGTCGCGTTGGCGTAGTTCGGCACCGCGCCCTCGGCGGTGATCCGGGTCCCCGCGGTGTTGCCGATGAACGTGACGGCACTCGGCTCGAGGGTGAACTGGTTGACGTCGGCCTCGTCCAGGTCGACGTTGCGCTGGATGAGCGTGTCGTAGCCGATCTTGGAGATCCGGACCTCGCTCACCGTGTTCGAGAGCAGGTCGAGCCGCTGCCACGGCAGGTTGGGGCCGTTGGCGTAGGTGCCGGTGCAGTCGCCGACCCCGACGGGGCTCGCGGTCGCGCGGGTGACCACGAAGCACCCGTCGCTCGCGGTCCGTGCGGTGACCGAGCCGTTGAACGGCTGGGTGCCGGAGTACCCGACCGGGCCGATCACCTGGACGTCGGCGCCGGCGACGTCCTGGTCGCCGCCGATGTTGGTGGAGACCCGGCCGATCAGCTGGGAGACGCGGCGGATGAGCGGGACGATCCGCTCGACCTCCTGGTTGAAGCCGACGACGACGTTGAACGGGTCGGAGGCGCGGGTGCCGTTGGTGCCGTTGACCGTGTAGATGCCGGGCAGCAGCCGCTTGAAGAACACCAGCCCCTCGGCGGTCGAGGTCGAGCCCGCGGGGTCGGTGGGGAACGAGGTCGCGCCCTGCGTCAGGGTCAGCGTCGCGCCCGACGTCGCCTGGAGGGCGCCGCCGCTGCCCGCCACGAGCGCGGTCAGCGTGACCCGGCCGTAGCGGTTGAGCTGCACGTTGTGCACCAGGGTGCTGCCCGACGGCACGTTGAGCCGGACGTCGGTGGCGTTGACGTACTCGGTGTCGGAGGCCTTGACGACCACGAAGTACTGGCCGCGGCGCGGCACCTCGATCTCGTAGCGGCCGAGGCCGGGCACCGACGCGCACTGCGGGCCGGTGGCGCCGGTGTTGAAGGTCACCGTGGCGGCCGTGCAGTCGGCCGGCACCGAGGGGGTGCAGGGGCCGACGACGTCGCCGGCCGTCGACCCGTCCGGCACCGCGGCGGCCGGCACCGACCAGATGCAGGTGCGGCTGCCGGGCGTGCCGATGGCGGCGGTGATGTTGCCCGTGATCACCGGGGCCGGCGAGAGCTGGATGGTGTCGGCGGTGGCGTTGTCGCGGAAGCCGACCTGCACGCGGGTGCGCGCCGACTCGTAGTGCGGTGCCGAGACCTCGACCGTGTAGAGGCCGGGCACGATGCCCTCGTCCTCGTCCTCCGGGACGGTGTACTCGTCGGAGGCGAGGAACTGGGTGGTGCCGATCTTGGTGCCGCCGGCGTTCTCGACCTCGTCGCCCTCGGAGTCGGTGACCACGGCGGTGACGCACGGCTCGAAGGTGCGTGGGTCGGTGGCCGGCAGGATCTCCGGGCAGTCGACGACGTCACCGGTGCCGGCCTCGACGACCGACCCGGTGATCGACGACTCGCGCGGGATCACGCCGCCCTCGATCGCGGTCAGCCGCGGCTGCGCGGGGGTCACCTCGCCGGCGGTGACCTCGACGGTCAGCACCGAGCTCAGGAAGCCGAAGTACTCGGTGGTGAGCTGGTAGATGCCGGGCGTGACGCCGGTGAACTGGAAGCCGCCCTCCTGCTCGCCGCGGGTGGCCTCGGTGCGCGAGACCGAGGTGTTCTTGTAGGTGTGGGTGCCGTCGGTGAGCGTGAGCCCGGCGCCGACGATCGGGGCGCCGCGCTGGACCTTCACGGTGCCGCTCACGACGCCGAACGCCGACACGAGTGAGGCGTCGAGGCGCTGGTCGCCCTGGCCCGCCACGAGGTTCAGGTTGCGGGTCTCGGTCTGGTAGCCGGGCGAGCTGACCGTGACGGTGTAGTCGCCGGGCGCGGGGAGGCCGGGCACCCGGAAGGTGCCGGTGTGCCGGCCCGTGGTGACGGTGGCGGCGCTGCGGACGTTGCCCTCGCTGTCACTCACCGACACGGTGACGCCGCCGAGGCCCTCGACCGAGCCGTCGGCCACCCTGCCCTGGATCTCACCGCGCAGGACGGCGATGCCGGCCCGGAGCCGCATGTCGGCGGTCTCCGTGCCGGAGGGGCCGAGCTCGACGAGCCGCGACTCGGTGCCGAGGCCGTAGCTGCTCACCTCGACCAGGTAGCTGGCCGGGGTCTCCAGGCCGGAGACCACCCAGCGCCCGACCTTGCCCCGCGAAGCGGTGCTGGTGGTGATGGTGCTGGTGCCGTCGCTGACGGTGACGGTCGCGCCGCCGAGCGCCCTGCCGTTCGGGCCGCGCACCATGCCGGACAGATCGCCGGCGCCGGGCACCATCTCGACCTCGAGCGGCTCGGTGGGGTCGAAGGTGGCGGCGTCGATGACGAACCGCTGGCTCTCGTAGCCGGGCTTGCTGAAGGTGACGAGGTAGAAGCCGGGCGCCTCGACGTCGGGGATCGACCAGGTGCCGTCGTCGGTGGTGACCGCCGTGCACTCCGCGGTCCCCGAGCACGCCGGCCTCTGCTTCCGGTTCTTGGCCGCCGGCTCCTGGGGCAGCTGCAGCAGGAACGCGGCCGGGGAGGTCTTGCCGGACGACGCGAGCTGCGCCGCCCCCGCCACCTCGTCGAAGTTCTCGGCGGTCTGCGCCTCGTCGTCGACGAGCGAGATCCCCTTGAGCGTGACCGTGACGCCCTCGGGCTTGTCGGCCGCCACGGTGCCGTTGACCTGCACACCGGACGGCGTGGCCGACGACTTCGCCTGGGTGACCTTGACCTTGCCGCCGCCGGCGCCGTCACCGCCGCCGCCGTCGTCACCGCCGTCGCCACCGCCGCCGTCGTCGGACCCGCCGTCACCGCCACCGGAGGCCTCGGAGACCTCCTTGTCCTTGCCGAACTTCTCGGTGACCTGGGGCACGAGTACGAGCACGGCCGCGATCCAGATCGCCACGACGGCGAGCACGGCCACGGCCTTCATCAGGCCGTTGCCGAACAGCGCGCGCTGCTGGGCGGTGCCGCGCACCTGGCGCACGATCTCGGGGCTGGAGGCGACGACGTTCCACGCGTGGGTGAGCGTCCCGCCGATGCGCCGGGGCCGGGTGGCGACCAGCCGACCGTGGACCCGTGCCTCGCCCGCCGGCGGCACGGTGACCTGCCGCTTGCCGAGCCGCACGAGCAGGCCGTTGGTGGCGTTGCCCTCGAGCTCGACGGTGGCCGGCGTCGGGCCGGTGTTGCGCAACGTGACCTTGATCCGCTGGCTGCGCACGAAGCGCGACTGCTCGGGGCTGGCGTCGATCGTGAGCTGGGCGCGGGGGTTGACGACGATCGAGGTCTCACCGAGACCCGCGGGCGAGCCGGAGGCACGGCCGGTGGCGGGCACGACCGCCTGCACGGTGACGGCGAGCGGGTACTCGGCCGGCAGCGTGCCGGCGGTGGGGGCGATCCGGATGGCGACGTCGGCGGTCTCCCCCGGCGCGAGCACGCGGGTGCGCACCGGCCCCGGCAGCCAGGCCTGGTCGACGCCGACCGCGAGCACGAGCAGCTCGCGCGGCTCGCTGGCCGTGTTGGTGACGGTGACCGGAACCGCGGACGCCGAGCCGGCGCCGACCCGCAGCTGCGGCGGGATCACCACCACGGGGGCCGGCTCGGGGCCGGGCGGGAAGCCCGCGGGCCTCGGGCGCACGTCGTCAGTCATCGGACACGCTCACGTTCTGGGTCTTGTCGGCACTCGGCTCGATCTGCACAGTGGCGGTGCCGAGCGGCACACCGCCACGGGTCCGGCGCACCTGGATCACGAAGGCCTCGGGTGCGTCGAGGTCGAAGAAGGTGTAGGTGCCGCTGAGGTTGGTGTGGGTCGTCGCGTACACCACGTTGGGGTAGTCGGTGGCGCGGTAGAGCTGCACGACGTAGCCGGCGCCGACCGAGCCGCCGCCGCGGAAGCGCACCAGGCCGGTGAGCTTCGCCGCCGCGTCCAGCTCGACGCTGTAGTCGGTGTCGACGCCGGCGACGATCTCGATGATGCTCGAGGTCGGCCGCACGCCGGACCGGCTGACGCTGACCGTGTAGGTGCCGGGCGGCACCCTCTCGATGTGGTACTCGCCCTTCTTGCCGACGGGGATCGACGCGGTCACGACGCTGAAGCTCGCCTCGCCCGAGGTGAGGGACACGGTGACCTCGCCGACCCTGCCCACGCCCTCCTGCGAGATCGTTCCCGACAGCGCGCCGGTCGCCGACTGCATGACGGTCTGGATGCCGTTGGAGGTGACGGTGGCGCCGATCGACTGGTCGGTGAGGCGGCCGGCCGCGTCGAGCGCGACCGACACCGTGGTGGAGGCGAGGTCGTCGCGGGAGAACGTGATCGTGTAGGTGCCCGGCAGCGCGAGGCCGGAGACCTGCCAGTCGCCGATGTCGCCGCCGCCGCTGCCCGCGCGGGCCGCGGCGGGTGAGGGCGCCGTCGGCGCCGCGCCGTTCCTGCCGGGCGAGCTCTGGGTCGCCGTCTGCACGATCTGCGAGCCGTCGGTGACGGTGACGGTGACGCCGCCCAGCTTCTGGCCGTCGACCAGGGTCGTCCGGCCGCTGAGGGAGCCGGACGACGCGCCCATGCTGACGGCCACGCCGGTGAGCTTCTGCGCGTCGCTGAGGGTGAGGCTCACCGCCTGCGAGGCGTAGTTCTCCAGGGTCGCCACCAGCGTGTAGGTGGCCGGCGTCGGCAGCTGGCGCAGCGTGAAGCTGCCGTCCTTGAGCGACACCGAGCTCACCGAGCTCTCGCCGGAGGTGGCGGTGAGGGTGACGCCCTCGAGCGGGTCGCCGTCGGAGACGACGGTGCCGCTGATGAGCCCGTCGCCCTTGCGCAGGTTGAGCTCGACCCCCTTGCGGGCCTCGCCGGCCGACACGTCGACGCGCTGGACGGCGGTCGCGTAGCCCTCCTTGGTGACCACGACGTCGTACTCGCTGGGCGAGGGCACGCCCGCGAACGAGAACCGGCCGTCGGTGCCGACCGGCACGGTGTCGACGATCGCGCCGTCGTCGTCGGGGTCGCCGATCGCGCCGACGCCCACCTGTCCGCCGGGGCTGTTGGGGTCGGGGGCGATCGTCGGCGCGGGGATGCGCAGCGACACGCTGGCGTCCTCGACCTCGTCGCCGTTGACGATGCCGGCGATCGAGGCCGGTGCGCCGCCCAGGTTCACGTCGAGGCCGGCGACGCGGTTGCGGTCCTCGACCTTCACCACCTCGGCGTTCTCGGCGTCGAGCGCGGACGGGTACCAGAGCGGCTCGAAGCCCGCGCCCCGGTAGGCGATCTTGTAGTCGCCGGCACTGAGGCCGTTGACGCGGTAGCTGCCGTTGGCGCCGGTGGCGAGCGAGGCCACGGGGTCGACGAGGTCGTCGGCGTTGAAGACGTCGACGGCGACGCCCTTCACCGCACGGCCGCTGGTGAGCTCGCGCACCGTGCCCGACAGGCCCGACGAGCCGCCGGTCTGCGCCTGCTCGCGGGCGGCCGCGATCTCGAGGGCGAGGTTCCGGTCCTGGGCCGACTGGCCGACGATCCGCGACAGCGCCAGCGTGATCACGATCGCGAACACGGTGATCGCGGCCAGCAGGCCCACCAGGCCGATCGGCCCGCGGGAGAGCAGCGCCTTCTGCACCACGGTCGCGACGGCGGCGGGCTGTGCCTCGGGGTCGGGCGGCGCGTACGGGTCGGACTTCTTGCGGCCGGGCGCCTCGAGCGAGGGGCCGGACGGCGTCCCCGCCATCGGCTTGCCCTCGACGAGGTGCACGTTCAGCTGGCGCACCGCGGGGGAGCCCAGGAGCGGACGCTTGCCCTTGACCCGCATGTCGGCCACGAGGTGCTCGCCGGGGGCGAGCTCGACCTGGCGCGGCTCGAAGCGGGTCTTGATCTTGCTCTCGTGGTCGTCGGCCGCCAGCCAGCCGGTGACCGTGGTGTTGCCGGCGTTCTCGATGAGCAGGCTGAACCGGCCGGACCGGCCGATGGAGAGCGACAGCGGGTCGAGCCGGACCTTGCTGTTCGGCGCCTCCGGGACGACGAGCACGAGCTCCTCGACCACGCTGCGCTCGGGCGGCGTGAGCTCACGGACCTGCACCGCCATCCGGCGCTCGCCGGCGGCGAGGCCGGCCGGCACGACGACGGTCGCGGTGACGAGCCGGGTCTCGTCCGGGAACAGCGAGACCCGCTGGTCCTCCAGCTGCACCCAGCTCGGGTCGGCGCCGAGCACGCGGATCGTGTAGCCCGCGATCACGGTGCCCGGGTTGGTGATGGCGACGGTCAGCTTGTGCTCGACGCCGGGGATGACCTCGAGCCGCTCGGGGGAGACGGAGACGCGCACGTCAACCACGCAGCCTTCGGAGCCGCAGGTTCTGGCCCTCGTCCTCGCCCGAGGCGATGTTCACCAGCGCGGTGGTGGAGCGGAAGCCCTCCATCGAGACGGTGACCGAGTACCAGCCCGGCGTCAGGCCGCGGAAGAGGTAGCCGCCGTTGCGCAGGGTCACGCTCTTCCCGCTCGACATCGTGGTGGCGGTGGTGTGGCCGTTGGTGACGGTGATGGTGGCGCCGATGATCAGGTCGCCGGCCGGGTCGTCCACCGCGCCGGTCAACGACCCGAGCTGGCGCGCCATCGTGAAGTCCACCCGCGACGCCGGGCCGTCGGCGTCGAGGTCGACCGGCCGGGTCTCGTCGTCGAAGCCGGGGTGGCTGAAGGTGACGGTGTAGCTGCCGGGCACCGGGAGGCCGTTGATCGCGAAGCTGCCGACGTCGCCGCCCGAGGTGAGCGTGGTGGTGCTCAGCGGCGTGCCGTCCTCGGTGGCCGGCGCGCCACCGACGGTGACGGTGACGCCGCCCAGCCCGCCGCCGCCGGGCCCACGGACGACGCCGCGGATGGTGCCGGTGCCCTGCGCCAGCACGATGTTCGTGTCGGTGTCGCTCTCACCGGCGCCCAGCTCGACGAACTCGGTGGTGCTGCCGTGGTCGGTGCCGGTCACCGTGATCACGTAGGTGCCGGGGGTCGGGAGGTTCTCGAACCGGAAGGCGCCGGTGGCGCCCGAGGTCGGGGTGACCACCGAGACCGGCGAGCCCTCGACGGTCGTGGTGACGGTGACGCCGCCCAGCGGTCCGTCCTTGTCGCGCACGACGCCGCTGATCACGCCGCCGTCCGCGCTCAGGAGCACCGTCGGCTGGATCCGGTTCTCGCCGCCGTCGACCCGCTGGGTGACGGTGGTGACGCGGTAGCCCTGCGCCACGAAGCTGATCTCGTAGGTGCCGGGAGCGGTCAGGCCGGGCAGCCGGTAGGAGCCGGTGCCGTCGGTGGTGTCGCGGGCGGCGACGGTGCGGTCGCCGGTGCTGCTCAGCAGCCGGGCGACGACCTGGGTGGGCACCGAGCCGGGGTTCGCCACGTCGCCCGGGTCGACGGTGCCGCGGAGGGCGGCGTTCTGGCCGGTGACCACGACGTCGATGCCGTCGCTGGTCGACTGCGCCTCGACCGGCACCTCCTCCGCCTTGGCCTGGCTGGGCACCGCGGTGCCGGCGCGGTACCAGACGGTGTCGAAGCCCTCGGCGGTGAACTTGAGGAGGTAGGACCGCGGGAACAGGGCGGCCAGCGTGTAGCTGCCGTCGGCCTGGGTGGCGCCCGAGCTGACCCGCTCCAGCGTGCCGCCGTCGGCCGAGCGGAAGGCCTCCACCAGGATCCGGCCGACCGGGGTGCCGTCGCTCGCGGCGGTCACGGTGCCGCTGATCTCGCCGCCGGAGCCGGGCGGCATCAGGCCGTCCTTCGGCAGCGTGCCGGGCGGCTGGGCGTCGCCGCCCGCGCCACCGGCGCCGTCCTCGCCGCCGTCCTCGGCACCGTCCCCGGCGCCGTCGCTGCCGCCGGAGCCGTCGCCGTCCGTGGTCGCGGCCACGGGGAAGAAGGACGGCGGGGCGGTCTTGGTGATCGCGTCGCCCTTGAACACCTGGCCGAGACCGAGCAGGAACGCGGCGGCCCAGAGGCCGACGATGAGCGCGAGGATGAGGAAGGTCAGGAGGCCGCGGCTGATGAGGGGCCGCTGCCGCAGCTGGAGCTGGGTGGAGTCGGTGAGCTCCGGCTCGGGCTCGGCCTCGACGTGCTCGGCGGCCGCCGGTCCGAGCAGGCCGGCGCGGCGGGCGACGAGGTCGATGGTCACGAGCCGGTCGAGCTCGGCGCCGGTGATCATCCGCGGGCCGCGAACCACGGTCAGGACGCGGACGCCGGCCCCGGGCTCGACCCGGAACCTGTCCGGCGACATCCGCACGGCGACGCCGTCGTCGGCCGCGCCGGCGGAGAGGTCGACCTCCAGCGGCACGTTGCCGCGGTTGGCCACCTCGAGCAGGAACCGGCCCGAGCGACGGGCCCGGATCATGCGGGGGTGGCGGTGCAGGGCCAGCGCGGGGCGGGCGCCGACCTCCAGCTCGAGGTCGGCGTGCTGCACGTCGCCGGTGGTGTGCGAGACCACCTCGACGGTGAGCGGGTGGATGCCGGCCGGCTGGGTCTCGGGCAGGTCGAGCGAGACCGCGATGCGGCCCTCCGCGTCCGGGAAGAGCGGCAGCATGGCCGGCTCGGAGCGGACCGGCGCGTTGCCGGCGCCGATCACGCGGGCCGACACGCCGTCGATGATCGTCCCGGTGTTGACGACCGTGACCAGGAACTCCGGCGAGGTTCCGGGGTCGGCGAGAACCTCACGGTTCTCGGTGGAGACCCGCATCCTCTCGCCTCCCGGCCGCGTCGCTGGGTACCGTCCGCTGGCGGCACCTCCCTGCCCGTACCCGGCGCCGACGCAGGACCTCGTGCCCGTGCCGAGTCAGGGCCTTCGGAATATAGGGACGGCCCGGTGGCATCCGCAGGCGAATGAGGAAACTTTGACCCCTACCGCACGAGCCTCGCGATACGCCTGCGGGCACACCGAGGGGCGGCTAGTTTTCTCGGGCACGGTGCCGGCCCGGCACCGGTTCGTCCGCGAGTACCCCGAGGGTCGAGGTGACACCCGTGTTCATCAGCCACGTGGACGCCGCCCTGGAGAAGCTGGTCCGCACCCGGCTCGGGCTCACCGAGGACCTCGCCGACGTCGCCTTCGACGTGCCGTCGTCGACCTGGTCGGCGCAGCTCACCCGGATCACGGTGAACCTGTTCCTCTACGACGTCTCGCGCAGCGCCCAGCCGTCGCGCTCGCAGACCCGGCCGACCGCCACCGGCGAGGGGCAGCCCGCGATGTTCCGCCGGCCGCAGCCGATGATCCAGCTGAGCTACCTGGTGAGCGCCTGGGCCGGTAGTCCCCGCGACGAGCACCAGCTGCTCGGCGACCTGACGAGCCTCCTCGCCGGCCTCGAGCAGATTCCGGCCGAGCTGACCTCCGACGACCTCTCCTCCTCGATCCAGGTCGCCCTCGGCGACGAGCGCAACACCGGCCGCGAGCTCTGGCAGGGCGCCGGCGGGTCGCTGCGGCCCGCGATCTTCGTGCGCGCCACCGTCGCCGCCGACACCTTCGAGTGGGAGCAGCAGGCGCCGCAGGTCGAGCGGATCAACGCGATGGCCGAGCGGATGGCGGACGCCGCGGAGGACCGGCGTGGCTGATCGCTCTCGGATCGGCCCTCTCGCGACGGCCCTGGTGGTCACGGCCGCCCTCGCGAGCGGGTGCGGGCTGTTCGGCGACGACGAGGACGCCAACAAGACGGCGGTCTACGACATCGAGCCGGGGCAGTGCTTCCTCGGCCCGGAGGGGGAGCCCAAGGCGCAGATCGAGACCCTCGAGAGGGTGCCGTGCGACAAGCCCCACGACCGCGAGGCCTACGCCGTCGTGCCCTACGAGCCGCCGGAGGGTGAGTCGTCCGACCAGTTCCCGGGTGACGACCAGCTCACGACCTTCGCGCAGGGCGCCTGCGCGGCGGAGTTCGAGACGTACGTCGGCGTCGACTACGCCGACTCCGACTACTTCTTCACCTATTTGCTCCCCTCGCCGCGCAGCTGGGAGGACGATGACCGGGACGTGCTCTGCCTGGTGATCGGGACCGGCGAGCCGCTCACGAAGTCCGTCAAGGGCAGCAAGCAGTAGCCGAGCAGGAGCAGGAGTCGACATGCCGGGGCCCGTGGTCGTCAGTGGCGCCATGCTGCTGTGCAGCTTCGGCATGGCCCCGTCGAGCTACACCGCCATCGGCCTGGTCTCGGCCGGCGGCATGCCCGTCGGCACCATCAAGGACTCCATCCCGATGCTGAACATCAAGCCGTTCGGCATGTGCATGTCGCCGTCCAACCCGACCGTGGCCGCCGCCACCGCCGCCGCCCTCGGCGTCCTGACGCCGATGGCGTGCATCCCGGTCACCGGCACGCCGTGGACGCCGGGCGCCCCGCTGACCTCCGCCACCGGGCTGCCGCTCATCACCGCGAGCTCCACGTGCAACTGCGCCTGGGGCGGCGTCATCACGGTGAGCTTCCCCGGCCAGGTCCAGGTCACGGCCAGCTAGCGCACCGGGTCACAGCACCCGTCGTCGGCGGGAAGTTTTGCCCGACCCAATTCCGCCGTTTCGCAAACAGGGGTGGAGCGGCGGGAGCACGATGCATCTCGTCCGTGCAGCGAACCTTGCTGCCACATATCTGCAGAAGCGAGTGACCATGCCTACCTACACCGCTCCGGGCGTGTACATCGAAGAGGTTGTTTCCTCTCAGAAGGTGCTGTCCGCCGCCCCGACGGCCGTTGCCGCGTTCGTCGGATTCACCGAGCGGGCCCCGCTCGATGACCCCAACGACCCGCAGGGCCTCGCCCCGCGGCTCGTGACCAGCTGGAACCAGTTCGAGGCCCTGTACGGCGGTTTCGCCAAGGGCTGCATGCTGCCGCTGTCCGTCTACGGCTACTTCGCCAACGGCGGCAGCCTGGCCTACATCTGCCGGGTGCCCAACACCGAGCCCGCCGGTGAGCCCGCCCGCGCCGCGCTGCCTGCCAGCGACCGCGCGCTCGGTCTCCCCGTCGCGGTGGAGAGCCTCGACAACGACGCCGACATCTCGATCGCGATCGAGACCGAGGACGCCGGCGACGACGCCGAGGGTCCCTCGACCTTCACGATGATCGTGCTGGAGCGCGGCGAGCCCGTGGAGACCTACGAGAACCTCGACCTGTCGTCGGGCGCCTCGGGCGTGGCCACCAAGGTCAACGCCACCTCCACCAAGGTCAAGGTCGAGCTCAAGCTCGACGAGGACGCCGACCTGGCGAACCAGCTCGAGCTGGTGAAGCCCGGCGTGTACGACCTCGAGAAGGCCGAGCCCGTGCCGGTCGCCGTCAACGGCCGCAAGTTCGCCGGCTCGGAGTCGGCCCGCGCCGGCATCAACGGCCTGGCCGTGGCCGAGGACGTCACCATGGTGATCGTCCCCGACCTCGTCACCGCCGCCACCAAGGAGGACGGCACCGTCGACCTCGGCCTCTGGAAGGCCGTGCAGACGGCGCTCATCTCCCACTGCGAGCAGAACGGCAACCGCATGGCGGTGCTCGACGCTCCTCCGGGACTCAACGTCCAGCAGATCAAGGAGTGGCGCTCCGAGGTCGCGATGTACGACTCGGCCTACGCCGCGCTGTACTACCCCTGGATCAAGGTGGAGAACCCGATCGGGCAGAACGGCGACGCCGAGATGCTGATCCCGCCGTCCGGCCACATCGCCGGCGTCTGGGCCCGCACCGACGACACCCGCGGCGTGTGGAAGGCCCCGGCCAACGACACCATGCGCGGCGTCCTCGACATCGAGCGCAGCGTCACGCAGAACGAGCAGTCGCTGCTGAACCCGATCGGGATCAACTGCATCCGCCCGTTCGGTACCCGCGGCATCCGGATCTGGGGTGCGCGCACCCTGAGCTCGGACACCGACTGGAACTACATCAACGTCCGGCGCCTCTTCAACATGGTCGAGGCGACCATCCTCAGCGGCACCCAGTGGGCGGTCTTCGAGCCCAACGACGTGACGCTGTGGGAGGGCGTGCAGCGCACCGTCAGCGGGTTCCTCCGGGGCCTGTGGACGGCCGGCGCCCTGTTCGGTGCGAGTGCCGACGAGGCGTTCTACGTCAAGTGCGACGCCGAGACCAACCCGCCGGAGTCGATCGACGCCGGCCTGTTGATCGTGGAGGTCGGTATCGCTCCTGTGAAGCCCGCGGAGTTCGTGGTCTTCCGGATCAGCCAGAAGAAGCAGTCGGCGTCCTGACGGCCGCGGACCAGACAACGAACAGAGGAAGCTGAGCAATGCCGAACGACCTCATCGCAACCGACCCGATCGTCTCCCAGAACTTCTTCCTGGAGTTCGACGGTGTCGCGATCATCCTCGCCTCGGTCTCCGGGCTCGACGTCGAGTACGACACGGTGTCGATCCAGCAGACGGGCATGAGCGGGAAGACGCAGACGATCAAGACCCGTGGCAGCGTGCAGAAGGCTGCGGACCTCTCGATCACCCGCATGGCCCCGATGGACGCCATGTCCGACCCGATCTGGAAGTGGTTCCACGACATCCAGAAGAAGGGCTTCGCGGGATCCGACCGCACCAACAACCGCAAGAACGGCTCGATCGTGATGTACGACAGCACGATGAAGGAGGTCGGTCGGTTCAACTTCTTCAACGGTTGGCCGAGCAAGATCGCGACCGACCAGCTGAGCACCGAGTCGAACGACGCGGTCAAGGAGACGATCACCCTCGTCATCGAGAGGCTTGAGCGGGTCAAGTGACCGATCTCCGCACCACGTACGACTTCACCCTGCCGCGAGGGTATGTCGACGACGAGGGACGCCTGCACCGGACGGGCACGATGCGGCTCGCGACGGCTCGAGACGAGCTGGAGCCGCTGCGTGACCCGACGGTGCAGGGTCCCGACGACCCACGGTTGACCATCCTCGTCCTGACGAGGGTGGTGACCGCTCTCGGGGACCTCGAGCTGATCACCACGCGTGACATCGAGGGGTTGTTCGCGGTCGACCTGGCGTTCCTCCAGGACTTCTACGGCGTCATCAACTTCGGCAGCCAGGCCGAGTTCGAGGCGCTGGTGCAGGCTCAGGCGTCGGCCGACCTGGTGGGCAGCGCGCCCGCCGGGCCGGCCGCGCCGGCTGCGCCGGAGT
Source organism: uncultured Actinomycetota bacterium (assembly GCA_963780355.1). GTDB lineage: Bacteria > Actinomycetota > Actinomycetes > Propionibacteriales > Nocardioidaceae > Nocardioides. The sequence goes on from CAWABT010000001.1 coordinate 350,313, forward strand.
CGGAGGAGCCGACCCAGGTCCCGAGTGACGAAGGGGCTGCTCCCCAGGCACCCCCGCAGACCAACGGCTCCCCGGAGTCCCGCGGCCTGCGGCACGCCGTCGAGGAGCTGCCCCGACGGACGTCGTGAGGGGAGCGCTCACCACATGATGCGCTACCCGACCGACGCCCTCTGGCAGGAGATCGCCTACCTCGCCTACCACCTGCACTGGCCGCTCCCGGACCTCCTGGACCTCGAGCACATGGACCGGGTCCGGATGGTGCGAGCGGTGGTCTCACTGAACGATCGAGCCTGGGAGGCGGTGCGCGAGTATGGCGGGTAGTACGGGAGCGGCGAGCAGCAGCAGCGGGAGCCTCGCGGCCAGCGAGAGCCCGCTGGGTGGTGACCTCCCCGCAGCGAACCGGTTCCTCTTCGAGCTGGACGGCACCGAGATCGGTGTCTTCAAGGAGGTCCAGGGCCTCCAGATCACCGTCGGCATCCACGAGTTCGCCGAGGGTGGCCAGAACGGCTTCACCCACCGGGTGCCGGGCCGGATGACCTGGCCGCACCTGCTGTTCAAGCGCGGCCTCACCGACAGCAACGCGCTGTTCGACTGGCTCGCCAAGAGCTCCGGCGAGGGCTTCGCCGCCGCCGGCAACAAGCTGGTCCGCTCCACCGGAGCGGTCACCGCCATGGACACCAGCGGCAACCGGCTGCGCACCTGGGAGTTCATCGACGTCTTCCCGATCCGCTGGAAGGGTCCGGAGTTCAACGTCGACAGCCAGAACCCCCTGGAGGAGGAGCTCGAGGTCGCGCACCACGGCTTCCGCGCCCGGACCCAGACGACCGCGACGAGCTGACCGGCTCGCTGCCATGACCGAGACCGCCACCCGCACCGACCCCGCCGACCGCACCCGGCTCGGGCGGGCCGTCGGCGCGCGGCTGCGGCGGCCCGGTCCCCCGCTGGGGATGCCGCTGCCGAGCCGGGTCGGGAGCCTGGCGTCCTCGGTGCAGCGCTTCGCCGCCGCGACCTCGCGGCCCGTGGAGGTCCGCGCCGCGTTGCGCGGACCAGGCGAGGTCGGCGGCACCAACTCCCGGCCGCCGCGCTGGTGGACGCCGTCCACCCACAGTGACGACGCCGCCGCCGCGGCTCCGGCCGCGTCGACCCCGAGCGCGCCCGCACGGCCGTCGTGGCTGGCGGCCTCGAAGCCGGTCGACGTCGCCGCGCTGCAGCCGCGCAACCTCCCCCGGGCCGCGCGCAGGGTGGAGAACGAACAGACCTACACGCCCGGCGGGATGCTCGGGAACCTCACCACCTCCGACGTCCGCGTCGCCCGTCATGCCGAGGTGACCGCCAGCGGCCCGATGCTCACCCAGGCCGACCGCCAGAAGCTCACCGCCGGCATCCGCCGGAAGGTCGCGACGGCGTCGCCGGCTCCCCGACGGACGTCCGTCGAGCCGGTCGAGACGCCCCGACCCGGTCGCACCACCGCCACCACCGCCACCACCGCCACCACCGCCACCACCGCCGGCACCCCCGCGCCCCCCAGCACCACCTCGACCCCCAGCACGCCCGCGGCGACCACCCCGACCGCTCCCGCGACCCCCGCACCCCCCGAGCCACCCGCCTCCTCGTCCGTCGAGGCGTCACGAGTCGCTCGCGCCGCCGCTCCCGAGACCGCGCGCGCCGGTGACAGCGCTCCCGGCGTCTCGACGGACCCCCCGACCTCCGCGGCACCGACCGCACCCGCGCCGGCGGCCTCGACGCGCGCGGCCGCACCGGCCGCGCCGGCACCGCCTCCGGCACCGGCGGCCCCCTGGCAGCTCGCCGAGCCGCCGACCCGGTTCGCGACCGCGCTGCGCCGCAGCCCGACCATCCGCCGGCTCGCCACCGCCGACGCGCCCGCGCGCAGCGGCCCGACCCTCCGCAGCGGCGGCCCCGGCCCGCGGGTGCTCGGCGCCGGCAGCCCGGTCCGCACCGCCACGATGGGACTCCTGCACGGCTCGCCCACTCGCCCGACCGGTCGGATCCTCCCGGTCCCCGTACCCGCCGCGACGGCCTCGTCCGCCGCTTCCACCCGGGCCACCCCGACATCCGTCGAGCCCTTCGAGACGCCTCGTTCCTCGGCTCCTCAGGAACCACCTGTCGAGACGCCCGCAGCCGGCCCCGCCCAGCCGACCACCGCGGCCGGCGCCGGCGGCCCGGACGCCTCGACCAGCCCGACCGTGCGGCGCACCCCCGGCGCCCCGGGACCCGCCTCCGCTCCCGCACCCACGCCCGCCGGCACCGCCGGCACCGCCGGCACCGCCGATGCCACCCCGGCCGGCGACATCAGCCCGGACGTCTCGACCAGCTCGACGAACGTGGCGGAGGGCTCGACGGGCTCGACGGGCTCGCCGGACGTCGCGGCCGAGCGGCTGCCGAGCGTGGCGGCCGCGCCGACGCCGCTGGCGCTGGCCTTCGGCGGCACGTTGCGCCGGTCGTGGCGCAGCACCGGCACCATCGCGCCGGCCACCGACCTGCGACGCGCCGCCACGGCGCCGAAGCTCGGCCCGGCCACGGCGGCCGCGAGCGGGAGCGCAGCCACTGCCGCCGCCGGATCCGGTGCCACCCCGCCGGCCACGATCCACCGGCTCTACGCCCCCGGTCCGCGCGCCACGACGCCCGTCGAGCCCGCTGAGCCCGCCGAGCCCGCCGCGTCCGCTCCCGTCAGCGACAGCGGGCCGGGCGTCTCGACAAGCTCGACGAACGTCGCCGGGCGTCTCGACAAGCTCGACGAACGCGCCGGGCGTCTCGACAGGCTCGACGAACGTCCCGGGCGTCTCGACAGGCTCGACGAACGTCCCGGGCGTCTCGACCGGCTCGACGAACGTCCCGGGCGTCTCGACAGGCTCGACGAACGTCCCGGGCGACGCCGCCCCGACGCCGTCCCCGCTCGGTGCGGTGGCGATGCCCGACCAGATCGTGCTGCGGCGGACCGCCGGCCACGGTCGTCGGGCCGGGTCGCTCGCCAGCGGCTTCGGCGGCGACACCCCGATCCAGCCCGCCTCGGTGAGCACGCTGCGCGGCGGTCCCGCCACCACCCCGGGGGTCCCCGGGGTGCCCGGTGTCCGCGGAGCCGCTGCCGCCACCGGTTCCGTCGCCGGTCCCGCCCCGGTGCTGCGCCGCTCCACCAGCGCGCCGGCCGGCACCACCCGGCTCCCCGCCCCGCCGCCCGGCTTCGCCTCGGGGTCGTGGGCACCGCTGCCCGACGGTCCGCCGGTGCCGCGGTCCGGCCAGGTCGCCGCCCGGGTCGGCGCTGCTCCCGGGGTCACCGCCCCGTTCGTGCCGACGCCTCCTGCTGCGCGGTTCGCCGGCTCCGTCACGTCGCCGAGCCCCACGTCGTCCCCGATGTCGAGCTCCCCGTCCGCACCAGCCGCACCCGCGGCCCGGAACGCGCCGTCGACGTCACTGCTGCGGCGGCTCACGGTGGCACCGCCGCGCGTCAGCGTGAACCCGGCGGCGAGCGCGGCGCCGCCGGTCCCCGACGTCGTCCGCCGCTCCCCCTCGACCTCCACTCCGTCGTCGAGCTCTTCGTCCTCGTCCCCGGTCGCTCGGTCCGGGTCGACCCCACCCGCCGGCGGCGTCGCGCCGGCGTCGTCCGGCGGCTCGCTGTTCGAGCGCTCCGCCCACCTCTTCGACGCCCTCGACGACGCCGCGAGCGCCGTCATCCACCGCAAGTACGAGCCCGGGAGGTCCGCCATGGGCGAGTCGTCGCTGGTACCCGCCTCGGTCTCGGCGTCTTCCGCCGCCGGGGCCTTCATCCCGGGGGTGGTCGACGATCCCGTCACCCGGGACGAGCCCCACACCGCCGAGTCCGACCGAGCGCGGTTCGACCGCCTCGTCGACGCGGTCGTGGACCGGATCGAGCAGCGCGTCATCGACGAGCTCGAACGGCGCGGACGGCGCCAGGACTGGAAGGTGTTCTGATGGCCGAGCTCGAGAAGGCCTACCTCGAGATCGAGGGCGGCGAGCAGGTCCCCTGCCTCTACAACCCCGAGTCGCTGAGCGTCGGACGGCGCAACAGCTGGGTGTCGAACCCGATGCCCGGCAAGGGCGTGCCCACCCTCCAGTACGCCGGCGCGGGAGGCGGCTGGATGAAGCTCGACCTCACCTTCGACACCACCGACACCGGCAAGGCCGTCACCCTGCACACCGGCAAGATCCTCAAGCTCATGGAGATCAACCCCGACCTGCCGGGCACGAACGAGACGACGAACAACGCCCGGCCGCCCACGGTCACCTTCCACTGGGGCGACCTGCACTCCTTCGCCTCCGTGGTGAGCGACCTGCGGCTCACCTTCACCTACTTCTCCTCCTCCGGCGTGCCGCTGCGCGCGAGCATGCAGCTGGAGCTGCGGCAGTACAAGGAGTCCGACGCGTTCGGCCCGCAGAACCCGACGTCGGGCACCCCCAAGCCCAGCCGCACCCACCGGATCCAACCCGGCGAGACCCTCGACCGCATCAGCGCCCGCTACTACGGCGACTCCACGCGGTGGCGGATGCTCGCCTCGGCCAACGGCCTCGAGGACCCGCTCGCGCTCCGGCCCGGCACCGTCATCGACATCCCGCGGCTGGAGAACTGATGACCACCGACGCACCGTCGATCGGCGAGACGACACCGACCTTCAAGGCCAGCGGCGCCGCCTTCTCCGAGTCGGACCTCGCCGCCCTCACCTCGATGCGCATCGAGCGCGGCTACAACACCGTCAGCCGGGCGACGCTCCGGTTCGCGGACGCCGGGTTCGCGGTGTCGACCTCGCAGAACTTCGCGATCGGCAAGGAGATCGCGATCAGCGACGCCAACGGCACTGCGCTGTTCGCCGGTGAGGTCACGTCGGTGGCACTGGACCAGTCCGGGGAGTACATCCCCGAGCTCGTGGTCGTCGCCGACGACCACACCCACCGGCTCTCGCGCACGGCCCTCACCGCCACCTACCTCCAGATGTCCGCGAGCCAGGTCATCGACAAGCTCGCCAGGGCCACGGGTCTCACGACCGACATCACCTCGACCAGCATCACGTTCGACTACCTGATCCAGGGCGGAACCGCGCTGGACTACGTGGACCTGCTGGCCTCCCGGGCCGGCCTGGTGTGGTTCTGCGAGTACCCCAAGAAGCTCAAGGTCTGCAAGCCCGACGACGCCAGCGGCACCGAGCTCACCTTCGACCTCGACGGCACCGTCAACGGCATGCGCAACTTCTCGGTACGCGCGTCCGCCCGCAACATCGCGAAGGTCACCGTCACGGGCTGGGACCTCAAGCAGACGCAGGCCGTCGAGGGCAAGGCGACGACGGCCCGGACCCAGGAGTCGAACTTCGTCAGCCTCAGCGGGGCCAGCAACTTCGGCGAAGCCGTCCTCACCCGCTCCGACCTGTCGCCGCTGACCCAGGCCGAGGCCACCACCCTGGCCGACGCCCTCAACAAGGACGCGTCGTCGCAGGCCGTGCACGCCCGCGGCACGGTGTGGGGCAACGCGGACGTCGCGCCCGGGATCAAGGTCCAGGTCGCCAACGCCGGACCGGCGTCGGGCAAGTACCTGGTCACCGAGGTCGAGCACCGCTACGACTCCACCGGCTTCTGGACCACCTTCACCGCGGGCTCGTTCCGGCGGGAGGGGCTGGTCGACCTGCTCATCACGCCGGAGTCCGAGCCCGGGTTCAACCTCGAGGGGGTCATCACCGGCGTCGTCACCAACGTCGTCGACCCCGACAACCTGGGCCGGTGCAAGGTCAAGTTCCCCTCCATCCCGGGGGCACCCGAGTCGGAGTGGGCTCGCGTCGTCACCGTCGGCGGTGGCCCCGACCGCGGCGCCCTGTTCCTGCCGGAGGTCGACGACGAGGTGCTGGTCGCCTTCGAGCGCGACGACACCCGGCGGCCGGTGGTGCTCGGCGGTCTCTTCAGCACCAAGAATGCCCTGCCGGGTCAGAACCCGGTCAAGGACGGGATCATCGACGTCCGGCGGCTCACCTCGCGCACCGCCAACATGCTCGAGCTCTCCGACGCCGAAGGCAAGGAATACGTGCTGATCCAGCACGGCAAGAAGAAGCACGAGATCCGGATCGAGAACGACAAGATCACCGTCGAGGCCAAGTCCGCCATCCCGATCAAGCTCACCAACGGCCAGGCCACGATCGAGATGAAGGACAACGGCGACATCCTGATCGACGGCAACAAGATCACCATCAAGGGCAAGATGGACGTCGAGCTCCAGTCCGACATGAACGTCAAGGCCAAGGGCAACCTCAACGTCCAGGTCGAGGCCACCGCCCAGCTCCAGCTCAAGGGCACGGCGTCCGCCGACCTCCAGGCCGGTGGCGTGCTGAACCTCAAGGGCGCGAAGGTGGGGATCAACGGATGACGCACCTGCCGAGCACCGTCGAGGACGACGACTCCTTCGTCGGCCGCGGCTTCAGCTGGCCGCTCTCGGTCGACCACACGGGCGCGATCAAGCTCACCGACGGCGTCCCCGACCTCGACCGCTCGATCCGCATCGTGCTGATGACGGCCCCGGGCGAGCGGCTGATGCGGCCGCAGTTCGGCTGCCGGATCTGGGAGATGCTCTTCGAGCCCGTCACCGCGAACCTGCTCGGCCTCATCAGCCAGGCCGTCCGCGACGCCCTGGCCCAGTGGGAGCCGCGCGTCATCGTCGACGACGTGCACGCCGAGCCCGACCCGGAGCAGGGGTCGCTCGTCCACATCGCCCTCGACTACCGGGTCCGGTCCACCAACGACCGCCGCAACCTGGTGTACCCCTTCTACGTGATCCCGCACGACGCCGAGTGAGGACCTGAGCCATGCCGTTGCCGACCCCGGGACTCGACGACCGGACCTTCCAGGACATCGTCGACGAGGCCAAGCGCCTGATCCCCCGCTACTGCCCCGAATGGACGAACCACAACGTCTCCGACCCCGGCGTCGCGCTCATCGAGCTGTTCGCCTGGATGAGCGAGATGGTGCTGTACCGGGTCAACCAGGTGCCGGAGCGCCTCTACACGCACTTCCTCAACATGGTCGGCATCGAGCCGTTCCCGCCGTCCGTGGCCCGCGCCGACCTCACCTTCTGGCTCTCCTCCGCGCTGGAGTCGACGGTGGTGGTGCCCCGCGGCACCGAGGTCGCCACCACCTCCGCGGTCGTGGAGGCGTCGCCGGTGGTGTTCAGCACCACCGAGGACCTCATGATCGCGCCGCCGCGGCTCGACGCCGCGATGACGGTGAGCGACGGCGGCCGCCGTACCGAGGACGTGTGGGACGAGCTGCGGTTCAACCCCAACGGCGTCGCCTGCTTCGCCTCGCCCGACCTCAGCCCCGGCGACACCTTCAACCTCGGCTTCCGCGACAGCCTCGCCGGCGTCGTGCTGCGGGTCGACATCGGCGCCCAGGCCGAGGGCATCGGCGTCGACCCCACCGCCCCGCCGCTGGCGTGGGAGGTGTGGAACGGCGACGGCTGGATCCCGTGCCAGGTCTTCGAGGACACCACCGGCGGCCTCAACCGCGGTGGGTCGATCACGCTCCTGGTGCCGACCGAGCACGAGCCGCTCAGCATCGGCAACCTCGCCGCGTACTGGCTGCGGTCGCGGCTGCTCGTTCCGCTGCCGGGCCACCCGACGTACAAGGCCTCGCCGCGGGTGCGCGAGGTCGGCGCCGTCGCGCTCGGTGGCACGGTCGACGCCGAGCACGCCGAGACCGTGCCCGGGGAGCCGATCGGCCGCAGCGACGGCTCACCCGCGCAGGCCTTCGACGTGACCCACCGTCCGGTGCTGCCCCGCACCTCGGACGAGCAGGTCGAGGTCGTGCACGGCGACCGGGTCGAGGCCTGGGTCGAGGTCGAGGACTTCTCGGCCTCCGGCCCGAGCGACAAGCACATCGTGTGGGACTCCAGCACCGGCACCGTCCGGTTCGGGCCCAGCATCCGTTACCCCGACGGCACCACCCGCCAGCACGGCGCCATCCCGCAGGACGGCGCGTTCGTGCGCGTCAGCGGGTACCGGTCCGGCGGCGGCCGCCGCGGCAACGTCGGCACCCGCACCCTGTCGGTGATGCGCTCGGCGGTCCCGTACGTCAGCGGCGTGGTCAACCTCGGCCCGGCCAGCGGCGGCGTCGACGCCGAGAGCGTCGCGGAGGCCAAGCAGCGGGCGCCGCTCACCCTGCGCACCGGCCGCCGCGCCGTCACCACCGGCGACTACGAGCGGCTGACGCTGGAGTCCTCCGCCGAGGTCGCCCGCACCCGGTGCCAGAGCGCGCAGCGGGGCAACGGCTCGGTGCGGCTGCTCGTCGTCCCCCGCGTGCGCGGCGACGCCACCACCAACCAGCTCGACGACTTCGCCCTGGCGCCCGAGCTCGTGGCCACCATCAAGGAGCGGCTCGACGAGCATCGGGTGATCGGCACCGCGGTCGAGATCAGCACGCCGTACTACCAGGGCGTCTCGGTCGCCGCGCTCGTGCACGCCGCCCCCGGCCGTCCCGCCGCCCTGGTGCGGCAGCGGGCGGAGGAGGCGATCGCGCGGTTCGTGAACCCGCTCGTCGGCGGCTCGGAGGGCACCGGCTGGCCGTTCTCGACCGACCTCAACGCCGCCACCGTCACCCAGCTTCTCGAGACCGTCGAGGGCGTCGAGCGGGTGGAGGAGGCGCTGCTCTTCGAGTACGACCTCCGCTCCGGACGCCGGCTCGGTTCCGCGAAGGACATCATCCGGCTCGACGAGCAGTCGCTCTTCCTGTCGGCCGCCCACCAAGTGGTCGTGCGATGACCGTGACGAAGCTGACGCCGATCACCTCGTCGCTGGTGCCCGTGCGCACCCGGCCTCGACGGGACCCCGACTGGATGCTCAACCAGCTCCCGGTGGCGATGGCGGGCGAGGACTTCTTCGCCCGGTACGTGCGGATCTTCCAGCAGCTCGGCACCACGCTGTTCGACGACGCCGACAACATCGACCACGTCCTCGACGTCACCGTGGCGCCGGTCGAGATGGTGCGCTGGCTGGCCTCCTGGATCGGGATGACCAGTCTCGACGAATCGCTGCCCGAGGACCTGCAGCGCCGTATCGTGAGCAGCGCGGCCCGCACCCTCGCCTGGCGCGGCACCGCTCGTGGCTTGCGGACGTATCTCGAGCTCATCACCGGCACCGACGTGCGGGTCGAGGAGGGCGGGGGCGTCTGGGAGGCAGGAGAGGCGCCCGTCGACACGGCGTGGGTCAGGCTGCAGCTGGACTCGACCGGGATGCTGGGTGAAGCCGAGCTCGTGGCCGCCGTCCGTGACGAGGTCCCGGCGCACGTCCGGGCCGAGGTCGTGGTGGAAGGGCGAGTGGTGTGGAGCACCGAGCGAACGGCCGAGAGAACCCCGGAGAGGCGACCCGAGGAGACACCGTGAGCGACACCCTGACCGGTGGTGCGGTCGAGCGGCCCGACCCGCTGACCGACCCGCTCCCGGCGCCGGCCGACCCGGCGCCCACCACCCAGCTGCCGTCACAGTCCGGCGCGACCGCGCTCACCTCCGCGCCCCGCGTCGAGCCGCCGCCGTCCGCCGCGTCGGTGCCGATCGCCCAGCGCCACGAGAGCATCACCTGCCCCGAGTGCGGCACGGTCGCGAACGTGCAGCTCACCCGCCGCGAGGCAGGCGACTTCTGCGCCAAGTGCGACTTCCCGCTGTTCTGGACGCCGTCCACCATCCAGCTCGGCGAGGGTGCCACCGACGGCGCCGCGCTGCGCCGGCTGCCCGGCACCCTCGGCAAGCAGACCGTCGCCTCCACGCCTTGCCCGCACTGCCACGAGGCCAACACGATCACGGCCGAGAGCTGCACCCGCTGCGGCCTGCCGATGGTCCTCGCCGCCCCGCCGCCGCCCGCGCCCGTCGTCTACGCGCCCCCGCCGCCGATGCCCGAGCCCACGAAGACCCCGTGGTGGGTGTGGGCGATCGTCGGCGTCTTCGCCGTGCTCTGCCTGATCGCCATCGCCTGGATCGTGCTGACTCAGGTGTGACCGAGCGGGCCCGCGGGTCAGCCGAGCACGGCGTACACCGCGGGCCCCCGCGAGCACCCCGGTCACGAGCCAGGTGAGCAGCACCACCACCCACGCGCCGGCCGGGATCCGGGCCAGCCAGCGGCGGCACGACGCTCGTCGAGCTTGTCGAGACGCCCCGACGGCTGTCACCGAGATGCCCGACCGGGTACGCCGAGGAGATCGGTCCCGGCGTCTCGACAGGCTCGACGTACGCGGGCCGGCTCGACGTACGTGGGGTCAGGCCATCGCGGCCGGGAGCGTCGCCGACCAGACCGCCCGCAGCTCGAGCAGGTTCACCGCGAACTGGTCGGTGACCACCAGGTCGTCGCCGCCGGTCACCCCCAGCTCGGTGACGGGGACGCCATGGCGGGTGGCGAGGTCGTGCAGCCGGTCGACGTCGGCCTCGGCCACGGTGACGAGCACGCGGGCGGTGGACTCGGAGAAGAGGTCGACGAACGGGTCACCCGGGAGCGTCACGGTCGCGCCGACCATCTGGTGCAGGCAGGCCTCCACCAGCGCCTGGGCGAGGCCGCCGTCGGCGAGGTCGTGGGCGCTGGTGAGCAGCCCGATCCCCTCGTGCAGCAGCGACGCGAGGGCCTGCTCGGCCGGCAGGTCGACGGCGGGCGGGCGGCCGCCGAGGTGGTCGTGCAGGACGTGCGCCCACTCCGAGCCGCTCAGCTCCTCGCGGGTCGTGCCGAGCACCAGCACCCGGTCGCCGGACGACTCCGCCGGGCCGAAGCCGGACGGCGTGCGGCGGGTGACGTCGTCGACGACGCCGAGCACGGCGACCACCGGCGTCGGGAGGATCGCGGTCTCGCCGGTCTGGTTGTAGAGGCTCACGTTGCCGCCGGTGACCGGCACCCCGAGCACGGCGCAGGCGTCCTTGAGGCCGCGGCAGGCCTCGGCGAACTGCCACATCACGGCCGGGTCCTCGGGCGAGCCGAAGTTGAGGCAGTCCGAGACGGCGAGCGGCCGCGCGCCGCCGGTGGCGACGTTGCGGTACGACTCCGCCAGCGCCAGCTGCGCGCCGGCGTACGGGTCGAGCCGCGCGAACCGGCCGTTGCAGTCGGTGGCCACCGCGACGCCGAGGTTCGTGTCCTCGTCGACGCGGATCATCCCGCTGTCCGACGGCTGCGCGAGCACGGTGTTGCCGCGCACGTAGCGGTCGTACTGGTCGGTGATCCACGACTTGTCGCACAGGTTGGGCGAGCCCGCGAGCCGCAGCAGCGTCTCCCGCAGCTCCTCCCCGGACGCCGGCCGCGGCAGTGCCTCGGCGCCGTCGGCCTGGAGCGCGTCCTGGCTGTCGGGACGGGCGAACGGTCGCTGGTAGGTCGGGCCGTCGTGGGCCACCGAGCGCGGCGGCACGTCGACCACGCGCTCGCCGTGCCAGTCGATCTGGAGCCGTCCGGTGTCGGTGACCTCGCCGACGACGACGGCCTCGACGTCCCACTTCGCGCAGATCGCCATCACCCGGTCGATGTCGCCGGGCTCGACGACGGCCATCATCCGCTCCTGCGACTCGCTCATGAGGATCTCCTCGGGAGCGAGCGTCGAGTCGCGCAGCGGCACCCGGTCGAGCTCGACATGCATGCCGCCGTCGCCCGCGCTGGCGAGCTCGGAGGTGGCGCACGACAGCCCGGCACCACCGAGGTCCTGGATGCCCGCCACGACGCCGGCCGCGAACAGCTCGAGCGTGCACTCGATGAGCAGCTTCTCCATGAACGGGTCGCCGACCTGGACGCTGGGGCGCTTGGCGGGGCCGCCCTCGTCGAACGTCTCGCTCGCGAGCACCGAGACGCCGCCGATGCCGTCGCCCCCGGTGCGGGCGCCGTACAGCACCACGAGGTTGCCGGTGCCCGACGCCTTCGCGAGGTGCAGGTCCTCGTGCCGCAGGACGCCGACGCAGAGCGCGTTCACCAGCGGGTTGCCGAGGTAGGTGGCGTCGAAGACCGCCTCGCCGCCGATGTTGGGCAGGCCGAGGCAGTTGCCGTATCCACCGACGCCGGCCACGATCCCGGGCAGCACCCGGCGGGTGTCGTCGGCGTCCAGCGGACCGAACCGCAGCGGGTCCATCACCGCCACCGGCCGCGCCCCCATCGCGAGGATGTCGCGCACGATCCCGCCGATGCCGGTGGCCGCGCCCTGGTAGGGCTCCACGTACGACGGGTGGTTGTGCGACTCCACCTTGAAGGTGACCGCGTAGCCCTGCCCGATGTCGAGCACGCCGGCGTTCTCGCCGATGCCGGCGAGCATCTTGCCGACCGGCGTCTCCTGCGCCAGCTCGCCGAACTGCTTGAGGTGCACCTTGCTCGACTTGTAGGAGCAGTGCTCGCTCCACATCACCGAGTACATCGCCAGCTCCGACGACGTCGGCCGCCGGCCGAGGATCTCCCGGATCCGCTGGTACTCGTCGGCCTTCAGCCCGAGCTCGCCCCAGGGCTGCTCGCGCTCGGGGTCGGACGTGGCGGACGCGACGGTGTCGAGCGCAGGCACGGCCTCAATCTAGTGAGTGCCGGTCGGCCGCCGTCCGCGCCCCGCGACTGCGGCGCCCAGCAGGAACGCGGCGACCATCGGGAAGACCACCAGGGCGAACACGTCGAACCACCCGCCGACCGCCTCGTCGAACTGCTCGGTGACGCTGGTGAACGCGTCGTGCGCCACGGAGTGCACCACCACCGGCCCCACCCCCCAGACCAGCGCGGCCAGGAGGACCCCGGCGCTGGTGAACCGGGCCGTCGCCGTGACGCCGAGGAGCAGGAGCAGGCCGATGAGCATCTGCCCGAGGTAGACCGGGTCGATGCCGCTGTCGCTCTCGAGCAGGTCGTACTCGTCGATGCCGAGGCCGCCCTCGACCGAGAACCAGATCCCGACCGGAGTCAGCACCAGGGCGACGAGTGACCAGATGACGCGGCGGCCGGTCCGCGAACCCATCACACCGGCCTGACCGGTCGAGAGGTACGCCGGTGGCGGTGGCGCGGACGGGCCCGGTGGCTGGCTCATCGTCCGATGGTGCACCCGCGGGACGCCGTCCGCGCGGGTTCCGCCCACTGGTTCAGTCCGGTGGAGCCGCCGGCTCGTCGTCGTCCTCGGCCGACGCCTCGTCGGGTTCCGGGTCGTCGCGCAGCTCCCAGTGGTCGCCGGCCCAACGCCAGTGGCCGTCCGGGGTGAGGACCGGGGCGCCACCCGGGCTCGGGTCCTGGTGGTACGGCGAGCCAGAGCCCATCGCTGCTGTGGAGCTCCAGCTGGTGTGGCTCATGGCTTCCTCCCGTCCCGAGACGTCGTGGTGTGACGACTTCAGAGTGCTCCTGCCGCCGCGCCGAAGTCACGGGACTTGCGGGACTCTTGAAGGGATCGAGAAGACCTTGCGGAACCTGTTACTGCAGCAGCCGCTCGAGCAGCAGCCCGGGCAGCTGGGCGTAGTCGAGCGAGACCCGGTAGTCGCCGCCGGTGACGAAGGCGGTCGCGCGGTCGCCGTCGGTCTCGACGTCGAGCTCGAGGCTGGCCGGGTACCCGCCGCCGTCCTGAGCGGGGCCGTCCTAACTACAGCGTTGTAGTTCTCCTGAACACCTGTTACGGGTGTGACTTGTGAGGTTATGGTGCGAGCGGCCCACGCCCTGACCCCTCTTCCCCGGAGTCCCTCATGCGCCCGGCACACCCCACGCCGCCCTCGACCCCGAGGTCGGTCCGACGTCTCCTCGCGACGACGGTCACGACGGCTCTCGCGCTGACCCTGCTCGGGACCGTCGACTCCACGGCCGCGCCCTCCCCGACCACCGCCGCGCCCGCCGCCTCGGCCGGCGCGCCGGCAGCACGACCCAACCCGGTGACCCCCGGCCACTTCTCCGGCTACGGCTTCGACCAGTGCCTGGCGCCGACGCAGCAGGCCATGGACACCTGGCTGACCCGGTCCCCCTTCATGGCCGTCGGCATCTACATCTCGGGTGACTCCCGCGCCTGCCGGCGACAGCCCAACCTGACGCCGACGTGGATCCGCACCCAGCTCGCCAAGGGCTGGCGGCTGCTGCCGATCACGCTCGGCCCGCAGGCGTCCTGCCAGCCGCGGTTCCCGCGCTACAACGACGACTTCAAGATCAGCCCCGACCCCGGCACCGACGGCAACTACCAGCGCGCGCGCCAGATGGGCCGCAACAGCGCGAAGGAGACCGTCGAGGACGCCCGTGCGCTCGGCATCGTGGCCGGGAGCACGCTCTGGTACGACCTCGAGGGCTTCGACAACACCCGGCGCCACTGCCGCGAGTCGGCGCTCGCCTTCCTCAGCGCCTGGACCTACCAGCTCCACCAGCTCAGGTACGTCTCCGGCGTCTACTCCAGCGCCGGGTCGGGCATCCTCGAGCTCGATCGGGCGCGCCAGCAGCGGCGCCCCGACATCAACCTCCCGGACCGCATCTGGCTCGCCCGCTGGGACGGCCAGGCCAACACCTCCACCACCTACATCCCCGAGAGCGGCTGGCGACCCGGCCACCGCGTCAAGCAGTACCGCGGCGGCCACGACGAGACCTGGGGCGGCGTCCGGATCAACATCGACAGCAACCGGCTCGACCTCGGCCGGGGAGCGGCCGCCTACCCCGAGAAGCACTGCGGCGGCGTCCGGATCGACTACTGGACCTACAAGCCGATCTCGCCGGCCAGCGGCGACTACCGGCCGGCGCCGAGCCGGGTCAAGGTGCTCCAGTGCCTGCTGAAGGAGAACGGGCTCTACGACGGCAGGATCCACGGACGCTACGGCCCCGCCACCATCTCCGCCGCGCGGGCCTGGCAGAAGGCCCGCAGGCTCCCCGTCAGCAACCGGTGGTCGACCCCGAGCTGGATGTCGCTGCTCTCCTACGGCACCCGACCGGTGCTGAAGTTCGGTGTCGCCGGCCCGGACGTGCGCCGGCTCCAACGCACCCTCAACGCGGCCAGCACCGACGGCGGGATCGGCGTGTCCGGCCTCTTCGACGCCGCGACGCAGAAGCGGTTGCGGAGGTACCAGGGCAAGATCGGCGTGCGCGACAACGGCATCCTGACGGCCGCCGTCTGGGACCAGCTGCGGGTCGGCCGACGCTGGTGAGGCCCTTCCTCGGGGCGCGGCACGCGACGTGACCCGAGGCCGCCCCGGGCGTTGAGCCAGGCATGACCCAGCTCCACCGGCGCCACCTCCTCGCGGGCGCCGGTGTGGTCGCCGGCCTGGTGACCGGCGCCCCGGAGCAGGCGGTCGCCGCGCAGCGGCCGGGCAGTCGGCGCACGCTCACGTTCCGCGGCCGCTTCACCGGCGCCGGCGACCCCGACTGGCACTACCTGCCGTTCCGGGTGCCGCGCGGCGTGCGGGCGATCGAGGTGGCCTACCAGTACGAGGCGACCGACACCGGCGCGGGCTTCAGCACCAACGTCGTCGACATCGGGCTGTTCGACCCCGACGGCTTCCGCGGCTGGTCGGGTGGGGCTCGGAAGGGCTTCCGGGTCACTGCCGCTCACGCGACCCCCGGCTACCTGGCCGGGCCGATCCACCGCGGCACCTGGCGGGTCGCGCTCGGGCCGTTCCTGGTGCTGCCCCCGGGAGTGACCTGGACGGTTCGCGTGACGCTCGTGTTCGGGTCGCCGATCGAGCCGCCGCACCGCGACGCCCCACCACCCCGCCGGGTCTCCGGCACCGGCGCGGGCTGGTACCGCGGCGACCTGCACACCCACACCGTGCACTCCGACGGCCGGCACACGCAGGCCGGCCTGGCCGCGCTGGCCGCGGAGGAAGGTCTCGACTTCATCGGGTCCTCCGAGCACAACACCTCCTCGGCGACCCGCACCTGGGGCCGGGTCCCGACCGGTGACCTGCTCGTGGTGTGCGGCGAGGAGGTCACCACCCGGGCCGGTCACTGGCTCGCGATGGGCCTGCCCGCGGGCACCTGGATCGACTGGCGCTACCGGCCCGACGACGACCGGCTCGCGACGGTGACCCGTCGGGTCCGGGCGCTCGGCGGGATCGCCGTCGCCTGCCATCCCTACGTGCCGATCCCCGGCACCAAGTGGGACTTCGGCTACGACTTCGCCGGCATGGACGCGGTGGAGATCTGGAACGGGCCGTGGACCCTCGACGACCAGACCGCGCTGGTCGCCTGGCACACCGAGCTCACCGCGGGCCGGTTCGTCCCCGCCGTGGGCAGCTCCGACTCCCACCACCCCGGTCAGACCGTCGGCCGGGCGCAGACGGTCGCCCGGCTCGGCACCCTGTCGACCGGTGCCGTGGTCGGCGCCGTCCGACGTGGCAACTCGTGGCTGGCCGAGTCGGCCGAGGTCGACCTCCGCTTCGTGGCCCGCCTGGGCGACCGCACCGCCTCCTGCGGCGACCACCTCGACGCGGCGCCCACCGACCTGGTGCCGGTCGACCTCCGGGTCGCCGGAGCACCGGGGTGCCTGGCGCAGGTGATCGGACCGCTCGGACCCCTGGCTGGGGCGGTCACCGACCCGACGGGCCGGGCCCACGTCACCGCCACGGTCGCCGCGGCCGCGGCGCCGTTCGTGCGGGCGGAGGTACGGCGCCTCGACGGCGAGCCCGTGCTCGACCCGCTCGAGGGCGTCCCGGGACTGGCCATGGTGGCGATGACCAACCCGGTGTGGCTCCGGTCGCCCTGAGCCCCGTCAGGCCAGGACGGCGGCGGCGAGCGAGGTGAAGAAGCCCAGTCCGTCGGTGCCGGCACCGGTCAGGTGCTCCACCGCGTGCTCGGGGTGGGGCATGAGGCCGACGACGTTGCCACGCTCGTTGGTGATGCCGGCGATGTCGTGCAGCGAGCCGTTCGGGTTGTGGTCGAGGTACCGGGCCACCACCCGGCCCTCGCCCTCGAGCCGGTCGAGGGTCTCGGTGTCGGCCACGAAGCCGCCCTCGCCGTTCTTGAGCACGATCGTGACCTCCTGGCCCTCCTGGTAGGCGGAGGTCCAGGGGGTCGAGGCGTTCTCGATGCGGAGCCGCTGGTCACGGCACACGAACTTCTGGTGGTCGTTGCGCACCAGCGCGCCCGGCAGCAGGTGCGACTCGCAGAGGATCTGGAAGCCGTTGCAGATGCCGAGCACCGGCATGCCGCGCTGCGCGGCCGCCACCACCTCGGTCATCACCGGGGCGAAGCGGGAGATCGCGCCGCAGCGCAGGTAGTCGCCGTACGAGAAGCCGCCCGGCAGCACGACGGCGTCGACGCCGCGCAGGTCGTGGTCGCCGTGCCAGAGCGCGACCGCCTCGTGGCCGCCGAGCCGGACGGCGCGCTGCGCGTCGACGTCGTCGAGCGAGCCCGGGAAGGTGACGACGCCGACCTTCATCCGTCCTGGAGTGCTCCTCGCACGCGGACCTCGAAGGTCTCGATCACCGGGTTGCTGAGCAGCTTCTCGGCCATGTCGCGCACCTGGGCGAGCACGTCGTCGGTGACCTCGCCGTCGACGTCGAGCTCGAACCGCTTGCCCTGCCGGACGTCGGTGACGCCGCTGAAGCCGAGCCGGGGAAGCGCGCCGAGGACGGCCTTGCCCTGCGGGTCGAGGATCTCGGGCTTGGGCATCACGTCGACGACGAGCTTGGGCACGCGGCCAGCGTAGTGGGGACGCGACCCTCAGCCGGCGAGGGCGTCGAGCACCGGGCCGGTCACGCCGTAGCCCTGGGTCGCGCGGAACCGCTCCCAGTCGTCCTGGGCCGCGGGAGGGAGGGTGCGGTGGGCCGCCCGGTCGGCACCGAGGGCGCGGCCGACCACGTCCGGCAGCAGGTCGCGCGGGATGGTGTCGAGCACGACGCCGGCGAACTCGGTGTCGGCCTGCTCGGTCCACGCCGTCACCTCGGCGCGGCACGCGTCGTCCACGCCGTCGTCGCAGACCCGGCCGGCCAGCCCGACGTAGAGCAGCACCACCGGCTGCACCGTGCGCCGGAACTGCTCGCGGTAGCCGTTGCGGAACCGCTGCGCGCCACCCGGGGCATCGCGCCGGTCGATCGGGTAGGCGGTGGTCCAGCCGCGGGCCAGCCCGTCGACGAACGCCTCCTCGAGCGGCCCGGCGTCGTCGTGGCCGACGGCGGCGAAGGTGGCGAGCAGGCCGCCGTCCGCGAACGCCGGCTCACCCGGCGGCGGCTCCTCACCCGCCAGCGCCGCGGCGACGGCGACGGCGTGCGGCCGGAGGGCGAGCATCACGTCGTCGCGCAGTGCGGGCAGCAGCGGCCGGGCGGCGCCGGCGACGCCGGACACCATCGCCTCGACGAGGTCGGCATCGCCCTCGGTGGCGACCCGCAGCCCGCTGCCGATCGCGGTGGCCTCGTCGCCGTCCCACGCGACATCGCTCAGCAGCCAGCGGATCCGGTCCGCGTCGCCGGCGGGCATGCCCTCGACCCGGTCCTCGCCCGGCCAGGTGCCGTCGGCCACGAGGTCGCGGGCGGCGTCGGCATCGAGCGCGAGCCCCTCGGGCGGCACCAGCCGGCCGTCGGCGTCGCGCTCGGGTTCGCCGCCGAGGGCGTAGACCACGAGCAGCGCGGCGGCCACCGCCCCGACCACCACGAGCACCACGGCGACGACCGCGAACCGGCGCCGGCTCTGGTCGTGACGCTCCAGTCGGCGGCGGGCGAAATCGTCCGCGCTCGGCGCCTCCGACCCGGTCGTCACGGCGTCAGCGTGCCCGAGCCGGCGGCCACGGAAACGACCGCCACCCCGGGGGTTGGCACACTGGAGGCATGAGCCTCCCCTCGTCCGCCGCCCGCGCCGCCTCGCCGCTGCGGCTGGAGTTCCCGCAGTCGCTGGCTGTCTACGACGACTACGCCGCGGCCCAGCGCGCCGTCGACTTCCTCTCCGACGAGAAGTTCCCGGTCGAGCACCTGATGATCGTGGGCACCGACCTCAAGCGGATCGAGCGCATCACGGGCCGGCTCACCACCGGCCGGGTGGCCACCGGTGGCGTGCTCTCCGGCATGTGGCTCGGCCTGTTCATCGGCCTCGTGCTGTCGCTGTTCACCGAGGGCAACGCCCTCGCCACGATCCTGGGCACGGTGCTGTTCGGTGCGCTGTTCGGCGTGATCTGGGCGCTGCTCGGCTACGCATTCACCCGCGGCCAGCGCGACTTCCAGTCGGTCACCCAGGTCGTCGCCACCCGCTACGAGGTGCTCGTCGAGCACAAGGTCGCCGCCGAGGCGCGCGAGATGCTCGCCAAACTGCCCGGCGCCCTGCCGAACCCGTTCGAGTAGGTCACCTCTCGACGGCACGGGCGGACCGGCCGAGGAGGAGCAGCCCCACACCCGCGGTCACGAACGACACGACCGGCACGACGTCGGCGAGCCAGGGCACCGCGCCGCTCAGCGACTGCTCGAACGACTCGCTGACCAGTCCGACGGTCATGGCGGCCAGGAACACCCAGATCCCCGCCGCTGACAAGATCCGGGCCCGGGTGAGGCCGATCGAGAAGGCGACGACGCCCGCGAGCGCGGCCAGCACCGACAGCAGCCCGACGACGAGCCAGGCGCCCTCGGCGACGGCCTGGGCCGAGCCGGACAGGGCGGCGTCCAGCAGATCGCCGGACAGCACGAGCACCGCCATGCCGACCAGGCCGGCGACGGTGGCGCGCAGTCCCCAGCGGCCGACGCGGCCGTCGCGGCCGTCCTGGAGTCGGCGGAGGGCCGGGAGTGCGCCCAGCAGCAGGAGGAGGGCGACGCCCATCAGCACGAACGCGTCGCCGGTGACGAACTCGACGAGCAGGGGCACGACGGCGAACAGCGCGCCGGCCATGAGGGTGAGCAGCGAGGCGCGGTGGCCGCGCGGGCCCTGGTGAGTGGTGGCGAGGTCGGCGGTGTGAACGGTCATGGCGACAGCGTCGGCGCCACCCGCACGCCGGCGGCAGCGTCCGGGCGCGGGTCCGCACCCGCCCTGGGAAGGGTCCGGGATCCTTCTCGGGACGGGGGACGACCCGGACCCGGATCACTAGCCTGAGCCCATGCGGCTCCCGCCCCGCTCCGACCTCGCGCTGGGCGCCGCGCTCGTGGTGCTCGTGGTGGTCGAGACCCTCGCGAACGACGACGCCCCGCGGCCCGGCCTGCGAGCCCTCCTGGCCGGTGTCACGGTGGCCTCGGTGGCGGTCCGTCGGCTGAGCCCGGTGGTCGCCGCGGCGGTGTTCAGCATCGGCATGACGGCGGAGTCGCTGGTCACCGAGTCGCCCGACGAGACGGGGATCCTGCTCGCGATCCTCGTCGTCTCGTACTCGGTCGGCCGCCACCTCTCTCGACCCGAGTCGCTGCTCAGCATCGGCCTGGTCTCGATGGCGCTCACCGCGACCATCGCCACCGACCCGTCCGACTCGGTGTCGAACATCCCGCTCAGCGTGGTGCTCTTCGTGCTCGTGCCGTTCGGGCTCGGGGCCGCGCTGCGCCGCCGGACCCGCGACGTCGCGGCGCTCGCACTGCGCACCCAGGCGCTCGAGGACGAGGCCGAGCGGGCGGTGGCCGCGGAGCGGCGCCGGATCGCCCGCGAGCTGCACGACGTCGTCTCGCACGCCGTCACGCTGGTGACGGTGCAGGCCGAGGCCGGGCTGACGGTGCTCGACGACGACCCCGAGTCGGCCCGGCGGTCGCTGGTGGCGATCGGGCAGGTGAGCCGCGAGGCCCTGGCCGAGCTGGCCCGGCTGCTCGCGGTGCTGCAGGACGAGGGCGAGCTCCCACCGGCCGACGCCGGGCTGGCCCAGGTCGGCAACCTGGTCGCCGGTGCTCGCGCGGCCGGGCTCGACGTCGACCTCAGCGAGACCGGCGACCCGCGGCCGCTCGACGCCGCTGTCGACCACTGCGCCTACCGCGTCGTGCAGGAAGGGCTCACCAACGCGCTGCGGCACGCCAGCGACGCGCGGGTGCGCGTGGTGCTCGACCACGGCGCCGACGGTGTGGAGGTGCAGGTGCACAGCCTCGGCACACCGCACGCCTCGTCGTACGGCGGCGCCGGTCGCGGCCTGGCCGGCCTGCGGGAGCGGGTGGCCGGGCTCGGCGGCCGGTTCGAGGCCGGCCGGACGACGGGCGAGGCGTTCGAGGTGCGCGCCGTGCTGCCCACGTCCCCCGTCGAAGCAGTGCGGCCGTGACCATCCGGGTCGTCATCGCCGACGACGAGGAGCTCGTGCGGGAGGGGCTGCGCGCGATCGTGGCCGGCCGACCCGACCTCGAGGTCGTGGCCACCGCGGCCGACGGCGCCGAGGCGGTGGCCGCGGTCGCCGAGCACGCGCCCGACGTGGTGCTGATGGACCTCCGGATGCCCGGCACCGACGGCATCGAGGCGACCCGCCGGATCCTCGCCGCGCATCCGGCCACCCGGGTGCTGGTGCTGACGACGGTGGAGGACGACGACGCCGTCCACGGCGCGCTGGCCGCCGGTGCGAGCGGGTTCCTGCTCAAGAGCGTCCCGCGTGAGCGGCTCTGGGCGGGGATCCGCGGCGTCCACGAGGGCGACCTGCCGCTGGCGCCGTCGGTGGCGCGCCGGCTGGTGGCCGAGCGGCTCGCCCAGCACTCCGCCCCGCGACCCGAGCTGCTGCACGTGACCGAGCGGCAGTCCGACGTGCTGCGGCTGGTCGCCCGCGGCCTGGCGAACGCGGAGATCGCGGCCCGGCTGCACCTCGCCGAGTCGACGGTGAAGGGCTACGTGAGCGAGATGCTCACCCGGCACGGGCTGCGGGACCGCACCCAGCTCGTCGTCCTCGCCTACGAGTCGGGCCTCGTGCGGCCGGGCGAGTCCTAGGACTTCCCCCGCACGACCACGATCCCGAGCGCGACACCGAAGCCGGCGACGATCGGGCCGATCACGGCCCACGTGGTCGAGTCGGTCATGAAGCTGCCCTCGAGGTAGCCGAGACCCTGGAGCGTCCACACCAGACCGACGATCACCATGATCCCGGCGACGGTGAGCCCGAGCGCGCGCGTCACCTCAATCGAGCTCCCGCTTCAGGATCTTGCCGGTGGCGGTCATGGGCAGCTCGTCGACGAACTGCACGACGCGCGGGTACTTGTACGACGCCATCTCGTCCTTCGCCCACGCGATCAGCTCGTCCTCGGTGACCGAGCCCTCCTTCTCCTTGATCACCACGGCCTTGATCTCCTCGCCGTGGCTCTCGTGCGGGATGCCGATCACGGCGGCGAGCGAGACGTCGGGGTGCGTCATCAGCACCTCCTCGATCTCCCGCGGGTACACGTTGTAGCCACCGCGGATGATCATGTCCTTGGACCGGTCGACGATGTAGTACCAGCCGTCGGCGTCCTTGCGACCCAGGTCGCCGGAGCGGAACCAGCCGTCCTGGATCGCCTCGTCGGTGGCGTCGGGCCGGCCGTGGTAGCCCTTCATGATGTTGTGGCCCTTGATGGCGATCTCGCCGACGGCGTCCTGGTCGTCGTCCGCGACCTCGTCCCAGCTCTCCGGCTGCAGCAGCTTCATCTCGACGCCGGGGATCGGGGTGCCGATCGAGCCGACCCGCACCTCCTCGCCGAGCCGGCTGAAGCTCGCCACCGGGCTGGTCTCGGAGAGGCCGTAGCCCTCGAGGATCGTGACGCCGAACCGCTTCTCGAACGCCTTGTGCACCTCCACCGGCAGGCTCGCGCCGCCGGCCACGGCGACCCGCAGGTTGGCGGCCAGCTGCTTGACGTCGACGTCGCTGTCGTCGAGCGCGCCGAGCAGCCCCCAGTACATCGTCGGCACGCCGGCGAAGAAGGTGACCTCCTCCTTCGCCATCAGCGACAGCGCCGGCCCGGCCTCGAACCGCGGCAGCATCACCACGGTGCCGCCGTAGGCGAACCCGCCGTTCTGGATGACGGTCTGCCCGAACGAGTGGAACAGCGGCAGCACGCACAGCAGCGTGTCGGGGTTGTCGACGTCGGCCCCGAACAGGTCCTCGCCCAGGAGCGCGTTGTCGCGCATGTTGCGGTGCCGCAGCTCGGCGCCCTTGGGCTGCCCGGTGGTGCCGGAGGTGTAGAGGATGACGGCGGTGTCGTCCTCGTCGGTGGCGACGGTGTCGAAGGTGGGCGGCTGGTCCGCGATCGCCTGGCCCAGCGTCTCGGTGCCCTCGATCGGGCTGGCCGCCGTCGGGTCGGCGGTGATGACGACGAAGTGCTCGCAGCCGTCGGTCTGCTCGAACCCGGTGTGACCCTCCTGGCCGATCGGCAGCTCGTCGGTGCCCTGGAAGCAGAGGTAGGCCTTCGCGCCGGAGTCGGCGAGGTGGTAGGCCACCTCGCGCCCCTTGAGCAGCACGTTGAGCGGGACGACGGTGCCGCCGGCCTTGAGGATGCCGAAGTACACGAGCGTGAAGTACGGCAGGTTGGGGCAGCTGAGCGCCACCTTGTCGCCCGCGCCGATCCCGCGCTCGGCCAGCGCGCCGGCGACCTGGTTGGCGACGGCGTCGACCTGCGCGTAGGTGAGCCGGGTGTCGCCGAACACGATCGCGGTGCGGTCGGGGTGCTCGGCGGTGGTGTCCTCGAGGAGGCTGGCGAGGTTGTACGTCGTCACGCGCTCAACCTAGCCAGCGGGCCGTGACGGCCGCCACGCCCTCCTAGGCTGGGACCGTGACCGGCTTCCCCGTCGTGATGCACACCGCGCTCGACGCGCTCGACGCCCGCGCGCTGGCCGAGTTCTACCGCGAGCTGCTCGGCGTCACCTACCGCCCCGGCGACGAGCCACCCACCGACGGTGCCGACGACGCCGACTGGCTCGTGCTCGTCGACGCCTCGGGTGCGCGGGTGCTCGCGGTCGCGCAGGTCGCTCGTCTCGACAGGCCGACCTGGCCCTCGGACGACGTGCCGAAGCAGATGCACCTCGACCTGCGGGTGTCGTCCCGTGCCGAGCTCGAGCACCACCGTTCGCGGGCGGAGGCGCTGGGCGCCGTGGTCCTCTACGACCGGACCGCGGAGGAGGGCGAGCCCCTCTACGTCCTCGCCGACCCCGCCGGCCACCCGTTCTGCCTGATGGTGAGCGCCGGATGAGCGTCGACCGCGCCGCCCTCGCTGACGCCCTACCTGCACAAGTAGTTCGATCGAACGGCTTGTGCAGATCAGAGGCCCGTTCGCCTGTCCCAGCCGTTCGATTGCCCACGATTCGGCGGCACTCCGACGTCCGGGACCACTGCCTGTGGATGACGTACACGGTGATCTACCGAGTTGTCCCACGATGCAGGCATGGATTCATTCGACGTCACGCGTCCGTTCACGCGACGTCAGCTGAGGACCGCCGGCGGCGCACCGTCCCTGCTTCGCACCGTCGCGTTCCACCAGGTCATGCGCGGCGTCTGGGTACGCCGAGCGGCGATGGACCAGGACACCTTGATCCGCGCGGCACTCTGCATTCACCCGCCATCGGCGTTCGCCAGTCACGTGAGCGCCGCCGCGGTTCACGGACTGCCGGTACCTGACCCGCCCTTCGTGCACGTCACGGTCAATCGTGAGAAGGACCGCCGCTATCGCCCCGAGATCAAGTGCCACGTGACCAAGCGGAGGCTCCGGACGGTGGCCGTGCGAGGCATCAAGGTCACCAACCTGGTCGACACCTTCATCTCCTGCGCCGGGATGCTCTCGCTGGTCGACCTCGTCATCCTCGGGGACGCGATGGTGCGCAAGTTCGCCATCACGGCGCGACAACTCCGACGTGCCTGCGCCCGGAGCAGCGACTACTACGCCGGCCTCGCGCGGGCCGGCGCCGCGTACGTCCGCGACCGAGTCGACTCGCCGATGGAGACTCGCCTCCGCATGCTCATCGTCTTGGCCGGGCTGCCCGAGCCAGAGGTCGGATACCGCATCTACAACGACGACGGCACCTGGCGTCGTCGCTTCGACCTCTGCTACCCGAGCATCAAGCTGATCGTCGAGTACGACGGGCGCCAGCACGCGGAGAGCCCGGAGCAGTGGGGATCCGACATCGATCGACGCGAGGAGTTCGACGACGAGGGATACCGGCTACTGATCGTGCGACCCGCGGGCATCTTCAAGGAACCGGCGCGGACCCTTCATCGCATCCATCGACAGTTGGTCCTGCGTGGGTTGGGCGACGTACCCGCGATCAACACCGCGTGGCGCGACCATTTCGCGGCGTGAGCTGTGTGCTCGCCGGCGACTGCACAACCAGTTCGATCGAACTAGTTGTGCAGATCAGAGCCCTCACGATCTGCACAATCCGTTCGATTGAACTAGTTGTGCAGGTCCCCCCGAGCTGCGCGGGTCAGCGGGACTCGGGGCGGACGTGGGGGAAGAGGATGGTCTCGCGGATGCCGGAGCCGGTGAAGAGCATGACCATGCGGTCGAGGCCGAAGCCGAGTCCGCCCATCGGTGGAGCGCCGTACTCGAGCGCGCGCAGGAAGTCCTCGTCGAGCTGCATGGCCTCGGGGTCGCCGCCGGCGGCCAGCCGGGACTGCTCCTCGAGCACCGAGCGCTGCACCACCGGGTCGATGAGCTCGCTGAAGCCGGTGCCGCGCTCGACACCGCCGATGATGAGGTCCCACGCCTCGATGACGTCGGGCTTCGAGCGGTGCCGGCGGGCGAGGGGCTGGGCGGACGGCGGGTAGTCGCAGAGGAACGTCGGCTGGACCAGCGTCGGCTCCACCAGCTCCGAGAGCAGCTCGAGCACCAGCTTCTCCGCACCCCAGGCCGGGTCGTAGGAGAGCGAGTGCGCGTCCAGGAAGCCCTGCAGCTCCGACGCAGGCGTCGAGGGCGTCACGGACGACCCCACGGCAGCCGACACCCCCTCGTAGACCGGCAGCCACGTCCACTCCCCGTCCAGGTCGACGACGCCGGCCGGCGTCTCGACCTGCCGGGAGCCGAGGGCGTCGGCGGCGGCGAGGTAGAGGTCGCGCTGCAGCTCGGCGATGGAGAACTGGTCGCCCCAGGCCTGGTAGGCCTCGAGCATCGTGAACTCCGGCGAGTGGGTGGAGTCGACGCCCTCGTTTCGGAAGATCCGGCCCAGCTCGTAGACCCGGTCGACGCCGCCGACGACGGCCTTCTTGAGGTTGAGCTCGAGCGCGATGCGCAGCGTCATCGGCTGGTCGAAGGCGTTCATGTGGGTGCGGAACGGTCGCGCGGCGGCCCCGCCGTGGATGAGCTGCAGCACCGGCGTCTCGACCTCGAGGTAGCCCTGCCGCTCCAGCTCGCGCCGCACCGCCTGGGTGATGAGCGCGCGGGTGCGCACCATCGAGCGGGCCTCGTCGCGCACGATGAGGTCGGCGTAGCGCTGCCGCACCCGCGACTCCTCCGACAGCTCCTTGTGCAGCACCGGCAGCGGCCGCAGCGCCTTGGACGCCATCTCCCAGCGCGTCGCCATCACCGACAGCTCACCGCGCCGCGAGCAGATCACGCGGCCCTCGACGAACACGTGGTCACCGAGGTCGACGAGCCGCTTCCAGTCCTCGAGCGAGTCGGTACCCACCTCGGCCAGCGACAGCATCACCTGCAGCCGCTCGTCGGTGCTGCCCTCCTGCAGCGAGGCGAAGCAGAGCTTGCCGGTGTTGCGCACGAACATCACGCGCCCGGCGACGCCGACGACGTCCTGGGTCTCCTCGCCGGCCTCGAGGTGCCCCCACTGCGCCCGCACCTCGGCGAGCGAGTGGGTGCGCGGCACCGAGATCGGGTACGGCTCGCGCTCCTCGGCCAGCAGCCGGGCCCGCTTCTCCCGGCGGACCTGCTCCTGGGAGAGGTCGTCGGGGGCGTCGGGCTCGTCGGTCACGGACGCACGCTATCGAGGGCGCTACCGAGGCAGCACCATCCGGTACGCCGCCGGCTCCAGCCGCCAGGTCCGGTGCCGCTCCGGACCCGAGATCTCGCCGTCCGCGCTCACCCAGAACGGCTCGCCGCTCACGGATACCGACGTCCCCCGCAGGTAGTCGACCTGCGGGTCGCTCGGGTGGGAGCCGAGCCCGAGCCGGACGGCGTAGATCAGCCGCGAGACCGGTCCGGTGGCGCGCGAGATCATCACGTCCATCCGGCCGTCCTCGGTGTCGGCGTGCGGCGTGAGCTCGGTGCCGCCGCCGACCGAAGCGCCGTTGCCGGCGGCCACCATGAGCACCGGCTCGTCGAACTCGACGACGACGTCGCCGTCCACCTCCACCCGCAGCCGCAGCACCGGCGGGTTGTACGCCGTCAGCGCCGCGCCGATCGGGTAGCCGAGCTTGCCGAGGTTGGCCTTGCCCACCCCCACGCGACCGAGCCGCTTCTTCCACCGGTCGGCCCGCCGGCTGGCCATCGCGCCGGCACCGACGTGGACGTTGTTGACGACGATGCCGCCGAGCTCGTCGACGAGCAGGTCGACCGGCCGGGGCTCTCCGTCGAGCAGCACCCGGGCCGCCTCCTCCATGTCGAGGGGGATGTCGTTGCCGCGGGCGAAGTCGTTGCCGGTGCCGAGCGGCAGCAGCCCGACGACCTTCTCGGCGAGCTCGTGGCGCCGGTACAGCGCGGCCACCACGGCGTGCAGGCTGCCGTCGCCGCCCGCCACCACGATGCGCCGCGAGCCCGCCCGGTGCAGCACGCCGTCGAGCTCGCCGGGCTCGGAGGTCTCGGCCACCTCCACCGACGTCTCGGCCCGGAGCACCGCGAGCGCGAGCGCGAGGTTCTCCTCGTCGTGGGTGCCGGCATCGGCGTTCGTGATCACCAGCAGCGGCTCGGGCATGGCCGGACGATACGACAGCCTCGGCCGGCGTCCTTGGTAGCGTGACGTCGCACGAGACCCCGGCGCTCGACGCCGGGGTCGAACCACGTCCGGGGGAGAGTCCGCGATGCCCGCCACCGTGATCGTCGGCGCCCAGTGGGGCGACGAGGGCAAGGGCAAGGCCACCGACCTGCTCGGCAGCAGCGTCGACTACGTCGTCAAGTTCAACGGCGGCAACAACGCCGGCCACACCGTCGTCATCGGCGACCAGAAATACGCCCTGCACCTGCTGCCCAGCGGCATCCTGACGCCGGGCGTGACGCCGGTCATCGGCAACGGCGTCGTCGTCGACCTCGGTGTGCTGTTCGAGGAGATCGACGGCCTCGAGGCCCGCGGCGTCGACACCAGCCGCCTCAAGCTCAGCGCCAGCGCCCACGTGATCGCCGACTACAACCGCTCGCTCGACAAGGTCACCGAGCGGTTCCTCGGCTCGCGCCGCATCGGCACCACCGGCCGCGGCATCGGACCCACCTACGCCGACAAGATGAACCGCGTCGGCATCCGGGTCCAGGACCTCTTCGACGAGAAGATCCTCGAGGCCAAGGTCGAGGGCGTGCTGGAGCTGAAGAACCAGATCCTCACGAAGATCTACAACCGCCGCGCGGTCACCGTGGCCGAGACCGTCGAGGAGCTGCGCTCCTTCGCCGACCGGCTCGAGCCCTACGTCTGCGACTCCGGTCTGCTGCTCCACGAGGCGCTCGACCGCGGCGAGACCGTGCTGCTCGAGGCCGGCCAGGCCACGCTGCTCGACGTCGACCACGGCACCTACCCGTTCGTCACGTCGAGCTCGGCCACCGCGGGCGGCGCCTGCACCGGCTCCGGCATCCCGCCCACCCGGATCGACCAGGTGATCGGGATCGTCAAGGCCTACACCACCCGCGTCGGCGAGGGCCCGTTCCCGACCGAGCTGAACGACGACGCCGGCGAGCACCTCCGCAAGGTCGGCGCCGAGTACGGCACCACCACCGGCCGGCCCCGTCGCTGCGGCTGGTACGACGCCGTCATCGCCCGCTACGCCGCCCGCGTCAACGGCGTCACCGACTTCGTGCTCACCAAGCTCGACGTGCTCACCGGCCTCGAGCAGGTGCCGGTGTGCGTGGCGTACGACGTCAACGGGGTCCGGCACGACGAGATGCCGGTCGACCAGGGCGCCTTCCACCACGCCGTGCCGATCTACGAGTACCTGCCCGGCTGGTGGGAGGACATCTCCGAGGCCCGCACCGTCGACGAGCTCCCCGCGAACGCGCGGGCCTACGTCGAGGCGGTCGAGGCGATGTCCGGTGCGCGCATCAGCGTCGTCGGCGTCGGCCCCGAGCGCACCCAGTCGATCGTGCGCCACGACCTCGTGCAGGCTCGGTGAAGGTCCTCGTCATCGGCCCCGGCGGCCGCGAGCACGCCCTCGCCCGCGCCCTCGCGCACGACCCCGCGGTCAGCGAGGTGCACGTCGCCCCGGGCAACCCGGGCACCGCCGGGTTCGCGACCAACCACCCGGTCGACGCGATGGACGGCGACGCCGTGGCCGCGCTCGCCACCGAGCTGGGCGCCGGGCTGGTCGTCGTCGGGCCGGAGGCGCCGCTGGTCGCCGGCGTCGCCGACGCCGTCCGCGCGGCCGGGATCCCGTGCTTCGGACCCACCCGCGAGGCGGCGCTGCTCGAGGGCTCCAAGGCCTTCGCCAAGGACGTGATGGCCGCCGCCGGCGTGCCCACCGCCCGAGCGGTCGTGTGCTCGACGGTCGAGGAGGCCGACGCCGCGCTCGACCTCACCGGTGCGCCCTACGTGGTGAAGGACGACGGGCTCGCCGCTGGGAAGGGCGTCGTCGTGACCCAGGACCGGGCGGCCGCGATGGCCCACGCGGCCGGCTGCGAGCGCGTGGTGATCGAGGAGTACCTCGACGGCCCGGAGGTCTCGCTCTTCGCATCTGCAGTTGGAGGGAGGCCGACGGCGCCACGGTCTACCCGCTCCAGCCCGCCCAGGACTTCAAGCGGATCTTCGACGGCGACGACGGCCCCAACACCGGCGGCATGGGCGCCTACACGCCGCTGCCGTGGGCGCCGGACGACCTCGTCGCCGAGGTGCTGCGCGACGTGCTGCAGCCGACGGTCGACGAGCTCGCCCGCCGCGGCACGCCGTTCGCGGGCCTGCTCTACGCCGGCCTCGCGCTCACGTCGAAGGGCGTCAGGGTCGTGGAGTTCAACGCCCGCTTCGGCGACCCCGAGACCCAGCCGCTGCTCGCCCTCCTCGACGCCCCCCTCTCCCCGCTGCTGCTCGGCGCCGCCACCGGCACCCTCGCCGACGTTCCGCCGCCCGCCTGGAAGCCGGGCGCCGCCGTCGGCGTCGTGATGGCGAGCGCCGGATACCCGGACTCGTCGTCGTCCGGCGACGTCATCTCCGGCGTCGCCGACGCCGACCGGCTCGACGACGTGCACGTGATCCACGCCGGCACCGCCACCAGCGACGGCGATCTGGTCACCGCAGGAGGCCGGGTGCTCGCCGTCGTCGGCACCGGAGCATCGGTGGCCGAGGCCCGCGAGCGTGCCTACGACGGCGTCGCGAGAATTGCCTTCGACGGCGGCCAGCACCGCGCCGACATCGCCGCCGGGGTCTGACCGTCGCAGGTTCATCACGGTATGTGGCTGAACCTGCGGTTCCCACGCCCTGCCCGCCGTGGGAGGTGTCGGTTCGCCTACATACCGTGATGAACCCTCAGCGGCGCGATCGGGGACAATGACACCGTGACCGTCCCGAACGTGCTCGCCACGCGCTACGCCGGCGCCGACCTGGCCGAGATCTGGTCGCCCGAGCACAAGATCGTGCTGGAGCGGCGGCTCTGGCTCGCCGTGCTGCGCGCGCAGCGCGACCTGGGGGTCGCGGTGCCGGACGGCGTCGTCGAGGCCTACGAGGACGTCGTCGACAAGGTCGACCTCGCCTCGATCGCCGAGCGGGAGCGGGTGACCCGCCACGACGTGAAGGCGCGGATCGAGGAGTTCAACGCGCTGGCCGGGCACGAGCACGTGCACAAGGGCATGACCAGCCGCGACCTCACCGAGAACGTCGAGCAGCTGCAGGTCCGCGACTCGCTGCGCCTGGTGCGGCAACGCGTCGTCGCCTCGCTGGCCCGGCTGGGCCGGCTGGCCGCCGAGCACGAGGCCACCGTGATGGCCGGCCGGTCGCACAACGTGGCCGCGCAGGCCACCACCCTCGGCAAGCGGTTCGCCACGGTGGCCGACGAGCTGCTGGTCGCACTGGAGCGGCTCGACGACCTGCTCGGCCGCTACCGGCTGCGCGGCGTCAAGGGCCCGATGGGCACCAGCCAGGACATGCTCGACCTGCTCGGCGGCGACGCCGCGAAGCTGGCCGACCTCGAGCAGCGGGTGGCCCGCCACCTCGGCTTCGAGCGCACCTTCGCCAGCGTCGGGCAGGTCTACCCGCGCTCGCTCGACTTCGACGTCGTCTCGGCGCTCGTGCAGACCGTGGCGGCGCCGTCCAACCTCGCCACCACGATCCGGCTGATGGCCGGCCACGAGCTCGTCACCGAGGGGTTCGCGGAGGGCCAGGTGGGCTCCTCGGCGATGCCGCACAAGATGAACACCCGTTCCTGCGAGCGGGTCAACGGCCTGGCCGTCGTGCTGCGCGGCCACCTCGCGATGGTGGGCGAGCTGGCGGGCGACCAGTGGAACGAGGGCGACGTGTCGTGCTCGGTGGTGCGCCGGGTGGCGCTGCCAGACGCGTTCTTCGCCACCGACGGGCTGTTCCGCACGTTCCTCACCGTGCTCGACGAGTTCGGCGCGTTCCCGGCCGTGATCCAGCGCGAGCTCGACCGCTACCTGCCGTTCCTCGCCACCACCAAGGTGCTGATGGCGGCGGTCCGAGCCGGCGTCGGCCGCGAGGCGGCGCACGAGGCGATCAAGGAGGCCGCGGTCACCACGGCACTCGGACTGCGGGCCGGGCAGGAGCACAACGACCTGCTCGAGCGGCTCGCCGCCGACCCGCGGCTCGGCCTCGACCGCGCGGCCCTCCACGACGTGCTCGCCACGCCGATCGAGTTCACCGGCGCCGCCCGTGCCCAGGTGGCCGACGTCGTCGCCCGGGTGCAGGCGGTCACCGACGCCGATCCGGCCGGCGCGGGCTACTCCCCCGGCGCGATCCTCTAGGGCGTGTCCGCACCACCGACGCCACCAGCGCCGTCGCGAGGACGACGAGCGCGAGGGCGAGCGCGAGCCGGAGCCCGGTGTCGGGCGAGGACGCCGCCGACCCGAGCTGGTAGGTGGTCATGAGCGCGGCCGCGCCGAGCGACGCACCGATCCGCTGGCTGGTCTGCAGCGCACCACCGGCCGCGCCGCCCATCCGCGGCGGCACCTCGGCCAGCGTGAGCGTGAAGTTCGGCGAGACCACCGCGCCGCCGCCGAGCCCGGCCAGCAGCATGAACGGAGCCAGCGCCCACCAGAGCGACCCGGTGTCCGCGCCGGCGCCGACGACAGCGACGAGCGCCGTGCCCGTCATCATCACGAGCAGCGCCGTCGGTGTGATGCGGCCGCCGATCCGCGACACCAGCCGCCCGGCGAGCGGGGAGGCGACCGCCGAGCCGGCGGCGAAGGGCGTGAGGAGCAGCGCGGCGTGCAGCGCGTCGAGGCCGAGTTCGTCCTGCAGCCACACCGACAGCACCAGGAACACCCCGGTGAACCCGGTGAAGTAGAGCGCCCCGACCGCCATCCCGTTGGCGAACCCCGGCGTGCGGCGCAGCAGCGCCAGGTCGAGCAGCGGGGCGTGGCCGCGGCGGGTCAGCCGGTGCTCCCAGCGCACGAACGCCACCCCGAACGCCGGCACCCCCACCAGCAGCACGAGCGGCCACCGGGCGCCGGCCTCCAGGCTGACGATCGGGTACAGCAGGCACAGCACGGCCAGGCCCAGCAGGACGGCGCCGGCGCCGTCGATCCGCTCGGCCCGCTCGGTGCGGGGCGGCCGGCGCGGGACCAGCCGTGCCACCGCCACCATCGCCGCCGCCCCGATGGGCACGTTGACGAGGAACACCAGCCGCCAGCCGAGGTCCGCGCCGGCCAGCGCGATCAGCACGCCCCCGATCAGCGGGCCCGCTCCGGAGGCCACCGAGACCGTCATCCCGAACAGCCCGAACGCGCGGGCCCGCTCGGCCCCGGTGAACAGCTGCTGGATGAGCCCGGAGTTCTGCGGCGTCAGCAGCCCGGCGGCCGCTCCCTGGAGCAGACGCGCGACCACCACCAGCTCGGCCGTCGGCGCGAGGCCCACCGCAGCGCTGGTGACCACGAACAGGGCGAGCCCGACGAGCATGAGCCGACGACGGCCGTAGGCGTCGCCGAGCCGCCCGCCGGCCACGAGCGTGAGCCCGAAGGCCAGGGTGTAGCCCGACACCACCCACTGCACCGTCGACACCGAGGTGTCGAGGCCGGCGCGGATCGACGGGATCGCGACGTTGACGATCGTGACGTCGAGCAGCGACATGAAGCCGACCACGAGCGAGACCGTGAGGATGCGCCAGCGGTCGGGGTGCGGGCCGCCGTCGGTCTGGGCATCCTGGGAGCCATGAGTCACGACACCGTGGCGGTCGAGCTCCGCGTCACCGGTCACGTGCAGGGAGTCTCCTTCCGCGCCTATGCCGCCCACGAGGCGGTACGACTCGAGGTCACCGGGTGGGTGCGCAACGACCCGGACGGCGCGGTGGCCGTGTTCGTCGAGGGACCGCGCGACGCCGTCGACGCTATGACCGCCTGGTGCCGTACCGGCTCACCCGCAGCGCGAGTCACCGACGTCGACGTCCGCGAGGCGAAGCCCCGCGGCGGTGACTCCTTCGAGGTGCGGTACTGAACTGGGTCAGACGCGCGCCTGCCCGCCCCAGTTGGCGAGCTTCTCGGCGACGGTGCGCAGGTCGGCGCGCCAGACGTCCTCGGGACCCGGCGGGATGACGTCGTCCCAGTCGATGGTCGGCGAGCCGAGCACGGGGGTGAGCCGCGCGGTGCGGGCCACGAACCACTGGTGCAGGTGGGCGCCGCCGTCGCCGTAGCGCATCGTGTGGACCCGCCCGATGTTCGGCAGGTTCTCGACGATCCGCACCAGCCGGTTGGTGATGCGACCGAGCTGCGAGGCCTGGTCGTCGTCGAGCTCGCCGAGGTCGAGGTGGTCGCGCGGGTGCAGCGTCAGCACCAGGGGCAGCCCGGACGGCTTGCCGTGGTGGGTGAGCACCCACCGCTCGTCCTCCCACACCACGCGGTCCTCCGGGAACCCGGCGCACGAGCCGCACGGCTTGTCCGCGGACTCGCCCCACCGGGGCTCCTCGTCCGACGGCGGCTGCAGCGAGCGCGGCGCGATCTCACCGTCGACGACGACCCACGGGAAGATGTCCCAGCCGCCCATCGGCGGCATCGGCAGATGCCCGTCCTCACCGACCTGGGCGACGACGCGGGCGTAGACCTCCTCGGCGGACTCAGGCATGCGCTCACTGTGCCAAACCGCGCACGCCCGCCCGGCGGCGCCCCTCATTCCTCTGCAGCGCAACAACCCGACGGTTGTCGCACGCGCCCGCGGGATGCTCGAGTGGGGCCATGGTCACCTCGGGCACCACCACCCCCCACCCCCGCCGCAGCTCGCTCACCGTCCTGCTCGCCGCGCTGGCCGCGGCGATCATCGGGCTCGTCGCCGTCCCGGCACCGGCCGGCGCCGTCACCCAGGCCAGCGCCGAGTCGCAGTTCCGCGCGGCCGGCATCTCCTGGACGTCGTCCGGCGGCTGCACCACCCGGAGCAACCCGACGTGCACGTCGTTCGACGGCATCCGGCAGGCCACCATCGACGGCGCCCGCACGCTCAAGTCGGCGAGCGGCTGCGGCCTCCTCATCACCGGCGGCACCGAGGTCGGCCACGCGAGCGGCACCTACAGCCACTACAACGGCTACAAGCTCGACTTCTCGCGCACCACGTGCCTCACGAGCTGGGTGCACAACACCTACACCTACATCGGCCTGCGCGGCGACGGTGCGCCGCAGTACCGGGCGGCCTCCGGCAACATCTACGCCGACGAGGGCAACCACTGGGACGTCACGTACTACACCTGCGGCTGCTGAGCGCACCATCGTTGGTCGATGCGCTCACTAGGCTGTGGGCGTGATCCAGCTGCCGACGGCACCGCCCATCGACGGGACCCGCCACCTCCACTCCGGCAAGGTGCGCGACCTCTACGAGATCCTCGACGGCCCGCATGCGGGGAACCTCCTGATGGTGGCCAGCGACCGGATCTCCATCTTCGACTTCATCCTCGACACGACCATCCCCGACAAGGGTGAGATCCTCACGCGGATGTCGCTGTGGTGGTTCGAGCAGCTGGCCGACCTGGTGCCGGGCCACGTGATCTCCACCGACGTGCCGGACGCCGTCCGCGGCCGCGCCGTCGTCTGCGAGCGGCTGGCGATGTTCCCGGTGGAGTGCGTCGCCCGCGGCTACCTCACCGGCTCGGGGCTGCTCGACTACCAGGCCTCCGGCTCGGTGTGCGGCCTCCCGTTGCCCGCCGGCCTCGTGGACGGCGACCGACTGCCCGAGCCGCTGTTCACCCCCGCCACCAAGGCCGAGCTGGGCGACCACGACGAGAACGTGTCGTACGAGACGGTCGTGGCCACGGTGGGCGAGACGACGGCCGTCACGCTGCGCGACCTCACCCTCGCCGTCTACGCCCGCGCCGAGGGCATCGCCCGCGAGCGGGGGATCATCCTCGCCGACACCAAGATCGAGCTCGGCTCGCGGCCGGACGGCACCGTCGTGCTCGGGGACGAGGTGCTCACCCCGGACTCATCGCGGTTCTGGCCGGCCGCCGAGTGGGAGCCGGGCCGCGCCCAGCCGTCGTACGACAAGCAGATCGTGCGCAACTGGGCGCTCTCGCCGGCGTCCGGCTGGGACCGCGCCTCCGGCGAGCCCCCGCCCCCGCTGCCCGCCGAGGTCGTCGAGCGCACCCGGGCGCGCTACCTGGAGGCCTACGAGCTGCTCACCGGCGAGTCCTGGTGAGTGCGGTCCGGTTCCCGGTGCCGCGCGCGGTCGCCTACGACTACCTGGTGGAGCCCGAGAACCGGCCGGAGTGGCAGTCGAGCCTGCGAGGCGTGGCGGACGTGTCGGGCCCGGTCGCCGTCGGGCTCTCGTGGACCGACGTCACCAAGCCCGGGCTGCGGCCGCGCATGGAGCTCACCGTGCACGACCCGCCCCGGCGCTGGACCGAGACCGGTACCTGGCGCGGCTTCGACGCCGTGCTCACCCTCGACTTCGTCGCGGTGGACGGCGACACCGCCTGCGACGTCACCCCCACGATGCGGCTGCGCAGCCGCGGCCTCGCCGGCCCCGTCGGCGCCGTCCTGAACCGCACCGCCCCGCTCGCCGTCCGCTCCGACCTGAAGCGGGCGGCGCGGATCCTCGGTCAGCCCAGCAGCTCGGCGTAGGCGGTCGGGCTGGAGTCGTTGAGGAACTCCGAGCAGCGCTCCCACTCGTCGTCCTCGCCGATGGCGCGGGCGGACTTCGCGAGGAGCGACAGGCAGACCAGGAAGCCGCGGTTCGGGGCGTGCTCCCACGGCACCGGGCCGTGGCCCTTCCAGCCGTTGCGGCGCAGCATGTCGAGGGAGCGGTGGTAGCCGACCCGGGCGAAGGCGTACACCGTGACGGCGTCGGCGTTCTGGCTCACCGCCTCGCTGGCGAGCGCGGCCCACGCCATCGGCGAGGCCGGGTGGGCGCGCACGACGTCGCGCGGCGCGGTGCCCTCGGCGAGCGCGTCGGACGCCGGGTCGGGCGGCAGGTGGGTGGGTGGGGGACCGGCCATCAGGTCGCCGAAGTTGCTCATGGAAGCATTGTCGCCGGTGGTTGCTCGCCCGCGGTCAGCCGAGGGTCTGGCCGGCCGAGCGCAGGTGCTCGCAGGCCTCGACGACGCGCGCGGCCATGCCGGCCTCGGCCGCCTTGCCCCACGCCCGCGGGTCGTAGGCCTTCTTGTTGCCGACCTCGCCGTCGACCTTCAGGACGCCGTCGTAGTTAGCGAACATGTGGGCCGCGACCGGACGGGTGAAGGCGTACTGGGTGTCGGTGTCGACGTTCATCTTCACCACGCCGTAGTCGACGGCGGCGGCGATCTCCTCGGCCGAGGAGCCGGAGCCGCCGTGGAACACCAGATGGAACGGCTTGGCGCCGTCGTCGAGGCCGAACTCCTGCACCACCGCGGCCTGCGCCTCCTGCAGCACCTCGGGCCGCAGCTTCACGCCGCCCGGCTTGTAGACGCCGTGCACGTTGCCGAAGGTGAGCGCGGTCATGTAGTAGCCGCGGTCGCCGTAGCCGAGCGCCTTGGCGGTGGCGATGGCGTCCTCGGGCGTGGAGTAGAGCTTGTCGTTGATCTCGTTCTCGACGCCGTCCTCCTCGCCGCCGACCACGCCGACCTCGATCTCGAGGATCACCTTCGCCTTGAGGCACTGGTCGAGCAGCTCCTCGGCGATCTGGAGGTTCTCCTCGAGCGGCACGGCCGAGCCGTCCCACATGTGCGACTGGAACAGCGGCGGCTCACCGCGGCCGACCCGCTCCTCGGAGAGCGCGAGCAGCGGCCGCACGAAGCCGTCCAGCTTGTCCTGCGGGCAGTGGTCGGTGTGCAACGCGATGTTGACCGGGTAGCTCTTGGCGACCTCGGCGGCGTAGGCGGCGAAGGCCACCGAGCCGCTCACCATGTCCTTCACGGTGGGGCCGGAGAGGTACTCGGCGCCGCCGGTGGAGACCTGGATGATGCCGTCGGAGCCGGCGTCGGCGAACCCCTTGAGGGCGGCGTTGAGGGTCTGGGACGACGAGACATTGATCGCCGGGAACGCGTAGCCGCCGGCCTTGGCGGCGTCGAGCATCTCGGCGTACTTCTCGGGGGTGACGATGGGCATGCCGAAACCCTATTCGCTACCCGTCCGTAGCCTCAGGTCGTGGATCGACGGCGGACACTGACCACGAGCACCCGCTCGGCGCTGGTCGCCGCGCCCCCGGAGACGGTGTGGGGCGTCGTCGCCTCCGGGGAGGACGCGCCGCAGTGGTACGTCGACGCCGCGCCGTACGCGTTCCGCGGCGCGCTCGACCGGCTGGTGGGCGGAGCCGGTCGGCGCTGGCCGACGCCGGGCCGGCGGTTCCTGGCCGCGGGCGACCGGGTCGGGTTCTGGGAGGTGCGCGAGGCCTCGCCCGAGCGGCGCCGGCTGGTGCTCGAGGCCGCGGTGCGCGCGCCGGGTCGGGTGCGCGTCATCACCGAGGTCGACCCGGCCGACGGCGGGACGCGGGTCACCCAGACCACCTCGTTCTCCCCGCGCGGGCTGCGCGGCCGGGCCTACCTGGTCGCCGACCTGCCGGCCCGGGGCGCGGTGGCCGAGCTGGTGATGCTCCACCTGCTCACGGTCCTCCGGCGCGGCTGAGGTCGCCGCCCGCACGGCCCGGGCGTGACCCCGCGGGGTGAGGCTCGTTGAGGAGTCAGCGTCTCGACCGACTTCAGGAGAGCCTCGATGCCCCGTCTCCCCCGCTTGCTCACACGCCGACCCCGCCGCGCGGCCGCCGCCGGCCTGGTGGCCGCCGCCCTGATCGCCACCGCGACCACCCAGGTCGCGACGTCCTCCGTCTCCAGTGCCGAGCAGGAGGCGGCGTTCGCGCCGCAGCTCGTCACCGTCGATACCCCGACCCGGGCCGCGAAGCAGCGGCTCCAGTCGCTGGGGCTCGACCTCACCGAGCACGCCGGCCACGACTACATCGAGGTCGTGCTGCACACGCCGGCCGACCTGGCCGCACTCGAGGGCGCCGGCTTCAGCTACGACGTCCGGATCCCCGACCTGGTGGCCCGCGGCGTCGAGATCGCCGAGATCAACGAGGCCTACGCCGCGAACGTCGCCCGTTCGCGGCTCCCCTCCGGCCGCACGTCCTACCGGTTCTACGAGGACTACGTGAAGGACATGGCCGGGCTGCAGAAGCGCTACCCGAACCTGGTCCGTAACTTCCGGCTCAAGCGGCCCACGCTCGACGGCCGCATCGTGCGGGCCGTCGAGATCGGCGCCGGCATCAAGAACCGCAACCCCGCCAAGCCGACCTTCCTGCTCATGGGCGCCCACCACGCCCGCGAGTGGCCCTCGGGCGAGCTGGCCATGGAGTTCGCGGTCGACCTGGCCAAGAGCTACGGCAAGAGCCGTCGCATCACGAGCCTGCTCAACCGCTCGCGCGTGATCGTCGTCCCGGTCGTGAACGTCGACGGCTTCACCTACTCCCGCCAGGACGGCGAGTACGTCGACCTGCGGGAGACCGACGGCGGCGGCACGGCGACGATCCTCGGCACCCCCGGCCGCGCCTACATGCGGAAGAACTGCCGGCTCGTCGACGGGGAGGACACCCCCGACGGCAGCTGCGCGGGTCTGGCCACCACCCCCGGCGGCTACGGCCCCGGCACCGACCTGAACCGCAACTACGGCGGGTTCTGGGGCGGCCCCGGCGCCTCCGACGTGCCGGCCGACCCGACCTACCGCGGCGCCGCGGCGTTCTCGGAGCCGGAGACCCTCAACATCCGCGACCTGGTCCGCACCGAGCAGATCACGATGCTGATCTCGAACCACACGTTCTCGAACCTCGTGCTGCGGCCCAACGGGGTCAACCCGATCACCACCGGGCACGACGGCAAGCCGGTCGGCGACGCGCCCGACGAGCGCGGGCTCAAGCGGCTCGGCGCCCGGATGACCGCGCAGAACGGCTACGCCAACATCCACGGCTGGCAGCTGTACGACACCACCGGCACCACCGAGGACTACAGCTACAACGCCACCGGCGGCTACGGCTATACCTTCGAGATCGGCCCGAACGAGTTCCACCCGCCGTTCCCCGACGTCGTCAGCGAGTACCTCGGCAAGGGCAAGTACGCCGGCAAGGGCAACCGCGAGGCCTACCTCATCGCCCTCGAGCACGCCGTCGACACCCGCTACAGCGGCCGGCTGGTCGGGTCGGCGCCGCGCGGCGCCGTGGTCCGGCTGAGGAAGAACTTCACGTCGCCGACGTGGGAGGGCGGTTTCAAGGACTTCGTGAACACCTCGTTCACCGCCGCGAACTCGGGTCCGTTCAACTGGATCGTGAACCCGTCGACCCGCCCCGTCGTGCAGCCGCGCCCCTACCAGGTGCTCGCCACCGCGCCGTTCGCCAGCAAGCGCTTCGAGGGCGTCGCACCGGCACCGAACAGCCAGACCGACTACGAGTACGTCGCCGCGGAGCCGTCCGCGCTGCTCGACATCACGCTGGACTGGCCCACCCCGGACGACCTCGACCTCGAGGTCTACCGCAAGGTCGACGGCAAGCTCGTCGAGGTCGGCTCCTCGGGCAACTTCGTCGGCGAGAAGGAGCGGGCCACCGTGTCCAACGCGCCGGCCGGCACCTACGTGATCCGGGTGATCAACTTCGCCTCGGCGACGCCGACCTACACCGTCGACG
This sequence comes from uncultured Actinomycetota bacterium, assembly GCA_963780355.1. Classification (GTDB taxonomy): domain Bacteria; phylum Actinomycetota; class Actinomycetes; order Propionibacteriales; family Nocardioidaceae; genus Nocardioides. The sequence goes on from CAWABT010000001.1 coordinate 390,434, forward strand.
TCAAGCAGTTCGACGCGGTCACCCGCTACACCGCGGGTCGCAAGGAGAGCTACACGCTCACCTGCGAGCGCCGGAACGGCCAGGTCCTGCAGAGCATGAAGGTCTTCCTCGAGCGCGGCCAGCGCCGGGTGGTCGACCTCGGCCCCTGCCGCCGCCGCTTCTGACTGAGCACGTTCGTCGAGCCTGTCGAGACGCCTTCCGGGATCTCGACAGGCTCGATCAACGTCGGGTGTGCTCGCACACCCAGCGGTGCATGGCGATCGCGGCCGCGGCCGAGGCGTTGATCGAGCGGGTCGAGCCGAACTGCGCGATCGAGTAGGTGCCGGCGCAGGCGGCGCGGGCGGGCTCGGAGAGGCCGGGCCCCTCCTGACCGAAGAGCAGACAGACCCGCTCGGGCAGTGACGCCTGCTCGAGCGGCACCGAGCCGGGCAGGTTGTCGATGCCCCAGAGCGGCACGCCGGCGTCGGCCAGGTAGCCGGCCAGCGCGTCGACGTCCGGATGGTGCCGCAGGTGCTGGTAGCGGTCGGTGACCATCGCGCCGCGGCGGTTCCAGCGGCGGTTGCCGACGATGTGCACCTCGGCGGCGAGGAACGCGTTCGCGGAGCGGACGATGGTGCCGATGTTGAAGTCGTGCTGCCAGTTCTCGATGGCGACGTGGAACCCGTGGCGGCGGGTGTCGAGGTCGGCGCGGATCGCCTCGACGGTCCAGTACCGGTAGCGGTCGACGACGTTGCGGCGGTCGCCGTCGGCCAGCAGCGCCGGGTCGTAGACCTCGCTGCCGGGTCCTGCGGGCCACACCCCGGGCCAGGGCCCGACGCCGATCTCGGGCGGCCCGTGGGGCATCGGGTCGTAGGGTGCCCGGTTCTCCTTATCCGGCACGGCGTGAGGGTACGGCAGGTAGCGTTGGTGCCGTGCACTTCGAGGCCCTGACCCCGATGCTGTTGGGCATCAAGTGGATGGAGCCCGAGTGGCTGCTGGAGAACTTCGGGGGATCCCTGATCTGGATCAGCCTCGTCATCATCTTCGTCGAGTGCGGACTGTTCTTCCCGTTCCTCCCCGGTGACACCCTGCTGTTCGCGCTCGGCCTGTTCATCGCCGGCGAGCAGATCCACATCTTCGGCATGGACACCCCCGGCATCGAGCTGGTCGTCGCCCTCGTGCTGCTGTCCGTCGCGGCCTTCCTGGGCAACGTCGCGGGCTACGAGATCGGCCGCAAGCTCGGGCCACCGCTCTACGAGCGCGACGGGCGCATCCTCAAGCGCAAGTACTTCGACAACACCACCGCGTTCTTCGACAAGCACGGCAACAAGGCGCTGGTGCTCGGCCGGTTCGTGCCGTTCGTCCGCACCTACATCACGGTCGTCGCCGGCGTCACGATGATGGAGCGGCGCCGGTTCTTCACCTGGAGCGCGATCGGCGCGGTGCTGTGGGTCTTCAGCATCACGATGCTCGGCTACTTCCTCGGCGCCACGTTCCCGTCGATCGGCGAGAACATCGACTACGCGATGATCGCGATCCTGATCTTCACGATCCTCCCGCTGGTCTACGAGGGCTGGAAGCACCGTCGGCACGGCGACCGCGACGAGAAGCGCGACGCCGCCGCCGAGCCGCAGCCGAGCACCGAGCCGCAGCCGGCCGACTGAGGCAGATCAGCCCCGGACGGCGTCCAGCTCGGCCTTGGTGAGCACGGCGCGCACCTCGAGGCCGACGTCGGCGAGCGGGTTCTCGCCCTCGGGGCTGCGGTCGATCGCGCAGACGACGACGTCGACCACGGCCCCGCCCTCGCGCAGCGCGCCCACGGCGTCGCGCACGGCGCCGCCGGTGGTGATCACGTCCTCGATCAGGGTGACCCGCTTGCCGTCGAACGGCGGTCCCTCGGCCAGCTTGTGGGTGCCGTAGGTCTTGGCCTGCTTGCGCACGAAGAGCGCGGGCATGCCGAGGATGCCGCTGATCGAGGTGGCGATGGGGATGCCGCCCATCTCGAGACCGCCGAGGAGGTCGGTGTCCTGCGGGACGAGCTGGATCATCTCCCGGGCCACCCGGGCCAGCAGGATGGGATCGGCCTCGAACAGGTACTTGTCGAAGTACTCCGACGACACCTGGCCCGACCGGAGCGTGAACTCGCCGGTGAGGCGGCAGGTCGCGTCGATGTCGGCGGCGAGGTCGGGGTCGGTCGCGGTCACGGCTGGCACAGTAGCCGGGTGCCCGTCTCCCGCCTCGCCGGCATCCCGCCCACGATCTTCGCCGAGATGTCGGCGCTCGCCGTCCGCACCGGAGCGCTCAACCTCGGCCAGGGGTTCCCCGACGAGGACGGCCCGCCGGAGGTGCTCGCCGCCGCGGCCGCGGCGCTCCGGGACGGCGCCAACCAGTACGCGCCCGGCATCGGGATCCCGGCCCTGCGCCGCGCCGTCGCCGACCACCAGAAGCGGCACTACGGCCTCGAGCTCGACCCGGACGCCGAGGTGGTGGTCACCACCGGCTGCACCGAGGCGGTCGCCGCGGCGCTGCTCGGCCTGGTCGAGCCGGGCGACGAGGTGGTGGTGCTCGAGCCGTACTACGACTCCTACGTCGCGATGCTCCAGATGGCCGGCGGGGTGCGGCGGCCGGTGACCCTGCGGGCGCCCGACTTCCGGCTCGACATCGACGAGCTGCGGGCCGCCGTCACGCCGCGCACCCGGTTCGTGCTGCTCAACAGCCCGCACAACCCCACCGGCACCGTGCTCACCCGCGCCGAGCTCGAGGGGGTGGCCGACGTCGCCCGCGAGCACGACCTCGTCGTCATCACCGACGAGGTGTACGAGCACCTGGTGTTCGACGACCACGAGCACGTGCCGATCGCGACGCTGCCGGGGATGTGGGAGCGCACGCTGACGCTGTCGAGCGCCGGCAAGTCCTACTCGGTGACCGGCTGGAAGGTCGGCTGGGCCACCGGCCCGGCGGCGCTCGTGGGCGCCGTCCTCGCCGCGAAGCAGTGGCTCACCTACACCTCGGGCGCCCCGTTGCAGCCGGCGGTGGCGCACGCCCTCGCCGAGCACGGCGACTTCCCGCGGACGCTCGCCGCCGACCTGCAGGAGCGGCGCGACCTGCTGCTCGCCGGGCTCGCGGATGCCGGCCTGCCGACGCGCGCGCCCGAGGGCACCTACTTCGCGACCTCCGACGTCCGCCACCTCGGCTGGGACGACGGCCGGTCGTTCTGCCTGGCGCTGCCCGAGCGCGCCGGCGTGGTGGCGATCCCGGCGCAGGGCTTCTACGACGACCAGGACGCCGGTCGTCACCTGGTGCGCTGGGCGTTCTGCAAGCGGCGCGAGGTGATCACCGACGCGGTCGGCCGGCTGGCCGCCGCCGACCTGCACGTGCCCGGCTGACCGGCCGTTTGAGAGGATCGGCCCATGGCCGAGACCCCAGCGCGACCCCGCGTCGTCAGCTGGTGCGCCTGGCTGATCATGATCGGCGCCGCGTTCCTGGTGCTCATGGCCTTCCAGCACGTCTCCGAGCTCGGGACGCTGGAGTCGCAGGAGGCGGCCGGCAAGCTGGTGGCCGACCCGCCGTTCGACGACCTCGGACTGACGGTCGACGACGTGCAGCGGATCGAGCAGGTCTTCTCGCTGCTCGCGGGCGGGGCCGCCGCCGCGGCCGCCATCCTCGGCTTCGAGGTGCTGCGCCGCTCGCGCGCCAGTCGCCGGGTGCTGACCTTCCTCGCGCCGGTGCTGCTGCTCGCCGGCATGGTGGTCGGCGGGCTGATCGCCTTCGTCGTGGTGGCCGCCATCGTGATGCTGTGGTCGCCGCAGGCCCGCGAGTGGTTCGGCGACACCCCACCGGCTCCGGCCGAACCGACCCGACCGACCGCACCCACCGAGGGCGCGACGGAGCCGCCGGCCCCGCGGGAGACGCCGCAGGACGGCGCGGTCGCCGTCCTCGCGCCGCCGGCCGCCTGGCCCACCACGACCGCGCGGCGGCCTCGGCCGGTGCTGACCGCGTGCATCGTCACCTGGGTCAGCTCCGCGCTGGTGGCCCTCGGCTCGCTGGCCAGCATGGCCGTGGTGCTCGTCGACTCCGACGACCTCATCGGCCAGCTGCGCGACCAGAACCCGCAGCTGAAGGAGCAGGGCATCACCGACGGCGTCGTGATCGGCATCGTCGTGGCCACCGTGGTCGGCCTGGTGCTGTGGAGCGTCGCGGCCTCGGTGCTCGCCTTCCTCACCCTGCGCCGGCGCCGCTGGGCCGCGATCACCCTGATCGTCAGCGGCGGCTGTGCGGGCGCGCTCTGCCTGCTCTCCACCGTGCTCGGGAGCCTCATCGCGGCGGTCCCCCTCGCCGCGTGCGTCGCCGTCGGCCTGCTCCTCAACCGGGCCGAGTCGAAGGCCTGGTTCCGCGACCGGTGACGGCGGTCAGCCGGAGAGCGTGAGGCCGTCCTCGCCGTGGTCGACGGTGACCGACCCGCCGTCGAGCACCTGGCCGCTGATGAGCAGCTTGGCGAGCGGGTCGCCGATCGCCTGCTGCACCAGCCGGCGGAGCGGGCGGGCGCCGTAGGCGGGGTCGTAGCCGGTGTCGGCGAGCCAGCGCTTGGCGGCCTCGGTGACCTCGATCGTGACCCGGCGGCCGGCCAGCCGCTTGCGCAGCAGGTCGAGCTGGAGGTCGACGATGTGGAACAGCTCGTCCTTGGTGAGGGCGTCGAAGAGCACGATCTCGTCGAGCCGGTTGAGGAACTCGGGCTTGAAGCTCTGCCGCACGACGCCCATCACGGCCTCGTTCTTCTTCTCCGGCGACAGCGCGGGGTCGACGAGGTACATCGAGCCGAGGTTGCTGGTGAGCACCAGCAACGTGTTGCGGAAGTCGACGGTGCGGCCCTGGCCGTCGGTGAGCCGGCCGTCGTCGAGCACCTGGAGCAGGATGTCGAAGACCTCGGGGTGGGCCTTCTCCACCTCGTCGAGCAGGACGACGGAGTACGGCCGGCGACGCACCGCCTCGGTGAGCTGGCCGCCCTCGTCGTAGCCGACGTAGCCGGGAGGGGCACCGACGAGCCGGGCCACCGAGTGCTTCTCGGAGTACTCGCTCATGTCGATGCGGACGATCGCCCGCTCGTCGTCGAACAGGAAGTCGGCCAGCGCCTTGGCGAGCTCGGTCTTGCCGGTGCCGGTCGGGCCGAGGAACAGGAACGAGCCGGTGGGCCGGTCGGGGTCGGAGATGCCGGCGCGGGAGCGACGGACGGCGTCGCTGACGGCGGTGACGGCGGTCCGCTGGCCGATCAGCCGCTCGCCGATCACCTCCTCCATCCGCATCAGCTTCGCGGTCTCGCCCTCGAGCATCCGGCCGGTGGGGATGCCGGTCCAGGCCTCGACGACCTCGGCGATCTGCTCGGGGCCGACCTCGTCGCCGACCAGCGGGTCGATCTCCGACCGCTCGACCGACTCGGCGGTCTCGATCTGCTTCTCCAGCGCGGGGATCTGGCCGTACCGGATCTCGCTCGCGTGCGCGAGGTCGCCCTCGCGCTCCGCCCGCTCGGCCTCGACGCGCAGCTGGTCGAGCCGACGTCGCAGCTCGCCCTCGCCCTCGAGCGAGGACTTCTCCTGCTCCCAGCGGGCCTCGAGGGCGCGCAGCTCCTCCTCCTTGTCGGCGAGGTCGGCCCGCAGGTCGGCCAGCCGGACGACGGAGGCCTCGTCGGTCTCCTTGTCGAGCGCGAACTCCTCCATCTTGAGCCGGTCGACCTGGCGCCGCAGGACGTCGATCTCCTCCGGGCTGCTCTCGATCTCCATCTTGAGCCGGGAGGCGGCCTCGTCGACGAGGTCGATCGCCTTGTCGGGCAGCTGCCGGCCGGTGATGTAGCGATCGGAGAGCGACGCGGCGGCGACGAGCGCGGCGTCGGTGATCCGCACCTTGTGGTGCGCCTCGTAGCGCTCCCGGATGCCGCGGAGGATCTGGATGGTGTCCTCCACCGACGGCTCGCCGACGAAGACCTGCTGGAACCGCCGCTCCAGCGCCGGGTCCTTCTCCACCCGCTCGCGGTACTCGTCGAGCGTGGTGGCGCCGATCATGTGCAGCTCGCCGCGGGCGAGCATCGGCTTGAGCATGTTGCCGGCGTCCATCGCGGAGTCGCCGCCGGCCCCGGCACCGACGACGGTGTGCAGCTCGTCGATGAAGGTGATGATCTGGCCGCCGGAGTCCTTGATCTCCTCCAGCACGGCCTTGAGCCGCTCCTCGAACTCGCCGCGGAACTTCGCGCCGGCCACCATCGCGGCCAGGTCGAGCGAGAGCACCCGGCGGCCCTTGAGCGAGTCCGGCACGTCGCCGTCGACCACCCGCTGCGCCAGCCCCTCGACGACAGCGGTCTTGCCGACGCCGGGCTCGCCGATGAGCACCGGGTTGTTCTTGGTGCGCCGCGAGAGCACCTGGACGACGCGGCGGATCTCGGCGTCGCGGCCGATCACCGGGTCGAGGGCGCCCTCCTCGGCGGCGGTGGTGAGGTCGACCGAGTACTTCTCCAGCGACTCGTAGCTCGACTCCGCGTCCTGGCTGGTGACCCGGCGGCTGCCGCGCAGCGCGTCGAACGCGTCGCGCAGCGACGACTCGGTGAGGCCGTCGGCGGCGAGCAGGTCCTGGGCGGGCGACTCGACGCCGGCCAGCGCGATGAGCAGGTGCTCGGCGGCGACGTAGTCGTCCTTCATCGACGGCGCCAGCGTGATCGCGGCGGTGATCACCCGAGTGAGCGCCGCGGACGCGGCCGGCGTCTTCACCGTGCTGCCGCTGGCCCGGGGCAGCGCGGCGACGGCGGCGTCGGCCCTCGCGGCCAGCGCGCCGGCGTCCACCCCGGCCTTGCCGACCAGCGTGCGGGGCGACCCGTCGGCGTCGGCGAGCAGTGCCGCCAGCAGGTGCACCGGCTCCACCGAGATGTGGCCGGAGGTCGTGGCGGTGCGCTGCGCGGTCTCGATCGCCTCGCGGGCGCGGGTGGTGAACTGCTCGGCGCCGAACTGGCTCATGGATGTGGCTCCTGGGAAGGGTGTGGTGCGAATCGAAGCGGTTGCCGTCCGTCAATGCAACGTTCGTAAAGTTGAGTCTGTTCCACTCAACTCTGGTGAGCGGGTGGAATCGGCGGACCCGGCTGTCGCGGTCCAGACCACACGTCCGATCGCCGCGATCGGACTGCAGCGGTATACCCGGCGTCGTACCGTGCGGGACAGCGACTCGCCGCTGGGGGCGGTGAGGGAGGGGGCCGCGGTGACGACCGTGTGCATCGAACGCGCGCCCCACGAGCGAGACCGGTGAGCATGGTGACCGACGACTCCGGCGGCCGGCTCCGCGTCGTCATCATCGACGACACCGCCGACCTGCGGCAGCTGCTCCGGATGGCCCTCGAGCGCGCTGGGTTCGAGGTGGTCGCCGAGGCCGGCGACGGCAAGTCCGGCATCGAGACCGTGCGCCAGCACCGACCCGACCTGGTGATCATCGACCTCGCGATGCCCGTGATGGACGGCATCGAGGCGCTGCCCACCCTCCGCCGGCTGGTGCCGGACGGCAAGATCATCGTGCTCTCCGGCTTCGGCGCCCAGCAGATGTCGGCCCGCGCGATCGCCGCGGGCGCCGACGGCTACGTGCAGAAGGGCGCGCCGCTGTCGACGATCATCGGCTACGTCGACGACATCACGTCGGGTCGCATCACGCCGACGCCGCCGCGCACGCTGAGCGTGGTCACCCCGCGCGCCGCCGGCACCACCTCGGTCCAGCCGGCCGACCTGCCCGCCGCGCCGCTGGACGCCACCGAGGCACCGGACACCGCCGCGGTCTCGCCCCCGGCCAACGTGTCGATGTGGGACACCCTGCGGCTCGCGCCGTACGGCGTCGTCGAGCTCGCCGACGAGCCGCTCTTCCGGCTGGTGTACGCCAACGCCGTGGCCGCCCGCCTCCTCGGCACCGACCGGTCCGGGACGCCGCTGGCCACGATCGCGCCCGACCTCGCCTCGCTGGTGTCGTACCACCGGCTCGACGGCGACACCTCCTTCGAGACCGACGTCGAGGCCGGCCGGGTGAAGGCCACGCTGCGGCGCACCGGCTACTCGATCCTCGTGTTCCTCGACTCGCCGTCCGAGGACGTCGGCCTGCTGCGGCGCGCGATCGCCACCACCGCCCACGAGGTGCGCGGCCCGGTGGCGGTGCTCTGCGGCATCGCCGAGACCCTGGCCTGGGAGGGCAACCTGCTGCCGCCCGAGCAGAACCAGCGGCTGATGGACTCGGTGGCGCGGCAGGCGCGGATCCTCGACCGGATCACCGCCGACCTGCTCACCACCGCCCAGATCCAGCGCGGCACGCTGCGCATCGACCTCCAGGTCGTCGACCCGCGGGCCGTCATCGAGGGGATCATCGCCGACCGGTTCGCCGTCGACGTCGACATCACCGACGAGCGGTCGGTGCGGGCCGACCCGCTGCGCTTCGAGCAGATGCTCACCAACCTGATCAGCAACGCCCACAAGTACGGCAGGGCGCCGTTCGAGGTGCGGGTACGGGCGCACGGCGAGCGGGTCTGCATCGACGTCGTCGACCACGGACCCGGCGTGCCGCCGGAGTTCCGGGACCAGGTGTTCCACGAGTTCGCCCGCGCCGAGGGCGCCGTGGCCTCCGGTACCGGCCTCGGGCTCTACGTGGTGCGCACGCTGGCCCGCGCGCAGAGCGGCGACATCACCTACGCCCCGCTGCCCGAGGGCGGCTCGGTGTTCACGATCTCGCTGCTGGCCGACTGAATTGTCCTGCTGCTGATGGCGGGCGCCCCACCTGCCCCAGCTGTCGCGCGAGCACCGGCTCCCCATGATGAACCCCCGCTTCCCACGTCGAACTCGGCTTGGGAAGCGACGGTTCACCACGGGATGTAGCCGAACCAACACCCGATCGGCTCAGAGGTGGCCGCGCATGCGCGGACGGCGTGGCGGAGCCCGCCGTTCGTGCGCCGTCGCAACACGCCGGACGAGGCTCGCGGTCAAGGACGCGCCGAAGGCGCGCCGCGAAGCGGGCGAGCGGAGCGAGATCCTTGACGGCGAGACCCGGCGTGTTACGCGCGCGGCCACCCACCCGCAACACAACGTGCCTCAACCAGGCTCGTTCGAGTCCCCGGCGTTCGGGGTGGCGTGCTGCGGCAGCTCGTCGTCGAGCCGGCTCTCCTCGAGCAGGCAGGTGCGGCAGAAGTCCTCGCCGAACGGCGTCAGGTGGATGCTGCGGCGCACCACCTTCGCGAACCGCACCGAGTGCACGGCCTCCAGCACGTCCGGCTGCGCCTCGACCACCTGGTACTCCAGCGGGTCGCGCAGCGGCTCGCGGCTGAACCACACCATCCCCAGCCGGAACAGGTTGTTGAGGTACGACGGCGTCTGGTCGACCCGGCGGCAGCCGGCGCGGGCGCCGATCATGTTGAGCCCCGGGGCGATGAGCTGCGAGCTCACGACGCCGACCGGCCCGCCGGTGCGGACGTCGACGCTCGGCTGCGGACCCTGGTTCACCAGCAGCATGAGGATCCGCGCCTCGTCGGGGGCGAGCTCGCCGAGGATCCGCTCGTAGGCGGGGTGGCCCTCCTCGGTGTTCCACACGTCGCGGGACCGCTCGAGCAGGTCGGCACCGCGCTCGCGCAGGGTCGGCGGGTCGTGCCGCGACCCCACCACGTGGCCGTCGACGACGGTCTCCGGGGTCGACTCGACGATGCCGCCGAGCGCCTCGCCCGCCGACATCAGCGCGGTTCCGACCGGCACCCCCGACGACACCGAGCGCGCCAGATCGCCGACGACGGCGAGCGCCTGGCCGGCGTCGCGGGCGAGGGCACGGGCCTCGCGCTGGTCGGTGGCGGCGCGGCCGACCCGCAGCCAGGCCTTGGCGCTGGTGCGCACGCCCCACTCCGTGGTGTGCCAGGCCGCCGCGGCAGCCACGCGGGCGAGCCCGGGCATCGAGTCGACGGTGGGCTGGAGCAGCTCGGGCAGCCGGGGGCCGAGCACCTCCTGCTCGTCGTAGTCGTCGCTCATCCGCCCTGCACCCCGAAGATCGCCAGGTGGATCAGCCCGCCCGCCGCCCCCATGATCGCGCCGTGGGCGTAGAGCATCCACTCGTCCTCCTTGATCGCCGAGCGCATCATCTCCACGAAGTCGGTGGGCGGGAGCTCCTTGGTGCGGGTAGCCACGAGGGTGCGGATCTTGTCGGCCTGCTGCTTGCTGAACTCGGCGTCCTTGAACGGCGTGATCGTGCGGCCGACCGCCTCCTGCGCCACCGACTCACGGATGCTGTCGAACCGGCTGCTCCCCATCGCCACCCGCAGCGCGGCGCGGGCCGGCCCGGCGGCCTGGTCGATGGCGGGTCGCAGCGCGGTGGCGAGCATGGCGCGGGTGCGGTCGCCGCGCGGCCCGTCGAGCAGGAAGTCGCCGATGCGCTCGAGGGTGATGACGTCGTCGGCGATGATCTGGGCGTACACCTCGGCGGCCTCGTCCTGCCGGCGCAGGAACAGCCCGTGCACCTTGATGCCGAGGATCCGCTTCGGCTCGGGCGGCTCGAAGATCAGCCACATCCCGAGCGCGTTGGTGACCCAGCCGACCACGATCCCGAGGATCGGCAGCAGCCACCACTGGTGGGCGATGCTGTCGACGATCGCCACCGGGATGCCGAGCAGGAACCCGAACACGAAGCCGAACAGCACCATGAGGTTGAGCTCGCGCTGGCCGAAGTCGCGGAAGATCCGCACCACCAGCGCGGGGTTCTCGCGGAAGTGGTCGATCACCATGATCTTCGGGTCGAGCAGCTGGTCGATGTGGATGCCGATCTCGGTGGTGACCCGGCCGACCACCGACGGCAGCTGCGCCTGCACCCTTGAGTAGACGGCCTCCTTCACCGGGCCGGGCAGGTCGCGCCACAGCCGCGGGTGCTCGCTGCGCATCACCTGGTCGACGAGCTCGGGGATCTCCGGTCGGAACACGGTGACGATGTGCTCGGCGATCTTGTCGGGCTCGAGATGCTGGTAGAACTCCGACGGCGTCCCGAGCTTCGCGATCGCCTTGTCGACGGCGATGCTGCCCATCTTCGCGGCCCGCGCCGGCACGATGCCCTGCCAGCCGACGCCGCCCTGGAGGACGCCGGGCACCTCCTGCAACTTGCGCGGCAGCACGCTGGCGAGCTCGCGCATCCCGGGCACCTTGACGCCCCGGAACCGCACCGGCGAGAACAGCATCCACAGCCCCGACCAGTTGATCAGCCAGCCGATCACCCCGGTGAAGACGGGGATGCTGAGGAAGGCGAACCAATGGACGTCGGCGGCCCAGTGACGCACCGGGTCCAGGAGCCAGTCCACCAGCGGAGACTAGTGGTTGCCGCCACACGGCGTCCCGGGTAACCGGGCGGGCTCAGCCGGGGCGGCGCCAGACGACGAGCGCCTGGGTGGGGTCCTCGCGACGTGGGACCGGCAGCCGGTCGGGGGCGCGGGTCACGCGGGCCGCCGTCCGCAGCGCCTCGCGGGTGGCCTCGAGCTCGGCGGCGAGCTCGGCGTTGCGGGCGCGCAGCGCGTCGACCTGGTGCTCGAGGTCGAGGATGCGGCGCACGCCCTCGATGCCGATGCCGGCGCCGGTGAGCTCGGAGATGGAGCGGAGCAGCTCGAGGTCGCGGGTCGAGTAGCGCCGTCCACCGCCGACGGTGCGGCCGGGGGTGATGAGGCCCATCCGCTCGTAGGTGCGCAGCGTCTGGGGGTGCAGGCCGGTGAGCTGGGCGGCCACCGAGATCACGTAGACGGCGGCGTCCGGCTCGGGCGGCTGGAAGCTCATGTCGCGGCGCCGTCGAACAGCCCGGCACGCAGCTGCTTGCCGGCGGTGGCCTCGCGGTAGGCCTCGACGGCGGCGCGGGCGGCGTCGTCGAGCACGGCGGGCACCTGCACCTGCACGGTGGCGAGCAGGTCGCCGTGGCTGCCGTCGGCGCGGCCCACGCCCTTGCCGCGGACCCGGAAGGTGCGGCCGTTCGGGGTGCCCGCGGGCAGCTTGAGGGTGACCGGGCCGCCACCGAGGGTGGGGATCTTGACCTCCCCACCGAGCGCGGCCTCGTCGAAGGAGACCGGGACGTCGAGGGTGAGGTGGTCGCCGCTGCGGCCGAAGACCCGGTGGCCGGTGACGCTCACCTTGACGAACAGGTCGCCGGCCGGCCCGCCGTTCTGGCCGGCGGCGCCCTTGCCCTTGAGCCGGATCCGCTGTCCGTCCTTCACGCCCGCGGGGATGCGGGCCTGGATGGTGCGGGCCGCGGTGCCGCGGCCCGAGCCGTGGCAGGTGGGGCACGGCTCGTCGTACACGAGCTGCCGGCCGCCGCACGCCGGGCAGGTCTCGTTGACGGCGAACGCGCCGCCCATCGACATCACGACGTACCCGGTGCCCTCGCACTCCCGGCATCGGTGCGGCCGGGTGCCGGGCTTGCCGCCGGTGCCGTTGCACGTGCCGCACGCGCCGTCGGTGGTGAGGCGCAGCGAGATCGTGACGCCCTCGATCGCGTCGAGGAACCCGATGGTGGCGGTGGTCTCGACGTCGTCGCCCTTGACCGGACGCCGCACCTGCTGCTGCCGGCGCGTGCCGGTGCCGGGGCCGAACATCTGGCCGAACATGTCGGCGAAGCCGCCGGCCCCCGGCTGGTCGCCGAGCAGGTCCTCGAGGTTGAAGCCGCCGCCCTGGCCGCGGGTCCCGCCGAAGCCGTACCCGCCCATGCCGCCGCCGGCGTACAGGCGCCGCATCTCGTCGTACTGCTGGCGCTTCTCGGCGTCACCGACGACGTCGTAGGCCTCCGCGACCGCCTTGAACTTCTCGTGCTTGGCGGTGTCGCCCGGGTTGGAGTCGGGGTGGTTCTCCCGCGCGAGCTTGCGGTAGGCCTTCTTGATGTCGGACGCCGACGCGTCCTTGGCCACCCCGAGCACGGCGTAGAAGTCCTTCTGCGCCCAGTCGGGCCGGAACTCCTCCGTCACGGGTCACCCCTCCTCTCGCTGTGTGTCGATGATGGCGGCGGATGCAGCCCGCTCAGCCCGGCGGGTCGACCACCAGCACCTGCGCGGCCCGGACGACGCGGTCGCCGATGCGGTAGCCGGACTTGGCGATGACCTTGCAGGTGGTGACCTCGACCTCGGGGTCCTCGCCGACGTGGCTGAGGGCCTCGTGGAGGGCGGGGTCGAAGGCGTCGCCGACGGCACCGAACTTCACCAGGCCGAGGGTCGTCACCGTGCGCTCGAGCTGGTCGGCCACCGTCTGGAGGCCGGGATCGAGGTCGCCGTGCTCGCGGGCCCGGTCGACGGTGTCGAGCACCTCGACGATGGGCCCGAGGACGGCGTAGGTGGCGTTCTGCCGCACCAGGTCGCGGTCCCGCTCCACCCGGCGCTTGTAGTTGACGTACTCCGCCTGCAGCCGCTTCAGGTCGAGCGTCAGCTCGTCGAGGGCCTGCTGCGCGGCGGCCAGCGGGTCGCCGCCGTCGGCCGGTGCGCCCGCGGCGTCGGTCTCGGCCTCGTCGGACGGCTCCAGCGGGCCGCCCTCCTCGAGCCAGTTGTCGACACCGCTGATGTCGGACTGCGCACCGGGGTCGGTCACCGAGTCGGCCGTGGCCGAGGCACCCTGGTCACCCAGGGGAGCCTCGACCTCGGTCTCGTTCGCCATCTCGGCCGCGTCGTCCCCGAAGGATCCGTCGTGGCCGGCGGTCACTTGTTCTCGCCGTCCGAGCCGTCCGAGCCGTCCGAGCCCGAGTTGGGCTCGTCGTCGACGACCTCGGCGTCCACGACGTCGGCGTCGACGATGTCGTCGTCGGCCTCACCGGTGGCGCCGGTGGTGCCGCCCGCGGCGGAGGCGTCGGCCTCGGCCGCCGCATACATCGCCGCGCCCATCTTCTGGCTCGACTCGTTGAGCTTGCTGACGCCGGCGCCGATGGCGGCGGGATCGGCCTCGGGATCCTCGAGGGTCTTCTTCAGCGCGTCGACGTCGGTCTGCACCTCGGTCCGCACGTCCTCGGGGATCTTGTCGCCGTTGTCGGCGAGGAACTTCTCGGTGGTGTAGACGAGCTGGTCGGCCTGGTTGCGCGCCTCGACCGCCTCGCGCCGCTTGGCGTCCTCCTCGGCGTACTGCTCGGCCTCCTGGATCATCCGGTCGATCTCGTCCTTGCCGAGCGCCGAGCCGCCGGTGATCGTCATCGACTGCTCCTTGCCGGAGCCCTGGTCCTTGGCCGTCACGTGGACGATGCCGTTGGCGTCGATGTCGAAGGTGACCTCGATCTTCGGAAGGCCGCGCGGGGCCGGCGGCAGGCCGGTCAGGTCGAAGTTGCCGAGCGGCTGGTTCTGCGCCCACATCGCGCGCTCGCCCTGCGCCACCTTGATCTCCACCGACGGCTGGTTGTCGTCGGCGGTGGTGTAGATCTGCGTGCGCTTGGTCGGGATCGTGGTGTTGCGCTCGATCAGGACGTTGAACTCCCCGCCCTTGGTCTCGATGCCCAGCGACAGCGGGGTCACGTCGAGCAGCAGGACGTCCTTGACCTCGCCCTTCAGCACGCCGGCCTGGAGCGCGGCGCCGACGGCGACGACCTCGTCGGGGTTGACGCCCTTGTTGGGCTCCTTGCCGCCGAGCAGGTCCTTCACGACCTCGGTGACGGCGGGCATGCGGGTCGAGCCGCCCACGAGGACGACGTGGTCGACGTCGCCGACCGAGACGCCGGCGTCCTTGAGCACGCTCTGGAACGGCGCCTTGGTGCGGTCGAGCAGGTCGGAGGTGAGCTTCTGGAACTCCGAGCGGGTCAGCTTCTCCTCGAAGTGCAGCGGGCCCGACTCGCCGTGGGTGATGTAGGGCAGGTGCACCGTGGTCTCGGAGGACGACGACAGCTCGATCTTCGCCTTCTCCGCGGCCTCCTGGAGCCGCTGCTTGGCGATCTTGTCGGCCGCGAGGTCGACGCCGTTGGCGTTCTTGAACTTGGTGACCATCCACTCGACGACCTTGTTGTCCCAGTCGTCGCCACCGAGGTGGTTGTCACCGGAGGTCGCCTTGACCTCGATGGTGGAGAAGCCGTCGTCGTCCTTGCCGACCTCGAGGAGGGACACGTCGAACGTGCCGCCGCCGAGGTCGAAGACGAGGATGGTCTGGTCGCCGTCGCTCTTGTCGAGGCCGTAGGCCAGCGCGGCCGCGGTGGGCTCGTTGACGATGCGCGAGACGTTGAGGCCCGCGATCTCGCCGGCCTCCTTGGTGGCCTGCCGCTGGGAGTCGGAGAAGTACGCCGGCACGGTGATGACCGCGTCGGTGACCGGCTCGCCGAGGTAGGCCTCGGCGTCGCGCTTCAGCTTCTGCAGCACGAACGCGCTGATCTGCTGCGCGGTGAACGACTTGTCGTCGATCGTGACGTTCCAGTCGGTGCCCATGTGGCGCTTGACCGACCGGATCGTCCGGTCGACGTTGGTGACCGCCTGGCGCTTCGCGACCTCGCCGACGAGCACCTCGCCGGACTTGGCGAAGGCGACGACGGACGGGGTGGTGCGGGCACCCTCGGCGTTGGCGATGACGGTGGGCTCGCCACCCTCGAGGACCGAGACGACGCTGTTCGTCGTCCCCAGGTCGATGCCGACAGCACGTGCCATGGTGTTGCTACCTCCGTGATAGGGGGTGGATGAGTGGTGGTGAGGGATCGTGTCACTCAAGTTGAGTGGGATGCGCTCAAGTCTGTCAGAGGGCACAACGGGTCGGCGCGCGGGGTTGTTCCCCGTCCTGGCGCTCGTTCTCCTGCTGACCGGCTGCACCGGCGACGAGGCGGGTGCACCTGCGCCGACGCCGTCCACGAGCACCACCTCGACGGCGCCCGCACCCGAGCCGACGCCCACCGCCGAGCCGCCGCGGCCCGACCCCCGCATCTCCCCCGACGACGCCCGGGTGACGACGGCGCTCGCCGCGGTGCGCCGCCTCGCCGGCGAGATCGGACCGCGCCACGGCACCTCGCCGGCCTTCCGCCGCGCGGCCGCCTGGGTGACGGACGAGCTCACCGGCCACGGCTGGCAGGTCACGCGGCAGCGGTTCCGGACGCCGGGCGGGGTCTCGTGGGGCGTGCCGGTGCCGGCCGGCACCTCGGTGAACCTGGTCGCCACCCGCGGCGACGTCCGGCCGGGCCGGCCCTGGCTGGTGGTGGGCGCCCACCTCGACACCGTGCCGCAGGCGCCGGGCGCGGAGGACAACGCCTCGGGCATCGGCGTCCTGCTCGCCGTCGCCGAGGCACTGGCCGCCCGCCGCACCCGGCTGCCGGTCGTGCTCGTGACGTTCGGGTCCGAGGAGCCGCGCGGTCCCACCGACGACGACCACCACTACGGCTCCCGCTCCTACGTGGCCTCGCTGACGGCGGCGCAGCGCCGCTCGCTGCGCGGGATGGTGTCGCTGGACCGGGTCGGCGTGGGCGACGCCGTCCCGGTCGGCAGCCCGGCCGAGCCGAACGCGCTCACCGAGGCGCTGCGGGCCGCCGGCCGCCGGGCCGGCGTGCCGACCGTCGACGACCCGTTCCAGCGCTCCAGCGACCACTGGTCCTTCGCCCGCGTGGGCCTGCCCGGCGCCCGGCTCGGCAGCGTGCCGTACGCCGCGTACCACTCGGCCGGCGATGTGCCCGCCGTCGTCGAGCGGGCGCAGCTGGAGCGCACGACGCGCCTCGTGCTCGCCTGGCTGCGCTGAGTGCGGCCGTACGCTGGCGCCATGCCGCGCCCCGTCCTCGCGCTGTGGGGGCTCTGCGGCATGCTCATCGTGATCCACGTGGTCGCGTTCGACACCGGCCTGTCCAACCCGGCCTACCTCGCGGTTCACATCCTGGCGTCCGCGGCCGCCATCGTGGCCACGCTCCGCACCCCGCCCGGACGCCGGCTCGTCGGCGGGCTGGTGAGCGCCGGCCTCGACCGCCACCACGATCGGCGAGGCCACGTACCTGGTCTACGTGGCCATGGGGAGCGAGCCCACCCGGTCGCTCGCCGACATCGGCTACTACGTCGGCTACCTCGGCCTCGGCGCCGCGGTGCTCGTCGTCGTGGTGTCCGACCGCCACGACCGACGCCGTGTCGACGTCGAGGCGCTGCTCGACGCCGTCACCGTGGCGATCGTCGCGGTGCTCGTGATCTGGACGACCTCCGTGCGCGACATCGTCGGCGACACCACCACTCCCGTCGCCGACCGGATCGTGCTCGCCGGCTACCCCGTGCTCGACGCCGTGCTGCTCGCGCTGCTCGCGCGGGTGGTGGTGGCGCCGCAGCGGCGCGCCGCGCTCGGCTGGCCGCTGGTGGTCGGTCTCGGGTGCTGGCTGCTCGCCGACATCGTCTACCTCCTGAAGCCCACCGACGGCAGCGCGCTGCGGTGGCTCGACGCGCTGTGGATGTCCGGTGTCGCGCTGATGGCGGCCGTGCCGTGGTGGCAGCGGCGCCGGAGCGGCCGGCTGCTCGAGGGCGACGACGAGGACGGGTCGCTGCTCGGCGCGGTCGCGATCGCCGTCCTCCCGCTGCTGCTGCCCGGGATCCTCCTGCTCCTCGACCACGCCGCCCGCGCCGACGTGCGCGTCGTCGCGGCCGTGGTCGGGCTGTTCGCGCTGGTCGGCGTGGCCTTCGTGCGCACCTGGCGGATGCTCACCGCCGAGCGCCGGTCGAAGGCCCAGCTCGCGGATGCCCGCGACCTCGCGCTCGCGGCGTCGCTGGCCAAGTCGGAGTTCCTGGCCACGATGAGCCACGAGATCCGCACCCCGATGAACGGCGTCATCGGGCTCAACGACCTGATGCTCACCACCGAGCTCAGCCACCGGCAGCGGCAGTACGCCGAGGGCGTGCGGCAGGCAGGCCACGGTCTGCTCGACGTGATCAACGAGATCCTCGACTTCTCCAAGATCGAGGCCGGCCGGCTGGAGGTGGAGTCGGTCGACTTCGACCTCCCCACCGTCGTCGAGGGCGCAGCCGCGATCGTGGCGGAGGCCGCCCGCCGCAAGGACCTCGAGCTGCTCGCGTACTGCTCGCCCGAGCTGCCGCTCGCGGTGCGCGGCGACCCGTCCCGGATCCGCCAGGTGCTCATCAACCTGGTCGGCAACGCTGTGAAGTTCACCCAGGACGGCGAGGTCGTGGTGCGGGCGAGCCGCGACGACACCGCCGTCGCCGACGACGGCCGGCTGCTCGTGCGTTTCGAGGTGAGCGACACCGGGATCGGGCTCTCCGAGGAAGGTCGGACGAAGCTGTTCGAGGCGTTCTCGCAGGCCGACTCCTCCACCACCCGCCGCTACGGCGGCACCGGGCTCGGGCTGGCGATCTCGAGCCGGCTGGTCGAGGCGATGGGCGGCGAGATCGGCGTCGCGAGCGAGGAGGGCGACGGCAGCACGTTCTGGTTCACGCTGCCGCTGCTGCCCGCCGAGGACCCGACGACGGCCGCGCCGCCCCCGGACGTGCCGCTCGCCGGGCTGCACGTGCTCGTCGTCGACGACAACGCCACCAACCGCACCGTCCTGCACGACCAGCTCGCGTACTGGGGGATGACCGTCGACGTCGAGGCCGCCGCCGAGCCCGCCCTCGACCGGATGCGCGCAGCGGCCGACGCCGGCCGCCCCTACGACCTGGCGGTGCTCGACCTCTGCATGCCCGACGTCGACGGGCTGGAGCTCGCCCGGCGGGCGGCCGCCGACCCCTCGCTCGACGTCACCGGGCGGGTACTGCTCACGTCGGGCCCCGACCTCAGCCGCGCCGAGACCGAGGCCGCCTCGCTCGCCGTCTCGCTCTCGAAGCCGGTGCCGATGTCGCTGCTGCGCACCGCGCTCGAGGAGGTGGTCGCGCGCGCCCACGACCGCGAGCGGGTCGTCGCCGGACCCGCCACACCCGCTCCGGAGCACGCGCCGGCCGAGCCGCTCCGCGCGCGGGTGCTCGTGGTCGACGACAGCGAGGTGAACCTCATGGTCGCCGCGGGCGTCCTGCACAGCCTCGGCTACCACACCGAGACCGTCGAGGACGGCGAGCAGGCGCTCACGCTGCTGGCCGAGCAGGACTTCGACGCCGTGCTCATGGACATCCAGATGCCCGGCCTGGACGGCTACCAGACCACCGAGGAGCTCCGCCGGCGCGAGGACGGCGGCCGCCGTACGCCCGTGATCGCCCTGACCGCCGGCGTCACCGAGGGCGAGCGGGACCGGTGCCTGGCGGCCGGCATGGACGACTTCCTCACCAAGCCGATGCAGAAGCAGGCCGTGGCCGACGTGCTCGGCCGGTGGGTCACCTCGACCTCGGACTGACCCACCGCCCCACGCGGTCGCGGAACGGACCGGTGCTCGTGGAGCGGACGTCGGCGAGCACATCGGCCGCGGCGTCGCCGCGCAGCCGCCGGGGCGCGAAGGCGACGGGGTCCATCCGGTAGGGCACGAGCCGCAGCGACTCCAGGTCGGCCCCGCGCCAGGTGGTCACGAGCACCACGCCCTCCAGCGTCTGCTCCATGAAGTCCATGTCGAAGACGAAGTTGCCGAGCGAGTGGGCCACCGGGACGCCGTCGACCAGGTCGACTCCCTGCACCCAGTGGGGGTGCCCGCCGACGACGAGGTCGGCGCCCGCCGCGACCAGCCGCCGTGCCACCCGGCGCTGCACGGGCTCGGGCCGGTGCGTGTACTGCGTGCCCCAGTGCGGCAGCACCACCACGACGTCGGCCCGCCGCTGCGCCGTCCGCACCACCCGTGCCAGGTGGGCGAGGTCGGAGCGCACCAGCGGGCCGGTCCGCGGCGGCATCCGCACCGACAGCGCACCCGGCGTGCCCGACGTCGCCTGCGGCGTCTCGCCGATCGCGTTGAACCCGACGAAGGCGAACCGGACGCCGTTCCGCTCCAGGTAGGCGGGGCGGCTCGCCGCCGCCAGGTCGCGGCCCGCGCCGAAGCCGCGGATCGGGCTGCGCCCCAGCCGGTCGACCGTCGCGACGAGCGCCCCCTCGCCGTGATCGCCGGTGTGGTTGTTGGCGAGCGAGAGCGCGTCGAAGCCGGCGTCGCGCAGCGGCCCGAGCAGCGCCGGGGTGCCCCCGAACGAGTCGCCGCCCTGGGTCGGCGCACCGGCCCGCGACAGCGTGCTCTCCAGGTTGCCGACGGTCAGGTCGGCCGAGCGCAGCAGCCGCCGCATCGGCGCCAGCGCCGCCGCCGGGTCGGGGACGCCGCGCACCAGCATCACGTCGCCGGTCACCACCAGCGTGGTCCTGGGCGGCGGCGGCTCGGGGGTGGTGGTCGGCGGGGGTGCCGCCGGCGTCGTCGGGGAGCTCGACGGCGCAGGCTCGGCGGGAGCGGTCGCGCCGTCGTCGGACGTGCAGGCGGTGAGCAGCAGGGCACCGGCGAGCAGGAGCAGCCGCCGTCGCATGCCCCATCCTCGCCCGTCGTTCAAGAACGGGCCCCGAGATTCCGACAACCACCGTGGAAGACGCCCATGGTCCGGAGGGAGCCGCCTTGTCCGCGCCTCGCCTACCCCGACCGGTCCTCTGGTTCTGGGTGGCCGCCGCCGTGCTCACCGTCAGCAACCTGCTGTGGACCGACGGGCTGCCCGGCACCGCCACCTACCTCGCCGTGATGTTCGGCGCGGCGGCGCTCGCCATCGCCGGCACCCGGACCGCGCCGCCCGGCCACCGCCTGGTGGCCCGGCTCACCGCGGCCGGCCTCGTCGCGCGGGCCGTGGCCGAGTCGATCTACGAGGCCTACGACTGGAACGGTCCGACGCCGTACGTGTCGTCGGCCGACATCTTCTTCTACCTCGCCTACGTCGGGCTGGGAGCCGCGGTCCTGGTGGTCGTGGTGCGCGACCGGGTGGACGGCACCCGGATCGACGTCGAGTCGGTGATCGACGCGCTCATCGTCGTGGTCGTCAGCGTGCTGCTCTTCTGGACGACGTCGGTGCGCGCGATCCTGCAGGACGCGACGCTGTCGGTGTTCGAGCGCGGGGTGCTCGCGGGCTACCCGGTGGTCGACGGCGTCCTCATCGCGCTCGTGCTGCGCGCACTCGTGGTCCGCGAGCGCCGGGCGGCGCTCGGCGTCCCGTTCGCCCTCGGCATGGTCTTCTGGCTGGTCGCGGACATCGGCTTCCTCATGGCGACGACCAGCGACGTGGCGATCTGGCTCGACCCGGCATGGATGGTCGGCGCGGCGCTGATGGCGGCGCTGGCGTGGGAGCGCCCCGACGAGCCGCGGGCCGCCGCGGAGCCCGAGCAGGTCGGCGCCACCGCGCCGCTGAGCGCCCTGGCCCTCGCCGTCCTGCCGCTGGCGGTGCCGCCGATGCTGCTCCTCCTCGACGACGCGCTCGGCGGAGACGTGCACGTGTGGGAGGCCGCCGCCGGCATGCTCCTCATGGTCGCCCTCGTGCTGTGGCGCACCGCGCGGGTGCTGCTCTCCGAGCACCGGCTCCTGGCCGAGCTCGCCGTCGCCCGCGACCACGCACTGGCCGGCTCCCGCGCCAAGTCCGAGTTCCTGACCACGATGAGCCACGAGATACGCACGCCGATGAACGGCGTCATCGGCCTCAACGAGCTGATGCTCACCACCGACCTCGACCCCCGCCAGCGGCAGTACGCCGACGGTGTGCGCGGCGCCGGCCAGGCCCTGCTCGGCGTCATCAACGAGATCCTCGACTTCTCCAAGATCGAGTCCGGACACCTGCGGCTGGAGGAGATCGACTTCGACCTCACCCAGCTCGTCGAGGGCGTCGCCGAGATCGTGGCCGAGCCCGCCCACGTCAAGGACCTCGAGCTGCTCGCCTACTGCTCGCCGGAGCTGCCGGCCGGCGTCCGCGGCGACCCGGTCCGCATCCGCCAGGTGCTGCTCAACCTGGCCGGCAACGCCGTGAAGTTCACCGGCTCCGGCGAGGTGATCGTGCGCGCCACCCTCGACGGCCACGACGAGAACGGCCGGCTGGTCGTCCGGTTCGAGGTCGCCGACACCGGCATCGGGCTGGCCGAGGGCGACCGCGAGCGGCTGTTCGAGCCCTTCTCGCAGGCCGACTCCTCCACCACGCGCCACTACGGCGGTACCGGCCTGGGCCTGGCGATCTGCCGGCGGCTGGTCGACGCGATGGGCGGCGAGCTCGGCGTCGACAGCACCCCCGGCGAGGGCAGCACGTTCTGGTTCACGCTGCCGCTCCGCACGGCTCTCGAGCCCGAGACCGACCCGGCGCCGGCGACCGTCGACCTGGCCGGGCTGCGGGTGCTCGTCGTCGACGACAACGCCGCCAACCGCACGATCCTGCGCGACCAGCTCGCCCACTGGGGCATGGCGGTCGACGCCGTCGACGGCGCCTCCGCCGCCCTGGAGCGAATGGCCGAGGCGGACGCCGACGGCCGGCCGTTCCACCTCGGCGTGCTCGACCTGTGCATGCCCGAGGTGGACGGGCTCGAGCTGGCCCGCCGGGTCGCGGCCGACCCGCGGCTCTCGACCACCGGCCTGGTGCTGATGACCTCCGGCCCCGACGTCACCCAGACCGAGGCCCGCGCGGCGTCGGTGGCGGTGGCACTCACCAAGCCGGTGCTGATGTCGCGGCTGCGCGCGACCCTCGAGACGGTGGCGGCCGAGCGGGCCGAGCCGGTGTCGATCGTCGCCTCCGCGCCGACCCTGCCGCCGGCCCGCGGCCGGCTGCTCCTCGTCGAGGACGGCGAGATCAACCAGATGGTCGCCGTCGGCCTGCTGAGCCACCTCGGCTGGTCGGTGGAGGTGGCCACCGACGGCTTCGCCGGGGTGAAGGCCGCCACGGCCGAGCAGTTCGACGCGATCCTCATGGACGTGCAGATGCCCGGGATGGACGGCTACGAGGCCACCGGCCGGATCCGCGCGCTCGAGGGCGACACGCGCCGTACGCCGATCATCGCGATGACCGCCGGCGCCACCGACGGCGAGCGGGCCCGGTGCATCGCCGCCGGCATGGACGACTTCCTGAGCAAGCCGGTCCAGAAGCAGGACATCGCCGACATGCTCGACCAGTGGGTGCCGGTCACCTGACCCTCCCCCGGACGGGGGTGTGAGCAGCCTGCCCGGTGCGGTTGCGTCGGTGGCATGAACGACGTCCCCACCCTGACCCTGAACAACCGGACGCAGATCCCGCAGCTCGGCTTCGGCGTCTTCCAGATCCCGCCCGCCCAGACCGCCGACGCCGTCACCCAGGCGTTCCAGGCCGGCTACCGGCACATCGACACGGCGCAGATGTACGGCAACGAGCAGGAGGTCGGCGAGGCGATCGCCGCCTCCGCCATCCCCCGCGGCGACCTCTGGATCACGAGCAAGCTCAACAACGGGTACCACCGGCCCGACGACGCCCGCCGCACCTTCGACGAGACGCTGGCGAGGCTCGGCCTCGACCACATCGACCTGTTCCTCATCCACTGGCCGCTGCCCACGCTCTACGACGGCGACTACGTGTCGACCTGGCGGACGCTGACCGAGTTCACCTCCGACGGCCGGGCCCGCGCCGTCGGCGTCTCCAACTTCGAGCCCGACCACCTCGACCGGATCGTGGCCGAGACCGGCGTGGTGCCGGCGGTGAACCAGATCGAGGTGCACCCGTTCTTCGGCAACGAGGCGGCGCGCGCCGCGACGCACCGCCACGGCGCCGTGGTGGAGGCGTGGTCGCCGATCGCCCAGGGCGCGGTGCTGCACGACGACACCGTCGGCACGATCGCGGCCGCGCACGGCCGGACGCCGTCGCAGGTGACCCTGCGCTGGCACGTGCAGCGCGGCGACGTGGTGTTCCCGAAGTCGGTGAACCCGGAGCGGATGGCGGAGAACTTCGCGATCTTCGACTTCGAGCTCACCGACGACGAGATGGCCGCGATCACGGCCCTCGACCGCGGCGAGTCCGGCCGCACCGGCCCGAACCCCGCGACGTTCGACTACGTGCCGGAGTGAGGCCGGGGGTCTCGACACGTCCCTCGCTGCGCTCGTGACGGCTCGACCACCGGCCGGCCCGGTGGTCGAGCCGGGCGAGCTTCAGCGAGCCCGTGTCGAGACCCCCGGGCCCTCCGCGGGCTCCAGGGTGCGGCCCCACTTCTCGAGCAGGGCCGCGATCTGCGTGCGGTCGGTGTCGCTGAGCCCCGACAGCAGCCGGTGCTCGTTGGCGACGTGCCGCTCGACGGCCTCGTCGACCAGGCGCAGGCCGGACGGCGTCAGCCGGATCCGGCGGGAGCGGGCGTCGTCGGCGCACACGGTGCGCTCCACGTGACCGGCCGCCACCAGCCGGTCGACCCGCTTGGTGACCGCGCCGGAGGTGACCATCGACATGGCGGCGAGCTGGCCGGCGGTGAGCTCGTAGGGGCTGCCGGAGCGACGCAGCGTGGCGAGCAGGTCGAACTCGCCGTCGCCGAGCCCCATCTCGGCGAAGACCGGCCGCAGCTCGCCGTCGAGGAGCGCCGCGAGCCGGTGCAGCCGGCCGATCACGCCCATCGGGGAGACATCGAGATCGGGCCGCTCCTCGCCCCACTGGGCGAGGATCCGGCCGACGTGATCGGGCTGGCTCATGGGGCTGGACATTATCTTACGAGGAAACTAAAGTGTCTTCCATGGAAACTAACCAGTGGCGGTACACCCTCATCGCTGCGGTCGCGCCGCTCGCCTGGGGCACCACGTACTACGTCACCGAGGAGTTCCTGCCGCCCGACCGGCCGCTCTTCGCGGCGCTCATGCGCGCGCTGCCCGCCGGGCTGCTGCTGCTCGCCGTCACCCGCACGCTGCCGCGCGGCGAGTGGTGGTGGAAGTCGGCGGTGCTCGGCGTCGCCAACATCGGGCTGTTCTTCCCGCTGATCTTCGTCTCCGCCTACGGCCTGCCGGGCGGTCTGGCCTCCACGGTGCAGGCCACGTCGCCGCTCGCCGTGATGGCGCTGGCGTTCGGGCTCATCGGCGAGCGCGCCACGCTGCTGCGGGTCGGCGCCGCCCTGATCGGGCTCGCCGGCGTGATGCTGCTCGTCCTCCGCACCCCGGACGGCGTCACCGGACTCGGGCTCGCCGGCGCGTTCGGCTCGGTGGCGGTCTCGGGTCTCGGCTTCGTGCTGGTGAAGAAGTGGACCCCGCCGGTCCCGATGCTCACGCTCGTGTCGTGGCAGCTCATGTGGGGCGGCCTGCTCCTGCTGCCGGTGACGCTGCTGGTCGAGGGCGGCCCGCCGTCGATCGACCTCGACGCCGTCGGCGGCTACCTGTGGCTCGGCCTGCTCGGCACCGTGCTCGCCTACGTCTGCTGGTTCACCGGGCTGCGCCACCTGCCCGCCGGCGCAGTGGCGATCGTCGGCCTGCTCAACCCGGTGATGGGCACGACGCTCGGCGTCGTCCTGGCCGGAGAGCTGTTCGGGCCGGTGCAGGCGCTCGGCATGGCGCTGGTGATCGGCGGCGTGCTCGCCGGGCAGGTCCGCCGTCGGCCGCGGGCCGTCGTGGAGGAGCGCGAGCCCGAGGTGGCCTGCGTCAGCCGATCGTGACCCGGACCTCGTTGGACTTGGCGCCGGTGTCGGTGTCGACGACGCGGAACTTGTTCCGGCCGAGCCGACCGGTCTGGATGAACGTCGAGAAGGTCTCACCGGCCACCGAGACGGTGACCGGGAAGTCGGTCCACGACCCACTCTCGAACTTCTGCACCTGCAGGATCGCGCCCTCGCCGCCCGGGTAGGTGCCCGTGAGGTCGATCGGCTCCATCGGCGACACCTCGGTCTGCGACGCCGTGAGGTTGATCGCCTTCTCCTGCTTGGGCGGGTTGAACGGCGTGCTCGACGGCTGCGGGTCGGCCGGCAGCGAGAGCGGCGGGTCTTGGGTGTCCCCGGTGTCGGTGGGGTCGGGCAGGTAGAGCGTCGGCGAGGAGCTGGAGCCGCCGGCACTGTCGCCGCTGACGCCGAGCACCCGGGTGGCCGCCAGCGCACCGCCGGCCAGGATCAGCCCGACGACGACCGACACCGCCACCAGCGCACCGATGCCGATGAGCACGGGGTGCTCGCGGCGCGGGCCACGCTCGGTCGGCTGGTCGGTCATCTCGTCATTGTGGGCGAGCGCCGGGGCCGAACCAAGTTCGAGGTCACAGCCCGCGCTTCCACACCACTTCTTCGTGGAGCCGCTGCGAGCGCCAGCCGTCGGCGGTGCGCACCATCTCGTGGTGGTAGAGCCCGCCCAGCTCGACGATCTTGGTGCCGCCCACGCCGTCGTCCATCGGCATCGGGTTGTCGAAGTAGGCGACGACGTCGGCGCGGTCGGGGTCGGTGAACACGATCTCGAGTTGGCCGATGGTGTGCATCCGCTTCGGGAAGAACGCCGGGAGCATCTCCGCCAGCCACGGCTTCACCTCGGCGAAGCCCGCCCTGATGCCGCCGGACTCGGTGTAGTCGATCTGCGCGTCGGGGGTGAACACGGTGTCGAGCCGGTCCCAGTCGCCGGTGTCGATGGCGCGGGTGTAGCGGGTGACGACGTCCGCGATCTCCATCCGGTCGCTGATCTCGGGGAGGTCCACCCGACCACCCTGGCAGAAAACTGGAACACGTTCTATGTTTCGACGAGCTCAACAACCGAAAGGCATGAGTGCAGTGAGGTTCTCCTACGCCGAGGCGATGACCCGAGCCGAGTACTACGCGCCGCTGGCCCAGGCCGCGGAGGCGGCCGGCTACACCTCGATGACCGTCGCCGACAGCCTGATCTACCCGCAGGAGTCGGACTCGAAGTACCCCTACACCGACACCGGCGACCGCGAGTTCCTCGAGGACAAGGAGTTCATCGAGACGATGGTGCTCTGCGCGCACCTCTTCGCGGTCACCACGACACTGCGGCTGACGCCGTTCGTGATCAAGCTGCCGGTGCGGCCGCCGGTGCTGGTGGCCAAGCAGGCCTCGTCGGTGGCGTTCCTCTCGGGCAACCGGCTCGGCTTCGGCGTCGGGCTGTCGCCGTGGCCCGAGGACTTCGCCGCCCTCGGCGTGCCCTGGGAGAAGCGCGGCAAGCGGATGGACGAGTGCATGGACATCCTGCGCGGCCTCACCTCCGCCCAAGGTGAGCAGGGCTTCTTCGGATACGCTGGCGAGTTCTACGAATTCGAGCCGCTCAAGCAGTGCCCGGCCCCCACCGAGCCGATCCCGCTGCTCGTCGGCGGTCACTCCGACGCCGCGCTGCGCCGTGCCGTCCGCAAGGGCGACGGCTGGATGCACGCGGGCGGCGACGGCGAGGAGCTCGACCGGCTGCTCACCCGGCTCGCCGAGATCCGCGCGGAGGAGGGCGACACCCGCGACGACTTCGAGGTGCACGTGATCAGCTACGACGCCTACGACCTCGACGGCGTGAAGCGGCTCGAGGACAAGGGCGTCACCGACTGCATCGTCGGGTTCCGGGTGCCCTACATCAAGGGCCCCGACACCGAGCCGCTGGAGACGAAGGTCAAGCACCTCGAGCAGTACGCGGAGTCGATCATCGCGAAGGCGGGCTCGTGAGCGAGTCGCTCGGGCTGACGAAGCCGCTGCGGGACGCGATCGCCGAGGCCGAGGAGCTCGTCGCCAACGCGCCCTTCATCCGCACCGAGCAGGACCGGCTCGAGGGGTACGACTACCTCGCCGGCCGGATCCGGATGGCGATGCAGACGGCGTTCGACTACGACCTCGACCGGCCCCTGTTCGTGAACCCGACCCACCAGTTCTCCCGGCAGGGGCTCGACAACCCGGACGCCGTCTACTTCCACGCCTACCTGCGCGAGGGCGTCGAGTACGTCGTCCGCGGACGACGGGGCACCAGCGCCGACCTCAGCTTCCAGGTGATGGGCGGCTCCTACTCCGCCGACTCCGCGCCGCCGTCGCTCATGGCCTTCGACGACCGCGAGCTCGACGTGGCTGACGACGGCAGCTTCGAGTTCACCTACGTGGCCGAGCCCGGCGCGAAGACACTGATCGTGCGCGAGGTCTTCAACGACTGGGACACCGAGGAGCGCGGGCTCCTCACCATCGAGCGCACCGACACCGTGGGCCGCGCAGCCGCTCCGTTGAGCCAGAAGGTGCTCGCCAAGAAGTACGAGGTGGCCGCCCGCTCACTGGTCGGCTCGATCCAGACGTGGTTCGCGTTCCCGCAGTTCTTCCAGTACCAGGAGCCGGTCAACACCCTCACCTCACCGAAGGCGACGCCGGGCGGGCTCGACTCGCAGCGCTCCTCGATCGGTCATTACGAGCTCGACGACGACCAGGCGCTCGTGATCGAGGTGCCGCGGTGCGACGACTGCGCCTACCAGGCCGTGCAGGTCGGCTCGGACTGGTACGCCTCCACCGACTACGAGACCCACCAGACCTCGCTCACCAAGGCGCAGGCGGTCACCGACCCGGACGGCGTCATGCGGTTCGTCGTCTCCGAGCGCGACCCGGGCATCGCCAACTGGCTCGAGACCACCGGCCACCGCACCGGCGCGATGATGCTGCGCTGGCAGCGGCTCGAGCGCGACCTCGGCCCGGACGACGGCCCGCGGGTCACCGTCGTCCCGTTCGACTCGGTGCGCGACCATCTGCCGCACCACGCCCCGATCACGCCGGAGGACTACGCCGCGCGGATCGCCGCCCGGCAGCGCGCGGTGGCGCGACGGATGATCAGCTGACGGGCTCGACGGTGCGCGTCATCACGCAGTGGTTGATGCCCTTCGGGCGCACGTAGGTGAACCCGGCGGCCTCATACATGCGGCGGGTGCCGTTGTAGAGGAACGACGGGTTGATCTTCTTCGCCGGGTCGTGGTCGGTGAGGTCCTGCGGGTAGCCCTCGACCACGCCGCCGCCGGCCCGGGCGATGAGGTCGACCGCGCCGTCCAGGGCGGCGCGGGCGAGCCCCTGCTTGCGGTACGGCTTCATGACCTTGATGCAGGTGATCCGGAAGTCCGGCAGCCGCTCGGTCTCGGCGAGGTACTGCTTGTTGTGGTGCAGCCCGGGCAGCTCCTCGGGGGTGCCGTACTCCGCCCAGGCCACCGCGTCGTCGCCGTCGTAGACGAGCGCGGCGTGCGCGACGCCGTCCATCACCAGCCGCCGCTTGAAGTCCTTGTTGCTCTCACCCTCGAGCCACTCGTCGGGCCGGCCCTCGTGGAACTTGCAGCACCAGCACCCGCTGAACATGCCGGGGTGCTTCTCCACCATCGCCTCGAAGTCGGGCCAGGTGTCGGGCGCGAGTGCCTTGACCTCCACGCCGTCACCGTAGACGCGGTTCCGGACGGACGTCGTCCGGCTGTACGAAAACTGGAACACGTTCTAGTCTTGGCCGTCGTGACCACCACCTCCGTCCACCACCGCACGCCGATCGCCGACGGCTACGAGCCGCTGCCGTTGCTGAAGGGCAAGGTCGTCGTGCTGTCGGGGGTGGGCCCGGGCCTGGGTCGGGCACTGGGGGCCGAGGCGGCCCGGATGGGCGCCGACCTGGTGCTCGTCAGCCGCACCGAGAAGCGGCTGGAGAAGATGGCCGAGGTGGTGCGCTCGCACGGGAGCCGGGCGCTCGTGGTGCCGACCGACATCACCGACGAGTCGTCGCGGGCGGCGCTGGTGGAGAGGTCACTCGAGGAGTTCGGCCGGGTCGACTGCCTGCTCAACAACGCCTTCGGCATCCCGCCGATGGACCCGATCAGCACGATCGGCATCGACGCGCTGCGCGCCGCGAACGAGACCAACGTGTTCGCGCCACTGCGTCTCACCTCGCTGTTCGCCGACGCGCTCGCCGAGACGCAGGGCTCGGTGATCATGCTCAACAGCGCGGTGCAGTTCAGCTCCCAGCCGGAGTACTCGGGCTACAAGCTGTCGAAGGGCGCGCTCGCGCACCTCGCCCACTCGCTCGCCACCGAGCTCGGCCCGCGCGGCATCCGGGTCAACAGCGTGGCGCCGTCCTACATCTACGAGGACGTCAACAAGGCCTACTTCGACTGGATCGCGTCGGAGTCCGGGCGCTCGCACGACGACGTCTACGACGAGAAGGCGGGCCCGTGCGACCTCAAGCGGCTGGCCTCGCCGGAGGAGGTCGCCCGGGCGACGCTGTTCCTCGCCACCGACCTCGCCTCCGCCGTCACCGGCCAGACCCTCACGGTCGACTGCGGCGAGTTCCACTCGTGATGGCCCGACTCGCTCCGGTGCTGACGATTTCCGCGCAATTGCGCGGTTGCGGAAAGTCGTGCGCACGGAAACCTGTCATTCCGGCGCAATTGCGCGGAAACGATCACGCCAGGGACGCCGCGTGACCGACAACGTGATGACCCGCGAGCGCGCGGACGTCGGGTCGTACGACGACATCGTCGCGGCCGCGCAGCGCACCACGGGTCTCACCGACTTCGGCGGCACGGCGCACGAGGCGGGGCTGCGAATCCTGGCCGAGGACCTGGCCTCCCCGGAGGCCGGCCTCACCCCGCGCGGCAACTACTTCCAGCGCTCGGAGGTGAAGAGCGCGCTGGTCGGCGTCCTGCTCACCACCGCGGCGTTCGAGCGGCACCCTGAGCACGCCGACGTGCCGATCGAGCGGCCGGTGTTCGTGATGGGCCTCCCCCGCACCGGCACGACGGCGCTGCACCGCCTGCTGCACGCCGACCCGGTGGCACAGGGCCTGGAGATGTGGCTGACCCAGTTCCCGCAGCCGCGGCCGCCGCGCGACACCTGGGACGACGACCCGATCTTCGCCGCGATGCAGCAGGCGTTCGCCGCGCACCACGTGGAGTCCCCCGACTTCATGGGGATCCACTACATGGACGCCACCACCGTCGAGGAGTGCTGGCGGCTGCTGCGGCAGACCGGCAAGTCCAACTCCTACGAGTCGCTGGCCAACATTCCGCGCTACACCGACTGGCTGCAGCAGCAGGACTGGACCGACGCCTACGCGCGGCACCGTCGCAACCTGCAGCTGGTCGGGCTCAACGACCCCGAGAAGCGCTGGGTGCTCAAGAACCCCAGCCACATGACGGCGCTCGACGCGCTGATGACCGTCTATCCCGACGCGCTCGTGGTCTACACGCACCGCGACCCGACGGTGTGCATCGCGTCGTCGGCCTCGCTCTCGGCCGAGACCACGGCGGGGCACTCGACGACGTTCACCGGCGAGACCATCGGCCGCACCCAGCTCGACCTGTGGTCGCGGGCCTACCACGCCTACCACGACGCCCGGCCGCGCTATGACGACGCGCAGTTCGCCGAGGTCGCGTTCGCCGATCTGGTGGCCGACCCGCTCGCCGTCGTCCGCCGGGTCTACGAGCAGTTCGGGCTCGACCTCACGCCGGAGGCGCTGGCCGCCGTCGAGGAGATCGACCGGGAGTCCAAGCAGGGCGGCAAGGCGCCGTCGCACCGCTACTCGCTCGACGACTACGGGCTGAGCGAGCGGGACGTGAAGGAGGCGTTCGACCGGTGAGGCGAGTCGTGGTCTGGGGCACCGGGGTGGTGCGCAGCACGGTGATCGCCGAGCTGGTCGACCATCCTGCCTTCGAGCTGGTGGGGATCGGGCGGCCGGCGACCTGCCGCCGGGGTGGGTGACCGCCCTGGACCTGCCGCTGATTCCGGGCGTGGGGACGATCCGCTAGCCACTTCTTCTCCACAGGCCCGACGGGCCGGTGGTTCTCCACAGGGCGTTCGGGGTCGAGGTCTGGGTGTCGGTGGCCGCGAGCACGTTCCCGGCCATGACCACCACCACTCCGCTCCCGCGTCACGTCGACGTCGCCGTCCCGCCCCGGTGGCGACGGCGCGCCGACCCCGACCGCGGCGTCCTGCTCAGCGCCCGCTCGCCGCACCTGCCCGACAGCGGCGTGAGACCCGAGATCGTTGTCCGCTGCGCCGCCGTCGACGCGCCGCTCGACCGCTGGCGCACCGAGGCGATGGCCGAGCTGCGACGCCGGCTCGCCGACTTCGCACTCGAGGACGACGACGAGTTCAGCCTCGGCGAGCACGACGTCGCCTACCGCCGGTTCGCCCACCGCGTCGGCACCGCTGACGTGCTGTGCGACCAGTGGGCGTGGCTGGTCGACGGCCTCGGGATCACCCTCACCTGCGCGTGCGCCCGCGAGGACTACCCCGACTACTACGACCTGTTCGAGACCGTCGCCGAGACCCTCGAGGTGTCGGCGTCGAAGCCGGCCGCGTGACGGCGGTGCTCCCGTGGTGAGAGCCCGCGCGCCCGCTTGAACGCAGAGCGTGCGCTCTCGGCAGCCTGCTGGTCGCGGGACTACGTGCGTGAGCGGTCGGTGGGCCCGATGTAGAGCAGCATCCGGTAGTCGACGCCGGGCTCGATGTTCACGAACCCGTGCCGCTCGTAGAACCGCCGGGTGTCGACGTCGATCTCGTCGACGTTGATGTGCATCTCGGGGCAGCCGCGGTCGCTCACGAGGCGGCGCGCCTCGGTGAGTAGTGCCGTCCCGAGGCCGCGGTTGCGGAAGGTCGGTGCCACGTACAGCTCGTCGAGCGTGGCCACCGGCCCGTCGAACCAGATGGCCGGCCGCAGGGTCACCAGCGCGAAGCCGGCCGCCCCGGGACCGTCCTCGGCCAACAGGGCGAGCACGGCGTCGTCGTCGGCCAGGATGCGCTCGAAGCGCCCGGCGAACTCGGACTCGGAGTCGGTGTCGGCCTCGAACTCGGTGTTGAAGTCGAAGAGCAGCCGCGCGAGCGTGCCGGCGTCCGCCACCGTCGCCACCCGCACCGCCATGTGCCGACTATGGCAGCAAGCCGGCCTACCGCCCCACGCGTCACTGAGAAGCCGCGGCGTCGATCCGCGGCCGGGGGTCGGAGAGGTCGAAGTCGCGGACGCCGGCCGACCAGAGGGCGCCGACGGCCAGCGTGCGGCGGACGGCGGCGAAGGTGATCACGTGGGCGATGGTGCCGCCGAGGGTGTGGGTGCCGGGCGGGTCGCAGGTGGTGTCGACGAAGGTGTCGGCCATCGCCTCGTCCTCGAGGGCGCGGGTGACGAAGGCGCGGTAGTCGCGACCGGCGACCTCGTGGCGGGCGGCGAGACCGGCGAGGCTCTGGTCGCTCTCGTCGGGCCAGTCGCCGCCGCGCAGCGCGGAGAGCCAGTGCTCCTCCTGGGTGACCATCGCGTTGAGCAGCGACCGCAGCGTGGTGTCGTCGTCGATGCCCTCCACCGACTGCTCGATGGGCCGGTCGACGACGTCGACGGGCACGGTCGCGGCGGCGGCGATCAGGGCCGTGAGCGAGTCGACGTGGTGGTCGACGAGGTGCTGGACGACGTCCATGCCGGTCTCCTTGCGGGTGGCGGGCAGCCGAAGGCCGCCGGGCGGGTGGAAGTGGACCCCGTTGGGGGCGGGCAGCTCGAGCTCGCGGTAGGTGAGCGGCGGGTCGGCGCGGACGGCGGTGGGCGGCCGGCCGTAGGCGCGGGCGAAGGCCCGGCTGAACGCCTCGTGCGAGCCGTACCCGGCCTCGACGGCAACGTCGAGCACGGTGTGGACGGTGCTGGTGAGCCGGTACGCCGCCCGCTCGAGCAGGATCCGGCGCCGCAGCGCACCGGGCGGCTCCCCGCCGGCGGCGGAGACGAGCCGGTCGAAGTGGAACCGGGACAGGTACGCCCGGGCGGCGAGGTCGTCGGCGCTCAGCTCGGGGTCGTCGAGCCCGGCCTGTGCCAGGTCGAGGATCCGGGCCATCGGGTCCGCGAGCGCCATGGCCCTACTCTCTCCCGCGCCGAGGCCCGTGGCCTTGATCGGCATTGCTCCGAAAGACCTGGTGTCACCAAGGGGTGAATCGGTGAAGAATCCGGCTTCGACGTCGATCGGCCGGACGTCGTGGGGTTAGGTTCTCGCCGTGACTTCTCCTGCGACCACCCGCACCGTCCTCGCCGCCGCGATCTCGGCGACCCTCGCCGCCGCCGCGCTCGCCGCCGCCCCGGCCACCAGCGCCAAGCCGGACCCCGGCATCACCACCGGCACCGGCGCGGTGTTCAAGGTGAACCCGGTGCAGTCGAGCGGCGACCAGTCGCTCACCGACGACAAGGACTCCGCCGCGGCGGTGCCGGCCTCGGAGTACGCCACCGTGCCGCTGCGCAACCTCGACGGCTCGGGCTACCTGCGCGGCACCTGGGTCACCATCGAGTCGTCCACGGGCACGCCGGCGTACGCCGCGGACGGCCGGTACTTCTACACCCGCGACCAGGACCAGTTCGAGCAGGTCATGGGCTACTTCTGGGTCGACCAGACCCAGGAGTACCTGCAGTCGCTGGGCTTCGGCTCCACCCTGCGTCCGATCCTGAAGCAGTCGTTCTCGGTGAAGATCGACCAGTACGGCGGCGACAACAGCTACCAGACCGACAAGCCGTTCCGGATCCGGCTCGGCAAGGGCGGGGTGGACGACGCCGAGGACGCCGAGGTGATCGTCCACGAGTACGGCCACGCCGTGCATCAGTCGCAGGTCCCGGGGTACGGCACCAGCCCCGACGCGGGCGCCATCGGGGAGTCCTTCGGCGACTACCTCGGCGTCACCGTCGGCCTCGCCGCGGCCCAGCAGTACGGCTGGCCGGTCCGCGCCGAGCAGGCCTGCCCGATGGACTGGGACGCCACCTCCTACACCAGCGCCCCGCACTGCATCCGTCGCTTCGACCGCAACCTCCAGGCCACCGCCACGGGCGGGGTGCACTTCCGCGGCCAGGTCTGGAGCCAGGCGCTCTGGGAGATCCGCCTCGGGTACCCGTCGCTGGGCCTCACCACCGCCCGGTGGGACACCACGCTCATCGACGCGCAGTTCGACTTCGCGCCCGGCACGTCGTTCTCGGCAGCCGCGAAGGCGACCTACGCCAAGGCGCTCGCCCGCGACGGCCGCCGGGCCGCCCAGCTGGTGAAGGAGCGGTTCGCCGCTCGCGGCATCACCTTCTGAGCAGCACCCGACGTCACGCCTCGCCGGCCGCGGCTCGCACCGCGCGCTCGGCGACGGCGTGCTCGTCGGTGCGGGCGTCGTAGGTCCAGAAGTCGCGCAGCCACGCCGCGGTGAGGGCGACGCCGACGACGCACGCGAGGCCGCCGCTGCTGATCGCGCCGCGCACCGACCAGGCGTCGGCGGTGACGCCGGCCCGCACCTGGCCGGCCAACGGGCCGACCGAGTACGACAGCATCTCGATGCCGGCCAGCCGGCCGCGCAGGTGCTCGGGGATCGTCTGGTTCCAGACGGTGGCGCGGAAGATGCCGGAGATCATGTCGGCCGCGCCGGCGAGTGCGAGGAACACCAACACCAGCCAGAACGACGGCATCAGTCCGGCGAGCCCGATCGCCCCGCCGTAGAGCGCGGCCGCGACGACGATCGCGCGGCCGTGGTGGTGCACCCGGGCGGTCCAACCGCTGAGCGCGGTGGCCACGACGGCGCCGACGGTCTCGGCGGAGTAGAGCAGCCCGATCAGCTCGGGCCGCGCGAACACGTCCTCGGCCAGTGCCGGGAACACGACGACCGGGAACGCGAGCACCATGGCGGCGACGTCGACGAGGTAGGTGCCGAGGATGTCGCGCCGGCCCGCGGCGTACCGCATCCCTTCGGCGATCCCTCTCAACGACGGCGGTGTCGTCTCGGCGCGGTGCGGGTACGACCGCATCAGCACGTAGAGCGACGTCGCGACGACGAGTCCGCCGACGTCGACGACGAAGCACCACCCGATCCCGACGAAGGCGAGCAGCAGACCACCGAGAGCGGGTCCGACCAGCACGCCGACCTGCATGCCGAGGCTGCCGAGCGCGTTGGCCGCCGGCAGCTCGTCGTGGGTCACGGTGCGCGGCAGCAGCGCCTCCCGGGAGGGCCGCTGCAGGGCCGAGGAGCTGGTGAGCAGCGCCGCGACCACGAAGATCAGCGCCACACTCGGCTCGCCCCGGAAGGCGTTCCAGGCGAGCACCGCGGTGAAGCAGCCCTGGGCGACGCCGGTGCCGACGAGCAGCCGGCGCCGGTCGACGTGGTCGGCCAGCGCACCGCCGTACAGGCCGAACACCACGAGCGGCACCAGCTCGACCAGCCCGATCGCGCCGACCGCGAAGTTGGAGCCGGTGAGCGTGTAGACCTGGTAGGGCACCGCGACGTACGACACCATCGCGCCGAGGTAGAAGACCGTGCCGGCCACGAACAGCAGCCGGAAGTCGCGCGAGGTGCGCAGCGGCGTCACGTCGAGCCGCAGCCCGCGGAGCCGCTCGGTCCAGGTCACGAGCACTGATGGTGGCACCGGCCGGATCCACCGACCGAGTCATTTACCGCCGGCGCACGACCTCAGGGACGAGTGACGGTCAGGATGCCCAGGCACATCTCGTCGGTGGTGCCCTCGCCCCACACGACGTACTTGTCGGGGACGCCCTCGAACGCCGGGAGCAGGTCGCGCAGCCACTGGACGTGCTTGCAGGTCACGCGGACGACGTCGCCGAAGTCCACGTGGACGGGCTGGATCGGCGTGCTGGCCTGGTTGTCGAAGTCCCAGACCGGGATGTCCAGGACGGTCCTCGCCTCCGGCGTACCGGGGTTGACCTCGATCGTGATGGACCGCCCCAGCAGGTGCATGTGGCCGGCCACGCCACGGATCGTGGTGGGCTCGGCGACGTGACGGTCGCACGAGGTGGTGTTGCTGGGCTTCGGCTCGCCACCGCACAGGAAGTACAGGGCGTTGTTGGTGTTTCCGGCCCCGCCGAAGCGCTGGATCACGTCGGCCATCGAGGCGTCGCGGTCGCAGAGCGGCCCGTCGGCGTACTTCGCGCGGCACGGCATCTCGACGGGTGCCGGCAGGAGCATCGTCTCCAGCGGTGTGACCCGAGCGGTGCCGGGTCGGTAGCGGAGCACGGTCGAGGAGGTGTCCGGCGCGGCACCGGCCAGCAGGTTGTAGTGGACCTGCATGACGATCCGGCTCCCGGGCGCGAGCGGCTTGCCGAACCCCGGTGCGCTCATCGACTCCGGACCGCCCGGCGCCCACGCGCCGAGCCACGGCGCACTGTCGAGCCCGAAGCCGTCGTCGCGCAGGCCGCTGCCGCCGAAACACGTCCATCCCTCACCCGGCGCCGCGTCGTCGAGGGTCTGTGCGTCGCCGACCTTGTCGGGCGGGACGCTGAACAGGATGACGTGGTGCACCACGTCGGGGTTGCCCGGACGCACCGACGTCCCGGTCAAGAAGACCTTCTTCGCCAGGTGCGGGTCGAGCAGGAAGCAGCGGTAGTCGTCCGTGCCGGTGCCGTTCGGGGCCGCGGGGGTGTACGCCGCGGGCATCGTGAGCGTCATCCGCTTCTCACCCGCGCGCAGCGGTTGCAGCTTGACGGGCTCCGCGGGGTGCGAGTGGTCGGCCGAGTCGGAGGTGGTGGGCGTGGGCGTCGTCGGGCTCGCCGGCGCCGACGGGCCGTCGGCCTCGCTGCCGCCGCCCGAGCCGCACGCCGCCAGCAGCAGCGCGAGCACGACGACGGCGGAACAGGTCGTCGTACGCCTCATCCGGGTGGCCACGTCATCGCCCTTCGGTGCACGAGCACCCGGGCACCGCGCCGCGGCACCGAGGTGATGTTGCGGACCCGCGGCTCGTCGGGTCCGTCGGCTCGCACGTCGAACGCCCCGAACACCTCGCGGAGCACCGCGACGCCCTCCATCAGCGAGAAGCCCGCGCCGATGCAGCGCCGGACGCCGCCGCCGAACGGGATCCAGGTGTTGGTGGGCGGGTTCTGGCCCAGGAACCGCTCCGGCCGGAACACCTCCGGGTCCGGGTGGTGGTCGGACCGGGCGTGGCTGACGATGATCGACGGCCCCACGGTGGCGCCGGCGGGCAGGTCCCAGCCGGCGATGGTGGCCGGCTTCATCAGCGTGCGCGCCACCAGCGGGATCACCGGGTGCAGCCGCATCGACTCCTTGAGCACGGCCTCGAGCCAGGCGTCGTCGCCCTCGACGACGGCCTGGTGGGTGCGCTCGCGCAGCGTGGCCGAGCCGCCGACCTCGTGCAGCGCCCAGGCCAGCGCGGTGGCGGTGGTCTCGTGGCCGGCGAGCAGCAGCGTCACGAGCTGGTCGCGCAGCTCGACGTCGGTGAGCGGATCGCCCTCCTCGGCGGTGCCGACGATGAGACGGGAGAGCACGTCGGTGCGCTCGTGGAGGTCGGGCGCCACCCGGCGCTCACGGATCTCGGCGAACATCAGCTTGTCGAGCTCGCGCTGGTTGTCGACGGTGCGCTTCCAGACGCCGTGCTTCTGGAGCCGCGGGTAGGTCCACCCGAACAGCACCACCGGGCTGACGTCGACCGTGGCGTTCACCCGCGGCCGCAGCGCCGCGAGCCGCCGCTCGTCGGTGACGCCGAAGACGACGCGCAGGATCACCTCGAGCGTGAGCGCGTTCATCCGGTCCAGCGACCGGAAGCTCGACCCGTCGCCCCAGCTGCCCACCTCGGCGCGGGCCAGGTCTGACACCAGGTCGGCGTACTCCTTGAGCGCCTGGCCGTTGAACGCGGGCATCAGCAGCTTGCGGGCGCGCTTGTGCTCCACCGAGTCCTGGAGCAACAGCGAGTGCTTGCCCATCACCGGCCCGAGGATCGCGTTGCCCTTGCCGGCGTGGAACACCTCGGGGTCGCCCGCGAACACCTCCTTGGCGTGCTCGGGCCGGGTGACCATCACCAGCGGCCGCCCGCGCGGGATGAGCTTCACGGTGTACACGTCGCCGTACTTCCGGAACAGGTACGGGTGGAACCGGTGCCGGAACCGCAGCAGCGCCACCGTCTGGGCGATGGCCGGCCACGACGGGCCGGGCGGCAGGCCCTCCGTCGGCACCGGCGGCAGCCCGCCCTCGCCCATCGAGCTCAGCATCCGGAACCGCTGCGCGGTGATCGCCGGCACGTCGGAGAGGTCCACCATCCCTCGATCGTAGGGAACCCGGCGAGCCGTGGGCGGTCTCAGTCGAGCAGACCGCGCCGGCGGGCGATCGCGGCGGCCTCGGTGCGGCCGGCGGCGTCGAGCTTGCCGAGGATGTTGGACACGTGGACGCTCACGGTCTTCGGGCTGATGAACAGCAGCTTGGCGATGTCGCCGTTGCTGCGGCCCTCGGCCACGTGCCGCAGGATCTCGAGCTCGCGGGCCGTGAGCGCGTCGACCTCGGCCTCGGCCCGGCCGGCCGGCGCGGCGCCGGAGGCGGTGAGCGCGTCGAGCAGCGACTGCGCACCGAGCGCGCGGGCGGCCTCGCGGGCCAGGTCGCCGGTCTCGCGGGCGGCGGAGGTGTCGCCGATCGTGCGCAGGATGCCGGCGAGCGTGACCCGGACGGCGGTGAGCTCGGGCACGTGCCCGAAGTCCTCGAACAGCTTCTCGGCCTCGCGCCAGGTCTCCACCAGCACCTCGGCCTCCGGGGCGTCGACGCCGGCCAGCCAGCGCGCCCGCAGCGTCTCGGCGTCCAGCCGCTTCACCCAGGCCCGGCCCTCGGGGCCCCAGTGGTCGGCGGGGTCGGTGTAGCGCTCGAGCACGGTGTGGCCGTCGGCGTGGAGCCGGTCGACGTGGCCGGCGAAGGTCTCCCGCTCGGCCGTGCTGAGCCGCGGCATGAGGTCCGCCACCGCGCCCGCGGCCACCGCCGCGAGTCTCACTCGCGCGCTGAACCACTCGGTCCAGATCCGGCCGAGCACGGCGACGACGTCGTGGTAGACGCCGAGCACGCCGGCGGCGTCCCCGGAGCGCGCCTTGGCCACCATCTCCACGGGGGCGGCGACGATCGCCACCGCACCCTCGCGCGGCCAGAACGGGCGGAGCCCCGCGACCCGGGTCTCGACGTCGTCGCCGCGCACCTGCTGGATGTGGAGTCGGAGCGACGTGAGCATCGCCCGGGCGATCGGCGGGGCCGGCGAGCCCGGCACCGGTGCGAGCAGGGTGAGGGCGTCGTCCCACTCGCCGCGGGCGAACCGGATCCAGGCCAGCTGCCAGCGGGCGTCGAAGCCGTACGGCGACCAGGTGAGGTTGCGCTGCGCGGCGACCTCGGCGCCGGAGGCGAACCAGCGGGCGGCCTCCTCGAGCTCACCCCAGTCCTGGTGGTTGCGGGCGAGCAGGTAGCGGGCGCGCATCTCGGCCTCGACCGCGCCGGTCTGCTGGGCCCGCTCGACGGCCTCGGCGAGCGCCGTGCGGAGCGCGTCCTTGGTGCCGGTGCGCTTGAGGAAGCCGAGGGTGGTGAAGGCGTCGGAGATCAGGTCGCCGAGGTCGAGCCGCTCGGCCAGCTCGAGGGCGTCGACGGCGATGTCCTCGGCCTCCTCGTAGTGCTCGTAGCTGGCGAGGATGCGGGCGTGGGTGCTGAGCACCCGGGCCCGCAGCGCGCTCTCGCCGGTGGGGG
Organism: uncultured Actinomycetota bacterium; assembly: GCA_963780355.1. Taxonomy (GTDB): domain Bacteria; phylum Actinomycetota; class Actinomycetes; order Propionibacteriales; family Nocardioidaceae; genus Nocardioides. Next base: position 430,582 of record CAWABT010000001.1, read on the forward strand.
CGAGCTCGAGGGCGCGGGCCGACAGCGCGACGGCGTCGGCGTCGATCTCGGTCATCATCAGCGAGTGCGCCTGGGCTGAGTACAACCGTGAGCGCCAGGTGTCGGACGCGTCGGCGGGCAGCTCGGCGAGCTGCTCCTCGATCACGGCCACGGCACGCTCGGCGTCGCCGGCGGCGGTGAGGGCGCTGGCGGCGTTGACGACGAGCTTGGAGAGGTCGATGCCGAGGTCGGCCGGGTCGAGGTCGCCGTCGCCCTCCTGGGCGAGCAGCTCGAGCGCCTGCTGGTAGTGCGCGGCCGCCTCGTCGGGCCCGCCGACGCCGGCCGCCTCGTTGCCGGCCCGCACGCTGGCGCTGAACGCGGCCTCGCGGTTCATCGCCAGCCGGGCGTGGCGGGCGAGCTCGGCCGCGGTGCCGCGGGCGGCGCCACCCTCGAGCGCCGTGACGTAGGCGGTGTGCAGCCGGGCGCGCTCGCCGGGCAGCAGGTCGTCGTAGACGGCTTCGCCGAGCAGGGCGTGCCGGAACGCGTAGCCGCCGCGCTCGGCCACGAGCACGTTCATCTCCACGGCCTGCCGCAACCCCTCGTCGAGGGCGGCGGTGCTGAGGCCGGAGGTGGCGGTGAGCACGTCGTGGCTGACCCGGCGGCCGCTCGCGCTGGCGGTGCGCACCACCTGGCGGGCGGCGTCGTCGAGCCGGTCGAGCCGCACCAGCAGCACGTCGGCGAGGTCGGCCGGCACCCAGACGCCGGGCTCGGCGGCCGCGGCGGTGAGCTCCTCGACGAAGAACGCGTTGCCCTCGGCGCGGGCGACGATCTCGGCGAGCTCGTCCTCGGGCAGGCCGCCGGGCACGAGCTCGGCCACCAGCGCGCGGACGGCGTCGTCGGGCAGCGGGGACAACGCCACCCGGTCGACGCCGCGGAGCCGCGACCACTCCGCCACCTGCTTGCGCAGCGGGTGGCGCCGGTGCAGGTCGTCGGAGCGGTAGGAGGCGATGACCGCGAACCCGCCGGAGTCGGCGCGGGAGAGGAGGAAGCTGAGCATGTCGCGGGTGGAGCGGTCGGCCCAGTGGGTGTCCTCGATGACGAGGAGGAGCGGCTTGGTGGCGGCCGCCGCCTCCAGGACGGCCTGCATGGCCCGGAACAGGTCGCCCCGGTCGAGGGCCGAGGAGTCGGCGTCGGCCTGGTCGCCGTCGCCCATCACCCGGCGCACGGGCTGGAGGCGGACCAGCGCGGGGTGGGCGGTGGTGACCTGGGCGACGACGTCGGGCAGGTCGGCGGCCAGCCGGCCGACCACCTCGGAGAACGGGAGGTAGGGGAGGGCGCTGTCGCCGAAGTCGAGGCAGTGACCGGCGAAGACCTGCCAGCCGTCGTCGACGGCGAGGTCACGGAGCGCGCGGAGGATGCGGGTCTTGCCGACACCGGCATCACCGGAGAGGAGGACGTCGGACAGCTGGTGCGGGGGGCGGGACGGACGAACGCCGAGCGACGAAGCGATCTCCGTCAGCTCGGCGTCCCGTCCGACCATGGTGCTGCTGGTGTGGAAGGCCACAGGGCACATTGTGTCCCTGACCTCCGACACGGCATCACCGTCCGCGCCGGTTGACCTCGGCCTTGCGGCCCACGAACGGGATGCGCGTGTGACGACGGCGCAGCCCGGTCAGGTCCGAGTGGATCCGGTCGCCGCGGTAGGCGACCTCGGCCTTGGCGATGTCGAAGCTGTTCATCTCGGTTCTCCTCGTCGGTGTTACTGGTTCCGAGGCCACCTCCTGCGACCTCAGTGAGGACGAGATTCGCCGTCTGAGGTAGGCCCGCACATCGGGCATCTGCCTTATCTGTCCTAGGAGGTGCCTTAGACGCGGGACTGCTCGCATGGAGTTCCAGGACGTCGTCAGGAAGCGCCGGATGGTGCGCCGCTACGCCGAGACCCCGGTCGACCCCGCGGTGGTCGACCGAGCCCTCGAGAACGCCACCCGCGCGCCGTCCGCGGGGTTCTCCCAGGGGTGGGCGTTCCTGCGGCTCGACACCCCCGACGCCGTCCGCCGCTACTGGGAGGCGACCACCGACGACGTCGACCACCCGGACCCGTGGCTCGCCGGCATGATGCGCGCCCCGGTGGTGGTCGTGCCGTGCAGCAGCAAGGCCGCCTACCTGGACCGCTACGCCGAGCCCGACAAGGGCTGGACCGACCGCGACGAGGCCCGCTGGCCGATGCCGTTCTGGCACATGGACGCCGCCATGGCCGCCCTCCTGATCCTCCAGACCGCCACCGACGCCGGCCTCGGCGGCTGCTTCTTCGGCATCCCGCCCGACCGGACCGACCGGGTGCGCTCGGCGTTCGATGTCCCCGACCGGTTCGACCCCGTCGGCGCGATCACCCTCGGCCACCCGGAGTCCGGCGGCGCCGCCGGCTCCCCCCGCACCCGCCCGCGCACCCCCTGGCAGGACGTCGTCCACACCGGCGGGTGGGGGCGCACCTCGTAGCATCGGTGATGGAGACGCCGATGACCGACGACCAGCCACGCCGCCCCGACGTCCGGCCCGAGGGCCGGGCGGCCGCGCGTGCCCGGATCGCCCAGCAGCAGACCTGGGTCGACCTCCAGGTGCAGCGGGCGATGGCCCGCGGCGACTTCGACGACCTGCCCGGCGCGGGCAAGCCGCTCGAGCTCGGCGAGACCCACGACCCGAACTGGTGGCTCAAGAAGCTCATCGAGCGGGAGAACATCGCCGTCCTCCCCGCGAGCCTGCAGCTCCGCAAGGACGACGCCGAGCTCGACGCGAAGCTGGACGGGCTGGCGCGCGAGGCCGACGTCCGCCGCGAGGTCGAGGACTTCAACGAGCGCGTGATCAAGGCCCGCTACTCCACGCCGGAGGGCCCGCCGCTCGTCACGATGCCGCGCGACGTCGAGGAGACCGTGGCCGGCTGGCGGGAGCGGCGGACGGCCCGACGGCGGTCCGCTCCGCCGGTGCCCGAAGGAGCCCGCGCCACGGCGTCGCCGGTGGCGTGGACGTGGGAGATAGGTCATAGGGCGACCGGCGTTCCCGCTGCTAGGTTCCGCCGCATGTCCACCCTGCCCGCGCGCGATTTCTTCCGGCCGCTGGCCGTCGGTGCCCCCGACCCGCTGCGAGAGATCCCCTCGCGGCCGAGCCGCGCCATCCACTTCTTCGACCCGAGCAACGCCAAGATGGCCGCGAAGGTGCCCGACATGGTCGGCACCGTCGACGTGCTGCTGGGCAACCTCGAGGACGCCGTCAAGGCCGACCACAAGGAGGCCGCCCGCGAGGGCCTCGTGAAGATCGGGCAGGAGACGGACTTCGGCCCCACGCAGCTGTGGACGCGCGTCAACGCGCTCGACAGCCCCTGGGTGCTCGACGACCTCACCCGCCTCGTCACCGAGATCGGCGACAAGCTCGACGTGGTCATGGTGCCGAAGGTGCAGGGCGCCGAGGACATCCACTACGTCGACCGGCTGCTCGCCCAGCTCGAGGCCAAGGCCGGGCTCGACCGGCCGATCCTCGTGCACGCGATCCTCGAGACCGCCCGCGGCATGGCGAACGTCGAGGAGATCTGCGGCGCCAGCCCGCGGATGCAGGGCCTCTCGCTCGGTCCGGCCGACCTCGCCGCCGACCGCCGCATGAAGACGACCCGCGTCGGCGGCGGCCATCCCGGCTACCTGGTGCGCGAGGACCCGCCCACCGGCGCGATCGCCGGCGTCGACAGGGCCCGCGCGACCTACCAGCAGGACCTGTGGCACTACACGATCGCGCGGATGGTCGACGCCTGCGCGATGCACGGCATCTACCCCTACTACGGGCCGTTCGGCGACATCGCTGACGTCGTGGCCTGCGAGGACCAGTTCCGCAACGCGTTCCTGCTCGGCTGCGTCGGCGCGTGGAGCCTGCACCCCAAGCAGATCGCCATCGCCAACAAGGTGTTCAGCCCGAGCGTCGAGGACGTCACCCACGCCCGTCGCGTCGTCGCCGCGATGGGCGACGGCACCGGTGCGGTGATGCTCGACGGCAAGATGGAGGACGACGCCTCCCTCAAGCAGTGCCTGGTGATGGTCGAGCTCGCCGAGCGGCTGGCCGAGGTCGACCCCCAGCTCGCCGAGGCCTACGCGGCGATCGACTCCTCGGAGGACTCCGAGTGAGCGACCACGTGCCGCTCCGGTCGGTGCTCTACATGCCCGCCTCGAACGAGCGGGCGCTGGAGAAGGCCACGGTCGATCCCGTGCGACGGGCTGATCCTCGACCTCGAGGACGCCGTCGCCCCCGACGCCAAGCCTTCCGCCCGCGACGCCGCCTGCGCGGCCGCTGCCTCGGGTGACTACGGCCGCCGCACGGTGACGATCCGGGTCAACGGCGAGGGAACGGAGTGGCACGACGCCGACCTCGCCGCCGCCGCGGCCGCCGGCCCGGACGCCGTCGTGGTGCCGAAGGTCGACAGCGCCGCCCAGGTGGAGCGGCTCGTCGCCGCCCTCGAGAAGGGCGGCGCACCCGAGCACACCAAGCTCTGGGCGATGGTCGAGACGCCGGTGGCGGTGCTCGACGCGCTCGCGATCGCCCGCGCCTCCGACCGGCTCGAAGTGCTGGTGCTCGGCACCAACGACCTCGTCAAGGAGCTCTACGCCGAGCACGTGCCGGGCCGGGCGCCGATCCTGCCCTCGCTCCACACGGTTCTGCTCGCGGCCCGCGCCGCCGGCCTCGCCGTCGTCGACGGCGTCTACAACGACGTCAAGGACACCGACGGCTTCCTCGCCGAGTGCCGGCAGGGCCGCGAGCTGGGCTTCGACGGCAAGACCCTCATCCACCCCGGCCAGGTGGCCGGCGCGAACGAGACGTTCGCGCCGTCCGACCGGGCCGTCGAGGACGCCCGCGGCCTGATCCAGGCCTGGGAGGACGGCGCCGGCTCCGGCGTCGTCACCTTCAACGGCCGGATGGTCGAGAACCTGCACGTCGAGTCCGCCCGGCGCACCCTCGAGATCCACGAGGCGATCAAGGCCCTGGAGGACTGACCCCGACGGACGTCGAGCCTGTCGAGACGCCCCGACCCGGTCTCGCCGACTCGACCCGCTCACGTCGGCGAGATCCCTCCCGACGTCTCGACGAGCTCGACGAACGTCACGACGCCAGCGCCCGCCGTCCCGCCAGCTCGAGGGTGGCCTCGGGGGTGAGCGGGTGGAACGGGCCGCCGCGGACGTCGCGGTAGGCGCGCTCCAGCTTCGAGGCTCGGAAGAACGCCGCACCGCCGGCCGCCTCCAGCGCCAGGTCGACGACGATGCGGGCGGTGTTGACCGCCTCGCGCTTGGCGACCATGAGCGTCTCGAGGGTGGCCTCGTCGGCGGTGAGGTCCTCGCCGGTCTCCGCCAGCGCGCCGAGCAGCGCCCAGTGCGCGGTCCGGAGGCGCACCGACATCTCGCCGACCTGCCGCACGGCGGCGGCGGTGGGCGTGCGGGTGGCGAGCAGCCGCAGCACCTCGTCGTAGGCGCCGCGCGCGACGCCGAGGTAGGCGGCGCCGACCAGCGGCGCGAAGTGCATCGCGGCCACGAGCAGCGGGCCGGAGAGCGAGCCGTACGGGCGCCGTCCGACCACCTTCTCGGCCGGCACGAACACGTTGTCGAAGACGACGTCGTGGCTGGCGGTGCCGCGCATGCCGAGGGTGTCCCAGGTCTCGACGATCGTGACGCCCGGCGAGCTCATCGGCACGCCGGCGTGCAGCACGACGGCGTCCGGGCCGGGCTCGCCGAGCACGGCGGACGTGGAGATCACGTCGGCGCGGGGCGCCTGGCTGCAGAACACCTTGCGGCCGGAGAACAGGAACCCGCCCTCGGTCTCGACGGCGACCGAGGTCGGAGCGACCCAGTCCGAGCCGCCGCTGGTCGCCATGACGAGGCCGTCGACGGCGACCTTGCCGAGCACGCCCGGGGCGTCCGGCGCCTCCCGGCGGCGGCGCCAGACCTGCACGGCGGTGAGGTAGAGGTGCATGGTCGAGGACAGCGCGGCGGCGCCCGACCAGCGGCCGAGCTCCTCCTGGGCGAGCACGAGCTGTCGCAGCGTCGCGCCCCCGCCGCCGAGATCGACGGGGACGGGGAGCCGCAGGTAGCCCTGGGTGCGCATGGCCTCGTAGGCCTCGGTGACGAAGGTCGCGTCGCGGTCGTGGACGGCGTCGTGACGGGCGGCCTCGGCGCCGACGGTGGCGGCGAGGGCGATGACCTCGGCGTCGGTGACAGCCGACGTCCGGAGGTCCATGGGGGTCTCGGTGATGGTCATGCCCCGAGGGTGCGGCCGTTCGTTCGTCCCGACTAGTTCACAAACTGAACCGGCCGCGCCACCATGTGGGGGTGTCCCGATACGGGCAGTACTGCCCGATCACCCGCGCGCTGGAGATCCTCGGCGACCGCTGGACCCTGCTCATCGTCCGCGACCTCATCGTCGGCGCCACCCGCTTCAACGAGCTGAGCCGCGGCCTGCCCGGCATGTCGCGGGCGATCCTCTCCAAGCGACTCGACCTGCTGGAGCGTCACGGCCTCGTCGAGCGCGACGACGTCGGCTATCACCCCACCCCGGCCTGCCTCGACCTCCAGCCCGTCGTGTTCGGGCTCGCCGAGTGGGGCGCCCGGTGGGCGTTCGGGGAGCCGCGGGAGGACGAGCTCGACCCCACCGTGCTGATGTGGTGGATCCGCGGCGGCATCGACCCCGCCGTGTTCGGCCGGCGCGTGGTGCTGCACGTGCAGCTCTCGTCGGGACGCCGCACCCGGTTCTGGTTCGTCGTGCAGCCGAACGACGTCTCGCTCTGCTTCACCGATCCCGGCCACGACGTCGACGTCACCATCGCGTGCTCGCTGTCGACCCTCTACCAGGTGTGGGAGGGCCGGTTCGAGCTCGGCACCGCCGTCCGTGACGGGCTCGTCGAGCTCACCGGCCAGCGCGACGTCGTGCTCCGGCTGCCCCAGGCGCTGCTGTTCTCGCCGGTCGCGCCGTACGTGCGCCGGGCTGCGGCGAGGGTCTAGCCGTCCAACGGTCGACCGATCGAGTACTGCCCCATCCGCCACAGCGGGGGCTGGTGGCAGTCGACGCGGGTCATGGGAAGGACATGACTCTACTTATTCAATAGAGTTTGTATTGACATGGTCGCGCGCGGCGTCGTAGCTCGTCACCGCCGTCGCCTTCACCGACAGCCAGACGTCGGTCCCGGGCGCCAGCCCGAGGTCGACGCTCGCCTCCGGGGTCACGTCGGCCAGCAGCACGACGTCGTCGGTGCGCTCCACCCGGAGCCGGACGGCGTCGCCGTGGGGCACGAGCGAGGTGACGGTGCCGGGCCAGCGCAGCCGCGCCGACCCGTCCGGCTCGTGCAGCGACACGGTGACGGCGTCCGGACGGAACGCCTGGAGCCGGGCCGGGTCGTCGCGCAGCACGTTGAGCCCGACCAGCCGGGCCACGTGGTCGGTGCGCGGCCGGGCCGCCACCTCGGCCGGCGGCCCCACCTGAGCCACCGCACCCTCGTCGAGCACCAGCACCCGATCGGCCAGCGTGAGCGCGTCCAGCGCGTCGTGGGTCACGAGCAGCGTCACGCCTCCGAACTCGCGGAGGTGGCGCGCCAGCTCCACCCGCAGCGCGGCCGCGACGCCGACGTCGAGCCCGGCGAACGGCTCGTCGAGCAGCAGCACCAGCGGGTCGACGGCGAGCGCCCGGGCCAGCGCGACCCGCTGCGCCTGACCGCCCGACAGCAGGCCGGGACGCCGGTCGGCCAATTCGCCGATGCCGAACCGGTCGAGCCACTCCTGGGCGGTGGCCCGGGCCTCGTGCCGCCCGGCACCGCGACTGCGCGGCCCGAACGCCACGTTGTGCAGCGCGCTCAGGTGCGGGAACAGCTGCTGGCCCTGGAAGGCGTAGCCCACCCGCCGGTGCCGCACCAGCCGCGGCGCGACGCCGGGCGCCGACCACGTCTCCTCACCGACCACCACGGTGCCGACGTCGCCGAGCAGCCCCGCGACCGCCTGCAGCAGCGTGGACTTGCCCGCGCCGTTCGGCCCGAGCACCGCGACCACCTCGCCGGGCTCGGCCGCGAACGCGGCGGTCACCCGGTCCGGTACCGCGACGTCGACGTCCAACCCGGTCACGGGACCCGCAGCCACCGGTCGCGCAGCGCGGCCAGGGTCACGATCGAGACGACGAGCAGGATCAGGCTGAGCGTGCGCGCCACCTCGTCGTCGCGCTGGAGCTCGGTGTAGATGAGCGAGGGCATCGTGCGGGTGGTGCCCTGGTAGTTGCCGGCGAAGGTGATCGTGGCGCCGAACTCGCCGAGCGAGCGCGCCCACGCCAGCGCGCAGCCGGCCACCAGGCCGGGGAGCGCGAGCGGCAGCGTGACCCGGCGGAACGTCGTCCAGCGGCCGGCGCCGAGGGTGGCCGCCACGGTGTCGAGCCCGGCCCCGCTGGACCGGAAGGCGCCCTCGACGGCCAGCACGTAGAACGGCATCGCCACGAAGGAGTGCGCCAGCACCACGGCCACGGTGGTGAAGGGGATCGTGTAGCCGGTCAGGTCCTCGAGCGGCCCGCCGATGAGCCGGCCGCGGCCGAACGCGGCGATCAGCGTGACGCCGGCGACCACCGGCGGGAGAACCAGCGGCACGACGACGGCCGCCCGGAGCAGCCCCCGGCCGCGGAACGGCACCCGCGCGAGCACCCACGCCAGCGGCGTCCCGGCCACCACACAGACCACCACGGTGGCGAGCGAGGTGATGACGGTGAGCCGCAGCGCGTCGAGCACCTCCTCGGTGCGCACCAGCGTCCACAGGTTCCGCCACGGCGTCTCGAGCACGAGCGCGACGAGCGGGACGACGAGGAAGAGCGCCGCCACCGCCGCGGGCACCACCAGCAGCAGCGGAGGCCTGCCGAGGGCAGGGCGGGTGCTCACGGGAGCATCATCTACGGCGCCGGACCGAAGCCGGCGTCCGCCAGCACCTGCTGCCCCTGCTCGGCGAGCACCAGGTCGACGAACTCCTGGGCGAGCTCGGCGTCCTCGGACTGCTGGAGCACCGCGATCGGGTAGAACTGCTGTTCGGTGTCGGCCTCGGGGACGTCGATCTGCTGCACCTCGTCGCCGGCCGCGATCGCGTCGGTCACGTAGACGAGCGCGGCGTCGACCTGGCCGGAGGTGACCTTCTGCAGGGTCGCTTTGACGTCCACCTCCTCGGTGGCCGGCTCGTGGGCGATCTCGAGCGTGTCGAGCAGGGCGGCGGCCGACCTGCCGCACGGCGCGGTGTCGACGCACACGGCGTAGGTGACGCCGTCCTGGTCGAGGTCCTCGATGCTCCCGATGCCCGCGGGGTTGTCGGCCGGCACCACCAGCGTGATCACGTTGGTGGCGAAGACCGCCGGGTCGCCGTCGATCGCGTCGCCGTCGGCGGCGTCCTGCATCGAGCCCTCGTCGGCGGTGGCCAGCACGTCGCCGGGCGCGCCCTCGACCGCCTGGGTGGAGAGCGTGCCGGAGGAGTCGAACGAGAACGACACCGTCACGCCGTCGTGGTCCTCCTCGAACTGCTTCCCGATCGCCTCGAAGCTCTCGGTGAGCGACGCCGCGGCCAGCACGGTGAGCTCGTCGGAGCCGCCGTCCCCGCCGCCGCCGTCACCACAGGCGGTGAGGGCGCCGAGCGAGAGGACCGCGCAGAGCAGGAACCGTTGCACCTAGGTAACATATAGGTATGGGTCAGGCTTCCACGATCACCGTGGTGGCCTTGACGACGGCGGTGGCGCGCGAGCCCGGCGCGAGGCCCAGCTCGTCGGCGGCCTCGCGGCTCATCAGCGACACCACCCGGAAGTCGCCGCAGGCGAGCTCGACCTGGGCCATGACGCCGTCCCGCTTCACCGCCACCACCACGCCCGGCAGCCGGTTGCGGGCGCTGGTGCCGCCGCGCGCGGGGCTGTGCGAGACGAGGAGGTCGGCCAGCAGGTCGGCCCGCAGCACCCGGCGGCCGCCCTGGCGCTCGAACGCGACCCGCCCCTCGGTCTCCCAGCGGCGCAGGGTGTCGACGCTGACCCCCACCGCCGAGGCCACCTCACCGATCCGCAGGTAGTCGGCCATCCCCGGATCGTAGGCCCGACGAGAGCAGCGGGCTCTCGCGGACTAGACTAGAACCTGTTCCTTCCGGGTGTCGACGCGCCTACGATGAGGTGCCGGTGTCGGTGACCGACGCCGCAGATCGGAGAGTCATGGGGACCGACCAGCCGACCGCCACGCCCATCGATCGGGCCGCCCGCCGAGCGCGGCTGCGCCTCCTCGCCAGCAGCACGCTCGCCGGCGTCGTCGTGGTGACCGCGTTCGCGCTGCCGACGGCGGGCGGCGGCACGGCGCTCTCGCTCGCGCAGCAGAACGAGGCGGCCAAGGCGGCGCGCGGGCTCCCCCACGCCGACCCGCCCGGCACCCCGGCCCACACCCACGACCCCCGCTTCAAGAACTCGCTGGCCCGCGGCGGCGAGACCGTCTCGGACGGCGCCGTCGACCCCACCACCGCCGCCCAGCGCCGCGACGCCGCCGACTACGTGGCAGCCGAGCGCGGGCGCCCCGACCCCGACCTGGTGCCGGTGCCGTTCGTCCGGCCGCGCACGCTCCACCCCGCCGACCGCTACGCGATGGCGAACGGCTGCTACACGATGCGGACGCCGGGCGGCGCCTACCTGCGGCGGGCCTCCGGCGGCTTCGCCCTGGGTGGCACCCCCCGCTCCCGGGCCGACCGCTTCTTCTTCAAGGCGACGACGCTCGGCACCTACCTGCTCCTCGGTCGCACCGGCGAGGACTTCCTCGCCGGGCCGCCGGACCGCGGCGCCGTCGGGACCTCCGCCGACCCCAGCCGCGACACCGAGTGGGTGCTCCGCGACGACCCGGGCGGCGAGCGGCCGCCGCGGTACCGCCTCCGGCTGACCGGCGGCCGGCCGCTGGTGGTGCGGTCGGGCCGGCTCGTGATCGGCTCCGACTCGGCGACCCCCGCCGGGCTCGTCCTCGAGGCCCTGCCCGGCTGCCGGCGCTACCCGGAGTCGCAGATCGGCGTCACCGGCAACCCCCACGGCGGCGTCACCCCCTACCAGGAGGTCCGCGGCTACGTCGACGCCCACACCCACGGCATGGCGTACGAGTTCCTCGGCGGCGAGGTGCACTGCGGCAAGCCCTGGGACAAGTACGGCGCGCCGTACGCGCTGGTCGACTGCGACGACCACACGCTCACCGGTGGCAATGGCGCCCTGCTCGAGGCGTTCCTCTCCAAGCGCCCGACCCACGACCCGGTCGGCTGGCCGACGTTCAAGGACTGGCCGGCACCGGAGTCCCTCACCCACGAGGGCACCTACTACCGGTGGATGGAGCGGTCGTGGCGCGGCGGCCAGCGACTGCTGGTGAACCTGCTCGTCGAGAACAACAAGCTCTGCGAGCTCTACCCGCTCAAGCGCAACTCCTGCGACGACATGGACTCGATCCGGCTCCAGGCGCGACGCATGTACCAGTTCCAGGACTACGTCGACGCCCAGTTCGGCGGCCCCGGCCGTGGGTTCTACCGGATCGTCACCACCCCGATGCAGGCCCGCCGGGTCATCAACAACGGCCAGATGGCCGTGGTGATGGGCATCGAGACGAGCATCCCGTTCGGGTGCACGTTCAAGGCCGTGCCCGGCGGCGACGTGCCGGCGTGCGACGCCCAGGACATCACCGACCAGATCAACGAGATGTACGGCATGGGCGTGCGCCAGATGGAGCTCGTCAACAAGTTCGACAACGCGCTCGCCGGCGTCGCCGGCGACAACGGCGAGACCGGCGTCGCCGTCAACAGCGCCAACTTCCTCGAGACCGGCACGTTCTGGGACATGCAGCACTGCGAGCCGGCCGACGGCGAGAGCTCCGACAAGACCCAGCTCGCCGCCCCCGAGATCTCACCGCAGCAGCAGGACGCGCTGTTCGGCGCGCTCGGCGAGGTGTTCGGCAACGTCCAGCCGGTTCCGGTCTACCCGCCACCCGCCCACTGCAACTCCCGCGGCCTCACCTCGCTCGGCGAGCACACCGTCCGCGAGATGGTGCGGCACGGCATGGTCTTCGACCCCGACCACCTGAGCGTGAAGGCGCGGCAGATGGCGATGGACGTCATCGAGGACACCGGCCACATGGGCGTCATCTCGAGCCACTCCTGGGCCACGCCCGACACCTACCCGCGCATCTACCAGGACGGCGGCTTCATCACGCCGTACGCCGGCGACTCCACCGGCTTCGTGGAGAAGTGGCGTCGCCACGTCGGCTGGGCCGACTCCCGCTACTACTGGGGCCTGGGCTTCGGGGCCGACATCAACGGCCTCGGCGCGCAGGGCGACCCTCGCGGCGCCGACGTCCCGAACCCGGTCACGTACCCGTTCCGCGGCCTCAACGGCGTGGTCATCTCCCAACAGCACGCGGGGCAGCGGGTCTACGACATCAACGTCGACGGCGTCGCGCAGTACGGCCTCTACCCCGACTGGATCCAGGACCTGCGCATGGTGGCCGGCGCCCAGCAGAGCGGCGACGGCGCCGCCCTGCTCGACGACATGGCGCGCGGCACCGAGGCCTACCTCCAGATGTGGGAGCGCTCGATCGGCATCGCGCCGGACTCGTGCCGCAACCCCGGGCTGCGTCTCAGCGTCAGCCAGCTGCGCTCGACGGTCCGTGCCGGCATGACGACGACGCAGGTGATGCGCGCGGTCGGCCAGCCGTACCGCCGGCTCGGCCACCGGTACGGCGTCTGCGCTCGCACCGCCGACGACCCCCGAGTCATGGTGACCATCGAGTTCGGGCCGCGCGGCCGGGTGGTCGCCGTCCGGTCGTAAGTTACTACTGGGTAGAGTCCGGATCTGGCCTCTAGGCTGCGCGCACGTAGTCGCGTGCAGGGCGACAGGTAGGGAGTTCTCTGTGGACATGCCCCTCTGGGTGCTGATCGTCGGCGGCGTGATGACCGTGGTGGGCCTGGCCCTCGCGGGCAAGCGGGTCGTGTTCCTGTTCCGCCTCATCACCAGCGGCCAGCCCGCTCCGGACCGGATCAAGGGCGTCACCGGCAAGCTCGGTCGCGCGCTCAAGACCCAGCTGGTCGAGGTGTTCGGGCAGAAGAAGCTGCTGAAGTGGTCGATCCCGGGCGCCGCGCACTTCTTCGTGTTCTGGGCGTTCGTGATCCTCGGCAGCGTCTACCTCGAGGCCTACGGCGCGATGATCTCGCGCGACCCGGGCTGGCACTTCCTGATCTTCGGCACCTGGGGCCCGCTCGGCTTCGCCCAGGACTTCATCGCGATCATGGCGCTGGTCGGCATCGCGACCTTCTGGTGGATCCGGATGCGTGAGGCGCCGTCCAAGCTGGGCCGCCAGTCGCGGTTCGCCGGCTCGCACCTCGGCGGCGCGTACCTCGTGCTGTTCATGATCTTCAACGTCGTCTGGACGCTGTTCCTCTACCGCGGCGCGGTCTCCGCGCACGAGGAGGGCGACGAGGGCTTCGGCAAGGCGGCGTTCCTGTCGCACGCGATCGGCACCGTGCTGCCCGACAGCCTCACGCTGATCGGCATCGGACTGCTGCTGCACATCGGCGTCATGCTCGTGTTCCTCGTCGACGTCGTGAACTCCAAGCACCTCCACATCTTCGTGGCGCCGCTGAACGTGCTGTTCTCCCGCCGTCCGGTGGCGCTCGGGGCCGTCGTCCCGCTCACGTCGGGCGGCAAGCCGGTCACCCTCGACGACATCGAGGACATGGACGAGGACTCCACCCTCGGCGTCGGCTCCATCGAGGACTTCTCGTGGAAGGGCCTGCTCGACATGGCGACCTGCACCGAGTGCGGTCGCTGCCAGAGCCAGTGCCCGGCCTGGAACACCGAGAAGCCGCTGTCGCCGAAGATGCTCATCCTCAACCTGCGCGACCACGCGTTCGCGCGCGGCGAGTACACGCTGGCCGACGAGGCCGGCCGGGAGCGGATGCTCGAGGGCAACGACACCCTCACGAAGGAGGTCGAGCGGCCGCTCATCGGCGACGAGTCGGTGTACGGCGTCATCGACCCCGACGTGCTGTGGTCGTGCGTCACGTGCGGCGCCTGCGTGAACCAGTGCCCGGTCGACATCGAGCACGTCGACCACATCGTCGACATGCGCCGCTACCAGGTGCTCGTGGAGTCCAACTTCCCGGCCGAGCTCAACCAGCTCTTCAAGGGCATGGAGAACAAGGGCAACCCGTGGAACATGTCGCCGAACGCCCGGCTCGACTGGACCAAGGGTCTCGACGTCGACGTGAAGGTCGTGGGCGACACCATCGAGTCGCTCGACGAGGTCGAGTGGCTCTTCTGGGTCGGCTGCGCCGGCGCCTACGAGGACCGCGCCAAGAAGACCACCCGCGCCGTCGCCGAGCTGCTCGACATCGCCGGCGTCACCTTCGGCGTCCTCGGCACCGGTGAGACCTGCACCGGCGACTCCGCGCGCCGGGCCGGCAACGAGTTCGTGTTCCAGGGCCTGGCGCAGCAGAACGTCGAGACGTTCAAGGAGTTCAAGGTCAAGAAGGTCGTCTCGACCTGCGCCCACTGCTTCAACACGCTCAAGAACGAGTACCGCGAGTTCGGCATCGAGCTCGACGTCGTCCACCACACCCAGCTGCTCAACCGGCTGGTGCGGGAGGGCAAGCTCACCCCGGTCAAGGACGGCGCCGGCGCCCAGAAGCGCTCGATCACCTACCACGACCCCTGCTACATCGGCCGCCACAACGGCGTCTACGCGCCGCCGCGCGAGTTGCTCCAAGTGCTGCCCGGGGCGACGTTCGTGGAGATGGAGCGCAACTCCGAGCGGTCCTTCTGCTGCGGCGCCGGCGGCGCTCGCATGTGGATGGAGGAGAACATCGGCACGCGGATCAACGAGAACCGCACCGCCGAGGCCGTCGGCACCGGCGCCGACCAGATCGCCGTCGGCTGCCCGTTCTGCCGGGTCATGCTCTCCGACGGCCTCACGGCCGCGCAGTCGAAGGGTGACGCGCGCGAGGAGGTCGAGGTCCTCGACGTCGCGCAGATGCTGCTCGCCTCGGTGAAGGGTGAGCAGGCCACCAAGCTCGCCCCGGGTCAGGGCACCTCGGACGGCGCGAAGGCCAAGGCCGCCGACGCCCCCGTCGAGACCAAGGCCGAGCCCGAGGACGGCGACGAGACCATCACCGACGACACCGTCGTCGACACCGAGGACGCCGGCCCGGCGGCCAAGGCGTCCGGCGGATCGTCGCTCTTCGACGAGGGCGACGACGAGCCCGCCGACACCGCATCGGCCGAGAAGTCCCCGAAGGAGGAGGCCGCGGCCGCGAAGGCGTCCTCGGGCGGCTCGCTGTTCGACCTCGGCTCCGACGATGACAAGCAGGAGGTCGCCGAGGAGGCCACCACCTCCGAGGACGCCGAGCCCTCGGTGGACGAGACCGAGTCCGCCGACGACACCGAGGCCAAGACCGAGACCGAGGAGTCCACCCCGGACGACGCCAAGGCCGACCGCCGGGTCGAGGGCTCCCCCACCGCCGATCTCGGTTCGAGCGGCTCGCTCTTCGACGTCGAGGAGTCCGAGCCGGAGCCCGCGAAGGCCGAGGAGAAGTCGAAGTCCGAGGACGAGTCCGAGCCCGAGCCTGCGTCGACGTCCGAGGAGAAAGCCGAGCCGGCCACCGACCTGGGAACCGGCGGCTCGCTGTTCGACATCGAGCCCGAGGAGAAGCCGGCCGCGAAGGCCGAGCCGGAGCCCGACCCGAAGCCCGAGCCGGAGGCGAAGCACGACGAGTCCGAGGACGAGCCGGAGGCCGAGGCGAAGGACGAGCCGAAGGACGAGCCCAAGCCCGCCGCCGACCTGGGATCCGGCGGCTCCCTGTTCGACATCGCCGCCCCCGAGGCCTCCGCCCCCGAGACGAAGACCGAGCCCGAGCCGGCGCCGGACGCGAAGGTGGAGGTGGAGGCGACGTCGGGGCCCGAGGAGTCCGCCGAGGACACGGCGACCGCCGCAGCGCTCGAGGAGGAGTCGGCCGAGGGCGAGTCCGCCGACGAGCCTGCCACCGAGCCCGAGGCCCGGCCCGACGACGAGTCGGAGCCCGAGACCGAGGCGGACGACGAGGAGCCGCACGCCGAGCCCGAGGCGGACGCGGAGGAGCCGGAGCAGGCCGAGGAGAAGCCGAAGCCCGCGAGCAGCGGCCCCTCCCACCAGCCCAAGACCGACGTCGACATCAGCGACTCTGGTTCCCTCTTCGACCTCTGACCCACGCCTCGGTCAGCCGCATCGCGTCGTCCAGTTTCACCGGCCGGCCGGTGAAACTGGACGACGTCTCACTCGTCAGTGACCGGGCGGCTTGAGGTCCTCGGGCGTCGCCACATGGTCGGGGACGACGACCGGCCTGAGCCTCGCCCAGAGCACGAAGGCGCCGCCGACGACGAGCAGGGCGAGGCCGGCCCAGAGGTTGGCGTTGACGTCGCCGGTCTTGTCCTCCTCGACGTCGCCGAAGAGTCCCATGGCGGTGAGGATGACCCCGTAGATCAGCAGGAGCATCCCGATCACGTTGCGGATGTCGAAGGCGCCGGCGGTGTGCTTGTCGTTCACGACTGCTCCCTTCTCAGAAGATCACGTTGAGGACGATGACGATGGCCAGCGCGATCCCGGCCAGGGGCAGGGTGCGCTGGTACCAGGGATAGGTGGCCTCGTCGGCGTCGACGAGGTCCTCCTTCGGCGTCTCCGAGTACACCAGCCCGCGCAGCTCCTCGGTCGGCTTGGGCTTGGTGCCCATCGACACCACCACGCTCACCACGATGTCGACGACGAACGCGGCGCCCGCGGCCACGAACGATGCGCCCTGGCCGGCGAACGGGAGGACGCCGAGGCTCCAGGAGCCGAAGGCGTCCTCGCTCAGGAACGCCACCACGACGGCGGCCGTGGTGCCCGACACCAGGCCGGTCCAGCCGGCGGTCGCCGTCATCCGCTTCCAGAACATGCCGAGGATGAAGGTGGCGAACAGCGGGGCGTTGAAGAAGCCGAACAGCGTCTGCAGGTAGGTCATGATGTTGCTGAAGTTCGACGCCAGGCTCGCGGTGAAGATCGCGATCACGACGCCGCCCACGGTGGCCAGCCGGCCGACGCGCAGGTAGTAGGCGTCGTCGCGGTCGCCCTGCACGTACCGCTCCCACAGGTCGTAGCTGAAGACCGTGTTGAACGCCGACACGTTGGCCGCCATGCCGGCCATGAACGCCGCCATCAGGCCGGCGATCGCCAGGCCGAGCAGGCCGTTCGGCATCACGTCGCGCATCAGGTAGAGCAGCGCGTCGTTGTAGGTGACGTCGCCACCGGCCGCTCCCCCCGGTCCCGGCTTCCCCGCCTTGAGGTCGACGATCTCGGTGACCGCCACCGCGGCGATCATGCCGGGCAGGATCGTGATGGCGGGGACGAAGATCTTCGGGAAGGCGCCGATGATCGGGGTCTTCCGCGCCGAGGAGATCGAGTTCGACGCCATCGCCCGCTGCACCTCGACGAAGTTCGTCGTCCAGTAGCCGAACGAGAGCACGAAGCCGAGGCCGAACACGATGCCGACCACCGACCAGAAGTCGGAGGTGAACCCGGTGAGCGCCGTGCCGGGCCAGGAGTTGAGCTGGTCGGCCGCGGGCGCGGCGTCCCCGACGCCGGCGTTCTCCTTGATGCCGGAGGTGAGCCCGTCCCAGCCGCCGACCCGGTCGAGGCCGAGCAGGGTGAGCGGCGTCAGCGCGGCGACGATCACGAAGAACTGGAGCACCTCGTTGTAGATCGCCGCCGACAGCCCGCCGAGGGTGATGTAGGCGAGCACGATCGCCGCGGCGACGACGAGCGCGACGCCGAGCGGCCAGCCGAGCAGGGCGCGGATGATCGCGCCGAGCAGGAACAGGTTGATGCCGGCGATGAGCAGCTGCGCGATCGCGAACGAGATCGCGTTCACCAGGTGCGCGGGCGGTCCGAACCGGCGGAGCATGAACTCCGGCACCGAGCGCACCTTCGAGCCGTAGTAGAAGGGCATCATCACGACGCCGAGGAAGAGCATCGCCGGGATCGCGCCGATCCAGAAGTAGTGGACGGCGGGCAGCCCGAACTGGGCGCCGTTGGCCGACATGCCCATGATCTCGACCGCGCCGAGGTTGGCGGAGATGAACGCGAGACCGGTCACCCATGCCGGGAGCGAGCGCCCGGACAGGAAGAAGTCGACCGAGTCGGACACCTGGCGCCGGGCCAGGATGCCGATGCCGAGGACGAAGCCGAAGTAGATCAGCACGATCAGGTAGTCGACGAAGTTCGCGTCGATGATCGTGTCGCTCGCCAGCGGCGCGAGCCCGGCCGTGGCAGCAGATGACACAGAGGACATGACGGTGAATTCCCATCCCGTGACGACGCCAGCCTCTGCACGCTAGGGCTGCCGTTGTGACGGCGGCCTCAACCGTACGGGTGAGGCACCCGCCGTCGTGATGTCACGTCGACGCTCGATGGTGTTGACATGACGTCATAGTGATGTCACTCTGATGCTTGTGGACATCACCCCCTACATCGACCGCCTGATCGCCGACCTCGAGTCGGCCGCCGCCGGCGCGGGCGAGGAGCAGCGCCGGGCCGCCGAGCGGCTCGGGTTCGCGCTCGAGCCCGCCAGCCGGCTCGCCCTCATGGAGGCGATCAGCCAGGCCTGCGCCGAGATCACCTCCGAGATGCCGAGCGGCGGCGTCGACGTCCGCCTCGACGGCCGCGACCTCGCCTTCGTCGTCGACGCCGGCTCCGCGGTGGCGCCGCCGGCACCCCCCGCTCCCCCGGCCCCGCCGGCGCCGCCGGCACCTCCCGGCGAGGAGGTCGAGGACGGCGTCGCCCGGATCACGCTCCGGCTGCCGGAGTCGGTGAAGACCAGGGCCGAGGACGCCGCCGCGCGGGCCGGCCAGTCGCTCAACACCTGGCTCGTCAACGTCGTCCGCGCCGCCACCAGCGAGGGCGCGATCCACGTCGACGTCGACCTCTCCAGCATCCCGGGCACGCCCGGGTCCCCGTTCCCGTTCGGCCCCGGCAACCGCCCGGGCCGCCGCATGACCGGCTGGGTCTGACCCAGCGACCACTCGGAAGACCAAGGAGCACCCATGAACAGCACCCCCGTCGAGCACCGGTTCGAGACCCCCGAGCCCGTCGAGCTGTACGTCGAGAACGGCAAGGGCAGCGTCGAGGTGCACGCCACCGAGACCCGCGAGTCCACGGTGAGCGTCACCGGCGACGGCGCCGACGAAACCAGCGTCGAGCACAAGGGACGCCGGCTCCTCGTCGTCGCGCCCCGTCAGGGAGGCCTGTTCTCGGCCGGCCGGCGCCTGGACATCACCGTCACCGTGCCGCTCGACAGCGAGCTCGCCAGCAAGCTCGGGAGCGCCGACCTCACCGCCCGCGGCCGGCTCGGCACCACCCACATCCGCAGCGGCTCGGGCGACGTGTCGCTCGAGCAGGTCGGCGACACCCTCGTCGAGAGCGGGTCCGGCGACGTCGAGGTCGGCCGCGTGCAGGCGCTACGGGTCAAGAGCGGCTCCGGCGACGTGCGCGTCGACCACGCCGAGGGTGACGTCGTCGTCTCCACCGGCTCCGGCGACGTCCGCGTCGTCGAGAGCCGTGCGACGGTGAGCGCCAAGAGCGGCTCGGGCGACCTGTCGGTCGGCGACGCGAGCGCCGACGTCAGCTTCACCACGGGCAGCGGCGACTTCGTCGTCGAGAGCCAGCGCCGCGGCCGGGTCACCGGCAAGGGCGCCTCCGGCGACGTCCGCATCGGCATCCCCGCCGGCGTCCCGGTGTGGACCGACCTCACCACGGTCAGCGGCGTCATCCACTCCAGCCTCGCCGGCGCGGGTCAGCCCGAGCCCGGTGCCGACCACGTCGAGCTGCGCGTCAAGACCGTCAGCGGCGACGTCGTCCTCTCCCAGATCTGAAAGGAACGACCATGACCAGCGAGCTCCACCCCCGCCTGACCGACGAGGTGCGGCTGCACCTCGACGAGCGCTACACCACCCGCCGCTCCGAGCGGCGCGCGCGGCGGCCGCGGTTCACGGCCGACCGGCGCGAGGCACGTCGACCCGAGCTCTGAGCACCCGGCCGTTGCCGACCTCGCCGGTCTCGGAGAAGTCGTTGGCGACGACGTTCATGGCGACGCCGTCGCGCCAGTAGCCCATGAAGGCCACCTGGTGCCGGTCGACGCCGAGGTCGTTCACCAGCGCCCGCCGCAGTCCCGTCACGACCTTCGACTCGCCCGCGATCCACGCGTAGAGCCCGTCCCAGTCGTGGCCCGCCGGGCGGGCGCTCTCGGCGAGCTCCTCGCCCGAGCTCGAGTAGACCGGCGTCTCCCACAGGTCGGGGTCGACCTCGTCGTCACCGACGACGGCGGGCCGGACCTCGCCACCGAGGTGCGCGAGCACGGCCGCGTGCATCGTGACGCCGCGCGGCCCGCCCTCGCGCGGCAGCCAGCGCACGGTGACGCCGTCCGGGTGCCGCAGGGTCAGCGCGTCGGCCGCCGTCGGCACCTCGAGGAACACGGCGCCACGCGCCGTCACCGGCAGCTGCTCGAGGATCGCCGCCACCGCGGGCACCGCGGTCTCGTCGCCGACGAGCAGCAGCCGGTCGGCGTCGCCGGGCTCGAACTCGATGCCGCCGAAGAAGTGACCGCGCCGCGGCGCGAGCGTCACCACCCGGTCGCCGACCTCGACCGCGGCGGCCCAGTCGCCCCCCGGTCCGTGACCGCCGTCGCCGTGCAGCACCAGGTCGACGACCAGCCGGGTGTCCTCACCGGACCCGACGACGTCGCGCACCGAGTAGGTGCGCATCTGGTCACCGGCGAAGACGAGCTTGATGCGCTGGTCGTACCACGGGACTGCGATGCCGAGGTCGGCCAGCGCGGGCGATCCCAGCTCGACCCGCACGAAGCTCGGCGACAGTCGTTCCACCCGTCGCACCGTCACCTGCTCGTGGAGCACGGTGGGCACCGCGGAGGTCGTCGTCATGCCGGTCCTTTCGAGTGAGGCTCGCCTAACTTAGGCGGACCTTACTCGATGACGACGAGCGTAGCGAGGCGTCCGGTGGTCGAGCCCCGCGAGCGCCGGCGAGCGGGTGTCGAGACCGATCAGATCCCCGTGCGGTGGAAGTTCTGGTACGACCGCGACGGTGTCGGGCCGCGCTGGCCCTGGTAGCGCGAGCCGTACTTCTCCGAGCCGTACGGGTGCTCGGACGGCGAGGAGAGCCGGAAGAAGCAGAACTGCCCGATCTTCATGCCCGGGTAGAGCTTGATCGGCAGCGTCGCCACGTTGGCGAGCTCGAGGGTGACGTGGCCGGAGAAGCCCGGGTCGACGAAGCCTGCGGTGGCGTGGGTCAGCAGGCCGAGCCGGCCCAGCGACGACTTGCCCTCCACCCGCGCCGCGATGTCGTCGGGCAGCGTGACCACCTCGTAGGTGGACCCGAGCACGAACTCGCCGGGGTGCAGGATGAACGGGTCGTCGCCCTCGGGCTCGACCATCCGGGTCAGGTCGGACTGGTCGGCCGCGGGGTCGATGTGCGGGTACTTGTGGTTCTCGAAGACCCGGAAGTACCGGTCGAGCCGGACATCGATCGACGACGGCTGCATCATCCCCGGGTCGAACGGGTCGAGCGCCACGCGGCCCGCGTCGATCTCGGCCAGGACGTCGCGGTCGGACAGCAGCACGCGGGCACCCTACCGAGATCAGGATGACCCGGTCGCTGGGCTACGATCACCGCACTGCGGATGTAGCTCAGTTGGTAGAGCGCGACCTTCCCAAGGTCGATGTCGCGAGTTCGAGCCTCGTCATCCGCTCTCTAAGACGATTACCTCAGGGAGGCGGCGGGCTCGGAGCGCGACACTCTGCTCAACGTCGATGTCGCGAGTTCGAGCCTCGTCATCCGCTCCATGTCCGAGCAAGCGAAGTTCACAGGCTTCCCCGTCGCTGCCCTCGACTTCTACGACGACCTCGAGGTCGACAACACCAAGTCGTTCTGGACGGCGCACAAGCAGGTCTACGACGAGGCGGTGCGGGCGCCGATGGTGGCGCTGACCGACGCACTCGCGCCGGAGTTCGGCGAGGCGAAGGTGTTCCGGCCCTACCGCGACGTCCGGTTCGCCAAGGACAAGACGCCGTACAAGACCCACCAGGGCGCGTTCGTGGCGGCCGGTGACGCCACCGGCTGGTACGTCGAGGTGTCGCCGCGCGGGGTGCGGGTGAGCGCCGGCTTCTACCGCGCGGACGGCGCGCGGATCGCCGCCATCCGCGACGCGATGGCCGACGACCGCACCGGACCCGCGCTGCTCCGTCAGCTGACGAAGCTGCGCAAGGCCGGCTTCACGATCGAGGGCGAGCAGCTGACCCGGCCCCCGCGCGGTTACGACAAGGACCACCCGCGCGTCGACCTGCTGCGCCACAAGCAGCTCATGGCCACCCGCAACTACGGCTTCGAGAAGGTCATCCACACCCCGGCGCTGATGACGCTGGTGCGCGACGACTGGCGCGCCACTCGCCCGCTGGTCAGCTGGCTGGAGCGCGCGGTCGGCTGAGGCGACTGCCCCTACGGGTGTCGCGCTGGCCCGCGCGCTCGTCCTACTGTGCCCCGGTGCCGCCCCTGTGCCGCGCTCTCGGGGCGCTCGTCCTCCTCGCGTCGTCCGCGCTCGTCGCGGCCGCGCCCGCGCCCGCGACCCCCGCGGCGCCGACGGCGAGCGCCGAGCCCGCCTACGCCCCCGTCGACCGGCCCGGCCCGAAGCTGTCGGTCGCCCCGCGCCTGCTGACGCGGTCGCTGCACTGCTCGGACGGCTTCGACCGCAAGCGCGAGGACCCGGTGCTGCTGGTGTCGGGCACGTTCACCGACCCGCGCAACAACTACGCGTGGAACTACGCGCCCTACTTCGACTCGCTCGAGATCCCGTGGTGCTGGGTGACCGTGCCGGACGAGTCCACCGGCGACATCCAGGTCGCGGCGGAGTACATCGTGCACGCCATCCGACGCATGCACGCCCGCTCCGGCGACGAGATCTCGATCCTCGGCCACAGCCAGGGCGGCATGTCACCGCGCTGGGCGCTGCGGTTCTGGCCCGACACCCGCGCGATGGTCGACGACCTGATCGGCATGGCACCGAGCAACCACGGCAGTGACCGCGGCGGCTCCGGTGGCGCGGACGGCGGCTACGCGGCCACCTTCCAGCAGACCGCCGGCTCCAACTTCCTGAAGGCGCTCAACTCGAAGCAGGAGACCTTCGACGGCATCGACTACACCGTGATCGTCACCGAGTACGACGAGGTGGTGACTCCGTACCGCAGCAGCTTCCTCACCCGCGCCGGCGGCCGGCTCACCAACATCGCCGTGCAGGACCTCTGCCCCGCCAACACCTCCGAGCACCTCGCGATCGGCACCGTCGACGCCGTCGCGGCGGCGCTCGTGGTCGACGCGCTCGACCGGCCCGGTCCGGCGAGCCCGCAGGCGGTCCCGGCCACCGTGTGCAGCGAGCCGTTCCAGCCCGGCGTCAGCCCCGCGAACGGCGCGCAGCTGCTCGCCGACTTCGCCGCGATGGTGCAGCAGCAGGCCACGATCCTCGAGGGCGAGTTCGTGCAGGCCGAGCCGGCGCTGCGCTGCTACGTGTTCGCCCGCGGCTGCCGCTCGGGCTCGGGCGGCGGCGCCGACGACCCGGCCACCGCGCCCCAGGGCGGCGGCAGCGGCGGTGGCGGCGACGGCGGGACGGTCAGCCCGCCGGGCGGCAGCGCCGACGGCGCCGCGGCCCGGGTGCCCACCAGCTTCCCGGCCGGCGTCGACGGCGACGACGACGGCCCGCCGACCGGACCGCTCCTGCTCGGGCTGCTCGGGGTCGCGGTGGCGGCAGGCATGCTGCGCACCGCCCGCATGCGACGCGCGAGCCGGGTCAGCCCGCGGGGGTGAAGGTCGCCATCGTGCGGTCCGGCTCCCAGTAGGCCTTCATCGAGGCGACCCGGCCGTCGTCGTGCACGACGTAGACCATGATCAGCTCGGTCGTGGTGTGGCTGCCGTCGGGGAACGACGTCCGGATCCGGCCGATGTTGGCGCAGGTGTTGCTGCCCGGGTTGGCGAAGCTGTCGTGGATGTCGAACTCGAAGGTCGCGATCGGCGCGATCGCCTGCTCCCAGAACGCCCGGATGCCCTCGTGGCCGCGGTGGCCCGTGCCGTCCGGGTCGAACATCGAGGTGCCCACCGGGTCCTCGATCACGGCGTCCTCGGCGTAGACCGTGAGCCACTCCTCCAGGTCGCCCTTGGCGACGGCGGAGTAGGAGCGCTGGGACGCCGTCCGGGCGGGGTGCGGGTCGTTCGGTGCGTTCCAGGAGACGGCGTCGCTGGTGATCATCCCGGCATCGTAGGACGAAACTGGAACACGTTCTACTTCGATCCCGGCACCCGATCCACAGCCGGCCGACACGTGGCATTCACGGTCCGGCCACGTCGCCTCGCCACGCTCCTCCCATGACCAGGCGACGCGCCTACCTGCACCTCGGCCTCGACGACGGCAGTGGCGACGTCGTCACCGCGACCCTCGCCCAGCGCCGCCACGCCCTCGCCGAGCTCGGCGTCCGCTCCCCGGACGACGACGAGCGGCTGCTCCGAGCCGCGGCCGAGCTGCTCCACGCGCACGCCGAGTGGGGCTACCGCCGTACCGACGTCGAGGGCAGCTGGACGCGACTGGTCGAGGCGTGCCGCGCCGGCCACGACACCGTGGTGATCAGCCTGCCGCCGCTCGCCGCCGCCGACCCC
Organism: uncultured Actinomycetota bacterium; assembly: GCA_963780355.1. Taxonomy (GTDB): domain Bacteria; phylum Actinomycetota; class Actinomycetes; order Propionibacteriales; family Nocardioidaceae; genus Nocardioides. Next base: position 455,354 of record CAWABT010000001.1, read on the forward strand.
GGCCAGGCCGCCCTCGCGCTCGACGCGCTCGCCGGGTTCGAGGTGCACCTCGTGGTCACCGTGCACGCCCCCGACGCCTGGACGCTCGCCGGCGACGCCGGCCGCGACCTCGGCCCGGTGCTCGAGCGCTGGTCGGCCGCGTTCCCCGACCGGCGCCGGATCCACGTGCTGGTCACCGACGACGACGCCACCACCTGGCGCGAGCTCGGCCGGCTGGCCGGGTTCGGCACCAGGTCGGTGCCCGCCGCCACGGGCGGGGTGCGCCGGCTCCGGGTCACGCACCCGGTGCCGGCCTCGCGCCGCGGCGTCGCCGAGCGGCTCGCCGCCACCTGGGCTGAGCTGCTGCGCGAGGGCGGCTACGACGTCCGCGGCGACCTGCGGGCACTGACGCCCACCGTCGCCACCGAGCCCGACGACGACACCACCCTGCTCACCGCGCTGGCCGAGGTCGAGCGGCTCCAGCGCCGCTCCGAGGCGCTCGAGGGCCAGGTGCTCGCCCTTCGCGGCATTCGCGCCCGCGAGCGTCGTCGGCAGCGCACACTGGGGCGCCATGGGGTGGAAGAACGTCGCCAAGCTCGCCGCCGAGTGGGCTGACGCCAAGAAGACCGAGCTGCTCACCAGCGACCAGCAGACCGAACGGCAGGCCGACGCCCGCGCCGACCGTGCCGAGCACGATGCCCGCGAGGAGGCCGGCACCTCGATGCTCGAGGCGGTCCTTCCCGCGTACCTGTCCGAGCAGGTGACCGCAAACCGACCCGAGAACGTCGCCGCTCGCCAGGACGCCGAGCGCCGGGCCCGCCTGGCCGGCCGCGGCACCGCGCGGCTCGAGCTGACGGTGAACGGCGAGGAGCAGGGCACCCTCGACGTCGAGCTCGCCGTCGAGCGCTCGGTCGACGAGCCCTACCCGGACGACCCACTCAGCCAGCCGTGGCTGCGGCTCTCGCTCGAGGCGGCCGACCCGGTGCCGATGGGCACGACGAGCCTCTCCATGGTCTCGATCGCGTTCCCGGGCTTCACCGGCCCGGGCACCTACGACCTGCCGCAGCTCTACGCGCTCGGCGAGTCCGGGGCGATCGAGTCGTGGGAGCCGATGGACCTCTTCATCGCGCCGGACGCCGAGGTCGGCGACACCGCGTGGTACTGGGACACCACCGACGTCGGCGCCGTCGCCGTCTCCGAGGCCGGGCTGTCCTTCGACCTCGCGATGGTCTCCGCGGTGAGCTCGGTGCGCGCGACCGGCATCGTCACCTGGGGCTGATGGCGTCAGAGGGCTGGTGCCGTCGCTGGTCGAGTAGCGCGCAGCGAGGAACGAGCGAGCGCGTATCGAGACCTCCGAGCCGATGTCGTGACCGCGCCACTGCCAGCGGTCGCGTCGCCGTTGGCCGCACGACGTTTCGATACGCCCGCCGCGAGTTCGTGCCTCACTCGCGCCGTGCTACTCAACGACCATCGATCAGACCCGGGGTCGCGAGCTCCCCGGATCAGATCAGTGCGGCTGCCAGGCGTCCTCGTCCGACGTCCGTGAGGTGACCGCCTTGGGCAGCTTGCCGTCGGCGAGCTGCTGGATGGACACCTCCTCGAAGACGTCGCGCAGCGAGCGGCGGGCCGCGATCCACACGTGCTGGAGCACGTCGGCGGCGTCGTTGTAGCGGACCGCCTCCGGGCGCAGGCCGTAGACCGAGACGAGCGGTCCGTCGACGGCGCGGATGACGTCGGCGACGGTGATGTCTCCTGCGTCCCGGCCCATCCGCCAGCCGCCCGACTGGCCGCGCTGCGACATCACGAGCCCGGCCCGGCGCAGGTCGGCGAGGATCGCCTGGAGGAAGCCGTGGGGGATGTCCTGCAGCTTGCCGAGCTCCTCGGCGCTGACGGCCTTGCCGTCGGCACGGCCGGCCATCTCGATGAGCGCACGCAGCGCGTAGTCCGATTTCGCGGAGACTCGCATACCTCAAGTGTGTCAGACATCTCGATCGTCACAGTGGTGATTCACGAGTGCGTCACACCGCCCTTGCCCGTCGCCGGATCCGATGGCATCCTGTAGTTACTGGCGGGTAGCACTCGTCGGTAACCAGTCGCCCCAGGGGACGCGGGCGGCTCTCCCCGATCCCGAGACCAAGAAACGGTGGGTCCCGTGAGCCACTACCTGAGCAACCTGCGCGACATCGAGTTCAACCTCTTCGAGGTGCTCGGCCGCGACGAGATCCTGGGCACCGGCCCGTTCGCCGACATCGACACCGACACGGCGCGCGAGATCCTGGCCGAGGTCGACCGGCTCGCCCGCGAGGACCTCGCGGCCTCCTACGAGGACAGCGACCGGAACCCGCCGGTCTTCGACCCCGCCACCGGCGAGGCGCCGCTGCCGGAGTCGTTCAAGAAGAGCTACCGCGCCTGGATGGACGCCGAGTACTGGCGGCTGCAGATCAACGAGGACCTCGGCGGCACCCCGGCGCCGTCCAGCCTGGTGTGGTCGCTCGGCGAGATGGTGCTCGGCTCGAACGCGCCGGTGTGGATGTACGCCGCCGGCCCCGCGTTCGCCGGCGTCGTCCACCGCGCGGGCAACGAGCGCGACAAGCGCATCGCCCAGATCATCGTCGAGCGCGAGTGGGGCACCACGATGGTGCTCACCGAGCCCGACGCCGGCTCCGACGTCGGCGCCGGTCGCGCCAAGGCGACGCAGAACGACGACGGCTCGTGGAACATCGAGGGCGTCAAGCGCTTCATCACCTCCGGTGAGAGCGACCTGCAGGAGAACATCATGCATCTCACCCTCGCGCGCCCGGTGGGCGTCGAGGGCGCGGGTGGCCCGGGCACGAAGGGCCTCAGCCTCTTCCTGGTGCCGAAGTACCACTTCGACCATGAGACCGGTGAGCTCACCGGCGAGCGCAACGGCGTCTACGTCACCAACGTCGAGCACAAGATGGGCATCAAGGTGTCCAACACGTGCGAGGTCACCTTCGGCGACTCCGGCATCGGCGGCGGCGAGCCGGCCCAGGGCTGGCTGCTCGGCGAGGTGCACGAGGGCATCGCGCAGATGTTCCAGGTGATCGAGAACGCCCGGATGATGGTCGGCACCAAGGCCATCGCCACGCTCTCCACCGGCTACCTCAACGCGCTCGAGTACGCCAAGGAGCGCGTGCAGGGCGCCGACCTCACCCAGTCCGGCGACAAGACGGCGCCGCGGGTCACGATCACCCACCACCCCGACGTCCGCCGCTCGCTCATGGTGCAGAAGTCCTTCGCCGAGGCGATGCGCGCGCTGGTGCTCTACACCGCGTCGTGGCAGGACAAGATCCAGATCGCCGAGCACGACGGCGAGACCGGCGACGACTACAAGCTCGCGCACGCCGTCAACGACCTGCTGCTGCCGATCGTGAAGGGCTACGGCTCGGAGCGGTCGTGGGTGCTGCTCGGCACCGAGTCGCTGCAGACGTTCGGCGGCTCCGGCTTCCTGCAGGAGTACCCCGTCGAGCAGTACGTGCGCGACGCCAAGATCGACACCCTCTACGAGGGCACCACGGCGATCCAGGGCCAGGACTTCTTCTTCCGCAAGATCGTCAAGGACCAGGGCGCGGCGCTGGGCCACCTCGCGGGCGAGATCCAGGCGTTCGTGGAGTCCGAGGCCGGCAACGGCCGGCTCAAGAACGAGCGTGCGCTGCTCGCCACCGCGCTCGACGACGCCAACGCCCTCGTCGGCCACATGATCAACGACCTCATGTCGTCGCAGGACGAGATCCGCAACGTCTACAAGGTGGGCCTCAACACCACCCGCCTGCTGATGGTGCTCGGCGACGTCGTCTGCGCGTGGCTGCTGCTGCGCCAGGCCGAGGTCGCCCTGGAGAAGCTGGGCGGCGACCCCGGCAAGGACCAGGCCTTCTACGAGGGGAAGGTCGCGGCGGCGCAGTTCTTCGCCCAGACCAACCTGCCCCGCCTCACCGCCGAGCGCGCCATCGCCGAGGCCACCGGCCTCGACCTGATGGACCTCGACGAGAGCGCCTTCTGAGACTCCGCCTGCGCGGTCACATGGGGTGGCCGCGCAGGTGGTTCGGCTTGCGGTACTCGATCCGCTCGAGCACGTGGTTGCGCGCCCGCTGGTTGTCGGCCTCGACCTTCACCGACATCGGGACCTCGTCGTAGAGGTTCGCCCGCTTCGACGTCTTCGACCAGGTGTAGCCCCAGCCGCCGCGCCAGGCCTGGCCGCGCTCGCCGAACTGGTTGCCGAACCGGTCGACGGCGACGCTCACGCCGCGCCACTCCGTGTAGGAGACGACCGCCCGCCCGTAGGGCGTCCTCCTCTCGCAGCGCAGCACGGTCACGCGGCCGTCGCGGGCGCCGGCTCGCGAGCACTGGTCGGACTTCGGGAACACCCAGTGGAGTCCCGCCACACCGGTCGGCTTGCCGCACTTCCGGGCGCCCGTGGAGGTACTGCCGTCCCAGCAGCGGTAGTCGTCCGGCTCCGACGTGGGGCTCGGCTCGGACGAGGGGCTGGGCTGCGGGCTCGGCTGCGACGTCGGCTTCGGGTTCGGGTTCGCGCTCGAGCCGCCGGACGGCGCGGTGCCGCCGGTCGGCGCCGGCGCGGCCGGTGACCCCGGCTCGCCGGTGACCGGAGGGGGCGGCGCGGCGCCCTGCCCGCGTCGGCGCTGGGCGTTCGACGACGGCGCGTCCGACGACGGCGCCGGGTCGACCACCCCCGGCTCCGACGTGGTGCCGGACGGCGTCACGGTCGTGGTGACCGCCGGTCCGGCGACCTCGCCGGGCGCGTTGCCCGGGCTCACGAGGGTGGCCAGCGCGGCCACCAGTCCGACCACGAGCAGGCTCGCGCCGGCGGCGGCGAGCCCGGTCCGACGACGGCGCGACGGGGCCGCCGTGGCGGCGCCGGTGTCGACCACCCCGGCCAGCACGCTGTGCCGGATCTGGGTGCCGGCGGGCAGCACCAGCCGGTCGGGCGCGACGTCGAGGGCCTTCGCCAGGTCGCGGCGCATCGCCTTGGCCGAGCGGAACCGCTCGCCGGGCCGCTTGGCCATCGCGGTGCGCACCACGGCGTTGACGGCGTCGGCGAACGGCTCGCCCGCGGGCAGCTGCGGGATCGGCGCCTGGAGGTGGGCGAGCGCCACCTCGACGTCGGTGCCGGCGTACGGCGCGGTGCCGGTGAGCACCTGCCAGAGCACGCACCCGACCGAGTAGAGGTCGCCGGCCACGCCGGCGGGCTCGCCCTGGTGCCGCTCGGGCGCCATGTAGGGGAACGAGCCGACGAGCGCGCCGGTGCGGGTGAGGTGGTCGCCGGGCACGGTGGCCACGCCGAAGTCGCAGAGGTACGCCTCGAACCGGTGGTCGCGGCGCCGCAGCAGCACGTTGCTGGGCTTCACGTCGCGGTGCACGATGCCGGCCGCGTGCGCGTCGGCGAGGCCGTCGAGCACCTGGAGCACGACGTCGATGCCGGTCGACGGCGCCAGCGGGCCGCCGCGGTTGATCTGCTGCAGCAGGTCGCCGTGCGGCACCAGCTGGGTGACGAGGTAGAGGCAGCCCTCGTGCTCGCCGTGGTCGTGCACGGCCACGATGTGCGCGCTGTCCATCCGGGTCAGCGCCGTGGCCTCGCGCTTGAAGCGGGCGCGGTAGTCGGTGTCGCCGGCCAGCTGCGGCACGATGATCTTGAGCGCGACGTCGCGATCGAGCTCGGTGTCGCGGGCGAGGAACACCACGCCCATGCCGCCGTGCCCGAGCTCGCGCACGAGCCGGTAGCGGCCGAACTGCTCGCCCAGGGCGGGCATGCGGATCATCCGGGCTCCGAGAGTGGCGGGGACGGCGGCCGCCGCAGGCCGGCGCGAGCGGCGGAGTGGACGGCGGACCCGAGCCGGCCGAGCGTGACCGAGTCGAGGCGCCAGCGCTGCCAGCATAGGTGGACGTCGACGTGCTGCCGCATCGCGAGCACCACCAGGTCCCCGGCCGCCAGCCCGGGCTCCAGCTGCGGCTCCGGCAGCAGCCCCCACCCGAGCCCGAGCCGGATCGCCTCCCAGAAGTCCGCCGACGTCGGCACCCGGTGCACCACCGGCGGCGGCCCGAGCCCGCGCGCCGCCAGCACGTCGTGCTGGAGCGCGTCCTTCTTGTTGAACACCACGACCGGCATCCGCGCCCAGTCGACGCCGCGGCCGCGGCGCCACCGCTCCGCGAGCTCGGGCGTCGCGGCCGGCCGGTAGCGCAGCACGCCCAGCGGCTCCACGACACAGCCCTGCACCGGCACCGGGTCGGAGGTCACCGCACCCAGCACGTCGCCGCGGCGCAGCAGCTCGGTCGAGTACGCCTGGTCCTCCACCTGCAACGACAGCGCGACGCCGTCCCACGTGCCGACCTCGCGGAGCACCGGCCGGAACCAGGTGGCCAGCGAGTCCGCGTTGACGGCGACCGGCAGGTCGACCCGGGTGCGCTCGGACTCGGCGACGGCGTCGCGGGCCTCGTCGTAGAGCAGCGCGGTCTGCCGGGCGAGCCGCACCAGCGGCTCGCCGGCCGGCGTGGGCCGGCACGGCGTCGTGCGGCGCACCAGCACCTGGCCGACGCTCGACTCCAGCGCCCGGATCCGCTGGCTCACCGCGCTCGTGGTCACGTGGAGGCTGCCGGGCCGCACTCTCGAAGGTGCCGTGGTCGACGACGGCGGCCAGGGCGGCCAGCTGGTCGGGGTGGGGACGCATGAAGCTATTCTTCACATACTTCAGGAACTTTCGTTGGTCTTGAGGAGGTGGAGACCCTACCTTCGTGTCGTGCCCACCGCCGTCGTCCCTGGCCTCCTCACAGGTCTGGGTCTCATCATCGCCATCGGGGCGCAGAACGCCTTCGTGCTGAGGCAAGGCCTGGCCCGCCGTCACGTCGCGCCGGTGGTGGCGGTGTGCGCGCTCTCCGACGCCGTGCTGATCGCCGCGGGCGTGGCCGGGATCGGCACCGTGGTGGAGCGGGCGGGCTGGGCGGTCGACGTGGTGCGGTGGGCCGGCGTCGCCTTCCTCACCTGGTACGGCGTCCGCTCGCTGCTGAAGGCGCGCCACCCCGGCACCCTCGAGGCGGCCCGTGGCGACGGCATGGGCCGCGGCGCCGCCGTCCGCACCGCCGTGGCGCTGACCTGGCTCAACCCGCACGTCTACCTCGACACCGTGCTGCTGCTCGGATCGGTGGCCAGCACGCACGGCGACCCCGGTCGCTGGTGGTTCGCGCTCGGTGCCGGCGTGGCGAGTGTCGTGTGGTTCGTCGGCCTCGGCTACGGCGCCCGGCTGGCCCGGCCGATGTTCGCCTCGACGACGTCGTGGCGGGTGCTCGACGTGCTCATCGGGCTCACGATGCTCGGGATCGCCCTGTCGTTGGCGTTTGGTGGGTGAACCGGCCCCCGGCAGTGGAGAATCGGCGCATGTCGCAGCCGCCGCCGCCCCCGCCACCGTCCGGGGGCGACCCTCAGTACCCGCAGTACCCCCAGCAGCCGCCCCAGCACCAGCCCCCGCAGGGTCCGTACCAGCCGCAGCCCCCCCAGGGTCAGCAGCCGTACCCGCCCTACGGCCAGCAGCACCCGCCGAACCCGTACGGCACCGGGCAGCAGCAGAAGAACCACACCACCCGCAACGTGCTGCTCATCATCGCCGTGCTCGTGGTGCTGTTCTGCGGCGGCGCGATCGTCGGGGTCGTGGTGCTGTTCAACAAGGCCGGAGACGCGGTCGAGAACGCGTTCGACACCGACTACCCCGGCTCCTCGAACGACCCGGTGGAGGTCGAGGAGGGTGAGGCCTTCGAGATCCGCGGGTTCGAGTACGAGGAGGGCTGGACGGTCGGGGAGGAGGAGTCCGGCAGCGGGCTCGTCGTGATCGACGGCCTGGCCGCCACCAACAACCGCGACGACGGCGAGTCCTACTCGGTGAGCCTCGTGTTCAGCTTCTACGACAACAACGAGGCCGTCGGCGACGTCAACTGCAGCTCCAACACCACGATCCGCGAGGACAGGACCGCCCGGTTCACCTGCTACGGCACGACCATCCCGGAGTCGTACGACTCCATCGACGTGTACGACAACGCGCTCTACTACGGGTAGGCGTCGCTAGGGTCGGCGCGTGAGCGACGCGGAGCGGCTGGCGGGGTACGTCGAGGTCTGGAAGAGCGCGGTCGACGACTTCGTCGCGCTGCTCGAGCAGGTGCCGGAGGAGGACTGGTCGACGCCGACCGACCTGCCCGGCTGGGACGTGAAGGCGCTCGCCGCCCACACCGCCCACCTGGAGGGCCGGCTGGCGGGCAACCCCGAGGAGTCCGCCGAGGTCGGGGAGCCGGAGCACGTGACCGGCCTGATGGGGCTCTACACCGAGATCGGCGTGGTGAACCGGCGTGACCGCAGCGGCGCGGAGATCGTCGCCGAGATCCGCGAGGTCACCGACCGCCGCTACCAGCAGCTGACGGCGAACCCGCCCACGGACGGGAGCGCCAAGCCCGAGGTGATCTTCGGCGGCGTGCCCTGGAACTGGGAGACGCTGCTGCGCAACCGGCCGCTCGACGTCTGGATGCACGAGCAGGACGCACGCCGCGCGCTCGGCCGTCCGGGCGGGCTGGCGAGCCCGGCCGCGCAGCACACCACCGACTACCTGCTCGAGGGGTTCGGCTACGTGCTGGCCAAGAAGGCGGGCGCGCCGGCCGGCACCACCGTGGTGCTGCGGGTCGACGGCAGCGAGCCGTTCGCCTTCGCCGTCAACGACGCGGGCCGCGGCGAGCGGCTGGCCGAGCCGCCGGAGGACCCCACGGTCGAGCTGAGCACCGACCGGGAGAGCTACATCGTGATGGCCGGTGGTCGGCGCGCCCCCGAGCCGAACGCCGTGCACCTGCGCGGCGACGCCGCGCTCGGCGAGCGGCTGGTGGCCGCGATGGCCACCACTCCGTGACGGGATCCAGCTCGGCCTGGACGCCGGCCTCGATCCCCGACCAGTGCGGCCGGACGGCGGTGGTCACCGGCCCGAGCCTCGGTGGCCTGGGGCACTTCACCGCACTCGAGCTCGCTCGCAAGGGCGCCCGCGTGGTGCTCGCCGGCCGCACCCCGCGCAAGCTCGACGAGACCGCCCGGGCGATCCGCGGCGAGGTGCCCGCGGCCGACGTCGAGCAGCTCGTCGTCGACCTGGCCGACCTCGGCTCGGTGCGCACGGCCGGTGCCCGGGCGTCGTCGTACGGCGCGATCGACGTGCTCGTCAACAACGCCGGCGTGATGGGCACGCCGTACGTCACGACGCCGGACGGCTTCGAGCTGCAGATGGCCACGAACCACTGGGGGCCGTTCCTGCTCACCGGCCTGCTGTTCCCGCAGCTGGTGGCGAGCGGCGACGGCCGGGTGGTGGCGGTGTCGTCGCTGTTCCACCGCGTCGCGACGTCGGCACCGCTCGAGAGCCCGCGGGTGCCGCGCCCGCGCTACCGCCGCTGGCCCACCTACGCGCGCACCAAGGTGGCCAACCTGCTCTTCACCTTCGAGCTCGACCGCCGCTGCCGCGAGGCCGGCATCCCGGTCACCGCCACCGCGGCCCACCCGGGCTTCGCCGGCACCCACCTCGCGGCGAACGGCCAGTACGGCCGGTCCTCCGGCGGCATCGCGACGGTCCTGGACGCCGCCATCCGCGCGGTCTCGCAGCCGGCGTCGGTCGGCGCCTGGCCCTTGCTCATGGCCGCCACCGACGACCTCCCCGGCGGCAGCTTCGTCGGTCCGTCCGGGCTCGGGGAGATGGGCGGCACGCCCCAGGTGGTCACCAGCACCGCGCTCTCCCGCGACCCGGTCGCGGCCCGAGCCCTGTGGGAGATCAGCGAGGAGGTCACCCGCATCTCCTTCCCCTGACGGGTAGGCCCGAACGGGCCATGGCCCGGACGGCGCCGCAGTCCTACAGTGCGAGGACACGACCTGCCGACGTCGGCGTTGTCGGCCGCGGCGGGCCGTCCCGAGGAGTCCCGCATGCCCACACGTCGTCGCCAGTTCGCCCTCCTCACCGCCCTCGCAGCGGTGAGCACCCTCCTCGTCGGGGGCAGCGCCTCCGGCGCCGGCCCGGGCACCCGCGTGGGGCAGATCTTCTACCCCCAGTCGAGCTCGAACTGTCCCGACTCGACCTGGCTCCAGGTGTCGTCGGTCGACAACGTCAGCACGATCCCGCGACGGGGCGTGCTCACGTCGTACCGCATGCAGCTCGGCGCGGAGGCTCCCGCCAACGTCGCGTTCCGCCTCGGTCGCCCGGACGGAGGGAACTTCAACATCGTCGCCGCGACGCCCCTCGTGCCCGGCGTGGCGAACGAGGTGGTCGAACGCCGGATCAGGATCCGCGCCCGCGCCGGCGACCTGATCGGCGCCTACTACGGCGCCGGCGCCAGCCCGGACTGCGGCCGGTCCGAGGCCGGCTACGGCTACCGGGGCGCCAACGGCAACGTGACCACGGGCGCGCTCCCCGGCGACTTCACCGGCGGCAACTTCCGGTTCAGCGTATCGGCCACGCTCGAGCCGGACGCCGACAACGACGGCTTCGGCGACATCACCCAGGACGGCTGCCCGATCGACCGCACCCGCCAGGGCGCCTGCGACCGACGCCCGCCGCAGACGGGGATCTCGTCGGTGACGGCGCTGCACCGGACCAACCGCATCGTCGTCCGGTTCTTCTCGACCGAGGCGCGCTCGACCTTCCGGTGCGCCGTCGACGGACCGGGCATGCGCGCCTGCACCTCACCGTTCGTGGTCCGGGTGGCGCCGGGCCGGCACGTCGTCGGCGTGCAGGCCACCGACCGCTGGGGCAACACCGACCGCACGCCGGCCGTGGCTGTCGTCCGGGTGCGCTGACCGCTACGAACGCAGGGCGTCGACACAGAGCCGGGCGGCGTGGCCGATCGCGAAGTCGGCCTCGAGGTGCTCGGTGGCGGGCAGTTCGGACCGCGTGAGCGCGACGACCGCCACCCGCTCGTCGTCCGGCAGTGTGACGACGCCCGCCTCGTGCCGCAGGTCGAGGAAGGTGCCGGTCTTCGAGGCGAGGGTGACGTCGTCACTGACGAGCTCGACGGCGAACCGGTGCCGGGTGGGCTGGTGACCGAGCGCCTGCCGGAGCCGGGCGCACACGGCGGGCGTGGCCACCTCGTCGGACCACACGCGCGCGAGCAGGTCGGCCAGCGCGCGGGCGGTGCCCACGTTGGCGCGGTGAGGGTCGAGCTCGGCGAGCAGGTGACCGCCGCCCGGCGTGCGTCCGGTCGCGGCGAGCGCCAGTCCGACGTCGGCGACGCCCTCGTGCGCGCCGTGGAGGGCGCGCATCGGGTGGCGCACCACGATGCCGTGGCAGCCCAGCCGGGCGAGCCGGTCGTTGACGTCGTCGAGACCGATCCGGGCGAGCAGCACATCGGTCGCGGCGTTGTCGCTGACGGCGAGGCTGAGCTGTACCAGGTCCTCGGCGGCAATCCGGGACGGGTGGCGGAAGAGTGAGAGACCGGTGGGGCCGCGGGTGGTGGCGGCCGGGTCGACGTCGAACGGCTCGGCCGGGTCGAGATCGCCGCGGTCGAACGCGTCGAGCACCACGAGCGCCACCGGCAGCTTCACCACCGACGCCAGCGGCCACGACAGGGCGGTGTCGAAGCCGATCTCCTCGCCGGTGGCGAGGTGGCGGGCGAGCAGCGACCCGTGCAGGCCGGCGGCCGCCCAGTCGCGCTCGATCTCCGCGACCAGGCCGGCGTGCTCAGGCCGCACGGGCCGCCACCGTGCCGCCGAGCCCGTCGGCGAGCCTGGCGACGAGGGAGCACCGCGCAGCCGCGGTGACGACGCCGTCGCCGGCCACCCGGTAACCCCGCGCCAGCCGGGGCCGGGCGAGCACGGACCAGGCGAGCCCCTCGCGGCGAGCCTCGGCGGCCGAGGCGAGCACGGCGTCGCCGTGCTCGTGCACCCGGATCCAGGCCTCGCGCGGCTCGGTACCGACCGCCACCTGGTCGGCCCGGAGACCGGCGGCGCGGGCGGCGGCTCGCAGCGGGTCCCGCACGGCCGGTACGTCGTCCTCGGCCAGCACGTGCACGGCGCGCGCCGGCTGATCGCGCTCGCGCACCGGTCGCCGGAGCTGGTCGAGGTGCAGCCGGGCGGCCGGCTGCGGGTCGTGGTGGGCCAGGCCGAGCGGCACCACCACGTCTGCCTCGTCGACGGCAACTGGCAGCAGGGCGAGGTGCGCCGCGCCGGCCCGCAGCGCCTCGGCCCGAGCGGCCGGATCGTCGGCGAGGAACCCGGTGCCGGGCAGGCCGCGGCGCACGGTGGCGCACGCGCTTGCGGTGAGCGCCGTCGGGACGGCGACCACGAGGCTCGGCCGGGCAGCGATGAAGAGCCGGTCGACCCGGTCGGCCCGGGCGACGATCTCCCGGGCAAGCGGCAGCAGCCGCTCGCCGTCCGGGCTCAGGGCGACGCGGCGCGAGGTGCGGACGAGCAGGGTGGTGCCTAGTCGCTCCTCGAGCGCCGCGACCCGGCGGCTCGCCACCGGCTGTGGCTGGCCGCAGCGCTCGGCGCCGCGGGTGAAGCTGCGCTCGGCGGCCACCGCGCAGAAGCTGCGCAGGCCTTCGACGAGGTCCATGCTCGGAACCATACAAAGACCGCATGAGTGGCCGACCGGCTGTCTTGGTGCCGCCGGGCAACCTCCGGACAGGGTCGTCGCATGACTCTCCTCACCCGTCGAACCGTCCTGGCCGGAGCCGCCGCCACCGCCGCCGTCTCGGCCGCCCGTCCCGCCCTCGCCGCCTCGCGTGATGACGCGATCGCCGCCATCGAGACCGGCTTCGATCGCCGGGTCGGCGTCTACGCACGCAACCTGAGCACCGGCCGCGAGGTGGCGCACCGGCCCGACGAGCGGTTCGCGATGTGCTCGACGTTCAAGACCCTGGTGGTCGGCGCGGTGCTCGGCGGCCGGCTCGTGACGCCGGACCCGCGGGTGCTCGACCGGCCGGCCCACTGGCCGCCGTCCCTGGTGGCCGGCGCGGGCTACGCCGTCCGGTTCCAGGAGTGGCAGGACGCCGGCTATACGCCGACCGTGGCCGAGGTCTGCGAGGTCACGCTCGCCGACAGTGACAACGCCGGTGGCAACTGGCTACTCCAGGCGGTCGGCGGCCCGGACGGCGCGACCCGGCTCGCCCGCACGCTCGGTGACGACGTGACCACGCTGACCCGCTGGGAGCCTGACCTCAACCTGTGGGTGCCCGGGCAGGTCGCCGACACCACTACCCCTCGCGCCATCGGCCGCGACCACGCCCGCCTGCTGGTCGGCGACGCGCTCCCCGGCCGCGAGCGGCGCCGGCTGGTCGCCTGGATGCGCGGCAACCGCACCGGCGGCAACGCCCTGCGCCAAGGCCTCCCGCCCGGCTGGACGGCGGCCGAGAAGACCGGGTCGGGCGCCTACGGCACCCGCAACGACGTCGGGGTCGTGTGGACGCCGGCCGGCAACCCGGTGCTGCTGAGCTGCCTCACCCGCGCTGACGCCGCCGACGCCCCCAGCATCGACGGGCCCCTCGCCGCCGTCGCCGAGGTGGTCGCCGAGCGGCTGGGCTGAGCTACTCCTGCCCCTCATCGAGCTCGGCGAGGATCTCGGTGATCCGTTGGAGGGCGCTCCGGAGCGCCTCGTAGCCCTCGGCGCCGAACTCCTCGGTGAACCGGTCCTCGAGATCGACCAGGTGCCGGTAGCCCTCACCGGCGACGGTCCGGCCATGCTCGGTGTAGCGCACGATCTTGGCCCGCCGGTCCTGCGGGTCGGGGACCATCTCGAGGATCCCGATGTCGACGAGGTCGCGGATCACCTCGCCCATCGCCTGCCGGGTGATGCCGGCCCGGGTCGCCAGATTGGCCGACCGGTCGCCCTCGAAGCCGAGGGTGCCGAACACCTGGTTGTGGGCGGGCTTGATGTCCGCCCGGCCGCGGGAGACGGCCTCCCGGACCATGTGCGTCTGGAAGGCGCGATCGGCGCTGTGCACGAGCCCGATCAACGGCTTCCGGTCTGGCTTCTCTCTTGACATCCGTAAGGATTCCTTACATTATTCGACAGGTAACCTTACGATATCAGGAGTCGCCATGGACGCCGAGGTCCTCGCCCTCTTCCCGCCGGCCCGCGGGCCGCGCACCACCCGGGTCGGCGTCGAGCACGAGCTGCTGAGCCGCGACACCATCACCGGCGCGGCGGTGTGCCCGGAGCGGGTTCGGGCCGTCTCGTCGCTCCCGGTCGCGTTCGAGCCGGGCGGCCAGGTGGAGCTGAACCTGCCGGTCGCGCCGTCGCCGGAGGTGCTGGTGCGGCGGCTCCGCGGCGCCGTCGACCGGCTCCGGGGCGAGTGCGCCGCGGCCGGCGTGGCGCTCGACGCCCGCCCGGTCGACGTCCGCTCCCCCGACGAGGTTCCGCTGCGGCTCACCTCGCGGCGCTACCTCGCGATGCAGGCGCACTTCGACGGCGTCGGGCCGGCGGGCGTGCGGATGATGCGGTGCACGGCGTCGACCCAGGTGTGCCTCGACTGGTGGCCGGGTCGCGCCGGCGTCGAGCAGTGGCGGGTGCTCAACCTGGCGGCTCCGTTCCTGGCGGCGGGGTTCGCGCGATCCTCGCGGCTCGCCACCTGGCTCGCCGTCGACCCCGAGCGCACCGGCTTCGACGACCGGCTGCTCCACGGGGACGACCCGGTGGCCGCCTACGCGTCGTTCGCGCGCGGTGCGACGGTGTTCGTCGACGGCGGCCTCACCGAGCACCTCACCACGCTGTTCCCGCCGGTCCGGCCGCGGCGGCGCTACCTGGAGCTGCGGGCGCTCGACGTGCAGCCGGTGGCGCGGGTGGCCGACGTGCTCGCCGTCTGCACCGCACTGCTCTACGACGACGACCTGCGGCGCCGCACCCTCGCCCTGCTGGAGCCGCGACGGTCCTCGCTCGGCGAGCTCTGGGAGGCCGCAGCCGCCGGCGATCTGCGCGACGATGGCCTCGCCCTGGTCGACTCGCTCCGGTCACGGCGGGCCGTCGCATGAGCACGCTGTTCGTCGTCGACCCGCTCGACGGTCTGCTCGCCGACATCGACGCGTCGGTCGGCCTCATGGTCGCCGCCCAGTCCGGCGGCGCCGCGGTGTGGGCGTGCTCGCCGGAGGACCTCGCCGTCGTCGACGGGCGACTGCGCGCCGACGCGCGGTTGCTGCGGCTCCGGCCGCGACGCCGGGGTCACGACCACCGGTGGCTGGTGGAGCAGCCCTGGTACGACGTCCGCGCGGCGTCGCGGCTCGACGTCGCGACCGACGTGGATGTGGTGTGGCTGCGGATCGACCCGCCCGTCGACGCCCGCTACCTCCACACCACCTACCTGCTCGACCTCGCGGTGGCAGCAGGGGTGCGGGTGGTGAACCACCCGGCGGGCGTGCGGGCTCTGCACGAGAAGCTGCTCGCGCTGCACCTGCCCGAGCTGTGCCCGGCCACCGTCGTCACCACCTCCGCCGTCGAGGTCGAGGCGTTCGTCGCCGCGCACGGCGCCGCCGTCGTCAAGCCGGTCGACGGGTTCGCCGGCACCGACGTGTGGCTGGTCGAGCGGGGGCCGGGCTGCCGGGCGCTGGTCGAGTCGGCCACCGTGCACGGCTCCCGGCACGTGATCGCGCAGGAGTACCTGCCCGCCGTCGAGGCCGGCAACAAGCGGCTGTTCGTGGTGGACGGCGAGGTGGCCGGCGCGGTGCTGCGCCGTCCCTCCCCCGACGACTTCCGCATCGGCGCACCCTGCGCCCCCGCCGACGTCGACGACACCGACCGGCGGATCGTCGCCGCGCTGGCGCCGGACCTGGTGGCCCACGGCATCGCACTGGCCGGGCTCGACGTGATCGACGGCCGGCTGATCGAGGTCAACCTCACCTGCCCCGGCGGCATGCACAAGACCGACGCCCTGCTCGGCACCGATCTCAGCGGCGAGATCGTCCGCCGCGTCCTGAACCCCAGCCCCACCCGAGAGGAAGTCCCGTCATGACCGACATTCCCGTGATCCCCGTCGTCAGCATCGCCCTCATGGGCATCCTGCTGACCCTGCTCGGCGCCAACGTCACTCGGCACCGCGCGCAGCGCGGCGCCACCGGCAACCAGATGCCGACCGACCCGGCCGACCGGATGTTCATCGCGCAGCGCGCCCACGGCAACGCCACCGAGTACGTGCCCACGCTCGCCGTCCTCATCGTGGTGTGCGCGGTGCTGACGCCGGGCTGGTGGGTCGACGCCCTCGCGATCACCGCCGTCGCCGCCCGCGCGCTCCACGCCGTCGGCATGCTCACGTCGAAGACGTTGGCCGCCCACGGTCCGGTGCGCGACGTCGGCGCCATGGGCACCTATGTCGCCGGCGTCGCGCTCGGCGTCACTGCCCTGGTGGCGCTGTGAGATGGCCGGTCGCCCGCTGGTCGGCGTCGCCGGCGAGGACGCCGTCGTCCGCAAGCACTTCGGCGACCAGCCGGTCGTGGCAGCGTCGCGTCCCGTCGTCGCGGGCGTCCGGGCCGCGGGCGGCCACCCGGTGGTGGTCCCGCCCGGGTCCGACCCCGACGTCCTCGGCGCTCTCGACGCCCTCGTCCTGACCGGCGGGCCCGACGTCGGCGTCCTCCCGGTGCGCGACCGGGAGGAGATCGCACTGCTCGACGCCGCCCGCTCGCTCGGAGTTCCCACGCTCGGCCTGTGCCGCGGGCTCCAGCTGATGGCGGTGGCCGACGGTGGCACGCTGGTGCCCGAGCTCGGCGAGTCCCACCTGCTCGGCCTCGACGGCACCCACCGACTGATCACCGTCCCGGGTTCGGTGGCCGCCGACCTCGTGCCCTCGCGGGTCGTGGGCTCGCTGCACCACCAGTCGGTCGCCACCTACGACCCGCGCTGGCTCCTCACGGCCACTGCCCCGGACGGCGTCGTCGAGGCCCTCGAGTGGCACGACCAGACCACCTGGCCCGCCGTCGGCGTCCAGTGGCACCCGGAGCTCGACCCCACCGGCCCCGCGGTCTTCGGGTGGCTGGTCGAGGTCAGCCGCCGTCCTTCACCCGCACCATCCCAGCGAGCGTGGCGACGTACGCCGACCCGTCCGGTCCCAGCGTGACCGCGGCGTAGTGGTTGTTGAACATCGAGCCGATGCCGGTGCGCACCGAGAACTCGTGGCGGCCGGTGCGGGCGTTCATGGCGGTGAGGTACCAGGCGTTGACGCCGAGGATGCTGCGGCGCTTGGTGTAGGCGTAGACGAGGCCGGTCTCGAGCGACACCTTGGCCACGCATGAGGGCGCGGTGATGTCGTTCTCCCAGACCGTCTCGCAGGTGCCCTCGCCGGTCTCGGCGTCGTAGTCGACGTCGACGCGGGCGAAGCCGCCGGTGGTGGCGAAGCCGAGGGCGGTGCGCAGCGGGCTGCCGTAGTCGTAGTTGTTCTCGACGATCACGCCGTCGCCGACCGAGATCAGCGAGTTGTCGGTGGCGCTGGCCTCGTCGCCGAACACCGGCTCCTCGCACACGAGGCCACCGTCGTCCTGGCGGTAGAACTGCACGTGCATGCGGGGGTCGGCGTTGTCGGTGATCGCCACCAGGCCCTCGGGCATCAGGGTCGGCGTGGTGCCGCTGCCCTGGCTGATCTGGCCGGGCTTCTTGCGGTTGCCGCGGTCGTACGTCGTATGCCAGTCCTGCTCGGGCTTCCCGTCCCCGTCGGCGCGGAGCTTGTAGAACGCCTCGGTGGTGACGACGTACGCGCCGCCGTCCTCGCCGACCGAGAAGGAGTTGGCGATCTCCTCGTCGAGGTCGAGCACCTGCGGCTCGACGTCGGGGCCGGCGGTGCCGACCCGGCCGTCCTCGGTGACCCACCAGGTGCGGTCGGTGCCCCAGTCCGGCATGAGCGCGATGAGGCAGTCGTCCTCGGGCACCAGGTCACCGACGTCGTAGGACTCGGTGAGCTCGAGGTCGGGGTCGCCGTCCTCGTCGCTCGTGGTGACGACGGCGACCCGCTCGTCGGTGGTGGCGACGATCGCGCGGTCCTGGTCGTCGAGGTAGAAGTACGAGCCCCCGCAGAGGTTCTCCCACGGCTTCTTGCCGCGGCCGTCGCCGCGCTCGGGCAGCTCCAGCGTCGCAAGCGGCCGCATCGTCTCGGGGTCGAGCACGTGCATGATCGCGCCGCGCAGGTTGCCGCAGAGCGCGATGATCCGGCCCTGCCGGTCGAAGGCCAGGGTCGCGCACTCCTTGATGCCGAACCACGCCGTCGACACGTCGGGGTCGTCGCCGAGCGGCCCCGGGCCGGCGTAGGAGTCGCTCGACCAGCCGTCGTTGTGCATCGCGCTCTCGCCGTTGCCCGCCAGGCCGGGGTGCTGCGGCATCGCCAGCTCGATCGGCTCGGCGGTGGCAGGCGAGCCGGTATACGACGGCGTCACCAGTACTCCCGCGCCGGGCGGGATCGGCAGGTAGCCGTCGGGGATCAGCGCCACCACCGCGGCCAGCACCGCGACGGCGACCACCCAGCCCGCCACCACCTTCTTGGTCGGCCGCAGGAACCGCCGCACCCACGGCACCGCCAGGCTCGCCAGCGCGAGCAGCAGCGCGATCGGCCCGACCGCCCACACCAGCAGCAGCACGGCGAGCAGCGCGACCGTGCGCGCGAGTGGGGGTCGGTTCACAGTGCCGGCAGCCTAGTTTGGCGCTGCCGGTCGGATGGGGCGCTCTCGGCATGGAGCAGTGGAAGGGTCGTGCTGATCGCAATCGGTGTCGTCGTGTTCCTCGTGCTGCTGGTCCGGTGGGGGTGAACCCCTCCTTCGCCGCCGAGCTCGCCCGCCGCCCCTTGCTGGAGTACACCGTGGGCGGCTTGGACAAGGACCACGAGACCGGGCGCCACGCGCTCCTCGCGACCGGCCCGTTCCGCCGGCGCTGGATCCGGCGTCGGCTCGACGAAGCCGAGTCGAGAATCGTGCGATGCAAGGACGAGCAGCGCCCTCGCTGAAGTCTCGAGCCGTCGACCTGGCTTGGTCAGCCCCGCGTGGCTACCGTCGGAACGAGGATGTCGCGCCCCACCACGATCGCGTGTTCCGCGCCGTGAATACCCGGTAGGTCGCGGCCGACGCACTACGCCGGGTCAGAGTGACCTTGCCATCGCGCTTGAACCGCGCACGCGAGACAGTCACCCAGGTTCCGTCGCTCCGCTCCCGCTGCAAGTGGGCCACGGTTCCAGCCGGAAGGCGGCGCCACCCGTACTCGTCGACCGAAAAGAAGCGGCCACGTGCCACGACCGTCCGAAGCGTGCCTTGCCGTCGGACGGAGACGATCCCGAGCTGCACATCCTGCAGAACGGTCAAGGTCGACCGCGACGAGTCCCGGAAGGAACCGTCGTCGTAGCCGTACTCGATGAGGGACGGCCCGATCCGGAGGTTGCCCACTCCCTCGAAGGGGCACCAGAAGTAGGAGGCGCGAAGGGGCCCCGAGGAGTCGTACACATAGTCGAAGGTGTCGCCCAAGTAGTCCTGTCCGCGCCAGACCTCGACCTCGGCTGTGAATCGGTCGAGATACCCGGCGTTGTGCCGGACGGTGAATGGGATGTCTCTGCACCCACCCGAGCGCACTCGGAACTTCGAACCGACGAGAGTGACGTCGAACGGAGCAGCTGCTTGCTGCTGCACTGAGGGTGCCGGGGCACCTCCAGCAGCAGCCGCGCCCGCAGTGGACGGCAGCGCGGATACAGACAACGCAACGGCGAGGGCGGCAACCCCGCACATGGGCCGCAATGACATGGGGAACCTCCGAGTGATCAGAACCCCCAGAAAGGTAGAGGCCATTTTGCAGTCGCGCGGCGGAACTGTCCGATCGATCGCGAAGAAACTCTTCGTACCGCTGTCGATCCGGCGTGGAGCCGTTCGACCTGGGGGTGAGAAGGTCCTGAACCGGGACCTCGCAACCACAGGAGACAACCGTGAAGTACATGCTGATCATGCGTTCCACCGACGACTCGTGGACCGAGGACGCCGCGGGCGACTTCGACCTCGACGCGATGCTCGAGACCGTCGGCCGCTTCAACGAGGAGCTCGTCAACGCCGGCGTGCTGCTGGCCGCCGAGGGCCTCGCGATGGAGCCCGGCGTCGTCGTCGACCACTCCGCGGAGACGCCGGTGGTGACCGACGGTCCCTACGGCGAGACCAAGGAGCTGTTCGGCGGCTTCTACCTGCTCGAGGTGGCCTCGCAGGAGGAGGCCGTGGAGTGGGCGAAGCGGCTGCCGATGACGGGCGCGGGCGTCAAGACCGAGATCCGCCGCGTCACCACGCTCGACGAGTTCCCCCAGGACAACGAGTGGATCCAGAAGGAGAAGGCGTGGCGGGAGCGGACGGGCAACTGACGACCCCGGGACCCCCGGGTCGGGCCGGGCCGCCGTCGAGGCGGTGTGGCGGATCGAGTCCGCCCGCATCGTCGGCGCCCTGGCCCGCTACACCGGCGACTTCGCGCTCGCCGAGGACGTCGCCCAGGAGGCGCTCGCCGAGGCGCTCGTGAGCTGGCCGAGCGACGGCGTTCCGGCCAACCCGGCCGGCTGGCTGCTCACCACCGGACGCCGTCGTGCCATCGACGCGTTCCGCCGTCGCGCCGCGCGGGACGAGCGGTACGCCTCGCTCGCCGTCGGCCGCACCGAGGCAGGAGAGGAGGACGACGACGTGCTGTACGACCCGGACCACATCGACGACGACGTGCTCGCGCTCGTCTTCACCGCCTGCCACCCCGTGCTCAGCCGGGAGGCGCGGGTGGCACTCACCCTGCGCGTGGTGAGCGGCCTCGGCAGCGACGAGATCGCCCGCGCCTTCCTCGTCCCCACCGCCACCGTGCAGGCGCGCATCACCCGCGCCAAGAAGGCGCTCGCGGGCCTGCCGTTCGAGGTGCCCTCGCGCGGGGAGCAGCGGGAGCGGCTCGGCACGGTGCTGAGCGTCGTCTACGTGGTGTTCACCGAGGGCTCGACGGCGACGTCGGGCGCCTCGCTGCTGCGGGTCGACCTGGCCACCGAGGCACTCCGGCTGGGCCGGGTGCTCACACGGCTGCTCCCCGACGAGCCCGAGGTGCACGGGCTGCTCGCGCTCATGGAGCTCACCGCCGCCCGCTTCCCCGCCCGCACCGACGCCGACGGCGAGCCGGTGCTGCTCGAGCACCAGGACCGCCGCCGCTGGGACCGCTCCGCCGTCCGCCGCGGCCGTGCCGCCCTCGCCACGGCGCAGCGCGCCGGCCGAGGACTCGGTCCCTACGCACTCCAGGCGGCCATCGCGGAGTGCCACGACATCGCGCCGTCGGTCGAGGAGACCGACTGGAGCCGGATCGTCGTCCTCTACGACGGCCTGCTCCAGCTCGCGCCCTCGCCCGTGGTCTCGCTCAACCGCGCGGTCGCCGTCGCGATGGCCGACGGCGCGGAGGCCGGGCTGACCGAGGTCGACGGGCTCGCCGACGACCCGCTGCTGCGCGACTCCCACCTGCTCCCGACCGTCCGCGGCGAGCTGTTCGCCCGGCTGGGCCGCGACGACGAGGCGCGGGACGAGCTGCAGGTCGCCGTCGAGCGCTGCACCAACGAGCAGGAGAGGCTCGTGCTCGAGCGGAAGCTGGCGGCGCTCGCATGACCGCGTACTTCCACGGCACCGCGGCGGCGTTGGAGGTGGGCGACGAGATCGTCGCCGGCCACGACTCCCACTTCCGGCCGGAGCGGGTGCTGCACCACGTCTACTTCACCTCGATCCTCGAGACCGCGGTGTGGGGCGCCGAGCTCGCGACGGCGCTGCGAGGCTCCGGCGAGCCGGGCCGCATCTACGTCGTCGAACCGCTCGGCCCGTTCGAGGACGACCCGAACGTCACCGACAAGAGGTTCCCGGGCAACCCGACGCAGTCGTTCCGCACCCGTCATCCGCTGCGGGTGGTGGGCGAGGTCGACGACTGGGAGGGCCATCCACCCGACGTCCTCCAGGCGATGCTCGACAGCCTCGCGCGGCTGCGGGCCCAGGGTCTGGACGTGATCGAGGACTGAGCCGACCCACCGATGGACGGATCCGGGGGTCCGTGCCCTATCGTTGACGTCGTTGAAGGGACGGCCCCGGCCGTCCTTGCCGCACCCAATGTCGCGGCTTGTATCTCGTACTTCCTGGTCTTCGGTTCGCTGGACATCAGCAGCGGTGGATGTCTTCAGCAGGCGCCGAGGACACCGTGTCCCCGGCACGGAACAAAGGAATGTCTCATGGCTCAGGGAACCGTCAAGTGGTTCAACGCCGACAAGGGCTTCGGCTTCATCGCGCAGGAGGACGGCGGCCCGGACGTGTTCGTCCACTTCTCCGCCATCCAGACGAACGGCTACAAGTCGCTCGATGACAACCAGAAGGTCGAGTTCGACCTCACCCAGGGCCCCAAGGGCCCGCAGGCGGAGAACGTTCGCGCCGTCTGATCTCTGATCGACCCCGACGGGCCCCGACCGCGCATGCGGTCGGGGCCCGTCGTGCGTGGTGGCCGGGTCAGCCGATCGTGGCGACGTCGATGACGAACCGGTACCGGACGTCGGAGGCGAGCACGCGCTCGTAGGCCTCGTTGACCTGGTCCGCGGAGATCACCTCGACCTCGGCGCCGAGCTGGTGCTCGGCGCAGAACTCGAGCATCTCCTGGGTGAGCGCGATGCCGCCGATCATCGAGCCGGCGAACGAGCGGCGCGACTGGAGCAGCGAGAACACGTTGACGCTGAGCGGCTCGGCGGGGGCGCCGACGTTGACGAGCGTGCCGTCGACTGCGAGCAGGCCGAGGTAGGCGTTGACGTCGATCGCGGCGCTGACGGTGTTGACGATGAGGTCGAACCGGCCGGCGAGCGCCTCGAAGGTGTCGGGGTCCGACGTCGCGAAGTACTCGTCCGCACCGAGGCGGAGGCCGTCCTCCTGCTTCTTCAGCGACTGCGACAGCACGGTCACCTCGGCGCCGAGGGCGTGAGCGATCTTGACAGCCATGTGGCCGAGACCGCCGAGGCCCACGACGGCCACCTTCTTGCCGGGACCCGCGCCCCAGTGCCGCAGCGGGGCGTAGGTGGTGATGCCGGCGCAGAGCAGCGGCGCCGCGGCGGCGGGGTCGAGGCCCTCGGGCACCCGCAGCACGTAGCCGGCGTCGACGACGACGTGGGTGGAGTAGCCGCCCTGGGTGGTGGTGCCGTCGCGGTCGGTGCCGGCGTAGGTGGGCACCATGCCCTCGACGCAGTACTGCTCGTCGCCGTTGCGGCAGTTGTCGCACCGGCCGCAGGAGTTCACCATGCAGCCGACGCCGACCCGGTCGCCCACCGCGTGGGTGTCGACGTCGGCGCCCACCTCGGCGACGATGCCGACGATCTCGTGGCCCGGGACGACGGGGAACGGCTGCGGTCCCCAGTCGCCGTTCACGGTGTGGATGTCGGAGTGGCAGATGCCGGCGTACTGGATCTCGATGAGGACGTCGTTCGCTCCGACGTCCCGACGCTCGATGGTGGTGGGGGCCAGGGGCTGGCCGGCCGCGGGGGCGGCGTAGGCGTTGACGCGCATGGATGTGCTCCTTGGTGCTGGTGGGTGGATCAGGGGAGTGGTGGCCGACTACTTCGTGCCGGCACGCTTCAGGTCGTCGGCGAGTGAGCGAGCCTCACCCGAGATCAGCTCCGCGCGGGCGTCGTCGCCCGCGTCGACGGCGTGCCAGTAGTCGAGCTTGAGCGCGACGTAGCGCTGGCGCAGTACGAGGTGCTCGGCCTCGGCCGCCAGTCGGCGCTGCTGCGCCGCGAGCAGCTCGATCTGCTGCGGCGCGGCCGACGGTCCGAGCTGCCCGTTGGCGACGTACTGCTTCATGTCGGCCACCGACAGGCCGGTGGCGGCGAGGCAGGCGACCCACATGAGCTGGTCGAGGTCGTCCTCGTCGTACACGCGGTGCCCGCTGCTCGCACCGCGGCTCACCGGGGCGATGACCCCGATCGACTCGTAGTAGCGCAGCGTGCTGGCCGGGAGCCCGGTCAGGGCCGCCGCCTCCTTGATCGTGTACTGGTGCCGGGTGGTCCGTGTGCTCACGACAACGACGCTAGGAACTTCAAGTACTTGAAGTCAACGGGCTGGAAGCCACCTCTTGGACGTCACGGCAGGGTGGGTCCATGGAGACCACCCAGATCCGGCTCGCGTCCTACCCCGAGGGCGTGCCCGCCGACGCGGACTTCGAGACCGTGACCGTCCCGCTGCCCGCGCTCGAGGACGGCCAGGTCGTGCTGCGCACGATCTTCCTCTCGCTCGACCCGTACGTGCGCGGCCGGATGAGCACGGCCAGGTCGTACGCAGCCCCGCTCGAGCTCGGTGACGTCGTCCTCGGCGGCACCGTGTGCGAGGTGGTCGAGTCGCGCTCCGAGGAGCGGTCGGTCGGCGACGTCGTGCTGGCCTACACCGGCTGGCAGACCCACGCCGTCGTCCCGGCCCGGCACACCCGACGGCTCGACCCCGCGACCGCACCGGTCTCGACGGCGCTCGGGGTGCTCGGCATGCCGGGCTTCACGGCGTACGCCGGGCTGCTCGAGATCGGCCGCCCGCAGGCCGGCGAGACGGTCGTGGTCGCTGCGGCGGCCGGGCCGGTCGGGTCCGCGGTCGGACAGATCGCCCGGCTGCGCGGCGCTCGCGCCGTGGGGATCGCGGGTGGGGCCGAGAAGTGCCGGGTGCTCCTCGACGAGTTCGGCTTCGACGCCGCCGTCGACCACCGCTCCGCCACGTTCGCCGACGACCTCGCCGCCGCCACCCCGGACGGCGTCGACGTGTACTTCGAGAACGTCGGCGGCCCGGTGGCCGAGGCGGTCATCCGCCGCCTCAACCGCTACGCGCGGGTGCCGGTGTGCGGGCTGATCGCGGGCTACAACGACACCGGACCCGCCGCGGGCGTCGACCGGCTCCCCGGCTTCATGCGCCGGGTGCTGACCCTGAGCCTGACCGTCCGCGGCTTCATCCAGGACGAGTTCGCGAAGACCCACACCGACGACTTCGTCCGCGACATGGGGGCCTGGGTGCGCGACGGATCGGTGCGCTACCTCGAGGACGTGACCGACGGCCTCGACCAGGCGCCCGAGGCGTTCCGCGGCCTGCTCAGCGGCCGCAACCTCGGCAAGGCGCTGGTGCGGGTGGGCGCCGACCCGGCCTGATTCGGGGTGGGCACGCACACCCGACGTGTTCCGGTTCTTCCCGAGCGCCCGGGACTGCGGACTCATGCGCTGGGCGGTGCCAGCCGCGCATGCTGCGGCCATGAACACATGGCGTCTGGCAGCTGGAGGGGTCGCGCTGGCGATCGTCGTCACCGCCGCACCGGCGATGGGGGACACCGTCGGCACCCGCGACGGCGACTCGATCCGAGGCGGGCCGAGCGGCGAGCGGATCGAGGGGCGAGCCGGCAACGACCGCCTCTGGGGCGGCGCCGGCAACGACCGACTGTTCGGCCAGCGGGGTCGTGACCGGATCTGGCCGGGACCGGGCGCCGACCGGTCCCGTGGCGGCAGTGCTTCGGACCAGGTCTTCCTGAGCCTCGACGGTGCGTCTGATCGAGTCGACTGCGGAACCGGCGAAGACCTCACGATGTACTCGGGTCGGCGGGACCCGGCCGACTCGCTCGCCAGCTGCGAACGGGTCTGGACCCAGGTGACGACCCCCGGGTGCGTCACCGGCGGCGAGTGGCGGCGAGCAACGGTGGGCATGCGGAAGTCACGGGTCCACCGGATCTTCGAGAACGAGGGCGAACTCCGCATTCGGCGCAACCCCTGGAACTTCTCGCGGTTCTACCGGCAGTGCCGGCCGACGTACGAGGAGTGCTACGCCGACCTGGACTTCATGGTCGACCGCAACGGCGTCGCCCGCCTGGCCGGCAAGTTCTGGGCGAGCATCTGCTGGTCCGTCTGATCAGGCGGCCTCGACCCGGTCGCGGAACCAGACCTCCATCCGGGAGACCTCGGGTGGTGGACGGCTCGGCACGATCGATCGGTAGCGGTGCCCGGTCGGCGTCGTGGTGTGGACGACGCCCTGCGGTCCGGCCCGCGCGCGCCACCCGAGCGCCTGCTTGGCGTGGTTGCACGCCTCGCACAGCCCCTGGCCGTTGTCGTAGCTGGTCTCGCCGCCGTCGTCGTGCTCGACGACGTGGTCGATGTGACGAATGGGCGCGTCGCACCACGGCGTGCGGCACACCTCGTCCCGGATCCGGACCAGCTCGGCCAACCCGGCGGGGAAGCAGCGCGACGTGGACTCCATCGCGACCAGTCGGCCGGTGGGTGCGGCGTAGAGCCGGCGCAGACTGGTGGTGGACTCGTCGAGACTCCGGCGCACGAGCTCGCGGGCGAGCTCGGCCGGAACGACACCGCCGCCGGCCTGGCCGGGTGCGACGAGCGCGTCGTCGTCGGTGCCGGTGAGGAGCGCCGTGTCGCTGATCACCACGGTGACCGCCGTGGGCACCGCCGTCGCGATGGACTGACCGGTGACGCGCTCTACCAGGGTGTCGGCCATGACCTGGCCCTGGCTGCGTGGGTCACCCGCTGCCCGCGTGGCCGCTGCTTCCCGGGTGAGCGCGGCATGGACGGCGACGCCTTGGGCGACCGGCAGCAGCGCGGTCACGTAGGTCATCGTGTCGGGCGCCGGCCGGATCGTGACGCTGCGCTCCTCCTCCGCCCGACGCCGGCGCCGCGCGACCGAGGCCGGGTCGAGCCGCGCGGCCAGGCTGGCGGCAGCACTGGCGAGCTCGCGGTCGCCCATCGCCTCGAGCCGGTCGGGGTCACCGGCGAGCACCGCGTCGACCTGGGCACGCTCCTCCCGCTCGAGCATGGCGGTCTCGCGGACCAGGATCGTGGCCCGCCACTCCGGGATCCGACCCGCGCGGAAGGCGCGCAACGTGTGCGGCATCTCGGCGTGCAGCACCTTCGCCAGCCCGAGCAGCCGCTGGCCGCGATGCGGCGACACCCGCCGCGCCAACGCGACCTGCTGCGCGACGCCCCGCCCCAGCCGGTCGGGGCGCTCCCCGGCGTCGGCCTGCTGTGCCCGCTGGGAGGCGTCGAGGTCGACCGCCTCCCGCGCCTGCCGGCCCTCGGCCGCGCACTTCAGCACTTCCAGGGCTCGCATCATGTCGATCCGCTCGGCGTCGTCGGGCGAGGCGCCGCCCGCCGCGATCGCGTCCGCGAAGGCACGCACGACGGCCGCGTCGACCGATGCGCCCTTCACGAGTGACTCGAACATGTGTTCGATTCTACCCGATGGACGCCGTCCCGTCACCCCCGATCGAGGGCTGTGGACAAGGTCGGGAACGATGATTCCGGTGGTGCTGCGCGGTCGGTACTCCCATGACCGCGACCTACACCTTCGACGTCTTCTCCAGCCTGGACGGTTTCGGCTCCGTGAACGAGCAGTCCACCTATGGCGGCTACTGGGACAAGCAGGGCCCGGAGCTGCTCGAGCACCGGCTCCGGTCGTTCGACGGCGAGCACCGGATGGTCCTCGGCGCCACCACCTACCGCCAGTTCGCGGCAATGCTGGCCGAGAGCACCGAGGACTCCGACGTCCGCGACCCCTGGGTCGACCGGATGCGGAACCAGCCCCTCACGGTGATCTCCTCCACCCTCACCGAGCCCCTCGACTGGCCCGACGCCGCCGTCGCCTCCGGCGACGCCGTCGAGACCGTCCGGCGCCTCAAGGAGGAGTCGGACGTCCCGCTCCGTTCGCACGGCAGCCTCTCGCTCAACCGCGCCCTCACCGCCGCCGGCCTCGTCGACCGCATCCAGGTGACCGTCTTCCCGGTCATCACCGGTGCCACCGGCACCGACCCGGTCTTCGCCGGCTTCGAGGACGTCGACCTCGAGCTCCTCGAGACCCACACCCTCGACGGCCGCACCACCGAGCTGGTCTACCGGCCCACACTCCACTGAGCAGGCGCAGGGGCCTTGATCGACAGTGGGGCCGCATCCGACGATGGGGCCGAGACGACCCCGAGGTGCCAGGTGAGCAGTCGAGACGATCGCGTCGTAGTACGGGATGCGTCCGCCGTGCTCGCGCTGAAAGGTCGCGTGCTCGGCCCGTCGGCATGGTTACGGATCGACCAGGAACGCGTCGACGCGTTCGCCCGCTCGGTCGAGGACTGGCACTGGGCGCACAACGACGTCGAGCGGGCGTCCCGCGGGCCGTTCGGCGGGCCGATCGGTCACGCTCACTTGACGTTGAGCCTGATACCGCACCTGTTCGCCTCCCTGGTCGGCTTCGCGGACCGCGAGGACGCCATGTTCTACGGCTACAAC
The DNA here is from genome assembly GCA_963780355.1 of uncultured Actinomycetota bacterium. Classification (GTDB taxonomy): domain Bacteria; phylum Actinomycetota; class Actinomycetes; order Propionibacteriales; family Nocardioidaceae; genus Nocardioides. The sequence continues at coordinate 483,566 of CAWABT010000001.1, forward strand.
CGGGTCCGGTTCCCCACCGCGGTCCTCGTCGGCTCCCGGATCCGGTTGCGGGCCGACGTGGTCGACGTGGCGGACCTCGGTGGCGGCGAGCAGCTGACCGTGGACCTGCTCGTCGAGATCGAGGGCGCCGACCGGCCGGCCTGTGCTGCCCAGGCGCTGTGGCGTCACTACGCCGTGAAGGCCCCGGACTGAGCGCAGCCGGGCCGGACCTCGGCTACTGCCTCAGGAGCGCCCGGAAGCCGGGCGACTGCAGACCGTCCCCCTGGTACGGCGCGACGCCGGGGAGGTTGCGGCCGCCGTAGACGACGTCGCCGGTGCCGTTGCCGGAGAAGTAGGAGAGCCAGGTCTGGGCGCCCTGCTGGCCGGTGCCCTGCTTCGCGTAGTCGCAGACGCCGTCGGGGAAGACGTCCTCGAGCGTGGCGAACTGCTCGTCGGTGAGCGTCGCGAGGCCGGTGAAGGTCGAGCGGTCGAGCGGCGTCAGCTGGCAGTCGACGACGTCGTTGAAGCGGTCGCCGCCGGCCACCTCGCGGGGGGTGCTGAGGCGGGTCTGGGCCTCCTCGGGGAGGACGCACTGCGGCTCGCCGTCCTCGCCGGGGATCTCGCCGACGCCGGGGACGTTGCTGCAGCGGTCGGTGACGTCGGCGGGCTTGTCGTCGATGACCTTCTGGCTCAACGGCTTGGTGGAGGAGTCGCGCTCGATGTTGGTGAGCCAGCGGTCCATCGCGAGCATCGCCTCGGTGGCCCAGCCCGGGTCGCCGATGAGCGGGGCGGCGCCGAACCACATGACGCGGTTGTCGGTGTGGCCCTGGTCGCGCATCAGCCGGTCCTCGGTCCAGAACGCGTGGGCGTAGTCGTGGGCGATGCCGGGGTCGGGGCCGCCGAAGTTGATGATCGGGACGTTGTCGAGGTTGTTGGTCTCGTTGATGTGGCCGGTGCGGTAGGCGTTGGCCACCGAGGCCGGGTCGCCGTGGATCCGCTCAGCGGCGGGCTGGCTGTCGATGTCGAGGCCGCCGACCTTCACGTTGAGGTCGACGAACTGCGCGGCCGTGATCTGGCCGGACTTCAGGGCGTTCAGGCCGTAGAGGACGCCGTCGTTGGAGAACGGGACGCCGCCGAAGCCGTGGCCGGCGGCCTGCTCCTGCGGGGTCCACACCGACTCCGGACGACGGCCGAGCGGCGCGGCGAGCAGGTCGAGCACCGAGCAGCGGACCCCGCCGGGGTTGATCTCGGAGTCGTAGCGGGTGGACGGGTCGCCGGCCACCGGGTCGACGGTGCCCGAGCAGTCGTTCTCGGGGTCGAGCGCGGCCTTGAACAGGCCCTCGTCGGCGACGACGGCGTTCGCGTGGCTGAGGTGCCCCTCGACGGCGGCGAACTGGGTGGGCGACCAGACGACGCCCTCGCCCCACTTGTCCGGGTTCTCGAAGTAGAGGCGCAGCAGGTGGTAGTCGGCGAACTGCGCGCCGGCGGTGAACGTGTCGGGGTAGGAGCAGGTGGTGACCAGGCCCTGGTAGATGCCGGGGTAGGCGTTCGCCACCGTGTGCTGGGCGATCGAGCCGCCGGAGCACCCGGTGCCGATCGTGTAGCGGATGGCGCCGTACCGCTCGACGAAGTGCTCCTTCGCCATCATCACCGACTCGGCGTTCGCGGCCACGTTGCAGTTGTGGCCGGTGTTGTCGAGCGCGGTCGAGATCACCGAGAAGCCCTGGCCGAGCGCAACGACGTAGCTCTGCTCCTGGCCCGGCGTGCCCTCGGGGATCGTGCCGGAGTAGTCCTCGAGCGGCGGCGAGCCCGGCGCGTACGACGCACCGCAGCCACCGCCGTGGGTGACGAGGATCTTGCGGTTCACCTGCGGCTGCGGCTGGCCGCGCAGGAACGGCTTGCCGGGCTGGGAGAGCGTGAGGATCGTGTAGCGGTCGCGGTTCTGGAAGCCGTCCTCGCGCCGCACGATGAACGGCACGGTGACGCCGTTGTCGGTGGTGGTCTGCGCGACGTCGTCCGGCGGGTTCTTCCGGTTGTAGGGCTGCAGGCCGGTCTTCGTCGGGTTGCTCGACTTGTAGAGGAACGTGTAGCGCACCGGCTCCTGGCAGTTCGCGTCGACCGCGGACTCCTGGCAGCGGTAGTACTTCGCCCGCGGCCCGGTGAACACCGGGCCGTCGCCGTGGTTGGTCACCACCAGGCGGCCGCGGAACCCGGGCGCGGTGGCGATGATCGTGTTCGCTCCGCGCCGCAGGCCGGGGAGGTAGGCCCGCCGGCCGTTCGGGTCGGCGACGAACCGCCGGGTGACCGACCGGCCGTTGAGGGTGACGGTCAGCTTGCTGAGGCTGAGTCCCGCGCGCCTGCGCACGAGCACCGTGACGTCGTTGCCGGAAACCAGGTCGGGCCGGTTCGAGAGCGCCACCACCGTGATCGGCTTCGGCGTTGCAGCGGCGGGGGCAGTGGCGCCCGACTGCGCGGTGGGGACGGCGACGCCCACCACGGCGAGCACGGTGGCGAAGCAGACGACGAGCAGCGAGCGGACCGATCTCATGCCTGGTCAACGACCGGGCGTGGCCGCCGTCACGGTGTGCCGGTCAGCTCCGCCACCAGGGCCTCGACGCGGCGCTTGATCTCGTCGCGGATCGGGCGGACGGCGTCGACGTCGCGGCCGGCGGGGTCGTCGAGCACCCAGTCCTCGTAGCGGGTGCCGGGGTAGAACGGGCAGGCGTCGCCGCAGCCCATGGTGACGACGACGTCGGCCTCGCGGACGTCGGAGTCGGCGAGCAGCCGCGGCTGCTGGGTGGCGATGTCGATGCCCTCCTCGGCCATCGCCGCCACGGCGGCCGGGTTGACCTGGTCGGCCGGCTGCGAGCCCGCCGAGAGCACCTCGACCCGGTCGCCGGCCAGGTGCCGCAGGTAGCCCGCCGCCATCTGGGAGCGGCCGGCGTTGTGGACACAGACGAACAGGACGCTGGGGCGGTCGCTCACGACCGGACCTCCTCGGGAGAACGAAGCAGGACGACGGCGCCGGCGCCGAGCGCACCGCCCACCATCTGCATGACCACGAACCACGGCGCCGTGGCCGGGGCGATGCCGGCGAAGGTGTCGGACAGCGTCCGGGCCACCGTGACCGCCGGGTTGGCGAAGCTGGTGCTGCTGGTGAACCAGTAGGCCGCGGCGATGTAGCCGCCGACGGCGAACGCGACGTGCTCGGGCCGGTCCGAGCGCAGCGCACCGAAGACGACGAGCACCAGGCCGAGCGTGGCGACCACCTCGCCGAGCAGCTGCCCGCTGCCGCCGCGGTCGTGGCCCGAGACGGAGACGGCGTCGAGCTCGAACATCAGGTTGGCGACGACGACGCCGACCAGCCCGCCCACCACCTGTGCGGCCACGAGCACGAGCGCGAGGCCGGCGTCGATGCGCCGCAGCGCGAGCTCGACGAGCGTGACCACGGGGTTGAACGACGCCGACACCGGCCGCAGCGCGAGGATCAGCGCCACCAGCACGGCGCCGGTGGCGATGCTGTTCTCGAGCAGCTGCAGGCCGACGTCGTCGGTGAGCCGCTCGGCGGCGATGCCGGAGCCGACGACCGTCGCCACGAGGAACGCCGTCCCGATGCCCTCGGCGAGCGCCCGCTGCGCCGTCGTGGTCACGCGGTGACCCCGCCCAGCAGCGTGGCCAGGTCGCGCAGCGCGGCGTCGTCGAGCCGGTAGAAGACCCACACACCACGCTTCTCGCGGTGCAGCAGCCCGGCCTCGTGCAGCACCTTGAGGTGGTGGCTGATCGTCGGCTGCGAGAGGTCGAAGGCGTCGTTGAGATCGCACACGCAGGCCTCGCCACCCTCGTGGGAGGCGACGAGCGACAGCAGCCGGAGCCGCACCGGGTCGGCGATCGCCTTCACCAGCGGAGCGATCCGCTCGGCGGCGTCGGCCGAGAGCGGCTCGCGGGTCATCGGCGGCGAGCAGGCCACCGTCTCCCGCGGGGTCAGGACGAGCTGGGACTTCGACACCTGTCTATATTGACAGATCTCGATGTCAGACGCGACGCGTCTCGGTGAAGAGCGACGAGTAGGCGTTGAGGGCGGGCTGGCCGCCGAGGTGGGCGTAGAGGACGGTCGAGTCCGGGCCGATCTCGCCGGAGCGGACCAGGTCGACGAGGCCGGCCATCGACTTCCCCTCGTAGACCGGGTCGAGGATGACGCCCTCGAGCTGGCCGGTGAGGCGGATGGCGTCGAGGGTCGACTGCACCGGGACGCCGTAGAGGTCGCCGGCCCAGCCCTCGAGCACGGTGATCTCGTCGTCGCGCAGGTCGCGGCCGAGGCCGATCTTCTCGGCGGTGCCGCGGGCGATGCGGGCCACCTGGTCGCGGGTCTGGTCGAGGGTGGCGCTGGCGTCGATGCCGAGCACCCGGCGCGGCCGGCCGCCGGCGTCCTCGAGGTCGGCGAAGCCGGCGATCATCCCGGCGTGGGTCGAGCCGGTGACGGTGCAGACCACGATCGTGTCGAAGAAGACGCCGAGCTCCTGCTCCTGCTGCGCCACCTCGTGCGCCCAGTTCGCGAAGCCGAGCCCGCCGAGCGGGTGGTCGGAGGCGCCGGCCGGGATGGGGTACGGCGTGCCGCCGCTGCGGCGGACGTCGTCGAGCGCGTGCTCCCACGACTCCTTGAACTCGATGCCGAAGCCGGCCGGGTCGAGCCGGACGTCGGCGCCCATGATGCGGCTCAGCATGATGTTGCCGACCCGGTCGTTGAGCGGGTCCGGCCAGTCGACCCACCGCTCCTGCACCAGCACGCAGCCGAGCCCGAGGTGGGCTGCGACGGCGGCGACCTGGCGGGTGTGGTTGGACTGGTAGCCACCGATCGAGACCAGCGTGTCGGCGCCCTGCGCGAGCGCCTCGGGCACGAGGTACTCGAGCTTGCGGGTCTTGTTGCCGCCGTACGCCAGGCCGGCGTTGCAGTCGTCGCGCTTGGCCCAGATCTCGGCACCGCCGAGGTGCGCCGTCAGCCGCCGCAGCGGGTGGACCGGACTGGGACCGAAGGTCAGCTGGTGGCGCGGGAAGTCGGCGAGCGGCATGAGCCCACGGTAGGGCTCAGACGCCGAGGCGTTCCCGGTGTCCGGCGAGCCATGCGAGGTACGCGTCGAGCCCCCACTCCTCGGCCACCTTCGCCGCGGCGTCGGCGTGGCCCGCGGCGGCGGCGCGGTCGCCGAGGGTGGCCCGGGCGAGGAACAGGTAGCCGTCGACGGGGCCGCTCGTGACCGCCATGCCGCCCATCGCGAAGTACCCCTCGTAGGGGGCCAGCACCTGGACGGCGTGCGCGGCGACGGCCTGGTCGCCCGTCACCGAGGCGGCCTCCGCCTCGTCGGACCAGTCGGAGAGCGTCGACCACATCTCGACGGGCTCGTGCGGGATCGGGAAGGCCTGCATGTGCGCCCGCAGCGCCTCCACCTCACCGGCCCGCGCCAGCACCTGGTGCACGTTGGTGGCGCCCTCGCCGACCTGCTCGTGCACCGCGACGAAGATCGGCGCGACGCGCGGGACGGCGGCCGGGTCCCACAGCTGGGCGAACAGGTCGCCGGCCGGCGCGAGCATCTCCTGCATCGGGACGGCGACGTCCGGCGCCACGGCCCGCAGCCGCTCGAGGTCGGCGGCGACGGCGGTGGTGTCGCCGCGCATCGCCTCCAGGCTGATCCGCAGGAGGTAGGTCGAGGCCAGCACGTACGACAGCCGCAGCCGCTCGGCGAGCTCCATCCCCTCGGCGGCATGGGTCTCCCAGCCGTGACGGTCCCCGAGCTCCAACCGGGTGCACGCCACGCTGATCAGCAGCATCGCGACGAGCACCGGGTCGCCGGTCAGCCGGGCCGCGGCCAGGCCCTCGTCGGCCCACCCGGAGCGCTCGTGGGCCTCGGCCGGCCGCCAGGTCGCGATCCACGCGGCCCGCATCGCCCAGGCGGTGAGCCGCGGGTCGCCCACGCGGCGGGCGATCGCCAGCCCGGTGTCGACCAGCGCCCGGGACTCCGACAGCGAGTCCTCGGCGTAGTAGAGCTCGTTCGCGAGCGCGAGCTGCAGCACGCACCGGGTGACGGCGTCCTCACCGAGGTCGGCCAGCGCCCAGCGCAGGTCGTCGATGGTGTCCTCGAGCACGACGTCGACGTCGTGCGTCACCCAGACGCTGTGGGCGATGAGGGTGCGGGCCGCCTCGGCGACGCGGGTGGGGTCGCCGAGGGCGCGGCCGAGGGAGATCGCCTCCACCGCGGCGCGCTCGGCGGTGGGCCAGCGCGCGGCCAGTGCGGCGTCGGTGGTGAGCTCGAGGAGCAGGTCGTAGCGGTCGGCCTCGTCGCCGCCCGGCACCCGGCGGTGCGCCTCGACGGCGGCGTCGCGCAGGGCCATCGCGTCGGCGTACGACGTCAGGCCGCGCGCCTGGGTGGCCGCCACGCGCGCCGCCCGCCAGGCGGCGTCGACGTGGCTGGGGCCGGCGGCGAGCCAGTGCCGGGCGAGCTCGGTGGTCACCTCGGCGGGGTCCATCACGCTGGCCGCCGCACCGTTCATCGCTCGCGCGACCCGGGCGTGCCGGCGGGCGGCCTGGGTGCCGGAGAGCCCGGCGGCCACCGCCTCCTGGGTGAGCGCGTGCACGAACGCGTACTCCTCCGGCCCGGTCTCGGTGACGAGGCCGGCGGCGACGGCGACGTCGAGCAGGTCAGCGGCGGTGTCGGTGTCGGCGTCACCGGCGGCGGCCACGATCGCCAGGTGGGCGTGGCGGCCGACGACGGCGGTGGTGCGCAGCGTGTCGAGCACGTCGTCGGGCAGCTCGTCGAGCCGGCGCGCGACGACGTCGCGCACCGTGGTGGGCACCGCCGCGGCGGGCTCGGCGCCCAGGCGGGCGAGCTCGATGAGGAAGAAGGGGTTGCCGGCGGCGCGGTCGCGCCAGCGGGCGATCACGTCGGGGGCGATGTCGCCGGTGTGCACCGTGCGCAGCAGCGCGTCGGCGGACTCCTCGGCGAGACCCGTGAGGTCGACCTGGTCGGCGTGACGACGGGCGAACGCCTCGACGGCGGCGGCGTAGCGGCCGGTGGGCTCGGGGTGCGGGCGGCGAGTGGCGACGACGGCCAGCCGGGCGTCGTCCGGCGCGGTGGCGACGAGGTGGGCGAGCGTGCGCAGTGACGCCTCGTCGGCCCAGTGCAGGTCGTCGAGCACCACCAGCACCGGCGCCTCCTTCGACTCCGCCACCACCGCGTCGGTGATCGCGTGCCACGTGGCGAAACCGGACGCCGGGTCGGTGGCGTCGGCGGGGGCGGAGACCTCCCCGACCCGGTCGAGGTCGGTGAGCACCGCCCGCCACGGCCAGAGCGGCGGGGCGCCGTCGTCGGCCGAGCAGCGGCCCACCGCCACCCGCATCCCGCGGGCGCGGGCCCGCTCGGCCACGCCGTCGACCAGCAGCGACTTGCCGATGCCGGGCTCCCCCACCACCTGCACCGCCGCGAACCCGGACGCCGCCCGGTCGAGCACGGCATCCAGTGCCGCCTGCTCGGCGTCGCGGCCGACCTCGGTGCGGCTGGTCGCCGCCACGACCGGCTTCGCCGGTGGCTCCGCCACCCGGCGTGGCGCCTCGGTCGGCAGCATCAGCCCCTCGGCCTGCTCCAGGACCGCCTGCTCCAATGCCCGCAGCTCTGCGCCCGGGTCCAGTCCCAGCTCCTCGGCGAGGACGCCGCGGACGGTGCGAAGGGCGGCGAGCGAGTCGGCCTGCCGGCCGCCGCGGACGAGCGCGAGCGCGTGCAGCGCCCAGAGCCGCTCCCGCAGCGGGTAGCGGCCGGTGAGGCTCTCCGTGGTGGCGAGCACCGACGTGTGCTCGCCGAGCGCGAGCAGCCCGGTCAACCGCAGCTCCTCGGCCGCGGCCCGGGCTTGGTCGAGGCCGGCGCGGGCGGCGACGACGTCGGGGTGGTCGGGCAGGTCGGCGTACGGCTCGCCGCTCCAGGCGGCAAGGGTGGCCTCGAGGGCGTCGACCCGGGCGGCGGTCTCCTCCGGCGTCGGCCAGCCGTGGGCCGGACGCGCCTCGAGCTGGCCGAGCAGCGGGGCCAGCACCCGCTCTGCCTCGCGGACGTCGGCCACGAACGCGTGGGCGTCGACGTCGGCGGGCGCGACCCGCAGCACGTAGCCGTGGTCGGTGGTCTCGATGACCGAGGCGGCCCCGCGGGCCGGCCGGTCCGGCTCCAGCACCCGCCGGAGTCCGGAGAGGTAGGCGTGGAGCGCGCCGTGCGCGGCCCGCGGGGCGTCGTCACCCCAGACCAGGTCGACGAGGGTGTCGGCGGGCACCGGGCGGCCGGCCCGCAGGGCGAGCGCTGCGACGACGGAGCGCGGCTTGCGCGCCCCGAGGTCGAGCACCTCCCCCGCGGGTCCGACCGCCCGGGCACTGCCGAGGACCTGGAACCGCACGGGCGAACCCTAGGCAACGAGCACGGGCTCCCGCGGCGTTTCGTCGGCAGAACCCTCGACGTCCACGTGGGGCAGGACGCGGTCGAGCCAGGCCGGGATCCACCAGTTGCGCCTGCCCAGAAGCGCCATGGTGGCCGGCACCAGCACCATCCGGACCAGGGTGGCGTCCAGCGCGATGGCCACGGCCATGCCGAGGCCCATCATCTTGAAGAAGACGCCGGCCTCCGCGGCGAAGCCGAGGAACACCATCACCATCACCGCGGCGGCGGTGGTGATGACCGAGCTGGTCGCGGCCAGGCCGCGCGCCACGCTGCCCACGGCGTCACCGGTGCGGGCGTAGTCCTCCCGGATCCGGCTCAGCAGGAACACCTCGTAGTCCATCGAGAGCCCGAACAGGATCGTGAACATGAGGATCGGCAGCCAGGTGGAGATCGGCAGCGTGTGGTCGACGCCGAGCAGCTCCAGGCCCCAGCCCCACTGGAACACCGCGACGAGCACGCCGTAGGCGGCCGCCACGCTCAGCAGGTTCATCACCGCGGCCTTGAGCGCCACCACCGGCGCCCGGAACATCAGCGTCAGCATCAGCATCGAGATGCCGACGACGAACGCGATCACCAGCCACAGCCGCACCGACAGCAGGTCGACGATGTCGACCCACAGCGCGAGGCTGCCCGTGAGCTCGGCGCCCTCGGGCAGGTCGCCGCGCACCCGCTCGACGAGCCCGGCGGTGCGCTCGTCGTTGTCGGTGTAGGTGGCCTCGGCCTGCACCACCGTGAGTGCGCCGTCCGGCGACACGATCGGGTCGGCGACGGCGGCGATGTCCGGGTCGGCCTCCAGGTCGGCGACCACGCGGGCGACGTCGGCCCGGCCGAGCTTCTCGTTGTCGATCACGACGAGCAGCGGCGACGGCGCGCCCGCCCCGAAGCCCTCGGCGGTGAGGTCGTGGGCGCGGCGCAGCATGTTCGACGTCGGCTCGTCCGAGCCGCTGCCGGGCCAGGTGCGCAGGTCGAGCACCGGGGCGGCGAGCGCGAGCAGCACGGTGGCGGCGAGCACCGCCCACATCACCGGACGGCGGGCGACGCCGTTGGCCCAGCGCTCGGCACGGTGGCTGGTGCGGACCGGCGTCCGGCCCTTGCGGACCGCGCGGGGCCGGATCCAGCGGCGCAGCAGGCTGGCCAGGGCGGGCACGAGCAGGAGCACGCTGAACACGACGGCGACCACCGCGATCGCGGTGGCGAAGCCGAAGGCCGAGAAGGTCTTCAACCCGGAGAACCGCAGTCCCATCAGCGAGACGAGCACGGTGGCGCCGGCGAGCACCACGGACCGGCCGGCGGTGCGGCCCGCCCGGACGGCGGCGTCGACGATGTCGGAGCCGTCGTCGAGGTTCTCGCGGAGCCGGACCAGCATCAGCAGTGCGTAGTCGAGGCCGACGCCGAGGCCGACCATCGAGGCGACGGTCGGGGCGGTCGGGCTGACCGACATCAGGCCGCACAGCACGGTGACGCCGGTGAGGCCGATCGCGAGACCTCCGACCGCCACGAGCACGGGCAGGCCGGCCGCGACGACCGAGCGGAACAGCAGCAGCAGGATGAGCAGCGCGGCGACGATGCCGATCAGCTCGCCCTTGCCCTCGATCGTGCCCACCGCGGTGCTCGGCAGGTCGCCGCCGAGCTCGACCTGGAGGCCGTCGTCCTGGAACGGCTCGACGGCGTCCTCGAGCGGGGCGATGTCCTGGTAGATGTCGTTGTGGGTGACCGGCACGTCGTACTGGACGACGAGCAGGGCGGTCCGGCCGTCGTCGGAGACCCGCGCCGGCAGCACGGTGTCGACGTGGTCGAGGCGGGCGAGGTCGGAGCCGAGCTCGTCGATGACCGCCTTCGACAGCGGGGCGTCGTCGTGGACGACGACCTGGGCCGAGGCGTTGCCGAAGCCGGGCAGGTGCTCGCGCAGCTGGTCGATGCCGACCTGGGCCCGGGCGTCGGGAACGTCCCAGTCCTCCTGGGCCGGCCCGCCGAACGCGGACGCGAGGCCGATGACGGCGACGAGCACCAGCAGCCAGGCGGCGAGGGTGCGCCAGGGCCGCAGCACGGCGTGGCGGGCGAGCCGCTCGAGGATCGAGTTCATGGGGTGGTTCTCCTCATCAGTGGTTCGAGATCGGGAGAACCGTCGCCTGCGCCACTTGCGGCGCACTTGGCTCCGACTTCAACGCGACCCAAGTGGGGCGCAAGAGCGCCCGCGCAGGCTCCGTCCATGCACCAGATCTCGCTGCCCGGCCAGACGCACGTCGCCGACGGCCCCCACGACATGACCGGCATGTACGTCATCCACCACGCGTTCCGGCGCGACCTCGCGTCGTTCGAGTCCGCCGTCCGGCACACGCCGCTGGGCGACTGCGACGCGTGGCAGGCGCTCCGCGCCCGCTGGACCCGGTTCGCCGACGCGCTGCACCACCACCACCGGATCGAGGACGCCTCGATCTGGCCGGTGCTCCTGGAGCGCGCTGACGCCGCCGGCGAGACCGACGCCCGTGCGCTGCTCGAGGCGATGGAGGCCGAGCACGAGCAGATCGACCCGGCGCTCGCCGCCTGCGCCGCCGGCTTCGCGGCGACGGCCGAGCACCCCTGCGCCGACCACCGCAACGCGCTCGACGTCCACGTGACGACGACGCACGCACTGCTCCTCGACCACCTCCGCCACGAGGAGACCGAGGCGCTGCCGCTGGCCCAGCGGCGGATGACCGAGGCGGACTGGGCGACGTCGGAGAAGGCGGCTGCCCAGGCCTACCCGGCGCGGATGATGCCGTTCCTCCTCGGCTGGGTCTTCCACGGCCTCAGCGCCGACGAGCTCGCGACGCTCAAGCCGCTCCTCAACCCCGCCCAGCTGCTCCTCTTCCGGCTGGTGCGCCGCCGGTTCGCCCGCAGCGAGATGCGGGCGTTCCGCTACGCGTGACCCAGACGTACGTCGAGGTCCAGCCGACGGGCACGTTCGTCGAGCTTGTCGAGACGCCCCGACCCGGTCTCGCCGACGGGCACGTTCGTCGAGCTTGTCGAGACGCCCCGACCCGGTCTCGCCGACGGGCACGTTCGTCGAGCTTGTCGAGACGCCCCGACCCGGTCTCGCCGACGGGCACGTTCGTCGAGCTTGTCGAGACGCCCCGACCCGGTCTCGCCGACGGGCACGTTCGTCGAGCTTGTCGAGACGCCCCGACCCGGTCTCGCCGACGGGCACGTTCGTCGAGCTTGTCGAGACGCCCCGACCCGGTCTCGCCGACGGGCACGTTCGTCGAGCTTGTCGAGACGCCCCGACCCGGTCTCGCCGAACTGACCCCGCTCAGGTTGGCGAGATCCCTCCCGGCGTCTCGACAAGCTCGACGTACGTAAGGCGGCGTCTCGGCAGGCTCGACGGACGTCGATCAGCGGGCCGCGACGACGCTGATCTCGACGAGCATCGGGGGCAGCGCGAGCCGCTGCACCTCGCAGAGGATCTCGCCGGCCGGCACCCGGCCGGCGGCCATGAACCGCTCGACCACCTGGCCGCTGGCGGGCAGGTAGGCGTCGAGGTCGGTGGTGTGGACGGCGTAGGAGACGACGTCGGCCCAGGTGAGGTCGTGGGCGGCGAGGACGGTCTCGATGTTGGTGAGGACCTGACCCACCTGCCCGGCCATGTCGCCGGCGTGGAGGAAGGTGCCGTCGGCGTCGATCGAGGCCTGGCCCGCGACGTGGACGATGACCTCGGGTGAGCGGACGGCGACGGACTGGGAGTAGCCGAAGGCGTCCTGCCAGGTCCAGGGGTTGACGACGGTGCTGCTCATGGTGGTGCTCCTCGGTCGGGTGGTGGTGGGAGGAGTGCACCGGGCTCCGCTGATCGCCCGCTTACCGGCCGCTGACCGCCTACCCTCTCGCCCGGGGGAGGTGTGCATGACCGTCGAGATCGACGTCCTGGGACCGCTGCGCGTGCGCACCGACGGCGCCGAGCAGCCGGTCACCGGACGCCGCGAGCGCGCCGTCCTCGGGCTGCTGGTGGCCGCGGCCGGCCGCCAGGTCGGCGGCGACCGGCTGGTCGACGAGGTGTGGGGCGACGACCCGCCCGCCTCGGCGCCGGGCTCGGTGCAGGTGGCGATCTCGAAGCTCCGCAAGCTGCTCGGCCACCAGTCGATCGTGCGGGAGCCGGGCGGCTACGCCCTCGCCGGCGTGGACGTCGACGCCGCCCGCTTCGGCGCCCTGGTGCAGCGGGCGGCCGCCGCCGCGCCCGCCGCGGCGCTCGACCTGACCGACCGGGCGCTCGCTCTCTGGCGCGGCCAGCCCTACGAGGACCTCGCCGACGTGCCGGGCCTCGCCACCGAGGCCACCCGGCTGCGCGAGGACCTGCTGCGGCTCCACGAGACTCGCGCCGGCGCGCTGCTCGACCTCGGCGACGCCGTCCGGGCGCAGGCCGAGCTGGCGGCGGTGGTGGCCGAGCACCCGTTCCGCGAGCGGCTGTGGTCGCTGCACGCGCTCGCCCTCTACCGCTGCGACCGGCAGGCCGACGCCCTCGCGGCGCTGCGCACGCTGCGGGAGAGCCTCGACACCGAGCTCGGCATCGACCCCTCGCCGTCGGTGCGCGCGCTGGAGGAGCAGATCCTGCGGCAGGACCCCGGTCTTGCCGGCCCGGCGCCCGCGGCCCCGGCCCCGACGTCCGCGCCCGCCGCCTCGACGGTGGTGGGCCGCGACGACCTGCTCGACCGGCTCGGCGGCCTGGTCGACGACCTCGTGGCCGGTCGCGGCGGCCTGGTGCTGCTCGGGGGCGAGGCCGGCATCGGCAAGACCGCGCTCGCCGAGGCGGTGGCGGAACGAGCCCGGGCCGCCGGCGTCGACGTCGCCCGCGGCCGCTGCCACGAGGGCGACGTCGCGCCGGCCTTCTGGCCCTGGCTCCCCGTGCTGCGCCACCTGTCCGGCGACGCCCCGGACGACGAGCGGGTGCTCGCACTGCTGGGTGGTGCCGGCGCCGACGAGGAGGCGTCCGGCCCGGAGGCCGCGGGCGCCACCACGATGCGCACCTTCGACGCCGTGGCCCGCTGGCTCGGCCGGCGTGACGCCCCGCTGCTCGTGGTGATGGAGGACCTGCACTGGGCCGACCTCACCTCGCTGCGGCTGCTCGCCTACGTCGTGGAGGAGCTGCGCGACCGGCCGCTTCTCGTGGTGGGCACCAGCCGTCCGGTCGACGCGCGACTGCAGCCCGCGCACGCCCAGGCGCTCGCCGGCCTCACCCGGGTCGGGGCGCAGCGGGTGACCGTCCCGCCGCTCGACGCGGACGGCGTCGGCGCGTTGGTGCAGGCGGCCGGCCTCGATGCCGCCGCGGCCGCCGAGCTCGCGCCCGCGCTCGTGGAGCGCTGCGACGGCAACGCGTTCTTCGTGCTCGAGACGGTGCGGCTGCTCGGCGCCGGCACGGCGCTCGCCGACCTCGAGGTGCCGGAGGGGATCGCCGACGTGCTGCGGCTGCGGGTGCAGCGGCTCGACCCCGCCACCCAGGAGGTGCTCGGGGCCGCCGCCGTCGTCGGCCGCGACTTCGACCCGCTGGTGCTGGCCGCCGTGCTGCCCGAGGGTCGCCGTCCGCTCGACGACCTCGAGGAGGCGCTGACCGCCGGCGTGGTGCAGGAGGCCGAGGAGCCGGGGCAGCTCAGGTTCGTGCACGCCCTCGCCCGCGAGACGCTCTACCGCGACCTGCCGGTCGGGCGCCGCGCGGCCGGCCACGCGGCCGCCGGCCGTGCCCTGGCCGCACGGCTCACCCAGGATCCCGAGCTGCTGCCCGAGGTGGCCCACCACCACCTGGTGGCCGCCGCCTACCTCCCCGAGACCGCGGCCGACGCCGTCCGCTACGCCGCCGACGCTGCCCGCGCGGCCGAGCGCCGGGGCGCCTTCGAGGAGGCGGCGGGGCTGTGGGACCAGGCGCTGGCCGCCGAGCGCCGCGCCGCGCCCGATCCGCAGGACCCCGGCCGCCGTCACGACCTGCTGCTCACCCTCGCCCTCGCCCGGCAGCGGCTCGGCCACATCGCCGACATGATCGCCGCGCTCGACGAGGCGGTGGCGCTGGCGCGACGCGACGGCGATGTCGTCCGGATGGCCGAGGCGGCCACGGGCTACCGCAGCTCCGGCGTGTGGCACTGGCGCGAGATGGGTGACGACCAGCCCGAGGCACGCGCGGTGCTGGAGTACTGCCTGGAGCGGGTCACCGACGTCGGGCTGCAGGCCCGGCTCTGGGCCCAGCTGGCCCTCGAGCACTACGTGGTGTGGCATCCCGAGGCCGAGGAGTGCGCCGAGCGGGCGGTGACCCTGGCCCGCGAGAGCGGCGACCCGGTGGTGCTGCGCGACTGCCTGATCGGCCGGTCCACCACGCTGTGGGCGCCCGGTCGGGCGGCCGACCGGCTGGTGCTCGCCCGCGAGCTCCTCACGGTCTGCGACACCGCCGAGTTCGAGCTCGCCGCGCTGTGCCACCTCGGCACCGCCCTCCACATCGGAGGCGACTACGAGGGCGCCGACGAGGCGCTCGGCCGCGCCTACGCGCTGGCCGCCCGGCTGAGGTTCAGCGGCGCCGACCTGTTCCTGACCTGGCTGCGGTGGCTGCGGGCGCTGGAGTCCGACGACCCGGACGCGCCCGCCATCGCGGAGGGCGCGCTGGCCCTGCACCGGCGCACCTCCATGGTCGGCCTGCTCGAGCTCGGGGGCCTCGTCGTGCTCGAGGGCGAGGACGACCACCCCGGCGTGCCGCCCGACCTCGTGGCCGGCGCCCAGGGCCACCCGCACCCCGGCTACCGCTCGGGCGTGGCCGCAGCGCTGGCTCGGGAGGGCCGGGTCGACGAGGCGGTGGCGCTGGTGGTCGACGACGACCCGGTCGGCGTCGACTACGCGAGCATGTACGGCGCCTGCCGCCGGCTCGAGGTTCTCGCCGCAGCCCGGCACCCGGCGCTCGCCGAGGCGGTCGAGGCGCTGACGCCGTACGCCGGCACCGTGGCCACCTACGGCAGCGTGGTGTCGCTCGGCGCCGTCGACCTGTGGCTCGGGATCGGCCACGCCGCCCTCGGCGACGACGCGGCGGCGCGCGCGGCATGGGAGGCGGCGCTCGAGATGAACGCCCGCAACGGCGCCCGGCGCTGGGTGCGGCGGGCCGAGGAGCTGCTGGGCAGGTAGGCGGTAAGTGGCGCACAAGTGCCGCGTAAGTGGTCGGCCTCACGGTGGGCGCATCGCCGGTCACCAGGACCGGCCCACCGACCAGGAGCCCCCGCATGACCACCCTCGCCACCGCCACCACTACCGACTGGGACGCCCTCCGCGGTGCCGTCACCGGACGCCTCGTCACCCCGAGCGACGCCGACTACGACGCCGCGCGCACGCCCTGGTTGGTCAACGTCCCGCAGCACCCGGCCGCGGTGCTCTACGCGGCCCACGCCGACGACGTCGTGGCCGCCGTCCGCTGGGGCCTCGAGCACGGCGTGGCCGTCGCGGCCCAGCCGACCGGCCACGCGCCGCGGTCCGCCGTCGACGGCGCGCTGCTGCTGCGCACCGGTGCGCTCCAGGGCATCGAGGTCGACACCGTCCGGCGCACGGTCACCGTCGGCGCCGGCGTCAAGTGGGGCGCTCTCATGGCCGAGCTCGACGGCACCGGGCTGGTGGCGCTCGCCGGCAGCAACGCCGACGTGAGCGTGGTCGGCCTGGCGCTCGGCGGCGGCGTCTCGTGGTTCACCCGCAAGCACGGCTTCACCGCCAACACCGTGGTGGCCCTCGACGTCGTCGACGCCACCGGCGAGCTCGTGCACGTCACCCGCGCCACCGACCCCGACCTGTTCTGGGCGCTGCGGGGCGGTGGCGGCGACTTCGGGATCGTCGTCCGCGCCGAGCTCGGGCTCGTCGACGCCGTCGAGATGTACGGCGGCCAGCTGCTCTGGCCGGTGGAGCACGCGCCCGCCGTGCTGCGGGCGTTCCGCGACCTGGCGCTGGTGGCGCCGCGCGAGCTCACCGTGTGGGCGCACGTGCAGCACTTCCCGCCGATCCCCGAGGTGCCCGAGCCGCTGCGGGGCCGGTCGTTCGTGAACATCGCGGCGATCTACCTCGGCTCCCGGCTGCGCGCCGAGATGCTGCTCTGGCCGCTGCGCGACGCCGCCCCCGTCGAGATCGACATGCTCGGCCCGGTGACGCCCGCGACGGTCGCGGCCGTGGCGGCCGAGCCCGACGACCCGATGCCCGCGATGGAGCACTCGATGCTGCTCACCGGGCTCGACGACGACGCGCTCGACGCGCTGTGCGCGGCGATCACCGACCCGCGCACCTGCCCGCTCATGACCGTCCAGCTGCGCGGCCTCGGCGGCGCGTTCGCCGAGGAGCCGGCGGGCGGTGGCGCCGTCCGGCCCGTGGTCGAGCCGTTCCAGCTGTTCGCGCTCGGCATCCCGATGGTGCCCGAGCTGGCCGCCGCCATCCCGCACGGGTTCGCGGCCGTCGACGCCGCCGTCGGTCACCTGGCCGCCGAGCACCGGATGCCCAACTTCACCGCGGTGGGCGCCTCCGACGACGCCGGCTACGACACCGAGCGGCTCGCCCGGCTCCGGGCGATCAAGCGGCAGCGCGACCCGAACGGCGTGATCCGCAGCAACAAGCCCGTGCTCGGGACGGCATGATGGCCGGATGGTCGACTCCCGTGCTGGACAGCCTGCCGAGCCCTCCGACCTGGTCGACGTGGCGCACCTCGTCACCGCGTACTACACCCAGGTCCCCGACCCGGAGGATCCCGCTCAACGGGTGGCGTTCGGCACCAGCGGGCACCGCGGCTCGTCGCTGACGACGTCGTTCAACGAGACCCACATCGCGGCCACCACGCAGGCGATCTGCGACCACCGCCGCGAGCAGGGGTACGACGGCCCGCTGTTCATGGGCCGCGACACCCACGGGCTCTCGGAGCCGGCGTGGGCCACCGCCCTGGAGGTGCTCGCCGGCAACGACGTCACCGTGCTCGTCGACGACCGCGACGGCTACACGCCGACGCCGGCCGTGTCGCACGCCATCCTGCGCGCCAACGGCGGCCGGACCTCGGGGTCCGGCCTCGCCGACGGCATCGTCGTGACGCCGTCCCACAACCCGCCGGCCGACGGCGGCTTCAAGTACAACCCGCCCCACGGCGGTCCGGCCGACTCCGACGCCACGTCGGCGATCGCGGACCGGGCGAACGCGCTCATCACGGCCGGTCTCGACGGCGTGCGCCGGGTGCCGTTCGCCCGGGCGCGCGCCGCGGCGTCCGGCTACGACTTCCTCGGCAGCTACGTCGACGACCTCCCGTCGGTGCTCGACCTCGACGCCGTGCGGTCGGCCGGGGTGCGGATCGGCGCCGACCCGCTGGGCGGCGCGTCGGTGCACTACTGGGGCGAGATCGCCGAGCGGCACCGGCTCGACCTCACCGTCGTGAACCCGCTCGTCGACCCGACCTGGCGGTTCATGACCCTCGACTGGGACGAGAAGATCCGGATGGACTGCTCCTCGCCGTCCGCGATGGCATCCCTGGTCTCACGCAAGGACGAGTTCCAGATCGCCACCGGCAACGACGCCGACGCCGACCGGCACGGCATCGTCACCCCCGACGCCGGCCTCATGAACCCGAACCACTTCCTCGCGGTGGCGATCGGCTACCTGTTCGGCGGTGCTCGGCCCGACTGGCCGTCGTCCGCGCGGATCGGCAAGACGCTGGTGTCGTCGTCGATGATCGACCGCGTCGCGGCCTCGCTCGACAAGCCGCTGGTGGAGGTGCCGGTCGGGTTCAAGTGGTTCGTGCCCGGCCTGCTCGACGGGTCGTTCGGCTTCGGCGGCGAGGAGTCGGCCGGGGCGTCGTTCCTGCGGCGCGACGGCTCGGTGTGGACCACCGACAAGGACGGCCTCCTGCTCGCGCTGCTCGCCTCCGAGATCCTGGCCGTCTCCGGCTCCTCGCCCAGCGAGCTCTACGCCCAGCTCGTCTCCTCCCACGGTGACCCCGCCTACGCCCGCATCGACGCCCCGGCGTCGCGGGAGCAGAAGGCGAAGCTCGCGTCACTGTCGGCGTCCGACGTGACGGCGACGTCGCTCGCCGGCGAGGAGATCACCGCCAAGCTCACCGAGGCCCCCGGCAACGGCGCCGCAGATCGGCGGCCTCAAGGTCACCACCGAGTCCGCCTGGTTCGCCGCCCGCCCCTCCGGCACCGAGGACGTCTACAAGATCTACGCCGAGTCCTTCCGCGGCCCCGACCACCTCGCCGAGGTGCAGGAGGCGGCGCGGGAGGTGGTGTCCGCAGCGCTCGGATGACCCTCACGTTGCCGCGTCACACCGCCGCGTGTGCGCGACGTCCGCGGGCGCTTGGAGTCCCAATATTCCGGGGCGCGCCCAGAGCTTCAGCACCGACTGCGCTGCCTCTGGTGGCGTCCCGCGTCGGCGTAAGGGGTGGAATGGCTGCGGGCCGGTGGGCGTTGCGCACGCACCCATCAATCAGCCCCGGAGGTTCCCGTGCGTGTCGGCGTCGACAGCTTCGTCTCCCGGGTCACCGACCCGTCCACCGGTCATGTCGTCGGCCCCGCGGAGCGGATGGCCCACCTGCTCGAGGAGATCGAGCTCGCCGACCGGTCCGGGCTCTACTCGTTCGGCATCGGCGAGCACCACCGCGAGGAGTACTACGACTCCGCGCCGCCGGTGATCCTCGCTGCGGCCGCTGCTCGTACGACGTCCATTCGGCTCGGTAGCGCGGTGGCGGTGCTCAGCGCCGCCGACCCGGTGCGGGTCTTCCAGCAGTTCGCGACCCTCGACCTGATCTCGGGCGGCCGCATCGACCTCGTGGTCGGACGCGGCTCGTTCACCGAGGCGTTCCCGCTCTTCGGCCTCGATCTGTCCGACTACGACTCGCTGTTCGCCGAGAAGCTCGACCTGCTCCTGCGGATCCGGGAGTCGCCGCAGGTGACGTGGTCGGGGCAGCACCGCGCCGCCCTCACCGGTCAGGGCGTCTATCCGCGACCCGTGCAGGAGCGGCTGCCGATCTGGGTCGGGGTCGGCGGGACGCCCGAGTCGTTCGTGCGCGCCGGGTTGTTCGGCCTCCCGCTGATGGTCGCGATCATCGGCGGCGAGCCGCGCCGCTTCGCCCCGCTCGTCGACCTCTACCGCCGGGCGGGTGCTCAGGCCGGCCACGCGCCCGAGGCGCTGCAGGTCGGCCTCCACGTCTTCGGCTACGTCGGCGAGAGCCGCCGCCACGCCGCCGACACGATCTACCCGGGCTGGCACGAGATGTTCACCTCGGCCTCCCGCGAGCGTGGCTTCGCGCCGCCCGACCGGGCGCAGTTCGACGCCACCAGCGGGCCGGACGGCGCGTTCTTCCTCGGCGACCCCGACGAGATCGTCACCAAGCTCGGCCGCGTCGCGGACCAGCTCGGCGGCGTCGACCGGGTCGCGCTGCAGATGACGAACCCGCGCCTGGCCCACGACGACCTGCTGCGCGGCATCGAGCTGCTCGGCACCGAGGTCGCGCCGCGGGTCGCCGACCTCTGACGGCCCGACCGAGACCCGCCTCACGATTTCGATCCCTAGCATGGGCCGATGTCCGGCCGATTGATCTTTCAGCTCGGTACCAACAACTGGCAGCGAGGCGGGGAGTTCGCGCCCGGCTCCGGCATCTTGCACGAGTCGCACCATCTGGCCTTGAACGCGTTGAAGGACCTCCGCGCGTATTCGATGTACCCCTCGCGACGTCAGAGGTTCGAGGACGAGGACGTGCACGTCTTCCCACTCGAGCACGACATTCCCATCTGCGAGTCGGTGTCTCCGACCAGCAGCTATCGGTGGCACTCGATGGACGAGGCCGAGGTGGACGCCTACCGGCTGCGGTTGACGGATGCCGTCGCCGACTGGATGGACGAGATCGAGGCGCGCACGGGCGAGCAGTTCGACCTCGCGATCGCCCACCACGCGTTCATGAACACCGTGGTGCTGCGCGACGTCAACAGGCGACGCGTGGCGGCCGGTCGGCCGCGGATGAGGGTGCTGTGCTTCGCGCACGGCACCGAACTCAAGATGTTCAACAACGAGCGGCGAGGAGACGAGCCGGAGGAGTTCCCCTTGCGGTTCCTGCCCTTCATGCAGCGCGAGAAGGTCTTCGACTTCTCCGATCCCGAGCACGGGGTCGACGTGGTCGCGGCCATCTCGAACGAGCAGGTGGACGCGCTGCTCGACGTGTTCCCCGAGTTCCCACGCGAGCGAGTCGTGCTCTCCCCCAACGGCTACAACCAGGACGTCTTCCAACCGCCGTCCGACGGCACCGACCGGGCTGTGGTCCTCGCCCGCTTCTTCACCCACCCCCTCGAGGGCAGCGGCCGCGAGCCCGAACCGGTGATGCCGCCGGAGGGGTTCGACGCCGTGGTGGTCTTCTGCGGCAAGTTCGCCGACTGGAAGCGACTGGACGCACTGCTGCGCGCGGCAGCGATCTACGAGAACGAGGATGAACGCCGAGTCCTCACGCTCGTGATCGGTTCCGGCCCAGCCGAGGCGCAGCGCGAGATGGACCGACTGAGCACCGAGCTCGGGTTGCGCCGCACCTACTTCCTCGGTCCTCGACCACAGGACGAGCTCGCGACGCTCTTCGGCGCGGCCGACGTCGGCTGCTTCCCGTCCTACCGGGAACCGTTCGGCTTGGTCTTCGTCGAGTGCATGGCCTGCGGAACTCCCGTCATCGGAGCCGACTCCGGTGGCCCACGCGACTTCGTGACCTCCGAGGTCGGCACCCTGGTTCCCGAGACCACCGACCCGACGGCGCTCGCGTCGTCGCTGGCCGCAGCGATCAACCAGGCGCTCTCTGCCGACTGGAAGACCACCCGCGGGCCGGTCGCCGCTCAGTACGTGCGCAACCGCTTCAGCGTGACCGGCCAGGTGGCACACCTGCTGGAGGAGGTCGACCGGCTGACCGAGGGGCCGCCTGCCTGACGCCCTCACGTCCGCATGGGTGGGGTGGGTGGGTCGCGGTGGATCAGCGCGTGGTGTCGCGGGCACACGAGCTCGGCGTCTACGAGGTTGGTGTGGCCGCGGTCGCGGACCCAGTGCTTCTTGTGATGGACGTGGCAGAGCCAGGCGGGGACGGTGCAGCCGGGGGTCTGGCAGTGCTTCTGGGTGATCGCGAGCGCGAGGCGCTGGGACTTCGGTGTGGAGGCGGACCTTGCGGCCGAGGTCGAGGACGCGGGACTTGCTGTCGAGGACGGCGGGGATGATCCCGGCCTCGCAGGCGAGCCGGCGGGCGGCGCCGGCGGAGAGGCGGCCGCCGGTGTCGATGCTGGCGGCTCGTAGACCGCCCAGGAGGGTGTCGAGCTCCATCGTCACGACGACGGTGGCGTTGATGCCGCCGGCGTGCGGAAGCTTGGCGGCGGGGTAGCGGCTCACGTACTCGCCGAAGGCCTGACCCAGCCGCTCCGCGGTCGGGCGCTCGTGGTCGTAGGTCTCGCCGTTGGCGCGTACGTGCTTCGGCGCCGCGAGCGCCATGAGCGCCTTCCGGAGCATGCCGCCCTCGAGCTCGGGCAGCGTGAACTTTCCCTTGACCTGGCCGTCGTGGGTGTCCCACATCGAGAACGACGTCGCCTTGGCGGCTGCCTTCTCCTCCCGCTCCAGCAGCTTCGCCTCGTGGGCGTCCGCGGCTTCGGGGTCGACGATCGCGAGCACCCGCCGGCCGTGGACCTTCAGCTCCTTGGCGTCGTAGTGGTCGGCGAGGCCGACGAGCTCCTTCTCGCACAGCTCGCGCGGCTCCTCGGGGAGCTCGTCGACCGCCTGGCAGATCACGGCGGCCTGCTCGGCGTGGACCTGGCCGGCGGCCATGGCGTCGCGGACGGTGTCGTGACGGTCGAGCTGGTGCGCCAGCTTCACGTGCCGCTGCGCCTCGCCGCGCGTGACCTTGGTGGTGTGGGCGATCCAGGCGACCGCGCCGGTGGCGCCGGTGTCGGTGAAGGCGCCGTTGCGCTCTCCCTCGGCGATCGCCCGCGCGAGGAGCTCCTCACGCTGGGCCTGCTCACGGATCAGCTGGGCCACGGTCTCGCGGACGTCGTGGGGCGTCATCGACCATGTCGGGTTGTCGGTCACCGACTGAATCTCGGCCCGCGCGCGGGCGACCGCGGCCGGGATCGGGTGTGCCGATCCGGGGCGGTGCTCGTCGTTGGCCATGAGTAGATCCAAGCACCCGGCACCGACAGTCCGGTTCGAGAATCAGGCTCAACCACAGGGGTTGTGGATAAGTTCCTGAGATCGGTTCCGGCGTCTCGAGCACGATCGCTGCGACGACCGTCTCGACAGTGAGCGGGCGCGGGTTGGCGAGATCGGTTCCGGCGTCTCGACAAGCTCGACGACCGTCGACGGGGCCGGGTTGGCGAGATCGGTTCCGGCGTCTCGACAAGCTCGACGACCGTCGAGGGGCCGGGTTGGCGAGATCTCCGGCGTCTCGACCGACGCGTTCCGGCGTCTCGACAAGCTCGACGACCGTTGCTACGCCCTCCCGAAGCGGGCCAGGCAGTGCCAGACACGCTTCAGCTGCTGCGGGTCGTGGCGGCCGGAGCGGGCGGCGTCGCCGATCACGTCGGGGGTGAGCTCGGTGGCCAGGGTGCGGGCGAGGGCGGCGATCTCGGGGCCG
This sequence comes from uncultured Actinomycetota bacterium, assembly GCA_963780355.1. Lineage (GTDB taxonomy): Bacteria > Actinomycetota > Actinomycetes > Propionibacteriales > Nocardioidaceae > Nocardioides. The sequence continues at coordinate 506,598 of CAWABT010000001.1, forward strand.
CGGTACTCGGGGTCGACGTCGGCTGATGCCACGCGGAAGCCGGGGTGGTAGCGCACCTCGCAGCCGAGTCGGGCGGCCGCGGCCGCCACGGAGGTGCCGTCGAAGCACGGGTCGAGCACCACGGCCTCGACGTCGGCCGCGAACCGGACCGGGCCGTGCACGTGCGCCTCCACGTAGTCGTCGAGGTGGTCGTGGTCCGCCGCGTCGGCCAGCGCGCAGAGGTGGGGCAGCAGGTCGGGTCCACCGACGTCGGCCGGCTCGAAGACCGAGTCGGGGAAGCAGAACGTCGCGCGTTCGGTCACCTCGGGCCGGAGCACGACGTGGGCCGAGCCGAAGCGGACGGCTCCGCCGTACGGGTCGGCGTGGCGGTTCCACACGCCGTACACGGGACGGTCGTCCGCGGGCAGGTCGTCGTACTTACCCGCGAACAACCTGCTCTCCCACCGCCACCGGTCACCGCCCGGATGGGCGGTGAGGCCGCCGTTGGAGATGCCGGTGGCGAACTGCGAGCGGTAGCGGCCGTCGTCGGCCATCGACTCCACCACCCGCCGTTCCCCATGCGGGAAGTCCGGGTGGAACTGGAGCGTCAGGCCTGGTCGGCTACCCACAGCGCCAGCAGACCGCGGAAGTGCTCGAGGAACTGGTCCTGCTCGTGCGGCGGGTAGGTGGCGGCGACGGTCTCGCGCAGCAGCCGGTCGAAGTCGTCGCCGGTCACGTAGTCGAGCACCTGCTCCTCGAGGTGCGGCAGGTGCTCGGCGCACCAGTTCCAGTAGCGGTCGGTCTCGAAGTGCTCGTCGGCGAGCGCGAGGTAGGCGGTGAGCTTCTCGTCGTAGGACAGGTCGGCGTCGTCGGCGATCGCGAAGTAGCGCGAGGTGTCGAGGTCGACCGAGCCCTTCCGCCCGGTGACGACGCAGTAGGTCGACCACCGCACCAGCGCCGTGATCGCCCACGGGAAGTAGTAGTGGAGCGAGGTGACGGCGACGTCGGGGCACGCGTTGGCGTAGTCGATCGGGTAGACGTCGTCGCCCACCACCAGCATCTCGGCGGAGTTGAACTCCCACCGGAAGAACGCGTTGACGATCCGGCTGACGGCGATCGCCTGGCGACCGGCCTCCTCGTTCAGGAAGCCGTGGTTGACGGCGTACCGCTGGTGCATGGGCTGCTCGGGCCGGAAGTCCATGACCATCGTCTCGGGGCCGATCGACAGCGCCCGCGCGAAGTGCTCGTAGTCGACGGTGGCCTGGAGGTGCATGAGCATCTCGCCGGACTCGTCGTAGGCGCGGTGCAGGTCGCCGCGGTCGTTGACCCGGGAGACGCCGCGCCAGGCGCCGCCGTCGAACGGCTTCATGTAGAGCGGGTAGCCGATGTCCTCCGCGACGGCGTCGAGGTCGAAGGACTCGTTGTAGCGCTCGGAGGTGTAGGCCCAGCGCACGTTGTCGACCGGGTTCTTGTACGGCACCAGCGTGGTCGGCGGCACCTTGAAGCCCATCCGCACCAGCGCGCAGTAGGCACTGTGCTTCTCCATCGACTGGAACGTGAACGGGCTGTTGAGCAGGTAGGTGTCGTTGACCATCGCGGCCTTCTTCAGCCACTCCCGCGGGTGGTAGTACCAGTGCGCGAGCCGGTCGATGACGAGCTCGGTGCGCACCGGGTCGTCGAGCCGGAACGGCTCGATGGTGAGCCGCTCGCTCGACACGGTGTGCGTCTCGCCGCCGGTGGTGATGGGGCCGACCTTGCGCAGGATCGCCTCGAAGGCGCGGGGCCAGTCGTCCTCGGCTCCGAGCAGCAGTCCGATCAGGTGGTCGCTCATGCGTCTCCTAACAGAAGCGGGGCAGGTGGTGGGCGATCTGCTTCTGCCACCAGGGCCAGTCGTGCGCGGAGTCGTGGCCCCAGATGTCGAGGTCGTGCGGGATGCCCTTGTCCGCCAGCAGCCCGCCCATGCGGCGGGTCGACGGCAGCGACCTCGTGGGTTCCACCTCCCACGGCCCCTCCCCGGCCACCAGGACGACGTGCAGCCGGTTCCGCAGCCAGTCGAGGTGGTCGCCGTGGAGGTGCGAGATGTAGTCGGTGGGGTTGGCGAAGTAGGACTGCTCGCCCCGGTCGCCCCAGGCGTGCCACTCGCTCGGGTCGTAGCTGCCGCTGAGGCAGATCGCCTGCGGGAACAGGTCGGCGCGGGTGAGCGCGATCTGGAGCGCGTGGTAGGCGCCGAGGCTGCAGCCGGTGACGACGGCGTCGCTCGCGCCGTTCGAGTCGTGGCCGACGTACCCGGCCACCTGGTCGGACACCCAGGACTCGTAGGCACGGTGCCGCCGCGCCCGCTCCTCGAGCGGGACCGAGCGGTCCGACCAGGTGACCTCGTCGAAGGAGTCGACGCAGTAGAGCTTCACCCGGCCGGCCTCGAGCAGGTCGCCGACGGCGTCGACCATGCCGTTGTTCTCGTAGTCCCACGCGCGGCCCTGCTCGCTCGGGAACACCACGACCGGGCGGCCGAAGTGGCCGTACCTGATCACGGTGCCCGCGCGGTGGAACCCGGGGGCGTCCAGCTCGACCTGTTCTCGTTCCATCACCACACCTTGCGTAGCAGGTCGGAGAGGTGCGGGTCGAGCAGGTCGCGCCAGCAGGTCCAGGTGTGGCCCTGCCGCGTCTCGCCCCATGCGACGTCGACGCCCATGGTTGACAGGGTCTGCGCCATCAGCTGGTTGTTGCCGTAGTTCTCCTCGGCCGTGCCGCAGGTGATCGTCACCGGGCAGCCCGGATCGGTGTCGATACCCGCGACGAAGTCGGTGACGGCGGCCCAGTGCGTGAACTCGCGCTCCTGGGAGTCCAGGTCGTCGGTGAAGAACGACCCCGACTGGAGCAGCAGCCCGCCGAACGTGCCGGGGTGGCTGATGGCGACGTGAAGAGCCGCGAGCGCGCCCAGACTCTGCCCGCTCAGCACCGGGAGCCCGCGGGTCGGGAACCGCCGGGTGACGGCGGGCAGTACGTGCTCCACGATCGCCGTCGCGTACGCCGGGGACGCCGCGTAGCGCGCGTTCCGGTCGCCGGGGCTCAGCAGTGCCACCCGCATCGGCGGCAGCGCTCCGGCGCCGACGAGCGAGGCGGCGTAGCGGGTGAGCCGGCCGAACCGGTCCATCTCCGGGCCGTCGTGGGCGAGGAGCAGCGGCAGCGGCTCGGTCGTGCCCGCCGGGCTCCACACCGCGACGTCGACGTCGTCCACCGGCGTCCGCCGCACCCGCAGCCCGGCGAGTGTGCTGGGAGCCGGCTCGAGGTCGAGCCAGGCAGGTGGCGCGTAGCCGGGCAGCGCCAGCCAGGAGTGCGCGCCGAACGCGCCGTCGACCAGGTCGGGGTTGCCGGGGTCGGTGCCGAGGTCGCCGCCGACCTCGAACATGTACTCCAGGCACTCGACGTCGGGGTGCGGCATCCGCAGCTCCCACCCGCCGTCGACGGCGTCGAGGTCGAGGTCGCCGCCGAGGTCGAGGTCGGTCCACAGCCGGACACCGCCGAGGTCGTGGCCGGGGTCGGTGAGCCGGAACGCGACGACGTCGGCCTCGACCGACGTCGGTGCCAGCTCGACTCCCGAAGTCACCCAGGCGACCCTAGACCCGGGCGTTCAGCAGGCGGTTCCCCGGTCGACCGACAGCACCGCACCGGTCACGGAGGCGGCGGCGTCGGAGGCGAGGTAGGCGACGGTGTCGGCGGCGAGCTCGAGCGCCAGCGACTTCATCAGCATCAGTACGCCGGCCTTCGAGGCGCAGTACGCCGCCTGGTACGGCTGCGCCCGCAGCGCCGCGATCGAGGCGATCGTGACTGGGGTCCGACCTACGCTCGTCGAGCCTGTCGAGACGCCCGGGCCGATCCCGCCACCGCACGGGGGTCAGTCGGCGAGGTCCCTTCCGGCGTCTCGACAAGCTCGACGTACGTCCGGCGTCAGGCGGCGGCGCGGACCTTCGGACGCCGGATCCGGCCGGCCATGCGCTCGAGGCGGGACTGGCCGGCGCTGCGGGTGTCGCTGTCGCCGGTGGTCATCGTCCAGAGCAGCTTGAGCTGGGAGCCGAGGTTGCCGCGGTTGGTGGTCTCGAGCCAGTGGTTGGGTAGCGAGAGCCGGACCACCCGGTGCCAGGCGCTCGCCACCTGCTGCGGCAACGGGGCCGCGTTGTACTTCAGGCCGTGGCGCTCGAGCACCGCGCGCACCTTCGGGGCCACCTCGGCGTAGCGCCGGCTCGGCAGGTCGGGGAAGAGGTGGTGCTCGATCTGGTGGGAGAGGTTGCCCGTCATCAGGTGGAGGGTGGGCGAGCCCGAGATGTTGGCGGAGCCGAGCATCTGGCGCAGGTACCACTCGCCGCGGGACTCGTCCTGGGGAAGCTGCCTCCATCTCGAAGGTCTCGACGCCCTCGGGGAAGTGACCGCACATGATCACCGAGTGGCTCCACACGTTGCGGACCACGTTGGCCACCAGGTTCGCCGTCAGGGTGGCGCGCCACCCAGGCCCCGACAGGGCCGGGTGCAGGAGGTAGTCCTTCGTGACCTGCCGGCCCATCTTGGCGAGCATGTTCCTCAGGTCGCGCTTCTGCTCGGGGCTGAGCCCCTCGTCGCCCTCATGCGCCTCGCGGATGCCGGAGTCGAACAGGGCGATGCCGTACTCGAAGATGCACGCGGTGACGAAGTTGACGAGCGGCTGCGCCAGGTGCGCGGGCTGCCACGGCTGGTCCTCGTCGACCCGCATGATCCCGTACCCGAGGTCGTTGTCGTGGCCGAGGATGTTCGTGTAGCTGTGGTGCAGCTCGTTGTGAGCGCGCTGCCACTGGTAGGGCGGCGAGACGTGGTCCCAGTCCCAGGTCGTGGAGTGGATCTTCGGGTCACGCATCCAGTCCCACTGGCCGTGGAGCACGTTGTGCCCGATCTCCATGTTGTCGAGGATCTTGGCGAGGTGAGCGACGCCGTGCCCAACAGCCAGGCCGGCTTCCACCGGGCGGCGGCCAGCAGCGTGACGCGGCCACCGATCTCCAGCAGGCGCTGCGCGCGGATCACCCGGCGGATGTAGGTGGCGTCGCGCTCGCCGCGCGACTCGAGCACGGACTCCCGGAGGGCGTCGAGCCGCTGTCCGATGTCCTCGAGGTCCTCGGGACGCAGGTGCGCGACCTGGCTGCGGGGCTGGCGCTGAACGGCAGTCATGGCATCGACCCTGTCAGGCCGCGGCCGACGCGGGTACCTCCGCAGGGACCCGTCGCCGCCGCGCCATCTGCACCAGTCGCGCCTGCCCGGCCCGGCGGACCCGCCGGTCGCCGGTGGTCATCCCCCACAGCAGCTTGAGCTGCGAGCCGACGTTGCTGCGGTCGGTGGTCTCGAGCCAGTGGTTGGGCAGCGAGAGCCGCACCACGCGGTGCCACGCGCTGGCGACCTGTTGCGGCAGCGGGGCCGCGTGGTAGTTGAGGCCGTACTTCTCGAACACCTCGCGCACCTGCGGCGCCACCTCGGCATAGCGGACGCTCGGGAGGTCGGGGAAGAGGTGGTGCTCGATCTGGTGGCTCAGGTTGCCGGTCATCAGGTGCATCGCCCGGGAGCCGGAGATGTTGGCCGAGCCGAGCATCTGCCGCACGTACCACTGGCCGCGGGTCTCGTCGTCCGGGATCGACTTCTTCTCGAAGGTCTCGACGCCCTCGGGGAAGTGGCCGCACATGATCACCGAGTGCGACCACACGTTGCGCGTGACGTTGGCGATCACGTTGGCGACGAGGGTGGGCACCGCGGCGCCGAAGGGCAGCGCGAGCAGCGGGTGGACGGCGTAGTCCTTGGTGGCCTGGCGGCGGATCTTGTGCACGGTGGCCTTGGCGCGGCGCGCGAAGTGCTCGCTGCGCTTCTCCTTCGGCAGCCGCAGGTTGCGGCCGAGGTCGAGGTCGTAGGCCGCGATGCCGTACTCGAAGAACAGCATGTTGACGAAGTTCCACAGCGGCTGGCCGAGGTGGAACGGCGCCCAGCGCTGGTCCTCGTCGACGCGCATGATCCCGTAGCCGAGGTCGTTGTCCTTGCCGACGATGTTCGTGTACGTGTGGTGGATCTCGTTGTGGCTGTGCTTCCAGCCCTCCGCCGTGGAGGCGTTGTCCCACTCCCAGGTGGTCGAGTGGATCTTCGGGTCACGCATCCAGTCCCACTGGCCGTGCATGACGTTGTGGCCGATCTCCATGTTCTCGAGGATCTTGGCCACCGAGAGCCCGATCGTGCCCACGACGAACGCCGGCGGGAACGCACCGCCGAGCAGGACGGCGCGGGAGCCGAGCTCGAGCCGGCGCTGGACGGCGACGACACGGCGGATGTACTTCGCGTCGCGCTCGCCGCGGGAGTCGAGCACCGACTGCCGGATGGCGTCGAGCTCCTGGCCGAGGAGCTCGACGTCCTCGTCGGTGAGGTGGGCGGTCGGGTTGACGGGCTGCTTGGTGATGACGGTCATGAGGTCTTCCTCTCGTCGAGGGTGCACGGCCCGGCGGCCGCGTTGATGCAGGTCTGGATCTGGACGCCGTCGGGCCCGGTCTCACCGGGGACGGCGGTGGTGACCGCGCCGTTGCGGAGGTCGCGGACGGCGCCCTCCTTGAGCGGGATCACGCAGGTCATGCAGATGCCCATGCGACAGCCGCTGGGCAGGAGGACGCCGGCGCCCTCGCCGACGTCGAGGATCGGGGTGCCGCCGTCGGCGTCGACGGTGCGGCCGTCGGCGAAGGTGAGCGTGCCGCCCTCGCCGGCCTCCACGGTGCGGGTGCGGAACCGCTCCACCTGGAGCGTGAGGCCGTGTTCCTCGTGGTGCGCCTCGAGCGCGTCGAGCAGGCCGACCGGGCCGCAGGCGTAGGTGGTGCGGTCGCGGAGGTCGGGGACCAGGTCGTCGAGGTCGCCGACGTCGAGCATGCCGTCGACGTCGGTGTGCAGCTCGACCAGCCGGATCAGGCCGCGGGCCGCGTAGCCACGCAGCTCGGGTCCGAAGATCACGCTGTCGCGGGTGAGCGCCGAGTGCAGCAGCACGATGTCGGGCACCACCGGCGTCGCGCGCGAGAACAGGTTGCGCAGCATGCCGATCACCGGGGTGATGCCGGAGCCGGCGGTGACCAGCAGCAGCTTCTCGGGCATCGGCTGCGGCAGCACGAACTCGCCCTGCGCCTGGTCGAGCTGGAGCATCTGACCGGGCCGTGATCGCCGCACCAGGTGGTTCGACACGACGCCGCCGGGGATCGCCTTCACGGTGATCGACAGGCAGCGGTCGGCGCGCGGGCCGTGCGTGAGCGAGTAGGTGCGCCACAGCCGCACGCCGTCGACGTCGACACCGACCCGCACGTACTGACCCGGCAGGTGGCCGCGCCAGTCGCGGCCGGGCTTCACCACGAGGGTGGCCGACTCGTCGGTCTCCGGCCGGACCGCCACGATCCGGCCACGCAGCTCGGCTCCGCGCCGCAACGGGTGGAAGACGTCGAGCACGTCGGCCGGGTCGAGCGGCGTGACCGCCGCCTCGGCGACCTGGCGCAGGCGCTGTCGGAGCCCGGTCCCGATTCCTCGGGTCGCGGGTCGCGGCAACGCAGTACTGCTCATGACTCCACAATGCTGGGTCCTGGCGATAAACTCCTGTCCGAGGCACGTGAACGACTACGTCACATTTGTTCGCTGAGAACAAAGGAGTACCCCATGCCGCCGAGACGCCGGACCGCCACCGACCTGCGGCTGCCCGCCGCCGTCGTCAGCGAGGTGCGCGCGGGGCTGCCGGAGGTCGCCGAGGAGGTCGTCACGGCCGTCATCGCCGAGGTGCCGAGCTACACCGACGCGTTCTCGGGACCGATGGGCGCGACCATCCGCAACGCCGTGCAGGTGGCGCTCGGCGGCTTCCTCAGCCTGGCCAGCGGCAAGCGCGGCGCCGATCTCCGCACCCCCAACGCGCCGGCCGTCGAGGGCGCCTACCAGCTCGGCCGCGGCGAGGCGCGCAGCGGCCGCACCACCGACGCCCTGCTCGCCGCCTACCGCATCGGGGCGCGGGTCGCGTGGCAGCAGATGTCGGGCCACGCCGTGCGGGCCGGCCTGGAGGCCGACGAGCTGGCCGCGTTCGCCGGGCTGGTGTTCGCCTACATCGACGAGCTCTCGGCGGCCAGCGTGGCCGGCCACACCGACGAGCTCGCCTCCACCGGCCGGGTGCGACAGCGGCGGCTGGAGCGGCTCGCCCACCACCTCCTCACGGGCTCGCCCGAGGAGACCGCGGTGGCCTCGGCCGAGCGGGCCGACTGGCCGCCGCCCGAGACGCTCACCGCGGTGCTTCTCGACGAGGCGCAGGTGCGGCCCGCGCTCAACAACCTGCCCGGCGCCACCCTCGTCGCGGCCGAGGCACCCGGCCTCGACGACGGCGTCCTGCTGCTCGTGCCCGACATGCACGGACGGCGCCGCGCCGCGCTGCTGCGCGCGCTGGCCGACCGGTCGGCCACCGTCGGCCCGCCCCGGCCCTGGCTGCACGTGCGCACCTCCGTCGACCGGGCGATGCGGGCGCGGGCGCTCGACCGAGAATGCCCACCGACACCGAGGCGCACCTGGCCGAGCTCGTGCTCACCGCCGACCCCGAGGCGCTCGCCGACCTGCGCGCCCGTGCCCTCGAGCCGCTCGACGGCCTGCGACCCGCCACCGCCGAGAAGCTCGCCGCCACGCTGCGGGAGTGGCTGCTGCGCCAGGGCCGGCGTGACGAGGTGGCGGCCGCGCTGTTCGTGCACCCCCAGACCGTGCGCTACCGGATGGGCCAGATCCGCGAGGCGTTCGGCGACCGGCTCGACGACCCCGACGTCGTCCGCACCCTGGTGATCGCGCTGGGCTGAGCCACTGGTTCGCCGTCGGCGAGGCGGGCATGGCCGCGGTGGTGCAGGAGCTACTCGAGGGCTGACCCCGTGTGCACCACGCGCCCGCCGACGACGGTGAGCGCGACGGGGAGCGAGCGGAGGTGGGCGGCCACCGCGGCCGAGTCGCCGACGTCGGCCAGCGGGTCGGCGTCGAGGAGCACCAGGTCGCCGCGCGACCCGACGGCGACGGTCGGCTGCTCGCCGGTGGAGGCCGCCAGCGCCTCCTGGGCGGTGAGGGCCTGCTCGGGGTGCCACGCGGCGCGGTCGTCGGCCGAGCGGTGGACGGCGGCCGCCATCGCCAGCCACGGGTCGAGCGGCGAGACCGGCGCGTCCGAGCCGAGCACGAGCCGCGCGCCGGAGTCGAGCAACCAGCGGAACGCGAAGCAGCGGTCGGCGCGGTCGGCCCAGACGAGCTCGGTGAGGTCCCGGTCGTCGAGGAGGTGGGCCGGCTGCACGCTGGCCCGCAGTCCCAGCTCCGCCACCCGGCCGACGTCGTCGCGCGACACGAGCTGGAGGTGCTCGATCGACCCGCGCGCCCCGGTGGCGGCGTAGGCGTCGAGGGCCGCGGTGAGGGCGGCGTCGCCGATCGCGTGGGTGGCGACCTCGAGCCCGGACATGTGGGCCCGGGCGAGCAACGCCTGCAGCTCGTGGGCGGGGAGGTTGGGCGCGCCGGCCGGCTCGGGGTGGCGGTGGCCGTCGGCGTAGGGCTCGCCGCACCAGGCGGTGCGGGTGTTGAGCGACCCGTCGCTGATGATCTTGAGCGGCCCCATCTCCAGCCGGTCGTCGCCGGCGACGAGCGGGTCACCGTTGCGCCGTCCGGCCGCGATCACGTCCTCGAGGGTGTCGGCGTAGGTGGCGCGGCGCACCCGCAGCAGGTCGCACCCGGCGTGCCACCGCTCGACCCACGCCTCCTCGGTGTCGGAGAACTCCAGGTCGACCAGCCCGACGACGCCGAGCGCCGCCGCCTGCTGCAGCCCCTCCCGGTAGGCGGCCGGCGAGGTGCCGGCGTCGCCGGTGAGCGAGTCGAGCACCGCGTAGGCCGCGAACCACTCGTTCTCGCGCACCACCTCGTCGCGCGCGCCCAGCCCGAGCGCGGCCAGACCCGCGCTGTTGAGCCAGGCGTGGTGCGCGTCGCCGGCGATGAGCACCACCGGCGTCACACCGCTGACGGCGTCCAGCTCGGCCACCGAGACCGCGCGCGTCCAGGTGCCCGGCCGGTGGCCCCAGCCGATCACCGGGCGGCCGGGCTCGGCGGCCACCCGCTCGGCCACCAGCGCCACCGCGTCCTCCGGCGACTCGACGGCGGTGGTGTCGAGCCGCTGCCGCGCCAGGTTCCACTGCCCGAGGTGCACGTGCTGGTCCCACAGCCCCGGCGCCAGCCAACGACCCTCCGCGCGCACCTCGACGGCACCGGCCGGTCGCTCGGCGCCGGGCCGGACCGCGGTGACGACGCCGTCGATCACCACGACGTCGACCGGGTCGCCGGCCGCGGGGTCCCCGGTCAGGGGCACGACGCGCACGTCGCGCAGCACCAGGGAGGTCACGCCTCCGGACGCTAACGAACGCGTTCGCGCAGCCCGGCGGCGAGTCCGGCGATCGTGAGCATGTCGAACAGCCCGCCCACCCGCTCGGCCAGCACGCGGTGCCTCACCGGCGCCAGCCGGAGCCGCAGGTGCACCCGGGTGCCGGCGTCCTCGGAGGTCAGGTGCAGGCACCAGGTGAGGTCGGTGCGGCCGCGGGTGGAGGTGTAGAGCAGGTACCGCGGCGGCTCGATCGCGGCGAGGGTGAAGGTGGCGTCGGCGCCGCCCCAGTCGGGGATCACGTCGCCGACCTCGTGCCGCTGGAGGGCGGGGTCGATCCGCCGCAGTGCCCGCCGCGACGGCGGCACGAGCCGCTCGACCGCGCGCGGCAGGTACCAGCCGGCCCGGCGCTTGCCGAGCTGCACCAGCCACGGCCACGCGAGCTCAGGTGTCACGGGCAGGTCGAAGGCCCGGTCCATCACGACGTCGGCCGGGTCGACCAGGCCGTCGCCCGGACGGGCCGCCGCGACCTCGTCGGGTCGCGGCGGCACGGTCCAGGCGGCGGCGGTCCATGCCGCATTCTGATCTACGGTTGCCCGCATGCGTGCCGCCCGCCCCCTCGCCGTCCTGGTCACCGGCGGGGCGCTGCTGCTCGCCGGCTGCGGCACCGACGGCGTCAAGATGGGCGAGGGCGGCACCGAGCCGTCGTCGTCCGCCCCCAGCGAGCCGAAGACCAGCGAGCCGACCGAGGCCGTCGACCCGGCGCCGGTCGACCTCGACCTCGCCGTCAACGAGACCCGCGAGGACTCGGTGTACCCCGAGATCGGCGACCCCGGCGTCGACGCGCTGCACTACGACCTCACCCTCGACTGGGACCCCGAGAGCGACACGCTCACCGGCCAGGAGGTGCTGACGTTCCGCGCCGCCGAGACGGCGGACCGGTTCCAGCTCGACTTCGGCGAGCCGCTGGAGACCACCGAGGTCACCCTCGACGGGAAGCCGGTCGAGGTGAGCCACGACGGCAAGGACCTCGTCGTGTCCGCGCCGGTGAAGCAGGACCAGCGCTACGAGCTCGCGATCTCCTACTCCGGCACGCCGGAGCCGGTCGAGGGCCCCACCACCCGCTCCGACCTCACCACCGTCGGGTTCCACATCGACCCCGACCACGAGACCTGGACGATCTCCGAGCCGCGCGGCTCGTTCACCTGGTACGCCGTCAACGACCAGCCCGCCGACAAGGCGTTCTACGACTTCACGCTCACCGTCGCCTCGCCGTGGGTCGGGATCGCCAACGGCGAGCAGACCTCCTCGAACGACGACGGCGACACCGTCACCACGACCTACCACCTCGCCGAGCCGGCGGCGTCGTACCTCGTCACGCTCGCGTTCGGCGACTACGACAAGACCGAGGCCGAGACCGAGACCGGGACGCCGCTCACCTACTGGATCCCGAAGTCCGACCCGCAGTGGCTGGCCGGGCCGTCGACGGCGCCGGAGGCGATCGCCTGGCTGGAGGAGTACCTCGGGCCGTACCCGTTCGACACCGGCGGCATCCTCGTCGTCGACTCCGAGAGCGGCATGGAGACCCAGACCATGATCACGCTGGGCGACACCGAGTACTCGACGAGCCCCGCGGTCGTCGTCCACGAGTTCGCCCACCAGTGGTACGGCGACCAGGTGACGCCGAACGACTGGCGCGACGTCTGGATGAACGAGGGCATGGCGATGTACCTCCAGCTCATCTGGGAGTCCGAGCAGGGCGGCGTCACGATCGCCGACACGATCGACGACTACGCCCCCTACGAGGCGGAGGAGCGCGCCACCGCCGGCCCGCCGGGCGACTACAACCCCGGCATGTTCGGCTCCTCGAACATCTACCTCAGCCCGGCGTTCATGTGGCACGAGCTGCGGCTCGAGGTCGACGACGACGACGAGTTCTTCTCGATCGTGCGCGGCTGGCCGGAGTCGCAGGACAACAAGAGCTCGGACCGCGAGGCGCTCTACGCCTACTGGGAGAAGGAGACCGGTCTCGAGCTGTCCGAGTTCTTCGACGACTGGATCCTCGGCACCACCACCCCCGAGCGCTCCTAGCGGGCGCGCCAGGCGGCCAGCACCTCCGCCTCCGCGTCGCGCGAGATCCCGGTGCGGACGACGTCCGGGGTGGCGCGTGCCCAGGCCAGGGTGTCGCGGGCGACGTCGGCGAGCGGGCGGGAGGCGAGGCCGGCCTCGGCGGCAGGCACGTGGTCGTGGGCGGTCATGCCGTCGTACTCGGGCCGCGGCAGCCAGAGCGGCACGCCCCGCTCCCCCGCCCACGGCTCGACGTCGTGCTCGGTGAGGAAGTCCGAGGGCACCCACACCAGCTCCGGCGCGGTGCCGACGCCGCGCGCGACGTCGTCGAGCACGGTGGCCATCGGCGTCGGCGGGCCGATCGCGTCCCAGGTGCCGACGGTGCGCCGCTCGGCGAGGTCGACGCACCAGGCGGCGAGGTCGCGGACGTCGACCACCTGGGTGAGGTCGTCCGGTGAGCCCGCCGCGAGGACCGGACCGTCGTCGGCGAGCCGCTCGGGCCAGTAGGTGAACCGTCCGGTGGGGTCGCCGGGCCCGACGATGAGCCCCGGCCGCACGACGGCCGCCGACGCGGCGCCGGCCCGCACGTGGTCCTCGCAGGCGACCTTCATCGAGCCGTAGGTCTCCGGCGTCTCCATCGGGTCCCGGTCCTCGTCGAGCGCCGGGAGCAGCGCCCCGGACGCCGCTGTCTGGCCGGGCGCCGCGTTGTCGGCGTAGACGCTGACCGTCGACACGAACACCCAGTGCGCGTCGGGCCACGCCGCCACCGCCGCGCTCACCCACGACGGGTGCCGCGCGACGTCGACGACCGCGTCGACGTCGACCTCGGGAGGTGCACCGTCCGTTCGATCGAACGGGACGTGCGTGACGCCGTCCGGCAGCGACCCGGACTCACCGCGGCACGCGCACACGACGTCGTGGCCGCGTCGCACCGCCTCCTCGGCCACCGCGCGGGAGAGGAACATCGTGCCGCCGAGCACCAGGATCCGCATGGCGCACACCGTCGCCCACCGGACGGTCACCGGACAAGGTGTTCCGCTGAGGGCGGAGCGACTGTAAGGCTGGCCCATGCGCCCTCCGCACGAGAACGTGGCGACCGTCCTGGTCGACCCGGCCGTGCTGCGTGACCTCGAGCTGCACCTGATGCCGCTCGACCTGTGGGTCTGGCCGGTCGCCACCGCACCGATCTGCACCGACGGGCCGCGGCAGGCGTTCCAGGTGCGGCGCCGGATGGTCGAGGCGAAGCAGGGCACCTGGGACGACGCCGCGACCTGGACGCCGGTGTGGGTCTCGTTCGGCGACACCTGGCGCCGCGGCAACGACCCGCTGCCGTGGGAGGCGCACGCGGTGCTGTGGCGCGCGCTCGCCCAGCACGGCGACCGGGTCCGCTACCGCCGCCGGCTCGGCGGCGTCCGCCCGCTCATGGCCGAGCCCGAGGCCACGTGAGCACGTACGTCGTGACCGGTGCCGCCAGCGGCATCGGCGCCGCCACCGCCGCGCTGCTCCGCGCGCAGGGCGACGAGGTGATCAGCATCGACCTGCGCGACGCCGACGTCGAGGCCGACCTCGGCACGCCCGAAGGTCGCGCGGGCGCCGTCGCGGCCGTCCAGGCACGAGCCGACGTCGTGCACGGCGTGGTGCCCGCCGCCGGCGTCGCCGGGCTCACCGGCACCGACCCGCAGCTCGTGGCGTCGGTGAACTACTTCGGCGCGGTCGACCTGGTGCGCGGCCTGCACCCCCAGCTCGCGGCCGCGGACGGCGCGGCCGTGGTGCTCCTGTCGTCGAACTCGGTGACCTGCCAGCCCGACTGGCCGGTCGACCTCGCCCACACCCTGCTCACCGGTGACGAGACCGCCGCCCGCGCCGCCGCGGCCGCGCACGAGGCGGTGCAGGTCTACCCGGCGTCCAAGGCGGCGCTCGCGTGGTGGGCGCGCCGCGAGGGCGTGAGGCCGGAGTGGGCAGGCGTCCGGCTGAACAGCGTGGCTCCCGGCAAGATCGAGACGCCGATGACCGCGCAGCTCGCCGCGGATCCGGTCTTCGGCCCGCTCGCCGAGGGCTACCCCACCGCGCTCGGCCGCGACGGCCGCCCGGAGGAGGTCGCGGCGGTCATCGGGTTCCTGCTCAGCGACGCCGCCTCGCTGCTCGTCGGCGCCTGCCTGATCGTCGACGGCGGCACCGACGCGATCCTCCACCCGGAGTCGCCGTCGGCCTGGCTGACCCGCTAGCTCCCTCGACGTTCGTCGAGCTTGTCGAGACGACCGCAGCCGATCTCGCCGACCCGACCGAGCCCACGTACGTCGGCGACAGCCGTCACGGCGTCTCGACAGGCTCGACGAGCGTACGGATCAGGTCGCCGACCCGGACTCGTCGAGGCCGAGCTCGTCGGAGCAGGAGAAGACCGCGCCGAAGAAGGTGCCGGCGAGGGTGGTGTCCTCGATCTGGGTGTCGGCCTGGTACTCGAGGTCCTCGTTGAGCAGACCCTCCTCGACGAGCTTGTCGACGCCGGCGGAGTCGACGACCTCCTGGGCGATGCAGCGGCCACCGGCCTCGGGGAGGTCCTCCTCCTCGGCGAACGCCGCAGCGAGGGCGTCGACCGCCTGCTCCTCGCGGGTCGGCTCCCCGCCACCGCCGCTGCCGTTGCTCCCGCCGCCGCCGTCACTGCCGCTGGCGAGCACCGCCACCACGATGCTCACACCGATCACGACGATCGAGACGGCGAGGGCGATCATCAACAGCAGCCGGGTGCGGCGGTTCGGGTCGGGCGCCGGTGGGCCGGACTGGTACGCGGTGGGCGTGTAGGTCGGGCCGGTGCGGAACGGCGTCTGCGGGCCGGACGGCGTCGGTGTGCGGAACTGCGGCGCCGGCGGCGCGGGGGTGTTCACCGGGCCGGACGGCGTCGGGGTGGGCGTGCGCGGCCCCTGGGTGAGCCACGGCGAGCCGGGGCCCGGCGGCGGCTGGCCGGCGAGCCGGGTCTCGGCGTCCTCGGGCAGCCGCACCACGCGGCGCATGTCGTCGCGCATCGCGGCGGCGGTCGGGTAGCGGTCGGCGGGGTTCTTGGCGAGCGAGGTGCGCACGACCCGGTTCACCTCCGCCGACAGCGGCCCGGCGACGTCGAGCTGCGGGATCGCGCCGTCGACGTGGCCGATCACGATCTGGTAGTCGGTGCCGCCGGAGTAGGGCGCGGAGCCGGTGAGCGCCGCCCAGAGCAGGCAGCCGAGCGAGTAGACGTCGGTCTGCTGGTTGGCGTCACCGCCCAGGTGCAGCTCGGGCGCCATGTACGACGGCGTGCCGACGGTGCCGCCGGCCTTGGTGATCTGCTGCTCGGGGTTGGCCTGGCGGGCGATGCCGAAGTCGCCGAGGTAGGCGTGCATCCGCGACTCGCGGTTGCGCAGCAGCACGTTCGCCGGCTTGATGTCGCGGTGGATGAGGCCGGACGCGTGCGCGGCCGCCAGCCCGTCGGCGACCTGCGCGATGAGGTCGAGCGCGATCCGGATCGGAGGCGCGCCGTGCCGGTGCAGCATCGCGCCGAGGTCGCCGTCCGGGATGAGCTGCGAGGCGATGTAGAGGCGGCCGTCGGCGTCGCCGAACGAGTAGACCTGCACGACGTGCGGCGAGTCGAGCGAGGCCTGCGCCTGCGCCTCGCGGGTGAACCGCGCGCGGAACTCGGGGTCCTCGGCGATGTGCGGCGTGATGATCTTGAGCGCGACCTGCCGGTTCAGGTGGGTGTCGAGGGCCTGGAACACCAGCCCCATGCCGCCGATCCCGAGGCGCCGGCCGATCCGGAACGCGCCGAGCTCGTCGCCCTGGCCCAGATCGTTGCTGCTCATGTCCCCCCGAGCCTACTTTCCGCGTCCGTCGCGTGCACCGTGCACTCATCCACACACGCGGGACAACTTTTGGGCGAAACGCCGCGCGGCGGCGGACCTCCGTGCTCTGATGCGACCGCGGGGCCAGAGGAGGGACACCCCCGATGACGACGCACGACCACACGCATCGAGCGGGGACCGCCACGTTCCTCCGCTTCGCCGACGCTGCCCTCGATGCGGTCGTCCACGACGGGTCCCCCGCCGAGACCGCCGCCCTCGCCGCCGCCCGGTCCGACCTCGCCGCCTCCGGCACCGAGCCCACCGGCTTCTCCGCGCTCTGCGCCAACGTCGGCGCGGACGGCGTGGCCCGCGAGCTGCTCGCGATCCTCCTCGCCTGCGAGACCGACCTCGCCCGCACCGCCCGGCTGGCCACGCTCACCGGCACCGGCCGCCCCGGCCGGCTCACCCTCGGCGCCGCCGCCCGGTTGCTCGGCGGGGTCACGCCGTGCGTCGAGGCCGCCGGCCCGTCGTCCCCGCTGCGGCGCGGCGCGCTGGTCGACCTGCGCGAGAACGGCCCCTGGTCGACCACCGAGGTCGCGCTCGCCCCGAGCGTCGTGTGGGCGATCGGCGGCGACCAGACGCCGGACCCCGACCTGCCCGTCGGCGCCTGGATGATGGAGGGCCTGCCCGGCGAGCCCGCCGACGACCCGCGCGTGCTCGTGCTCGTCACCGGCGCCGACCCGGTCCGACGCCGCGCCCTCGTCGCCCGCCGGCACGCCGCCCACGCCTACCTCGTGAGCCCCGCGCCCACCCGGCCCGAGGGCTGGGCCGCGCTGGTGCGCGAGGCCACGATCACCGGCAGCGGGATCATCGTCGAGGTCGACGGCGACCTGGCGCCCGCCGGTCGCGAGTGGGTCGACCGCGCCACCCACCTCTCCTGGGCGCTCACCAGCACCAGCGAGCTCCCGCTCGGCGAGCTGCCCGACCGGCACCGGGTCGAGGTCGTCGCCTCCGACGACGTCGTCTCCGAGGAGGAGTGGCAGGCCGCCTTCGGCGCCGAGGTGCCCCACTCCCACCGGCTCACCGCCCACCAGCTCGAGCAGGTCGGCTCCGCGCTGCCCGCCGTCGACGGCGACCTCGACCTCGCCGTCCGCCGGCTGCTCGCCGGCCCGCTCGGCCGGCTCACCCGCCGGGTCCGGCCCCGCAAGACCTGGGACGACCTGGTGCTCAGCGAGCCGCGGCTCGACCAGCTGCGCACGATCGTCGCCCGGTTCCGCCACGCGACGACGGTCTACGACGAGTGGGGTGTCTCCACCTCGTCGGGGCGCGGCATCATCTCCTTGTTCGCCGGCCCTTCCGGCACCGGGAAGTCGCTCGCCGCCGAGGTCGTCGCCCACACCCTCGGCCTCGACATGTACCGCATCGACATCTCCTCGGTGGTGTCGAAGTACATCGGTGAGACCGAGCAGAACCTCGAGAAGCTGTTCGCCGCGGCGTCCGCCGGGAGCGCCGTGCTGTTCTTCGACGAGTGTGACTCGATCTTCGGCAAGCGCTCCGAGGTCAAGGAGGGCCGCGACCGCTACGCGAACCTCGAGGTCTCGTACCTGCTGCAGCGGCTCGAGAGCTACGACGGGGTCGTCGTGCTCGCCACCAACCTCCCCAAGAACATCGACGAGGCGTTCCTGCGCCGCATCCACGAGGTCGTCGCGTTCTCGGTCCCCGGCGCATCCGAGCGGCGGGCGATCTGGGAGCACCACCTCGACGACGGGTCGATCCCGGTCGGCGAGGTCGACCTCGACCGACTCTCCGAGCGGTTCGAGGTCACCGGCGGCGTCATCCGCAACGTCGTGGTGGCCGGCGCCTTCCGGGCGGCCGACCAAGGCGTGCCGCTCGAGACGCGCCACCTGCTCACCGCGATGGCGGGCGAGTACCAGAAGCTCGGGCGGATCCTGAACGAGGGGGACTTCGATGTCACACGCTGAGCGGACTCGGACCGAGCGCCGGGACGTCGAGCCCGAGTCCATGCAGGTGGGCGCCGCGGACGACGTCGCCGAGGTGGACGCCGACCGTCGCGCCGACGAGGCGATCGGCTGGCTCGCCGCGCAGCGGCCGATGGACCAGGCAGCGCCCGCCGCCCACCAGCACACGGCGGCGTGCGTCGACCGCAAGCACGCACCGGCCGGCGGGGGCGCGATCGGCCACGAGGGCGGCGCGCTCGACGCCGGCACCCAGTCGGAGATCCAGGGCGCCGTGGGTGGCGGCCAGCCGATGGCCCCCGAGGTGCGCGGCCCCATGGAGCAGGCGTTCGGCGCCGACCTCGGCCGGGTGCGCGTGCACGACGGCGAGCAGGCCGACCGGCTCTCCCGCTCGATCTCGGCCGAGGCCTTCACCACCGGCAGCGACATCTTCTTCGCCGGCGGCGCCTACGCCCCCGACTCACCGCAGGGCCAGCGCGTGCTCGCCCACGAGATCGGGCACGTGATGCAGAACCGGGGCGGCGTCAAGCGGCTCTGGAACCCCTTCAAGAAGAAGGAGAAGTCCGACGTCGACAAGGCCCGCGACGCGAACAAGGCGAAGGACAAGGACGTCCGGACGACGGCGAAGAAGGTCAACAAGGACCACAAGAAGCTGAGCGAGAGCGTCAAGCTCAGCTACCAGACCGCGCCGAACGCGAAGCTGGTGCCGCCCACCGCGCTCGTCGCCATCCAGACGCAGTTCCAGTCCTTCCTCGACCTGGAGCGCCAGGCCCGCGAGGCCGTCGTCCAGGAGCACACCGGCGGCGTCGCCACCCAGAACACCGACATGGCGACCGTCGAGATGCTGGCGAACAAGGCCGGCGAGGCGGTGTGGAACGGCGCGCCCGAGGAGGTTCGTGCGCTGCGCCCGCTGCGGTTCGACGACTTCGACGTCGCTCTCAACGAGGTGCGCGAGCTCGCGCAGGAGGGCCGGGTGCAGCTCCAGTCCCAGTCCGCTCAGCTGATGCAGGAGAACGAGACCGGCCTCGGCGCGCTCATGGATCCCGACAAGGCGCAGAAGAAGGTGCTCGAGCAGCGGGGCCTCGACCGCCGTCAGGCCCGCGCCAACCCCGACGGCGCGAAGCTGAAGCAGCAGAACATCGACAAGGGCGAGAAGGCGGTCGTCAAGGAGCGGGCGAACCACCCCGTCGGCTCGCTCGTCGACCAGCGGCTGCGGTCGAACGCGACCAGCAAGAACCAGCAGGAGCAGTTCGGCGAGAACGAGGACCTCAACGACGCCAAGAAGGGCCTCAAGACCGGCGGCATGATCGTCGGCAAGGGTGGCAAGGGGGTCGCGCCGGTCATCAAGGCCTTCGGCGGCAACGACGAGGCCAACGACGTCGGCGCCGTGCTCGGCAAGAGCACCTCGGGCCTCGGCAACATCCTCACGATGATCTCCGACATCCTCGGGTTCGTCGGCACCGTCAGCGACCTCAAGCAGGGCACCGCGGATCGCGGCGCCAAGGTGCAGGCGGCGAGCGAGGCCACCAAGATCCTCCGGAGCGCGGGCACCGTCACCCGCACCACGCTGCTCGCCGCCAAGGAGGGCGTGGAGAAGTTCGGCGGCGCCACCGAGGTGATCGGCCAGGTCGGCCAGGGCGTCCCGATCGTCGGCCTCATCACCTCCGCGCTCGGCATCATCCAGAACGCCCTCGACCTGGTGCCGCTGGGCGAGCGGCACAGCGACGGCGTGACCAACGTCCAGCACGCCCTGCTCGACGGTAAGTCACCGCTGGCGGCGTCCTACGACCGGGTGAACTCCCGCAACGCCCAGCTGATCGAGAAGGAGACCTTCGCGCTGGCGAAGAACTCCACGATGCTGGGGCTGCACATCACCGAGGTCGCCACCGCGGGCGGCTTCGGCATCCCGATGGCCGCCAAGCTCACCCTCACCATCACCGACCTGTGCCACACCCTCGGCCACAAGATCTACGACACCGTGGGCGAGTCGAAGTCGTCCACCGCGCTCAAGGGCTTCAAGGTCAAGCACCAGGAGGGCGCCTCGCGCGACGTGCTCAAGTACGACATCGGCTCCTCGGTCGACGTGCTCATCGTGGCCGCCAAGAAGCACAAGCTCGGCTATGCCCGCGAGACCCTCCTGCAGTACGGCGTCACCGACGCCGAGATCGACACCATGTGGCTCGACGAGCTGCGCGAGAAGGTGCTCGACGGGCTCGACGCCGAAGGGGACCCGAAGACGGTCACCGAGAAGATCGAGGCGGCCAAGGACTCCGTGAAGGACGCCCTCGGCATGGACACCAAGAAGGGCGGCGGCGGCCCCAAGGAGGAGACCACCGTCCTCGAGGACATCCAGGCGATCCCCGGCAAGATCGGCGACGCCCTCGGCAAGATCGGGCCGGCGATCAAGAAGAAGATCCAGTCCGTGAAGGACGCCCATGCCGACGCCAAGATGATCGTCAAGGCCAAGAACGACACCAACCACGGCGGCCGCAAGGACCGCGGCAAAGGCTCCACGCTCTTCTACACGCTCCGCGACGGTGCCAAGAACGAGAAGTCGCTGCAGAAGGCGCGCCAGGCCCTCTACGACGGCGGGACGGGGAAGGACGACCTCCCCCGCACCGTCTCGGACCGCAAGAAGCGTGCCGAGCTGCTCGCCGCGCAGGACGTCCAGGAGGACGCGCAGATCTCCGGCCCGCTCGTGCTGGACCAGGCGTTCATCACCGAGGTCACCCACGCCACAGCCCAGGAGCTGTTCGCCATCATGGACAAGGTCGACCAGACCCCGCCGGTGGCGCCGAAGGAGATGGCCAAGCTGCGCTTCATCGAGATGGAGGTCGCCGCTCGGGTGCAGGCACCCGGCGCCACGCCGATGCCGGGAGGCAAGAAGAAGTGACGGGTTCAGTCCAGGCCGCCGCCGCGCGGGTCTTCGAGGAGCGCAGCTGGCCGGTCACCGAGATGGAGGACGGCAGCGGCTTCGCCATCGACGTCGAGGGCAGCGACACCGCGTGGTCGGCGCTCGTGCTCACCGACGACGACGAGCTCGTCTACGTCTTCTACTCGCTCTCGCCCGTCGACGTCCCGGCCGACAAGCTGGAGCGGGTCTCGGAGTTCGTCGACCGCGCCAACTACGGCCTGGTCAACGCCGCCTTCGAGCTCGACCGCGAGTCCGGTGACGTGCGGCTGCGCACCGGCATGGAGCTGGCCACGCTGCCCGCGCAGTACACCGAGGACGACGACTTCCTCGAGGCCGTCGTCCTCGACCTGGCCGCAGCCAACATCGGCATCTTCGACCGCTACGTCACCGGCCTCGTGGCGGTCAGCCTGGGCGACGTCCCCGTCGCCGACATCGTCGCGGAGATCGAGGGCCGCGGCGTGGTGGCCGAGCCCGCTCAGTAGAGCAGCGCGGTACCCGGGTCCTCGAGGATCCCGGCGACGTCGGCGAGGAACCGGCTGCCCTTCTCGCCGTCGATGTGACGGTGGTCGAAGGACAGGGCCAACGTGGTGACGTGGCGGACGGCGATCTCGTCGTCGACCACCCACGGCTGCTTGCGGATCGCGCCGAAGCACAGGATCGCGGACTCGCCGGGGTTGATGATCGGCGTGCCGGCGTCGACCCCGAACACCCCCACGTTCGTGATGGTGAACGTGCCGCCGGCCATCTCGGCCGGCTGGGTGCGACCGTCGCGGGCGGTGGCGGTGAGCTCGTTGAGGGCACCGGCCAGGTCGACCAGCGAGAGGTCCTGGGCGTCCTTGACGTTGGGCACCACGAGGCCGCGCGGCGTGGCCGCGGCGATGCCGAGGTTCACGTAGTGCTTGAGCACGACCTCCTGGGCCGCCTCGTCCCACTCGGAGTTGATCTCCGGGGTGCGCTGGACGGCGAGCATCACGGCCTTGGCGAGCACCAGCAGCGGGCTGACCTTGACGTCCTTGAACTCGCGGCGCTTCTTGAGCCGGGCCACGAGCTCGACGGTGGCGGTGGCGTCGAGGGTGATCCACTCGGTGACGTGCGGGGCGGTGAACGCCGAGCCCACCATCGCCGAGGCCATCATCTTGCGCACGCCCTTGATGGGCTCGCGGGTCTCGCGTTGACCAGTCGCTCCGGGGGTCTCGACACGGGCTCGCTGACGCTCGCCCGGCTCGACCACCGACCCGGCCCCGGCCTTCTCGACGTCCTCGCGCGTCACCGCGCCGTTCGGGCCGGTGGCGACCAGGGTGGCGAGGTCGACCCCGAGGTCCTTGGCGAGCTTGCGCACCGGCGGCTTCGCGAGCACCCGGACGGCGCTCGGGTCGGTGACCCGGTCGGGCACCAGCGCGTGGGCGGCGGGGGCCGCCGGCTGGCGGACGTCGTGCGCGGGCACCGGCGGCTCGTCGGCCGGCGCGACCTCGTCGCTCCGGGCGCCGCCGGGGGCGAACGCGCCCTGCAGCTGCATCTGGCTGGCGGCGCCGGCGTCGCTGCGCGGGGTGACCGCGCCCTTGCGCGCGCGGCGCTGCGGGCCACGGTCGGCCTTGTTGCGGCCGACCAGGCTCTCGCCCTCCCCGCCGCCGCTGGCCGCGGGGTTGGAGAGGTCGATGTCCATCGCGGGCTCCGGCGCGGCAGCCTCGGGAGCGGCGTCGCCGGCGGCGGCCGCCCCGATCGCGATGATCGGGGTGCCGACGGGCACCGTCTCGCCCTCGGGCACGAGGATCGCGGTGACCTCGCCGGCGAACGGCGAGGGCAGCTCCACCAGCGACTTGGCGGTCTCGATCTCGACGACGACGTCGTTGATGGCGATGACGTCGCCGATCTTGACCTTCCAGCTCACGATCTCGGCCTCGGTGAGGCCCTCGCCGACGTCGGGCAGCAGGTACTCGGGCATCAGAACTCCAGGCTGCGGTCGACGGCGTCGAGCACCCGGTCGAGGTCGGGGAGGAAGTCCTCCTCGATCCGCGACGCCGGGTAGGGGGTGTCGAAGCCGCCGATGCGCAGCACCGGGGCCTCGAGGTTGTAGAAGCACTCCTCGGTGACCCGGGCGGCGACCTCGGAGCCGAGACCCAGGTTCACGTGCGCCTCGTGCACGACCACGGCGTGGCCGGTGCGGCGCACCGACTCGTAGACCGGGCCCATGTCGAGCGGCGAGAGGGTGCGCAGGTCGATCACCTCGAGCGAGCGACCCTCCGACTCCGCGGCCTGCGCGGCCGAGAGCGCCGTCTTCACGGTGGGGCCGTAGGCGACGACGGTGAGGTCGGTGCCCTGCTTCACCACCCGGCTCGAGAACAACGGCTCGGGCGTCTCGGTGTCGTCGAGCTCGGCCTTGTCGGCGTGGTACTGCCGCTTGGGCTCGAGGAAGATCACCGGGTCGTCGGAGGCGATGGCCTGCTGGATCATCCAGTAGCCGTCGACCGGGTTGGAGCAGGCGACCACCTTGAGGCCGGGGGTGTGCGCGAACTGCGCCTCCGGGGACTCGCTGTGGTGCTCCACCGCGCCGATGCCGCCGCCGAACGGGATGCGGATGACCATCGGCATCGGGTTGCGGCCCCTGCTGCGGTACTGCATCTTCGCGACCTGGCACACGATCTGGTCGTAGGCCGGGTAGACGAAGCCGTCGAACTGGATCTCGACGACGGGCCGGTAGCCGCGCAGCGCCATGCCGACGGCGGTGCCGACGATGCCGGACTCCGCGAGCGGGCTGTCGATCACCCGGTCCTCGCCGAAGTCCTTCTGGAGGCCGTCGGTGATGCGGAAGACGCCGCCGAGCTTGCCGACGTCCTCGCCCATGAGGAGGACCTTCGGGTCGTCCTCCATGGCCTTGCGGAGCCCCATGTTGAGGGCCTTGGCCAGCGTCACCTTGTGTGTGGTCATCAGCGCGCCCCCTCGAACGTCTCGAGGTACCGCGCGAAGCCGTCGCGCTGCTGCGCGAGCTCCTCGGGGATCTCGGAGTACACGTGCTCGAACATGCGCATCGGGTCGGGGTCGGGCATCGCCTTGATCCCCTCACGCAGGTCGTGGCCGAGCTGGTCGGCCTCGGCGCCGACGTCGGCGAAGAACGCGTCGTCGGCCAGGCCGTTGCGCTTGAGGTAGACCTCGATGCGGGCGATCGGGTCCTTCAGCTTCCAGTGCTCGACGTCGTCGGAGAGCCGGTAGCGGGTGGGGTCGTCGGTGGTGGTGTGCGCACCCATCCGGTACGTGTACGCCTCGACGAAGGTGGGGCCCTGGCCGTCGCGGGCCCGCTGCAGGGCGGCCCGGGTGACGGCGTAGGAGGCGAGCACGTCGTTGCCGTCGACGCGGACGCCGGGGAAGCCGAAGCCGAGCGCGCGCTGGTAGAGCGGGATCCGGCTCTGCCGCTCGATCGGCTCCGAGATCGCCCACTGGTTGTTCTGGCAGAAGAACACCACCGGGGCGTTGTAGGACGCCGCGAAGATGAACGCCTCGTTGACGTCGCCCTGGCTGCTGGCGCCGTCACCGAAGTGGGCGAGCACGGCCGCGTCGCGGTCCGGGTCGCCGGTGCCGACGTCGCCGTCGCGCTGCATGCCCATGGCGTAGCCGGTGGCGTGGAGCGTCTGGGCGCCGATGACGATCGTGTAGAGCCCGAAGCCGTACTCGTTCGGGTCCCAGTCGCCGTGGTCGACGCCGCGGAACAGGCCGAGCAGCCGCAGCGGGTCGAGGCCGCGACAGTAGGCGACGCCGTGCTCGCGGTAGGTCGGGAAGACGTAGTCCTGCTTGCGCAGTGCGCGGCCGGCGCCGACCTGGGCGGCCTCCTGGCCGAGGAGCTGGGCCCAGATGCCGAGCTCGCCGTGGCGCTGCAGCGCGGTGGACTCGGTGTCGATCCGGCGTACCAGCACCATGTCGCGGTAGAAGCCGCGGACCTCGTCGGCGCTGAAGTCGAGGTCGAACTCGGGGTGGTGCACGCGCTCGCCCTCGGGCGTCAGCAGCTGGACCAGGTCGGGCCCGCCGTCACGTTGGCTGGGGCCGAACACGTCGACGAGGTCGGGTCCGAAGACCTCGGCCCCTCCGGATTCATGGGCGGTCATGGCGGGCTCCTTCTCCTGGCCCGGTGGGCGCGGGGTCTCCGCAGTCCGGGTAGTGGCTCGGGGGCAGTGCTCGTGGCCGTGCCTCGACGCGTGGGTGACGCCTGTGACCCGGACCACAGGTCGCCCCCCAAACCTACCGGCGGCGGTCACCCTTGGGCCAGACGGCCCCTATGGTCGCGGCATGAGTGTCAAGAACCGATCGGCCAGTACCACGATCGCCGCCCCGCCGTCCGTGGTGTTCGACATCCTCGCCGACCCGCGCCAGCACGCCCGGATCGACGGCTCGGGCACCGTGCAGGAGTCGGTCTCGGGACCGGACCGGCTCGCGCTGGGGTCGGAGTTCGGCATGGACATGAAGCTCGGCGGCGCCTACAAGATCACCAACCGGGTGGTCGAGTTCGAGGAGGAGCGCCTCATCGCCTGGCGCCACATCGGCGCCCACCGCTGGCGCTACGAGCTCACCCCCACCGCCGACGGCGGCACCGCCGTCACCGAGACCTGGGACCTCTCCCCCTACCTCCTCCCCGCCCGCCTCGCCCTCGGCGCCCTCTTCGGCGCCCGCACCGAGAAGGCGATCGCCGGCACGATGGTGAAGCTCAAGGAGGCCGCCGAGGCCGACGCCGCCTAGTGCAGCTCGCCGAGGTCCTCGTGGGCCTCGTGGGAGACGGGTTCGACCTGGAAGGTGGCGTGGCGGACGTCGAAGTGCTCGGCGACGCAGGCGCAGAGGTCGTCGAGGATGGGGCCGACGCCGCGGGCGGCGAGAGCCTCGTCGGTCACGGTCACGTGGGCGGACAGGCTCGGGATGCCGCTGGTGATGGTCCAGGCGTGGAGGTCGTGGACGTCGACGACGCCGTCAGAGTGGCGCAGGTGGTGCTCGACCGCGGCGAGGTCGAGACCCTTCGGCGCGACCTCGAGGAGCACGACGGCGCTGTCGCGGAGCAGGAGCAATGCGCGCGGCACGATGAGAGCGGCGATCACGAGCGAGGCCACCGGGTCGGCGAGGTCCCAGCCCCACAGCAGGATCGCCAGGCCGGCGGCGACGGCCAGCACCGAGCCGACCAGGTCGGCCAGCACCTCGTTGACGGCGCCGCGCATGTTGAGCGACGACCCGTCGGCGCGCGAGAGCACCAGCATCGAGACGCCGTTCGCCGCGAGGCCCACCAGCGCGAACACCACCATCGCTCCCGCCTGCACCGCCGGCGGGTCGTCGAGCCGGCTGATGCCCGCCCACGCCAGGTAGCCGCACACCCCGAGCAGCACCAGCGCGTTGGCGAGCGCGGCGAGCACCTCCGCCCGGTGGTAGCCGAACGTCGAGCGTGGCCCGCCCGGCAGCGAGGCGACGTACGACGCCCCGAGCGCGAGAACGACGGCGCCGGCGTCGGTGGCCATGTGACCGGCGTCCGCCAGCAGCGCGAGCGAGCCGGTGACCAGGGCGCCGATCACCTCGACCACCATCACGGTCGCCGTCACCAGCAGGACGACGCGCAGCCGGCCGCGGTCGGCCTTCCGGCCCGCCGCGTGACCGTGCCCGTGCCCGGCGCCCACGGCCCCAGCGTAGGTGCGGCGGCCCGGCCGTCTCGACAAGCTCGACGAGCGTCGGGGTCAGCGGTCGACCGGCTCGAGCCAGACGGTGGGGTCGGGGCCGGCGGGGACGATGCCGGTGGGGTTGAGGTCGGTGTGGACGAGGTAGTAGTGCCGCTTGATCTGGGCGAGGTCGATGGTGTCGCCGAAGCCAGGAGTCTGGAACAGGTCGCGGGCGTAGCCCCAGAGCGCCGGGAGCTCGGTGAGCTTCTGGCGGTTGCACTTGAAGTGGCCGTGGTAGACGGCGTCGAAGCGGGCGAGGGTGGTGAAGAGGCGGACGTCGGCCTCGGTGATCGCGTCGCCCATCAGGTAGCGGCGTGAGCCCAGCCGCTCCTCGAGCCAGTCCATCGCCTCCCAGAGTCGGGAGTAGGCCTGGTCGTAGGCCTCCTGCGAGCCGGCGAACCCGCAGCGGTAGACGCCGTTGTTGACCTCGGTGAAGACCCGCTCCATGACGTCCTCCATCTCCTCGCGGAGGTCGGCGGGCCACAGGTCGGGGGCGCCGTCGCGGTGGAACTCGCGCCACTCGAAGAAGAGGTCGTGGGTGATCCACGGGAAGTCGTTCGTGACGAGCTTCCCCGACGACTCCTCGACGATCGCCGGCACCGTGATGCCGCGCGGGTAGCCGGGGAACCGCGCGAAGTACGCCTCCTGGAGCCGCTCGATCCCGAGGACGGGGTCGCGGCCGCCCGGGTCGAGGTCGAAGGTCCAGCTGCGCTCGTCGTGGGTGGGGCCGCACAGCCCGAGCGAGATGACGTCCTCCAGCCCGAGCAGGCCGCGGACGATGATCGCCCGGTTCGCCCACGGGCACGCCTGCGCGGCGACCAGCCGGTACCGGCCCGGCTCGACCGGCCACAGCTCGCCCTCGACCGGACCGTGCTCGGGTTTCCGGGCGTCCTTCGTGATCCGGTCCGGCACGTAGTTCATGTCCCGGTCGAACTCCTGGCCATCGCTCACGCGGACCAGCCTAGGAGCCGTCCCTAGAACACGAAGACCATGAGCACGATGATGGCGATGATCATCAGCACCACGACGCCGGCCAGGATCAGCATCAGCGGCGGGCCGCCGCTGCCGGACTTGCCGGAGGGCGGGGGCGGGCCCTGCTGGCCCGGGTAGCCGCCGGGCGCCCCACCGGGGGCACCCCAGTTCGGGGCGGACGGCGCCTGGGGGTCGGGCGGGAACTGCTGCGGCTGCTGCTGGGGCGGCTGCTGTTGGGGCGGCTGCTGTTGGGGCGGCTGCTGCTGGGGCGGCTGCTGCTGGGGCGGCTGCTGCTGGGGCGGCTGCTGCTGCTCCGGCGCCGGCGCCGCGGCGGGCTGCTGCGGCTCAGCCGGCGCGGCGGCGGGCTGCTGCGGCGCGGCCGGCTCCTCGCGGGGCGCGATGCGGGTGACGTCGAGCGGGGCGGGCTCGTCCTGGGGCGCGACCTTGGTGGGCTCGTTCGGCGGCACCTGACGGCGCGGCGCCACCCGGGTCGGCTCGTTCGCCAGCGGCGGCGCGGCGGCGGACTCCGCCGCGCCCTGCGGCCGGTCGCCCGCGTCCGCGGGGGACGGCGACGCCGTCGACGCCGGCATCTCCGGCTCCGAGGGCGGGGTGGGGACGGGCGGCGGATCTGACAGCGGCCGGACCTGGTCGGTCCACTGCGCGCCGTCCCACCAGCGCTCGCTGCCCTGACCGTCCGGGTACCAGCCGGCGGGGGTGCTGCCGTCGCTCATGTGTCCTCCAGGAGTCGTGGGGTTACACCGTCCCACGTGGGGACGGCCGACCGCTCCATCCGCTCGCGTGGGCGATCAGGGCGATCCGATCAGGGCGACTCGGACTCCTCCGGCATGCCCATACCGCCCTCACCGGCGGTGAAGTCGATCTTCCAGTCACCGTCCTCCTTGACGAGGGCGAACTCACCGTCCTCGTTCTCGGAGTCGTCGGCGCAGCCGGTGACCTCGTACTTCACCGTGGCGGTGTCGCCGTCCTCGGACTCGTCGGTGATCTCGATCTCGCAGTCCCCGAGGTCCTCGTCGTCCTCGGAGTCGAAGAACGCCTCGGGGTCCTCCTCGCACTTCTCCTTGGAGAAGTCGGACTGCTGGGTGAACACGAGGGTCCCTTCGCTGAGGTAGTCGAAGAACTCGCAGTCGCGGTCCTTCGCGGCCTCGAAGAAGGCCTCGACCACCTCGCCCGGCGAGTCCGGTCCGCTGGAGAAGGGACCACCCCCGCCGCCGCCGTCGTCGTCGCGGAGCACGAGGAAGCCGACCACGCCGGCACCGGCGATGAGGAGGACGACGAGGACGACGATCCCGATGACCAGGCCGCCCTTGCCCTTCTTGGGCGGCGCGCCGCCGTAGCCCTGCTGGCCGAAGCCCTGCTGACCGCCGCCGAAACCGCCCTGCGGAGCGCTGTAGCCGCCCTGCTGCGGGGCGCCGTAGCCACCCTGCTGCTGAGGTGCGCCGTAGCCACCCTGCTGCTGGGGTGCGCCGTAGCCGCCGCCCTGCTGGGCCGGGCCGCCACCGCCACCCCCGCCACCGCGGGTGTGCTCGCTCCAGCGGGAACCGTCCCACCAGCGCTCGCCGCCCTGTCCGTCCGGGTACCAGCCCGCCGGGGTCCCTGCGCCCATCTCCGCCTCCGCTCTCGACGTCCCGGTCAGCCGACCAGGTCGATCTTCCAGTCGCCGTCTTCCTCGACGAGGTTGAGCTCACCGTTGGCGTTCTGGTCGTCGTCGTCGCAGTCAGTGACCTTGAACTTGACGGTGGCCTTCTTGCCGTCGATCTTCTCGTCGCTGACGTCGATCTCGCAGCCCTTGCCCTCGTCCTTGAACTCGTCCTCGTCGCAGTCGCTCTTCTTGACGAACTCGCGAGTGCCCTCGCTGAGGGTGTCGATGTAGGCGTCGCAGTCGCCGTCCTGGATCGCGCTGAAGAAGTCCTCGGTGGTGCTCGTCGGGCTGCTGCCGCCGATGACGAAGATCAGCGCGGCCACCACGAGCAGCATGAGGATGGCGAGCGCACCGCCGATGAGCGCGATCATCTTGCCGCCCTTGCCACCGCCGGAGCCGCCGGGCGCCCAGGACGGCGTCGGCTGCCGGTAGTTCGGCGGGACGCCCTGGTAGCCACCGCCGCCGTAGGGCCCCTGGGGCGCGCCGGGCTGCTGCGGGGGCGGGGTGGCGGCGCCACCGGGAGCGCCGTAGCCGGGCTGGGGCGTGCCGTAGGCCGGCGTGCCGGGACCCTGGCCGGCGGGAGCGCCGTAGCCGGGCTGGCCACCGGGGGCCGCCGGTGCCTGGCCCGCCGGGGCGCCGTAGCCGGGGGAGGCGGGCTGGCCGGGCGTGCCGCCACGGGCCGGGGCCACCATGGTGGCGTCGGCCGGCGGGGTCGCGGGCGCACCACCGGCAGGGGCGCCACCGCCCGCAGGCCGGTCACCACCGGCCGCCGGGGCCGCTGGGGCCGCCGGGGCCGCCGGGGCCGCGGGCGCGGCCGGTGCCGCACCGCCGCCGCCCAGCGGTCGGACGTTGTCGGTCCACTGCGAGCCGTCCCACCAGCGCTCGTTGCCCTGACCGTCGGGGTACCAGCCAGCCGGAGTGCTGCTGCTCATGGGGTTCTCCTCGGATCTCGAACGGCGACTCGGACGGCGTCACGCGAGCCGCATCATGCCACTAAGACCCCGCCCGCGTTCACGGTTCGCGCGGCAGCAGAGTCGCCAGCAGAAGAAGGCCTCGACGGGCTACTTGGTCTCGATGCTCTCGACCCGCCAGGCGCCGTCCTCGCGCACCATCACGAGGACGAACCGGGTGCCGGGGAGCGGCTCGGTCTCGCCGGCCGGCACGAACCCGGCGGGCACCAGGGCCTCGTCGCCGTCGAGGGTCGCGTTCCCGACGTCGGGCTCGGCCAGGTCGCCGAGACCCTGCGGCAACGGGAGCTCGGAGCAGGCGTCGCCCGGCGGGCGGAGCTCGGCGGCGAGGTAGCCCACGGCCTCCTCGCACCGGCCGGCGAGCAGCGCGGTGAGGAACGCCTCGGCCACGGCCTCGGGCGAGTCGGCGGCGGGCTCGGTCGACGGGGCGGGGCCGGGGACGGGCGCGGGGACGGCGGCCGGCGGGCGCGGGTCGGCGGCCGAGCCGGTCCGGTCCTCCTCGTAGGTGGCGAGCAGCGCGATCACCACCACGATCGCCACGAGCAGCAGCCCGCTGATCACGCCGAGCGCCACCAGCGCCTGGCGCTGCCCGGTGTCGGGCCGCGACCCCGCCTTCGGCAGCGGCGGCCGGACCGGCGGCGGGGGCGGCGGCCCGGGCGGCGGGTAGGTGCCAGGCGGGCCGTAGGCGGGCGTCCAGGCGGGCGGGTGCGGCGGCGGACCGGGCGGGAGGTCGGGGTCGGTGTCGGCCCGGGTGTGCTGGGTCCAGCGGGCGCCGTCGTGCCACCGCAGGGTGCGGGGGTGCTCGGGGTCGTCGACGTACCACCCCGGCCGGGTGCCGGTCACCGGATCAGGTTAGAGGCAGGACGGCACGCGACCGGCGAGGTGAACTGCACAGTTCTATTTGCAAACAGTTCTTTGCAATGTAACGTTTGCAGACGTGAGCGAGGAACGCACGATCGTCCCGACCGCCCGGCAGCTGCGGGCGCTGGCCCACCCGGTCCGGCTGCGGATGCTCGGCATGCTGCGCATGGAGGGGCCCGCCACGTCGACGTCGCTGGCCCAGCGGCTCGGCCTCAACACCGGTGCGACGTCGTACCACCTGCGCCAGCTCGCGGAGCACGGCTTCATCGAGGACGACGACTCGCAGGGCTCGGGCCGCGAGCGGTGGTGGCGCGCCACCTACACCTCCACCCGCACCGAGCTCGGCTCGCGCGACGACTCCGCCGACCCGGACGTCATCGACGCCTACCTGCAGACGGTGGTGACCGTCTACACCGAGCAGCTGCAGCGGGCGATCGAGGAGCGGCCGCTGCTGCCGGCGGAGTGGCGCGAGGCCACCACGTTCAGCGACTGGCAGCACCGCGTCACGCCGGCGCAGGCCCGCGCCCTCATCGACCGGATGGACGAGATCCTCACCGCCGTCGAGGACGACGACGACCCGGCCGCGGCCACCGTCAGCTTCAACGTCAACGTGTTCCCCCGCCCGGGTGCCCTCGGCCAGGACGTCGAGTCGTGAGGCGCCCGCTCTACGGCTGGCTCGCCGCCGAGCTCGTCACCCTCACCGGCACCCGGGTCAGCATGGTGGCGCTGCCGCTGCTCGTGCTGCTCTCCACCGGCAGCGCGGTCGACACCGGGCTCGTCGCGCTCGCCGAGACGCTGCCGCTGGTGTTGATGAAGGTGCTGGCCGGCCCGGTGATCGACCGGGTCGGCGCGCGGCTGGTCTCGGTGTCGTGCAACCTCGCCTCGCTGCCGGTGGTGGCGGCGATCCCGCTGCTCTACGACGCCGGCCACCTCGGGCTGCCCGGCCTGCTGGTGCTGGTGGCGATCGCCGGCGCGCTGCGCGGCCCCGCCGACGCCGGCACCTACGCCCTGCTGCCGACGCTGGTGCACGAGGCCGGCGTCCCGATGGAGCGCGCCACCGGGCTGCACAGCGTGGCCGAGCGAACGGCGTCGATGGGCGGCGCCGCGCTGGCCGGCGTGCTCGTGGTGGCCGCCGGGCCCGCCAACGCGCTGCTGCTCGACGCCGCGAGCTTCGGCGTCGCCGCGCTCGTGCTGCTGTGGGCCACGGCCGGGCTACCCGAGTCGGAGCAGCCGGTCGACGCCGACGACGCCACCGACCTCCCCTACCTCCAGCGGCTCCGGGAGGGCTGGCAGTTCCTGCGCCGCGACCCGGTGCTGCTCGGCATCACCGTGATGGTGTCGATCACCAACCTGCTCGACGCCGCGTGGACGGCGGTGCTCATGCCGGTGTGGGCGGTGGAGACCGGCAGCGGGGCCGGCGCCCTCGGCCTGCTGTACGCCGTCTTCAGCGGCGCCGCCGTGCTCGGCGCGCTCTGCGCGGCAACGTTCGCGGCCCGGCTGCCGCGGTACTGGATCTACCTGATCGGCTTCATGGTCGCCGGGATCCCGCGGTTCGTGGCGGTCGCGCTCGACGCCCCGCTCGTGGTGCTCGCCGCGGTGTTCGTCGCCGGCGGCTTCGCCGCGGGCTTCCTCAACCCGATCCTCGGCGCGGTGATGTTCGAGCGCATCCCGGCCCGGTTCACCGGTCGCGTCACGGCGCTCAGCGTCGCGTCGAGCTGGTCGCTCATCCCGTTCGGCGGCCTGCTCGGCGGCGTGCTCGTCGACGCCTCGGGGCTCACCGTCGCGCTCGTGATCGTCGGCATCGCCTACTTCGCCGCCACCACGCTCCCGGCCCTCGACCC
Source organism: uncultured Actinomycetota bacterium (assembly GCA_963780355.1). Taxonomy (GTDB): domain Bacteria; phylum Actinomycetota; class Actinomycetes; order Propionibacteriales; family Nocardioidaceae; genus Nocardioides. The sequence goes on from CAWABT010000001.1 coordinate 539,710, forward strand.
CCGCTGGCGTGAGATGGACCGGCGGCCGGGTCAGGACGGGGACGGGATGACGCCGTCGGCCGGCAGCGTCGGCACGTCGACGGAGACGGTGTCGGGGTAGATCAGGCCGGTGCCGGTGTTGAGCACGACCACCTCCTCGTCCTCGGCCAGCCATCCCGACTCCCGCAGCTGTCCGACGGCGGCGAAGCAGGCCGCACCCTCCGGGCAGATCCAGGTGCCCTCGTCGCGGGCCAGCGCGGCGCCGGCGGCGAGCAGGTCGTCGTCGGTGACGGCGACGGCGGTGCCGTCGGTGTCGCGGACGGCGTCGAGCACGAGGAAGTCGCCCAGCGCCTTCGGCACGGTGAGCCCGAACGCGATCGTGCGCGGGTCGGCCGGCGCGGTGCTCTCGTCGAGGCCGGCGTCGAACGCGTCGACGATCGGCGCGCAGCCGGCGGCCTGGACGGCGACCAGGCGCGGCAGGTCGCCGCTCACCCAACCGAGCTCGCACAGCTCGAGCAGCGCCTTGTGGATCGCGATGATCCCCACCCCGCCGCCGGTGGGGTAGAGGATCACGTCGGGCATCCGCCAGCCGAGCTGCTCGGCGATCTCGAGGCCCATCGTCTTCTTGCCCTCGATCCGGTACGGCTCCTTGAGGGTCGAGGTGTCCTGGTAGCCGTCGCGGCCGGCCACCGCCTCGCGCACCAGCCGGCCGGCGTCGCCGATGAGGCCGTCGACGAGGTAGAGCTCGGCGCCGGTGACCACGCACTCGCGGCGGGTGATCTCGGGGGCGTCGACCGGCATCGCCACCAGCGCGCCCAGGCCGGCGCGGGCCGCGTAGGCCGCCCAGGCGGCGCCGGCGTTGCCGTTGGTGGGCATGGCGATGCCGCGCACGCCGAGCTCGGCCGCCCGCGAGACGCCGACCGCCGCACCGCGCGCCTTGAACGCGCCGGTGGGCACGAGGCCCTCGTCCTTCATCAGCAGTCCGGGCACGCCGAGCCGGCGCCCGGCGGTGGGCAGCGGGAGCAGCGGCGTCATGCCCTCGCCGAGGGTGACCACCCGCGACGGGTCCCGCACCGGCAGGAGCTCGTGGTAGCGCCACAGGTCCGGCGCCCGGCCGGCGATCTCGGCCGGCGTGACGGCGGCCGCCAGCGCGTCGAGGTCGTAGCGCGCCAGCAGCGGCGCACCGGCATCGGAGGTGCCCTGCACGACGTCGGCGTCGTACCGGGTCCCCTCCCGCGAGCACTCGAGGTGGGAGAGGAAGGAGTACGGCGTCATGCGCCGAACGCCGCCGCCACCTCGACCAGCCGGTCGTTGCCCTCGGGCTCGCCGATGCTCACCCGGGCGCCGTCGCCGGCGAACGGCCGCACCACGATGCCGGCCTCGTCGCAGGCGGCGGCGAACTCCAGGGTGCGCTCCCCCAGCCCGAACCACACGAAGTTGCCCTGCGGCTCGGGGCCGTCCCAGCCGACGCCGCGCAGGCCCGCGACCACCCGGTCGCGCTCGGCCACGATCGCCTCGACCCGCTCGAGCAGCTCGGCCTCGGCCGCCAGCGACGCGATCGCCGCGGCCTGGGCGACGGCCGAGACGCCGAACGGCAACGAGACCGCGCGCAGCGCGGCGGCGACGGGCTCGTGCGCGACGGCGTACCCGACCCGGAACCCGGCCAGGCCGTAGGCCTTGGAGAAGGTGCGGAACAGCACGACGTTCGGGTGCGCGCGGTAGGTGGCGAGCCCGTCGATGCGGTCGTCCATCCGCACGAACTCGAGGTAGGCCTCGTCGACGACGACCACCACGTGCTCGGGCACCGCGGCCAGGAACGCGTCGAGCTCGGTCTGGGTGACGGCCGGGCCGGTGGGGTTGTTCGGGGTGCAGATCAGCGCGACCTTGGTGCGGTCGGTGACGGCGGCCGCCATCGCCGGAAGGTCGTGGCGGCCGTCGGCGGTCACCGGCACCTGCACGCTCGTCGCCGCCGCCGTCGTCACCGCGATCGGGTAGGCCTCGAAGGAGCGCCAGGCGTAGACGACCTCGTCGCCGGGCTCGCAGAACGCGTTGAGGAGCTGGTAGATCAGCGCCACCGACCCGGTGGCCGCGGCGAGGTCGCCCACGGGCACGCCGATCCGCTCGGCCAGCGCCTCGTAGAGCGCCACGCTGCCCATGTCGGGGTAGCGGTTCATCACCGCGACCGCCTGCGCCGCCGCCTCGACGACGCCCGGCAGCGGCGGGTAGGGGTTCTCGTTGCTCGACAGCTTGTACGCCGTCATCCCGGGCCGCACCGCGGGCGGCTTGCCCGGCACGTAGGCGGGGATCTCGGCGACGTTCGGGCGCGGCTGGGGCTGGGCCATGCCGGCGAGATTATGCGCTGACCCGCCCGAAAGTTTCGGGCGGGTCAGCGCATCAGCGGCGCCAGGGGTGGAGGGCGCCAGCGACGACGACGCCGATGGCGCCGCCGAGGAGGGCGCCGGTGGCGTTGTCGACCATGTCGGTGACGTCGCAGGCGCGGTCGAGCCGGGCGAGCACGAGCTGGGTGACCTCGATGGCGACGGCGTAGCCGGCGAGCAGGGCCAGGCCGAGCGGGGCGGTGACCCACGGCCGGCGCCAGTGGCTGGCCACGACCACCACCAGCGCGCCCGAGGGCACGAACACGACGGTGTTGAGCAGCCGCTGGCCCCCGCTGAAGATCCAGAAGCCCTCGGGTGCCGGGCCCCCGTAGTCGGTGGAACAGGTGGTGAGCCGGGTCTCGGCCGGCACCCACCCGGGAGCGCCGTTGGCCGGGATGAGGGTCACCAGGCCGATGACCACGATCGACCAGACCAGCAGCGCCACCGCCGTCCCGGTGACGGTGCCGAGCCGTCGACGCGACCCGGCGGCCAGCATCAGGCACACGAGCCCGGAGAGCAGGGCGCCGAGGAGCATGACGCCGATACCGCCGACCGGGAACACCGGTCGAACGGTAGTCGGGACCTACGCGAGCAGGGCCTCCGGCTCGGGCTCGACGTCGGCGCCGGGGAGCACGACCTCGCCGCCGAGCACCGAGGGCAGGTCGCGCCCGACGACGACGTCGACCGGGTTGGTGAGGCACCGCACCGAGCCGCCGCCCTTGTGGAACTCCGAGACGTCGACCACGACCACCCGGAAGCCCCAGTGCTCGAGGCGCTCGCGGATCCGCTCCGGGCAACCCGGCATCACCACGGTGTCGCCGACGACCACCGAGTTGGCGGCGAACGTGGTGAGCGCCTCCTCCTCGGTGAGGATCAGCGGCTCGGGCACGAGGGCGAGCAGCGCCTCGGCGGACGCCGGGTCGAGGGCCTCGGGGCACACCATCGCCTTGGTGGCGTCGAGCGGGCAGAAGGCGAGGTCGAGGTGGTACATGCCGGGGTGGGTGATGCGCAGGCCGCGCACCCGCACGCCGAGGTCGGTGGCGAGGTGGGACAGCGCGGTCTCCTCGGTGCGAGGGCCGTAGCCGACCACCAGCGCGTCACCGAACGCGAAGGCGTCGCCGGCCTCGAAGTGCGGCCCGAGGCCGTCGCTGCCGAACGCCGTGGCGGCGAAGCCGTGCGCGTCGAACCACGACGCCGCGGTGACGGTCTCCATCCGCCGCTGCGGGTAGCGCATGTGCGACAGCACGACCTGACGCGTGCCGTCGGCCCGGACCACGCCGAGGCCGAGGTTCATCGCGTAGACCATGTCGGGGGCGTCCGGGCGCTGCGGGACGACGTCGACGGTGGCGCCGAGCGAGCGGAGCGTGTCGATCATCGTGTGCCACTGCTGCATCGCGAGCGCCGGGTCGGGCTGCACGTGGGGATCCATGAACGGGTTGATGACGTAGTCGACCCGGAAGTGGGTCGGCTCGACGGCCACGTAGTGGCGGCCCCAGCTGAGCTCGTGCATGGTTCACCTCCGCGACGGGATTGCGTAACAGAATTGTCAGACAATCTGACAGGACCGAGTGTAGAGCACAATGGCCGCATGACCGAAGCGCCGGCGGGTGATGCGTACACCACGCTGCAGATCGACCCGGTCTCGACCGTCGACCGGGTCGTCGCCGAGCTGCGCCGGGCGGTCTTCGACGGCGAGATCGAGGGCGGCACGCCGCTGCGCGAGGTCGCGTTGGCCGAGTCGCTCGGCGTCTCACGACCGACGGTCCGCGAGGCGCTCACCGTGCTCGTGGCCGAGGGCCTCGCCGTCCGCGAACCCCACCGCGGGGTCACGATCGCGACGCCGGAGGCCGACTCGGTGCGCGACGTCTGCCGGGCCCGCTGGGTGCTCGAGGGCGCCGGCGTGCTGCGGTGGGCCGAGGCCAGCGAGGAGCAGCGCGACCACGTCCGCACGAGCCTGCGCGCCTACACCGACGCCGTCCGCGCCGAGGGCACCTACCAGGAGCTCAACGAGCGCCACCTCGCCTTCCACGTGTCGCTCGTCGGCCTGACCGGGAGCCCGCGACTGGTGGCGATGGCCGACAACCTCGTGATCGAGCTCAAGCTCGCGCTGGCCCAGGTGGAGCGGCTCAACCGCAACGCCCACGACCAGGCCGACTCCCACGCCGCCCTGGTGCAGCTGCTCGACGACGGCGACGTCCCGGCCGCCCACGCGTTCCTGCGCCAGCACCTCGCGGACGCCGAGACCGCGATCGTCCACGCGCTCGGCCTCACCTGACCAACACGACCTGACACACTTCAGCCGTGCGCATCGTCCTCCGCCTGATCTCCACGGCGCTGGCGCTCACGGTGGCGGCGTGGTTGTTCGACGGGATCGCGTTCACCGGTCCGAGCCGCGGCACCGAGGAGCTCCAGGAGAAGCTGCTGCCGCTGCTGCTGGTGGCGGCGATCCTCGGCGTGGTCACCTCGTTCGTGAAGCCGCTGCTGGTGATCCTGTCGTTCCCGGTGGTGATCCTGACGCTCGGCCTGTTCCTGCTGGTGATCAACGCGCTCATGCTGCTGCTCACCGACGTCCTGGCCGACGCGCTCGACATCGGGTTCCGGGTCGACGGGTTCTGGTCGGCGCTCGGCGGGGCGATCGTGATCACGATCGTCACCTGGATGGTCGACGGCGCCACCGGCGTCGACGAGCGCGACCGGTGAGCCTGCCCGCGCCGCGCACCGCCGGCCGCTACTCCCTGGCCGTGGTGTGCCTCGGCAACATCTGCCGCTCCCCCATGGCCCACGTCGTGCTCGAGCAGCGGCTCGCCGACGCCGGTCTCGCCGACCGGGTCCACGTCGCCAGCAGCGGCACCGGCGACTGGCACCTCGGCCACCCGATGGACACCCGGGCCGCCGCGACGCTCTCCGCCGCCGGCTACGACCCGACCCGGCACCGGGCGCAGCAGTGGGACGCCGGCTGGAACGAGCACCACGACCTGCTGCTCGCCATGGACGAGCAGAACCTCGCCGACCTCGGCGGCCCCGCGGAGCGGGTGCGGCTGTTCCGCGACTTCGACCCGGTCGGGACGGGGGGCGAGGTGCCCGATCCGTACTACGGTGGCGACGGCGGCTTCCAGGAGGTGCTGAGCATGGTGGAGCGGACCAGCGACCACCTGGTCGACGCGCTGCGCGAGGCCCTCGGGGACGAGGCCGCCCGGTGACCCGGCAGCCCGCGGTCGCCCGCCGTGCGGAGTCCCTGCTCGGCGCCGCCGTGGTGGCCACCGCGCCGGTCGCGGGCGGCGACATCGCCACCGCCACCAAGCTCCGGCTCAGCGACGGCACCACCGCCCTGATGAAGACCCTCACCGGCGCCCCGGCCGGCTTCTTCGCGGCCGAGGCCGCGGGGCTGCGCTGGCTCGCCGAGGTCGAGGACGGCGTCCCGGTGCCGTCGGTGCTCGCCGTCGACGCCGAGTGCCTGGTGATCGCGTGGGTCGACCCGGGCAAGCAGACCGCCGACGAGGCCGCCGACCTCGGCCGCCGGCTCGCCGCCACCCACGCCGCGGGCGCCGACGGGTTCGGCGGCAGCGCCGGGCTGGACGACGGCTTCATCGGCCGGCTGCCGATGGCCAACCCGACCTGTGCCACCTGGGCCGAGCTCTACGCCGAGCACCGGCTGCTCCCCTACCTGCGGCGCGCCGCCGACCGGGCGGCGCTCTCCGCCGACGAGGTCGCCACCGTCGAGGCGGTGGTGCCGAAGCTCGCCGAGCTCGTGCCGGAGGAGCCGCCGGCCCGGCTGCACGGCGACCTGTGGACCGGCAACGTGCTGTGGGGCCAGGACGGCCGCGCCTGGCTGGTCGACCCCGCCGCCCACGGCGGTCACCGCGAGACCGACCTCGCGATGCTCTCGCTCTTCGGGCTGCCCAACCTGCCCCGCGTGCTCGACGCCTACGACGAGGCGACGCCGCTCGCCGAGGGCTGGCAGGACCGGGCCGGCGTCCACCAGCTCTTCCCGCTGCTCGTGCACGCCTGCCTGTTCGGCGGCGGGTACGGCGCCCGCGCGGCCGCCGTGGCCGCGCGCTACGTCTAGGCCCGACCGGCCCGGCGGTACACGGCACGCCGCAGCGTGTCGTTGTCGGGCATCCGGAACGAGTGCGAGCGGGCGCCGCCGTCGGACCACCGCACGAACACGTAGCGCCAGCCGCGGTAGACCTGTGACCCCGGTGCCGAGAGGCCGACGCGGGTGCCCACCTGCACCTGCCGCGTGAACGTGCCACGGCGAGGCGCCCGTAGCGCGCCGCAGGCCAGCCCGGCCAGAGCTAGCCACGTGAGGTCTGGACCGCAACCGACGCCCGGTCATCCGGTGGCGAGTCCGGACAACTCACAGCGGCTGGCACAGTGACGGGGTGAGGACGATCCCCCGGCCGCTCGTCCCGCTGCTCGCGGTCGCCCTGACGGCGGGCTGCTCGTCGTCCTCCCCCTCCGACGGCGAGCCCGCGACGCCCCCGGGCCACCCCACCACCGCGCCCGCGCTGTGGAACCCGTGCGACGGGTTGGAGCCGACGCGGGTGGCGCGTCTGTTCCGCACCGAGTTCACGGTCGACGGCGGCACGTCCAGCGAGCCCGCCTGCCGGTTCACGCCCACCGCCGACGGCGAGGTCGGCCTCGACATCAACTACCAGGTCTTCGCCGGCACGCTGCTGGAGCTCTTCAAGACCTTCGGCGCCGCCCAGCCCACCACCGAGGTCACCCGGGTGAAGGTGCCTGCGGCCGACGACGCCAGGGTCGTCGTCGACGTCGTCGACGACACCCTGCTCGTCACTGGCTTCGTCCAGAACGGGCGGCTCGTGCAGGTGGTCAACGCCATCGACCCCGAACCGGCTCCGCGCGCCCTCGTCGTCGCCGCCGTCCGTGGGCTGATGGCCGACCTCGCGGCGCACGCCGACGAGGCCGACGTCGACTAGGGAGCGAGTGCGCGCAGCAGCCGCTCGGCCTTCCACTGCGCCTCGGCCCACTCCTCCTCGACGTCCGAGCGCACCGTGATGCCGCCGCCGGTGCCGAGCCGGTAGACGCCGTCGCCGGTGGTGAGGAGGGTGCGGATGACGACGCCGAGGTCGGCGCGGCCGTCGCCGGACACCCAGCCGAACGCGCCCGCGTAGGTGCCGCGCGGGGTGGCCTCCACGCCGTCGACCACCTGCATCGTGCGCAGCTTCGGGGCGCCGGTCATCGAGCCGGCCGGGAAGAGGGTCCGCAGCGCGGCGATCGTGCCGACGTCGTCGCGCAGCCGTCCCCGGACGGTCGAGTAGAGCTGGTGCACCGAGGCGTACGACTCGACCTGCATCAGCGCCGGCACCGCCACGCTCCCGACCTCGCAGACCTGGCTGAGGTCGTGGCGCAGCAGGTCGACGATCATCAGGTTCTCGGCGCGGTACTTGGGGTCGGTGGCCAGCCGCTCCCGGAGCGCGGCGTCCTCCGCGTCGGTGCTCCCGCGGGGCGTGGTGCCCTTGATCGGCTTGGTCTCCAGCACCCGGTCGTCGGTGACCAGCGCGTACCGCTCCGGGCTCGAGCTCAGCAGCCACGCCTCCGCCCCCGGCACGTCGTGCTGCAGGAACCCCGCGTACGGCGCCGGGTTGAGCTGCCGCAGCCGGCGGTAGACGTCCAGCGGCTTGCTGTCGCTCGCCACCTCGACCCGGTGGGTCAGGTTCACCTCGTAGGTGTCCCCCGCCCGCAGCCGTTCCTGCACCTCCTCGAACCCGGTGGCGTACCAGCCGGGGACGTTCGTCGAGCTTGTCGAGACGCCGGCCAGGGGCGTCTCGACAGGCTCGACGACCGCGGGGGAATGGTCGACGAAGCGCACCGACGACGGCCGCATCCAGACGGCGTCGGGGAGGTGGGGGTCGGGGCGGGCGGGGAGGTCGGGGCGGCAGGCGTAGCCGAGGTAGCCGAACCAGTGGTCGGACGGCGAGCCGGCGGCCAGCTCGGCCTCGAGCACCGCGAACACGTCGTCGCCCACCACCTCCGATCCGCCCGCCGACGTGCCGCACCACCTCGCGCCGGGCGGCCGAGTAGCTGAGGGAGACGTCGTCGTCGGCCAGCCAGCCGACGATCGAGCGGCGCCCCGACCACTCCCGCGCGCCGCCGCCGTCGAGCCACACGCAGCGCGGGTGATCGGCGAAGACCGAGGTGACGAGGTCGTCGATCACCGCACACCCGCCAGGAAGTTCGCCACCAGCGCGGCGCCGTGCTGCGACAGCACCGACTCGGGATGGAACTGCACGCCCTCGAGCGGCAGCTCCCGGTGCCGCACGCCCATCACCACGCCGTCGGCCCAGGCCGTGGTCTCCAGGCACGACGGCACGGTCACCGCCGCCAGCGAGTGGTAGCGGACGGCGTCGAACCGGTCGGGCAGGCCGGCGAAGACGCCGCGGCCGTCGTGGGAGATGCGCGCCACCTCGCCGTGAGCGGGCTCCACCCGCGAGACCGACCCGCCGTACGCCGTCACCAGCCCCTGCATCCCGAGGCACACGCCGAGCACCGGCACCGTGCCGGCGAGCAGCACCCCGCGCCCCACCGCGAAGTCGGCGGCGACGGCCGGGTGCCCCGGACCCGGCGAGAGCACGACGTGCGAGAAGCCCAGCACGAACGACGCGGAGACCTCGTCGTGCTGCACCACCGCCGGAAGCTCGCCGGTCACGGACGCGACGAGGTGCACCAGGCTGCCGGTGTAGGAGTCGTGGTGGTCGACCACGACGACGTCGGTCACGGCTCGAGCAGCAGCCCCGCCACCAACGCGTGCAGCAGGTCGTAGCCGTGCTCGGTGAGGATCGACTCGGCGTGGAACTGGATGCCGCGGTAGTGCGGGCCGACCAGGTGGTGGACGTCGCCGGTGGCGGGGTCGGCGTCCACACGGACGCCGTCCGGCAGGGCGGTGGACCCGACCCGCCCGACGAAGGTGTTGTAGAAGCCGACCCGCTCCGGCCGGCCGTCGACGGTGACCGCCGACTGGGTGCCCTGGAACACGATGTCCTTGTAGGTGAGCGGGATTCCCAGCTCGTGGCACAGCGCCTGGTGGCCGAGACAGACCGCGAGGAACGGCCGCTGCGCCGCCAGCAGGGAGGCGACGGCGTGCCGCAGCGAGGCCATCTTCGGGTCGTCGCCGTCGCGCGGGTCGCCCGGACCCGGCCCGACGATCACGAGGTCGAAGCCGTCGAGGCAGCCCGGCTCGTAGTCCTCGTGCCGCACCACCGTGGAGGTGAGACCGAGCACGCCGAGCACGTGCCGCAACATGTTCACGAAGTCGTCCTCGCCGTCGAGGATCACGACGGAGCGGCCGGCGAGCCGCGGGTCGGGGTCGGCGTCGCCCTGGTCGTCGAGCCAGAACTGGCTCAACCGCCGGTTCCGCTTGTTCAGCGAGAGCAGCACGTCCTCGTCGGTGGCGATCTCGTTGAGGTCGATCTCGAGCCGGGGCGCGGGCGGCACCAGGCCGAAGGCGCTGAGGATGCCACCGGCCTTGGCGTGGGTCTCGGCCACCTCGTAGGCGGCGTCGGAGTCGCGCACCAGGGTGGCGCCGGCGGTGACGGTGAGCCGGCCGTCGAGGTCGACGTCGGCGGTGCGGATGACGATCGGGCTGTCGACGACGGCGCCGCCGCCGGCGTCCCGGCCGAGGATCGCGAGCGCGGCGCCGTAATAGCCGCGCCCCTCGGGCTCGTACTCGGCGATGAGCCGGCACGCGTTCTCGACGGGCGAGCCGGTGACCGTGGCGGCGTACATGGTGTCGCGCAGCACCTCGCGCGGGTCGCGCTCGGTGCGGCCGGCGAGCAGGTACTCGGTGTGCACGAGGTGCGTCATCGGCTTGAGGAACGGCCCGAGCACCTGGCCGCCCTCGCTGCAGATGTCGCACATCATCTTCAGCTCCTCGTCGACGACCATGAAGAGCTCGTAGATCTCCTTCTCGTCGGCCAGGAACTCCATCAGCCGCGGCTTCACCTCCCCCTCGCGCGGGATGCGGAAGGTGCCGCTGATCGGGTTCATCCGCACGTCGCCGTCGTGCACCGTCACGTGCCGCTCCGGGCTGGCGCCGATCAGGTAGCGGTCGCCGGTGAAGAACAGGAACGTCCAGTAGGCGCCCCGCTCGCGCTCCAGCAGCCGCCGGAACACGGTGAGCGCGGTCTGCGCCTCGAAGTCGGCGACGGTGGCGCGGTAGTGCCGGCCGATCACCAGGTTGGCGCCCTCGCCCTGCCCGATCTCGTCGGCGATCACCGCCGCGACGAGCTTGCCGTACTCCTCGTCGTCGGTCTCGAAGCCGCCGCGGTCGCTGAACTCCACGCCGGTGTCGTCGATCGCCTCGACCACCTCGGCCACCGAGAACTCCAGCTCGGTCTCGACGTCGACCACCACCAGCGGCGTGCCGTCGTCGTGCGCCACGAACCCGCGCTCCCGCACCTGCCGGAACGGGATCGCCAGCAGCCGGTCGGCGATGTGCCCGTCGTCCGGCACGCCCTCCTCGAGCGGCACGTCCAGCAGCGACTCGACGACGCTCCGCCGTCCGCCGACCAGGCCGACGGTGTCGCGGTCACCCGCCCGCGTCGAGCGCCGGATGATCGCCCACGCCTCGTGCCCCTGGAGCGCGGCGATGGCGTCCCGGGCGGAGGGGGTGGTCGGCATGGCCGAAGCCTAGGGGCGGATGGAGGCCGCCCGGCAGCGGTGCTCGGCCAGCCGACGCCGGCGCGCGGCGCCGGGCGGGCAGCACAGCAGTGCGAGCAGCACCGCGACCCCGGCGAGCGGGAAGGCCCAGGCGTAGCCGAGCCGGTCGACGACGAGCCCGGCCGCGGCGGGGCCGACGAGGGTGCCGAGGGTCAGGGCGGTGTTGACGGCGGCGAGCCCGGCGGCCGGGTGGGCGGCGAACACGCGCGCGCTCCAGATGCCGTGGGCGGCGATCACCGCGGCGTAGCCGCTGCCGAACACCACGGCCGCCACCAGCGCGGCCACCGGATGCTGCCGGGCGGCGGCGAAGCCGAGCAGCGACGCGGCCAGGGCCGCGATGGTGAGCAGGTAGCCCCCGCGCAACCCGGTGCGCGCGAAGAGCGCGCCGCTCAGGGAGCCCAGGACCAGCGCGGCGCCGCAGGCGGCGTAGGTGGCGCGGGCCACGGTGGCGCTGCTGCCGGCGTCGACGAGGGCGTTGACCGCGAACGACCAGAACACCGCGGAGCCCAACCCCACGAGCACCGCGGACCCGAGCAGCGGTCCGGACCGTGGGCAGAGGAACCAGCTCGGGCTCAGCTGCGGACGGCGGAGCGGCACCGCGCTCCGTCCCGGCGCCCAGGCCCGGGCCCACAGCCCGACGGCCACTGCGATCACGACGAACACCAGCCACGCCAGGCGCCACTGCGACCCGGCGGCGATGGCGATCGGGCCCGCGATCGCGACCCCCCAGCCGGTGCCCGAGCTGATCGCCGACCAGGCCCCGTCGCGGCGGTCCTCGCTGACGGTGCGGGCCACGACGTCGGCGTACGGCGGGAAGGCGAAGCCGGCGGCGGCCCCGGCCAGCAGGACGCCGGCCGCCAGCACCACCGGTCCGGGTGCCACCGCCACCAGCAGCATGCCGAGCGCCGCGGTGGCCGCCGCGGCGCTGACGGCGGCGCGCACGCCGCGACGCGTCGTCAGCCCCACGACGGCGAGGTTGGCCGCGAGGTAGGAGACGTAGCCTCCCGAGGAGATCAGCCCGGCGCCGGTGGCGCTCAGGCCGGTGTCGCGCTGGATGTCGGGCAGCAGCAGCCCGTAGCCGTAGCGGGCCAGGCCGAACGACATCGCGATCATCGCGACGCCCGGCAGCACGGCGCGGTGAGCGGGGCCGATCTCGGTCGGCGCGGCCGTCGTCGTCTCAGCCATCGGCGGTCACCGTGTGGTCGAGCGGGCACGGCGCGCCCGCGCGGCAGGCCCCGCGGTCGCACATCCGGCAGGCTCGCTCCCCCATCAGGCGGTCGTCGGTGAGCCCGCCGACGAGCTGCGCCGCGATGCGCTCGAGCGCCGCGCGGTCGTCGGAGCCCAGCGGCTCGAGCACCGAGGCGATCGCCCGGTCCCGGGCGTCGAGCAGGTCGGCGGCCAGCGCCGTTCCGGCGGCGGTGAGCACGAGCGACTTGGTGCGGGCGTCCGGCCCCGGCTGCCGCTCGACCAGCCCCTGGGCCTGCAGCTGGTCGACCAGGCGGGTGGCGCCCGAGGTGGTGAGGCCGAGCAGGTCGCGCAGCCACGCCACGGGGCGGCCCGGGTGCGCGTGCACGCTCACGAGCACCGCGCGCGCCGACGGGTGCAGCGTCGGCCCGGGCGCTGCCGTCGCGGCGTCGGTGACAGCGAGAGCGAGGACGCCGAGCAGGTTCTCCAGCCGGGCCATGCTCGCCAGACTACTCCGATGCCTGAGTCAGTCAACTATCGCATCGATGCGAGACGGATCGATGCGAGGTGATGCCGAGTCGGCGCGTCATGACACGCCGACTCGGTGTCACTGACGTGACATCACGCGCCGACTCGGCGTCAGCCGATGACGGTGAGGAGCTGGGTCGCGCGGGTGAGGACCACGTAGAGGGTGGCCCGGCCGGTGGCGGACTCGGCCTCGATCTCCCCGGGCCGGACGACGGCGATCGCGTCGAACTCCAGACCCTTGGTGTCGAGGCCGGTGAGCACGACCACCCGGTCGTCCCCCGACGGGGCGACCGAGGAGTCGACGGCGGCGCGGGCGCCGGCGGCGTCGTCGCCGAGCTCGGGCCAGGAGGCGACCCAGGCGTTCACCTCCGAGCGGCGCGCGACCGGCACCACGATGCCCACGGTGCCCTCGACCTCCTCGGCCAGCGCGAGCACCTCCGCCTTCACGGTGGCCTCCAGGTCGCCGGCGTCGGGCACCTCGCGCGGCTTCGCACCGGTGGAGCGGACGGCGGTGGGGAGGTCGGCGTCGAGCCCCACCCGCTCGGCGTAGGCGGCGGCGTAGTCGTAGATCTCCGAGGAGTTGCGGTAGTTCGTCGAGAGGTGGAACTCGTGCAGCGCCTTGCCCGCGAGCGCCTCGGCCCGCGCCGCGGCCGACTCGGCCGGCGAGGGCCACGACGACTGCGCCGGGTCGCCGACGACGGTCCACGACGCCCCCCGGCCGCGGCGGCCGACCATGCGCCACTGCATCGGCGTGAGGTCCTGGGCCTCGTCGACGAGCACGTGGGCGAAGGCGTCGTCGTCGATCGAGTGGGTGGGCGGCGCCCAGGCCCTGCCGCTCGGCGCGTACTCGCGGTCGGCGGCGGTCAGCAGCTCCTGCATGTCGACCGCACCGGCGATGAGCGCCAGCGGGTCGTCGCGCTCGTCGTCGCCGCGCTCGGGCACGTCGCCGAGCGCGTAGCGGAGCTCGTCGATGAGCGGCACGTCCTCGACCGACATCGCGCCGTCGCCCCAGGACTTCGTGAGCAGCCGCTGCTCCTCCGGCGAGAGCAGGCCGTCGGCCACCCGCGCCAGCAGCTCGGGCTCGCGCAGCCAGCCGAGCACCTCGGGGGCGGTGAGCGGCGGCCACCAGGCGAGCACGAAGTCGAGGAAGTCGTCGCGCGAGAGCATCTCGTCGTCGAAGGACTCCCGGCCGCGCTCGCGGCCGCGCTCGCCGCGCACCTGCCGCCACATCGCGTCGAGCAGCGCGGGCGTGACCCGCGGCACCTGCTTGTTGCGCCGCCCGCCGCTCATCAGCGAGCGACGGATCCGGCCGAGCACGCCGCGGTCGAGCAGGATGCGGTCGTCGCGCCAGAACACGCGGTACTCGCTCGGGCTGCCGGGCGCCTGCTGCCGGGCCAGCCGGCGCAGCACCTCGGCCATCCGATCGGAGCCCTTGACGGCGGCCACGGCCGGCTCGTCGTGCCGGACGGCGCGCACGCCGTCGACCACCTCGCCGAGCGAGCGCAGCGCCACCGCCGTCTCGCCGAGCGACGGCAGCACCCGCTCGATGTAGCGCATGAAGACGCCGCTCGGCCCGACCACCAGCACGCCGCCGGTCTCGTAACGGCGGCGGTCGGTGTAGAGCAGGAAGGCCGCCCGGTGCAGCGCGACGACGGTCTTGCCGACGCCGGGACCGCCGGAGATCGTGACGACGCCCCGGGACGGCGCGCGGATCGCGCGGTCCTGCTCGGCCTGGATGGTGGCGACGATCGAGTGCATCGTGCGGTCGCGGGCCCGCGACAGCTGGGCGAGCAGCGCGCCCTCGCCGATGATCGGCAGCTCGTCGTCCATCTGCTCCAGAGCCTCGCCGTCGAGCAGCTCGTCCTCGACGCCGACCACCGTGGTGCCCTGCGAGCGCAGCACCCGGCGGCGGACGACGTCCTGCGGCTCGGCGGCCGTGGCCTGGTAGAAGACGGCGGCGGCCGGGGCGCGCCAGTCGACGAGCAGCGACTCGCGGTCGTCGTCGCGCAGGCCGATCCGGCCGATGTAGCGGGGCTCGTGGTCGCGCTCGGGGCGCAGGTCGAGCCGCCCGAAGACCAGCCCCTCGTGGGCGGCGTCGAGCTGCGCCAACCGGCGGGCCGCCTGGTAGACCATCGCGTCACGCTCGACGAGGCCGCCCTCGTGGCCGAGCCGGCCGCGGTTCTGCCCCTCGCGGGCGAGCTCCTGCGCCGCCCGGCCCGCCTGCTCGAGCTGGCGGTGCACGCGGTCGACGAACTCCTGCTCGTGCGCGATCTCGCGCTCCACGAGCTCCTCGGTCATGCCTCCGGCCCCCATCTGCCCGCCCCGCGCCGGTCCGAGCGGGGAGCCGACCACTCTACAAAGCGGCCCGACGGCCCGGGAGGGAATACCAGCGATCCGAGATCCGCGGCCTTCGGCCGCGGGGTGGGTTGGTGTCGCTCGTGCGGGGTGTGCCGCAGGCACACGGGGCCCTCCTCGCTCTGGAGGGGTGGGTTGGGTAGGGGTGGATGCCGCTGGTGGCGGGTGCAGCTCCCCCCATTCACATCTCATCTCTCCTCAGTCGAGCGAGGGGACCTGTGTGCCGGGCGTGTGCCCGGGTCGGAGGGTCCCGCTTCTGGGGGCTAAAAGGGCTTGGCCGCGGCGCGCGATACCCGAGCCGATGAAAGTGTCCGGCTGTACGCGCGACGCGCCGCCCCTGTCCCCCAGAAGTGGGAGCCCGGAGACATAGGGCGCACGACCGGCACACCCCCGCAGGGAGACCCACCACCCCGCCCGCGGCCGAAGGCCGCGGCCTCAGCCCTTCGCACGGCTGAGGAACGCGGTCATCGCCGCCTTGGCCTCCTCCGAGCCGAACAGCCGCGCCGACAGCGCCGCGACGTCGTCGGCCTGGGCGTCGATGCGGGCGAGCAGGTCGCGGGCGAGCAGGGCCTTGGTCTCGCGGAGGCCCTGGGCGGCGCCGGTGGCGAGCTGGGTGCACGCGGTCTCGACGGCCTCGTCGAGACCGTCGGCCGGCACGGCGCGGGTGACCAGACCCATCGGCTCGGCCTCGGCGGCGGTGAAGACCTCCCCGGAGAGCGCCGTCCAGGCGGCGGCGCGGGAGGTGAGGCGCGGGAACACCGTGAGCGAGATGACGGCGGGCGCGAGGCCGAGCTTCACCTCGGTGAGCGCGAAGGTGGCGTCGTCGGCCGCGAGCACGACGTCGCACGCGGCGACCAGGCCGATGCCGCCGGCGCGCACCGGCCCGTCGAGCCGACACACCACCGGCTTCGACATCGACACCACCAGCCGCTGGAGTTCGACCAGCACGCGGGCGCCCTCCTCCATGCTGCCCTCGCGGGCCTCGGTGAGGTCGGCGCCGGAGCAGAACACCCGCCCCGACGAGCGCACCAGCACCACCCGGACGTCGTCGTCGGCCTCGGCGGCGCGGAGCCGCTCGAACAGCTCGGAGACGAGCCGGCGCGACAGCGCGTTGCGGTTGTGCGGGGAGTCGAGGGTGATCGTGGCGCGGGGGCCGTCGGTCTCGAGGTGCACGAGCTCGGTCATGGCCGCATCCTGACCCATCGCTCGCGGGCGCCGCTCCGAACCCCTGTCATGCGCTCACGCCTCCAGTACGCCGCCTTCGGCGTCATCGCGACCCTGCTCGGCATGGCCGCCGGGCACCTGGTCGCGTCACTGCTCGAGCCCGACTCGTCCCCGGTGCTGGCGGTGAGCTCGAGCATCATCGACCTCACACCCACGCCGGTGAAGGAGTGGGCGATCAGCAACTTCGGCACCAAGGACAAGCCGATCCTGCTCGGGTCGGTGCTGCTGGGGGTCCTGGTCTTCGCCGCCGTCGCCGGCCTGCTCACCAAGAAGCGCCGCGAGCTCGGGCTGGGCATGGTCGTCCTGCTGGTGGCCGTGGCCGCCACCGCCGTGCTCACCCGGCCGGCCGTGCAGGCCCTCGACGTGCTGCCGGTGCTCGCCACGCTCGCCGCAGGTGTCGCCTCCCTGTGGTACCTCGATCGGCTCGCCCGCGCCGCCTCGAGTGCTCCCTCCGAGGACGGTGCCGCGGGCGGGCCCTCGCGTCGCGGCGTCCTCGTCGCCATGGGTGCGTTGACGGCGGCCGCCGCAGCCTTCGGTGGCGCCGGCCGGCTGATCATCGGCCTCCGCTCACGCCCCGAGGACATCGCGCTCCCCGACCCGACCAACACCCTCGCCGACCTGCCGGCGGGGCTGGAGGGGAAGTACCAGGGCATCACCCCGCTGCGGATCAGCAACAGCGACTTCTACCGGGTCGACACCCGGCCCCCGGGCGACACCCCGATCGTCGACTCCGACGGCTGGACGCTCACCGTCGACGGCGACGTCGAGAACGAGCTCGAGATCTCCTTCGACGAGCTGCTCGACCTGCCGATGGTGGAGCGCGACATCACCCTCACCTGCGTGTCGAACAGCGTCGGCGGCAAGTACGTCGGCGCCGCCCGCTGGCAGGGCGTGCTGCTCCAGGACGTCCTCGACATGGCCGGCGTCGGCGACCAGGCCGACCAGATCCTCAGCACCGACTTCGACGGCATGACGATCAGCACGCCGCTCGACCTCGCCACCGACGGTCGCGACGCGATGATCGTCGTCGGGATGAACGGCGAGCAGCTGCCCCGCGCGCACGGCTTCCCGGTGCGCCTGATCGTGCCCGGCCTCTACGGGTTCATCAGCGCCACCAAGTGGCTCACCAAGATCACGCTCACCACGTACGCCGACCAGGAGGCGTACTGGACCAAGAAGAAGTGGGCCACGGACGCCCCCATCAAGCCCTCCGCCCGGATCGACACGCCCCGCGCGCTCGCGACAGTGTCCGGCGACGAGATCATCGTCGGCGGCATCGCGTGGGCCCAGAACGACAAGGGCGTGGCCAAGATCCAGGTGCAGATCGACAGCGGCGGTTGGCAGGACGCCGAGCTCGGCCCCGAGGTCGACAGCGTCTACTGGCGGCAGTGGTTCTACCGCTGGACCGATGCCAAGCCCGGCCAGTCCACGATCAAGGCCCGGGTGGTCGACGGCGACGGCGACGTCCAGACCGACGTGCGCGCCGAGCCGTTCCCCGAGGGCGCCAGCGGCATCCACTCGATCTTCGTGACGGTCGATTGAGAGATCGGCCAATCCGCTCGAGACCCGGTTCCGAACGACTCCCGACAGTTCCCCAGTGCCCGTTCCACCAGGAAGGCATCACCCATGAAGCTCCAGACCATCGCCCGCCGCGGCACCGCCGCGGCCGCCGTCCTCACCCTCTCCTTCACGCTCGCCGCCTGCGGCAGCGACGACGACGGTGGCAGCGACACCGCCGGCGACAGCGGCGACACCACCAGCGAGAGCAGCGAGCCGGCGGCTCCCTCGGATGACACCGAGGAGGGCACCGGCGCCTCGGCCGGCACCTTCGGCGAGGGCTGCGCCGCGATCCCCACCAGCGGCACCGGCTCGTTCGACGCCATGGTCCAGGACCCGGTGGCCACCGCCGCCGGTACCAACCCCGTGCTGACGACCCTGACCGCCGCCGTCGGCTCGATCGAGGGCCTCGGCGACACGCTGAACCAGGCGCCCGAGCTCACGGTGTTCGCCCCGATCGACGACCCGGCCTTCGCCGCCATCCCGGAGAAGGACCTGAACGGTCTGGTCGAGGGTGGCAAGAAGGACGGCATGGAGAGCACCCTCTTCACCATCCTGGCCAACCACGTGCTCCCCGCGAACAACGACCCGGCCGCCGTCGTCGGTGACCAGGAGACGCTCGCCGGTGGCAGCCTCACCGTCGAGGGTGACGAGACGGGGATGACCGTCAGCGACGGGACCGTCACCGCCAACGTGCTCTGCGGCAACATCCAGACCTCGAACGCCACGGTCTACGTGATCGACTCGGTCCTCACCGGCATCGCGGCCGGCTGACCTCCGCTCGACCATCGCTCAGGTGTACCGGACCCGCCCGCGCCACGAGAGGATCGCATCGTGACGTCCAATCCCCCGACCGCCGGCTCCCCGTTCCCGGGTGAGCCGGTGGCCGGCGCGGGCGGGTCCGCCACCGACCTGGGCGGCCTGCTCCGGCTCGCCGCCCGCGGCGACCAGGAGGCGTTCGCGGCGCTGTACGACGCCACGTCGTCGCGGGTCTACGGGCTCGCGCTGCGCGTCGTCCGCGACCCGGCCCAGGCCGAGGAGGTCGTGCAGGAGGCGTTCCTCGACGTCTGGCGCACCTCCAGCCGGTTCGACCCGGACCGGGGCAGCGCGTTGTCGTGGCTGATGACCATCTGCCACCGCAAGGCCGTCGACCGGGTGCGGTCGGCCGAGGCCTCGTCGCGGCGCGACACCACGTACGAGCAGCGCAACCACACCGTCGACCACGACGTCACCGCCGATGCCGCCGAGGCGTCACTGGAGGCGAAGCGGGTGCGCGGCGCGCTCCAGTCGCTCACCGAGGTGCAGCGCGAGGCCATCGAGCTCGCCTACTTCGGTGGGTACACGCACACCGAGGTGGCGGGGATCCTGGAGCTCCCCGTCGGCACCGCCAAGACCCGCATCCGGGACGGACTGATCCGATTGCGCGACACCATGGGAGTAGGAGGAGCGAGGGGATGAATGACCTCCACGCGCTGACCGGCGCGTACGCCGTCGATGCGCTCGACGACCTCGAGCGCGCCCGCTTCGAACGTCACCTCGCCGAGTGCGCCGACTGCCGCGCCGAGGTCGAGGAGTTCCGCGACGCGGCCGGCCTGCTGCCCGAGACCACCGCCACGGCCCCGCCGGCCGCGCTCCGCGACCGGGTGCTCGCCGAGGTCGCCACGGTGCGCCCACTGCCTCCGGAGGCCGGCTCGCCGGCCGCGATGTCGACCCGGCAGCGCGCGCCGCGCCGTATCCTCGCCGGCCTCGTCGCGGCCGCCGTCGCGCTGATCGTGCTCGGCGGCGCCGTGGCCACCGTGTGGCACCCGTGGGCCGCAGAGGACGGTACGGAGCAGCGGCTGAGCGCCGAGGACGCCGTGATCCAGGCGACGGACGCCGAGAAGGTCAGGGCGAACATCGGTGATGCCACCGCCACCGTCTACCGATCGAGGTCGCTCGACCACGCCGTCGTCGTCACCCGCAACATGCCCCCCGCGCCCGAGGGGTACGACTACGTGCTCTGGTTCGACCACAACGGGCGGCTGGTGGTCGACTCGGCGATGCCGGAGGGCCCGAACAACAAGATCCTGATGCACGGCGACGCGGCGGACGCCGACGGCGTCGGCATCACCGTCGAGCGCGAGGGCGTGCTCCCGAGCGAGCCGAGCGTCGACCGGGTGGCGGTGCTCGGCTTCGAGCAGGCGTGAGCAGGATGACTCCCCGCCGGGTCGCCGTCGTCGGCTCGGGCGCCGCCGGTCTCACCGCCGCCCACGTCGCCTCCCGTACCGCGCACGTCACCCTCTACGAGGCCGACGACCGGCTCGGCGGCCATGCCGACACGCATCGCGTCGTGGACGGCGACCGGGACCTCGCCGTCGACACCGGGTTCATCGTGCACAACCCGCGCACCTACCCGGTGCTGCTGCGGCTGTTCGCCGAGCTCGGCGTCACCACGCAGCCCAGCGAGATGTCGATGTCGATCCGCGACGACGCCTCCGGGCTGGAGTGGGCCGGCGCGCTCGGCCGGCGCGGCCTGTTCCCCACCGCGGCCAACCTGCGCCGGCCGCGCTACCTGGCGATGCTCGCCGAGATCCCGCGCTTCCACCGGCAGGCCCGGCGGCTCCTGGGGACGTCGGACGACCGCACGCTGCGGGAGTTCCTCGCCGACGGCCGGTTCACCGGCTACTTCGCCCGGCACTTCATGGAGCCGCTGGTGGCGGCGGTCTGGTCGTGCGACCCCGCCGTCGCGCTCGACTACCCCGCCCGCTACCTGTTCACCTTCCTCGACCACCACGGGATGCTCGGTGTCTTCGGCTCCCCCCAGTGGCGCACCGTCGCCGGCGGCTCGCAGGAGTACGTGCGCAGGGTCGGGGCCGCGCTGCCCGACGTCCGGCTCGGCACCAAGGTCACCTCGGTGCTCGAGACCGCCACCGGCGTCGACGTCACCGACGGCAACGGCCACCTCGACTCCTACGACGGCGTCGTCGTAGCCACGCACCCGGGCCAGGCGCTGTCGATGCTGGCTGCCCCGACGCAGCTGCAGCGCGAGCTGCTCGGCGCGATGCCGTACTCCCCCAACCCGGCGCTGCTCCACACCGACGCCTCGGTGCTGCCCGAGGCCGACGGCGCCCGGGCTTCGTGGAACTTTCGACGCCTGGCACCGCGGGACGCGGGCGCCAGACGCGGTCGAAGGTTGAGCAGCGACCGCGGCTGAGGGACGAAGCCGCGACGGAGCCTGTCGAAACCTCCCTACCCGACGGCGGCATGGTCGTCACCTACGACCTCACCCGGCTGCAGCGGCTCGACACCGACGTCCGCTACCTCGTGACGCTCGGCGGCGAGCACCTCGTCGACCCGGCCACGGTGATCGACCGGATGGAGTACGAGCACCCGCTCTACAACCCGGCCTCCGTGGCGGCACAGGCGCGGTTGAGCGAGATCGACACCGACCGGGTCGCGTTCGCGGGCGCCTACCACGGCTGGGGGTTCCACGAGGACGCCGCGCGCTCCGGGCTCGCCGCTGCCGAGCGGCTCGGCCTCGACTGGCCCGCCCCCACCGGCGTCTCGACCGGCTCGACGACCGTGGGGATCTACGAGACGACGATCCGTCACACCCGTCGCAAGCCCCGGCGGCGCCGGTTCGCGCTCCGCTCCCACTCCTGGCTCGTCGACGTCGACGATCTGCCGGACCACGGCGTGCTCGGCCGGTTCGAGGCCCGCGACCACCTCGGTGACCCCGCTCGCAGCATTCGCGAGAACGTGGTCGGGTACCTCCGCGAGCGCGGCGTCGAGGTCGGTCACGGCCGCATCCTCATGGCGGCCAACGCCCGCGCGTTCGGCTACTGCTTCAACCCGATCACCGTGTTCTGGTGCCACGACGAGTCCGGCGCACCGGCGGCCACCGTGGTGGAGGTGCACAACACCTACGGCGACCGGCACGCCTACCTGGTGCACCCCGACGAGCACGGCCGGGCGAGCACCCCGAAGGCGATGTACGTGTCGCCGTTCCACGGCACCGACGGCACCTACGACCTGGTGGTGCCCCAGCCCACCGACGGCCGCCTCGAGATCCTCATCACCCTGCGCACCGACGACGGCGCGCGCTTCAGCGCGGCTCTGCTCGGCCGCCGCACCGACGTCGGCCCGCTGCGGGCCGCGCCCGCCGCGCTGCGCGGCGCCCTGCTCATCCGGCTCCACGGCATCGCGCTGTGGCTGCGCCGCCTCCCCGTCCGTCCCCGCCCCGACCACGAGAGCGTCTGAATCACCATGACCATCGCCCCCGCCCGCGTGAGCGCCAACCACTGGCCCGGCCTCGACCTCGTCCCGGCCGGCCCGCGCGCCGCCGTCTCCGCCCGCATCGCGCGCCGGCTGTTCGCGGCCGCCGTCAACCGGCTCGACGTGAGCGTGCTCGTCGGCGACCACACCTACGGCCGCGGTGGCCCGGTGGCCGTGGTGAACCGGCCCGAGGAGTTCTTCGCCCGGCTCGGCCGGCACCAGCTGATCGGCTTCGGCGAGGCCTACCTCACCGGCGCCTGGGACGCCGAGGACCTCGGCGGCTTCCTCGAGGTCCTGGCCGCCGAGATGCCGACGCTGATCCCGCAGGGCCTGCAACGGCTGCGGTCGCTCGTGGTGAAGCGGCCGCCGCGTCGGCAGCGGAGCAACACCAAGAACTCGCGGAGCAACATCGCGCACCACTACGACCTGTCCAACGACCTGTTCGACCTGTTCCTCGACCCGACGCTCAGCTACTCCTCGGGCCTGTTCGCCGGTGACCCGGCCACCGCCGCCCGCGCCGACCTCGAGGCCGCGCAGGTGCAGAAGATCGAGCGGCTGCTCGACGAGGCCGGCGTCGGCGCCGGCACCCGGCTGCTGGAGATCGGCTCCGGCTGGGGGGAGCTCGCGATCCGTGCCGCCCGCCGCGGTGCGACGGTCCGCACGATCACGCTCTCGGTGGAGCAGAAGGAGCTCGCCGACCGGCGCATCGCCGCCGCCGGCGTCTCGGACCGGGTGACGGTGCAGATCTGCGACTACCGCGACCTCACCGGCGAGTACGACGCCGTGGTGTCGGTGGAGATGATCGAGGCGGTCGGCTGGCAGTACTGGCCGACGTACTTCGAGACCATCGACCGGGTGCTCGCGCCCGGTGGTCGGGTCGCGATCCAGGCGATCACCATGCCGCACGACCGGATGCTCGCCACCCGGAGCACCTACACCTGGATCAACAAGTACATCTTCCCCGGCGGCTTCCTGCCGTCGGTGCGGGTGCTCGACGACGTCGCCCGCGAGCACACCCGGCTCCGGCTGCACCAGCCGTTCGCGATGGGCGCCCACTACGCGGCGACGCTGCGGCTGTGGGACGAGACCTTCCTGAAGGCGTCCGAGCAGGTGCTGCGGCTCGGCTTCGACGAGACGTTCCTGCGGATGTGGCACTTCTACCTGGAGTACTCGCGGGCCGGCTTCGCGTCCGGCTACATCGACGTCAACCAGCTCACCTTCACCCGCTGGGAGAGCGCATGACCGACACCAGCGAGACGGTCGTCCAGCCTGTCGAGACGCCGGACGCGGGCGTCGCTCACCGGCTGGCCACTGCCCTCGCCCCGTTCGTCGGCGGCGACCTGCCGGTGCGGCTGCGGGCCTGGGACGGCTCCGAGGCCGGGAGCGCCGACGGCCCGCTGGTGGTGCTCACCTCGCCGGACGCCGTGCGCCGGCTGCTCTGGCACCCGGGCGAGCTGGGCGCCGCCCAGGCCTACGTGACCGGCGAGCTCGACGTGCCGGAGGCCGACGGCTGGACCCTCGACACCGCCCTCACCTACGCGTTCGCGGTGGCCCGGGAGCGCGGCCTCGCCGGCCGGCCCTCGCCGGCGGCACTCGTGGGCGCCGTCCGCACCGCCCTCGGCCTCGGCGTGGTCGGCCCGCCGCCGGCGCCGCCGGCGTCGCAGGCCCGGATCCGCGGCCGGCTGCACTCGAAGCTGCGCGACCGGCGCTCGATCAGCCACCACTACGACCTGTCCAACGAGTTCTACTCGCTGATCCTCGAGCCGCACCTGGCCTACTCCTGCGGCTACCACTCCTCGCCCGACCAGCCGCTGCAGGAGGCCCAGGAGGCCAAGCTCGACCTGGTGTGCACCAAGCTCGGACTCGAGCCCGGCATGACGATGCTCGACGTCGGCTGCGGCTGGGGCTCGCTCTCGCTGCGGGCCGCGGAGCAGTTCGGCGCGCACGTCGTCGGCGTCACGATCGCCGCGGAGCAGAAGCGGTTCATCGACGCCCGGATCGCCGAGCGCGGCCTCGAGGACCGGGTCGAGATCCGGCTCCAGGACTACCGCGACGTGCCCGAGCGCGACCACTTCGACGCCGTCGGCTCGCTGGAGATGGGCGAGCACGTCGGGCAGCGCAACTACGGCACCTACGCCGAGGTGCTGCGGCGCTCGGTGAAGCCGGGTGGCCGGGTGCTGGTGCAGCAGATGTCGCGCACCGGGAAGTGGCCCGGCGGCGGCCCGTTCATCGAGTCGTTCATCGCCCCCGACATGCACATGCGGCCGGTGGGCGAGACCCTCGCGCTCCTGGAACAGAGTGGGCTCGAGGTGCGCGACGTGCACGCCTTGCGCGAGCACTACGTGCTCACCGTGGCCGGCTGGCTGGAGCGGTTCGAGGCCAACGTCGAGCGGCTCACCGAGCTGGTCGGCGAGGAGGTCGTGCGGGTCTGGCGGCTCTACCTGGTCGGCGGCTCGATGGCCTTCCGCGACGGCCGGATGGGCGTCGACCAGATCCTGATGGTGCGCCCCGACGGACCGCACACGCTGCCGTGGCTGCGGTCCTCCTAGCCCTCGGGGTCGCGCTCCTCGCCGTCGTCGCAGGCATGACGGCGGCGGCGGTGCGCGCGCGACAGCTCGACAAGGCGGCCGTCGTCGACGTCGCGTGGGGTGCGGGGTTCGTGCTCGTGGCCCTCACGACGGCGGTGCTCGGCCTGGCGCTCGACGAGGGCTCGCCGTGGCGCCGCTGGCTCGTGCTCGCGCTCGTCGCGGTCTGGGGGCTGCGGCTGTCGTGGCACGTGCGCTCCCGGGCGCTGGGTCAGCACCAGGGACAGGAGGACCCGCGCTACGCCGAGCTGCTCGGCGGCACGCCGTCCGAGGTGGGGATGGGTGCCGTCGTCCGGCGGGTGTTCCTGGTGCAGGCGGTCGCGCAGTGGTTCGTGGCCGTGCCGGTCGCCGTCGGTGCCGTGCTCGACGCGCCGTGGTGGCCGGCCGTCGTCGCCGGCGTCGTGGTGTGGGGGATCGGGATGTTCTTCGAGACCGTCGGCGACCGCCAGCTCGCGGCCTACAAGGCGCAGCCGCGGGAGACCCGGCCGCGGATCATGGACCGCGGGCTGTGGGGCTGGACCCGCCACCCGAACTACTTCGGCGACGCCGCCGTCTGGTGGGGGCTGTGGCTGGTGGCCGGTCTCGGCTCCGGCTGGGTGGCCGGCGTCGCCACGGCGCTCTGCCCGGTGGCGATGACGCTGTTCCTCCGCAACGTCACCGGCGCGAAGCTGCTCGAGAAGACGATGAGCACGCGCGCGGGCTGGGACGAGTACGCGGCGCGGGTGCCGATGTTCTTCCCGCGGCCCCCGAAACGGCTCTAAAAGGGGGAACGCCGGCCCGAGCCGGCGTGTGCCCCACGGCCTGGATGCGCCTCACAGACCTGGAGCGGGAACTCGACGGCCGCTGTCTCAGGCGGCTGTGCGCTCCCTCCCTCGGCGACTCTCCCCAGTGCCGCCGCTCCAACGGTATCCAGGGCGCACCTGCGTGAACAGGATCAATTTCGGCCTGGTCATTTGTGACTAGTCCGGGGCTGCCAGACTGCGGGGATGACGACCGACGAGGAGCTCCTCCGCCTCGCCTCGGCCGACAACTTCCGCGACGTGGCCGGGGCCGGTCACCCCACCCGTGACGGCGGCCGGGTGCGCACCGGACTGATCTACCGCTCGAACGAGCTCCAGCTCACCGACGTCGACGCCGCCGCTCTCGAACGGCTCGGCGTCACCAGCGTGATCGACCTGCGCGAGCAGCACGAGGTCGACGCCCACCCCGACGTCGAGGTGCCCGGTGCCGCCTGGACCCACCTCCCGGTGGCCGGCATCCCACCCGGCACCGGTGCCGAGCTGCCCGACGCCGACGCCGCGCACCAGGCGATGCTCGGCGTCTACCGCGGCTTCGTCGACGACGAGCGCGCCCGCGCGTCGTTCGGCGGCCTGCTGCGCCGCGTCGGTCTCGCCACCACGCCCGTGCTGTTCCACTGCACCGCCGGCAAGGACCGCACCGGCTGGGCCGCCGCGCTGCTGCTGCACGTCGCCGGCGTCGAGCCCGATGTCGTCGAGGCCGACTACCTCCTCACCAACGAGCGCTCCCGCGGCACCCGCGAGAAGTACCTCGGCCTGGTGGCCGAGCACCTCGGCGCCGACCGGGTGGAGACCTTCGAGCCCACGATGGTGGCCGACACGTCCTACCTCGCCGCGGCCTACGCGCAGGCCGACGCGTCGTTCGGCTCCCTCGACCGCTACCTGCGCGAGGGCCTCGGCCTCGACGACGACGCGCTGGCCGCCGTCCGCACCCGCCTCAGCGACTGATCAGAGACTGACCGGCGGCGGGGACGGCGGTGGCTCCGCCCGGTTCGACATCGTGGTGACGGCGTTGCGGGCGCCCGGCTCGAGCACGATCTCGTGGGTGTCGCCGTCGCGCCCGTCGAAGCGCACGCTCACGGTCTCGAACCCCTTGTGCCGCTGCATCTGCGCGTACATCGCGTAGGCGCGGCGGTCGGCCTCGGTGAGGTCGACGGAGTCGGTGAAGGGCGTCAGCAGCGCGCGCGGCCACAGCCGGCGGGCGAGCACCACGTTGATCTCGACGCCGAGCACGGCCATCACCGAGGCGATGTAGATGAGGCCGATCAGGCCGAGGACGAAGCCGAAGGTCTGGTTGAGCGCGGTGGCGCCGTCGAGCACCTCGCGCACGTAGAGCGTGCCGAGGTACTGCAGGAACTGCCACATGAGGGCCAGCGAGAACGCGCCGGGTGCGGCGCGGACGACGCTGTGGCTGCGGGCCGCCGCGAACCGCATGAGGATGGTGAGCACCAGACCGACCACGAGCACCGTCGCGACCAGGATGAGGATCCGGATCGTGGTGTTGATGCGGTCGCCGAACACCTCGGTGTTGGCGCCGATCGCCGACAGCACCGAGATGGCCAGCACCGAGAAGCCCGCGAAGACCAGCAGCACGAGGCTCTTGAGTCGCAGGAGCACCGGGTTGGGGCGGCTGTTGCGCGGGATCGCCCACGCGGTGGCCATCAGGTTCTGGATCGCCTGCCCGAGCCCGAGCGCGCCGTACAGGGCTGCCACGGTCCCGACCACGACCGCGCTGCTGGAGCCCCGCAGGCCTTCGGGCCGGCCGAGCTGCTCGCCGATGATCGGGAAGGTGCTGAGCGCCGAGTTCAGGGCCGCCTCCTGGAGGTCGGGGTTGCCCTGGAGGAAGAACCCGAAGATCGAGGAGGCGAGCAGCAGCAGCGGGAAGATCGCGACGAACGCGTAGTAGGTGAGCGCGCCTGCGAGGTAGTTGCCCTGGTCGTCGAAGAACTTGTAGACGACGGCGATCGGGAAGCCCAGCCCCCGGAACCGGCGCTGGGTCCGGTCGACGCTGCTCACCGCACTCACGAACAAACCCTAGGGGGGCGGGTGTCGAGAGTCGGGTAGCCGGCCCTCCGCACGGTCGTCGAGCTTGTCGAGACGCCCTGACCCGGTCTCGCCGACGGTGGTGGGTCAGCTCGACGAGATCGGTCCCCGGCGTCTCGACAGGCTCGACGAACGTCTGTCCGCTCAGGGGAAGACGAGCCGCCCCGCGTCGTCGACCTCGAAGAGCTGCAGGCCGTCGGTCTGCGGGGCGTCGACGCCGAGCCCGACGGCGACCTTGTTGCTGGCGTTGCGCGCGACGTCGAGGGCCACCTCGACCGCCTGCGGCGGAGTGAGGTGGGCGCGGACGGCGTCGAGGTCGACCTCGCGCAGGTCGGCCGGCGTCCAGATCATCGCGTCGGTGAGGGCGAGCGCGGCCTGCTGCGCCGGCTCCAGGTCGCGGCTGCGGTAGTCGTCGAGGTCCTCGAACATCGTGGCGTCGGCGCCGCCCTCGAGGGCGGCCACGCTGCGGCGCGACATGCACACCCGGCAGCCGTGCTGGCGGGCACCGCGCAGCCGCACCAGCTCGGTGGTCACCGGGTCCAACCGGTCGAGCCGCGCGACCACCCGGACGAACTCGTCCATCAGCCCGTAGGCGCGCTCGGTGATCTCGAGCTCGACCTCCGGCCACGGGTCGGCGCCGAAGATCGCGTCGAGCGCCGCCCGCAGCCGCGGCACCCACTCGGCCACGTAGACGACGACGGTGACGTCGAGCACGGCGTCGCGGAAGGTGCGGCTCCACCGGTCACGCTGGCCGTCGTCGACCCGCGCGACGTCGACGGCGAACTGCTCGGCGAACTCGAGCACCGCGAGGTCACGGCGGTCCGGTGCGTCGGGCAGGTCAGGCGACGGCAGTGACGTCAGCCCGAGCCCCTCGGCGGTGACGGTGCGGAGCAGCGCCATCCGGTCCGGGGTCAGCGCGTCGGGCCAGGCCGCGGTGAGCCGGTCCAGCGCCTCGGCGGCGGGCGTGGCGAACAGCGACAGCGCCGTCGCGCCACCCAGCCCCCAGGAGTCCGCCACCGAGTCAGTATGACTTCGGAAGCCCCAGGGAGTGCATGGAGATGAAGTTGAGGATCATCTCCCGGCTCACCGGTGCGATCCGGCCCACGCGGGTGGCGACGAGCAGCCCGGCCACGCCGTACTCCTGGCTGGCGCCGTAGCCGCCGTGGGTCTGCACCGCCGCGTCGGCGGCCTTGCAGGCGGCCTCGGCGGCGGCGTACTTGGCCATGTTGGCGGCCTCGCCGGCCGCCATCTCGTCGCCGGCGTCGTAGAGCGCGGCCGCCTTCTGGGTCATCAGCCGCGCCATCTCGATCTCGATGTGGCTCTCGGCGAGCGGGTGCGCGATGGCCTGGTGGCCGCCGATCGGGCCCTGGAACACCACCCGCTCCTTGGCGTAGCTGGTGGCCTTCTCGAGCGCGAAGCGGGCGAGGCCGTTCGAGAACGACGCCGCCATGATCCGCTCCGGGTTGAGGCCGGCGAACAGCTGCACGAGGCCGCCGTCCTCGTCGCCGACGACGGCGTCCGCGGGCAGCCGGACGTCGTCGATGAACACCTGGAACTGCTTCTCCGGGCTCACCATCTCGACCGGGATGTGGGTGTACTCGAGGCCGTCGGCGTCGGTGGGCACCACGAACAGCACCGGCTTCACCTTGCCGGTCTTCGCGTCCTCGGTGCGGGCGACGACGAGCACGTTGTCGGCCTCGTCGACGCCGGAGATCCAGATCTTCTGGCCCTTGAGCACCCACTCGTCGCCGTCGCGGCGGGCGGTGGTGGTGATGTTGTGGGTGTTGGTGCCGGCGTCCGGCTCGGTGATCGCGAAGACCATCGTGCCGGTGCCGTCGCAGATGCCCGGGAGCCAGCGCCGCTTCTGCTGCTCGGTGCCGTAGCGGCTGATGATCGTGCCGCAGATGGCGGGGCTCACGACCATGAGCAGCAGCGGGCAGCCCTGTGCGGCGAGCTCCTCGCACACCGCGGCGATGTCGCCGATGCCGCCGCCCCCGCCGCCGTACTCCTCGGGCACGTTGATGCCGAGGTAGCCGTGCTTGCCGATGTCGAGCCACAGGTCGGTGGTCTTGCCGCCCGACCGCGCCTTCTCGGTGAAGTACTCGCGGCCGTACTTCGCGGCGAGCTTCGCCACCTGGCGCCGCAGCTCCTGGCGCTCCTCGGTCTCGCTGAACGGGGTCGTGGTCATGCGTCTCCTTGCGTCTCGACAGGCTCGACGAACGGGGGATCGATCACGGCGAGGACGTCGCCGGCGGCCACCTGGGCCCCGGTGTCGACCTCGACGCTGGTGACCGTGCCGGCGGTCGGCGCGGTCACGGCGTGCTGCATCTTCATGGCCTCGAGCACGAGCACCGGAGCCCCGGCCTCGACGGCGTCGCCGGCGGCGACGTCGACCCGCACCACGGTGCCGGGCATCGCCGCGAGCAGGCTGCCCGCGCGGGCCGCCGCCTCGGGGTCGGTGAACCGGGGCACCTCGCGGAACCGGACGTGCGTACCCGGGCCGTCGACGTGCACCTCCCGCGGGCGGTGGGGGTCGACGTCGTCGATGCGCACGTCGGTGTGCCGCGCCATCCCGTCGACCTCGAGCACCACCCGGGTCGGCGAGGCGGACACGACCCGGTAGCCGTCGACCCGGTAGCCGGTGCTGTCGCCCCACCACTCGGCGACCACCTCGTCGCCGTCGTCGGTGAGGAAGCGGGTGCGCTGCGGCTGGCTCACCACGTTGCGCCAGCCGGCGGGGATGCCGTGCTGCACGGTGCGGCGGAGCCGGTCGTGCTCGGCCAGCGCGAACCCGGCGGCGAGCACGTCGGCCCGCTCGTCGTACTCGCGGAACTCGCGGTGCACGTGGGCGAGGAAGCCGGTGTGCACGCGGCCCTCGAGGAAGTCGGGGTCGCGCAGCACCGCCGTCAGCTGCTCGCGGTTGGTGCGGACGCCGTGGATGCGGGCCCGCTCCAGCACGCCGACCAGCTTGCGCGCCGCCTGCTCGCGGGACGGCGCGTGCGCCACCACCTTGGCGAGCATCGCGTCGTAGTGCGTGGTGACCTCGCTGCCCGCGGCGAACCCGGCGTCGACGCGCACCCCGGGCGGGGTGGGGATGTCGAAGGTGAGCAGCCGGCCGCTCTGCGGCTGGTAGTCGCGGTCGGGGTCCTCGGCGTAGAGCCGCACCTCGATCGCGTGCCCGGACGGCGCGACGTCGCGCGACACCAGCCGGTCCTCGGCCACGGCGATCTGGAGCTCGACGAGGTCGACGCCCCACACCAGCTCGGTGACCGGGTGCTCCACCTGGAGCCGGGTGTTCATCTCGAGGAACGCGAGCTCGTCGCGCTCCTCGTCGTAGAGGAACTCGACCGTGCCGGCGCCGAGGTAGTCGATGGCGGCGGCCGCGGCCAGGCCGGCGTCGTGCAGCCGTTGCCGGGTGCCGGCCGGCAGGTTCGGCGCCGGCGACTCCTCCACCACCTTCTGGTGCCGGCGCTGCAGCGAGCAGTCGCGCTCGCCGAGCACGATGATGCCGTCCGGCGTGCCGAGCACCTGCACCTCGACATGGCGGCCGCGCTCGACGTACCGCTCCACGAAGACCGTGCCGTCGCCGAACGCCGACTCCGCCTCGGCCCGTGCCTGCTCGACCTCGCCGGCCAGCGCGCCGAGGCTCCGCACCACTCGCATGCCGCGACCGCCGCCGCCGGCGCTCGCCTTCACGAGCAACGGCAGGTCGGCCTCGGTGGCGTGCTCCGGGTCGATCGAGTCGAGCACCGGCACGCCGGCGTCGGCCACGATCTGCTTGGCCAGCACCTTCGAGCCCATCCGCTCGATCGCGTCGGGGTGCGGGCCGACCCAGGTGAGCCCGACGGCGCTCACGGCGCGGGCGAAGTCGGCGTTCTCGCTCAGGAACCCGTAGCCGGGGTGCACGGCGTCGGCCCCGACCCGCTTGGCCGCCTCGATCACGAGGTCGGCGCGCAGGTAGGTGTCGGCCGGCGCGGTGCCCGGCAGCCGGACGGCGACGTCGGCCTCGGCCACGTACGGCAGCCCGGCGTCGGCGTCGGAGTGCACGGCCACCGTCTCGATGCCGAGCGCCCGGCAGGTGCGGAAGACGCGGGACGCGATCTCAGCGCGGTTCGCTACCAGGAGTCGTCTGATCACAACGCCCCTCCACGTTGGTCGAGTAGCAGGAGCGAGGAACGAGCGACTGCGTATCGAGGCCCCGGAGCCGCTGCTGCGAGGCCGCCGCGACGAGCGTTGGGTGCATCGGCTGCGGTGGCTTCACTCACCCGTCGCGACCTCGTTCCTCGGTCGCGGGGTTCGTTCAACCTCGTCTCGCCCACGCGCCGAGCTCGTTCCTCGCTCGCCGCTGCTCGCTTGATCATGGCCGGAACACCCCGAACCGGTCGGTGCCGACGATCGGCTTGTTCTCGATCACCGACAGGCAGATGCCGAGGATGGTGCGGGTGTCGCGGGGGTCGATCACCCCGTCGTCGTAGAGCATCCCGCTCAGGAAGTGGGGCAGCGACTGCTCCTCCACCATCGCCTCCACCATCTCGCGCATCCCGGCGTCCCCGGCCTCGTCGTACTCCTGGCCCTTCGCCTCGGCGGCGGCGCGGGCGACGATCGAGAGGACGCCGGCCAGCTGGGCCGGCCCCATCACCGCCGACTTCGCGCTGGGCCAGGTGAAGAGGAACCGCGGGTCGTAGGCGCGGCCGTTCATGCCGTAGTTCCCGGCGCCGTAGGAGGCGCCCATGATCACCGACAGGTGCGGCACGGTGGAGTTCGAGACCGCGTTGATCATCATCGCGCCGTGCTTGATGATCCCGCCCTGCTCGTACTCGGCGCCGACCATGTAGCCGGTGGTGTTGTGCAGGAACAGCAGCGGGCAGTCCACCTGGTTGGCGAGCTGGATGAACTGCGTCGCCTTCTGCGCCTCCTCGCTGAACAGCACGCCCTGCGCGTTGGCGAGGATCCCGAGCTGGCGGCCGTGCAGCCGGGCCCACCCGGTGACGAGCGAGCTGCCGTAGAGCGGCTTGAACTCGTCGAACACCCGGCTGTTGCCGGCCGAGACGCCGTCGCAGATGCGGGCGATCACCTCGCGCGGGTCGAACGGCTCCTTGAGGTCGCTCGGCACCAGGTCGAGCAGGTCGTCGACGTCGGCGTCCGGCTCGGCGTACGGCGGCGGCGCGGGCCGGGGCGAGCGGTTGAGCCGCGCCACGATCCGTCGTCCGATGCGGATCGCGTCGAGCTCGTCCTCGGCGAGGTAGTCGGCGAGCCCGGAGGTGCGGGCGTGCATCTCGGCGCCGCCGAGCGACTCGTCGTCGGACTCCTCGCCGGTGGCCATCTTCACCAGCGGCGGGCCGCCGAGGAACACCTTCGCCTGCTCCTTCACCATCACGGTGTAGTCGCTCATGCCGGGCACGTAGGCGCCGCCGGCGGTGGAGTTGCCGAACACCAGCGCGACCGTCGGCTCCTTGCGGGCACTCGACCGGGTGATGTCGCGGAACAGCTTGCCGCCGGGGATGAAGATCTCCTTCTGCGTGGGCAGGTCCGCGCCGCCGGACTCGACGAGCGCCACCGTCGGCAGCGCGTTCTCCTCGGCGATCTGGCTGGCCCGGAAGATCTTCTTGACCGTCCACGGGTTGCTGGCGCCGCCCTTCACCGTGGGGTCGTTGGCGGTGATCATGCACTCCACGCCCTCGATCACCCCGATGCCGGTGACCACGCTGGCCCCGACCGCGAAGTCGGAGCCCCAGCCGGCGAGCGGGCTGAGCTCGAGGAACGCCGAGCCCGGGTCGACGAGCAGCTCGATCCGCTCGCGCGGCAGCAGCTTGCCGCGGGCGTGGTGGCGGTCGACGTACTTCTGGCCGCCGCCCTCGACCGCCTTCAGGTGCTCGAGTGCGAGGTCGGCGAGCTTGCTGAGCATCGCCTCGCGATTTCGAGACGCCTCGTTCCTCGGCTCCTCAATCCAAGGTTCGGGGTCATGACGCGTACCCGAGCAATCGCGCGGCGAGGTCGGTGAGCACCTCGGTCGCACCTCCTCCGATCGGCAGGATCCGCGCGTCGCGGTAGTGCCGCTCCACCTCGGTCCCGTGCAGGTATCCGGTCCCGCCGTGCAGCTGCACGGCCTCGTCACACACGCGGACGGCGGCCTCCACCGCCGTCTGCTTGGCCAGGCAGGCCTCGGCGATCACGTCCTCGCCGGCGTCGTGGCGTCGGGCGACCTCGCGGGTGTAGGTGCGCGCCACCTCCACCTGCCGCCGCATCTCGACGAGCTTGTGCCGCACCACCTGGTTGGCGATCAGCGGCTTGCCGAAGGTCTCGCGGTCGCGGCAGTACTGCGCGGTGAGGTCGAGGGCGCGGCCGGCGATGCCGTAGCCGTGCACCGCGAGCCCGATCCGCTCGACCACGAACTGCGCGGCGATCTGGTAGAAGCCGCTGTTCTCCTCGCCCACCAGGTTGGCGGCCGGCACCCGCGCGTCGACGTAGGAGAGCTCGGCGGTGTCGGAGCAGTGCCAGCCCATCTTGGCCAGCGACCGGTCCACCGCGAAGCCGGGCGTGCCGCGCTCCACGACCAGCAGCGAGATGCCGGCGTGGCCCGGACCGCCGGTGCGCACCGCGGTGGTCACGAAGTCCGCGCGTACTCCGGAGGTGATGAACGTCTTGGTGCCGTTGACGACGTAGTGGTCGCCGTCGCGGCGGGCCGTCGTCCGGATGCCGGCGACGTCGGACCCGCCGTCGGGCTCGGTGACGGCGAGCGACCCGATGAGCTCGCCGGCCAGCGTGGGCCGCACGAACCGGTCGACGAGGTCGGCGTTGCCGGACGCCGCGATGTGCGGCAGCGCGATCCCCGACGTGAACAGCCCGGCCATCAGCCCGGACGACGCCCCGGCGGCGAACATGCCCTCCTGGAGGTCGACCGAGTCGAGCAGCGTGCCGCCCTCCCCGCCCGCCTCCTCGGGGAACGCGACGCCGAGCAGCCCGTGCTTCGCGGCGGCGGTGTGCAGCTCGCGCGGGATGCTCCCGGCGTCCTCCCACTCCTGGAGGTGCGGCACGACCTCGCGGCGCGTGAACTCGGCGCCGATGTCACGAACGCTCATACCAGGCCCTCCTGGATGCTGACCATCCGCGACCGCACCCACTCGCCGAGGCCCTTGGCCTGCGGGTCGAACCGGGTCGAGGCGGCGACGCCCTCGCCGAGCAGCCCGCTGATCACCACGTTCACCGCGCCGAGGTTGGGCAGCACGTACACCGCGACGTCGAGGTCGGCGGCCTCCGGCACCAGCTCGCGGACCCGCTGCGGGGTGATGAGCTTGGTGAGCCAGGTGACCCGGTCGTGGTACTTGGGCGAGCCGTCGTTGACGACCCACAGCCCGAGGTTGGCGTCGGCGCCCTTGTCGCCGGAGCGGGCGTGCACGAACGTGCCGAGCGGTGCCCGGCGGGTGAGCGAGTCGATCGGCGCCGGGTAGGGCGAGGGACGGCGGCCGGCGTCGTCGGGCACCTCACCGAACGTGGTCGGCTCCGGCATCACCTCACGCCGGCCGTCGGCGTGCACCACCACGTGCTCGACGGCGGACCGGTCGACGTAGGCCGCGCGGTAGACGCCGTACGGCGTCGGCGGCCCGGGCGGCGAGGTCATCGTGAAGCCGGGGTAGGAGCCGAGCGCGAGCTCGACCAGCGGGCCGGTGAACGCCTTGCCGACCGGCCCGGCCTCGTCGTCCTTGGCGGTGACCCGCAGCAGGCAGGACGCGCCCTCCTCGGACTCGGCGTCGAGGTGCGGCTCGGCGGTGCGGGTCCAGGTGACGCTCTGCGCGGTGAGCCGGCCCTCGAGCTGGGTGCGTACCCAGTCGGCCTTGGCGTCGATGTCGAGGCCGGTGAGCACCAGCTCCATCGTGTTGCGGAACCCGCCGAGGGTGTTCACGCAGACCTTGAGCTGCTCCGGCGGCGCCTCGCCCCGCACGCCGCTGACACCGACCCGGTCCTCGCCGACCTGCTCGAGCCGGATCGAGTCGAGGTGCGTGGTGACGTCCGGGCCGAGGTAGCGGGTGGTCTGGATCTCGTACACCAGCTGCGCGGTCACGGTGTCGACGGTGACCGCGCCGCCGGTGCCGTCCTGCTTGGTGACGACGCACGACCCGTCCGCGGCCAGCTCCGCCGCCGGGAACCCGAGCGGCTGCGCGTCCAGCGGCAGCCGGGCGAAGCCGGAGAAGTTGCCGCCGGTGGCCTGGGTGCCGCACTCGAGCACGTGGCCCGCGACGACGGCGCCGGCGAGCTCGTCGTGCTGGTCCGGCGTCCACCCGAAGTGGGCGACGGCGGGCCCGACCACGAGCGAGGCGTCGGTGACCCGGCCGGTGACGACGACGTCGGCCCCGGAGCTCAGCGCGGCCGCGATGCCGAAGCCGCCGAGGTAGGCGTTGGCGGTGAGGGCGCCGTCCAGGCCGAGGTCGGCGGCGCGGTCGCGCAGGTCGTCACCCTCGACGTGGGCCACCGCGGCGTCGAGGCCGAGCCCCGTCGCCACCTCGCGCACCTTCGCGGCGAGACCGGCCGGGTTGAGGCCGCCGGCGTTGCTGACGATCGTCACGCCGCGCTCGAGCGCGAGGCCCAGGCAGTCCTCGAGCTGGCGCACGAAGGTGCGTGCGTACCCCAGCGCCGGGTCCTTCATCGTGTCCTTGCCGAGGATGAGCATCGTGAGCTCGGCGAGGTAGTCGCCGGTGAGCACGTCGAGCGCGCGCCCGTCCACCGACCCCTCCAGCATCTCCCGCATCGCGGCGAGCCGGTCGCCGTAGAAGCCGGAGCAGTTGCCGACCAGCAGCGTGCTCACGACGGCGACCTCCCGGTTCCGGGTGGGCCGGCGAACGCCTGGGCGATGTCGAGCCACTGCTCGGCGTCGCCGGTGGCGACGAGGTCGGTGTCGTCGCGGTGCACCCGCTGGGTGACCAGCAGGCAGAAGTCGAGGGCCGAGCCGGTGACGGTGTCCGGGGCGTCGTCCGGACCCCAGGTCCACATCTCGCCGGACGGCGCCGCGAGCGTCACCTGCACCTCGCTCGCCGGCGCCTCGCGGCCGTGGGTCGCGTAGGCGAAGCCGCGGGTGCGGATGCCGAGGTGCGCGACGTGCCGGATCCGGTCGGTGACCGGCTGCTCGACGCCGAGCGCGTCGTGGACGTCCCGGCTGTGCGCCCACGTCTCCATGAACCGCGCGGTCGCCATCGACGCCGGCGACATCGGCGGCCCGAACCACGGCATCTTGTGGCCCTTCGGGTACTCGCGCAGCGCGGTGCGCAGCGCCGCCCCGGCCACCAGCCAGCGGTGTCGCAGCTCGTCGCGCGGCGTGCGGGCCAGCTCGTGGGCGCCGGCGTCGACGTAGCCCTCCGGGTCGGCGATCGCCTCGAGCACGAGCGCGTCCCAGGCCTCCTGGTCGGTGGCGGCCACCACCGCGACCTCGTCGGTCCACACCAGGTGCGCCACCTGGGTGGCGACCGTCCAGCCCGCGGCCGGGGTGGTCGCCGTCCAGCCGTCGTCGCCGGCCTCGTCGACCACCTGCTGCAGCTGGGTGGTCTCGGCGTCGAGGTCGGCGAGGAGGTCGTCGAGCAAGGTCACGAGGGGGCTCCCATCCGGTCGTCGAGGACGCGCGCCCACTCGTCGAGGATCCGCCGGCGGCGCGCCGAGTCGTCGGTGATGGTCGTGGCGAGGCCGAGGCCGCGCACCAGGTCGAGGGTGGCCTGCACCAGCTCGCGGACGCCGGGCTCGGCCTCGTCGGCCCCGAGCGCCTCGACCGTGATCCGGTGCGCCTCGCGCCCGACCCGCTGCTCCAGCGGCGCGACGGCGGCCAGCAGCGCGGGGTCGGTGCGGGCGGCCACCCACAGCTCGAGGGCGGCGGCGAACACCGGGCTGGTGAAGTGGTCGCCGAGCATCGTGAGCACCGCGCGGGTGCGCCGGCTGCCGCTCGGCAGCCGCTCGGCCGCCGCCCGCAGCTCGGCGCCGCGCACCTCGGTGAGGTGCTCGACGGCGGCCACCACGAGGGCGTTCTTGGTCGGGAAGTGGTGCAGCTGCGCGCCCCGGCTCACGCCCGCCCGCTCGGAGACCAGCGTGGTCGACGTCCCCGCGAACCCCCGCTCCACCAGCAGGTCGACGGTCGCCTCGAGCAGCCGGCCGCGCATCACCCGGGAGCGCTGCTCCTGGGGCGTCCGGACGGCCGTGGTCACGGGCGCCAGCATGTCGGCACGCCTCACTTACCGTCAACCCTGACTGTTTGTGGGCTGGACCATGCTCAGCGATAGGTGCGCTGGTCCGGCGCCAGGTGCGCGTGCTCGTTGAACGCGAGCAGCCGGGCGCCCGTGGAGCCGACCACGACCCGGGTGACGGCGGCGTTCACCGTGACGGTGTTGAAGCGCGCCCACAGCGCGCCGGTGCGGGCGAGGTCGGCATCCGGGTCGACGAGGGTGGCGACGGCGACGGCGATCGGCCCGCCGGAGCTGACCACGACGACGGTGCGCCCCGAGCCGGCGTCGGCCACCGCGTCGGCGAGCGCGGCCCGTACCCGGCCCACGAAGTCGGCGTAGGTCTCGGCGTCACCGCCGTGGGTGCCGGCCACCCAGTCGGCGGTGGCACGCTCGAAGGCGCGCTGGAAGGTGCGCGGGTCGACGTCACCGACGGGTGCGTCGGGGTGGGTGGCCACGATGCCGACGTGGTCGAACTCGTCCCACCGCTCGTCGACCCGGGCGTCGGCCGAGGTGATCGCCTCGAGCGTCTCGCGGTGCCGCCGCATCCCGCCCCGCACCCACGCCGTCGGAGACTCGGTGTCGCCGAGGAACCGGCCGATCGCGCGACCCTGCTCCCAGCCCAGCGGCGACAGCACGTCGTAGTCGTCGGCGCCGAACGACGCCTGGCCGTGCCGGACGAGAAGGACGGTCCCCACGGGCGACAGCGTGGCACCATCCTCGCCATGCGGGGGATCCAGGTGCTGGTGGCGGCGTTGCTCGCGCTCGCCCTCGCGGGCTGCGACGGCGGCGACGAGCCCGGCGCCGGCGAGTCGACGGCCGCCCCCTCGGCCGCCACGGTGCGGCCCGCCCTGGTGCGGCTGTGGGCCGGCACCGACGTCGGCGCCGACACCGAGGCCGGCGAGTGCTTCGCCGACGCGCTGCTCGCGCAGCTCGACCCTGCGGACCTGGTGGCCGCCGGCGTGCTCGACGTCGACGGCGCCGCGCGCCCCGACCGGCCGCGCCTCGACCCGACCACCGCGAAGGCGTGGACCGAGGCGCAGTTCCAGTGCACCGACTTCGTGGCCGAGTCGACGCGTGCCCTCACCGCCCAGACCAAGGGCAGGCTCGACGGGAAGGCGTACGCCCGCTGCCTGCGAGGCGCGCTCACCGAGCAGGAGCTGCGCGACGCCGTCGAGCAGAGCCTCCAGGGCACGTTCGACGACCCCGCCGTGACGAAGCTCAGCCGGGCGCAGCGCACCTGCGTGAACGGCGCGCTGCCACCCGACTGAACCTGCCCTTCAGCAGCTGACCGCCACCGGGTCGATGCGGTCACGGCGCGGGGCGACATCGGTGCCGGCCCCACAGTCGACGCGGGTGTCACGCACGTCGTCGACGGCGTGGAGCGTGTCGCGACCGGCCGCGCCGTAGAGCGCGTCCGCGCCGTGACCGCCCCGCAGCACGTCGTCACCGACCCCGCCGTTGAGCCGGTTCGCGCCCGACGAGCCCACGAGGGTGTCGTCGCCGAAGCCGCCGGTGAGGTTCTCGACGTCCTTGCCGATGCTGTCCCGCGACCCGAGCGAGCCGTCCTCCGGCGAGCCGTCGTCACCGACGCCACCGGCCAGGTCGGCCGTGACCCGGCCCTCGTGACCGGCGTAGCTGACCGTGTCGACACCGGCGCCGCCGCAGAACACGTCGGCGCCGTCGAACCCGACGAGGGTGTCGTTGCCACCGAGACCGGCGATCACGTCCGGACCCGGCGTGCCACGCAGCACGTCGTTGCCTTCGGTGCCCGCGATGGTCGCCGCCTCGCCCTGGCAGATCGTCGTGAGTGCACCCCAGTCCGGCGAGGACTGCACGAAGGCGCCGGTCACCCGGGTGCGGTCGGTGCCGTCGACGTCGACGCGGGCGACGTGGAAGCCGTCGGAGTCGCTGGTGAAGACCACGCTCGACCCGTCCGGCGCGAAGGAGGGCTGCGAGTCGGTGCCCGTGGTGGTCGTCAGCCGGCGCTCGTCGGTCCCGTCGGCGTCACGGAGGAACAGCTGCGTTCCGCCCCGGTTGCTGGCGAAGGCGATCGTGCGGCCGTCCGGCGACCAGGCGGGCTCGATCTCGCCGAAGGTCGAGTCGGCCGTCAGGTTGGTGAAGCCGGTGCCGTCGGTGCGCACCGTCCAGATGTCGGCGTTGCCGGAAGCGACGCTGACGAAGGCCACCCGCGAGCCGTCGGGCGAGGCGACCGGCGAGTGGCCATGCCCGAACGCGGGCGTGAGGTCGCGCTGCCGCGAGCCATCGGCGTCCATCACGTACACGTGCGCCTGCCCGCCGTCGCGGAAGGAGGTGAAGTAGATGCGGGTTCCGTCCGGCGACCACGACGGTGTGCTGTCGTACCCACGCGCGGTGGTGAGCCGCTGGGGGTTCGACCCGTCGGCGTCCATCACCCAGATGTCGGCGCCGTTGTCGGCGGCTTGCATGTACGCGATCCGCTGCCCGTCGGGCGACACCGCGGGGGTGCGCACCACGGGAACCGGATCCGTCAGCGGCTGCACGATGGAGCCGTCACCGTTGCTCCGGGCCAGGAACGTGCCGCCGTTGTCGTCGTCGGCCACGAAGTAGATCCAGCCGGCGCGGCCGGGCGTCGTGGCCGCATCGGCGTCCGGCATCGGCAGCGCGAGCAGCGCGGTCGCGCCGAGACCGACCACGAGCACATGCCGCAGCGCGGCACCCCGCGACCGGCTCGTCGGAGCCGTCGTCTCCGGCACGTCGGTGGCGACGGCGGCGCCGTCGTCGTGCTTGCCGAACGCGAGCCGGACGGCGGTGCCGACGACCCAGACCGCCAGGCCCGCCTGGCCGATGAACAGCGGCGTGACCGCCACGTTCTCGGTGAGGTTGACCAGCGGTCCGGCGGCGCCGTAGCAGAGGCCGCCGATCACGGCGAGCACCGCGAGCACCTTCGACGGGACCGTGCCGGCCTCCCGGGCGACCGTGAGCGCGAGCAGCGCGCCGGTGAACCCGAACAGCGGGGTGGCGCCCATCTGCAGCAGCAGGTGGAGGTCGAGGATCGGGGTGGCCTCGTCGTGCGCGAGCTCGCTGTGCTCGCTGACCGCCAGAAGATGGGGCACGGCCTCGATCGCCGCGATCCCCCACGCCACGGTGGTGACCGTGAGCACACGGTCGGCGCCCGGCCCGAAGGCCGAGATGCGCCGGGCCAGGGCGAGCCCGACCACCGCGATCACGATGCCGGCCAGCGACAGGGTGTGGGCGACGACCCACGTCGAGGCGCCGAGCATCACCTCGAGGTAGTCCTCGACGGTGTCGCCCTTGCCCCGTGGGTGGAGCTGGCCACCCGCCGACATCAGCAGGCCCGCGGTGCCGAGCACCGCGGCCACGCCGCGGCGGCTCACTTCGACTCCGTCGTGTTGTGGAAGACCGTGATCTTCCAGCCGGCGTCGGTGCGCACGAGCACGTGCGAGCCCACCGCGGACATGTCGCCCGCGAGCGGGCCGGCCGGGATGTGCAGGTCGGCGTGCACGAGCACGTGGATGACGTCGTCCGTCAGCACCCGGGTGCCGACCAGGTCGACCTGGATCCGGCTGCCGGCGTAGATGGTGGCGAAGATGTGGTCGTGGCCCGCGGCGATCTCCGCCGGGCCCCGCCCGACCGTGCCGAGGATGTTGACGAAGACGGCGTCGTCGGTGAACGGAACGGCGTAGGCCGCGCCGTCGCCGGCGTTCCAGGCCCGCTGCAGCTCGGCGATCAGCGCGAGTGCGATGCGGTCGGACTCCCGAGCGTCCAGGGTGTGGATCGTGTTCATCTGGAGGTACTCCTGTTTGGCTGAGCCCGAGTCAATTGATTGAGTGTCACTCAGTGAATATACACATGCTCAGCGAAGGTGTACATTCTTTTCCGTGAGCACCACCAGGCCGACGCGCACCTACCACTCGGCGCTGCGCGAGCAGCAGGCCGAGCGGACGCGCCAGGTCGTCGCCGAGGCGGCGCGCGCGGCGTTCCTCGAGCGGGGCTGGTCGGGCACGAGCGTGCGCTCGGTGGCGCAGGCCGCCGGCGTCTCGCAGGCCACGGTGTTCAACATCTACGGCAGCAAGGCCGGGCTCGCGTCGTCACTCATCGACGCGATCGACGGCCCGGCCGACGTGCCCCGGCTGCTCGGTGAGATCGAGGCGGGCGCCGGCGACCCGCGCGCCCAGCTACGCGCGATCGTCGACTTCGACCGCCGGCTCTTCGAGGGCGCGCGCGACGTCATCGCGGTGATGCTCGAGGGCAGGCGCGAGCACCCCGAGCTCGGCGAGGCCTACCTCGAGGGCCGCAACCGCGGCAACACCAACCGCCGTCGGCTCTTCGAGTCCTGGCCTGCGTCGGCCTGGCGCGAGGGCGTCACGGTCGACCGCGCCCTCGACGTCTACTCGATCCTCTGCTCCGCCGGCACCTACGGCGTC
Organism: uncultured Actinomycetota bacterium; assembly: GCA_963780355.1. Classification (GTDB taxonomy): domain Bacteria; phylum Actinomycetota; class Actinomycetes; order Propionibacteriales; family Nocardioidaceae; genus Nocardioides. The sequence continues at coordinate 581,897 of CAWABT010000001.1, forward strand.
GCGGTCGACGAGCGCGGCTGGTCCCCGGAGCAGCTCGCCGACTGGTGGTACGACACCCTCGCCGAGCTGCTCCTCGCCTGACCTGGCTGCTCCGGTTCAGTCGTGCTGCGGGAAGCCCAGGTTGAGGCCGCCGTGGCTCGGGTCGAGCCAGCGGGCGGTGACGGCCTTCTCGCGGGTGAAGAACTCGACGCCGTGCGGGCCATAGGCCTTCGCGTCGCCGAACAGCGAGCCCTTCCAGCCACCGAAGGAGTGGTAGGCCACCGGCACCGGGATCGGCACGTTGACGCCGACCATGCCCACCTGCACCTCGCGCTGGAAGCGCCGGGCGGCGCCGCCGTCGTTGGTGAAGATGGCGGTGCCGTTGCCCCACTCGCTGCCGTTGATGAGGCCCATGCCCTCGTCGTAGGAGTCCACCCGCACGATCGACAGCACCGGGCCGAAGATCTCGTCCTGGTAGACCGTCGACGACGTCGGCACGTGGTCGACCAGCGAGGGGCCGAGGAAGAAGCCGTCACCGTCGGCGTCCGGCTCCACGTCGCGGCCGTCGACCACCACGGTGGCGCCGTCGTCGCCGGCGACGTCGAGGTAGCCGGCCACCTTGTCGCGGTGCTCCCGGGTGATCAGCGGGCCCATGTCGCACGACCGGCGGCCGTCGCCGGTGGTGAGCCGGCCCATCCGCTCCTGGATCTTGCCGACCAGCTCGTCACCGATCGGGTCGACGGCGAGCACCACCGAGATCGCCATGCAGCGCTCGCCGGCCGAGCCGAAGCCCGCGTTGACGGCGGAGTCGGCCACCAGGTCGAGGTCGGCGTCGGGCAGCACCAGCATGTGGTTCTTCGCGCCGCCGAGCGCCTGCACCCGCTTGCCGGCGGCGGTGCCCTTCTCGTAGACGTACTTGGCGATCGGCGTCGAGCCCACGAACGAGATCGAGGCGACGTCGGGGTGGTCGAGCAGCGCGTCGACGGCCACCTTGTCGCCGTGCACGACGTTGAAGACGCCGTCCGGCAGGCCGCTCTCGGTGAGCAGCTCGGCCATCCAGTTGGCGACGCTCGGGTCCTTCTCGCTGGGCTTGAGCACCACCGTGTTGCCGGTCGCGATCGCGATCGGGAAGAACCACATCGGCACCATGGCCGGGAAGTTGAACGGGCTGATGATGCCGACGACGCCGAGCGGCTGCTTGAGCGAGTAGACGTCGACGCCGGACGACACGTTCTCCGAGAACGCGCCCTTCATCAGCTGCGGCATGGCGCACGCGAACTCCACGACCTCCAGGCCGCGCGCCACCTCGCCGGCGGCGTCGCCGAGCACCTTGCCGTGCTCGGAGGTGAGGATCGCGGCGAGCTCGTCGCGCCGCGCGTTCAGCTTCTCGCGGAAGGCGAACATGATGTTCTGCCGCTTGGCGATCGAGGTCTCGCCCCAGTCGACGAACGCCTTCTTGGCGGCGCTGACGGCGGCGTCGACGTCGGCCGGCGCGGCGAACCGCACATGCTTGGACACCTCCCCGATCGCCGGGTCGTAGACGGGTCCGGTGCGATCGCCGGTGCCGGGCGTGGTGGTGCCCCCGATGAAGTGGTCGAGGGTGGGCAGGTCGGTCATGAGATCTCCTCGTCGAGAATCGAAAGTACGTCGTCGTAGATGGGCAGCGCCTGGGCCACCTCGTCGTCGGTGACCACGCAGGGCGGCACCACGTGGATGCGGTTGTCGACCGCGAACGGGATGAGGCCGCGCTTCACGCACTCGGCCTTGGCCCTCCCGATCAGCGCGGCCGGCAGGGGGGCGCGGGTGTCGGGGTCGGCCACGAGCTCCAGCGCCCAGAAGACGCCGGTGCCGCGCAGCTCCCCGACGACCTTGTGCTTCTCGGCCAGCTCGGTGAGGCCGGGTGCGAGGACGTCGGCGCCGATGCGCTTGGCGTTGGCGACGATGCCCTCCTCCTCCATCGCGTCGATGGAGGCCACGACCGACGCCGCCGCGAGCGGGTGGCCGGAGTAGGTGAGACCGCCGGGGAACACGGTCTCGTCGAAGGCGGCGGCGATCGCCTCGTTGATCACCACACCGCCCACCGGCACGTAGCCGGAGTTCACGCCCTTGGCGAAGGCGATGAGGTCGGGCACCACGTCGTGCGCGTCGTGCGCGAACCACTCGCCGGCCCGCCCGAAGCCCGCCATCACCTCGTCGAGGATCAGCACGATGCCGTGCTGGTCGGCGAGCGTGCGGACGCCGGCGAGGTAGCCCGGCGGCGGGATCATGATCCCGGCGGTGCCGGGGATCGACTCGAGCAGGATCGCGGCCACCGTGTTCGGGCCCTCGACCTCGATGATCCGGCGCAGGTGGTGCAGCGCGCGTTCGCCCTCCTCCTCGGGCGTGGTGGCCCAGAACTCCGAGCGGTAGAGGAACGGCCCGAAGAAGTGCACGTGGCCGGTGGCGTACTCGTTGGGCATCCGCCGCCAGTCGCCGGTGGCGTTGATCGCGGCGCCGGTGTTGCCGTGGTAGCTCCGGTAGGTGCTGAGCACCTTGCGGCGGCCGGTGTGCAGCCGCGCCATCCGGACGGCGTTCTCGATGGCATCGGCCCCGCCGTTGGTGAAGAACACCTTGTCGAGGCCGGCCGCCGTCTTCGAGGTGATCCGCTCGGCCGCCTGCGCCCGCACCAGGCTGCCGGTCGCCGGCCCGATCGTGGCGAGGTGCCCGGCCTGCTCCTGGATCGCGGCCACGACCTTGGGGTGCTGGTGACCGATGTTGACGTTCACCAGCTGGGAGGAGAAGTCGAGGTACTCGTTCCCGGCGTGGTCCCAGACCTTGGTGCCCGAGCCGCCGGCGATCACGAGGGGGTCGAACGCCTTCTGCGCCGACCACGAGTGGAACACGTGGGCCTTGTCGAGCTGCTTGGCGTACTGGTCGAGGTCCTGCTGGACGTCGATGGTCATGGCTTCTCCTGGTCGGTTCGATCGGGGGGCGGTGGTTTCGAGGCTCGCTCCGCTCGCACCTCAACCACCGTCACACGACGGAGGTTGAGGTGCGAAGGCCGCCAGGCCTGAGCCTCGAAACCACCCATGCGGTACCTAGTTCCCGCCCTCGGTGAGCTCGACGTCGATGGGCTCGTAGTCGGCACCGGTGGTGTCGACCTCGTCGCCGAGCTCGTCGATCGCCTGCTCGATGTACTCGTTGTCGTACGCCGTGTCCGGCGGCTCCTCGGTGATGAGGTTCTGGCCCTGCTCGTTCACCGCGGCCAGCGCGCCCTGGACGGTCCGGTCCCAGGCCGCCTCGTCGATCACGCCGATGCCGTTCTCGGCCGGCCAGATGAGCTTGTTGGTCTCGTTGGCCATCCACAGCTCGTGGCTCGGACCCCAGGTCGAGCCGGCGGCCACGGTGATCTCGGCGGCCGACTCCACGTTGTCACGCGCGTAGACCCAGCCCTTGATGACGGCCTTGAGGAACTTGACCGTCGTCTCGGCGTAGTCGTCGTCGCTCTCGAGCCGCTCGGTGTCGGCCCAGATCGCGTCCTGGAGCATGGCGCCCTCGGTGTCCTCGTACGAGATCACGTTGAAGTCCTCGGGCTGGTACAGCTCGTCGGTGTCCGGGTTCACCGTCTCCAGCACCTGGGCGTACTCGTTGTAGGTCATCGCCTGGGCGGCGTCGATGTCGCCCTGCAGGAAGGCGTTCATGTTGAAGTCCTGCGTGACGATCTCCACCGACTTCGAGTCGAGGCCCTCGGCCGCCATCGCGGCGAAGATCTCCCACTCGTTGCCGAAGCCCCATGAGCCGATCTTCTTGCCCTCGAAGTCGGCCACCGAGTCGATGCCGGAGTCGGCGTTGGCGACCTGGAGGGTGCCGGAGCGCTGGAAGATCTGCGCGATGTTGGTGAGGTTCGCGCCGCCCTCGATCGAGCCGAGCACCTTCGGCACCCACGCGATCGCGTAGTCGACGTCGCCGCTGGCGAGGGCGTCCTGCGGCACGATGTCGCCGCCGGAGGGGATGATCTCGACCTCCAGGCCCTCCTCCTCGAAGTAGCCCTGGTCGACGGCGGCGTAGTAGCCCGCGAACTGCGCCTGCGGCAGCCACTGCAGCTGCAGCCGGATCTGCTGGAGGTCGCCGTTGCCACCCCCACCGCCGTCGTCGCCCCCGCAGGCGGCGAGCATCGGCACGGTCGCCACGACGACGGTGCCGGCCGCCAGGAGGCGGCGGATCGTGTTCTTCATCTGGTTTCCCTTCGGTGTCGAGCACATGAGGTCATCGCAGACCTCCGGTGGGGAGACGGAGTTGCACCAGTCGCTCCAGTGCGACGGTGACGACATAGGCGGCCAGCCCGAGCAGGATGGCGGCGCCCACGTACGCCCAGGCGCGGGCGTACTGACTGGTGGCGGCGGAGGTGGAGATGAAGGCCCCGAGCCCGCCGCGGGGCCCGCCGAAGTACTCGGCGACGAGGGCGGAGATGACGGCGAGCGAGCTCGCCACCCGCAGGCCGGTGAGCACGAACGGCGTGGCCGAGGGCAGCGTGAGCCGCCGGAAGGTCTGCAGTCCCGAGGCCCCTTGGCTGTGCATGAGGTCGCGGTGCAGCGGGGTGGTCTGCCGCAGCCCGCGCAGCGTGTTGACGAACACCGGCACGAACGAGGCGACCGCGGCGATCATCCGGCGGCCGTACTCGCTGTCGGCGCCGTACATCGAGTTCAGCACCGGGGCCAGCGCCACGATCGGCACCACCGCCACCGACGCCACCACCGGTGCGAGCATGCCGTCGACCACCCGCGCCCAGGCCGCGAACGCCGCCAGCACGATGCCCAGCACGCTGCCGAACACCAGGCCCGCCAGGGCGTTGGTGCCCGTCGTCCAAGCGGCCTCGCGGATCGACTCGGTGTTGTCGCCCCACTCTTCTGCGACCTCGACCGGGCTCGGCAGCAGGTACTCCGAGACGCCGACCACCACCGCGAGGTAGTACCAGAGCCCGACGAACGCCGCCCCGACCAGCAGTGGGGCGACGACCTTCAGGATGCGAGTGGTCACCGGCCCTCCATCGCGTGCGAGCGCACCGGCGCGCCGTGCAGCGCCTCGCGCACCTCGGTGACCTTGGCGAAGAACTCCGGCGACTCCCGCAGCGCCTCGTCGCGGGTGACGTCGCGGCCGAGGCCGGTCTCGACGACGCCGGTGATCCGGCCGGGGCGCGGCGACATCACGACCACCCGGTCGGAGAGGAACACGGCCTCGGGGATCGAGTGGGTGACGAACACGACCGCGGCGCCGGTCTCGTCGGCGATCCGCGCCAGCTCGCCCTGCATCCGCTCGCGGGTCATCTCGTCGAGCGCGCCGAACGGCTCGTCCATCAGCAGCAGCCGCGGCCGCTCGGCCAGCGAGCGGGCGATGGCGACGCGCTGCTGCATGCCCCCGGAGAGCTGGTCGGGGTGGCGGTTCGCGAACTCCCCGAGGCCCACCATGTCGACCAGCTCGGCCACCCGCGCCCTGCGGTCGGCGCGGCTCACGCCGTGCAGCTCGAGCGGCAGCGCGATGTTGGCGGAGACCGTGCGCCACGGCAGCAGGCCGGCCTGCTGGAACGCGATGCCGTAGTCCTGGTCGAGCCGCGCCTGCTTCGGGGTCTTGCCGAACACCTCGACGGTGCCGTCGGTGGGCTGGTCGAGGTCGGCGACGAGCCGCATCAGCGTCGACTTGCCGCATCCCGACGGACCGATGAGCGAGACGAACTCGCCCTCAGCCACCTCGAGGTCGACCCCGGTGAGCGCGGTGACGTCGTCACCGCGGCCCTTGGTCGGGAAGGTCTTGCCCACCCCGGCCACATGGACGGCGGTCATGTCGCCTCTCCTCGTCGGTAGTTGCGGAGCAGGAGCCCGAGCAGCGCCACGGCGCCGGCGGCCACCAGGCCGAGCGCGATCGCGCCGAAGATCGGTGCCCACGCCTTCTCCGGGTCGCCGGAGGCCTGGCCGGCGTAGGCGACGAGCAGCCGGCCGATGCCGTCGAGGTAGCCGGTGGACACCTCGGCCACCACGGTGCCGACGACGGCGCTCGCGGCGCCGAGCCGCAGCGCGGGCAGCAGGTAGGGCACGGACGCCGGGATGCGGACCTTGCGCAGCGTGGCGAACCAGCCGGCGGCGTAGGTGTGGAACAGCTCGGTGTGCACCCGGTCGGGCGACTGCAGCCCGCGCAGCGCGCCGACGGCCACCGGGAAGAACGCGAGATAGCTGGCGATGAGCGCCACCGACCACTCCTGCGGCCACTGCCAGGTGCCGATCTCGATGCGCGACCCCCAGCTGCGCACCACCGGCGCGAACGCGATCAGCGGCACCGTCTGGCTGAGCACGATCCAGGGGAGCAGCCCCCACTCGGCGACCTTCACCCGCTGCATCAGCACCGCGAGCAGCAGGCCGATCGCGGTCCCGACCACCCAGCCGAGACCGGCGATCCTGAGCGAGTTCAGGCAGGCGTCGAACACCGTGCGCCACAGCGGCAGCGCGCCGTCCAGGCTGGTGGTGGGGTCGAGGATCCGCTGCACCATGCCCCACACGTGGGGCATGGCGAGGTCGGTGGTGCGGGGCAGGATCCGGGTCTCGTCGGCGCCGACCACGACGCCGTCCTCGGGGCCGAGCGCCTTGTAGCCCTCCCAGATCGCGACGACGGCCGCGAGCCCCAGCAGGCCCTGCACCACCCCTCCCACGCGCGGCGGACGCAGCGTGCGGGTGCGGGGCCGCGCGGCGACCGCTGTCGTGGAGTCGAGTGCGCTCAAGCCATCACGCCTTCGCCGTCACGTGGGCGCGCAGGTGCGGCATCACGGCCTCGCCGTACTGCCGCATCGTCTCCTCCTTGTTGTCGTGCTGGAGGTAGATCGCGAACTGGTCGACGCCGATGCTCTTGAGCTCCTCGAGCTTGGCGACGTGCTGGTCGGGGGTGCCGAGCAGGCAGAACCGGTCGACGATCTCGTCGGGCACGAAGTCGACGTGGTCGTTGTCGGCCTTGCCGTGGGTGTTGTAGTCGTAGCCGGTGCGGCCCTCGATGTAGTCGACGAGCACCTGCGGGAAGTCGGCGTCCTTGCCGTACTTGCCCACGATGTCGGCGATGTGGTTGCCCACCATGCCGCCGAACCAGCGGCACTGGCTGCGCATGTGGTCGACGTCGTCACCGATGTAGGCGGGGGCCGCGACGCAGAACGTGAGCGAGTCGGGGTCGCGGCCGGCGGCCTCGGCGGCCTCGCGCACGCGGCCGATCATCCACCGGGCGACGTCGACGTCGGCGAGCTGCAGGATGAAGCCGTCGCCCACCTCTCCGGCGGTCTTGAGCGCCAGCGGGCCGTAGGCGGCGATCCACACCTCGAGCGACGAGGTGCGGGCCCACGGGAACTGCAGCGTGGAGCCGTTGTGCTCCACCGGCCGGCAGTTGGCGAGCTCGCGGATCACGTGCGTGGCCTCGCGCACCTCCTTCAGCGTGCACGGCCGGCCGTTGAGAACCCGGACGGCGGAGTCGCCGCGGCCGATGCCGCACACCGTGCGGTTGCCGTACATCTCGTTGAGGGTGGCGTAGACCGACGCGGTGACCGTCCAGTCGCGGGTGGCCGGGTTGGTGACCATCGGCCCGACGATCACCCGCTTGGTCTCGGCGAGGATCGCCGAGTAGATGACGTACGGCTCCTGCCACAACAGGTGGGAGTCGAAGGTCCACACGTAGTCGAAGCCGTGCTCCTCCGCCTGCTTGGCCAGGCCCACCGTGCGCCAGGCGGGCGGGTTCGTCTGCAGGACGACGCCGAAATCCATGGATCCTCCGTTGATCGAGCTGGTCGAGATCAGGTGAGGTACTGCGTCAAACCGCGCTTCAGGTACTGGCCGTGGCCGGGCCGGCCGTGGAACTCGCCGTCCTGGACGAGCACCGAGCCACGACTCACCACGACATCGACGTGGCCGTCGATCTCGTAGCCCTCCCAGGCGGAATGGTCCATCGCCGAGTGATGGGTCTTCTCGTAGCCGATCGAGGTGTGGCCGTTCGGGTCGTAGACCACGAGGTCGGCGTCGGCACCGGGCTGGATGACGCCCTTGGTGCCGTAGAGCCCGAACATCCGGGCCGGCGTCGTCGAGGTGATCTCGACCCAGCGCTCCAGGCTGATCCGGCCGGTGACGACGCCCTGGTAGAGCAGGTCCATCCGGTGCTCGATCGAGCCGATGCCGTTGGGGATGGCGCGGAAGTCGCCTCGGCCGAGCTCCTTCTGGTCCTTCATGCAGAACGGGCAGTGGTCGGTGCTCACCATCTGCAGGTCGTTGGTGCGCAGGCCCTGCCACATCGCGTCCTGGTGGCCCTCCTCGCGCGAGCGCAGCGGCGTCGAGCAGACCCACTTGGCGCCCTCGAAGTCGCCCCAGGTGGGGTCGCCGGTGGCCCCGAGCTGCTCCTCGAGGCTGAGGTAGAGGTACTGCGGGCAGGTCTCGCCGAACACGTTCTGCCCGCGGTTGCGGGCTTCCGAGATCTGCGCGACCGCCTGCTTGGCGCTCACGTGCACGACGTACAGCGGCGCCTCGGTGAGGTCGGCCAGCATGATCGCGCGGTGGGTGGCCTCCTCCTCCATCTGCCAGGCGCGGGCGATGCCGTGGAAGTAGGGCGTGGTCTTGCCGGCGTTGTAGAGCTGCTCGGCGAGCACGTCGATCGCGGGGCCGTTCTCCGCGTGCATCATCGTGAGCAGCCCGAGGTCGCGCGCCTTCTGCATGGCCCGCAGGATCTGGTCGTCGGTGGCGTAGAAGACGCCGGGGTAGGCCATGAACATCTTGTACGACGTGATGCCCTCGTCGACGAGCGTCTCCATCGCCTTGAGCGAGTACTCGTCGACGCCGCCGATGATCTGGTGGAACCCGTAGTCGATGGCGCAGTTGCCGCGCGCCTTCTCGTGCCAGGCGGCCAGCCCCTCCTCGACCCGCTGCCCCTGGGTCTGCACCGCGAAGTCGATGATCGTGGTGGTGCCACCCCAGGCCGCCGCCACCGTGCCGGTCTCGAAGGTGTCGATCGCCTCGGTGCCACCGAACGGCAGCTGCATGTGGGTGTGGGCGTCGATGCCGCCCGGGATCACGTACTTGCCGGTGGCGTCGACGGTCTGGTCGACGCCGGCCTTCAGGTCGGTGCCCATGACCGACGAGCCCGGCGGCAGGACGGCGACGATCTTCGCGCCGTCCACGAGCACGTCGGCCTCGACCCGGCCGGTGCTGCTGACGACCGTGCCGCCGGTGATGAGGAGCGTGCTCACGGCCGCGCCGTCGAGACGTAGGCCTCCGGCCGGCGGTCCCGGTAGAACTGCCAGTCGTCGCGCATCTCCTGGACCATGTCGAGGTCGAGCTCGCGGACGAGCAGCTCCTCCTTCTCACCGCTGCCGAGGTCGCCCACGAAGTTGCCGCGCGGGTCGATGACCTGGCTGGTGCCGTAGAAGTTCACCGCCTCGTCGCCGTACTCGTTGTCCTCGAGGCCGACCCGGTTGGGCTGGAGCACGAAGTAGCCGTTGGCGACGGCGGCGCAGGGGCCCTCGACCTCCCACAGCCGGTTGGAGAGGCCGGGCTTGGTGGCGTTCGGGTTGAACACCATGTGGGCGCCGTTGAGGCCGAGCTCGCGCCAGCCCTCGGGGAAGTGGCGGTCGTAGCAGATGTGCACGCCGACCTTGCCGACCGCGGTGTCCCACACCGGGTACCCCTGGTTGCCCGGGCGGAAGTAGAACTTCTCCCAGAACTTCTCCACGTGCGGGATGTGCACCTTGCGGTACTGGCCGAGGATGCTGCCGTCGGCGTCCACCACCACCGCGGTGTTGTAGTAGACGCCGGTCTGCTCCTCCTCGTAGATCGGGAGGATGTGCACCATGCCGAGCTCCTTCGCGAGCGCGGCGAAGCGCTGCACGATCGGGCCGTCCGCCGGCTCGGCGTAGCGGTAGTACTTCTTGTCCTGGGTGATGCCGAAGTAGGGGCCGTAGAAGAGCTCCTGGTAGCACATGACCTGGGCGCCCTCGGCGGCCGCGTCCCGGGAGAACTGCTCGTGCCGGTCGAGCATCGACTCCTTGTCGCCGGTCCACGTCGTCTGGCTGATGGCGGCCTTCACGATGGTCAACTTCTCGCCCTCCCGGGGGTCTGGATTTCGATACGCCGGTCGCGACCTCGTGCCTCGGTCGCGCGGCTACTCAATCTCCCGGCGTGATCCGCGACCTCGCACGCTCGATCGCGGCGCCGTGAACTTTGTTATCTTCCAGGCTGAACATTTCGCTCTCATTACTCCGGTGTCAAGGACTTCGCCGTGACCGTGGACCTCGCGTTGCTGGACGACCGGACGCCCCGCGGCATCGCCGGCGCGTTCTCCCGGGCGATCCGCGCGGGCGAGCTCGCACCCGGCGAACGGCTCCCCACGGTCCGTCACGTCGCGGCCCAGCTCGGCGTCTCCCCCGCCACCGTCTCGACCGCCTGGCAGGCCCTCCGCCGGACCGGCCTCGTCGACTCCCGCGGCCGCGCCGGCACCTTCGTCCGCGACGCCCCGACGCCGTGGCTGTCACCTCGCGTGCAACGGCTGGTCGGCCCCGAATCCCCCTCGGTTGACGGGGTTCGGCTGGATCTGTCGCGCGGCATGCCCGACCCCGCGTTGCTCCCGTCGCTCGGTCCCGCCCTGTCGCGGGTGTCCGCCCGGGCGGGGACGTTGGCGTACCACGACGAGCCGGTGCTGCCCGACCTCCGCGACCACCTGGTCGCCTCGTGGCCCTACCCCGTCCCGGCCCTGACGGTCGTCGACGGGGCGGTCGACGGCGTGGGCCGCATCCTCGAGCAGGTCGTCCGCTACGGCGACCGGGTCGTCCTCGAGAACCCCGGCTTCCCGCCGTTCTTCGACCTCGTCGAGGCGTTGGGCGCCGAGATCGTGCCGGTGTCGCTCGACTCCTCCGGGATCCGCCCGGACTCGCTGCGTCGCGCGCTGCAGGCGCGGCCGGTCGCCGTCGTCCTGCAGCCCCGCGCCCACAACCCGACCGGCATCTCGATGACCCGTGCGCGCGCCGAGGCGCTGGCTCGCGTGCTGGGCCGGCGTCGGTCCGAGGTTCCCTGGGTGATCGAGGACGACCACTCCGGCGCCATCAGCATGGCCCCCGACGTCTCGCTCGCGCCGTTCCTGCCGGAGCGCGTCGTCCACGTCCGCTCCTACTCGAAGTCCCACGGCCCCGACCTCCGCCTGGCAGCACTGGGGGGCCCTGCTGCGTTGGTCGACCGCATCGTCGCCCGCCGCATGCTCGGCCCCGCCTGGACCTCCCGCATGCTCCAGTCGATCCTGCTCGACCTGCTCACGTCGGACACCTCGCTCGCCGAGGTCGCCCGGGCCCGCGACGAGTACGCGCTCCGGCAGCGGGCGATGGGCACATCGCTGGGTGTCCCGGCCCCCGACGGCATCAACCTCTGGCTCCCGGTCCGCGACGAGCGGGCCGCCATCCTCCACCTCGCCGCGTCGGACATCCGGGTGGCCGCCGGTTCGGCGTTCGCCGGCGAGCCCAACGGGTCCAGCGAGGTCCGCGTCACCTCGGCGTTGGTGTCCCTCGACGAGGTCGACTCCGTCACCGCCGCTCTGATCGGCGCGGCACGCCACTGACCACCGTCCACGGTGCCCCAGGCGTCTGGAGGAGTGAGACCTGACCGAGGGAGCACTCACATGACCGGACAACCGAGGCTGCTCACGATCCCGGCGGCCGTCGTCCTGGCGGCCACCGCGTGCGGCGGCACGCCGTCAGCCGACACGCCGTCAGCCCCTGTCGACTACGTGCTGCTCGAGGACGACGACTCGAACCCGGACCAGGTGGGCGGGGCACCGGGCACCTACGCCTTGACCGCCCGCGGGGCGGACTCCCCGCCGCTCGCCGTGGTGGACGTGCCGGCGGGGTACGCGAACTTCGGGTTCTTCTCGGTCGTGCCGGCGGGGTTCCCCGACGTGGACGTCCTGTGGTCGGTCCAGTACTGGACCGTCGACGGCATCTTCATCGACCCCTGTGCCATGGACAACGGCACCGTGGACGCAGGTACGTCGATCGCGCACCTGTCGGGGGCGCTGCACTCGCAGCAGCGCGGCAGGTCGACGGTTCCGACTCCGGCACCGCTCGACGGCTACAAGGGGCTGTACCTCGAGCTGAGGGCGCCGAGCGGCATGTCGTTCCAGGACTGCGACCGCGGCTACTTCGGGTACTGGGAGGGCAGCCCGGACGACGCCCAGCACACCGTCGACAGTCCTGGCACCGTCGACCGCTTGTGGATCCTCGAGGTGGACGGCCACCGGGTCGTCCTCCTCACCACCGCGCCTCCCGGGACGACCAGGGCGCAGGTCGAGCAGCTGCGCGAGGTCGTGGAGTCGGTGCGGTTCGTCGAACCGGACTGACCGGGCCGAACGGGCCCGAACGGGCCATCGCTCATGACGACGGCGGGTCATGCGGCGAGCAGGCCGCCGGGCCTAGCGTTGAGTGCCCGATTTTCGTTCAACCTAGGGGGCCCCATGCTCCGCATTCGATCGCTCGTCCTCGCTGCCACGCTCGGGCTGGCGGCCTTCATCATCGCGACACCTCCGGCGTCCTCGGCACCGCCGTACTTCGAGTCCATCACCGAGCCGCTCGCCAACCATTTCGAGGACTACTGCGGGGTCGACGGATTCGACGTCGACCAGACCGGTGTCTTCAGGAGCCGGCTCAAGGTCCGCACCAGCAGGTCCGGGATCCAGTACTTCCTCGAGCACATCACGGTCGACGAGACGGTCACCGGCGTGGAGTCCGGACGCAGCGTCCGCATCCGTACTGCGTTCATCGCCAAGGACCTCAAGATCATCGACAACCACGACGGGACGCTGACGATCACCCAGCTGCTCACCGGCCCGTCGACGATGTACAACGCCGCCGGCAAGGCCATCGCGCGCGACCCCGGCCAGGTCCGGTTCCGACGGGTCATCGACACGAACGGCACTCCCGGCGACCCGGAGGACGACATCGAGCTGTCCTTCGAGGTGGTCAAGGAGTCGACCGGTCGCGGCGACGACTACTGCGCGGCCACGATCGCCGAGATCGGTTAGACCGGCGCGACCCGAGCGACGGTGGCGTGCACCTCGGCCCGCCACCTGAGCTCGCCGGCGCTCGCCGCCAGCTCGGCGATCAGTCGGTCGACCCGCTGCCGAGCCGTGTCGAGGAGACCTCGTGCCTCGAGGTTCTCCAGCACGAACCGGAAGCCCTGCGACCAGGTCCACTCGAACCAGTGGTCGGCGTCGCGGACCTGCACGTCGTGGGTGAGGGTCTCGGTGGTGACGTCGGACCACCCGCCCGCTTCGAGGTGGGTGTGCATCGCCTCGACCGAGGTGAACGGTCCGCCGGCGGTGTTCCGGGGCGGCTTCTCGGAGTCCGGGAGGTCGGCGGTGAGGGCGCCGAACACCGGGTCCCAGCGCTTGTCACGCTCGCCGAACCACGTGAAGCCGAGCCGGCCGCCCGGGGCGAGCACCTCGCGGTAGCGGGTGAGGGCGGCGTCGAGGCTCGGCAGGAAGAACAGCACCAGGCTCGCCTGGATCAGGTCGTAACGGGCCGTCGGGCGGCTGCTCGGCGTCGCCGACCTCGGCGGTCAGCCAGGCCATCCCTTCGGCCGCCTGGTTCACGGCGTCGACCATCGACGGCGCGAGGTCGGTGGCCAGGACCGAGCCGCTCGGCCCGACCGCCTCGGCGGCCGGGATCGCCGTGGCACCGCGGCCGCAGCCGACGTCGAGCACGCGCTCCCCGGGTTGTGGCGCGGTCCGGTCGACCAGGAAGCGGCCGATCGGTCCGAAGAAGTCGACGCCGACCTGGTCGTAGGTCGCGGCGGCGCGGTCGAAGACGCCGGCGACGCCGGCCTTGATCTCCTCCGGGGTGGGGTCGGGCATGGGCCATGGTGGCACCCCGTTGCCCGATGCTTATGATGCTAGTACTATTAGCACCATGCGATGGGAGATCGACCACGGATCGTCGCAGCACCTGAAGGACCAGGTGGCTGCCTCGGTCGTGCGCGGCCTCCGCGCCGGCGACCTCGCCGTCGGCGAGCAGCTGCCGCCCGCCGCCGAGCTGGCGTCGGCGCTGTCGGTGGATCGCAACACGGTCCTGGCTGCCTACCGTGACCTCCGCGACGCCGGCGTCCTCGAGTTCCGCCGCGGCCGCGGTGCCCGCATCGCCACCACCGCGACGGCCGACGATCTCGGGCCGGTCCGCGACGCCGTCCGGGCGGCCGTCGACCTCGCCCGCGACTACGGGCTGGATTCCGTCGACGTCATCACCCTCGTCAAGGAGCTGCGATGATCACCACCGCCTACACCGGCCGCGCCACCAACTGGACGAGCGTGGTCGTCAGCGGCCTCCTCCTGATCCCCTTGGTCGGCTTCGCCGTCACCAGCGGATCAGTGGGAACGACAGGCGTGACGGTGGTGCTGCTCGCCCTCGTCGGCCTGCTCGCCGAGGTGGCGACCGCCTCGGACGTGCGCACCACCTGCGGCCCGCAGGGCCTGCGCGTCCACTGGGGCGTCGTCGGCTGGCCCCGACTGGCGTACCCGCTCGCCGACATCGAGGACGCCTCGGTGGTCGAGGTCCCCTGGTGGGCCGTGAGCTACGGCTTCTGGTGGACCCCGTGGCGGACCGTGTGCACCGTGCGACGCGGCCCGGCGCTGCGGGTCCGACTGCCGAGTGGCCGGAAGGTCACGATCACCGTCCCCGACCCGCACGCGGCGGTCGTCGCGCTGCGCGGCGCTCGCAGCGTCCCCTGATGGGCCGGTGGATGAGTTGACGAGATCCGTCCCGGCGTCTCGACAAGCTCGACGAACGAAGCCTCAGGCCGGGAAGGACTCGCCGTTCTCGGCCATCTCGCGGAGGCGGGCTGTCGGGCGGAAGCGGTCGCCGTAGTCGTCGGCGAGGACGTCGGCGCGCTTGACGAAGGCGGGGAGGCCGAGCTCGCCGGTCTCCGGGTCCTCGTAGCCGGTCATGAACTGCGCGGCGCCGCCGGTCATGGGCGGGAAGCCGATGCCCATGATCGAGCCGATGTTGGCGGCCGCGGCGGACTCGATGACGCCCTCCTCGAAGCACTTGGCGGTCTCGAGGGCCTCGGCGAACAGCATCCGGTCCTTGATGTCGCGCAGCGGGATCTGCTCCTCGGCGGACGGGAAGAGGTCGGTGAGGCCGGACCAGATGGAGCCGCGCCTGCCGTCCTCGTAGTCGTAGAAGCCCGCGCCGCGGAGCCGGCCGGCACGGCCGGCGTCGAGCATCCTGTCGACGACGGCGGAGCCGGGGTGCTCGACGTAGTCGGGGCCGGCGGCGTCCTTGGTGGCCTTCGCGATCTTGGCCATGAGCTCGAGGTTGAGCTCGTCGGAGAGCTGCAGCACCGGGGCCGGGTAACCGGCCTGGGTGGTGGCGCGCTCGATGGAGTACGGCCGCACACCCTCGGCGAGCATCGCCATGCCCTCGTTGACCATGAAGCCGATGACCCGCGAGGTGTAGAAGCCGCGGCTGTCGTTGACGACGATCGGCGTCTTGCGGATCTGCTGGACGACGTCGTAGGCCTTGGCCAGCGCCTCGTCGGAGGTCTGCTCGCCCTTGATGATCTCGACCAGCGGCATCTTGTCGACGGGGCTGAAGAAGTGCAGGCCGATGAAGTCCTCCGGGCGGTCGACGCCCTCGGCCAGGCTGGTGATCGGCAGCGTGGAGGTGTTGGAGCAGAGCAGCGCGTCGGGGTTCACGTGCTCCGCGATCTCGGCGAACACCTTGTGCTTGAGCGAGGGGTCCTCGAAGACGGCTTCGATGACGAGGTCGCAGCCGGCCAGGTCGGCCGGGTCGGCGGTGGCCGTGATGCGGCCGAGCAGCTCGGCCTTCTTCTCCTCGGTCGAGCGGCCCTTGGCGATGGCCTTGTCGAGGATGGTCTCGCTGTAGGCCTTGCCCTTCTCGGCGTTGGCGGTCTCGACGTCCTTGAGGACGACGTCCATGCCGGCCTTGGCGCACACGTAGGCGATGCCGGCGCCCATCATGCCGGCGCCGAGGACGCCGACCTTGGTGCCCTTCCAGGGCTCGATGCCCTGCGGGCGCAGCGCACCGGAGTTGATCGCCTGCAGGTCGAAGAAGAACGCCTGGATCATGTTCTTCGAGCCCTGGTTGGTGACCAGCTTGGTGAGGTAGCGCGACTCGATCCGCGAGGCGGTGTCGAAGTCACGGCTCGCGCCCTCGACCGCGGCGCTGAGGATCGCGCGGGCGGCCGGGTAGACGGCGCCCTTGGTCTGCTGGCGCAGCAGCGCCGGGAACGCCGGGAGGAACGCGGCCAGCGCGGGGGACTTCGGGTTGCCGCCGGGCATCTTGTAGCCGGGGGCGTCCCACGGGTTCTGGTGCGCCTCGGGGTTGGCCTTGATCCACGCCTTCGCAGCCGGGATGAGCTCGTCGCGGGAGGGGACGACCTCGTCGACCAGGCCCTTCTCCTTGGCCTGCTCGGGCTTGAACTGCTTGCCCTCGAGCAGCACGGTCATGAGGCCGTCCTGCAGGCCGAACTTGCGGATCACGCGGGTGACGCCGCCACCACCGGGCAGCAGGCCGAGGCTCACCTCGGGCAGGCCGACGACGGCCTTCGGGTCGTCGACGACGATCCGGTGGTTGGTGGCGAGCGCGATCTCGTAGCCGCCACCGAGCGCGGCGCCGTTGATCGCGGCCACCACGGGCTTCGGGAACAGCTCGAGCACACGCAGCGCGGCCTTCACCCGCTCGGCGAGCGCGAAGATCTCGGCCGCGTTCTCGGGCCGGGCCTTCGTCATGTCGTGCAGGTCGCCGCCGGCGAAGAAGGTCTTCTTGGCGGAGGCGACGACGACGCCGGTGACCGAGTCCTGCTCGTCCTGGAGCCGCTTGACGGCGGCCTCCATGGAGTCGATGTAGAGCTGGTTCATCGTGTTCGCCGACTGGGTCGGGTCGTCGAGGGTGAGGGTGACGATGCCGTCGGAGTCCTGCTCGTAGCGGACGGCGGTCTGCTGCTCGGTGGCGGTGCTCATGCGGTGATGTCCTGTTCGCTGCTGGCTGTCAGGTGGCTTGGGTGGATCGGCTCGGACGTCTCGACAAGCTCGACGAACGTCGGGGCGGCGTCTCGACAAGCTCGACGAACGTGGCCGCTAGACCAATTCGACGATCGTCGCAATCCCCATGCCGCCGCCGACGCAGAGCGTGGCGAGGCCGCGCTTCTGGTCGCGACGGGCGAGCTCGTCGATGAGCGTGCCGAGGATCATGGCGCCGGTGGCGCCGAGCGGGTGGCCCATGGCGATGGCGCCGCCGTTGACGTTGGTGATCTCGTGGGAGATGTCCAGGTCCTTCATGAACCGCATGGCGACGGCGGCGAAGGCCTCGTTGATCTCGAACAGGTCGATGTCGGAGACCTCGAGACCGGCCTTGGCCAGCGCCTTGCGGGCGGCGGGTGCGGGGCCGGTGAGCATGATCGTCGGGTCGGCGCCGCTGACGGCCATCGAGACGATGCGGGCGCGCGGGGTGAGGCCGAGGTCGGTGCCCACCTGCTCGTTGCCGACGGCGACGAGTGCGGCGCCGTCGACGATGCCGGAGGAGTTGCCGGCGTGGTGGACGTGGTCGATCTTCTCGATCCAGTGGTACTTCTCGAGCGCGACGTCGTCGAACCCGGCGTCCTTGCCGATCTGGGCGAAGCTCGGCTTGAGGCCGGCCAGGCCCTCGGGGCTGGTGTCGGGGCGGACCGTCTCGTCGTGGTCCAGCACGGTGACGCCGTTCATGTCGACGACCGGGATGACCGACTCGCTGAAGTAGCCGTTGGCCCACGCCTTGGCGGCGCGGTGGTGCGACTCGGCGGCGTAGGCGTCGACGTCGTCGCGGCCCCAGCCCTCGATGGTGGCGATGAGGTCGGCGCCGATGCCCTGCGGCACGAAGCCGGTGGCCAGCGCGGTGGCGGGGTCGGAGGCCCAGGCGCCGCCGTCGGAGCCCATCGGCACGTTGCTCATCGACTCGACGCCGCCGGCGAGGATGAGGTCCTCCATGCCGCCGCGGATGCGGCCGGCCGCCTGGTTGACGGCCTCGAGACCGGAGGCGCAGAAGCGGTTCAGCTGCACGCCGGCGACGGTCTCGGGGTAGCCCGCGGCGAGCGCGGCGGTCTTGGCGATGTCGCCGCCCTGCTCGCCGACCGGCGTCACGACGCCGAGCACGACGTCGTCGACCCGGCCGGGATCGAAGGTGGGGTTGCGCTTGCGCAGCTCGTCGAGGAGACCGACGGCCAGGTCGACCGGCTTCACCTCGTGCAGCGAGCCCGCCGCCTTGCCCTTGCCCCGAGGCGTCCGGATGTGGTCGTACACGAATGCTTCAGCCATGACCGTCCTCTGCTGTGACACGCTTGTCCCACGATTGTGACACCAATACTGTCACGATCGTCAAGGAACGAGAGGTGGGTCACGCCAGTGCCGGAGGACGAGCTGCTCACGCTCGACGAGCTCACGCAACGCGTGGGGCTGACGGTGCGCAACGTCCGCTTCTACACGACCCGTGGGCTGGTGCCGCCGCCGATCCGGCGCGGCCGGTCCGGCTACTACACCGCCGACCACGTGGCCCGGCTCGAGCTGGTGCAGGAGCTGCAGGCTCACGGCTTCACGCTCGCCGCCATCGAGCAGTACGTCGCCGGCATCCCGGCCGACGCCAGCCCCGGTGACATCGCGCTGCGCCGCTCGATGCTGGCGCCCTGGCACTCCGACCGCCCGGTCACCCTCGACCGCGCCGAGCTCGACCTGCGCGCCGACCGCCCGCTCACCGACGACGAGGTCGACATCCTCGTGGCGCTCGGCGTCGTGCACCTGCGCGACGACGGCCGCTGCGACGTCGCGCTCTCCCAGCTGTCGCTGGCGCTCGGGCTGCTCGACCTCGGCTTCCCGGTGACGGCGGCCCGGGCAGCGCAGGAGGTGTACGAGCGGCACGGCCGCGAGATCGCGCACGAGCTGTACGACGTCTTCCGCCGGCTCGCCTGGCCGGCGTACCTGGAGGCCGGCGCCACCCCCGAGACCGTGCAGGGCGTGGTGGAGCGGCTCAAGCCGCTCTCGATCGCCTCGCTGGTCGCCGCCTACGAGGCCGGCATGGACGAGACCAAGCGAGCAGGGGTCGACCGACGAAGGAGGTCGACCCCGTCGCGAGCGCGGGTTGAGTAGCGCGCACGACCGACGAAGGAGGTCGTGACTGCGCGTATCGAAACCACCGGTCGTCAACGGCTACGAGACCACCGGCATGGTTGCTTCGCCGAGACCGCTCGGGTGGTTTCGATACGCGAGCCCGCTCGTTCCTCGCGGGCCGCTACTCAACCAGCGTCGGAGCAGGTCAGCGGCCGGAGCTGAACGATGCTGCGCTGTGGCCGCCGCTGCGCGCGGGGCGGGCCGAGGAGGAGCGACGACGTCCGCCGCCCCCGTTGCCACCGCCGTTGCCGCCGCCGGAGCGGCGCTTGCCGCCGCCACCGCCGCCAGACCGGCCGCGGTTGCCACCGCCGCCGCCGGAGCGACGTCCGGCGGGCTGGGGTGCGGCGACCGCGAAGCCGCCCGGGAGCGAACGCTCGCCGGGTGCCAGCGTGGTGAGCACCGGGTGGCGGGCGCCGTCGATCTTGGTGGTCGTGGGGTGGATGCCGGCGGCGCGGGTGAGCTGCCGGACGTCGTTGCGCTGCTCGTCGGTCATCAGCGTGATCACGGTGCCCGCGGCGCCGGCGCGCGCGGTGCGGCCGGATCGGTGCAGGTACGCCTTGTGCTCCGACGGCGGGTCGGCGTGCACCACGAGGGCGACGTCGTCGACGTGGATGCCGCGGGCGGCGATGTCGGTGGCCACCAGCGTGGTGGCCTCGCCGGAGTGGAACGCCGCCATGTTGCGGGTGCGGGCGTTCTGGCCGAGGTTGCCGTGCAGGTCGACGGCGGGCACCCCGGCCTTGTTGAGCTGGCGGGCCAGCGCCTTCGCGGCGTGCTTGGTGCGGGTGAAGACGACGGTGCGACCGGGCGCGGAGGCGAGGTCGACGAGGACGTCGAGCCGGTGCTCGCGGCGCAGGTGCAGCACGTGGTGGTCCATGGACGCGATCGGCGACTGCACCGAGTCGGCCTCGTGGACGACGGGCGCGGCGAGGTAGCGCTTCACGAGCACGTCGATCGCCTTGTCGAGGGTGGCGGAGAACAGCAGCCGCTGGCCGCCGCGCGGCGTCCCGTCGAGCAGCCGGCGGACGGCGGGCAGGAAGCCGAGGTCGGCCATGTGGTCGGCCTCGTCGAGCACGGTGACCTCGACGGCGTCGAGCCGGCAGTGGCCCTGGCCGATGAGGTCCTCGAGCCGGCCGGGGCAGGCGACGACGACGTCGGCGCCGCGGCGGAGCCCGGCGACCTGCGGGTTCTGGCCGACACCGCCGTAGACGGTCAGCGAGGTGAGACCGGCCGCCGCCGCGAGCGGCTGGAGGGCGGCGTGCACCTGGCCGGCGAGCTCGCGGGTGGGCACCAGGATCAGGGCGCGGGGCTTCTTGGCCGCGGCACCGCGGCCGTCGGTCAGCCGCGCGACGAGCGGCAGCAGGAACGCGTAGGTCTTGCCACTGCCGGTGCGGCCGCGACCGAGCACGTCCTTGCCGGCGAGCGAGTCGGGCAGGGTCGCGTCCTGGATGGGCGTGGGGATCGTGATGCCGGCGTCCGCGAGGACGGCGGCGAGGCGGGCGGGCACGCCGAGATCGGCGAAGGAACGAGACGACATTGATCAGTCCTGAAGCTGGATGGAACGCGCGGCGCTGGAGGGCGGCCTGCGCGGAGCGGCCCTGGACGAGCCGCTGCTTTACCTAGAGCCTACGGCCCAGCGGGGTGAACGCCTGAATCGGCGCGCATCCCTACTGTGGCCACATGACGACTGTGCTGGTGACCGGAGCGACCGGGTTCGTGGGCCATCGGCTCGTGCCCGCGCTGGTCGAGGCCGGCCACGACGTCCGCGCGATGACGCGCAACCCCGACAGGTACGACGGCGAGGGCGAGGCCGTCGGCGGTGACGTCGGCGACCCCGGCTCGCTCTCCGACGCACTCACCGGCGTCGACGTGGCTGTCTACATGGTGCACTCGCTCGACGACTCCGACTTCGAGCGCAAGGACGCCCAGGCCGCCCGCGACTTCGGGCGGGCGGCGGCCGCGTGCGGGGTACGGCAGATCGTCTACCTCGGCGGGCTCGGCGCCGACGACGAGGACCTCTCGCCCCACCTACGCTCCCGGCGCGAGGTGGAGGGCAAGCTCGCCGAGGGCGGGGTGCCGGTCACCGTGCTGCGTGCCGCGATCGTCGTCGGCGCCGGAGGCATCTCGTGGGAGATCACCCGGCAGCTGGTGAAGAACCTGCCCGCGATGGTGGTGCCGCGGTGGGTCAACACCCGCACCCAGCCGATCGCGATCGACGACGTCGTGCGCTACCTGGTGGGCGTCGTCGGCGAGGAGCGCGCGCTCGGCCAGGTGTACGAGATCGGCGGGCCCGAGGTTCTCACCTACCTCGACATGATGAAGCTGGCCGCCCAGGAGATGGGGCGCCGGGTGCCGCCGATCGTGACGGTGCCGGTGCTGACGCCGTCGCTGTCGTCGCACTGGATCTCGTTCGTCACCGACGTCGACACCATGACGGCCAAGAACCTCATCGACTCGATGTCGACCGAGGTCGTCGTCACCGACGACTCGATCCGTGACCTCGTGCCCGGCGAGCCGATGGGCTACCGCGACGCGGTGCGGAAGGCGCTCGAGGAGGGCTGAGGGCCCGGGGGTCTCGACACCCGCTCGCTGGCGCTCACGGGGCTCGACCACCGGAGTCGGCCGGTGGTCGAGCCGGACGAGCGTCAGCGAGTCCGTGTCGAGACCCCCGGGACTCACACGCCGAAGAGCGGCGGCAGCGCGAGGAGCATCGTCAGCGACCACGCGCAGTGGGTGAGGATCGGCGCGAGGATGCCGCCGGAGGCGCGGCGCTGGAGGCCGCAGAGGATTCCCAGGAGCACGGCGGCGAAGCTGAGCATCACGTTGCCGGTGGCGGCGGTGGCGATCGTGTAGGCCACCGACGTCCAGGCCACCGGGTGGCGGGTGATCGCGGCGTAGGCGGCGCCGCGGAAGAAGAGCTCCTCGGCGATCCCGTTGACCGTGGTGACCACCACGAGCACCCACAGGGTGCCCTCGGAGGCGAAGTCGAGGACGTCGGCCACCTGGTCGCGCAGCGGGTCGATCTCGCGGACGACGAGCGACCCGAGCACGAAGACGCCGGCCAGCCCGAAGCCCAGCGCGAGCGGCTGCACCACCGGCCGCACGTGCATGTCGTGCCGGACGATCCGGCCGAGGTGGAGCGGGCCGGAGGCGACGGCGCCGACGGCCCAGACGCCGGCCAGCCCGAAGGAGGCGGCCGTGAACTCCGCGCTGCCCGGGTCCAGCCGCAGCAGGACGCCGAGGAACATCGCGCCCAGCAGGACGAACCCGACGGTGACGACCCGACGGCGGCGCAGGTCGCGGGTCGACTGCCGGTGGTCGCGCGGGACGACCTCCAACAAGGACCGCTCGATCCACTGCCTCATACGTGCCTCACCCCCGTCGCTTCACGCTAGCGAGACGGGGGTGAGGATCGATGGGCGGGGAGTGCTACTTGGTGATCCCGTCCTTGGCGTCCTTCGCGGCGTCCTTGACCTTCTCGCCGGCGCCCTTGAGCTTGGCGGAGGACTGGTCGTTCTTGCCCTCGCCCTCGAGCTCACGGTCGTTGGTCGCCTTGCCGGCGCCTTCCTTGCCCTTGCCCTTGAGCTCTTCGGTCTTGTTGCTGATCTTGTCGTCGAGTCCCATGGCTCAAGAGAACTGCAGTGCGCCGTCGTCCAGAACACCCCGACGGATGGTCCGGGTGTCGACGAGGTAGTTCTGCCTGAGCTGCCACGGCGCGCGGTCGCCCTGCTTGGGCAGGTGCGGCAGCGCGCGCCGCACGTAGCCGGAGGACAGGTCCATGAACGGGCGCTCGGCGACCGACTCATCGCGCACCGGCACGACGCTGCGGTAGCCGTGCTCGTCGAGGTGCTGCAGCAGCCGGACGACGTACTCACCGACGAGGTCGGCCTTCAGCGTCCACGAGGCGTTCGTGTAGCCGACGGTGTAGACGAAGTTGGGCAGCCCGGTGAGCATCAGGCCCTTGTAGGCCATCTCCTCGGACACGGCGACGCGATCGCCGTCGACCGTGACGTCGAGATCGCCGAACGCCTTGACCCGCAGGCCGGTGGCGGTGACGACGATGTCGGCCTCGAGCTCCTCGCCCGAGGCGAGCCGGACGCCGGTGGGCGTGAAGGTGTCGATGGTGTCGGTGACCACGGTGGCGCTGCCGTTGCGCAGCGACTTGAAGAAGTCACCGTCCGGGACGGCGCAGAGGCGCTGGTCCCACGGGTCGTACGGCGGCTGGAAGTGGTCGTCGTAGGAGAGGTGGTCGGGCAGCTGCGCCTCGGTGATCTTGCGGATGAACGCCCGGCCCTGCTTCGGGAAGCGCTGCATCAGCTGGTAGCTGCCGACGAGCTTGAGGATGTTCGACCACCGCACCACCGGGTAGCTGAGCCGGTTCGGGAGCCGGCCGAGCAGCTTCGCGAGCGGGTCGCGCGCGGGCTGCGGGAGGATGTAGGTGGGCGTGCGCTGGAGCATCGTGACCAGCTCGGCGTCGTCGGCCAGCGCCGGCACGAGCGTGACGGCGGTGGCGCCGGAGCCGACGATCACGACCTTCTTGCCGGCGTAGTCGAGGTCCTCGGGCCAGAACTGCGGGTGCACCACCTGGCCGGCGAAGTCGTCGAGGCCCGGCAGCTGCGCGTCGTGCGGGTTCTCGTAGTCGTAGTAGCCGGTGCAGCCCCACAGCACGTTGCAGGTGATCGTGAGCGGGGCGCCGTCGTGCTCGACGTCGACGGTCCAGCGGGCGGTCTCGCTGTCCCAGGAGGCGCCTGTGACCCGGTGCCGGTAGCGGATCAGCTTGTCGACCTCGTACTCCTCGGCCACCGTGCGGAGGTAGTGGAGGATCAGGTCGCCGTCGGCCAGCGCGGTGTCGCTGGGCCAGGGGCGCCAGTGGAAGCCGAAGGTGAACATGTCGGAGTCGGACCGGACGCCGGGGTAGCGGAACAGGTCCCACGTGCCGCCGAAGGTGTCGCGGCCCTCGAGGACGGCGACCGTGCGGTCGGGGTGAGCCGCCGTGAGCTGGCAGGCGGCGCCGATGCCGCTGAGTCCTGCACCGACGATGAGGACGTCGACGTGTTCGGTCGTGCGCATGGCCCGAGATTACGCCGCTTGTTGACAGATGTTCAACAGTGGCGTGAGGCAGGTCACGCCTGGACGGCGACCCCGCGGTCGAGCAGGCCGTCGACGTCGTCGACCCCCCAGGCGGTGAGCGCCACACGGCTGTGCTGGCCGGGCAGCGGCGGCGGGCCGCCGAGGCCGGCGGCGGTGCGGGAGAACCGCGGCGCCGGCTGCGGCTGGGTGACGCCGTGGTGCTCGACGAAGGTGCCGCGGGCCCTCAGGTGCGGGTGGTCGTGGGCCTCGGTGAGCGTGACGATGCCGGCCACGCAGGCGTCGGTGCCCTCGAAGGTCTCGACCCACTCGGCCAGCGTGCGGCTCGCGAACGCCTCGGTGAAGGTCGCTCGCATCTCGTCGTAGCGTTCGAGGTCGGCCTGGCCGGGGCACGTGTCCTTCACCCCGAGCGTGGTGACGAGCGCGTCGAAGAACTGCGGCTCGAGCGCACCGACGCTCACGTGCCGCCCGTCGCTGGTCGCGTAGACGTCGTAGAACGGCACGCCGCCGTCGAGCAGGTTCGCGGCGCGCTCCTCCTGGTAGCCGCCGCTGGCGAGGAAGGCCGACGTCATCGCGTTGAGGTGGGCGGTTCCGTCGACGATCGCGGCGTCGACCACCTGCCCCTGGCCGGACACCTTCGCCTCGAGCAGCGCGGCGAGGACGCCGATCACCAGGTAGGTGGAGCCGCCGCCGAAGTCGCCCACCAGGTTGGCCGGGAAGTGCGGCCTGCTCTTGTCCTGGCCGAGGCCGAACAGGGTGCCGGTGATGGCGATGTAGTTCATGTCGTGCCCGGCCGCCGTGGCGAGCGGGCCGTCCTGGCCCCAGCCGGTCATCCGGCCGTAGACGAGTCGCTCGTTGACGGCGAGGCAGTCGTCGGGCCCGATGCCGAGCCGCTCGGTGACGCCGGGCCGCAGCCCCTCGACGAGCACGTCGGCGTCCTTCACGAGGTCGAGCACGACCTGCCGGGCCTCGGGGTTCTTCAGGTCGAGCGCGACGCTGGGACGCCCGCGGTTGAGCACCATCGTCGCTCCGCCGGCCAGCGCCTGCCCGCCCGGCCGCTCGACGCGGATCACGTCGGCGCCGAGGTCGGCGAGGATCATGCAGGCGTGCGGTCCCGGCCCGATGCCGGCGATCTCGACCACCTTGACGCCCCGCAGCGGCCCGGTCCCCTGCCCCAGCACGATCTCGTCATCGCTCACGGCGGCGACGGTAGCGTCACCGGCGTGATCCGCGACCTGAGCGACGACGAGGCCCGCCACTCCCTGGTGTGCAAGTGGGGTGAGGTCGACGACGACGTGCTGCCCGCGTGGGTCGCGGAGATGGACTACGCGACGGCGCCGGTGGTCATCGAGGCGCTGCAGGCCGCCGTGGCCGCGGGGATGACGAGCTACCCGCGGTTCGCGGAGGGCGGCGAGCTCGGCGAGGCGTACGCCGGGTTCGCGAAGCGGCAGTTCGGCCACGAGGTCGACCCCGGCCGCGTGCTGGCCACGGTCGACGTCACCGCCGGCGTGCGGATCGCGCTCGACGTGCTGAGCGAGCCGGGCCCGCTGGTGATGCCGCTGCCGGGGTACGCCCCGCAGCTGCACCTCCCCTGGCTCACCGGCCGGGAGCGGGCCGACCTCGTCGTCGACCCGGACGCCGACCGGGCCGAGCTCGACCTCGACCGGCTCGACGCGCTGTTCGCCGCCGGCGCCCGCACCCTGCTGCTCACCCAGCCGCACAACCCGTGGGGTCGGGTGTTCACGCGCGCTGAGCTCGAGGGCGTGCGCGACGTCGTGCTGCGGCACGGTGCGCGGGTGATCTCGGACGAGATCCACGCGCCGCTGGTGCTCGACGGCCGCGACCATGTGCCCTACCTGAGCATCGAGGGCACCGCCGACCACGCGGTGTCGGTGGTCGCGGCGTCGAAGGCGTTCAACACCGCCGGCCTCAAGTGCGCGCAGTTCGTCACCGGCGACGACGCGACGTTCCGCCGGCTGGCCGAGCAGCCGGACTCGCGCAACGACTCGTGGTCGGTGCTCGGCGTGGTCGCGTCGATCGCGGCCTATCGCGACGGCGACGAGTGGCTCGCCGCGCTGCGCGAGAAGCTGGCCCGGCAGCGCGACCTGCTGGTCGCCCTGCTCGCGGAGCACCTGCCGGAGGCGCGGATGCGCCCGGTCGAGGCCACCTACCTGGCGTGGGTCGACCTACGGTCCTACGGCCAGGACGACCCGGCCGCCGTCGCGTTGGAGCGGTCGCGGGTGAGGCTGGCGCCCGGCGGCGACTACCACCCCGGCCTGCTCGGCCACGTCCGGCTCAACTTCGCCACCAGCGAGGCCCGGTTGACCGAGATCGTGCGACGGCTGGCCACCGCCCTGGAGTGACGGCTCCTAGAATCCGAGCCGTGTCGACTGCGAAGGCGATCCCGCTGCCGCCCCCGCGGCTGCGTGGTGGCGGACCGGCCGAGATCTCCGACGGCGACTACCTGGCCGGCGCCATGCGCGAGGCCCAGGTCCTGCGCCGCCGCGCCGGGCTGGGACCACGCACTCGGGTGCTCGACTGGGGCTGCGGCGCGGGCCGGCTCGCGATCGGCATCCGGCACCTCACGGGTCACGTGGCCGACTACCACGGCGTCGACGTCCGGGCCGAGAACCTGGAGTGGGCGCGCGACCACCTCGCCGACGATCACCACCGGTTCACCCTCGTCGAGACCGCGGACCGGGTCTACGACATCCCGGCCGAGCCGGAGAGCGTCGACCTGCTCTACACCGGGGCCGCCTTCACCCACTTCGTCACCGCCGACGTGACCGGCTGGGCGACGAGCATCGCGGCGGTGCTGGCGCCGCGGGCCCGGGTGGTGCTGACGGCGTGGGTCGCCCAGGACGTGCCGGACTCCGAGGAGAAGGTCGGTCGGCCCGACGACGTCACCTACGAGCGCGGCTTCTTCGAGGCCACGCTCTACGACGCCGGGCTCACCGTCGAGGAGTACGTGCACGGGCGCGAGACCCAGGGGCCGTCGCTCTACGTGCTGGCCCACCGCTGACGGCGGGCCGCGAACCGGCTCAACCGAGGGACTTCGTCTGCCTCGCGATCTGCTCGGCCAACCAGCGGTAGGACGACTTCGGCGTGCGGTCCTGCGTCTGCCGGTCGACGTGCACGATGCCGTTGCCGTGGGTGTAGCCGTCGGACCAGCCGAACCCGTCGAGCAGGCTCCACACGTAGAAGCCGCGGATGTCGACGCCGCGCTGGGCGGCGTCCGCGACGGCGGTGAGGTGCCGGTCGAGGAAGTCGACCCGCAGCGCGTCGTCGACGGTGCCGTCGGGGCCGACGACGTCGTCGAAGTCGGCGCCGCACTCGGTGATGATGATCGGCGGCAGCGCGGCCCGGTAGCGGGCGCGGAACATGATGAGCCACTCGCGCAATGCGTCGGGGACGATCGGCTGACCACTGTCCGTGGTGGGGTGGCCGAGCGGGTCGAGCATCACGAACGGCACCTCGGCGTCCTCCGGCGCGGCCGCCACCCGGTACGGGCCGGAGTAGCCGACGCCGTAGAAGTCGAGCGGCTGCCGGATGAGGGCGAGGTCGCCGGGCTGCACGAAGTCGTCCTCGAGCAGCGGCAGCAGGTCGGTGGGGTAGCGGCCGAGCAGCATCGGCTCGAGGTAGAGGCCGTTCCACAGCGCGTCGAACAGCTTGGTGGCGCCGACGTCGGCGGGCTCCTCGGACGCCGGCCACATCGGTGCGTGGTGGTTGGAGCAGCCGACGCTGCGGGCGCCCGCCTCGCGCAGCGCGATGACGCCGCGGCCGTGGGCCACGAGCAGGTGGTGGGCGACGACGGGGAGCACCTCGAGCGGGAGGGCCCGGCCGGGCGCGTGCACGCCGAGCGAGTAGCCGAGCATCGTGACGGCGTTGGGCGAGGCCACCGGCACCCAGTGGGCGACGCGGTCGGCCAGCCGGGCGCCGACCAGCGCGGCGTACTCGGCGAACCGCAGCGGCGTCTCGGGGTTGAGCCAGCCGCCGTCGTCCTCGAGGGGCTGCGGCAGGTCGGCGTGGTAGAGCGTGACCATCGGCGCGATGCCTCGCTCGAGCAGCTGGTCGACGAGCCGGTCATAGTGGTCGAGACCGGCGCGGTTCACCTCGCCTGCGCCGAACGGCTGCACCCGCGACCACGACACCGAGAACCGGTAGCCGCCGACGCCGAGCCCGCTCAGCAGGTCGAGGTCCTCCCCGACCCGGTGGTAGGCGTCGGCCGCGACGTCGCCGTTGGAGCCGTCGGCGATCGCGCCGAACCGGCGGGCGAAGGTGTCCCACACGCTCTGGCCGCGGCCGTCGTCGGCCACGGCGCCCTCCACGGCGTAGGCCGCGGTGCAGGCGCCCAGCACGAAGCCCGGGGGCAGCGCAGTCACCGCTGAGCACCCCCGAGGTCCCCCACGGCACTCGGCACGGCACCATCATGGTGATGACCGTCGCAATTCGCCGGGGAACCGACCGATTCGTCGACCGCGAGCGCGGTCGCGTGTCGCACCACGCGTTCTCGTTCGGCGAGCACCACGACCCCGAGCACCTCGACTTCGGACCGATGGTCTGCCACGACGACCACCTGCTCGGCCGAGGTCTCGGCTTCGAGCCGCACACCCACTCCGGGCTCGAGATCGTCACCTGGGTGGTCAGCGGAGCACTCGAGCACACCGACGCCGAGCACGGCCGGGCGGTCGTCGTCGCGGGGTCGGTGGCGCACCTGTCGGCCGGTGCCGGCGTCGAGCACAGCGAGCTCGCCACGCCGGACGGACCGTGCCGGTTCGTGCAGGTCTGGCTGCGCGGGGATCCTGACGCGTCGCCGCACTACGCCGTCCGCCCGCTCGCGCTCGACGCCGGCCGGCTGGTGCCCGCACTGACGGTCGGCGACGCGTCGTTCGCCGTCGCCCGGCTGGACGGCGGCGACGTGCTCGCGCTGCCGGCGGCCCCGCGGGTGCACGCCTTCGTGGCGACCGGCGCGCTGCTGCGCTTCTCGCTCGCCGAGCCGCTCTCGGCCGGCGACGCGATCCTCATGACCGACGAGCCGTCCTACGAGGTGACCGCCGCGGTGCCGACCGACCTGCTGGTCTGGTGCTTCGCTAGCTGATCACGGTCAGCGCGGCCGGGAGCACCTCGACGACGGCCGGCACGGCGTCGGCGGTGGGGAGGCTGCCGAGCTGCTCGCCGTCACCTCCGACCGCGGCCGCGGGGTCGGCGGTGAGCTCGACCCGCGTGCCGCGCAGCACCGTGACCTCGTCGCGGTCGACGTGGCGGCCGTCGTAGATGGTCGGGAGCGCGCGCATCAGCGCGAGCCGCGAGGCGGCGCCCACGACGACGATGTCGAGCAGGCCGTCGTCGATCTCCGCGTCGGGCGCGACGTGCATGCCCTTGCCGTAGTAGCCGGAGTTCGCGATCACCACGGTGGCGGCGTGGTACTCGTGCGCGACGCCGTCGACGTCGAGCACGAACCGGTGCGGCCGGTAGGTGGCGATCGCCCGCAGTGCGGCGTAGGGGTACTGGAGCGCGCCGGGCAGCCGGTGGGCGCGGTCGACGATCACATTCGCGCGGGCGTCGATGCCGCTGTAGACCGAGCCGGCCACCACGCGGGTGGTGTCGCCGTCGCGGTAGGAGACGAGGTCGACCTTCCGCTCGGTGCCCTCGAGCAGCACGCGCGCCTGGCCCTCGACCTCGTCGGGCAGGCCGAGCATGCGGGCGAAGTCGTTGCCACGGCCGGCCGGCACCACACCGAGCGTGCCGCCCGCCGAGGACACGGCGCCCGCGAGCGACGACAGCATGCCG
Organism: uncultured Actinomycetota bacterium; assembly: GCA_963780355.1. Classification (GTDB taxonomy): domain Bacteria; phylum Actinomycetota; class Actinomycetes; order Propionibacteriales; family Nocardioidaceae; genus Nocardioides. The sequence continues at coordinate 611,927 of CAWABT010000001.1, forward strand.
TCGCCGCCGACCGACACCACGACGTCGCCGGCGGCGACCGCCTCGGCCACCAGGCCGGCCATCGCCTGCGGACCGGGCGAGTAGGTGACCTCGACCCGCGCGCCGGCGTCACGCAGGATCCGGGCCACCGGCACGACGGCGCCCGCGGCGGCGCCGCCGCCGGAGGCGGGGTTGACCAGGAACGCGAACGAACGGCTCACGGCACGAGCACCCCCGGGTTGAGGACGCCGGTGGGGTCGAGGTCGGCCTTGACGGCGCGGAGCACCGAGACGCCGAGGTCGCCGATCTCCTGCGGCAGCCACGGCCGGTGGTCGGTGCCGACGGCGTGGTGGTGGGTGATGGTGGCGCCGGCCGCCATCATCGCGTCGCTGGCGGCTGCCTTGGCGGCGAGCCAGTGCGCGACGGGGTCGTCGCCCTGCTGGGCGGCGACGGTGAAGTAGAGCGAGCAGCCGGTCTCGTAGACGTGGCTGACGTGGCACAGCACGAGTGCGCCGTCGCCGAGGCTGCTCGTGAGGGCCGTCTTGACGCCGTCGTAGAGGGCCTGCCGGTTCGACCAGAAGGTGGCGGTCTCGAGGGTCTCCACGAGCACACCGACGTCGAGCATCGAGTCGCGCAGGTAGGGCGCGGCGAACCGGCCCTCGACCCACGCGGTGCCGGGCTCCTCGCCGAGCGCGGTGCCGCCGATCCCCTCGAGCACGGCGGTGACGGCGGCACGCTTCGCGGCCACCGCGTCGGCGGTGCCCTCGTAGCCGGTGATCATGAGGCAGCCGGGCTCCTCGGTGCCGAGGGCGTCGGGACGGGCCAGGTTGATCGCCGTCTCGGACTCGTCGGAGAGCCGGATCACCGTCGGCAGCAGGCCGGCCTGGGCGAGGGTGCGCATGGCGTCGGTGCCGGCGTCGAACGACGGCCAGCGCCAGCCCTCGTAGGTCTTCTGCTCGGGCAGCACGCGCACCCGGACGGTGATCTCGGTGAGCACGCCGAACGCGCCCTCGGAGCCGAGCAGCAGCTGGCGCAGGTCGGGGCCGGCGGCGTTGGCGGGCGCACTGCCCAGCCGCAGCTCACCGCGTGGCGTGGCGGCCCGGAGTCCGACGACGAGCGCGTCGAACCGGCCGTAGCCGGCGCTGGCCTGGCCACTCGAGCGGGTGGCCGCGAAGCCGCCGATGGTGGCGTACTCGAAGGACTGCGGGTAGTGGCCGAGGGTGAGCCCCTGCTCGGCGAGCAGCGCCTCGGCCTCGGGGCCGCGCAGGCCGGGCTCGAGGGTGGCGGTCATCGACGTGGTGTCGACGGCGAGCAGCCGCTTCATCCGCACCAGGTCGAGCGACACCAGGCCGGCGTAGCCCTCGCGGCGCGCGACCAGGCCGCCGGTCACCGACGTGCCGCCGCCGAACGGCACCACGGCCACGTGGTGCTCGACCGCGAACGCCAGCACCGCGGCGACGTCGTCGTGCGATCCGGGCCGGACGACGACGTCCGGGGCGTCGCTGAGGTCGCCGGTGCGCGCCCGGATCAGGTCGGGGGTGGACTTGCCGCGGGTGCGCAGCCGGCGGGTGGCGTCGTCGGCGAGCACGTGCTCGGCGCCGAGCAGCTCTCCCAGCTTCTCGACGAGGGCCGGCGCGAGGCCGGAGGGCGGCAGCGCGGGCTCCTCGACGGCGGGGCTGTCGTTGAGGTCGAAGACCAGGTCGACCATCGCGCGAGCCGAGTCGGGCAGCGCGGCGGCGCGGTCGGGGGAACCCCAGCGGTTCGGGTGCATCTCGGTCTGCTCGAAGGGCATCACGTGTTACAGTGTGACACATGACGTCACTTCGTCACAACAACGAGGCTCCGGACCCCCGTTCCGGCTACCTCGACGCCGCCCGCGACTGCATCCTCGACGTCGGCTGGAAGCGCACCACGCTCACCGAGGTGGCCCGCCGGGCCGGCGTCTCGCGGATGACGATCTACCGCACCTGGGCCGACATGCCGACGCTGCTCGGCGACCTCATGACCCGCGAGTGGGAGGGCGTCGTGGACGCCGCCGTCGACGACACCCGCGACCTCGACAGCGTCGAGGCGCTCGTCGAGACCGTGGTGCGCACGGTGGGGCTGCTGCGCGCGAACGAGCTGTTCGTGCGGATCGTCGAGGTCGACCCCGAGCTGATCCTCCCCTACCTGCTCTCGCGGCGCGGCCGCTCGCAGGACCACATCCTCAGCCTCACCGCCGTCGCCATCGAGGCCGCGCAGGCCGACGGCCTGGTGCGGGCCGGCAACCCGGTGGCGATCGCCCGGGGGCTGGTGCTCGCCGCGCACGGGTTCGTGCTGTCAGCGCACACGATGGTCGACGAGCAGGCGAGCGAGGCCGAGATGGACGCCGAGCTCACGATCCTCCTCACGAACGGTCTCCAGCCGTGAACTCACCCGAGAACCGCATCCGGGCCGGCCTGGCCGGCCTTCCCTCCGAGGTCGACGTCGTCGTCGTCGGGCTCGGGGTCACCGGCGCCGGCGTGGCGCTCGACGCCGCCTCCCGCGGGCTGTCGGTGCTCGCCGTCGACGCCCACGACCTCGCCTTCGGCACGTCGCGGTGGAGCTCCAAGCTCGTGCACGGCGGCCTGCGCTACCTCGCCAGCGGCCAGGTGGCGATCGCCCACGAGAGCGCCGTCGAGCGCGGGATCCTCATGGACGTCACCGCGCCGCACCTGACCCGCCCGATGCCGTACGTGCTGCCGTTCGCCACCTCGCTCCCGCGCCACAACCGGGCCATCACCCGCACCGGGTTCTTCGCCGCCGACCTGCTGCGCCGTGCCGCCCACACCCCGCGCGCCACGCTGCCGCCGCCGCGCCGGGTCTCGGCCACCGAGCTGCTCGCGCTGGCACCGTCGCTGCGCCCGGCGGGGCTCGACGGCGGCATCCTCGGCTGGGACGGCCAGCTCGAGGACGACGCCCGCCTGGTCACCACGATCGCCCGCACCGCCGTCGCCTTCGGGGCCGAGGTGCGCACCCGCGCCCGGGTGCTGTCGGCCACCGGCCGCGGCGTGGAGGTGCGAGACGAGCTCACCGGCGGCGTGCACCGGGTGGCCGCCCGCGCCGTCGTCAACGCCGCCGGCGTGTGGGCCGGCGACCTCGCCGAGGAGGTGACGCTCCGGCCCAGTCGTGGCACCCACCTCGTGCTGCGCGGCTCGGCGCTGCCCGGGCTCACCGTGTCGGTGTTCGCGCCGGTGCCCGGCGAGAAGAACCGCTACGTGATGGTGCTGCCGCAGCCCGACGGCACCCTCTACGTCGGCCTCACCGACGAGCCGGTCGACGGCCCGGTGCCCGACGTGCCCGAGCCCACCGAGCCCGAGATCGGGTTCCTGCTCGACGTCGTCACCGCGTCGTTCGCCCACCCGGTGCGCCGCACCGACGTGGTCGGTGCCTTCGCCGGGCTGCGGCCGCTGCTCCATGCCGACGACGGGTCCACCGCCGACCTCTCCCGCCGGCACGCGGTGCTCACCGGCCGCACCGGCGTGGTCACCGTGGTGGGCGGCAAGCTCACCACCTACCGCCGGATGGCCGAGGACGCCGTCGACGCGCTCGGCCTCACCGACGCCGTCTGCCGCACCGCCACGCTGCCGCTGCTCGGCGCCGCGCCGCGCGCCCGCCTGGCCGACCTCGAGGAGCCGGAGCGGCTGGTGCGCCGGTTCGGCACCGAGGCGCGCCTGGTGCTCGAGAACGCCCGCGCCGTCACCGGCCTCGGCGACGACGAGCTGCTCGCGCCGGTGGCCGACGGCGTGCCGGTCACGCTCGCCGAGCTCGTCTTCGGCGTCACCCATGAGGGCGCCCACGACGTCGGCGACCTCCTCGACCGCCGTACCCGCGTCGGCCTGGTCCCCACCGACCGCGCCGCCGCCGTCCCCGCCGCCGAGCGGGCGCTCGCCCTCGCGCGGAAAGAAATCCGCCAGGAGCGATGAGTTACGGGGTCGCCGTCGGTCTCGACTCTTGGCACACTCGAGCAGCGGCAGGAGCGGGGCAGTGACTCTCACCCACGAGGAACGGCAGAGCGACGCGATGACGGCGGACACGAGGACCGAGCTGGACGACTTCGACACCCTCACCGAGCGGTACCAGCGCGAGCTGCTCGCGCACTGCTACCGGATGAGCGGCTCGGTGCACGAGGCCGAGGACCTGGTGCAGGAGACGTTCCTGCGCGCGTGGAAGGCGAGCGCCAACTTCCAGGGCCGCAGCTCGGTGCGCACCTGGCTCTACAAGATCGCCACCAACGTGTGCCTCACCAACCTCGAGGGCAAGCCGCGGCGGCCGCTGCCGGCCGGGCTCGGCACGTCGGACCAGATGGCCGGCGACGCCCTGGAGGAGAACCACGAGATCGCCTGGCTCGAGCCGGTGCCGGACGCCGCCGTCGTGGTCACCGAGCGCGACACGCTCCGGCTGGCCTTCGTCGCCGCGCTGCAGCACCTGCCCGCCCGGCAGCGCGCCGTCCTGATCCTGCGCGACGTGCTGCGCTGGACCGCCGCCGAGACCGCCGAGGCGCTCGACACCACCGTGGCCGCCGTCAACTCGGCCCTGCAGCGCGCGCACGCCCAGATGGAGGAGCGGGCGCTCACCGAGGACACCGTCGTGGAGGACCTCACCGACACCCAGCAGAAGCTGCTCGACCGCTACCTCGAGGCGTTCTGGGCCAAGGACATCGACATGATCGTCAGCCTGCTCAAGGCCGACGCCACGTGGGACATGCCGCCCTTCACCAACTGGTACAAGGGCAACCTCACCATCGGCGAGCTCATCGGCACCAAGTGCCCCGGCGGCGTCCACGACATGCCGATGCTGCAGATCGTGGCCAACGGCCAGCCCGCCTTCGCGCTCTACATGCGCACCCCGGACGGCCACTTCGAGCCGTTCCACCTCCAGGTGCTCCACCTCGACGGCGACCAGGTGCGCCACGTGACGGCGTTCTTCGAGCCGTCGCTGTTCGAGACCTTCGGTCTGCCGGCGACGCTGCCGGCCGACTACGTGCCCGCCGCCTGAACCGACCAACCCGGAGTCGCCATGACGGCCCTCGAGATGCTCGGCCGTGCCCTCGTCTACACCCGCGCCGCCCTGACCGGCGTGACCGACGCCGACCTGCACCGGCCCACGCCCTGCGCCGGCTGGGACCTGGCCGGCCTGCTGACCCACATGGACGACGGCCTCGACGCCTTCGCCGAGGGCGCCGCCGGCGCGGTGTCGATCGTGCCCGGCTGGGACGCCGAGGCGCGCGTGACCCGGCTCCAGGTGAAGGCCTGCGCGCTGCACGGGCTGTGGAGCCAGGTGGCGCCCGAGGAGGTGCTCGTGGCCGGCGTCCCGCTCGACACCGCGACGCTGGTGCGGACCGCGACCCTCGAGATCGCCGTCCACGGCTGGGACGTCGGCGCCGCCACCGGCCGCGGCCGCCCGCTGCCCGACGACCTGGCCGAGGCGCTGCTGCCGGCCGCCGCCCGGCTCGTCGACGACGCCGATCGCCCGCTGCGGTTCGGACCGGCCCTCCCCGCGGCCGGCGCGACACCCGGGGCCCGGCTGCTCGCCTTCCTCGGCCGCACCGCCACCTACCACGCCGTCGACCGGTCCGCCTGACCAGACCGCGATCGTTAAATCGCGCACACATTCCGGATTCGTCGGACGGTCGCGACACGCCGAACCTAGGTTGTGCCGCATGTCGAGCGTCTCCGTCGTCGAGCACCCCGGCACCGCCGTCGGCGACGACCGACTGGGAGCGGTGCGCGGCCTCGTGCTGCGCGGGCAGGTCCGTGAGGCGCTGGACTGCCTGCACGACCTCCGCTCGGTGCTCGCGACCGCCGGCACGGCCGAGCGCGCGACCGCCATCGCCCTCACCGTGACCTGTCATCTCGCCCAGGCCCGGCTCGACCTCGCGACCGCGGCGGCCGCCGAGCTCGACCTGCTCGAGCCCGGCTACGACGCGGTCACCCTCACCGTGGTCGCCCACACCCGCGGGGACGTCGCCGCCGCGGCCGGTGAGTCCGAGGCCGCCGTCGAGCACTACCTGACGGCGGGCCGCGCCGCCGGCGAGGGCCCCGACGTCGCGGTCGACTGGCGGGTCGGCGCGGCGCTGGCGATGCTGCGCACCGGCCGGCGCCGGGAGGCCCACGAGCTCGCCCTCGAGCAGCACCGCCTCGCCCTCACCCACGGCACCGCGCACACCGTGGCCGCCGCGCTGCGGGTGCTCGCCGCCACCTCGCCCGACGCCAGCCGGATCGCGTTGCTGCGCGAGGCCCGCGACCTGCTCGCCCACTCCGAGGCAGCCCGGCTGGCCGCGCAGGTGGCCACCGACCTGGCCGCCCTCCTCGTGCTCGTCGGCGAGGAGACCGAGTCGCTGGCGCTGCTGCGCCAGGTCGAGGCGTACGCCGGCCGGCACGAGCTCTCGCTGCTCCAGGGCCGGGCGCGCGGCCTGCTCGAGCGGCTCGGGCACGGCCCGCGCCGGGTGGACGCCGAGGCGCTCGGCGTCCTCACCGCCGGCGAGCGGCGGGTCACCCTGCTCGCGCTCGGCGGGCGCACCAACCGCGAGGTCGCCGAGGAGCTCGGCATCTCGGTGAAGGCCGTCGAGGGCCACCTGTCGCGGGTCTACCGCAAGCTCGGCATCCGCTCGCGGGCCGCGCTGCTCGCCACCATCGGCGCGCCGTCCTAGCCTCTCTGGCGTGAGCGCCGAGCTACCTGTCCGACCCGAGCACGCGCGACGGCGGATGGTCGGGCGCGACCCCGACGAGCACGGCCGCACCGCCACCCCGCTCGAGCTGCTCTTCGACCTCACCTTCGTGATCGGGTACGGCGCCGCGGCCAACGAGCTGGCGCACTCGCTCACCGAGGACCACGTCGTCGACGGGCTGGTCGCGTTCGGGATCGCGGTGTTCGCGGTCACCTGGGCGTGGGTCAACTTCTCCTGGTTCGCCTCGGCGTTCGACACCGACGACTGGCCCTACCGGATCACGACGCTGGTGCAGATGGTCGGCGTGCTGGTGCTCGCGCTCGGCGTCCCCGACCTGTTCGACTCCGTCGTCCACGGCGACCTCGACGCCCGGGTGATGATCCTCGGGTACGTCGTCATGCGGGTCCCGATGGTGCTCCAGTGGTTCCGCGCGATGCGACAGGAGCCGTCGTGCGCCCCCGCCTGCCGGGCGATGATCCTCACCCTGCTCGGCGCGCAGACCGGGTGGGTGCTGCTGCTCCTCGTCGACGCGTGGGTTCACCTCGGGCTCGCAGCCTCGCTGGTGGTCGTGCTGGTGCTCATCGGCGTCGAGGTGACGGGTCCGGTGCTGGCCGAGCACCGCGGCGACGGCACCCCGTGGCACCCGCACCACATCGCGGAGCGGTACGGGCTGCTCGTGATCATCACCCTCGGCGAGGGACTCATCGGCACGATGGCGACGCTGAGCGCCCAGGTCGGCCCGCACGGACCCGGCTGGTCGACCGACGTCGCCGTGCTCGGCTTCGCCGGCACCGCGCTCACCTTCGGGCTGTGGTGGACCTACTTCACGATCCGCTGGGCCGAGGCGCTGCAGGTGCGGCAGGAGCGGTCGTTCGGCTGGGGCTACGGGCACCTCGCGATCTTCGGCGCGCTGGTCGCCGCCGGCGCCGGGCTGCATGCCGGTGCGTACTACCTCGAGCACCACTCGACGCTGTCGACCGAGGCCACGGTGATCACGGTGGTGGCGCCGGTGGCGGTCTACCTCGCGGCGCTGTACGGGCTCTACGCGCTGCTCACCCGGCAGTTCGACCCGTTCCACACGCTGCTCGTGGCGCTCAGCGGGCTGGTGCTGTTCGCGTCGTTCCTGCTCGCCGTGGCCGGCGTCCCGCTCGAGTGGTGCCTGCTCGTGGTGGCGCTCACGCCCTGGGTGACGGTGGTGGGCTACGAGCTGGTGGGCCACCGGCATCAGGCCGAGGTGGTCTCCCGGATGTCGGAGGACTGACCGTCGTCAGAGCACCGCGGCGCAGGCCCGGACGAGCGCCTCGGCCGCCGTGGCCAGCTCGTCCTCGGTGACCGACTCGTCGGTCTCGACGGCACCACCGACGAGGAGCCACTCGCCGCTGCCGAGCACGCCGCCGACGCTCTCCGGCTTGATCTCGATGGGCGAGATCTGGAGGAAGGCGCCGTCGCCGACCCCGTCGAGCTCGACGACCTCGTAGTTCTGGCTCTGCTCCCGCACCTGGTCGAAGGTCTGGTACTCGTCGTAGGCGACGTTGAGCTCGGCCTCGACGAACTCCCACTCGCACGACCCGTCGCCGATGTACTCACCACTCGAGACCGCAGTCCATCCGGTCGCCGCGGCCAGGTCGTCGATGCTGATCGCCGAGCACAGGTCGATCCGCCCGTCCTCCAGCACGATCGGGCCCGAGGGGGCCGGCGTCGTCTCGCTCGGGGTCACCGTCTCGGTGGGCGTCTCCGACGGCGTCTCGGACGGAGTGGTGCTCTCCTCCGTCGTCTCGGAGGAGTCGGAGGCGACGGGTTCCTCGTCGGAGTCGCCGCAGCCCGCGAGCGCGAGCACGAGGAGGGACGCCAAAGCCGGGAGCACGGACTTCATCGGGCGAGGGTGCCACCACGCTGGCCGGTCCGGAGCCGAACCGGCCAGGACCCTGCTTCGGCCTAGACCAGCACTTCGGCCTCGTCGGGCTCGGGATCACGCAGCGGGTGCGCGATCTCGTCGGCCGGCAGCTTCGCCCAGACCGTGGCGACGATCGCGAACACGCCCGGCGCGATGCCGGCGATCAGGAAGCAGGCGCGCAGCCCGATCGCGTCGGAGACCGGCCCGGCGATCGCCATCGACACCGGCATCAGGCTGATCGAGACGAAGAAGTCGAGCGAGGCGACCCGGCCCAGCAGGTGCGGCGGCACCCGGCGCTGGAGCAGCGTGCCCCAGATGACCATCGGCGCCGAGAAGACCGCGCCGAGCACGAAGGCGGCTGCGACGACCATCCAGATCTCGGTGGCGACACCCATCACGATGAAGGGCAGGCAGCCGACGCCCCACATCAGGTTCATGACGGTGAGGTAGCGGCGCGGCATCGTGAACGACGCCATCGCCAGCGAGCCGACGGCGCCGCCGATGCCGAACGCGGCGAGCACCTTGGCGTGGTCGCCGGGGCCGCCGCCGAGCCGGTCCTTCAGCAGGAACGGGACGAGCACCTCGAGCGGCCCCATCATCACCAGCAGCATCAGCGAGGCGAACAGCAGCGTGGCGAGCAGCCACGGGGTGCGGACCATGTAGCCGAAGCCCTCGCGGACGTCGGCCAGCGCGGTGCGGATCGGGTGGCCCTCTGCCGACGATGGGGAGACCAGAGCCTCGGGGTCGCGCCGCACCGGGGTGAGCGGCACGAAGCAGAGCGCCAGCAGGCCCAGCGCCGAGACGCCGGCCGCGAGCCCGAGCGCCGCCGTGGACGACCAGGCTCCGACGAACGCTCCGGCGACGGCGGGGCCGAGCGCCTGGCCGATCGTGGGCCGCACCATGCCCTCGAAGCCGTTGACCGCCATCAGGTCGGACTCGGGCACGAGCGCCGGCAGCCACGCGCTGTAGGCGGGGTAGTAGAACGCGAAGCCGGCGCCGGCCACGAAGGCGACCACGCCGAGGTGCCACACCTGCGTGGTGTCGGTGGCCGACAGCAGGGCGACCAGGCCCATGCACGCCAGCTCGAGGGCGGCGACGCCCTGGAGGATGCGCTTCTGCGGCACCCGGTCGGCGACCACGCCGCCGATGAGCGCCGGCAGGAGCACGCCGACGGCGCCGCAGGTGGCGACGACGGACAGCTGCGCCGCTCCCCCGCCGATCCGGATGACCTCCCAGACCTGGGCGATGGTCCACGCGCCGGAGGCGAAGCTGGAGAGCACGAGCGCGACCGCCAGCCGCCGGTAGGCCCGGTGCCGGAACGGCGTGAGCGCCCGCGGCAGGGTGCGCCGCCGGGTCTCGGTGTCGACGTCCGGTGCGGGCTCGCACGTCGGGTCGATCTGCTGCGTCATCGCGCTCCTCCTCTCCGCGCGCCAGTGTTGCTGTGGGGACCGACAGTCGCGATCGAATTCATCGGTCCCCAGAGAACTGCCTCAACGCAGGTTGAGGTCAAGGGCCGGGGGTCTCGACACCCGCTCGCTGACGCTCGCGGGGCTCGACCACCGGCCGGTCCGGTGGTCGAGCCGGGCGAGCGCCAGCGAGTCCGTGTCGAGACCCCCGGGCCTCAGTACCGGGCCTCAGTACTGGTGGAACCAGCGGGCGAGGTCGGCGGCGACGCCGGGGCAGGTGATGTTCTGGTCGCGGTCGGCCTCGACCCACTGGCCGAGCACGGACTCGCCGCCCTGGATGACCCAGTCGGGGCCGCAGCGGGAGCGGGCCTCGTCGCGGGAGGTCTGGCCGGCGGCCCGCCACTCCGGGACCTGGAGCGCGAGGTCGCCGACGACGACGTCCCAGAGCGCGGGCGTGGAGTAGACGCCGATCGCGTAGCCGGCGTCCTCGTAGCCGCGGGCGGTGCCGGTGACGACGGCGCCGTTGGCCGCGAGGTCGCCTGTCCACTCGAAGTCCGGCACCGGCTCGACGTCGATCCACACGATCGGGGTGCGGAGGCCGGCCTGCTGCATCGAGGCGACGTTGTAGCGCGCCTGCTGGTAGCCGACGTTGGCGAGCCGGCCCTCGCGGGTGCTGGCGTCGAACGGGCCGTTGCGGCCGTGCTCGCGCAGGTGCCGGTCCTCGGGGTAGCTCACCACCGCGTAGGCGGCGGCCATGAGGTGCCGGTCGCGCACCCAGGCGACCTGGCTCGCCAGGCACGGGTTGGGGTAGAAGCCGGGGCCGTTGGTGAGGCCGATGACGACGTACTGCGCGGCGGGGATCGGCATCGGGGCGCCGTGCGACTTCTTCTGCGGGATGCCCATGCCGGCCGGGCACTGCGGCCAGCTGACGTCGGCGCCGAGCACCTCGCCGTCCTGCGGCGCCGGCGCCTGGGCCGGCGGCGCGACCGGCGGGAGGTCGCTCGGTGCGAGGTCCTCGACCGCCTCGGCGAGCGGGTCGCGCGGGGTCGGCGTCGGGGTGGGCGACGGCGACGGGGCGGCGGACGACGCGTCACCGGACGGCGCGGCGGACGACGTCGGGGTCGCGGCGGCGTCCTTCGCGGCGGGGTCGGAGGAGCCGCAGGCGCCGAGCGCCAGCAGCCCGGCGGCGCACAGCACCGCCACCCTCGTCCTCACGAACCGCACACGAACCAGGGTGTCACGGCCCCGGTCACCCAGGGCCGGAACCGTCAGTCGTCGGCGGCCAGGTTGAGGTACGTGGTCTCGAGGAACTCCTCGATCCCCTCGAAGCCGCCCTCGCGCCCGAAGCCGCTCGCCTTGACGCCGCCGAACGGCGCGGCCGCGTTCGAGACCAGGCCGGTGTTGACGCCGACCATCCCGAACTCGAGCCGCTCGGACACCCGGAACACCCGGTCGAGGTCGCGGGTGAAGAGGTACGACGACAGGCCGTACTCGGTGTCGTTGGCGGCAGCGATCGCCTCGTCGTCGGTGGTGAAGGTGGTGATCGGCGCGACCGGTCCGAAGATCTCCTCGACGTTGATCGCCGACTCCGGGAGGCACGTCGACGAGCACGGTGGGCGGGTAGAAGTTGCCGGGGCCGTCGGTGGGGTCGCCGCCCACCAGCACCCGGGCGCCGTCGTGCACGGCGTCGGTGACCAGCTGGCCCACCGACTCGACCGCGCGCTCGTCGATGAGCGGGCCGACGTCGACGCCGTCGTCCTGGCCGCGCCCGACCCGCAGGGCGCCCATCCGCTTCGCCAGCCGCTCGCCGAACTCCTCGGCCACGTCGGCGTGCACGAGGAACCGGTTGGCAGCGGTGCAGGCCTCCCCCATGTTGCGCATCTTGGCGGTCATCGCACCGTCGACGGCGGCGTCGAGGTCGGCATCGGCGAACACCAGGAACGGCGCGTTGCCGCCGAGCTCCATGCTCACCCGCTGCAGCCGGTCGGCCGACTGCGCGACGAGCTTGCGGCCCACCGCGGTGGAGCCGGTGAAGCTGAGCTTGCGGAGCCGTTCGTCGGCCTGGAGGGCCTTGCTCACGGCGGCGTCCTCGGTGGTGGGGACGACGTTGAGCACACCGTCCGGCAGGCCCGCCTCGGCCAGCGTGCTCGCCAGCGCGAGCATCGTGAGCGGCGTCTGCGCGGCCGGCTTCACCACCATCGTGCAGCCGGCGGCGACGGCCGGGCCGATCTTGCGGGTGCCCATCGCCAGCGGGAAGTTCCACGGCAGCACGAACAGGCACGGGCCGACCGGCTTCTTCATCGTGAGGATGCGCGAGCCGCCGGCCGGCGCCTTCATCCAGGTGCCGTGGATCCGCACCGCCTCCTCGGCGTACCAGCGCAGGAAGTCGGCGCCGTAGGTGACCTCGCCCTTCGCCTCCTTCAGCGGCTTGCCCATCTCCAGGCTCATCAGCTCGGCGAACGCGTCGGCGCGCTCGGTGAGCAGCTCGAAGGTGCGGCGCAGGATCTCGCTGCGCTCCCGCGGCGGGGTGGTCGCCCACTCCTGCTGGGCGGCGACGGCGGCGTCGAGGGCGTCGGTGGCGTCGTCCACCGAGGCGTCGGCGACGGCGGCCAGCACCGACCCGTCGGCGGGGTCGAGCACGTCGAGCGTGCGACCCCCCTCCGCCTCGCGCCACTCGCCGCCGACGTACAGCCGGCGGTGCTTTTCCGGGACCAGGTCGAGGCCGTTCATGGTGCCCACTCTGGCACCACGGACAACGTCGGGCGCACCGTGTGAAGCGGCCATAAACTTTTGCCCAGGCCCCAAGACACCCCTGGGTATCCGTCGTAGCATGGGCGCGTCGTACTTCGGAGGGAGCACCAAGAAGGCGACAGGACCCCTCGCCGACCCCATGCGGCGGGGGGTCCCCCCACGTCGGGAACCGCGGTCGACTGCCCCCCAGCGACCGAACTCCCGGCTGTCAGGACTGCGGGGCTCGGCTCGGCCGGGCCCCGTAGCCTTTTCCGGACGGGGTCCCCGGCCGGCTCAGCGGCCGGCGGGTTTCGACACGCGCGGTCACGCCCTCGTGCCTCGGTCGTGCGCGCTGCTCAACCACCGAATGATCGCCGTGAACTCGCAAGCTCGCTCACGACGATCGGAGGAACGCCTCGAGGATGGGCCCGGCGGTGCCCGAGCCGGACGACCCGACGCCCACGAAGACGGCGACCGCGAGGTCGCCCTGGGCGCCGATCATCCAGGCGTGGGTGTTGAGTCGCGCGCCGCTGCCGAACTCGGCGGTGCCGGTCTTGGCGAGCACCGGCGGGCCGGGCAGGTCGGCGAGGCCGCGGCCGCTGCCGTTGGTGACGACGCCGCGCAGCAGCCGCTGCAGCTGGCGTGCCTCGGCGGCGCTGGGGGCGGGCACGCCCTCGGGCGGGCCGCCCGTGTAGACGCCGTCGACGAGGTGCGGCACCACGATCTTCCCGGCCACCACCGAGGCGAGCACGGTGGCCATGGCCATCGGGGAGGCGAGCACCTTGCCCTGACCGATCAGGTCGGCCGCACCCTCGGTCTCCGAGGCCGGCGGCGTGATGCTGCCGAAGAACGCCGGGAAGCCGACGTCGTGGTCGACCCCGAAGCCGAGCGACGCCGCGGCGTTCGGCAGGTCGGTGGGTGCCAGCCGGTCGCGGGCACTGATGAAGGCGGTGTTGCAGGAGTTGGCGAGCGCGGTGCGGAACGGGATCCGGCCGAGCCCGCCCGACGGGTAGTCGTCGTAGTTCTCGAACCGCTTGCCGTCGACGACGACGCTCGGTGCGCACGGCAGCACGTCGTCCGGCTTCAGCCCCGAGCGCAGCAGCGCGAGGCTGCTCACGACCTTGAACGTCGAGCCCGGCGCGTACTGGCCGAAGGTCGCGAAGTTCTGGCCGTCGTTGCCGGGGCCGTTCGCCGCGACCAGGATCGCGCCGTCGCTCGGCCGGATCGCCACCAGCGAGCTCGCCGGCCCGATGTCGGCGAGCAGCGACTCGGCGGTGGTCTGGAGGTCGACGTCCATCGACAGCTTCAGCGGCTCTCCGGCCTTGCCGCCGATCTGGGTGATCCGCCGCTCGGTGCCGTCCGACCCCACCGCGACGACGCCGGTGCCGGGCTCGCCGCGCAGCTGCTCGTCGTAGCGGGCCTGGAGCCCGGAGAGGCCGACCTCGTCGCCCGCCTCGAGCTCGGGGTCCTCCTTGATCATCTCCGCCGTGACCGGCCCGACGGTGCCGAGGATCTCGGCGGCGAAGGTGCGGGTGGGGGCGAGCGGCAGCTCGTCGGGCAGCAGCACCGCACCCGGGATGCCCTTGACGCCGCGGCGGACGGCGGGCGGCACCTCGGAGTCGCGGAACACGATCGCCTCGACGAACGCCTTCTCACCCGACGCCTTCACCGACCGGGCGTACGGCGCGACGTCGATGCCCACGAGGGCGGCGAGCCGCTGCGCCGACGGCACCGGGTTGCGGCCCGGGATCGTGGTGCGGTCGATGCCGACCCGCACCACCGGCCGGTTGGTGACCAGCTTGAGGCCGCGGTTGCCCACGATCTCGCCGCGACCGCCGCCGAGGGCCTGCAGGTCGAGCACCGAGGCGGCGTTGAGGCTCGGCTCGACGACCTGGTGGCCCCACACGACCTGCCACTCGTCGTCGACCCGCTCGAGCTCGACCTCGCTGTCGTAGTCCCAGCTCTCCTCCTCGGTGACCGGCCAGGACCAGCTCACCGTGGCGGTGGCGGAGTCGCCGTCCTCCTCGACGTCGCCGAGCTCGACGGCCGGCTCGAGGCCGTCCATCCCCTCGACCACCGCCTCGTAGTCGGCGGTGGCGTCAGCGGCCGACGTCTCGGTGAAGGCGACGCCGTCGAGGTCGCCGCCCGCCAACCCCTCGACCAGGGCCGCGGCGGTGCCGTCGGCCTTCTCCCCCGCGTCGGCGGGGTCGGGGTCGCCGCCGGAGCACGCGGTCAGCCCCAGCAGCAGGGTCAAGGCAGCAGCGCTGCTCCGAGACGGCATGCCCCGGTTTCTACCAGCCTCAGGTCAGCGGTCCGACCACGGCCGCGTAACCCTGCGCCTGGCCGGCCCGGTTCGGGTGGTAGCTCTCGCTCACCGGGTTCGACAGCCCGTTGATCCACTCGACGTCGTCGCACACGGCGTGGCCCAGGAAGGCGTTGGTGGGGTTGGCGAAGGAGAAGCCCCGCGCCGCGGCCGCGTTGGCGAGGACGCCGTTCAGCTGGTCGGCCGTCTGGTTGAGCCGGGTCTGCTCCGCCGGGGCGAACCAGGTGCCGGCGTTGCAGTCCTCGCCCATGAACACCCGCGGGTAGCCGACGACGACCACCCGGGCGTTCGGGGCGCGGCTGTCGATGTCGGCGTAGAGGCCGGAGAGCGATCCGGGGAGGGTGGTGCGGATGTAGGCCTGTGCCTGGTCGATCGCGCCGTCGCAGTCGCCGGCCCACCACGGCGTCGCGCACTCGGTGAGCACGTCGGCGAACCCGGCGTCGTTGCCGCCGACCGAGATCGTGACGACGCTCGTGCCGCTGCCGAGCGCGGCAAGCTGGTTGTTGCGGACGCTCGGGACGGTGGCACCGGAGCACGCCTGGAAGTTGAGCGCGTAGCCCTTCTGGGATGCGAGCAGCTTCGGGTAGGCGTAGTTCGAGCGCTGGCACGAGCTGCCGTCGGCGATGTACTCGCGGGTGCCGACCCCCGAGGAGTAGGAGTCGCCGAGTGCGACGTACGACGGAGCGGCGGCGGCGGACGGCGACGCGGTGGCGACCACCGAGCCCAGACCGGTGAGCAGCGCGGCCAGCAGGCCGGCGAGCGTGACGACGGGGGCGGGGAGTCGGGTGCGCACGAGGTCACACCACCAGCGCTCCGCGCCGGCGAGAAGGCACCGCTTGTCGCAGTGCGAGAACCTGCAGGTCTCGGATCAGTGGAGCCGGAACGGCCAGGAGCCGGTGCCCTCGACGAGGTCCTTGACGCCCTGCCGGAAGTGGGGACAGGTCGCGACGTCGTGGGCTCGGCACTCCAGCGCGTGCTGGGTCATGGCGCGGGAGTGCTCCATCTCCGTCATGCGCGCGGCCAGGTCGTCGAGATGGGCCTGCAGGACGACGTGCCGGTCGCGGGCGTCGGAGTCGAGCAGCACCGCGATCTGGTCGAGGCTCATCCCCGCCGCCTTGCTGCGCAGGATCACCGCCACCCGCACCAGCTCGTCGCGGCCGTAGCGACGTCGTCCGGCGCTGTCGCGGGCCGGGGTGAGGAGTCCGACGTCCTCCCAGTGGCGCAGCACGTGGGTGGCCAGGTCGAACCGCGAGGCGAGCTCGCCGATGGTCCAGACCTCCTCGCTTGACTTCATGTCGACATGAAGTCACATCCTCGGTGACAACACAAGATCAGACCGAGGAGAAACACGATGACCACCTACGACGTGACCGTGATCGGCGGCGGCCCGGCAGGCCTGCAGGCCGCCCTGACCCTGGGCCGGATGCACCGCAGGGTCCTGCTGCTCGACTCCGGCTCGTACCGCAACGACCCCACCGACGCGATGCACAACTTCCTCACCCGTGACGGCACCCCGCCGTCCGAGCTCCGCAAGCTCGCCCGCGAGGAGCTGGCCGGCTACGACACCGTCGAGGTGCGCGACCTGACCGCCACCTCGGTGGTGCCGGACGGCGACGGCTACTCGGTCGGCACCGACGCCGGCCCGGTGGCGACGCGGCTGGTGCTGCTCGCCACCGGCGTCCGCGACACCCTGCCGGCGAAGCCCGGACTCGCCGAGCTGTTCGGCACCGTGGCCGCGCACTGCCCGTTCTGCCACGGCCACGAGTTCGCCGGCCTGCCGGTGGGTGTGCTCGGCAGCCACGAGCACGTCGGCCGGGTGGCCGGGATGCTCGCACCGATCGCCTCGGAGGTGGTGGTGCTCGCCGACGGCGGTGAGCTGACCGCCGACGTCCCGTTCGCCGTCCGGTCGGAGCCGGTCACCGGCTTCTGCCGCTCCTCGCTCGGCACCACCGTGTCGTTCGACGGCGGGCCGGAGCTCGAGCTCGGCGGGGTGCTGGTGGCCACCACCTTCGAGCAGTCGGCGCCGTTCGCGGCCGATCTCGGCCTCACCCTGCTGCCGTCCGGCTGCATCGAGGTCGACGCCTTCGGTCGCACCTCGCGGCCCGGGGTGTTCGCCGCCGGCGACCTCGCCCACACCGCGGCGCTGCCGATGCCGATGAGCTCGGTGCTCATGGCGGCCGCCGCCGGTCAGCTGGCCGCGACCAGCTGCGTGGCCGACCTGATCGGGACGCCGGTCAGCGCCTCTTGAAGCTCTTCTTCAGGCCGCGCTGGCCGTGGGCGCCCCGGTCGGGGCGCCCACGACGCTCGTCGAGCTGGTCGAGACGACAGGACCGATACGGCTTCGTGGGCGAGATCGGTTCCGGCGTCTCGACAGGCTCGACGAACGTGGGTCGGGGCGCCGACGACGCTCGCCGAGCTGGTCGAGACGACAGGACCGATACGGCTTCGTGGGCGAGATCGGCTCCGGCGTCTCGACAGGCTCGACGAACGGTGGACGCCGCTCGTCGAGCTGGTCGAGACGACAGGACCGATACGGCTTCGCGGGCGAGATCGGTTCCGGCGTCTCGACAGGCTCGACGAACGTGGGTCGGGGCGCCGACGACGCTCGTCGAGCTGGTCGAGACGACAGGACCGCTACGGCTTCGTGGGCGAGATCGGTTCCGGCGTCTCGACAGGCTCGACGAACGTGGGTCGGGGCGCCCACGACGCTCGTCGAGCTCGTCGAGACGACAGCACCGATACGGCTTCGTGGGCGAGATCGGTTCCGGCGTCTCGACAGACTCGACGAACGTGGGCCGGGGCGCCCACGACGCTCGTCGAGCTCGTCGAGACGACAGCACCGATACGGCTTCGTGGGCGAGATCGGCTCCGGCGTCTCGACAGGCTCGACGAACGTGGGTCGGGGCGCCCACGACGCTCGTCGAGCTCGTCGAGCTCGACAGCACCGATACGGCTTCGTGGGCGAGATCGGTTCCGGCGTCTCGACAGGCTCGACGAACGTGGCTAGCGCTTGCCCTTGAAGCTCTTCTTCGGGCCGCGCTGGCCGGGGGCGCCCCGGTCGGGGCGGAGGTCGATGAGCTTGCCGGAGATCCGGGTGTCGGCGAGCTTCTGGTAGACGACGGCCGGCAGGTTGGCGGGCAGCTCGACGATCGAGAAGTCCGGCTTGATGGTGATCGCGCCGAAGTCGCCGCGCTTGAGCCCGCCCTCGTTGGCGAGCGCGCCGACGATCTGCCGGGGCTCCACGCGGTGCCGGCGGCCGACGGCGATCCGGTAGGTGGAGAGGCGCTGGCCGTCACGGGTGGTCTGCCGGTCCGGCCGCTCGCCGCGCTGCGGACGCTCGCTGGGCTCCGGGTCGGGGTCGAGCAGCAGCGGGGTCTCGCCCTGGGCCACGATCGCGAGCGCGGCGGCGACGTCGACCTCGGGCACGTCGTGGTTGTTCACGTAGTGCTTCACGATGTCGCGGAAGCCGTCGACCCGGCGGGTCTGGGTGAGCGCGGCCGTGATCGCGTCGTCGAAGCGGGTCAGCCGGGTGGTGTTGACGTCGTCGACCGACGGCATCGCCATCTCGACCAGCGGCTGCCGGGTGGCCTTCTCGATGTGCTTGAGCAGGTAGCGCTCGCGCGGGGTGACGAACGAGATCGCGTCGCCCGAGCGGCCGGCCCGGCCGGTGCGACCGATGCGGTGCACGTACGACTCGGTGTCGGTGGGGATGTCGTAGTTGACGACGTGGCTGATGCGCTCGACATCGAGTCCCCGGGCTGCGACGTCGGTGGCGACGAGGATGTCGAGCTTGCCGGACTTCAGCCGGTTCACGGTGCGCTCGCGCTGCGCCTGCGCGATGTCGCCGTTGATCGCCTCGGCGGAGTAGCCGCGGGCCCGCAGCTTCTCGGCGAGCGTCTCGGTCTCGTTCTTGGTGCGGACGAAGACGATCATCCCCTCGAAGTTCTCGGTCTCGAGGATGCGCGTGAGGGCGTCGACCTTCTGTGGGTAGCTCACGATCAGATAGCGCTGGGTGATGCCGGACGCCGTGGCGGTGCGGCCCTTGACCGTGATCTCGACCGGGTCGGTGAGGTACTTCGCCGACAGCCGCCGGATCGCCGGCGGCATGGTGGCGCTGAACAGCGTCACCTGCTTGGTGTCCGGGGTGTCCTTGAGGATCGTCTCGACGTCCTCGGCGAAGCCCATGTTGAGCATCTCGTCGGCCTCGTCGAGCACGAGGTAGCGCAGCTCGGTGAGGTCGAGGGTGCCGCGGTCGAGGTGGTCCATGATCCGCCCGGGCGTGCCGACGACGACGTGCACGCCGCGCCGCAGCGCCGAGAGCTGAACGCCGTAGCCCTGGCCGCCGTACACCGGCAGCACGTGCACGCCGCGGGTCTGCGCGGCGTAGCGCTCGAAGGCCTCGCACACCTGGAGCGCGAGCTCGCGGGTGGGGGCCAGCACCAGCGCCTGCACGGACTTCTGCGAGACGTCGAGCCGGTCGAGGATCGGCAGCGCGAAGGCCGCCGTCTTGCCGGTACCGGTCTGCGCGACGCCGATGAGGTCGCGCCCCTCCAGCAGCGGCGGGATGGTCTCGGCCTGGATCGTCGACGGGCTCTCGTAGCCCACGTCGGCCAGTGCCTTGAGCACGTTGTCGCCGAGTCCGAGGTCGGCGAACGTCGGGATCGCCTGGTCCTGCTCCTCGTTCACCCGTCCACGGTAATGGGGTCGCCGGTCGCGGCCCGATTCGTCGTCGCGGTGCGCTCGGTCACCTCACCGGCTGAAGAGCTTGCCGAAGAACGACTTGTGCTCGTAGCCGTGCTGCTCGAGGAACGCGAAAAGTGGCTTCTTGATCCGCGCGGTGTCGAAGGAGTAGACGAGCGGCTCCGCGGAGACGCCGTCCTCGTCCTTGGTGACGCCGCCGAAGGAGAAGCTGAACTCCTTCTTGGTCTGCTTGCCTCGGAAGAACTCCGCGCCGCCCGAGGCACCGCCCGCGCCGGCCTGGCCCGAGACGCCGGTGGAGGTCTCGGTGAAGTCGAACCGACCCTTGCCCTCGTCGAGCTCGACGACGATCCGGTAGTCCTGGTCGACGTGCTCGACCTCGGTCGGGTAGAGCGTCGTCGCCTTCACGATGTCCCACGTGCCGACGATCTTGTCGCCGTCGACGGCGTAGGAGAACGGCTCGCCCTCGACGTTCAGCGAGGGGACGGCGGCGAGGACCTGGGCTGCGGGGGTGGGCATGCGGCCTAGTCTGCCCACCATGGGCCAGGACGACGCCGAGCGGTTCCACCCGGCCTCGCTCGCCGAGTGGCACGACTGGCTGGCCGAGCACCACGACCGCGGCCACGGCGTCTGGCTGGTGAGCTGGCGTCGCGCCGCCGGCCAGGCCCCGCTGCCCTACGAGGACCTGGTGCTCGAGGCGCTCTGCTGGGGCTGGGTCGACTCCACGGTCAAGACCGTCGACGACGAGCGCTCCCGCATGTGGTTCGCGCCGCGCCGTCCGCAGACCAGCACCTGGGTGCGCTCCAACAAGGAGCGCGTCGCCCGGCTCGAGGCCGAGGGCCGGATGCAGCCCGCCGGCCGCGCACTCATCGAGGCGGCCAAGGCGAACGGCATGTGGACGCTGCTCGACGACGCCGAGGCCGGCGTCGAGACGCCGGCCCTTGCTGCCGCCCTGGACGCTTCTCCTGCCGCCCGTGCGTTCTGGGACGCGATGCCCCCGAGCGCCCGCAAGATGGCGCTCGCCCAGATCGCGCTGGCGAAGACCGACGCCACCAAGGAGAAGCGGGTGGCCGCGATCGTCGGTGCTTGTGCGGAGGGTCGGCGGCCGTACTAGAGGGAGCTGGAGTCGACGACGGTGACGAAGGTGTCGAGGCAGTGGATGTTGCTGCCGTTCTGGTCCCCGTGGACGGCGATGCGTGCCTGATACAGACCAGGGGGCACGCAGATTGCTCAACTCAGTCGACGCGCATGCATCGCAGGATGCAGTACCCGGTGTCGGGGACAGTTGTGCTCGAGGCCTTCTCGACCAGTCTCGGCCTGGACGAGGTGTCCGCGTAGGACGCGATCTCGTCGACTCGCAGGCGGTACACCACGTCGAGGCGACGTGCTACCTCGTACAACCAGGGGGCGTCATGCCAGGCGTTCAGGCTGAGGTCGAGTTCAAGCTCGATGTGCTCACCAAGTCGGTACCGATCTGCGGCCCCGGTGGGGCGGGCCCATTGCAAGACCTTCAGGTCCCCGAGGTCGAGTACGACGGACTCGCCGACCTCGACCACCTCCGCCGTCGCGCGATAGCGGTGTCGGCCGACCCACTCCCGACCAGGCGCCGTCGGCCCGTCTGACGGGATCTTGGTTACCGCTCCTCGCTCGGTGAACTCGATCGACGACACGATCTTGCGGCCCACCCTGACGTCGCCGTACTCACCGCTCCAGACCTGCCAGGCATCGAACCCTACGAAGATCGCGCTCCCCCAAAGCGCCACACGAGCCGTCGAGTGCAGCGTCCTCACCTCCCTTGGGGGTCGATCTAACCGCGTCGTGCACCAGGCCGACCATGCAGTTAGCGGCCCCTCGTCTGGGCCCGGCAGATGAGCCAACCGCCGATCGCGGCGGCGAGGCGAGTAATAGCGAGCCGGGTTCCATGCCGCTCATCCTGCTCCGCCCGCAGCGCGGCATGGTCGGGTGCTTCTCGGATTACCGTTTCCTCGTGGACCCGGCCCGGCTTCTGAACGATCTCTGTGTTCGGCTCGGCTACTGCCTGCCACTGGAGGACCAGCAAGGGATCATCGATGACCCTCCAGCGACGGTTGATGCGTTCACGGATGCAGTGGTCGTTGCGGAGGGACTCGACCCGGTCCTCATGGCTTCCGAGCAGCGCCAGCAGGTTCGTCGGGTGGTCGCGGCTGCGTTCAGTGAGCCAACACGTAAGGACGGGAGTACGTGGCGGCGGCGATGACGTAGCTCATCGGCAGGACCGCGCACCTGACGCGGCATGGTCGGGCGGAGCCCGCAGCGCGGCATGGTCGGGCGTCAGCCCTCAACCGCCGAAGTCACTGAGCCTGGTGTCCGGATGGCTCTCCCGACACCCCTGGCTGTAGTAGGAGGCTCCCTGCTCAGGGTTCTCCTGCCAATGCCCGGTGTCGCGAACCAGCGCCACCTGCTGAGCGCGCGACAACTTCTCATACACGTCGCAGCGGGTGTTGCGACCGTCCACGTCGTTGCTGCGAAGCCACGCTGTTAGAGCAACAGCCGAGACCGCGGCCATGACCAAAACTATTGCGAGGGCGAGCGCGATCCGTTTGCGGCCCAAGGCACTCCTCCAGACCTTCGACTGCCGGATGCTAGTTGACGCCTTGCTTGCTGACTGCGCGTTCGGTGATCTGCGCGGGCTGGACGGGCGAACTCAAGCCCCAGTAGCGCGCACTCGACGCGGCATGGTCGGGCGGTTCAGTCAGCCGCGTCGCGCACGCGATCACGTGCCGACCTGACCAGCTCGCGGTAGTCGACCGCAAAGACGGCATGGTCGACGGCTCCAGAGCGGCGGCGAGGTCGCGGAGCGCGCGCTGCGCGGCTTGGTCGATCCAACCGTCCTCGTTGCCGCCCGCTAGTTCGAGGCACTCGTGGAGAACCAGCGCATGGTCCTGGCTCAGGGTGATGGTGACCGCAGCGTTGCTCAGTGCGCGAGTCTGACCGGATGCACAGAGTCGGTGCCCGAGCATCGGCATGATCGCGCTGCTCGCGGCATGGTCGGGCGGAGCCCGCAGCGCGGCATGCTTGGGCGATGGACGACGACGAGTCGATCGGCTGGGAGAACCTGACTGAGGAGCAGCTCGACTGGGAGAACCGCTTCCATCACGCCCTCGAGTCTCTCCCCGGCTACGCCGGTGTGAAGTGGCGCCACCGCGAGCGAGAGTTCGCCGTGTATGCCACCAGGGGACCCGACGACGCCGTCTCGGACCTGATCGGCCGAGCGCCTCAGGGCATCTCCGTGACCTGGCACGACGCGCCCTTCGCCTTCGCCGACCTCGACGCCGAGGTTCACCGGCTCATGGGCCAGCATCCGTCGATCGTTGAGGGCGGGGCGAACAGTGACGGAACGGGTATCTCGCTCATGACGACGAACCAGCGACTCGCGTCGGCCCCCGACCAGCTCGGCACGAGGTTTCCGGTCTTGATCGAGTACACCCGCCACGGGCCGACGCCTGCTTAGCGAACCCTCGCATGGTGAGCCCGACTCTCGGCAGGAGCGCGCGCAGCGCGGCATGGTCGGGTGGAGCCCGCAGCGCGGCATGGTCGGGCGGTCCTGCCGTTGCCCTTTGAGGCCGGCTGGTCACAACTCCGTCTCAGCCCGCTCTCGCGAGCCCGTCTCTTCCTACGATCGCGTCGTGAGCACCCGCACCGCACTACTGGTTGGTCTAGCGGTGGCCGTCCACGATGACCGGGTGCAGCAGCAACGCTGCCGAATCCGAAGGTGATTTCTGCTCTCAGACCGGCGCGAGTAGCGGAGTGTCGGTGGAGGTCTCGAACGGCATCTTCCGACCCGGCCGCGAGGTGGACGTCGAGATCTGTCAAGGGGGTAGATGTGACTCAGCATCGACCGGGGTGCCGCCACGGCGCGTCGATCAGTACGTGGTCGTCGACTTCCAGGATTTCGCCACGAACTTCGAGAATGGCCAAGCGGGATTGATCATCCGCCTGCGCCAGGACGACGTCGTCATACGCACCTTGCGAACGTCGACGATCCTGAAGCGCACCTACCCGAACGGACACCGATGCGACGGCGACGGTTTCCTCTTCGGAACGGCCATGCGGGTACTTGATGCGCCCGATCGCTCCTCGCCGCGATAACGGCGGTAGGTCCCTCGAACCCGTCGTAACGACCACCCGACCTTCGGCATCGTCGCGCTCGCAACGCGGCATGGTCGGGCGGAGCCCGCAGCGCGGCATGGTCGGGCGGAGCCCGCAGCGCGGCATGGTCGGGCGGAGCCCGCAGCGCGGCATGGTCGGGCGGAGCCCGCAGCGCGGCATGGTCGGGCGGAGCCCGCAGCGCGGCATGGTCGGGCGGAGCCCGCAGCGCGGCATGGTCGGGCGGAGCCCGCAGCGCGGCATGGTCGGGCGGAGCCCGCAGCGCGGCATGGTCGGGCGGAGCCCGCAGCGCGGCATGGTCGGGCGGAGCCCGCAGCGCGGCATGGTCGGGCGGAGCCCGCAGCGCGGCATGGTCGGGCGGAGCCCGCAGCGCGGCATGGTCGGGCGGAGCCCGCAGCGCGGCATGGTCGGGCGGTTCAGTCAGCCGCGTCGCGCACGCGATCACGTGCCGACCTGACCAGCTCCCGGTAGTCGACCGCAAAGACGGGGAGCAACGTCTCCAGAGTGGCGGCGAGGTCCCAGACGGCGCGCTGCTCGGCTTGGTCGATCCAACCGTCCTCGTTGCCGCCCGCTCGTTCGAGCCACTCGTAGAGAACCAGCGCAT
The DNA here is from genome assembly GCA_963780355.1 of uncultured Actinomycetota bacterium. Lineage (GTDB taxonomy): Bacteria > Actinomycetota > Actinomycetes > Propionibacteriales > Nocardioidaceae > Nocardioides. The sequence continues at coordinate 636,395 of CAWABT010000001.1, forward strand.
GGTCCTGGCTCAGGGTGATGGTGACCGCTGCGTTACTCACTGCGCGAGTCTGACCGATGCACAGAGTCGGTGCCCGACCATCGGCACGATCGCGCTGCTCGCGGCATGGTCGGGCGGAGCCCGCAGCGCGGCATGGTCGGGCGGAGCCCGCAGCGCGGCATGGTCGGGCGGAGCCCGCAGCGCGGCATGGTCGGGCGGAGCCCGCAGCGCGGCATGGTCGGGCGGAGCCCGCAGCGCGGCATGGTCGGGCGGAGCCCGCAGCGCGGCATGGTCGGGCGGAGCCCGCAGCGCGGCATGGTCGGGCGGAGCCCGCAGCGCGGCATGGTCGGGCGGGTTATCCACCCCGCGCTCGGCCCACCATCGGTGGATGGGGCTGAGCCTCGTGATATTCGTCTGGAACCGGTGGAACCATCTGAGAAGGCCAGCGCATCTGGAGTGTCATGGACCGCGACGACTTCGAGGAGTACGCCGCCGCTCGGTGGCGTCACCTCGTCCACGCGGGTGTCCTGTTGGGCTGCTCGTTCTCTGAGGCGGAGGACCTTGCTCAAGCGACGCTTCTGCGGTGCTTCGTCGCGTGGCCGAAGGTCACGGGCGCGGCGAACCGGGATGCCTACGTGACCAAGGTTCTCGTCAACGGGTTTCGGGCGAGCCGTCGACGCCGCTGGTGGAGCGAGCTGCCCGTGGGCGAGCTTCCGGAGGCGTCGTCGGCGGACGACGTCACGCTCGAGTGGCGCGACGCCGTCGAGCGTGCGTTGGGCAGCCTCTCGACCGGTCAGCGTGAGGTCGTGACGCTGCGCTATTGGTGCCACCTCACGGAGTCCGAGATCGCGGCGGCGCTTGGCGTGGCCGTCGGCACCGTGAAGAGCCGCCTGTCCCGGGCCGTCGCATTGCTGGCGACCAATGCACACGTTATTGATCTGGTCGACCCAGGGGGCACTCCGTGAACGATGACCACGTCGTCGAGCTCGTGGACCGGCTGTTCGAGGGCCTGCCGCGCACGGCCGTGCCGCCCGGGTTGCGGGTCGAGGGTGAGCGAAGGCTGCGGCACCGCCGAGCGGCGCGTGCCTGTGTGGTCGTGGCCGCGGTCGCGGTCATCGGGGGCATCGTCATGGGTTTGGCTCTCATCACGGCTGGCTCTGATCCGGCCGGACCGGCCGCGAGCGACCCTGAAGCAACCGAGCTGACGGTGACGTTCGAGCGAGACCTCGACCCGGACGACCCCGGTACCGCGTCCTGGGACGGCACGACCCTGACCTACGTCGGACGCAGCTACTACAGCGGTTCCTGCGGCGCGGTCGGCTCGGCGTCGATGGCGGGATCGACCGTTCGGTTGGTAATGAGGGATGGCGGCTCAGCCGACCAGATCTGCACCGCCGACGCGGTCGTGTTCACGGCCAGGGTCAGCGGCCTCCGGATCGCGCCGGCGACCCTGGTCGTCACCGAGGAGGGACAGGAGACCAGAACCGTCGAGGTCGGCCTGGAGGGACCGGACGGTCGGCCGACCCCCCAGCTGCCCACGTCGGAATGGGACGGCAGCGGAATGAGGATGCTTGCGTTGGCCGAGGGGCGGCTGACTGTTGAGGACTCCGGCTGCGTGACGCTTGGAGGTGGCCAACCGGTCTGGTGGCCGAAGGGCTCCTCCGTCTCTCTTGACCGCCGAGGCAGGGTGATTCTGATCGATCCTTCCGGGGCCGAGGTCGCGCGCGAGGGCGACGCCATGGCTCTCGGTGGCGGCAGCGTGCCAGGGCCGAAAGAGGGATCGCCCTGCGTCGTCGGGTTCAGCGAGGTCTTCCTTGTTCAAGACGAGTTGGGCTAAGTCGCCGAGACCGCTGGGCGCCTCGGCTGCGGGGCAGCAATGCGCGCGTCAGCCCGTGACGCGGCATGGTGGGGCAACTTGGCTCAGGGTTCCCAGAGGTCGAGCGTGACCGTTGTGATGCTGCGGTCGCGGTCAAGAAAGAGGTCGACGGTGAACCAGGACAAACAACTGTCGATGGACCTCTCGGCAGGCTGTACGGATACCCGGCGCAATGATTCCAGCCCCTTAGGTGCTGCCTCAGGGGGACTCGCACAGTGAGGATGTGCACCGACAGACACCTCAAACGCACCGTCCGAGCCGACAGCGTCGGAGCCGGCCTTGCGGGCGTGAGTGTTCAGGAGTGTTAGTGCGCTGAACGGCCCGGTGTAGGCGCGGAAGACTCGAGCGGGGAGAGACCACGAGTCGGCGTCATGCAGGGTGCTGCTGCCGAGCGTTGTGCGGATGTCCCGGCCGAGCCCCAGGTCGATAGTTCGCGCAAACGGCACGTCCGCTGCACTTTTCTTCGAGGGGTCGGCGGCAAACGCCACAAAGTTGCGGATGAGTTCAGCGTCGCTGGCATCCGCAGCGGACTCGGAGGGGGCGGTTGTCGTGGCGCTGGGCGACGGCGGTGTCGACAGGGCGGAGGCGGCGTCAGCGGTCTCGCGGGCGGTGCTGGCTTCGTCCTCTGCGTTCTGCGAGGAAGGCGCGCCGCACGCCGTCAGTAGGATTAGAACGATCGCCACCTCGCCACGACGTGCCGCTCGCGTCATGTCCGTCCCCTGCCACCCGCTCGCACCAAGAGCGCTCTCCGGTTAGACGCGTTGAGCTCCGAACCGGTTGTCACATCCGAGCCCAACTTTCGACACGATCGCGCTCGTGACGCGGCATGGTCGGGCGTCAGCCCGCAGCGCGGCATGTGAGTGCGGTTGAGATGTGGTCGGCCACTGCGTTGGGCCTATCGGCTCGGCGCGCACTCTCGGCAGGAGTACTGAATGGTCTCGTGCTTCCAGCACGGTTCGGGCTCGCGGTACGGCTTCGCCTGGGACGTGCGCGTACCACTGCCGCTCGGGTGGCGGCGGGCAGTGGCGAGGCTGGCCACGCGTCCATCGTCGGTGAAGGCCACGCCCTCGCTGATCAGCACGGACTTCGCCCAATCAACCCACCGGCGACTGTTGTCGTCCTGATCGGCCAGCAGCGTGCCATCAGCCTTCACGACTCGCCACCAAGGAATGTCATGGTCCTCGGCAGGGGTGGTCATCCAGGCGTCGTTGTCGGGCCGGTTCCCGAGCACGTTGCCGACCACGCGGGCGTGATTACGAGTGAGGCCCACGCGCTCGGCAAGGTCGCCGTACGTGAGCACGGCGCCCACCGGGATGGCGCGGACTGCGGCATAGACGTCTTCGGGGTTGAGGCTGCTCACGCACTGATCCTCTCAGCAGGGACTGACACTGCGGCCAGTTTCTCGGTTGGGCGCCGCTAGCACGCGGGCAGCGAAGAGGAGGTTGTGTTGGCGACCCATGAGCGCACGCGTCAATCTGGGCGCTAGGACTTCGCGCGCGCCTCGACTGCGGAGCGGGGGATGCCGTAGTCGCGGCCGACCTTCTCGGCCGGCAGCGACTTGTCGGCGATCCGCTGCAGCACCCGCTGACGGCTGACGCCGAGGAGCTCGGCAGCCTCCCGGACCGAGATCAGATCCGTCGTCGTGGAGTCCCAGCCCTGCCGGGCGTCGAACTCCTCGGTGGTAATTACCTCGACTGCGATCGGGGGTGTCCCGAGCGCGTTCTCCACGCACCCAGCGCCGTGGCGGTGGCGTGTGCCAGCGACGTCGAGGGCAGGGTGATCGTCACCGACTGCCACCCCCGTGCACTCGTGCCGATCGCCGGAGAGCGCTTCTCGAGCGCGCTCATCACGGCGTCGACCTGGTCGGCAGTGAGCGGCTCCCGCGTCTCCACTTCGACCGTGTTCACTGTGCGTTCGGCGAGTGAGTTTTGGCCCCCGCTCTCGCAGGGTCGCGCCGAGACGCGGCATGGTCGGGCGGTTCGTCAGACACGAGCATTCCCAGGAGAAGTGATGAACTGCGCGCGGCTCGCTTCCACACGTATCTCCCGGTCGCCTTCCCGAAGCCCGACACCGGACTGACGCGCGTAGGCGCTCACGATGGCCAGCTCGGAGAGACCCCAGTTGATGTCTTCTGGGTTCTGAACCATGGCGCCTGCCAACCGAATCGGCCGGTCAGCTCGTAGGCCTTACCGACAACCTTGGCCCACAGCCTGCGTGGGCCGACCCCGGCAGCCAGCTCAACCCCCGACGTTCATTCGGCCATCGATCTCGACTGAACCCTCCGTTTCGTACTCGTTGGCCAGTGTCCCCTTGACCTCTAGGTCAATCGCGGGCTTCGGTGAACAGGTGGCGCTGTGGATTGTGATGGTGCCCCTTGATAGCTCCTCGGCGCCCGTGAACGGTTCGCCCTTCCCGATTCCGACAACGATGTCGGCCCCGGATGGGTGGTCGTAAACGAATCCAAAATCGAATCCGAAGTCATAGGACGCTCCGTCTGCGACATCGGCGACAACAGCCTGGACGTAGAAGTACCCATGCCGGTTGGGACCGATTGCGTCGACTGGAGTTGCCACCTCGATGATGTCCCCCGTCGGTGTCGCACCGTCGTAGAACCGCGGCTCACATGAGACCTGATAGTCCACAAGCTCGACTCGGGTGCCGTCTTCTTGGGTCACCGTGAGGGAGAAGGACTCAGAGCCGACCGTAGCGTTGTCGCTTGCTTCGTCGTCGCGTACCGACGAGCCGTCGCCGCACGCCGCCGCACCCGCAAGGAGCAGCAGCGTCGCAGCGCGCCCCGTGGTGCGCGTCCTCATTCATACATCCTGTCTCAACGGCGACATCTTCGCACCAACATCGAACGATTGCGCCGCTGCAGTTCGCCGAGACTCCGCTCCCACTTCCAAGATGTTCACGACCGCGGCCGTTCGATCGGGTTCCATCTCAACATTCGACGCCCTAACTGGACGCCATCCCAAGACCGTACACAAGCAAGGCGAGAGCGAAGGCAAGGCCGAGCCCGGCGACGCAGAGGATACCTATGCCAAACGGACGTACGAATGCGGCCCCACTCGGAGGCAGACGCCATGCAGTGATGCCGACGCCGAATAGTGCGAGCGATACAACCACCAGTCAGTCCAAAGCTATCGCTAGCCCACAACAGACTGCCAATTATGGCTATCGTCACCGCCGCTCCGAGCATCGCCATCCCGACAGCAGTTGCCCTTTGCAGCGTGTCAGTCGACATCGGAACCACACCTCTCGGACATGAAGGTTGGAGCCTGTTCACAAGTCCGCTGCCAGTTCGGCCCCCGAGGACCGGAACTACCTCGGGAGGTGCCGACCTGACCCCAGCCACCAGTGAATCCGAACCAGTTTCGCGTCTCCGCGTTCTCTAGGTTGGGAGCGGCGTTCCATACCTTGCCACTGGGGTCGAGTCGATCCTTCCATTTGTACTTGACTCGTTCGTTCAGGAATCCCACAGGATAGTTGCCATGCGAGTCCCGTGCCACGACCAGGCGCGGCTGGCTGCTCGAGCCGTACCGAGGAACGTCCCGCCACGGCAGTGAACACTCTTCATAGTGGTAGAAGTACTCAAGGCGCCTCGGATGATTGTTGGAATCCAGCTTAATTGCAATACGCTCCCAATCGCCTTCATGTTCCGTTCCCGGAACCGTGGTTCCAAACTTCGTTCTTGAGTTGCCGTAAAGAAAGTAGTAGACGATGTACTTCTTACTGCGGAACAGATAGTAAACAGGCTCGTCGCCTTGCAGTCCGCCGCCAGTCTCCCCTGGACCGGCGCCATCCCGATACCTGTTGTTCAGGTTCAGGTACATGCCCTCCGCATCGTCTTTATCGTCTGGGCCGGGGCCCGGGTCCGCCGTGAACGGCCGCAGGCCAAAATCATCCGAGTCCCATTTGTGCGAAGCATGGGCAACTTGCGGACCCCCCGGCTGTGGCCCGCATCGTGACCTGTCAATGTCAAGGCTGTAGTGAGAGTAGCCACCATTGCCCAACGCGTTACCGTCTACCGGCACCTTCAACTTGTGATCGGGACAACCTGCGGCGTGCGACCACTTCACAGAGGAATGATTCAAGAAGGTTCGCCACGACAGAGGAAATGCTTGCTCATCGGGGTGAAAATACAGCCTCGGAGCCACGCGCACCCAGATTGGATTGCGCTTTTCTCCAGCCTTGTCATATTCAGTGAATTCAGTTTCGGCAAACAGGTTGCCGTTATCGTATTCCGAGTAGTAGTAGTCGTCCTCGGTCGTTGGCGCCGCGTATGGCCCCAGGTCCTGTGCGTCTTCGGATGGAAGATCGCCGTAGAACCCGTCGTACACGCCCGGGTCAAATTCGGTGTTAATAGCGGTTTCAGGTGTTCCGTCGATGAACTCGGAGGTATCCGAGATAACCAACGAGTTCCAGGCACTCCATGAAGTCGAGCCTTGCGCTGTAGAGCCGGCGCGCACTTCATACGTGCCGTCTTCAAGAATCCCAGCGGGAACGTTCCAGCTTACAAGCTCACCTGCCGAGGCCGATTCGGGATCGGAGGCCGAAGTAACACCCGAGCCACTGGACCGCAATTCGTACACGACCGAAACCGTGCCGGCCTGGTCGGCCGGAACTTGCGACGAGATTTCAGGCGTCGCGGTTTGAACTGTTAGAACGTCACACGGGGCGATGCAGTTGGCTACCGACAGATCCTCCGGTTCGGCCACCGATTGACTTGGACTGACCAGGAAGCTTGTCCAAGGACTCCATGATCCGGCCACTCCATCGGACAGCGATGCCCGAAACTCATAGGCAACGTTGTTCTGCAATGGCGAGTTCTCCAGAGAGAAGGTCGCATAGGCGCCACTGAACTCGACATCGCTTCCCGACGCGACCAGGGTATTGGGGCTTGCAGCGAGTCGCACCTCGAACACTGGCGTCGTGAGTTCAGATGTCTCGTCGGCTGCCGCGCTATCCGCGCGTAGCGTCGGAGCCGTCGACGTTGAGACGAGCGAACTACACGGCTCCGCGCACGGTGAAAGTGAAACAGACCTCGGCGCCAACGGTGCCTCGTCCACATCTGCGCCCACCAAGATCCAGTCCTGCTGGTTTGTGTAGGTGCCATCCGAGACACTCACCCGCAGCTCGAAAGGCTCTTGATCACCCATAACGCCCGCAGGCACTGTCCAGGAGGCACCGCTTGAGCCTGACTGCTGCCCACTAGCCACAATGGCGGTCGAGTACTCGCCCGACGGTGTGTAGCCGGCGTTGGATGCCGCCTGGTTGAGGTCGATGACGGGCTTGACGGTGACATCGGCACCGGCGCACCAGCCGGCGACCTGGGACACGAGGACGGGGACGCCGCCGACGTCCGCCACCTCGGACCCGTCGAGGTGGACGTAGAGGGTGACGCCGCGACTCGGTGACGAGGTGTGCAGGTCGAGCGCCAGCTGGGCTCGGGCGAGCTCGCCGACGGCCATGGAGCGGCGGACGTCGAGCGGCTCCTCGCACCCGAGGTCGGCCAGCTGGGCGGCGGTGGCGGTGACCGCGGCGTCGAAGTCGAGGGCGTCGGCCAGGTCGAGCAGACCGTCGACCGAGACCATGCCGTCGACGGCCTGGTCGGTGCGGACGTCGAACCGGCGCGGGTCGGCGGCGCGCCGGCGCTCGGCCTCGTCGGGGTCGAACCGGTCGCGGGCGGCCTCGACGGTGCGCTCGAGCTGGCGGAATGACAGCGAGTGCGCGAACGGCGCCAGCGCGGTGTCGACGAAAGCCGCCCCGGCCAGCGGCAGCGGCAGCGTCGCCTCGGCCACCACGAGGGAACGCCAGACTTCGACCTCGCCGTCGAGCACCCGCTGCCAGAGCCGCGGTAGGCGGTATTTGGTCTCGAGGGCCTTGCCGAGCCAGCGGCGGCCGCTGGAGTCGGAGCGGCCGAGGACGGTGACCAGCTCGACCACCGCGGCCTCGGACACCGCCGGCGCGCCCTCACCGGCCAGCAGGAGCTCGCCGTCGCCGTAGTCGCGCAGTGCGACGTCGTGCGACGTGCGGGGGTCGACCACGTGCTGCTCGAGCCACCCGAGCACCGTCACGAGCTCGTCGACCTCGGCCTCTCGGCGGCCCACCAGCGCGGTGCGGACGTCGGCCAGCGACGTCGGGAGCGCGGTGGTGGTCATGAAGTCATTCTCCCACCGACCACCGACACTTTCTCCCTCAACCTCGGGCTTGTGGAGAACGCTGTGGAGGATCGACTGTCGATTGCGAGAGTGCGTCGAGGCGAGCTGCCGTGGGGTTGACGGGAAGAACGGGTGCGGACGACGGGACCAGCTCGTAGAGCTGGTAGACCAGATATCGGAGCTCGAGGTCGAGGTGCTCCACGGACCGCCGGACCTCCGCTGCCGCCTGCTCGAAGCTGCCGTGCGGAATGGTCACGAGGTCCTCCCATTCCTCCGGTGTCATCACGAGCTCGACCGTCCGCGTCCGCCCCTCGGCGAGCGGCACCTCGAGCACGATCCGTCCTGCCGCGACCGATCGGGTCACGCTGCTCGCTGCGCTCGCGCGGCTCGACCACCGCAGCATCGCTCGCTCGCTACTCGACGGTGACCGACTTGGCGAGGTTGCGGGGCTTGTCGACGTCGTGGCCGAGGTGGCGGGCGGCCTGGTAGGCGAGCACCTGGAGCGGCAGCGTGAGCAGGATCGGGTCGAGCTCGCGCTCGGAGCGGGGGACGTCGATGCGGGTCACGCCGGCCACGTCGCCGAGGTCGACGTCGGGGTGGGTGACGACGACGAGCGGGCCGCCGCGGGCGGCGATCTCGTGGAGGGCGGCGACGTTGCGCTCGGTGAGCTCGTCGTCCGGGACGATCGCGACGGTCGGCACCGACGGGGAGATCAGGGCGAGCGGGCCGTGCTTGAGCTCGGAGGTCTGGTAGGCCTCGGCGTGCCGGTAGCTGATCTCCTTGAACTTCTGCGCGCCCTCCCGGGCCACCGGGTAGCCGCGCACCCGGCCCACGAAGAACAGGCTCTCGGCCTCGGCGAGCGTGCGCGCCACCGAGCCCAGCTCCTCCTCTCGCGAGAGCACCTCGGCCATCTGCTCGGGCAGCCGCTGCAGCCCGGCGACGAGCCGGCGGCCGTCGGCGATCGAGAGGTCGCGCACCCGGCCGAGCTGGAGGGCGAGCAGCGCGAATCCCAGGAACATGGTGGAGAGTGCCTTGGTGCTGGCGACGGCGACCTCGGGCCCGGCGTGGAGGTAGATGCCGCCGTCGCACTCGCGGGCGATGGCGCTGCCGACGACGTTCACGAGGCCGATGCAGCGGCCGCCCTTGCGGCGCACCTCCTGCACGGCGAGCAGGGTGTCGATCGTCTCCCCCGACTGGCTGACCGCCACGTAGAGCGTGTCCGGCTCGATCACCGGGTCGCGGTAGCGGAACTCGCTGGCCGCCTCGGCGTCGGCGGGGATCCGGGCGAGCTCCTCGACCAGCGAGGCGCCCATCTGACCCACGTAGTAGGCCGACCCGCAGCCGAGCACCTTCACCCGGCGCACCGCCCGCAGGTCGCGCGCGTCGAGGTCGAGCCCGCCGAGGTGCGCGGTGCCGAACCGCTCGTCGAGCCGGCCGCGCAGCATCCGCTCCGCCGCGTCCGGCTGCTCGTGCATCTCCTTGAGCATGAACGACTCGTGCTCGCCGGCATCGAAGGAGCCGGGGTCGACGTCGAGCTCGGTGGCGCGGGTGTCGGTGCGGGTGAGGTCGGGACGGAACGTCGTGAAGCCCGACGCCGTGACCGTGGCCAGCTCGCCGTCCTCGAGGTGCGCGACCGTCGTCGTGTAGCGCACGAGGGCGGTCAGGTCGCTGGCCACGTGCATCTCCTTGTCGCCGACGCCGAGCAGCAGCGGGCTGCCGTTGCGGGCCACGACGATCCGGTCCGGGAACCCCGCGTGCACCACGGCGAGGCCCCAGGTGCCCTCGATGCGCGCCAGCGCCTCGGTGACCCGCTCCTCCAGGGTCTCGGCCTCCGAGCGGCCGACGAGGTGGGCGATCACCTCGGTGTCGGTGTCGGAGAGGAGGTCGACGCCGGCCTCGGTGAGCTCGGCGCGCAGCGCGGCCGCGTTGTCGATGATCCCGTTGTGCACGACGGCGACGTCGCCCTGGACGTCGAGGTGCGGGTGGGCGTTGGCGTCGGTGGCGGGGCCGTGGGTGGCCCACCGGGTGTGGCCGACGCCGAGCCTCCCGCCGAACCGCTTCGGCAGGCCCTCGGCCAGGTCACGGACCCGGCCGGCGCGCTTGGCGACCCGCACCCCGCTCGGGGCCAGCACCGCCAGCCCGGCGCTGTCGTAGCCCCGGTGCTCGAGCCGGGTGAGGCCCTCCAGCAGCAGCGGCGCGGCCGGCTGGCCGCCGACGTACCCGACGATTCCGCACATGGTTTCTCCTGATCAGCCGTAGACGAGCCGGCGCAGCTGCCGCTCGGTGAGGGGCGGGGCCGCGACCACCCGGTCGGCGAGCTCGCGCGCGAGCCGGGCGAAGATCTCCGGGTTGCGGGCCCCGTACGTCTTCAGCTCGGTGTGCCGGCGGCGCACGTACTGCTCGACGGGTTCGGCGTAGAAGGACACGACGTCCTCCACCACCCGTGCCGCCTCCGCCTCGGACAGCCCGGTGCTGTGCACCAGGTGGCGGACGAGGTCGGGATCGGCGGGCACGAGGAGCAATGGTGGCGGCCGAAGCGACCGACAGGCAACTTCCTGCCCGCTTTCGGGCACAAACGCCGACTTCGACCCTTCCGGTGTCGCGGGTGAACGACCGCGATACCGTAGATGAACAGAAGGTGAACAGGAGGTGGCTCATGGCCGACACGACGACGTCCGCCCAGTTGGAGATGCGCTGGGTCGAGGTGACCGACGAGAGCGGGCGCACCCGCCTGGAGGCGCACTGGGTCGACCCCGCAGCGCCGGTGGCCGGCGTCCACGCCGCCTAGCGACCAGCTCGAAGCTCCGACGGTCGCACCCGCTCCGGGTGCGGCCGTCGATCTTTTTCGCGAGGTGGGAATGAAAGCGGACCCGGGTCCGTTCAACCCGACAAGACCAGTTCGTTTGACTTTCAACCACTTCTGAGGAGACACCATGACGACGTTCGACGCCGGCACCACCGCCCTCGCCGACATCACCGGCGACTACACCATCGACCCCTCGCACACCCGCCTCGGCTTCGTGGCCCGGCACGCGATGGTCACCAAGGTCCGCGGCCAGTTCACCGGCTTCAGCGGCACCGCGCACGTCGACACCGCGAACCCGGCGGCGTCCTCGGTGTCCATCACCATCGACGCGACGACCGTCGACACCGGCAGCGCCGACCGCGACGGCCACCTGCGCTCGGGTGACTTCTTCGGCACCGACGAGAACCCCGAGATCACCTTCGTCTCCACCGACGTCGCCCGCGACGGCGGCACCTGGACCATCACCGGCGACCTGACCATCAAGGGCACCAGCAAGCCGGTCACCATCGAGTTCGACGAGGTCGGCTCGGCGCAGGACCCGTTCGGCAACGTCCGGATCGGCTTCGAGGGCTCCACCCAGATCAGCCGCAAGGACTGGGACCTCACCTGGAACGCCGCGCTCGAGACCGGCGGCGTCCTCGTCTCCGACAAGGTCACCCTCGAGCTCGACGTCTCGGCGATCCGCAACGCCTGACTCCGCGTTCGTCGAGCCTGTCGAGACTCCTGCGGGGATCTCGACAGGCTCGATCGACGAATGCGGTTGCATAGGCACATGAGCGACCAGCCGCCCTCCGGCCTGTCCGCCCGACCGCTCACGATGGACGACGCCCAGGCCGTCGTCGACGTGATGTCGGCCGACCAGCGCGACGTGCTCGGCCGCGTCGACATCGAGCTCGCCGACATCGTCGGCGACTGGCAGCGACCCAGCTACGACCTCGCCACCTGCTCGGTCGGCCTGTTCGACGAGGACGAGCGGATGATCGGCTACGCCGAGGTCGGTGTCACCGGGCGCGGCGACGCCTGCGTGCACCCCGACCACCGCGGCCGGGGGATCGGCACCTGGCTGGCGCACTGGATGCAGGGAACGGCGGCCGGGCTCGGCGCCCCCATCGCCGCGATGCCCGTGCCGCAGGGCTCGCCCGGCGACCGGCTGCTCGAGTCGCTCGGCTACCGGGTCCGCTGGGAGAGCTGGGTCCTCGACATGCCGTCGGGCGAGCGCGTCGTCGACCGCGACCTGCCCGCCGGGTACGCCGTCCGCGAGGCCGACCCGTCGGAGTACCACGCGATGCACGACGTGCTGGAGGACGCGTTCCTCGAGTGGTCCGAGCGCGAGCGCGAGGAGTTCGCCGAGTTCGAGGCGACGTCGGTGCGCCGGCCAGGCTTCGAGCCGTGGCACCTGCGCGTCGTCGTCGACGACACCGGCGCCGTGGTGGCGGCGGCCCAGCTGTCGGTGTTCCAGGGCGACGACGAGGCCCAGGTGTACGTGTCGCGGCTCGCGACCCGGCGCGACCAGCGCGGCCGCGGCCTGGCGCAGAGCCTGCTCGCCGACTCCTTCGCGGCCGGCCGCGAGCGCGGCGTGCCGGGCGCCACCCTCAACACCGACAGCCGCACCGGCGCGCTCGGGTTGTACGAGCGGGTCGGCATGGTGGTGCAGTCGACGTGGGTGAACCGCGCCATCGACGTCTAACCTTCCGTTCGTGGGGGAAGTGTTTGCCGGTCGCTTCGAGCTGCTCGATCCCATCGCCACCGGTGGCATGGGCACGGTCTGGCGCGTCCAGGACCGGCAGGACGGCCGGCTGAAGGCGGCCAAGATCCTGCGGCAGTCGGACGCCGCGACGCTGCTGCGGTTCGTGCGCGAGCAGTCGATGCGCATCGACCACACTCACGTCGTCACGCCGGACTCGTGGGCCGCGGTCGACGACCGGGTGCTGTTCACGATGCCGTTGATGCACGGCGGCTCGCTGGCCGACCTGCTCGCCGAGCGCATCATGAGCGGCACCCCGGGGCTGCCGCCGCGGTGGGTGGCGCTGCTGCTCGACCAGACCCTCCAGGCCCTGGAGGCCGTGCACGCGGCCGGGATCGTGCACCGCGACCTCAAGCCGGGCAACCTGCTGCTCGAGCCGACCGACGGCGGCGTGCCGCACCTGCGGCTCACCGACTTCGGCATCGCCGTCCCGCTCGACGAGCCGCGGATGACGCGAGCGGCGATGACCATCGGGACGCCCGGCTACATGCCGCCGGAGCAGTGGGTCGGCGCCGACCCCGACCCGCGCTCCGACCTGTACGCCGTCGGCCGGGTCACCTACGAGATGCTCGTCGGTACCCGCCCCTCGAGCGACGAGGGCGCCGTCCCCGACCTCGACGCCGTGCGCACCGGCGACCCGCACCGCAACGCGCTGCTCGACGTGATCGCGCTCGCCACCGCGGTGCGGATCGAGGAGCGGATCCCGAGTGCCAGCGCCATGCGCGAGGCACTGCGGTCCCGGGGGCTCCTCGACCTGGCGCCCGGACCGGACGACCGGATCCCGGTCCCGGAGCGCTACGCCTCGACCCTGCCGTTCCAGGCCTACCCGCAGCCGATGACGCCGGGCACCGCGCCGACGATGGCGGGCACCGGGCCGACGCACCCGCCGCCGGCGTTCCCGCCGCCGTACTCGACGCCGCCGATCACCCCCACCCCGGCACCGCTCCCGGTCGGGCAGCGTCACCTCGCGTCGGGGCTCGCGCTGCTCGCCGCCGGCGTCGTAGGGCTCGTGGTCGCCGTCTGGTTGCTGGTCGGCTGAGGCTCAGACCGGACGCCGGCGCAGCCGCAGCGCGCCCGCGACGCACAGCGCGAGGCTGACGACGAGCAGCGCGGCGCCGCCGATCCGGCGCGGGCCGAGGCCGTCGTCGCCGTCGCCCGCGGACGGCGGCGGGTTGCCGGAGGGGTCGGCCGAGAACGTCCCCTCGCCGACGAGGAACGGGGTGTCGGCGGCGTAGCCGTCCGGTGGCTCGGAACCACCGGGTCCGGTCACCGTGTCGGGGTAGGCGGGGGCGCCGCCCTCCTCGCCGCGCACCTGGACGGTCAGCGTGACCGGGATGTCGAGCGGCTCGCGGTCGGTCGCCGGCTGCCCGTTCAGCACCACCCAGTAGTCGCCGGGAAGGGACGCGACGGCGCCCTCGAACCGGCGCAGGTAGAGCAGCGGCGGCACGCCCTCGGCGATCACGGCGGGCTCGGAGCCGTAGGTGCCGCTGGACGTCGCGTCGTCCACCTCGGCGGTGAAGGCGTTGCGCATCGGGTCGACCAGGCTGAGCTCGACCGTGGTGCTGAGGAACTGCTCCTGCAGCTCCGCGCTCTGGGCGGGGATCTCGGCGCGGACGTCGAGCGACTGGCCCCAGCCGAGCCGCACCTTGTAGAGCCGCTGGTCGCCCTCGGTGAGATCGAAGGTGTAGGCGGTGCCGCCCTCGAGCCCGGGGGCGTCGGCGAACGAGGTGGCGCCGTCGAGCTGCTGCTCCGACCCGCCGTCCGGGGCGCGGACCGGGTTGGTCGGGGCGGGGGTCGGCAGGTCGGCCGCCGGGCCGGCGGGTGCCTCCTCGACGATCTTGACCGCGATCGGCAGGTCGGTGGTGGAGGAGGAGCTGCCGCGGCTGACCGTGAACGTGATCGTCGTCGACTGGACGCAGACCTCGTCGCGCTTGCCCGGCTCGCTCGGTCCGACGTCGACCGCGGCACCGATGACGCCCTGCGGGGTGCTGTAGGTGGTCGAGGCGTCGTCGCTCGCGCACGACTCGCCGCCCTGCTCCAACGCCTCGACGGCCACCGCGTCGCCGGCCGGGTCGGTCGAGGCACCGGCGACCCCGATGTGCACCGTGCTCGAGTCCATCGTGCGGGTGTAGACGAACTGGTGCGGCGGGTCGCCGCCGGCGAGGGTGTCGGCCCACAGTCCGGCCTCGAGCTCGGTCGGGGCGGCGGGGTCCGTGCTCGCCTCGCCACCGGGCAGCGCGGCGCCGCCGAGGTCGACGGCCTCCCCCGCGACCGGGGTCGCGGCGAGGGCAGGGCCGGCCGCCGTCACGAGCAGCACGGCTGCCGCGACCGCCGTCCGGATCCGGGCTCCCACGGCGCGCAATCTACCGAGGCGTCTCGACAGGCTCGACGTACGTCTGGCCGACGAGGACGACATCGGCGTCGAGCTCGACGGTGGTGACGAGGTCGGTGACCGACGGGCGGGGCGGGGTGGAGGAGAAGCCGAACCGGGGCGGCGGCTCGACCGGGGCGAGCCGGCCGAGGTCGGTGCCGTCGAAGTGGCCCGACGGCGGTGGCGATCGCGCGGTGGCCCGTGGCGCCGTACCACTCGCGGCGGTCGCGGGTCTCGCCGCGGGTCCGGACGCCCCGGAGCGCCAGCCGGGCGACGGCGTCGGTGGCGGCGCACCACCACGGCGCGCGGGCGACGGCGCGCGGCACGAGCGCGAGCAGCCGGCCGAGGGCGGTACGGCGGCCGAGGGTGAGGCGCAGGTCGAGCGAGGTGGACCGGACCCGCCAGGTGCGACCGTCGGTGAGCACGGTGAACGGCTCGAGCCGGATCTCGTCGAACTCGTAGGTGGCGGCGACGAAGCGGGCGACGTCGCCGTCGGGCGCGAGGAGCACGCGGTGGCCGGACGACGTCTCGACCATCGCGTCGGCGAAGGCGCCCAGCGGGGACTCGAGCCAGTGCCCGACCACCACGCGGACGCCGGAGGTGGAGCCGACGCCGGCGATGTGGCCCCGGAAGGTGACGCGGCGGCGGGTCACCGGATGGGGGCGCCGGACACCGTGCGGGCGATGACCAGGCGCTGGATCTCCGAGGTGCCCTCGAAGATCGTGTAGATCTTGGCGTCGCGGGCCATCCGCTCCACCGGGTACTCGCGCGTGTAGCCGTTGCCGCCGAGGATCTGCATCGCCTGCTCGGTCACGCGGACGGCGGTCTCGCCGGCGAACAGCTTCGACATCGAGCCCTCGGCCTTGTCGAACTGCTTGCCCTGGCGCGCCATCCACGCGGCTCGCCACACGAGCAGCCGCGACGCCTCGATCGCCGTCGCCATGTCGGCCAGCGCGAACGCGATGCCCTGGTTCTCGATGATCGGCTTGCCGAACTGCTCGCGGGTCTTGGCGTAGTCGAGGGCCACCTCGTAGGCGGCGCGGGCGATTCCGACGGCCTGCGCACCGACGGCGGGCCGGGTGCGCTCGAAGGTGGCCATGCTCGCGTTGCCGCGCGCGGTGCTGCCGTCCCGGGCGCGGTCCAGCCGCGCGTCGAGCTTGTCCTTGCCGCCGAGCAGGTTGCGGCCGGGCACCCGCACGTCCTCGAGCACCACCTCGGCGGTGTGGGAGGCGCGGATGCCGTGCTTGTCGAACTTCTGGCCCTGGCTGAGGCCCTTCGTGCCGGGCATCACGACGAAGCTGGCCTGGCCGCGGGCCCGCAGGTCGGGGTCGACGACGGCGGTGACGACGTGGACGTCGGCCAGTCCGCCGTTGGTCGCCCAGGTCTTGGTGCCGGTGATGACCCACTCGTCGCTGGCCTCGTCGTAGCGGGCGCGGGTGCGCATCGCGCCGACGTCGCTGCCGGCGTCCGGCTCGGAGGAGCAGAACGCCGCCAGCCGCAGGTCGCCCGGCGTCCCGAACATCTCGGGCACGAACTCCATGACCTGCTCGTCGGTGCCGTTGGCACGGACGGCGGCCGCGGCCAGGGCGGTGCCGACGATCGAGAGCCCGATGCCGGCGTCGCCCCAGAAGATCTCCTCCATCGCCACCGGGATGCCGAGCCCGGTCTCGTCGAAGCTCTGGGTGGCGAAGAAGTCGAGGGAGTAGATGCCGACCTTCGCCGCCTCCTCGACCACCGGCCAGGGGAACTCCTCCTTCTCGTCCCACTCGGCGGCGGCCGGGCGGATGACGTCGGCGGCGAAGGTGTGCAGCCAGTCCCGCAGCTCGCGGTGCTCGTCGGTCAGCTCGAAGGAGGGAGGCATGCCGCCGAGCGTAGAACGTGTTGCTACTCGTCGGTAGCGGCGTCCTCGTCCTCGGCCTCCGGGCCGTCGGCCAGGATCCCGTAGAGCTTGCGGCGCGCGTCGACGAGCACGTCGACGGCGGCGCGGCGCTGGGGGTCGGTGCCGGTCGTGAGGATCTGCCACACCGCGCTCATCACCTGGCCGATCTCGGGCTTGAGGTCGGCGTACGCGGGTGCGCTCGACGCCTCGGCCTCCTCGAACGGCGTCCAGACGGCGGCGAGCTCGTCGGCGTTCTCCTCGGCGTAGCGGACGCCGTCCGCGCTGAGCCGCAGCGTCTTGCGGCCGCGCTCGTCGTCGGCCTCGACGAGGCCCTCGTCCTGCAGCTGCTGGACGGTCGGGTAGACCGAGCCGGGGCTGGGGCGCCAGGCCCCGCCGCTGCGCTCGTTGATCTGCTGGATGACCTGGTAGCCGTTGAGCTGCTCCTCGCTGCGCGCCGCGGTGTGCAGCACGTCGAGGATCGCCGCGCGGACGTCGCCGCGCCGCACCCGGGGCCCGCCGCGACCGCGGCGTCCGGGCTGCTCGAAGCCGAAGATCCCGGCCAGCCAGGGCGGGGGTCCACCCATCGGGCCGTCCCAGCCGCCGAGGCCGCCGTGCGCCCAGGGCGGTCCGCCGGCCCACTGCCGGCTGCGTCCTCGGTGTCCCATGACGGAACTCCCTTCCCTCTGTTCCTGGTATCGCGTGCGTTCGCGATATATCGCTACTGTAGCGGTGAACAGTCGGACGAACAAGCGCCTGCGGTCGTCGAGCTTGTCGAGACGCCCGGAGGGATCTCGACAAGCTCGATCAACGAGTTACCGGGCGAGCCAGGCGGCGTAGGAGTCGAAGGTGTAGGGGCGGCCGAGGAAGTCGGCGACGAGGTCGGCGGCGTCCTTCGTGCCGCCGGGGGCGAGGATGCGGTCGCGGTAGCGGCCGGCGACGTCGGCGTCGAACAGGTCGGCGGGGTCGAAGGCGCTGAACAGGTCCTTGGCGATGACCAGCGACCACGCGTAGGTGTAGTAGGCCGAGGAGTAGCCGCCGAGGTGGCCGAAGCCGGTGAAGAAGTGGGTGCCCTCCTGGTAGGGCCAGGGGGAGTACTTCTCCTGGAGCTCGATCATCCGGGCGGTGAGGTCGTCGGGGCGCTCGACGTGGAACCAGTACGACACCGCTGCGTAGAAGTTCTGCACCCGCGCCAGGTAGCCCTTGCCGAAGTCGTCGCTGCGGCGCATCGCGGCCACGAGGTCCTCGGGGATCGGCTCGCCGTCGGCGTTCGTGGCGAACGAGCGCAGGATGGCGGCGTCCCACGCCCACTCCTCGAGCATCTGGGACGGCGCCTCGACGAAGTCCCACTCGGTGGCGACGCCGGCGAACCGGGCCCACTGGCCGTGGCCGCCGAGCACGTGGTGCACCAGGTGGCCGAACTCGTGGAACAGCGTGACGACGTGGTCGTGCTCCATGACGCCGCGGCTGAAGTTGCACACCAGCACGCCCTCGGGCAGCTGCCGGCCGGCGACGCCGTCGGTGAGCGTGAACTGCGCGGCATGCTTGAACTTGCCCTCGCGCGGGTGCAGGTCGAGGTAGATGCGGCCGAGCTCGGCGTCGTCGTCGAGCCGGACGACGTCGTAGACGGCGACCTCGTCGTGCCACACCGGGGCGTCGGTCACCGGGTCGTAGCGCAGCCCGAACAGCCGGCCGGTGACCTCGAGCAGGCCCTGCCGCACCTTCTCGAAGGCGAAGTAGGCGCGCACCCGCTGCGAGTCGACCTCGAACTGCTCCTTGCGCACCTGCTCCTCGTAGTAGGAGGCGTCGCAGATCCGGATCCGCTCGGCGTCGGGGAAGTCGCGGCGGTAGCGCTCCAGCAGGACGGCGAGGTCGCGCTCCATCGGGCCGGCGGCGGCCGCGGCGATCTTGTCGACGAACTCGGGGATCGCCGGGCCGGAGCCGATCATCTTGACCTCGGCGTCGTAGGCCGCCCAGTCGGGGTAGCCGACCAGGTTGGCGACCTCGTGGCGCAGGTCGAACATCTCCTTGAGCACCGGGTCGGCCTGCGGCCAGCCGCGGTTGTTGAACTCCTGCACGAGGTCGTGCCGCAGGTCGGCGTCGTGGGCGAACATCCGCGTCGGGACGGCGTCGGGGTAGTCGGTGGTGATCGTGACCAGGCCGTCGTCGGCGGCCGGGTGGGCGTCGAGGAAGTCCTGCGGCAGCCCGGCCAGCCGCTCCGGCGCGACCCGGATCCGGCGGACGTCGTCTCGGGCGATCTTGCTGAACTCCTGGTCGAGCTCGGTGAGCCGCTCGTTGATCGCGGCGATGCGGGCACGCGTGCCGTCGTCGCGGTCGACGCCGGACCGGGTGAAGTCGCGCAGCACCTTCTCGAGCAGCCGGGCAGCGTGGTCGTCGAGCCCGTCGGCGGAGAGCCCGGCGAACACCTCGTAGAGGCCTCGGTCGAGCGAGAGCTCGGTGAGCACCCGCATGACGTCCTGCTCGGCCTTCTCGGCCGTGGTGCGCACGGACTCGTCGGGGTGCACGTTGCCGAACAGCGAGCCCAGCGCGGCCACGTTGCCGAGCGCGAGGCTGACCTCGTCCCACTGCCGCAGCACGCCGACGGCGTCGGCCGGCGGGTCGTCGCGCAGGCCGCGCACGAGCTCGTCGGCGCGGGCCAGGCCCTCCTCGGCGCGGGTGCGCACCCACTCCTCGAACGCGCGCGGGTCGTCGGCGGGGGGCAGGGCGAGCGGCATCGGCGGGGTCACCCGCTCACCTTGCCAGAGCAGACCGACGTCGCACCGCCCCGTTTCCTACCGCCCCAGCTGGTCGCGGCGGCGCGTCAGGTACGCCGTCTCGGCCGGGTTCTCGATGAGCGCCAGCGCGGCGTCGTAGGCCTCCCGCGCCTCGGCGCTGCGGCCGATCCGGCGCAGCAGCTCGGCCCGGGTGGCGTGGAAGGCGTGGTAGCCGCCCAACGCGCCGGCGAGCGCGTCGACGAGCCGCAGCCCGGTGTCGGGCCCGTCGAGCTCGGCGACGGCGACCGCCCGGTTGAGCGCGACCACCGGGTTCGGGTCGATCGCCGCCAGTTGTCCGTAGAGCGTGGCGATCTGCTGCCAGTCGGTGTCGGCGACGCTGCGCGCGTCGGTGTGCACGGCGCCGATCGCCGCCAGGATCTGGTAGCGACCCGGCCGGTTGCGGGCCAGGCACTCGCGCACCAGCGCGTGGCCCTCGGCGACGAGCGCGCGGTCCCACGCCGCGCGGTCCTGCTCGTGCAGCGGCACCAGCGCGCCGTCGGCGGCGATCCGCGCCGGCCGCCGGGCCTCGGTGAGCAGCATCAGCGCCAGCAGGCCGGTGACCTCGGGGTCGTCCGGGAGGAGCGTGCGCAGGATCCGGCCGAGCCGGATCGCCTCGGCGGTGAGGTTGTCGCGGACGGCGTCCCCGGACGTCGCGAGGTAGCCCTCGTTGAACACGAGGTAGACCACGGCCAGGACGCCGGCGACCCGCTCGGGCAGGTCGGCCGTTTCCGGCACGCGGTAGGGGATGTGGGCGCCGGCGATCTTCTTCTTGGCGCGGGTGATGCGCTGGCCCATCGTCGTCTCGGAGACGAGGAAGGCGTGCGCGATCTCCGGCACCGTGAGCCCCCCGAGCAGCCGGAGCGTCAGGGCCACGCGGGCCTCGGGCGCGAGCGCCGGATGGCAGCAGGTGAAGACCAGCCGCAGCCGGTCGTCCTCGATCGCGCCGGTGCGCTCGTGCGGGGTGTCGTCGTCGATCATCAGGGCCGCCTGGTGCTTGGCGTCGCGGCGCTGTTCGCGGCGGATCCGGTCGATCGCGCGGTTGCCGGCGGTGGTGGTGAGCCACCCGCCCGGGTTGGGCGGGACGCCCTCGGTCGGCCACCGCTCGACGGCGACGAGCAGGGCCTCGGCGGCGGCGTCCTCGGCGATGTCGAGGTCGCCGAAGCGCCGCGTCAGGGAGGCCACCACCCGGCCGTACTCCTCGCGGAAGATCCGCTCGATCCGGTCCACCTGCAGCGCCCGCGGCGTCAGCCCTCGGGCTCCTCCTGGAACGGCCGGACCTCGACCCGGCCCTGGCAGGCCTTCGAGCCCTCCTTCGCCCAGGCCAACGCGGCGTCGAGGTCGGCGGCCTCGATGATCCAGAAGCCGCCGAGGTACTCCTTGGACTCGCTGTAGGGGCCGTCGGTGAGGATCGGGCTGTCACCGGTGTTGTCGACCGTCGTGGTCGCGTCGTGGTTGCGCAGGCCTCCGCCGAAGACCCAGGCGCCCTCGGCCCGGAGCTTGTCGTTGAACCGGTCGACCGCCTCGATGATCGGCTGGATCACGGCGGGGTCCATCGTGGCCATCTCGGGGCCCTCGGCGGTGTCGTGGTTGACGGCCAGCAGGTAGTTCGGCATGTCAGTCTCCCTGTCATGGGGTGGTACGGGCGGCCCGGATGGCCGCCTCACACCTCCGCCACGAACGGCGGGCGACGGATCCGACGGCCTGGTGGGAGATTCTGCCGATCTTTTCCGGATGCGGGGGCCTACGGTCGACGCCATGGCGAGCTACGCCGTCAACGACGCGGCCATCCGACGCTGCCGGGAGCTGATCGGGAAGAAGCAGTACGTGCTCGACAGCGACTGGGGCGAGGTCCAGCCGAGCGCCGACGACCAGAACGCCTACCTCGAGCGGCACTCCTGGGAGGAGTACGGCGGCTGGCACCTCGGGCTCACCGAGGGCGCGAACGACGAGACGAAGGCCCGCTACGCGTTCGTGTTCGGCGACCTCCGCCGGGTGCACCGCACCGCGCTGATCGCCTGCGTCTACCGGGCCTCGGAGTGGCGCCACAAGTCGGTCGAGCTGGCCGCGCACGACCTGCTGCAGGAGCTCGACCGCGCCGCAGGGATCGAGTAGCTACCAGCCCATCGAGCCGGGGCCACCCTTGAACGGCCCGGCGAGGTCGTCGGTGATCCAGCCGCCGTAGAAGCCGCCCTGCTGCGGCCGCACCACCTGGCCGTCGACGACGCAGCGGTCCACCGCGGCCGGCATCACCGCCACCGCACCGGTGATCGCCACGAAGCGTGGGCTGGGGTCGGGGTAGAACCAGGCCGCCTGCCGCGCGATCACCGGATCGTCGTCCGGGCCGCCGACGACGTCGAGGTAGGAGGCGCGGCCCTTCCACTCGCAGAACGACGAGCCCGCCGCCTCACGCAGCGCCCCGGGCCGCCACGCCTCGCGCGGCAGGTAGTACGTGGGCGGGTGGCTGGTCTCGAGCACGCGCCACGACCGGGTGGTGTCGGCGACGGTGACGCCGCCCAGCACCACCTGGATCGAGCGGCGCGACTCCTCGAGCGCGGGCGGACGCGGGTAGTCCCAGACCGACTCCTGGCCGGGGCCGGGCCGCTCGGGCACTGGTCGTCGCACCCGGCCAGTCAACCGGGCCCTCCAACCCGTGCCTACCGTTGGTGCAGTGCGTGCCTGGTTGAGGGGGATGGTCGCCGACACCCGACCCCTCCAGAACCCGCACTTCCGGCGGCTCTGGACGGCGAACATCGTCACCGTCATCGGCGCGCAGCTCACGGTGGTGGCGGTGCCCGCGCAGATCTACGCCGTGACCGGCTCGTCGGCGTACGTCGGCCTCACCGGGGTCTTCGGGCTGGTGCCGCTGGTGGTGTTCGGGCTGTGGGGCGGCGCGCTCGCCGACGTGATGGACCGGCGCACGCTGATGACGGTCACCACGGTCGGCCTCATCGTCACCAGCGGGCTGTTCTGGCTGCAGGCCGCACTCGGCAACACGAACGTCTGGCTGCTGCTGGGGCTGTTCTCGGTGCAACAGGCGATGTTCGCGGTCAACCAGCCGACCCGGAGCGCGATCCTCCCGCGGCTGCTGCCGTCGCACCTGCTGCCGGCGGCGAACGCCCTGAACATGACGCTGTTCACCGCCGGCGGCATCGCCGGGCCGCTGGTGGCCGGCGCGCTGATCCCGGTGCTCGGGTTCTCGACGCTGTACCTCGTCGACACGATCGCCCTGTTCGCCACGCTCGGGGCCGTCGTCCGGCTGCCGCGACTGCCGGTGGAGGGCGTGGTGGGGGTCGCCGGGTTCCGGTCGGTGGTGGAGGGGTTCGCCTACCTGCGCACGCAGCCGGTGCTGATGATGTCGTTCGTCGTCGACCTGATCGCGATGGTCTTCGGCATGCCGCGCGCGCTCTTCCCCGAGATCGCCGACGAGAGCTTCGGCGGCCCGGACGCCGGCGGCCTCGCGTTCGCCCTGCTGTTCGCCGCGATCCCCGCCGGCGCCGTGATCGGCGGCGTGCTCTCGGGGTGGGTGTCGCGGGTCTCGGCGCAGGGGCGGGCGGTCGTGGTGTCGATCGTCGTCTGGGGCCTGGCGATGGTGGGCTTCGGCGTGGCCGTCGGGCTGGGCAGTGCGTTCGGGTCGCTGCGCACGACGATGCTCGTGGTGGCCGTGCTGATGCTGATCGTCGGCGGCGCCGCCGACATGGCCTCGGCCGCCTTCCGCACCTCGATGCTCCAGTCCGCCGCCGCCGACGCCGTCCGTGGCCGGCTGCAGGGCATCTTCACCGTCGTCGTCGCGGGCGGACCCCGGGTCGCCGACGTCGCCCACGGCGTCGCGGCCGCCGGCGTCGGCACCGCCGCCGCGAGTGCCGGTGGTGGCGTGCTCGTCGTCGTCGGCGTCGTCGCTGCTGCCCTGCTCGTGCCGTCGTTCGTGCGGTACCGGGTGACCGTCGGAGTGCGGTCGGGCCCGGCTGCATGAATCCCCGGGTACCCGGGGATTCCGACACTTCTCAGCCGAAATTTCGGCCGAGAGGAGCATGAGTCCCCGGGTAACCGGGGATTCCGCAGTCCCTAGTCGCCCCAGCCCATCGGGAACACCTCGAACGCGGCCGCCATGCCGACGCCGAGCCGCTGGCCGGTCTGGCGGGCCATGCCCTCGAGGAACTCGCGGGGGTCGAAGTGCTCCCAGCCGAGGCCGTCGATGTAGGCGCGGTGGGCCTCGAGCGAGGCGACGCCGGCGTCGAAGGTGTCGGTGGTGTCGACGCCGTGGGTCGACAGCGGGGAGCTGTTGGCCCACACCTCGCCGACGCCGCCCCAGGGCTCGAGGCCCTCGGACTCGATCTGCTCGCGGAAGATCCACCGGTTGCCGGCGTCGCGGACGGCGTCGAGCACGGCGCGGCCGACGGCGATGTGGTCGGCCTGGTTGAGGTTGGCGCCGCCCCACGTGTCGCGGAAGTTGCCCGTGATCACGACCTCCGGCCGGAACCGGCGCACCTCACGGGCGATCGCGGCGCGCAGCGGGACGCCGTACTCGAGCACGCCGTCCGGCAGGCCGAGGAACACCACCTCGTCGACGCCGACGACGCGGGCCGACTCGCGCTGCTCCTCCTCGCGGACGGCGCGGCACTCCTCGGGGTCCATGCCGTCGATGCCGGCCTCGCCGCTGGTGACCATGCAGTAGGTGACGGTCTTGCCCTGGCCGGTCCAACGCGCCACCGCGGCGGCGGCGCCGAACTCCAGGTCGTCGGGGTGGGCGACCACGCACAGGGCGCGGTCCCAGTCTTCCCGCAGGGTCTCCAGCGGGGCAGGGGTGTCGGTCATTCCGGGGTCCCCGCGGCGTTGTTCGGCGGAGGAGCGCAGCGGGGGAGACGAAGAACGTCGTGGGGTGGGTTCATGGCCCCAGCATGCCGCGGACGTACTCGGCCTGTCCGACGTGTGCGGTGTCGTCGTTGACCACGCTCTCCAGCCGCACCCCGAGCGTGACCGGCGGATCCCACCGCTCGTCCACCACCCGGTCGAGGTCGTCGGGGCCGAGCGTGCGCAGGTAGCCGACGGTGCGCTCGTGGACGGCGGTCAGGTAGGAGGCGAGCAGCTCGGCGGACGCGGTGAACGCGGCCACCTGCTCGCTGGTGTGGCCGTAGCCGTGGTCGCCGTGGTCGTAGGGCAGGTCGAAGCGCGGCGCGAACTCCTCCCACACCTGGTCGTGCCCGGCGACGCCGGCCACGTGGTCGTCCTGCACGCGGGTCAGGTGCCACACCAGCCAGCCGATCGGGTTGGCGTCGGGGCCGGGGCGGAACCGCAGCTCGTCGTCCGACAGCCCGTCGACCACCGCGAGCCCGCTGTCGCGGACCCGTTCGAAGGCGTCGGTCAGCAGCTCGGCAGGAGTCACGGCCCCGAACGTACGACGACGGGCAAGGTGAGTGGACGCCGCACGTAGGGCCCCTCGGCCCAGGTGATGCCGGCCTCGTCGACGTCGTGCTCGGGCATCCGGGCGAGCAGCTCCTCGAGCGCGACCCTCGTCTGCATCCGGGCGGCCGAGGCGCCGAGGCAGTGGTGCGAGCCCTGGCTGAAGGTGAGGATCCGCTGCGGTTGACGGGCGACGTCGAGCTCGTCGGCGTCCGGGCCGTAGCGCCGCGGGTCGCGGTTGGCGGCGCCGTAGCAGAGCAGCACCTTGCGGCCGGCCGGGATCGTGACGCCGTGCAGGTCGACGTCACGGGTGGTGGTGCGGGCCAGCGCCTGGGCGGGCGAGGTGAGGCGCAGCAGCTCCTCGACGGCGTCCGGCACGAGCGCGGGGTCGGCGGCGAGCCGGGCCCGCTGGTCGGGGTGCCGGGCGAGCAGCTGCACCCCGCCGCCGAGCACGCCGGTGGTGGTGTCGTTGCCGCCGGTGACCATCGTGAACACGTAGCCGAGCACGCCGACCAGCCCGTCGACGTCGGCCGGGTCGGCGGCGACGCCAGCGGCCACCAGGTGGGAGACGGTGTCGTCGCCGGGGTCGTGACGGCGCCGCTCCACCAGCGCGGTGAAGTAGCCGAGCAGCTCGGCCGCGGCGTCGGCCGCGTCGAGCGGGTCGCCGGTCGACGACGCCGCCACGATCGCGTCGGTCCAGCCGTCGAACCGGCCGCGGTCCTCGGCCGGCACGCCGAGGTAGTGCGCCACCACCATGCTCGGCAATGGCTTGAACAGCTCGGTGACGACGTCGCCGCCGCCGGCCGCCACCAGGGCGTCCAGCTTCTCGACGACGTAGACCCGCACCTGCGGCTCCACCTCCCGCACCGCGCGCGGCGTGAACCCGCGGGAGACCAGCTTGCGGAACGCGGTGTGCTCGGGCGGGTCCTGCATCACCAGCGGCGGGTGGTCGGCCAGCCCGATCCTGCCGAGCTCGTCGTACTCGACGGTGAGGCCCTGCGCGGAGGAGAAGGTCGCGGTGTCGACGGCGGCCGCGGACACGTCGGCGTGCCGGGTGAGCACGTAGTAGTCGTGCTCGGGACGACCCGGCGGCACCACCCGGTGCACCGGGTCGTGGTCGCGCAGCGCGGCGTACATCGGCCAGGGCTCGGCCCACGCCGCGCCGCCGCCGGGGGAGTAGCCGGCCGCCGTCACGCGTCGTCCCGCATCCGCTCGAGCCGGGCCCGGAGGGCGTCGCGGCGGTGCAGGTTGTCGTCCAGGTCGGCGTACCGGGACCCGAACACCCACAGCAGGGCGTCGTCGAGCCGCCGGATCGCGCCGGGTTCCTGCCGGTAGCGCATCCGCGCGGCGATCGCGTCCTCGTCGGCGCCCGCCAGCGCCGTCGGCGAGCTCGTCGAGCGCGGTGACGCCGAGCCCGAGCAGCAGGCCGGAGATCCAGCGGTAGTGCTCCGCCCGCGACCACGCCGCGTCGGGGTAGTGGCCGGCGAGGAAGCCGGCGAGCTCGCGCGGGTCGATCCGGGGGTCGTCGGCCACCACCGTCGGCAGGTCGGGCGTGAGGCCGCGCAACCGGTGCCGGATCTCGCTGAACTCGCGGTCGGCCAGCTCGAGCAGCCCGGCGGCGAGGGTGAAGCGGCGGTCGAGCTCGCGGGCGTGCTCCTCGGGCACGGTGCCCTTGTAGCGCACCTCGTGCTCGAACTCGGCCCACGCGTGCTGCACGACCGTGCGCACCTGCACCTGCACCACCCGCCCGCGCAGCCGCTCGAAGTCGGAGTGGCCCTCGCGGGCCGGGTCGAGCTCGAAGAGCAGGTGGCGGCTGGCGTAGCCGAACCGGCCCTCGCTCGCGGTCTCCTGGCCGAGGTCGCGGTCGTCGGTCACCACCACCTGCTCGGCGAGCAGCTCGGCCGCCGCGTCGACGTCGTCGGCCACGTAGGTGATGACGCGGACGCCGAGCTGGTCGGTGATCTGGCTCAACGGGTCGTCGTAGAGCGGGACGCCGTCGCGCAGCCGGCCCGCCTTCTCGGCGAAGGAGGCGACGCTCTTGGTGCGGCCGGTGACCGACAGGTAGCTGATGCCCGCCTCGTCGAGCACCTGCCGCACCAGCGCGACGGCGTCGAGGCCGGCGGCGCCGAGGTCGGCGTGGGCGGCCTCGTACACCGCGGCCGGGTCGGGACGCAGCGCAGGCGTGTGGATGCGTCCGGTCTCGGCGTCCCCGTAGGTCGTGACGGTCGCCGGCCGGTGGTGCGCCAGCCAGGCCACGAAGGCGCACACGACGGCGTCGACCCGGTCCTCGACCCGCCGCAGCTCGTGCTTGCGGGTGGCGGCGGCCGCCTCGGCGCGCAGCTCGTCCCAGGCGGCGTCGGTGGTGACGAGGCCGGCCACGCCGTCCATCAGCCGCAGCAGCTCGCCGCGCAGCAGGTCGACGTCACGACCCCGCTTGTTCTTGTAGCGGAGGATCCGGTCCAGCCCGAGCAGCACCACGGTCGCCGGGTGCGGGTACACCTCGATCGCCCGGCGCGCGGTCGGCGGCTCCGGGTCGACGTCGAGGCCGAGCCGGGCGGCCACCCGGGCGGCGCGGGTGCCGTCCGCGAACTCCGGCTTGCCGGTGTTGGCCGGGTGGGCGCCGGCGTCGAAGCGCCGGAAGTCGGCGTTCAGCGCCTTCTCGGCCGGGCGCGAGCCGGTGGCGTTGCGGACGACGATCGGGGCGTCGAGCGCCACCACGCAGTCACCGGCGGTGTAGGGCTCGAGCCAGGCCGCGATCTCGTCGTCGGTGCGCACCGTTGCTGTGGCGAGCAGCCGGGCGTCGTCGTCGAGCACGGCGAGCCCGGTGGGGTTGCGGTCACCCCAGGCCAGGTCGATCCCCACGAGGTGCACGGGGACCAACCTCCCAGACTCCGCGCGGCTCGGCGATGAGTTGAGTTGTCCGAGGCAGTCGGTACCGTCTCGCCCGTCCCCTTTACTCGAAGACGAGGTCACCGGCATGCCCGACATGATCAGCGCTCGGGGTCTGGTCAAGCGCTACAAGGCCGTCGAGGCACTCGCGGGGCTCGACCTCGACGTGCCCGAGGGCCAGGTGCTCGCCCTGCTCGGACCCAACGGCGCCGGCAAGACCACCGCCGTCCGGTGCCTCACCACCCTGCTGGTGCCCGACGAGGGCACCGCCACCGTCGCCGGCATCGACGTGCTCAACGACCCGCAGGGCGTGCGACGGCGGATCGGCCTGTCGGGCCAGTACGCCGCCGTCGACGAGAACCTCACCGGCTTCGAGAACCTCACGATGGTCGGACGGCTGTACGGCATGGGCAAGCAGCGCTCGCGTGAGCGGGCCCGCGCGCTGCTCGAGCGGTTCGACCTCAGCGAGGCCGGCGACCGGCCCTCGAAGACCTACTCCGGCGGCATGCGACGACGTCTCGACCTCGCCGGCGCGCTGGTGGCCGAGCCGCCGGTGCTCGTGCTCGACGAGCCCACCACCGGCCTCGACGTCCGCAGCCGGCAGCAGATGTGGGAGGTGATCCGCGAGCTGATCAGCGGCGGCGCCACCCTGCTGCTCACCACGCAGTACCTCGAGGAGGCCGACCGGCTCGCCGACGACATCCTCGTGATCGATCACGGCAAGGCGATCGCCCGCGGCACCGCCGACGAGCTGAAGGCCCAGACCGGCGGCGAGCGGATCGAGGTGGTGGTGGCCGAGCGCACCTCGCTCGAGGCCGTCGAACGGCTGCTCGCGCCCGTCGCGATCGGCGAGGTGCAGACCGACGACCGCACCGTCACCGCGGCCGTGCGGGAGGGCCCGCACTCACTGCGGAGGGTGCTCGACCAGCTCGACAGCGAGGGCGTCCGCGTGCTCGACATCGGGCTGCGGCGTCCCACCCTCGACGACGTCTTCCTCTCGCTCACCGGCCACGCGGCCGAGGAGCGCGCGGCCGACGAGGCCCAGCAGACCGAGGAGGCCAGCGCATGAACGGCCTGGCGAAGGCCCTCAACGACGGCTGGGTCGTGGCCTGGCGCAACGTCATCAAGATCAAGCGGGTGCCCGAGGTGCTCGTGTTCGTGCTGATCAGCCCGATCATGTTCGTGCTGCTCTTCGCCTACGTGTTCGGCGGCGCGATCGACGTGCCGGGCGACGTCGACTACAAGGAGTTCCTGGTCGGCGGCATCTTCGCCCAGACCGTCGTCTTCGGCGCCACGTTCACCGGCGCCGGCATCGCCGACGACATGCAGAAGGGGATCATCGACCGGTTCCGGTCGCTGCCGATGTCGAACTCGGCCGTCCTGGTCGGGCGCACCGCCTCCGACGTCATCTACAACGCCCTCTCGCTGATCATCATGGCGCTCACCGGCCTCGTGGTCGGCTGGCGGGCTCGTGAGGGCGTCGTCGACATGCTGCTCGGCTTCGGGCTGCTGCTGCTGTTCGCCTACGCGATCAGCTGGGTCATGGCGCTGGTCGGTCTGCTCGTGCCGAGCGCCGAGGTGGTCAACAACGCGGCGTTCATCGTGATCTTCCCGCTCACGTTCGTGTCCAACGCGTTCGTTCCGCAGGAGTCGTTCAACGGGTTCCTCGAGACCTTCGTTCTCTGGAACCCGGTCTCCACGGTCACCCAGGCCACCCGCGAGCTGTTCGGCAACACCTCGCCCGCGGTGCCGGTGCCGGACGCCTGGCCGATCCAGAACCCGGTGCTCTACACGCTGATCTGGATCGTGATCATCCTGGTGGTGTTCATCCCGCTGTCGGTGCGGCAGTACGGCCGCACGAGCAGCAAGTAGCGCGGGCTCAGCTCAGGCCAGCTGGGCGAGCTCGAGCGGCACGCCGGAGCGGGCGCCGAGGTCGAGCGGCGACGGCGCCACACCCTCGCGCACCAGCAGGTCGCCGATCGCGGCGATCATGGCGCCGTTGTCGGTGCACAGCCGCATGGGCGGTACCCGCAGCTCGATCCCGGCCTCGGCGCACCGCTCCTCGGCGAGCGAGCGGACCCGGGTGTTGGCGGCCACGCCGCCGACGATCACCAGCGTCTCGACCCGTTCCTGGTGGCACGCGCGCAGCGCCTTGGTGACCACGGTGTCGGCCACGCACTCCTGGAACGAGGCGGCGATGTCCTCGACTGCGATGCCGGGGTCGCGCGGCGCGGCGACGTAGCGAGCCACCGCGCTCTTGAGGCCGGAGAAGGAGAAGCCGAGCGCCGGGTCGCGCTGGCCCATCAGCGGCCGGGTGAAGCGGACGGCGTGCGGGTCGCCCTCCCGGGCGGCCTGGTCGATCGACGGCCCGCCCGGGTAGGGAAGGCCCAGCAACCGGGCGACCTTGTCGAAGGCCTCGCCGGCGGCGTCGTCGAGGGTGTCGGAGAGGTGCACGATCGGGGTGCGCACCAGGTCGCGCACCGACAGCAGACTGGTGTGGCCGCCGCTGACGATGAGCGCGACGCTGTGGTCGGGCAGCGGGCCGTGCACGAGGGTGTCGGCCGCAGCGTGCCCGGCGAGGTGGTGCACGCCGTAGAGCGGGACGCCGAGCGCGAGCGCAGCGGCCTTGCCGGCAGCCACGCCCACGTGCAGCGCGGTCGCGAGGCCGGGGCCGGCGGTGACAGCGACCGCGCCGACCTCGTGCCAGGCCAGTCCGGCGTCGTCGATGGCCGCCCGCATCGTCGGCACCATCGCCTGCACGTGGGCGCGGGCCGCGATCTCGGGCACCACGCCGCCGAACCGGACGTGCTCGTCGATGCTGGAGGCCAGCGCCTCGCCGAGCAGCTCGCCGTCGCGCACGAGGCCGACGCCGGTCTCGTCGCACGACGTCTCGATGCCCAGCACCACGGTCATGGTCGTGATTCTGTCAACCGCCAGACTGGGGCCATGACCCGAGCCGTCGAGACCTGGTTGACCGACATGGACGGCGTCCTCGTGCACGAGGAGGACCCGATCCCCGGCGCCGCGGAGTTCGTGGAGGCCCTCAAGGCCTCGGGCCTGCAGTTCCTGGTGCTGACCAACAACTCGATCTTCACCCCGCGCGACCTGCGGGCTCGACTGCTGCGCAGCGGCATCGACGTGCCGGAGGAGTCGATCTGGACCTCGGCGCTCGCCACTGCGCAGTTCCTCAACGAGCAGCGGCCGGGTGGCTCGGCGTACGTCGTCGGCGAGGCCGGGCTCACCACCGCACTGCACGACGTCGGCTACGTGATGACCGACCGCGACCCCGACTACGTGGTGCTCGGGGAGACCCGCACCTACTCGTTCGAGGCGATCACCCGTGCCATCCGGCTGGTCGACGACGGCGCCCGGTTCCTCGCCACCAACCCCGACGTCAGCGGACCGAGCCACCAGGGGCTGCTGCCCGCCTGTGGCTCGGTAGCCGCGCTCATCAGCACTGCGACCGGCCGGCAGCCGTACTTCATCGGGAAGCCGAACCCGCTGATGATGCGCAGCGCGCTCAACCGGCTGGAAGCCCACTCGGAGACCACCGTGATGGTGGGCGACCGGATGGACACCGACATCATCAGCGGCCTCGAGGCCGGTCTGCGCACCGTGCTGGTGAGCACCGGGTCCACCCGGCCCTCGCAGGTGGAGAGGTTCCCCTACCGGCCGACCCGGGTGGTCGACTCGATCGCCGATCTGGTCTCGATGGTCGGCGAACCGGCGTAGCGTCCCGCGTCATGCGTGCGATCTGGAACGGCCGGGTGATCGCCGAGTCGCCCACCACGGTGTTCCTCGAGGGCAACCACTACTTCCCGATCGCCTCGGTCGACCGCTCCGTCCTCCGCGAGTCCGACCACCACACCACCTGCGCGTGGAAGGGCCGGGCGTCGTACTACTCGCTCGAGGCCGACGGCGAGCGGCTGGAGGACGCCGTCTTCTACTACCCCGAGCCGACGCCGCCGGCCCGGCGGGTGTCGGGCCGGGTGGTGTTCTGGAAGGGCGTCGAGATCCGGCCCTGAGTGGACACCTGTACCGACGGCGTCCTGGCGCCCTAGGCTGCGACTGCTCCCTCCGTCGAAAGGACCGCGCATGGCTCGCTCCGACTCCGGCGACGTCGCCGAACGGCTCCGTTCGGTCGACCGGTTCTCCGGTCTCTCAGACTCCGACCTGGCGAAGGTCGCCGACGTCGGCAAGGTGGTGCACCTGCCCTCGCAGTGGTCGCTGATGTCGGAGACCACGCCGGCTGACAAGGCCTACGTGCTGCTCTCCGGCGAGGTGGCGATCCGCAAGGGCGGCGACACCATCGCCACCGTCGGCCCCGGCTCCGTGATCGGCGAGGTCGGCATCCTCGAGAAGCGGCTGCGCACGGCGGCGGTGGTGTCACAGTCCGAGCTCGAGGTCGTGCACTTCACCAAGGAGGACCTGGTGAAGCTGATCGACGAGATCCCGGCTCTCAAGGACGCGCTGCAGTCGACGGCGTCCGAGACGCCGGACGACGACTGATCCACGTTCGTCGAGCCTGTCGAGACACCGAGACCGGGGCGGGGCGTCTCGACAAGCTCGACGTCCGTCAGGACGCCCGACCCACGTTCGTCGAGCCTGTCGAGACGACGGGACCGATCCCGCCGACCTGACCCTCGCCACCATTAGACGAGACCGGGGCGGGGCGTCTCGACAAGCTCGACGTCCGTCAGGACGCCCGACCCACGTTCGTCGAGCCTGTCGAGACGACGGGACCGATCCCGCCGACCTGACCCTCGCCACCGTTGGCGAGACCGGGTCGGGGCGTCTCGACAAGCTCGACGTACGTCAGGGCCCCAGCACCCGGTCGAGGTATGGGTTGCGTCAGCACCCGGTCGGGGTCGAGCCGGTCCCGCAGCGCCCGGAAGTCGGCGAACCGCGGGTAGCGCTCGGCGAGCACCGCGGCGTCGAGGCCGTGCAGCTTGCCCCAGTGCGGCCGGCCGCCCACCTCGCCGGCGATCTGCTCCAGCGCGGCGAAGTAGGGCTCGCGGTCCGGGCTGCCGGGGGCGGTGTGCACGGCGACGTACACCGAGTCGCGGCCGTACGCCGTCGACAGTGCGACGTCGTCGGCGGCGGCGGTGCGGATCTCGACCGGGACGGCGATCCGCCAGTCGCTGAAGGTCACCCGCTCGACCAGCTCGCGGACGACGTCGAGGCCGTGCTCGCGCGGCACGGCGTACTCCATCTCCTCGAACCGCACCGCGCGGCGTGAGGCGAAGACCTTGTAGGACACGTCGCGGAACTCCCGCTCGCCGAGCACCCGGCCGACGAACCGCGCGATCGGCGGCACCAGCGGCGGCACCCGGCGGCCCACCTTCACCAGGGCCGGGTAGAGGCCGTTGGCGAGCAGCTCGTCGTCCCACCAGGCGCTCACCCGGCCGAGCGGGTCGAGGCCGTCGGCGAGCGGCCGGCGCTCGTTGTGCTTGGTGAGCACCTTGGTGGTGTGCGGGAACCAGTGCAGGTCGACGTGGTCGGTGCCCTCGATGTCGTCCTCGAACCGGGCCAGCACGTCGTCGAGCTCGGCGTGGCCCTCGCGCGCGTGGACGGCGAACGCCGGCTCGGCCTGCAGGGTCACGCTCACCAGCACCCCGAGCGCGCCCAGGCCCACCCGTGCCAGCGACAGCACGTCGGCGTTCTCGGTCTCGGTGGCCACGAGGGTCGAGCCGTCGGGCAGCACCAGCTCGAGCCCGACCACCTGGGTGGCGAGGCCGCCGAACCGCAGCCCGCTGCCGTGGGTGCCGGTGGAGATCGCGCCGGCGATCGTCTGCTCCTCGATGTCGCCGAGGTTGGTGAGCGACAGCCCGAGGGCGAACAGCGCGCGGTTGAGCCGGTGCAGCGGGATCCCGGCCTCCACCGTGACCCGGTGGGTGGCGTGGTCGACGGCGAGCACGGCGTCGAGGTGGTCGAGCCGGAGCTGCACGTCGACCGGCACGCCCACGCCGGTGAACGAGTGCCCGGTGCCGATCGGCCGCACCCGCCGGCCGTCGGCGGCGGCCTTGGCCACCACCTCGGCGAGCTCGTCGCGGTCCCGCGGCGTGACGACCTCGATGCCCTCGGCGCGCTGGTTGCGCGCCCAGTTGCGCCAGGTGGTGTCACCCGTCCCGATACTGTTCCTCCCACCCATGGTCAGCCAGCATGCCCGCCTCGACGCCGCGACGCAGCACCTGGACGCCCCCGTCGCCGTCGTCGACCTCGAGGCGTTCGACGCGAACGCGGCCGATCTCGTGCGCCGTGCGGCCGGGCTCCCGGTGCGGGTCGCGAGCAAGTCGGTGCGCTGCCGGGCGCTGCTGAGCCGGGCGCTCGACCGGCCGGGGTTCGCCGGCGTGCTCGCCTTCACCGTGGCCGAGGCGCTGTGGCTCGCCGAGGAGCACGAGGACGTCGTGGTCGGCTACCCGAGCGCCGAGCGCGCCGCGCTGGCCCGGCTGGGCGGCGACCCGGTGCTCGCCGAGCGGGTGACGCTCATGGTCGACAGCCCCGAGAGCCTCGACCTGCTCACCGCGGCGCTGCCGTCGGTGGCCGCGCCGCTGCGGGTCTGCCTCGACCTCGACGCCTCGCTGCGGCTGGCCGGCGGCCGGGTGCACCTCGGCCCGCGCCGATCGCCCGCGCACACCCCCGCGGACGCCGTCACGCTGGCCCGGGCGGTGGTGGCCGAGCCGGCGCTGCGGCTGGTGGGGCTGCTCGCCTACGAGGGCCAGGTGGCCGGGCTGCCCGACCGCGGTGCCAACCCGTTCAAGGCCGCGGCGGTGCGCCGGGTGAAGTCGGCGTCGGTGCCCGAGCTCGCCGAGCGGCGCGGCGCGGTCGTGGCCGCCGTCCGCGAGCTGGCCGACCTCGAGTTCGTGAACGGCGGCGGCACCGGCTCGTTGGAGTCGACCGCCGCCGACCCCTCGGTCACCGAGGTGGCTGCGGGCTCCGGTCTGTTCGCGCCGGCGCTGTTCGACGGCTACGACGCCTTCGACGTCCGGCCCGCCGCGTTCGTCGGCCTCGACGTGTGCCGGCGGCCCGGCCCCGGTCTGGTCACGGTGACCGGCGGCGGCTGGGTGGCGTCCGGACCGGCCGGCCGCGACCGGCTGCCGGCCCCGACCTACCCCGAGGGGCTGCGGCTGCTGCCGGCCGAGGGCGCCGGCGAGGTGCAGACGCCGCTCAAGGGCGGCGACGTGGCCGACCGGCTCGCGCTGGGCGACCGGGTGTGGTTCCGGCACGCCAAGGCCGGTGAGCTGTGCGAGCGGGTGGACGCGCTGCACCTGGTCGACGCCGCCGGCGCAGTGGCCGAGGTGGTGCCGACCTACCGCGGCGAGGGCCGCACGTTCATCTGACGCGGTGCGGCGCCGATCGGCTGCGACGACTCCGGGGTGCGGCCGGCGTGGTCGTGGCGCTGGCGTGGACGAGCTGGGGCTACGTCTCAGCCCGCCTCCGGTAGCAGCGCGCCGACCCACTGCTTGGCGCCGTGCCGGCGGTTCACCGGCGTGTGCCACAGGAAGCGGCCCTGCGGCGCCGGCCCGCCGATGCCGAAGTTCGACACCGCGCGGCTGATCCGCAGGAAGCGGTCGGTGCCGAGGTCGTAGACGTAGGTGCCGCCGCGCTCCGGGTCGTAGGCGGTGATGGTCACGACCTCGTTGGTGCGGGTGGTGGCGATGCCGCCCTCGACCCCGCTGGCCTGGAGCGTCACCACCTGGTCGCCGTCGGTGGAGACGATCTGCACCCGGTCGTCGCGGACGTCGCCGTAGGTGCCGCAGTACTGGCTCAGCACGATGCGGTCGCCGGCGGCGCCGAAGCCGAGCAGGTTGCAGCGCTCGCCCGACTGGGGGTCGAAGTCGTGCTCCTCGCCGGTCGCCAGGTCGCGCACGTGCACCCGGCCCGCGGCGCCGTTGGTGGAGTCGGTGTACACCAGGGCGTCGTCGGTGAAGGCGATGCTGCCGACGGTGAGCTTCTCGTCGCGGACGTCGTCGGGGTCGGTGACCGACACCGACCACAGCCGGTGCGTGTCGCCCTCGGCGTCGGCGTCCTCGGCGTCGCCGCCCTCCTGGGTCGGCCAGCCGCCCTCCGGCGGCTGACCCTGGGTGGCCGGCACCGACACGTAGATGCGCCCGTCCGGGCCCAGCCGCGCGGCCCACGGCTCCGCGCCGCGGAGGCCGGGCCACTGCACCGTGCTCCACGTGCCGTCGGCGCGGTCGAACACGTAGGCCCGGAGCGCGCCCTGTCCACTGCCGCCGAGGCTGAGCAGCACCAGCCGCTCGGCGCTCAGCTCGACCGGCCAGGTCTGCGCCTGCCCCACCCGGAGGTCCGGCAGCCAGGACCGGCGGTCGGTGGCGGGGTCGAGCAGGGCGAAGCGGGGCCGCCGCTGGTCGGCCCGCGGCCCGTCGCGGAACAGCACGAGGCCGTCGTCCGTGACTCCGTCGAGGTACTGGCCGTTGTCGGCGTCCAGGTCCTCGTTCGTGTACGTCGTGAGCACCTCGTAGTCGCGGCCCTCGACCGCAGCGGCGGCGTCGGCGAGCGTGATCGTGGGCGCGTCCGGTGCCGGCCGCTCAGCAGCACCCTCGTCCGGAGCGGTCGTGCCGCGCGGCAGCACGAGCGCCGCCACCGTGACGACGCCCGCCGTCACCAGCGCGGCGCCGCCCACGACGGCGGTGCGCCGGCGGCGGACCCGGCCGCGCCCCGCCGTCACCAGCGCGTCGACGTCGAGGTGCTCGGGAGGCGGGGATGCGACGTTCTCGCGCATCAGCGCCTGGAGGTCGTTCACCACGGCAGGTTCCTCTCGCCGGCCACCACGAGCTCGTCGCGGTGGGCGTCCTCGAACATCCCGCGCAGCGCGGTGAGCGCGCGTGAGGTCTGGCTCTTGACGGTGCCCTCGGAGCAGCCGAGGGCGGCGGCGGTCTCCCGGACGTCGAGCTCCTCGAAGTACCGCAGCACCACGCAGGCCCGCTGCCGCTCGGGCAGCCGGGCCAGCGCCGCCATCAGCGCCGCGCGGTCGGCCACGTGGGCGGCGAAGTCCTCGGCCGAGGCCCGGTCGGCGGGCTCGGCGTGCGGTCGCTCGGTGCTCGACCGCTTCCGGCTGGCGTCGAGGAACGCGCTCACCACGGCCTTGCGCGCATAGGCGTGCTCGCCGCCCTTCCGCACCAGCCGCGGCCAGGCGACGTAGACCCGGATCAGCCCCTCCTGCACGTGGTCCGAGGCCCGGTCCCAGTCACCGCACAGCAGGTACGCCGTGCTGCGCAGCCGGGCCCGGCTCGCCGCCGCGAACTCGGAGAAGGCCGTCTCGGCCTGCGGGTCTCGCATGCTCCATTGAACGAGTCGTCGCGCCGATCCGTTGCACCCGTCAGTCGACGAGTTCCGCCGGCTCCGCGACGGCGTCCACCAGGGCACCGTTGCGGAGCACCGTGATCTCGACCCGGCCGCCGATGGCGTCGTCGAGCAGCAGCCGTTGCAGCGACTGGGCGTCGCCCAGCGGGGTGCCGTCGACGGCGAGCACGAGGTCGCCGGCGCGCAGGCCGCTCTGCTCGGCCGGGCTGCCGTCGACCACCTCGACCACGCGCAGGGCGGTGCGCTGCGACGTGCGCTCGGCCCAGCGCGGCGGCAGTGGGGCCGGGGTCGTCACCAGGCCCAGGTAGGCCCGGCGCATCCGGCCGTCGTGCAGCAGCGCGCCGAGGATCCGGTGCGTGGTGGCGTTGATCGGCACGGCCAGGCCGACGCCGATGCCGGCCACGGCGGTGTTGATGCCGACCACCCGGCCGCGGGCGTCGGCGAGCGCGCCGCCGGAGTTGCCGGGGTTGAGGGTGGCGTCGGTCTGGATGACGTCCTCGACCAGCCGCACCGTGGTACGGCCGCGGGCGGGGAGGCTACGACCGAGCGCGCTCACCACGCCGGCGGTCACCGTGCCGGCCAGCCCGAGCGGGTTGCCGACGGCCACCACGAGCGAGCCGACCCGCAGCGTGTCGGCGTCGCCGTACTCGGGCGGGTCGGGCACCTCGCGGTCGGCGCGCAGCACGGCGAGGTCGGAGAGCCGGTCGCGGCCGAGCACGGTGAACCGGGCCACCGTGCCGTCAGCGAAGGCGGCCTCGCCGCTCTCGGCGTCACCCACCACGTGGGCGTTGGTGACCAGGTGGCCCTCGCCGCTCAGCACGACCGCCGACCCGGCCGACTCGCCGCGGCGGCTGCGCACACGCAGCGCCGCCACCCGCGGTGTCAGCGCGTCGGCGACACCCACGACCACCTCGGAGTAGGCGTCGAGGGGTTCGGTCATGCCCCGGGCAACGCGGCCGCTCGTCGCCTTGCTCCCGCGTTCGCCGTCGGCGGAACCCTCAGCGCCAGGACGTCGGCGGCGTCCAGTCGTCGGGCGGGTCCTCGCCGACCCGGCCGTCGACGGCCTCGCGCAGCAGGTCGGCGTGGCCGGTGTGGCGGCCGTACTCCTCGAGCAGGTCGAACAGGATCCGCCGCAGGTTGGCCTGCACGACGTCGGGGATGCCGGCGGCGACGGGCTGGTCGAGGCCGCCGGCGGCGATCGCGGCCGAGATCGTGGCGCGGTTGCGCGCCACCGACTCGTCGTACAGCGCGTACAGCTGCTCGGGGGTGTCGTCGGCGGCGGTGCGGAACTCCCACTCGTTCGTCTGGTCGTGGCCGAGCTCGGCCCAGGGCCCGGTGATCGGCCCGCCGTCCCGCTTGACCGACCCGTACACGTCCTCGACGACGGCGAGGTGCTTGAGCAGCCCGCCCAGCGTCATCGACGAGACGCCGATGCGGGTGGCGAGCCCGGCGGCGTCCAGCCCGTCGGTCTTGAAGCGGAAGGTCATCCGCTGCCGGTCGAGCGCGCCGAGGAGCGCCTCGGTCTCGGTGCCGGCGAAGGGCGGTTCCCACAGTGGAGTCTCGGTCATGCCCGAGACTGTAGGAAGGGTTCCGGACGGATCGTGTCCGGTAACGGTGCGAGACTGCGACCATGCCCGAGCCGGACACCGCCAGCCCCACCGCGCGGGCCCTGGCATGCCTGCTGCTCCTGCAGGACCACCCGGGCATCACCGCCGACGCGCTCGGTCGGCGGCTCGGCGTCACCGAGCGGGCGGCGCGGCGCTACGTCGGGCTGCTGCGCGACGCCGGGATCCCGGTGGAGTCGGTGCGCGGCCCGTACGGCGGCTACCGGCTCGGCCGCGGGCTGCGGCTGCCGCCGCTCACGTTCAGCGCCGCCGAGGCGCTCGGCCTGGTGATGGCGGTGCTCGACGGCCACCACGCCGCCGGCGACGACGACGAGCCGGTGGGCAGCGCGCTCGCCAAGATCCTGCGCGGCCTACCGACGCCGGTGGCCGAGCAGGCCGCCGCCGTCCGCCGCGCCGCGGCCGCCGCGCCCGACCGGGGCGCCGCCCGGCCCGACCCGGCGGTCACCACCACGCTCGTCGAGGCCTGCTCGGCGCGGCGCCGGGTGCGGCTCGGCTACCGCTCGGAGTCCGGCAAGGAGTGGGAGGCCGAGGTCGACCCGTGGGCGGTGGTGGTGCGCCATGGCCGCTGGTACCTGCTGTGCCTCGACCTCCGCGCCGAGGGCCGTCGCGCCTACCGCGTCGACCGGGTCACCGGCGTCCGGCTGCTCGACGACGAGGCGCCGGTGCCGGCCGACCTCGACCCGGTGGCCGAGCTCGAGGACCACCTCGCGGTCGGCTGGGAGTTCACCACCGAGGTGCTGATCGAGCTGCCGCTGGAGCAGGCGCAGCGCCGGGTGCCCCGGGCGCTCGGCCGGCTCGAGGCGGACGGCGACCGCACCCGGCTCACCGGCAGCACGAGCAACCCGCACTGGTACGCCGCGCAGCTGGTGGAGCTGGTGGCGTACCGGATCCTCGGCGGGCCGGAGCTGCGGCACGTGGCCCGCGAGCTCGGCGAGCGGCTGGCGGCGTCAGCCGAGGGCGCGTAGCCCGGCGGTCACGGCGACCGCCGCGATGCTCGCCACCACCAGCGGCACCTTGAGGTAGAGCAGCACCCCGGCCACCGCGACGCCCACCGTGTCGGCGCCGACGGCGAGCCGCTGGCCGTCGGCGAGCACCGAGGTGACCACCAGCGCGGTCAGCAGCGCGGGCGACATCATCGCGATCACGCCAGAGGCCCAGCCGGGCAGCTCGCGGCCGCCGATCAGCGCCGGACCGACGGCCTTGGTGCCGGCGGTGATGGCGATCAGCGCCACGATCAGCACCCACACCTCGGTCTCGGTGAGGTTCACGTGGCCACCTCGTCGTGCGTGCCTACGTCGCCACGGCCCAGCCCGATCAGCGCCGCCGCGCTGGCCGCGAGCACCGGGACGCCGGGCGGCGTGAACGGCACGAGGGCCAGCGCGATCGCCGCCCCCAGCAGCGCCGCCGTGCGGGCCCGCGGCTGCCGCAGCTCGGCGAGGAGGATCGCGACGAAGAACGTGGGGAAGAGCGCGTCGAGGCCGAGCCGGTCGGTGTCGCCGAGCAGGTCGCCTGCTAGCGCACCGGTCACGGTGCCGGCCAGCCAGCACACGTACTGCGGCGCCGTCGTCCCGAAGAGCAGGAAGCGGTCGAAGGTGCCGTCGCCACGGTTGGCCAGCGCCCACGACACGTCGACGACGGCCTGGCCCTCGGTGGCCCGCCGCAGTGGTCCGCCCGGCAGCGACGGCGCCAGCGCGATGCCCATCGCCAGGAACCGCGAGTGCATGAGGGTGGCGGCCGAGAGCGCCGCACCCATCCCGCCGCCGCCGGCCACGATCGAGAGCGCGGTGAACTGCGCGGAGCCGGCGAACACCAGCGCCGAGGTGACGATCGCCTGGGCCACCGTGAACCCGGCCTGCACGGCGAGCACGCCGAACGAGCCCGACAGCACGAACCCCACGGCGCCGTACGGCGCACCGAGGCGCAGCCCGCGCCGGAAGGACTCACCTCGCACGCGTCGAGGCTACGGACGGCGTCGCGTGGGTCAGAATCGGCGCGTGCTCGAGATCCTGCCGGCGAACCGGGCGTCCTGGGAGGACGTCGAGGCGGTGTTCGGCGCCGCCGGTCCGGGGCGCTGCTTCTGCCAGCGCTACAAGCTCGCACCCGGCGAGTCGTTCGGTGGCTTCCCGCGCGAGGAGCGCGCGTTCCGGCTGCGGCAGCAGACCGACGCCGGCCACCCGGACTCACCCGACACCAGCGGTCTCGTGGCCTACGACGAGGGTGAGCCGGTCGGCTGGGTCGCCGTCGAGCCGCGGCCGGCGTACGTCGGGCTGGTGCGGGTGATGAAGGTGCCGTGGGAGGGCCGCGAGGAGGACCAGGCCGACGACACGGTCTGGGCGATCACCTGCCTGCTCGTCCGCACCGGGCACCGCAAGCGGGGCCTGAGCCGCGAGCTCGCCGTCGCCGCCGTCGAGCACGCCCGCAGCCGCGGCGCCCGAGCCGTCGAGGCCTACCCGATCACCACCACCGCGGTGATCTCCGAGGAGCTCCACGTCGGCACCGTGCCGACCTTCGAGGCCGCCGGGCTGCGCATCGTGTCGCGGCCGAGCAAGCGCCGGGTCGTCATGCGGCTCGACTTCTAGGTCCGGGGGTCTCGACACGGCCTCGCTGACGCTCGGCCGGCTCGACCACCGGGACCCGGCCGGTGGTCGAGCCCCGCGAGCGTCAGCGAGCGGGTGTCGAGACCCCCGGCCGGAATCCTCTCAACCGCAGGCTGTTCGTGACCACGAAGACCGACGAGAACGCCATGGCGCCGCCGGCGAGCATCGGGTTGAGCAGGCCGGCGGCGGCGAGCGGGATCGCGGCCACGTTGTAGGCGAAGGCCCAGAACAGGTTGCCCTTGATGGTGGTGAGGGTGCGGCGGGCGAGCCGGATCGCGTCGGCCGCGACCCGCAGGTCGCCGCGCACCAGCGTGAGGTCGGAGGCCTCGATGGCGACGTCGGTGCCGGTGCCCATCGCGAGGCCGAGGTCGGCCTGGGCCAGCGCGGCGGCGTCGTTGACGCCGTCGCCGACCATCGCCACCACCCGGCCCTCGTCCTGGAGGCGCTTCACCACGTCGACCTTGTCGGCGGGCAGCACCTCGGCGATCACCTCGTCGATGCCCACCTCGGCGGCCACGCTGTGCGCGACCGCCTCGTGGTCGCCGGTGAGGAGCACCGGCCGTAGCCCGAGCGCGCGGAACCGGCGGACCGCCTCGGCGGAGGTGGGCTTCACGCGGTCGGCGACCGAGAGCCAGCCGCGCGGTGCGCCGTCCCACGACACCTCGACGACGGTGTGGCCGGGCGCCCGGTCGACGTCGACAGTCGGCCGGCCGACGCTGACCTCGCGGCCCTCGACGACGGCCCGCACGCCCCAGCCCTCGCTGTTGGCGAATCCGGTGACGGCGGGCAGGTCGCCGGCCTCACGGGCGCCGGCGGCGACGGCGCGGGCGATCGGGTGCTCGGAGGCGTGCTCGACCGCGCCGGCGAGCCGCAGCACCTCGGCCACGTCCTCCCCGTCGGCGGCGACGACGTCGTGCAGCGTCATCTCGCCGGTGGTGACCGTGCCGGTCTTGTCGAGCACCACGGTGTCGACGCGACGGGTCGACTCCAGCACCTCGGGGCCCTTGATGAGGATGCCGAGCTGGGCGCCGCGGCCGGTGCCGACCATGAGCGCGGTCGGCGTCGCCAGCCCGAGCGCGCAGGGGCAGGCGATGATCAGCACGGCGACGGCCGCGGTGAAGGCCGCCTCGGCGCCGGTGCCCGTGCCGAGCCAGAACCCGAGCGTGCCGACGGCGAGCGCGATCACCACGGGCACGAACACCCCGGAGATCCGGTCGGCCAGCCGCTGCACCTGCGCCTTGCCGTTCTGGGCGTCCTCCACCAGCCGCGCCATCTGGGCGAGCTGGGTGTCGGCGCCCACCCGGGTGGCGCGGACGACGAGCCGGCCGCCGGCGTTCACAGTCGCACCGACCACGGCGTCGTCGACGCCCACCTCCACCGGCACCGGCTCGCCGGTGAGCATCGAGGCGTCGACGGCGGAGGCGCCCTCGACGACGACACCGTCGGTGGCCACCTTCTCGCCCGGCCGGACGACGAACCTCATCCCCACGGCAAGCGCGTCGACCGGCACCCGGGTCTCGACGCCGTCGCGCAGCACCGCGACGTCCTTCGCGCCCATCTCCAGCAGTGCCCGCAGCGCGGCCCCGGCCCGGCGCTTGGAGCGCGCCTCGGCGAACCGGCCGGCCAGGATGAACGTGGTGACGCCGGCCGCGGCCTCGAGGTAGATGTTGCCCGCGCCGTCGGTGCGCTCGATGGTGAGCTCGAACGGGTGGGTCATGCCGGGCACACCCGCCGTGCCCCAGAACAGCGCGTAGACCGACCAGCCGAGAGCGGCGAGCACGCCGAGCGACACGAGCGTGTCCATCGTCGCGGTGCCGTGGCGCAGGTTCGCCCAGGCGGCGCGGTGGAACGGCCAGGCCCCCCACACCACGACCGGCGCGGCCAGGGTGAGCGACAGCCACTGCCAGTACTCGACCTGCAGCGCCGGCGCCATCGCCATCGCCACGACGGGCACCGAGAGCACGAACGACACCAGCAGCCGGTCGCGCAGGCTGCGGGTCGGATCGACCTCGGGGCCCTCGTCCGGAG
Source organism: uncultured Actinomycetota bacterium (assembly GCA_963780355.1). Taxonomy (GTDB): domain Bacteria; phylum Actinomycetota; class Actinomycetes; order Propionibacteriales; family Nocardioidaceae; genus Nocardioides. The sequence continues at coordinate 679,842 of CAWABT010000001.1, forward strand.
CGGCTGCGGGCAGCGCCGCCTGGTAGCCGGCGGACTCGACGGTGGCGAGGAGCTGGTCGGGCGTGACGGTGTCGGCGTACGACACCTTCGCCTTCTCGGTGGCGTAGTTGACCGTGGCGGTGACGCCGTCGAGCTTGTTGAGCTTGCGCTCGATCCGGTTCGCGCACGACGCGCAGGTCATGCCGGTGATGGCGAGCTCGACGTCGGTGCTCACGACGCCTCCACCGGGAACACGGCGGTGCGCACCACGCCCTCGTGCTTGAAGTCGAGGAACAGCCGGTAGGCGCCGGCGCTGGGAACCTCGGTGAGGAAGGTGACCTCGGGGCCGGACGGCGTGACGCCGTCGCCGGGCTCGCCGTCGGGGTGCACGTGGAGGTAGGCCAGGTCGCCGGCCCGCAGCGCCACCAGGTGGCCGTAGGCGGCCAGGTAGGGCTCGAGGTCGTCGACCGGCCGGCCGTCTCGCAGAACCCGCACCGTGAGCTCGGACTCGGTGCCGGGCGTGAGCTCACCCTCGAGCACCACCTCGTAGTCATCGACCATCGACGTGCGGGACGGCGCCGGCTCGGTCAGGGCTGCGTAGTCGCCGGGCACGACGACGTCGGCGCCCAGCGTGAGCGACGGCCCGCCGGCCGGCGTGAAGTCGGCGAACAGGCGCCACTGAGCGGGATCGAGGTCCAGCTGCGCGGTCCACCGGCCGTCGGCGAGCACCGGGTGCACGTGCTGGAAGCCGGTGAGGTCGCGGCGCACCGCGATGAGGTGGAGGTCCTTGTCGTGCTCCTCCTCGTAGTCCGTGACGGGCGCGCCGTCCGGGCCGGTGATCGCGAACGCGACGGTGCGGCGGCCGGGCGCGAGCGTGGTGCGCTCCAGCGCGAAGGTGTAGCCGTCCTCCGACACCATCAGGCCGCCGGGCAGGTGGCTCGCCGGCTCGGCGTCGTCGTGAGCACCGTGTCCGGCGTCGTCGTGTCCGCCGTCCGTCGCGTGCTCGGCCTCGGGCTCGGCGTCGAGCGGGCCGACGGCGTAGCCCGCACCGGCCGCGACGCCGAAGACGGCGGCGAGGCCGACCACGAAGCCGGCGATCCGGGCGGGTGCGTTCACGACGATCCGGCCAGCGTGTAGCCGGCCTCCGCCACGGCCGCGCGCACCTGCGCCTCGTCGAGCGCCTCGGTGCTGGTGACCTCCACGCGGCCCGACTCGAGGTCGACCGCGACCGTCGTGACGCCGGGGATCTCCTGCACCTCCTCGGTGACGGAGGCGACGCAGTGGGCGCAGGTCATGCCGGTGACGGTGAAGGTGGACGTGGTGCTCATGGTGATCCTCCGATCAGGAACGGACGAGGCGGGCGATGGCGTCGGCGGCCTCCTTGACCTTGGCGTCGGCCTCGCGGCTGTCGCCGGCCGCGGCCGCGCCGACCACGCAGTGGCCGAGGTGCTCCTCGAGCAGGCCGAGTGAGACCGACTGGAGCGCCTTGGTCATCGCCGAGACCTGGGTGAGGATGTCGATGCAGTACTTCTCCTCCTCGACCATCCGCTGCAGCCCGCGGGCCTGACCCTCGATGCGCCGCAGTCGCTTGAGGTAGTCGTCCTTGCGGTTGATGTAGCTGACCGAGTGGTCCATGGCTGCTCCTTCGGGCCGGGCTTGTCCTGGACACTATACCCCCCTATGGTACCTGGCAAGCCCCGAGGAGGTGCCCGATGCGAGATCCGCAGCTCAACGCCCTGGCCGCCAGCGCCACGCTCCACTGCCTCACCGGCTGCGCGATCGGCGAGATCGCCGGCCTCATGATCGGCACCGCCCTCGGCCTGTCCACGATGGCCACGATCGCGCTCGCCGTCGGCCTCGCGTTCCTGTTCGGGTACGCGCTCTCGACGGTGCCGCTCGTGCGCGGCGGCATCGCGCTCGGCACGGCGCTCACCACCGTGCTCGCCGCCGACACCCTCTCCATCGTCACCATGGAGGTCGTCGACAACCTGGTGATGGCCGTGGTGCCCGGCGCCATGGAGGCCGGCCTCGTCAACCCGGTGTTCTGGCTCGCGATGATGCTCGCGCTCTCCGTCGCCTACGCCGCCGCGTACCCGGTCAACCGCTACCTGCTCAGCAAGGGCAAGGGCCACGCCCTCACCCACGGACTGCACGAAGGGATGGGTCACTGATGGACACCAAGGTCCTCGCCGGTGCGATCGTCGGCTTCCTGCTCGGCGGCCTCACCGTGTCGATCGCCGCGGAGCTGGAGGACGAGCCCGCACCCGAGCCGACCCACGGCGTCGGGGTGCACGGAACCCCCTAGCCTCGGCGCATGGCGCTGCTGACGTGTGACTTCTTCTCCGAGGCGCTCGAGGTCGGGACGTCGATGACAGTGGTGCTGCCCCAGGCCACCACCGAGCAGATCGGTGTCGCCGGCGGCGACCTCCCGCCGTCGGACGGCGCCCCACCGCCGGTCCTGTACTTGCTGCACGGGCTCTCCGACGACCACACCGCGTGGCTCCGCTACACCTCGATCGAGCGGTACGCCACCGCGCACGGCCTCGCGGTCGTGATGCCCGCCGTGCACCGCTCGTTCTACGCCGACGAGCGGCAGGGGCACCGGTACTGGCAGTTCGTCTCCGAGGAGCTGCCCGCCGTGGTCGGCTCGTTCTTCCGGGTCAGCGACCGGCCGGAGCAGACCTTCGTGGCCGGCTTGTCGATGGGCGGGTACGGCGCGCTCAAGCTCGCCCTCACCCATCCCACCCGGTTCGCCGCGGCCGCCAGCCTGTCCGGCGTCGTCGACATCCGCACCCTCGCCGGACGGCTCGACCGCGCCGAGCTCGTGGCGCGGGTGTTCGGCGACGCGTTCGCCGACTCCGACGACCTGTTCGCGCTGCTCGACGCCGCCGACCAGGCCACCCTGCCGCGGCTCTACGTCGGCTGCGGCGCGCAGGAGGACCGGCTGCTCGAGCCGAACGAGCGGTTCGCCGCCCGGGCCCGCGAGCGCGGCGCCGACGTCACGCTCGACGTCCGGCCGGGTGTGCACGAGTGGCCGCTGTGGGACGACGTGATCCAGGACGTCGTGCCGTGGCTGGTCGGCGGCTGACCCGAGGGCTACGACCGGTCGCAGCTGCCCGTGACCGGGGCGTCGAGCGAGATCGTGCTGGGGTTGCCGAGCTTGGAGCGCACCTCGACGACGGAGCCGTCGTCGGTCTCGGCATCGAAGCCGTTGAACCCGCCGGGGATGTCGAGCTGGTCGGTGAGCTCGAAGCCCGCGGGCTCGAGCGCTTGCTCCGTCGCGGCACGGACGTCGTCCCACGACGTCTCCTCGCCGAACACGGTGTCGAACTCGTAGCGCTCCGAGGCGAAGACGCAGCTCTCGAGCTCGCCGTCGTAGTAGACCGAGGCGGGCTCACCGTCGGACCTGCCGGGCACGGAGACCTCGCCGACGGCGTCGACGACGGAGGTGACCAGCGAGCCGTACGCCTGCGGCGCGTCCTCGACCGAGACCGTCGGCTTCGCCTCGGGCTTCGGGTCCGGCGTGGGCCCGGGGTCGTCGCTGCAGCCGCTCAGCACCACGAGGCCGAGCAGCAGGGCCACGACGGTGTCACTCATCGGCCACGAAGGTGAGCGTGACCTCGCCGCGGTGGTCCGCGCCGTCGACCTGGTGCACCTCGTCGAGGGTGAGCGTGCCGTGGCCGGCGAGATGCTGCGAGCCGCCCTCCACGACGTCGACGCGCAGGTGGGTGTCGGGGCCGTTGATCCAGAGCCGCGCCTTGCGGGCGCCCTGGTGCTCGCCGACCCGCATCACGCCGACGCGGACGGCGTCGAAGTGGGGCTGGGAGCCCTGCTTCACACGGACGGTGGTCATGTCAGCTCCCCGGGATGCTCGTGGTCTCGTCGAAGTTCTCGTGGAACTCGTCCTCGGTCAGCTCCAGCACTCCGTCCCGATGATGCCCGTCGAGCTCACCGCCGTCGGGACCCCACGGGTTGATGAGCCTGATGATCCGCTCTCCGTCACGCTCCGTCACGCTCTCGATCACGTAGGCGTGGTTGGGGACGACGTTGTCGTCGTCGACCGCCTCGTCGAAGGGGTTCCACCCGGACTCGGTGTCGTTCTCGGTGGAGACCACCAGCACCCGGCCGTCGTCGAGGTCGCCCTGGATGTCGTCGAGGCCGCGGTCGCCGTCGCCGTCGGTGTCGCGGCCGGTGATCATCTCCAGGCCCCGCGAGATCTGGTCGGCGTCGATGTCGTCGTAGTCACCGCCCAGGTGGGCCGCGGCCGCCTTCTCGTAGATCGAGAGCCAGGTCGGGTCGCCGGCCGGGTTCGAGACGCCGTCGTCGATGGTGGAGGCCTCCACCCGCACCTCGACCGGCTCGCCGTCGTCGTACAGCGTGACGGTGTAGCTGCCGTCCGGGTTGTAGCGGATGTGGTCGCGGATGAAGTCGGGGTCGCGCGCCCCGACCGCGGCGGCCGAGGCGAGGAACCAGCAGTCGCCGATCTGGCCCTGCTCGACCTGCGAGAGGTCGAAGGCGCCGTCGCTGAGGTCGACCGGGCCGTCGAGCGGGTCGTGGTCGCCCATCCCGGTCGGGTCGTCGACCTCGCCCTCGCCGTCGCTGAAGGAGCGCCGCGGCACCGCCCACAGCAGCTGCTCGTCGATCTCGCCCGCCCGCTCGAGCGCCCCCTCGATGCGGTCGACCAGCGCGTCACGCAGCCGCACCCGCTCCTCGGAGTGGGCCTCCGCGGCGCGGACCGAGACGAACTCCTCCGGCCCCGAGACGTCGGTGACGGTGCCGTCGCCGCCGACGGTGAACTCCTGGGCGCGGGCGTCGGAGTCGATCGACTCGACGTCGCGCTTGAGCGAGGCCACGCCGGACTGCGCGGTGTAGACGGCGCGCTCGAAGGTGGTCGCCTCCTCCACGTGGGTCGACATCCGGCTCACCAGGCTCGACTTGCGCCACTGTGCGCTGATCGAGGCCAGCCCCAGGAACGAGTCGGGCACGGCCTGAGCCTCGAGCTCGTCGTTGGCGCGCTCCAGCTTCCGCAGGTCGGCACGCAGGTCGGTGCTGGCCGCCGTGAGCCCGGCCGGGTCCCAGCGCCGCAGGTCGGCGAAGGTGACCATCACGAGCCCCCGAGCAGCTCGCCGAACCAGTCTGCGGACTGGTGGTCGGCGCCGGTGGAGCCCTGCGTGGTGCCGTCCAGGCCGGTCCGGAAGTCGTCGAGCTCGTCGCACCAGCCGGTGATGCCGTCGTCCCACAGCCCGCCGAGCTCGGGGGCGTAGGCGGCCGTCGAGCTGCCCGGCAGCGCGGCCGCCAGGGTGGCGAGGGCGTCGGCGCCGTTGGCCGTGCGGGCCTCGCTGCTGGCGTCGGTGACGGCGGCGCTGGCGGCCGCCATCTCACCGGGCTCGAGCGCGAAGGTCATGCTCACTCGGATGCCCGGTCGGCGGCCGATGAAACGTCAGCGGGTGAGCGCGACCTCGGCCAGGATGCCCGACAGCTTGGCCGGGTTGCGCACCGTGTAGATGCCGTGCACCAGCCCGTCCTCGACGTGCAGCGTCACCACCGAGTCGACCTCGCCGTCGAGCCGGAGGAGCAGCGCAGGCCAGCCGTTGACCTGGATCGGCTCCACCGAGACCAGCTCGCGGATGGTGGCGAACCCGGCGCTGAGGAGTCGGGTGACCTTGTCGGCGCCGAGCACCGGCCGGGGCAGTGCCTGCTTCACGCCGCCGCCGTCGCCGACCACCACGACGTCGGGCGCGAGCACGTCGACCAGGTCCTGCAGGTCGCCGGTGGTGAGCGCCTTCTGGAACGCGGACAGCGCGTCGCGGGTCTCCGCGACCGTGGTGGGCATGCGCGGCCGGCGCTCGGCCACGTGCTCCCGCGCGCGATGGGCGATCTGGCGGACGGCGGCCTCGGACTTGCCGACCGCCTCCGCCAGCTCCCCGTAGCCGACGTCGAACACCTCGTGCAGCACGAACACCGCCCGCTGGGTCGGGGTCAGCGTCTCCAGCACGAGCAGCATGGCGGTCGAGAGGCTGTCGGCGAGGGCGACGTCGTCGGCCACGTCGGGTCCGGTGAGCAGCGGCTCGGGCAGCCACGGACCGACGTAGTCCTCGCGGCGTCGCGAGGCCACCCGCAGCTGGTCGAGCGCGGTGCGGGTGACCACGCGCACGAGGAACGCCCGCGGGTCGCGGACGTCGTCGTGGTCGACCCGCTGCCACTTCAGCCAGGCGTCCTGAACGACGTCCTCGGCGTCGGCGGCGGAGCCGAGGATCTCGTAGGCGACGGTGAAGAGCAGCCCGCGGTGGGTGACGAAGGGGTCGGCGGTCATGAGGCGGACCCCACCGCCGGGCCGGCCAGTGGCCGCAGCCCGCACGCCTCGGCGTAGTGCTCGGACGGGATGCCGAGCGCGACGTTGCCGCGGGCGCTCAGGTTCATGAACGCCACCCGTCCGGTCAGCTCCACGACGCCGGCGTCGCCGAGGTCGTCGCGCAGCGCCGCCACCAGCTCGTCGGTCACCTCGAGCGGGGTGCGGCTCATCGCCTCGGCGTAGGCGAGTACCCGTCGCTCGACCGGCGTGAACGCCGTCGACTCCCGCCACACCGGCACCTCGCGGGCCTTGGCCTCGTCGAGGCCGCGGTCGTGGGACAGGAAGTAGTGGAGGTCGAGGCAGAAGCCGCAGCCGATCTCGGCGGCGGCGGCCATGCTGGCGAGGGTGGCCAGCGACTGGTCGAGCCGGTCCCACCGCTCGGTGCGCTGACCGAACCGCGCCATGTCGAGGAAGACCTTGGGGTGGTGCCACATCACCTCGGCACCGGTCGGCACGCCCCCGATCTTGCGTCGCATCATCACGGTCAGCAACCGTCCGAGCGGTCCGGTCAGGGCGGTGCGGGGCAGGCGGGTGGTCTCGGTCATCGGTCCTCCTGTGTCGGTGTCGACATCAAGACGACGGCGGGCGCCCGGTTGTGACAGCTCCTCACGAAGACGGTCCCGCGCGCATGGGTGAATCGCCCAGTCCTTAGCCTCGGTGCGTGGCGTACTTCGAGCGGCTGGACGAGCGCCGGTTCGTGCCCACCGAGCACGTCGGCGGCGGGTGGAACCCCGACGAGCAGCACGTGGCGCCGCCGATGGGGCTGCTCACGCACGCCGTCGAGCAGGACCGGGACCGGCGCCGCGACGACCGCCTCGCGCTCACTCGGCTCTCCTTCGACGTCCTCGGCGTCCTCACGATGACCGAGGTGGAGGTCGACGTCCGGGTCGTGCGGGCCGGCCGCACCATCGAGCTGGTGGAGGCGGCGATGACGCAGCACGGCCGCATCGCCGTGGTGGTGCGGGCGTGGCTGATGGCGCGCGGCGACACCGCAGCCCTCGCCGGCACGGATCTGCCGCGGCTCGACCCGCCGTCCGCCGTCCAGCCCTGGGACCCGACCACCGTGTGGCCCGGCGGCTTCATCGCCTCGGTCGACCTGCGTCGCGACCTGGCGGCGCCCGGGCGCGGGGGGTTCTGGGTGCGCTCGGAGGTGCCACTGCTCGACGAGCCGGTGAGCACGACCGCCCAGGCCGTGCGGCTGTTCGACATCATCAACGGGATGACGGTGCGGGCCGACCCGAGCGAGGTCCGCTTCCCCAACCTCGACCTCACCGCCCACCTGTTCCGCGACCCCACGCCCGGCTGGCTCGGCTTCGACACGACCGTCTCGTTCGGCCCGGCCGGCCACGGCCTCACCAGCAGCGTCGTGCACGACGAGTCCGGGCCGCTCGGCACCGTCGCCCAGACCCTCACCGTCCGGCCCGTGCCGTGACCGACGTCCGCGCGCTGGTCGGGCGGTTCTACGACGGGACCAGCTCGCTCAGCCGTAGGTGGGTTCCTGCGGCCAGCCCTCGGGGCTGCGGCTACGGGCGTGGCCAGCTCGCGTAGAGCGAGCAGATCGCCGCCCTGTCGGACGGATAGGTGTGCGGCGCGCCGGCGCGGTTGGCGGCCCCGGGGTTCATGGCCGCCAGCGGAGGCGGCCCGAAGTGGCCCAGACCCAGCGAATGGCCCATCTCGTGCAGCGCGACGCCTTCGACGTCGAAGTCGGGACTGCCCGGCGCCGGATCGAGCGCCCAGGCCCGGTCCGGTCGCGGGCCGTCGGGGTCTCCGAACGCGTCGTTGAAGTACACCTCGTTGAGCGCCGCGTCGAGATAGCCGTCGCCGTTCACGTCCGTGGGCTCGAAGGTCACCTCGTCGACGAAGATGTAGGTCTCCGAGAAGGCGAGGATCCGTCCTTCGAAGGACGGTGCGAACGCGACGAACAGCTCGATCGGGTACCAGCCGGCGAACACGATGTCGGCGACGGGAGTGCCGACCTCGTAGTCGACGGGAAGCAGCTGACCGTCCAGGATGTCGTGGTCGGCGCCCGAGTCGGCTCGTTTGACCAGGGGGGCCGCGGCCAGGCAGCGCTCGGCGGCCCAGGTGTCGGCCACCCGGTCGAGCGCCGCCTCGGTCTGGGCGTTGGACAGGCCGCTCGACGTCGCGCCGTCGCTCTGGTCGACGAGGTAGGTCAGCCGATCGCCGTCGGCATCGCGCCGTACGTCGCCGGGTACCCAGCGTTGCCCGTAGTACTTCCTGAACCGGTTCCCGATGCGGAAGATGCCGTTGCCGATCTGGAACGTCTCGGTCGCGTAGAGCCGGATGGGTGCCCGGTGCGACTCGAGGTGCCGGTTCACGGCGTCCATGTGGGCGTCGATCGCGCCGGCCAGCCCGGAGTCAGCCGCCGCCGGGCGCTGCCCGCCGGCGCCGTCCGCCACGACGGAGCTGGGGGCGAGGAGCGTGGCGCCGAGGGCCACCGACACGGCCACGATGAACCGCGCTCTCGGATGACGATGGGCCGCCATGCCGCACCTCTCGGCACTGGATCAGGATCTGCCGCGCGCCGAGACCACGACCGTTCGATGGTAGTCCCACGGTGCCGGGGGCGATAGTCGCGGACGTTCGGCACTCGACACGCCGGTCCCGGTGTCCCGAACGTCCGCGACTATCCTGGTCCCAGGTCCGGATTCAGCGGTCCGGGCTACCGGCTGGGCCAGCCCTGATCGGCGAGGTACCAGCCGGTCGACGTCAGCACCACGACGACGAACGTCGTGAAGAGCAGGCCGCCCGCGACCGGGAGGAACCAGCCCGGCGCGCGCCGGGACCGGACGGCGACCACCTTCACCACGAAGGCGCCGAAGACCAGGCAGCCGACGACCCCGTGCACGACCGCCCGCGCGGGGACCGGCTCGCCGTTGTGGAGCTCGCCGTACTCGAGTCCGAGCGCCCACAGGCAGTGGTAGCCGACGAAGACCGCCAGCAGGAACGCGATCGTGCCGGACACCCGGTGCACGGCGCCCAGCCACGACGGCGCCCGGACGCCGAGCCGGCCGTAGAGCCAGAGCGCCCCGACCAGCTGCAGGACGACGAGCACGCCGACGACCGCGGTGAGGACGACCTTCATCTCGAGGACGGTGGCCCAGCCGAGCGTCGTGGTCGCGTCGATGGTGGGGTCGTGCACGCGTCCGAAGACTCCCAGCACGAGCGCCACCATCGCGCCGGTGACGAACGCCGCCAGCGGCACGGCCATGCTGCGTGGGGCCGCGGATACGTCGGCCATGGTCCCAGGATGCCCCTCCGGGTGCCTCCGTGGCGACCCTGCTTCCGGTCTATCCGGAACGGCGGCGGGTGAAGGTCAGGTGGGTGACGCCGCTGGGAGTGGAGACGGCCTCGACGGTGTGGGTCTCCTCGAGGGCCTCGAGGCCGTCCCAGACGCGGGAGCCGCGGCCGAGGACGAGCGGGACCTGGACGAGGTGGAGGTGGTCGATGAGCCCGGCGGCGACGAAGTCGCGGACGACGGTGGCGCCGCCGCCGATGCGGACGTCGAGGTCACCGGCGGCCGCGGACGCCGCTGCCAGCGCGTCGGCCGGGGAGGCGTCGAGGAAGTGGAAGGTGGTGCCGCCCTCCATCTCGATCGCGGGCCGGGGCCGGTGGGTGAGCACGAAGGTCGGGGTGTGGAAGGGCGGGTTCGGGCCCCACCAGCCGCGCCAGTCCGGGTCGTCCTGCCAGCCCGGCGGGCCGAACTTGTTCGCGCCCATGATCTCGGCGCCGATCCCGACGCTGTGCTGCTGGGCGATCGCGTCGTCGGCGCCGGTGTTCCCCTCCGGTCCCCAGAACCGGGTGGCGAACATCCACTCGTGCAGGCGTTCCCCGGCGTGCCCGAACGGGGCCTCCCGGGACTGGGGCTCACCGGAGCCGAAGCCGTCGAGCGAGATCGCGAAGTTGTGGACGCGGGCGAGTGTCATGGGAGCACTGACTCGGCAGGGCGGCGATTCTCACCGGTGGGGAGCGGATTGCTTGTCTCGGCCGCCTCGCTCGGATGATCCGGCGGCCGACCGCCGGCCCCTGAGCCACCAGTGACGTCCGACCCGGACGAAGTCGCTCGGTGACGCCTGCGTGACGGTGCCGCGCCGACAATCGCTCGGGACAACGGGGGTCCGTCATGGAGCAGCGCGCGACGACGAGCCCGACCGACCACGAACGTCCTGGCCGGGACGCACCTCGTCGGGTCAAGCGGGTCAAGCGGGTCAAGCGGGTCTGGGTTCAGAACGTCGATGTGAACGTGGCCCTGCTCCGAGCCAAGCTCGATGCGCTGAGCTCTCGCCGGCAGGTTCTGGAGAATCGGCTCGGATCGGACGCACGCCGACCGCGGCAGGCGCGATTGGCGGGACGACTCGCGGCTGAGCAGGCGGTCGACCGGCACGTGCGGATCCTTCTCGAGCGCGCCCATGACGCGGCCCACCGTCGCTACCCGGTACCCAACCCCTTCGTGAACTGGTGGGGCGGTCGCCTGATCGAGGCGGCGTACCAGAACCTGCACGGCGCGGAGGCAGCCCTCGCGGGGCTCTACGACTGGGACGATCTCGAAGCGGAGGCACCCGAGGCCATCGCACGGGTCGAGGCTGGGCTCCAGCGTGACGATCCTCGTCGCGAGGCGGCACGCGCGCTCGGAAACCTGGATCGAGGGACCATGACGCTGGGAGAAGCTCGGGCCGCCCTGACGAAGGCGATTTCGGTCGGCCACGCCGCGGCGGACCACGAGCACTCCCGACTGAGGAACTTCCGCAACGCTGTCGTCGTCTCGAGCGTCGTCATCGGGCTGCTACTCGTCGCCTTCGCCACCTACGTCGGTTTCCATCCCGAGAAGGTGCCGCTGTGCTTCACACCGACCAACGCCGAGGGGGCGCCTGCCACGTGGGTCTGCCCCACGGGTGAGTACCCGTGGGACTCGAAGACCCCGACCATCCACGGCCCGACGTCCAAACATGACGTGCTGGTGATCCTCCTGCTGGGCGTCCTCGGCGGAGCTCTGTCCGCCGCTGTCTCGATCCGGGGCCTGACGGGGGCATCCACTCCCTACGACGTGCCACTCGCGCTGGCGGCGCTGAAGCTGCCCTTCGGTGCGCTCACGGCGCTAGGGACACTGATCGCGCTTCAGGGCGACTTCGTTCCGGGGCTCAGCGAGCTCGACTCGCAGGGTCAGATCCTGGCCTACGCGCTGGTGTTCGGGTACGCGCAGCAACTTCTCAGCGGTCTGCTGGACCGCAAGGCACAGTCGCTCTTGGAAGCAGCCCCCGGCAAGGAACGCGACGTTCTCTTCGCCGCCCGAGGCCCGCAATCGCCGTCGCAGAGCCGTCCTCGACCGGCGCGACGCAAGCGTCAGTGGGCCATGTCGACGAAGCGGGAGTAGTGGCCCTGGAAGGCGACGGTGAGGTCGCGGGTGGCGCCGTTGCGGTGCTTGGCGACGATGAGGTCGGCCTCGCCGGGGCGGGTCGACTCCTTCTCGTAGGCGTCCTCGCGGTGCAGGAGGATCACCATGTCGGCGTCCTGCTCGAGCGAGCCGGACTCGCGCAGGTCGCTCATCATCGGGCGCTTGTCGCCCCGCTGCTCGGGGCCACGGTTGAGCTGGGAGAGCGCGATGATCGGCACCCCGAGCTCCTTGGCCAGCAGCTTGATCTGGCGGGAGAACTCCGAGACCTCGAGCTGGCGGGACTCGACCTTGCGGCCGGAGGTCATCAGCTGCATGTAGTCGATGACGACGAGCCGCAGGTCGTGGCGCTGCTTCAGCCGCCGCGCCTTCGCCCGGATCTCCATCATCGTCATGTTGGGACTGTCGTCGATGAACAGCGGGGCGCTGGAGACCCGGCTCATGTGCTTGGCCAGCTTGTCCCAGTCGTCGCTGTTCATCTTGCCGTTGCGGATGTGGTTGAGCGGCACCTTCGCCTCGGCCGACAGCAGCCGCATCGTGATCTCCGAGCGCGTCATCTCCAGGCTGAAGAACACGCTCGACAGGTTGTTGTGGATCGACGCGGCCCGGCACAGGTCGAGCGCGAGCGTGGACTTACCCATCGCGGGACGGGCCGCGACGATGATCATCTGGCCGGCGTGGAGGCCGTTGGTGAGCTCGTCGAGGTCGGCGAAGCCGGTGGGCACGCCGTAGAGGCCCGGACTCGCGGTTGCCGATCGCCTCGATCTCGTCGAGGACGCCTTCCATGATGTCGGAGAGCGGGGCGTAGTCCTCCGAGCTGCGGCGCTCGGCGACCTGGTAGACCTCGGCCTGGGCCCGGTCGACGATGTCGTCGACGTCGCCCTCGCCGGCGTAGCCGATCTGCACGATCTTGGTGCCGGCGTCGACCAGCCGGCGCAGCACCGCCTTCTCGCGGACGATCTCGGCGTACCAGCCGGCGTTCGCCGCGATCGGCACGTTGGCGGCCAGGGTGTGCAGGTAGGGCGCCCCGCCGGCCCGCTGCAGCTCGCCCTTGCGCTGGAGCTCGTTGGCGACGGTGACCATGTCGACCGGCTCGCCGCGGCCGAACAGGTCGATGACGGCGTCGTGGATGGTCTCGTGGGACGGCCGGTAGTAGTCGACGCCGCGCAGCACCTCGGCCACCTCGGCGATGGCGTCCTTCGAGATGAGCATCGCGCCGAGCACCGACTGCTCGGCCGCCATGTCCTGCGGCGGCGTGCGGTCCCCCGCGCCCCGCGGCGCCGCGCCCGGCTCCCACGGCACCGGGCCGTCGCCCCAGCCGTCGAACGGCGGATCGTCCGGCGGGAACGGATCCCGACGGTCGGACTCGGTGACGCTCACAGGGTGTGCTCCAAGGAGGGGGTGAACCAGGCGAACAGGTGTTCGATCCGACGGTAGGGGTGGCCACCGACAGGGTCCGGACGGTCGCGCCGAGGCGTGAAACTACGGGCTCGGCGGGGGCCGCCGATAGTGGCCTATCCCCAGGGTGCCCCGCTGCCTGGGGAGAACCGCGCACCGACCGTGGACGACACGCGCCGCGATGTGCACAGCCTGTTCACCCAGCTGTGGACACACGGCGATAGGGAACCCCTGTCACCCGTGCTGACCTGCGAAAACGTCGTTCCCGGCCTGTGGAGCGAAAACAGATCGGGTGAAATCTCGTTCACTGGACGGTCACCCGGGCGTACCCGGGCCGTTGCCGGACGTCTTTCACCCGTGGGGGTGTCTATCCACAGCTATCCACAGGGCGGCGGCGAAGGATCGCACGGTCCGCGCATGGCTGTCCTGAGATTCACGGAATTTCCTGCCTAGATTGTCCGGCGATGTCCGACCCCCGCCGACACGACCGCGAGATCGTGCGCCTCGCCGTCCCGGCGTTCCTCGCGCTGGTGGCCGAGCCGCTGTTCCTGCTGGGCGACGCGGCCGTCGTCGGCCACCTCGGCACCGAGGAGCTCGCCGGCCTCGGCATCGCCGCGACGGTGCTGCAGACGGCCGTCGGGCTGTGCGTGTTCCTCGCCTACGGCACCACCGCGTCGGTGGCCCGCTCGCTCGGCGCCGGAGACCTGCGCGGCGCACTCGCTCAGGGCGTCGACGGGCTGTGGCTCGCCACCGGGCTCGGCGTCGTGCTCACCGGGGCCGGCGTCGCGCTCGCCGACCCGCTGGTCAGGCTGTTCGGGGCGTCGGCCGCGGTCGAGGAGCAGGCCGTCGCCTACCTGCGGGTCGCCGTCCTCGGCATCACGCCGCTGCTGCTGATGCTCGCCGCCACCGGCGTGCTGCGCGGGCTCCAGGACACCCGCACCCCGCTCGTCGTCGCCGTGGCCGGCAATGCCGCGAACCTCGTGCTCAACGTCGTGCTCGTGTACGGCGCCGGGCTGGGGATCGCCGGGTCCGCGCTCGGCTCGGTGCTCGCGCAGGTGGGAAGTGCCGCCGCCCTCACCCTGGTGGTGGTGCGAGGCGCCCGGCGGGAGCGCGCCTCGCTGCGTCCGGACGTCCCCGGCATCCGCCGCTCCGGCCGGGCCGGGGTCGCGCTGGTGGTGCGCACCCTCACGCTGCGCGCCGCGCTGCTGGTGACCGCGGTGGCGGTGACCGTCGGCGGTACCGCCGGCGAGATCGCCGCCCACCAGCTCGCCATGACGCTGTGGGGCTTCCTCGCCTTCGTGCTGGACGCCGTCGCGATCGCTGCCCAGGCCATCACCGGCCGCTACCTCGGCGCCGGCGACGTGACAGCGGTCCGCGAGGTGACCCGCCGGATGGTGCGCTGGGGCTGGGTCGGCGGCGCCGTGACCGGTGTGCTGCTCGCGGCCGCCAGCCCGGTGCTGGGCCCGCTGTTCACCGGGGATCCCGAGGTGCACGACCTGCTGGTGCCGGTGCTGCTCGTGGCGGCGCTCGGCCAGCCGATGGCCGGCATCGTGTTCGTGCTCGACGGCGTGCTCATCGGCGCCGGCGACGGCCGCTACCTGGCGTGGGCCGGCGTCGTGGTGCTGGTGCTGTACGCCCCGGTCCTGCTGGTGCTCGCGGGCGCGGTGGACGGGCTGGTGGTGGTGTGGGCGGTCTTCGTCGTGCTGTTCATGGGCGGGCGCTGCGTGACGCTGGTGCGCCGCGAGCGCGGCGACGCCTGGCTCGTCACCGGAGCCCTACGGTTGCCCTCGTGAAGCCGCTCCAGGCCATCGGGCTCGGGTTCGTGTTCCTGGTGCTCGTGACCACCGCGGGGGGCTACGACCTCTACCCCGACTGGTTCGGCTGGGGCCTGGTGCTGGTGGGCGTCCGGGCGCTGCCGCGCGACTTCCCGCTGCGGTGGGCGCTGCTGTACGTCGGCGCCGCGGCGCTGGTGGTGTCGGTGCCGCTGTGGGTGCCCGCCGTCGACGACGCGCTGGCCGACGCCGACGAGTCGATCGCCTGGGCGCTCAACCTGCCGCGGTTCGGGTTCGCGGCGCTGCTCGCGCTCGCGCTCGCCCGGTCCGCGGAGGCCGCGGACGCACGAGGACCCGCCACCTGGTGGCGGGTCCTCATGATCGGCAACGCGGCGGTGGCCGTGCTGCCCGTGCTGGTGTTCGGCGGCGGCCTCGAGGGGTTCGAGGAGACCGCCGGGACGCTCGTGGTCGTCGTGCCGCTCGCCATGACCGTGGCGCTGTTCTGGCACTCCGGCCGCGCCTGGGCGGGCCTGCCTGCGAACCCGGAGGAGCAGGTCAGGCAGGAATGACGTTGAGCGCGACCGTGGCCGACGACTCGTCGTGCAGCCGCACCGAGACGGTGTGGTCGCCGAGCGTCTTGATCGGCTGCGACACGACGACGGTGCGGCGGTCGACCGGCTCGCCGGCCACCTCGGCCAGCGCGTCGGCGATGTCGGCGGCGGTGACGGCACCGAAGAGCCGGCCGCCGTCGCCCGCACGGACCTTCACGTCGACCGGCGCGGCCTCGAGCTTGGTCTTGATCGTCTCGGCGTGGTCGTGGTCGCGGACCGCCCGCGCGGAGCGGGCGCCCTTGATCTGGTCGACCTGCTTCTGGCCGCCACGGGTCCAGCGGATGCCGAGACCACGGGGGACGAGGTAGTTACGGCCGTAGCCGTCCTTGACCTCGACGACGTCGCCCGGCGAACCGAGGCCGTCGACCTCCTGGGTGAGGATGAGCTTCATCGCAGGGGTCTCCTCTCTCAGCGACCGGTGGACGTGTAGGGCAGCAGCGCCAGCTCGCGGGCGTTCTTCACCGCGATGGCGACGTCGCGCTGGTGCTGGACGCAGTTGCCGGTGACCCGACGAGCGCGGATCTTGCCGCGGTCGGAGATGAACTTCCGGAGCAAGGCGGTGTCCTTGTAGTCGACCGCGGTCGACTTCTCCTTGCAGAACTGGCAAACCTTCTTCTTGGGCTTGCGCACGACTGCCTTGGCCATTGTGGTGCTTCCTTCTTTGGAAGCCCGACCGATGAGGTCGGAATGGTGTGAGGTGGCAGGTGGATGGGTGGAGCTGAGGGATCAGAACGGCGGGTCGTCGCTCTGGACGCCGGGGGCGCCCCAGGGGTCGTTCTGGGCGCCGCCGGCGGGACGGTTCTGGCCGCCGCCCTGGCCGGTGCCCTGGCTGCCGGACTGGCCGCCGGACTGGGGGGCCGAGGTGGCCCACGGGTCGTCGGCGGGCGCGCCGCCGCCGGAGCCGCCGCCCTGGTTGCCGCCGCCGTAGCCGCCGCCCCCACTGGAGCGACCGGCGCGGACGACCTTGGCGGTGGCCCAGCGGAGCGAGGGACCGATCTCGTCGACGTCGATCTCGAACGAGGTGCGCTTGTTGCCCTCGCGGTCCTCCCACGAGCGGGCCCGCATCCGGCCGTTGACGATCACCCGGGCGCCCTTCTGGAGCGACTCGGCGACGTTCTCGGCCGCCTGCCGCCAGACCGAGCAGCGGAGGAACATCGCCTCGCCGTCCTCCCACTCGTTGGTCTGCTTGTTGAGCGTGCGCGGGGTGGAGGCCACGGTGAAGTTGGCCACCGCCGCGCCGGACGGGGTGAAGCGCAGCTCGGGGTCGTCGGTGAGGTTGCCGACGACGGTGATGACGGTCTCGCCTGCCATGTCAGGTCTCCTGGTGCGTGATGCGGTGCGTGATGTGGTGCTCATCGTGGACGCCCGCGCCGACAGGCGGCGTGCGCTGTCCACAGGAACGTGGGTCAGCCCCGGTTCAGCGAGCGGAGGGCCGCAGGACCTTGGTGCGCAGGATGGCCTCGTTGAGGCCGAGCTGGCGGTCGAGCTCCTTGACGGTCGCGGGCTCCGCGGTCAGGTTCACGACGGCGTAGATGCCCTCGTCGTGCTTCTGGATCTCGTAGGCGAGCCGGCGACGGCCCCACACCTCGACGTTGTCGACGGTGCCGCCGTCCGTACGGACGACGTTGAGGTACTTGTCGAGCGACGGCTGGACGGTGCGCTCCTCGAGGCTCGGGTCGAGGATCAGCATCAGTTCGTAGGCACGCACAGCGGCCTACCTCCTTCGGACTAGGACGGCCACGGTCTCTCCGTGGCAGGAGGGGCGCCCGAGCGGACGCCGACGGAGCAGGTTAGCAACGGGCCGGAGCGCCGGCCCAATCCGCGGCCCGATCCGCGGGCCTGTGGAGAACGCACGGCACCCGGACGGCGTCCCGTCCTAGCGTGCCCGCATGCGCACCGCCGCGCCGGACGTGCTCGCCGGCCGCTACCTCCGCCTCGACCTGCTGGGGGTCGGCGGCATGGGGTCGGTGTGGCGGGCCTTCGACCTGCGCGAGCACCGCTACGTCGCCGTCAAGCTGCTGAGCCGCTACGAGCGGCCGCAGCTGGCGCGGTTCGTGCGCGAGCAGGCGGTGCGGATCGACCACCCGCACGTGGCGGCGCCGACGGGCTGGTTCGGCGACGTCGTGGGCGGCACCGAGGTCGTGGGCTTCTCCCTCGAGCTGGTGCGCGGCGGTTCGGTGGCCGACCTGCTCGCCGAGCACCGCGCGCTGCCGCCGGCGTTCGCGCTGCGCCTGCTCGACCAGCTGCTCCAGGGCCTGGCCGCCGTGCACGCGGCCGGGCTGGTGCACCGCGACCTCAAGCCCGCCAACCTGCTGCTCGAGCCGACCCGGCGCGGCCGGCCGCACCTGCGGATCGGCGACTTCGGTGTCGCGGCGCCGCTCGACGGCACCGGCGCGACGGCGGTCCGCGGCGTGGTGGGCACCGACGCCTACGCCGCCCCCGAGCAGCTGCGCGGCGCCGCCCCCGACGTGCGCCAGGACCTCTACTCGGTCGGCGTCGTGACCGCCCGGCTGCTCGGCCCCGACGGCCCGTGGACGCCGGTGGTGGCGGTTCTCACGGACGCCGACCCCGCCCGTCGTCCGGGCTCCGCCGACGCCGCCCGCCGGCTGCTCGCCGAGGCGTGCCAGGCGGTCGCCTTCGACGGCGGCGCCCCGCCCGACGTCCGCGACCGGCTCGGGCCGGTCCCGGTGCGGTCGGCGCGCGCCGCACCCGAGGCGCCGGTCGACGTCGCGCCCGAGCACCGGGTCGCGGCGTCGCTCGTGCTCGCCCTGGCCGGGGTGCTGCTCATCGCGGCGCTGCTCGTCCTCGTGCGATGAGCCGGCGGCTCAGCCGGCGAAGACCACCGGGTTCTCGATCGCGTAGTCCTCGCCACTCTTCGGCGCCGCGATCAGGCCCGGCGCGTCGGCCGGCACCTCGAACGGCACGAAGACGCACTGGCCGTCGAGCTGGGCGTCCCAGGTGATGTCGATCGTGCCGATCTGGACCGGGTCGATGCCCGGCGCCCACGCGAAGAAGTCGATGGCGAAGCTCGCCCCGTCGGGCAGGCCGGTGAACACGAACTCCGGGTAGATCACGTCGCCCGCGGCCGCCGGCAGCGTCTGCGGGGAGTCGACCGTGGAGCTGTTGCCGCACTGGCCCTGGTCGCCCTCGGCCGACCAGCCGAACGCCTCCACCGAGGCGCTGCCGCCGGTCATGTCGGTCTGGGTCTGGGCCAGGTTGTCGAGGTACGGCGACACGTACTCGGGGTCGCCGCCGTCCTCGGCGATCTCGACGACGTCGGCCGCGAGGTTGACCGGGACCACGCGCGCCGAGCCGCCGGTGAACTGGCCGCCCTCGCCCTCGACCAGGTCGCTGATGCGTTCGGTGAAGACACGGGTGTTGAGTCCGACGATGTCGCCGTTCTCGTCGATCGAGGGGCCGCCGGAGTTGCCCGAGCCGATCCGCAGGTCGGCGTCGATCTCGGCGCGCTCGGCCTCGAGGATGTCGCTGCCGGTGAAGGTGGCGACCCGGCCGGTGGTGACGGTGAGGGCCGGGAGCGAGTCGGTGCTGGCCAGGTCGCTGCCCGCCGTCGCGAGGCCCGGGTAGCCGAGCGCGGTGATCTCGTCGTTGGTGCGCAGCGTGTCGCTGTCGCCGATCGGCAGCGGCTCGGGGAGGTCGAGGTCGGAGTCGTCGACCTCGTCGCCCTCGGCGTCGGCCACGATCTTGATGACCGCGATGTCGAGCACGCCGTCGCTCACGAGGGTCTCGGCGCGGTAGCGCAGCTCGACCGGCTTGTCGTCGTCCTCGGGGTCGGTGAACCCGACGTCGAGGAACGCCACCGGGTCGCTGTCCTGGCCCGGTGCGGCCGGGTCGGCCACGTGCGCGTTGGTGAGGATGAGGCCGTCCTCGCTGATCACGCTGCCCGAGCCGCTGTGGGAGGGCTGGCCGTCCTCGCCGTAGGCGAGCAGGAACACGGTCGCGGCCTTGGCCCGGTCGAGCTCGTCCTCGGTGAGTCCCTCGCCGCCGCCGGAGGCCTGCTGCGAGCCGCCGCCGCCGTCGTCGTCGCCGAGCAGGACGGCGGCGGTGACGCCACCGCCCACGACGAGGAGCACGGCCACCGCGGCGGCGACGACCGCCAGGGTCTTGCGGCGCTTCTTCTTCGCCAGGCTCTTCGCGGCGACGCCGGCCGCCACGACCGGCACGAGCTCGAGCTCGTAGCCGGCGGTCGGGTGGCCGAGCGAGACCTCGGTCGGCTCCTCGATCTTGCGCTGCGTGATCCGCTCGCCGTCGATGAACGTGCCGGACGTCGACCGGTCGACCAGCCACCAGCCGTCGGGGCGCGGCTCCACCAGCGCGTGCTGGCGGGAGACGGCCGGGTCGTCGCAGACCACCTCGAGGCCGGGCTCACGGCCGATCCGCACCGGCACCCCGGCCGGGAACCGAAGATCGGGGCCGTCGACCCGCACGAGCAGGCCGGGCCCGCCACCGAAGCCGCCGGGGCCGGGCCCTCCGGCGTGCGGCACCATCGTGACGTCGAGGCCGGGCGGCGGGCCGGCGGGCGGGGCCGGGGCCGCGGGACGGCCGAGGTCGGTGGGGGCCGCCGGCGGCGGGCCGTCGAACGGCGGCGGGGCCGCGGCGACCGGCGGCGGGGCCGCGGCGCCGGAGACCGTGACGGTGAGGTCGAAGCCGTTGCCGGTGTCGCCGAAGCGGAGCGACGTCGTGCCGGTGAGCGGGTGCTGCTGCACCCGCTGGCCGTTCACCCAGGTGCCGTGGGTGCTGCCGAGGTCGACGACCTCCCAGCCGTCGCCCACCCCGCGGATCTCGGCGTGCCGGCGCGACACCGACGCCTGGGTGCTGACGATGTCGCAGTCGGCCTCGCGGCCGACCACGAAGGTGCGGGGGGAGTCCGAGGCCCAGGAGTCGGCGGCGGACTGCAAACGGATGGTGCTCATGTGCCGAAAGAGTAGAGAGCGCACAGGGGGTGGCGAAGGGAAATACGCCGATCCGCGTACCGGTCCATGCCAGTCGGACGGCGTGCTCCGGGTCTCGGTTCCCCGAGGCGACGTGGGGGGTGGCGCCACTTACTCTGGGCCGCATGAGCATCGCCCTCGGAGCGCACGTCGACCAGGCCGACCCGATCGCGGAGGCGCAGGCGCGCGACGCCGCGCACGTGCAGTTCTTCCTGGGTGACCCGCAGGGCTATGACGGTCCCGAGTTCGCCTACGCCGGCGGCGCCGAGAAGCTGAAGGCGGACGCCGAGGCGGCGGGGATCGGGCTCTACGTGCACGCGCCCTACCTGATCAACGTGGCCACCACGAACAACCGGATCCGGATCCCCAGCCGCAAGCTGCTCCAGCAGCACGTCGACGCCGCGGCCTCGATCGGCGCGCGGGGGCTGATCGTGCACGGCGGCCACGTGAACAAGAGCGACGACCCCGAGAAGGGGTTCGACAACTGGCGCAAGGCCGTCGAGGCCACCGATCTCAAGCTCCCGCTGCTCATCGAGAACACTGCCGGCGGCGACAACGCGATGACCCGCTACCTCGACCGGATCGCCCGGGTGTGGGAGGCGATCTCCACCGCCGAGGCCTTCGACATGGTCGGGTTCTGCCTCGACACCTGCCACGCCCACGCCGGCGGCAACCCGCTCGAGACGCTCGTCGACGACGTCCGCAAGATCACCGGCCGCATCGACCTCGTGCACTGCAACGACAGCCGCGACGAGTTCGACACCGGCGCCGACCGGCACGCCAACCTCGGCGCCGGCAAGGTCGACCCCGACCTGCTCGCGGCCGTCGTCCGCGACGCCGACGCCCCGGTCGTCGTCGAGACCCCCGGCGGCGCTTCCGAGCACACCGCCGACTTCGACTGGCTCCGCGAGCGGCTCTGAGGCGTCCGGGGGTCTCGACACCCGCTCGCTGACGCTCGCGCGGCTCGACCACCGGCCGCTCCGGCGGTCGCCGGCACGAGCAGTCGAGACCCCCGGCCGCTCCGGTGGTCGAGCCGGCACGAGCGCAGCGAGGGCCGTGTCGAGACCCCCGGCCTCCTACTTCGACGGCTTGGGCGCGTTGACGTCCTTGCAGTCGATCTTCGGGTTCACCCCGACGTAGTTGAGCGGCCCCGCGATGATCGTGAGCGCCGTGTCACCCGCCGTCTTGCACGACACGTCGCGGTCGTCACCGAAGTAGCCGCGCTGTACCGCCGCGAGCACCCCGATCACCAACCACACGATCACCAGAACCGCGATCAAGCCTCCGCCTCGTCTCATGACCAGCCTTGCTACTCCGAGGACACCTCTGCCGCTCCATCCCCACGGGGGGAGGCACGCCCTACGGTCATGCGCATGCGCTCCCACCGGCTGACCGTCGAGCAGGCGCGGCGGATCGCCGTCCGGGCCCAGCTGCTCGACGCCGACCGCCCCACCGAGCTGCTCCCGATGGTCGAGCACCTCACGTTCCTCCAGCTCGACCCGACGGCGGCCGTCGCACCCGCGGCCGACCTGGTGGCGTTCACCAGGATGGGCGCGGCCTACGCCCCGGCCGCGCTGGTGCGCGCCGTCGAGGTCGACCGCACGCTCTACGAGCACCAGTCGATGCAGGTCAACCAGCCCGGCGTCGCGCTGCTGCGTCCCACTGCCGACCTCCCGCTCTACCTCGCCCAGATGCGCGCCCCGCTCGCCTACGACTGGGCCCGGGAGTGGCTGGAGCTCAACGCCGGCTTCGTGCGCGACATCCTCGATCGGCTCCGGGCCGAGGGTCCGCTCCCGTCCCGGGCGATCCCCGACACCGCTCAGGTGCCGTGGTCCTCCACGGGCTGGACCGGCAACAAGAACGTCACCCAGATGCTGGGCTACCTCAAGCTGCGTGGCGACGTCGCCGTCACCGGCCGTGACGGCAAGCAGCGGGTGTGGGACCTCGCCGAGCGGGTCTACCCCGACTACACGTCGCTGGCGGCGGTGCCGCTCGAGGAGGCGTTCGCCGAGCGCCACCGGCGGGCGCTGACCGCCCTCGGCATCGCCCGCGCCGGCTACGCGGGCGAGGCCGGCGAGCCGGCCGAGGTCGAGGGCGTCAAGGGCGAGTGGCGGGTCGACCCCGCCCAGGTCGCCCGGCTGACCGAGCCGTTCGAGGGCCGTACCGCGCTGCTGTCGCCGTTCGACCGGCTCACCCACGACCGGGTCCGGGCCGAGGAGCTCTGGGGCTTCGAGTACATCCTCGAGATGTACAAGCCGGCCGAGAAGCGGCGCTGGGGCTACTTCGCGCTGCCGCTGCTGCACCACGACCGGCTGGTCGGCAAGCTCGACGCCCGCGCCGACCGCAAGGCCGGCACCTTCCGGGTCGACGCGATCCACGAGGAGGGGCGCTGGAACGCCGGTGTCCGGCGCGACGTCCGCCGCGAGATCCGCGCGCTCGCCGACTGGCTCGGCCTGGAGGTCGACGACCGAACCTCCCGATGAGGCCGCCGCCCGCGCTGCGGATAGCCTCGACGGGTGTTGAGCGTGCGACCGATCCCCCCCGACGAGCACCTCGCCCACCTCGCGACCCGCCGCTCGGCGAGCTTCCTGCAGACCCCCGCGTGGGCGCAGGTGAAGAGCGAGTGGTCGCACGAGTCGCTCGGCTGGTTCCGCGACGGCGAGTCCACCCCCGTCGGCGCCGCGCTGGTGCTCTACCGGCAGCTGCCGAAGGTCAGGCGCTACCTGGCCTACCTTCCCGAGGGGCCGGTGATCGACTGGCAGGACGACGACCTCGGCGGCTGGCTCGACCCGCTGGTCGCCCACCTGCGTGGGAAGAAGGCGTTCGGCGTGCGGATCGGCCCGCCCGTCGTCACCCGCCGCTGGGACGCCGCCACCGTGAAGGCCGGCATCGCCGACGAGGCGGTCGCCCGGCTCGACGACCTCGCCCCCACCGTGCGCGAGGCCGACGGCGCCCGTGTGGTCTCGCAGCTCACCGAGCTCGGCTGGCGCCGGCAGGGCGAGGGCGCCGGCTTCGCGGCCGGCCAGCCGCGGCACGTGTTCCAGGTACCGCTGCGCGACGCCGACGGCACCGCGCGCTCCGAGGACGACGTGCTCAAGGGCATGAACCAGCAGTGGCGACGCAACATCAAGAAGGCGGGCAAGTCCGGCGTCGAGGTGGAGGCCGCGAGCCCCGCCACGATGCACGAGGACCTCAAGGCCTTCCACGACCTCTACGTCCACACCGCCGAGCGCGACGGCTTCACGCCGCGGCCCATGCACTACTTCGCCACCATGCTCGCCGCGCTCAGCAACGAGGACCCGGACCGGGTGCGGCTCTGGCTCGGCCGCCACGAGGGCGAGCTGGTCGCGGCCACCATCGCGATCCGGGTCGGCCACCACGCCTGGTACTCCTACGGCGCGTCGTCCAGCGAGAAGCGCGAGGTGCGCGGCTCGAACGCCGTGCAGTGGGCGATGCTGCAGGACGCGATCGCCGCGGGCGCCGACGTGTACGACCTGCGCGGCATCACCGACACCCTCGACGCCGACGACGCCCACGCCGGCCTCATCCAGTTCAAGGTCGGCACCGGCGGCGAGGCCGTCGAGTACGCCGGCGAGTGGGACCTCCCGATCAACCGCCCGCTCTACAAGGCCTTCGAGGCCTACATGGCGAGGCGCGGCGGATGACCCTCACCCTCACCGTCGACGGCGAGCGCTGGCGCACCCACCTGCGCGCCACCGCCGAGGCCCACCCCGGCCTGGTGCCGGTGGTGAAGGGCAACGGCTACGGGTTCGGCAACGGCCGGCTGGCCCGCAAGGCCGCGTGGCTCGGCGTCGACACGATCGCCGTCGGCACCTACGACGAGCTGCCCGACGTCGCCACCCGCTTCGACGGCAGCCTGCTGGTGCTGACGCCGTGGCGCTCGTTCGTGCCCGACCTCGACCCGGCGCTCGCCGACCGGGTGATCCACACCGTGGGCCGGGTCGACGACGTCGGCAGCCTGCTCGCGCGCCAGCCCGGCGCCCGGATCGTGCTCGAGCGTCGCACCAGCATGGTGCGGCACGGGTTCACGGCGCCGGCGCTGTGGGACGCGGCCGAGCTGCTGCGCGGACCGACCGGCCGTGGCGCGCGGATCGAGGGCGTCGCCCTGCACCTGCCGCTGGCCCAGGGCTCGCACCTCGCCGAGGTGAACCGGCTGCTCAACGACGTCGTCGCGGCCGGGCTGCCGGACTCGGCGCGCACCGCGTGGGTCAGCCACCTCACCGCCGGCGAGCTGGAGCAGCTGCGCGCCACCTGGGGCGACTACGACCTCCGGCCGCGCATCGGCACCGCACTCTGGCTCGGCGACCGCGCCGCGCTGCAGGTCACCGCCACCGTGCTCGACGTGCACGAGGTCGAGCGGGGCGACGCCGTCGGCTACCGCGGCCGCACGCTCCCGAAGTCGGGCCACCTGCTCGTCGTCAGCGGCGGCACGGCGCACGGCATCGGGCTGGAGTCGCCGATGGGCGCGTCCTCGATGCGCGACCGCGCCGCCACCGTGGCCCGCGGCGGCCTCGACGCCGTCGGCTTCGTGCGCTCGCCGTTCTCGATCGACGGCAAGCAGCGGCTGTTCGCCGAGCCGCCGCACATGCAGGCCTCGATGCTGTTCGTACCCGCCGGCGCGCGGGTGCCCGCCGTCGGCGACGAGGTCGAGGTACGGGTGCGCTACACCACGACGAGGTTCGATCGCGTCGTGCTGTCCTGACTGCGGTCGGTACCCACGACTGGATCACGGGTCGGGTCCCAGACGCCTCGGACGACCATCGCCACCAGCCACAGCGTGGTGCCGACGCGCACCAGGATCGCGAGGTAGGCGAAGCCGTCGTCGCCACCGCCGCCCGGCTCGAGGAAGCCGCCGTGCTCCCACGACGCCATCGCGAACCACAGCATCTCGCCCGCCTGCCACACGAGCAGGTCGCGCCAGCGTGGGTGGGCGAGCGTCGCGAGCGGTAGCAGCCAGAGCGCCTGCTCCGGCCGGTACGACACCCCGAGCACCGCGACGCCGGCGACCAGCAGGAACGCGATCTGGCTCAACCGCGGGGTCTCCGGCGCCCACCGGCACAGCAGCGCCACGCCCCCGGCCCACACCAGCACCATCGCCCAGGCGCCGAGGAACGCCGGCCGGTCCGCGACGCCGGCCAGTCCGTCGAGCACCGCCCACAGCGACCCGGTGTCGGGGCCGCGGTCGACGGCCTGCTGCCACACGTCCTCCCACGCCGCCCGGCCGCTGAGGAAGGCCGGTGCGTTGAGCACCGCCCAGGCCGCGACCGCGGTGACGGCGGTCGGCAGCAGCTCGACCGTGCGGCCGCGGCGCTGCGCCACCAGGGCGGCGGCCGGGATCAACAGCACCGGCCACACCCCCGCCGCGGCCCCGACGCCGACGAACGCGCCGGCGAGCGCGGGCCGGTCGCGCGAGAACGCCCACAGCGCGGCCGCGGCGGCCGCCACCGCCAGCAGCTCCCACGACACCACGCCGCCCAGCGCCAGCACCGGCGCGGCGGCGAACCCCGCGGCGTCCCACGGACGACGACGTCGCACCGCGGCCAGCGCCAGCGTCGTGAGCAGCGCCAGGACGGCGAGCCCGAGCGCGATCGCGGTGGTGAACACCCGCTGCTCGTCGTCGATGCGACGGTCGAGGCCCTCGTGCCGGCGGAGCCGGTCGCCGTCGTCGCCGAGGCTGTCGGCGGCGGCGCCGTAGCGCGGGCCGAGGTCGGGTGAGCCCGTGAGCACGTGGGTGGCGCGCGCGGCGAGGTAGCCGACGTAGCCGACCACCGGCTGCCGGTCGGTCACCGGCCAGCGGGCGCGGGTGCCGGCGTCGTCGGACCAGGGCCAGGCGAGCTCGACCAGCCCGAACCGCACGTAGTCGTCGGCCACCGGTGAGCCGCACACCCGCGCGTCGGCGTACCGGCCGGCATCGAAGTCGTCGGCCACGCAGGCCGACTTCGTGATCATGCCGACCGCGAAGGTCAGCGCGGTCACGAGGAGCAGCACCCGCAGCGGGCTCAGCCGACGTCGACCGCCGGCGTGCTCCCCGACCGGGCCGCCCACGACCTCGCTGAGCGACCCGATGACCGGGTCCTCCCGCGAGGGCGCCGCGGGCGGCTCCTCGGTCACCCCACCGGGACCCGGCGCCGGGCCGTGGTGCCTTCGGCGCCCTGGGTCTGACCGCCGCCGCCCGGGTTGGTCGGCGAGTCGGACGGCGAGCCGCCTCCGCCACCCGGCAGCGTCGGCGACGGCTCCGGCTCGGTGGTCGGCGGCTGGGTGGGCGGCTGGGTCGGCGGTTGCGTGGTGGCCGGCGGCTCCGAGGTCGACGGCTCCTCGGTCGGCCTCGGGGTGTTGCGCGGCTTCCTCGTGGTGCTCGGCTCCGACGGCGGCGGCGGGGTGTACTCGTGCCCGGACTGCGGCGCCTCGCCGTCGACGAACGCCGGCTCGGGGAAGTCCTCCTCCGGCAGCCCCTCCATCGCCCGGGTCATGACCGCCACCCAGGTCTTGGCGGGGTAGTTGCCGCCGAAATAGCCGTCGCGGCCGTCCGAGGACGCCGGCAGCCAGCCGTCGAGCTGGCCGTTGCCCGGCCCACGCACGTACATCACGGCGGTGGCCAGCTGCGGGGTGTAGCCGGAGAACCACGACGACGACACCGCACCGCCGGTCTTGGTGGCGGTACCGGTCTTGCCGGCGGCCGGCCGGTCGAAGACCGCGCCGACCGAGGTGGAGCCCGAGCCCTCCTCCACGACCTTCTGCAACGCGTAGGAGACGTCGGAGGCGACGTCCTTGCTCATCGCCTTGTGGTCCTCGACCTTGTGCTCGTAGAGCACGTCGCCGTCGGCGCTCTCGACCTTGGAGATGATGTACGGCACGGTGGCCCGACCCGCGTTGGCGATCGTGGCGTAGCCGTTGGCCATGTTGATCGGGCTCACGGTCTGCGAGCCGAGCGCGACACCGGTGTTGGGCTCCAGGCCCGGGGTGGTGGACGGGAAGCCGCCGATCGCGGAGTCCGGCTCGAGGCCCGGGATGCCCATCTTGTTGGCGGTGTCGATGATCCGCTGCGGGCCGTCGGGCATCGAGTTGGTGAGGTCGATGTAGGCGGTGTTGATGGAGTCCTCGGTGGCCTGGGTGAGGCTCACCGAGCTGCCGTAGTCCTGGTCACCCTGGTTCTCGAACTCGGTGCCGTTGATGTCGATCGGCGAGTTGCCGTCGAAGACGTCCTTGAGCGCGTAGCCGGACTTGAGCGCCGCCGTCAGGGCGAACGGCTTGAACGTCGAGCCGGCCTGGCCTCCCTCGAGCGCCCAGTTGATCTGCGAGTCGAGGTAGTCCTGGCCGCCGTAGATCCCGCGGACGGCGCCGGTGCCGGGCTCGACCGAGGCGGCGCCGACGTGCAGCTTGCGCGAGCCCTTGAACTTCGGCTTCACCTCGAGCACGCCCTCCTCGAGGGCCTTCATGTTGCCCCGCCGGAACGTGGTGGTGATGCGCAGGCCGCCGCCGTCGATCTGCTCCTCGGTGAAGGGGTTTCCGTTCACGTCCCTGAGCTTGAGCAGCTCGCTCTTCACCATCCGGAGCACGTGGCCCTTCTGGCCGCCGTAGGTGCTCTCGGCCTCCTGGCGGGGGAACGTCGGCAGCCGCTGCTCGGCCTGGTCCCGCTCGGAGCTGCTGATCATGTCGAGCTGCGCCATGCTGTCGAGCACGTACTCGTAGCGCACCTGCAGGTTCGAGCGCGCGTCCGGACCGTTCGCGGGGTCGAACCGGGTCGGGTTGTTGAGCACGCTCGCGAGGACGGCGGACTCCTGGAGCGTCAGCTCCTTGGCCGGCTTGTCGAAGTAGGCGTTGGCCGCCGCCTCGATGCCGTAGGCGCCGCGGCCGAAGTAGATGGTGTTGAGGTAGCCCTCGAGCACCTCCTTCTTCGACAGGGTGCGCTGCACCTTGAGCGAGAGGATGGCCTCCTTGACCTTGCGCTTGTAGGAGCGCTCCTGGGTCAGGTAGAGGATCTTCACGTACTGCTGGGTGATCGTCGACGCACCCTGCGTGGAGTTGCCGCTGGCGTTGCTGAACGCCGCGCGGATGATGCCCTTGGGGTCGATGCCGCGGTCGGACCAGAAGCTCTGGTTCTCCGCGGCCACCACGGCGTCACGCATGTTCTTCGGCATCTCGTCGTAGGAGATGCTGTCGCGCTTCTGGGTGGCGAAGGTGCCGATCTCCGACTCGCCGTTGCTGTAGTAGACGAACGTCGTCTGGGTGAGGAACTCGGAGTTCGGCTTGGGGATGTCGGTGGTCTTGTAGAGGTAGATGAAGCCGCCGACGCCGATCAGCGCCAGCACCAGAAAGGTGACCAGCGACCACAGCGCGAGCCGCTTGAGGCGCTGTCCCCAGGTCCGCGGTCCGTCGAACTCCTTCTTGACCCGCTTCCGCTCGCGGCGCTCCCGCCACCACTCACCGAGGCCACCTCGAGGCTCGACGTCGGCCCTGCGCTTGCCAGCCACACTTCCCTCTCGTCACGGCATCCGTTCAGGCCGGTGGTCCCGAGCACCGGCCCGAAACAGGGTACGCATCGGCCCTGGGAGCGCCGAAACGCCGGAATCCGGCGCGCTGACATGTCCCGAATACAGGCCTTGCGGATATATCGCTACGATAGGTCGCGTGGCACGTCGTGCGGAGACCATCGAGCTGGCAGTCCTGGGACTGCTGCACGAGGGACCCATGCACGGCTACGAGCTGCGCAAGCGGCTGAACCTCATGCTCGGGTGGGGGCGGGTGCTGTCCTACGGCTCGCTGTACCCGACGTTGAAGAAGATGCTGCGCGCCGGGCACATCGAGGAGCTCGCTCCCACGATGACCGCGACGTCGCGGCGTCCGAAGATCGTCTACCAGGTCACCGCGGCCGGCACCGCCGAGTTCGAGCGGCTGATGTCCGACATCGGGCCGACCGCCTGGGAGGACGACAACTTCGGCGTCCGGTTCGCCTTCTTCGGGCGCACCGACATGGAGATCCGGCTCCGGGTCCTCGAGGGCCGGCGCAGCCGGCTCCAGGAGCGGCTCGACCGGATCCAGTCGCAGCTCGACCTCACCGCCAAGGAGGTCGACAGCTACCACGCCGAGCTCCAGCGGCACGGCGTGGAGTCCGCCCAGCGTGAGGTCGAGTGGCTCTCCGACCTCATCAACGCCGAGCGGAACGCCGTCCGGGAACCCCCGCCCGCGGCCGCACCACCGGCCTGACCACCACCACGTACGCACCACAAGCAAGTCACTGAGAAGGGACACCCCGATGGGTTCGGTTCGAGTAGCAATCGTCGGAGTCGGCAACTGCGCCACCTCGCTGATCCAGGGCGTGCAGTACTACCGCGACGCCGACCCCGACGGCACGGTGCCCGGGCTCATGCACGTCGCCTTCGGCGACTACCACGTGTCCGACATCGAGTTCGTCGCGGCGTTCGACGTCGACGCCAAGAAGGTCGGCTTCGACCTGTCCGAGGCCACCCAGGCCTCGGAGAACAACACGATCACGATCTGCGACGTGCCGCCGCTCGGCGTCACCGTGCAGCGCGGCCCCACCCTCGACGGGCTCGGCAAGTACTACCTCGAGACCATCGACGAGTCCGACGCCGAGCCGGTCGACGTCGTCGCCGTGCTCCGCGAGACCCGGGCCGACGTGCTCGTCTCCTACCTGCCGGTGGGCTCGGAGGACGCCGACAAGTTCTACGCCCAGTGCGCCCTCGACGCCGGCGTCGGCTTCGTCAACGCCCTCCCCGTCTTCATCGCCTCCGACCCCGAGTGGGCCAAGAAGTTCGAGGACGCCGGCGTCCCGATCGTCGGCGACGACATCAAGAGCCAGGTCGGCGCGACCATCACCCACCGGGTGATGGCCAAGCTGTTCGAGGACCGCGGCGTCTCGCTCGACCGCACCTACCAGCTCAACGTCGGCGGCAACATGGACTTCAAGAACATGCTCGAGCGCGAGCGGCTGGAGTCCAAGAAGGTCTCGAAGACCCAGGCCGTCACGTCGAACCTGAGCGGCTCGCTGGCCGGCAAGGTCCACGACAAGAACGTGCACATCGGACCGTCGGACTACGTGGCGTGGCTCGACGACCGCAAGTGGGCCTACGTGCGCCTCGAGGGCCGGGCCTTCGGCGACGTCCCGCTGAGCCTCGAGTACAAGCTCGAGGTCTGGGACTCCCCGAACTCGGCCGGCATCATCATCGACGCCATCCGCGCCTGCAAGATCGCCAAGGACCGCGGCCTCGGCGGCCCGATCATCAGCGCGTCGTCGTACCTGATGAAGAGCCCGCCGGTGCAGCTGCCCGACGACGAGGGCC
Organism: uncultured Actinomycetota bacterium; assembly: GCA_963780355.1. GTDB lineage: Bacteria > Actinomycetota > Actinomycetes > Propionibacteriales > Nocardioidaceae > Nocardioides. The sequence goes on from CAWABT010000001.1 coordinate 710,632, forward strand.
GCCGTCGCGTCGAGGCGTTCATCGCCGGGGACGAGTAGCTCACGTTCGTCGAGCTCGGCGAGACGACGAACGCGACTCGCGAGACCGGGTCAGGGCGTCTCGACGGGCTCGACGACCGTCCACGTCAGGCTTCGGCCACCCGTTCGTCGAGCTTGTCGAGACGAGCGAGAACCAGATCTCGCGGACGTGCCCGGGGTCGAGTAGGCGAGACCGGGTCAGGGCGTCTCGACAAGCTCGACGACCGTCCACGTCCGGCCACACGTTCGTCGAGCTTGTCGAGACGACAGAACCGATCTCGCGGACGTGCCCGGGGTCGAGTAGGCGAGACCGGGTCAGGGCGTCTCGACAAGCTCGACGACCGTCCACGTCCGGCCACACGTTCGTCGAGCTTGTCGAGACGACAGAACCGACCTCGCGGACGTGCCCGGGGTCGAGTAGGCGAGACCGGGTCAGGGCGTCTCGACAAGCTCGACGACCGTCCACGTCCGGCCGCACGTTCGTCGAGCTTGTCGAGACGACAGAACCGACCTCGCGGACGTGCCCGGGGTCGAGTAGGCGAGACCGGGTCAGGGCGTCTCGACAAGCTCGACGACCGTCCACGTCCGGCCACACGTTCGTCGAGCTTGTCGAGACGACAGAACCGATCCCGCGGACGTGCCCGGGGTCGAGTAGGCGAGACCGGGTCGGGGCGTCTCGACAAGCTCGACGACCGTCCACGTCAGTGGGAGACGACGGAACCGATCTCGCGAGACGCTCGACGACCGTCCACGGCCGTCTAGAGGGGGCGGGCTCGACGCCTGAACGGGAGCGGTGGCTGCCCCAGCGGGTTGGCGCGGGCGACCTCCTCCATCGCGGCGAGCACGTTGCGGAGGTTGGTGAGCACCCCGCCGTACTCGGGCCAGAGGTCGGGGGGCAGGTCGCCGTCCGACAGCGTCTCGATCTCGGCGTCGAGGCGGGTGCGGGCGCGCAGCAGCGGCTCGGGGTCGGCGGCGACGATCGCGGCACCGCTCTGGCCCACCAGGTCGGCGAAGGTCTGGCGGAACGTCGAGTCCCACCGCCGCTCGGCCTCGAGCGAGTGGCCGATGGTGCGGGCGAGGCTGCGGGTCTCGGCGACCGCCTGCTCGATGCGGCGCAGCAGGTCGACCCACTCCCGTGGGTCGCGCAGCGCGCGGGCCGAGCGGCGCGGGTTGAGCAGCGCGCTCTCGCGGGCCTGGCGCACCAGCGCCCAGGCGTCGTCGAGCCGCTCGTCGAGGTCGCGGGTCCGCTGCACCCAGTCCTCCACGTCGTCCGCCGTCGGTGACGCGAGAAGGCCCTCGCCGATCTCGACCAGCACCTCGCCGACGGCGTCGTCCATCCGGTCGAGCGCTTGCAGCGCGGTCCGCCGCCGCAGCGGCGGCCACACGAGCAGGTTGACGAGGATCCCGACCCCGATGCCGATCCCGGTGTCGAGGAGCCGCTCCAGCAGCGCGACGTCGTTGTCGGCGAAGCCGGTGGCGAGCACCACCAGCGCCGTGGCCGCGACGGTGGTCTCCTCGCCGTCGAGCCACGGCAGTGCCCCGACCACCAGACCGAGGGCGATCACCACGGCCACGCTGACGACGTCCAGCCCCAGCACGTTCCCGACACCGGAGGCGAGGAGCACCCCGACGACGGTGGCGCCGACCTGGCGGGCGCCCTGCGACATCGTGCGGTAGACCGTGCCGTTGACCACGAGCAGCGCTGCCCAGGGCGCCAGGAACGCCTGCTCGATCCCGACCCCCCGCGTCGCGATCACCCAGGCGACCGCTGCGGCCGCCGCTGTCTTCACCAGCTGGGTGACGTCGTTCCAGAAGATCGGGTCGCTGACCCGGGACCGCGCGCTCACGGCAGCTCCTCCCCGCTGGGCCCGACCGTAACCCGCCCTCGGCGGGCTCGTTGCTCGGTCGACCGGGTCACCCACCCTCCGTGACCCCGACCCCCTTTGGAAGTGCCGTCATGCCTGTCCTTCCCACGCTGCGCAGGTCTACGGCCACCGCCGTCGCCACCGCCGCCGTCCTCGCCGGGTTCCTCGTGGTCCCCGCCCTCGCCACGCCGGCCGGCGCGAGTCCCGGCGCGGCGCCGACCCGGTCGGCGCCGGAGGGGTCTGCCCGCGGCACGGTCTCCGAGGACGCCGCCGGCGACCTGCGCATCGAGAACTCGTTCGTCAGCGACCAGGGCTGGGTGAAGCCCGGCGACACCTATCCGTCGCGGATCCTGCTCACCAACACCGGGACCGCCCCGGTCACCAACACCGCGGTCACCGTGACGGCACCGCCCGGCAGCCGCTTCACCGGCGCGAGCGCCCCCGCCGGCACCACGCGCGCCCTCGCGGACGACGAGGTGGTGTGGACCGTCCCCTCGATCGCGCCGGGCACGCTGACCCTGATCCTCGAGAGCCAGGCCGCCACGCTCGGCGAGCTGCCCACCCTGGTGTGGCGCGACCTGTCGACCACCGCCGTCCTCGACTCCGCCGCGCCCGACGTCAGCGTCTTCAGCCACGGCCCCAAGGTCATCCCGCCGGGGAGCGCCTACGACACCGCGAAGTACGGGGACCGACCGTTCCCGGTGGTGCCGGTGTCGTACACCGACTTCGAGTACCGCGAGCACGACCGCAGCCTCGACCAGGTGATCAACGACCCGGGCTACGAGGGCTCGACCTTCAACCTCTTCCAGGAGATGTCGCTCGGCCAGCTCTACCCGGACGGCGCCGTGCCGTCGACCGGCAAGGGCACCGTCGCCTTCCAGGCCGGCGAGGAGGGCTACGACTTCACGCCCCGTGCCGTGCCGGGTGACACCTGCACCGGCGGCGCCACCTACGCCGACTCGCCGGTCTCCCCGATCGGCACGCCGGTCTACCCGAACCGCATCGACGGCGACGTCTACCAGCTGCCCGGCAACCGGGCCTTCTACGGCGCCGACTCCGGCGGCACGGCGATCGCCGGCCCCGGCAGCATCGACTGCGGCTGCGGCAGCCCCGGCAAGCTGGTGCGCGACGCCGCGGTGATCTCCGACCCCGACATCGACTTCTCCGACTACGACACCGACAAGGACGGCGTCGTCGACTTCTTCATGGCGGTCTTCCAGGGCTGCGGCGGCAACGGCGCCTCGCAGGCGCCGCCGGCGGTCTGCGAGTACGCCGGACGAGCCGGCCGGCGACAACGTGTGGCCGCACTCGTCGTCGCTCGAGTTCTACTACACCGACTCCGACACCGGCCTGCCCGGCTACACCACCGACGACCAGCTCAAGGACCTCGAGGGCCGGCCGCTCTGGTACACCGACGACACCTACTCGGAGATGACCACGACCGACACCGGCGACGCCCTCAAGGCGTTCGTCCGCATCGGCCCCTACAACGTCAACCCCGAGACGGCCATCGACAAGGCCAGCGTGATCTCCCACGAGTACGGCCACTCGCTCGGCCTGCCGGACTTCTACTCCAACGACGGCACCCGCGAGACGTACGGCGACTGGAACCTGATGGCCACCGACAAGTCGCAGAACATGGACGTGTTCTCGCGCCAGGAGCTCGGCTGGATCGTGCCGCAGGTGCTCGAGCCGGGCTCGTCGCGGGCCGTCGACGACTGGACCGACTCCAAGCAGGACACGGACGCCATCACCTGGCAGACGGCCGACGGCACGCCGTACACCCTGACCGAGGGTGTCGACGGCCGGGTGCAGAACGCCGAGGCGTACGTCGCCAAGCTGCCCGGCCGGCAGCTGCTCGACCCGGCGGTGTTCGACAGCGGGGACAAGGCCTCCAAGACCCACGCCTGGTGGTCGCAGTCCGGCAACGACTTCGGCTGCACCCCGCATCGGCGGCCACAACCTCGACCTGATCGATCCCCGAGCTCGCCGACGTCGACCCCGACGAGCACGGTGACGCTGAAGTTCAAGTCGCTGTGGGACATCGAGTGGGACTACGACTACGGCTACGTGCTGACCACCACCGACCAGGGCGAGAACTACACCTCGCACGCCTCGGAGAACGGCTACACGACGTCGAACACCGGCGTCGGGCGAGGGCAACCCGAACCAGAACGCGTGCCAGGCCGAGTACGACAACGGCCTCACCGGCACCAGCGGCTCCTACCACGCCGGCACCGAGGCTGGTCGACCGGCAACCCGGCGGCGCCGACCTACCCGCCGAGCCGGTGTTCCTGGCCGACGAGTACGACATCAGCGACCTCGCCGGCGAGCGACCAGGGCGCGCTGCGCTTCAGCTACGCCACCGACCCGGGCCTGGCGCGGCCCGGCTGGTTCATCGACGACGTCACGGTCACCGTGACCGAGCCCGGCCAGCGCCGCGCGACGTGACGGTCACCGACTTCGAGACCAGCGGCGGACCCGGACGACCCGCGGGTCTACAACGGCGGCTGCCGCGGAGGACCTGAAGACCGCGCACGAAGTGCACCGTCGGCTGGTCCTACGTCGCCGCGGGCGCGGAGGCGCCCGCCGACCACGCCTACTACCTCGAGATGCGCGACCGGTCCGGCTTCGACCTCGACGGCAACGGCCAGATCGACCGGACCCCGATCGACTTCGACCCGGGCCTGTCGATGGTCTACACCGACGAGGCGCACGGCTACGGCAACGCGGGCGTCCCCGACCCGCCGGCCCAGAGCCCGCTCGACAGCCAGCCGGTGCCCGGTGAGCAGGCCCCCGACCTCAGCGACGCCGCGTGGACGGCGGCCGCGGGCGACTCGTCGTTCTCCGACGCGGGCGCCGGCCACACCGACAACTACGCCGACCCGGGGTCGGCCGACGGCAACTGGCACTTCGCCTACGACTGCCTCGGGTTCGACGTCACCTCGATGTCCGGTCAGGCCAACGGGCCGGACGCCGCCGACGGCGACCTCACCGGCGACGTCGACTTCACCATGGGCGTCGGGCTGCGGCGAGTTCGACTACGGCTACAGGCGGGGGCGCGGCACCGGACGGCAACACCGCGCCGACCGCGGCCGCGACGGCGACGCCGACGACCGCGAGCACCAGCCAGACCGTCACCCTCGACGCCGGGGACAGCACCGACGCGGAGACGCCGGACGACCTCGACTACAGCTGGGACTTCGACAACGGCGGCACGACCAAGGACGCCGACGACGAGCGGGTCACCCACCGGTTCCCGCGGCCGGGCGAGTACGACGTCACGGTCACCGTCACCGACCCGCGCGGCGCGACCGACACCGCGACCGTCACCGTCACGGTGCAGGACAAGCAGCGGCCGCGGGCGCGGATGTCGGTGTCGCCCACCAGCCCGTTCACGACCCAGCGCGCCACGCTGTCGGCGAGCGGCTCGTCCGACGACGTGAGCGCCCCGGGCGACCTGTCCTACGTGTGGGACTTCGGCAACGGCGGCTCGCGGACCGACGCCAGGGGCCGGGTCGTCCGGACCCGGTTCGGGTCGGCCGGCCCGCGCACGGTGCAGCTCACCGTCACCGACGAGGCCGGCAACCGCCGGACCATCCATCGCACCGTCACGGCACGGCGCTTCGTCCAGTGCGGCTCCGGCGAGGTGACCCGCAGCGGCAGCTGGCGCAGCGTGTCCGACCGGCGCGCCGACGGCGGCCGGTACTGCGACAACCTGGGCCGCGCCCGCGGCACCGACGTGATGCGGTTCTCGTTCAACGGTCCGCAGGTGACCATCGCCCGCGGCGCGAGCCAGCGCGGCGGCTGGGCGATGGTGTTCGTCGACGGACGCCGCAAGGGCGACATCTCGTTCCGCGACGGTGCCCGCACCGTCCACTTCGGCGTCCGCACCTACCGCGGGCTCGGCGAGGGCCGCCACACCATCCGGGTCGTCGTCCAGCGCCGCCAGGCCTACATCGACGGGTTCATCGTCTACCGCTGAGTCTTGCGGGGTGCGGACGCGGTTGCGCGTTCGCACCCCGCCGGCCGCCGTTCCGCGACACCATGGACGGCGATGTCGCGGACGCGCAGGCTGCTGGTGGTCGCCGCGGCCTGGGCGGTACCGATCGCCTGGACCGCGGTCGCGCTGCTGTCCGGGCCCTCCGACGGCACGACGGTCTCGCCGTCCGGCGCGATGCTCGGGGCGAACCGCTGGGGCGACGGCCTCACGGTGGTGCGCACCTACGGTGACACCCCGTTGCGCGAGGGCGACGTCGTCACCGCCGTCGACGGGCGACCGGTCGCGGACTGGGTGACCGACCCGCCGCCGACCGACCTCGAGGTCGGCGACACGGTGCCCTACGACGTCACCCGGCCGGGGGCGGACCTCGCCACCCGGCTGCGGATCGACGTGCCGTTGACGCGCTACCCGTTCGCGGACGCCGCGGCGGCGAACGTCGGCCCGCTCGTGCTGGTCGTGCTGCCGCTCGCGACGGCGTGCCTGGTGTTCTGGCGGCGGCCGCGCGCGACCGCGGCCCGGGCCTTCCTCGCCGCCGGGTCGCTGGTGCCGCTGCTGGTCACGTCGTGGCCGTTCGGGCTCGGCGTCGTCGACCTGACCGGGGGCCGCGGCACCTGGCCGCACCTCCTCGGCGAGGTGGGCTGCGCGGCCGGCATCGGGGCACTGCTGCTCGCCACCGTGGCGTTCCTCCCGCATCCCCCCGACCGGCCGCGACCGCGGGCGGCCGCCCTGGTGGCCCTCGTCCCGGTGCTGGGGTACGGGCTCTGGGTCGTGACCGTCGCGCTCTGGCTCGAGCCGGCGGCGGCGCGGCTCCAGGCACTGGTCACGGTCGCCGGTCCCGCCCTGGCCGCCGCCGGACCGGTGGCGCTCGCGCTCCTGGTCCGCGGCCTGGTGCGCGCGCCGACCCGCGAGGACCGGCTCGCCGTCCGGCTCGCCCTGCTCGCGCTGGTGGGGGCGCTCGGCGTGCGGCTGCTGCTCGTCGACGTGCCCGACCGGCTCTCCGGCTCACCGCTGCTGCCGTGGGAGGTGCTCTCGCTGCTGCTCGCGCCCGCCGTCCTCAGCTGCGTGGCGGCCGCGCTGCTCCGCTACCGGCTCGAGGAGATCGAGCCGACCGTGCGGCGCACCCTCGTGCAGGCCGCGGTCGCGACCGTGGTCGGCGTCGCCTTCGTCGCCGTGGTGGGCGCGGTGAACCTGGCGTCGGACACCTCGTTCGAGTCGATGGTGGCCGGCGGCGCCGTGGCCCTGTTGCTGCTGCCGCTCGCCGTCGCCCTCAACCGCTTCATCCGCCGGCTGGTGTACGGCGACCCGGCGGCGGCGCAGCAGGTGGTGGCCGAGCTGCGCAGCCTCGACCCGCTGACAGCGCCGACCGAGGCGCTGCGCGAGACCCTGACGCTGCTCGCCCGCCGGCTCCGGCTGTCGTGGGCGGCGATCGAGGTGTTCGGCGAGCGCCCCGACGACCGGGTCGCGACGTCGATCGGCGAGCCCGGCGGCACGCCGACCGTGATCGACCTCGTGGTCGGCGGCAGCCCGGTCGGCCGGCTCGAGCTGGCCGCGGCCGCCGACCGCGACCCGTTCGGTCCCGCCGACCGCCGGCTGCTCGAGGACGTCGGCGCGCAGGTCGGCGCCCTGGTGCAGGCGGTGGGCATCAACCGGGACCTGCAGCGCTCCCGGCGCGGCATCGTGACGGCCCGGGAGGAGGAGCGGCTCCGGGTGCGTCGCGACCTGCACGACGGCCTCGGCCCGTCGCTCGCCACGCTCGCGATGCGGCTGGAGGCGGCGCGCGAGCTCATCGCCGAGGACCCGGCCAAGGCCGAGGACCTCGTGGGTCAGCTGGCCGAGCAGGCACGCGAGGAGATCGCCGAGGTGCGCCGGCTCGTCCACGGCCTCCGCCCGCCCGCGCTCGACCAGCTGGGGCTCGTCTCCGCGCTGCGGCAGCGGGCCGACGAGCACAACCTGGCGTCGGGCATGACGTGGGTGCTCGACACCGACGACGACCTGGGACCGCTGCCCGCGGCGGTGGAGGTCGCGGCGTACCGGATCGTCGTCGAGGCGGTGAACAACGCCGCCCGCCACAGCGGTTCCGACTCCTGCCGTGTGGTGCTGCACCGCGACGACGGCGCCCTCCACCTCGAGGTGCGCGACACCGGTGTCGGGATGGCGGACGCCGGCACCGGCGTCGGGCTCGGCTCGATGACCGAGCGGGCCCGCGAGCTCGGCGGCAGGTGCTCCGTGACATCCGCTGCGGGGGGCGGCACGCTGGTCGAGGCGACCCTGCCGCTGGTGGCGGCGCCCACGGAGGACGGAGACAGCTGATGGACCGGTTGCGCGTCCTGGTGGTCGACGACCACGAGCCGTTCCGCGCCGGGCTGGAGGCCATGCTCGCCGCGGCCGGCACGCTCGACGTCGTCGGCAGCGTCGCCGACGGCCGCGAGGCGGTCGACCTCGCCCTCGAGCTCCAGCCCGACGTGATCCTCATGGACCTGCACATGCCGCGGCTGAACGGGATCGAGGCGACCGCGCGCATCGTGCAGTCCTCGCCCCACATCAGCGTCGTGGTGCTGACGATGATGGAGGACGAGGACTCGGTGTTCGCCGCGGTGCGGGCCGGCGCCCGCGGCTACCTGCTCAAGGGCGCCCGGCGCGGGGAGATCCTGCGGGCCGTGGAGGCGGTCGGCGCCGGCGAGGTGATCTTCGGCCCGGGCATCGCCGACCGGATGATGACCTTTTTCCGCGGCGTGCCCGCCCGGCCGAGCGCGGACGTGTTCCCCCAGCTCACCGAGCGCGAGCGGGTCGTGCTCGGACTGATCGCGGGTGGCCTCGAGAACGCGGCGATCGCGCGGGAGCTGGGCCTGTCGGTCAAGACGGTCCGCAACCACGCGAGCAACATCTTCGCCAAGCTCCAGGTGGCGCACCGGGCGCAGGCGATCATCCTGGCCCGCGAGGCCGGACTCGAGTGACCGGTCAGCAGGGCTCGTCGTAGCGCAGGTCCTCGGCCACGTCGGCACCGATCCGCCGCGTCCGCGCCTCGTCGAGCACCACGACCTGCGCGCCCTCGGCGGTGACCTCGTCGGTGCCCGTGAGCACGCAGAGCGACACCCGGTCGGGCCGCACCAGAGTGACCGCCTGGGCCAGCCGGTAGAGCTCGTTCGGCGCGAGGTCGGTGCTCAGCCCGGACAGCGCCGCCAGCGTCCCCTTCTCGAGGAACCCGGGCCGGTCCTCCTCGGTCCGCAGCAGCCGCAGGATGCCGAGCATCATCTGCTGCTGGTTGGCCATCCGGCCGTAGTCGGAGTTCGGGAGCGCCCGGGTGCGCGCGTAGTCGAGGGCGTCGGTGCCGTCGAAGTGGTTGACCCCGCGCCGCACCTGCAGGTCGAACTCGTCGTCCTCGAACGCCTGGCCGGACCGCACGTCGACGCCGCCGATCGCGTCGACCATGTCGCGGAACCCCTCGAACCCAGCCAGGAGCACGTAGTCGGGCTGGATGCCGGTGAGGTCGGCGACCAGCTCGGCCGTGAGGTCGGTGTCGCCGGTCTCGGGAAGGGCGCGGTTGAGCCGGTCCAGCCCGACGCCGGGGATCTCGACGAGGGCATCGCGCGGCACGCCCAGCCCGGCGGCCCGGCCCGAGCGGACGTCGAGGCCGATCAGCTGGACGGCGTCGGTGCGGCCCTCGACCAGCTCCTCGCCGCCGCGGGCGTCGGAGCCCAGCGCGAGCACCCACACCACGCCGTCGGCGAAGTCGACGTCCTTGGCGCCCTCGACCCGGGTGAGGCTGATCGTGGTCGGCTGCACCGTCGACGTCGGCACCAGCAGGCCGGCCGCGGCCAGCAGCAGGGCCGTCCGGACGACGTGGCGCCGGTACCCGCGCGCGGTCACGACGTCGCCTCGGCGTCGACCTGACCGGGGTCGTCGCGCACCAGGTCGTAGCCGAACACCGACCAGGTGCCGTCGACCTCGTCGAGCAGGATCCGGCCCTCGAGCGTGAACGCCGAGGTGTCGCCGTCGGCGCCGGTGGCCTCGAAGGCGAACCGCACCGCCGCGGAGGCGCCGACGACGTCGCGCCCGTCGACGAGGAACGAGAGCCGCGCGTCGAGCCGGGTCGCCTGCACGTCGGAGGCGTCGCGGTAGCGGTTCGCGGTCAGCAGGTCGAGCTGCCGGGCGGCGCTGCTGGCCGCACCGCCGGTGAAGGCGTCGAACGCGCCGACGAAGTCCTCGCGCGGGTAGTCGCCCAGGAAGCCCTCGACGAGGTAGTGCGACAGCACGTCGCCGACGTCGGTCTCGGCGTCGGCCTGCGCCTTCTCGCCGAGCGATCCCGCCCCAGGGGCGGACTCGATGTTCAGGGCCATCGCCGGCGTCGTCGGGTCGCCGTCGGCCGGCTCGCCGTCGTCGGTGCAGGCCGAGAGGGTCGCGGCGAGCGCGACGAGGACCGCGGCGCCGTGGAGCACCCGGCCGCCGCGCCCTCCCCGCCCTCGGGTCATACCGGCCATGATGTCCGATCGACCTCCCCCCGGGCTCAACTCGCGTCGACCGTGTTGACCAGGGGGAGCTGGAAGCGGTCGAGGTTGTCGCGGGCGGGTCGGTGCCGGCCGACCGGCCCGGTCGCGAACTCGGTGAGCAGGTTCCCGGTCACGACCGACACGAACCGGCCGGTGCGGGCCCCGAGCGGCCGCTCGCATCGGTCGAGCAGCGCGCAGCCCCAGCGCAGCGTGCCCGCGGCGAACACCGCGGCGCCGGACGGCGTCGTGTAGTAGACCGACTGGCTCGTCGTCGTGACGCCGCGGCAGTCGTAGGCGGTGTGGGCGACGACCTGGATCGGCCGGGGGGTGAGCCGGCCCGGGTAGACCCGGTCCGCCTCGGGGCCGACCAGCCCGTTCACGTGGTCGCCGTTCGCCACGCCGGTGCCCTCGAAGCCCCACCAGCCCGCCGAGGCGATGACGAAGTCGGTGTCGACCGGGTAGCACTCGTACTGCATCCCGATCAGGTCCTGCTCCGGCGCCGCGGCCGGCGCGTCCCGGAACCGCGCGGTCGCCTCCAGCGGGCGTTCCTCGCGCACGGGGTCGAGGTGCGCGTCGCTGCGGTAGCCGACCACCAGCCGGGCCGGCCCGGTCGTGCGGTCGTCGAGGCGGATCCGCCAGTACATGGTGTTGGCGCCGAAGAACGCGAGGTTGGTGCCGGCGTCCCGGGCGCGGGTGACGGTCGCGCGCATCGCCGTCGTCCAGTACTCGTCGTGGCCGAGCGAGGCGTAGCCCCGCGCGCCGTCGAGCACCTCCGGCCGCAGGTGGAGGTCGACGTTGGTGAAGTACGACAGCGGGATCCCGAGCTGCTCGGCGCGGACGACGATCGGGAGCGCGGCCAGCCGGTAGTCGTTCGCCCCGAGCACGCCCTCGTAGGGCCGGTCGAAGCTCACCGCCCAGCTCCGGCGGTCGCCGTCCGGGCCCTCGTAGAGGCTGTACCCGCCCCACCGGTTGTAGGCCTGCCAGGTGGTCACCGGCGCGACGAGGGCGACGGTGCCCGCCGCGCTCGGCGAGGAGACGACGTAGGGCACGTGGGTCTCGAAGCCGCTGCCCGTCCGCAGCTTCAGCACGTGGTAGCCGGGGCGCCAGCCGGTGGTGTCGATCTCGAGGTCGACCCGCCACGGCGCGACGACGGTCCGGGTGGCCTCCGGCCGGAACACGGCGTCCGGCTGCCGCCGTCCCGGCATCGAGTCGGACCGCCAGACCTCGGCCCCCCACCCGCCGCGGTAGGCCCCGATCCGGTAGGCCGTCACCCGGTACGCCGGCGCCGACGTCGAGACCTTCAGGCCGACCAGGGTGCCCGGAGGCCCGCTGGTCACCGTGGTGAACGCCTCGATGCGGCCCTCGGCGGGCCGCCGGATCCGCCACTCGCCGCTGCCGACCGGCGTCGGGTCGCCCCCATCGGCGGCCGGCGCCGCCCGCTCGGGCTCCGGGTGCTCGGGGGCCGGCGCGTGGGTCGTCGCCGAGGAGACCGTCGGTCCCGGTCGGTCGACCTCCCGCGTCTCGCCGCACCCGGCGGCCAGCAGCCCCGTCACCGCCGTCATCACCGTCATCGCTGCCATGCCCGCCAACGCCCGCATCGGAGCCACCTCCCTCGCGGTGGCGGCCCGCCCGCCACTGCGAGCGACGCTCCGTCGCGGGGGTGTCCCGGCGCCTGAGGGCGCAGACCCAGGAGGCCCGGGAGGTTCGTGTCCGGGGTCCCGGACCCGGGACGGTGATCCCGGGTCCGGTCAGGAACCCGCCGGGCGGCGTCCCGGGGTCAGGAGACGCAGGCGCAGAACGGGTGACCGGCGGGGTCGAGGAAGACCCGGAAGGTGGTGCCCGGCTGGTGCTCCGGCTTGGTGCCGCCGAGGCCGAGCACGACGGTCTCCGCCTCGTCGAGGTCGTCGACCATGAGGTCGAGGTGCATCTGCTGCGGGACCTCCTGCCCCGGCCACTGCGGCGGCGTGTAGTCGGCGACCTGCTGGAAACCGAGGGTCTGGCCGTAGTCGGCCTGGAGGTGGGCCCAGTCCTCCGCCGTCTTGAGCTCCCACCCGAGGAGACCCTCGTAGAAGGTCGCGAGAGCGACGGGGTCGGGGCAGTCGAGGACGATGCTGGGGTAGCGCGCGATGGCCATGCCCGCACCGTAGAGCCGAATCCGGACGTCGCGTGTCCGGGAGGATCAGTCAACACTTGGTTGTCGTTGGCAACTGGGTAGTGACTCAGGCCACTTCGAGGTCTAGTGTTCCTCGGCGGCGACCGACCGGCCGCCCCATCTCACTCGGAGTGGTTCGGGCCAGGGGGTCTGGGCTTCCATCGTCAGGAGCGTGTTCATGCGATCACACCGCCGACTCGTTGCTCTCGGAGCAACCGTCGTCGTCACCGCTGCGCTGTCCCAGGTGATCCCTGGTACCGGCACCGCCAGCGGCGCACCCCCCACCCCGGCCGCTGCGGCCTCCGGGTCGGACGACAAGGTCAACCCCCGCCTCGGCAACGGCCTCGGCCGGCTGCTGCAGGAGGAGCAGGGGAAGAGCAGGCGCGGCGCCGGCGGCTTCCGGGTCGACCAGGGCCGACTCGCGATCCGCGACGACGCGGGCCGCGTCCTCATCCACCTCACGCCGGCCAAGGGCGCCGACCGGGCCGCGTTCCAGCGGTCCGCGGCCGACCTCGGTTTCGAGCTCACCTCGGCCGACGCCAGGACCGGCACCCTCGAGGGCTACGCCGACCTGGCCGACGTCAACGCGCTCTCCGGGCTGCGTGACCTGGGCACCATCGCGCAGGCGCTGAAGCCGTTCACGCGCGCCGGCTCCACCACCTCGCAGGGCGTCGAGTTCCAGCGCGTCGACGAGGTGCTCGCGCGCGGCATCGACGGCGAGGGCATCACCGTCGGCGTCCTGTCCGACTCCTACGACACCGCCACCGAGTCGGCCGCGGGCGGCCCGATCGCCACGCACGCCGACGACGACATCGCCTCCGGCGACCTGCCCGGCACCGGCAACCCCGAGGGCAACACCACCCCGATCGTGGTGCTCGAGGACTACGACGCGGACGACTCCACCGACGAGGGGCGCGGCATGCTCCAGATCGTCCACGACGTCGCCCCCAAGGCGAAGCTGTGCTTCGCCACCGCGTTCTCCGGTGACGTCGGCTTCGCCAACAACATCCGCGCGCTCGCCGACCGCGACGGCCCCTGCCAGGCAGACGTGATCGTCGACGACGTGGGCTACTTCAACGAGCCGTTCTTCTCCGACGGCGTCGTCAGCGCCGCCGTCGACGACGTGAAGGCCGCGGGCGTCGCGTACTTCTCCTCCGCCGGCAACGCCGGTGACCAGAACGCCTGGCGCTCGCCGGTCGACCTGACCCCGGCCTCGGGCGTGCCCGCCGCGGCCACCGCAGCCGGCCTCGACTTCTCCGGCGTCGACCCGGCCCTCTACGCGGGCGGCGTGCAGGACATGCGGACCGGCGCGGGCCGCGACATCGCCCAGACCCTGCAGATGGCGCCGGAAGGCGGCCTGTTCGACCTGCAGTGGAACGACCCGGTCGACGCCGACGGCCCCGACCTGAGCGAGCCGCTGTTCGAGGACTCGGGCACGCTGACCGCCGGGAACTCCGAGGACGGCATCGACTACACCTTCACCGCCGACCCGAGCCTCGTCGGCAGCGACGTGCTGTTCCGCACCGACGGCGTGCCGAGCGGCACCGTCGACCTGATCCTCGACGTCTTCACGCCGAGCGGCGAGGAACTCGGCCCGATCGACACCGGCGGCTCGCCCGAGGTGCTGCCCGTGACCATCGAGGAGGCCGGCGACTACACGATCAACGTGGCCGGCTTCCAGGGCGCGACCGGTGACTTCACCGTCGACGTCAGCGAGATCCTGGCGCCGTCGAACACGACGACCGACTTCAACATGCTGTTCTTCGGTCCGGACGGCACCTACTACGGCGCGGTCGGCGACGACAACACGCTGACCGGTCAGCCCAACGAGGTGTTCGGCCTGCCGGGCCTCGGCGAGGTCCAGATCGTCATCGCCAAGGCCACCGAGGCCGACACCCCGGTCAGCGAGATCGCCTACATCAACAACGGCGGCATCTACACCGAGGAGTACTTCGACCCGGTGGCCCCGGCGACGTTCGGCCACCCGACCGCGGCCGGCGCGAACGGCGTCGCGGCGATCGACCCGTTCAAGCCGTACGTCAACGAGTACTACACCTCGCCCGGCGGTGCGCTGAAGTTCTACTTCAACCGCAACGGCCAGCGGCTGCGCAACCCGCAGACCCGCATGAAGCCGGACGTCGCCTCCACCGACCGCGGGAACACCACGTTCTTCGTCGCCGACGACCTGCGTGACGACGACACCTTCCCGAACTTCGGTGGCACGAGTGCGGCGGCCCCGCACGCGGCGGCGATCGCGGCGCTGATGCTCGACGGGGCAGGCGGGCCGGGCTCGCTGACCCCGGACGAGGTGAAGCAGGCGCTGAAGGACACCGCGTTCAAGCACGACCTCGACCCGTTCACGGCGACCGGCTCGGCCGGTGGCGTCACGGTCACGGCCGTGGGTCACCCCGGTGACGAGCGGGACGCCAGCCCGGCGTCGATGGACGACCCGAACTTCTTCCGGGTCAACAACACCGGGTCCGTGCCGATCAGGACGCTGACCTTCTTCGGCTACACCGCCAGCCCCACGGCTCTCGGTGCGACCCCGACGGCGCCGTCGGCCGGTCTGGTGTTCGACCCGCGGCCGCTGGCCGACCCGGGCGAGTTCCGCACCGGCGGCTACCCGTTCACCGTCGGCACCACCTCGCCGAGCCTGCCGCGCAGCTCGGTGGGCGCCCAGGTGTCGAACCGGGTCGGCAGCACGCCGTTCTACCGGGTGCTGAAGGTCAACTTCTTCCGGGGCCTGAAGCGGGGCCAGATCGCGCGGTTCGGCATCGACCGTGACATCCGGTACCCGGGCCTGGCCCCCTCGCCGGTCGAGGGCAACGGCGCCGACGAGATCGGCGGCGGAGTCTTCCTCCCGCAGAACACGGCGCAGCCGCGTGGCATGAGGTTCACCGCCGTCCTGGCCAACGGGCGACGGATCACCGGCTACGTCTCCAACCGGCTCGGCAACGGCTTCTCGCCGACCGACGGCTACGGCGTCGTGAACGCCGCGGCCGCCGTCGACGCGTTCGCCGACTGACGCACCACCACTGACGAGGGGCTCCCGGGTTCGCCCGGGGGCCCCTGGTCACACTCGGGAGTCCCATGACCGCCACCGTGCACCTCATCGTCGGCCTCCCCGGCGCCGGGAAGACGACGCGCGCCCGGGCTCTCGAGCGCAGCGAGCCGGCGCTGCGACTGACGCCGGACGAGTGGCAGATCATGCTCTTCGGCGACCGCAACCCGCCGGACCTGCGCGACCTCGTGGAGGGCCGGCTGATCCAGATCGGGATGCGCGCGGCCGAGCTCGGCACCCACGTCGTCCTCGACTTCGGGCTCTGGAGCGTCGCCGAGCGCTCGGCGCTGCGCTGGATCGCCCGCGCCGTCGGGGCGCGCAGCCGCGTCGTCTACCTGCCGATCGACCACGACGAGCAGCGCCGACGCGTCACCACCCGGTTCGAGACCACGCCCGACCGGACCTTCCAGATGAGCGACGTCGAGCTCGCGCAGTGGCGTGCCCGGTTCGAGCCACCGGACGCCGCCGAGCTCACCGGCGACGAGATCCCCCCGCCGCCGTCCGGCCACGCGACGTGGTCGGCCTGGGCCTCCCAGCGCTGGCCGTCGCTGCCCGACCAGTACTGAAGAGACGTCCGTCGAGCCTGTCGAGCCTGTCGAGACGTCGTGACGGCTCTCGGGAGCCGAACCGGGTCGGGTCGGCGAGACCGGGTCGGGGCGTCTCGACAAGCTCGACGACCGTCGGGGCCCTAGGACGTTCGTCGAGCCTGTCGAGACGTCGTGACGGCTCTCGGGAGCCGAACCGGGTCGGGTCGGCGAGACCGGGTCGGGGCGTCTCGACAAGCTCGACGACCGTCGGGGCCCTAGGACGTTCCTCGAGCCTGTCGAGACGTCGTGACGGCTCTCGGGAGCCGAACCGGGTCGGGTCGGCGAGACCGGGTCGGGGCGTCTCGACAAGCTCGACGACCGTCGGGGCCCTAGGACGTTCCTCGAGCCTGTCGAGACGTCGTGACGGCTCTCGGGAGCCGAACCGGGTCGGGTCGGCGAGACCGGGTCGGGGCGTCTCGACAAGCTCGACGACCGTCGGGGCCCTAGGACGTTCCTCGAGCCTGTCGAGACGTCGTGACGGCTCTCGGGAGCCGAACCGGGTCGGGTCGGCGAGACCGGGTCGGGGCGTCTCGACAAGCTCGACGACCGTCGGGGCCCTAGGACGTTCCTCGAGCCTGTCGAGACGTCGTGACGGCTCTCGGGAGCCGAACCGGGTCGGGTCGGCGAGACCGGGTCGGGGCGTCTCGACAAGCTCGACGACCGTCGGGGCCCTAGGACGTTCGTCGAGCCTGTCGAGACGTCGTGACGGCTGTCCGGGTCGGGGCGTCTCGACGAACTCGACGACCGTCGGGGTCTACCCGCGGTCGGCCCACCAGGCGAGGAGGACGTCGCGGGCGGTGTCGGGGTCGGTGGGGCCGTGCTCGATGCGGTGGTCGAGGAGGTAGCGGTAGGCCTCACCGACCTCGCGGCCCGGCGGGACGCCGAGGATCTCCATGATCTGGTTGCCGTCGAGGTCCGGCCGCATCGCGCCCAGCTCCTCCTCGGCCGACAACCGCTCGATGCGCGACTCCAGGTCGTCGTAGGTGCGACGCAGCCGCTCGGCCTTCTTCCGGTTGCGGGTGGTGCAGTCGGCGCGGGTGAGGACGTGGAGCCGGTCGAGCTGGTCGCCGGCGTCGCGCACGTAGCGGCGGACGGCGGAGTCGGTCCACTCGCCGGTGCCGTAGCCGTGGAACCGCAGGTGCAGCTCCACCAGCTTCGCGACCGCCTCGGTGTCGTCGTTGGAGAACCGCAGCGCCTTCATCCGCTTCGCCGTCATCTTGGCGCCGACGACGTCGTGGTGGTGGAAGGTGACGCTGCCGTCGTCGAGCAGCTTGCGGGTGCGGGGCTTGCCGACGTCGTGCAGGAGCGCCGCGAACCGGCACACGAAGTCCGGGCCGCCGAACCGGTCGAACTCCTGGTCGATCGTCTGCTCGAGCACGGTGAGGGTGTGCTCGTAGACGTCCTTGTGGCGGTGGTGCTCGTCGCGCTCCAGCCGCAGCGCCGGCAGCTCCGGCAGCACCCGCTCGGCGAGACCGGTGTCGACCAGCAGCGTCAGCCCGAGCCGCGGGTACGGCGCGCACACCAGCTTCACCAGCTCGTCGCGGATCCGCTCAGCAGAGACGATGTCGATGCGGTCGGCCATGTCGGCGATCGCCGCCGCCACCTCCGAAGCGACCTCGAAGCCGAGCTGCGCGGCGAACCGCGCGGCCCGCAGCATCCGCAGTGGGTCGTCGGAGAAGGAGTCCTCCGGCCGGCCCGGCGTGCGCAGTCGGCGGTGGGCGAGGTCGACGATGCCGCCGAACGGGTCCTCGAAGACCCGGCCCGGCACGCTCACCGCCATCGCGTTCACCGTGAAGTCGCGCCGGCCGAGGTCGCCGACGAGGGTGTCGCCGAAGGCCACCTCGGGCTTGCGGGAGTCCGGGTCGTAGGTGTCGGAGCGGTACGTCGTCACCTCGACCAGCCAGTCGCCGCGCCGGGCGCCGATGGTGCCGAACGAGCGGCCCATGTCCCACGTGGCCTCGCCCCACGCCTTCAGCAGCCGCTCGCTCTGGTCGGGGCGGGCCGAGGTGGCGAAGTCGAGGTCGGTGTGCCGGCGGCCGAGCATCGCGTCACGCACCGGGCCGCCGACGAGGTGCAGCTCGTGGCCGGCGTCGGCGAACGCGGCGCCCACGCTGTCGAGCACCGGAGCGAGCCGGTCGAGCTCCGCCGCGACCCGTCGCTGCACCTCCACCATGGAGAGCGGTTCACGGTCGGGCACGGCGCGGAGTCTACGGAGGACGGGCTCTCGTACCCTCGGGGCATGGTCGGAGCCAGGTCGCTGCTGCGCGCCCTCGTGGCGACGGCGGTGCCGACCCTCCTGGTGCCCGTGATGCCCGCCGCGCCGGCCTCCGCCGAGGCGCCCGCCGCCGACCGGACGCCGCTCCAGGTCACGATCGACACGTTCACGCCGTCGGTGCTCCCGACGAACGGCAACCTCACGATCCGCGGCACCGTCACCAACACCACCGACGACACCTGGTCGACGATCAACCTCTACGCGATCCTCGGCGACGACCGCGCGCCGATGCGCACCTCCCGCGAGCTCGGCGAGGCGCTCGAGGTGCCGCCCGAGACGGACGTCGGGGAGCGCATCACCGACGCCGGCCGGCCGGGCCGGGTGGCCGAGCTGGAGGCCGGCGACACGGCGTCGTTCACCGTGGTGCTGCCGGCGCGCGCGATCGACGTCACGACGCCCGGCGTGTACTGGTTCGGCGTGCACGCCGTCGGCGAGAGCGCGAGCTCGCCCCGCGACGACCTCGCCGACGGCCGGGCCCGCACCTTCCTTCCCTACGTGCCGCCGCGGTTCGACGAGCCGGTGGCCGCCGCCGTCGTGCTGCCGGTGGCGCGCGGGGTGACCTACCGCTCCGACGGCGCGGTCTCCGACGTCGACAAGTGGGAGGAGCTGCTCGGCTCGCGCGGCCGGCTCGGCCGGGTGCCGCAGGTGGCCGACGCCGCCGACGACGTCCCGCTCACCCTCGCCCTCGACCCGTCGCTCTTCGACGCCCTGGGCCGGCTGGCCCGCGGCAACCCGGCCCGCGCGCTGGGTCCGACGGTGACGCCGACCGACCCCGACGCCCCGCCCACCGACAGCCCGACCGCCACCCCGAGCGCGGACCCGAGCGACGAGGGCGAGGATCCGCCGGGAGAGAACCAGGGGAAGACCGAGACGCCCGAGGAGCTCGGAGCCGACCCCGGCACGCCGTCCGCACGGCTGGCCGCGGCGTGGCTCGACGACTTCGCGCGAACGCTGCCCGGACGCCAGGTGCTGACCCTCCCCTACGGCAACCCGGACCTGCCGGCGATGGCCGAGAACGACCCCGAGCTCTACGACGTGGCCACCCAGCCGCGGGCCGGCACGCTGCGCAACCTCGGCGTCGAGGACGACCCGGTGGTGGTGTCGCCCAGCGGCTACCTCTCGGCCGAGAGCATCGCGATGGTCGACGACGACGCCACGATCCTCGCCGGCGACCGGATGTTCGCCGGGCAGGCGCCGGCCTCGGCGTCCGTCGAGGGCCGCCGGGTGCTGGTGACGACGACCGCCGTCGCGGACGGCACCCCCGGCCCCGGCCCCTCGGTGACCGCGCTCGGGCTGCGGCAGCGGTTCCTCGCCGAGGCGGCGCTGCGGGTGATCCGGGGCGACGACCGGCCGCTGGTGTGGACGGTCCCCCGCGAGTGGGACCTGCGCGACGCGAGCGTGCTGTTCACCGGCCTCGACCTGCCGTGGCTCGACCTCGGCACGGTGGACGACGTGGCCGACGACGCCCCGGCCAGCGAGGTGCAGCCCCACGAGCTCCGCTACCCGGCCACCCAGCAGGTGACCGAGGTCGAGGGCCAGAACTTCGTCGCCGTGCGGGAGATGATCCGGGCCGGTGAGCGGCTGGACCGGCTGCTGCCCGAGAACGACCAGATCGGCGACCTGGTGGCGGGGCAGGCGCTCAACGGCGTCAGCTACTCGGTCCGCAAGGGCGGCGCGCTGGCCCGCGCGTCGGTGCGGCAGTCGGTGGTGTGGATCGACGGCGTGCTGGCGCGGGTGCGCATCCAGGCGCCGCGCGGCGTCACCCTGTCGAGCAACTCGGGCAGCTTCTCGGCCACCGTGACCAACCAGCTCGACCAGCCGATCACGGTGAGCGTCGTCGGGCGCAGCGACGCCGGGCTCGAGGTGGTGCCGCCGGAGCCGGTGACGCTCGCCCCGCGCTCGCGCACCACGCTGCTGCTGGAGACCCGGGTCAGCACGCCGCGGGTGCACGACGTGACGCTGCTCGTCACCGACGCCGAGGGCAACCCGTTCGGGCCGGCCGACGAGCTCGCCATCCGCTCCAGCCAGGTGAGCGACGTGATCTGGGTGATCCTCGGCCTCGGCCTCGGGCTGCTCTTCCTCGCGATCGTCGTCCGCCTGGTGCGCCGGATCCGCGGCGCCCGCACGTCCCGCCAGCAGGCGGCATGAGCAGCACCCCCGACACCGGCGAGCAGCCGTCGGTCCTCGCCTCCAGCGCGGTGATGGCCGCGGGCACCGTGGTCTCGCGGATGAGCGGGTTCGTGCGCTCGGCCCTGCTGGCGGCCGCGCTCGGCGTCAGCCTGCACGCCGACCTCTTCAACATCGCCAACACCATCCCGACGATGCTCTACATCCTGCTGGCCGGCGGCGTGTTCAACGCCGTGCTCGTGCCGCAGCTGGTGCGGGCGCAGAAGAACGACCCGGACGGCGGCGCCGCCTACACCAACCGGGTCGTGACGCTCGCGGCGCTGTTCCTCGGCACGGTGACGATCGCGCTGGTGCTGGCCGCGCCGCAGGTGATGTCGCTGTTCCTCGACGGTCGCTACGACCAGCCGGACCGTGCCGCCCACCTCGACTCGATCGTGGCCTTCGCCCGGTTCTGCCTGCCGCAGGTCTTCTTCTACGGGATGTTCGTGCTGGTCGGCCAGATCCTCAACGCCCGTGGCCGGTTCGGGCCGATGATGTGGGCCCCGATCGCCAACAACGTGATCGCGGTCGGCGTGCTCGTCGTCTACCTGCTCTCCTACGGCCCGGCCAGCGGCCCCGAGGAGGTCGGGCCGTTCTCCGACGGGCAGGAGCGGCTGCTCGGCCTCGGGTCGACGCTCGGGATCGCCGTCCAGCTGCTCGTGCTGGTGCCCTACCTCCGCAAGGCCGGGTTCACGTTCCGGCCCCGGTTCGACTTCAAGGGCACCGGCCTCGGCCACACCTTCCGGCTGGCGGTCTGGACCGTGCTGTTCGTGGTGGTGAACCAGGTGGCCTACACCGTGGTGGTGCGGCTGGCCTCGAGCGGTACGGCGGACGCCGGCGACGGCACCGGCTACTCGGTGTACTCCTCCACGTTCCTCATCGTGATGGTGCCCCACTCGATCGTCACCGTCTCGCTCGCCACCGCGGTGCTGCCGCTGCTCTCCGCCCGCGCCGCGGACGGCGACCTGGCGGCGCTGGCGACGTCGCTGGCGAGCACGCTGCGCACCGCGCTCGCCGTGGTGGTGCCGTTCGCCGCGCTGCTGCCGGTGATCGCGCTCGACCTGGCCCACGTGATCTGGGGCTACGGCGCGGCCGCCGACGACTTCGACCGCTACGCCCCCTCGCTGGCCGTGTTCGGGCCGGGGCTGGTGTTCTTCACCGTGCACTACCTGGTGCTGCGCGGCTTCTACGCGCTCGAGCAGACCCGGGTGGTCTTCCTGGTGCAGTGCGCGGTGGCCGCCGCCAACATCGCGATGGCCGTGACCCTCGTGGCGCTCACCGACGACGCCGCCACCTCGCCCGCGCTGGTGGGCGCCTACGTCGCGTCGTACGCCGTCGGCTCGGCGGTGTCGTACCTCGTGCTCTCCCGGCGGGTCGGCGGGCTCGGCGGCCGGCGCACCGTGCGCTACGTGCTGCGGCTGCTCGTCGTCGTCGCGGTGGCGACGGCGGTCGGCGGCCTCGTGATGTGGGGGCTGACCACGGCCCTCGGCGACTCCTGGCCCGCGGCCGCACTGCGCGTCGTCGCCGTCACCGGACTGGGCGCGGCGGCCTTCCTGCTGGCGGCGCGGGCGCTCCGGCTCGCCGAGGTCACCGACGTCCTCAACACCCTGACTCGGCGCTTCCGCCGTACGAGGGCCTGACCTTCCTTACAGTGGGTGCAAAGGTTCGCAGGGGACGCGACCGAGGAGGGTCCGGTGCCGCACGCCACGCGTTCGGGCGACGTCCTCGGCGACCGCTACCTGCTGAGTGACCTGCTCACCGAGAGCGGGTCCGGCCGGTTCTGGCGCGCGCACGACCGGGTGCTGCAGCGGCACGTCGCGATCCACGTGATCGCCGCCGACGACCAGCGCGCGCCGTCGCTGATGGAGGCCGCCCGGCGTGCCTCGACCGTGCACGACCGGCGGATCCTGCGGGTGCTCGACGCCGAGGTGAACGACGAGGTGTGTTACGTCGTCAACGAGTGGGCGTGGGGGTCGTCGGTCGACCACGTGGTCGAGGCGACCACGCTCGGCCCGCGCCGCGCCGCCTGGGTGGTCGCCGAGGTGGCCGACTCGATCGCCGTCGCGCACGCGGCGGGCGTGCCTCACGGCCGGCTCGCCCCGGAGAACGTGCTGGTCGACCGGAGCGGCAACATCCGGCTGATCGGCCACGGCGTCGACGCCGCGCTGCACGGCAAGACCAACACCCGTGCCGCCACCGACGTCTGCGACCTGGCCGGGCTGCTCTACTGCCTCCTCACCGGCCGGTGGGCCGGGCTCTCGGAGTCGGCCGTGCCGACGGCGCCGCGCGAGCACGGCGAGGTGCTGCGGCCGCGGCGGGTGCGGGCCGGCGTGCCGCGGCCGATCGACCTGCTCTGCGACGCCGTCCTGCACCCGCACACGGTGCCCCGCTCGCTCGACCTCGGCGACATCCACACCGCCCGCGGCATCGCGACCTACCTCGAGGAGTACGTCGGCGACCCGGCCGGCCTCCAGGAGGCGCTGCTCGGCGACATCCCACCGGTGCCGTCCGGCGGCATCGTCGACCTGCCGCCGGTGCCGGAGATCGCCGTCGAGGACGACGTCCCGACCACCTACACGCCCGCCGTCCGGCCCCTCGCGCCGAAACCGGCGCCGGAGCCCGAGCCCGTCGCCGAGGAGCCGAAGGACGAGACGCCGCCGGAGCAGCGCGGCGAGGCGCCGACCCAGGCCGGGATGCCGATCTTCGACGAGACCGGCGACGTGTCGTGGCTCGAGCGCCGCACCGAGCCGGTGCCGCCGCCCCCGCCGTTCGAGGACCCGCCCGAGCGGCCGCTGTTCGCCCCCGACCCGCCCGACGGCGTCCCGCGCCGGCCGCGGACACCGCCGCCGCGGCCGATGCCGACCCCGTCGACACCCTCGACGGCGTCGGACGACAGCGAGCTCTCGGATTCCTCCAGCACGCGGCTGCGCCGGGCCGAGGGCGGCTTCTGGCCGTTCGCCGGCGGCACCGGCCACGGCGACACCGGCTCCGGCCTCTACGCGATCGGCACCGAGGACGGCCACGTGCCCGGCCGCGGCTGGCTGCGGCTGGCCACCGGCCTCGCGGTGGTGCTGCTGCTCGTCGTCGCCGTCGTGGTGGCGACGAGCGTGCCGTCCGGTGACGGGGGCACCGAGCCGGGCGAGGACACCTCGACGTCCTCGACGCCCTCGCCGGACACGCCGTCCTCGGCGGCGGCCCAGCCGCTCTCGGGCATCACGGCCTCCGCGCTCGATCCGCAGGGCGACGGCGGCGAGAACGACGACGAGGCGTCGCTCGCCGTCGACGGCAAGCCCGACACCGCGTGGACGACGCAGAGCTACTTCGACCAGTTCGGCCCGGACGGCGGCCTCAAGACCGGCGTGGGCCTCACCCTCGACCTGGGCCAGGAGCGGGAGGTCAGCACGGTCGACCTGCGGCTCGACGGCGCCCCCACCGCGGTCGAGGTCTACAGCTCCGACGAGCCCCCGAGCGACGTCGTCGGCCTCACCCGGGTCGCCGCCGGCACCGCCGAGGGCACCGACCTCTCCCTCGACCCCGAGCTCGACGACGGGGAGCCGGTCACCGCGCGCTACCTGGTGGTGTGGCTGACCTCCCTGCCGGCGGCCGGCGCGGAGTTCCGTGGCAGCATCGCCGAGGTGGTGGTGCGGGGTGGCTGACGGCTCCGACGAGCCGCGATCGGACCGGGAGCTGCTGGCCGCCCACGTGGCGGGCGACCCGGCTGCCTTCGGCGAGCTGTTCGGCCGCCACCGCGACCGGCTCTGGGCCGTGGCGCTCCGCACGATGGGCAACCCCGAGGACGCCGCCGACGGACTCCAGGACGGCCTGGTGGCCGCGTTCCGCCGGGCCGGCTCGTTCCGCGGCGAGGCGCAGGTGACCACCTGGCTGCACCGGGTCGTCGTCAACGCCTGCCTGGACCGGATCCGCGCGGCCAAGGTGCGCCGCGCCGACGCGCTGCCCGACGACCTCGACGAGCACGCCGGCCGGGGTGACCTCACCGTGGCCCCGGGCGACGTCGTCGACCCCGCCGACGCCTCGGTGCGCGCCGAGCAGCGCCGGGCGGTGCTCGCCGCCCTGCAGACGCTGCCCGAGGAGCAGCGCGCCGCGCTCGTGCTGGTCGACATGGAGGGCTACCCGGTGGCCGAGGCCGCCGTCATCCTCGACTGCGCCGTCGGCACCGTGAAGTCGCGCTGCTCGCGCGGCCGGGCCCGGCTCGCCGAGCTGCTGCAGCACCTCCTCGAGCCCGCCGACGACGGAGCCGCACCGCTCGCCCCCGGGAACCCGCCCGGGGCCGGGCGCGTCCCATCACCGGGCCCGCCACGCGGCCCACCCGAGCGCGGCTGACGCCCGCCACCCGACCCCTCCACCCTCAACCGACGTCTGAGAGCCATGACCGAGCCCGAGCCGAGCGCCCACGACGAGCAGGTCCGCCGCCTGCTCGCGGACGCGCGCCACGACGCGCCGCTGCCGGCCGACGTCGCGGCGCGTCTCGACGACGTGCTCGCCGACCTGACCGCCGAGCGCGAGGACGCACCCGTCCCACCGACCCCGCTGGGCCCACCCGCCCCGGTGGTCGACCTCGCCGCCCGGCGGCGTCGCCGGCAGGGCGGGGCCCTGCTCGTGGCCGCGGCCGCCGTCGTCGCGATCGGGATCGGCGTCGGCACCGTCGTCGACCGCAGCCCGGGCGACGACGGCGCGGGTGGCGCGGCCAGCAGCGAGGAGTCCTTCGACCGCGGCGACACCCAGCAGCGCACCGAGGCCGGCGGCGAGGCCGCTCCGTCCGAGGCGCCCGCGGACTCCGGCGGGGCGCTCGCCCGGATGGCGCCGGTGCCGGTGTCGTCCGACACGTTCGCCGCCGACGCCGAGCGCTACCGGGCGATGTCGGAACGCCAGGAGAAGCCTGGCTTCGCTGAGAGCGACCAGGGGTTCGCCTGCGACCTGACGGACTTCGGGCCCGGCGTCCTGCTGCCCGTGCTCTTCGACGGCGTGGAGGCGGTGCTCGCCTACCGGCCGCCCACCGAGGACGCCCAGGTGGTCGACCTGCTCCAGTGCGGCACCGGCGACGTGGTCCGCACCACCACCCTGCCGGTTCCCTGATCCGGCGGCCCGCGGGAATGCGGCTCGCCTACGATCCGTTCCAGCGAGCAACCGACCCCAGGAGTGCAGCACCACATGAGTGAGACC
Organism: uncultured Actinomycetota bacterium; assembly: GCA_963780355.1. GTDB lineage: Bacteria > Actinomycetota > Actinomycetes > Propionibacteriales > Nocardioidaceae > Nocardioides. Next base: position 736,426 of record CAWABT010000001.1, read on the forward strand.
CGGAACGTCATCATCATCGGCTCCGGCCCCGCCGGCTACACGGCCGCCGTGTACGCCGCCCGGGCGAGCCTGCAGCCGCTCGTGTTCGAGGGCTCGGTCACGGCCGGTGGAGCGCTCATGACCACCACCGAGGTCGAGAACTTCCCCGGCTTCCGCGACGGCATCATGGGCCCGGCGCTCATGGACGAGATGCGCGGCCAGGCCGAGCGGTTCGGCGCCGAGCTGGTGGCCGACGACGTCGTCGCCGTCGAGCTGGAGGGCGAGGTCAAGACCGTTCGCACCGCCACCGACACCTACACCGCGCGCGCCGTCATCCTGGCCACCGGCTCCGGCTACCGGAAGCTCGAGCTGCCGAACGAGGACGCGCTGTCGGGCCGCGGCGTGTCGTGGTGTGCCACCTGCGACGGCTTCTTCTTCCGCGAGCAGCACATCGCCGTCGTCGGCGGTGGCGACTCGGCGGTCGAGGAGGCCACCTTCCTCACCCGCTTCGGCTCCAAGGTGTCGATGATCGTGCGCCGCGACGAGCTGCGGGCCTCCAAGATCATGCAGGAGCGCGCCTTCGCCGACCCGAAGCTCGACATCATCTGGAACTCCGCGGTGGAGTCGATCAACGGCGCCGACCAGCTCGAGTCGGTCACGCTGAAGGACACCGTCACCGGCGAGACCCGCGAGCTCGACGCCACCGGCCTGTTCATCGCCATCGGCCACGACCCGCGCTCGGAGCTGCTCAAGGGCCAGGTCGAGCTCGACGACAACGGCTACGTCGTCGTGAAGCACCCGGCCACGGCCACCAACCTCACCGGCGTCTTCGCCTGCGGAGACCTCGTCGACCACCACTACCGGCAGGCCGTCACCGCCGCCGGCACCGGCTGCGCGGCCTCGCTCGACGCCGAGCGGTACCTCGCCGACCTCGACCACGCCGCCGCGGCCACCGCCTGACGCCACCTGAGGAATGAATGTCGGCGGCGTCCGGTTCACTACGAAGCCACCCAACACTGCGAGAGGATCAACCGTGGGCAAGATCGAGTCCGTCACCGATGCCGAGTTCGAGGCCACCGTCCTGAAGTCGGAGAAGCCCGTGCTCGTGGACTTCTGGGCCGAGTGGTGCGGTCCGTGCCGCCAGGTCTCCCCGATCCTCGACGAGCTCAACGAGGCGCACGGCGACAAGCTGACCTTCGTGAAGATGAACGTCGACGAGAACCCCGTCACGCCGTCGTCCTACCGGGTCACCGGCATCCCGACGATCAACGTCTACCAGGGCGGCGAGGTCGTCCGGTCGATCGTGGGCGCCAAGCCCAAGGCCGCGCTCCTCAAGGAGTTGGAGGAGTTCGTCGCCTGAGCTTGCGAAGGCAGCGAACTCTCCGACTCCTTATCGGTGGTTGAGCGTCCCAGTCGCGACTGAGCTCGCGAAGTCGCGAATGGGCGTCGAAACCTCGTAAGCGGTCTCGGGTACCGGAACACGGGACCCGACGGCGCCGACGAGGCGCTCCAGGGTCGCCTCCACCTCGTCGCGCCACGAGAGCGCGGACCGCAGGTCCATCCGCATCCGCGGCGTCACCGGGTGGGCGCGGTGGGTGCGGAAGCCGACGTGGCTGAGGAACGCCTCGGGCACCAGGCAGCCGCCGGCCCCGCGCCGACTCGCGAACGCCTCCACGGCGCGCACGCCGCCGCGCTGGATGAGGTCGCGGGCCATCACCTGCACCAGCACCCGGCCCAGGCCGCCGCCGGCGTGCTCGGCGGCGACCCGCACGGTCGTGAGCAGCACCGCGTCGGCCGACACCGGAGCGGTCGGGAACGCCGTGGCGCCCGGCACGAACGACGCCGGGGCGTACACGACGTACCCGGCCGGCTCGTCGTCCACGAGCAGCACCCGGCCGCACGAGCCCCACTCGCGGAGCACCTGTGAGAGCCAGGCGTGCTTCTCCTCGCGGGCCGCGGCGGCGTCGTCGACCCGCGCTCGGCGCACCGGATCGAGCTCCCAGAAGGCGCAGGAGCCGCACGGCAGCGGCCCGGCCAGCTGGTCGAGCCGGTCGGGGGTGAGGGCCACCACGCGGCGCACGTCGTCCAGTCTGCACCTGCGAGGATGCTGGCGTGCGCGAGATCCGGCAGAGCCGCAAGCTCCACGACGTGCGCTACGACGTCCGCGGGCCGATCCTGGTGGAGGCGCAGAAGCTCGAGGCCGAGGGCCACCGCATCCTCAAGCTGAACATCGGCAACCCGGCGCCGTTCGGGTTCGAGGCGCCCGAGGCGATCCTCACCGACATGACGCACCACCTGGCGCGCTCCCAGGGCTACAGCGACTCCCGCGGCATCTACTCCGCCCGCACCGCCGTCGCGCAGTACTACCAGCAGCGCGGCCTGCGCGACGTGCACGTCGACGACGTCTTCATCGGCAACGGCGTCTCCGAGCTCATCCAGCTCGTGCTGATGGCCTTCCTCGACGACGGCAACGAGATCCTCGTACCGGCGCCCGACTACCCGCTGTGGACGGGCGCGGTGACCCTCTCCGGCGGCACTCCGGTGCACTACCGGTGCGACGAGGACAACGGGTGGAACCCCGACCTGGCCGACATCGAGGCCAAGGTCACCGAGAACACCCACGCCATCGTCATCATCAACCCCAACAACCCCACGGGTGCCGTCTACAGCGAGGAGACGGTCAAGGGTCTGGTCGACATCGCCCGCCGGCACGAGCTCGTGGTCTTCGCCGACGAGATCTACGAGAAGATCCTCTTCGACGACGCCGTGCACCACCACGCGGCGACCGCGGCCGGCTCCGACGTCCTCTGCCTCACCTTCAGCGGACTGTCGAAGGCCTACCGGGTGTGCGGCTACCGCGCCGGCTGGGTGATGGTCTCCGGGCCCAAGGAGATCGCCGAGGACTTCCTCGAGGGGCTCACGCTGGTCGCGAACATGCGGATGTGCGCCAACGTGCCGGCCCAGCACGCCATCCAGACGGCGCTCGGCGGCTACCAGTCCGTCGAGGAGCTGATCGTGCCCGGCGGCCGCTTCTACGAGCAGAGCATGCTCGCCGACCGGCTGCTGAACGAGATCCCCGGCGTCAGCTCGGTGCGGCCGCGCGGCGCGCTCTACTGCTTCCCTCGCCTCGACCCCGACGTCTACGCGGTCGACGACGACGAGGCGTTCGTCATCGAGCTGCTGCGGGCCAAGAAGATCCTCGTCACCCACGGCACCGGCTTCAACTGGTTCGAGCCCGACCACTTCCGGCTGGTGACGCTCCCCGACGTCGCCGTGCTCGAGGAGGCGATCGGCCGGATCGCCGACTTCCTCGCCACCCGCCGCTGACCCTGAGCAGGAGCCTGCATGCGCGACCTCACCTACCCACCGATCATCGCCGCCTGCAAGACCGGGTTCCGGCTGCTCGGACAGCGCATCGACCTCCAGGGTGCCGACCACGTGCCCCGCGACGGCGGCGTGCTGCTCGCCGTCAACCACATCGGCTACGTCGACTTCGTCTACGGCGGGCTCGTGGCGGAACGGGCGGGCCGCAAACCGCGGTTCATGGCGAAGAAGGAGCTGTTCGACCACCGGTTCGTCGGTCCGCTGATGCGGTCGCTGCACCACATCGAGGTCGACCGCAGCGCCGGCGAGACCTCGCTGGCCACCGCACTGGAGTACCTGGAGGCCGGTGAGGCGGTCGGGATCTTCCCCGAGGCCACGATCTCGCGCGCGATGGAGCTCAAGGAGTTCAAGACCGGAGCGGTGCGCATCGCCGCCGCGGCCGGCGTCCCGCTGGTGCCGGTGATCCTCTGGGGCACCCAGCGCATCAAGACCAAGGACCACCCCCAGGACTTCGGCCGCGGGAAGACCATCGTGATCCGCGCCGGCGCCCCCCTCCACCCCACCGGCGCCGATCCGGTCGCCGAGACGGCCGAGCTCAAGGTCGTGATGGCGGACCTGCTCGAGGAGGCCATCGCCGCCTATCCGGACGACCAGCAGCCCCCCGGATGCTGGTGGCTGCCCGCCCGGCACGGCGGCAGCGCACCCACGCTCGAGGAGGCCGCGCGGCTCGACGCCGAGGAGAAGGCCGCCCGCGCCGCCCGGCGTAGCACCTGAGACACCTCTTTATCGACAGATCGCTTTGTCGACATATTGTCTTGTCGACAAAGCGACAGGTGGTCAGATCGGCCGGTCGTCCCGGTTGCGCGGGTCGATCACGTCGACGATCCGCTGCAGGTCGTCGAGGGTCGCGAACTCGATCGCGATCTTGCCCTTGCGCTGGCCGAGGTCGACCTTGACCCGGGTGTCGAGCCGGTCCGAGAGCCGGTCGGCGAGCTCGGTGAGCCCGGGCGCCGTGGGCCGGCGGCGCACGGTGCGCTCCTTCTCCCCGCTCGCGCCCCCGACCGCGACGATCTCCTCGAGGCCGCGGACGCTGATGCCCTCGGCGACCACCCGCTGCGCGAGCCGGTCCTGGAGGTCGCCGTCGTCGACGGCGAGCAGGGCGCGGGCGTGCCCGGCCGAGATCACGCCGGCCGCCACCCGGCGCTGGACCGCCGGCCCGAGCCGCAGCAGCCGCAGCGTGTTGCTGATCTGGGGCCGGGACCGGCCGATCCGCTGGGCGAGCTCGTCGTGGGTGCAGCCGAAGTCCTCGAGCAGCTGGGCGTAGGCCGAGGCCTCCTCCAGCGGGTTGAGCTGGGAGCGGTGCAGGTTCTCGAGCAGGGCGTCGCGCAGCATGTCGACGTCCTCGGTCTGCCGCACGATCGCCGGGATCGCGTCGAGGCCGGCCTCCTGGGCGGCGCGCCAGCGGCGTTCGCCCATGATGAGCTCGAACGCATCGGGTCCGGTGCGCCGCACCACCACCGGCTGCAGCAGCCCGACCTCGCGGATCGAGTGCACCAGCTCGGCCAGCGCCTCCTCGTCGAAGACCTGGCGTGGCTGGGCGTGGTTGGGCGAGATCTGCCCGATCGGCACCTCGGCGAAGTAGGCGCCGGCGGGCGTCTCGTCCGCCGCGACCGGCGGCGGCGCCGTCGGTGTCTCCGCCGGGGCGGTCGGGATCAGCGACCCCAGTCCGCGCCCGAGTCCCCGTCGCTGCGTGCCGCTACCGCTTGTCATTTGGGGTCCCCAATCTGTTGTTCGTGGGAGGAGCGGAGCGGGGGACACGAAGAACAGATTGGGGCTTTCATCCCCGCACTCCCTTGGTCGCCAGCTCGCGCGCCGCCTCGTAGTAGCTCAGTGCCCCGGGGCTGCCCGGGTCGTAGGTCATCACCGTCTGGGCGTACGACGGCGCCTCGGAGACCCGCACGGAGCGCGGGATCGTCGTCCGCAGCACCTGGTCGCCGAAGTGCTCGCGCACCTCGTCGGCCACACCGGCGGCGAGCCGGGTGCGGGCGTCGTACATGGTGACGAGGATCGTCGACACCGCCAGACTGGGGTTCAGGTGCGCGCGCACCATGTCGACCGTCTCGAGCAGCTGACCGAGCCCCTCCAGCGCGTAGTACTCCGCCTGGATCGGGATCATCATCTCCTCGCCGGCCACCAAGGCGTTCAGCGTGAGCAGGCCGAGGCTCGGCGGGCAGTCGACGAACACGTAGTCGAACCGCTCCTCCCCCGCCTGGGCGGCCGAGCCGACCTGCGGGTGCCCGTGGATCGCCTTGCGGAGCCGCCCCTCGCGAGCCACGACGCTCACCAGCTCGATCTCGGCGCCCGCGAGGTCGATGGTGGCCGGGACGACGAACAGGCCGGGCACGGTGGGACACGGCGTCACGAGCTCGGCGAGCGCGCGGCCCTCGACCAGCGCCTCGTAGGTGGACGGGACGCCGCGGCGGTGGTCGACGCTGAGCGCGGTCGACGCATTGCCCTGCGGGTCCAGGTCGACGACCAGCACCCGCTGCCCCAGCTGGGCCAGCGCGGCACCGATGTTCACCGTGGTCGTGGTCTTGCCGACGCCGCCCTTCTGGTTCGCGACGACGAAGATCCGGGTGCCGTCGGGACGGGGGACGCGGGCGTGACCGCGGTGCTCCTGGCGCGCCAGCAGGCTGTGCTGGGCCGCCTTGGCGAGCGGCGTCGCCTGCTCGTCGTCGAAGCCGTCGTCGTATCCGGCCATCTCGCCGGCGGTCCGGAACGGGCTGGTTTCACGTGAAACACCGGTTTCCGGAGCCTGGGGAGAACTCGCCGGAACCTGTGGATAACTCGGGCTGTCAGGCGGGGAGCCACCGGTGGAAAACTCATCGACCACGGCGACGCCTCCGCTTCCCTGGCTGCACTTGTCGAGCCCGTTGCGGGCCGGTCGCGCCCCCAGCCGGGGGCACGGCGGGCCACGATACCGACGCGGGGTCCCGCCAGGCGACCCGGACCACCTGTCCTGGGGATGAGATCCGATCCAGGCCCACCGGGAGCACCTCGGGGGCAGCGCAGCCGAGCTCGGCCAGCACCGCGGTCGCGGCCTCGACCTCGTCGCCGGCGCTCGACCCCTTGAGGGCCACCATCGCCCCCGTGGGCGCCACCAACGGCATCGACCACCGGAGCAGCCGGTCCAGCGGTGCCAGCGCGCGGGAGGTCACCACGTCGAACCGTTCGAGCCCGTGCAGCGACTCGGCACGACCCCGGTGCACCCGCACCCGCTCCAGGCCGAGCTCGGCCACCGCCTCGTCCAGGAACGTCGTGCGCCGCAGCAGTGGCTCCACCAGCGTGACCTCGAGGTCGGGCCGGACGATCGCCAGGACGAGGCCGGGCAGCCCCGCCCCCGCGCCCAGGTCCGCCACCGAGGCACCCTCCGGGACGACCTCCTCCAGCACCGCGCAGTTCAGCAGGTGCCGGTCCCAGAGCCTCGGGGCCTCCCGCGGTCCGATCAGGCCGCGCTCGACTCCGGCGGTCGCCAGCAGCTCGGCGAACGCGTCGGCAAGCGGGAGTCGGAGACCGAAGACCCCCCGTGCCTCGTCGGGCGCGGGGGGTCCGGTTTCACGTGAAACCACGTTGGTCAGTCCCCCGGAAGCACCACGACGTACCGACGCGGCTCGACGCCCTCGGACTCGGAGACCAGCCCGGCCTCGGCGACCGCGTCGTGCACCACTTTGCGCTCGAACGGCGTCATCGGATCCAGCGACTCCGGCTCACCGCTCGCCTTCACCCGCGCCACCGTCTCGCCGGCGAGCGCGACCAAGCGCTCCCGCTTCTCGGCGCGGTAGCCCGACACGTCCAGCATCAGCCGCGAGCGCACGCCGGTCTCGCGGTAGACCGCAAGCCGGGTGAGCTCCTGGAGCGCGTCCAGCACCTCGCCGTTGCCCCCGACCAGCTGCTGCAGGTCCGCGCCGACGATCGACACCGCCGCGCGGTCCCCCTCGACGTCCATGTCCAGGTCGCCGTCGAGGTCGGCGATGTCGAGCAGCTCCTCGAGGTAGTCGGCGGCGATGTCGCCCTCCTGCTCGAGCAGATCCGCGCGGCCCGGGCCCTCCTCGGTCACCTCCACCTCGGTGTTCGCCTCCGTCGCCTCGGTGCTCGCCTCGGTGCTCGCCTCGGTGCTCATCGCCTGCCTCCTTGCTTCTTCTTCTTCGTCGGGGGGTGGTTCGTCTTCTTGATCGGAGTGGTGGGCGGCGCCGGCTCGGGCTCGACGACGGGCTCCGGCTCCGCCTCGGCCTGCGCCTCGACCTCCGCCTCGGCCGCCGCATCGGCCTCCGCCTTCGCGGTCGCCGCCTTCTTCGCCGCGGCCCGCTGCCGTTCGGCCTTGGTGAGCCGTTTCGGCTGCGCGCGCTGCGCGGGGCGGCGCTCGGCCTCGGTCAAGGTGGCGACTCCTCCGTCACCCTCCTCCTCGGCCGGGCCCTCGCCACGGCGCTCGCGCTTCTCCCGGTCCCGCTGCTGCTTCGCGTCGAACGCCGGCGTGCCGGGCGCGGGGTTGTTGCGGATCACGTAGAACTGCTGCCCCATCGTCCACAGGTTCGAGGTCGTCCAGTACAGGAGCACGCCGATCGGGAACGCCACGCCACCGAGGCCGAAGGCCACCGGAAGCACGTAGAGCAGCATCTTCTGCTGCTGCGCGTAGGGGCCGGTCATCGCGTCGGCCGGCATGTTCTTGCTCATCAGCTGACGCTGGGTGGTGAACGTGGTCGCCGTCATCGCGAGGACCAGGACCAAGGAGACCACCATGACCAGGGTGCCGCCGTCGGCGCGGCCGTTCAGGGCCGCCCAGAACGACTCGTAGATCGGCACCTTGCCGCCGATCTTGGCCTGTCCGAAGTCCTCGGCGAGCCCCTTGTCGAGGAACCCGTGCGGCTTGCCGTTCTTGGCCGCCTGGTCGAGCAGCCGGAACAGCGCGAAGAAGATCGGCATCTGCAGGATCAGCGGAAGACACGACGCGAACGGGTTCGTGCCCGCGTCCTTGTAGAGCTTCATCGTCTCTTCGCCGAGCCGCTGCCGGTCGTGGCCGTACTTCTTCTGCAGCTCCTTCACCTTCGGCTGCAGCAGCTGCATGTTGCGCTGCGACTTGATCTGCTTGACGAACAGCGGGATCAGCAGGATCCGGATCACAATGGTCAGACCAACGATCGACAGCGCCCATGCCCAGCCGCCCTCGTCGTCGAGGAACAGGCTGAAGAACCTGTGGAACGCCAGCATGATCGCCGAGATCGCGTAGTACAGCGGCGTCATGATGAAGCTGCCGATGGCTGAGAAGAAACCCACGGGGTTCAAGCTCCTTGTCGGTGGATCGGGCGGGGCGGCACCTTGTCGACGCCGCCCGGCGACCAGGGATGGCAGCGGGCGAGCCGGCGGACTGCCAACCACGAGCCTCGCACGCTGCCGTGAACCTGGACCGCCTCGAGCGCGTAGGCCGAGCACGACGGGTAGTAGCGGCACACCTGGCCGTACAGCGGGCTGATGAGGAAGCGGTAGGCCTTCAGCAGGCCGATGAGGACGTACTTCACGAGCCGTCCCGGGCGACCCGGTCCAGGCACCGGGCGAGGTCCTGGCCGAGCTCGTCGTAGGAGGCGGCGGCCGCCTCGGGCTGGGCGCGCACCACGACGGTGGCGCCGGCGGGCAGGTCGGCGACCCGCTCGCGGGCCAGGTGGCGCAGCCGTCGCTGCACCCGGTGGCGTACCACCGATCCCCCCACGGCCCGGCTCACCACGAAGCCCACCCGGGGCTCACCTGCTGACATGTCCGCGGGGAGCAGTGGCACCGACAGGTGCAGCACCAGGGTGCGCGACGACGCGCGACGTCCGCGACGCGTCGTCTCACGGAAGGCGTTCGCGTCGGTCAGGCGGTGCGCCGCGGAGAGCACGTCGGGTCGACGGCGGGCAGGCGGAGCCTGCCTCAGACGGCCAGGCTCTTGCGGCCCTTGCGGCGCCGGCCCGACAGGATCGCGCGACCGGCGCGGGTACGCATGCGCAGTCGGAAGCCGTGCGTCTTGTGGCGCCGGCGGTTGTTCGGCTGGTACGTGCGCTTGCTCACGAGGAGTTCCTTCTAGGATTTCGACGACAGGCCACGAAGACGGCCCAGGTGGGCTTTCGTGGACGTGCGGCATCGGTCGTCACCGAATGACCGGCTCACGGTACGCGGCCCCGGATGAGGCGGTCAAACCCGCGCGAACCCGACCGGGAAACCGGTGTGGACCACCGGCCGCCTACCTGTGGATGACGGCTTGCCGGGCGTCCCGGGCCGGGGTTAAGTTCCGACCCACAGGGTTTCCCCGCCCCATGGTCGTCCCCAGCTTCTGGACGCCGGTGTGACCGCACTCACAATGCTGATAAATGCGGTCTGACCTGCGGAAACGATGCGACAGGCCGGTCGCCGAGGGTCCCTGGTCGGGCTTCTTCCACCGTGGTGGAGCCTGGTTCACAACCTGTGGACAAACTTGTGGATCGCAGAGCGTCATCCATCTGGGAGGCCCGTCCTCCACCGTCCACCGGACCGACCACCGATTGCGGGAGCACCGTGGAGCAGACCTCCGATCTCGACCAGTCCTGGCGCGCCGTCGTCGCCGACCTCCAGCCCCACCAGCAGGCGTGGCTGCGCTCGAGTCGGCCGGTGACCCTGCACGAGAACGTCGCGGTGGTCGCCGTCCCCAACGACTTCACCCGGGCCCAGCTCGAGGGCCGGCTGCGCAACCAGATCGAGGAGGCGCTCACCCAGCGCCACGGCTACGAGGTGCGGATCGCCGTCACCGTCGACAACACCCTCGACGAGGGCACGACGCAGTACGAGCTGCCCCACGACGAGGCCGGCCACGAGTCGACATCTCGACCTGACGACATGTCGACACATCGACAGGTCGACATCCCGGCGGTGCCGGAGACCCCGTCCGGCGGGCTCGACTTCGGCGACCTGGCGCCCACCGAGTCGGTCACCGCGGGCTCGGCCTCCGCGCTCGCCGAGACGCCGCGGGCCTCCGCCCTCGAGGCGCGGCTCAACCCGAAGTACACCTTCGAGACGTTCGTCATCGGCTCCTCGAACCGGTTCCCGCACGCCGCCGCTGTCGCGGTGGCCGAGGCACCGGGGCGTGCCTACAACCCGCTGCTGGTCTACGGCGACTCCGGACTCGGCAAGACCCACCTGCTCCACGCGATCGGCCACTACGTCCGCACCCTCTTCGAGGGCGCGAAGGTGCGCTACGTCAGCAGCGAGGAGTTCACCAACGAGTTCATCAACGCGATCCGCGACGACCGGCAGGACCGGTTCAAGCGGCGCTACCGCGACGTCGACGTGCTGCTGATCGACGACATCCAGTTCCTGGAGGGGAAGACCCAGACCCAGGAGGAGTTCTTCCACACCTTCAACACCCTCCACAACGCGAACAAGCAGATCGTCCTCACCTCGGACCGCGCGCCGAAGCGGCTCGAGGCGCTCGAGGACCGGTTGCGCAACCGGTTCGAGTGGGGCCTCATCACCGACGTCCAGCCGCCCGACCTCGAGACCCGCATCGCGATCCTGCGCAAGAAGGCCGCGATGGACCGGCTCACCGCCCCGCCGGACGTGCTGGAGTTCATCGCCTCGAAGATCCAGACCAACATCCGCGAGCTCGAGGGTGCGCTGATCCGGGTCACGGCGTTCGCCAACCTCAACCGGCAGGACGTCGACATGACGCTCGCCGAGATCGTGCTCAAGGACCTCATCCCCGAGGGCGGCGAGCCCGAGATCACCGCGCCGCTCATCATCGCGCAGACCGGGGCCTACTTCGGCGTCGCGATCGAGGAGCTCACCGGCCCCAGCCGCGGCCGCCACCTGGTGATGGCCCGCCAGATCGCGATGTACCTGTGCCGCGAGCTCACCGACCTGTCGCTGCCGAAGATCGGCCAGCAGTTCGGCGGTCGCGACCACACCACGGTCATGTACGCCGAGCGCAAGATCAACCAGCTCCTCGCCGAGCGGCGCGCCGTCTTCAACCAGGTCAGCGAGCTCACCAACCGGGTCAAGATGCAGGCCCGGCAGGCCTGATCACACCTGTGGAACGCCACGCCCCCGCGGTACGAACTACACGGGGAGGATCTGGGGACGACGCGACGCGCGTCCCCACAGCCGAATCCGTCCTCCCCAGGCCGGGCAGCGTTGTCACGATCCTGTCCACAGCGAGTCGACAGGCCGATCCGGCCCCTCACCTGCGCGGACGCCGCTCCTCCACAGGTTCCACAGCCGCTATGACTACTCCTGATCTACCTGGTTCACAGATCTCCGCCGACTTCCTCCTGACCGCTCGCCTGTGGACCGGCCGCTCGCGTGGCAGGATTCCTCTCCCGACCGCCCCTGATCCGATAGGACTGACACCGTGAAGTTCCGAGTCGAGCGCGACGTCTTCGCCGACGCCGTCGCCTGGGCGGCGCGCAGCCTGCCGGTCCGACCCAGCGCTCCCGTCCTCGCCGGCCTGCTCATCGACGCGAGCGATGCCGGCCTGGTCCTGTCGACCTTCGACTACGAGACCTCGGCGCGGGCCACGCTCAGCGCGGAGGTCGCCGACGAGGGCACCGCGCTGGTGAGCGGCCGGCTGCTCGCCGACATCACCCGCAGCCTCCCGGCCAAGCCCGTCGAGCTCGTGCTCGACGGCGCCCGCGTCTCGCTCACCTGTGGCGCGGCCCGGTTCAGCCTCCAGACGATGCCGGTCGAGGACTACCCGACGATCCCCGAGCTGCCCGAGGCCTCGGGCACCGTGCAGAGCGACGTCTTCGCGCACGCCGTCGCCCAGGCCGTCACCGCGGCCGGCCGCGACGACATGCTGCCGGTGCTCACCGGCGTCCGGCTCGAGATCGAGGGCACCACGATGTCGCTCCTCGCCACCGACCGGTTCCGCCTCTCCCATCGCGAGCTCGACTGGAACCCGCGCACCCCCGACGCCTCGCTGGCCGCGCTGGTGCCGGCCCGGGTGCTCAGCGACACCGCCCGTTCGCTCACCGCCGGCACCGAGGTCACGGTGGCGCTGGCGTCCGGCGGCACCGGCGACGGGCTCATCGGCTTCGAGGGCCAGGCGCCCGGCGGCGTCCGCCGCACCACCACGCGGCTGCTCGACGGCGAGTTCCCCAAGGTCCGCAGCCTCTTCCCCAGCGAGAAGCTCACCGTGGCGAAGGTCGAGAAGAACGAGCTGGTGGAGTCGGTGAAGCGCGTGGCGCTGGTGGCCGAGCGCAACACCGCAGTCCAGCTGGCCTTCGGCGACGGCACCCTCACCCTCGACGCCGGCTCCGGCGACGAGGCGCAGGCCTCGGAGTCGATCACCGCCGACATCGACGGCGACGACCTCACCACCGGCTTCAACCCCGCCTTCCTGCTCGACGGCCTCACCGCGATCGACGAGCGCTACGTCGAGCTCGCGTTCACGCAGGCCTCCAAGCCCGTGGTGATCAGTGGGATCGTGGAGGACGGCGACGGCGACTCCGGCTTCCGCTACCTGCTGATGCCCCGCCGCCTGCTCTCCTGACCCATCCCCGCGCGAGAGGCACCGCCATGCACCTCGGACTCGTCGGCCTCGGCAAGATGGGCGGCAACATGCGCACCCGGATGCGCAACGCCGGCCTCACCGTCACCGGGTACGACACCAACCCCGACCTCAGCGACGCCGAGAGCCTCGCGGCGCTGGTCGACGCCCTCCCCGACGACGACCCGAAGGTCGTGTGGGTGATGGTGCCGGCCGGCAAGGTCACCGACGCCGTGGTCGGCGAGCTCGCCGACCTGCTCGGTGAGGGCGACCTCGTCGTCGACGGCGGCAACTCGCGCTGGACCGACGACCAGGCCCACGCCGAGCAGCTCGGCGCGAAGGGCATCGGGTTCGTCGACTGCGGCGTCTCCGGCGGCGTGTGGGGCCTCGAGAACGGCTACGCGCTGATGTGCGGCGGCCCGGCCGAGCACGTCGCGACGCTTCAGCCGGTGTTCGACGCGCTCAAGCCCGAGGGCGGCGGGTTCGTGCACGCCGGCACCAAGGTCGGCGCCGGCCACTTCGCGAAGATGGTGCACAACGGCATCGAGTACGCCGTGATGCAGGCCTACGCCGAGGGGTTCGAGCTGCTGCACGCCACCGACGTCGTCGACAACGTCGCCGACGTCTTCGACTCCTGGCGCACCGGCACCGTGATCCGTTCCTGGCTGCTCGACCTGCTGGTCGCCGCCCTGGAGGAGGACGAGGACCTGTCCCAGCTGCGCGGCTACGCCGAGGACTCCGGCGAGGGCCGATGGACCGTCGAGGCGGCGATCGACCACGCCGTGCCGATGCACGTGATCGCGTCCTCGCTCTTCGCCCGGTTCAGCTCCCGCCAGGACGACAGCCCGGCGATGAAGGCGGTCGCGGCGATGCGCAACCAGTTCGGCGGGCACGCCGTCCACACCGCCCCTCCCCCGGGCGGCGACAAGAACTGAGTTCTCCACAGCGCTGCCGGAGCCCTCGTTTGCCGGGTCCGGACGCCGAGCAGCCTGCGCTCCTGACGACTCTCGGGAGGCAGACATGACCGACCAGCTCGCGGCCGACCTGTTCCGGCTGCACGAGGCCGGGGTGACCACGCTCCCCGCCGCGGCGCTCGCCCACGCGGCGGCCGCGGTCTCGCTGCACCGCCATCGCGACCGGCTCGACACCGTGGCCGCGCTGGTGCAGCACGACGCGCCGCGCGCCGTCGGCGAGCTGCTCGGCCTGGTGCAGGACGGCGTGGCCGCCACCGCCGTGGCCTGCGACGCCGCCGGCCGGGCGCTGGTGCAGGTGGCGCGTCGCTACGCGGAGGTGGACGAACACACCGCGGCGGACTTCGAGGCGCTGCTGCGCGAGCGTGCGCTCCGCGTGCCCGACGGCGCGTTCCGCGCGCCGCCCCGCTCCACCGACCCGGCGTTCGGCGACCTGCCGCTGCACGGGCCGCGGGACGCGGCATGAGCGACCAGATGGGCGAGCTCGCCGCGCTGCTGGCCGACCTCCGGTTCGTGGAGGGAGCGATGGCGCACCTCGACACGGCCGACACCCGGGTGACGCCGGCCGGACCCGCGCCCGACGGCGTGCTCACCGTCGTCACCTTCTCGATCGGCACCACCCACCCGATCGAGCGGGCGGTCACCGTCTACGACGACGGCACCTTCGTGGAGCGCACCCGCCCGGAGCTCGCCCGGCTCGCCGACGAGGCGGCCCGGTGGGCACGGGCCGAGGTCGACCACCTGGTCACCGCCGCGCGGCCGGTGCTCGCCCTGGTGCCCGACGACACCGCGGCGGTGCGCGCCGCCCTGCTCGCCGACCGCCAGGCGCTGCTGCTCGACGTCGACACCGACCTCGCCGACCTGCGGCTCCGGCTCGCGCCGTGGCGCGGGCAGGCCAAGACGTCGTACCTGCTCGACTTCCACGGCCCGCTGGTCGACGCGCACCGCACCCACACCACCGCGCTGGTGCTGGGCGCGAAGGCGGTGGCGGCGGTCGAGATCGCGTCCCGCGGCGCCCAACGGAGCCTCCGCAACACCCTCGACGCCGGCGTCGGGCTGGTCGACACGCTGCTGCGCGGCTGGCAGGCCGCCCAGGTGCCGCCCCGCGAGGCCACGAAGGACGTCCTCACGATGGCCGCACAGGGCGCTGATCTGCTCGCGCTGGTCGCGCTGCCGAAGCCCGAGGTGAGCAAGGCGGCGAAGGTCACCGCGCAGGGCCTCCGCTGGCTGGAGAGCACGATCCCCGACCCGCCCGACGTCGACCTGCCGGCCGGCGTCACCGCTCGGCATGGCCGGCTCGCCGGCGCCACCGCGGAGGGCACTGCGGCCGGGCTCGCCGCGGGCGTCGCCGACGTCGTGGCGGCGCTCGACGAGGTGCTGAGCGAGGTGGGGGCGGCGACCCGCGCTCAGGAGGACGTCGTCGCCCGGGCCACTCTGGCCCCGCGGGAGCCCGACGCGCTGCGCCCCGGCACGTTCGACCACGTCGGCGGCGCACCGTGACCGACGACGAGCTCGAGATGGTGCCCGATGTCGTCGACCGGCTGGTGCGGGTGCTCCACGCGTCCGCGGCCGACGTCGTCGAACGGGAGCCGACCGAGCCGCACGACCTCGGCGACTCCCCCACCGCCCGCGAGCTCGCGCACCACACCGCGCTCGCCCGCAACCACCTCGCCGGCCGGCTCGAGGCGTGCCGCAGCGGTCTGAGTCACTGCGGGACGGCGCTCGCGGGCTTCGGCGCCGGCGTCCGCGAGGCCGACGACGTGCTGGCGGCCCGGCTCACCGCGCTGGCGCGGGGCCTGAGGTGACGACCGGTGTCGCGGCGGCCGACTGGCGGGCCACGGCCGCCGCGCTCCACGAGGTCGCCGACCGGCTCGCGCCGGAGGCGCCGGAGGCGGAGGAGCGGCTGCGCGGCCGGACCGGCGTGGTGATGGGCGAGTCGCTGCGGCGGGCGGTGCGGTCG
This sequence comes from uncultured Actinomycetota bacterium, assembly GCA_963780355.1. Classification (GTDB taxonomy): domain Bacteria; phylum Actinomycetota; class Actinomycetes; order Propionibacteriales; family Nocardioidaceae; genus Nocardioides. Next base: position 752,207 of record CAWABT010000001.1, read on the forward strand.
CTGCGGGACGACGCCGAGGACGCCGCCGCCGGCGGGGCCGCGCTCGCCGACGTCGCGGCCGCACTCGAGGAGGCCCGGCTCGACCCGTCGCCGGAGGCCCGCCACCGGCTCGCCGTCCGGATGCGCGAGGCGACGCGGGTGATGCGGCGGATCCATGGCCCCACTCCCCCGCCGGCCCGGCACGGCGGCGCCACGGCCGGCGTGAGCACGACGGCAGCGACGCCGATGGCGGCCGACGGGCACCTGACAGCGGGGGCCGCAGTCGGCGCTGCGCTGGGCGCAGGGCTGCTCACGGCGAGCGCCGTCCGATCGAGAATCCCTGTCAACGGCGGGCCGGAGCGACCCCGACCGGGACCGGCGGGGTCAGTGGCCCCCGCGGGGCGCGGCCGGGTTCGACGCGACCGGCGGTCGCGGAACCGGCACGCGCTCCCCGCGGGGACCGACGAGGAACGGGCCGACGAGGATCGCGGCGGCCCGGCGGTGCTGGCGTGACTGGCTAGCGGAGCGGGCGGCCCTCGGCGTCCGGAAGCTTGCGGAGGATGATCAGGATCAGGTCGATGATCGACCAGATGCCGCAACCGCCGAGCGTGCAGAGCTTCGCGATGCCGAGGCCGGTGTAGCCCAGGTAGAACCGGTCGACGCCGAGGCCGCCCAGGAACACCGAGAGCAGCAGCGTCGTCATCCACTCCTTGTCGGAGTAGAGGCCGGGGACGTCCTTGGCCGGGTACCACTGCTGGCCGTCGCCCTGGCGCACCATGGTGTCGGGCTTGAGGTTGCCGGTGGTCGACATCTGGGCGAGCTGACCGAGGTCGAGCGGGCCCTGCTCCTGACCGAGCACGGAGACGTAGAAGGGACCGCCGGCGGCGGCCTGGCCGTAGCCCGGCTGCTGGCCGTAGGCCTGTTGAGGCTGCTGGCCGTAGGGGTCCTGCTGCGGCGGCTGCTGCCCGTAGGGGTTCTGCGGGTTGTTCGGATCGTGGGTCATGGCGCGAAGCCTAGGACAGGTGGGGCTCGTCCGCGGGACTACGCTGCGGACGAGTTCCGGGAGGAGAAACACGCGATGCACGTCTCGCGGCTGACGCTGCACGACTTCCGGTCCTACGGCCTGGTCGACGTCGAGCTCGAACCCGGCGTCACGGCCTTCCTGGGGCGCAACGGCCAGGGCAAGACCAACCTGGTCGAGGCCGTCGACTACCTCTCCCGGCTCGCCTCGCACCGGGTCGCCGGCGAGGCGCCGCTGGTGCGCGCCGGGCAGCCGCAGGCCACCATCAAGGCCGCCGTGGTGAAGGACGGCCGCACCGCCGTCCTCGAGGTCGACCTGGTGCCCGGCAAGGCGAACCGTGGACGAGTCAACAAGTCGACATTGCCGAAGGTGCGCGACCTGGTCGGCCTGGTGCGCACCGTCGTGTTCTCGCCGGACGACCTCACCCTCGTCAAGGGCGACCCGGGCGCCCGGCGCCGGTTCCTCGACGACCTCCTGGTGCTCAGAACCCCACGGTTGAGCGGAGTTCTCTCCGACTACGACCGGATACTCAGGCAGCGAGCCACCCTCCTCAAGACCGCCGGCGGCCGGCGCGGCGGGGGGAGTCGGGAGGGCGCTCTCGCGACGCTCGACGTCTGGGACTCCCACCTCGCGCGGGTCGGCAGCGAGCTGCTGACCGAGCGGATGGAGCTGGTGGAGCGGCTCCGCCCGCACGTCGGCACCGCGTACGCCACCGTGGCCCGCGGCGCGTCGCGCGACGACGTCGGCATCGCGTACCGGCCCTCGTTCGAGCTGCCGGAAGTCTTAACGGGAACGGGGACCTCGTCGAGGGGTTCCTCGCCGAGCTCGGCCGGCGCCGCGGCGACGAGCTCGACCGCGGGGTCTGTCTGGTCGGCCCGCACCGCGACGACCTCGAGCTCACCCTCGGCAGCGCCGACGGCCCGCGGCTGCCGGTGAAGGGCTACGCCTCCCACGGCGAGAGCTGGTCGTGCTCGCTGGCGCTCAAGCTCGCGTCGTACGACCTGCTGCGCGAGGAGGGGGAGGAGCCGATCCTCATCCTCGACGACGTGTTCGCCGAGCTCGACACCGAGCGCCGCTCCCACCTCGCCGCCCTGGTCGCCGGCGCCGAGCAGGTGCTGGTCACCGCCGCCGTCGCCGACGACGTGCCCGCCGAGCTCGCCGGCGCCCGGTTCACCGTGGCCGACGGGGAGGTGACCCGTGTCTGAGGAGACGCCTGGGGAGGGGGAGCGGAGGGAGGACGGGCTCGACCTGGCCCGCGACGTCACCCGCGCCACCGCCGGCAGCACCTCGCCGGCGTCCCGGAAGAAGCGACGCCGGCGCGGGGAGCCACGGCGTGACGACCGCGGCACCGAGGACCCGCGCCGCGGCTGGCTGTCGGGCACCCACCCCGACGACCGGGACCCGCAGCCGATCGGCGGCGAGCTCGCGAAGCTCGTCGACACCGAGGGCTGGGAGCTGATGCTGCGGGTCCGCGGCGTCATCGCGCGCTGGGAGGAGCTGGTCGGCGGCGAGATCGCGGCCCACGCGACCCCCGAGAGCTTCATCGACGGCGTGCTCGTCGTCCGCACCGACTCGTCCGCGTGGGCCAAGGAGCTCAAGCTCCTCACCCCCCAGGTGCTGGGCCGGCTGAACGAGGAGCTCGGGCCGGCCACGGTCACCGTGCTGGAGGTGCGGGGGCCGGATGCGCCGTCGTGGTCGCGGGGCCGGCGCTCGGTCCGCGGTCGCGGGCCACGCGACACGTACGGATAGCCGATCTGCGGGCCTCCCGGCCATAGGGGGATGCGGGCGACCCCCTGCCAGCCGCTCTCAGCGGCGGTTCCGTGCGGCTGCGGGGCGGTCCTGCCGTGACGACCCCCCCGATTTCGGGACCACCTGCGTGTTCTGAGGCGTTCCGGGCGCTATCATGGACATCGGCCGTTCGACTCCGCGTGGAGCGGCCGCTTGCATGCCGCGACATCGCCGCGGCCCCACGTCAACATCCCCGAGGTGCCCGTGACCGACGCTTCCACCACCCCGTCCCCGGGCCTCACCGCCACCCCGACGGACGACGGCGGGAACGGCGGCTACGACGCCTCGGCGATCCAGGTGCTGGAGGGCCTCGAGGCGGTCCGCAAGCGGCCCGGCATGTACATCGGCTCCACGGGGGAGCGCGGCCTGCACCACCTCATCTGGGAGGTGGTCGACAACGCGGTCGACGAGTCGCTGGCCGGCTACTGCGACCGGATCGTCCTCACCCTCCAGGCCGACGGCGGCGTGCGGGTCGACGACAACGGCCGCGGCATCCCCACCGACACCGCGCCGGGCCAGGAGCTCCCGGCCCTCACGCTCGCGCTCACCGTCCTGCACGCCGGCGGCAAGTTCGGCGGTGGCGGCTACAAGGTCTCCGGCGGCCTGCACGGCGTCGGCATCTCGGTGGTGAACGCCCTGTCCTCGCGGGTCGTGGCCGAGGTGCGCAACCGCGACCGTCACTGGCGCCAGGAGTTCGAGGTCGGCGTCCCGGTCACCGACCTCGTCGAGACCGGCACCATGGCCGACGGCGAGCGCACCGGCACCACGATCACCTACTACCCCTCGCCCGACGTCTTCGAGACCACCACGCACTCGCTGGAGACCATCACCAGCCGGATCCGCGAGTACGCGTTCCTCAACAAGGGGCTGGAGATCGTCGTCCGCGACGAGCGGGTCGGGGCCGACGAGGTCGCCGAGGCCGTGGCCGACGACACCGTCGACAACGCGGTCGACTCCGCCGGCCACGACGCGATCGGCCAGGCCGAGAGCGGCGGCATCGAGCAGGTCTTCAAGTACGAGCGCGGGCTGGTCGACTACGTGGAGCACCTCAACCGCAGCAAGTCGGCGTTCAACCCGACGGTGATCAGCTTCGAGGCCGAGACGCCCGGCACCGTCGAGCAGCAGCACATGAGCCTCGAGGTGGCGATGCAGTGGAACACCTCGTTCACCGAGTCGGTCCACACCTTCGCCAACACCATCAACACCCACGAGGGCGGCACCCACGAGGAGGGCTTCCGCGCGGCGCTCACCTCGCTGGTCAACAACGCCGGCTTCGACTGGGGTCTGATGAAGAAGCAGGAGGACCGGGTCAGCGGTGACGACATCCGCGAGGGCCTGACCGCCATCATCTCGATCAAGCTCGCCGAGCCGCAGTTCGAGGGCCAGACCAAGACCAAGCTCGGCAACACCGAGGCCAAGGGCTTCACCCAGCGGATCGTCAACGACCAGCTGGGGGCGTGGTTCGAGCAGAACCCCGCCGAGGGCAAGGACGTCGTGCGCAAGGCGATCGCGGCGTCCCAGGCCCGGCTCGCCGCGCGTAAGGCGCGCGACCTCGCCCGGTCGCGCAAGGGCCTGCTCGGTGGGGGAGGGCTGCCCGGCAAGCTGTCGGACTGCCAGTCGACGAACCCCGAGGAGTGCGAGGTCTTCATCGTCGAGGGCGACTCCGCCGGCGGCTCGGCGCGGCAGGGCCGCGACCCGCGCATCCAGGCGATCCTCCCGATCCGCGGCAAGATCCTGAACGTCGAGAAGGCGCGCATCGACAAGGTGCTCGCCAACACCGAGGTGCAGTCGATCATCTCCGCGCTGGGCACCGGCATCCAGGAGGAGTTCGACCTCGACAAGCTGCGCTACCACAAGGTCGTGCTCATGGCCGACGCCGACGTCGACGGCCACCACATCAACACCCTCCTGCTCACCCTGCTGTTCCGCTTCATGCGGCCGCTCATCGAGCACGGCCACGTCTACATGGCCCAGCCGCCGCTGTACCGGCTGCGCTGGAACAAGCCGGCCGAGCACGAGTTCGTCTACTCCGACGCCGAGCGCGACGCGCTGCTGCGCGACGGCCAGTCGGCCGGCAAGAAGCTGCCGAAGGAGAACCCGGTGCAGCGCTACAAGGGTCTCGGCGAGATGAACGCCAAGGAGCTGTGGGAGACCACGATGGACCCCGAGCAGCGGCTGCTCCTCCAGGTCACCCTCGACGACGCCGCCCACGCCGACGAGATCTTCTCGATCCTCATGGGCGAGGACGTCGAGCAGCGCCGCAGCTTCATCCAGAGGAACGCCAAAGACGTCCGGTTCCTGGACATCTGAGCGGCCGACGAGAACTAGGACGACATGACTGAGACGACCAGCAGCCTCGGCAGCGGCGACGGCGGCGGCGGGGGCCGGATCGAGCCGGTCGAGCTGCAGACCTCGATGCAGCGCGCCTACATCGACTACGCGATGGCGGTCATCGTGGGCCGGGCGCTGCCCGACGTCCGCGACGGCCTCAAGCCGGTGCACCGGCGCGTGCTCTACGCGATGTTCGACGGCGGCTACCGGCCCGACCGTGGCTTCTCCAAGTGCTCGCGCGTGGTCGGCGACGTCATGGGTCAGTACCACCCCCACGGCGACACCGCGATCTACGACACCCTCGTCAGGTTGGCTCAACCGTGGGTGATGCGCGCTCCGCTCGTGCACGGCCAGGGCAACTTCGGCTCGCCGGGCAACGACTCCGCGGCCGCGATGCGCTACACCGAGTGCCGGATGGCGCCGCTGGCGCTCGAGATGGTCCGCGACATCGACAAGGACACCGTCGACTTCGGCCCCAACTACGACGGCCGCAGCCAGGAGCCGGCGGTGCTGCCGGCGCGGTTCCCGAACCTGCTCGTCAACGGCTCGGCCGGCATCGCCGTCGGCATGGCCACGAGCATCCCGCCGCACAACCTGCGCGAGGTGGCCGAGGGCGCGATCTGGGCGCTCGAGCACCCCGAGGCCGGCCGCGAGGAGCTCCAGGACGCCCTGGTCGAGCGGATCAAGGGCCCCGACTTCCCGAACGGCGCGCTCATCGTGGGCCGCGAGGGCATCGAGCAGGCGCAGCGCACCGGCCGCGGCTCGATCACCCAGCGCGCCGTCATCGAGGTCGACGAGGACAGCAGGGGTCGCACCTGCCTGGTGGTCACCGAGCTGCCCTACATGGTCAACCCCGACAACCTGGCGCTGAAGATCGCCGAGCTCGCCGACTCCGGCCGGGTACAGGGCATCGCCGACGTCCGCGACGACACCTCCGACCGCACCGGCCAGCGGCTGGTCGTCGTGCTCAAGCGCGACGCCGTGGCGCGGGTCGTGCTCAACAACCTGCTGAAGCACACCGAGCTGCAGACCAACTTCAGCGCCAACATGCTGGCGCTGGTCGACGGCGTCCCGCGCACGCTGAGCGTCGACCAGTTCATCAGCAACTGGGTCGCCCACCAGATCGAGGTCATCCAGCGGCGCACCCGCTACCTGCTCGCCGAGGCCGAGCGGCAGGCCCACATCTACCGCGGCCTGGTGAAGGCGCTCGACGCGCTCGACGAGGTGATCGCGCTCATCCGCAACAGCCCCGACGTCGAGGAGGCGCGCGACGGGCTGATGCAGCTGCTCGACATCGACGAGGAGCAGGCCCGCGCCATCCTCGACATGCAGCTGCGGCGGCTGGCGGCCCTGGAGCGGCAGAAGATCATCGACGAGCTGGCCCGGCTCGAGACGGTGATCGCCGACCTGCTCGACATCCTCGACAGGCCCGAGCGGCAGCGGCAGATCGTGGTCGACGAGCTCACCGAGATCGTCGAGAAGTACGGCAACGACCGCCGCACCCAGATCATCGCGGCCGACGGCGACCTGTCGATGGAGGACCTCATCCCCGACGAGGACCTCGTCGTCTCCATCACCCGCGGCGGGTACGCGAAGCGCACCCGCGCCGACCAGTACCGCACCCAGCGGCGGGGCGGGAAGGGCGTGCGCGGCGCGACGCTGCGCGGCGACGACGTCGTCGAGCACTTCATCGCGACGTCCAACCACCACTGGCTGCTGTTCTTCACCACCGCCGGCCGGGTCTACCGCACCAAGGCCTACAACCTGCCCGAGGCGTCGCGCGACGCGAAGGGCGGCCACGTGGCGGGGCTGCTCAGCTTCCAGCCGGACGAGTCGATCGCTCAGGTGCTGGCGATCCGCGACTACGACCAGATGCCCTACCTGGTGCTCGCCACCCGCAACGGCCTGGTGAAGAAGACCCGGCTCGGCGACTACAACAGCCCGCGGCAGGCCGGCGTCATCGCGATCAACTTCCGCGACGACGACGACGCGCTCATCGGCGCCGAGCTGGTGGCGCCGGACGACGAGATCCTGCTCGTCTCCCGCAAGGGCCAGGCGGTGCGGTTCCGCGCCGACGACGGCCAGCTGCGCCCGATGGGCCGCGCCACCTCCGGCGTCACCGGCATGAACACGATCGCCGGCGACTCGGTGCTCTCGATGTCGGTCATCCGCGCGGCCCAGGCCGCCGCGGAGGACTCCGAGGAGAACGTCCAGTACGTCTTCACCATGACCGACGGCGGCTTCGCCAAGCGCAGCCGGATCAGCGACTACCGGCTCACCAACCGCGGCACCAAGGGCGTCAAGGCGATGACGCTCACCAACGAGCAGCGCGGTGGCCTGGTGGGTGCGTTCATCGTCGAGGACGGCGACGAGGTGATGTCGATCACCCAGGGCGGCCAGGTGGTGCGCAGCCCGATCAACGAGGACTTCCGCCCGCTCGGCCGCGCCACCCAGGGCGTCAAGTTCGTCACGCCGAAGAACGGCGACGCCGTCGCCGTCGTCGCCCGCTCGGTCGAGGCGAAGGTGGTCGAGGAGGTCCTTGGGGATTCACCGGATGACCAGTCGGATGCCACAATCGACCAAGGTGTGTCCAGCACCGACACGCCGGAGCAGGACACCGACCCCGGCCCCGAGACGGAGGATGAAGGCTGATGACGGAGCGCTCCGCCCCGCCCTCGCCACCCCCGGCCGCCCCGCCGCCCTACCAGGGGCCGAAGCCGACCAAGCCCCCGCGGCAGCGCCGGCAGAAGCAGGGTCCCGTCCTGCCCCCGCCGCCGTCCGCACCGCCGACCGTGCGCTCCGACGCGCCGTCCAGCGACACGGCCGTCCGGCCCGGGCTGGCCGAGCGGGTCCAGGCGAAGCTCGGCACCGACACCACCGAGACGCCGGTCGTGAAGCCGAAGAAGCCGCCCCGCGGCCCGCGCCGGGCCCGGCTCCGGCTCACCCGCGTCGACCCCTGGTCGGTCATGAAGACCGCGTTCCTGCTCTCGATCGCCTTCGGCATCGTCACCGTCGTGGCGGTCGCGATGGTGTGGCAGGTGCTCGGCGCCGCCGGCGTCTGGGACTCGATCAACTCCGCGATCCGCGAGATCGGCCCCGAGACCGAGAACGTCGACGTGCAGGACTACGTCGGCACCTCCCGCGTCATGGGCTTCACCATGCTGATCGCCGCCGTCGACGTCGTCCTCATCACCGCGATGGCCACCCTCGGCGCCTTCCTCTACAACATGGCCGCCGCCCTCCTCGGCGGCATCGAGGTCACCCTCGCCGAGGACAACTGAGACGACCCCCACGGTCGTCGAGCCTGTCGAGACGCCGCAGCGCACGGTCGTCGAGCCTGTCGAGACGCCGCACGCGCACGGTCGTCGAGCCTGTCGAGACGCCGCAAGCGCACGGTCGTCGAGCCTGTCGAGACGCCGCAAGCGCACGGTCGTCGAGCCTGTCGAGACGCCGAACCACGGTCGTCGAGCTTGTCGAGACGCCGCAAGGTCAACGCCAACCCAACCGTTTTGGGCGCCCCCGACCGCGTGGGATAACCTTCCTGCGCCCCGCTCGGCGGGTGCCCACCCCGGGCCTATAGCTCAGACGGTTAGAGCGCTTCCCTGATAAGGAAGAGGTCACAGGTTCAAGTCCTGTTAGGCCCACGTGAAGAAGCTCCTCCTCCTCGCCCTGGCCACCGCGGGCGCACTCATCGCCCGCAAGAAGCTCGAGGAGAGCCGCGCCGACCAGGCCCTCTGGGCGCGAGGCCACCGACGCGGTCAAGCGGTCCTGACCACCAACCCCGCAGGGGGCCTTGGCGCAACTGGTAGCGCACCTGCTTTGCAAGCAGGGGGTTAGGGGTTCGAGTCCCCTAGGCTCCACCGGCTTCACCAGTTTGACGGATTCGGCCACGCGGGGACGGACCGACGGATAGCGTCCCGCCGCGTGTCTCACATCCCCGAACCCCCACACCCCTACGAGCCGCCGACGCCGGCGCACCCGGCGGGGTACCAGCCCGTCCCGCACCCGGCCTGGCAGCAGCAGCCCGTGGGGCCGGTCGTTCCTGTGTACTACGGCCAGCCTGCTCAGGTGGCCCAAAAGCCGGCCGCCAGCGGCATGTACGTGGCGGCCGCAGTCATCAACTGGGTGGTCTTCGGACTTCTGGTGCTAGGCACCTGCGGCATCGGGATCGTCGCCGCCGCCTGGTTCGTTCCGATGACGATCTTTATCCACAAGGGCGCGACGGACCGGTCGAAACACACTGCCCTCGGCGTGTGCACGCTCCTGTTCTGCAACCTGATCTCCGGCATCCTCATGCTGGTCGAGGACTCCAATCGGTAGTGGTGGACTCGCCGCCGGGTTTCAGTCAAGGGTCCGTCGGACGAACTCGCCGGGTCCGCGATCTTCACCATCGAGCGGACTCACAGCCACCACCCGGGAGTGAGCATGGAAGAGGGTCTCTACGAATCGGTGCTGACCACCGAGATGGAGAACGAGGTCGACAACCTCGTAGGTCTTGACGCCGAACTCGTGAGGATTGACGCCGCAGACCAGGCGCACGTGCTCGCGCGGCACCTGTCCGAGCTCGTGCACCGCCGGCTTGCAGCAGAGAAGGATCCTGACCGACGGATTGATCTGGCTCGTGAACTCCTCGCCAGCATCAACCGGGACGCGCCCCCATTGGCGGATCCCATTCGGCAGCTTCACGCCGTCCGAAGGCCGCCAGGTCCGGGTGCGCTTGCGCGCTATCAAGGTCGTCCCAAGACGCCCCTAAACGATTCCGCGCTGCTGACGAATGCGCACGGGGAACCGTCCTTGGCTGCGGAGCTCAAGGCGGAGATCGAGTCGGCCGATCGCATCGACCTGCTGTGCGCGTTCGTCATGTGGCGTGGCCTTCGATTGCTGGAGGATCCCCTCACCCGATCCCGCGCTGCCGGCGTCCCCCTTCGCGTAGCGACCACGACCTACATCGGTGGCACTGAGCGCGAGGCGCTTGATCGACTGGTGCGCGACTTCGGAGCCGAGGTAAGGGTTCAGTACGACGCAGGACGGACCCGCCTTCACGCCAAGGCGTGGCTGTTCAGACGCAACACCGGTTTCGACACGGCATATGTGGGCTCGTCCAACCTCTCCACGAGCGCTCTGCTCGACGGCGTTGAGTGGAACGTGCGGTTGTCCAAACGAGCCGCTCCGGCGTTGCTGCAGAAGTTCGAGGCCACGTTCGACACCTATTGGAACAGCGCCGAGTTCGAGCTTTACGACCCCGATCGAGATCGCGATCGTTTGGACGACGCTTTAGCCCTCGCTCGCGGACGGCGAGTGGGAGATCGAGTGACGATCTCGATTTCGGGGCTCGAGGTTCGGCCGTATCCATACCAACAGGAGATCTTGGACGCGATCGAGGTGGAACGTGTCCTTCACGACCGCCACAGGAACCTCGTGGTGGCGGCGACCGGCACAGGCAAGACCGTGATTGCTGCCCTGGATTACCGGCGACTCTGCACCCGGTCCAGGAAGCCGCGCCTGCTCTTCGTCGCGCACCGTCGCGAGATCCTGGAACAGTCACTGCGCACCTATCGGGAGGTGCTGAACGATGGTGACTTCGGCGAGCTGTACGTGGCGGGCGCGCGTCCTGAGCGCTGGGAGCACGTGTTCGCCAGTGTTCAGTCCCTCAACTCCTATGGCGTCTTCAACATCCCGTCAGACGCCTTCGAGATTGTGGTGATCGACGAGTTCCACCACGCCGAGGCGAAGACCTATCGCCGGATCCTGGATCATCTCCGGCCCGCTGAGCTTCTCGGCCTCACGGCAACGCCGGAACGGACCGACGGTCTCGACGTGCGCACATTCTTTGACGGGCGGACGGCCGCGGAGCTCCGACTGTGGGACGCGCTCGGCGCCGACCTCCTGTGCCCGTTCCACTACTTCGTCGTCAACGACGAGACCGACCTTCGTGCGATCAGTTGGACGCGCGGGCGCTATGACGAAGCCGCGCTGGACGGGGTGTTCACGGGCAACGATGCCCGAGCGCGGATCGTGCTGAATCAACTGCGTGACAAGGTGTCGGATGTCGGAGCCATGCGGGCTCTTGGCTTCTGTGTCAGCGTCGCTCACGCGGAGTACATGGCGTCCGTCTTCAACGAGGTGGGCATTCCGGCGCGGGCCGTCAGTGGTCAGACGAGTCAGCGTGAGCGCGAGCAAGCTATCGCCGACCTTCGCGCCCGACGAGTGAACGCGCTCTTCGCCGCCGATCTCTTCAATGAAGGCTTGGACATTCCCGAGGTCGACACCGTGCTGTTTCTCAGGCCGACCGAGAGCGCCACCGTCTTCCTCCAACAGCTCGGGCGCGGTCTCAGGCGAACTCATGACAAGGCGGTCCTGACGGCGCTCGACTTCGTCGGTTATCACCGCAAAGAGTTCCGCTTCGACCAGAAGTTGCGGGCACTCACTGGCGACACCCGCGCAGCGGTCGAGCGCCAGGTCAAGGAGGGCTTCCCGTTCCTGCCCGCGGGATGCTCCATCACGATGGATCGCGCAGCGCAAGCGGTCGTGCTGGAGAACATCCGATCCCAGATCGCCAATCGTTGGCAGCAGATCGTGGCCGAGCTTCGTACGTACGGCGATCAGGATCTTCGTACCTTTCTGACCGAGTCCGGTGTCGAACTCAGCGACATCCTGCGCCGTGGTAGCCACTCGTGGACGAGGTTGCGGCGGGACGCAGGACTCGACACAGCGCCCGGGGGAGAGCGCGAGGAGAAGCTGCTTAAGCGAGTCCGCGCCTTTGCCCATGTGGACGACACGCTCCGGCACGCCGAATACCAGCGGATCCTGCATGAGGTCAGGCAATCCGGAGCAGGGTTGGAGTCACCGGTCGAGCAGCGCCTTGCCCGAATGCTGCGCTTCACCCTCTGGCCGGATGGTGGGGGCTTCGCCACCGACGGGGAAGCCTTACTGGCACTGCGAAATGAAGAGGCGACGAGGGCGGAGATCTCTGCCGTCGTCGACATCTCCTTCGACGCGGCACGGCACATCTCGATCAGCCTCGAGGGACCGCTGGGCGACATTCCGCTGCGCATCCATGCCCGCTATCAACGGGAAGAGATCTTGGGTGCTCTAGATTTCCCCCGCAATCCGAACAGTTTCCGCGAAGGGGTCTGGTACTCAGCCAGCCACAATGTCGATGCCTTCTTCATCACGCTGAGGAAGTCCGAGGCCGACTATTCGCCCACGACGATGTATCGCGACTATCCGATCAGTCCCACCTTGTTCCACTGGGAGTCGCAGTCCACGACGTCGGTCGATTCGACGACCGGTCAGCGTTACCTCTCCGGGACCAGCACAGTCCTGCTCTTCGCCCGGCACCAGCAGAAGGACGAGTTCGGCACCTCGCCCTATCTGTTCCTCGGGCCGGCGAAATACGTCTCTCATTCGGGAGACCGTCCGATCGCCATCACCTGGCGGCTTGAGCACGAACTCCCAGTCGACTTCTTCACCGTCGCTTCGGCGATCGCACAGTAGGCCAACCTGCAGATCAGGTGCCGGTGAGGTGCTCGGGGCGGACCGGGACGCGGGTGAGCGCGAGGCCGGTGGCGGCGCGGATGGCGGCGACGATGGCCGGGGTCGAGGAGATCGTCGGGGGTTCGCCGACGCCGCGGAGGCCGTAGGGGGCGTGGGGGTCGGCGAGCTCGAGGACGTCGACCTGCATCGGGGGCATGTCGAGCACGGTCGGGATCAGGTAGTCGGTGAAGGAGGGGTTGCGGACCAGGCCGTCGACCACCTGGATCTCCTCCATGATCGCGAGGCCGAGGCCCTGGGCGGTGCCGCCGTGGATCTGGCCGAGGACGGCGCCGGGGTTGAGGGCGCGGCCGACGTCCTGGGCGCAGTCGAGGGCGACCACCTTGACGAGCCCCAGCTCGACGTCGACGTCGACGACGGCGCGGTGGGCGGCGAAGGCGAACTGCACGTGGGCGTTGCCCTGGCCGGTCTCGGGGTCGAGGGTCGTGGTGGGGCGGTGGCGCCACTCGACGGTGCGCTCGACGGCGTCCTCGCCGACGAGGTCGGCGACGGCGGCGATGCGCTCGCCCCCAGGCCCGACGACCGCGCCGTCGACGAGGCTCAACGCGTCCGATGACAGCCCGGACGCGCGGGCGAGCAGCTCGGCGGCGACCTCGCGGCAGGCGGCCTGCACCGCGCCGCCGGTGACGTAGCTCTGCCGCGAGGCGGACGTCGAGCCCGGCCGAGCCGACCGTGGTGTCGGCGGTCTCGACCCGCACGCGGCGCAGGCCGAGCTCGGTGCGGGCGATCTGCTCCTGGAGCGTCACGAGTCCTTGGCCGACCTCGACGGCGGCGGTGTGGACGGTGACGAGCGGCTCGCCGCCGACCACCTCGACGCGGACGCGCGCGGTGGAGTAGTCGTCGAAGCCCTCGGAGAAGCAGATGTTCTTGATGCCGACGCCGTAGCCGACGCCGCGCCGGACGCCCTCACCGTGGGTGGAGTTCGCGACGCCGCCGGGCAGCGAGCGGAGGTCGGCCGAGGCCGGGGGAGGGAGCGGCATGTCGCGGACCCGGCGGACCAGCTCGGCGACGGGAGCGGCCGAGTCGATCACCTGCCCGGTGGCGACGTGGTCGCCCTCGGACAGCCCGTTCCGCATCCGGATCTCCGCGGGGTCGACGCCGACCGCCTCGGCGAGCCGGTCCATCTGCGACTCGTAGCCGAACGCGGCCTGCACCGCCCCGAACCCGCGCATCGCGCCGCACGGCGGGTTGTTGGTGTAGGCGCCGTAGCAGTCGATCGAGACGTGGGGGACGACGTACGGCCCGGCGCCCAGCGTGGCCGCGTTGGCGACGACGGCCGGCGTGCTGGAGGCGTAGGCGCCGCCGTCGAGCACGATCTCCGCGCGCACGTAGAGCAGCCGGCCGTCGTCGTCGGCGCCGTGCTCGTAGCGCATCCACGCCGGGTGGCGGTGCACGTGCCCGAAGAACGACTCCTCGCGGGAGTAGACCATCTTCACCGGCCGGCCGGTGCGCAGCGCCAGCATGCACGCGTGCACGTGCATCGACAGGTCCTCGCGCCCGCCGAAGGCGCCGCCGACGCCGGCCAGCGTGATCCGGACGAGCGGCTCGTCGAGGCCCAGCGCGTAGGCGACCTGGCTGCGGTCGACGTGCAGCCACTGGGTGGCGACGTAGAGGTCGACGCCGCCGTCCGGCGCGGGCACGGCGAGGCCGGACTCCGGGCCGAGGAAGGCCTGGTCCTGCATGCCGACCTCGTACTCGCCGGTGACGACGACGGGCGCCGAGCCGGGCGCGTCGCCGCGCCGGATCTTCACGTGCCGCACCGTGTTGCCGCCGTCGTGGATCACCTCGCCCTCGCCCCGGACGGCGGCCCGGGAGTCGGTGACGGGCGGCAGCTCCTCGTAGTCGACCTGGATCAGGGACGCCGCGCGGCGGGCGGCCTCGGGGTGGTCCGCCGCGACCACCGCGACGGCCTCGCCCTGGTAGCGCACCCGGTCGTGCGCCAGCACCGGCTGGTCGCGGTGCTCGAGCCCGAACGCGTTCGCGCCGGGCACGTCCTCGTGCGTGAGCACCGCGAAGACGCCGGGGACGGCGAGCGCGGCCGCCGTCTCGATGTGAGTGATCCGGGCGTGGGCGTGCGGGCTGCGCAGCGTGGCGCCCCACAGCATCCCGTCCATCCACAGGTCGGAGGAGAACGCGAACTCGCCGCGCACCTTGAGCCCGCCGTCGGGACGCGACGCGCTCTCGCCGACGCCGTCCCGGATCCGGGTGCGCGTGTCGGTGGTGGTCATCGGCCGCTCCTCTCCAGCAGGGTGCGGGTGGCGCCGGCGGCGCGCTGCGCCAGCGCCCGCTCGTCGGTGGTCAGGAGGACGTCGTCCTCGACGACGGTCCGCCCGTCGACGAGGAGCCGGGCGAGCGGCGGTCGCGAGCCGAGCACGAGCGCTGCGACCGGGTCCTCGCAGCCGGCGTGACCGAGGCCGTCGACCCGCCACAGCGCGACGTCCGCGAGCTTGCCCGGCTCGAGCGAGCCGAGCTCGTCGTCGCGGCCCAGCACCCGCGCGCCGCCGATGGTGGCCAGGGCGAGCGCGTCGCGCGCCGTCATCGCGGCCGGGCCGCCGCGCAGCCGGGCCACCATCACCGCGGCGTGGAGCTCGGTGGCGAGCGAGCTCTCCTCGTTGGAGGCGGACCCGTCGACGCCGAGCCCGACGGCGACGCCGGCCTCCCGCAGTGACGCGACCGGCGCGAGG
This sequence comes from uncultured Actinomycetota bacterium, assembly GCA_963780355.1. Lineage (GTDB taxonomy): Bacteria > Actinomycetota > Actinomycetes > Propionibacteriales > Nocardioidaceae > Nocardioides. Next base: position 767,564 of record CAWABT010000001.1, read on the forward strand.
CCGGCGCCGAGCCGGGCGTTGCTGGTCGGGCAGTGGGCGACCGCCGTTCCGGACAGCGCGAACTGGTCGATCGCCTTCTCGTCGACGTGCACGCAGTGGGCCAACCAGACGTCGGAACCCAGCCAGCCCAGCCGCTCGGCGTACTCGGTGGGCGAGCAGCCGAACGTGGCGCGGCAGAAGTCGTCCTCGTCGAGGGTCTCGGCGAGGTGGGTGTGCAGTCGGACGCCGCGGTCGCGGGCGATGCCGGCGGCCTCGCGCATCAGGTGCTCGGTCACCGAGAACGGCGAGCACGGGGCGACGCCCATCCGCAGCATCGAGCCGGGCCAGGGGTCGTGGTGCTCGTCGAGCGCCCGCAGCGTGCCGGCCAGCGCGGCCTCGGTGGTCTCGACGACGGAGTCGGGCGGCAGCCCGCCCGCGCTCCGGCCGAGGTCCATCGACCCCCGCGTCGGGTGGAACCGCAGCCCGACCTCGCGGGCCGCGGCGACGGTGGCGCCCAGCACGTCGCCGCCGTCGCGCGGGAACACGTAGTGGTGGTCGGTGGTGCTCGTGCAGCCGGTGCGTGCGAGCCAGCCGAGGCCGGCCGCGGCGGCCGCGCCGACGACGTCCTCGTCGAGGCCCTCCCAGACCGGGTAGAGCGTGGTGAGCCAGCCGAACAGGTCGTCCTGCTGCGCCAGGCCGCGGGTGGCCCACTGGTAGAGGTGGTGGTGGGTGTTGACCAGGCCGGGGGTGGCGAGGCAGCCGCGGCCGTCCACCACCTCGGCGCCGTCGAGCACCGACGGGTCCGCCGGGCCGGCGCCGACCGCGGTGATCCGCGACCCGTCGACCACGACGTGCCCGTCGGCGTGCTCGGTGCCCGACGCGTCGACGGTGGCGACGGCGCAGCCCTGGATCACCAGCGTCATCGGGCGTCTCCGGTGCGGGACGCCGCCAGCCGCACGGCGTCGAGGATCTTCTCGTAGCCGGTGCAGCGACAGAGGTTGCCGGCCAGCGCCTCGCGGACGTCGGCGTCGGACGGGTCGGCGTCGCGCTGCAGCAGGTCGTGGACGGCGACCACCAGGCCCGGCGTGCAGAAGCCGCACTGCACCGCGCCGGCCTCGACGAACGCCTCCTGCACCGGGTCGAGCCGCTCGCCGTCGGCCAGCCCCTCGACGGTGACGACGGCGCGGCCCTCGGCCTGGCCGGCGGCGACCAGGCACGAGCAGACGAGCACGCCGTCGAGGTAGACCGTGCACGAACCGCACTCGCCCTGCTCGCAGGCGTTCTTCGAGCCGGGCAGCCCGAGCCGCTCGCGCAGCACGTAGAGCAGGCTCTCGCCGGCCCACACGTCGTCGGCCACGCGCTGCTCGCCGTTGACCGTGCACCGCACTCTCATGACGCCTCCCGCTCGCAGTACTCGTCCCAGGCCCAGGTCGCCGTCCGGACCGCCATGACGGCGAGCGCGTGCCGGCGGTAGGCCGCACTGCCGCGGACGTCGTCGATGGGGGAGGCGGCGTCGGCGACGAGCTCGCCGAACCGGCGGACGACGGGCTCGGCGAGCGGGGTCCGGCCGTCCCAGTCGAGCTCGCCGGCCAGGTACTCGTCGGCCTCCGGTGCGGTGCGGGGCGTGGGGGCGGCCGACCCGATGCCGGTACCGACTCGGCGCTCGCCGGGGTGCAGCGCCAGCCCGAACGACACCACCGCGATCACCATCGCGTTGCGGGTGCCGATCTTCGCGAACTGCTGCGGGCCGCCCGTGACCGGCACGTGCACGGCCCGGATCAGCTCGTCGGGCTCGAGCGCGTTGCGGCCGACGCCGAGGTAGAACTCGGCCGCGGGGACGAGGCGGGTGCCGCGCACCGACTCCACCTCGATGCTCGCGCCGACGGCGAGCAGCGGCGGGTGCGCGTCGCCGGCGGGGGAGGCGGACCCGAGGTTGCCGGCGACGGTGCCGCGGTTGCGGATCTGCGGCGAGCCGACGGTGCGTGAGGCCATCGCGAGTCCGGGCGCGAGCCCGGCCAGGTCGGCCTGGATCGCGGCGTAGGTGACGCCGGCGCCGATCCGCACCGACCCGTCGTCGACCGACCGGTCGGCGATCTCGTCGAGGCCGGTCAGGTCGAGCAGGCCGGCCGGGCGGGCGCGGCCGAAGTTGATGTCGACCATGACGTCGGTGCCGCCGGCGATCGGCGTCAGGTCGGGCCGCTCCGCCTTGGCGGACAGCGCCTCCGCCCAGGTCGCGGGCTGCACGAGGTCCATCGGGTCACCACGCGCCGTCGTCGGCGACGGCGCCCTCGGCCAGCACGGTCGCCTCGATCAGCCCGTAGGGGCGGTCGTCGACGTGGAAGACCTCGTTCGGGTTGTCGAGCCCGAACGGCGCGAGGTCGACGAGCAGGTGGTGGCGGTTCGGAAGGCGGAGCCGCACCTCGTCGACGCCGGTGCCGACCACGCGCGAGCCCATCTCGAACAGGGTCTGCTGCAGCGACCGGCTGTAGGTCTCGACGAAGGCGGCGACCAAGGCCGACCGCGCGGCGTCGTACGACGCCTGCCAGTCGGCGGGCGGCTCGCCGCAGCGCCACTCGGCCTCGACCGACGTGCACAGGATCCGGTCGTCGGTCTCGGGGAGCGTCGTGTAGCGGTCCTTCGCGAAGCCCCGGAACTCCGAGTCGGTGGAGCTGAGCAGCACGAGGTCGCGCAGCCCCGACCGCACCCGGGTGCCGTCGGCGTCGTGGGTGACGGCGGCGGTGCGCGTCTCGCGTCCGGTGCGTGCGAACGAGTGGTCGCCGAGCCGCTCCCACTCGTGCTCCTCGACGCTCACCGAGGCCCGGTGCACGGCGTCCTGGGTGTCGACGAAGTGCCGGGCGAGGGTGGTGGCGAAGTCCTCGATCTGGCCGACGCCGTGCTCGCGCGCGAACGCGTAGGTGGTGTTCTTCTGGGTGTCGGTGGGGAGCACGGTGGCGTTGTCGCCGACGAGGTGCACCTCGGTCATGTCACCGGCGAGCGCGACCGACACGGTGAGGTCGTGCAGCACGTGCCGCGGCTGGTCGCGGTCGACCTTCATCAGGCGGATCTCCGCCTTGCCGTACTGGTTGTCGCCGAGCCGCGCCGACATCAGGACCCCCGGTAGGTGGAGTAGCCGAACGGACTGAGGAGCAGCGGCACGTGGTGGTGGGCGTCGGCGTCGGTGACCTCGAAGACCACGACCACCTCCGGGTAGAAGGTCGGGGTGCCCTGCGCCGCGAGGTAGGCACCGCTGCCGAACACCAGGCGGTGCACGCCCGCCGTCGTGGCGTCGTCCCAGCCGGAGACCCGGCCGTCGTCGTCGGTGACGGCGTCGGCCACCGGCTCCCAGCCGTCGCCGGACCTGCGCTCCCACCGGATCTCGACGCCACGCGCGGGGGTTCCCCGGACGGCGTCGAGCACGTGGCTGGACAGGCTCATCCGCCCTCCTTCTCGTCGAGCACCTTCTGCAGCCGCAGCCGCACGATGTCGGCGAGCTCACCGAGCACGACCCGGCGCTCGGTGTCGTCGTCGTGGCCCAGCCGCTGCTCGAGCGCAGCCAGCATCTCCTCGGCGGACCGGCCGGCGGCGCGGATCAGGAACACCCGGTCGAAGCGCTCCTCGTAGCGGCGGTTGCCCTCGGTCAGCCTCGTCTGCACGTCGGTCTCGACGGCGAGCGCGCCGGCCTGCTCGGAGCGGGACCAGCGGTCCTCGGTGGTCTGGCCGAGCCGGCGCTCGCCGATCCGCGGATGGGCGGCGAGGGCCTGGTCGAGCGCGGCGTCGTCGAAGCCGGCGACGAGCTCGTCGGAGAGCTCGAGCGCGGCCCGGGTGGACGGGAACGGGCGGGCGAGCGCCATCCGGCTCAACCACGCGTCCGCGGCGCAGCACGCGCGCAGCTGGTCGTCGGTCGGGTCCACGGCGACACCTCCCTCCTGATCCGGCTTTCCTACCACTCGAGCTCGCCCAGCACGCGCAATCGAGCCAGTCCGCCGTCCGGGAAGACGTCGAGGCGGACGTGGTCGACCGGCGTGGTCGCGGCGTCTCCGTCGACGGCGAGCACCTGCCGGGTGTCGGGCTGCACCGCCCGGCGCGCCAGCAGCGTGACGCCGTCGAACCCGGCATCGTCGGGTGCGCCGAGCCGGCCCCGGACCTCCACCTCGGCGGGGGCGTTGCCGACGAAGCACGAGGTGTCGACCACCAGTCGCCGCACGGTGCCGGGGCCGGCCAGCCGCACCGTCACGTGGTCGTGGCCGCCGTGCCGCCGGCGCGCGTTCTCCCAGCCCTCGGCGGTGGTGCGGGCCCGGCCGGGCAGCAGCAGGTTGCGGGCCGAGGCGTAGAACGCGTCGGAGCAGTCGACGACGTCGCCGCCGTTCTCGAGAGCGGCCAGGTCGACGGTGCCGGTGAGCAGCTCGCGGCGCGGCACCGGCCGGCCGTGCACCCGGAGCCGGGCGACGCCGCCGTCGGGGTGCATCGTGAGCCGCACGTGGGTGCAGGTGGGCGAGCCCTCGACCGCGAACGGGTTCGGCGCGCCGCCCCGGACGGCGGTGATCGGGACGAGCGGCTGCCAGCTCGCCTCGAGCAGCTCCTCGGGCGACGGGTAGCCGGCGAGGTCGACGCCGTCGACGCTCACCCGGGGCGGGTAGTTGCCGAGGAAGAACGAGGTGTCGACGACGACGCCGCTCACCGCGCCCCGGACGCCGAGCCGGACGATCGCCCGGTCGTCGCCGGGCGTGCGCCGGCGCCGGGACTCCCAGCCGTCGTAGATCTTGCCGCGCGGCCCGAACGCCTCTGGGTCGTGCACCGGCGGTGCCGGGGTCACGAGGTTCTCCCGCGCGGCGAAGAAGTCGTCGTCGGCGAACACGACGCCGGCCCCGAGCGCGCGGGACGCCAGGTCCGGCTGGTCGGTGAAGTCGTGGCTCATCGTGGCCCTCCTCGGGCGAGTAGGCGGCCGCGCGGCGGCGCGTCCAGGTCGACCGGCCGGCCGGCGAGCCAGGTGCGGCGGACGACGCCGGTCAGCGTCCGCCCGGCGTACGGCGTCACCGGGTGCCGGTGCTCGAGCCGCTCCGGGTCGACGTCGAACGTGTCGTCCGGCGCGAGCACGCAGAGGTCGGCGTCGGCGCCCTCGGCGATCCGGCCCTTGTGCCGGAGTCCCGCGAGGTCGGCCGGGGCGGTCGCCATCCAGCGGGCGACGTCGGGCAGGTCGTGGCCGCGCCGCCGGGCCTCGGTCCAGGTGGCGGCGAGGCCGAGCTGGAGCGAGCTGATCCCGCCCCAGGCGTCGGCGAGCCCGCCCTGCTTGAGCTCGGCCGGGCTGGGGGAGTGGTCGGAGACGACCAGGCCGATCACGCCGTCGCGGAGCGCGGCCCAGAGGCCGTCGCGGTTGGCGTCGTCCCGCAGCGGCGGGCAGCACTTGAACGACGCGTCGCCGTCGGGCGCGTCGCGCTCGGTGAGGGTCAGGTAGTGCGGGCAGGTCTCGGCGGTGACCGGGAGCCCGGCGTCGTGGGCGGCGCGGACGACGGGCACCGCCGCCGCGGCGGCGAGGTGCACCACGTGCACCCGGCAGCCGGTGGCCTTGGCAGCGGCGACGACGGTCTCGATCGCGACCACCTCCGCCTCTGGCGGCCGGCTCGCGGCGAACCCCGGGTAGTCGTCGCCGGACCACGCCGGGCGCAGGCTGCCGGCGTCCTCGGCGTGCACGAGGAGCAGCCCGCCGAACGACGCGATCGCCGCGGCCGCCCGCTCCAGGCCGGGCGGGTCGAGCGGGGCGAACTCCTCGACGCCCGAGTCGACCAGGAAGCACTTGAAGCCGAGCACGCCGGCGTCCCACAGCGGCCGGAGGTCGTCGGTGTTGCCGGGGACGGCGCCGCCCCAGAACGCGACGTCGACGTAGCAGCGGCCCTCCGCGGCGGCGCGCTTCTCGCTCAACGAAGCCGGATCGACGGTCGGCGGCAGGCTGTTGAGGGGCATGTCGACGATCGTGGTGACGCCACCGGCGGCGGCGGCCCGGGTCGCGTGCTCGAAGCCCTCCCAGTCGGCGCGGCCCGGGTCGTTGCAGTGCACGTGGCTGTCGACGAGGCCGGGGAGCAGCACCTCGTCGTCGTCGAGCCGCACGGTCGTATCGGCGTCCACCCGGGCGTCGAGCTCCTCGATCCCGACGACGCGGTCCTCGCTCACCAGCACGGCGCACGCCTGCTCGCGGCCGTCCACCACGGCACGGGGTGCCCGGACGACCACGCCGACGTGCGTCACGGGCTCAGCCCTGCGCCGCGCGGTAGGCCCGCCACCCGCCGTACTCGGTGATCTCCCGGTGCCGCCCCTGCTCCTCGGGCCGCAGCGCCACGCACAGCGCGGCCCGGCCGTCGGAGAGCCCCACCACGCTGAGCTCGAGCTCGGGCGGCTCGCTCGGCAGGAACGAGTCGCGCAGCGTCTCGAGCGGGACGTCGTACAGCTCGCCGCGGATCGCGGCGCCTCCCTCGGTCACCAGCACCAGGCCCGGGAACTCGTCGCGCACCGAGAAGAAGCGGTAGTGCGGCGCCGTCTCGACCTCGCCCAGGAACGGGTGGTCGGCGATCGTGTGGTGCACCGCGCCCCCGCGCATGCCCTCACCGTTGGTCATCAGCAGCACCATGGCGGGCAGCGTAGGTGCTTTTGTGCCACTAGGGTGCCGGGATGGGGGTCGCCGCACGGCTGGTGTCGCTCGCGGTGTGCCTCGGGATGCTGGTCGGGTGCGGCGACGGCGACGACGATGCGGGTTCTGCAGACGACGGGTCACTCTTCGACCAGGAGACGACCGAACTCGGAGAGGCCGGCGAGGGCACGTTGTCCGCCGACCCGGAAGCGATCCGGCCGTTCTCCAATCCCGCGACGCAGATCTCGAGCGACGCCGACCTCGTGGCCTACCTCCTGCCCGGCCTCACCGGGTCCGGTGTCGACTGCCTCGAGACCGGACTCGACGCCGAACGGCTCCTCGACTCGGAGGTCGACGCCGGCGCCGAGCTGGTCGCCACAGGCATCCTCGCCTGCGTGGCCCCCGACGAGATCGGCAAGATCATCGGGATGTACGCCGTGGGCTTCGAGGACGACGGGGCGTCGCGCTACGCCGATCTCGCGGTCTGCGTGGCCGAGGGGTTCGCCGCGCTCGACCGCCCCACCGTGGAGCGGGTGCTCATCGCGGTCTACACCGAGCGGCTCGCCCTCTACGGTCCCCCCGACTCGCGCGTGGTCGCCGCGAGCGCGATCGAGCGCCTCACCGACTGCTAGGCCTGCGAGGTGGACGCGCTCGCACGCGGGTCCCTACTCTCCACCGGATGGACGAGGCAGACCTGCGGCACCTCGAGCGCTGCGTCGAGCTGGCCGAGGAGGCGCTGGCCGTCGGCGACCAGCCGTTCGGGTCGGTGCTGGTGAGCGCGGCGGGCGAGGCGCTGCACGAGGACCGCAACCGCGAGACCTCCGGCGGCGACGAGACGCAGCACCCCGAGTTCGCCCTGGCCCGGTGGGCCGCGGCGAACCTGACGCACGACGAGCGGGCGGGGGCGACGGTCTACACCTCCGGCGAGCACTGCCCGATGTGCGCGGCCGCGCACGCCTGGGTCGGGATCGGGCGGATCGTGTACGCGAGCTCGACCGAGCAGATGGTGCAGTGGCGCTCCGAGCTCGGCCAGGACCTCGGCCCGGTCCGGCCGCTGCCGATCCAGGAGGTGGCGCCGGGCGTCGCCGTCGAGGGCCCGTCGGTCGAGCTGGCGCCGCTGGTGCGAGACCTGCACCGCCGGCACGCAGGCGGCTAGCGCGCGTCCGCGGTGGCCGGGTCGGCTGCGAGCAGGGCGGCGCCGACGATGCCGGCCTTGTTGCGCAGCCGGGCCGGCACGATCGGGGTCTCGATGCGCAGCAGCGGCAGGAAGCGGTCGGCGTGCTTGCTGACACCGCCGCCGGCGACGAACAGGTCGGGGGCGAGCAGCCGCTCGACGGTCCGGTAGTAGACCGTGAGCCGCTCGGCCCAGTCCTCCCACGACAGGTCCTCGCGCTCGCGGGCGCTGTTGGCGGCATGCGACTCCGCGTCGCGGCCGTCGATCTCGAGGTGGCCGAGCTCGGAGTTCGGCACCAGGACGCCGTCGTAGACCAGCGCGGAGCCGATGCCGGTGCCGAGCGTGGTGACGACGACCAGGCCGCGCTGGCCACGGGCCGCGCCGTAGCGCACCTCGGCCAGGCCGGCGGCGTCGGCGTCGTTCACGACCCGCACGGTGCGGCCGGTCGCGTTCTCGAACAGCGCGTCGGCGTCGGTGCCGATCCACGACTCGTCGATGTTCGCCGCCGACGCCACGACGCCGTGCCGGACGACCCCCGGCACGGTCACCCCGACCGGACCGCCGTGGTCGGGGAACGACGCCAGCAGCTCGACGAGCACGTCGGCGACGGCGTCGGGCGTGGCCGGCGTCGGGGTGGGGATCCGGTGTCGCTCGGCGGCGAAGTCCCCGAGCGCGAGGTCGACGGGCGCGGCCTTGATGCCCGAGCCGCCGAAGTCGACACCGATCGGGGAGCCGGTGGAGGTGCTCACCCCCCGATCATGCCGGGTGCGGCCGGCGTCAGCCTCCGACCAGGACCGACCCGGCGTCGATCACCACGGGGGCGGTCGGGGTGCCGATGGTGCGCGTGACCGAGCCGGTCACCGAGACCGCGTACCGGTCGGGTGCGACGACGTCGACGCGCACCGCCGAGGAACCCCCGGGTGGCGAGGCCAGCCCGGTGGTGAGATCGACGGTGGTGACGCTCGCGCCGGACGCAGTCAGGGTGGCCGAGCAGACCTTCGTCTTGTTCCCGGTGCAGGCACTGGTGAAGCTGGCGAGGGTGCTGCTCGACACGACCTGCGCGGTGGTGCCGACCACGACGACGTGCACGACCTTGCCGGGGGACGGCTGGCCCTTCCTCGGGGGCGGTTGGGCCTGGAAGCCGAAGGTGTCGCCCGAGGTCGCCCCCGCGCCGGAGGAGTAGCCGGCCCCGGTCTTGGCGACAGTGGTGACGCCGACCGCCGACGGCCCGGTGTACGCGGGGTTCGTCGCGGTCACGACCACCGGCAGCGCGCCCACAGGCTGGGTGGCGGTGCAGGCGGCGCGGGCCCGACCGGGGCCGGTGTCCGAGGCGGTCGCCGAGCACACCGTGGTGCCGTCGAGCCGCTTGAAGGTGACCTGGGTGCCCGGCAGCGAGCCCGCGAAGGTGCCGTCGTTCTCCTCGGTGATGTCGGCGGTGTAGGTCATCGTCGCCGAGGTGCCGGTGGTGGTCACGAGCCGGGTGCCCGCCAGGCTCACCGCATAGCTCTCGCGGTTCACCTGGAACGTCGAGGAGGCGCTCGACGAGGTGTACGACGAGTCGCCGGCGAACGAGGCACCCAGGCTGGCCGTGCGGGGCCCGCCGTTGACAGGGATCAGCGCCGAAGCGCCGCCCCCGGCGTCCGTGCTGCCGGACGCCGAGCTCGAGCCGAGCAGGAACCCGATCGCACGGCCCGCGACCGGCGCGTTGGTGACGGCGTCCCGCAGGACGGCGTGGACCGGCGCCGGGTCGGAGGTCTGGCCGGACGTCGACCCGTCGTAGGTGAGCAGGGTGGCGCGCTTGGTGACGGTCACCTGGAAGGTGCGGTCCGCGTTCCCGCCGCCGGAGCTCGCCCGCACGGTGACCGTGTGGACGCCGACCTGCCCGGGGCCGGGCGTCCAGGTGAAGGCCGGGCCGGTGGTCGTCGCTCCGCTCGGGCCCGCCACCACCGAGTAGGTGATCGGCTCGGCGTCGAGGTCGGTGGCCGACAGCGGCACGGCGAGCGCGGTGCCCCACGACGTCGTCTGCGCCGGCACGGCCGCGAGCTGGATCGGGTCGTCGACCGGCACCACGGTCACGGTCACCGTGCCGATGGTCGTCGCCCCGCTCGGGTCGACCGCCTCGTAGGTGAAGGAGTCGGTGCCGTGGTAGTTCGGGTCGGGCGTGTAGGCCACCGCCGTGCCGTCGGCCAGCACCGCGGTGCCGTGCGCCGGGTCGCTGATCGCGCCGACGTGCAGCGGGTTGCCGTCGGGGTCGGTGTCGTTGTCGAGCACGTGCACGTGGACCGTCGTGTCCTCGTTGGTCGTGGCCACGTCGTTCGCCACCACCGGCGGGTCGTTGACGCAGGTGACGGTGATGGTGACGGTGCCGACGGCGGTGAGGGCCCCGTCGGAGACGGTGTAGGTGAAGGTGTCCGGCCCGCAGTAGTTCGGCGCCGGCGTGTAGCGCGCCTGGCCGGCCTCGAGGACGGCGGTCCCGTGCGCCGCCGAGGCCACGCTGACGACGGTGATCGGGTCGCCGTCGGGGTCGCTGTCGTTGGCCTTCACGTCGATCAGCGCCGTCCCGTCCTCCGGCAGCGTGCGGCTGTCGGGGTTGGCCCGCGGCGAGTCCGCGACGTCCGTCACCGACACGCTCACCGTCGCCGTGGCGCTGGCGGTGCCGTCCGACACCGTGTAGGTGAAGGAGTCGGGACCCACGTAGTCGGCGGCCGGTGTGTAGCGGACGATGGTGCCGTTGGTGAACGTCGTGCCGTGCGCGGCCGGTCCGACCGCCGTGAAGGTGAGGGCGTCGCCGTCGGCGTCCCCGTCGTTGGCCAGCAGCTCGGGCCGCAGGTCGACCGGTGTGTCCTCGGGCGTCGAGATGTTGTCGTTGCCCGCCGTCGGGCCGTCCTGGCCGCAGGTGACCGTCACGGTGACGGGGGCGGTGGCCTGGTGCCCGTTCCCGTCGTTGATCCGGTAGGTGAAGTTGTCGGGGCCGCAGTAGTTCGCGGCCGGCACGTAGCGTGCCTTGCCCGCCACCACGCTGACGGCGCCGTGGCTCGGCGTGACCGGGAAGACCGGGTCGATGGTGAGGGTGTCGCCGTCCTCGTCGGTGTCGTTGGCGAGCACGTTCACGTCGACGGTGCCGTCCTCGGCCACCGTCGCGGCGTCGGCCACCGCCACGGGCGCGCAGTTCATCGTCACCGTCACCTGCGCGGCCACCTCGGCCACGCCGTCGGTGACGACGTAGGAGAACACGTCGTCGTGGCAGCCCGGGTCGGGCGTGTAGGTGATGGTGTCGCCCACGAACGTCGCGGTCCCGAGCGGCGGGTCGCCCACCGACACGATCGTGGTCGGCGTCAGGTCGGGGTCGAGGGTGGCGAGCGGCACGACGACGTCGACCGGCGTGCCGGGCTCCGTGGTCGCGGTGAGGTCCGGCGGCAGCGGGATCTGGTTGGTGTCGTAGGTGGCGCCGCCGCTGACCACGGTGATGCGCGCCATCGAGCTCGACCCGATGCCGTCGCCGACCTGGCCGTCGGAGTTGTCGCCCCAGCACGACACCGTGGTGTCGAGCAGCACCGCGCAGGTGTTGTCGCGGCTCGCGCCGACGCTGAGGATCCACGGCCCGGGCAGCGGGTCGTCGGGGTCGGGCGTCTCGAGCACGACCTTCGCCTCGTTGCTGTTGCCGCCGGGCACGCCGAGCTGGTTCTCGTTGTTGGCGCCCCAGCAGAGCAACGACTGGTTCTCCGGCTCCAACAGGTCGACGGTGGCGATCACGCACGAGTGGTGGTCGCCGGCGATCAGGACGGTGGCGTTGATGAGGTCGCCGCCCCCGAACTGCACCGGCTCGTCGGCGTGCTGGCCCGGACCCGGCCTCCCGAGCTGGCCGGCGCCGGTCCCCCCCAGCAGTGCACCTTGCCGTCGGCGACGAGGGCACACGTGTGGCTGTTTCCCGCGGCGAGCGCGGTGGCCCCGCTCAGCGGGGCGTCGTCGTCCGGGTCGTCGTCGGACTGGACCTTCACGGCGCCGACCCGGGCGTCCGTGGTGTTGTCGCCGAGCTGGCCGATGTTGTTGGCCCCCCAGCACCAGACCTGCCCGCCGCCCACCAGCGCGCAGGCGTGGTCGCCCCCGACGGCGACGTCGGTGACGCCGGTGAGGGGCTGGAGGTCGACCTCGTCCTCGTCCGGGTCGGCGTCGTAGGTCACGACCACCGGGCTGGTGCTGGACGTGGTGGTGCCGTCGCCCAGCTGCCCCTGGCCGTTGTAGCCCCAGCACTGCGCGCCGCCCCCGACGACCTTGCAGGTCGTGCCGCGCTCCAGCCCGCCGACCAGCGTGCCGCCGAGGTCGTACTTCGTGGCGCCGGTGAGGTGGGTCGAGGTGACCGAGGCGAACCGGTCGGTCGTGGTGCCGTCGCCGATCTCGCCGCTGCCGTTGAGGCCCCAGCACCGCCGGTCCGCGCCGGCCGGCACGGCGCAGAACGTGCCGTTGCCCGCGCGGATGTCGGTGGCCGACGTCGGGAACCCGCTCATGACCGGACGGCGCACCGTCGTGGACGGCGGAGTGGCGCTGCCCTGGCCGAGCCGGCCGTTGGCGTTGCTGCCCCAGCACTGCGGGGAGGTCGGTCCCCCGGGGATGTCGCTGACCAGCACGCAGCCGGCGTGGTTGGCCACCGCCACCTGGGCGGCGCCGCGGACGGCGGTGACCGTCGTCGGCGTCTCGACCTGGTTGTCGTAGCCGCCGAGCTGGCCGAAGAAGTTGTAGCCCCAGCACTGGGTGCCGCCGCCGCTGAGGGCGCAGGTGTGGTACCCGCCGGCGACCACGGCGGACGCGGTGAGGCCCGGGACGTCGTCGGCGTAGGTGGAGTCGGAGGCGTGGTCGTCGAGCGGGTTCGCGTCGAACCCGAGCTGGCCGGCGCCGTTCTGGCCCCAGCACCACACCGATCCGCCGGTGACGCGGGCGCAGGTGTGCTGCATGCCGCCGGAGACCGCGTTGGCGTTGTTGAACGGCATCGGGTCGGTGACGAGCGGCGACGGGTCGTCGTCGACCTGCACGAGCAGCGGGTCGCCGCTCGGGCTCATCACGTCGTCGACCACGGGAGTGGCGTGCCCGAGCTGGCCGAAGTTGTTGGCGCCCCAGCAGTAGGTGGGCCGGTCGGTCCGATCGAGGATCGCGCACGAGTGGTAGCCGCCGGACGTGACCGCGATGACGTCGGTGATCGGGGCGGTCGACGGCCCCGGCTCGTTCACCGGGACGGGCACGGCGCTCGGCGTCGTGGCGTTGTTCCCGAGCTGGCCGAAGCCGTTCTGGCCCCAGCACCAGAGCTTGCGCGCCTGGGTGGCGGCACAGGTGTGCGACTCGCCGCCGCTGACGGCGACGACCGGGTCGCCCCCAGGGAGCCCGATCACGGGCTGCGGCGCGGTGGCGAAGTCGCCCGGCGCGCCGTCGCCGAGCTGCCCCGACCCGTCCTGGCCCCAGCACTTCACGGTGCCCGCCGTCAGCAGGGCGCAGGTGTGGAACCCGCCTGCGGCGATCTGGGTGACGCCGGTGAGGCCCAGCACGGTCTGGGGGGTGAGGACGTCGGCGAGCGGCGCCCCGTTGCCGACCTGTCCGGAGCCGTCGAGGCCCCAGCACTTGACGGTGCCGCCGTTGATGAGCGCGCACGTGTGGCTGTCGCCGGAGGCGAGCTCGCGCACCGACGACACCCCGGTGACGAAACGCGGCGTGGTGCTGGTCAGGCGGTCGCCGGTGCCGAGCTGGCCGGCGCCGTTGTCGCCCCAGCACTGCACGGTGCCGGCGTCGGTGACGACGCAGCTGTACTCGGCCCCGAGCGAGATCAGCCGCTGGGACTTCGCGGTCGCCGCGATGGCACCTTCCCCGGAGTCCGAGCTGCTCTGCTGAGCCACGACCGCGACGATCGTGCAGCTCAGCACCAGCGCCAGGACGAGCCGGACCAGGTGACGGAGGCGGGGGACTGGCCTAATCACAGGGGGTCCCCTTCGGATCCGGGATGTCGAGCTTCTGTTTCAGCGGGCCCCAGCCGTTGTCGGCCTCGTAGATCAGGTCGGCGAGGCACTCGTGGCCGTCGGCGTCGGGGAAGGCGCCCATGCCCGACGTCGTCTGCTCGGTGTAGACGAGCACGCCGTTCACCGCCGGTGGCAGGTAGTGCCAGGGCGGGAGCTTCCCGTCGTCTCCGTCGGACTCGATCCAGGGGTCGCTGCACCCGAAGTCGTTCTTGGAGTCGTGCTGATCCACCGTGTTGGTCGGGTGGTAGACCTTGGTCTTGATCTCCACCTCCAGCTTCATGCAGTGGTCCTTGAACTTGTCGTACGGGTTCACGAAGTAGAAGCGGCCCTGCGAGGCGGTGCTGAACTTCTTGACGACGTCCTCGATGGTGCGGTTGATCTGCTTGACGATCTGGTCGAGCACCACGAGCACCGGCGGCAGGAGCACCCAGCGGATGGTGCACGTCGGGATGGTGTCGACGAGCTTGGCGCAGAAACCGGGGATCTCGGTGACGACGTCGGTGGCCTGCGGGTAGGGGTTGAAGTAGCCCAGGGTGGCGACCACCATCTGCGGGTTGCCGGCCATCTGCACCTTGTACTGGTTGAGGATGTCCGCGGTGTCGTCGCGCAGCTTGTTGAACGCTGGGATGTTCGCCAGCACGGCGGCGGCGCAGACGTTCGCCTGGATGAAATGGTGGTCCTTGATCTGGTCCAGGCAGGTGGAGATGTGCTCCTTGATCGAGTCGTTCTCCCGGCCCACCTGCAGCGTGATCAGCGTCGGCCGCAGGTTCCACGCCTTGCTCTGCTGGGTGAGGCCGTCGACGTCCTCGTCCTGGTAGTCGTCGGTGGTCGTCGACCCCTGAGAGGTGTTGAACAGGCAGTACGGGAAGTGCTTCTCGACCAGCTTCTCGGTCAGCTTCTCCGAGTAGCGCTCGGCCTCGTCGACCGCGTTCCCGCCATCGAGGTCCTTGTCACCGTGCACCACGCCGTCGCCGCCGGCGACGTACGGGATGAAGATGTTCGAGTCGCAGGGGTCGTTGGGCTCGGGCAGCTCGTCGTTGGCGGCGCCCGCCCCCGGGCCCGAGCCCGCGGCCGCGGCCGCGACCACCGCCAGTGCGGTGGCCACGCCCGCGAGCCTCGTCGGGATGCGCATGGCTGGTCTCTCAGCCTGTCTCTCGCTCCGTCTCTCAGCTGACCGCCGCGTTGTTGCCCTCGTCGGACTCCACGATGATGTCGTCCGGGTCGATGAACGCGTTCGCCGTGATCGACGTGGCTGTGACGAAGGTGTCGACGGTGAAGTTCTCCGTCGCCCCACCCGCGAGGTCGCCGTGGCAGGTGACCTTGTTGATCGGGTTCTCCTGGATCTGGCACGACCAGCCCGGAGGCACCGTCGACATGTTCTGCGGGATCACGCCCACCGGCATCTCGACCACGAGGTAGACGTTCCGCGCGGTCTGGGTCTCCGACCCTCCGGTGTTGGTGGCGGTGAAGGTCACCGTGCCCGGGTTGCCCTGGCTACCGGTGGCCGACACCGTCGTGGTGAGGTCGATGACCGACTTCACGGTCACGTCCTTGCGGCGCGAGTTGTTGGCCTCGTTGGCCTCCGGGATCGTGTTGTCCGGGTCGATCCGGCTGGTGAGGCTGTAGGTGTAGTTGTGCCGCTGCGGCGCCCGGACCGTGATGAGGATCTTGGCGTCGTTGTCGTTCGGGTCCAGGTCGTTGGAGCCGTCGAGCACCCCGCCGTCACACGTCAGCACGTTGCCGGAGATCCCGCAGGTGAAGTCGTTCTCGGCCGAGGCACGGACGAAGGTGGCGCCGTCCTCGAGCACGTTGCGGACCTTCACGTTGTACGCCGGGTTGGTGCCGGTGTTGGCCGCCGTGACCTCGTAGGTGTACTCCTCACCGGGCTTCGGCTCGTCGTCCGGGCTGACGACGATCGGGTCGCTGATGACCAGGTCACGGAAGTTGTTGCCGCCGTTGATCCGGACGTTCGTCGACTCGGTCGCGATGTTGTTGGTCTCGTCGGCCTCGGGGATCTCGTGGTTGTGGTCGACCTTCGCGACGTTGAAGTACGTGTCGGGCTCGGTCGGCGCGAACACCTCGATCTTGATCACCCGGGTGTCCGGGCTCGACGTCTCGTCGGGGCCGGCTGCGCCGTCGAGCGTGCCGCCGGTGCAGGTGACCACCCCGCCGGACTCGCCGCAGGTGAACCGCCCGGACGCAGGCGCCGTCACGTCCTGCGCCGAGCGGAACACCGACCCCGTCGGCAACGTGTCCTGCAGCTTCACGTTGAAGGCCACCGCCGAGCCGATGTTCTTGACCGTCACGGTGTACTGCAGGGCGCCGCTCGGGGCGACGTCGACCTTGTTGCCGCCGCCGTCCACCGGCGAGGTCTGGCTGTTGGTGATCTGGAAGTCGATGTAGGTGCCACCGCCGCCCAGGGCGACCTCGGTGACCACCTCGTCGCTGTTGTTGGTCTCGTTCGCCTCCGGGTGGGTGTTGGCCGGATCGATGAGGGTCTTGTTCGTGTAGAAGCCGGGCTGGCTCGCCGCGAACAGGCTGATGTGGATCGTCCGGGTCGAGTCGCCGGCCTGGACGGTCTGGCCGATGGACCCGTCGAGGGTGCCGCCGGAGCAGGTGATCGTGCCGCCCGCCTCGGTGCACTGGAAGTCACCCGTGCCGGGCAGCGTGTCCTTGGCGGACCGGAAGGTGAACCCGACCGGGATGATGTCCTCCACGGTGACGTCGAAGGCGACGTCGGAGCCGTGGTTGGTGGCGATCAGGTCGTACTCGACGATGCCGCTCGGCACGACCTTGAAGGCGTCAGGAGCCCCGGGCGAGGTCTGGACCTTGTCGATGGTGAACTCGTGGAAGGCGTTCACGCCGGTCGCGATGTTCACCTCGGTGGTCCACGACGCGGTGTTGTTGCCCTCGATGAGCTCGGGGATCGCGTTGCCGGGATCGACGCGCACCTGGTTGGTGTAGAAGCCCGGCTGCGTCGGGGCGAACACGACAAGCGTGATCGTCACCGAGTCCGGGGGCAGCGTGTGGTCGTGCGTGCCGCGGAGGATGCCGCCGTGGCACTCGGCCACCCCGCCGGTGGCGGAGCCGTCGTGCGAGCAGGTGAAGTTGTGCGAGAGCCCGCCGTCGTCGATCGAGCGGAACCGGGTGCCCGCGGGCAGGAAGTCCTTGAAGGTCACCCCGGTCACGTCCTCGGTGCCGAGGTTGGTGAGGGTGATCTTGTAGGGCAGCGTGCCGCTCGGCACGATCGGGTCGACCGCCGTCTTGGTCACGGTGAGGTCGACGCCGGTGACGATCGGCGTGGTGATCGACCAGACGTTGTTGGTCTCGTCCGGCTCGAAGATCGCGTTCGTCGGGTCGACCGTGACGGTGGCGTCGATCGGGCCCGGGTGGGGCGGCGAGACGACGTAGATGGAGAAGTTCTGCACCGTGCCCCACACCTGGCCGCTGTTGACGCTGCCGACCATGTTGTCGAGGGTGCAGGTGATCACCCGGCCGGCCTGGGCGCAGGTGGTGTCCGGCGCGATCAGCGTGTCGGACTTCAGCACGACGTCGGGCGCGACGACCAGCCGCACCAGCACGTCACGGGCGTCGTCGAGGCCGCTGTTGCCGACGGCGATGTCGTAGCGGAACTCGTCGAAGGCGCGGAACTCCGAGACGGTCGCGGTCTCGTCCGGGTCGTCGTGCGTGGTCGCGGCCTGCATGACCACGCTCAGGTCGACGCCGGGACGCACCGAGGTCGTGGTCATCGCGTTGTTGGTGACCGACTTGTTCTTGATCACGCCGGTCGCCGTCGAGGTGTTGGTGATGAGCGATCCGGCGGTGCTGGTGACGAAGCCACGGATCGTCACCGTCATCGTCTCCAGTGCGTTGAGCCGCATGGTCGGGCTCTTCTGGGTGCAGGTCACCCGTGGGGCGGTGACCGTGCACACGCCCTTGGTGCTCGTCGCCGTGATGCTGGAGGCGTCCAGGCCCTGCGTGACGTCGCTGATCGAGACGTTGTCGGCGCGGTTCTTGGTGTCGAGGTTCTTGACCGTGATCACGTAGGTGAGCAGGTCACCGGGCCGCAGCGGGTCCGGGCTATCGGTCATGGTGATCTGGAGCCCGGTCTGCACGGCGTCGGCACCGCTCACCGACACCAGCGAACCGGTGTTGTTGAGCTCGTTCAGCTCGTCGACGGTGTCGTACGGGTCGACGACGGCGGTGTCCTTGAGCTGAGCCCCGGCGGCATGGAAGCCCGGGTTGGCCACGATCGTGATCGTCGCGTTGGAACCGGCATTCACCCGCCCGCCGGTGCACGTCGTGGTCAATCCAGCGCTGCTGCAGGCGAACAGGCTGTTGCCGCTGGCGGAGGCGACGCTCATGCCGGCGGGCAGGTTGTTGACCACGCGCACGTCGACGGCGTTCACGCCGCCGGAGTTGTTGACGGTGAGCTGGTAGGTGATGTTCGTGGCGGGCGGGCTCGTACCGTCCGCGATGGTCGCGGGTCCCTGCACGCTGACCCCCAGGTCGGCCTTCGCTCCCTGGTTGTCGTTGCTCACCAGCACCTGACTGTTCACGACCGTCTCGTAGCCGGAGCTCTCGTGGTTGCCCGTCACGGTGACGCCGTTGAACAGCGTGGTCCCGTTGGCCGCCGTGACCGTGCCGCGGATCGTCACCCGCCAGTTGCTGAACCCGGGCATGGTGCCCGCGCTGCAGCTCACCTGGTTGTTGCTCTGCGTGCAGGTGCCGACGTTGCTGGTGAGGATCAGCCCGGTCAGGCCGTTCGTTTGCGCGATCAGCTGGGTGGTCTGGGTGATGTCACCGCCGGAGTTGTTGACGTCGATCGTGTACGTCAGCGACTGGCCGGACGCGACGGTCGACGCGGACGGCGTCATCGAGACGACGAAGGGCGAGTCGTCGGCCTGGGCGGGCGCCCCGACGAAGAGGAGCGCCGTCCACGCTGCCAGGGCGGCGGCGGCCAGTGCAGCGACGGAACGACGGCAGGACGGCAGGACGGAGCGCATGCTCATGAGGACCCCTCGACGGTGGTGGTCCGTGTGCGACACGCGAGATGCGTTGCCCTGGTTCGGGGAGGTCCCCCCGCACACGTGGCAGGGAATTCTGTGAATTGTTTGCGTTGTATGCCTACCCCTAAGGGTGAAGTCGGCGCCATGACCCGGACGGGGCATTCACCATGACCCGGACAGGGCGGGTGGACCCCTCGGGGGTGCCTCGTGCGGTGACGTTTCCTCGCGGCGGTTCGCACCCACCAGGCCGAGCCGCAGCGGCGGCCCGTCGCCGGGCGTAGCTGCACGACGTCGGCGTCGAGTCGGACGTCGGTCATCGGTGCTCCTCGCCGAGAATCTCCCTCAGGGGTGGCGGGCCTGCGGGGGTTGGTCACGGGCACCCACCCTCACGGGCGACACGGTTCCGGTCGGTGGGCGGGCAGGATGACGAGGTGAGACTTCCGCCGCCTCGAGGACCGCTGGGCGAACGTCTGCACCAGGTGCTCCGGGGTCCCGTGGACGACACCGCGCAGCTCGGGAACGTTCCAGAGCTCCCTGGTGAGCCGGACGACCACGCGCTCTCGCTGTGGGTGCTGCACGAGCTGCACTACCGCGGGTTCGCGGAGGTCGACGACCGCTGGGAGTGGTCGCCCGCGCTCGCGCCGCTGCGCCGCGCCCTCGAGGACGACCTCGAGGCGCGGCTGCGGCGCCGGTTCCTCGCGTCGGGGACGACGCTCGACGCGAGCGACGTCGGTGAGGCCCTGCTGGATCTCGCGGCCACACACGACGGGCCCTCGCTCGCCGCGCACGTGCAGCGCACGGCCACCTACGACGAGGTGGTGGAGCTCCTGCGGCAGCGCTCGGTCTACCACCTCAAGGAGGCCGACCCGACCACCTGGGTGCTGGCGCGCCTCGAGGCCAGCCCCAAGGCTGCGCTGATGCAGGTGCAGTACGACGAGTACGGCGTCGGCGACCCCGAGCGGCTGCACCACGCGATGTTCGCCCGGGGACTCGAGGACGCGGGCATCGACGCGACCTACGGTGCCCACGTCGGCACGGCCACCGCCGAGGTGCTCGAGCAGAACAACGCGTTGAGCATGTTCGGTCTGCAGCGTCGCCTGCGGGGAGCTGCCGTCGGTCACCTGGCGGCCTTCGAGGCCAGCACCTCGCTCCCGGCCCGCCGGTTGGTCCAGGGCCTGCGCCGGCTCGGCTTCCCCGACTCGATCGTGGCCTACTACGACGAGCACATCGAGGCCGACGCCGTGCACGAGCAGATCGCGGCCCGCGACGTGTGCGGTGTGCTGGTGGCCGACGAGCCCGACCTCCGCGAGGACGTGTTCTTCGGTGCGTGGACGTGTCTCGATCTCGAGAGCCGGACGGCGTCGACGCTCCTCTCGCGATGGGCGGCGGTCGCCGCGTGAGCGAGCAGGTCCCTCGCATCCGGCTCTGCCCGGGCGGTCCGCTGCTCGTGGCAGGTGAGGCCGTGATCGAGGCGGCGGACGGCACCCGACACCGCACGGACCGGCCGGTGTCGGCCGTGTGCCGGTGCGGTGCCAGTGCCCGCGCTCCTTGGTGCGACGGCACCCACAAGCGACTGCCCGCCGAGCGTCGGCCGAGCTGATCAGCTCCTGAGCGACGTCCGCCGTGCCTGTCTCAGGTTGCCGCAGCGAGGACTCGCCACGGGCGACGAGGACGACATGGTCACCACGCGCGGCGGCGCGGTGCACGGTGGCCCGCCCGATGCCGCTGGAGGCGCCGGTGACGACGACGACAGCCGGCCCCCGGGCGGGCCGATCCGTCACGGGGCGAACACGACCTTGACCATGCCGTCCTTCTTGTCCCGGAAGTCGGCGTACGCCTGCGGTGCCTCGCTCAACGGAAGCCGGTGGGTGGCGAACGACTCGGTGCCGAGCGGGTCGGCGTCGTCGACGAGCAGCGGCAGGATGTCGTCGCTCCATCGCCGGACGTTGGCCTGGCCCATGCGCAGCTGCACCTGCTTGTCGAACATCTGCATCATCGGCATCGGCTCGGTGGCGCCGCCGTAGACGCCCAGCACCGAGACGGTGCCGCCGCGGCGCACGCTGTCGATCGAGGCCAGGAGCGCTGCCGTCCGGTCGAAGCCGACGTTCTTCATCAGCGGGTCGGCGACCTTGTCGGGCAGCAGCCCGATGGTCTTGATGAGCCTCTCGGCCACGGGGTTGCCGTGTGCCTCCATGCCGACCGCGTCGATCGCGGAGTCCGCGCCGCGGCCGTCGGTGCGGGCGCGGACCTCGGTGCCGACGTCGTCGACGGCGTCGAGGTCGATGATCTCCGCCCCGAGCTTCGCGACGCGGGACAGCCGCTCGGGCACCCGGTCGACCACGATGACCCGGACGCCGTCGTGCAGGGCGATGCGGGTGGCCATGTCACCGATCGGGCCGGCGCCCATGACGACGAGAGTCCCGCCCTCCGGGGTGTCGGCGTAGCGGACGCCCTGCCAGGCCGTCGGGATCACGTCGGAGAGGAAGACGAAGCGGTCGTCGGGCGGGCCGTGCGGCACCTTGACGGGCAGGAAGTCGGCGAACTGCACCCGGAGCAGCTCGGCCTGACCGCCCGGCACGGAGCCGTAGAGGCGGCTGAACCCCAGGAGACTCGCGCCGGTGCCCTGGTCGCGGTTCTGGGTGGTCTCGCACTGGCTGTGCAGCCCGCGCTCGCACATCCAGCAGTGGCCGCAGCTGATGTTGAAGGGCACGACCACCCGGTCGCCGACCTTCAGGTCCCTGACCCCCGGGCCGACCTCCTCGACGACGCCCATCGGCTCGTGGCCGATCACGTCACCGGGGTCCATGAAGGGAGCGAGCGGGTCGTAGAGGTGCAGATCTGATCCACACAGCCCGGTGGTGGTGACGCGGATGATCGCGTCGGTCGGGTCGATGATCGAGGGGTCCGGGACATCCTCGACGCGGACGTCCTGCGGACCCTGCCAGGTGACGGCTTTCATGGCACTCCCAGGAGTAGCGGGGTGACGGCTGGGCCGCCACACGGTGCCTTCGAACGTAGGCAGGTCGCCGTGGCGATCAGGTCACCCGCGGGGGTGCCTGGGCACGACGCGAGGGATGCGGCCGAGCAGCCGGCGCGGTCGGGCGTGGGCCAGGGCCGCCCGGGCTGCGTTGGCGCCGGGCGCGCCGTGGACGCCGCCGCCGGGGTGGGCCGAGGCGGACCCGAGGTACACCCCGGCCACCCCGGTCTCGGCCCGGCCCCACCCGGGCACGGGACGGAACACGAGCTGCTGGTGCAGCTGCGCGGTCCCGCCGCCCAGTGCGCCCCCGACGAGGTTGGCGTTGGTCCGCTCGAGCTCGCGCGGACCGAGCACGCGCCGTGCGAGCACCGTGCCGCCGAAGCCGGGTGCGAGGGCCTCGATGCGGTCCTGGACGCGGTCGGCGAAGCGCTCGCAGTCGTCGCGGTCCCACACACCGCGCACCGCTGCGTGTCCGGTGCCGTCCGCGCCGTCGCGGCGAAGTCGGTGGGGCACGTGGGTGTAGGCCCACAGCGACTCGGTGCCGGTGGGCGAGCGGGTCGGGTCGCTGGTGGTCATCTGACCGCAGAGCATGAACGGTGCCGCCGGTAGCACCCCGTCGGCGATCTGGTGGCCGGTCTCGGTCATCTGGTCGAGGGAGTCGGCCACGTGGACGGTGCCCGGTGGATGCGCCGGCGGGGAGGCCCACGGCACCGGGCCGTTCAGAGCCCAGTCGACCTTCACCGTGCCCGGGTCCCACTGGAAGCGGCGCAGGCCGCGGGCCACCCGCGACGGCACCACGGAGGCGTCGAGGAGGGTCTCGTAGAGGTACGGCGCGGCGACGTCGGCGACGACGGCGTGCCGGACCTCGACGACCTCACCGCCGTCGACCCGGACCCGACGCGGTCGCCCTCCCTCGACGTCGATACCCACGACCTGGTTGCGACACCGCAGCTCGCCACCCCCAGCGAGCAGCCGGGTGACCATCGCAGCCGACAGCTCCCCGGCTCCACCCACGGGCACCGGGAACCCCACCTGCTGGCCGAGCATCGTCAGGAGCAGTCCGAGCAGGCCCGAGCCCGGCGCGTCGAGCGGGATGTCGGCGTGACCGGCGTTGCCGGCGAGCAACAAGCCGGGGGCGTCGCCACCGAAGCGGCCCTTCCCGAGCTCCCGGGCGGGCGACAGGAGGGTCCGCACCAGCTCGAGGCCACCAGCCCGCCGCAGCCGCGCCAGGACCCCCGCCCCCGCGCGGATCGGGGGGAAGGGAGCGAGCAGACCGCCGACGAGCTGGTCGCCGATCTCGTCCCACATCCCGCACAGGTCGAGCCACGCGTCGCCGTCCCCGGGGTGCTCGGCGTCCATGAGTGCCGCGGTGGCGCTGCGGTCGCGATGCAACAGGGCCCAGCTCCCGTCCGGCCGAGGGTGGCCGAGCACGGCGGGCGCGTGGCTCCACTCCAGCCCGTGCTGTTCGAGCTGCAACGACGTGATCACCGGCGACGCCGCACCGAACGGGTAGAACGCGCTGAACGTGTCGTGCACGAAGTCGGGGTGCACCTCACGCGAGCTCCGGACTCCACCACCCGGCTCGGGCTGAGCCTCGAGCACGACCACCGACCATCCGGCGTCGCAGAGCAGGTTCGCGGCGACCAGGCCGTTGGGCCCGGCGCCGATCACCACGGCGTCGTAGGCCGTCACGGACGCCGTTCGACCAGGAAGGCCAGGCGCCGCAGCGTCTCGGTGTTGCGCCACGCGAGGGGTGGCTGGCGCAGGAACGACGGGACGAGCTTTCCCGGGCCCCGCACGGCATCCTCCTCGAGCACGATCTCGGTGCGCTCGCCCTTCAGCCGACGGAGGGTGATCGACACCTGCGCCTCACCGGACGGCCAGGCCCGGGCTCGCAGCAGCAGCCGCGTCGGCGGCTCGCTCTCGATCACCTCGGTGGTGTCGTCGAGCAACAACGGCCAGGTGCCCACGGAGTGGTGCAGGCACGCGTCGGGCGCGGGCCAGGTGGCGTCGACGTCGCGGATCCGCGATGCGCCGACCACCCACAGCGGGTACAGCCACCCGTCCGCGAGCACGTCCCAGACCTGCTGCGGCGTGGCCGTGACCGTGGTCGTGTTCCTGCTCATCTGGACCATCCTTCGGCAAGGCCGGACGCGACCACATCACCCGTGGAGGCCCCTGGCCGTCGGGCATGGTGCTCGGGGGTGGGCCGCGCCCGCGACCTGTCCTGTCACGGTAGAGGCCTACCGGGCCTCGCTGTGCCCCCACGTCGACCGAAGGTGAGCATGGACGCCGACCGCATCTTCCTCCTCGCCGGGGTGTGCCTGCTGCTGGCGGTGGCGCTGCCGACCGTGCTGCGCCGGTTCGCGATCTCCCCGGCGATGGTGCTGTTGATGGTGGGCGTGGCGCTCGGCTTCACGCCCCTGACCGCCGACCTCACGATCGACCTCGAGGACCCCACCACCCATGCGGTCGTCGAGCATGTGACCGAGCTGACCGTCCTCACCGCGCTCATGGGTGTCGGCCTCTCGATCGACCGGCCGCTGGACCTGCTGCACCCGCACACCTGGCGTCGATGGTCGCCGACCTGGCGGCTCCTCGGCGTCGCCATGCCACTCACGGTCGCGGCGGTCGCCCTGCTCGGGTGGGCGGCTCTCGGCCTCGGCGCCGGGGCGGCGCTGCTGCTCGGGGCGGTGCTGTCGCCGACCGACCCGGTGCTGGCCTCCGACGTGCAGGTCGGCGGTCCGGGCGAGGGCATCGACGACGATGCGCCCGACGAGGTGCCCTATGCCCAGGACCGGACCAGGGTGACCGAGGCCGGGGAGGTGCGGTTCGCCCTGACCTCCGAGGCGGCGCTGAACGACGGTCTCGCGTTCCCGTTCGTGCACCTGGCCCTGCTGGTCCTCGCGGGCGGGTCGCTGCTCGGCGGCGTCGGCACGTGGCTGGCTTGGCACGTGCTGGGCCAGGTGGCGATCGGGGTAGCGGTGGGCGTGGCCCTCGGCCGGCTGCTCGGTCACGTCGCCTTCCGGGCGCGTCCGGAGCCGCTGCGGCTCGCCGAGCAGGGCGAGCCGCTGCTGGCGCTGGCTGCGCTGCTGACCGCCTACGGTGCGACGGAGCTCCTGCACGGCTACGGCTTCCTCGCCGTCTTCGCCTGCGCGATGGCCCTGCGCGCCGCCGAGCACCGCCACGAGTACCACCGGGCGATGCACGACGTCATCACCCGCCTCGAGCGGCTGCTCACCCTGTTCGTCCTGCTCGTGCTCGGCCTCGCATTCTCCTCGGGACTGCTGGCCGACCTCGACTGGCGTGGGGTGCTGGTGGGGGTGCTGCTCGTCGCCGTCGTGCGCCCGGCCGCGGCCTGGCTGAGCCTGGCCGTCGCGCCCCGGCGCGACCCGCTGGCCGGCGGGCTCGACGCCCGCGGCCGGACGGCGGTGGCGTTCTTCGGCATCCGTGGTGTGGGCAGCCTGTTCTACGTCGCCTACGCCACGAGCGAGGCCGACGTGCCGGAGGCAGCGTGGCTGTGGGCGACGGTCGGCTTCACGATCGCCCTGTCGGTCGTGGTGCACGGCATCGCGGCCACCCCTGTGATGAGCCGACTGAACCACGAGCCCAGCGGGCGGGCGGGCTGATCGCTGACGACGCCCGTCGAATGCGGCACACTTCGGCCGTGCACAGCAGCGGGATCGTCGTGACCGTGCTCACCGTCGGACTGAGCGTCGGGGTCACCGGGTGCAGCCGAGAGGACGACTCCGGACCGGTGCTCGCACCGCCGCTCGACACAGCCACCGCTGCCCCCACCGAGTACGACCCCGGGCTCGACCCGGCGCGGGCGGTGCTGCCGCTGGTGCCGGCCGAGGCGACGTCGCTGTCGGTCACGGACTACGACCAGGTCCGGCTCGAGCTGGGCGTGGGCGACCTGACCGGCGCGTCACCGGCGGCGGAGCGGGCGGCCTTCTGGCAGCGCGCGGAGGCCGAGACTCCGCTGCTGAGCGACGGGCTGCTGAAGCCCGACGAGCAGGCGCTCCAGGACCAGTACGGCCTCACCCAGGACGACGTCTCGTGGGAGGCCCACTTCGTCACCGAGGACGGGGAGGGCTGGGTGATGAAGCTGCGCGACGACTTCCCGACCAGTGACCTCCAGGAGGGCGTGACCGACTACTTCGGCACCGACACCGAGGTCGACCTCGAGAACCTGCTGGTGCTCAACGGCGCCGCGGCCGACGCCGATGACAGCTGGGCGACCGACGACGAGATCGCCGCCGTCGTGGCGGAGGGGCCGGCGCAGGCGACCTACGTGTCGGTCGCCTGCCTCGACACCGAGGCGTCGGGCGACACCTCGGACCTCACCGAGCTCGGGCCCTTCTCGGTCAGCTACGGCGGCTCGCTCGTCACGGTGCGGCTCGGCGAGGCGCGCTCCGACGTCTCCGCCCGCTCGAGGCTCACCGGCGGTCCCGCGTTCGCGGAGGCGCTCACCGACGTCGTGGCGGACCCCGGCACCGGCCGCATCGGGTACCGCATGGCCGACCCCGCGCTCGCCGCCGAGCTCGCGGTGTCGGAGCGCCTGCCGTTCGCCGTCTGCGTCAGCTGACGACGGTCGTCGAGCCTGTCGAGACCCGCTCCGGTCGGCGAGAGCGCTTCCGGCGTCTCGACGAGCTCGACGAACGTGCCCGGTTGAGGACGGTCGTCGAGCCTGTCGAGACCCGCTCCGGTCGGCGAGAGCGCTTCCGGCGTCTCGACGAGCTCGACGAACGTGCCCGGCTGAGGACGGTCGTCGAGCCTGTCGAGACGCCCCGACCCGGTCTCGCCGACGTGCGGGGTTCAGTTCACGAGAGCGCTTCCGGCGTCTCGACGAGCTCGACGAACGTGCCCGGTTGAGGACGGTCGTCGAGCCTGTCGAGACGCCCCGACCCGGTCTCGCCGACGTGCGGGGTTCAGTTCACGAGAGCGCTTCCGGCGTCTCGACGAGCTCGACGAACGTGCCCGGTTGAGGACGGTCGTCGAGCCTGTTGAGACCCGCTCCGGTCGGCGAGAGCGCTTCCGGCGTCTCGACGAGCTCGACGAACGTGCCCGGTTGAGGACGGTCGTCGAGCCTGTCGAGACGCCCCGACCCGGTCTCGCCGACGTGCGGGGTTCAGTTCACGAGATCGCTTCCGGCGTCTCGACAGGCTCGACGTCCGTGATGGCGTGCAGCGCACGCACGGTCGGGGAGGTGTCGACCTCGGCCGGGTCGGGGTAGGTGCCGAAGAGCCGGTCGGCGGTGCCCGACGACGTCACGGTGAACCAGTAGTGCTCGTTCTTGTAGTGGTGCAGCCGGTGGTTGCGCCACACCGCGCGGTACCACCGCGTCCGCGGCCGATAGTCGCTGTGGACGAGGTAATGGGTCCACTCGTAGCCGAACTTGATGGCGTAGACCGACACGAGCAGCGAGCACATCCAGGTGGCGGACGGCGTGACGAGCCACGCGATCAGCACGTACGCCGGCAGCAGCCAGACCAGGGCGCGCCACGGGATGAAGACCAGCGGCAGGTCGCGCGGGTCGGCGTGGTGGGCGCGGTGGTCGCGGGCGAGCAGCGAGTCGACGGTGACCGGGCCGACCTTGCGGGGCCGCCAGTGGAGCACGCCGACGTGCACCACCCACTCGATCACCGGGAACAGCGCCAGCAGGCCGACCGGCAGCAGCAGCTCCCACCAGGTGCCGCCGCCGACGAGCACGCGCGCGGTGACGGCGGCCAGCAGCGAGGTGGCGATGAGCCACGGGCTCGGGTGCCGCCAGAACTCGCGCCACGCACCACCGAGCGGGAGGCTGCGGCGCTTGGTGGCCTGGCCGGTGATCCGGGCCTCGTCGGCGGCGAGCCGCTCGCCGGCGAGCTTCTCGATCTCGGGGCTGGGGCGGGTCATCCGTCGTCCTCTCCGTCGGAGCTCTCGAGCGCGCCGAGCGCGGCCACCAGGCTGGCGGTGGCCGGCCGCAGCACGCGGTCGGCCGCGGCGCGCGCGGTGTCGGGGTCGCCGGCGCCGATCGCCGACGCGAGCAGCCGGTAGGCGCCCACCTGGCCGACCTCCTCGGCCATCAGCGGCGCCAGCGCCTCGAGCGCCGGCTCGTAGGCCGCGCGCAGGCTGTTGAACATCAGCTGGAACACCAGCGAGTCCGCGCCGGCGACGACGGCGTCCCAGAACGCCAGCGCGTGCTCCTGCCGCTCGACGCCGTCGTCGGTGGCGGCCAGCAGGTCGACGATGTCGGTGAGCGAGGCCGCGAGGCCGAGGCCGCCGCGCTCGGCGGCCAGCGCCGCGACGGCCGGGCCGACGGCGAGCCGCGCCTCGAGCACGCTGCGGGCGACCGCGGTGTCGATCTGGCCGCGTCGCACCAGGAGCCGGGGGAGCAGGTCGAGGCCGGCGGAGCGGGCGAAGTCGCGCACGGTGGTGGCGCCGCCGTGCCGGACGTCGACCAGCCGGGTCTGCGCCATCCGCTGCAGTGCCTCCCGGACGGCGGGCCGGGAGACGCCGAGCACCTCGGCCAGCCGGCGCTCGCTGGGGAGCGGCTCACCGGGCGCGATCTCGCCGTCCATCACCTCGGCGAGCACCTGGTCGAAGACGTCGTCGGTGACCGAGCGACGGGTGACGGGGGTCAGTGGCATGTCCTCGACCGTAGGTGGCTGTTGGTCAGAGGTCAAGTGGTAAGACCAGTGATCGGTCCGTAGGCTGACGGGGTGCCCGCCGTCCTCCAGCCCCGGTTGCTGGGCGCGCACCTCGTGGTCGTGGTGTGCATCGTCGCGGCGGGCTGGCTGGGCGCCTGGCAGCTCGGCAGCTGGCAGGACCGGCGGGCCGCCGAGGCGCTCGACCTGACGCGTGAGGACCCGGTGCCGCTCGCCGACGTGCTCGGCCCCGACGACCCGTTCCCCGCCGACCGGGTCGGCCAGCCGGTCACCGTCGCGGGCACCTGGCTGCCCGACGCGACCGTGCTGGTGTCCGGTCGCGCCCACGCGGGGGAGGACGGCTACTGGGTGGTGACGCCGCTGCGGGTCGACGGCGACGGCGTCGCACTCGCCGTCGTGCGCGGCTGGACCGCCGACGCCGACGACGTCCCGCCAGCACCGACGGGCGAGGCCGAGCTGACCGGCTGGCTGCAGCCGTCCGAGGGCACCGGCGCCGCGGACGACGACCCGACCGACGACGTGTTCCCGCAGCTGCGCACCGCCGACCTCGTGCAGCGCGTCGACGGCGACCTCTACGGCGCCTACGCCGTGGCCGAGGAGCCGACCGCCGACCTCGAGCAGGCCGACCTCGAGGCGCTCCCGGACGCCGGCCGGTTCACCGCGCTGCGCAACCTGCTGTACGCGCTGGAATGGTGGTTCTTCGGCGGCTTCGCGCTGTTCATCTGGTGGCGCTTCGTGCGCGACGAGACCGCCGAGGTGGCCCCGGACGCCGACGACCCCGCGGATAGGGTCGAGGCGTGACCCTGTTCAACGCCTACCGGCTGCTCGCGCTCGTGGTGGGCGTGCTGCTGGCGTTCTGCTCCCTGGTGGCGCTGCCGACGAAGTACCTGCTCACCGAGGGCAGCAGCCTGCAGCGGTTCGGCGAGGACGCCAGCATCATGTGGGTCGTCCACGGCTGGGTGTTCATGGTCTACGTGGTCGTCGCGGTCCTGCTGGCCCGCCGGGCGCGGTGGACGCTCGGGTTCACGCTGCTGATGCTCGTGGCCGGGCTGGTGCCGCTCATCATCTTCTGGGTCGAGCGCGTGGTGGTCCGCAAGGTCCGCGAGGAGACGCCCGACCTCACCGACACCTCCCCGGCCGTCTGAGCGCATGACCACCGCGTTCGTCCTCGGCGGGGGCGGTGTGCTCGGGGCGGTCGAGGTGGGCATGCTGCGCGCGCTGTTCGAGCGCGACCTGCGCCCCGAGCTCGTGCTCGGCACCAGCATCGGCGCGATGAACGGCGCGCTGGTGGCCCAGGAGCCGGAGCCCTCGGTGGTGGAGCGGCTGCTCGACCTGTGGCAGGGCGCCGCGTCGTCCGGACGCCGCGACCTGCTCGGCGCCAAGCCGCTGCGCACGGTCGGCCGCGCGGTGTCGAGCGGCACCCACCTCTACTCGGCCGAGCCGCTGGTGCGGCGGCTCGCCGAGGAGCTCGGCGAGGTGACCTTCGCCGAGCTGCCGGTGACGCTCCAGATCTGCGCGGCCCACATCGAGACCTCGAGCGAGCACTGGTTCGACTCCGGTCGCGTGGTGGACGCCGTCGTCGCGAGCTCGGCGGTGCCCGGTCTGCTGCCGCCGGCCGAGGTCGACGGCCAGCACTACCTCGACGGCGGTGTGGTGAACTCGATCCCGCTCGGCCGGGCCGTCGAGCTCGGCGCCACCCGGGTGTTCGTGCTGCAGGTCGGCCGCATCGACCGCCCCCTCAAGCCGCCGCAGAAGCCGTGGGAGGTGGCACGGGTGGCCTTCGAGATCGCCCGGCGGCACCGGTTCGTGCGCGAGCTCGCCGAGCTGCCGGACGGCGTCGAGTGCCACGTGCTGCCCGCCCGCGGCACCTCGGCACGCGACGACACGATCTGGGCGTCGCGCGACTTCTCCTCGATCGAGCGGCGCATCGAGAGCACCTACCGGGCCACCGCCGACTACCTCGACGAGCTGGGCTGACCGGGATGGGCAGGGTCGCCACGGTGGTGCTGCGGCGGCTGGTCGTGGCGCCGGCCGTGGTGGTGCTCGCCGTCCTGGTGTGGGCGACGCTGCCGCTGTGGTTGCTCGCCGCCGCCGCGCTCTCGCCGCTGCTTCCCGGGCGCTGGCGGGTGCTGCGGCTGGCGTGGCTCGTCGTGCTCGGACTCACCATCGAGGCGCTGCTGCTCGCCGTGCTGCTGGGGTGGTGGGTGGCCTCCGGGTTCGGCCGGCTGCTGCGGACGCCGTACTGGGAGCGGCTGCACTACGACCTGGTGCAGTCGGTGATGTGGGGGCTGTTCCGCGAGGCCCGGCGGGTGCTGAAGCTGCGGATCGAGACCGACGGCCCGAGCCCCGACGCCCACCCCGGCCGCCCGCTCGTCGTCGCCTGCCGGCACGCCGGGCCGGGCGACTCGTTCACGCTCGTCCACGCCCTGATGCACTGGTACGACCGCGAGCCGCGGATCGTCCTCAAGGACACCATGGCGTGGGACCCGCTGGTCGACGTGCTGCTGCGGCGGATCCCCGCCCGCTTCATCACCCCGAACCCGCGGCCGGGGGAGGACACCACCGCCCAGATCGCCGACCTGGCCGCCGGCCTCGACGAGAACGACGCGCTGGTGATCTTCCCCGAGGGCGGCAACTTCACCGCCGACCGGCGCGACCGCGCGATCGCCCGGCTGCACAAGCTCGGCATGCACCGGCTCGCCGAGCGGGCCGAGGCGATGACGACCGTGCTCGCGCCCCGCCCCGGCGGCCTCTTCGCCGCCCTCGACGCCGCCCCGGAGGCCGACGTCGTCCTCGTGGCGCACACCGGCCTCGACCACCTGCTCACCATCGGCGACCTCTGGCGCGCACTGCCGATGGACAAGGTGATCGTGATGCGCTGGTGGGACGTCCCCCGCGCCGACATCCCGGCCGACAAGGACGAGCGCGTCGAGTGGCTCTACGACTGGTGGGAGCGCGTCGACGACTGGATCACCGAGACCCGCGCCTAGGCCCCGCCCTACGTACGTCTCGACAAGCTCGACGAACGACGGCGGACGTCAGCTCTTCGGGGGCTCCACGTCGACGACCTCGGCGGGCTCGTCGGGCGTCGTGACCTCGTGCGGGGTCTCGTCGGCGGCGTCGGAGAGGGCCTCGTCGGGGGAGGCGCCGCCCGGGTCGTCGATCGCGGACTGCGGGGCCGCGGGGGTGACCGGGGCCGGCCGGGCGGCCGGCGGGGGCGACGGGGTGTAGGAGGACTGCCAGTTGTCGCTGGCCTTGTCGCCCTGGAGCTTCTTGGCCACGACGGCGGCCACGCCGGCGACGGCGGCGACCACGGCGAAGGTCTTCAGCTTGCTGCGCTTCGGCTTCTCGCCCTTGAGCTCGGCGACCTTGGCGTCGGCGAGCTCCTTCACCGCGGAGGCGCGCTCGGCGGCGACGGCGGCGCCCTGCGAGACGTAGGGGGCGGCGGCGTCGCGGGCGTCGCTGAGCCCGGCGGCGGCCTTCACACGGGCCTCGGCCACATAGGGGGCGGCCTTGTCACGGGCGTCGACCAGGACGGGACCGGCCTTGTCGGCGGCGTCCTGGATGGCGGGGAGGGCGGTGTCGTTGACGAAGTCGCGCGCCGACTCGAGGGCGGACTCGACGTGGGGCCGCGCGGCGTCGACGTACTCCTGGGCCTGCTCGAGGGCCTGGTCGACCAGCGACTTGTTCTTGCGGAGTCCCATCGGAGGCGTCCTTTCACTCACGGCACGGGGGAGGCTTTTCCACAACCCAACCACGCGTACCCACACGCGACCACCCCAGGTGGGGTGGAACCCACACCCTGGACAGGCGGTAAGGGCGCGCGTGCCAGACTCGGCTGCGCACGTACTTCCCAGCGAAAGGCACCGTGACGCGCCATGGCGGACCAGCAGGCCATCTTGAAGACCAACCGGGGTGACATCACCCTGAACCTGTTCCCGAACCACGCCCCCGAGACGGTGGAGAACTTCGCCGGTCTGGCGAACGGCGAGAAGGGTGGTCGGGGCCGGTTCTACGACGGCCTGGGCTTCCACCGCGTCATCGAGGGCTTCATGATCCAGGGCGGCTGCCCGGAGGGCACCGGCACCGGCGGCCCGGGCTACACGTTCAAGGACGAGATCCACCCCGAGCTCGTCTTCGACAAGCCGTACCTGCTCGCCATGGCGAACGCCGGTCCGGGCACCAACGGCTCGCAGTTCTTCATCACCGTCGGCGCGACGCCGTGGCTGAACCGCAAGCACACGATCTTCGGCGAGGTCGCCGACCAGGCCAGCCGCGACGTCGTCGACGCCATCGCCACCACGGCCACCGGTGCGGGCGACCGGCCGGCCGAGCCGGTGGTCATGGAGTCGGTCGAGATCGTCGGCGGCTGACCCGGCACCACCCCGTGACCAACCCGACCCCCGAGGCGCGGGTCTGCTACCGGCACCCCGGCCGGGAGGCGAACATCCGCTGCCAGCGGTGCGGCCGGCCGATCTGTCCCGACTGCATGCGGGACGCCGCGGTCGGCTTCCAGTGTCCCAGCTGCGTCGCCGAGGGCAGCAAGTCCACCCGGCAGGCGCGAGCGCCGTACGGCGGCACCCGGTCGGGCAACCCGGCGCTCACGTCGTACGCGTTGATCGGTATCAACGTCGCGGTGTGGCTCGCCGTCCTGGGCACGGGGTGGTCCGAGAGCCGGCTGGTCACCCGGCTCGCCCTGGTGCCGCGCGGGATCTGTGAGTCGCTCGCGGAACCCGGGTCGTACTACCGGACCGGCACCGAGGTCGGCTGCGACAGCGTCGGCTCGGACGGCCGGTGGGTGCCCGGCGTCGCCGACGGGGCGTACTGGGAGCTGATCACCAGCGCGTTCATGCACGTGCAGCCGTGGCACATCGCGTCCAACATGCTCGCGCTCTACCTGTTCGGCCCCCAGCTCGAGGCGATCCTCGGGCGGGCCCGCTTCCTGGTCGTCTACCTGGTGTCCGGGCTGACCGGCTCCGCCGTCGTGTTCTGGCTGGCCGCCCCCGACGGCTACACCCTCGGCGCCTCGGGCGCGATCTTCGGGCTGCTCGGCGCGATGCTCGTGCTCGTGCGCAAGACCGGGGGCGACGCCCGCTCGGTGCTGGCGCTGCTGGCGATCAACGTGGTGCTGACGTTCGCCATCCCCAACATCTCCTGGCAGGGCCACCTCGGCGGCTTCCTGGGCGGGCTCGTCGTCACCGGCGTGCTCGTGTACGCCCCGCGCGAGCGCCGCACGCTGGTGCAGTCGCTCGCCGTCGGTGGGCTGCTGGGGCTCGTCGCGCTCGCCGTCGTGCTGCGCGCCGCGGCGCTGTACTGATTCCACAGCTGTATCCACACCTGTGAAGAACTACACGGATGTAACTCGTCCACAGTCTGTGGAGAAAGCTGTGGACGATCGTTCGTCGAGCTTGTCGAGACGTGCGCAGCGACCGTGCGACCTGACGTGGCCGTTGACCTCCCGAGGTCTCGGCACGCCGGTTCACGGGCTTCGCAGGCTCAGCCCGTGACGGCTCGCTCGACCACCATCGACGCGGGCACGCGCTCGCAAGCTCGCGCGTCCCGCGTCACTCGACCACCATCGACGCGGGCACGCGCTCGCAAGCTCGCGCGTCCCGCGTCACTCCCATCGAGTAGCGAAGGTGAAGCCGACGGCCATGAAGGCGACGCCGACGATCAGGTTCTTCTGCTCGAGGTCGTTGAAGATCGGGAGCTTGCCGGTGTCCTGGGCGATCGCGTAGAAGACGCAGATCCAGGCCAGGCCGATGAGGAAGCAGGCGAGCATGCCGACGACGACGCCGCGGCCGCGACCCAGCGGGGTGCTGGGGTGGGCGCTCACCGCGAGTCCGAGGAAGAGCGCGCTGAAGCCGATCACGTAGTTCCAGCCGGCGAGGTCGCGCATGAACTGCGGGCCGGTGGCCTTGCCGACGATGCCGTTGTCGTCGACCGGCGGGCGGACGCCGGTGTAGTAGTACGCGATCCAGGCGATGCCACCCAGGATCAGGATCAACGCCACGGCGAACCGGATGCTGAGGACCGGCCCCCGGTCGGGGTCGAAGATGTCCCGCTTCGCCTTCAGCTTCGCCACTGGTGCTCCTCGTTCGGTTCACTGACCCCGATACCTTAGACAACGTGACTGAGCGCGAGAGCGACCCCCCGGGCCGCGGCTGGCGGCTCGGCACCGGAGCCGCGTTGCTGCTCTGCGGCGGGCTGCTCGTGGTCAGCTTCGTCAACAGCGAGGGCACCGACCTGCGGCCGGGTCGCTACACCGACCTGTCCGACCTGGTGCGCACCGACGCCGCCCGCTACGAGACGCTCCAGGACCGCGCCGGCGAGCTGCAGGCCGAGGTCGACGAGCTCAGCCGCGACGTCGAGGACCGCACCGCCCAGCGGATCCTCCGCGAGGCCGACGCGGTGCGGGAGCCGGCCGGGCTCGAGCCGGTGAGCGGTCCCGGCGTCACCGTGGTGCTCTCCGACGCGCCCCGCGAGATCTTCGAGGAGGCGGCCCAGGATCCGGACGCCAACCTGCGCCCCTACGTCGTGCATCAGCAGGACATCCAGGCCGTCGTCAACGCGCTCTGGGTGGGCGGAGCCGACGCGATGACCATCCAGGGTCAGCGCGTCGTCACCACCACCGGCATCAAGTGCGAGAGCAACGCCGTCCAGCTGCAGGGCGTGCCCTACCCGCAGCCCTACACGATCCAGGCCGTGGGCGACCCCGACGCGTTGGCCGCCGCCCTCGACGCCGACCCCTACGTGCAGGGGTTCCGTGACGACGCCGACAAGCCCGACGTCGCCGTCGGCTGGGAGCTCGACACCGAGGACTCCGTCGAGGCGCCGGCCTACGACGGCCTGCTCGGCATCGACTCCGCGACGCCGATCCGCTGACCGCCGACGCCGTTACCGGTCGGGCCCGCCCCGGCCCGGCGGGGTCGCCGCCGCGCCCGACGTCGGCGGGATCGAGGGGTCGGTCGGCGGCGTCGTCGGCGACGTGGGGGGCGGCGTGGTGGTGGTCGGCTCCACGTAGCGCGAGACGAACACGGTGACGGTCGCCCCCTGGTCGGCGGTCTCGCCCGACCCCGGGATCTGGTCGGTGACGGTGCCGTTCGGCTCGGTGGACACGGTGTCGTCGCGGATCGCCACGTCGAAGCCGGCCCGGATGATGCGCCGCTCGGCCTCCTGCTCGGTGAGGCCGATGACGTCGGGTACGTCCTCGGGGCCATCGGAGTAGACGATCGTGACCTCGGCGCCCTCGGCGGCCTGGCTGCCGGCGAGCGGGCGCTGCTCGAGCACCTCGTTGGCGTCGTCGTCGGTGTCCTTCACCTGGGCGACCACCTTGAAACCCCGCTCCTTCAGGTCGGCCGCGGCCTGCCGGCGGGGCAGCCCCACCACGGACGGCACCTCCACCTGTGGCTTGCCCGCCGAGACCACGAGGTCGACCGCGGTGTCGGGGTCGACGAAGTCCTCGGCGCCCGGGTCCTGCTCGAGCACCCGGCCGGCCGGGACGGTGTCGTCGTTGCGCGCCGTCACCTCGCCCACCTCGAGGCCGGCGTCGCCGATCTCGGTGCGCGCCTGGTCCTCGGTGAGCCCGGCGACCATCGGCACCTGCACCTCCTCCGGGGAGGCCGGGAAGAGCGAGTCCTTCACGAGGAACCAGCCCGCGACGAGCAGCGCGATCACCAGCAGGCCGAGGAGGATCCAGAGCCCGGTGCGCGGCGGCCGGTCGTCGTCGTCGGCCATCGGGAGCGGGGTCGGCGCGGGGCGCTGCGGCGGCACGGGCGTCGGCGCGGGGGCCGGCATGTGCGGCTCCGGCGGCGGCATCGGCGGGGGAGGCGAGGCCTCCACCGGGCGGCCGGCCAGGTAGCGCTCGATGTCGCTGCGCATCGCCGCGGCCGACTGGTAGCGGTCCTCGAGCCGCTTGGCCAGCGCCTTCATCACGATCGCGTCGATCTCGGCGGTGAGGTCGGCGTCGTGCTCGGACGGCGGCTGCGCCTGCTCCCGCACGTGCTGGTAGGCGACGGCCACCGGGCTGTCGCCGACGAACGGCGGCCGGCCGGTGAGCAGCTCGTAGAGCAGGCACCCGGCCGAGTAGACGTCGGAGCGGGAGTCGACGGTCTCGCCGCGCGCCTGCTCGGGGGAGAGGTACTGCGCGGTGCCGACGACGGCCGCGGTCTGGGTCATCGAGTTGGCGGCGTCGCTCATGGCGCGGGCGATGCCGAAGTCCATGACCTTGATGTCGCCGCTCGGCGTCAGCATCACGTTGCCGGGCTTGATGTCGCGGTGGATGATCCCGGCCCGGTGGCTGTAGTCGAGCGCCGACAGCACGCCGCTGGTGATCTCCAGCGCCCGCTCGGGCAGGATCTTGCGGCCCTCGCGCAGGATCTCGCGCAGCGTGCGGCCGGCGACGAACTCCATGACGATGTAGGGCTGCGCGACGCCGGCCTCGGCGGACGGCTCCTCACCGGTGTCGTAGACCGCCACGATCGAGGGGTGGTTGAGCGAGGCCGACGACTGCGCCTCGCGCCGGAACCGCGCCTGGAAGGTGGCGTCGCTGGCCAGGTCGGTGCGCAGCCGCTTCACCGCGACGACCCGGCCGAGCCGGGTGTCGGTGCCCTTGCGGACCTCGGCCATGCCGCCGCGGCCGAGCAGCTCGCCCAGCTCGTAGCGGCCGCCGACCAGCACGTGCCGCGGCGAGCCGGATCCGGCGCCGCCTCCACCGGTCTCGGTCATGGGGTGGCTCCCTCGGTGCTCGCGGGGTCCTCGGCGGCCGGGTCATCGGTGCGGCTGGTGCCCCCGTCGGTGCCGGTGTCGGCACTCGAGGACGTCGGCAGGTCGGACGGCACCTCGGACGGGGACGGCGTCTCGGCCGGCGGCTCGGTCGTCGTTGGCTCGGGCTCGGGCTCGGGCTCCGGCTCGGGCGCCTCGCCCCAGTAGCTGACAGTGATCAGGGACCCCTTCTCGACGTCGCCGTTCGGGCTGACGGCGGTGACGAGCGAGTTCTGCGACGGGTCGTCGTTCGACTGCTCGTCGCGCTGCACCTCCATGCCCAGGTCACGCAGCTCCTGTTCCACCTCGTCGACCGGCCGGTTCACGTAGTCGCCCTCGTTGATCGAGACCGTCGTGTCCTCGGTCTGCGTCTCGGTGGGGCTCTGGCTCTGGCTGCGGGTCGGCTCGGAGCTCGGCGTGTCGTCGCCGGCGCTGTCGTCGTCCCCACCGCTGAGGGCGATCGCGGCCACGACGGCGATGAGGGCGAGCAGCAGGACCACCGCGAGGACGACCGGCCAGACCTGCTTCTTCTTCCGCGACGCGGTGTGGGCCGGGCCGGGCGCGGGCGTCGGCTGCGGGCCGGACTGCGCCGGCAGCACCTGGGTGGCCGACTCCGGAGGAACCGGCGGCACCACGACGTTCGGCGGTGTGCGCACCAGCTCGGTGGCCGGGTCGCGGAGCGCGGCGGCGAACGCGGCGCCGTCGGCGTAGCGCTCGGTCGGGTCCTTGGCCAGCGAGCGGCCGACGACGGCGGCGAGGTCGCGCGGCACCTCGGCCGGCAGGTCGGGGATCGGCTCGCGCACGTGGGCGAGCGCGGTGGCCACGGGTGAGTCGGCCTCGAACGGGCGCCGGCCGGCGAGCATCTCGAAGGCGACGACGCCGAGCGCGTACACGTCGGAGGCGGCGGTGGCCGGCCGGCCCTCGGCCTGCTCGGGGGAGAGGTACTGGGGCGTCCCCATCACCGCGCCGGTACGGGTGATGCCGACGCCGTCGGCGGCGCGGGCGATGCCGAAGTCGGTGACCTTGATCTTGCCGGCGGGCGTGACGATCAGGTTGGCGGGCTTCACGTCGCGGTGCACGATCCCGGCGGCGTGCGCGGCGCCGAGCGCGTCGCCCACCTGGGCCATCAGGTCGCGGACGGCGTCCGGGTCGAGGTCGCGGCCGCCGACGAGCAGGGCCGACAGCGGCTGCCCCTCGACGAGCTCCATCACCAGGAACGGCCGCGGGTGCACGGAGCCGTCGTCGGGAGTGCCCTCGCCGACGTCGTAGACCCCGGCGATGCCCGGGTGGTGGAGCGCGGCGGCGTTCCGCGCCTCGGTCTCGAAGCGGGAGCGGAAGGTGGGGTCGTCGGCGTACTCGGACTTGAGCAGCTTCACCGCGACCCGGCGGCCGAGCACCGTGTCGGTGCCGCGCCAGACCTCGCCCATCCCACCGGTGGCGATGCGGCCGTCGAGCCGGAACCGGCGCGCGTCGTCGGCGAACCGCTCGGGGGTGCCGTCGGTGTCGCTCACGTCGTGCTCCTTCCCGTGCTCACTTGAGGATCGCCTCCATCACGGCCTTGGCGATCGGCCCGCCCAGCGCGCCGCCGGCGATCTCCTGCCCGGGTGCCTCCTCGATCATGACGGCCACGGCCACCTCGGAGTCCTCGGCGGGCGCGAACGAGATGAACCAGGCGTAGGGCGCCTTGCCCGAGACGCCGCGCTGCGCGGTGCCGGTCTTGCCGCCCACGGCGACGTCGGGGATCGCGGCGGGGGAGGCGGTGCCGCTGTCGACGGTGTAGACGAGCAGCTGGGTGAGAAGGTCGGCGGTCTCGGGCTCGATCGCGCGGCGGAACTCCTCGGGGTCGGTCTTCTCGCCGCCGTCGTAGTCGGCGGACTGCACCGAGTCGACCAGATAGGGCTTCATCACGACGCCCTCGTTGGCGATCGCGGCCGCCACCATCGCCATCTGCAGCGGCGTGGCCTGCACGTCGCGCTGGCCGAAGCCGGACTGGCCGAGCGACGGCGGGTCGAGGTCGGCCGGGAACTCCGAGCGCACCTGGGGGCCGAGGTCGTCGAGGTAGTCGGAGTTGAAGCCGAACGCCTCGGCCTGCCGCAGCATGTCCTCGGCGCCGACCTCGAGGGCCAGCTGCGCGAACGTCGTGTTGCAGGAGTTGCCCATCGCCTGCTCGAAGGAGATCTGGCCCGAGCCGCAGTCGCGGCCCTCGTTGTCGATGACGCCGGACTCACCGCTGGTCTGCGGCAGCTGGAAGGTGGCGCCGCCCGGCACCTGGGCGTCGACCTTGTCGTAGCGGCCGGACTCGATGGCCGCCGCGGCGGTGACCACCTTGAAGGTCGAGCCGGGGAACAGGCGCTGCTGGATGGCGCGGTTGAGCAGCGGCTCGCTGTCGAGCTTGTCGAGCCGCTGGTAGAGGTCGTCGACGGCGTCGAAGTCGTGCGAGGCCAGGTTGTTGGGGTTGTAGGTGGGCAGCGACACCATCGCCAGCACCTTGCCGGTCTTCGGCTCGATGGCGACCACCGAGCCCTCCACCTCGGGGCCGAGCGCCTGGAGCGCGTCGAAGGCCGCCTTCTGGGCGTCGGGGTCGAGGGTGAGCTGCACGTTGCCGCCGCGCTTGGGCTCGTTGCTCACCAGGTCGATGAGGTTGCGCACGAACAGCCGCGGGTCGTCGCCGGTGAGCACGTCGTTCTGCGAGCGCTCGATCCCGGTGGTGTTGCCGAACGTGAAGAACCCGGTGACCGGCGCCCAGAGCGGGCCGTCCTGATAGACCCGCTGGTTCTGGTACTCGTCGTCGGAGGGCACGCTCTCGGCGACCGTCTGCCGCTTGCCGACGAGGATGTCGCCGCGCTCGCTCGCGTACGCCGCCTCGAGCACCCGCCGGTTGCGGGGGTCGTCGTTGTACGACTCCGCCTTCCAGAACTGCAGGTAGGTGGCGTTCAGCATGAGCGCCAGGATCAGGCCGAGGCAGAACAGCGAGACCGTGCGGATGGGCTTGTTCACAGTTTGATCACCTGGGTCGACTGCTCGTCCTCGTCCTGCTCCTCGTCCTCGGAGAGGTCGGGCGCGGGACGGCGGGCCTGGTCGGAGATGCGCAGCAGCAGCGCCACGATCACCCAGTTGGCCACCAGCGACGAGCCGCCGTAGGAGAGGAAGGACGTCGTGAGGCCGGTGAGCGGGATCAGCCGCGTGACGCCGCCGATGACGACGAAGACCTGGATGGCGATGACGGCGGCGAGACCGACCGCCATGAGCTTGCCGAAGCCGTCGCGGCACACGAGCGCGGTGCGCAGCGCCCGCTCCACGACCAGGCCGTAGAGCAGGAGGACGGCGAGCACACCGGTGAGGCCGAGCTCCTCGCCGATGGCGGCCATGATGAAGTCCGACTCCACCTCCGGCACGCGGCCGGGGTTGCCCTCGCCCAGCCCCCGGCCGAGGAGCCCGCCCCAGGCCATGCCGAACAGCCCCTCGACGAGCTGGTAGCCGCTGTCGTCGGTGCCCTCGCCGTAGTAGTCGAACGGGTGCAGCCAGGTGTCGAAGCGCACCCGCACGTGCGCGAAGAGCCGGTAGCCGAGGGCGGCGCCGGCGATGAACATGGCCGAGCCGACGACGAGCCAGCCGGGCCGCTCGGTCGAGACGTAGAGCATCACCAAGAAGATGCTGAAGAACAGCAGGCTGGAGCCGAGGTCCTTCTGGAAGACGAGGATGCCGAGGCTGACCAGCCACATCGCGAGGATCGGGCCGAGGTCGCGGCCGCGGGGCAGGTCGACGAAGACCAGCCGTCGTCCGGCCAGGGCCAGCGCGTCGCGGTGGAGCACGAGGTAGCCGGCGAACGCGACGACGAGCAGCACCTTCGCGGCCTCGCCGGGCTGGAAGTTGAACGGCCCGAGGTTGATCCAGATCCGGGCGCCGTTCACCTCGTTCCCGATCACAGGGAGCATCGGCAGGATCAGCAATCCGATCGCGAGCAGGCCGGAGGTGTAGGTGAACCGCTGGAGCACCCGGTGGTCGCGCAGGATCACCAGCGTGGCGGCGAACAGCACCACGCCGAGGGTCATCCAGGTGAGCTGCTGGCGGGCGAAGGTGGTGTCCTCGGCCAGGTCGATGCGGTGGATCACCGCGAGCCCCAGGCCGTTGAGGGCGGCGACGACGGGCAGCAGCACCGGGTCGGCGTACGGCGCCACGAACCGGACGACGACGTGGGCCCCCACCATCAGGGCGGCCAGCCAGCTGCCGTAGCCGACGATGTCGGCCGGCACCTCGTCATCGACCCCGAGGCCGACCGCGGCGTACGCGCCCACGCCGACGGCGAGGGCGAGCACGAGCAGGAACAGCTCGGCGCCCCGGCGCCGGCGGTGCACGAAGCCGAGGAGGGCGGACCCGGTGGGGGCGACCATCAGCCGGTCGACGTCCCGCTCGGCGTGGACGGGGAAGGCTGGGTGGACGGGTCGGTGGGCTCGTCCGAGGGCTCGTCCGAGGGCTCGTCCGAGGGCTCGTCGGTGGGCTGCACGGGGGTGATCCGGTCCTCGGCGAGGCCCTCGAGCTTCTCGCGGGCGTCGTCGAGGTCGTCGGCGTCGATGCCGTCCTGGATCGCCTCGCGGTCGGTGTCGGCGAAGTCGTCGAGACGCATGTTGCTCACCTGGACCGGCTCGTTGAGGTCGATGCCGGGGATCGAGGCGTCGACGCCGCGGAAGATCACGACCTCGCCGTCCTGCTCGCCGATGTAGTACTGCCGCTGGCTCCACGACCACGCGGCCGCGATGCCGATCCAGATCAGGCCGACGATGATCGCGGCCATGAACAGCCAGCGCAGCCAGGCGTAGCGGCGCGGGGCCAGCGGCGCGTAGCGGGCGGCCTCGGCGTCGATCGGGTCGGTGGTGATGGCGAAGGGGAGGTCGTCGGGGATCTCGGCCCGGACCGGCTCGAGCTCGCCGGTGTCACCGGAGCGGTGGCCGCGGAACAGGCCGCGTCCGCCGCCGGCCGGGACGAGGTTCAGCTCGGCGGCCGCGCCGACCACCATCGGCTCGGCGGGCACCACGTGGACGCCGTCGCCGGCTACCTCGGTGGGCACGGTGGGGCCGCTGATCTCCAGCGGGGCCTCGGGATCGAACACGTCCGCCACTACGCAGGTGACGTTGTCGGAGCTGCCGGCCTCGAGGCTCGCGCGCACCAGCTCGGTGGCCGCGTAGTCGGGCGTGCCCATCGACAGCACGTCGGCCAGCCGGCCGTCGTCGAGCACCCCGCAGGCTCCGTCGCTGCAGAGGAAGAGCCGGTCGCCGGCCACGAGCTCGAGCACGAACAGGTCGGGCTCGGTGTCGTGGACGCCGTCCAGCGCCTTGAGGATGAGGTTGCGGTGCGGGTGGACCCGCGCCTCCTCCTCGGTGATCCGGCCCTCGTCGATGAGACTCTGCACGAAGGTGTGGTCGGTGGTGAGCTGCGAGAGCTCGCCACCGCGGAACAGGTAGGCGCGGCTGTCGCCGACATGGCCGACGCCGACCCGCTGGCCGTCGAACAGGGCGACGGTGGCGGTGGTGCTGGTGCCGTTGATGGCGGGGTCGTCGTCGACGAGCCGGCCGATCTCGCGGTGCGCGTCGAGCATCGCCGCGGCGACCCGGTCGAGGAGCGACGGCTCGCCCTCGCCGGGGGGCTGGTCGAGCCCGCGCAGCTGCGAGACCGCCGTGGCTGAGGCGATGTCGCCGCGGGCGGCGCCGCCGACGCCGTCGCAGACGCTGAGCAGCCAAGGACCGGCGTAGCCCGAGTCCTGGTTGTCCTTGCGCACCCGGCCGACGTCGGAGATCGCCGAGTAGTCGAGCTGCAGCCCGATGGGGGCGCCCGGCTGCTCGACCGGCTGGTCGGCGTCGATCGGCTGGGTCGCGGGATCGGGGTCGATCGGCTGCTCGATCGGCTGCTCGATCGGCTGGGTCGGCTCGTTCGCCTCGGCGCCGGGCTGGGTCACTTCTGCAGCTCCAGGATCGTCTTGCCGATGCGCACCTGGGTGCCGAGCGCGATCGTGGTCGGCTGGGTGATGCGCACACTGCCGATGTAGGTGCCGTTGGTCGAGCCCAGGTCCTCCACGAACCACTGGTCGCCGGACGCCGCGATGCGGGCGTGCCGGGTCGACACGTAGTCGTCGTCGAGGCGGATGGCGGCGTCGTTGCCGCGCCCGATGAGGATCGGCGCGTTGGCGAGCGGCACGGTGATGCCGGCGTTGCCGCCCTGCGTGACCGCGACCTTGCTGGGGGAGCCGCGGCGCTTCGGGGGTGCCTTCTGCTTGGGGGCCTTGCTGGTGCCGGGGGCACGGGCGCCGTCGGCCACCCGGGCGCCGAACATGTCGGAGCGCACGATCGAGACGGCGGCGATCACGAAGATCCAGAGGATCGCCAGGTAGGCGATGCGGATCAGGAAGAAGGTGAGCTCAGACACCGGCCGCTCCCCGCCCGGTGGGCTCCTCGTGGACGATCCGCAGGACGATCGAGGTGTTGCCCACCTTGACGGTGGACCCGTCGTGGAGCGTGGCCCGCGGCACCTTGCGGCCGTCGACGCTGATGCCGTTGGTGGAGCCGAGGTCGTGCACCTCCACCTGGGGCGGTACCTCCTCGCGTGCGTCGAGGGTCACGTTGAACTCCAGGTGCCGGCGGCTGATGCCGGGGTCGTTGATGCGCAGGTCGGCGTCCGAGCCGCGGCCGACCACCACGCCCGGCGGCTGCAGCGGGTGCCGGGTGCCGTTGACCTCGAGCAGCGCCCGCGCCCGGCGTACCTGGGTGTGGGACGCCGTGCCGACCACCTTGGCCTGGGCCTCGCTCCGGATCCGGAACCGGCCGGTGGTGAGGTCGCTCGCCTCCTCGAACCCGATCGCGATCGGCCCGGGGAACACGTAGCTCTGCGCCTCGGCGTGCTCCTTGAGCTGGTCGGAGAGCTCGCGGGCCAGCGTCGAGTCGTACGGCGCCAGCCGGGCCAGGTCGACGCCGGAGAGCTCGACGTGGAAGTCGTTGGGCACGAGCCGGCGGTCGCGGGAGAGGATCTGCGCGTTGTTGTCGAGCTCGCGCTGCAGTGCGGCCGCGATCTCGACCGGCTGCACGGCGCTGCGGAAGGTGCGCGCGAAGACGCCGGAGATCGCCGCCTCGAGGCGCTGCTCGAACCGCTGCAGACTGCCCACCGCTCGCACCTCCCCTCATCCGACGCCGTTCCGGCATGCCGACCACCGGTCCCGGGACCGGAGATCCGCTCGATCGTATCCAGGGGTGTTGTCGGGGTCGTGCACCCGCTCGGCGCGGTTTGGGCGCGCTCCGAGCGCTGGGATACCCTTCCCCGGCTACACGCGCGAGTGGCGGAATAGGCAGACGCGCACGGTTCAGGTCCGTGTGTCCGAAAGGACGTGGGGGTTCAACTCCCCCCTCGCGCACCACGCCCCGGGTCCCGGACCCGGGGCGCTGTCGACTCCGGCACCGCCGGCCGATCTTTGCCTCGGTTCCCTCCCCGTGACCGGGCGTCGTCTGACACGCTGGCCC
The DNA here is from genome assembly GCA_963780355.1 of uncultured Actinomycetota bacterium. Taxonomy (GTDB): domain Bacteria; phylum Actinomycetota; class Actinomycetes; order Propionibacteriales; family Nocardioidaceae; genus Nocardioides. The sequence continues at coordinate 812,236 of CAWABT010000001.1, forward strand.
CGCCGAGCCGAGCGGCTCGCCGCTGGTGACACCGGAGGGACAGATGGAGCTGACGCCGGAGGCCGAGGGCCACGACGGTGGGCCGCGGATCGCCTCGACCCGGTGGGAGGGCGGCGTCGCCGTCGTCTCGATGAGCGGTGAGCTCGACCTCGGGACCGCGCCGGAGGCCCGGGAGGAGCTCGAGCACGTGCTCCGGCAGGGCGGCGAGGCCCTCCACGTCGACCTGTCGGGGGTCGCCTTCGTCGACTCCACCGGCCTCGGCGTGCTCGTGTGGGCCTGGGAGCAGGCGCGCGCGCAGCGCATGGACTACCTGGTGGTGAACCCCTCCGCCACGGCGGTGCGGGTGCTCGAGCAGTCGGGGCTCTCGCGGATCTTCACCGTGGAGTCCGGGGAGTCCTGAACGGCTGCCGATCCGCGTTCCGTGCACCCCCCGGGGGTGTCTCCCGGCCCCTGACCGGCCGACTTGCGGAAATCTTGAGTCAGGCGGCGGGTGCCGCTCCGCTGCGATACCAGTTACATTTGTGCTCCGTCGCCCCCCGCTCGACCGTGGGGGGAGAGCGGGGGGCGGCCTCTCAGCGTGATCGACGAGGCCGTGTCCATGGGGGGCCCTGTTGGTTGGGTGTCGCACGGAGCCCTGAGCCCGGGTGAGGCGACGAGGCAGCCGCGCTTCTAGCGTGGAGCCGATGCCTGCCGCGACCGCGTTCCTCGACACCGTCCTCGACCGTTCGCTCGTGCTCGGTTACACGAAGATCGGCCCGGCGCTGCGCCGGCGCTGGTGGCCGCGCGACCCGGCCCCCGGGTGCCTCGTCGACAAGCACGTCGTCGTCACCGGCGCCACCTCCGGGATCGGCGAGGCCATGGTCGGCTCGTTCGCCCGGCTCGGCGCGACGGTGCACGTGCTCGGCCGCGACCCCGCCAAGGTGGAGCGCACGGTGGCCGCCGCCCGGGCGGCGCAGGCCGACGCCGTGCTGGTGCCCGAGGTGTGCGACCTCGCCGACCTCGACGCCGTCCGCGCGTGGTGCGCCGACCTGGCCGGCCGGCTCCCGGCCGTGCACGGCCTGGTGCACAACGCCGGCGTCCTCACCGCGGAGCGGCAGGAGAGCCCGCAGGGGCACGAGCTCGGTCTCGCCGTCCACGTGCTGGCCCCGCACCTCGCGACCGAGCTGCTGCTGCCGCAGCTGACGGCGGGCGCGGCGCGGGTCGTGCTGATGTCGTCGGGCGGCATGTACTCCGCCGGGCTGCGCAGCGAGCCCGACGAGATCGAGTACCGCGACGGCGACTACGACGGCGTCCGCGCCTACGCCCGCACCAAGCGGATGCAGGTGGTGCTGGCCGACGCGTGGGACGCCCGGCTGCGCGGCGGCCTGGAGCCGGCGGTGCGGGTGGAGAGCTGCCACCCCGGCTGGGCGGCCACGCCCGGCATCACCGACGGCCTGCCGGGCTTCGACAAGGTGATGGGCCCGCTGCTGCGCGACGCCGAGAGCGGCGCCGACACTCCCGTGTGGCTGGTCGCGACGCGGCCCCCGCCCCGCGGCGAGCACCACTTCTGGCACGACCGGGCGACGCGGCCCACCACGTTCCCCTGGCAGCGCGACGACGACCCGGACGCCGTCCGCGGGTTCCTCGACTACGTCACCGGGGCCACCGGCACCACCCGTTGGCCCGGCCTGAGCGATGATCGCCGGGTGAACCGGCCGGCACCCACCCCCGACGCGGCGGTGCTGGCCGAGCCGCTGCGGTCGCGCTGGAGCCCGCGGATCCTCGACGAGACCCACGTGCTCGCCGACGCCGACCTGGCCCGGCTGCTCGAGGCCGCCCGCTGGGCGCCGAGCTACGGCAACACCCAGCCGTGGCGCTACGTGGTGCTGCGCCGCGGCGGTCCCGGCCACGCGGTGCTGCTCGCGCACCTGACGCCGGGCAACAGCCGCTGGGTGCCGCGCGCGTCCGCCGTCCTGCTGACGGCGGTGCAGGTGCGGCCCGACCCGGACGGCAACGACGTCAAGGACCCCGACTTCGCCCGCTACGACGCCGGCCAGGCCTCGGCCCACCTCACGCTGGAGGCGCGGGCGCTCGGGCTGCACGCCCACCAGTTCGCCGGCTACGACCGGACGGCGATGGCGCGGGAGCTCGGCGTGCCCGGCCACCTCGAGCTGATGGCCGCCGTCGCGATCGGCGTGCTCGGCGACCCCGCCGACGCCGAGCCGCGGGACCGGGAGCGGGAGGAGCGGCCGCGCACCCGGCGTCCGCTCGCCGAGACGGCGCACGTCGAGCGGTGGGGCGCGCCGTGGCCGGGGGACGCCGGATGAGCTGGCTGCGGAGCCGCGCCGGCCGGGTGGTGCTGGTGCTGCTGCTGGCCGCGCTCGTGAACCTGCCGCTGGTGCACGGGGCGTGGCTGGGTCACCGCCTCGACGAGGACGGCGTCACCACCGACGCCACCGTGGTGGAGGCCCAGGACGGGCTCGTGGTGCTGCGGATGCCCGCCGACGTCGACGCGGGTGAGAGCGAGTTCCCGGTGCGGCTCAGCGATGACGCCGCCGACGGGGTCGACGAGGGCGACACCGTGCGGGTGCGGGTGCTGCCCGACGACCCCGGCACCTTCGAGGCCGCCGGCCAGGCCGGGAACGGCCTCCTCTACGGCCTCGTCGGGTTCGCCGACGTCGTGCTCGCCGGGTTCCTGCTGCTCCTGCTGGCGCACCGCCGGCGCGACCCGGGAACGCTGCGGCTGGTGGCCACCGCCGACGTCGAGCGGGCCCGGCCGGGCTCGTCGCTGGAGGAGCAGGAGGACGGCAGCTACGTCGTCGTGGGCGAGATCGCCCTGATCGACGACGTCGGCATCGAGCTCGACCTCGGTGACCGCAGGGTGCGCGTCGACCTGGCCGGCCATCGGAACCCGGTGGGGTACCAGCAACCCGCTCGGGTGAGGGCGTGCATGCCAGAATCGACGAAGTGACCTCCCTGAACGACTTCTCCGCCACGAGCATCGACGGGCGCCCCGTCGACCTCGACGACTACGACGGGCACGTGGTGCTCGTCGTCAACACCGCCTCCCAGTGCGGCTTCACGCCCCAGTACCAGGGCCTCCAGCAGCTCCACGACGAGTACGCCGAGCAGGGCTTCGCGGTGCTCGGCTTCCCGTGCGACCAGTTCGGCAACCAGGAGCCGGGCGACGACGCCGAGATCGCCGGCTTCTGCGAGCGCAACTTCGGCGTCACGTTCCCGTTGTTCAGCAAGATCGACGTGAACGGCGACGACGCGCACCCGCTCTACCAGTGGCTGCGCGACCAGCAGGGCGGACTGCTCGGCGACAAGATCAAGTGGAACTTCACCAAGTTCCTCGTCGGCAAGGACGGCCAGGTGATCGACCGCTACGCGCCGACCACCAAGCCCGAGAAGCTCTCCGACGACATCGAGAAGGCGCTCGTCGCCTAGCGACGACGGTCGTCGAGCCTGTCGAGACGCCCCGACCCGGTCTCGCACACTGACTTCGTCACGTGGCGACAGGAGTTCCGACGTCTCGACAAGCTCGACGAACGTCCAGGTCGGTCAGACCGACAGGTAGGGGTCGGCCCAGGCGCTGATGATGCGGCCGACCCGGGCGGCGTCGCCCTTGCCGCTGAGCAGGTGGTCGGTACCGTCGAGCGACACGAAGCTGTGCGAGTGCCGGGCGGCGCGGAAGATCTGGCCCGCGTTGGAGATCTCCACCGTCTCGTCGGTGGGGGAGTGCATCACGAGCAAGGGCACGTCGAGCTCCTCGATCCGGGTGCGCACGTCGGCCTGCCGGACGTCCTCGACGAAGGCCTTCTTGATGGTGAGGTTGCGGCCGCCGACCTGCCACGGCGCGCAGCCGTCGGCGAGCGCTTGGGCGACGACCCGGTCGTAGTGGTGCTCGATGTGCCGCGGGCTCATCGGCGCCGCGATCGTGGCGACGGCGGTGATGCCCTCGACCTCGGACGCCGCGGCGAGCACCACCGCGCCACCGAAGGAGTGCCCCACGAGCAGGCGCGGGCGGGTGCCCCGCTCGGCGAGGAACCGCCAGGCGAGCGCGGTGTCGTCGGCCCGGGTGGTGAACGACCCGTCGCCCCAGTCGCCGTCGGACTCGCCGAGCCCCAGGTTGTCGAAGCGCAGCATCCCGATGCCCTCGGCGGCGAGCTGCCGGCAGGTGCGGGCGGCCGCCGGGGAGTCCTTGCCGAGGGTGAACCCGTGCGCGAAGACGCCCCAGCCGCGCACCTCGCCCGGGGGGACGTCGATGATCCCCGCGAGGGCGTGGCCGGTCGTGCCGGTGAACCGCACGCGCTCGCTCACCCGTGCATGGTCCCGCGGGGACCGGCCGGGCACCAGATCCGAAATGGCCATCTCCCCTCTAGCGGCGTATGACACGGCGGCCGGGGACGGCAGAGTGGCTCGACCGGCGCGGACAGGGAGGTCCTGTGGAACCGATCGATCCCATCTACGGCACGACCACGTTGTTGCTCATCGCCGCCGCGGCGGTGGCCCTGCTGCTGGTGCTGATCATCGCGGTCAAGCTGCACGCGTTCGTGGCGCTGGTCCTGGTCAGCGTGGTCACCGCGGTCGCCGTCGGATTCGACCTCGGCGCGATCCCCGACGTGCTGCTCTACGGGTTCGCCGACACCCTGGGGTCCGTCGCCCTGCTCGTCGCGTTCGGCGTCATGCTCGGCCGGCTGCTGGAGGTCAGCGGCGGCGCCCAGGTGCTGGCCGACCGGCTCGTGGCCCGGTTCGGCGAGCAGCGGGCACCGTTCGCCCTCGGCGTCGCCGCCCTGATCTTCGGGCTCCCGATCTTCTTCGACGCGGGCCTCGTCGTGTTCCTCCCGATCATCCTGACCGTGGCGCGCCGGTTCGGCGGTTCGCTCCTGCGGTACGCGCTGCCGGCCGCCGGCGCGTTCGCGGCGATGCACGCCGTGGTGCCGCCCCACCCGGGGCCGGTCGCGGCGGCCGAGCAGCTCGGGGCCGACATCGGGGTCTGCCTCCTCGTCGGCGTCCCGATCGCCGTCGTGGGCTGGTATCTCGGCGCCTACCTCGTCTCCAAGCCGCTCGCCGCGCGGATCGACGTCCCGCTCACCGACCTGGTGCTGGGGAAGGTGGGCGGCGGTCCCGGCAGGCGCACGGGCGACGCCGCCGGGCCCGCCGGTGCCGGCGGAGCCGCCGACGAGGACGAGGAGGACGACGGCGTGCGGCGCGACGTCCGCCCGCCCGGCTTCGGGACGGTGCTGGGGCTGCTGCTGCTGCCGCTCGTCCTGATCTCGTGCGACACGGTGGTCGACACCCTGGTGTCCGCCGGCACCGTGGAGGAGTCGACCTGGGTCGACGCCCTCGGCCTGCTCGGCCAGACCCCGGTGGCGCTCCTGATCTCGGTGCTCGTCGCCATCGTCCTGCTCGGACGGCCGCGGGCGTCGATGGCGACGACCACCAAGATGTTCGACGACGCACTGGGCCCGATCTGCTCGATCATCCTGATCACCGGCGCGGGCGGCATGTTCGGCGGCGTGCTCGAGCTCAGCGGCATCGGCGATGCGCTGAGCGGGTCGCTCTCCGACCTCGGCATCTCGCTGATCGTGCAGGCCTTCCTCATCGCGACGCTGCTGCGGGTGGCGCAAGGGTCGGCCACGGTCGCGATCACCACCACCGCCGGGTTGATCGCGGCACCGGTCGGCGACGCCGGGCTGGGGAGCGTCCAGCTGTCGCTGATCGTCATCGCGATCGCCGCCGGCGCGACAGTGCTCTCCCACGTCAACGACTCCGGGTTCTGGCTGGTGGGCCGGTTCTTCGACATGGACGTGCTGACCACGCTCAAGACGTGGACCGTGGTGGAGACCACGCTCGGCCTCGCCGTGTTCGGGCTCGCGGCCGCCGTGTGGGTCGTGGTCTGACCCGAGGACCGCCTGACAGACTTCCCCCGTGAGAACCTTCAGCGCACAGACGTCGGCCGAGGCCGTCGTCCCGCACCCGCCCGAGGACATCTGGGCCGTGCTGGTCGACCCCGTGCTCGTGGGCCGGTTCACGCCCTTCGTCAAGAAGATCACCGAGCGCGACGACCACTGGATCTGGGAGCTGTCCGGGATCAAGGTCCTCGGCGCCGGGTTCGCACCGGTGTTCACCGAGCGGATGACCCTGGAGCGGCCGAAGCGGATCGAGTTCCGCCACGAGCCACCGGACGGCGCCCCCGAGCGGGCCGGCGTCCACGGCTGGTACGACCTCGAGGACCGGGGTGACGAGGGCACCCGGCTCGCCACCAGCCTCGAGATCTGCGTGGAGCTGCCGCTGCCGCGCGCGGCCGGCCCCGCGGTGCGCACCGCGATGAAGGGCGTCATGGCCACGATGGGCGACCGGTTCTCCAAGAACCTGCTCAAGCACCTCGGCTGACGGTCGTCGAGCCTGTCGAGACGTCGGAACCGGGTCGGGGCGTCTCGACAAGCTCGACGAACGTCGACAGACCACTACGACCACAACCCCGAGGGGTTTGCCCCGCGACCCGTCGGGGGGCGAGGCTTCGCCTGTGAGGACCGCCACCACGTCGTCGTACTCGATCACCATGCGGCTGCACGCCGCCCCGGACCACGGCGCCGTCGGGGCCGTGGCCACCGCCATCACCGACGCCGGCGGCATCGTCACGGCGCTCGACGTCGCCGAGTCCAGCCACACCCGGCTCGTCCTCGACGTCACCTGCTCCGCCGGTGACGCCGAGCACGCCCAGAAGCTCCAGGAGGCGGCCGACGCCGTCGAGGGGGTCGAGGTCTACAAGGTCAGCGACCGCACCTTCCTGCTGCACATCGGCGGCAAGATCGAGGTCTCGTCCAAGGTGCCGCTGAAGAACCGCGACGACCTCTCGATGGCCTACACCCCGGGCGTGGGGCGGGTCAGCCAGGCGCTCGCCGACAACCCCGGCGACATCCCGCGGCTCACGATCAAGGGCAACTCGGTCGCCGTCGTCACCGACGGCAGCGCCGTGCTCGGCCTCGGCAACATCGGCCCCGGCGCCGCCCTGCCGGTGATGGAGGGCAAGGCCGCGCTGTTCAAGCGGTTCGCGAACATCGACGCCTGGCCGATCTGCCTGGCGAGCCAGGACACCGACGAGATCGTCAAGGCGGTCGAGATGATCGCCCCCGGCTTCGGCGGCATCAACCTCGAGGACATCGCCGCCCCGCGCTGCTTCGAGATCGAGCAGCGGCTGCGCGAGAGCCTCGACATCCCGGTGTTCCACGACGACCAGCACGGCACCGCGATCGTCACCCTCGCGGCCCTGAAGAACGCGCTGCGCGTGGTGTCGAAGGACCTGCCGTCGTGCCGCATCGTGATCGCCGGCGCGGGCGCCGCGGGCAGCGCGATCGTCACCCTGCTGATCGCCGCCGGCGCCACCGACATCGTCGTCTACGACCGGCACGGTTGCCTGGTGGACGGCGACCCCGAGCTCTCGGAGGCCAAGCAGCAGCTGGCCGCGATCACCAACCCCCGCAAGGTCGCCGGCGACCTGCGGACGGCGCTCCAGGGCGCCGACGTGTTCATCGGCGTCAGCGCGCCGAACATCCTCGAGCCCGAGTGGATCACCGAGATGGCCGAGCAGGCGGTGGTGTTCGCGCTGGCCAACCCCGACCCGGAGGTCGACCCCGCCGAGGCCGGCAAGTACGCCGCCGTGGTGGCCTCGGGCCGCTCGGACTACCCCAACCAGATCAACAACGTGCTGGCCTTCCCCGGCGTCTTCCGCGGCCTGCTCGACGCGCGCGCCGACGAGATCACCGTCGACCAGCTGCTCCGGGCGGCCGAGGCGATCGCCGCGGTGGTGCACGACGAGGAGCTCAACTCGAGCTTCATCATCCCGACCGTGTTCCACCCCGACGTGCCGGGCGCCGTCGCCGCCGCCATCGTCTCGGGGGCCGCGACCGACTGACGCCGGTGGTGGGAACCGGCGCCGGCGTGGCGCCGTCCCACTGCGCATGACCCGCCTCGCTCCCCTCGCGCTCCTCGTCACGGCCTCCGTCGCCCTCGCCGGGTGCTCGTTCGACCCCGGCCCCGACGACACCTCCGGGGACCGCGGCGTGGACGCCCGCTCGTACTACGACGACTACGAGTCGGCCGAGGACGGCGACGTGAACTACTCGGCGAGCGGCCCGCTGTCGTCGCAGTCCGGCGGCGGCATCGCCGAGGACGGCGGCGGTGAGCCGCCGCGGATCCCCGACCCGGACGAGGACAACACCTTCGTCGACGCCGGCTCCAGCGGCTTCGTCACCACCGCCGACGACCCGCTCTCGACGTTCGGGCTCGACGTCGACAACGGCTCGTTCAACCTCGCGCGCAGCTCGCTCGGCCAGGGCTACCCGGTGCCGCCGGCGTCGATCCGGCCCGAGGAGTGGGTGAACGCGCTGTCGTACGACGACCCGGTGCCGGACACCGACCTCGGCGTCGTCAGCGACAGCGGCCTCGCGCCGAGCCTCGACGACGGCACCCAGGTGGTGCGGGTCGGGGTGTCGGCGCGTGAGGTGGCCGAGGCGGACCGGCCGCGGGTGAACATCACGCTCGTCGTCGACCGGTCGGGGAGCATGGACATCCGGGAGCGGCTCGGACTGGTGCAGTCGTCGCTGGGGATCCTGGCGAACGAGCTGCGGGACGACGACACCGTCTCGGTGGTCTCGTTCGAGGACGAGGCGTCGCCGATCCTCAAGCCCACCCCCGTGCGGAACACCCGCAAGATCGTGCGGGCGATCGAGCGGCTGACCCCTGGCGGCAGCACCAACCTGGAGGCCGGCCTCAGCCTCGGCTACGAACAGGCCCGCGAGGCCTTCGACCCGGACGCCGTCAACCTCGTGGTGCTGTGCTCCGACGGCGTCGCCAACGTGGGCGCCACCGGCCCCGGCTCGATCACCGACCGGATCGCCGAGGAGGGCGCCGACGGCATCCACCTGGTGACGGTCGGCTACGGCCTCGGCAACTACAACGACCACCTGATGGAGCAGCTCGCCGACCTCGGCGACGGCTTCTACGCCTACGTCGACACCTACGGCGAGGCCGAGCAGCTGTTCGGCACCGACCTCACCACCACGCTGGTGCCGGTGGCCGGCGAGGCCCGCGCGCAGGTGGCGTTCGACCCCGCGCTCGTCACCTCCTACCGGCTGATCGGCTACGAGAACCGGGAGATCGCCGACGACGACTTCGACGACCTCGGCGTCGACGCCGGCGAGCTCGGCTCCGGCCACCGCGCCACCGCGCTCTACGAGGTCACCCTCGCCGACGGCGTCCGGCCCGGTGACGCGATCGGCACGGCGTCGGTGAAGTGGCGCTCGCCCGCCTCCGGCGAGCCGGGGCAGGCGACGACCGACCTGCACGCCGCCGATCCCGAGGCAACGCCGGCCGCGGCCTGGCAGCTCGCCGTCACCGCGGCCGACGCCGCGCAGCTGCTCAAGGGCACGCCGCCGTTCGCCGACCGGGGCGTCACGCTCGACGACCTCCGGGAGCGGGCCGGTGCGATCGAGGGCGGCGACGAGCTCGCCGAGGTGCTGGACCGGGCCGCCGAGGTCGATTGACAGAATCGGACCTCTTGTCAAGTGGCTTGACAGACGTTACCGTTCTGTCAAGCGACGAGGAGGCGCCGATGCCCGAGCCCGAAACGAATGACACCGTTCTGAACAGCACCGTCCCCGCCGGGTCCACCGACCAGTGGCGCGACCGGAAGCGCTACCTGTGGCTGATCGGCCTGGTGGTGCCCTCGCTGGCGTTCATCGCCTTCGGCCTGTGGGCCCTCACCGGCTGGGGGTTCTGGTTCTGGATCGGCCCGTTCGTGATCCTCGGCGTCGTGCCCGCGATCGACCTGGTCGGCGGGCTCGACCGCTCCAACCCGCCCGACGACGCGATCGAGGCGCTGGAGAAGGACCGGTACTACCGCTGGATCACCTATGCGTTCCTGCCGATCCAGTACATCGGGTTCGTCGGCGCCTGCTACGTGATCATGAAGGGCGCGCCGTTCGGCCTGCCCGACCTGAGTCTCGTCGACAAGATCGGGCTGGCGATCTCGATCGGCTGCATCGGCGGCATCGGCATCAACACCGCCCACGAGCTCGGTCACAAGCGTGAGGCGAACGAGCGGTGGTTGAGCAAGATCGCGCTCGCCCAGAGCTTCTACGGGCACTTCTACATCGAGCACAACCGCGGTCACCACGTGCGCGTCGCCACCCCGGAGGACCCGGCGTCGGCGCGGATGGGCGAGAACTTCTACCAGTTCTGGCCGCGCACCGTCGTCGGCTCGCTGCGCAGCGCGTGGCGACTGGAGAAGCGGCGCTACGCGCGGAAGAAGACCCACCCCTTCCACGTCGGGAACGACGTGCTCAACGCCTGGCTGATGTCGCTGGTGCTGTGGGGCGCGCTGGTCGTGTGGCTCGGCGTCGGGCTGCTCCCGTACCTCGTCGTGCAGGCGATCGTGGGGTTCTCGCTGCTCGAGGTCGTCAACTTCATGGAGCACTACGGGATGCTGCGCCAGAAGGTCGGCGTCGGCGAGCGGCAGCGCTACGAGCGGGTCGACCCCTCGCACTCCTGGAACTCCAACAACATCGCCACCAACGTGCTGCTCTACCACCTGCAGCGCCACAGCGACCACCACGCCAACCCCACCCGCCGCTACCAGACGCTGCGCGACTTCGAGGAGTCCCCGGTGCTGCCCACCGGCTACGCCGGGATGATCGTGCTCGCGCTCGTGCCCCCGGTCTGGCGCCGGGTCATGGACCCTCGCGTGCTCGCCCACTTCGACGGCGACCTCACCCGGGCGAACCTCTCCCCGCGGAAGCGCGAGAAGCTCCTCGCGAAGTACAAGGCGAGCGAAGCGACGCCGGCGGTGGTCGAGCCGGGCGAGCGCAAGCGAGCCCGTGTCGAGACCCCCGCAGCGACAAGCCGACCCGAGATCCTCGCCGCCCGCTGCCCTGGCTGCGGCTACACCTACGAGGTCGAGGCCGGCAACGAGCTCGAGGGCTTCGCAGCCGGCACCGCCTGGGCCGACGTGCCGGACGACTGGTGCTGCCCCGACTGCGGCGTCCGCGAGAAGGTGGACTTCGTGCCCGTGGAACCTGCCCGCACATGACCACCCGCGACCGCGTCCTCGACGCCGCCGTCCGGCTCACCGTCGACGGCGGCTGGGCGCGCGTCACGATGGGCCGGGTCGCCGAGGCGGCCGGCGTGAGTCGGCAGACCGTGCACACCGAGGTCGGCACCAAGTCCGGGCTGGCCGAGGCGATGATCCTGCGCGAGCTCGAGCGGTTCCTGGCCGTCGTCGACGACGCCTTCGACGAGCACCCCGACGACCTCGTCGGCGCCATCCGCGGCGCGACCCAGCGGGTGCTCGAGCACGCCCACGACAACCTGCTCCTCAAGGCCGTGGTGTCGGCCACCCACGGCGCCGACACCGAGCTGCTGCCGCTGCTCACCACCCACAGCGAGTCGCTGCTGGGCGTGGCCAAGCAGGTGGTGGCCGCCCGCGTCGTCGGCTACGACGTCGTGCTCGACGCCGTCGCCCTCGACGCCGCCATCGACATGGTGGTGCGCGTCGTCCTCAGCCACGTGATGGCGCCGAGCGGCCCACCCGACCGCACCGCGGCCGACCTGGCGTGGATCGCGCAGCGGGTGCTCAGCGCTCGCTGAGCGTGCCGAGCGCGCGGGCCTTGGCCTTCGCCACGGCGTCCCGGAACGCCCGGACGACGTACGCCGGCACCTGGAGCCCGCCGCGGTGCGCCCAGAGCAGGTCGCGCTCGACGCGGGCGATCTGGAGCAGGAAGTCGTCGAGCCGCTCGGTGATGCCGAGTGTGGTCATCATGTCGCCGAAGTCGGCGTGCTGGCGGTCGTTGTTGACGCCGACCGGTCCGTACGACATCGACCGCAGCCGGCGCACCAGCCAGCGCTGCCAGCCCGCGAGCTGAGCCCAGAGCCCCTCGGCCGAGAGCCGGTAGAACGCGTAGTGCCCGGGCTCCTGCCGGCGGATCGGCGCGACCACGCTGGTGGCGAGGTCGGACTCGCCGAGGTCGCGCAGGCCGTCGTGGAGCAGGTTGTAGGCGAGCACCGCGGAGCGCTCGGTGGACATGCCGGTGAGGTAGTAGAGCATCCGGCAGACGTCCTGGAACCCGGGCGCGTGCGCGAGGGCTCCGAGGATCTTCAGCTTGAGACCGATGGTCTCGGTGTCGGCCACCGTGGGCGGCCGGCCGAGCTCGGTCTGGAGGGTGTCGAGGATCAGCCCGTGCTGGATCTCCTGCGGCTGCCAGACGTCGGCGTAGAAGTACCGGTCGACCTCAGGCGGGTCGGGGAGCATCGTCGTCAGCTCGAGCACGTTGCGGTCGACCTCGAGCTCGACGCGCGCCATGTAGTCGAGCACGTGGCCGAACCGCTCGCGCACCAGGTCGGGGCGGCGCACGGTGAAGTCCACGTCGTCCAGCCGGATCGGCGGGTGCTCCTCGGCGATCCGGTCGACGTGGGCGCGGAGGCGGAGGTCGGTCGCGGTGCTCATAACGTCTCGTGTTCGTAGGGACCGGCCGGATCGGATGGCCGCCACGCTGCGGACCTCCGGACCAGGTGACCCAATCCTCCCATCACCGCTGGACGAAGCGTCGCACTACCTAGGGTGCCGCGCAGGGCGACCTCCCGGGCAAGCTGAGGCAGGCCTGAACCGGCCTTGAATTGGGTAGGTGCCTCTACCCTCGACCAGAGGGGAGGGGCTCATGCGGTTCCGGCGCGCGCTGGGAGCGGTGGCGGTGGCTGCCGTGACGCTGAGCGTCGCCTGCGCGCCCCAGCCCGAGACCGAGGCGGGCGGCGGCAAGGACGACAGGGGCGGCGGTGGATCCACCCAGACCCCCAGCCCCGACTCCACGAGCCCGAGCGACGTCACCCGGGTCTACACCGTGCCGCAGCCGGGACCCCGTACCGGCCCGGTCACCGTGGCCGACGTGCTGGTGAAGTCGGAGGACACGATCCCCGACGACGTCGTCGCCGCCATCGAGAAGCTCCCCGGTGTCGAGGCCATCGCGACCATCTCGGTGATCGACGTGCCGATCGAGAACAAGGGCTACACCCTCGCCGCCGTCGATCTGGAGGCCTACCGCACCTTCGTGCAGGCGGGCAGTGCCGACTTCGCCGACCAGTGGCGGCGGGTGGCCGACGGCGAGGTCGCGGTCGCCCTCGGCCTCAAGGACAAGCTGCCCACCGACAACCGCGGCTACGTCGAGCTGCCGATGGCGGAGGGCGGCACCCAGAAGGCCCACGTCGGTGCCTACGCGCCCCAGGTGACGCAGATCGACATGGTGGTCAACGAGTCGTTCGGCGAGGCGCTCGACGTCGTGCCCGGCAACGCGCTCCTCATCAACACCGGCGGGAAGTCGCCGTCCAGCCTGCGCGACCCGATCACGCGCGCCGTCGGCGGCAAGGCGTCGGTGCAGAACCTCGACGTCGTCGCCCGCGAGGGCCTCGACCCGGACGCCGTCCAGAGCGCCCTGCTCGTCGGCTCGTTCGCGGACGCGGTGGGCATCTTCACCTACACGCCGATCGGCGGTGGCCGGATCGCCCCCGACCCCGCCTGGGTGCGGACCCACATCGTCACCGAGCCCGTGCCGATCCTCGGCACGGTCACCTGCAACCGCTACCTGATGCCCCAGCTGCGGGCCGCGTTCCTGGAGATCCAGACGGCCGGCCTGGCCGACAAGATCCATCCCGGCGAGTACGCCGGCTGCTACTACCCGCGGTTCATCGCCGGCAGCACCAAGCTGTCCAACCACTCCTACGGCCTCGCCCTCGACCTCAACACGCCCGGCAACCAGCGCGGCACCGTCGGCGAGATGGACCGCACCGTCGTCGCGATCTTCAAGAAGTGGGGCTTCGCCTGGGGCGGCGACTGGAGCTACACCGACCCCATGCACTTCGAGCTCGACCGGCTCGTCAAGCCCGACTGAGGTGTCAGCGGGTGCCTCAGAGACGGCAGGCGTCGGTGGAGCCCGGCAGGCGATGCCGGTTGCGGGCCACGAGCGCGTAGCCGACGGCGGCCAGCGGCCGGACCGGTGGCAGGTCGAGCAGGTGCCCGAGCGGCCGCCAGGGCAGCCGGCACTCGCGCAGCGCCGCGGCCACCGCCCGCGCGCCGCGCAGCGTGCGGCCGTCGGGGGCGACGTACCAGGCGGCGTCGCGGACCTCGCGCTCGGTGAGGCCGACGCTCGCCAGGTCGAGGGACTGCCAGGGCTGGGTGGTCACCCGGCCGTGCCGGCCGAGCCAGTCGGCACTGGCGGTACAGAACCCGCAGTCGGCGTCGAAGATCACGGTGCCGGCCACCACCGGACTATCCCACCAGCGCGCCCCGGATCATCGCGGCGACCCGGTCGGAGAACCTCACGTCCAGGTATTCGGTGCCGAGCGGCCCGCGGTTGAGGCACGCCCTAGCCTCGGCCCCATGCGAGCCGTGCAGGTGCAGACCCCGACCGGACCCGACGACCTCGTCGTCGCCGACGTGCCCGAGCCCGAGCCGCAGGACGGCGAGGTGCTGGTGGAGGTGCACCGGGTGGGGGTGTCGTTCCCCGACCTGCTGCTCAGCCGCGGCGAGTACCAGATGAAGCCGGAGCCGCCGTTCTCGCTCGGCGTCGACGTCGCCGGCACCGTGGTGAGCGGCGCGGGGTTCGAGCCCGGGCAGCGGGTCGCGGCGGTGGTCGGCTGGGGCGGCGCCCAGGAGCGCGTGGCCGTGCCCGCCGTCTCGGTGTTCCCGCTGCCCGACGGCACGTCGTTCGACGTCGGCGCCGCGCTGCCGATGAACTACCTCACCGCCGAGTTCGCGCTGCACGAGCGCGCCGGGCTGCGCGCGGGCGAGACGGTGCTCGTGCACGGCGCCGCGGGCGGGCTCGGCACCGCCACCGTGCAGGTGGCCAAGGGCATGGGCGCCCGGGTGATCGGCGTCGTGTCCACCGACGAGAAGGGCGAGGTGGCGCGCCGTGCGGGGGCCGACGACGTCGTGCTGCTCGATGGCTTCAAGGACGCCGTGCAGGAGCTCACCGGGGGCGCCGGCGTCGACGTGGTGGCCGACATCGTGGGCGGCGACGCGTTCACCGACTCGCTGCGCGTGCTCGCCACGCAGGGCCGGGTGCTGGTGCTCGGCTTCGCCGCCGGCCAGGGCATCCCCGAGGTGAAGGTGAACCGACTGCTGCTCAACAACGTCGACGTGCGCGGTGTCGGCTGGGGGGCCTTCGCGCTCGCGCGGCCCGGCTACATGCAGGAGCAGTGGCAGCGGCTGGTGCCGATGATCGAGTCCGGCGCGGTCGACCCGCCGATCGGCGCCACCTACGACCTCGACCAGTTCGGCACGGCGCTCACCGAGATGGCCGAGCGCCGCACCCTCGGGAAGTCGGTCGTCCGCGTCCGTGACTGACCCAGCTCACCGCCAGGCCGGCTACGGCGTACGGCTGGAGTGGGGACCGATCGGCGCGGCGGCGATCGCGGCCGACGCCGACGTGGCGGTCGTCGTCGACGTGCTCTCCTTCACCACCACGCTCACGGTCGCGCTCGAGCGGGGCATCGAGGTCTACCCGTACCGCTGGCGCGACGACCGCGCCGCGGCGTTCGCGGCCGAGCACGACGCGGTGCTCGCCGTCGGCCGCAGCGTCGGACGTCAGGAGGGCGGTGTCAGCCTGTCGCCCGAGACCGTGGCCCGCGCAGCGGGAATGACGCGGCTGGTGCTCCCCTCGCCGAACGGCTCCACCATCGCCTTCGCGCTGCGCGACGGCGGCGCCACCCTCGTCGGTGCCTCACTGCGCAACGCCACCGCGGTGGGGCGGTGGCTCGCCGCCCGTCATCCGGACAGCACGGTCGCCGTGGTGGCCGCGGGCGAGCGGTGGCCGGACGGCTCGCTGCGCCCCGCGGTGGAGGACCTCTGGGGCGCCGGTGCCGTCGTCGCGGCCCTCGGTCACGGCGGCCTGAGCCCGGAGGCGCAGCACGCCGCCGACGCGTTCGCCGCCGTCCGCGACCGGGTGCCGGAGGCGGTCGCGGGCTGCGCCAGCGGGGTCGAGCTGGTCGACGCGGGCTACCCCGACGACGTCCGGATCGCCGCCGAGCTCGACGTCTCCGACGTCATTCCTGTGCTCGAGGGTGACTCGTTCGTCCCACTCGCCCCGCTAGCCTCGGGCCCGTGAGCATGCTGGACGACGCCCGCCCGGGGATGGATGACGACATCCGCCCGCAGGACGACCTGTTCGGTCACGTCAACGGACGGTGGCTGGTCGAGACCGAGATCCCGGCCGACCGGTCGAGCTGGGGGCCGTTCGTGCAGCTGGCCGACGAGGCCGAGGAGCACGTGCGGGCGATCATCGAGGAGCTGGCCGCGCAGCCCTCCGAGCAGCAGTCCGACGACGTCCGCAAGATCGGCGACCTCTACTCCTCGTTCATGGCGGTCGACCGCATCAACGCGCTCGGCTCGCGGCCGGTGGAGCCGTTGGTGGCCGCGGCCGGCGCGCTGCGCGATGTCCGTGACTTCGCGGCGTTCCTCGGCGAGCTGGAGCGGATCGGCGGCCACGGGCTGTTCGGGTCCTACATCAACGCCGACGCCAAGGACTCCGACCGCTACCTGTTCCACCTCGGCCAGGGTGGGCTCGGGCTGCCGGACGAGTCGTACTACCGCGAGGACAAGTTCGCCGAGACCCGCGAGAAGTACGTCGACTACCTCGAGACGCTGCTGCGGCTCGGCGGCCACGAGGCGCCGTCGCGCGCGGCCGGCCGGATCCTCGAGATCGACTCCCAGCTGGCCCAGGGCCACTGGGAGCGCGCCGAGACCCGCGACGTGCAGAAGACCTACAACCTGCTGACCTTCGAGGGTCTGCAGGAGCTGTGCCCGGCCTTCGACTGGCGGGTCTACCTCACCAACCTCGGCGGCACCCGGTTCACGCCGGAGGAGGTGCTGGCCGAGGTCGTCGTCCGGCAGCCGTCGTTCTTCGAGAGGCTCTCGAGCCTGCTCGAGGAGATCCCGATCGAGGACTGGCGCACCTGGCTCACCAGCCGGGTGCTGCGCGCGTCGGCCGCCTACCTCTCCGACGACTTCGTCGAGACCAACTTCGACTTCTACGGCCGCACCCTCAACGGCACGCCGGAGCTGCGGGCCCGCTGGAAGCGCGGCGTCAGCTTCGTGGAGGGCGCGATCGGCGAGGCGGTGGGCGCGCAGTACGTCGAGCGGCACTTCCCGCCGAGGTCCAAGGCCCTCATGGACGACCTCGTCGCCAACCTGCTGGCCGCCTACCGCGAGTCGATCTCGGCGCTCGACTGGATGACCGAGGAGACCAAGCGGCGGGCCTACGACAAGCTCGGCACCTTCCGCCCGAAGATCGGCTACCCGGACAAGTTCCGCGACTACTCGGAGCTGCGGGTCGGCCCCGACGACCTGCTCGGCAACGTGGCCGCCGCCTCGGCCTTCGAGACCGACCGGCAGCTGGCCAAGATCGGGGCGCCGGTCGACCGCGACGAGTGGTTCGTGCTGCCGCAGACGGTGAACGCCTACTACAACCCCGGCGTCAACGAGATCTGCTTCCCGGCCGGCATCCTGCAGAAGCCGTTCTTCAGCCCCGATGCGCCGTCCGCCGAGAACTACGGCGGCATCGGCGCCGTGATCGGCCACGAGATCGGCCACGGCTTCGACGACCAGGGCGCGCAGTACGACGAGGCGGGCAACCTCGAGGACTGGTGGACCCCGGCCGACAAGTCCGCCTTCGAGAAGAAGTCGCAGGCCCTCGTCGAGCAGTACGACGGCTTCAGCCCGCGCGCCCAGCCCGGCGAGCGAGTGAACGGCCAGCTCACCGTCGGCGAGAACATCGGCGACCTCGGCGGCCTCACCATCGCCCACAAGGCGTTCGTGATCGCCGAGCGCAAGGCCGGCCGCGACGCGACCGTCGAGGACCGGCGTTCGCTGTTCACCAACTGGGCCTACGTGTGGCGCACCAAGCGCCGTCCCGAGCAGGAGCGGCAGTACCTCACGATCGACCCCCACAGCCCGCCGGAGTTCCGCGCCAACATCGTGCGCAACCTCGATGAGTTCCACGAGGTGTTCGGCACCGTCGAGGGCGACGGGCTGTGGCTCGACCCGGACCAGCGCGTCCGGATCTGGTGATCGTCCGCTTCGGCGGCTGTGGGCGCCCGCGCGGGTAGCCGATCGAGCGTCCGCGCCCAGTCGGCCCCACGGTGGCTCAGCCACCGAACCGCTCGCGGGAACGGTGGGCAGTTCACCGCCGCGCCAGGAGAACGGTGGCTCACTCACCGCGCACCCGGGCCACCGGACCAGCAGCTCTTGCCGTAACGCAGTAAGCGAGTAATGATGTAATCATGATCACGGAGGATGTCGAGGAGCGGGTCTCGGGTTGGTTCCAGGGCCGGCTGCCGGCGTCCTGGCGGCACGGGCCGCCGCGGATCACCGTCGACCGCGAGGAGATCACCGTCGTCCTGGTGGTCGAGGACGTCGCCTTCGACGAGGAGGTCTCCGACGTCACCCGCGCCGAGGCCCGCGCCGGCCGGGCCCGGGCGTTCCGCGAGGACACCCGCGAGGACCGGATGGCGATCGCCCGCGAGGCCGGTTACCGGTTCGACCTGCGGGTCTCGTGGGGACTGCGGATGGGGGAAGGCGACGGCGCGCTCGAGGAGCTGTGGACCCACCTCTCCGCACCGGTGATGACCCGGCTCCGCCAGCCCGAGCGGCTGGTGCTCGACACCCTCGTCGACACCGGCGTCGCCCGCTCCCGCTCCGACGCGCTGTCGTGGTGCGTCCGGCTGGTCGGGCAGCACGAGGACGACTGGCTGAGCGAGCTGCGCTCGGCGATGCAGTCGGTGGCCGACGTCCGCGCGAAGGGGCCTGCTGCCTGAGGCCTGTGGAGGAGGTCGCCCGGCTGTCCGGGGGCGCTGCTAGACAGGCGCCATGACCTCCCCGCCCACCACCGACGTGCGCGCCGACGCCGAGCGGCACCTGCGCGCGCTCGTCGGCCCCCGAGACGGACAGAGTGACGCCGTCCTCCACGACGACCAGTGGACGGCGGTCGAGGCGCTCGCCGTGCACCGGCGCCGGGCGCTGGTGGTGCAGCGCACGGGGTGGGGCAAGTCGGCGGTCTACTTCGTGGCCACGCTGCTGCTGCGCGCCGAGGGCGCCGGGCCGACGGTGATCGTCAGCCCGCTGCTCGCGCTCATGCGCAACCAGATCGCCGCCGCCGAGCGGGCCGGCGTCCGCGCCGTCACCATCAACTCCACCAATGTCGAGGACTGGGAGCAGACCCACCGCGCGATCGCCGCCGGTGAGGTCGACGTGCTGCTGGTGAGCCCGGAACGGCTCAACAACCCGGGTTTCCGCGACGACGTGCTGCCCCGGCTCGCCGCCACCTGCGGCCTGCTCGTCGTCGACGAGGCGCACTGCATCTCCGACTGGGGCCACGACTTCCGGCCCGACTACCGCCGCATCCGCACCCTGCTCGGCGAGCTGCCCGACGGCATCCCGGTGCTCGCCACCACGGCCACCGCCAACCAGCGGGTCACCGACGACGTCGCCGAGCAGCTCGGGCACGACACCGTCGTGCTGCGCGGCTCGCTCGACCGGGAGTCGCTGCGGCTCGGCGTCGTGCACCTCAAGACGCCGCAGCAGCGGCTGGCCTGGCTGGCCGACCACCTCGCCGAGCAACCGGGCTCCGGCATCGTCTACTGCCTCACCGTGGCCGCCACCCAGGAGGTCGCGGGCTACCTGCGCGAGCGCGGGCTCGACGTCGCCGCCTACTCCGGGCAGACCGAGCCCACCGAGCGGCTGGCGCTCGAGGAGGCGCTCGCCACCGGCAGCGTCAAGGCGCTCATCGCCACCAGCGCGCTCGGCATGGGCTTCGACGCCACGCTCGGCTTCGTGGTCAACCTCGGGGCGCCGCAGTCGCCGGTGGCCTACTACCAGCAGGTCGGCCGGGCCGGCCGCGGCACCGACGAGGCCGTCGTCGTGCTGCTGCCCGCCGTCGAGGACCGCGACATCTGGGCCTACTTCGCCTCGCTCGCGTTCCCGCGCGAGGAGCAGGTGCGCGAGACCCTCGACGTGCTGGCCGAGGAGGGCCGGCCGCTGAGCACGGCCGCGCTCGAGCCGCGGGTCGAGCTCAGCCGCACCCGGCTCGAGACCATGCTGAAGGTGCTCGACGTCGACGGCGCGGTGCAGCGGGTCCGCGGCGGCTGGGAGGCCACCGGCCGGCCGTGGCACTACGACGCCGAGCGCTACGAGCGGGTGCGCGAGGCGCGCGATCGCGAGCAGCAGGCGATGCTCGACTACCTGCGCACCGACCAGTGCCGCATGGAGTTCCTCCGTGATCAGCTCGACGACCCCAACCTCATGAGCAGCGCAGCGCCGTGCGGGCGCTGCGACAACTGCGGCGGTCTCGACCTGTCGGCCGAGGTGTCGGCGGACGCCGTCGCGGGGGCCGAGAGCCGGCTCGCTCGGCCCGGCGTCGTGATCGAGCCGCGCAAGATGTGGCCGACCGCGCTCGCCTCGCTCGGGCTCGACGTCAAGGGCAAGATCGCCGGCGCCGACGACGGCCGGGCCGTCGCCCGGCTCACCGACCTCGGCCACGGCAACGCGCTGCGCGACCTGTTCCGCGACGGCACCCCCGACGGCCCGGTGCCCGTGCCGCTGGCGCGCGCCGTCGTCGAGGTGCTCGCCGACTGGCGGCCGGAGGTCGACGGCATCGTCGTGGTCGAGTCGGTCACCCGGCCGCAGCTGGTCGACGACCTCACCGCCGGGCTGGCGCGCCACCTCGGCGTGCCGGTGGTGGGCCGCTACGAGGTGGTCGACCCCGACGTCGCGCCCGGGCAGGGTGCGATGAACTCGGCGCAGCGGGTGGCCGCCGTCCGGCGCCGCTACGCGCTGCGGCTCGACACCCCGGTGTCGCGGGTGCTGCTCGTCGACGACCGCACCGTCACCGGCTGGACGCTCACCTGCGCCGCCGTCGACCTGCGGGCCGCCGGTGCCGACACCGTGCACCCGTTGGTGCTCGCATCCGCCTCCTGAACCCGAATCGGGTCCATGATGCAGGGCATGAATACACCTGCGCCCGCCCCGGCCGTGACGCCGGTCCGCCGTGGAACCGCCGCGATCGTCGGACTCGGCGTCGCCCTGCTCGGCGCCGCCGCCGCGGTCTCGGCGGTGTACGCGCGCCAGGACGGCGACCTCGACTGGTCCGTCTACGGCGTCGGTCTCGGCGCCACGGCGGTCCTGCTGCTGGCGACCCTCGCCGGGTCGCTGGGCGGCGACCTCGAGGCGAAGCGCGCCGTCACCGGGTTCCCCGGTGCCGTCGGCGCGATCTCGGCCGGCGTGATGCTGAACGTGTACTTCGAGGACGACGACTGGGTGCCCTGGGCCGTCGGTGGCGTGATCCTCGGGATCTCGGTGGTCGCCTACCTGCTCGGCCGGGCCGGCGCGCCCACGGTGAGCGCGATCGCCGGTCTCGCCGTGCTCTACGGCAAGGCGGTCGAGGAGTTCATCGACGTCGACGACGACCAGACGCTGATCGTCGGCGGCGCGATCGTCGTCGTCTTCGTGGTGGCCGTGACCGCGATCGGGTGGGTGCTGCCGCACCGGGCGCTCATCGGCGTGGTGGTCGGTGCCGGTGGCGTCGTCGCGCTCCTCGCACTGATCGCGACCACCAGCTTCCTGCAGGCGTTCGCCAGCGAGATGGCGACGGCGTTCGCCGAGGACGGGTCGCCCACGCCGGCCGCCGGCCCCGGCGACCTCGAGAACGACATCTACATCGTGCTCGCGTACTCGGCCGGCCTCGTGCTGATGTGGACCCTGGCCGCCTGGGCCACGGGCAGCCCCGGCTTCCGGGTGCTCGCCGTGGTGCACACCGCCGCGATCGTGCCGCTGTCGATGACGATCCTCGCCGCCGAGCACCCGACCTGGTGGGGCTTCGGAGTCGGCGCCGCAGGTGCCCTCCTGCTCCTCCTCGCCATCGCTGCCGGGGCTCGCGGTCGTCGGCGCGACACGCCCCCGCCGTCGACGGAGCGGCCGCCGCCGTTCTTTGACAGCCCACATCCGGCCACGCCGGCCGAGGGCACGCCGGCGGCCAGCCCGAACCCGCCGCCCGGCAAGTCCGACGCCACGGTGGTCGCGCCACAGAACGCGCCCCCGCCGCCGGACCCGAACGAGCGCCGACCGAAGTAGCCGCCACCTAGAACGCGTGGCGGGCTGACCCGGGGGGTCGCGCTCTCTATGATTCCTGATGAAATCTCCTCTTCATCAGGAATCATGTGATGCTCCCCAGCCCCTACACACCCGGTGAGGCACCGCAGGTGCTCGTCGGCCGCGACGACCAACTCGAGAACGCGCGCGCCGACCTGGCGCTGATGTCGACCTACGGCCGGTTCCACGGCCGGATCCGGGTCGACCTCGGCTCGCGCGGGGTCGGCAAGACCTCGCTGCTCAAGGCGGTGCAGGACGCCGCGCTCGAGGCCGGCGCCGTCACCGCCTGGGTCACCGCGCGGGCCGACGAGCGCCTGGTCGGGTCGCTGGTGCAGGCGCTCGCCGAGTCGCTGGACCGGATCGGCGTCGACGTCGGGCCGAAGGGGGAGTGGCACCGGCGGCTGCGCGGGTTCTCGGTCGAGCTCGGCGCGCTGGGCGCGAAGGCCGGCGTCGAGGTCGACCTCGCGGCTCCCTCGGACGGGCCGTCGGCCGCGTCGTCGGCCGCACTGGCGTCGCTGGTGGCCGACGCCGCGCTCGCCGTCCAGAAGCGGGGGTCGGCCGGCATCGCGCTGCTCGTCGACGAGATCCAGGCCGCGCCGCGCGAGGACCTGCGCACCCTGGCCTACGCCTGGCAGGAGCTGCAGGGACGCCGGCCCGAGCCGCCCGCCGTCGTGTTCACCGTCGGCCTGCCGAACGCGCCGGACGTGCTCACCGCCGCCGTCACCTTCAGCGAGCGGTTCTGGTTCCGCACCCTCGAGCGGCTCTCGCCCGCCGACGCCGCCGAGGTGCTCGAGGGCCCCGCGCGCGAGCAGGGCGTCCGCTGGGATCCGGCGCTCGTCGACCAGGTGGTGGCCATCGCCGACGGCTACCCCTACTTCCTCCAGCTCTACGGCGACGCCGTGTGGCGGGTCGCCCGCCCCGACGACGGCGCCACGCTCGGCCCCGACCTGCTCGACGCCGCCCGCGACCGCGTCGAGCAGGAGCTCGCCACGATGTTCCGCGCCCGCTGGGCCAAGGTCACCACCGCCGAACGCCGGCTCGTGGCCGCCATGGCCGGGCTCACCGACGACGCCGAGACCCCGGTCCGCCGCGCCGCGATCGCCGACGCGATGGGCGTCAGCAGCAACGACCTGTCCGTCGCCCGCCGCAGCCTGCTCGACAAGGGCCTGCTCGAGACCGTCGACCGCGGCACGCTGCGGTTCACGCTCCCCGGCTTCGCCGCCTTCGTCCGTTCGGAGACCGGCGGCCGCTGACAGTCAGACCGTGATCACGTGGAAGCCGCGAGCGCTCTCGAGCGGCGCGAAGTCGTCGTCCTGGGTGACCACCGGAAGGCCGTGCGCCGCCGCGGTCGCCGCGATCCAGAGGTCGTCGACGTTGACGCGCCGACCGGTCTCGGCGAGGTGCACCCGCAGCCGAGCCCACTCGGCCGCGACCGCGCCGTCGATGGGCAGCATCTCGATGTCGGCCGTGGCCTCGAGTGTGGCGAGTCGTCGCGCTCGTCATCAGCGGATCGCGCCGAGGTCGTCTGTCGTGCCGCCCGCCAGGAGCGCGAGGTCGTCGCGGAGTCCGGGATCGGCCTGCGCGTGACCCAGCCGCCGCGTGAGCTCGGCACGGGTGATCGGCCCGCGACCAGCGGGGCGCACGGCGGTCAACTCCGCCACCGGCCGACCTCGCGAGGGTGTAGCCGCAGGCTGCCTGAGATCGGGCGAGGCTTCACGCCGCCAGGTCGTCGGCCACGAGCGGCCGTAGGTCGTCGTCGGTGGCGAGGTGCATGACGTCGACAGGGACGCCGGCAGCGCGGCACGCGCCGAGCATCGCGTGAGCGACCGCGCGGTCGGCCTCGGTGATGGCGCCGCCGCGGCCCGGCCGGCTCAGAAGGAACGCCCACCGTCCACCCGGCGCCACGTCGTCCAGCAGCGTCTGCAGCATGGATGCGAGGCCCTCGGCCTGCTCCGGTGTCGGCGGATCAGCAGCGTCCTCGATCTGCGTGATGTGAGGCGTCGGCCGGTCATCCGCGCCGATCATCATCAGCCAGACACTGCTGCTGCTGAAGCCGAGCGGCTCCATCAACGTGCGCCAGGCGCGCTCGAGGTCGGCCTGGGTGCGGATGACGGGGCGGAACGGAACGTTCGTCGATTCGGTCATGCCGATCACGGTGCCTCAAGTCGACCGACCCGTGCCGGCGCTATCCACAGGCCCCGGCGCACGGCTGGCTGTAGGCGCCCCCGGCTAGGTTCACCGGCGTGTCCTTCGTGCCCGTCACCGGCACCGCGACGTTCCACCCGGCCGAGGCGCCGGAGCGGCCGCGGCGCTCGATGGTCGAGTTCGCCGACCACCGGCGCACCGTCGCGCTCGAGATGACGGCGGCGCTGCCGGTGCTCACCAGGGCGCACGCCCGGCCCGACCTCGCCGACCTCGACCCGAGCGTCCGGCTGCTCAGCGGGGCGGCCCTGCTCGCGCTGCGGCTGGTGGCGGCCGGGCGGCTGCGGCCCGAGGACGACGGCTCGGCGTGGCGGATCGGCCGGCTCGGCGCGGACGACGAGGAGCGGGTGCGGCTGCTGGCCGCCGCGCACGACGTCGAGGTGGCGCAGGTGCGGCAGGTGCTGGACGCCGTCGCCGACACGCTGCCCCGCGGCGCCCCGATGCCGACCCGCCGCGTGGTCGCACCGGTCGTGCCGGCACGGCGCGACGGCGACTTCGGCGCACGGCTGGAGAAGCGGCTGGCGCGGCTGCGCGCGAGCGGCGAGCAGGCCGAGCTGCCGCAGCTGGTGCGCATCGCGCTGCGGGTCGAGGCCGACGAGGAGGAGCTCGTCGCGGGCGCCGTCCGGCTGGTGCTGCAGGTGCACGACGAGCGCGACGCGCTGCACGTGTGTGACGCCGTCGAGCTGTGGGACCCGGTGGCCGACCACGGGTTCGGCGACCGCGCGCGCACCCACGCGAGCATCGCGCTGCGCACCGCCGCCGAGGCCTGGCCGGTGCTCGACCGGCTGCTCGCGCTGCGGGTGCCCGACGAGATCACCCTCGACACCGACGAGCTCGTCAGCCTTCTCGACGACGGCGTCGCGGCGCTGCGTGAGCGCGGCGTCGACGTGCTCTGGCCGGCCTCGCTCGGCCGGGACCTCTCGGCCCAGGCGGTGCTCGACGCGACGCCGCGCAAGCGGCCCGGCCCGCAGCGCGAGGAGCCGCTCCAGGACCCGCTGCTCGGCGCCGACACCCTCTTCAGCTTCCGGTGGCAGGTCGCGCTGCACGGTGACCCGCTCACGGCCGAGGAGATGGACCGGCTGGCCGAGGCCGCCTCGCCGATCCTCAAGCTGCGCGGGCACTGGGCCGTCGTCGACCCCGCGCTCGCCCGCAAGGCCAAGAAGCGGCTGATCCGCACCGTGAAGCCCGCGCCCGCCGTCGCCGCGGCGCTCACCGGCGTGGTCGAGGTGCCCGAGGCGGACGGCGTCGCGGACACCGCCGTCGTGGTGGGCGCGAGCCTGCTGAAGGTCCGCGAGCGGCTGCTGGCGGCGGCGTCGCGCGAGCCGGTGGCGCCGCCGGCGGCGCTGCGGGCCACGCTGCGCGACTACCAGCGCCACGGGCTCACCTGGCTCGCCGACCTCACCTCGCTCGGCCTCGGCGCCTGCCTGGCCGACGACATGGGTCTCGGCAAGACGGTCACGCTCATCGCGCTCCACCTGCACCGCCACGAGCGCGGCGCCGTCGGCCCGACGCTCGTGGTGTGCCCGGCCAGCCTGCTCGGCAACTGGGAGGCCGAGATCGCGCGGTTCGCGCCCGGCGTCCCCGTGCGCCGGTTCCACGGCGCCCGGCGCGACCTCGAGGGCCTCGACGGGTCGGAGGGGGCCTTCCTGCTCACCACCTACGGCACGATGCGCGTCGACGCCGGGGCGCTCGCCGGGGTGCCGTGGGACCTGGTGGTGGCCGACGAGGCGCAGCACGTGAAGAACCCGGCGTCGTCCACCGCCCGGGCGCTGCGCACGATCCCCAGTGCGGCGCGGGTCGCGCTCACCGGCACCCCGGTCGAGAACGAGCTGGTCGAGCTGTGGGCGATCCTCGACTGGGCCACGCCCGGCCTGCTCGGCAGCCGCAACGCGTTCCGCAAGGCGTGGGCGCAGCCGATCGAGTCCGGCCGTGAGCCGGCCAAGACGAAGCAGTTCGCCGACCTCGTGGGGCCGTTCCTGCTGCGCCGCCGCAAGTCCGACCCCGGCATCGCGCCCGAGCTGCCGGCCAAGACCGAGACCGACCACCCGCTCTCGCTCACCCGCGAGCAGGCCGTGCTCTACGAGGCGTTCGTGCGCGACACGATGGAGCGGATCGAGCGCGCCGACCCGCAGGACGACGCCACCCGGCGCGGCCTCGTGCTCGCGCTGCTCACCGGCCTCAAGCAGATCTGCAACCACCCGGCGCACTTCCTCAAGCAGTCCGGCGCGGTGCGGCTGGCCGGCCGCTCGCAGAAGCTCGACCTCCTCGACGAGCTCGTCGCCACCGCCGTCGCCGAGGACGGCGCGGTGCTCGTGTTCACCCAGTTCGTCGCGATGGCGCGGCTGCTCGAGGCGCATCTCGCCGACACCGGCGTCCCGCACCAGCTGCTCCACGGCGGCAGCCCGGTCGCCGAGCGGGAGCGGATGGTCGCCGGCTTCCAGGACGGCGCCGTCCCGGTCTTCCTGCTCTCGCTCAAGGCCGGCGGCACCGGCCTCAACCTCACCCGCGCCGACCACGTGGTGCACCTCGACCGGTGGTGGAACCCCGCCGTCGAGGAGCAGGCCACCGACCGTGCCTACCGGATCGGCCAGACCCGGCCGGTGCAGGTGCACCGGATGCTGATGCGCGGCACCGTCGAGGAGCGGATCGCCGAGCTGCTCGCCCGCAAGCGGGCGCTCGCCGACGCCGTCCTCGGCCGCGGCGAGGCGGCGCTCACCGAGCTCAGCAACGACGAGCTGCGCGACCTCGTGGCCCTGCGCCCGGAGCGCACATGACCGTCACCCACCCCGCCTTCCCGGCCCGGCGCGGCCCGGCGCGGATGACGACGTGGTGGGGCAAGGCGTGGCTGCGGGCGGTGGAGGAGGCGGCGTACGCCGAGACCGACCTGCGCGCCGCCCGCGCCCTGGCCCGCGCCGGCGACGTCGGCGGGATCACCGTCGCGGCCGGCTCGCTGGTCGCGTCGGTGGCCGACCAGCGCGGCCGGTCGACGGCGTCGTGCGCCCTCCCCGTGCTCGACCCCGAGGCCGTCGACACCCTGGTCGAGGTCGTGGCCGCCGAGACCGGCCGGATCGGCGCGCTGCTGGCCGGTGACCTGCCGCACGACCTGGTCGAGCACGCCGAGGAGACCGGCGCCGAGCTGCTGCCCACCGGCCATGACATCGAGGCGACGTGCACGTGTGAGGCCTGGCTCGACCCCTGCCCGCACGCGCTCGCGGTGCTGCTCCAGGCGGGCTGGTTGGTGGAGGCCGACCCGTTCGTGCTGCTCGCGGTGCGCGGCCTGCCCCGCGACGACCTGGTGGCCCGGCTGCACGCCCACCGCCCGACCCGCGACGACGCCGACGGCTTCGACGCCGGTCTCGACGCCGCCGTCGACGCCGCGGTGCGGGCGGCCCGGGTGCTCGAGCTGCTCGAGTCGGGGGAGACCCGCGTCGAGCACCTGCTCTAGCTCGTCTCGACAAGCTCGACGACCGTCCCGTTCGTCGAGCCTGTCGAGACGTCGAGACGGCTGTCGGGAGCCGAACCGGGTCGGGTCGGCGAGACAGGGTCGGGGCGTCTCGACAAGTCGACGACCGTCCACGTTCGTCGAGCCTGTCGAGACGTCGTGACGGCTGTCGGGAGCCGAACGGGGGTCGGATGCTCTTGGTCGTGCCCAGTTTCGGCGTTTCCATGGTGCGGTCCGGGTCGCGCTTACTGTGCTCGGCATGACGTCTGCCGTGGGGGCCGGGCGTGGCGCAGCTGTCCTGTCCACGCTCGCGCTGACACTCGTCGCCTCGCTCGTGTCCGCTCCGCCGTCGCACGCGGTGTTCGACATCACCGAGGTCTACGCGTCGACGTCGGCCGAGGGCACCGACCTCGACTCGCCGAGCAACGACTGCCTCACCAGCGGGTCGGCCACCGACACGTCGGAGGGGCTCCGCGACCTGCCGCCGCGCCGGGAGGTCACGGTCCGCGCGGTGCTGGACCCGAAGCGCGGCCGCGACACCGCCGTCGTGCGGCACTACGCGCCCTGCTCGGCCTGAGCGATCTCAGCCGAGCAGCGCCCGCTCGGCCATCTCGGTGAGCAGCCCGCGCATCTCGCGGTCGGGGAGCCGGCCGCTGTGCGGGGTGGAGTTGATGAGCCCGAACGCCGCGTGCGCCCGGGCCCGCGCCGCGGCGAGCGACAGGTCGGCGTCGTGGCGCCGCAGCTGGCCGGCCCAGAGGTCGACGTAGTCGAGCTGGAGCGTCCGCACCCGCTCGCGCGCCTCGTCGGGCAGTGACGACCAGTCCCGGTCCTGGACGACGATCAGCGGCCGGTGCCGCAGCGCGAAGTCCACGTGCCAGTCCACGAGCGCGCGGACGGCGGCGGCCGGCCCGTCGGCGTCGCGCGCCCGGTCGGAGCCGACCGCGAGCAGCTGCTCGCTGATCGACACCAGCATCTCGGCGAGCACGGCGTCCTTGGAGGCGAAGTGCTTGTAGAGCGCAGGGCCGGAGATGCCGCAGGCCGCCCCGAGGTCGGCGACCGAGACGCCGTGGAAGCCGCGCTCGGCGAAGAGCTCGGCCGCCGTCGCGAGGATCTGCTCGCGGCGGCTCGCGACGGTCTCGGTCACCGCCCCAGGTTAGCGGGCGTTAACCGGTTCCTGGGCCAGCTCGCCCTCGGCCATCGGGTCGTACCGGTGGCCGGGCAGCGCGACGAGGGCGGCCAGCGCACCCGCCAGGCACAGCAGCCCGATCACCACGCACGCCACCGAGAGCCCGGCCAGGAACGCGGTGTCGGTGGCGTCGGCGACGCCGGGCACCTGCCGGCCGAGCGCGTCGGCCACCCCGACGGAGTCGCGGGCGGCGGTCAGTGGCCCGGCCGGCAGGCGACCCTCGAGCAGCTCGACGAGGCGGTCGCCGTACAGGGAGGAGAACAGCGAGCCGACCACGGCGACGCCGAGGGTGCCCCCGAGCTCGCGGGTGGCGTCGTTGACGGCGGAGCCGACGCCGGCGCGGGCCGGCGGCAGCACCTGGAGGATCGACTCGGTGGCCGGCGTCGAGATGAGCCCGAGGCCGAGGCCCATGACGACCATCTGCGGCACGATCACCGTGGCGTAGTCGGCGTCGACGGTCACGGTGGAGATCCAGAGGAACGCCGAGCCGAGCAGAGCGAGGCCGGTGGTGACGACGACCTTGGTGCCCACCCGCGGCGCGAGCAGCCCGCCGGCCACCGAGGCCACCGCGATGCTGATCGCCACCGGCAGGATCCGGGCGCCGGTGCCGAGCGGGGAGTAGTCGCGCACGAACTGGAAGTACTGCGTGATCAGGAAGATGAAGCCGAACAGCGCGAAGAAGGCGATGGTCACTGCGCCGCAGGCGGCGCTGAAGCGGCGGTCGAGGAACAGCGTGACGTCGAGCATCGGGTGCTCGACGGCCCGCTCGATCGCGACGAACAGCGCCACCAGCATGGCCGCGATCGCGAAGCCGGTGAGGGTGCGCGCGGACAGCCAGCCGTGGTCGGGCGCCTCGATGATGGTGAAGGTGAGCAGGCCGAGCGCTGCCACCGACACGAGCAGGCCGGGCTTGTCGAGCGCCGGGACGCCGGGGTCGCGCGACTCGGGCACGAAGGCGAGCGTCATCGCGATGGTGAGGCCGGCGACCGGGATGAGCGCCCAGAACACCGCGTGCCAGGTGAAGTGCTCGAGCAGCCAGCCGCCGGTCACCGGCCCGAGGGCGACGCCGATGCCGGTGGCCGCGCCCCAGATGCCGAGCGCGGCGGCGCGCTCCTTCCGCACGGTGAAGGCGTTGCTGATGATCGACAGCGTCGTCGGGAAGATCAGTGCGGCCGAGGTGCCCATCACGAACCGCAGTGCGATCAGGGCGCCGCTGCTGTCGACGAGCGCGGCGACCGCGCTGCTCACCGCGAAGCCGGTGAGGCCGAGCAGCAGCGCGGGCCGTCGTCCGAACCGGTCGGAGAGGCTGCCCATCGCCAGCACGAGGGCGGCGAAGGCCAGGTTGTAGCCGTCCACGATCCAGAGCAGCTCGCGGGTGTCGGCGTCGAGCGCGGTCGCGAGGCTGGGGAGCGCGACGTTCACGATCGTGGTGTCGAGGTTGATGGTCAGCGCGGCCAGGCAGACCGTCGCCAGGATCAATGGCTTGCGAACGGGCATCGGGAGGCTCCGTGGAATCGGCGGGGATGTGGGCGGTGTCAACATCGAGAATGCACCCGAGTGTTGGCGGTGTCAACATCTGGCCCGAGATCGTCTACCCTCGGCCTCGTGAGCACCACCGCCCGCTACCACCACGGCAACCTGCGCCAGGCGCTGGTGGACGCCGCGGTGGCGGCCGCGCAGGAGCGGGGACCCGAGGGGCTCGCGCTGCGCGAGCTCGCCCGCACCGTCGGCGTCTCGCACAACGCGGCCTACCGCCACTTCTCCGACCGCGAGGCGCTGGTGGAGGCGGTGGCCACCGAGGGCCTGGCCGGACTGGTCGCCTCGTGCGAGCGCGAGCTCGCGACCGTCACCACCCGCGACCCGGTGCTCCGGGCTCGCCGTCGGCTGGCGGCCCTGGGGCGCGGCTACGTGGCGTTCGCCGTCGCCGAGCCGGGGCTGTTCCGGGTGGTGTTCACCGCCTACCCGGAGGCGCCCGACAGCGACGAGAAGGCGGTCGGGCCCGACCCCTACGGCATGCTCAACGACGCCCTCGACGACCTCGTCGAGGTCGGCTTCCTCGCCCCGGAGGCGCGTCCGGGCGCCGACGTGAACTGCTGGGCCGCGGTGCACGGCTTCGCCGTCCTCGCCACCGAGGGACCGCTGCGCGGGCTCACCCCCGCCGACCGCGACGCGATGGTCGAGTACATCTGCGAGGCGATGGACCGCGGCTACGGGGCCACCACGCCCGGTCCGTGGGGGCCGCGCTGAGCGACGACTTGAACTCAACTGCGGTTGAGCTCCTACCGTCGCAGCCATGACCGTGACCGCACCCCCGGCCACCACGACGCCGCTGCTGGCGCCGGCGTACCGCTGGGCCACCATCGGCATGACCAGCCTGGTGTTCCTCGCGGCCTTCGAGGCCCTCGCCGTCACCACCGTGATGGCCACCGTGGCCCGCGACCTCGACGGCCTCGCGTGGTACTCGGCGGCATTCTCGGCCACCCTCGCCGCCGGCGTCGTCGGCACCGTGGCCGGCGGGTTGTGGGCCGACCGCGCCGGCGCGGTGCGGCCGCTCGTGGCCTCGGTGCTGGTGTTCGTCGCCGGGCTGGTGGTGGCCGGAGCCGCGCCGACCATCGAGGTGTTCGTGGCGGGCCGGTTCGTCCAAGGCCTCGGCGGCGGCGCGATGACCGTCGCGCTCTACGTGCTCGTGGCTCAGGTGTTCGCACCCGTCGACCGGCCGCGCATCTTCGGCGCCTTCGCCGCCGCGTGGGTGCTGCCGTCGCTGGTGGGACCGCCGGTCGCCGGCCTGCTCGCCGACACGGTCGGCTGGCGGTGGGTGTTCTTCGGCGTGATCGCGCTCTGCGGCGCGGCCCTGGTCGCGCTCCAGCCGTCGCTGCGCGACGCCGGCCGGACGCCGGTCGAGTCGCACGCAGCCGGTGACGGCGTCCGCCGGCTCGGGCTCGCCGTCGCGGTGGCGCTCGCCGTGGTGGTGGTCGACCTCTCGGGTCGGGCCGGCGCCGGGCTCGCCGTCGTGCTGGCCGGAGCCGGCGTGGTGGCGGCCGCGGCCGCCGTCCGGCCGCTGCTGCCGGCGGGCACGCTGCGCTCGGGCCGCGGGCTGCCGTCGGTCGTGCTGCTCCGTGGGCTGCTGGCCGCCACGTTCTTCTCCGCCGAGGTGCACGTGCCGTTCCTGCTGCAGGAGCGCCACGACTACTCGCCGGCCCTCGCCGGGGTCGCGCTCACCGTGGGCGCGCTGGGCTGGGCGGCCGCGTCGCACGTGCAGGGCCGGCTGGGGCACCGGCTCGACGACGCGGGCGCGATGCAGGTCGGCACCTGGCTGCTGCTCGGCGGTGTGGCCGGCCAGCTCGCGGTGGCGCTGCTGCACCTGCCCGGCTGGCCGGTCCCGGTGCTGTGGGTGGCCGCCGGCGCGGGCATGGGCCTGGCCTTCCCGCGGGTCTCGAGCTACGTGCTCGCCGTCTCCGCCGAGCACGAGCGCGGCGCCAACAGCGCCGCGATGGCCATCGGCGACGCCGTCGGCGGCGCGGTCGCCATCGCGCTGGCGGGCCTCGTGTTCAACGCCGTCGGCGACCGCACCTGGAGCGCCTTCGCGGCCGCGTTCGCACTCGCCACGGTCACCGCCGCGCTCGCCGTCGGCGTCGCTCGCCGGACGGCGGCTCAGGCCGGCGACGGCCAGGCGTAGACCTGATCGCCACCGATGTAGACGCGCTGCGCGCGCGACATCAGGTCGAGCGGGTCGCCCGACCAGATCGTGAGGTCGGCGTCCTTGCCGACCTCGAGCGACCCGAGCCGCTCCTCGAGCCCGAGCACCCGGGCCGGGTTGATCGTGATCGCGCGCAGCGCGGTGTCGCGGTCCAGGCCGTCCTTGACCGCGAGCGAGGCCTGGTGCACGAGGTAGCCGATCGGGCACACCGGGTGGTCGGTGATGATCGAGATCTCCACGCCGGCCTTGGCCAGCAGCCCGGGGTTGACCGTCGAGCGGTGCCGCACCTCGGCCTTGGTGCGGCTCACGATGAGCGGGCCGATGAGCACCGGGATCCCCTTCGCCGCGATCACGTCGGCGAGCAGGTGCGCCTCGGTGCCGTGGTCGAGCACCAGGTCGTAGCCGAACTCCTCGGCGATCCGCATCGCGGTCGCGATGTCGTCGGCGCGGTGGGAGTGCTGGCGCCAGGGGATCTCGCGGTCGAGCACCATCGCCAGCCCCTCGAGCTTGAGGTCGCGGCCGTCGAACGGCTTCTTCTCGCTCGCCGCCGCGTCGCGCTTCACCGCGTAGTTCTGCGCGGCCACGAACGCCTCGCGCATCACCGCGGCGGTGCCGAGCCGGGTGGACGGCGTCCGCTTCTGGTCGCCGTAGACCCGCTTGGGGTTCTCGCCCAGCGCCGACTTCATGCCGGCCGGGGAGCGGAGCACCATCTCGTCGACGGTGCGGCCGTGGGTGTGGATGGCGACGCAGTGCCCGCCGACCACGTTGCCGGAGCCGGGGTTGACGCACACGGTGGTGATGCCGCCGGCGAGCGCGTCGGCGAAGCCGAGGTCGGCGGGGTAGATCGCGTCGAGGGCGCGCACCTGCGCGGTCACCGGGTCGGTCATCTCGTTGGTGTCCTCGCCCGACCAGCCCTCGCCCTCCTCGGAGGTGCCGACGTGGGTGTGCGCGTCCACGAAGCCGGGCAGCACCCAGCCGCCCTCGGCGTCGACCACCTCGGTGCGGCGCGGCGGCTTGGCCCGCTTGCCGACCGCCGAGATCCGGCCGTCGGTGACGACGACCGTGCCGTCGTACGGGGCGCCCTCGATCGGGACGACGTGGGCGTTGACGATGGCGAAGGTGGGTCCGGTGCTCACCCGCGCCACCGTAGGGCGTCCGAGCGCATGGACGTTCTGGTTAACGATCGCTAACCTGACCGGGTGTCCGAACTGAGCGATCTCGTCGCCGACCTGCGTGACCGGCTCGCGGTGGCCCGGCGTGGCGGGAGCGACGCGGCGCGGGAGAAGCACACCGCCCGCGGCAAGCTGCTCGTGCGCGACCGGGTCGACCGGCTGCTCGACCCGGGCAGTCCGTTCCTCGAGCTGAGCCCGCTCGCCGCCGACGGCATGTACGGCGGCGCGGTGCCGAGCGCGGGCGTCGTCACCGGCATCGGCCGGGTCAGCGGCCGCACCTGCGTCGTCGTCGCCAACGACGCCACCGTCAAGGGCGGCACCTACTACCCGATGACGGTGAAGAAGCACCTCCGCGCGCAGCAGGTGGCCGCCGACAACCGGCTGCCCTGCGTCTACCTCGTCGACTCCGGCGGCGCGTTCCTGCCGATGCAGGACGAGGTGTTCCCCGACCGCGAGCACTTCGGCCGGATCTTCTTCAACCAGGCCAACCTCTCGGCGGCCGGCATCCCGCAGATCGCCGCCGTGATGGGGTCCTGCACCGCCGGCGGCGCCTACGTGCCGGCGATGAGCGACGAGACCGTGATCGTCAAGGAGCAGGGCACGATCTTCCTCGGCGGCCCGCCGCTGGTGAAGGCGGCCACCGGCGAGGTCGTCACCGCCGAGGACCTCGGCGGCGGTGACGTGCACGCCCGCAAGTCCGGCGTGGTCGACCACCTCGCCGACGACGACCGGCACGCGCTCGCCATCGTCCGCGGCATCGCCGACACGCTGCCGCCGAACCCGGCGCCGCCGTGGGAGGTGCGCGAGCCCGAGGAGCCCGCCGTCGACCCGGCGACGCTCTACGACGTCGTCCCCGCCGACACCCGCACGCCGTAC
This sequence comes from uncultured Actinomycetota bacterium, assembly GCA_963780355.1. Classification (GTDB taxonomy): domain Bacteria; phylum Actinomycetota; class Actinomycetes; order Propionibacteriales; family Nocardioidaceae; genus Nocardioides. Next base: position 846,982 of record CAWABT010000001.1, read on the forward strand.
GACGTGCGCGAGGTGATCCGCCGGGTCGTCGACGGCAGCCGGTTCCACGAGTTCAAGCAGCTCTACGGCGAGACCCTCGTGACCGGCTTCGCGCACGTGTGGGGCCACCCGGTGGGCATCGTCGCCAACAACGGGATCCTGTTCAGCGAGTCGGCCCTCAAGGGCGCGCACTTCATCGAGCTCTGCAACCAGCGCGGCATCCCGCTGGTGTTCCTGCAGAACATCACCGGCTTCATGGTGGGCCGCGAGTACGAGAACCGCGGGATCGCCAAGGACGGCGCCAAGCTCGTCACCGCCGTCGCCTGCTCGGTGGTGCCGAAGTTCACCGTGGTGATCGGCGGCTCGTTCGGCGCCGGCAACTACGGCATGTGCGGCCGCGCCTACGACCCGCGGTTCCTCTGGATGTGGCCCAACGCCCGCATCTCGGTGATGGGCGGCGAGCAGGCCGCCTCGGTGCTCGCCACCGTGGCCGGAAAGCCGGACGACGAGGACTTCAAGGCCCCGATCCGCGAGCAGTACGAGAGCCAGGGCTCGCCGTACTACGCCACCGCCCGGCTCTGGGACGACGGCGTCATCGACCCCGCCGACACCCGCCGGGTGCTCGGCCTCGGCCTCGCCGCCGCGGCGAACGCGCCGGTGCCCGAGCCCACCTACGGCATCTTCCGGATGTGATCACGGTGATCGAGCCTGTCGAGATCCAGACCGTCCTCATCGCCAACCGTGGCGAGATCGCCCTGCGCGTGATGCGCACCGCCCACCGGATGGGGCTGCGCACCGTCGCGGTCCACACCGACCTCGACGCGCAGGCGCCGCACGTGCACGCCGCCGACGAGGCCGTGCTCGTGCCGAGCTACCTCGACATCGACGCCGTCGTGCGGGCCGCCGTCGCCACCCACGCCGACGTCGTGCACCCCGGCTACGGGTTCCTCTCCGAGCGCGCGCCGTTCGCCGCGGCGCTGGCGCGGGCCGGCATCGCGCTGGCCGGTCCGTCGGCCGAGGTGATGGAGCTGATGGGCCGCAAGGACGCCGCCCGCGACGTCGCCCTCGCCGCCGGCGTCCCGGTCGTGCCTGCCTCCTCCTTGATCGAGCCTGTCGAGATCCCCTTCCCCGTGCTCGTCAAGGCGGCCGCCGGCGGTGGCGGTAAGGGCATGCGAGTCGTCCGGCAGCCCGCTGCCCTCGCGGATGCGGTGGCCGCCGCGAAGCGCGAGGCGCTCTCCGCGTTCGGTGACGACACGATGCTCGTGGAGAAGTACGTCGAGTCGGGCCGGCACGTGGAGGTGCAGGTGATGGCCGACGGCCACGGCACCGTGCTGCACCTCGGCGAGCGCGACTGCTCCGCCCAGCGCCGGCACCAGAAGGTGCTCGAGGAGTCGCCCGCACCCACGGTCGACGACGCCACCCGCGACCGGCTGCACGAGGCCGCCGTCGCGCTCGCGCGGCAGGTCGGCTACGTCGGCGCCGGCACCGTCGAGTTCCTGCTCGACAACGCCACCGGCGAGTTCTACTTCCTCGAGATGAACACCCGGCTCCAGGTGGAGCACCCGGTCACCGAAGCCGTCACCGGCCTCGACCTCGTGGAGCTGCAGCTGCTGGTGGCGGATGGGAAACCCCTGCCGTTGAGCCAGTCCGACGTCCGCACCGACGGCCACGCCATCGAGGCGCGGGTCTATGCCGAGGACGCGTTCGGCGGCTTCCTGCCGCAGGCCGGCACCACGTCGATCGTCCGCTGGCCGGCCGACGCGCGGGTCGACCACGCCCTCGAGGCGAACCAGGTCGTGAGCACGGCGTACGACCCGATGCTCGGCAAGGTCGTCGCCCACGGCCCCGACCGCGAGAGCGCTCGCCAGGCCCTGGTGCACGCCCTCGACGACACCTCGATCCTCGGGCTCACCACCAATGCCGGGTTCCTGCGGGCGTTGGTGGCCTCCGACGCGTTCCGCGACAACCGGATCGACACGGCCTGGCTCGACGACGCCGACCTCGCCGTCGAGGTGCCGATGCCCGACGACGAGCTGCCCCGGATGCTCTGCGCCTGGGTGTCGGCGATGCTCGCCGCCGGCGACACCGGCCACCCGTTCCAGGCCGACGGCTTCCGGCTGGGCGGCCCGCCCGCGCCGACCCTGGTGGAGCTCGACCGCGACGTGGAGGTCGATCGGGCCGCGAGCACCGTCGACGGCGTCCCGGTCCGGATGCTCGGCGCCGCCGACCACGTGCTCGAGGCCGAGATCGCCGGACGTCGGGTGCGGGCCGTCGTGAACGTGCAGCCCGACATCGTGGAGGTCGCCTGGCACGGCCACCGGTTCGTGTTCACCCCGCCCGACCGGCTCGCCGGTGCCGCCGCCGTCAGCGACGGCAGCATCACCGCGCCGATGCCCGGCACCGTGCTCGACGTGCGGGTCGCCGTCGGCGACGAGGTCGCCGAGGGCGCCGTGCTCGGCGTCATGGAGGCGATGAAGATGGAGCTCACGCTCACCGCGCCGTTCGCCGGCACCGTCACCGAGGTCGACGCCGCCACGGGACGGCAGGTGCCGCTCGGCGCCACGCTGTTCGTCGTCGAGGAGGCCGCGGAGTGAGCCTGCCGATGGTGGTGCCCGAGGCCGGGCTGCCGGCGCGCGTCACGGTCTACGAGGTCGGTCCGCGCGACGGCCTGCAGAACGAGTCGGCGATCGTGCCGGTGGAGGTGAAGGCCGAGTTCGTGCGGCGCCTCGTCGCAGCCGGGCTGCCCGTCGTCGAGGCCACCTCGTTCGTGCACCCGACGTGGGTCCCGCAGCTCGCCGACGCCGAGCAGCTCATGACCGACCTCGGCGCCGAGGGCACCGACCTCCCGGTGCTCGTGCCCAACGAGCGCGGCCTCGACCGCGCGCTCGCGCTCGGGCTGCGGCACGTCGCGATCTTCGGTTCCGCCACCGAGACGTTCGCGCAGAAGAACCTCAACCGTGGGCTCGACGAGCAGTACGCGATGTTCGAGCCCGTCGTCGCCCGCGCGCTGTCGGCCGGTCTCGACGTCCGTGCCTACGTGTCGATGTGCTTCGGCGACCCGTGGGAGGGCGCGGTGCCGGTGGCCCAGGTGGTCGAGGCCGGACGCCGGCTGCTCGACCTCGGCGCGTCACAGCTGAGCCTCGGCGACACCATCGGCGTCGGCACCGCCGGCCACGTCACCGCCCTGGTGGCGGCGTTCGCCGAGGCCGGTGTGCCGGCCGACCGGCTGGCGCTGCACTTCCACGACACCTACGGCCAGGCGCTCTCCAACGTGCAGGCCGGGCTGCGGGCCGGCGTCACCACGTTCGACGCCAGCGCCGGCGGCCTCGGCGGCTGCCCCTACGCCAAGTCGGCGACCGGCAACCTCGCCACGGAGGACCTCGTCTGGTTCCTCACCGGCCTGGGCATCGAGCACGGCGTCGACCTGGCCGCGGTCGTCGAGACGAGCCGCTGGATGGCCGGCCACCTCGGCCGCCCCAGTCCCTCGGCCGTCGTCCGCGCCCTCTCGGGCTGACTCAGCGCAGCGTCAGCTGCGCGTGGTGGATCGCGTGGTCACTGGTGCGCACGTCGTCGCGCTCGTGACCGCGCCAGCCGATCTGCCCACCGCCGGTGAGCCAGTCGATCGACATGCGGGCCGGCGGCCGGCAGCCGCGGGGGCCGTGCGAGCCGCCCTTGGACGAGCTGGCGTCGGTGCGGCCGGTGACCCGGCAGAAGAACTCGCGCTTGTCGTTCATGTCGCCGACGAGCAGCACGACGCCCCGGTCGCGCAGTCGCTGGTAGAGCTTGATCTCCCGCCGGAGCGCGCGGTCCTGGTTGCGCTCCTGGCTGCTCTTGGGGTTGTGGACGTTGATCACCTGCACGATGCGGCCGGTGGCCCGGTGGCGCAGCCGCACCCACGGCGCGCGCCGGTAGGTGCTCCGGTAGGGGGTGAGGATGAAGCCCTGGTCGAGCAGCTTGAACTGCTTCCGCTTCCAGGCGACCTGGAGCTGGAAGCCCTGGTCCTCCTGGACGTTGCCCGGCGCGAAGCGGTACTTGGGCATGTGATTGCGGAGGACGCGCAGCTGGCCGGGCTGGACCTCCTGCAGGCCCATCAAGGTGATCTTGCGTCGCTTCAGCTGGCGGGCGACGCGGATGGTGCGGGCCTTGTCGCCGCCGCGGGTGTGGATGCTCCCGAGGATGTTGAACGTGCCGACCCGCAGGGTGCGCTGGGCCCGGGTGGGGGGCTGGTCCTGCTCCGCCTGCTGGGGCTCCTGCTGGGGCTCCTGCGGCGGATCGACGATGTCGACCGGGGAGGCCGGGACGGCCGCCACGTCAGCGGTGCCGACGCCGGCGAGCAGGGCTCCGGCGAGGATCGCGGCCGGGGCAGTACGACGAAACCTGGGGAGAGGCATCACAGCACCGTAGGCAAACCGTGGTGAATCGTCGAAATGGCGGCTGCGGCACAATCGCGGCATGGCCGACGTCGTCTACCTCCACGTGGGCGCGCCCAAGACGGGGACGACGTACCTCCAGGACCGGCTGGCGGCGAACAAGTCGCGGCTGGCGCGGCACGACGTCAACTACCCGACCGGGCTGCGGACCGACATGTTCCTGGCCGCGCTCGACCTCGTCGACCGGCCGTGGGGCGGGCTGCGGGCCGACGCGCACGGCGAGTGGGCGGCCCTGGCCAAGCGGGTGCGCCGCACCAACGGCACCGCGATCGTGAGCCACGAGATCCTCGGGGCGGCACGACCGGAGCGGATCCGGATGGCGTGGTCGTCGTTCGGGGACGCCGAGCTGCACGTCGTCTACACCGCCCGCGACCTCGCCCGGCAGGTGCCGGCCGAGTGGCAGGAGCGCGTGAAGCACCGCCGGGTGGTGCCGTTCCGGCGGTTCGTCCGACGACTCCACGACCACCCGCAGCACAAGGACGCCCGCCGGTTCTGGCGCGCGCAGGGGCTGCCCGACGTGCTGACCCGGTGGGGGAGCGGGCTGCCGCCGGAGCGGGTTCACCTGGTCACCGTGCCGCCGCCGGGCGCCGACCCGGGCGAGCTGTGGCGTCGGTTCTGCCGCACCGTCGGCATCGACCCCACCTGGGACCTCGCCGACAGCGCCCGCCGCAACCCCTCGCTCGGTGCCGCCGAGACGCTGCTGCTGCGCAGGCTCAACCGGCGGTTGCGGGACACCGACCTGCAGCCCGACGACTACCGCCGCCTGGTGCGCGGCCTGCTCGCCCACGAGACCCTCGCCCACCGCGAGGACGTCCAGCCGGTCCGGCTCCCCGAGTCCGCGCACGCCTGGGCCGCGGAGGTCGCCGACGAGTGGGTCGAGTGGGTGGTCGGCTCCGGGATCGACGTCGTCGGCGACGTCGACGACCTGCGACCTCGTCCTTTCGAGACGACCGACCCGCCGGCCCGCGCCGTCGACAACCCCAAGCAGACCGAGGTGGTGGACGCCGCCCTCGACGCGATCGTCGCCCTGCTCGCCGAGACCACCCGGCGCCGCGACCCCGACGCAGCCTTCACCGCCCGGGTCGCGAAGGTGGCCAAGGCCCGACGCCGGTGACCGGCCCGTGAGCGGCCGAGCCTGGGCCTGGTGCCGGCACCTGCGCGAGGGCGGCACGACGCCGTGGTCGGCGTGGACCGGCGCGGACGCCGACGCGCTCGGTCCCCACCTCCCCGGCGCCCAGCAGCTGGAGCTGCTGAGACGGCTCAACCACGCGGGTTCGCCGTCGGCGGTGCTGGTCGAGCGGGTGGTCACGGCGAGCGCTCCGGGCCGCGGCCGGCCCGACCTCGAGCTGGTGGGCGCCGCCCCGGCCCGCGGCTTCGGGCCGCGTCCGGTCGACCCCGCCGACCTCCCGGACGACGAGCTGCTGCGCGTCGCCACCAGCCTGCTCGCCGAGGACGTCGTCGCCGCCGGTCTGCCGGACGCACCGCCCGCCGGCTGGGAGCGGCCCTGGCGGCGGGCCTACCGGCTCGCCGGCGACCCCTGGCGGGCCGCGCCGGTGCGCGAGGAGCTGGTGCGCCGGGGACGGCCGCCCGGCGGCCGCCGTCCGCTCGTCGCGGTGCTCGGCGCCGACCTCGGCACGCTGCTGCGGCACGCCTACACCGCCCGGGCCTTCGCCGAGGGCGGACCGGCCTGGGGGGACTGGCTGGCGCGCGCCGCCGGCACCGCCGCGCTGCCGGCGCGCGCCGACCTCGCCGGCACCGCGGCCCGCTGGGCGCAGCGGGCCGGCCGCAGCCGGGTCCGCGTCGTGCTCGACGACGCCGCGCTGCCGCGGCTGCTCGGCACCCGCCGCGCGCTGCCGGCGCCGCCGGAGCCGTCCGCGGCCGCCGTCGACCTCGCCCGCCGGGTCGCCGCCCCACTCGGGCTGCTCGTGCTGCCCGACCGGCGCGCCGCGCTGCTGCGCCGCACCCTGCTGCCGCGGCTCCTCGACGCCGACCCGGACGGCGCACCGCTCGTCCTGCCCGCCCGGCACGCCGACTGGGTGACCGACCGCGCCGAGCGGCTGCGTGAGGCCGTGGTGGCCGCTGACTACCCTGTGGTGGGCAGCCTCGACCGGCTCCGGCCCGCGCGGCCGGCGGCCACGGCCGGGGCTCCCGACGCCGCCGTCCTCGACCTGGCGCTGCGGCTGCTGCTGACGGCACCGACCGGGGAGGAATGACGATGAGCCGCAAGGTCCTCCTCCACGTCGGCACCCCGAAGACCGGCACGTCGTACGTGCAGGACGTGCTGTTCCGCAACCAGCGCACGCTGCTGAAGCACGGGATCCTCTACCCGGCCGACCGCCACGACGCGCACTTCCTCGCCGCCCTCGACCTGATGCGGATGCCGTGGGGCGGGCTCGAGACCGAGGCGATCGGCGCGTGGAACGTGCTGGCCACGCGGGTGCGCCACCACGACGGCACGGCGATCATCAGCCACGAGATCCTCGCGACGGCGTCCCGCTCGCAGGTGGGCCGGGCGCTGGAGTCGCTCGGCGACGCCGAGGTGCACCTCGTGCTCTCGGCGCGCGACCTGGTGCGGCAGATCCCCGCGGAGTGGCAGGAGAACGTCAAGCACCGCGCCTCGATCACCTACCAGTCGTTCCTCGAGCAGATCCGCGACCCCGAGCGGTCGAGCCGGATCGCCAGCTGGTTCTGGGGCGTGCAGGAGGTGCCGGAGATCCTCCAGCGCTGGGCACACGACCTGCCGCCGGAGCGCGTGCACGTCATCACCGTGCCGCCGCCGGGCGGTGCGCCCGAGGTGCTCTGGAAGCGGTTCAGCCAGGCGCTCGACCTCGACGGCATCGACCTCGACCTCGACGGCGGCCGGTCGAACCCGTCGCTGGGCGCGCCGGAGACGGCGCTGATCCGGCGCATCAACCGGACCGCCAACCGCGACCTCCCGCCGACCCACTACCGCCCGCTGGTGCGCGAGCTGCTCGCCCACCAGACGCTCTCGCAGCGGCGCAGCTCGCCGCGGCTCGGCCTCCCGCCCGACTTCTACCCGTGGGTGGCCGAGGTGGAGCAGGCCTGGGTGGACGCCGTCCGCGCGCGCGGCTGCGACGTCGTCGGCGACCTCGGCGAGCTGCTCGGCGCCCGCCCCGAGACCTGGAGCGACCCGGACCACCCCGACGAGCAGGAGGTGGCCGGCGCCGCGGTCGACGCGATCCGGGCGCTGCTGCTCGACAACGCCCGGCTCCGCGACGCCGAGGCCCGGCTGCAGGGCGAGCTCGACGACACCCGCCGCGCGTTGGAGCGGGCCTACCTGCGCCCCAGCTACCGGTTGCGCGAGAAGGTGGTGCGCCGGCTGCAGTCCGGCGGCGTCGGCCGGACGCTGCTCAAGGCCTATCGGGTGGTGCGGGGCAGGAACTCGCGGTCGGCGTAGCGGCCGATCCGCCAGGTGGCGTAGGCGTCGGTGCCCATGCCGACCAGCCCGCCGACGAACGGCACCTTCTTGCCGACGAAGGCCGCGGCCCGCTTGCCGGTGATCCGCTCGATCAGGTCGGAGGCCACCTGGGCCGAGACGATCGGGTCGAGCTGCAGGTCGTGCACCGGCGCGGTGGCGATCGCCATCGGCGGGGCGGGGAGCTTGTGCTTGCGCACCAGCTTCTTCACGTCGTCCTCGCCGAGGATCGTGACGAGGATGGCGTTGCGGACCCGCGGGTCGTTCAGGTCGTAGCCGCGCAGGTGCATGATCCCGGCCACCATCCGGCACTGCAGCAGCGTGACGCCGGCGATGTTGGCCGGCACGGTGATCGCCATCGTCACCAGGCCGCCGAGGTTGGTGGCGAAGCCCTGCACGCCGGCCCACCGCACGTGGTTCTCGATCACCTCGTGGATCGCGCGGTCGACGTTCCCGCGCTGCTCGGCCAGCTGCTTCTCGGCCGCCGCCGCGGCGGGCGGCAACGGGCCGACGCCGTCCAGCGCGCGGGCCAGCGCCTCCCGCACGAAGGAGGCCGACAGTCCCGGCGCCGCCTCGGCGAGCTTGGGCGCGAGCACCGGAGCCAGGCGGGTGCCCAGCCTCTGCACGGCGGAACGTGGGACGGCCATGCACTGAATCCTAGAGAGAGCGCCCTAGGGTCGCGGCGTGGATCCGGTCGAGCCGCCGCCGACACCGTGGGCGTTCCCCGACCCGGCCGCGTTCGACCCCGACGACGACCTGGTGGCCGTCGGCGCCGACCTCGAGCCCGGCACCGTGCTCGCGGCCTACCGGCGCGGGCTGTTCCCGATGCCGGTGGGCGGCCGCCGGCAGCCGATGGCGTGGTGGTCGCCGGTGCGGCGCGGCGTGCTGCCGCTGGAGGGATTGCGGGTCTCGCGGTCGCTGCGGCGCTCCTGCCGAGACGTCGAGATCCGCGTCGACACCGCGTTCGCCGAGGTGGTCGAGGCCTGCGCCGACCCGCGCCGTCCGGGCGCCTGGATCGACCGCCGGATCCGCGAGGCCTACCAGCGGCTGCACGCGCTGGGGTGGGCGCACTCGGTGGAGTCGTGGCGCGACGGTCGGCTGGTCGGCGGGCTGTACGGCGTCGCCGTCGGCGGGCTGTTCGCGGGCGAGTCGATGTTCCACCGCGAGACCGACGCCTCGAAGGTGGCGCTGGTGGCGCTGGTCGACCGGCTGCGCGACGAGCACGCCGACCGCCGGCTGGTCGACGTCCAGTGGGTGACGCCGCACCTGGCGAGCCTCGGCGTCGTGGAGCTCGACAGAACCCGCTATCTGTCCCGGCTTCCCGCGCTCGTCACCGCACCGCAACCCGACCTCACCAGGCTGTAGCCCGGGCCGGTCCAGACCGACCTGGGCGTTCCGGCGTTTCCCACTGGCAAGAAGCGGTCCGGTGGGGGAGGGTTCGCCCGAACACACAGGTCCCCGAAAGGACATCCATGACTCCCATCAAGCGCAGCATCGGCGCCGCCGGCGCCGCTGTCCTGCTCGCCGCCACCCTCAGCGCCTGCGGCGGGGCGCCGACCGACGCGAGCACCGACGACTACTGCAACGCCTTCATCGACTCGCCCAAGGACCTCGAGAGCGACGACACCGGCAAGCAGGTCGACGCCGCCGGCGAGTGGGCCGACGACCTCAACGAGGTGGGCACGCCGGAGGAGATCGACGGCGACGCCCGCGAGGGCTTCGAGATCTTCGTCGACTTCCTCAACGACGTGAGCGAGGACGACATCAAGGACCTCGAGGGCGCCGATGACCCCTCCGAGGTCTTCGACGGCGACGACGGCGACAAGGTCGAGGCGTTCATCAACAAGACCGGCGAGGTCTGCGCCGACCAGTTCGGCGGCGAGTGACCTTCGCCTGAACGACGGCCGAGGGCCGGTCACCCGACGCGGGTGGCCGGCCCTCGTCGTGCGTGCGGTCAGACGACCTGCGGGGGCCGGTCGTTCTCGCTCACCATCGCCCGGCCGGCGTCCGCCCACTCGACCATGCCGCCATCGAGGTTGACGGCGTCGCGGCCCTGCTGCACCAGCCACCCGACGGCGCGCGCCGAGCGGCCGCCGACCTTGCACACCACCAGGGTCTGCGCGTCGGGCACCTCGCCGAGCCGGGCGGCGAGCTCGCCCAGCGGCACGTGCTGCGCACCCTCGATGTGTCCGTGGTCGAACTCCAGCTGCTCGCGCACGTCGAGCACGTGCAGCCCGGTGGGCAACGGGTCGGGCACACCGGTGACGGCGACGGTGGGGACGTTCACGGCTCCAGCAACCCCTGCATGGTCTCGATCTCCTCGGTCTGGCTCTCGATGATGCTGCCAGCCAGCTCGACAGCCGGTCGGTACCGCCCCTCGGTCTGCTCCTCGTGGGCCATCTCGACGGCGTCGTCGTGGTGCTCGACCATCGTCTCCAACCAGAGCTCCTGGAACTCGGCGTCGGAGGCGTTCGCGAGCCCGTCGAGGTCGGCGTCCATCGGCCCGTGGCCCGCGTTGGCGTGGTCGCGGATCGTCTCCGGCACCTCCTCGCCCCACGACACCAGCCAGTCGGTCATGGTCTCGATCTCGGGCGTCCGGGCGGCGCGGATCTGCTCGGCGAGCTGCTGCACCTCGGCGTCGAGGGTGCGGCCCCGGGTGAGGTCGACCATCACCATCGCCTCGGCGTGGTGCGGGATCATCTCCGTCGCGAACCCGACGTCGGCGGCGTTGTGCTCGGTGTCGGACAGCTCCTGCTTCGCCGTGCCGCTGCCCCCGTCGTCGTCGCCGCAGCCGGTGAGGGCGACGGTGAGGGCCGTGACGAGCACGAGGATGAGAGGGCGCATCCCCGTCAGGCTAGGACGGCGTGCTCCTGTCGAGACTGGCCTCGACGTTCGTCGAGCCTGTCGAGACGACGGACCGATCTCGCCGACGTTCCCGAGATCGGCCGGGCGTCTCGACAAGCTCGACGAGCGTGGCCCCGACGAGCGGGTCTCACTTCAGAAGCCGACTCATCCGGCGGTCGGCGAGCGGCTTGCCGCCGGTCTGGCAGGTGGGGCAGTACTGGAGGCTGGAGTCGGCGAAGGAGACCTCGCGCACGGTGTCGCCGCACACCGGGCAGGCCTCGCCGGTGCGGCCGTGGACGGCGAGGTGCGACTTCTTCTCGCCCTTGAGCTCGCTGGCCGCGAGCCCGCGGGAGCGGTCGACGGCGTCGCCGAGGGTGGTGCGGACGGCGTCGTAGAGGATCGCGAGCTCGTCGTCGTCGAGGCTGCTGGCGGGCTTGAACGGCGACATGCGCGCGGTGTGGAGGATCTCGTCGGAGTAGGCGTTGCCGATGCCGGCGATGGTGCCCTGGTGCCGCAGCACGCCCTTGATCTGCTTGCGGCCCTCGTGCTCGAGGATCCCTCGCAGCCGCTCGATCGTGAAGTCGTCGGTGAGCGGGTCGGGGCCGAGCGACGCGATGCCGGGCACGTCGAGCGGGTCGCGCACGACGTACATCGCGAGGCTCTTGCGGGTGCCGGCCTCGGTGACGTCGAGCCCGGCGCCGGAGTCGAGCACCACGCGGACGGCGAGCGGCGACTTGTTGCTGGGGCGCGGTGGCACCGGCGGCACCTCCTCGCGCCAGCGCACCCAGCCGGCGCGGGCGAGGTGGAGGATCAGGTGCAGCCCGGAGACCTCGATGTCGAGGAACTTGCCGTGCCGGCCGACGGCGTCGACGAGCGTGCCCTGGAGCGCGGTGACCGGGGGGTCGAAGGTCTTGAGCGCGCTGAACGCCACGAGGTGCACGGTGGTGACGGCACGGCCCGCCAGCCGCCCGCCCAGGTCGAGGGCGAGCGCCTCCACCTCGGGGAGCTCAGGCACCCCCACATTCTGGCACCGGTCTCGTCGCGGCACCGACAACGAAGGCCGAACCGTCCGGCACCATGGATCCATGACTCCGCAGGTGGTGGCCCACCGCGGCGCCAGCCACGACGAGGCCGAGCACACCCTCGGGGCCTACCTCTCCGCACTCGACGCCGGAGCCGACGGGCTGGAGTGCGACGTCCGGCTCACCGCCGACGGGCACCTCGTGTGCGTGCACGACCGCAGCCTGCGGCGCACCGTCGGCTCGCCCGGGCTGGTGTCGACGATGAACCTCGCCGAGCTCAACGAGCTCGACTTCGCATCGTGGAAGCACCCGTGGGCCGACCTGGACGACGAGTCGCCGGACCGCGACGAGACGCTCGACCGGGTGCTCACGCTGCGCAAGCTGCTCGAGACCGCCGCCGACTACGACCGCCGGGTGGAGCTGGCGATCGAGACCAAGCACCCGACCCGGTTCGGCGGCCTGGTGGAGCGGCGGCTGGTGGAGCTGCTCGCCGACTTCGGCTGGGACAAGGCGGGCTCCCCGGTGCGGGTGATGAGCTTCTCGTTCACCGCGCTGCAGCGGGTCGAGCGGATGGCGCCGGAGATCCAGCTCGTGCAGCTCGTCGACAAGCCGCAGAGCTGGGCGATGCTCAAGCGCGTCGTCGAGCCGCACTGGTGGGCCGGGCCCGGCGTCGAGCTGCTGCACGAGCATCCGCGCACCTCGGCGAGCATCCGCAAGCGGGCGCCGCGGGTGCACGTGTGGACGGTGAACTCCCGGGCCGACCTCGACGTCTGCCTCGACCTCGGCGTCGACGGCGTCATCACCGACCGCCCGGCCTACATCCTCGGTGAACTCGGTCGGTAGCGTCGCCGCGTGGCCAAGAAGTCGCGCAACCGCAACCAGGATCCCGCCCCCGCCGGCGAGGTCGGTCCCCGTCAGCCCTGCCCGTGCGGCTCGGGCAAGCGCTACAAGGCGTGCCACGGCGCGCCCGGTGGCGGCGACGTGTGGGTCGCACGCCCGTTCGAGGGCCTGCCGGGCGAGTGCGACCTGGTGGCGCTGCGCGAGCTCGTGCCGGCCGCATCGACGCCGCTGACGGTGAAGGTCGACGGCACCGAGCACACCGTGCGGCTGGCCACGCTGCTGCCGGCCGCGGCGCCGGCGATGGTGCGCGAGTCCGGCGCGGTGTGGCTCGGGCTGCAGGTGCAGCACCACTTCGGCGACCCCTCCCGCGACCTGGCCGCCGTCCTGCTGCGGGCGCTGGAGCAGTCGGCCGCCGATGAGGTCGGCGTCGTCGGGCTCACCGACAACCCCGGGTCCGGCCCCCGCCTGCAGGACCTCGTGACCTCCGACGCCCTCGACATCACGGTGCACGAGGGCTTCGACTACTGGATCGACGACGTCGACGAGGAGGAGAAGGACGCGCTCTCCGCCGCGCTCGAGCAGGCCAACGGCGGCATCGCGCCGTCCGCCCGGCTCGCGAGCGTCGAGGGCGCCTACTGGACCGACGTCACCACCAAGGAGCACCTGCGCTGGGTGCGGCCCGAGCCCGAGGACGACGTGCTCGACGCGCTCGCCCGGCTGCACGTCTCCGGCGCCGACGTGATCGTGCCCGACGCCCGGCTGGTCGGCATGTTCCGCGCCCACGGCCTGCTGACGCCGGTCTGGGACCTGCCCGTCGGCACCGGCCCCGAGGCCGTCGAGGACCCCGCCGCCGAGTTCGGCGCCGCGCTCGAGAAGGCGATGGCCGACGACAGCCCGCTCTCGCCCGAGGAGCGCTCCGCCCGCTCCGGCCTCGCCGCCCGGCAGGTCAGCATCCGCTGACGGTGCCGGCGCCACCGGCGCCGGCCTCCCGGGCACCTCACTTCGGTGGGTAGACCCCCGCGAACCGCGAAGCCGCGGCTGCTCGCGGCTTCGTCGGCGTGCCGACCGAGAAGGGCACCGCGCCGGAGTCCCCGTTGCCGTTCTGGTCGAAAACCACCACGCCGTTGCGGCGGATGGTCAGGTGCCAGTCCAGCGGACCGTCGCAGACGTCGTAGACCACGACCGAGGCGGCGTAGCTGCCCTGGGGCGCGCCCTTCGGCGGCCAGTAGATGTTCTCCACCGCGTTGTCGTCGTCGGCGGGGCCGTTGCAGCCGGCATTGGCGTCCTTGTCGAGCTGCCCCCCGCTGAGGGAGGAGGGGTTGGTGTAGTAGATCTCCTCGCCGTCCGGGTCGACCACGTGGAGGTCGAGGTCGGCGGGGCCGGTCCACTGCAGGGTGACCTGCACGTCGCCCCCACCGATGCCGTGCGAGGGCAGCACCTGCAGCCGCACCGTGGTCGTCGCCACCTGCCCGTCGGTGCCGGTGAAGTCGACGACGACCGGGTAGTCGGCAACGCCCCCGGTGGGCGTGCCGTAGATCTCGCCGGTGGCCGGGTCGAGCGACAGCCCCGGGGGCAGCGGCCCCCGGAGGACCGACCACGTGCCCTCGCGTCCGTCTGCGGTCTCCAGGTAGCCCGAGTACGGACTGTCGACCTCGGCGTCCGGCAGCCGCGTGGTGATGATCCTCGGCTCGGTGGGGTCGGTCGGCGGGTCGTCGGCCAGCACGCACCTCTCGAAGAACTGGTACAGGTCGATGGTGGCGTTCAGGGTGGGCGACTCCCAGCGGAACACGATGGCGTCGAGGAAGAGCCCCACCGACAGCTTGAGCTGCAGCTTGGCCGACACGCAGACGTTGTCGTTCCTCGCCTCGAGGGTTGCTGCGACGCCGAGCAACAGCTTGCCCTCGACGCCGGCGCGGTCCAGCAGGCCGAACTGCACCGAGACGCCGCCCGCGACGCCCACCGCGAAACTGAGCGCGCCGCCCATCTTCGACTCCACGGTGCGGGAGGTGCGCGTGAACCGGGGGGCGTCACCGAGCTTCACGTCGACCGCGAAGGTCGTGCGGGTGCGGTCGGTCATCGAGAAGGAGCCCTGGGCGCTGAGGCTGAACTCGAAGGTCGGTGCGAAGGACACCGTGAGCCCGGTGGTGCCGAGGGGCACGACCCGGCGATGGGCGAGCTCCCACGCGTCGCTGGTGGAGCAGGTGGAGGCCACCTCGCCGAACACCTTGCCGGTGGTCTGCACCTCGGCGGTGAGGGCGGCGTCGTAGGTGGGCTTGGAGAAGAACCCGCCGAGGTCGACGTGCTGGGAGACGTCGACGTCGGTGACCACCATCGACAGCGAGGCGCCGATCGAGACGGAGTTGCCCTCCTGGTCGCGGCACAGCAGCGAGGAGCCGTTGATCGGCCACTGCACGGAGCCGGCCACCTCGCGCCGGTGGGCGCGACCCGAGGCGGACGCGAGGTCGACCGGACCGCTGTAGCCCAGCGACAGCCGCTGGTAGGTGCTCTCGAGGTCGGAGGGCTGCACGGTGACGCGCGTCGAGTCGTCGGGCTGCACGGCGACGCCGGCGACGGTGCCGGCCAGGCCGCTCGGGAAGGCGCTGGTGCCGGGCGGCACCACGAAGGGCTGATCGGTCGTCGGCACGTCGGCGCCCGCGGGCAGCCCGACCTCCCACGGCGCTGCGGTGGTGGTGCCCCGGGGACCGCCGGTGACCCACTGCACCGTCGTCGCGGTGTAGGTGCCGTCGAGGGTCTGGACCACGCTGCTCTCGGCCGCGGCGACGTCGCCGTAGGTGTAGGTCGACGCCCGGCTCGTGCCGCCCGGGCTGGTCGCGCGCACCGGCGCGGCGCCGCGCACACCGACCGGCGTCGTCACGACCAGCGATGTGGCCGTCCGCCGCAGCACCCGCGCCCTCTGGTCACCGAAGCGGACCGACGAGGTGCGGGAGAGGTCCTTCCCGGTGAGCGTGACCCGCTGGCCGCCCGTCCACGGTCCGGTGGCGGGGCTGACCCGCGTCAGGCTGGGGGCGCGCAGGAAGGTGTACCGCGCGGCGCGGTTGACGGTCGACCAGCCGGCCGGGGTGTGCACTCGGACCGCGACGGTGCCGGGCCGCGCTCCGCGCGGCGTGCGCACGGTGACCTGGCCGGCGGCCCGGGCCAGGATGCGCGCGGCCCTCGAGCCGAACACGACCCGGTCGGCGCGCTTCAGGTTGCGGCCGCGCACCACCACGGTGGAGGGCGCGAGCGGGCCGACCCCGGACCCGACGCCGGTGACCACCGGCGCGGGGGCCGGCGGTGCGGCCTGGGCGCCTCCCGGGAGTGCGGCGCCGACGACGGCCATCAGCAGGGTGAGCAGGAGCGCGAGGACGCGAGCGGAGCGGCGTGTCATGGGATGCCTCGGGTGTGGGAGCGGAGTGGGTCCGTGGGGGCCCGGGGCGTGCGCTCTGCCTCAGGTGGAGCACAGTCTCGAACGACCGGGGGGTCCGCCGGGCCGTTTCGCCGAAATCTCCTCCGACGCCACTCGCGCCTCCTGCGCCGACTGCGCCGACCGAGTCCCCGGCGCCTCAGTCAGAGCGCCGCAGCGCCCAGGCGGGGAGGCGGGGGTAGCCCTTCGCCGACAGCCGGTGTACCCGGCGCAGCGTGAACGACGACTCGTCACCGAGCGTGTCGTGGGCACCCTCGTCGACGAGCACGGTGCCGGGCCGGGCGGCCGAGGTCAGCCGGGCGGCGAGGTTCACGGTGCCGCCGAAGACGTCGCCGAGCCGGTTCACCACCGGGCCGTGGGCGAGGCCGGCGCGCACCTCGGGGAAGTCGTCCTCGTCGTCCGCGCCCCGCTCGGTCATGCGCAGCGCCATCTCGGCGGCGGCCGGGAGGTCGTCGGCCACGAAGAGCACCTCGTCGCCGATGTTCTTGATGATCCGCCCGCCGGCCTCGGTGACCAGGTCGAGCGCCGTGCTCTCGAACCGCTCCAGCCACGCCACCAGATCGGGCTCGGCGAGCGACTTGCTGCGCGAGGTGTAGCCGACGATGTCGACGAAGCAGACGGTGGTGACGCCGTCGTCGCCGTCGGTGTCGGTGAGCAGCCGGGCGCCCGCGCTCACCAGGTGACGGCGCCAGGCGTAGGACTGCAGCGCCTCGACCCGCGGCAGCACGTCGCCGGCCAGCCCCGCCAGGGTCTCGGCAGGGTCGTCACCCTCGGCCGCCAGGTCGACCAGCAGGTCGCTCTGCCACTCGGCGAGCCGGGCGAAGCTGCGGCCCCAGGTGCGCACCAGCGCCGACTGCCGCTCGGGGCTGAGGATCCCGAGCCGCACCAGCTCGTGCGAGTGCTCGAGCGCGGTGACGTCGGCGTCGGTGAACGCCACCTCGTCGTCGGCCGCGTGCGGGAAGCCGAGCAGCCGCCACAGCTCCTCGGCCACCTCGAGCGGGACGCCGGCCCGCTCGGCGACCTCGCCGCGCGTGAGGTGCGGTGGCTGGCCGAGGACGAGCTCCTCGAGGCCGGGCTCGTCAGCCAAGCCGCTCCTCGACGATCGCGGTGACCTGGTCCTTGAACGTCGGCATCTCGGCCATCAGGGCGGTGATGTCGTCGTCGGTGAAGTGGATCGCCTTCAGCGGCGTGAGCGCCACCACCGACGCCGTCCGCAGGGTGTGGCCCACGATGCCGGTCTCGCCCACGATGTCGCCGGCCCCGAGCCGCGCGATCTCCGCGCCGTCGCGACGCACGGACACCGTGCCGTCGAGGATGATGTAGGCCTTGTCGGACGTGGTCTTCTCCCAGATCGGCGACCACCCCTCCGGGAGCGTGACCCGCCGGCCGTGCGCGCTGATCTCGGCGACCTCGCGCGGCGTGAAGGAGTCGAAGAAGGTGGGCATGGCGCTCATGCTCTCGTTCCCGCTCCGGGGGTGTCCAGCGCCACAATGACCCGATGGGCGGCTCACTCCGCGAGGCCGACGCCCGATGGACCGACGCGGTCCGCGATCAGGCGCCCGTGCTGCACGCCCTGGGGTACGCGCTCACCGGATCGCTCGCCGAGGCCGAGTGGCTGCTGCAGGTCGCGCTCGCCGAGGTCGCGGTCGGCTGGAGCGGACCGGAGGACGACGGGCACCTGCTCACCGACGCCTGCCGAGCGCTGGTCGCCCGGTTCGAGCGGGGTGCGCCGGACGACGGCACGAGTCCCGGCGAGCGGCTCGTCGTCACCCAGCCGGCGTCGCAGGGCTACGACCCCGACCTCGAGGACCGGCTGCCGGCCTGGCAGCGGCTCCAGGCGCTCGCCCCCGGGCAGCGCGCCGTGCTGGTGCTGCGCCACCTCCCCGGGACGGCCGCCGTCGACGTCGCCCGGGCACTCGGCATCCGACGGCGCGACCTCGCCGAGCGGGAGCGAGCGGCGGCACTCGCGTTCGGGGACGGGCTCGGCGAGCTGCCCGCCACCCTGGCGGCGGTGACCGGCCAGCTGCCGGCCGTGGTGGTCGACGCCGCCGGCGAGGCCCGCATGGCCCGGCCGCGCCGCCGCCGGCGCGCGTGGGGGAGGGGACTCGCCGCGGCGGCCACGCTCGCGCTGGTGGCAGGTGTCGGGGTGGCGGTGCTGACCGGCGACCCGCCCCCGGCCCCGCGGCCGCCGTCGCTCGACCTCGTCCCGCTCACGCCCGCGCACGGGCCCCGGCCGCTGGCCGCGATGCCGGTGGGAGCGCCGACCGACCTGCCCTACTGGTCCGACGGCGTCCTCCACCTCGCCGGCCGCGAGTTCCGCACCGTCGTCCCGCGCTCCCTGGAGGCGGCCGGCGGCACCGTGCTGGTCAACGGGGCCGGACGCTCCCAGGTGGTCTCGGCCGGGACCATCGCGGGGCTGCCGGGCGGGGTCACCTCGGTGCGCCTGGCGCCGGACGGCGGCCGGGTCGCCTGGGTGGCCGACCGCGACGTGGTGGCCGTCCCCGTCGAGGACGACGGCGGGCTCGGCGCCCCGGTCACACTCGACACCGACGGGCTGGCCGGGCCGGACGACGTGGTGCGGGTGCAGGCGGTGCTCACCGACGGGCGGGTGGTGGTGCAGATGGCGACGCCGCCGCGGGCCGACGAGGTGACCGGCGGCTCCACCGGGCGGGCCGTCGTCTGGACGCCGGGCGAGGAGCCGGTGCCGGTGCGGCTGCCGCGCGGGGTGCTGCTCGACTTCGAGCCGGTGCCGTGGCCGGGCGGCATCAGCTGGCTCGACCCGGGCAGCGGCATCGTGCTCGGGCGGGTCGCCGACGACGGCGCGGTGCGGCCGGTCGGCGAGCTCGCCTACGGCGGTGGAACCTGGGACGCCGAGGGGCGGGTGATCGCGCAGGTCTACGCGACGGTGCCCTACGTGCTGAGCCCGTTCGAGGGCGGCTTCGCCGCGACCCGGCTGCCGCTGCCCCCGCCGCGGGACCGCTCGTGGCAGATCGTCGGGTGGGAGTCCGACGGCAGCGTGGTGGCCGCGGTCGCCGGTCCCGGCTTCCTGGCGCGCACGCTCGTGCGGTGCCGTGTGCCGGCTCTCACCTGCGAGCGGGTCGGCGGGTTCCCGAACGGCTCCGTGGCGGAGCCGGGCTGAAGGTCAGACCGGCAGCGGGTCCCGCTCGATCGGGCAGCTCATGCAGCGCGGGCCGCCCCGGCCGGAGCCGAGCTCGGAGCCGGCGATCTTCACGACCTCGATGCCGTGGTCCTCCAACCGGGCGTTGGTCTCGTCGTTGCGCTCGTAGGCGACGGCGACGCGGGGCGCGATCGCGAGGGTGTTGTTGCCGTCGTCCCACTGCTCGCGCTCGGCGGTGACCGGGTCGAGGCCGGTCTCGATGCGGCGCATCGCGTCGATGCCGAGTGCGTCGGCCGCGGCCTCGAGGAACGGCCGCGAGCCGGTGACGTCGAGCCGCAGGTTGCCGTGGTCGTCCTGGCCGTCCGGCTTCACGGTGTAGGCCACCAGCGAGTCGGCGACGTTCTCGTAGACCACCATCAGGTCGACGTCGACCATCGTGCAGATCGTGTCGAGGTGCATCGTCGCCCGCTCCTGGGCGATCGGGACGGCGAGCACGGTGTGGGCGAGGTCGTCGTCGAAGACCTGCCGGGCGAGCCGCTCCACGCCCGCGGGCGTCGTCCGCTCGCCGACGCCGACCGCGATGACGCCGGGTCCGAGCAGCAGCACGTCGCCGCCCTCGACGTGCTCGTAGTGGTGGCCGTGGATGCGCGGCGAGTCCGCGAACCGCGGGTGCAGCGAGTAGATGAGCTCGGTGAGCTGGGTCTCGCGCTTGCGGGCGGGCATGGCCAGCGACGTGACGGCGACGTGGTCGCGCACCCACACCGAGGAGTCGCGGGTGAACAGCAGGTTGGGCAGCGGGTCGATGAGGAACGCGTCGTGGGGGAGCAGCGAGGTCACCAGCCCGAACCCGCCGCGCACCTCGTCGTTGCGGATGCCCGCGGTGAGCAGGGTGGTGAGGTCCTCCGGCGACGCGTCGCTGAGCACGCCCTCGAGGTGGTCGCGCATGGTGACGCCGAGGTCGAGGTCGGACAGTGCCGTCTCGATGGCCGACGTCCGCGCCTCCTGGACGGCGAGCGTCTCGGTGAGCAGGTCGGTCAGGTACAGCACCTCGACGTCGCGCTCCCGCAACGCGGCGGCGAACGCGTCGTGCTCCTCCTGCGCGCGCGCCACCCACGGGATGCCGTCGAACAGCAGCTGGTCGTTGTTGCGCGGCGTCAGCCGCTTCAGCTCCGGGCCCGGCCGGTGCAGCATCACCGTGCGCAGCCGGCCCACCTCGCTGTCAGCACCCCTCGTCGGCATGTGCGAAGACTAGGAGACCAGCTCGTAGAGCGTCAGTCCGGCCAGGACCAGGCACACCGCGGCGCCGACGAAGTGGAGCACGTGGATCGGCACCACCCGCAGCAGGCCGCGGCCGACGACGACGGCGAGCCCGCTCACGGTGACCAGCGCGGCGAGCGCGCCGATGAACACCTCGACCGGCGCCTCGTAGCGCGCCACCAGCGACAGCGTGAGCAGCTGGGAGAGGTCGCCCCACTCAGCGGCGAAGAGCACGAGGAACGAGGCGAGCACCGCCCGCCAGCCGGTGGCCGGCCTGGCCCGCTCGACGAACTCCTCGCCGTCGTCGGCCGCCTGGTGCTTGAGCCCCTCCCGGATGAGCACGATCGCCCCGATCAGGAACATCACCGCCGCGCCCCCGCGGACCGCCTGCTCCGGCAGGTACGACGCCGCGTGGCCGAGCGCCACCGCCACCGTCGTCTGCACGGCGAACGCGAGGCTGACGCCGATCCACACCAGCAGCGGCCGGTACCGCGTCGACAGCACCAGCGTCGCGAGGAACGTCTTGTCGGGCAGCTCGACCACGAAGATCGCGCCGAACGTGAGCACGAGAGCGGCGACGTCCACGGTCTCCATCCTGCGCGGTCGGGTGGGCGTCGGAATCCCCGGGTACCCGGGGATTCCTGCTCTTCTCGGCCGAAACTTCGGCTGAGAAGAGCAGGAGTCGGCTGAGAAGTCGTCGCTCAGCGCGCCTGCCGCTCGGGGGAGGGAGTCGCGCCTACCGTGATCGCGTGCCCACGGTCCTGGCGGCGGCCGCGCTGGTCGTCGCGCTCTGCGCCCTCGTGATCTCCGCGCGTCGTCCGCGGCGGCGCCGCGCGGACGGCTCCGACCTGCCCGCCGACCTGCTCGGGCTGCGACGCGAGGTCGCCGCGCTGCGCGCCGAGGCCGCCGACGGGCTGCGCCACCTCGCCGTCGTCCGCTACGACGCGTTCGGCGACATGGGCGGCCACCTCTCCTGGTCGCTCGCCCTCCTCGACGACGCCGGCAACGGCATCGTCCTCAGCTCGATCCACGGCCGCAGCGAGGCCCGCAGCTACGCCAAGAACGTCGCCGGCTGGACCTGCGACCAGCAGATCTCCCCCGAGGAGCGCGACGCCATCGACCGCGCCCGCGGCCGCAAGGGCGCGGCTGCGTAGTCCCGAGCCCGGGGATCTCGACACGCGACCCGCTAGAGCGGCTCGCGGCTCGATCACCGGGCCGCCGCCGGTGGTCGAGCCGGGCGAGCGCCAGCGAGCTCGTGTCGAGACCCCCGGCCCCCGACACCCCACAACGCCGATGGCCCGAACAGGCCATGTCCGCTCAACCACCGGCGCGAGCGGTTCTGGGACCACTAGCCTCCGGCCGTGACCGACACCTTCGTGGAGATGCCCGCCGAGCCCGCCGAAGGCCGGCTCACCATCCTCGCCGCCGTGCTGCTGGGCATCGCGGCCACCCTGACCGCCCTCTCGGCCTACCAGGCGGCTCTCAGCGACGGCGACGCGCTGCAGGGCTACAGCAACTCGAACGCGGCCCTGGCCGACTCGAACTTCTTCTACAACCAGGGCAACCAGACGCTGTCGCAGGACCAGCAGATCTTCATCCAGTACGCGGCGGCGCTGCAGAGCGACCAGCCCGACCTCGCGGAGTACCTGCGCACCGAGCTGATGCGCGAGGAGCTCGTCACCGCCGTCGACTGGTGGCTCGACGACCCCGACGCCGCCACCCCGTTCGAGGACGACGAGACGAACCCCTACGTGGTCGCCGACTACGCCGAGGCCGAGGCGAAGCAGAAGGAGGCCGAGAAGCTGTACAAGGGCGGTTCCGAGGCCGACGAGGTCGGCGACCAGTTCGAGCTCGCCACCGTGCTCTTCGCCCTCACCCTGTTCTTCGGCGGTGTCGCCACCCTCTTCCGCCGCCGCTCGGTCTCGATCGCCCTGCTCCTCATGTCGGCCGTGGCCCTCGCCATCGGCAGCGTCCAGCTCGCCGCCGCGTTCGGCGCCTAGCCTCCGGGCGTCTCGACAGGCTCGACGAACGCGTGGTGGTGAGGTCAGGCGCTGAGCTGGGCGGCCATCGCCTCGATGAGCGACTCCAGGCCCCGTAGCGGGCGCACCATCACGGTGAACGAGGTGAGCAGGCCGGCGTCGTCCCAGCGCAGCATGTCGACGCCGTGGACGGTGCGGCCACCGACCTCCGCCTCGAACTCGAGGACGGCGGAGGACGGGCCGTGCCACTCCTCGACGTACCGCAGCGTCGGGCCGAGCACCACGATCGCCGCTGAGAGGTAGGCGGTGGTGAGGGCCCTGCCCTCCTGCGGCGCGTGGACGGCGGGGGAGCGGAAGACGCAGTCGTCGTGGAGCAGGTCGGCGAGGCCGGCCGGGTCGCGGGACTCGGCGATCCGGTGCCACGCGGCGACGGGGGCGGGCACGTCGCTCATCGCGCCACCCGCACGAGCAGGCGGCCGTGGATGCATTCCATGTGCAGCTCCTTGCCGGGGCCGATCGAGTCGCCGTCGAGCTGCCGCGGAGTCTCGGCGGAGGCGCGGATCGAGACGGTGCGGCCGGTCATCCGGTTGACGGTCTCGTCGACACGCGAGCGCTTGGCGAGCACGCGGAAGGCGAGCGGGATCCAGGACAGGAACCGGCGCGGGTACAGCAGGACGACGTCGAGCTCTCCGTCGTCGATGGCGGCGTCGGGGAGCAGCGGCATGCCGGCCTGGAGGTAGCCGACGTTGCCGACGACGATCGTGCGCGCCCGGTGCTTGGTGTACTCCCCGCCGTCGATGGAGATCTCCACCTTCGTCACCGGGTACATCAGCGACTTCAGCGCCGACAGCACGTAGGCCAGCCAGCCGACCTTCTCCTTGATGGCCGGGTTGACGCCGTCCATGATCGCCGCGTCGAAGCCGAGCCCGGCCATCACCATGAAGTGGCTGCGGAACTCGTCCTCGGCCGGGATCTCCTCGCCGTGCTCGTCGGCCTGGGCGCGGTCGCCGCGCACCGCGACCATGTCGATGGCGCGGTCCTGGCCGGTGAGCGCGATGTCGATCGCGGCCCGCAGGTAGAGCGGGATGTCGAGGTTGCGGGCGAGCAGGTTGCCGGTGCCGGCGGGCACGATCCCCACCGGGATGCCGGTGCCGGCGAGCTCGGCGCACACCTCGCGCACGGTGCCGTCGCCGCCGCACACGATCACCAGCTCGGCGCCATCGACCGAGGCCTGCTCGGCCTGCCCGGTGCCCGAGTCCTCGACAGTGGTGAGGTGCCAGGTCGGGTCCTGCCAGCCGGACTCGCGGGCCATCGAGGTGACGGTGGCCTGGAAGGCCGCGACGTCCTCGACCTTCACCGGGTTGAGGATGACGGCGAGCCGCTTGCTCGACGGCACCACCTCGGCCAGCGGCTCGGCCCTCACCGCGTGGCTGCGCGGCTGTGGGTTCACGAACGCCAGCCCGAGCAGCACGAGCGAGACTCCGAGCAGCGCGCCCCCGGCGACGTCGGTGGGGTAGTGGCGGCCGAGCAGGACCCGGTCCAGCGCCACGACGACGGCCACCAGCAGCATCCCGTAGCCGAGCAGCTGCCGGATGGCCCGCCGCCGCACCAGCATCGACAGCAGCACGAGCACGATGCCGGTGTAGGCGACGATCGCGGAGGTGTGGCCCGACGGGAACGAGCCGCTGTCGAGCAGGTCGACCGGCGTCTGCCACTCCGGTCGCAGCCGCCCGACGAGCGCCTTGAGCAGCGACGTCGCACCCCAGGTCGCGACCATCACGACGACGGCGAACAGGGCGGCCCGGCGGTGGTTCTTGACGAACATCGCGACGGCGAGGACAGCTGTCCAGATGACCATGGCGGTGGTGTTGAAGACATCCTCGATCACGCGCAGGACGTCGCGCAGACCGGCATCGTCGACCGCCCAGTCCTGGGCGCCGTCGCCGCGGTGGTCGAGGTCGACGAGCCAGTCGAACCGCTGGTCGACCGCCACGGCGAGCAGCCCCAGCACGGCCAGACACGCGACCGCCACAGAGATCTGTGCGGTCCGGGATCGGTCGAGCAAGCGCGTTCCTCTCGGTGCCGAGGGTGGGCGGGGGCGGGAGCCAGGATAGGCGCGGGGGAGGCACCGATTAGATTCGCCACATGATCGACCCGCGAGTGCTCCGAGACGACCCCGACCGGGTGCGTGCCGCCCAGGCCAAGCGCGGGCTGTCCTCCGAGTCGGTCGACCGCGCGCTCGCCGCCGACTCCGCCCGGCGCGCCGCGATCGCCGCCTTCGAGTCCAAGCGGGCCGAGCAGAAGCAGCTCGGCAAGCAGATCCCGCAGGCGCAGGGCGAGGAGCGCGAGGCGCTGCTCGCGCAGACCAAGACGCTCGCGGCCGACGTCAAGCAGGCCGAGGCCGCCCAGGCCGCCGCCGAGGAGGAGTGGACGGCGGCCGTCATGTCGATCCCCAACCTCGCGGCCGAGGAGGCGCCGTCGGGTGGCGAGGACGACTACGTGGTGCTCGAGACCGTCGGCACCGCCCCGGAGTTCGACTTCGAGCCGCGTGACCACGTCGAGCTCGGCCGGATGCTCGGCGCCATCGACATCGAGCGCGGCGCGAAGGTGTCGGGCTCGCGGTTCTACTTCTTCACCGGTGTCGGCGCCCGGCTGCACCGCGCGCTCATCAACATGGCGCTCGACCAGGCGGCGGGCGCGGGCTTCATCGAGGCGGTGCCGCCGTCGCTGGTGAAGCCGCGGGCGATGGAGGGCACCGGCTTCCTCGGCCAGGCCGCCGACGACGTCTACCGGATCGAGGGCCAGGACCTCTACCTCGTCGGCACCTCCGAGGTGCCGATGGCGGCCTTCCACTCCGACGAGATCCTGGACGCCGCCGCGCTCCCGCTGCGCTACGCCGCCTTCAGCCCGTGCTTCCGCAAGGAGGCCGGCTCGCACGGCAAGGACACCCGCGGCATCTTCCGGGTGCACTGGTTCGACAAGGTCGAGATGTTCGTCTACACGACCGTCGAGGAGTCCTTCGCCGAGCACCAGCGGCTGCTGGAGTGGGAGAAGGAGTTCATGAACAAGCTCGAGCTCCACTACCGCGTGATCGAGGTCGCAGCCGGCGACCTCGGCACCTCGGCCCAGCGCAAGTTCGACTGCGAGGCGTGGATCGCTTCCCAGGGCCGGTTCCGGGAGCTCACCTCGACGTCGAACTGCACCGACTTCCAGAGCCGGCGCCTCGACATCCGCACCCGCGGCGGTGGCGGTGACACCACCCACGTCGCCACCCTCAACGGCACGCTCTGCTCCACGAACCGGCCGATCATCGCGCTGCTGGAGACCCACCAGCAGGCCGACGGGTCGGTGCGGGTGCCGCAGGCGCTGCAGCCCTACCTCGGCGGGCTCGAGGTCCTGAAGCCCATCGCTCACGGTGGTTGAGGTGCGAGCGGAGCGAGCCTCGAAACCCTGGACTCCCCGGCTGGTCGCCCTCGACATCGACGGCACGCTGCTCAAGTGGGTCGACGGCGGCCGGGTCGACTACGAGCAGATCGCGCCGCGGGTGCACGACGTCGTGCACCGCGCGCTGGACGCCGGCGTGCACGTCGTCCTCGCCTCCGGCCGCTCGCCGCACAGCATGACCGGCATCGCCGACCTGCTGCGGCTGCGCGGCCAGCCGCTCGACGGCGTCGAGGACCGGCTCTGGGTGGTGGCCAGCAACGGCGCGGTGATCTTCCGCTACCGGGTCGGTGAGCGGATGGAGGTCGTCCACGAGGAGACCTTCGACGCCGCCCCCGCCGTCCGCGCGGTGCTGCAGGCGCGGCCCGAGGCGCTGGTGGCCGTCGAGGAGCGCGGCGTGGGCTACCGGGTCAGCGGCCCGTTCCCCGAGGGCGAGCTCGTCGGCGAGCTGATCCCGAGCGAGGTCGACGACCTCGTCTCCCGCCCGGTGAGCCGCGTCATCATCCGCGAGCCGAACGCCACCGCCGAGGACTTCGTCGCGCTGGCCGCCGGCCTCGGCCTGCACGGCACCGACTACGTCGTGGGCTGGACGGCGTGGCTCGACCTCACCCCGGTCGGCGTCTCCAAGGCCTCCGGCGTCGACCACGTGTGCCGCGAGCTCGGCCTCACCGCGGCCGACGTCCTCGCCGTCGGCGACGGCCGCAACGACATCGAGATGCTCGAGTGGGCCGGCCGCGGCGTCGCCATGGGCCAGGCCGTCGAGGAGGTCCGGGAGGCTGCCGACCACGTCACCGCGGAGGTCTACGACGACGGCGTGGCGGTCGAGCTGGAGCGCTACTGGTGACTCCCCTCGAATCGGTGCGGTCACCCGCCGTCTGGTGTGATGGACGGGTGACGTCGTTCCTCCGGCGCTGCGCCGCCCTGGCACTGGTGGCGCTCGTGTGCGCCCCGACCGCGGCCCTGGCGTCGCCGCCGGACGCCGCCCGGCCGAGCGCCGGAACCGTGGCCGACACCGGCCCCACCGACATCTTCACGGGCGTGGTCATCGCCCGCCTGCCGCAGCGGCGGGGCGACCAGGTCCCGCTCTACCGGGTGCGGGTCGACGAGGTCATCAAGGGGCGGCTCCAGCACGACGCGACGGCGACCGTGACCCGCGCTGCGGCGTTCGCGAACTGCGAGTCCGCCCGGCTCCAGCCGAACCGGACCCAGCCCGTCCTCTTCCAGCTCACCGTCGACGGCTCGGCCCTGGTGGCCACCGAGTGCAGCGACGCCGGTCCCGCCGACCCCAAGCTGCTGCGCGAGCTGCGCCAGCAGGTGAAGGCGGAGGAGGAGGAGCAGAACCCGCCGCCCCCGCCGGCCGAGCCGGACCCCGTCGTCTACCGCGACCTCGGCGTCGACGAACCCCGCCCGTTCCCCCGCGCCGCGGCCCCGGGCCTCGCCATCGTGATCGTCGGCGTCCTCGGCCTGCTCCTGACGGGCCGCCTGAGCCGCCGCCGGTCCTGACGTCGGTGCACCGGGGGTCTCGACACGGGCCTCGCTGCGCTCGTCCCGGCTCGACCACCGGGCGCCGCCGGTGGTCGAGCCCCGCGAGCGTCAGCGAGCGGGTGTCGAGACCCCCGGCGCTAGAGGTACATGCCGCCGGTGCCCGGCTGCCCCTCCTCGCCGCCCTGGCCCTGACCGGGCTGCGGCGGGCCGGTCATGCCGGGCGGCATGCCCTGGGGCAGCGCCTTGCGGATCTGCTCGAACTGGGCGCGGGCGGCCATCTGCTGGGCGTAGATGGCGGTCTGGATGCCGTGGAAGAGGCCTTCGAGCCAGCCGACCAGCTGGGCCTGCGCGATCCGGAGCTCGCTCTCGGACGGCGTGGTGTCGTCGGCGAACGGGAGCGAGAGGCGCTCGAGCTCCTCGACGAGCTCGGGGGCGAGGCCCTGCTCGAGCTCCTTGATCGACGACTCGTGGATCTCCTTGAGGCGGTTGCGGCTGGCCTCGTCGAGCGGGGCCGCCTTCACCTCCTCGAGCAGCTGCCGGATCATGCTGCCGATCCGCATCACCTTGGCCGGCTGCTCCACCAGGTCGGCGAGCGAGCGCTCGCCGCCCTCCGCGCCCTCGTTCTCGGCCACGGCCAGCGCGGACGCCGGCACGGAGCCGATCGGGCTCCCGTCCGGACCCACGACGACCACGCGCTGCTCGCCGTCGCCCCTGGGGGAGGCTCCGGTCATGGCGTCGTCCTGCTGCTCGGTCATGGGCTCGAACCTATCCGTCAGACGGTGAGCACGATCTTGCCGGTGTGGGCGCCGTCGTCCATCCGCCGGTGGGCGTCGGCCACCTGCTCGAGCGGCAGCACGGTGTCGACGACGGTGCGCACGGTGCCGTCGGCCACCAGCGGCCACACGTGCTCCACCACGGAGGCGCAGATCGCGGTCTTGCCCTCCACCGGGCGGCCGCGCAACGACGTCGCGACCACGGCGCCGCGCTTGCGCAGCAGCACGCCGAGGTCGAGCTCGCCCTTGCTGCCGCCCTGCATGCCGATCACGACCAGCCGGCCCTCGGTGGCGAGCGCGTCGACGTTGCGGCCGAGGTACTTCGCGCCCATGTTGTCGAGCACGACGTCGGCGCCGGCGCCGCCGGTGTGCTCGCGGACGACCTCGACGAAGTCCTCGTCGTGGTAGTCGATCGCCACCTCGGCACCGAGCTCGCGGCAGAACGCCCGCTTCTCCTCGGTGCCCGCGGTGGTGAAGACCCGCGCGCCGAGCGCGGCCGCCAGCTGGATCGCCAGGTTGCCGATGCCACCGGCGCCGCCGTGCACGAGCAGCACCTCGTCACGCTGCAGGCCGGCCACCATGAACACGTTCGACCACACCGTGCATGCCACCTCCGGCAGCGCACCCGCCGTCACCAGATCGACGCCGTCCGGCACCGGCATGAGCTGGCCCGGCGGGGACGGCGACCAGCTCGGCGTACCCGCCGCCGGCGAGCAGCGCACAGACCTCGTCGCCGACCGCCCAGCCCTCGACGCCGTCGCCGAGCGCGGCCACGGTGCCGCTGCACTCCAGCCCGATGATGTCGCTCGCGCCGGGCGGCGGCGGGTAGAAGCCCTGCCGCTGCAGGGTGTCGGCGCGGTTCACCGCCGTGGCGGCGACCTTCACCAGCACCTCGCCCGGGCCGGGCTCGGGGTCGGGCACGTCGGCGACGTGCAGCACCTCGGGCCCACCGGCCCCGTCCATCACGACGGCTCGCATGGCTGGAGCCTGTCAGACCTCTTCGAACTGGTCGGCTGAGTGGTCGATCGACCGATCGTCGGGGATCTCGTCGTCGATGTCGTCGGGGTCGGCGGCGTCCGCGGGACGGTCCCAGCCCTCGGCCAGCTGCTGGGTGCGGGCCGCGAGACTCTCGACGGCGTCCGGGCTCGCGTCGGTCGCTCCCGCGGCGAAGCCCACCAGGTAGGCGGTCACGGGGCCGGCGTGCTGGTCGACGTTCTCGTACGCCATCTGCACCAGGTCGCGCACCAGGCCCTCGTCGACCTCGGTCTCGAGGTCGAGCACGTCCGACAGCTCGTCGATCCAGTCGTGCAGGTTCACGGTTCCCAGATTGACCACACAGGCTGGCGATGGCAACCCTCCTGCGAAGGCCGTCACGCTTCCAGGTCGCGGAGGTCGGCCCAGGTGTCCACATCGCGGTGCTCGTCGCCCACGGCGGGGACGGCCGCCAGGTCCAGTGACGCGAGCAGCCGGTGCACCGCGAGGTCGTGCTGCTCCTCGTACGACGGCCGGACGGCGGACAGCCGCTCGCGGTCGAGCACGAGCACGAGCTGACGCCGGCCGTCGGGCCCGACGAGCACCGCGCCGTCCCGGCCGGTGGCCGCGTCGCGCAGCCGCGCGAACGTGCCGGCGGTGAGCCGTGGCATGTCGACGGCGGTGACGACGACCAGCCGGGTCGGCCGCAGCAGGGCGTCGACGCCGGTGAGCAGCGCGGCCGACGGGCCGCCGTGCCGCGGGTCCTCGACGGTGAAGGTCACCGGTCGGTCGGTGGGCACCGGCTCGCCGACCACCACCACCTCGCCGGCGTCGACCACAGCGTCCAGCGCGATCGCGAGCAGGGTGCGGCCGGCGACCTCGATGCCCGCCTTGTCGGCGCCGTCGAGCCGGCTGCTGCGGCCGCCGGCGAGCACCACCGCGGCGAAGGCGTCGTGCAGAGGCATGTTGCGATGCTGCCACCGCCGGGTGGCACGCTGGGCGGGTGGATCCCGAGGACGTGATGCGCGTCGCGCTGGTGCAGGAGGCCTCGAGCCTCGACCCGGCCGAGAACCGCGAGCGGCTGCGCGACCAGACGCCGCCCGGCGCCGACCTGGTGGTCTGGCCGGAGGCGTTCGCCCGCGACTTCGGCGAGGCCGGCAGCGACGTGAGCCCGTTCGCCGAGGCGGTCGACGGGCCGTTCGCCACCACCGTGGCCGAGACGGCCGCGCGGCTCGGCACCACCGTGGTGGCCGGCATGTTCGAGACCGGCCCCGACCAGGAGCGGCCCTACAACACCCTCGTGGCCCGCGGCGCCGCCACCGCCGACTACCGCAAGGTGCACCTCTACGACTCGTTCGGCTACCGCGAGTCCGACCGGCTCACCGCCGGTGAGGTGGCGCCCGTCGTGGTCGACCTGCACGGCTGGCGGGTCGGCCTCATGACCTGCTACGACCTGCGCTTCCCCGAGTTCGCCCGGCTCCTCGTCGACGCCGGCGCCGAGGTGCTCGTCGTGCCGGCCGCCTGGGTGGCCGGCGAGCGCAAGGTGGACCACTGGCGCACCCTCGCCCGCGCCCGCGCCATCGAGAACACCGCGTACGTCGTCGCAGCGGGCCAGCCCGGCCCGCGTTACACCGGCCACTCGCTCGTCGCCGATCCGCTCGGCGACGTGCTCGCCGAGGCCCACGACGGGCCCGCCGTCCTCACCGCGGAGCTGAGCCGCGCCCGGCTCGACGAGGCCCGCCGCACCAATCCCTCGCTGCGGAATCGGCGCTTGTAACGTTCCGGCCGTGTCTCGTCCCGCCGGTCGCCGTCGCGCGGAGACCGGCCGGGCTCGACGACGGGCCGCCCGGGCCCTCGAGGAGCCCTCGGTGCCGCCGGTCGCGCCCGTCACCGTCGCCCCGGCGCCGACGCCGCCCGCCCCCGGCCCGATGCGCCGGCCGGGGGTGCTCGAGCGCGTCGGTGAGAGCCGGATGCCGGTGCTCGCCGGCGTGGTGGTCGTGCTCGCCGGGCTGGCGGCGCTGGTCGCGTCGGCGGTGCCGGTCGGGCCGGACTGGCTGGGCCAGGCGGGCTCGGTCGCCGTCGCCGCGGTGTACTCGTGGGCGCTCGCGGCGCGCAC
The DNA here is from genome assembly GCA_963780355.1 of uncultured Actinomycetota bacterium. Lineage (GTDB taxonomy): Bacteria > Actinomycetota > Actinomycetes > Propionibacteriales > Nocardioidaceae > Nocardioides. The sequence continues at coordinate 878,098 of CAWABT010000001.1, forward strand.
CGGCGGCCGGCCGGTGATCTTCGGGACGGTGGCCCTCGCGCTCGGGCTGGCCGCCGTCCTCGCCGACGAGGACTACCTGCACACCGGGGCCGCCGTGATGACGTGCGTGGTGGCCGCGGTGCTCGCCGTCATGGCCACCGTGCCGGCCCGTACCTTTCTGCGGACAGCGCGCGAGTGCCTGGTCGCTGCGCTGATCGCCGGCGTGGGAGCGCTGGCCGCCGTGGGCTTCGAGCCCACGATCGAGGTGGCCCGGTTCGAGTACGTCACCTTCGGCCTCGCGCTGGCCGGGGCGTTCGGCGTCGTGTACCGGCTCGGGGCCGGCCTCCACGGCCTGGGCCGCCGGGGCCTCGTGGTCGTGCTGGTCGGGGCGGCCCTGCTCGCCGTCACGCTCGCCTACGCCGAGCTGCTGCGCCGCTACGCCAGCACCGACCTCGTCGAGCAGCTGCTCGACGGCGTCCGCTGGAGCCGCCGCGAGCTCGGCGCCTTCCCGCGGCCGATCGAGTCGGTGCTCGGCATCCCGGCGCTCGCCTACGGCTGCCACATGCGCGCCCGACGTCGCCAGGGCTGGTGGGTGTGCGCCTTCGGCGCCGCCGGCACGTCCGCGATCGCGAACTCGCTCGCCAACCCCGCGATCACCTTCGCCGAGAGCGCGCTCTCGGTCGCCTACGGCCTGGTGGTGGGGCTGCTGCTCGGCTACGTCATCATCCGGCTGGACCTCGCCCTCACCGGCGGCGGCCGACCGCGCGGCTCCCGGGGCCGTCGCAGCCGTGCCGACGAGGCCGCGGCCGCCCTGCGTCCGGAACCGGGCCGTACCCAGGCGCTGCTCTGACTGGTGCGATCTCGTGACGGTGATGACAACGCGAGCGGACGCGGGCGCTACCGTCGGAGCATGCGGTCCGCCAAGCCGGTTCTCGTCGTCGCCGAGATGGTCGCCAACATCCTCGAGGTGGCCGTCGCGGTCGGCGACCGCGTCGCCGTCGGCGACGAGGTCGTGCTGCTGGAGTCGATGAAGATGGAGATCCCCGTCTTCTCCTCGGACGCCGGCGTGGTCTCGGCCGTGAAGGTGGCACCCGGCGACGTCGTCCAGGAGGGCGACATCCTCATCGAGCTGGCCTGAGTCCTTACACTCGGCGCACCTGGAGGGGTGCCGGAGTGGCCTAACGGAACCGCCTTGAAAGCGGTCGCTGGCAGAGATGTCAGCCGCGGGTTCGAATCCCGCCCCCTCTGCTCATTCGCTTCCGCCGAGCTCCAGCTCCACCTCGTCGTAGGCGAGGTCGTTGACCCGCTGCACGTGCCGGTTGATGTCGCCGACCAGCCGGGCGATCTCGGTGCGGACGGCCGCGACGTCCGGCTCGGCCAGTACCCGGCCGCCGAGGTCGCCGAGCCGGGTGAGGAGCGCGTTGCGCTCGCGGAAAGCCACCCCGCCGCGGGCGGCGAGCCAGCCGTCGGCGGAGTCGCCGGTCTCCTCCAGCAGCGCGTCGCGGACGGCGGCCATCCGCTGTCGCACGGTCCACCGCCAGCTGCCGAGGGAGGTGCCCTCGCGGCGCGGCATCTCGATGGCCGCGCCGAGTCCTTGCAGGGCGGTGGTCATGCTCGCGCTCGCTGTGCCCACGGCCGCCTCCTCGCACTCGGTCGGTCGGGTGCACCTACTGTGATCGCCGTCACCGCCGGGGGCAAGGGGTGTCCCACCCCAGCACCCGCGAGGATGTCGGCATGCGGGATCCAGGACCGGTGCGCCGAGGCCGTCGTCGCCCGGCTACGGGCCGCGGCGGCATCTGATTCGTCGCCGTCGACCGGGTCCTAGTAACCTGTGGCCGCCGTCCGCGAGGGCGGCAGGGAGGCGTCGCCTAGTCCGGTCTATGGCGCCCGCCTGCTAAGCGGGTTGAGGAGTGATCCTTCTCTCGCGGGTTCAAATCCCGCCGCCTCCGCCGTGCCCGAGCCCGTCACCCTCCGGTGGCGGGCTCGGCTGTGCCGCGGTGGCGCCGACGAAGGTCCTGTGCGACGGTAGAGGCACGGGCAGACCGGGCTGCACGAACCTGCAATGCATGAACTGGTAACGGCTGAGGTGCTGCGCACGTCCTCCCGAAGGGCCCAGACTTCAGCCCACGGACCATTCCGTGGGTCCGAGAAATGAGATGTGAGCTCCCCATGAACATCACCCGCAAGCTTGCCGTGGCCGGCATCGCCGCCGTTCTGAGCCTCGGCGTCGTCACCACCGTGGCTCCGGCCGCCAACGCCGACACCAGCTGGGCGTGCCCCGGCTGCAAGCGCCTCCGCTGACAGCGGGCTACTCGGTCTCCTCGCCCGAGACACCCAGCCGGCCCATCGTGTAGCCGAGCTGGAACCGGGTCTCCGCCTCGTGCTCCGCCTTGAGGTCGGCGACGTACCCCGCGTACGTGCGCGGGCTGACGCCGAGCCGCTTGGCGCTCACCGGGTCGGAGTGACCCTCGATGAGCATCCGGATCGTCATCGCGCGCTGCTCGGCCGCGATGTCCTTGAGCGTGCCGCTCTCACGGTTGGTGAACGGCCGGGCCCGCTCCCAGGACCGCTCGAAGATGTCGACCAGGTACGCCACCACCGACGGCTCCCGGACGGCGACCGCGCTCGAGTAGTCGTCGCTGGCCGGGATCACGGCAGTGCGCCGGTCGGCGATGATCATCCGCCGGAAGAACTCGTCCAGCGTGCGCACCTCGGCGCCGCGCTCGCTCACCGCCGCCACGTAGGTGTGCGTGACCGAGCTGCGGCGGGCACTGTGCTGGTAGAGCGTGCGCATCTTGACGCCGCGCTCCAGCATCGCGGTGTCGCGCAGCGCGGCGTCGGCCAGCGCCGGCGCCAGCCGGCCGGTCTGCGGCTGCGCGGTGAGCACCTCCTCCTCGGCCTCGGCCACCAACCCCTCGAGGAAGGTGTTGATGGCGGGGCCCTGCAGGTACGTGAACGGGCCCCGCGACTCCGCCAGCGGTGAGCGGCGCCAGGCCTGGCTCAGCCCGGAGAACGCCCGCGCCCACTGGGTCGACTCCTCCAGCAGCCGGGTGCCCTCCTGGCTGAGCGGGGAGACGACGCGCGACTGCACGGTCGCGGGGTCCTCGGGCACCCACGCCTCGCCGTCCTGGCTGCGCTGCACCAGGCCGAGGTCGCGGAGCTGGTCGAAGGCGACCCGGCGCTCGCCGTCCTCGGCGACGCGTGGGTCGTCGACGGCGAGGGAGCCGGCCGACACGATCTCGTCGTAGAGGAGCGCCGCATCGGCCTCGAAGAGGGCTCGCTCCTCGGGGCCGTAGGCCGACATCCCAGCCCCTCCTCCGTCACGGCACCGATTGCAACTTCTTGCAGTCCCCGAGTGACTGCATGGTGCCACAGTGAGGGCGAACGACCGACGAGAGGAGTGGGCGATGGCGGTGCGGGTGGTGGCCTTCGACGTGAACGAGACCCTGCTCGACCTCCGGGCGCTCGACGAGCCGTTCGAGGAGCTCTTCGGCGACGCCGGACTGCGGCCGCAGTGGTTCGCCCAGATGCTGCAGCTCGCGTTCGTGGGTGGCCTCACCGGGCAGTACGTCGACTTCGGCACCGCACAGCTCGGTGCCCTCCGGGCACTGGCCGAGCGCGAGGGCGTGCACCTGGCGCCGGGCGCGGCCGAGTCCGTGGTGGAGCGGATGAGCACGCTGCCGCCGCACCCCGAGGTGGTGGAGGCCCTCGAGCGCCTCGGGGCGACTCCGCTCGTGGCCGTGGCCCTCACCAACTCCACCCAGGCGGTGGCCGAGGCGCAGCTGCGCAACGCCGGGCTGGACCGGCTGCTGACGCGTGCACTCTCGGCCGACTCCGTCCGCGCGCTGAAGCCGGCTCCGGAGCCGTACCGCCATGTCGCCCGCCAGTGCGGCGTCGAGATCGGCGAGGTCCGGCTCGTCGCCGCGCACGGGTGGGACGTCGCCGGCGCGCTCGCCGCCGGGTGCCGGGCAGCGTTCGTGGCGCGACCGGGGGCGATGCTCAGCCCGCTGGGTCCGCGCCCGGACCTGGTCGGCCGGGACCTCGCCGAGGTCGTCGACCTCGTCATCGACGCCGACGTGCCCTGACTCCGGACCCGACCGCGACGAGCCCGGCCGCCCCGGCTCAGCCCAGGCGGTCCCGCAGCCCGTCGAGCTCGGTCCAGAGCACGGCCGGGAGGTCGTCGCCGAACTTCTCGAACCACTCCTGGATCTGCGGCAGCTCGGCCTTCCACTCCTCGGCGTCGACGTGCAGCGCGGCGGCCAGCGCCTCCGGCGTCATGTCGAGGCCGTCGGTGTCGAGCGCCTCCGGCGTCGGCACGTGGCCGATCGGGGTCTCGGTGGCCGCGGCCTGGCCGTCGATGCGCTCGACGACCCACTTGAGCACGCGGCTGTTCTCGCCGAAGCCCGGCCACAGGAAGCCGCCCTCGTCGTCCCGGCGGAACCAGTTGACGTAGAAGATCCGCGGCAGCTTGGCGACGTCGTTGTCCTTGCCCACGTTGATCCAGTGGCTGAAGTAGTCGCCGGCGTTGTAGCCGATGAACGGCAGCATCGCCATCGGGTCGCGGCGCACCACGCCGACCTGGCCGACGGCGGCCGCGGTGGTCTCGCTCGACAGCGTGGCGCCGAGGAACGTGCCGTGGGTCCAGTCGCGGGCCTCGAACACCAGCGGGACGGTGGTGCGACGGCGGCCGCCGAACAGGATCGCGTCGATCGGCACACCGCGCGGGTCGTCGTACTCGGGCGCGAGGATGTCGCACTGCTTGATCGGCGTGCAGTAGCGGCTGTTGGGGTGGCTGGAGAGCTCCTCGGACTGCGGGCCCCACTCCTCGCCCTTCCACGACGTGGCCTTGGCCGGGGTGTTCTCCAGGCCCTCCCACCAGATGTCGCCGTCCTCGGTGAGCGCGACGTTGGTGAAGACCGAGTTGCCCTTGTTGATCGTGCGCATCGCGTTGGGGTTGGTGTGCTCGTTGGTGCCGGGCGCGACGCCGAAGAAGCCGTACTCCGGGTTCACCGCCCACAGCCGGCCGTCCTCGCCGATCCGCATCCAGGCGATGTCGTCGCCGAGGGTCTCGACCTTCCAGCCCGGGATGGTGGGCTCGAGCATCGCGAGGTTGGTCTTGCCGCAGGCGCTCGGGAACGCGGCGGCGACGTACTTGGTGACGCCCTGCGGGCTGGTGAGCTTGAGGATGAGCATGTGCTCGGCGAGCCAGCCCTCGTCGCGGGCCATCACGCTGGCGATGCGCAGGGCGTAGCACTTCTTGCCGAGCAGCGCGTTGCCGCCGTAGCCGGAGCCGAACGACCAGATCGCGCGCTCCTCGGGGAACTGGACGATGTACTTGGTGTCGTTGCACGGCCAGGCGACGTCGTCCTGACCCTCCTCGAGCGGGTGGCCCACCGAGTGGATGCACGGCACGAAGTCGGCGTCGAGCTCGGTCATCCGGTCGAGGATCGCGGTGCCCATGCGGGCCATCACGCGCATCGAGGCGGTCACGTAGGCGGAGTCGGTGACCTCGATGCCGAACATCGGCTTCTCGGCCTCCGGGTGGCCCATCACGAACGGGATGACGTACATCGTGCGGCCCGCCATGCAGCCGGCGTACAGCCCGCGCATGAGGTCCTTCATCTGCTCCGGGTCCATCCAGTTGTTGGTGGGACCGGCGTCCTTCTCGTCCACCGAGCAGATGTAGGTGCGGTCCTCGACCCGCGCGACGTCGATCGGGTCGGACGCGGCGTGGAAGGAGTTGGGCTTCAGGTCCGGGTTGAGCCGGGTGAAGGTGCCGGAGGCCACCAGGGCGTCGGTGAGCTCGGTCCACTCCTCGTCGGAGCCGGTGCACCAGTGGATGCGGTCCGGCGTCGTCATCGCCGCGACCTCCGCGACGAAGTCGAGGATGCCCTGGTGGGTGGTGGGGGCTCCGTCAAGATCGACGACGGGCTTCTCCTGGATGGCGGTCATGGGGTCCTCTCGCGGCAGGTGATGGGGGTGTCGCGCGGCTCCCTCGACGCGGCGATCCAGTGGCCGCGGACGCTACCGGCGGGCGCGTCGTACACATATTGGAACGTGCCAATGCGGCCCAGACCCGCTCAGCGGTGGGGTCGACGTGACACAGGCCACTCCGGTGTGGGTACCGTGCCCGCCACCAGACGCGGAAGGGTGACGCCATGACCGACGGGCTCGACGTGGAGAAGGTGCTCGACGAGGCGGGTGTGAAGAACCCCCACGTGCGGGAGTACGTCGCCCACTGGGCGGGGATCACCGAACCGGACCGCATCGAGGTCGTCAACACCGAGGACGACGCCCGGCTGGTCGCCGAGGCGCTCGAGGCCGAGGAGCTGTTCCCGGCCGGCGAGGGGCGCTACTACTCGCGCAGCTACCACAAGGACACCGCGCGCTCGGAGGAGCGCACGATCGTCGCCACGTCGAACGAGTCCGACCGCGGCGTCTACAACAACTGGCACCCGGCCGACGAGATGACCGAGGCGCAGGTCGAGCGGATGCGCGGGCAGTCGCGCGGCAAGACGATGTACGTCGTCCCCTACCTGATGGCGCCGCCGGGCTCGCCGCTCGAGCAGTACGCCGCCGGCGTCGAGCTCACCGACAACCGGCCGGTCGTGCTCCACATGATCCGGATGGCGCGGGTCGGCGTGGCCCACCTCGACAACCTGGCCGACCCGGCCACGTTCGTGCGCGCCGTCCACGTGACCGGCGACCTGGAGAACCTCGGCCAGGGCACCGACGACGACCAGCGCTACTTCGTCACCGTCGCCGACCAGCGCACGATCCTGCACTTCGGGTCGTCGTACGGCGGCAACGCGCTGCTCGGCAAGATCGCGCACGGCCTGCGGCAGGCCTGCTACGACGGCCGCGCGTCGGGGATCTTCCTCGCCGAGCAGTTCATGCTCCTCGGCATCACCGACAAGGAGACGGGCAAGCGCTGGCACGTCTGCGGCGGCTTCCCGAGCGCCTCCGGCAAGACCAACCTCGCGATGACGCTGTCGCCCGACGCGCTCGGCGACCGCTACACGGTCGAGTTCTACGGCGACGACATCGCCTGGCTGTGGGTCGACGACGAGGGCCGGCTCCGCGGCATGAACCCGGAGAACGGCGTCTTCGGCGTCGCCAAGGACACCAACGAGAAGACCAACCCCACCGCGCTCGACTCGATCGGCGCCGGCAGCGGCGCGATCTTCACCAACGTCGCCTACAACCCGAAGACCCAGGAGGTCTGGTGGGAGGGGAAGACCAAGGAGCACCCCACCGACGAGGGTTGGCTGGACTGGAAGGGCGAGCCGATCGCCGACCGCTCCGAGCGTGACGACTCGCCGTGGGCGCACCCCAACAGCCGGTTCACCACCACGCTGGCCAACGTGCCGAACGTGGCGCCGGACTTCGAGGACCCGGTCGGCGTCCCGATCGACGCGATCATCTTCGGCGGCCGCACGAGTGACCGCGAGCCGCTGGTGCGGGCGATCACCGACCTGGCCGAGGGCGTGTACGACGGCCTGACGCTCGGCGCCGAGGCCACGTTCGCGGCCGACGGTCTCGACGGCCAGCTCCGCTACGACCCGATGTCGATGCGGCCGTTCCTGGCCTACCACGAGGCCGACTACGCGGCGCACTGGCTGAAGATCATCGGCCAGGCCACGCACCAGCCGGTGTTCGCGCACGTCAACTGGTTCCAGAAGGACCTGTCGGAGGGCGGGGACGGCCACTTCCTGTGGCCCGGCTACCGCGAGAACCTGCGCGCCCTGCTGTGGCTGTGCCGGTTCCACGACGGTGACGTGTCCGGCGTCCCGACGGCGGTCGGCGTCGTCCCGACCGAGGAGGAGCTCGACCTCACCGGGCTCGACCTCCCGCAGGAGGACCTGGACCGCATCCTCACCATCGACGTGCCCCGCTGGCGGCAGGAGATGAGCTTCCGCGAGGAGCACCTGAACCAGTTCGACGACCTCCCCGAGGCGATCTGGACGGCGCACCGCCGGGTCGCGCAGGCCCTCGACGAGGAGAGCTGACGACCGCACGGTCGCTCCGCGGGGGGCCCACGCTCCTCGCGGCCGCCTTCGTGCTCGTGTGGTGCACGGGCTACATCGCCGGGCCGCTCGCCGTCGACCTGATCGGGCCGTGGTCCTCGCTCGCGTACCGGTTCGCGATCGCCGCGGTGGTCGCCGGGGCGCTGGCGTGGCGGCGCCACGGCTTCCCGACGACGTGGACCGGGGTGGGCCGGCACGCGCTGGTCGGCGTCCTGCTCAACGCCGTGCAGTTCGGCCTCATGTACGTCGCGTTCGAGGCCGGCCTCCCGCCGGTCCTGGCCGCGCTGTTCCACTCGCTGTCGCCGGTGCTCACGGTGCTGCTGGCCGGACTGCTGCTGGCGGAGCGGGTGCGGCCGATCCAGGTCGCCGGCTTCGTCATCGGGGTCGTCGGTGTCGTCGTGGTGCTCGGGCCCGAGATCGACGAGGCCGGCGGCCCGGTCGGCGTTCTGCTCGGCTCGCTCGCGGCGCTGGCCCTGGCGCTCGGCTGGCTCGGGCAGCGGTGGACCGGATCCGAGCTGCCCGCCGAGTGGTCGGCCACCGTGCAGTTCGCCGTCTCGCTGCCCCCGACGCTGGCGCTCGGGCTCTGGCTCGAGGGGTCGACGCCGGTGGAGCGCGTCTGGCCCGCCGTCGGGACGGTGCTGTTCCTCGGCATCGTGAACTCGGTGATCGGGCTGCTCCTGATCGTCGCGCTGGTGCGCACCAGCGGCGCCGCGGCGTCGTCCAGCGTGCTCTTCCTCAGCCCCCCGGTGACGGCGGTGCTCGCGTTCCTCGTCTTCGGTGACGTGCTCGACCTGCGCGAGGCGGTCGGCCTGCTGATCGCGGTCGTCGGCGTCGCCGCCGCCACCCGCTCCGCCGCCGTGGTCGCGCGCTAGATTGGAGGCAACAGACCTGTCACGTCCGCGCTCGTTGAGCCTCCAGGGCAGGACGAAGGGCGCGCGTCATGACGACGTTGCCGAACCAGCCCGACTCGTCAGGAGGCTCCGACGGTTCGCTCCGCATCGGGCTCTTCGAGTCGGCTCCACCCGAAGGACCCGACGGGGCCTGGTGGCCGCGCTCGCGCAGCCTGCAGACCGAGGCGGGGGTGCTCGTCGACGACTTCCCGCTCGAGGTGGGACGGATCAACCGGATGCTGTTCTCCCGGCCCGACTGGGACGACGGCACGATCGAGTCAGGCGGCGGCCGCCGCAGGATCACCGCCACGCGGGGGCCGGTGAAGGTCGGCTCGTTCCCCACCGACGACACCCACCTCATGGTGCTGTCGATGGCCAACGGCCGGCAGCTGCGACTGCGGGTGGTGCCGAGCGACACCGAGGACGCCGAGGCCCGGCGCATCCTCGCCGGAAGCTGACCCCCCGGCCGACGCGAACCGATTGGGGCCCACCGCCCCCGCTCGGCTATCCTCGACCGGTCCTCGCACGCGAGGGCATGCGCCCGTAGCTCAACGGATAGAGCATCTGACTACGGATCAGAAGGTTTGGGGTTCGAATCCCTACGGGCGCGCCGAACCGGCCGAGCCGAGCGATGCGGCCAGACCGTCGAGGATGAGCTCCAGCCCCCAGTCGAACTCGTCGCCGAAGTCGTAGCCGGGCTGCAGGTAGTAGTCGGTGGCCATCTCGACGAGGTGCGGGTACTCGCCCGCGGCCATCCGCTCCATGATCGGCTCGGCGACCTCGGCCACGCCGTCGGTCCCCTGGAAGGCCAGCCCGACCTCCTGCAGCGCGAAGCCGTAGGTGTAGCTGTCGATGAGGGCGTACGCGTGGGCCGTCAGCTCCTGCGAGAGGCCGCCGGACCGGAGCGTCGCGAGGACGGCGTCGTGCTGCTGCAGGGTGGCCGGCCCGGGGCTGGTCCGCGACTCCATCAGGCCGATCGCCCAGGGGTGGGCCCGCAGCACCTGTCGCACGGAGCCCGCGCGGCGCCGGATCTCCTCGCGCCAGTCGCCGCCGGCCGACGGCAGGTCGATCTCGGCGAAGACGAGGTCGATGATGCCGTCGAGGATCGCGTCCTTGTTCGCGACGTAGTGATAGACCGACATCGGCTTGACGCCGAGGCTCTCGGCGAGCGACCGGATCGTCAGCGAGCCGAGCCCGCCGGCGTCGGCCACGGCCATCGCCGCGTCCAGGACGCGTTCCCGGCTCAGCCGCGTCCGGTCGCCCATGTTGGTCCTCCCTGGCGTGATCTGACCCGATCGGGCCATGTCGCTTTCGTACTTTGTACTATAGCCTTCTCGTACTTAGTACGACACCCATCAGAGGACCTTCCATGAACAGCACGACCCAGCGGAGCACGACGAACGAGACGATGACGGCGGTGGTCCAGGACCGGTACGGCGACGCCGGCGTCTTCCGGACCGATCGGATCGCACGCCCGGAGATCGCCGACGACGAGGTGCTGGTCGAGGTGCGCGCGGCCGGTCTCGACCGTGGCACCTGGCACCTGATGGCCGGTCGGCCCTACCTGATGCGGGTGATCGGCTTCGGCTTCCGCCGGCCCAAGAACCCGGTGCCGGGAATCGACGTCAGCGGCGTCGTGGCCGGGGTCGGCTCGGCCGTGACCGGGTTCGCCGTCGGCGACGAGGTGTACGGCATGTCGCGCGGCTCCTTCGCGCAGTACGCCGCGGTCCGCGCCGACAAGCTCGCCCACAAGCCCGAGCGGCTCTCGCACGAGGCCGCGGCCGTCGTCCCGATCTCGGCCGGCACGGCCCTCCAGGCGCTCGACGCGGGTCGCGTGCAGGCCGGACAGCGGGTGCTCGTCCTCGGTGCGTCCGGAGGTGTCGGGTCGTACGCCGTCCAGCTGGCCAAGGCGCTCGGCGCCGAGGTGACCGGTACCTGCAGCCCGGCCAAGGCCGACCTGGTGCGGGCGCTCGGCGCCGACCACGTCCTCGACTACACCCGCGACGACTTCGCCGACGGCACCCGCCGCTACGACCTCATCCTCGACATCGGCGGCAACCCCCGGCTCGGCCGGCTCCGGCGCGCCCTGACGGCGACCGGCACCGCCGTGATCGTGGGAGGCGAGGAAGGAGGTCGCTGGACCGGCGGGTTCGGGCGGTCACTCCGCGCCCCGCTCGTGTCGCTCTTCCTCCGGCAGCGGCTCACCATGCTCGCCAGCAAGGAGCGGGCCGCCGACCTGGAGCGCGTCAGCGCCTTCATCGAGGCGGAGCAGGTGACGCCCAGCGTCGACCGCACGTACCCGCTGGCCGACGTCGAGGAGGCCATGGGCCACCTGGTGTCGGGTCAGGTCCGCGGCAAGGTGGCCCTCACCGTCGCGAGCTAGGCCGGGCTCGGATCGGGAGGTGACGGGTTCGCGTCCCTCCGCGCGCGTCGCTGGAACTCGACGAGCACCAGGAGCAGGTGCCGCGCCTCGGTCAGGAACTGCCGGCCCTGGGGTGTGAAGCGCAGCGTGCGCACCGAGCGGTCGACGAGGACGATGCCCAGGCCGCGTTCGAGACGGCGGACCCGGGCGCTGAGGCCGGGTTGGGAGAGGTGGAGGGCGGCGGCGGCCGCAGTGAAGCTGCCGTACTCCTCGAGCGCGACGAACGACGCGAGGTCGCAGACGGCGAGCGTCAGCAGCCTCGGGTCGAGCTTGACGGTCAGGCCGGGTCTCCGAGCACCGGGCCGGGAGGGCGGCCCCTGGGACATTCCGGCACTCTCACGGGTTGCCAGGTGACGGTTCAACCACTACCGGTCACGGTCCGATCACGGTCCGGCAACGGTCCGGGCAGCAGGATCACCGCCACTTATGAGACACCTGTGAGCGCCGTCGCCGGTGCTTCGGTAGTGCTCCGAGGGACCGCCCCGAGATGCCGTCCCGCTGGCCCGATCCCTGTCAACCGGGCCGGTTTCACGCGCCTACGGCAGCACCACAGTGATGCCGTGCGCCCGTCGAAGGAGAGCCATGTCCAGACGTCGGAACAAGGTGCTCGCGGTCGCGGTGACGACCGGGCTCGCAATGACGCTCGCCGCCTGTGGCGGCGGCGGGGACGGCGGTGACTCGACCGGACCCCAGGAGCGGACCGAGGCCGAGAAGGGGGGAGCGATCAACTACATGCAGACCGCGGTGACCGAGCACCTCGACCCACAGCGGATCTACACCGGTCGCGACATCTCGAACCTCAACCGCCTGGCCTACCGCGGTCTCGTCATGTTCCCCGCGGGCGAGACCGACGCCGCCAAGGGCACCACGCCGATCCCCGACCTCGCCACCGACACCGGCACCTCGAACGCCGACGCCACCGAGTGGCAGTTCACGGTGAAGGACGGCCCGGTGTGGCAGGACGGCGAGCCCGTCACCTGTGAGGACTTCACGTACGGCGTCTCGCGCAACTTCGCCACCGACGTCATCGACGGCGGCCCGAACCAGTACCCGCGCGACTACCTCGACATCCCCCAGGGTGACGACGGAGAGTCGGTCTACAAGGGCCCCTACACCGGTGAGGGGCAGGCCGAGTTCGACAAGGCCGTGTCGTGCGACGGCAGCACCATCACCTACAGGTTCCGCAAGCCGTTCCCGGACTTCCCGCTGGCGGTCGCCGCGCTGCACGCGTTCGCGCCGTTCCGCGAGGACCAGGACAAGGGCGACAAGAGCAACCTCGTGGTCTTCTCCAACGGGCCGTACATGCTGGACGGCGACGTGGAACGAGGACACCGGCGGCACCTTCGTGCGCAACCCGGAGTGGAGCGCGGACGAGGACCCCAACCGCGAGGCCAACTTCGACTCGATCACCTTCGAGATCGGCGTCGACCCCGAGGTGCAGATCGACCGGCTGATCGCCGACGGTCAGGACTCCAACACGATCGCGGCGACCACCATCCCGGCGTCCCGCTACGCGCAGATCACCGGCGACGTGGCGGACCGGGCGATCAACATCGAGTCGCCGTTCACCAACTACCTGGTGCCCAACTTCAACCGGGTCACCAACCTGAAGGTGCGGCAGGCGTTGGCGCTGGCCACCAACCGGGGCGCGTACGTCGGCGCCCTCGGCGGCGAGCTGGCCTCCGCGCCGGCCCTCACCGTCGTCAGCCCCGACGTGCCCGGGTACACGCCCAACGACGCCTTCGGCTCGGCCAACGGCGGCGACGTCGAGGGAGCGAAGAAGCTGCTCGAGGAGTCGGGCGAGAAGGTGCCGTACCCGATCAAGCTCACCTACCCGATCGGCTCGGAGGAGACCGACAAGGCCTTCGCGGCCCTGAAGGACACCTACGACCAGGCCGGCTTCGAGGTGGAGCTCGAGGGTCTCGACCCGTCCGGGCCCTACTACGACACGATCCAGAAGCCGGACTCCGACAGCGACCTGATCTGGGGTGGCTGGGGCGCCGACTGGCCGTCGATCTCCACGGTGATCCCGATCCTCTTCGACGGTCGGATCAACCTCACGGCGACCAACAACGGCAACGACTACGGCAACTACAACAGCGACGAGGCCAACGCCATGATGGACGAGGCCGCCCTGGAGACCGACCTGGACGCCTCCGCCCAGAAATGGGCCGAGGTCGACGCCAAGCTGGCCGAGGACGTCGCCTACATCCCGCTCGACAACAACAAGTTCTACTACCTGCGTGGTTCCAACATCGCGAACTACGTGAACGCGGTGTCGACGAGCGGATACCCGGACCTCGCGGTCATCTCGCTCGAGGACCCCGACGCCTGACATCGGGCGAACGCGGCCCCACCTCTGAGGGGTGGTGGGGCCGCGTGGGTGCTACAACTCCTCCGTGACTGATCGCTGGCTCCCCGACGACTGGGACCACCCGACCCACGTGCCGCTGTCGACCGGCCACCACCTCCGGCCGATCCACCCCGACGACACCGAGCTCGACATGCCCGCAGTCATGGGCTCGCGCGAGCGGCTGTGGTCGATCTACGGCGAGGCGTGGGGGTGGCCGCCGGCGACGATGACGGCCGAGCAGGACCGCGAGGACCTCCAGCACCACTGGGACGAGATCCAGGCGCACGAGTCGTTCAACTACGCCCTCCTCGACGCCGACGAGACCGAGCTGATCGGCTGCGTCTACATCGACCCGACCGACAAGGCCGGCGGCGACGCCGACATCTCGTGGTGGGTGCGGGACGAGTACCTGGGCTCCGACGTCGAGGCCGCGCTCGACGAGCTGGTACCCCGCTGGATCGCCGAGGACTGGCCGCTGCAGGCGCCGCGCTACGTCGGCCGCGACCTCACCTGGGCGGAGTGGCTGGCGATCCCGCGCCAGCGGTAGGCACTGCGGCAGGATCGGGGCCATGGAGGCCCGGTTCCTCGAGATGCTGCTCGCCGGGGCGAGCCGCGAGGAGCTCGACGCGGTGGTCGACGGCAGCGATGACGCCGACCTGCGCCGGCAGCACGCCACCGCGCTGCGGATCCACGAGCAGATGGCGCGGCTGCGGAGCCGCGAGGCCGAGCTGAGCGCGCTCTACGAGACCGCCCGCGACCTCAGCGGGATCCGCGACCTCGACGCGATCCTCACCGCGATCGTCCGGCGGGCGCGGGCGCTGCTGCACGCCGACATGACCTACCTGTCGCTCAACGACGTCGAGGAGGGTGCGTCGTACATGAAGGTCACCGACGGCGCGCTGACGCCCGAGTTCCGCACGCTGCGGCTGCCGCTGGGCACCGGGCTGCTCGGGCTGGTGGCGCAGTCGGGCGAGCCGTACTTCACCGCCGACTACCAGGACGACGAGCGGTTCGTGCACCGCGACTTCATCGACGACGCCGTGGCCGGCGAGCACATCCGCGCGATCCTCGGCGTCCCGCTCACGGTCGAGGGCACCGTGATCGGGGCGCTGCTCGCCGTCCACCGCACGGTGCGGCCGTTCCCGCCGGGCGAGGTCGCGCTGCTCACCAGCTTCGCCGCGCACGCCGCCGTCGCGCTCGAGACCGCCCGGCTGTTCGAGCGGGTGGCCGCGGCCAACGACGAGCTGCGGCAGCGCTCGGAGGCCACCGAGCGGGCCGCCGGCGCGCACGACGCGCTCACCGACGTGCTGCTGCACGGCGGCGACGTGGTGGAGGTGGCGGACGTGCTCGCCCGGGTGCTCGGCGGCCGGCTCGCCGTCTACGACGACGAGCGGCGGCTGCTCGCCGGCACCGACGCGCCGGTGACCGACGACGTGGTGCGGCAGGCCCGCGCCTCCGGCCGCTGCGTGCAGACCGACGACGGCGCCTGGGTGGCCGTGGCCGCCGCCGGCGAGGACCACCTCGGCACCCTCGTGCTGCACACCGACGGTCCGATGGAGCTGCCCGAGCGCCGCACCCTCGAGCGTGGCGCCCTGGTGGCCGCGCTGGTGCTGCTGTTCGGCCGCACCGAGGCGGAGGCCGAGAGCCGGGTGCGCGGCGAGCTGCTCGTCGACCTGCTCGCCGGCCGCGACCCCGACCGCGCGCTCGAGCGCGCCCGGCTGCGCGGGCTGCGGCTCGACGGCGACCTGAGCGTCGCCGTCGCCGAGGTGTCCGACGCCGACCGGCACCGCGCCGGCCGGGTGGTCGCGGCGCTGGCCGCCGAGCAGCAGGGGATCGGCGGCCTGATGGAGGACCGGGCGGTGCTCGTCGAGCCGGACGGCGACGCGCGGGCCGTCGGTGGACGGCTGCACGACCGGCTGGTCGGGTTGGGCGGCCCGGCCGACAGGGTGACGGTCGGCGTCAGCTCGGGCGACCGTCCGGAGAGTCCGCGGGCGGCCTGGCGCGAGGCCTCGACGTCACTCGACGCGCTGCTGCGCCTCGGTCGCCGCGGCGAGGTGAGCGACCCCGCCGGACTCGGGTTCGCGCGGCTGCTGCTCGGCGACCACGGCGAGGCCGAGCTCGACGTGTTCGTGCGCCGCACCCTCGGCCCGGTGCTCGACTACGACGCCGAGCGCGACACCCGGCTGGTCGAGACCCTCGAGGCCTGGCTGGACGCCGGCGGCGGGCTGCGCGAGGCCGCGGACGCCCTGCACGTGCACACGAACACGGTCACCCAGCGGCTGGACCGGGTCGGCCGGCTGCTCGGTCCGGACTGGCGGCAGCCGCAGCGCCGGCTCGACGTGCAGCTGGCGCTGCAGATGGTGCGGCTGCGCCGCGAGGTGTGACTGACCCACACAAGGAGAGGCTGACCGTGGGCCTCGGCACATAGCCGGGTCGCGCGCCGGGTGCCTAGCGTCACACCCCATGGAGACGCCCCTGCACGGCCGGACGGCCCTGGTGACCGGTGCCGCGAGCGGCATCGGCCGTGCCGTCGCCACCCGGCTGGCGGCCGACGGCGCCGACGTCCTGCTGCTCGACCGCGACGAGCAGGGCGTCAAGGAGGTCGCGGTCGAGATCGGGGGCGAGCACCTCGTCGCCGACCTCTCCGACGCCGACGACATCGCCGACCTGCGGCTCGCCGAGCGCGGTGTCGACGTCCTCGTGAACAACGCCGGGCTGCAGCACGTGGCCCCGGTGCAGGACTTCGACCCCGCGACCTTCGAGCTCGTCCACCGGGTGATGCTGCACGCCCCGTTCCTGCTGGCCCGGGCCGTACTGCCGGGCATGTACGAGCGCGGCTGGGGCCGGATCGTGCACATCTCGTCGGTGCACGGCCACCGCGCCTCGGCCTTCAAGTCGGCCTACGTGAGCGCCAAGCACGGCCTCGAGGGGCTGTCGAAGGTGATCGCGCTCGAGGCGGCCGGCACCGGCATCACCAGCAACACGGTGTGCCCGGGCTACGTGCGCACCCCGCTGGTCGAGAAGCAGGTCGCCGACCAGGCCGAGCACCACGGCATCCCCGAGGACGACGTCCTCGACGACGTCCTGCTGGCCCGGACGCCGGTGAAGCGGCTGGTCGAGCCCGAGGAGGTCGGCGCGTTCGTCGCCTTCCTGTGCGGTCCCGACACCGGCTCGGTCACCGGCAGCTCGCACTTCCTGGACGGCGGCTGGACCGCCGCCTGACCCCGACGCACCAACCCCCCTTCCCGAGAGAGAGCAGAGATGACGACGCAGCTGGAACCCACGACAGCGGAGAGCCGACCCGGTAGCCGCTCCATCGGCAAGGTCGTGTTCGCGAGCCTCATCGGCACCGCGACCGAGTGGTACGACTTCTTCCTCTACGGCTCGGCGGCCGCGCTCGTGTTCGGCACGCTGTTCTTCCCGTCCGAGGACCCGGTGACCGGCACGCTGCTGGCGTTCGGCACCTACGCGCTCGGCTTCTTCGCCCGGCCGCTGGGCGGCGTGGTGTTCGGCCACTACGGCGACCGGGTCGGCCGCAAGAAGATGCTCGTCTACTCGCTGCTGCTCATGGGCGTCGCCACCTTCGCGATCGGCCTGCTGCCGACCTACGCGACGATCGGCATCGCCGCGCCGCTGCTGCTCCTGCTGTGCCGGCTGCTGCAGGGCTTCGCCGTCGGCGGCGAGTGGGGCGGCGCCGTCCTCATGGCGGCCGAGCACGGTCGTGACGACCAGCGCGGCTTCTGGTCCTCGTGGCCGCAGGCCGGCGTGGCGCTGGGCAACCTGCTCGCCACCGGCGTGCTGTGGGTGCTCGCGCTCGTGCAGAGCGACGCCGCGTTCCAGGCCTGGGGCTGGCGGATCGCGTTCCTGCTGAGCGCCGTGCTGGTCGGCGTCGGCCTGTGGGTGCGGCTCTCGATCGAGGAGTCGCCGGTCTTCCAGGAGGCGCAGAAGCAGATCAAGGATCGCAAGACCGAGGAGAACCACGTCCCGATCCTCGAGGTCTTCCGCAAGTACCCGCGCGAGGTCTTCGTGGCCATGGGCATGCGGCTCGCCGAGAACACCTCGTACTACATCTTCACCGTCATCGTGATCACCTACGTCGTCGAGTTCGCCAAGGCCGACAAGGGCCCGGTGCTCACCGCGCTGCTCGTCGGCTCGGCCGTGCACTTCTGCTGGATCCCGATCGTCGGCGCGATCTCGGATCGCATCGGACGACGTCCGCTCTACTTCGCGGGCGCCGTCGGCGTGGCCGTGTGGGCCTTCGTGTTCTTTCCGCTGCTGAACTCGGGCGGCCAGGGCGCGATCATCCTCGCGGTCGTGGTGGGCCTCATGCTCCACGCGCTGATGTACAGCCCGCAGGCCGCGTTCTTCACCGAGCTGTTCGGCACCTCGGTGCGCTACACCGGCGCGTCGGTCGGCTACCAGCTCGCCTCGATCGGCGCCGGCGCGGTGGCCCCGCTGATCGCCGTCGCGCTGCTCAAGACCGGCGACGGCACCAACACCACCGCGGTCGCCTGGTACGTCGCCGTGACCTCGGTGCTCACCGTGATCGCCGTGGCTTTCGCCAAGGAGACCCGGAGCACCTCGTTGCGCCACGACCGCGTGGTCGACCAGGCTCACGCCTGATCATGCGGACCCTCACTCTCGGGCTGGCCGCCGCCACCGCGCTCGCCGGGCTGACCTCGGTCACCCCGGCGGCGCCGGCGGCGGCCACCGCCGCGCCCCGGCACTGCGCCCGCGCCGACGCGGTGCGGGTGCCGGGGGCGGTGGAGCAGAAGACGGCGTGCCTCGACGACCTCACGACGGCGGGCACGTCGGTCACCGGCCACACCAACGTCAGCGACTGGGCGGGGCTCAACGCCACCGGCACCCGGAACCCGACCGGGGTGCCCGGCGTCCAGGTGGACGGCTACTTCCCGGACTCCTCGACCACCAACACCAACAACGGCTGGAACCACGACAGCCAGTTCGTGATCCGCTTCCCGGACCGCTGGAACGGCGGGCTGGTGGTCACCGGTGCGCCCGGCACCCGCCGGCAGTACGCCAACGACTTCGTGATCGCCGACCACGTGCTGGCCCGCGGCTTCGCCTTCGCCGCCACCGACAAGGGCAACAACGGCACGTCGTTCTACGACGACGGCTCGAAGCCCGGCGGCTCGGTGCGCGAGTGGAACCGGCGGGTCACCCAGCTCACCTACGCCGCGAAGGCGGCCGTGCGCCAGAAGTACGGTCGCGCTGCGCGGCGCACCTACATGGCGGGCATCTCCAACGGCGGCTACCTCACCCGGTGGCAGCTCGAGAACCACCCGCGGCTCTTCGACGGCGGCCTCGACTGGGAGGGCACGCTCTTCCGCGCCGCCGGTCCCAACCTGTTCACCTACCTGCCGACCGCGCTGCGCGACTACCCGGCCTGGCGGGCCGGCGACGAGCAGGCCGGACGGCGGATGGTCCGCGCCGGCTTCGAGCCGGGCTCGGAGTTCCTGTGGGACTACCACTACGCCTACTACTGGGACCTCACGCAACGGCTCTACCGCGAGGAGTTCGACCCCGGCTACGACGGCGACCTCGACGCCGGCGTCCCGTTCTGCCGGCCGGGCACGCCGTCCTGCGACGCCGACTACCGCTACGCCGCCCGGCCCCGGCGCGTGCACGACGCCGTCCGCTCGGTGCAGCTGACCGGACAAATCCGGAAGCCACTGCTCACGGTGTACGGCGACCTCGACACGCTGCTGCCGCCGGCCACCGACATGCGGGTCTACGACCGGCTGGTGCGCCGGACGGGGAACGGCCGGCTGCACCGCAGCTACGAGGTGCTCGGGGGCAACCACGTCGACGGGCTCTACGACACCTTCCCCGACCGGCTCCGGCCGCTGCTGCCGTGCGCGATGAACGCCTTCGACCAGCTCACCGCCTGGGTGGAGCGGGGCCGCGCACCTGCGCCGAGCCACGTCGTCCGGCGACCGGCGAGCGGCGACCTGCGCGAGGTGTGCGACCTGCGCCGGTGAGCGGTGTAACGCTCGCGACCGCCCGCGACAAGAACCGGTGAGCGTCGCGGATCCCGCCACGACCCCATGCGTGTCGCGGGTCCGCGACGTTCCCTATCCGGGGAGCTCCGCGACGCCGCCGAAGAAGTCGTCGATCTGCCGGACGACCTCGGTGAACTGGTCGAAGTCGACCGGCTTGGACACATGCACCGAGGCGTGGAGGTCGTAGCTCTTCGCGATGTCCTCCTGCGCCTGGGAGGTCGTGAGGACGACGACCGGGATGCGCCGCAGGGCGGGGTCCTGCTTGACCTCGGCGAGCACCTCGTGGCCCGACTTCCGGGGCAGGTTGAGGTCGAGAAGGATGAGGTCGGGCCGCGCGGCGTCCGCGTAGCCCTCCTCCTTCTTCAGGTAGGACATCGCCTCGACGCCGTCGGTGACGACGTGCAGGTCGGTGTTGAGCCGGCCGGCCGCGAGCGCCTCCTGCGCGATCATGACGTCGCCCGGGTCGTCCTCGACGAGGAGCACCGACAGCGGCTGGTCAGGTTGCAGCGAGTGGCGCAGGTTCATCGACGTCCACCTTCTCAGAGGGGGTGTGGGTCACGGGCAGGGTGAACTGGAAGCGAGAACCGGGTCCCGCCTTCTCGGCCAACCAGATCCGGCCTCCGTGGAAGTCGACGATCCTTCTGCACAGGGCCAGCCCGATACCGGTGCCACCGTACTGGTCGCGCAGGTGGAGCCGTTGGAAGATCGCGAAGATGCGGTCGGCGTACTGCCGCTCGATCCCGATGCCCTCGTCGTCGACGGTGATCCGCCAGACGTCGCCCGCCTGCTCGGCGCTCACGGTGATGCGCTGGGGCCGCTCCTCGTCGCGGTACTTCACCGCGTTGCCGACGAGGTTCTGCAGCAGCGCCGCCAGGAGGGTGGGGTCGCCCGGCACCGTCGGGAGCGGCTCGCGCACCACCTCGACGGCGTCGCGCTCGATCGGCTCCTCGAGCATCGAGATCGCCTGGGTGAGGGCGAGGTCGAGATCGACGTCGACGAAGTCCTCGGTGGTGCGGCCGACCCTCGAGAACGCCAGCAGGTCGTTGATGAGGTTCTGCATCCGCTTGGCGCCGTCGACCATGAACGCGATGTACTGCCGCGCCTTGTCGTCGAGCTGGTCGCCGTACTGCCGCTCCAGCAGCTGGCAGAAGTTGGTGACCTTGCGCAGCGGCTCCGACAGGTCGTGCGAGGCGACGTAGGCGAACTGCTCGAGGTCGTCGTTGGAGCGGACGAGCTCGGCGCTGCGGCGCTCGAGGCCGATCCGGGCGCGCTCGACGCGGGCGAGCTCGTCGGCGAGGCGCGCCCGCATCACGTCGACGTCGTTGCCCAGGTCGACGATCTCCGCCGGGCCGGTCGGCTCGATGCGACGGTCGAGGTCGCCCTCCGCGACCTCGCGGGTCTGGGCGGCGAGACTGTCGAGCGGCGCCAGCACCGCACGGCGCAGCCCGCGCGACAGCAGGGCGCCGGCGGCGAACAGCACGACCACCCCGATCACCACGGTGATCCACATCCGGTCGAAGGCGGCCTCGCGGTCGTCGATGTTGTCGATCCGGCGTTCCTCGATGGCGTCGGTGAGCCGCGCGGCGGCGTCGCGGATCCGGTCGAAGGCGTCGCGGGCGGCGATGGAGCCGAGCATGTCCAGCGCGTCCGGGTCGTCCGCGCGCACCGCGGCGATCACCGGGTCGGCCACGGTGGTGTGCCAGTCGTCGGACGCGGTGTCGAAGGCGTCCAGCAGCACCAGCAGGTCCTCGTCGACGCGGAGCAACGTGCGCAGCTCGCTCGAGGCTTCCTCCTCGGCCTCGAGATAGCTCGTGTACGGGTCGAGGAACTGCCCCTCCTCGCCGAGGGCGAAGCCCCGCACGCCGGTCTCCTGGTTGATCATCGCGGCCAGGGCGGTCTGGGCCTCGAGAGCGGCGGGGTCCCAGCGTTCGACGACCTCGTCGCCGGTCTGCTTGACCTGGTCGAGCGAGTAGACGACGAGCACCACGAGCAGGCTGATCAGCACCAGCACGCCGACGATCGAGCGATTGACCCGTCGGCGGAGGCTCCAGGCGCTGGCCTGGCTCACGTGGTGTCCTTCACGGTGAGCACGACGAGTGCGGTGTCGTCGGCCGCCTGGTCGGGCGCGGCCCCCACCAGCCGGCCGACCATCTCGGCGGCGGGCTGGCCGGCCTGCAACCCGGCGTTGACCTCGATCCGGAGCTCCTCCAGGCCGATGCTGCCGACGTCGCTGACGGTGCGGAACGCGTCGAGCAGCCCGTCGGTGTAGAGCATGACGGCGTCGCCCGGGCCGAGCTGGGTGCGGGTGACCGGCCAGCTGGCCTGCTGCGCGTCGTCACGGATGCCGAGCGGCGGCTCCACCACCACCTCGGCGTAGCGGGCCGAGCCGCGGTGGCAGACGAGCGGCGGCGGGTGGCCCGCCACCCGCACCGACAGCCCGAGGTCGCGGTCGATGGTGGCGTCGCACAGGGTCACGAAGACCTCGCCGGTGCGCTCGGCCGCGAGCAGCCGGGCGAGGGTGCCGAGGATCTCGCCGTCCGCCACGTCGGCGAGCACCAGCGCCCGCCAGGCCACCCGCAGGTGGACGCCGAGCGCGGCCTCGTCGGGGCCGTGACCCATGACGTCGCCGATGACGGTACGGACCCGGCCGTCGGCGGTCTCGACGACGTCGAAGAAGTCGCCGCCCAGCACAGCCCGCGCCCGGCCCGGCCGGTAGTGGCTCGCGCAGTGCACCGCGTCGGTGCGCAGCAGCGGGCGGGGGAGCAGCCCACGCTCGAGGCGGGCGTTCTCCTGCGCCAGCAGCCGCTCCTCGCGCAGCTGGAGCTCGGTGACCTGGGTCTGCCGGCGCTCGACGGCGTAGCGGATCGTCCGGTCGAGCAGCTCGGGGGTGATGTCGTCCTTGACCAGGTAGTCCTGGGCGCCGGCGGCGACCGCCTCGGTGCCGATCCGGTCGTGACGGCCGGTGAGCACGATGACGGGGATCTCGCTGCCGGAGGCGACCACGCTGTGCAGCGCGTCGAGCCCGTGGGCGTCGGGCAGACCGAGGTCGAGCAGCACGCAGGACGGCTCGACGACGCCGAGCGCCGCGATGCCGTCGCGCACGGTGCGCCGCCAGACGACGTCACCCTCGGCGACCCCGGCCTCGCGCAGACACTCCTGCACCAGGATGGCGTCGCCCTCGTCGTCCTCGACGAGCAGCACGCCGCGCCGGCCCTGCGCCATCGCCGGTTGTCCTCCTCCGCCCCCGGCACGCTCCGGTGGCGAGCCGAACACTACGGGCGTGAGGCCCCGGCGTCCGAGGTTTGGTCGTGCGCGTCCGGGCGGCCGGCGGGCCCGCCCTCCTGCTCGAGGACCCGCCGCAACCGGCCCAGCGCACGGTGCCGCGCGACCCGCACCGCGGTCGGCCGCATGCCGAGCGCGGTGGCGGTCGCGGCGACGTCCAGGCCCACCACGTCGATGCACGCGACGACCTCGGCCTCACGGGGCGAGAGGTGCGACAGCAGGGTGCGGGTGCGGTCGTCGCCCACCACCCGGACCGACTCGTCGGCCACCGCGCCGAAGACCGCGTCGCCGGCCTCGCCGACGTCGACCGGCTCGGTGCGCCGGCGGGCGGCCTTGCGGCCGCTGTTGGCCGCGTGGTTGCGGGCGATCGTGAACAGCCACGGGGCGAAG
Organism: uncultured Actinomycetota bacterium; assembly: GCA_963780355.1. GTDB lineage: Bacteria > Actinomycetota > Actinomycetes > Propionibacteriales > Nocardioidaceae > Nocardioides. Next base: position 901,464 of record CAWABT010000001.1, read on the forward strand.
TCGTCGTCGCCGCCGCGGAAGTCGTTGATCCGCTCGGCCGCCGTCAGCCAGGCCTCGGCGGCGAGGTCGTCGGCCGATGCGGCGGTGTCGACGAGCGGCAGCGACCGGAGCCAGACGACGAGCCGGCGGGCGTGCCGCTCGTACAGCAGCCGCCAGGATTCGGGGTCGCCCGTGCGGGCAGCGGACACCACAGCGTCCGGTCCCGCTCGTCGCATCGTGTGTCAGCCCCCGGCCTTGGACCCCCGTCGTCGAGAGTAACGATCGGGCGGTGCCGCGACATGATGCCGGTATGGGGACTCGTCGGACGCGTGGGGACGTCGCTCGCTCGTTGCGAGCCGACCTCACTGACGCGGCGGTCGACGAGACCTTGGTGGCGCGGCTCGCGACCGCCGCCGGCACCGCACCCGCTGCCCCGCCCTCTCGGGCGCGCGGCCGGGTACGGCTCGCCGCGCTGGCGGTCGCGGCCTCGGCCCTCTCCGTCGGTGGCGGGCTCGGCGTCGCCTACGGCGGCGGCCTGGTCACGCCGCCCTGGTCACCCGAGGCGCCGCCGCCCGCCCCCGTCACCCGCACGCCGCCCACCACCTCGGAGCCGACCGAGGAGCCGTCGACGTCCGTGCCGTCGCCGGCCGAGGAGACCCGCAGCCCCGAGGCCACTCCCTCGCCGTCCGCGCCTGCGGACGACGACCAGGGCGACCAGGACCAGCAGGGCGACGAGGCCGGGCCGGGGCCGGACGGTTCGGGTCAGGGTGGCGACGACCGCGGCCAGCGGGGCAACGGCCAGGACGACCAGGGCGACGACGAGCAGGACGACGCCGTGGGTCCCGGCACCCGTGACAACCGCCCGGGTCACCAAGGCGACGACCAGGGCGACGACGACCAGGGCGACCAGGACGACCAGGGCGACCAGGACGACGACCAGGGCGACCAGGACCGGGGCCACCGCGGGCTGCCGAGGGTGCCCGACATCGACGTCGACCACCCCGGGAACCGGCCCGGAGATCGATAGGGCCCGGGGTGTAACAACCGACGGCGTCGGCGACATGTCCCAGCAGAGCGTCGCGGAGCCCGCGCGCGAGCGCCCCCCGACGTGGACGCGGGCCCGCGACGCTCATCGCTCAGCTGACCGCGCGGGGTCCTCGGCAGCCGGGGTCCCCTGCTCGAGCAGCCGTGCGGCGAACCGCTCCTCCGGCATGGGCTCGCCGAGCAGGAACCCCTGGGCGTGGTCGACGCCCTCGGCACGCACCACCTCCAGGATCTCGGTGTCGGCCACGAACTCGGCGATCGCCTCCTTGCCGAGGGCGTGGGCGATGCCGACGATCGAGCGCAGGATCGTGCGGTCGACCGCGGAACGCGGCGAGCCCTCCACGAACTCGCCGTCGATCTTCACGTAGTCGAAGTGCAGGTGCTTGAGGTAGTGGAACGAGCCGAAGCCGGCCCCGAAGTCGTCGAGCGCGAACCGGCATCCCACCGCGGTCATCCGCTCGGCGAAGGCCCGGGCGGTCGCCAGGTCGGCGACCGCCGCGGTCTCGGTGATCTCGAGCACGAGGGCGTCCGGGGGGACGTCGTGGTCGACCAGCGACTGCACGATCGACCGCTCGACGTCGTCGTTGCCGATCGACTTGCCCGACAGGTTCAGCTCGAGCCGGAACTCCGGGTCGATCCGGCGCAGCCGCGCCAGCGCCGCCACGCTGTGCCGGACCACCCAGTCGTCGACGCGGTGCACCAGCTCGGTGCGCTCGGCGATGTGCATGAACCGCGACGGCTGCACCACCTGATCGCCGTCCCGGAGCCGGATGAGCACCTCGGCCGCGCCGATCCGGTCGGTGTGGAGGTTCACCACCGGCTGCAGGTGGAGCACGAAGTCGTCGCGCTCGAGCGCCTCTTCGAGTCGACCGCTGGTGTAGGTGGACATCGGACCCTCTCGTCGCCGGACTCACCCTAGGGGCGGCCGGCGGTCCGGAGGTCACGACTCGACGAGGATCTCCGCCGCACCGCAGCGGCCCTTCCCGTGAAGAGGTCGTGAAGGCCAACCGGGGCGAAATCCAGCGGGCCGGGGCCGATGCTGCGTACGGTTTCGGGGTGGTGCCCCCCACGGTACTGGTGATCGAGGACGATGGAGAGGCGCGCGAGCTTCTCCACCTCGTCCTGAGCGGCTACGGCTACGACGTCGTCGACGCCGACACCGGTGCGGCGGGCCTGGGCCTGGCCGCCTCGCGCTCCCCGGACCTCATCGTGCTCGACCTCGGTCTCCCCGACATGTCGGGGATGGACGTCATCCGCGAGCTGCGGTCCTGGTCGGCGACGCCGATCCTCGTGCTCTCCTCGAGCAGCCGCCGCACGGCGCGGTCCGACGCCCTCGACACCGGCGCCGACGACTACCTGGCCAAGCCGTTCTTCGCCGCCGAGCTCGCCGCGCGGCTGCGCGCGATGGCTCGCCGCGGGCGCGGCGGCCAGAGCCGTCCGGACGGCGGCCTGCGCCGGTTCGGCCGGCTCGTCGTGGACGCCGAGCGGTCCCTCGTGCTGCTCGACGGCGCCGAGGTGCGGCTGACGCCGACCGAGTGGCGGATCCTCGAGGCGCTCACCCGCCACCCCGGCGAGCTGGTGACCCACCGGTGGCTGGTCGCGCAGGCATGGAGCTCCTCGCACGGCCGGGAGACGCTCGCCTCGCTGCGCACCCACCTCCGCTCGCTGCGGGCCAAGCTCGGTGACGACCCGGCGGAGCCCACCTACCTGCGCACCGAGAGCGGCGTCGGGTACCGCTGGATCGCGCCGGCCGGCGACGTGCCGACGCCGTTCGAGGAGGTCACCGGCCGGTCGACCGCCGGGCTGAGCGCCCAGCTCGACGCCATCGACCGGGTGGTGCAGGTGCTCGCCGACCTCGCCTCCGGGCTCGAGGAGGGCGCGCTGTCGGCCACGGACAACGCGCTGGTGCTCGACCGCCTCGACCGGCTGCGGGACGCCGTCGCCCGGGCGACGCTGGCGGCCGCGGTGGCGGAGTCTGCGCAGCCTCGGTGATGTCCGGCCGCTGGGCCGCTGTCGCGGCCGCGTCGTGGTGCGCCGGCGCGCTGCAGGGCCGGCGCAGGCGGAACCGGCTGGTCGAGGACGCCGCCCGGCTGCACCGCGAGGCCGAGGAGCGGGCCGAGGTTCTCGCGGCGATGGCCGAGGCGATGAGCGAGGGCCTCGTCGTCATCGATGCCGCCGGCCGGATCGTGCGCACCAACGGCTCCGCGCGCCGGCTGCTCGAGCTCAGTGAGACCGGCTTCCGGCTGCAGTCCGCGGACTACCACGTGTACCGCCGCGACGGCGCGCTGCTCTCCCTCGACGAGCACCCGTCCCGGCGGGCGATGCGCGAGGGCACGGTGCCGCCGCACGACGTCGTGCTCCGCTCCAGCAACGGCAGCGAGCGCATCCTCAACGTGCGGGCGAACCGGCTCAGCATCGGCACCCCGCCGGAGGTGGTCGGCGCCGTCGTCGTCTACCGCGACGTCACCGACGAGCGGCGGCAGAGCGACCAGCTCGCCGACTTCGCGGCCACCGCCGCGCACGACCTGCGCAGCCCGCTCCACTCGGCGCGCGGCTGGCTCGAGCTGGTGGCGCAGGCCGCCGCCAGCGCCGACCCCGAGGATCGGGCCGGTGGCCGGCAGGCGCTCGACCGGGCGATGGTCTCGATCGACCGGATGTCCGGGCTGATCGCCGAGCTGCTCGACCAGGCGCACGCAGAGAACGGCGCGATGGACCACCAGGAGCTGGTGCTCGACGGCGACGACGGGCTGGTCGCCCAGGTCGCACGCGAGATCGGGTGCGAGCGGCACGTGACGGTGGAGTCGATCGACGCCGTCCGCGCCGACGCCGCGATGTGCCACCAGCTCGTCGCCAACCTGCTCGGCAACGCCGTCAAGTACGTCGCCACCGGCGTCGCGCCGGAGGTGGTGGTGCGCGGACGCCGGCGCGGCGCCCGGGTCGAGGTCACCGTCGAGGACAACGGCCTCGGCGTGCCGCACGACGACCCTGACCGGCTGTTCGACCGGTTCTACCGGGACCCCGACGTGGCCGACGACGTGGCCGGTACCGGGCTCGGGCTGGCGATCTGCCGCATCGTCGTCGAGCGGCACGGCGGCACCATCGCGTGCGGCCAGCGCACCGACGCCCCGGGCTCCTGGTTCACCTTCGACCTGCCCGCGGCCGACTCCATCTCCGCCTAGCGTGGCCGGATGAGCCTCGCCGTCCAGTGCCTCGACATCGACGCCGCCGACCCCCGCGCCGAGCTCGAGCGGATCCGTGCCGCCCGGCGTGAAAGAGGCGTGAACTGAGGCATGACTAGTGCGAAGGTGCCATTGCGGCCCGGGTGACCCCTTCGGCACACTCGATGGCTCAGCCGATGTCTTGCCCGACGCCTCGCGGCGCGGGAGGAGCCCCCATGATCGCCTGGCCTGGACCATGCCGCCTGCGGTCCGGCTGAACCTGCTCAGCGGCTTCGAGCTCCTCGTGGACGGAGCTCGGGTCGACGTCCCCTCGAGTGCGCAGCGCGTGGTGGCGTACCTCGGGCTGGGCGGTCGACCGCAGCCGCGAACAGCGGTGGCGGCGAGCCTGTGGCAGGCGATCCCCGAGCAGCGGGCCTCGGCCAACCTGCGCGGTGCGCTGTGGAAGCTGCACGGGCTGAAGCACCGGCTCGTCGCCACTCACGCCGACCGGCTGAGCCTGCGGCAGGAGGTGGTCATCGACGTCGCCGAGACGGTGCGCGAGGCCCGTCGCCTGCTCGCCGGCCGGCCTGCCGAGGAGGCGCCGCCGCCGGCCGAGCTGGTCGACCGGCTCTCCCGCGACGTGCTGCCCGACTGGGACGAGGACTGGATCGTCTTCGAGCGGGAGCGGGTGCGCCAGCTCCGGATCCATGCGATGGAGGCTCTCTCCTCGCAGCTGCGGGAGGTCGGCCGGCTGGGCGAGGCCGTGGAGGCGGGGATGTCGGCGGTGGCGGCCGACCCGTTGCGCGAGAGCGCGCAGCGGGTGCTCGTCGAGGCCCACCTCGCCGAGGGCAACACCGCCCAGGCCTGGCGGCAGCTGGAGTCGTTCCGGTCGCTGCTGGGCGCCGAGCTCGGGGTGACGCCGTCGGCGGGGCTGGTCGCCCTCGTCGCCGGCGCCGCTCAGCCGACGGCGGCCACCGGCCGGGCGGTGCCTGCGGTCAGCATCGCCTCGAGGTCCGGCGGCACGCTCGCGCAGGGGTCGGTGCCGAGCCGCACCCGGTAGCCGTCGAGGGTGCGGCGGGCGTCGTGCTCGTTGCCCTCGGCCAGGTGCGCCTCCATCAGCAGCCGGTAGGACGCCGCCCGCAGCGGGTCGATCGCCATCGCCGTCAGCGCCAGCTGGATCGCCTCGCCGGGGCGCCGGTCGTCGATCGCCCGGCGGGCCCGGGTGTCGAGCACGCGCAGCGTGAGCTGGCGCAGCCGCTCCCGCTCGATCGTGAGCCAGTCGTCGTACCAGTCGGGCAGCAGGTCGGCCATCAGCGTCTGGAACGGCAGGGGGGCATCGAGGTCGGCGCCGTCGTTCTCCAGGAGCAGCCCCTCGACGCCGTCGCGCGCGTCGACCCACACCCCGGAGCCGAGGCACAGCCGGCTCGAGCAGGTCTCGACCAGCCCGGGCGCGACCCGGCGGATCCGCCACAACGACGAGCGCAGGTTGGCGCGCGCCCGCTCCTCGGTGGTGCCGGGCCACAGCTGGAAGGCGGCGAAGTCGCGCTCGACGCCGTGCGGCGCCAGGGCGACGAAGGCGACCAGCCGCTGCGCGGCCGGCTGCAGGCTCCCGATCCGGTGGCCGTCGACGGCGAGCTCGAAGCCGCCGATGACGTGGAGTCGTAGGTCCGTCATGGCCGTCATGGCGGCCGAGTCTCGCGGCCGCGCGGCTCGCCGGCGTCACCGCACGCGTCGCGGCGGTGTCTCCGGCTCGTCGCCGGGTCCGCTGCGCCAGGGCCCCAGCTCGCCCTCGGCGAACGCCCGGACCGCCTGCTCGACGGCGCCCAGGACCGAGTCGACGCCGAGCAGCGGGCGGCCCGGCTCGTCGGCGTCCTGCACCAGCAGCCGGCCGCGGACCCGCGAGTCGCCGGGCTCGGCCCACAGCCGCAGCACCAGGACGCTCTCGCGGGCGCGCTCGGTCACCGCACACCCGCCAGCGCGAGCGCGGCCGGGCGGCGCCCGAAGTAGCCGTCGGCGCCCGAGTCGGCGGGCCGTGGGAGCGGGAAGGTCAGGTGTGTGACGCCGCGGCGGAGCACCGGGTCGCCGAGGTGCAGGCCGATGCCGACGGCGTGCGTGGGGTGCTCGGTGTGGGAGAGCGACACGTGCACGACGTCGCGGGCGACGGTGACCGCCACCCGCATCCCCGACGACGTCTCGGCGACCAGCGGCTCGATCGGCCCGGCCTGCCGCGACAGCGAGGTCACGAGGTCCCAGGTCTCGTCGAGGTGCCGCGGGTCGACCAGCGGGTCGGCGTTGCGGCGGGCGGTCAGGATCAGGCCGGCCAGGGCCACGACGCCGAGCGCGACGCCGGCCACCGCGAGCGGCCGCCCGGGCGGCCCGGGCACCAGCCATACCTCGGCCAGCGCGACCGCCAGCCCGGCCTGGGCGGCGCACATCAGCCGCGGCACCGGCAGCCGCAGCACCACCGGACGGCGGTCGCCGCGCAGGGCCTCGCAACCGAACCGCAGCACGGCGTACGCCGCCAGGAACCACACGGTCGCCCGGCCCGGCGGCCCGCCGAGCAGGGCGAAGCCGACCAGCCCGATCGCGACGAGGCCGGCCGCCTCCACGAGCTGCACCGGCAGCAGCCGGACGCCGGTGAGCCGGGCCGGCAGCCGGTGGTCACGGCCGTAGACCAGGCCGACGCCGGCCGGCACGCCGTGGCAGCAGCCGACGAACGCGCACCCGACCCGCCCGGCGGCGAGGAACGGACAGAGTGCCACCGCCATCAGGTCGAGGCCGTCGGGCAGCGGCTCGCCGGCCGCCACCACGAAGCCCGCGACCGAGGCCACCCCCACCCACACGTACTCGATCAGCACCAGCCGCTCGCGCCGGCTGACGGCGCGGCGCAGCAGCCCCCACGCGAAGAACGACGTCCCGGCCACCGCGCAGATCCCGAGCGCGGTGGCGAGCGGGACGCCGGTGCGCAGCGACCCGAGCACCACCACGACGACAGCGATCTGGAAGCCGACCAGCCCCAGCGAGCGGAACACCGGCACGCGCCGGTGTCCCACGTCGACGGTGAGCCGGGGCAGCCCCTCGAGCACCCGGTTGAGGTCCACGACGGCACGGTGAGACGGCCACGTCACGCAGTCGTCACCGCCCCGTGGCGGCGCTCGCCGAGCGCGAGGTGGTGACGGCCCGGTGACGCGTCGTTCCCAGAGTCGGGCCGTGGCGAACTCCATGGCCATCGCGGCGGTCGCGCTCAGCCTCCGCGAGCTTCTCAACCGCTACTTCGCCGAGCTGCTCGCCGCCGACGCCAACGCGTTCCGGGCGCTGCCGACGGCGCGGCTGGTGAGCACCGAGGACTTCAGCCAGGTCGGAGCCTCCGCGAGCAGCCTGATCCGGTACCCCTCCCTCGCGATCTTCTGCTACCGCTCCGACATCAACCGCACGATGCGGGCGCCGTGGTCGGCGGTGGCGCACGTCGACGGCAACATCCACCTGCCGCTCGACCTGCACTTCCTGCTGACGCCGTTCGACTCCGACGCCGAGGCCGAGCTGCGGATCATGGGCGCGACGATGCAGTGCCTGGAGCGGCACCCGATCCTCTCCGGCGTGCGACTGCACCCGCAGGGGCACTGGGAGTCCGGCGACGCGATCCAGCTCATCAACGAGGACCTCGTGACCGAGGACGTGCTGCGCACCTTCGACACGCTGCCCACCGACTTCCGGCTCAGCGTCAGCTACGTCGCCCGGGTGATCCGGCTCGACGCCCCCGACGAGCCCGACCACCCCGACGTGCTCACCGCCGTCCGCGGCCTGGTGCCGTCCCCGGTGCCGATCCCATGAGCGCCCTCAACGTCTACACGCCGACGCGCTACGACGAGCGGGTCTGGCACCTCGCGCTCGGCGTCGAGCCGCGCGACGCGCTGACCGACCGGCGGCTCCCGCACGGCGTCGACGTGCGCCGCGAGGTGTTCCCGGAGCCGGTCGGCGCCTGGCGGCCGTGGCGGCCCGGCGAGACGCTCACCCGGGTCCTGCCGCGGATGCCGCGCCACCACGGCGGCCGGTTCGCGATCCGGTACGACGAGGACGCCACCACCGTGAACGACCTGCGGGTCGTCGACGACGCCACCGGCCCGTACCGGCCCGGCGAGGGCCGCCGGATCGTGCCGCGGCGGGTGCGGGTGACGATCGCGACCGAGCAGACCGTGCTCGACGCCGAGGCCGACCCGGCGCTGCCGCCGCACCCGCAGTGGCGCCGCGCGTTCCCGCTGTGGTGCTTCCCCGGTGCCGATGCGCCGCTGCCCTCGCGGTCGACGGTGCTGCGGGGGCGGGTGGTGCGGCAGCCCGGCGGCCCCGGCACGCCGCTGCTGCCGGTGCGGTGGGCGCGGGTGCGTGCCCGCACCCCGGCCGGCGACGACGTCGGCTGGGCGCACGGCGACGACCGCGGCGAGTTCGTGCTCGTCGTCCACGCCGCCGACGGCGACCTCGTGGTGCCGCCCGACCCGGTGGGGGTGGACCTCACCGTCGGGGCGGTGCTGCCGCCGACCGCGCCCGACCCCGCCGACCCGGACCGCGCCCGGGTCGACCCGCTGTGGGACCTGCCGCTCGAGACGCTCACCCTCGGCGCCGACCCGGCCGGGCAGGCCTCGCTCACCGGCCGCCGGTTCCTGCCCACCCAGGTGCAGCGCGTCCCGCTCGACCCGCCGCTCCCGGTCGCGCTCCCGCACGGCCGGGAGACCTCGATCACCGTCCGCATCTCCGACTGAACCCACCAAGGAGCAGAGCATGCCCGAGTACCTGTCACCCGGCGTCTACGTCGAGGAGGTCAGCTTCCGCTCCAAGAGCATCGAGGGCGTCCCGACCAGCACCACCGGCTATGCCGGCATGACCCGCTTCGGCCCGGTCCAGTACAACGACAACAACCGGCTCGGGCCGATCACCACCGAGCCGCGGCTGATCACGAGCTTCACCGAGTTCGAGCGCATCTACGGCGGGCTCGAGCAGATGATCGTCGACGACGGCGGCGTCGCGCTGACCCGCGAGTCGTACCTCGCCCACGCCGCCCGGGCGTTCTTCCTCAACGGCGGCAAGCGGCTCTACGTGTCGCGGGTGTTCGCCCCGCTCGTCGGCGGTGGCGGGGCTGAGGACTGGGGCATCGCGCGTCGCGACCTGCCGTTCGGCGGCGCCGACAACGCCACCTGGTACGCGCGGTGGCCGGGGTCGTACGGCAACGCCCTGCTCGTCGTCCGGGCGGTGCGGCGCAACAACGTGGCCTACGACCACGCCACCTTCGGCGTGCAGGCGCGCGGCCTGGCCCGCGGCGCGGTGGTGGAGATCGTGGCCGGTGGCGGCGCGCTGCCCGAGGCCGACGACGACCTCAACGCCGGCATCCTCGCCGTCGTCGACGTCGACCCCGACGTGGTGGACGCCGTCGGGCTGCACGAGCAGAGCTTCGTCGACCAGGCCGGTGCGCCGGTGGTGGTGGCGCCGGGGTCGACGGTCCGCGAGGTGGCACTGCGCGTCGTGGTGTCGGCCGGCACCAGCGGCATCCCCGACGTGCACGACGCCCTGGCCACGCATCCCGCGCAGCGGCGCTGGATCGGCAAGATCCTGCAGGCCGACGACCCCGAGGACGAGAATGCCGTCGTCTACGTCGACACCGACGCCGACGACACCCTGGAGCGCGCGATCGCACTCATGGTCGCGCTCGAGACGCCGCCCGAGGGGCTGCGGCTCTCCGGCGGCCACGACGGCGGACTGGTGAGTCCGGACGACCTGCTCGGCGCCCCGGCCCATCCCGACATCGCGCGGCAGAAGGCCACCGGGCTCTCGGCGCTGGGCGAGGTCGACGACATCGCGATCGTGGCGGTGCCGGACGGCGGTGCCTACCCCGACTCGCTGCGCTGCGAGCAGGCGGCCGACCGGGTGATCGCCCACGCCGAGCTGCTGCGCTACCGGGTGGCCGTCGTCGACGCGCCGGTCGGCTCGTCGATGAACGAGGTGCGGCAGTTCCGCGGCAAGTTCGACTCCACCCGCGCGGCGCTCTACCACCCGTGGATCGAGGTGCTCGACCCGCTCGAGCGGGCCGCGCAGGGGGCGCCGCCGCGGCGGGTGCTGCTGCCGCCGTCCGGCTTCGTCACCGGGATCTACGCCCGCAACGACGTCACCCGCGGCGTCTACAAGGCGCCGGCGAACGAGGTGGTGATGGGGCTGACGCGGTTCGAGGCCAACATCAACACCCCGCGCAACGACGTGCTCAACCCCGAGGGCATCAACGCGCTGCGGTTCTTCGAGGGTCGCGGCAACCGGGTGTGGGGCGCGCGCACGATGAGCTCGGACCCGGAGTGGACCTACGTCAACGTGCGCCGGCTGTTCGTCTTCCTGGAGCACTCGATCGACAAGGCGATGCAGTGGGCGGTGTTCGAACCGAACAACGAGCGGCTGTGGCGCAACATCCGGCAGACCGTCGAGGACTTCCTCTACGTGCAGTGGCTCGGCGGCGCGCTGCTCGGCGCCAAGCCCGACGAGGCGTTCTTCGTCCGCTGCGACCGCACCACCATGACCCAGAACGACCTCGACAACGGCCGGCTGATCTGCCTGATCGGGGTGGCGCCGGTGAAGCCGGCGGAGTTCGTGATCTTCCGGATCGGCCAGTGGACCGCGGACGCGCGGGCCTGACCCCCACCCCTAGAAGGAGATGAGCCATGCCCACCCAGCGGGACAACCCGTACCCCGCGTTCAACTACCTGGTCTCGCTCGGCGGCGACCAGGGGTCGGGCGACGAGGGCCAGATCGTCGGCGGCTTCAGCGACGTCAGCGGCCTCGGGTTCGAGGTCCAGTACGCCGACTACCGCAACGGCAACGAGAAGGTGAACACGGTCCGCAAGGTGCAGAACACCTTCACCGTCGAGGACGTCGTCCTCAAGCGCGGGCTGATCGGCTCCGCCGACCTGTTCACCTGGCTCAAGGACGTGCGCGAGGGCGACATCGACCCGCGCGTCGTCACCGTCACGCTGCTCGACGAGGCCCGCAACGCCGTCAGCACCTGGAAGCTCCAGAAGGCCCAGCCGAAGAAGTGGACCGGGCCCACCCTCGCCGCGAAGGGCGGCACCGAGGTGGCGATGGAGGAGCTCACCTTGGTGCACGAGGGCATCGAGTACTCGTGACCCTGGCGCCCGCGCTCGGTGCGCCGGGCATCCGTGTCGTGCCACCGGAGCCGGTGCGCGAGCTCACCGGAGTGCGGCGCGACGTCGCGGCGTTCCTCGGGATCGCTCCGCGCGGCCCGGCCTGGGTGCCGCCCTCCTCCTTGGAGCCCGACACGGAGGTGGCGTCGTGGCTCGCCACCACCCGGCGCCGCCGGTCGGTGGCGGTGGCGGTGTCGAGCTGGGACGAGTACCGGCGGCTGTTCGGCGGGTTCGAGGGTCCGGGCCGGCTGCCGTACGCCGTGTCGGCGTTCTTCGCCGCGGGAGGGGTGCGGGCGTACGTCGTCCGGGTGGTGCACGAACACGCCGACCGGCTGGCCGACGCCGCCGGCCGGGCGTCGGGCTCCCTGGCGGTCGCCACCACCGGCGGCGACCCGCTGCTCCTGCACGCCCGGTCCGAGGGGCGCTGGGGTGACGGGCTGCGGGTCCGGGTGCGGTTCACGAGCCGGCCGCTGCCGGTGGTGGTCGACGACCCGAGCCACCTGCTCGTCGCGCCGCGGGCGTGGGTGCCGGGCGGCACGTTGCTTCGGCTGTCCGGACCGGGCGACGTGCAGGAGCTGCGCTACGTCGACAGCTCGGTGCTGGAGCCGGAGCCGGCCGGGCCCGGGTCGCGCCGCGTGCTCACCCTCGCCGCGGCGGCGGCCGTCGTGCCGGACCTCGTCGAGATCGTGGAGGCCCGGGTGGAGGTGGTCGACCACGACCGGTCGTTCGCGCGGCGCGAGACCCTCGACGCCGTCGGGCTGCGTGCGGACCACCCGCGGTGGCTCGCCCGGGTGCTCGTCACCGAGTCCGAGCTGCTGTGGCCCGACGTCTCCTGGGCCGCGGGCACGGTCGACCTGCCCGACCCCACCCTGCCCGACCTGGCGGCCTCGCTCGACGGGGGGCAGGACGTCTGGTCGGCCGTCGTGCCGGAGGACTTCTGGGACGCCGGCTGGGTGCCCGGCGACGAGGACCCCGGCGACGGCGTGCAGTGCCTCGGCGAGGTCGACGACGTCGGACTGGTGGTCGCGCCCGACCTCTACGAGCCGGAGCCGCTCGCCCCCGTCGACGACGTGACCGACCCGCCGACGTTCTGCGGACCTGACTTCGAGGTGCACGTCGAGCAGCCCGACCCGCCGCCGCCCGTCTCGCCGGCCGCGCCCGGCCTGGACGGACTCGCGCTCGATCCGCGGGTGCCGGCCGAGCTGCAGCGGATCGTGCTCAACCAGGCGGCTCTCGTCACCTTCGCCGACCAGCGCCGCGAGCACACCGTGCTGCTCGACGTGCCGCTCGGGCTGACCCATCGCGAGATCCTCGCCTGGCGCGCGGCGTTCGACTCGCCGTACGCCGCCGCCTACCACCCGTGGCTCGACGTCGCCACGCCCGACGACCAGCGCGATGCCCTGATCCGGGTCAACCCAGCGGGTTTCGCCGCCGGGATCATCGCAGCGCGGGAGCGCCGGCTCGGCGTCCAGCACGGCCCCGCCGGCGAGGTGGCGACCGGCGCGCTGCGGCTCGCGGACGTCGTCACGCCGGCCGCGCACGACGAGCTGCACCCGGACGGCGTCAACGTGTTCGTGGCCGACGCCGCCGGCATCCGGCTCGCCGGCGCGCGGACGCTCTCGCGGCGCGCACCGCTGCGGCAGCTGAGCGTCGCCCGGCTGCTCACCGTCCTGCGGCTCACGCTGGAGCGGGAGATGCGGTGGGCGGTCTTCGAGCCGAACGGCCCGGAGCTGTGGGCCGAGGTGCGCCGACTCGTGCACGGCCTGCTCACCCGGCTCTTCGAGGCCGGTGCGTTCGCCGGCGCCACCACGAAGGAGTCGTTCTTCGTCACCTGCGACCGCACCACGATGACCCAGAACGACCTCGACCGCGGCCGGCTGGTCTGCCTGGTCGGCGTCGCACCCGCCGAGCCGGTGGAGTACATCGTGCTGGAGATGGCCCTCGCCGCGACCTCGGGCGTGCGCGTGGAGGTGCGCGGATGATGGGGACATGAGGACCGAGCCGATCGACAAGTGGGTGCGGGGCTTCGTGGGGTCGACGGCGGTCGTCGACACCCGGCGCCCGCTGCTGTTCTGGGAGGACGAGTTCCCCGTCCCCAACTACGCCTTCGAACGGGACGACGTGCGCACCGACCTGCTCTCGCCGTCCGCGGCGGAGCCGGACACCAGGGCGTTCTCCTTCTTCGGCCCGAAGGGTCCGGTGGCCGAGTGGTTCGACCTCCGCGTCGGCGAAAGGGTGGTGCCGCACGCCGCGTGGGTGCGTGACGACCCGGCGCTTCGGGACCTGCTCGTGCTCAGCTGGCAGCCCGGCCGGCTCGACCGCTGGCTGGAGGAGGACGAGGAGGTGCGCGGCCATCCCCGCGACCCGCACAAGCGGGTCGAGACCGTCACCAGCCGCCGGCACGTCGTCGTCGAGCTCGACGGCGTCGTGCTCGCCGAGAGCGAGCGGCCGGTGCTGCTGTTCGAGACCGGCTTGCCCACCCGCTACTACCTACCGCGGGCGGACGTGGACTTCGACGTCCTGACGCCGAACGACTACTACAGCCTCTGCCCCTACAAGGGCGAGACCCGTGAGTACTGGAGCGCGGTCGGCCCGCCGGAGGCGAAGAACATCGCCTGGTCGTACTGGTCGCCACTCCCCGCCGTCGCCAAGATCGGCGGGATGGTCGCGTTCTACAACGAGCTCGTCGACCTCACCGTCGACGGCGTCCGACTGGAGCGGCCGATGTCGCCGTTCAGCGACCCCGACCACCGGCGCGGGTCGTAGCTCAGCCTCCGAGCAGCGCGCGGCGTACCAGCGCGTCCATCGCCCGGTCGGGCAGCAGCTTGCCCAGCCAGGCCTGGGCGACGGCGTCCTTGCCGACCAGGTAGCGGGTGCGGGGCCGGCGCGCGGTGAGCGCCTTGCCGACCACCTCGGCGACGGCCTCGGGCGGCAGCCCGTCGCGCTCGCCTCGTTCCGCCAGCGCGTGCACGGCGTCGACGAGCCTCGTGTAGCGGCGCTGCACGGCGGGCTCGACCTCGGCCCACCGGCCGTCGCCGGCCCGCCGTCCGCGCTCCCAGATCGGGGTGGCGATCGCGCCCGGCTCGACGGCGACCACCCGGACGCCGAGCGGCCCGACCTCCTGCCGGAGCACGTCGGTGAGCGCCTCGACCGCGAACTTGGAGGCCGAGTACGGCCCGAACAGCGGCCCGGCCACCCGGCCGCCGATCGAGCTCATCATCACGATGCGACCACGGCTCTCGATGAGGCGCGGCAGCAGCGCCCGGGTGACCGCGACCTGGCCGAGCACGTTGACCTCGAGCTGCGCACGCCAGTCCTCGACCGGCAGCGCCTCCACCGGCCCGACCACCGCGACCCCGGCGTTGTTGACCAGGCCGAGCAGCCGCCCTTCCACCGCCGGCTCGAGCGCCGCCACGTGGTCGGCGTCGGTGACGTCGAGACGCTGCGCCCGGATCCGGCCCGACCACGACTCCACGAGCTCGGCGTCCTCGTCCCGCCGGACGCCGGCCACGACGTCGAACCCGAGGTCGACGAGGTGGCGGCAGGTGGCAGCCCCGATCCCCGTCGACGCCCCCGTCACCACCACCACGCCGCTCGTCATCCGTCGACGGTACCGACGAGCGGCCCGCGAGGCCGGCGCTGCCATGAGTCGATTCCGGCACGCATGCCGGAACTGCCGCTGTACTCTGCACTGCCGAGCATGACCCATCGATCCAGGAACTGAGGCAGGTCATGCTCTGTGCGGCCGCACTGAAGCTGCTCGCGTTCGCACGGGGCCGTCTCGGCGCCGGGGCACTGGCGCTGCTCATGGCGGTGGCGCTTGCCACACTGACGGGGGCGCTGGCCCCGACGACAGCGTCGGCCACGGCTGCTTCGGCGACAGCGCCGGCGATCGCAGCCACCAACGGCCCGATCGTCTTCACCAGCTACCGCGACGGGTCCGGCGAGATCTACCTGACGGACGCCGACGGCGCCGCCCCCACCCGGCTCACCACCAACACGGTGCTCGACGAGCAGGCGGCGTTCTCGCCCGACGGCACCCGCATCGCGTTCGTCAGCGCTCGTGACGGCAACTCCGAGATCTACGTGATGGACGCCGACGGGACCGACCAGACCCGGCTCACCACCTCGTCGGCTGCGGACATCAAGCCGGAGTTCTCGCCCGACGGCACCCAGATCGCCTTCTCCAGCAACCGTGACGGCAACAGCGAGATCTACGTGATGGACGCCGACGGGTCCGACCAGACCCGGCTCACCGACGATGCAGGCTTCGACCAGCACCCCGTGTTCTCGCCCGACGGCACGCGCATCGCGTTCGCCAGCGACCGCGACGGCGACTCCGAGATCTACCAGATGGCGGTCGACGGCACCGGGACGACCCAGCTGACCGCCAATGCGACCAACGACGTCCAGCCGGACTTCTCTCCCGACGGCATGCGGATCGCCTTCTCCAGCGACCGCGACGACCCGAGGGCCATCGCCTTGCAGGTCTACCTGATGGACGCCGACGGGACCGGCCAGACCCGCCTCACCGGCGACCCGTCGGCCAACCAGCTCCCGGCGTTCTCTCCCGACGGCACCCAGATCGCCTTCTCGACGTACCGCCACGGCAGCTACGAGATCTACCGGATGGACGCCGACGGCACCGACGCCACCCGGCTGACCACCCATGCGCTCACCAACTACGAGCCGGACTGGGGGCTCGCTCTCCCCAGGGCCGTCGCCGACGGCTACGAGACCGACCCCGACACCGAGCTGGTCGTGCCTGCGCCCGGCGTGCTCGGCAACGACGTCGACCCGCAGGGAGACCCGCTGGACGCGGCGGTGGACCGCCCGACGAGGCACGGCACGCTGGCGCTCGCGGCCGACGGCTCGTTCGACTACACCCCGGACACCGGGTTCACCGGTGTCGACTCGTTCACCTACACGGTCACCGACGGCGTCACCACCTCGTTCCCGGGCACGGTGCGGATCACGGTGGCCGGCGTCGTGACCGACGACAACGGCCCCATCGTGTTCACCAGCTCACGCGACGGCAACAGCGAGATCTACGTGATGGACGCCGACGGCGCCAACCCGGTCCGGCTGACCACGAACTCGGCCACCGACTGGCAGCCGGTGTTCTCGCCCGACCGCACCCGCATCGCGTTCGCCAGCTCCCGCAACGGCGCCCTCGACATCTACGTGATGGACGCCGACGGCACCGACCCGACCCGGCTGACCACCAACACGGTCACCGACCAGCAGCCGGTGTTCTCGCCCGACGGCTCGATGATCGCGTTCGCCAGCTCCCGGGACGGCAACAGCGAGATCTACGTGATGGGCTCGGACGGGTCCGACCCGACCCGGCTGACGACGAGCACGGGGATCGACTCGCTGCCGGTGTTCTCGCCCGACGGCACCTCCCTCGCGTTCGTCACCGCGCGGGACGGCAACAACGAGATCTACGTGATGGGCGCCGACGGGTCCGACCCGACCCGGCTGACCACGAACGCGGCCTCCGACCAGCAGCCTGCGTTCTCGCCGGACGGCACCGAGATCGCCTTCGCCAGCGTGCGCGACGGCAACAGCGAGATCTACGTGATGGGCGCCGACGGCGCCGATCCGACCCGGCTGACCACGAACACGGCGAGCGACTCCCTGCCGGTGTTCTCGCCCGACGGCACCCGCATCGCGTTCGCCACCTCGCGCGACGGCGCCACCAACGAGATCTACGTGATGGGCGTGGACGGCGCCGGCCCGACCCGGCTGACCACCAACACCGTCAGCGACACCGAGCCGGACTGGGGCAGGTCGACGACCCCCCTCGCCGTCGCGGATCCCTACGGCGCCGGCCAGGACACCGCGCTGGTCGTACCTGCGCCGGGAGTGTTGGGCAACGACACGGACCCGGACGGTGACACGTTGAGCGCGGCGGTGGCCGAGGGGCCGGCCCACGGAACGCTGGTGCTGTCGTCGGACGGGTCGTTCACCTACACACCGGTCGCGGGCTTCGCCGGCGTCGACTCGTTCACCTACACGGCATCGGACGGCACGAGCACGTCGGCGCCCGCGACGGTGACGATCACCGTCAACCGAGCCACTAGACCGCCCACGGTGGTCGTCGTGGCCCGTGGCACCTGCGTGGACGACGACACCGGCCGCGTGCTCCTGTCCGTGACCGATCCGGACTCCGCGTCTGCAGCGCTGAGGGTCACCGCGACATCGTCGCGACAGGCCCTGGTCCGGAACGCGGCGCTGCGCATCACCGGTAGCGGCAGCACCCGCTCGCTGACCGTCGACACGGTGCCGGGCGCGTCCGGGCGGGCCACGGTGCGCATCACCGTCGACGACGGCGCCCTGCGATCCACGACCACCCTGACCGTGATCGTCGGCACCGCCCAGGCGAACCGACTGGCCGGCACGGCAGGGCCCGACCTGCTGCTCGCCAAGGGCGGCAACGACACGGCCACCGGCGCGTCAGGACACGACGTGCTCTGCGGTGGCAACGGCGCCGACGTGATCCGGGGCGGAACGGGCAACGACACCGCCTTCGGAGGTTCCGGCGCCGACCGCCTCAGCGGCGGGGCAGGCTCGGACACGCTCCGAGGTCAGTCCGGCGCGGACTTCTTCTCCGGGGGATCGGGTTCGGACACCTACATCGATGTCCGACGCGCCGAGAGGGACACGACCGACGGGACGTGAGCTGCGGCTCATCGACATGGGTCGGGCGATTCCGACCGAGAGCCGCTTCGCGTGAGCGTGCCGGCAGCCCCGCTGCTGGGCGGGGTGTGGGGCGGGGTGGTCAGGGTTCGGGTGAGGAGCCGTGGTGGTCGACCCGGTAGCTGGTCGCCGGTGGGGCTGGTCCAGGTGAAGGCGGTCGGGATGCCGTGGTCGGTGGTGGCGGCGGGTTCGTAGGTCCAGCCGGTGAAGGTCTTCATGCGGTGGTGGGTGCGACACAGCGGCGCGAGGTTCGACGTGCTCGTGGCGCCGTCGGGGTACGGGATCGGTGGTCGAGGTCGCAGCGTCTGGCCCGCCTCGTGCAGAACGGGAACACGCACTGCGGCCAGGTCAGCCGGACGCGTTCGGCGAGCGGGTCGGTGGGGACGTAGCCGTTCACTGATCTGGCTTCGTTGAGGTCGATGACGGGCTTGATCGTCACTGAGGCCCCCTGGCACCAGTCGGCGACCTGGGTGACCAGGACCGGGGTCTCGGTGTTGTCGAGCGTCGCCACAGCCGACTCGGACAGGTGCACGTACAGCGTCACGCCACGGCCGGCGGTGGTGTCGAGGTCGAGGGCGAGCTGGGCGCGAGCGATCTCGCCGACCGCCATCGAGCGGCGGACGTCGAGGCTCTCCTCGCAGCCGAGGTCGGCGAGCTGTGCGGCGCCCGCGGTGATGGCGGCGTCGAGGTCGAGGGCGTCGGCGGCGTCGAGGAGGCCGTCGACGTAGACGTAGCCGTCGATCCCGGCCTGGTCGGTGCGGACGTCGAAGTGCCGCGGGTCGGCAGCTCGGCGCCGCTCGGCCTCGGCGGGGTCGAACTCCGCCCGGGCCGCCTCGACGGTCCGCTCGAGCTGGGACCACGACAGCGAGTGCGCGAACGACGCGAGCCGAGCGTCGACGAACGCGGCACCCGCCAGCGGCAGCGACTGCGTCGACTCGGCGACCCGGAACGCCCGCCACGGCGCGACCTCGAGGTCAAGCACCCGGCGCCACAGCCGCGGCAGCCGGTACTTCAGCTCCAGCGCCTTGCCGAGCCAGTGCCGACCGGCGGTGTCGGAGAGCCCGAGGGTGGTGAGGAGCTCGACCACCGCCGCCTCCGACACCGCCGGCGCGCCCTCGCCGGCCAACGACAGCTCGCCGTCGCCGTAGCCGGCGAGCGCGACGTCGCGCGAGGTGCGCGGGTCGACGAGGTGCTGCTCGAGCCAGTCCAGAACCGTGACCAGCCGGTCGACCTCGGCGGCCCGAGCCGCCTGGTCGCGCCCGCGCACGTCGGCCAGCGACGTGCGGTGCGCGGTGGTGGTCATGGGTCTACCCAAGCACTCGCCACCGACAGTCCGGCCCGAGAATCAGCCTCAACCACAGGGCTGTGGACAACTTTCTGAGATCGGTTCAGTGGTTTCGAGACAGGCGCCAGCGCGCCTTCCTCAACCACCGAAGGGCGGGCCTCCTCAGCCACCGACCGTGATCAGCCAGGAGCCGCCCGCCGGCGGTGCCTCCGGAGGCAGCGCGTCGTGGGTGACCCGGCCGGTCACGCGGACCGTCGTCGTGACCTCGGACTTCGACCACTCGGGGAGGCCGTGGACGTAGGCGAGGCCGCCGGCAACCACGAGGATGTTGCCGTTGGAGGAGCGGTAGGCCATGCCCTCGACGGTCGCCTCGGTGCCCTCGGCCTCCCACAGAGAAGGCGCGGTGCGGACGACGTCGTCGTCGGGGAGGTCGACGGGGTCGATGGAGGTGGGCCGGACCTCGAGCGACGACAACCCGGTCTCCGGGTCGTTCTGGAAGGCATGCCGCACGAGTGGACCGGAGACGGAGACGACCCGGCCGGCCAGCTCGCCCCAGGAGGAGGCGCCCACCACCGGGACGATGGCGTCGGAGCGGTCGAGGTGCACGCAGCGGCGGCCGGCGAGGTCGACGGCGAGGCCGAGGAGGGTGACCTCGGAGTCCTCGGCGGCGGCGAGCCGGTTGGCGGTGCGGATCGGGTCGCTCACAGCTTGCTCCAGGCGACGCAGAAGACCTGCTGGTCCGCGCCGAAGTAGTTGGGGTCGGAGTAGTGCTTCAGTGTGCTCTGGTAGACCTTCATCCGCTCACCGCCCGGGTAGGCCTGCTTGCAGCTCGCCGAGCCGGTGAGCGGGTCGCAGTGGTTGGCATGCCACCAGGTGTCGCTCTTCTCGTCCCACCAGCCGTAGTCGAAGTTCACCTCGCCCGCCGGGCTGTCGCCGGTGTCGTTGGACATGTCGACCTTGCCGCCGGCGTCGGTCGGGAACGGCTTGCCCATGCTCCAGAACCGCTTGGAGAAGATGTAGGGCCGCACGCCCACCTGCAGCTCGAGCTCGTCGGCCCGCTTCTTGGCCTGCTCGAAGGTCCGGTAGCAGTCGCTGGTGGACGCCGACCCGCCCAGGTTGGTGCGGGTGACGCCGACGCAGCCCGCCGCCAGCCGCTTGCGCTCCTCCGGCGTCATCGCCCGGCCCTGCTGCTTCTCCCACAGCTCGATGTACCTGTCGAGCGTGTAGCCCTTGGTGTCCTGGCCGGCGGCGAGCCCGGCGTCGAGGCCCTGACCCGGCCGCGCGGCCGGCGTCTTCTTGCCGTCGCAGCCGTGCAGCGCCAGGCCGCTGCTGGCGCGCGGCCGGTCCGGGGCCGCGGTGCCGACGCCGGCCAGCCGGGCGACGACCCCGACCGCCGCCCGGTCGGCGTCCGCCTCGTGGCCGGCGCCGCCGACGCCCGGCTCGTGCGAGCCCGAGTACTGCATCGTGTGCGCGATCTCGTGCGACAGCACCGCCTCGTCGGTCAGCGACGACGGCGGCCAGAGCCCGGGCGAGACGCCGATGTCGTGCCCGACCGCGAACGCGCGGACGCCCGCATCGGCCGCCATCGCGTGGGAGTGGGCGTCGTCGTGCACCCGGACGTCGGGTGGCAACGAGGACCCGAAGCCCTGCTCCATCCGGCCCCGCACGGACGCCGGCAGCTGCTGGCCCTCGCCGAGCTCGGCCGCCCGGCACTCCGGGCAGCCGTCGGTGCCGTGGGCGGTGCAGGAGGCGCACTTGCCTCGCGCGGCCTTCACGCGAGCAGGCTGGCGCGCAGCCGTCACCGAAGCGTCACAGGTGTGCTGTGGGCCACGCAGAACACCTGCGTGTCGGCGCCGAAGCTGGCTCCGCTGGAGTAGTAGTCCAACGTGCTCTGGTAGACCTTCATCCGCTCGTCCTTGTACTCCTTGCGGCACCCGGCTCCTCCGGTCACCGGGTCGCAGTGGTTCGCGTGCCACCACGTGTCCGCCTCCTCGTCGTACCAGCCGTAGTCGAAGTTCGTCTTGCCTTCCGGGTCGGGGCCCACGTCGTTGGTCATGTCGACCTTGCCGCCGGCGCCGACGGGGAAGGCGCGGCCCTGCGCCCAGAACCGCTTGGAGAAGATGAACGGCCTGGCGCCCTGCTTGTCGAGCTCGTCGGCCCGCGCCTTCGCGTGCTCGAAGGAGTCGTAGCAGTCGTCGGTCGGCGGGGTACCGCCGAGGTTCTTGGCCGTGATGCCGATGCAGCCGGTCGCCAGCGTCTCCCGCTCCTCGTCGGTCATCTTGCGGTCCATCTGCGCTTCCCACAGCTTGATGTACTGGTCGAGCGTGTACTCCTTGTGCTGGGGGAAGAAGCCCACGCCCCTCGTGTACCAGCCCAGGGCGTCGTGGAGCCCCTGTCCCGGCCGCGGGTCGCAGCGGTGGAGCGCGAGACCGCTGGTGGCGCGCGGTGGTGCCGGCGCCGGCGTTCTCACCCCGGCCAGCCGCGCGACCACGCTGCCCGCCATCCGGTCGGCATCCGCCTCGTGGCCGCCGGAAGCCGGTCCGGACGGCCCGGCGAACTGCATCGTGTGCGCGAGCTCGTGCGCGAGCACGGCCTCCTCCACCGGGGACGACGGCGGGTAGGTGCCGGCCCGGACGCCGATGTCGTGCCCGACCGTGAACGCCCGCGCCCCCTGGCCGACGGCGGTCGCGTGGGCGGCCGCGTCGTCGTGCACCCGCACGTCGGCCGGGATCGCGGCGCCGAACGCACGCTCCATCCGGCTGCGCAGCGACCCCGGCAGCTCGGCGCCCTGCTCATCGCAGGAGTGGCACTGCCCGCTCACAGCGGCTCCAGGTAGACCTCGACCTGCTCGCCCTCCACCTTGTTCGCGTCGCGGAACTCCGCACGGAACCGGCCGAGGATCTCGGTCTTCATCTCGTGCAGGCGGGGGTCGAGCGGGAGGTAGTTGTGGAGCTCGTCGCCGCCGCCGTGCCACAGCTCGAAGACGTGGTCGATCTGCCAGGCATCGCCGTTCGGCGTGCGGGGCCAGGCGCGCCGGCCGCCGGCCTTGACCCAGGCATCCACGAAGTCGGCGGAGTAGCGCCCCTCGGCGATCCCGTCCATCACGATGCGGCGCATCCTCGCCGTGGTGTTGACGTCGAGGCCGGCCTGTCGCGGCGACTGACGCATCACCAGCTCGCTCGCCGTGGACAGCTGGTCGAGGATCTCGCGTCGCAGGAACTCGCCACCCGGCCGCTCGAGGAGCGGGAGCGTCTCGCGCGCGAGCCACTCGAAGATCTTGGCGAAGGTCACCGGGTCCTGCAGGGGGAGGTAGACGTCGTACGACTCGGCGCCGACCTTGCGGCTGTCCCGGATGATCGACTCGACCGTCGAGCGCGCGTCGTAGCCGGGCTCGGTCCGCATCCGCTGCTGCACCCGACCGGCCGAGGCCGCCAGCTCGGTGTACTCGCTGGCGTGACGGCGGTACTTCCCGGCGGTCTCGAGCAGCTTCTCCTTCAGGGCGGCGTCCTTCTCCGCGGCGGCGCGCTGCACCAGCCGGTCCGCCGTGGTGCGGGCCCGCTCGGCGTGGCGCATCAGCCGGCCCTCGAGCTCCACGACGGAGTCGACGGTGCGCGGACGGTAGGACCTGATGTTGGTCTGCAGCGACTGCTCGATCTCGCTCAGCACCGACTCGACGTCGTGCTCGGCGCCGCCCTGTCGCGCGAGCTCGGCCTGCTCGGTGAGCTGGTCGAGCCACACCCGCGTCGCGGCCTCGACGCCGGTGGTGCCGGCCTCCCGGCCGCGCCAGGCGTAGACCCGGCTGCGGAGCTTGTTGATCCGGTCGACCAGCGCGTTCTGCTCCTCGGTGCGGGCTGCTCGGCCGCGCGGCTTCGGTGGGGGCTTCGGCGCCGACGGCTTCTTCTCCGGCGCCTTCTCGGGCGCCTTCTCGGCCGGCTTGACCGGCTCTCCCGGTCGGACGACGATCCGCCGTCCCTGCGTGAACGTGACGGTGCCGCGGCCCGGGATCTCCGCCTCGACGACGGTGCGGCCGCCGACCTCGCGCACGGTGGTCGTGATGCCCTGGCCGCCGAGGAACTCGACCAGCTCACCGGCGCGGCCGGGGTTCACGGTCCAGGCTGCCTCGGAGCCCGTGGGCCGGATCATCACCGTGTCGGGGAGCCCGGCCTGGCGGAGCAGGTCGACCAGCGACAGCCGCGCGGCATCGGAGAAGAGGGCGGCGGTCTCGGTGCGCAGGCCGGTGACGTCGATGGCCGGGTCGGCGACCACCTCGTCGACGAGGGTCTGGAGCTGGCGGTCGAGCTCCTTGCTGGTGTCGTTGAGGTCGGCGAGGTCCTTCTCGCTCGCGTCCGGATTCAGCTCGAGCCGCTCGGCGGTGGTCTTCTCCAGCTGCCGGATCTGGCCGTCGAGGTCGGCGAACCGGCGTCCGTAGGAGGTGCGCAGCTGCATCAGGTTCATGCGCTGCTCGAGGCGGGCGAAGCTGCGACCGAACGGCATCGTGGCCACGCTGAGCACCCCGAGCATGATCACGTTCTGGATCGCCATCGTGAGCACCTCGTCGCCGGTCATCGCCCGGTCGTGCTCGACGGCGAAGCGGAGCATCCCGTACGACTGCAGCACGAGCGCGGACGCGCCGAGCTGGGCAGCGGTGACCGCCAGCCGGGAGCTCTGCGCGAGGCCCTTCGTGATGGCCGACCCGAGCCCCCGCATCACCGCGAACAGGCCCCAGTTCCAGAGGAAGTCCTTCCAGGCGGGCGACGTCGGCGCCATGCCGGGCAGTCCGGAGGACAGGCCGCGCGACACCAGGGTGAACACCAGGGCCTCGACGCCGGTGTGGGCAATGAACGTCGCCGCGAGCACGATCGTGCCGCCCTTGGCCGCCCCCAGCGCCACGGCGGCGCTTCCGGCGAGGCCGCCGGCGACGATGCCGATCGGGGCGGCGATGACGATCGCGAGGAACGTGATCGCGAGGGCCAGCACGAACTGCGACCACTGGATCATCGCCGGGATCGACTCGTAGAACTTCCGGACCGCCGGGTCGGCGCGGTGGTCGCGTAGTAGCAGCTGGAGGTACTCGAGGTCGTCGTCCATGAAGGCCGCGTTCATCTGGTCCATCCGGTGCACGACGTCGTCGACGCCACCGAACCCGACCAGCGAGCTGTTGCCGGCGAGCAAGTCGTAGGCCTGCACCGCCATGTCCCACTCGCCGAGCGCCTCGATGCTCGTCATCACCAGGTCGGCCTCGCGCGCGAGCAGCCCGCGACGTTGCCCGACGTCGGCGGCGCCCGACTTCTCCGCGGCGGCGAGCTCGGTGGCCTGCGTCTCCAGCCGGGTGAGCCGCTCGTCCAGCGCCCACGCCCAGGTGTTCATCCGCGAGACGACCTCGCCGATGCCCTTCTGGTCGGCCGAGCGGTTCTGGAAGTGCCGCAGCCGAAGCCGTGCCACCCGGCGCCGGAGCCCGGCGTGCAGCTCGACGGCGTGGTTGGCCTTGGCCACGGCGGCCGGGGTGAGGACCGCCGTGGCGGCGTTCACGTAGGCCAGCTTGGTGTCGTAGATGTCGGCGTTGGCCTCCCAGGGGTCGTAGCCGGGCAGGCCGGCCGCGGCCCGCTCCTCCTCGGCGGCCATGGCGACGACGTCGGTGAGCCCGCGCCGCACCACGAGCTGCACCTGCTCGGAGCGGGCCACCTCGCGGGTCAGCTCGGGCAGCGTCTGCGGCACCTGGTCCTCCGGTTTCGGAGCCGTCGGCGCCGGTGCGTTCAGGTCGACCAAGACCCATGGCTGCGGCACCTCGCCCGGTGCCACGACGTGACGCGCCTCGGCGATGTGCCCGGAGCCGGGGCCGTTCAGCATCGGCAGGATCCCGAGCCGGGGGATGTTCGGCTGGTCGTGGGCGGCGAGGGCGCTGATCTCGTCGTCCCGCAGTTCCATGGCTGCGAGCCGGGCGAGCAGCGCCTCGGAGTCGAGCGGTGCCAGGTCCTTGCCCGTCTCCTCGGGGATCGTCGGGAGCCCGATCCCCACCTCGCGGAGCGCGGTCGACACCTCCTCGCCGGCGCGGGCCGCCGATGTCACCCCGGGCAGCTCCAGCACCGGGCTGCTCCCGCTGCCGATCGCCACGATGGCGTCCCAGCCCTTCGGCATGAGCTCGCCGCGCTGCTCGTACTCCTCACGGCTCGGCAGCGCCTTGATCGGGTCGGTGAAGTAGGTGTCCTCGGAGACGCAGCGCTGGAGTCCGAGCGCCCGGCCGCGCGACACCGGCACCGGGGTCGCGCCGCCCGGCAGGTCGGGCCCCGGGGTGAGGATCGTGAGCGCAGCCGCGACGCCGGCCCGGTCGGCCTCGTGCTCCAGCTGCTCGGTGCCGAGCCCGCCGGCCACCGCGCCGTCCTGCTGACGCGCGTGCGCCACCTCGTGGGCGAGCAGCGCCTCGCCGGCCAGCGTGCCGGGGCGGTAGCGGCCGGCCGCGAACGCGATGTGGCCGGCCTCGGTGACGGCGCGCGCACCCTCCCGCGCCGCCAATGCCGCAGCGGCGGGGCCGGTGTGCACCCGCACCGGCCCGGGGTCGCCGCCGACCGCCCGCGCGACCCGGCCGTGCACGCCCGCGGGGAGCGGTGCGCCCGGCCCGAGCGCGGCCGGCCCCTCGGGCTCCCGGGCGGGCGGGGCCGGCTCCGGGGCCGCGTGGTCGACCGCCGTCACGACCGTCACCGTCGGCGGACGGCGTCACCCCGGTGTCACCGGGTTTCGAGGCTCGCTCCGCTCGCACCTCAACCACCGTCGATCGAACGTCGCGGTGACGGGCAGGTGACGAAGCCGCCCGAACCTGAACGGCGTGACGGACGTGCTGCTGACGACGTTCCGCTTCGAGGTCGGGTTCGACCGGGTCACCGGGGAGGGCCCGCAGCGGCTCGGTGACGGCGGGTTCGCGGAGGTCAGCGGGCTCGAGGTGGAGATGGAGGTCGCCGACCTCGAGGAGGGCGGCCGCAACGACGCGGTGACCCGCCGGATCGGCCGCGCGAAGTTCCAGCCGCTGGTGTGCAAGCGGGGGATGCTCGGCCCGGCCGATGGCGAGGTCGAGCCCGAGCTGTGGCAGTGGTTCCAGGACGTCGTGTCAGGCGTGCGGCCGATCCGCCGCTACGACGGCACCGTGCAGGTGCGCGACCAGGCCGGCACCACGATGGCGGTCTGGCGGTTCAGCCGCGCGGTGCCGACCAAGATCGTCGGCCCGACGCTCAACGCGAAGAGCGGCGAGGTCGCGGTGGAGGAGCTGCACCTCGCGCACGAGGGCCTCGTGCTGGAGGGCACGACGTGACCGCCCTGGAGAAGGCGCACCTGGAGGTGCTGGACAAGAAGGGCAAGGTCACCGAGTCGGTGCCGGTGCAGTTCAACCCGGCGACCATGACGGTGCAGCGCACCAACAGCAACGACGGGGGCAACAACCGCGGCCGGCAGACCCAGCAGTTCAACGGCTCGGCCAGCACCGTGCTGAGCTTCGACCTCGAGTACGACACCGCCGACGAGGGCACCACCGAGCGGCCGGTCGACGTCCGCACCCGGACGGCGAAGGTCACGCGGTTCGTGCTGCCCGGCGGCAAGGGGTCGAAGCAGGCGCCGCCGCGGGTGAAGTTCCGGTGGGGCACCTTCGAGCTCAGCGGCGTGATGAACAGCCTCAACGAGGAGCTGTCGCTGTTCGCGTCGTCCGGGGTGCCGCTGCGCTCGAAGCTGACGGTGCAGATCAAGGAGCAGGACCCGAAGTTCGACGCCTTGGAGCGCGGCCCGGGTGCCAACCTCGACAACGGCCCGCCCGCGGCCGGCGAGCCCGCGGCGGGCGGCGGCACCGGGCCGGGCACCAGCGGCGGTGGCGGTCCGGCCGACAGCAGCGCCGCCGCGCTGGACGGCGAGACGCCGGCCGACTTCCTCGCCCGTGCCGGCCTCGACCCGGAGGCGTGGCGCGCGCTCGGCAGCGCCCTCGACGTGCTCGGCGACGGCATCGAGCTGCAGGCCGGGCTGAGCGTCGAGTTCGACGCCTCGCTCGACGTCGGCCTCGGCGTCGGCGTCTCGGTGGGGTTCGGGGCCGGGGTCGACGTGTCGGTGGGGGCGTCGCTCGGGCTCGAGGGCCCGGCGACGGCGGCCCCGGGCGCCGGACTGCAGCAGGGCTTCCAGCTCAGCGCGGCGGGCGGGCTCACCGCGGCCACCGAGTCCGCCAAGGCCGCCGAGGCGGGTGCCTCGGCCGCCGCGGCCCGGACCGGCTTCGGCGGTCCGCCGGCCACGCCGTCGAGCAGCGCGCCCCCGACCCGCACCCCGCTGGTGACCGCGAGTCCCGTCGGCGGCACGCCCGCGATGTCGGCGCCGTCCGCACCACCGCCGCCCCGCGCCGACCCCCGCAGCACCACCTTCGGGCGCGGGGTTCCGCTGCGCGACCGGATCGGCGTCCCGGGAGCGGAGACCGCCGCGTACGTGGTGGTCGGGCGCCCGGCACCGGCGCCGGCCCTGACGGCGACCGGCACGACCACGGGCCGCGACTGCGGCTGCGGGTGTGGAGGTGGCTGCCGGTGACGGTGCACGTCGGGGAGATCACCTCCGAGGTCAGCGGGCCCGCGGTGGCCGCGGGCATGGCGGCCGAGGACCCGTGGGAGGAGCAGGTCCGGATCGCCGCCGTGATGGACCGGGTCGAGCACGACCGACGACGCACCGGGACGGGCTACGGCGATGACTGAGATGCATCCGTACTCCAGCCACGCGCCGGTGTTCACCGTCGACGGACGCACCGAGCGCGCCATGGCGCGCGACTGCCTCCGACTCGACGTCGCCGAGGGCACGCTGGGGCTGCGCACCCTGGTCGCCCGGTTCCTGGCGATCGAGTCGAACAGCGACGGCTCGGAGCGGGAGCTCTCCTACCTCGACGGCCGGGTGGTCGACCTCGGGAAGTCGGTGGAGGTGAGCATCGGGCCGGCCGGCGGCGAGCGGCGGCTGTTCCGGGGCACGGTGTCGGCGATCGAGGTGTCGTTCCCCGACGGCGGGGCGCCCGTGGTGTCGGTGTTCGCCGAGGACGCGTTGATGGCGCTGCGACTGCGCGAGCGCACCGCCACCTACGTCGACAAGAGCGATGCCGCGATGGTCGAGGAGATCGCCCGCGAGCACGGTCTCGGGGTGTCGGCCGACACGGACGGGCCGACGTACCCGTTGGTGCAGCAGTGGGAGGAGTCGGACCTCTCGTTCCTCCGCAGCCGGGCGCTCCGGCTCAACGCCGAGATCTGGCTCGACGGCGACGACGTGCTGCATTTCGCCGACCGGAGCCGTCGCCAGGGCCCGCGGCTCGAGCTCGTCAGGGCCGGCTCCCTGATCTCCGTCGAGGCCCGCGCCGACCTGTCGTCGCAGCGCAGCGAGGTGGAGATGCGGGGCTGGGACGACAAGGAGGTCGAGGCGATCGTCGAGAAGGCGAACGGCGACGCCGTGCGGGCCGAGGTGTCGAGTGGGCGGACCGGCCCGGAGATCGTCGGCAACGTCTTCACCGAGACCGCGCTCACCCGGTCGCGGCGCGACGTGCTCAGTGCCGAGACCGCGCGGGCCTACGCCCGCGCCGAGATGCTGCGACGGGCGCGTGGCTTCGTGACCGCCCACGGCGTCACGTCGGGCACCCCCGACCTGGTGGTGGGCGCCGTCCTCGACCTGCAGCGGGTCGGCAGGCCGTTCGAGGGCGACGGCTACTACGTCTGCCACGCCCACCACAGCTTCGACCTGGTGCGGGGCCACCGCACCCGGTTCACCGCCGAGCGCGCGACGGTGGCGGCGGCATGACGCCGGTGCACGCCTGCGGTCCGGACCGCAACGACTCCGCCCTCTACCTCGGGCTCTACCCGGCCACGGTGGTGGCGCTCGAGGGCGACCCGCAGCAGCGGCAGCGCATCAAGGTGCGGTTCGACTGGCTGGCCGCCACGGCGGGCGGCGGGACCTCAGAGGCGTGGGCGGTGCTGGTGACGCCGTACGCCGACGCCGACCAGGGCTTCCAGATGCTTCCCGAGATCGACTCCACCGTGGTGGTGGGGTTCCAGGCCGGCCACCTCGACCACCCCTACGTCGTCGGCGCCACCTGGAACGGGAAGGCCCAGGCGCCGGAGGCCTTCGCCGACGCCAACGACAAGCGGGTGATCGTGTCGCGCGAGGGCAGCCGGCTGGAGTTCGACGACACCGCCGGCTCGGTGGCGGTCCGGGTCACCACGCCGGGCGGCCACTCGGTGGTGCTCGACGACGGCGGGATGAACATCACCGTGACCCACTCCCAGGGCACCACGATCGAGCTCACCGCCGCGGGAGGCGTGAAGATCGAGGCGATGTCGACGGTCGACGTCACCGCCGCGATGGTCACGGTGGACGCGCCGATCAGCCAGTTCAGTGGCACCGTCACCTGCGACACCCTCATCGCCACCGGCGGCGGGGTCGTCTCGCCGACGTACACCCCCGGAGCGGGGAACGTCTGGTGACCGCGACCGCCCTCGCCCCCCGCCCGGCCACGGCCACCGCGCACCACCCGTGGCGGGTGGTCGCGCCCTGGTACCGCTGGGCCCGCGTCGACGGCGCCGAGCCGGGCCGCGCCGCCGAGGCCGCGTCCCCGGCGCTGCACAAGTTCGTGTCGACGTCGTTCGTGGCCGACTACCTGCGCGACCCGCAGCGCTCGGTGGTCTTCGACGAGTCGCTCGACGTCGTCCAGAAGGTCGAGAGCATCCCGGCCGCCCAGCTCAACGGCGCCGACGGCCGGCTCCGCAAGCTGGCGAGCCGGCGGCTGGTGGCGACCAAGACGCGCAAGCTGTTCCTCCCGGCGCACCAGCGCTTCTACCTGCTGGCGGTCGGCGTCCACTGCGACGCGCCCGGCTTCCCCAAGGTCGACCCCGCCTCGATCGCCGAGGTCGGGTTCGTGATCCGCCGCCACAAGGTCACCGTGCCGTCGCGCAAGCGGGCCAAGGGCGCGGCGCTGCTGGCCGAGCTCACCCAGGCGCGGGCGGTGGCGGGGTCACGGCTCGAGCTCGACGTCGCCAAGTCGCGCGCGCGGGTGCTGCACCCGTTCACCTCGGCCAGCCGCGACCGGGTGCTGTCGCCGAGCACCGCCACCAAGGTCGCCTACCGCGAGGCCGAGCTGGCCCAGCGGCGGCTGCGGGTGTGGGCCGGCACCGAGGGCGTCGACCTGCGCCGCGAGGCGTGGGTGCCCACCGGCGAGGGTGACCTCGGCGCCTGGGTGCCGATGACCGACGAGCCCGAGGAGCTCGTCGAGCGCACCTACCCGATGCGGCTGCTCAGCCCGAACCCCGACGACCCGGACCACGCCGCCAGCGACGGCACGATCTACTTCGCCGCCGTCCCGACCGGCAGCAGCGAGATCACCGAGCGCGGCGCGCGCCGGTTCTCCGAGGTCGACACCTACGAGATCCGGGTGTTCGTCCGCCGGAAGTGCTGCGACCACTGCCCCGGCGAGCTGGTGTGGTCCGAGCCCACCCGGCTGTTCCGGATGGCGTCGTTCTACGACCCGGCCGGCTGCGCGCTGCGGCCCACGGAGGTGCGGCTGCCGAGCTTCGGCGAGCTCGAGGCCTCCGACGCGCTGCCCTCGGTGCGGATGACCCAGCCGGCCGGGTCGTCGCTCGACTTCTCGAAGTTCGGCGACATCCCCACCAAGGGCAAGACCGGGGGACCGGAGCAGATCTGCTTCTTCTCGATCCCGCTCATCACGATCATCGCGATGTTCGTGCTCAACCTGGCGCTGCCGATCGTCATGTTCATCTTCCAGCTCTGGTGGATGCTCAAGCTGAAGTTCTGCATCCCGCCGTCGATCCAGTTCGAGGCCGACCTCGCCGCCGAGCTGGACGTCACTCCACCCACGCTGAAGGCGGCGGTGGAGCTGGAGGTCGACATCGACGTGCGGCCCGGCGTCGACCAGGCGGATCTGCGCGACGTCATGGAGAAGCTGTTCGACCCGCCGGCCGACCCCGCCCTCGACC
The DNA here is from genome assembly GCA_963780355.1 of uncultured Actinomycetota bacterium. Taxonomy (GTDB): domain Bacteria; phylum Actinomycetota; class Actinomycetes; order Propionibacteriales; family Nocardioidaceae; genus Nocardioides. The sequence goes on from CAWABT010000001.1 coordinate 932,779, forward strand.
CGGTGCCGGCCGACTGGCGGCTCGGCCAGGTGCTCGGCGACACCTTCACCAACGACCCGCTCGTGAGGCTCGCGGTGCGCAACGGCTACGGGTCGTCGGCCGACCCGGCGCCGACCTTCTCGCTCCCGGTGACGTGGACGACGCGGGTGCGGCGCGAGGAGGTGGTGCACCCGTGAACGCCTCGCTGGTGCGGCTCGGCCGCGGCGTCGGCTTCCCCGTGGCGCCCGACGTCGTGCGCGGCGCGCTCGTGCACCGCTCGGGGGCCGAGAAGGTGCGGGAGTCGATCGAGCTGATCCTGCGCACCGAGCCGGGGGAGCGGGTGATGCGCCCGACCTTCGGCTGCGGGCTGCGGCAGTTCCTCATGGAGCCGAACAGCGTCGCCACCCGGGCCCGGCTCGAGCGGGTGGTGGCCGCGGCGCTGGACGCGTGGGAGCCGCGGATCGCCGTCACCGAGCTCACCGCGCTGCCCGGCGACGACCCGGCGATGGTCGTGCTCACCATCCGCTACCGGCACCTGTTCGACGCCGTCGAGGGCGTGCTCGTCTACCCCTTCTACCTGGAGCGCTGAGCCATGCCGCTGCGGACCCCGGTGCTGGACGACCGCTCCTACGCGCAGCTGCGCGACGAGCTGATCGCCCGCATCCCGGTCTACGCGCCGGAGTGGACCGACCACCACCCCAGCGACCCGGGCATCACCCTCATCGAGCTGTTCGCGTTCCTCGGCGAGAACCTGCTCTACCGGTTCAACCAGATCCCCGACGCCACCAAGCTCGCCTTCCTCGACCTGCTGCACATCCCGCTGCGACCCGCGGTGCCCTCCACCGGTCACGTGCGGTTCGAGGCGGCGCCGCCGGGCGGCACGCTGGTGCCGACGTCGGCGCGGCTGCTCGCCGGCGAGGTGCCGTTCCAGACCCTCGACGAGACCGTGGTGTGGCCGGTCAGCGGCCGGGCCGCGATCCGTCGGGCGGTGGAGGCCGACGACGAGCAGGACGAGTACGTGGCCCGCTCCGCCGCCGCGCTCGGCGCCTCCCGCGACGACGTGTCGACCTACCAGACCTCGTTCGGCGCGCAGGAGCCGCTGAAGCCGGGCGGCGACGTGCTCGACCCGGCCGCCGCCATCGACGACAACCTCTACGTCGCCCTGGTGGCGCCCGAGCCCGGGCTCGACCTGACGGCGATGGCGGGCGGCGTGCTGTCGGTCGGCGTCGTGCCGGTCGAGGAGGTGCCGTCGATGGAGGTGCGGGCGCAGACCCCGTGCCCGGGCGCCGGCGCCACCCCGCCCACCCCGGCGATGCAGTGGCAGGTGTGCACGCTCGACCCGGTGGCCGACGCCGAGGACCCCGACGCCGCCGACCCGGTGTGGCGCGACCTCGACGTCGTCGGCGACACCACGGGCGGCCTCACCGGCCCCGGCGTGGTGCGGCTCCGGCTGCCCGCCGACCTCTCCGACATCGGCGTCTACGAGCCGGTGTCTCTCGACGCGCTCGGCGCCGGCGACCAGCCGCCGCTGGTGGAGGACCCGGAGCTGCGGCCGCTGCTCGTGGCGTGGTTGAGGGCGTTCCGGCCCACCGGTGGTGCGCTGCCGGCGCTCGCGTGGCTCGACACCAACGTCGCCCGGGTGGAGCAGGCGTCGACCGCGCGGGCCGAGTTCCTCGGCGCCGGCACCGGCGACCCGGGCCAGACCCGTTCCCTCGTGCACCGCGACGTGCTCGGCACCGTCGAGCTCGACGTCGAGGAGCACGGCACCGGCCGGTGGGTGCCGTGGACCCAGGTCGACGACCTGCGCGCCTCCGGCGTCGACGACCGGCACTTCCTGGTCGACCGCGAGTCCGGCACGGTCTCGGTGGGCGACGGCCGGCGCGGCCGGGTGTGGCAGATCGGCGAGCGGGTGCGGGTCCGCCGGTACCGCTACGGCGGCGGGGTGGCCGGCAACGTCGCGCCGGCGGCGCTCGCCGCGGTGCCGGACGTGCCCGGTGTGACCGTCGCCAACGTGCTGCCCACCCGCGGCGGCGCCGACGCCGAGCCGCTGCCGGACGCCGTCGCGCGGATCCCCGAGGAGTTCCGCAGCCACGACCGGGCGGTCACCGTCGACGACTTCCGCAACCTCGCCGAGGCCACGCCCGGCGCCGGCGTCGCGCGGGCCGAGACGCTGCGGCTGTTCCACCCGCTCACCCCGCAGGTCACTGCACCCGGGGTGGTGTCGGTGGTGGTGTGGCCCGAGCGCGACCGCGAGCACCCGACGGCGCCGCGCCCCGACCGCACCACCCTCGACGCCGTCTGCCGCTACCTCGACGAGCGCCGCCTCATCACCACCGAGCTGCACGTGATCCCCCCGACCTACCGGCAGATCGCGGTGTCGGTGGGCGTCACCGTGAAGCCGGGCTTCGGCGTCGAGAGCGTGCGCCGCTGGGTGGAGCAGGTGCTGCGGCAGTACCTCGCGCCGCTGCCGCCGTTCGGGCCCGAGGGCCGCGGCTGGCCGCTCGGCCGCCGGGTGTTCGCGCCCGAGCTCGAGGCGGCCGCGCTCCAGGTGGACGGCGTCGAGTTCCTCGTGCCGGGCCCCGTCGACGACTCGCCGTGCCTGCTCGGGCTGCGGCTGGCCGAGCGCACCGACGACGGCGAGTGGGTCGAGCCCGGCTCGCGTGCCGTCGAGCTGGAGCGGTGGGAGGTGCCGGAGCTGGTCGCCGTCACGGTGGTGGAGGGCCCGGCCCTCGACCCCGCCGACGCGGTGCGTCCCGAGCCGCCGGCCCGGCCGCCGGTGCCGGTGCGCGAGCCGCCGGAGGTGTGCTGATGACGCTGACCCGCCCGGAGTCGCTGGTCGCCACCTGCGACCAGTGGGTGCGGGCGCGTCACGAGCACACGGCCGTCGAGGGCGCGCGCGGTGAGCTCGTGCTCTCCTGGCGCGAGCCCGACGCCGGCGAGGCCGAGCCGGGAGTGCCGTGCCCGGCCCGCGGAGCTCGCGACCGACCGGCTCTGCCGCATCTACCGGCTGACCCCGACCACCGTGGAGCGGCTCCTCGTCGGGCCGACCGCGCGCGGCCTCGACTACGCCGCACTGCCCGACCCGGTGGTGCTCGTCGACGACGTCGACCCGGTCGGCATCGCCGTCGACGACGACGACCGGCTGTTCCTCGCCGACGCCGGCACCCGCTCGATCGCCGTCCTCGACCTGTGGAGCCGTCGGCTGCTGCGCACCGTCGCGGTGGCGACGCCGGCCCGCCCGCAGCGCCGTCCGGCCGGACTGGCCGCGCACGGGGGCGTGGTGTTCGCCGTGGTGCAGGAGCCGGAGGGGCTGCTGCGGCTCACCGCCACCCGGGGCCCGGAGGAGCTGCCGCTGACCCGGCCGACCGGGCTGCCGGCCGACGCCGTCCCCGCGCGGGTGTCGGTGCTGCCGGACGGCGAGCCGGTGCTGCTCTGGCTCGACGCCACCGGCCGCGGCTGGCTCCAGGCCGGCGACCGCGACGCCTTCGACGTCGGTGGCGCCTCCGACCTCGTGGTCGACGCCGACGGCGCTGTGGTCGTCGCCCCGTGCCCGACCGGGGGCGCCACCTGGCTGCGCCGGTTCGTGCCCGGTGCTGATCGTGGGCCGAACGGCTGGAGCCGCGCCCACCCGCTCGACGCCGGCGGCTACGACGGCTCCGGGCTGGTGCTCACCCGCGACGGCCGGATCGGGTACTTCGCTGATGTGCCAGGCGCCGGGTTCCGGCTCGCGGTGGCCGGGCGGGTCGACTACGAGACCGACGGCACCTGCCTCACCTACCGGCTCGACAGCGGCGTGCCGCGCAACGCCTGGGGCCGGGTGCTGGTGGAGGCGTGCCTGCCGGAGGGCACCGCGTGCCTGGTCGGCACGGTCACCACCGACGACGAGTTCGAGACCGCCGTCCCCCCGCTGCCGCCCGAGCCCGCGGCCTGCGAGCCGGCCACGCCGGCCGCCACCCCGGCGCTGCCGCCCGCCCGGCTGGTGCCCGACCCCGCCGGCGTCGACGGCGGCCTGCACCGCCGTCCCGCCCCGGTGACGCCGTGGTGGACCGACCCGGACGGGTTCGCCACCTTCGAGGCCCCGGTGCACGCCGCGCCGGGCCGCTACCTGTGGGTGACGCTGCGGCTACGGGGCAACCGGCGGCACACGCCGCGGGTGCGGGAGCTGCGGGTCGAGCAGCGCACCCACGTGCTGATGCGTCGGCTGCCGGCGGTGTTCGCCGCCGACGAGCGGCAGGCCGGGTTCCTGCACCGCTACCTCGCGGTGCTCGACGCGCTCACCTCCGACCTCGAGCTGCGCTCCCGGGCCCGCGACCTGCTCGTCGACCCGGAGGGCACGCCGGCCGAGGCGCTGGACTGGCTTGCCTCGTTCGTCGGCCTCGTGCTCGACGACCGGTGGGCCGTCGAGGCGCGTCGCCGGCTGGTGCGCGAGATCGTGCTGCTCTACCGCCGCCGCGGCACGCTCGGCGCGCTCACCACCTACATCGCGATCTTCCTCGCCGGGAATCGCGCGCTCGTGCCGGGCCGCCGGATGGTCGAGCCGGTGATCATCGAGCACTTCCGGCTGCGTGGCGTCGGCGGGCCGCTGCTCGGCGAGGACCCCGCGACGTCGTCCCGCTCGGTGGTGGGGCACGGGTTCCGGGTGGGCGGCGCCGTCGGTACCGACGACGACCCGGCCGGGGTCGCCGACGACGACGGCTCGGCGTTCGCCACCCACGCCCATCGGTTCACGGTGCTCGTCCCGCAGCCGCTCACCGCCGAGCAGGACGCGGCGATCCGGCACATCCTCGACACCGAGCGGCCCGCCCACACCACCTACGAGATGTGCACCGTGGCCGCCGGTATGCGGGTCGGGTCCGGTCTGCACGTCGGCATCTCCTCGATGGTCGGCCCCACCGGCGCGTTCGCCTCCCTGGTGCTCGACCGCGGCGTGCTCGGCACCGACGGCATCCTCGGTCGCCCCACCACCGGCGTCGCGGTGGAGGCCGGCCGGGTCGGCTCGGCGAGGGTGGGGTGAGCGGCGTGACGACCTTGGAGATCGGCCGGCTTCACGCCCGGTACGACGCCGGCGCCGACCCCGCCGCGCTCGACCCGGTGCTGCACCGCGTCGCCGCCACCGGGCTGGCCGACGCGCTCGAGCGGACACCCCTACCGGCCGCGTACGCGGTGTGCGTGCGCACCCTCACGGTGCCGGTGCACCTCGACCCCGCCGCGACGCCCGCGGCCGCCGCCCGCACCTGGGCCGACCTCATCCTCGCCGCGCTGCGGGCCCGGCTCGACGACCCCGAATCCAGCGTTGCTCCGGTGGCGGGTGACGGGGAGGCGGTGGTCGTCTACCGCAGCGAGCGCGAGGCCGTGCTCGACCTGGTGCGTGGCGTCGCCCGCGGCGACACCCGGCGGGCCTGGGCCTGGCGGCAGGTCGGGCTCGTCACCGGCGGCACCACACCCGGCCGGGCCGCGGTGGCCGCGGCGCTGGGGGAGCGGCCGCATCTCGTGCCCGCCGTCGCCGCCGCTGTGCCGCGCGAGCTCCGGCGTGCGCTGGACGCCGCCGGCTGGGTGCATGTCGCCCACCGGGTGGCGGAGGCGGCCGGGCTGCCGGTGCGGCCCGCCCCGGTGGTGCCGGCGATCCCTGCCGGTGCGCCGATTCCCGGTGCGCTCGTCGACCGGGTACGGATGGCGCTCCCGGCCGCGGCGTGGGGGGCCGCGGACGCCGACGAGCACCGCACCGTGGCGGACCGCACCGCGCTCGCCGTCCTCGCCCTGCTGCTCACCGAGCCCGCTCGCGCACGGGACGCGACACTGGTCCGAAGGGTCGCAGCAGGGGAGGCGATCCTGGGCGAGAAGCCCGCCGTTGACACGGATCAGCCGACCGAGCCCGTCGACGAGGCCACCCCGGTCGCACCGCCGGAGCCGGAGCCGGCTATCGAGACGGACGCTCCGGCCGACGACGTCACGGCCGACGAGCCGCTCACCACCGCCTGGGGCGGGGTGCTCTACCTGCTGCACGCCGTGACCGCCCTCGGGATCCCCGCCGACGACCCCGACCTGCTCGCCCACGCCCTCGCCGAGGCCACCGGTGCGCCGGCCGACGACCCCGCCGTCGTCGTCGTGGCCGGACTGCCCGAGCCGCGGCCGCGCCGACTCACCGAGCCGGAGAATGAGCGGGCGATCGCGCAGGCCGGAGCGCTGCGGACGTGGACCCTCGACCGGCTCGAGGAGGACGACGACGTCGACCTCGACTGGGTGTGGCGCCGGTTCGCCGTGCTCGACGTCCAGCCGGGCTGGGTGGAGGCCGAGCTGCGGCTGGCCGACGTCGACGTGCGCATCCGGCGGGCCGGGCTCGACCTCGACCCCGGCTTCGTGTGGTGGCTCGGGACCGTCGTGAGGTTCCGTCATGCGTGAGCTCGCCGAGCACGTCGACCGGATCGCCGCTATCAGCGTGGATCCGGCTCCGTTGAGCCAACTTGCCGACGTCCTGCGCGCCGAGCCCGGCGGGCTCGCCGCCCTCGACCGGCTGGCGGCGGCGCTCGACCTCACGCCGTTCGAGCGCGACCTCGCGGTGCTGGCCGGGATGGTCGAGGAGCACGAGCTGATCGCCGCCGCGGTGCGGCAGCGGCACCCGCGCGGCGAGGCGTGGCTCCACCCGGCGCTCGCGGCGCAGCTGCTCCGGCTCGACGCCGCCGGCCGGCGTCACCTCCGCGAGGCGCTCGAGGTCGGACCGCTGCACCGCCACGGCGTCGTCGTGGTCGACCCGGTCCCGCCACTGCCCGAGGCCAGCGTCCGGCTCGCGCCGGGGCTGTGGAGCGTGCTGCGCGGGCACGACCACTGGCCCACCCGGCCGGCGCCGCTGGAGGTGCGGTCGGCCGCGTGCCCGGCCGCCGCGGCCGCCGACCTGACCCGAGCCCTCACCGGCGCACCCGCGGTCGTCGTGGTCGAGGGAGCGGGCGCCCGCCGTCCGCTCGAGCTCGCGGGCTTCGTGGCCGGCGCCGCCCGCACCGCCGGGGTGACGGTGGTGGCGGTCGATGCCGCGATCACCGCCGACGACGAACCGGTGCTCTCGCTGCACGCCCTCGCCCGCGGCGCCGTCCCGGTGCTCGTGGGCAAGCCCGCCACCGCGCCGCTGCCGCGCCACCCCGGCCCGGTCGTGCTCTGCGTCGAGGACGCCGGCGGCCTGCCGCTCGACGACCGGCCGGTGGTCACCGTCGACCTCGGCCCGCGGCGGCTCGGGGAGTCGGTGTCGATGTGGCAGGGGCTGCTGCCCGAGCTCAACGGCGGCGCCCAGGCCCTCGCCTCGCTGCTGCGCCTCGACCCGGTGCAGGCCGCGCGCGCCGTCGACGACGCCCGCGCCCGGGCCGCCGTGCTGGGCGACCCGCTCACGGTCGACGACGTGGTGGCGCACGCCCGGCGCCGCACCGGCAGCCGGCTCCCGGCCAGCGCCCGGCTGGTGCGCCCGGCGGCGGACTGGGACGTGCTGGTGACGACGCCGGACAACGAGCTCCTGCTGCGGTCGCTGGTCGACCGGGTGCGCGGCAAGGTGCAGGTGCTGCACGAGTGGGGCTTCGGCGGCCGCGCCGACCCCGGCGTCCGCGCGTTGTTCGCCGGCCCGCCGGGCACCGGCAAGACGCTCTCGGCGCACATCATCGCCGCCACCCTCGGCCTCGACCTGCTCGTCGTCGACCTCTCCGCCCTGGTGAGCAAGTGGCTCGGCGAGACCGAGAAGAACATCAGCGCGGTCTTCGAGGCCGCCGAGCACGCCCAGGCGGTGCTGTTCTTCGACGAGGCCGACGCCGTGTTCGGGCGCCGCACCGACGGCGGCGACGCGCAGTCGCGGTGGGCCAACCTCGAGACGGCGCACCTGCTCGCGAAGGTCGACGCGTTCGAGGGGCTCGTCGTGCTCGCCACCAACCTGCGCGGGCACCTCGACGACGCCTTCGTGCGCCGCCTCGACGTCGTCGTCGAGTTCGAGGAGCCCGGCCCCGACGCCCGCCGCCGGCTCTGGGAGGCCCACCTCCCGGCGGCCGCGCCGGTGGCCGCCGACGTCGACGTCGCCGCGCTCGCCGGCGTCTACGAGATCACCGGCGGCCTGATCCGCAACGCCGCCGTCGCCGCCGCCTACCAAGCAGCGGCATCGGAACGCTCGATCGACCACGACTCCCTGCTCGACGCCGTCGCGCGGGAGTACCAGAAGGCCGGCCGCTCCTTCCCGGGCCGCGCCCGCCGGCCGGCACCCGCTCAAGGAGGTACCTGAGGTGTCCACGAACCTGCAGACCCGCGCCGAGCAGCAGCTCGCCCTGTTCCGCACCGCCGCCCAGCCGGTGACCGACGACCTGGCGGCCACCGCCGACGAGCTCGGACGACGGCATCCGGACCCGGGCTCGGTGGCCCGGGCGGACTGGGCGAGCGACCTCGGCGCCACCCAGCACGTCCAGGTGGCCCGCGACGCGCTCGCCGCCGTCCGCGCCGCCCAGGAGGAGACCCGACGGCGGATCGCGGCGGTCGCGAACCCCGCCGACGCGCAGACCTTCGAGGACCAGCTGCGCGACCAGCTCGTCGAGGAGGCGGCGCTCCGGCTCGAGCTGCGGCTCGCCGAGGAGCGGCTGGCGGCGGCGTCGACGACGGGGCAGCGGCTCGCCGAGCTGCAGACCGCCGTGTCGGCCGAGCTGCGGGCCGCCGAGGCCCGCGTCGGCTGGGCCACCGAGCACACCACGCTCGGCACGGACCTGCGGGCGGCGATCCAGGCGCCACCCGCAGCCACCGTCACCGCGGACGCCGCGGCGCTGCTCGGGGGCGCCGCGTTCTCGGACGCCGACGACCGGCTCGACGACCTGCTGCCCACCGAGCTGCGGGCGCGGGCCGAGGACCGGGCGGAGGAGGCGGTCGACGTCCTGGTGCGGGCCAACGACGCCGCCCGCAACGCGGCCGACGAGCACGACGCGCTGCGCGGCGCCGACCGCCCCGACGACGCCGCCGCCGAGCTGGGCATGAGGGCGCTGCGCCTCGCCGAGGGCGACCTCGCCGGCTACGTGGCCGGCGCCCCGGGCCGGGTCACCGCGGCGGGGGCGGCGCTGCTGCGCATCACCGCGCTGCCCGACCTCTCGGCCTCGCAGGCCGCCGCGCTCGCCGCCACCTCGGCCCGCACCGACGCCGCCACCGCCGAGGCCGACCTCGCCACCGCGCGGATCGTGCTGATGGCCGCCCAGGAGGCGGTGGCCGACGCCGTCCTCGCCGCGCTGGTGGCCGACCCGGACGCCGACCCCGAGACCGAGCAGTCGGTGATCGACGCCCGCACCGACGCGGCCGACGCCGAGGCCGCCGGCAGCCCGCTCGCCGACGCCCGCGACGACTACGACCAGCCGGTCCGCGATGTGCTCGACCTGTGGGAGGTGGAGGTGCCACCCGGGCTGTGGGCGGCCGTCGAGGACTTCACCGAGGCCCGCCGCACCCTGATGGAGCTGGGCGCGGCCGGCCACGCCACCAACCTGCGCGACGCGCTCGGCGACGCCGAGGACATCCTCGCCGCCGCCCTCGACGCCCGCGACGAGCAGACCCGCCGGCACTGGGCGGTCGTCCACGAGGAGGCCCGCCGGGCCGGGCGGCTCGCGGCCGCCGAGCAGGCCGCGGTCAGCCGCCGCCGTCAGTACGTGCAGGGCGACGGTCCCGGCGGCCGGCTGCCCACCGAGCTCTAGGAGACCCTGATGTCCAGTCCCGATCTCATCCTCGCGGAGGCGTGCGGCGACGTCGCGCTGCCGGTCAACCCGTTCGTCTCCAACCGCTACCACTTCGGGATGCTGCTCGGCGTCGCCGACCTCGAGGCCGAGCAGGCCTACCACCGCGGCAAGTCGTGGCTGCACAACGCATGGCTGCACGGCACCGGCGCGGTGTGGGGGCTGCGGGTCGAGATCCGCGCCGACCACGGCGAGGTGGTGGTGCAGCCGGGGCTCGCCGTCGACGGGCACGGCCGCGAGCTGTCGGTGGTCGACCCGATGTGCGTCGACCTGGTGCGGTGGTTCGACGAGCGCCGTCCCGACGACCTCGAGGTCACCGACGAGGCCGACGGCAGCGTGTCGTTCACGATCTACGTCGAGCTGTGCCACGACAGCTGCCTCGACCGGCCGGTGCCGTCGATCGCGCAGCCCTGCGACGGCGCCGACCGCGACACCGCCTACTCGCGCTCGGTGGAGCGCGGGCTGCCGCGGATCGTGGCCGGGCCGGTGCCCGACGACCCGCCGCCGACCCATCCGCGGCTGCGGCAGCTGTTCGGCCAGATCCCGGTCACCGACGCCGACGTCACCACGGCGCTCGACGAGATCGCCGCCGCGGCCCCCGCCGACCAGCCGGCCGTCACGCTCACCTGGTTCCGAAGACTGGCCGCCGAGGACTCGATGGACCTCGCGCCGGCCGACGACGCGCCGTCCTGGTCGCCGGTCGCCGGCGACGGCGGCGTGCCGCTCGCCCAGCTGCGCGTCCACCTCTCCGCCGACCGCACCGCCGTCGTCGACGACAGCACGGTCGACAACCGGGTGCGTCCCACCCACGTGCCCACCCGCACCGTCCAGGAGCTGCTGAGGAGCCCGTCATGACCACCACTCACGAGCCGCTCGAGCTCCTCGGCGTGCAGCCGGGCCTCACGTTCGTCGACCCCGCCACGGTGCTCACCCGGCTCTGGTACTTCGACGGCAAGTTCCTGCGCGCCGAGGGCTTCCGGCGCGACCAGCAGTACGTGCGCTCGCTCGTGGCGCTCTCCAACCAGGCCAACGGCCACGGCGTCGTCCACGGCTTCGACGTGCGGCGCGGCACCGGCGACCGGATCACCGTCGACGGCGGGCTCGCGATCGCGCCGTCCGGCAAGGTCGTGCACCTGCCCTCCGGCGTCCCGCTGTCGGTGACCGAGCTGATCGAGCGGTCCTTCGGCGACCTCGCGCCCGACCCGGCCGGCCACGGCTCGGCCGAGTTCGGCCGTTGCCCGCCCGAGGCCGCCGACGACGACGTGACGGTGGTGCCGCCGCGGCCGGTCTACGTGCTCACCGTGGCCTCGGCCGAGGCGCTGTGCGGCGAGGAGGAGCGGTTCGGCCAGCTGTGCGAGGGCGCCTGCGCCACCGAGACCGACCGCGAGCTCGTCGTCGAGGGCGTGCGGTTCCGGCTCCACGAGCTCGACCTCCAGCTGCCCGTGAGCACCCGGGTGCCCTTCGACGAGCGGCACCTGCGCTCCCAGGTGGCCACCGCGTACTTCGCCCGCGAGGCGCGCTCGCCGGGGTCGGCGATCTCCGGTGCCGGCCTACGCAGTGGCGTCTGGTGCGACGGCGCCGACGCGGTCGCGGGGGAGGAGGTGCCGCTCGCCGTGCTCGGCCGCTCAGGCTCGGGCGGGGTGTGGCTGGACATGTGGACGGCGCGGCGCGAGCTGATCGAGACCAACCCGCACCGCTACTGGGCGGGCCGGCTCGCGATGCGGCCGTGGCCGGTGTTCGGTGCCCACCTGCTCCAGTTCCAGTGCCAGCTCACCGACGCGCCCGTCGACGGCGGTGGCGACGGCGGCGGGCCGTGCGCCGACGAGCGGGCCGCGCTCGCCGAGACCGACCGCGTGCTCACCACGCTGCTGTCGGCCCGCGCGCGCATCCCGGCCGCCGCCGACCGGCTCGACCGGCTGCGGCTCCAGATCGCCGACGTGCTCTCCGGCAACCTCGCCAGCCCGAGCGGGTCGCTGTTCGTCGACCGCGGCCTCGTCACGGTCCCCTCCGGCGGCTACGTGCCGGTGCGCCCGGACCGGCCGGTCGAGGAGCAGGTGCGGGCGCTGTTCGGGCCCGGCGTCGACCTGCGGTTCTGCGCCGTCCGGGCGGACTTCGTGCCCGAGGCGCTGCAGGAGGCGCAGCACATGGAGCGGATCTCGCTCACCCGCGGGATCGACGACCCGAGCGACATCGAGGAGGTCGACGTGCTGGTGCCGGGCGGTCGGTTCGCCGACGTCCGGCCGGTGGGCGGGTTCACCGGCGTCGCACGGATCCTGCCGGCGCTGCGCCGTCAGGTCGACCAGCCCGACGAGGAGGGCTCCGCCCTGTCGTTGAGCGCGGTCGCGCGCGACCAGGTGCAGCAGGGCTGGTCGTGGTCGGCCGCCGCGTTCGGCGAGGCGCCGCACCGGCTCGCCGTCGGCCACCTCGCCAACCTGGCCGGCTACGCGGTTCGGGACGGCGACGAGGAGCCGCCGCCGGCCGAGGTCTACATCGAGCACGACGAGGTGCACGACGACTTCCGCGACAAGGCGGCGTTCCGGCAGCGGCTGCTCCGCGAGGGCGTGCTCGCCCGGGAGCGGCTCGACCGCGCGGTGCGCGGCGGCTTCACCGAGATCGACGACGACGTCGCCGCCGACCGGCCGCTGCCGCGCGACGAGAAGCGCCCGGTGGCGCTGTGGGTCGACGTCGAGACCGCCGACGACCTGCGCGAGGTGGCCGTCGGCGCCCAGACCAACTCACGGCTGCGGTTCACCGCCTACTCGCGGGCCGCCGTCGAGCCGCTGCTGTACGACGCCCGGATCACCGGCGGCCTCGTCGTCACCTCGCGGCAGACCGCGCCGGTGGGCGGCAACCAGGTGATGGACATCCGCACCGAGCTGAGCGGGGTGGCCGACGTCTACGTGCTGTTCCAGGGCCAGGAGGAGGACCCCCCGCCGCGGTCGGTGCGCGGGATCAAGCTCCGATGGCGGGTGGCCGTCGGCGCCGCGGGCCCGCGGATCCTCGCCGTCGAGCTGGAGCCGCCGCAGGCGCGGTTCCGGATGCTGGGGCAGGAGACCGGGATGCCGCGGCACGTGAGTGTCGTGGTCACCGGGCCGTCGCCGCGGTCGCGGGTCGACGTCGGCGAGTGGGAGGCGAAGCGGGCGGCCGCGGCGGCCACCGACGTCCAGCTGGCCACGCTGGAGCTCGACGAGTCCGAGCACGCCCTCGACCCCGGTTCGCCCGGCCGCGACATCGCCGAGGCGGTGATCGACGTCCTCGGCGCCGAGCTCGCCGTGCGCGGCGTCGACGCCTCGTTCGCGGCCCCGGCCCGGCAGCGGATGTTCGAGACCGCCGGCGGCGGCCGCACCCTCACCTCCACCACCGACTGGGTGATGTTCCACCGCCGCCGCACCAAGGACTGCGGCGACGCCGGCCGGCCGCCGGTCGCCACCCGCAAGTTCCGCTGGTACCACGCGCAGATCGGCGACACCGACTCGCTCAACCGCTTCGCCGACCTCGCCGGCCGCTACGTGAAGATGTCGCGCGCCAGCGGCGACCTCGACGCGCTCCGGGTGCGGCCGCGGCTCGACGGACTGGGCTTCGAGCCGGTCACCGTCGTCGAGTTCGCCCAGGGCGCGGCCGACCTGGTGACCCCCGCCGTCCAGGTGCGCAACGCCTGGAGCGCCACCCGCCGCTCCACGCACCTGCTGCGCGGCGTCGTCGCCTCGCCGTCCACCGGCGACGGCACCCAGATCGACCTGGCCCGCCTCACCGCCACCACCTCCGTGGTCTCCGACCTCGTCGACACCACCGCCCTCCAGACCTCCGCGGTCGCCGAGATCCCCCCGGAGTTCCAGGAGACCGGCCTCGACGGCGTCTTCTTCACCATCGGCGTCGACCGCCCCACACGGTCGCTCCGCATGATGGTCGCCAAGGTCACCGACCTCACGTCCTGGCTCGACCAGGGCGACGGCGACGACATCACGGTGGAACGGCTCCGCGAGACGTTCGGCGACAACCTCGACACCAACGTGGCGGACTGGGACGACACCACCCTGGTCAACCAGGCCGAGATCGAGAGCTGGTGGGGCGGGTCGGCGGTGAAGGCATCCCGGTTCGTCGTCGCGTCGTCGATCGACACCACCGCACGGCGCAACTACGCCGAGGAGGCCTCGGCCCTGCTGACCCGCATCCTCGGTGGCGGTGACCGCCCCCGCTCGCTCGCCCCGTCCCCCTACGTCGACGCCGGCGACGACACGGAGGTGCTGCTGATCCTGCTGGCCTCGGGGTAGGTGACGTCCTCGCCGGGCGCTCGCCCGGGCGGCGGAGATCAGTCCGCGAGTTCGGAGAGTGCGTGGGCGAGCGACTGGACGTCAGCGCTCGTGTTGTAGCCGTGCAGTGAGACTCGGATGCCGCCCACGCGAGAGCTCGTGAAGACGGCATGGTTCCGCGCGAGCGCGGCCTGGACGTCGGGCCCTGCTGACGTCGGATGCCGCAAGGAGACGATGTGACCGGAAGCTGCCGGGTGGTGCAATGGGCGGAACGGGCGCCAACCGCTTGACGAGACGAGGTCGACCAGCTCGTGCGCCAGCCGGCGGGAGTGCTGCGCGAGGACGTCGATCCCTGCGCCACTCAGCATCTCGAGCGAGCGCTGAAGCCCGACCGCAGATGCGTAGGACATGGTGGAGAGCTCGAAGCGACGAGCACCTCGAGCAAGGTGCAACGTGGTGGCATCGAAGTCGAAGGGGTCCTCAGCCCCCATCCACCCGACCACGGGTGGGACTGCCGAGCTCAACTCCTCGCTCATGGTGGCAACGGCGACCCCGCCGTGGGCGGAGAGCCACTTGTAACCGCTGCACACCATCGCATCGACATCCCAGGCCCGCATGCTGACCGGCGCTGCGCCTGCCAGCTGCGTGACGTCCACGACGACGTGGGCGCCGACGGCGTGGGCCGCGGCGGCGACGGCCGCCACGTCGATGGCCGTTCCGGTCGAGTACTGCACTGCACTGACACACACCACGCCCGTCCGGCGTCCGATCGCCGCGACGAGCTGCTCGGTCAGGTCGTGCTCGGGGTGATCCTCGACCCAACGGAGCTCCGGCGTGATGGGCGCGAACGTTCGGCGGGTCGCAGCCAGCCACGGATAGGTCACGCTGGGGAAGTCGGACGTCACCAAAAGCACCTCCGGCGCGCCCTCGGCCAGTCGGGCGGCCAGAACAGCCGCTATCTGCCCGAGTCCTTCACTGGCGCCGCCCAGAATCGCAATGGACCTGGCCGGGGCGTCGAGCAGCGCTGCGGCTGCCGCTCTCACGCCGTCGAGCACCCTGATCTCCTCCTCGTCGGACAGGCGCACGTTCCCGTGCTGACCGACGTCGTGCAGGAAGGTCGTCATCGCCTCGATCGAGGCACTCGGCACGAGTCCGAGGGAAGCCTGGTTGAGGTAGGTGCACTCGTCCAGCGCTCGGTACTGGTCGCGCGACAGAGGTGGGCCGGCCGCGAGGGCCGACGAGTCTCGCGGCGGAGCGCTCACCACCGGCATCCCATTTCGGCAGGAGCCCGGCGCGACGTGACCGAAGGATGCATGACCGGACTCCTCCTCCGCGTCGTCTTGACTCGCCGGGGACGACGCCGCCCTTCCGATCCCAACCTACCCGCCACCGACAGCCCTGGTAGCAATCCCGCTCAACCACGGGCGCGGCGGTGGGCGGCCGCGCCGCTCACCTCCGCCACCGACTCCTCGACGGCGTGTTCTTCACCATCGGCGTCGACCGCCCCACGCGCTCGCTGCGCATGACGGTCGCCAAGGTCACCGACCTCACCTCCTGGCTCGTCCAGGGCGACGGCGAGGACATCACGGTGGAACGCCTCCGCGAGACGTTCGGCGACAACCCAGCCCAACGTGGCGGAGTGGGACGACACCACCCGGTCAACCAGGCCGAGATCGAGAGCTGGTGGGGCGGATCCGCGGTGAAGGCCGCCCGGTTCGTCGTCGCGTCCTCCATCGACACCACCGAAACTACGCCGAAGAGACCTCGGTCCTGCTGACCCGCATCCTCGGCGGCGGCGACCGCCCCCGCTCCCTCGCCCCGTCCCCTACGTCGACGCCGGCGACGACATTGAGGTGCTGCTGATCCTGCTGGCGTCGGGATAGGGGCTGGCTCTCCGTGCCTGCGACGGGAGCTGGGGCGACATGACCGACCGGTCGCGCGTCAGTCCGCCCAGATTGACGCTGCGTCGCGAGCCGTCGAGTTCGCCGGTGGGCAACCACTTGTCGCCGACCGCACATCTCCTCTGACCGGGCCTATCCCCGACCATGGCGCACCGCGGCCTGGCGCGCTGTTGTGTCCGCTGTCGGCGCCAACCGCCACAATCGATGTCAAGGAGGCCCCAGTGGGGATTAGTGGCGACGTGGTTTCAGGTGTCGAGGATGTGCTTGACGCAGATTGGTCGATCCGCGATGGAACGGTGATCCCTGAGACAGACAAGGTGTGCTCAAGGAACGGAGCATGTACGTGTGGACGCGACTGACGTGTACGCCGACCCTTCGCCGAGCTCCTCGGTGCTCGGACGGCAGGTCGATGCGGAGATGGCGGCTAAGGATGCGATGCATACGTGAACGCTTTCTTCGCGGCTTCTCCGTACCACTACGGTGATGCGATGCGAAGCTCGACGGTGATAGGGTGATAGCGATCTTTATAGATGGATTCGAAAAACCTAGACACTGTCGAGCCACGCTCTCGCTGAACTGGGCCATGGACTACGTGCTTGAGCCGGCCCTGAGAGAGAAGTGGAGCCGACGCCGATCCGGCACTTGGAAGCCAGTCATTCGCGTTGGCGTCGATACGGATAAGGCGCTCATCGGTCCGGGGCGGTGACCGCAGACAACAACGACTTGATTAGCGTTCGGAGAAGCGCCGAACGTCGCCGCGAAGCAGTGCGACTGCGCGTGCTGAGTCCACATAACCAAGAGCGCGTCCACGACCACATGGCTGACTCTTCGAAGTTGTCGAGCGACGGAACCAAGAAGCATGTCGGGCGAGGTCTCACGACAGCCGACGTCGAAGGCGACGAGCACGCATCTACTCGGTCGAACTGGCGGTGGCATACGTGAGCTCGTGGTCACGAGCAAAACTTCGATGAGCCGGACGCACACACCACACCGCCGGACGAACGCGGGGCTCGACTTCGCCTGGCGAACGCACACGCGCAATCAGCGACTGGACCGCCAAGGTCGACACCAAATCGTCAATCGTGCTCTGAGTCTCGGTGGCCTCATCTGGGCTTCTCCCGTTTCACGCTCACCGGCCACGGCCGGCTGTTGGCCGACCTTCATGGGTGCCGACAGTGGTTCGTCTTCGCAGGTCTCGCCGCTCTTGCTCTCGGCGTGCTTGTAGCCGCAGTCGCTGTCTTCCCCCGACTCAAGCGCCGGCAGGCCAACGAGACCTGGTCCAGTAACTACGTCTATTTCGGCCACCTTCGTCGGTGGAAGCCCGAAGATTTCGCAAGCAGGCACTCCTCAACCAGACGATTGACGAGCAGTTGGACGTGCTGGCGAGGCAACTCGTCACCACCTCCAAGATCTCGTGGAATAAGCATGCAACGCTGCAGTGGGCGATGGTGCTTCTGACGGTTGGGGGCGCTCTCCGTTGGGGCCGGGGGCGGTGTGGCAACGGTGAAGAGTTCTGGCACCGGCTACAACCACGAATCCAGCTTCAAGCGCATCGACACCATCCTTGCAGCGCCGGACGGCAACTTCCCCCAGCGAGACGACCTACCGCCTCGGGCTGATCTCACGTTCGACAATGGCTTCTTCGTAAGAGTCGCAGCGATGTTCGTGGACATTCGTAGGTCCTCCGACCTGCCCGCCAAGCACCAAAGCCCGCACTGGCCAAGTTGTATCGCGCCTTCATCTCCGAGGTTGTCGCCGTCCTAGACGGGCAGCTCGGACTGCGACGAGATCAACATCGTGGGGGATGGCGTTTGGGGCGTCTTCGATGCGCGACTCAAGAGTCAAGTCGATCGAGTAGTTGAGTCGGCCGCCAGGGGTGTCCACTTTGATAGACGGGTTGAACGCGCGACTTGAGCACCATGGCTATGAACGTCTCCGCGTGGGCATCGGCCTCGATTGGGGACGCGCACTCATGATCAAGACCGGGTTCTACGGCAGCGGCGTGAACGATGTCGTGTACCTCGGAAACGTCGTCAACAGTGCCGCCAAGCTTTGCTCGTTCGGTGAGCAAAAAGTCGGGTACGCCTACCGCCCACGAATCATGGCCGGTCGCGACATTGTCAGCAATCTTGAGTTGACGAAGTACGCCGGCTTCTTCGCACTCGACTCGTCAGTCGGCTGCTACACGGCTTCGCTCCAGAACACGACGATGACGGACTGGTTGGCACAGAACCCACCGGCCTGACCCAATTGGCCGAGCAGTGGGGCGTCGGCCGCAGCCACCTCGATCGAAAACAAGGACGTCGAGCAGGAAGCCGACCTTGATCCGAACGTCCTTCCAGGCCGCGTCTGATCGCCGCGTGCCGGCTAAGCCAGTACGCCCGACGGCAACGTCGAGACCTGGGACTCCAACGTGTCCTTCTTCGATGCACCAAGGCCTCGCCGGATCACGTCAGCGCATCCAATCGCGATGCCGGGCGGAGTACCGTTCCACGTAGGCGGACCCTGAGGGGCGCGGAGGTCGAGCTGGATTGCTCGCCTCCGCCCCTCGGCCCGGGGTCAGATCTCCAACCGAACTGGCTGCTCGGCAGAGGTTCCGACACAGAGAGTCTGACCGCGCCGGCCCAGCGGATCAACAGTCGATCGACTGCCTCCGTTGCGGATATACCTAGGCCTCGCAGCGGCCAATCTAAGTGCTCATCGCGTGATAAGTTCGTGCTTGTAGCGTTTCCAGGTACCGTTTGTGCCTTGATGAACTTCATCGAGAGCGTCGACAGAGATGCGAAACGTCGAGAAATGCTCGCCGACTAGGCAACACTGCCACCCCGGGAACCCCTGGCACGGCTGGTCCGACCGCAACGAAGGTGAACCGATTTTCAAAGGCAACGAAGATCTAAGGTGCCGACTCAAGCCGACTTTCTGCTGACCAAAGCAGTCGAGAGATCGAAGCGAAGCTCTGGAATCCAGCCGCCGCCCGAGTTTGTCAAAGCCCTTCACGTTGGAGATCGCGCCCCTGTTGGTCTGATGCTTCGCGGAGGGCGTGGCGGCGAGGTTCGACTGAAGCTCTACTTGACGATGGTGCTCGTTGCGACCAGATCCCCTCATGTGATCCGCGACGTTCCTGCGCGGGTATGGGCAGAGATGCTTGGGCTGGACGATCCCAAGATCCTGGGCGCTCGAAGGGTCTCCGACGCTCTCGATTGGTTGAAGAAGGAGAAATTTATCGAGTTGGTGTCGAAGCGAGGAACTCCGCCAACCGTCCGCCTCCTCAGCGCAGAGGGCGATGGAGCTGATTTCGCGTGAGGACGCGGCCAATACCTCCGCGTACCCCCTTGGGCTCTGGGAGCATAAGTGGATTGTCTTGCTCAGCGGACGGGAACTCGCACTTCTCCTCGTCCTGCTTGACCTGCAGGGTGGGCCGGGATATGTCGAACCCGCCGTCGCTTCCTGGCGAACTCCGCCGCCGTTCAGGTCTTTCTGACGACACTTGGGCCCGCGCGACTACCGGAGTCCACGGCTAGGGGCCTGCTCACGGTCAAGAAGAAGCCGCATGAAGGGCCCTTCGTCATGAAGCGCCTTCGGAACACGTACTGGGTGCACACTGACGTCCTCTAACAACCGATCCCAAAGAAGGTCGTGGCGGGACGCGGCCACTAGGCGCCGATGCGAATACTCGAGCCGACGGAGACCTGCGGCAGCGACGCACCACTACCCACGCTGTCGGTTGAGGTGGGGCGTGTGGCCCGCCCGACTCTTGAGCCTGCGTCCCGCCGCCGCGAGTTGGCCTAGGGCACCGCGAGTTGGACACGTACCTGTACACGTGTGTGAGGCCGGCTGAATGCCTAGCCCACCGAGGCCAAACTTCCCCGGACGAGCGGTTTCGACGTGGTCGAAGAGTTGCTCAACGAACTGATCCCGGCATCAGAATCAAACCCAGCCGGGCTCTCTTGGGTCGGGATCGAAAAGTTCGTCTTCAACATCTTCGGCAGCCCCCTCGAGCCGCATGTGGGGGCGGAGGCGGTCGCTGACTTTTAGGTGACCACCTTGCAAGACCTCAATCCCGGGGACATCGACGGCACCGTCTGAGGCCTGGCCTTCCGCCATGAGAAGTAGCAGCGTCGCGTTCTTGACTGTCACCCCGGAGCCGAAGAACGCACGCTCGTTGAAGAACCCGCGCATGCTGAGAGTGACCTTTCCTCGGTCGATCTCCATGTTATTGAAGTTGACGCGCACAAACTCGGGCATCACGTGTCAAGCGTCCACGGATTGCCATACGCCGACATGGAGGCTTGCGCCTAGTTCGACCTTCACGCCCGTGAGCCAGATCGTCGAATGCCCTTCGAGGGTCCCAAGCACCCGCAGATCGGCTCGAACAGTTGCACCGCTCAAGTCGAGATGGCCGTCGTCTAGGAGCACGTCATCAAGGAGAGTGAAGCTGTTGATGACGACGTCCTGCAGGATCAGGCGCCTGACGCGGATCGGATCCGTAATCGTGAGGTCATCAATGTCCGCCCCCGTCAGGTCGACGGAGTGGTCACTCCACGAGGCGTTTGCATCGACCTGCAAGCGCTTGAATGTCTCTTGCAGAATCGCCCGCCGGACCTCGCGCTCCCGAGTGTCTCGCTCATCCAGAGGCATCCTTGCGTAGGCGCAGATCACGTTAATGCAGGACTGGCGTTCAGATACCCATTCATCAGCAAGCCGGGCCATGGCATACACACCCGCGAGCCGAACGGCGGCTTCGCCGTCACCAAGGAGCTTCGAAGCGTCCTGAAAGCGGGCCGAGAACTGCTCCTCGTGCCACTGCCGGCGCCGCTCGCTGTCGGCGGCACTTGTGTGTGCCAACGCGTCCCGCGGCTACGGCGACCGTCCTTGCATTCATCCAAACCCCCGCAGCGGCCGCGACAGCTGCCAGGAACGCCGCAGACGCTGACGCTGATCGGTATTCGTACCGAGTTGTAGGCGTTCTGGATCGCGGCCGGATTCCCGTTGCCCTCTTCAGTCAAGTAGGCACAAGCTTGCCCACCATCACAGCTGGCAGGTGCCACATGGCGAGCCAAACGCTTACGAAGGCCGCGCCAAGGAACACCAGCAGCAGGATCGCGACCGGCACGTCCTTCTTTGCCACCACATCCTTGATCGCTGTGTCGGGACGAGCGCGAGGCGCACTTGAGGTAGTCACAAGGTCAATGTAGATAAGTCGCCGGAGCCCGCATCCGGTTCTGGATGGGAAGGGCTGAGCGTGGGTCTCAATGGCGCGCCAGTGCTGCCAGGCGCGGCGAACATAGCGGCACAGCTCTGTTCAATGGAGCGAGGGCACCCACGCAGACCCTGCCCCCACCTAGGCGCTTGAGTGAGCATTATTCCGCCGCCTTCCGGACGCATCGATTGCCAAAGGCCCTTGCCGCTCTCTGACCTACCCCTCAATGAGCACGAAGCCGCGCCGCTTGCTCTCCTGAAGGTTGCGACCCAATTCGTTCTCGACCCGTGCATCCATGTCGGGTGGAATCGGGACAGCCTCCACCACCTCCGCCGATGCCAGACGGAGACGAGGGTTCACATCGCAGTTCCGGCGGCACTCCTCGTCGTGTCGTCATACACAGTTCATGCTCGTGTCCCGAGCGACAGACGAACTTCACTCGAACGCGGTGCGGATCAGTCAAAAGGTGCGTCTCCCCTTTCTTGCTGGCCTGTCCGACAGGAGGCATGAGACGGCGTGCTGATACCAGGCGCGTCAATCCGCCGTGTCGTGGCCGGCTACGCAGCTGGTTCCAAGGGCGGTGCCGCGCGTGGACCGTTCTGTCCATAGGGCTCTCTGCGACCAGTCCGCACTAGCCAAGCTTCGTACGTCATCAGGGCCTTCGGGGCATGCCGGCCCGCGTCACCCCACTCCAAAACGCAACTGACCGCGTACTTGATAGTCGTCGGCATAGTCCTGCCACATCGGGTGGGGCTCCCCAAGATCTACCTTCCTCACGTCCGGCCTGAGTGGACCAGCGATGCACCTCCAAATATCGTTCCGGCAGGCGTCGCGCACGCTCCGCGAGATGTGGCGCCACCCGCGCGGTAGCCGGTGGCCGTGTGTATCGACGGCCCGAGACCAAGAAGAGGAATGTGCTCCTCACTTCGTCGGCTCCCGACATCTTCGCGTCCGTCACCATCGGAGAAGCCGCTGTAGCCCCCGAAGAGGAGCGACCAGTTCGCCCGCGCCCGTGAGGTTCCGGCCGCGCCGTTCCCTTGCGCGCTCCGGTCGCGCCCCGAACGCATAGCCGAGCGAGGCAGTGATCAGGGCCAGCGCCGCCGCTCCCAGCCAAGAGATCGTCAATGCACTCATAGCTAGATGTTTTGCGGTCGCCGCCGACACGGACTCTTAGGCAGATGTAAGTCGCGCAGGCTTCGGGAACGCCGCGTCATTTCCGCCGCCTTCGCGCGTTAGGCCGGCGCTGAGACCTCGACGACCAGCACCTTGAAGGCACCCCGTGGTCGGTTATCGACCTGCGCGTAGTCCTGCCATGCAAGTAGATGCGAGCCTTTGAGCTCGATGGCCGTCTCTCTCCCCCGCATGGTCCCGATGCCGGTGTTCGGCCCCCAAGCTTGAGAGCCGGAGAGGGTGACCCCGTCGTAGATCCGAAAGGCATCCGCGTTGGTCGCACGGCCATGAGTGACCGACCGCCAGAACGATTGTTCGTTGGTGATTGCGACGAAGGCACCGTTCCAGTGCCGCTTCCGATCTACGAACCGCTCCAATCGGCCTATGTCCTTCACGACGTCGTACGCCCGCACGTCCTGAGCTCCGTGGTTCTTGAGCTCGAAGTGCTGGCGGGCGACGTCGCCCACCCAGCCTGCCGTCAGGTACTTGAGTTCGACGGCGGTGTGGCGGTCCAGGTCGGTGCGGCTAAGCATGAGGTCGAGGCGTGCGCCTGGCTCAGGATGAGTCTCCAGTCGTACGCGCAGCTGCGGATCCATGCTGTGCGCCTCCCAGGCGAAGGCGTGCTGAAAGTCGGCCTCCGAGTGGAACACCGGTCTGCGTTGGGCGAGTCGCTGCAGCAGTGCCACTAGGTCAACGCTTCCCGCAATCATGGTCACGCCTCATCTTCCGTCCAAGAGCCGCACGGAGTAGGCCAGGCGCCCAACTCGTCGTGTGCGTGGATCCCGTTGCGCACGCGTCCTTTCGCCGCAGATGGGATGACGCGGGCAATGCGGGGTCAGAAGGCGGAAGAACCGGTAGTACGAGGTGATTTCCTTCATGGCGCGCCGGGACACCGTCTTTGGAGCGGGTCAGGAGACCTCGCGAGCGAAGCGCGTCCTCGACTCCGGGTCCCAGCCGAAGATATAGCCGGGGCCTTCCGCCAGCAACGGCGCCGGGACTCGACGCCAGCCCCACCCTTGTGCGTAGGCGCTAAGGGGCGGCGAGAAAGGTAGCCCGTCGCTCGTGAGCCGTGACCTCGAACGCAGTCCCGCGACCTAGCTTCCAAGCTCCCTGACCAAAGGCCCCGTCGGGCCACCAGTTTCCGCTGGGACCAATGGAGGTTCGGTGAAGTTGAAGTCGATGACAAGCTCGTTCCTTGGTGCAGCTCGAAGAGCGGCAGCGCAACGGATTCCTGGGTGAACTCCTCCGGCGCTCAGCATCATGGCTGGCCCTGGTAGGAAGACGCGGTATGCACGAGTCCGCTGACCGGGTGGGCCAAGCCGCCGTTTCCATTTGTCGAGGGCCTCTCGGTCGCCAAGAGGCAGTTTGTCGCGAACCCGAGCGGTCAGCCCGTGCTGCGAATAGCGCGAGGCGTGCAGGCTGACCTTCAAGTCGCCGAAGTCATGACGAGTCGACAAGTACACCTCGTCGTCGGTCCTTCCGGCGACAACGACGGACCACTCGCTTGAGCGTAGGTCGCCCAGCAGACCATAGAATCGGAATGCCCCCTTCCTACCAATGGCCTCCACGTCAGTCACCATCGCATGCAACCTTGAGTGTCGAGGTAGGAACTTGCGCGCCAGCCCTTCTAGGTGGCTGAAGCAGCAGCGGTGTCCCCGCCACGGCTTGCTGGCCGACAGCGAAGGCCGACCCTTTCGATCAACGGCGCTCCTTTCGAACCTCTCGGATGCGGTCTTGGCTAATGCGTCACTTCGCCGCTTCGGCCCGGACCTGTCGTGCTCGCAAGTGGTCCAAACTTCAATGCGGCAGCAGCTAGAGGGTGCTTCCGGCCGTTACTTCGACGCGCGATTCGCCTAGTCAAGTCTTGCGGGTTGGCGAGGGAGGCCCTTGAGAAAGTCCGCCAGCTGACGGAACGGTGCTCGAAGCTCGCCCAACACAAATCGCGCGGGGTAGCCGGCGAGCAGCTGCTCGTAGTCAGTCTCAGAATCCACGAGATGCTTCTGCGCGAGCTTTCCCTTTCGCGGATCAGAGTCGGGCAACTCTGCGAGACGTCGCCATCGCCACTCATGACCGACAACTGGCGCCACGAGTGGCGTGCTGAGACCTTCGGCAAGGGCTAGAGCGTCTGCCCACTGGTGGTGGACCCGGTTCCGCGCGCAGCGGACTGCGCTCACAAACTCTCCACCCGTGACACGGCTCCGCCAGGCGAAGCCGACCGGTTTGCCTTCGGGCGCGTAGTGCCGTCCTGCTTGATCATCCAGGGCGACCGACCCAGTAGTCAACGCCTCGAACAGAGGGGCGAACGCCATCTTTGCGTCACGAGAGTTCGTGAGTTGGTCGAAGCGTTGGACAGCCTGCTCGTAGCCAGCGAGCAAGACTCGAAACGTGACGATGTTGGTGGCGTACGGCTTCACTCTCCCAGCCTCGCAGGCTGCCCACATGTCAAGGCGCCAGGTGGCGTCTCCTTCGACCGGGGGGTAGTGGCGGGCCAAGTCTGATCGTGCTGGCTGATGCCCGCAGACAAACACCGAGATCGGCCCGGCCACGCAGGCATCGCCGGAGACACCCCGCGCCCGAACTTCAGAGGGCCCGAAGGTAGTCGGACGAGGTGCCTCCCGGAGCCGGCCATCGGCCGGGGTCTACCACGCGGCCTAGCCTCGGCTGGAAGAGCACAGCCGCGACGGCGGCGAGCGCGACGGTGCCCACGGCATCGCCGCGTGAGGCACCCATGAACACTCCCGAACCCGGGGCGCGACTGCTGCCCTTCCAGCCCGCCACCATGACCCCGGCCCAACTCGCCGCGGTGTCGTTCCTGGCCCGCTACTCCGGCAGCGACCCACCACCTCTACGCCTACCAGCTGCGCCGCTGGTTCTCCTGGTGCGAGACCAACGGCCTCGACCCGCTCGTCGGGATCGAACGCGCCCACGTCGAGCTCTACATCCGCCACCTCGGTGAGTGCGGCCTGATGCCGTCCTCGATCAACACGATGATGCACGGCGTCCGCGGCTACTTCCGGTTCGCTCACATCGACGGCCTCACCCCGTCCGACCCCGCCGTCTACGCCCGGCTCCCGAAGGTCCACGCCGACGAGACCCGCACCCAAGGCCTCGACCGGCTCGAGCTCATCCGGTTCCTCCAGGTCGCCCAGACCATCACCGTCCACCACGGCGCCCTGGCCTACCTGCTCGGCATCAACGCGCTGCGGGCATCCGAAGCAGCCGCGGTGCGGATCGAGGACTACGCCGAGACCCTGCGCGGCCACCGCGTGCTGCACCTGGTCGGCAAGGGCAACAAGCCCGCCACCATGCCGATCACGGTGCCCGTCCTGCGGGTGCTCGAGGCCTGCCGCGGCGAACGCACCCACGGCCGGCTCATCCTGCGGCCCAACTCCGGCAATCCCGTCGACCGTCGTGACGTCTACCGGATGGTCCAACGCATCGCCCGCGCCGCAGCGATCCCCCGGCACATCAGCCCCCACTCACTGCGCCACGCCGCGATCACCAACGCCCTCGACGCCGGCGTCCCGCTACGCGACGCACAGATCCTCGCCCGCCACGCCGACCCCCGCACCACCGAGCACTACGACCGAGCCCGAGGCAACCTCGACCGACACGGCGTCCACTTCCTCACCGCCTACGTCGCCGGGGTCTAGGCGTCGAGGAGTTGATGTGCCGATGAGCTGAACCACCTCCGAGCCGATCTCGCCATGTCAGCGACCTCGTCGCCGCTCCCAAGGAGCGGGCCGACTGGACGACTTGGAAGTCAGATGAAACGACCGGCACGCACCACACCAATAGGTGCCGGTCGGTGTCGTCCCGCGCCCCTTGCGCTGGATCGCACGGAGGGCGCATTCGGCAGACCACCGATTGGCGTAACACTTCTTCGAGCAAGGGAGCATCGCGACGTTCCTCTTGGTCGCGTGCTCAACTGGCTCACATCCAGCCCGGCACAATGAGTTCGCGGTTCAAACCGCTCGGCCCGGTTCGGAGCATGTATGTCTCCGGCTGACCCGCTCAGGATAGAGCCGGCTGCGCTTGGCAGCCACGGTCGTTCGACGTCGTATCGCCGCGAGTGAGCCTCCGGCGGCGGCAGCAGTACGTTGGCTATTGCTATAAGGCGAGAATGCGAACGTACCGACTCCGCGTGTTCAGTCGCTCCACCTTGCCTTGGGCCTTCAGTTCCTTCATTGCGATAGCTCTTGCCTGGGCGGCCTCCGTATAGGAGAGGCCGTACTCGCGCTCAAGCCAAGGGCGAATCGCCGTCATGACTTCATCACCGGGGTTGCCCAGCGTCCTCAAGTAGTCGTAGACGATCGCGGTGTAGTCGTTGCCAGCCATGCCGCCACCTCCGTCGATGTAGTTGCGTCGAGCGGCCAGAGACTTCGAGGTATGGCTCCCTGGGCCAGACAACTGCAGCTGGCGACGTTCCGCCGCCAGAGAGGCCGAGCAGCGTGGGATCGTAGTCGCGGCTCCTGCAGTTGCGGCGGTGGATCGGTGACAGTCATCCCCGCTAGGACAGCCACACGCGCCGGCTACGGTTCCCGGTCCTGCATCTGCGTGACCAGGCTTTGATCGACCCGCGATGCGACGCGCCCGAGTGCTAATAGTTCGGGATCAATCAGGGGAATATCTGCCACGAACTCTCGCCAGCGCCAATTGTCCAACTCTTGGGCGAACCGGATTGTCCTGCTCGCGCGTTCGATTCCACCCCGTTCAACGTGGCCATGGCGCTATCGATCCGACCCCTTCGCGCGTGACCAGCGAACTCGGCAAACATCGCTGCCGGTACGCCTATCTCGCTCCACCCTTGATGGGTGTTGTCCTGCAGCCCTGAAGCGACGTGCCATCCGGTGTCCTCCTCTCCGAGTCGACGCTCCTGGTCGAAGTAGAGCGCAGCCAGCGACGAGATCGCCTCGCTTGGTGCCGCGAGAGGCTGGTCCGGGCGTTCGAGCGCTGGCTGCCATGCCCCGTGGGATGCCAGTCCGAGCGTCCACGCTTCTGGCGCGCCAGCGGCCTCATACAGGCTGGCAGCCTGAAAGAAGAGGTCAACGGCGGTTGATCCGTCGATGAGTACCAGCAGGATTGCTGCATCCATCAACGTGGTCGCCACCATGAGTTGGCTCTCTAGTACCGCGCCCGCATCAGCCTGCTCTAGTCCGAGCGATTCATGTTCAAAGGCGTAGTCAGCCAAGCTGAGCTAACCCGCTCGACGTCGCCTGCGTCGACGCCAAGCGTCTCGAACCAATGGAGAGGAACCATCGTCAGAGGACCTCTCGGACCGCAGCGTGCCCCTCGGGCGCAACGAAGCGGGCGTTATCCCAATGCGCAGCAATGTGCGCTTGCCTGCCTCGGGGCGCGGCAGAACCGCGTCCGAGGTCCCAGCGCTCGACCCAAGCAAGCTGCGCCATCGGTACGTGGATTTGGCGGTCACTTCGCCTTGACGGTGGAAGCGTCGAAAATGAGTGTACGCCAGTAGGTCTCGAACGTCCTCCGCGAACGCCTCGAGGGATACATCTGAATCAGGAAACACCGGCACCCAGCCAGCAAACACATGGCCCGACGACCGAAAATTGTCGGTCGCGTACAACATTGCAGTTCGTTGAGCACTTTCGACACGATTGTGGCCGTAACCCCGTGGCCCAGACTTGCGCATTCGAACCCCAGCGGTCAGCGAGATGAACGGAGTCTCATCCCTCACGCTTGCGTACCGGTCAACGTGGTCACGAAGAAGCTTCGACGGTCAACTTGTCGGCCACTTCAGGAGGTGAGATGCGTCTTACGTTCCGCCACCAATTGCACACGAGGCCTCGCTCGCGGAGCAGATCAAGCGCTTGGGCATCATCCAGCCCGTTGACACCCTTGCGGAACCACTGAAACCACATTGCGACTTGAGTACCACAGGTCGGCCCTTGTTTCCGCGTAGATCTCGCGCGGTCGGCCTCGTTCGCTACCGGTGGCCTTGGGGCACACCGTTCCGATGGGGAGAGGTCCGCGTCTATCGCCGCGAATGACGCGGCTGATGGATCGTTCTGCCGACTGGTCGGCGCTGGAGAAAATCCGATGCCTCTGACCCGAGCGGACTGTCACGTCCTACTGGGCGGGGTGGGTGGGTCTCGGTGGGCGAGGGTGTGGTGGCGGGGGCAGAGGAGCCGGGCGTTGCTCAGGTCGGTCCTGCCGCCGCGGGTCCAGGGGATCTTGTGGTGGACGTGGCACATCCAGGCGGGGACGTCGCAGCCGGGGTTCTGGCAGTGCTTCTGGGTGATCGCGAGCGCCAGGCGCTGGGCCTCGTCGTGGAACCGGCGCTTGAAGCCGAAGTCGAGGACTCGTGACTTGCCGTCGAGGACGGCGGGGATGATCCCGGCCTCGCACGCCAGCCTGCGGGCGGCGCCGGCGGAGATGGGTCCGCTGGTGTCGACGCACGCGGCCTTCAACCCGCCGAGCAGAGTCGAGAGTTCCATGGTGACGACGACGGTGGCGTTGATGCCGCCGGCATGGGGGAGCTTGTCAGCGGGGTAGCGGGAGACGTACTCGGCGAATGCCTGGCCGAGGCGGTGGTGGGTGGGTCGCTCGTGGTCATAGGTCTCCCCGTTCGCGCGCTGGTGCTTCGGCGCGGCGATCGACATCAGCGCCTTGCGCAGCATGCCTCCCTCGAGCGCCGGCAGCGTGAACTTGCCCTTCACCCTGCCGTCGCCGGTCTCCCAGATCGAGAACGACGTCGACCGGGCGGCCTCGCGCTCCTCCTTCTCGAGGAGGGCGCCTTCGTGGGCGTCAGCGGCGTCGGGGTCGACGACCTCGAGCACCCGGCGGCCGAGGATGCGCAGGTCCTTGGCGTCGTGGTGCTCGGCCAACCCGACCAGGTGCTTGGTGCAGCGCTCGCGGAGGTCGGGCTGGTCGGGGAGGTGGTCGACGGCGGTGCAGATCACGGCTGCCTGCTCGGCGTTGACGTGGCCGGCGGCCATCGCCTCGCGCACCGGCTCGTGCTGAGTCAGCGCGGTCGCGAGCCGGGCCTGGCGGAACGCCGCCGGCCTCGTGGTCTGGGTGGCCGCGGCGAGCCAGGCTCCGGTGCTCGTGGCGTCGACGTCGTCGGGGTCGACCTGCGCGAGGAGCCGCGCCAGCAGCTCGGCGCCGCGGGCCAGCGAGCGCGACAGCCGGACGACGGCGTCGCGGGCGTCGTCGCCGCTCAGCGACCACGCTGCGCATCCGCCACGCCGGCCAGGGCGGCGTCGACGCACGCCACCGCAGCCGGGATCGGGTGCCCCGGTGTCGGCTCGTGCGGCTGGTCGACCATGGGTCCATTCCAGCACTCGCCACCGACAGTCCAGACCGAGAATCCCGCTCAACCACAGGGGTGTGGATAACTTTCTGAGATCTGTTCGGTGGTTTCGAGACAGGCGCTGCGCGCCTTCCTCAACCACCGCCTCAGGCCTCGTGGGCGGTACGACGAACCAGGGCGACGGCCGACCAGACCATCTGCTCGACGGCCTGCTCGCGGGTCAGGCCGGCGATGTCGGTGAGCCAGACCAAGGACTCGATCCCGCACACGGCGCGGACCGCGATCGCCAGGCGGTGCACGCCGTCCTCGCCGAGCCGGTCGGTCAACGGCTCGAGCGCCTCGGAGAACCAGCCGATCGCCCGTCCCTGGCGCAACGGGAGCTGCCCCGACTCGGTGTCGGTCTCGAGCGAGAGCCGGAGCATCGTCCGTTGCTGTGCCTCGGTGTCCACGACCATCGCCATGAACCCCCGGACCGCTGCCGCGACCCGCTCCTCCGGATCGTCACCCGCATCGCCCGGAAGCATCGAGGTCGCGTCCACCTCGGGGTGGGCGGCCAGCAACAGCGACTTCTGCGTCGGGAAGTAGCGGTAGGCCGTCGTCCGCGACACCGAGGCCGCCGCCGCCGCCTCGGCGACCGTGGGGGGCCGGCCCCCGAGGGAGACCAGCTCCCGCGCAGCAGCGACGAGCGCCGTCCTGGTGCGCTGCTTCTGACGGGCTCGTCCGGTCTGCTCGTAGGCCGTTGACATCGCCTTTACGGTATCGTAGTTTCATGATGGGACTCAAGTCCCATATATGTCAGGAGGCCACCATGCCGACGACCACGACCCCGCTCGTCCGTCACGCCGAGGAGGCAGAGCGCCGGTGGTTCTACGGCGGTGGCCTCCACACCTGGCTGGTCCGCGAGGGCGAGGCCGGCGACGGGTTCCTGCTGTTCGAGGACACCGTCGATCGCCGGCAAGCGCACCCCGCTGCACACCCATCCCGCCGCCGACGAGACGTTCTACGTGCTCGACGGCTCGATCCTGCTCCACATCGACGGCGTCGAGCACGAGGTGCGCGTGGGCGGCGTCGCGGTCGTCCCGCGCGGCGTGCCACATGCGTTCCTGGCGCAGGCGGAGGGCGCTCGCCTGCTGTGCCTGCACACGCCTGGAGGTGGCGAGGACTTCTACCGGACTGCCAGTGAGCCCGCGGTCCCCGGCGAGCCGCCCTTGGGCGTCGACTTCGACCGGATCCGGCAGGCTGCCGCCTCGACCGGCAGCATGACGATCGTGGGACCACCGCCCTTCTGAGTCAGCGCGGGTTCGTCTACATGCCGGCGTTCGGGTGTGCCTCCACCCAGGAGACGCACTGCCCCTGGTTGCTGAACCCGTAGGCCGCGTAGCCGCCCTTCTTGCAGTCGTCCTTGGTCACGTCGTCGACCAGGTAGAGCTCCTGGTTGTCCATCTCGACGCCGCCGGCCACGTTGTTGGTGGCGAACCAGCCGTAGCGGTTCCCACCGACGACGGCCATGACGTCGGCCGGGTTGGAGCGCGTGGTCGTGTAGACGACCTCACCGTCGCTGTCCAGCAGCGTCAGGTCGACGGCCAGCACTCCACCTGCGTCGCGGAAGGTGTGCTGCATCGTGTACCAACCCGCGTCCGTGATCTGCGTCCCGGACGTGGCGACGAAGGCATTTCCACCGGCGCCGTAGACGTTGTTGTCGCCGAGGACGCGCAGGCCGGTGGCGGTGCTCGCGATGTGGAACACGAAGTCGCGGAGGTGTCCTCCGCTGCTGTTGCTGGAGGCGACGGTGTACTCGATCCCCTGGCCCAGGGTCCAGGACGGGTCGAGGTAGACGTCCAGCTCTGCGACGTAGTCGCCGGGGAAGGTGGATCGGTACTGGCCGAACCGGGAGAACGCGCCTTGGCCGGCCGTGGCAGTGCCGTCGGTCGCGTTGTGCGTCACCGGTCCCTGCCAGTCGGTGGTGTCGGTCGTGAAGTCCTGCTGCCACAGGTAGAACGTCGCTGCCGACGCTGGTCCGATCCACGTCAGCGACATCAGCAACGCCGCGATCAGGACGAGTTAGTACGCGTTTCATGAGGCCCCCATGCTTGGTCCGGACCCCGGGTGTGCGTTGGCCCGGGTCTGAGTTGCGAACCTACGGGAAGATTTCCGGCCGGATCGGCTATTGACGATCCTCGGCAAACCTTTGCCCAGGGGCGCCTGACCGAGACTGCGCGCCGGGGTGTGCTCGGCGGTCACACCTCGGCGCGCATCACCCAACGCCACTTGGCGATCTGACGGTCGCGGACGAACCCGAAGCCGGCGTACAGCTCCTCCGGGCCGGTGTGGAGGAAGGCGCCGCGCTGCGGCTTCCGCTCGACCGTCTGCTCCGGATACGCCTCCACCGCTCCGCCGCCGGCCTTGATCGCCTCGAGCGCGCCGGCGAGCCGAACTGGCACCATCCGACCGCCCGGTCGCCGTCGTACACCAGCACCTGGTGCACCTGGCCGTGCTCGGTCAGGTCACGCTTCAGGTCCCGGTTCCCCTCCGGGCTGCCCTGGAACCCCTCCTCGTGGAACCCCATGCACCAGCACCCGCCTCACACCCCGCCGTTGGCCTCCACCAGCGCTTCGAGACAGGCGCTCGCGTGCCTCCCTCAACCACCGGGCGAGGCGCCTTCCTCAACAACCGCTCAAGGCTTCCTCAACCCCCGGAGTGGGCTTCAGTCGGGCTGTGGCGGGGCCGATAGGTGAGTGACGGCCCTCCCTATCCCCGAAGTCGGTTCTTCATGTCCCAGCCCAGTCACCGCGCGCCGCGGCACAAGCACCGCGGGCAGCGCCGCCCGTACCGGCCTACCCTGCCGGTGGACGCGCGTCGCGCCGCCGTGGGATCGGTGGCCGTGGTGCTGACGGGTGCGGCGATCGTGGGCGGGACGACGATCGAGCCCGTGCAGGCGGACGCCCCGCAGTCCTCCGACCTCGACCAGTCGGTCGAGCCTGTCGCGGTGGACGCCCCGGCCGAGGTGCCGGTGGAGGTGCGGCCGGTGGCGGGCTACGAGGAGCCGGCGACGATCCAGGACGCCTCGGGTGCGGCCCGCTACGTGCCGCCCGCCGTCGGACAGCTGCCGGGGCAGTCGATCGACCAGATCCCCGCCGCGGCGCTGGCCGCCTACCAGCGCGCCGAGACGGTCATGGCCGCCGCCCGGCCGGGCTGCCACCTCGACTGGTCGGTGCTCGCGGCGGTCGGTCGCGTCGAGTCGAACCACGGTCGCCGCGGCGGCAGCGTGGTGGGTTCCACCGGGGCCGTGCGCCCCGCGATCTACGGCATGCCGCTCAACGGCAAGGCCGGCCGGCAGCTGGTGCGCGACACCGACGCCGGCGCGCTGGACCGCGTGAAGAGCTTCGACCGCACCGTCGGTCCCCTGAACTTCCTGCCGACGACGTGGGCCGTCGTCGGCGTCGACTCCGACGGCGACGGCCGCCGCAACGCCCAAGACCTCGACGACGCGGCGCTCGCCGCCGCCGTGCTGCTCTGCGGCAAGGGCGACGACCTCGCCGAGCCCGACGGCCTGGCCCGCGCGCTGGCCGGTCTCAACCACGCCGCCGGCTTCCCGCGCACCGTGATGATGGTCGCCGACGGCTACCTCGCCGAGCTCGAGGCCGTGCCGGACATCCTGCCGGTGGTCGTCGAGCAGCCCGGCGCCTCGCCCGACCTCCCCGACGTCGTCGCCGCACGCGGCGGGTCGACCCGCGACGACGGGGGTCGTACCCACCCGCAGTCGCAGTCGCAGGCCGACGTCGACCTGGACCTCAGCACTCCCTCGGTCACCCCTCCCCGCGTCACCCCTCCCGTCAGCACCCCTCCCCCCGTCACGCCGCCCGTCACTCCTCCCGTCACTCCTCCCGTCACCCCGCCGGTAACCCCGCCCGTGACGCCGCCGGTCACCCCGCCGGTGACCCCGCCGGCCACCGAGGACCTGGAGCCCACCGAGGAGCCGGTCGTGGTGCCGCCGCTCCCCACCGAGGACGTCATCACCGAGGACACCACCACCGAGTCGGTGAGCTTCGTCGCCATGAACTCCAGGGGCTGAGAAAGGCCACATGTCGAAGCAGTCCCAGCACCGCGGGCCCCGGCCCGTCGGGCTCGGAGGCTGGGTCAAGGCTGGCCTGGCGTGCGTCGTCGTGACGGCCGGGACGGTCGCGGTCGGGGTGGCGACGTCGCAGGCCCCCGACGGGGTTGCGGCCGAGCGGCCCGTGGAGATCGACACCGCGGCCCAGGTCGAGGCGCCGGACGAGGTGCCCGTCGAGGTGCGCCCGGTCGCGGGCTACGACGAGCCGGCCACGCTGACCCAGAGCCCCGGCCAGGGCCGACCACCCGCGGTCGCCCCGGTCGAGGACCAGTCGGTCGAGGACATCCCGGACGAGGCCGCCGCGGCCTACCAGCGCGCCGAGTCGGTGATCGCCGACGCCCGCCCCGTCTGCCACCTCACCTGGACCGTGCTCGCTGCGGTCGGCCGCGTCGAGTCCGACCACGGCCAGGCGGACGGCGGTGAGCTCGGCACCGGCGGCCGGGTCGACCCGCCCAGCCACGGCCCCACCCTGGACGGCCGGCACGGCCGGCAGCAGGTGCGCGACACCGACGCGGGCGTGCTGGACGGCGTCCGGCGCTGGGATCGAACCGTCGGCCCACTGAACTTCCTCCCGGCCACCTGGAACGTCGTGGGGGTCGACGCCGACGACGACGGGCACCGCGACCCGCAGGACATCGACGACGCCGCGCTCGCCGCCGGCGTCGTGCTGTGCGGCAAGTACCACGACCTCGGCACGCCCGCGGGGCTCACTCAGGCGCTCCGGAGACTCAACCCCGCCGGCGGGTTCGCCCGCGCGGTCACCGACGCCGCGCAGGCCTACGACACCGAGCTCGAGGAGTTGGCTGCGGCCGAGCCGGACATCGTGGCGCTCCCGGTACCTGGCGCCGACCTGCCCCCCGCCCGCGCCGCCCGCCCGAAGCCGGACGACGAGCCGAGCCCGAACTCCTCCTGGCAGTCCGCGGGCAACTGAGTTTCGAGGCTCGCTCCGCTCGCACCTCAACCACCGCGGGGCTTCCGCCGCGCCGGAGGTTGCGTGAGGGTGGGGCGATGGAGTCCTACGGACAGGGCGAGCAGCAACCGGCACTCCTCGACCGCACCATCGGCGCGGACCTCGAGGCGACGGTCGCGAAGCATCCGGACCGGGAGGCGCTCGTCGAGTACGCCACCGGCCGACGCTGGACGTGGACCGAGTTCGACCGGGACGTGAACCGGGTGGCCCGCGGGCTGCTCGCGGCCGGCATCGGGAAGGGCGACCGGGTGGGCGTGTGGTCGCCGAACCGGTCGGAGTGGACGCTCACCCAGTACGCCGCCGCGAAGGTCGGCGCGATCCTCGTCAACGTCAACCCGGCCTACCGCACCCACGAGTTCGCCTACGCGGTCAACCAGTCCGGCCTGAAGCTGCTCGTGGCGGCCACCGAGTTCAAGACCAGCGACTACCGCGCGATGATCGCCGAGACCCGCGACGAGTGCGCCGGCCTCGAGCGCGTCGTCCACCTCGACACCGACGACTGGGACGGCCTGATCGCCGAGGGCGACGCCGTGCCCGAGGACGCCGTGGCCGAGCGGATGGCGACGCTGCAGCCCGACGACCCGATCAACATCCAGTACACGTCCGGCACCACGGGCTACCCGAAGGGCGCCACCCTCAGCCACCGCAACATCCTCAACAACGGCTATCTCACCACCGAGCTGATCGGGTTCACCGAGGAGGACCGGCTCTGCATCCCGGTGCCCTTCTACCACTGCTTCGGCATGGTGATGGGCAACCTCGGCTGCACCAGCCACGGGGCCACGATGGTGATCCCGGCGCCGGCCTTCGACCCCGAGACGACGCTGCGCTGCGTCGCCGAGGAGCGGTGCACCGGGCTGTACGGCGTCCCGACGATGTTCATCGCGATGCAGAGCCACCCGACGTTCGCCGAGCACGACCTGAGCTCGCTGCGCACCGGGATCATGGCCGGCTCGATCTGCCCGGTCGAGGTGATGAAGCGCTGCGTCGACGACATGCACATGCCCGAGGTCGGGATCGCCTACGGCATGACCGAGACCTCGCCGGTCTCCTGCCAGACCCGGGTGGACGACGACCTCGAGCGGCGGACGTCGTCGATCGGCCGGGTGCACCCGCACCTGGAGATCAAGATCGTCGATCCCGCCACCGGCGAGACCGTGGAACGCGGTCAACCAGGGGAGTTCTGCACCCGCGGCTACTCGGTGATGCTCGGCTACTGGGAGGACGACGAGAAGACCGCGGAGGCCATCGACGCCGACGGCTGGATGCACACCGGCGACCTCGCCGAGATGCGCGAGGACGGCTACTGCAACATCGTCGGTCGGATCAAGGACATGGTCATCCGCGGCGGCGAGAACATCTACCCGCGCGAGATCGAGGAGTTCCTCTACGGCCACCCGGACGTCGAGGACGTGCAGGTGGTCGGCGTCCCCGACCAGAAGTACGGCGAGGAGCTGTGCGCCTGGGTGCGGATGCGCCCCGGCGCCGAGCCGCTCGACTCCGACTCCGTCCGTGCCTACTGCGCGGGCCGGCTCGCGCACTACAAGATCCCGCGCTACGTGCTCGTGGTCGAGGACTTCCCGATGACCGTCACCGGCAAGGTGCGCAAGGTCGCGATGCGCGAGGAGTCGACGGAGAAGCTCGGCCTGGCGTGAGCTGAGATGACGTTCGTCGAGCCTGTCGAGACGTCGTGCCGGCTGTCTCCGGGATGACCGACCTCGGCCAGGTCGGCGAGACCGGGTCGGGGCGTCTCGACAGGCTCGACGTACGTCGTGGGTGCTCAACTACCGGGCTGGCCGCTCGTCGACGATCCGGCGCATCTTGCCGAGCGAGCGCTCCACGGACGCCGGGGCGACGACGTCGACGTCGACGCTGACGCCGATCCGGTTCTTCACCTGCTCGCGCAGCGCACTCCCAGCCTCGCTGCCGGCCTCGGCGGAGACGCCGTCGCGGCGCTCGACCACCACCGTCATCGCGTCGAGGGTGCCCTCGCGGCGCAGGTGGCACTGGAAGTGCGGCGAGAGGGTGGGGAGGCCGAGGATCAGCTCCTCGATCTGCGTCGGGAACAGGTTCACGCCGCGCAGGATGATCATGTCGTCGGTGCGGCCGGTGACCTTCTGCATCCGCCGCATCGTGCGTGCGGTGCCCGGCAGCAGCCGGGTGAGGTCGCGGGTGCGGTAGCGCAGCACGGGCATCGCCTGCTTGGTGAGCGAGGTGAAAACCAGCTCGCCCTCCTCGCCGTCCGGCAGCACCTCGCCGGTCACCGGGTCGACGATCTCGGGGTAGAAGTGGTCCTCCCAGACGTGCAGCCCGTCCTTGGTCTCCACGCACTCCTGGGCCACGCCCGGCCCGATCACCTCCGAGAGCCCGTAGATGTCGACGGCGTGCATGTCGAGCCGCTGCTCGAGCTCGCGGCGCATGTCGTCGGTCCACGGTTCGGCGCCGAAGATGCCGACCTGGAGCGACGTCGAGCGCGGGTCGACGCCCTGCCGCTCCATCTCGTCGACGATCGCGAGCATGTACGACGGGGTGACCGTGATGAGGTCGGGACGGAAGTCCTGGATCAGCTGCACCTGCCGCTCGGTCATGCCGCCGGAGATGGGCACGACGGTGCAGCCG
This sequence comes from uncultured Actinomycetota bacterium, assembly GCA_963780355.1. GTDB lineage: Bacteria > Actinomycetota > Actinomycetes > Propionibacteriales > Nocardioidaceae > Nocardioides. The sequence goes on from CAWABT010000001.1 coordinate 969,974, forward strand.
AGCCGCTCCGCGCCGGCGTGCACCCCCAGCCCACCGGTGAAGAGCCCGTAGCCGTACGCGTTGTGGAGCATGTGCCCGGCCCGGCCACCGGCGGCCCGGATGCTGCGGGCGACGACGTCGGCCCACATCGACAGGTCGTCGGCGGTGTAGCCGACCACGGTGGGCCGGCCGGTGGTGCCGGACGACGCGTGCACCCGCGCCACCTGCTCGCGCGGCACCGCGAACATCCCGAACGGGTAGTTCTCCCGCAGGTCGGCCTTGGTGGTGAACGGGAGCCGCGCCAGGTCGGCGAGCTCGCGGACGTCGTCGGGGTGCACGCCGGCGCCGTCGAGCGCGGCGCGGTAGTGCGGCACGTTGTCGTAGGCGTGGCGCACCGACCAGCGCAGCCGCTCGGTCTGGAGCGCCCGCAGCTCGTCGACCGACGCCGTCTCGATCGGCTCGAGGTCACCGGGGCTCGGGGAGAGGTCGCGCATCCCGTCATGATCACAGCGGGCGCACCGGCGTGCACGTGCGGAAGTGACGGATCCCACCCGCACCCGAGGTCGGTCGTGCAAGGCTCCGGTGTGCCCCCGCACCCAGATGAGCCACCGCGGGACGACGTCGTCCACGTCGACCTCGACGTCGACCGCCTGGTGTGGCAGCTCGCCGTCGACGCGGCCGGCGTCGGTGCCTGGGACTGGGACCTCGACACCGGCGAGCTCCGCTGGGACGACCGGCTGCTCGCGCTGTTCGGCACCGACTCCGACTCGTTCGGCGGCAGCATCGAGGCGTTCGCCGAGTTCGTGCACCCCGACGACCGGCCGCGCGTGAACCAGGCCCTCGACGAGTCGATCCGGACCCTCGGGGAGTACAACGCCGAGTTCCGCGTGGTCCGGCCGGACGGCGAGGTGCGGTGGGTGCGCGCCCGCGGTCGCACCGTGCCCGGCGATGACGGCGGGGCCGCGCGGCTGGTGGGTGCCGCCTACGACACCACCGCCGTCCAGGAGGGCGAGGCGCAGGTCGCGCGGATCCTCGAGACGATGCCCACGGCGTTCTTCCACCTCGACCGGGAGTGGCGCTTCACCTACGCGAACAGGGCGGCCATCAGCGTGCTGGCGCCCGTCGGCGACCTCATCGGCGAGAGCATCTGGGACCTCTTCCCCGCAGCGGTCGGCACACCGCTCGAGGAGCGGTACCGCGTGGCGGTCGGGACCGGGCAGCCGGTGTCGTTCGAGACCTACTACCCGGCCCCGCTCGACTCCTGGTTCGAAGTGCATGCGTGGCCGGGGCCCGACGGCATCTCGGTCTACTTCCTCGACATCGACGAGCGCCGTCGGGCGGCGGGCGTGCTCAAGGACGAGAGCCGGCGCACCGCGCTGCTCGCCGAGGTGTCCGGCGTGCTCATCCAGACCCTCGACAGGAACGAGGCGGTCGGTCATCTCTCCCAGGTCGTGGTGCCGGCGCTGGGCGACTGGTGCATCGTCACCCTCGCCGAGCCGGGCCAGGGGGACGGTCGCGAGCCGACTGGCGGCGCCGGCTCCGGGACGTCGGGTGGTGGACACGTCGACGCCGAGCTGCAGCCGGTGCTGGAGCGCTACTGCAGGCTGCGGTTGGACGCGTTGAGCGACGACTCCTACCTCGCCGTCGCGCTCCGCGAGGGCGAGATGCAGGTGATGGCCTCCGACGCCGTCGAGCAGATCAGCACCGTGCTCGGCCCCGGCGAGGCCAGGGACCTGCTCCGGCGCCTCGACCCCGGGTCGGCTGCCATCACCCCGTTGACGGCCCGCGGCCGCACGCTGGGGCTCCTCTCGGTCTACCGCGACCGCGGGCGCACCCGTTTCAGCCCGGCGGCCCTCGACGTGCTCGCCGACGTCGCCGAGCGGGCGGGTCTCGCCCTCGACAACGCCCGGCTGTACGCCGAGCAGCGCGACGTCGCCGAGATCCTGCAGCGGAGCATGATGACGGCCCCGCCCGAGCCCGACCAGGTCGAGGTGGCGGTGCGGTACGTGTCGGCGGCGGAGGCGGCCCAGGTGGGCGGTGACTGGTACGACGCGTTCCTCCAGGACACCGGGGTCACGATGGTCGCGATCGGCGACGTCGTCGGCCACGACACCGAGGCCGCGGCGGCGATGAACCAGGTGCGTAGCCTGCTGCGCGCGATCGCCGTCCACACCGGCGACGGGCCGGCCGACGTGCTGCGCGGCGTCGACCGGGCGATGACCCGACTCCAGCCCGACACCACCGCCACAGCGGTGATCGCCCGGTTCGAGCAGACCGCCGAGGAGCGCGAGGCCGGGGTGACCCGGGTGCGCTGGTCGAACGCCGGCCACCCGCCGCCGATGATCGTGGTCACCCCGGACGACGCCGGCGCCGACGACCGCGACTGGCGGCTGGGGGAGCGGCCCGACGAGGCCGTCGACGCGCTCTGGTCGGACCGATTCGACCTGCTGCTCGGCCTCGACGCCGAGACCCCGCGCACCGAGACCGTCGTGACGCTCCACCCCGGCGCCACGGTGTGGCTCTACACCGACGGCCTGGTCGAGCGGCGCGGCCAGTCGCTCGACGAGGGCCTCGCCAAGCTCCGGGGGGTGCTCGACCACCTCGGTCGGGAGGGCCTCGACCTCGAGGAGGCGTGCGAGGAGCTGCTCCGGCGGATGCTGCCCGAGCGCCCCGAGGACGACGTCGCCCTGGTGGCGGTACGGCTGCGGAACAGGTGAACTGACGATGAGACGCACTCTGACCAGGCTCGTGGCCGTGATCGTGCTCGCGGGCGCGGTGGCCGGGTGCGGGGACGACGACGGCGGGTCCGGCGGGTCCGGCGGGTCCGGCGGGTCCGGAGGCCTCACCGGTCTCTCCCCGGACGAGGAGGTCGCCGCCCTGGTCGAGCGCCTGGAGGGGCTCGACGGCGTCGCCTCCGTCACCGGCGAGCGCCAAGAGCTCGACACCGACTACCACGGCATCGAGATCGAGGCCCGGATGGAGCCGGCCGCCGCGCCGGAGGAGCTCGCGGGCGCGCTCGCGGTGCTCGACGAGGACGGACCGGAGATCAGCACCGACGAGTACGAGGCCGCCCTGGTCGTGCCGGGGGACGGCGGTGCCGACCACCGGCTGATCGGGATCGACCCCTCGGACGGCCCGCCGCGCGACGACTACGCCGACGCGGACGTCCGCACCAGCTGGTTCACCGCGGCTCGCGCGGCGCTGCCCACGGCGGCGATCGAGGTGGGCGCGGGCCTCCGGGCCGTCGTCGCGGAGCCCTCGTTCGAGGCGGTCACGGAGGCCGCGAGCGCGGTCGCGGACGACCCGCTGCTGAGCCAGGTCGCCGCTGTGGAGGTCGCCACCGACGGCAGTGGCAACTACCCGCTCGGCCTGCACCTGTCGACGTCGTTCGGGATGACGGCCGACGAGCTCGACGTGTGGCGAGGCGTCGTGGCCGCCGCGGGGCCGCTCGACCGTCGGAAGCCCCAGGACGTCTACGTCAGCCACCGGGAGCCGGAAGGAGACTTCCCCCAGGCCTGGAACGTCACGGTCCACCTCAACACGCTGCTGCCGGACGACGTGCCCCCGAGCCCCGACGCCGGACCCGCCGGCCGCCGGCTCTGGGCGCTCGTGAGGCCGCTGCTCGACGTCGTGAAGCCGCTCGACCCGGCCGCCCTCGAGGTGACGGCCAGCTCGATCCCGTTCCTCAACGTCGCCACGGACGACAGCAACGCCGGCCACGTCGACCTCCCGGGCTGGCATCGCGCGGCCCTGGAGTACCTCCGACCCTGAGCCGGGCTCCTGACGTCGGGTCAGGGTCGGGCCAGGGGTGGCTGGGGCCCACGCCCTGATGTGGCGGACCCGCTCCCCGCGGGAGCGTGACGCCATGATCGAAGTGAACGCACTCACCAGGACCTACGGCCGCCTCCGGGCCGTCGACGAGGTCACCTTCAGCGCCCGGCCCGGCCGAGTCACCGGGTTCCTCGGCCCGAACGGCGCCGGCAAGTCCACCACGATGCGCGTCATGGTCGGGCTCACCCCGGCGACCTCCGGGTCCGCCTCGGTGCTCGGCCGCCGGTACGCCGACCTGCCCAACCCCGGCCGCGAGGTCGGCGTCCTGCTCGACGCCTCGGCCCAGCACGCCGGCCGCACCGGCCGCGAGACGCTCCGCGTCGCCGCCCGCACCATGGGGCTGCCGCTGGCGCGGGTCGACGAGATGCTCGCGACGGTCTCGCTCACCGACCGCGAGGCCGACCGCCGGGTCAAGAACTACTCGCTCGGCATGCGGCAGCGGCTCGGCATCGCCACCGCGCTGATCGGCGACCCCGAGGTGCTGATCCTCGACGAGCCGGCCAACGGCCTGGACCCGGCCGGCATCCGGTGGATGCGCGACCTGCTGCGCGGGTTCGCGAACCGGGGCGGCACCGTGCTGCTCTCCTCGCACCTGCTCCACGAGATCGAGGTGATCGCCGACGACCTCGTGGTCATCGGCCAGGGCCGGATCGTCGCCCAGGGCACCAAGGCCGAGCTGCTCGCCACCGCGGGCACCCTCGTGCGCTCCAGCGCGATCGCCGACCTGGCCAGCGCACTCGAGCAGAACGGCATCCACGCCGTCCCGTCCGGTCCCGACGCCGTCCGCGCCGAGGCCGACCCCGACCTGGTGGGCAAGGTCGCCCTCGCGGCCGGCATCCCGCTCTCCGAGCTGCGCGCCGCCGACGGCGCCGGCCTGGAGGAGATGTTCCTCGAGCTCACCGCCGATACCTCCCGTGACCAGTCCGCTCGTGAAGGAGCAGCAGCATGACCGCCACGACCCTCGACGCCCCCGCCCGCCCGATCGGCGCGGCCCGGCCGGCGCCGGCCCCGATCCCGTTCAGCCGGCTGCTGCGGGTCGAGACCATCAAGCTGTTCGACACCCGTGCCGGGTTCTGGCTGATGGTGAGCATCGCCGCCACCGCGCTGATCGCAACGGTGTCGGTGATCGCGTTCGCACCCGACCAGAACCTCACCTACGACAGCTTCGGCGCCGCGATCGGCATCCCGATGGCCCTGCTGCTCCCGGTGATGGCGATCCTGTCGGTCACCGGCGAGTGGAGCCAGCGCAGCGGCCTGACGACGTTCACCCTCGTGCCGCACCGCGGCCGGGTGATCGGGGCCAAGATGGTGGTCTCGATGGCGATCGGCGCCGTCTCCATCGGCGTTGCTCTCGCCATCGGCGCGCTCGGCAACGTGGTCGGCACCGCGATCGCCGGCGTCCCCACCGTCTGGGACATCTCGGCCGAGCAGATCGGCTACCTGGTCTTCGCCAACGTGCTCAACCTGCTCATCGGCTTCATGCTCGGCGTGCTGATCCGCAACTCGCCCGGCGCGATCGTCGCCTACGTCGTGTACTCGTTCGTGCTGTCGTCCCTGTCGCTGCTGCTGGCCTCGTTCCAGGAGTGGTGGGAGAAGGCGCAGCCGTGGCTGGACTTCAACTTCGCCCAGGGTCCGCTCTACGACGGCGGGATGTCGGGCGCCGACTGGGCGCACCTCGGCACCTCGGGTCTGATCTGGTTCGTCGTCCCGCTGGTGATCGGCCTGGTGAGCGTGATGCGGTCCGAGGTCAAGTAGCACCTACGGCCTACCGTCACCGCATGCAGGTCTTCGGCACGCTGCCCGACGGTCGCGACGTGCACCTCCTCCAGCTCGGCGCCGCTCCCGGCGTCGAGCTGGAGGTCGTCACGCTCGGTGCCAGCGTGCACCGGCTGGTCGTCGGGTGCGGGGACGGCGTGCGCCGCAACGTCACGCTCGGCCACCCCTCGGTGGCCGAACGGCTCGCCGGCCGGTTCTTCCTCGGGTCGACGGTCGGGCGCTACGCCAACCGGATCGCCGGCGGCCGGTTCCCGCTCGGCGACCACACTTTCGAGACGAGCGTCAACGACCGGGGCAACACGCTGCACGGCGGCGCCGACGGGTTCGATCGCCGGCTCTGGGACGTCGTCGAGCACGACGACGTCACGACCGTGCTCCGGCTCGTCAGCCCGGACGGCGACCAGGGCTTCCCGGGCGAGCTCACCGCCACCGTGCGGTTCGAGGTCGACGGCACCACGGTGCGGATCACCCACCGGGCCACCACGGACGCTCCGACGGTCGTGAACCTCACCAACCACGCCTACCTGAACCTCGACGGCGAGCGCACGATCGACGACCACCTGCTGACGGTGGCGGCCGACGAGTACCTGCCGGTCGACGAGACGGGGATCCCGCTCGACGGGTTCGCGCCGGTGGCCGGCACGCCGTTCGACCTCCGCACGCCGACGCGGCTCGGCGACGCCGTGCGCGCCGACCACGACCTGGTCGTGTCCGGCACCGGGTTCCGGCGGGCCGCGGTGCTCTCCTCGCCCCGCACCGACACCCACGCCGAGCTCTGGACCGACCAGCCGGGACTCCAGGTCTACACGGGCAACTTCCTCGAGGGCACCCACCCGCGGCACGGCGGCATCGCGCTCGAGCCGCAGCGGCACCCGGACACCCCGCACCACCCCGACTGGCCGTCGGCGACGCTCACGCCCGGCGAGGTCTACGAGTCGCGGCTCGAGTGGCGGTTTGGCCGCGCCGACAGAATCGGCGCATGACGCGCCTCCGACGCCGTGGCGTGGTGGCGCTGGTGCTCGCTGCCGCGCTCGTCGTCGCGGCGGTCGTCGTCGGGGTGTCGGTGGCCGGCGGCGACGAGGTGGCGGTGCGTGAGACCGCGTCGAAGGTGACGGTCGGGCCCGAGCCGGACGGCGACGACGTGGCGCTGGACGTCTCGGTGTTCACGCCGGCCGACGACGCGCCGGGTGCCGACGGCGACGGCCGCCGGGCCGCCGTCGTGCTGGCCCACGGCTTCGGCGGCAGCAAGGACCAGCTCGTCACGCAGGCCCGCGACCTGGCCCGCGAAGGCTATGTGGTGCTCACCTACACCGCCCGCGGCTTCGGGCGGTCCGGCGGCCTGATCCACCTCGACTCGCCGGACTACGAGATCGCCGACGTCTCGGTGCTCCTCGACCTGCTGGCCGACCGCGACGACGTCCGGCTCGACGCCGACGGCGACCCACGGGTCGGCATCGCCGGTGGCTCCTACGGCGGCGCGGTGGCGCTGATGGCCGCCGCCTACGACGACCGGGTCGACGCGATCGTCCCGGCGATCACCTGGAACGACCTCGGCGACGCGCTCTTCCCGGGCGGGGTGTTCAAGCGCCGGTGGGCGTCGATCTTCTTCGCCGCCGGCGCCTTCGGCGGCGGTGACGACGGCGAGCCGCCCGAGGCTGCGGGCCCGTGCGGCCGGTTCGACCCGCGGGTGTGCGAGCTCTACTCGGAGGCCGCCACCACCGGCCGGGGCACCCCGGCGGTGCTCGCGCTGCTGCGCCGCTCCTCACCCGCGCCGGTGCTCGACCGGATCGCCGCGCCCACCCTGCTGCTCCAGGGCGAGCAGGACTCGCTGTTCCCGCTCGACCACGCGGATGCCAACGCCCGTGGCATCGCCGCCGCCGGCACCGAGGTGGCGGTGCACTGGCTGGACGGCGGCCACGACGCGGGCGGCGCCGAGCCCGGGGACGAGGTGGTCGACCCGACGATCGCCTGGTTCGACCACCACCTGCGCGGCGGGCCCGACCCGGGCGACGACTTCGAGTTCGCGCTTCCGCCGTCGGCGCTGGAGCCCGACGAGTCGCGCGAGCGGCTCCGCACCGACGGGTACGACGAGGCCGACGAACGCGAGATCGCGCTCAACGGAGAGCCGCAGCCCGTCGTCGCACCGCCCGGCGGCGAGCCCACCGCCGTCACGGCGCTGCCCGGTACGGGTCCGGTGCTCGGCGCCCTCGGCGCCACCGGGGCCGGCTACGACCTCGCCGTACTGCCGGGGCAGTCGGCGGTGTTCGAGACGGCGTCGGCCGCCCGCACCCTCACCGTCGCCGGGGCGCCCCGGGTGCGGCTCCGGGTGACGTCGTCCGCACGCGACGCCGTGCTGTTCGTCTCGGCCTGGGTGGTGAGCGCCGACGGCAACGCCTCGCTGCCTCGCCAGATCGTCAGACCCCTGCGGTTGAGCGGGATGCAGCCCGGTGAACCGCGTGAGGTCGACGTCACGCTGCCGATGCAGGCCTACCGCGTCGAGGCCGACCAGCGGCTCCGGGTGGTGGTGGAGTCCACCGACGCGGCGTACGCGGTGCCCGACGACCCTCGGGTCTACCAGGTCGGGCTGGCGCAGCCGTCGATCGTGCTGCCGACCGTCGAGGCCACCCGGGTGGCCGGCACGGGCGCCCTCGTGCCGACGTCGCTGCTCGTGGTGCTCGGCCTGGTGGTGCTCGGCGCGCTGGCGCTCGCCGGCGTGGCCCGCTGGCGGCACCGGCCGCCGCCCACCGACCCCGACCTGAGCGACGTGCCGCTCGCGGTCGAGGGGCTGGTGAAGCAGTACTCCAACGGCTTCCGCGCCGTTGACGGCGTCAGCTGGCGCGCCGAGCGCGGCCAGGTCGTCGGCCTGCTCGGCCCCAACGGCGCGGGCAAGACCACGACCATGCGGATGCTCGTCGGCCTCATCCGCGCCGACGAGGGCGCGGTGCACGTGCTGGGGGAGCGGGTGACGCCGGGCGCCCCGGTGCTGGGCCGGGTCGGGACGCTGATCGAGGGACCCGGCTTCCTGCCGCACCTCACCGGCCGCCAGAACCTGCGCGCCTACTGGGCGGCCACCGGCAAGCCGGACGACGAGGCCGGCTACGACGACGCGCTCGCGGTCGCCGACCTCGGCGTGGCCGCCGACAAGCCGGTCCGGTCCTACAGCCACGGCATGAAGCAGCGGCTCGGGATCGCGCAGGCGATGCTCGGGCAGCCGGACCTGCTGCTGCTCGACGAGCCCACCAACGGCCTGGACCCGCCGCAGATCCGGGCGATGCGCGGCGTGCTCGCCCGCTACGCCGAGGCCGGCCGCACCGTCGTCATCTCGAGCCACCTGCTCGCCGAGGTCGAGCAGACCTGCTCGCACGTGGTGGTGATGCACCGCGGCCGGGTGGTGCTCGAGGGCGCGGTGGCCGAGCTCGTCGACGAGCGGCGGCACCTCGAGGAGGTCTTCATGGGCTACATCGGCGAGGTCGGGCCCGCGCAGGTCGGAGGCGGGTCGTGAGCCGGCCGCTGCCCGTGCGGGCCGAGATCCGCCGGCAGCTCGGACGACGCCGCACCCAGGTGTCGTTCGGGTTCCTGCTGCTGCTCCCGCTGATCATCGTGGGCGCGTTCGCCCTCGGCGACGGCGGCAGCGACGACGGCCCGCCGACCTTCGTCGACCTCGCGCAGGTCGGGCCCGCGAACCTCACCGTGTTCACGCTGTTCGCCTCGGCCGGCTTCCTGCTGGTCGTGCTGGTGGCGCTGTTCGCCGGCGACACCGTGCCGTCGGAGGCGAGCTGGTCGTCGCTGCGCTACCTGCTGGCTGCGCCGGTGCCGCGCGGCCGGCTGCTCGGCGTCAAGGCGGGCGTGGCACTGATGACGGCGCTCGCGGCCCTGGTGGTGCTGCCGGCGTGGACGCTGCTGGTCGGGCTGGTCGCCTACGGCACCGACGCCTACGAGGGCCCGACCGGTGAGCAGCTGTCGTGGTCGCAGTTCGCCACCCGGCTGGCCGTCGTCGTGGGCTACCTGTTCGTGAGCCTGCTGTTCGTGGCGGCGCTGGCGCTGCTGGTGGGCGTGCTCACCGACGCACCGCTCGGCGCCGTCGGCAGCGCCGTGATCGTGGTGATCGTCTCCAGCATCCTCGACACCATCGACGCGCTCGGCGACCTGCGCGAGGCGCTGCCGACCCACCAGCAGTTCGCCTGGGCCGGGGCGCTGCAGCGCGACGTCGACTGGTCGGGCATGGCCACCGGCGCGGTGTGGTCGCTGGTCTACGCCGTGGTGCTCACGACCGCGGCGTTCGTCCTCTTCCAGCGCAAGGACGTGCTCAGCTGACCTGGATCAGCTGAAGGTGGCCACGTAGGCGCGCAGCCCGTCCTCGAGCACCTGCGGCTCGATGACGACCGGGAGCTCGATCTCCCGGCCGTCGGCGCGGAGCACCGGCACCGTGAGCCGGGCACCGAGCAGCACGCTGCGGCCGTTGGTCTGGTGCAGCGCGGTGCCGGCGATGTGCGCCTGGTGGAAGCGCGGCGGGATCACCACGACGACGCGCCGTCGCAGCAGCGCGGCCTCGTCGTCGTAGCCGAGGAGGTCGAGCAACGGCTTCGTGACGGCGACGATCCGGTTGTCCTCGTCGGCCACGAGCACGGGCTCGTCGGTGTCGCCCAGGGCCCGCAGTGCAGCAGGGATCTCGTGGGCGAGGGCCGAGGTGTCGGCCTGCACGGTGTAGGGGACCGGTTCGCTGTCGTCGCCGGCGGCCCGCAGCCGCACCTGGCGGCACAGCCACTGCCGCATCGCCGACATCTCCGGCTGGGTCGGGGTGGCGAGCAGCTCGCCGCTGCGGGCCATCGCGACGGCCTCCTCGATGAGCTCCTCGAGGGCAGCGAAGTCGGCCGCCGACCCGCGGGGGATCCGCAGCACCAGCTCGTCGGCGGTGACCCCGGGACCGACGGCGTTGACCATGGTCTCCGCGGGGTCGTCGACGAGCGTGGGGGAGGGCACCTGCTCGAACAGCAGCGTCATCGCCGCACTCGCACGGGCGTGCCGCTCGAGGATGTCGGGGTCGTCCTCGAGCCGGGCGAGGAGGTACTCGCGCAGCAGCGCGGAGACCTGCTCCTGCCACGCCATGTGGATGAGCAGCGGCATCTGTCGCAGCACCACCAGCACGTCGGAGTCGACATCGCCCTCGGGAGACGAGTGGTCGTCGGAGACCAGGTGCAGCGGCTCGCCGATCTCGAACCAGACGGTCTTGCCATCGGCGTGGGTCTCGATGTCCCAGCGGTCCACGCTGCTGTCGACCAGGTGCAGGCCCCGGCCGGTGACCGCCGTGACGGCGTGGCTGCGAGCGGCCGGCGAGGCGGTGCTGTGGTCGGCGATCTCGACCCGCAGCGAGGTGTCCGAGAGGAGCACCCGCAGCTCGATCGTGGAGCCGGCGTGCACGACGGCGTTGGTGACGAGCTCGGAGACGGCGAGCGCGGCCCGCTCGGCCCATTCCTCACGGTCGAGGCGGCCGGACTCCGAGATGACGGCGCGCACGACCGTCCGCGCCTCCCGCACGCTGCGCGCGTCCGCGGGAAGCGACTCGCGTCGCACGACGTTGTCCGTCACCTTTTCGCTCCAGCCCCCCATCGACGCAGGCCCGAGCCAGCCATCATCGTGGTTGCCGGGCAGAGCGGACCCGACGGGGGGCCATTGAACCACCGCGCGGGGTCGCGGTGGGGGAAACGCGGGCTACCGTTTCGCGCATGACCAGACCGGTGCTGATCGTGGTGGGAGCCGGTCCCGGCGTGAGCGGGTCGGTCGCATGCGCCTGGGCCGCGGAGGGGTACGACGTCGGACTGGTCGGGCTCGCCCCGGACGCGCTGGCCGCGCTCGCCGAGCGGATCGGCTCGGTGGACGCCGACGCGGCGGTCGAGTCCCGCACCGCCGACCTCACCGATGTCGCCGCCACCACCGCCGCGATCGGCGGGCTGGGCGAGCGGTTCGGCCGGGTCGACGTCCTGCACTTCAACCCGAGCGCGTTCCGGCAGGAGGACCCGCTCACGCTCAGCGTCGAGCACCTGCTGGCCGACGTCGCGCTCGGCGTGGGCGCGCTGCTCACCACCGTCCAGGCGGCCCGGCCGTTCCTCGGCACGGGCTCGCGGATCACGGTCACCGGCAGCATGGCCGCCGACAAGCCGTGGAACGAGGCGGCCTCGCTCGGCGTCCAGAAGGCCGGCGTGCGCAACCTCGTGCACAGCATCGACACCACGCTGCGCGACGACGGCGTCCGCGCGGTGTCGGTCACCGTGCGGGGCACGCTCTCCGACGAGGGGCCGTTCCACCCCGACCGGGTGGCCGAGGCGCTGGTCGCCGCCGCCCGGCAGCCCGAGGACGGCTGGCAGACCGAGGTTCCGTACTCCGGCTAGCGTGGTCGCGTGGCATCTCGGTTGCTGGCGGTCACCATCGGCGCACACGACCCCGCGGCGCAGGCCCGGTTCTGGGCCTTCGTGCTCGACCGCGAGCCGGTGCCCGACGGCGACGGCGTGCTGGTGGCCGGCGACGCCACGCAGGTCGGCCTGCGGTTCGTGCGCACCGAGGAGCCCAAGACCGTGCCCAACCCGGTGCACCCGCACCTCACCAGCAACTACACCGACCAGATGACCGTCGTCGAGACGGTGCTCCGCGCCGGCGGCAGCCACCTCGACGTCGGCCAGCTGCCCGACGAGGGCCACGTCGTGCTCGCCGACCCGGAGGGCAACGAGCTCTGCGTGATCGAGTACGGCAACACCTACCTCGCCGGCACCGGGTTCCTCGGTGAGCTCGCCTGCGACGGCACCCGCGACGTCGGCCTCTTCTGGAGCGAGGCGCTCGGCTGGCCGCTGGTCTGGGACGAGAACGAGGAGACCGCCGTCCAGTCGCCCTCGGGCGGCACCAAGGTCGCCTGGGGCGGCCCGCCCGTCGCCCCGCTCCAGCAGCCGCCGCGGCAGTGGTTCGAGCTCGCCACCGACGGCGCCGACGACCTCGCCGCCGAGACCGACCGGCTCGTCGCCCTCGGCGCCACCCACGTCTCGGACGGCGTCCTCACCGACCCCGACGGCCGCGAGTTCCGGCTCCGTTGACGTTCGTCGAACTCGTCGAGACGCCCCGACCCGGTCTCGCCGTCAGGGGCGCGCGCGTGACGTCCGTCGAGCCTGTCGAGACGCCCCGACCCGGTCTCGCCGCCTGACCCCGCCGGGGATGCGAGACGACCGTCAGGCGAGCAGGCCGTCGAAGGCGAGGCTCGCGAGGTCGTGGGCGAGGGTGTCGGGGTCGAGCGGGCCGCCGGGGCGGTACCACTCGACGAGCGAGTTCACCATGCCGAAGACCAGCCGGCTGACGACGTCGGGCGGGATGTCGGAGCGGAGCTCGCCGGCGTCGACCGCCTGCCGGACGAGGGCGGCGAGGTGGTCGTCGATCTCGCGACGACGGCGCAGCGCGTCCTGCTCGACCGGGCTGTTGCCGCGCACCCGCAGCAGCAGCGTGACGGCGGGCAGGTGGTCGAGCAGGATGCGCACCGACTCCTCGACCGTGGCGCGCAACCGCGTGAGCGGGCTGTCGGAGGGGTGGGCCAGCGCGGTGTCGAGGGCCCGGGTGAGGCCGTCGAGCGCCTCGTCGAGCGCGGCTGCCAGCAGGTCCTCCTTGCTGGCCACGTGGTGGTAGACCGCTGACTTGGTGACGCCGAGGTCGCGGGCGAGGTCGCCGATGCTGGTGGCGTCGTAGCCGTGCTGGTTGAACAGCTCGACCGCCCGTCGCAGGACCGTCTCGCGGTCGTGGCCGGGCCGGCCCCGGCGGGCCGGCCCGATGCTCTCCTCGGCGGCCATGGCGGCATCCTGCCAGCGGTTGCCTAGGGTGGCCGCCATGTCGGGGTCGATCGCTCGGGAGCTGGTGCTGCCCGCACTGCGGCTGGACGTGCCGTCCCGCCCGACCCGGGAGCACCTCGCCGTGCTCGCCGAGCGCAGTGCCGAGCAGTGGACGACGGGCGCGGCCGACTGGACGGCGGCCCAGGTGGTGCGGCTCGCCGTCGCGGCGCTGCTGGAGGCGCGGCTCGCCCAGGCGGCGGGTGAGCAGCTCGGCCGTACGCCGCTGCCGGCCGACCCCGCCGAGGTCACCGTCAGCCGGCTCGCCGGCGCGTTCCGCCCGCACGTCGACCTCGTGCAGCAGGCGTTCCAGGTGGGCGTCGTGGACGCCGTCAACAGCGGCGTGCCCGCCGTCGCCGACCCGCTGCGCGAGGGACTGCGCCGCGTCGGCGTCACCGGCCGGGACCCGATCCGTGCGATGCTGCTCGGCCTCGACCGGGTGCCCCCGCGCGCCAAGCAGGAGTTCTGGAAGGCGGCCCGCGGGTCGGTCGGCGTCACAGCCACCCTCGACGCCCTGACGGCGGGCGCCGGCTCCCACGACGTCACCACGCTCGACCGCAGCCACCTCGCCCGCGCCGACGCGCTGGTGCAGGCGGGCGGCCGCACGACGGCGATCCTCGCCACCCCGGGTGCCCCCCGCGCCCGCGACGACGGCGGCTCGTGGCTGTCGGTGCCGCTCACGGTCACCCGCGGCCACGGCCCGCACGGCCAGCACGGCGCGCCGCGCGGCACCGAGGTGGCGCTGAGCGGCGGTGGCTGGCGCGAGGTGTTCGACGCGGCACTGGCCGGCGTCGGCGCCGCGATGCAGCGCATCGACCTCGGCGGCACCCCGCGCGGCCGGTCCGCCGGCCTCGCCGAGGCGGTCGCCGACCGGCTCGCCGCGGCGAAGGACCGCACCGTGGCCGACGTCTGCGCCTCGCTGCGCGCCGTCGACCCGACCGTGCTCGAGCTCTACGGCGACCAGGTCGGCACCTCCACCGTGCCCGTGGCGGTGCCGGTGGTCGACGACGACCAGTTCGTGCAGCTGTGGCTGCCCACCTCGGCGCTGGCCGGCCCGCTCGTCACCGGCGCGGCCGACCTGTTCCTCGGCGGCCGCAGCGAGGTCCGCTCCCCGGGCCGGCGTCCGGGCGGCAAACCGACCAGGCCGCCCCAGAAGGGCGGCGGCACCCGGGGTCAGTCGGGTCAGTCCAGGCGGCGCTGACAGTCCGGGCAGACGCCGAACAGCTCGATCGTGTGCTGCACGTCGGCGAAGCCGTGGTCGGCGGCCTGTGTGCTCGCCCAGCGCTCGACGGCAGGGCCCTCGATCTCCACGGTGAAGCCGCACTCCCGGCACACCAGGTGGTGGTGGTGCGAGGGGCTGCAGCGCCGGTAGGCCGCCTCGCCCGCGTCGGTCTTCACGACGTCGACGGCGCCCGTGGCGGCCAGTGCCTGCAGCGACCGGTACACGGTGGCGAGCCCCACCGACTGCCCGTCGCGCCGCAGCGCCTCGTGGATCTCCTGCGCCGTGCGGAAGTCCTCCGACGACCTCAGCTCGGCCTCGACCGCGCGCTTCTGGCGCGTCGAGCGAGTGCCCTGCTGGTCGAGCTGTTCCACCCGGTCAACCTACCCGCGCCTACGTTCGTGGGATGGACATCCCCGACCAGTCCGACCGCACGTTCGTCGTCACCGGCGCCAACTCCGGGCTCGGCCTGGAGACCGCCCGGGCCCTCGTCGCGGCCGGCGGGCACGTCGTCCTGGCGGTGCGCGACAAGGCCCGCGGCGACGAGGCGGCCGCCGAGGTGGCCGGCGCCGGCTCGACCGAGGTGCGCGAGCTCGACCTCGCCGACCTCTCCTCGGTGCGGGCCTTCGCCGCCGGCTGGGACGGCCCGATCCACGCGCTGGTCAACAACGCCGGGATCATGATGGTGCCGGAGGGTCGCACCGTCGACGGCTTCGAGCGCCAGCTCGCCACGAACCACCTCGGGCACTTCGCGCTCACCATCCTGCTGCTGCCGCAGATCAGCGGGCGGGTCGTCACGGTGTCGTCGAGCCTGCACCGCGGCCCGCAGCTGGACTTCGACGATCTCGACCTCGAGCGCCGCTACCAGCCCACCCGCGCCTACCAGCAGTCCAAGCTCGCCAACCTGCTGTTCACCGGCGAGCTGCAGCGCCGGCTCACCGCCGCCGGGTCGACGGTCACCGCGAACGCCGCCCACCCCGGCTACTCGGCCACCAACCTCCAGAGCCACCACGCCAGCCGGCTCGCCCGGGCCGGGATGTGGCTCGGCAACAAGGTGATCGCCACCACCGCCGCTGTCGGCGCCCGGCCCACCGTGCACGCCGTCGTCGCCGACCTGCCGGGCGACACCTACGTCGGCCCCACCAAGCTGGGCCAGTCGCGGGGCGCCCCGGGGCCGGTGAGCCGGTCCGACGAGGCCCGCGACGGGGATGCCGCTCTCCGGCTGTGGGAGGTGTCCGAGGAGCGCACGGGAGTCGTGTGGCCTCTGTGACCGTTGGGGTTTCACCGCACCGGTGAACAGGAACCGCCGATGTTCATCAAAGTATTGGGTATTCCTCGTGTAGTGCCGCCCATCGTGTGCTCTGATGACGCGGTGGGAAGGACGCCGAACTCTCGGGCGCCGTCGGCGGGCCGGCGGCAGCGTGTCCTCACGCTGCTTCCACTGGCCCTGTTGTCGAGCGCCGTGACCGTGCACCTGGCCGCACCCGGCCCGGGCGCGGTCAGCGCCGCGCCCTCGGCTCCCGCCACGTCCGACCCCGCCACGCCCTACCTCGGCTCGCCCCCGATGACGCCGGCCAGCGTGTCCACGCAGCTCGCCGACGAGGCCTCCACCACCGGGGTCGTCACCACCGTCGCCACCGCCGACGTGCAGGGCATCCCGGCCCCGGCGCTCGCGGCCTACCAGCGCGCCGAGACCGTCATCAACGCCGCCGACGGGAGCTGCAACCTCGGCTGGCAGCTGCTCGCCGCGATCGGCGACGTCGAGTCCCACCACGGCCAGTTCGGCGTCAGCCGGCTCGACAGCGAGGGCGTCGCCACCCCGTCGATCATCGGCCTGCCGCTCAACGGCGTCGGCAACGTCGCGCTGATCAAGGACACCGACGCCGGGGTGCTCGACGGCGACCAGGTCTTCGACCGCGCGGTCGGCCCGATGCAGTTCATCCCGTCCACCTGGTCGGTCGTCGGCGTCGACTCCGACAACGACGGCGAGCGCAACCCCCAGGACATCGACGACGCCGCGCTCGCCGCCGCCGTCTACCTCTGCTCCGGCGACGACGACCTCTCCACGGCGTCCGGCCAGGTGGTCGCCGTCAACCGCTACAACCACAGCGCCGCGTACGTCGAGCGGGTGCTGTCGCTCATGCAGCAGTACCTGGCCGGGGGCTACGCCACCGGCCCGTCCGGCAGCCTGCCGCCGGTCACCGTCAGCACCGTCGCCGCCGGCCGGATCGACGGCCTGCACCCCGACCCGTCGGGCGACGACAGCGGCTCGGTCACGCCGACGCCGCCGCCGCCGAACCCGAACTGGACCGGGCACGCGGGCGGCAACAACGGGCCGCGCGACCCCGGCACCGACCCGGTCGACCCTCCGACAGACCCCGGGACGCCTCCTCCGCCGCCTCCGCCGCCTCCGCCCGTCGTGGCGGTCATCGACGTTCCGCCCGCGCCTGGCGTGCTCGATGAGTGCGGCACCGACAACGCCACGTGGCTCGTGCCCGCAGCCACCAAGGGACTCGCCTGGACGGCCACCGGCCGCCGGATCTCGGTCACGATCACGGACAACTCGACCTTCCCGGGAGATGCGAAGAGCTACGACTACGGCACCGCCCTCGACTCCGGCGTCGCGTGCCCCGTCTACATCCCGACCGACCCGGGCGACCCGAACTGGCCGCTCCAGCCCGGCGGCGGCGGCCCGTGGGCGCCGGGGAAGCCGGAGCAGCAGTGGTCGCTCAGCCTGCCCGACGCCCAGGCCCGGTGCGCCGACGAGGGCTTCGTCGCCGGCGACGGCACGCTCGGCTACGACACCTGCCTCGCCTACTACGTGGCTCCCGGCACGCCGGCCGGCACCGTCGTCCGCTGACGAGGGCGTTCGGCGGCCCTGGTAGGAACGGGGCATGGCCACCACTGCCCTCGGCGGTTCCCCCGCCCACACCGTCGGCGAGCTCCCCGCGCTCGGCTCCGACGCCCCGTCCTTCACGCTGACCGGCTCGGACTTCGAGGAGGTCACCCTCCCCGCGGGCACCCGCACCGTGCTCAACGTCTTCCCGAGCATCGCCACCGGCATCTGCCGGGCGAGCGTGCGCCGGTTCAACGAGATCGCCGCCGAGCACGCCGACACCTCGGTGATCTGCGTGTCCGCCGACCTGCCGTTCGCACTGGCGGGCTTCTGCGGCGCCGAGGGCGTCGAGAACGTCGTCAGCGCCTCGTCGTTCCGGTCCGGCTTCGGCACCGACTACGGCGTCACCCTCGTCGACTCGAAGTGGGAGGGCCTGCTCGCGCGTGCCGTCGTCGTGGTCGACGCCGACGGCAAGGTCACCCACACCCAGGTGGTGCCCGACATCGGCGCCGAGCCCGACTACGCCGCCGCCGTCGCCGCCCTGGCCTGATCGCCGGGGCTCAGGGCCGGACGGCCCGCACCAGCCCACGCACCGCGCCGACCACGACATTGCCGGTGCTGAACCGGTCGTCCCACAGCACGATCCGCCCGTCGCGCACCCGGAAGGTGCCGCACACCCAGAACTCGGTGCGGAACCGGCCGAGGCCGAGCACGTCGGTGCGGTCGGTGAGCACCACCTCGGGGTCGTCGACGTCGACGCCGACGTGGTGGAAGGTCACCGCGAAGTCGACCCCGCGCTCCTCGAGCGCCCGGAACGCCGCGTGCGCCCGCGGGCCGCGCAGCGTCGGGTAGCCGGAGTTGCGCCACTCCAGGTCCGGGTCGAGCAGGTCGAGCGCCGCCACGGCGTTGCCCTGCTGCATCAGCCCGAGACAGGTGCGGACGACGGCGACGGGGTCGGTGGTCACCCCTCGACCCTAGGCCGCGTAGGCACCGCCAGCTCGGTCTCCTCCGATCGACCGCGCAGCGTCTCGGCGCCGTGCCGCTCCCAGTGCTCCGCCTCGTCGTCGCCGGCCGCCTCGACCGAGGCCCAGGTGGCGAGCAGCCGGCCCTCGACCTCCTTGGCGAGGTCGGTGAGCCGGGCGGCGGAGTTCACGGCGTCGCCCACCACCGTGTACTCGAAGCGGGAGGCGTGGCCGACGTTGCCGGCGACCACCTGGCCGGTCGCGACGCCGATGCCGGCCTCGACCTCAGGCACCTCCTCGGCCAGCCGGGCGGCCATCGCCCTGGCCGAGGCGAGCGCGGCGCCGGCGTGGTCGTCGGCCTCCACCGGCGCGCCGAAGACGGCGAGCACGGCGTCGCCGACGAACTTGTTCACCAGCCCACGGCGCTGGTCGACCTCGTCGACCACCACGCCGAAGAACCGGTTGAGCATCTCGACGACGTCGTCGGGGGAGTGCTCGGTGGCGAACGCCGTCGACCCGACCAGGTCGACGAAGAGCACCGACACCTCGCGGGTCTCGCCGCCGAGCTGCACCTCGGCCGAGCCCTCGGCCGCCGCCTGCGCCACCTCGCGGCCGACGTGCCGGCCGAACAGGTCGCGTAGGTGCTCGCGCTCGCGGAGGCCGGCCGCCATCTGGTTGAACCCGGCCTGGAGCAGCCCGAGCTCGGTGCCGTCGTAGACCTGCACCACCGTGTCGAGCTCGCCGCGTTCGACGTCGAGCAGCGCGTCGCGCACCGACAGCACCGGTGCGACGACCGCGCGGGCGTTGAGCACGGTGATGAAGGACCCGAACACCAGCACGGTGCCGGCGATCACGAGCGCGATCACGGGCAGCCGGGTGCGGCCCACCTCGTCGCCGGCCAGCGCGAGGATCGCCGCCACCACCAGGCCGACGGTGGGCATGCCGGTGCCGAGCGACCAGAAGATCACCATCTGGGCGCCGACGCCGGCGCCGCGGGGACGCCGTCCGACCGGCTGGTCGGCCAGGGCGCGGGCCGCGACCGGACGCAGCGCGAACTGGGTGAGCAGGTAGGCGACGGCGCCCACGACGACGCCGGCGATCGCGACGGTGAGGCCGGTGCTGAGCGCCCGGTCCGGCTGGAACACGATCGCGAGCACCGTGAACAGCACGGCGCCGCCGAGCCACAGCAGCGACTGGAGCAGCGTCAGGTTGGTGGGCACGCGCAGCGCCGCGGTGCGCTCGTCGGTGTCGGGCTCCTGGTCCCCCTGGGTGGCCCACCGCAACGCCCGCAGTGACAGCGACGTGCCCACCACGGCGCCCACCACCACCGCGAGACCCACGTAGACCGGCACCGCGATGACCAGGGAGAGGCGGGTCGCGTCAGTGGCCTCGGCGGTGGGCACGAGGAACGTCGACACCAGCACGACGACCCCGGCGCCGACCAGGTTCGTGGCGACGAGCAGCGCCGTGAGCAGCAGCTGCACCCGCACCCGCAGCGCCCGCGGCCTCTGGTCGGCCGGCCCGAGCAGGATCGATCCGAACGGGCTCCGCCGTACCCGGCGGGTCCTGGTGGCGGGCACGGGCGGCACGGTACGGCGTTTTGCGGCCCGCTCGAGCAGCCCCGCATGCTGGGCGGGTGAGTGGCGGCCAACCGGTACGGACCGCGGCGGTGTTCCTGATCGTGCTGGCCACCGTCGCGCTCGGGCTGTTCTGGGTGCAGGACACGCTCTACGGCGACCGCGACGTCCGCGACCTGACGCCCGGCACCGAGCCCCGGTTCGCCCCGCCTGCCGCCGTTCCAGCGACCCCCGGTGGCGCCGCCTCCGGGGTGCCGCGGCTGGACGAGGGGTGGGTGCGTCGCACCGCCACGGCGTCCGGCGTGCCGGCGGTGGCGCTCGCGGCCTACGCCCGTGCCGAGCTGCAGTCGCCGCGCAGCTGCGGTCTCGGCTGGACGACGCTGGCGGGCATCGGGTGGGTCGAGTCGCAGCACGGGATGATCGGCGGCCGCACGCTCCGGGCCGACGGCACGCCGTCCCGGAAGATCCTCGGGCCGGCGCTCGACGGCGGACCCGGGGTCAAGGCCATCCCCGCCACGTCGGAGTCGGTGCAGTGGCACGGGGACCCGGCGTGGGACCACGCGATCGGCCCGATGCAGTTCATCCCCTCGACGTGGGACACCTGGGCGGCCGACGGCGACGGCGACGGCGTCGCCGACCCGCACGACCTCGACGACGCGGCGCTGGCCGCGGCCGACTACCTCTGCGCCGACGGCCGCGACCTCACCTCGGCCGCCGGCTGGACCGGCGGCGTGCTGTCGTACAACGGCGCGGATTTCTACCTCCGGGCCGTGCACACCGCCGCGGTCACCTACGCCGACCGCACCGCCTGATCAGGCGTCGACGAGCACGTCCTCGCGGGGCTGCTCGACGGCGACCCGGCGCTCCTGGCGCACGGCCCAGACGATGCCGACGACCCAGGTGACGGCGAGCACCGCGCAGGCCGGCGCCACGACGGAGCCGGAGGCGCCGAACGCCTCGAGGACCGTCTTGGTGTTGGTGAGCACGATCAGGCCGCCGGCCGCGACGCCGAGCACGCGGGCCGCGAGCTTGCGGACCAGCCAGGCGGCGAGCGGGGCGGCGATCACGCCGCCGGCGAGCAGGGCGAGGGCGTAGTCCCACGGGATGCCCTGCGAGCTGAGCGCCAGGATGAAGCCGAGCGAGCCGCCGACGGCGACCACGAACTCGGAGGTGTCGATCGAGCCGACCACCTTGCGCGGCTCGAGCCGGCCCGACGACAGCAGCGTCGTGGTGCCCACCGGGCCCCAGCCGCCGCCACCGATGGCGTCGAGGGTGCCGCCGGCCAGGCCCATCGGCACCAGGAACCTCGCGCCCGGCCGGGACCTGAAGGTGGGACGGCGTCCGCCCAGCACGAGGAACCGGTAGATCACGTAGCTGCCCAGGCTGAGCAGGATCAGCGACACGATCGGCTTGGCCGAGTCGGCCGACAGGTTGGCCAGGAACGTGGCGCCGGCGAAGGCGCCGACGAACCCGGGGCCGGCCAGGATGCCGACCGTCCGCCAGTCGACGTTGCCCAGCTTGTGGTGGCTGAACCCGGAGACCAGCGACGTGCCGATCTCGGAGAAGTGCACAGCGGCGGAGGCGGCGGCCGGCGAGACGCTGACCGCCAGCAGCAGCGTCGTCGACGTGACGCCGTACGCCATGCCGAGGGAGCCGTCGATGAGCTGGGCGAGGAGTCCTACGAAACCGAGGACGATGAGCTTGCGCATGGGTGGACCTTTCGGCTCTACGGGTCCACGTACCTGGACCCGACTCAGTCGATGTAACCAGTCATGTCTACTGATCTACTCGAAATAATGGCCGAGGGGTGATTGGGAACGCAACTCGTCGGTCGGCGCGCCGTGGGAGGATGCCGCCATGACGGCGCCCCGGTTCTCCGCGGCTGAGATCACCGAGGCCTACGCGTCGATGCACGTCCGGGTGCAGGAGCACGCGACCAGCAAGGACTGGGACGACTTCTGCCTCAGCTTCACCGAGGACGCCGAGTACGTGGAGCACGCCTACGGCACGTTCCGCGGCCGCGACGAGATCCGGGCCTGGTCGGTGGCCACGATGACGACGTTCCCCGGCGTCGAGATGACCGGCTTCCCGATCGCCTGGCAGATGGTCGACGAGTCGACGTCGCGGCTGGTGTGCGAGATCCGCAACCTGATGCCCGACCCGGGCGACGGCTCGCTGCACGAGCAGTCGAACCTCACGATCATGACCTACGCCGGCGACGGGCTGTTCTCCCGCGAGGAGGACGTCTACAACCCGCTCCGCTTCCTTCGGATGACGGTGCGGTGGGCGAAGATCGCCGAGGCCCACGGCAACCTCTCCGACGAAGGTCGCGCCTACCTCGACCAGTACGCGGGCACACTCTCCTCATGAGGGCGGCGGCGAAGCGGATCGGGCTCGAGGTCGTGGGCTGGTCGCTCGTCGTCGCGGGCATCGCGGCCCTCGTGCTGCCCGGCCCCGGCCTGCTGCTCCTCTTCGCCGGCCTCGCCGTGCTCTCCCAGCAGTACGACTGGGCCGACCGCCGGCTGGCGCCGGTGAAGTACCGCGCCCTCAAGGGCGCCGCCGAGAGCGTCGAGACGCCGTTCCGGATCGTGCTCTCGTCGATCGCCGTGCTGCTGCTCGTCGCCGCCGGCGTCCTGTGGTTCATGCAGCCGCCGGTGCCCGAGTGGTGGTTCCTCCCCGAGTGGATGTGGCTGCCGGGCGGCCTCGGCACCGCGATCACGCAGTGGGCGTCCGCCGCCATCGCCGTCGCCACGTTGGTCTACAGCTACCGCCGCTTCCACGGGAACCCCGGCGCCGTCGCCGAGCTCGACCACGAGATCGAAGAGGCGGACGAGGAGTTCCACCACGGCTAGACCTCGCTAGTGCCCTCGCGACAGCTCCCGCCCGATGCCGCGGGCGGCGCGAGCAGCCCGAGGTCCCACAGCCGGCGTCCGACGACGTAGTGGCCGTCGGGGGTGCGGGCCAGCGCGCCCCAGGTGGTGAGCTCACGGACCAGGCGGTGCGCGGTGGAGAGCGGGACGTCGGCGCGGGCGGCGAGCTCGGTCAGGCCGAGCCGGCGGTGGTCCTCGTCGAAGGCGCCGAGGAGTGCGAGGGCGCGGCTGGTGACCGAGGCCCCCGGCGTACTGCTGCCTCCCGCCATCAGGTCATGATCGCACCGACTTTTCTGTCTCTCGGCGGTGAGTGAAGGACAGACTGAGGGCGTGGATCTTCTCCCCACCGTCACCGCCGTCCGCATGACCGGCTCGGCCGACCGGGCGCACCTGCCGCTGCTCGTGCTCGGCCCGTCGCTCGGCACCTCGGCCGCGACGCTCTGGCGCCGCTGCGCCGAGGGGCTGACCGAGGCCTTCGACGTGCTCGCCTGGGACCTCCCCGGCCACGGCCACAACCGTGCCGTCGCCGAGGAGCCGTTCGACATCGCCGGCCTCGCCGCGGGCGTGCTGCGGGTGGTCGACGACGTGCTCGAGCAGCGTGGTGAGCATGGTGGCTCGTTCGGCTACGCCGGCGACTCCGTGGGCGGTGCCGTCGGGCTGCAGCTGCTGCTCGACATGCCGGACCGGGTCAACGGCGCGGTTCTGCTCTGCACCGGCGCGAGGATCGGCACCGCGGAGTCGTGGGCCGAGCGGGTCGGGTCGGTGCGGGCCGGCGGCACCGCGTCGATCACCGAGGCGTCGGCGAAGCGCTGGTTCGCGCCGGGGTTCCTCGACCGCGACCCCGACACCGGCTCGGCGCTGCTGCACGCGCTGCAGCAGGCCGACGACGCCGGCTACGCCCAGGTGTGCGACGCGCTCGCCGCGTTCGACGTCCGCGACCGGCTCGGTGAGGTGCGCTCGCCGGTGCTCGCCGTCGCCGGGGCACACGACCCGGTCTGCCCGCCCGACCTGCTCGCCGAGGTGGCCGACGGCGTGAAGGACGGTCGGCTCGTCGTCCTCCCGCATGCCTCGCACCTCGCACCGGCCGAGGAGCCGGTCGTCGTCGCGCAGCTGATCCGCAGCCACCTGCTCGGCGAGCCGGAGCCCGATCCCGCTCAGCGGCGGACCCGGCCGACTGGACCGTCGCATCGCCCAGCAGGTGCTCGCCGAGGAGCGCGAGTGACGCAGGTGTGCGAGACCGCCGACGAGGCGGTCGCGGGGATCGCCGACGGCGCCACGGTGCTGGTGGGCGGGTTCGGCATGGCCGGGATGCCGGTGCACCTCGTCGACGCCCTCATCCGGCAGGGCGCCAGCGACCTCACCGTCGTCTCCAACAATGCCGGCAACGGCGACGCCGGCCTGGCCGCGCTGCTCGCGCAGGGCCGGGTGCGCAAGGTGGTGTGCTCGTTCCCGCGGCAGCACGACTCCTACGTGTTCGACGAGCTCTACCGCGCGGGGAAGGTCGAGCTCGAGCTGGTGCCGCAGGGCAACCTGGCCGAGCGGATGCGCGCGGCCGGTGCCGGGCTCGGCGCGTTCTTCGGTCCCACCGGCGTCGGCACACCGCTCGCCGAGGGCCGCGAGACCCGCGAGATCGACGGCCGCACCTACGTGCTCGAGTACCCGATCCGCGGCGACGTCGCGCTGATCGGTGCCCACCGCGCCGACCGGGCCGGCAATCTCGTCTACCGCAAGACCGCCCGCAACTTCGGGCCGGTGATGGCCACCGCCGCGGCGCTGACGATCGCCGAGGTCTCGGAGGTGGTCGAGATCGGTGCGATCGACCCCGAGACCGTCGTGACGCCGTCCATCTTCGTCGACCGGGTGGTGGCGGTGTGAGCCTCGACAAGAGCGCGATGGCCGCCCGGGTGGCGCAGGACATCCCGGACGGCGCCTTCGTGAACCTCGGCATCGGGCAGCCGACGATGGTGGCCGAGCACCTGCGGCCCGAGCAGGGCGTGGTGCTGCATACCGAGAACGGGATGCTCGGCATGGGTCCGCTGGCCGAGGGCGACGACGTCGACCTCGACCTCACGAACGCCGGCAAGCAGCCCGTCACCGAGCTGCCCGGCGCCGCGTACTTCCACCACGCCGACTCGTTCGCGATGATGCGCGGCGGCCACCTCGACGTCTGCGTGCTCGGCGCCTACCAGGTCTCGGCCACCGGCGACCTCGCCAACTGGCACACCGGCGCCCCCGACGCGATCCCCGCCGTCGGCGGCGCCATGGACCTCGCGATCGGCGCCAAGCAGGTGTTCGTGCTGATGACGCTGTTCGCCAAGGACGGCACCCCGAAGCTCGTGCCGTCGTGCACCTACCCGCTGACCGGCGTGGCGTGCGTGTCGCGGGTCTACACCGACGTCGCCGTCTTCGAGACCGGCCCGGACGGCGTCACCCTGGTCGAGACGTTCGGCGTCACCCGCGAGGAGCTCGAGCTGCGTCTCGACGTGCCGTTCCGGTGATCGAGCCGGGCGAGCGCCAGCGAGCCCGTGTCGAGATCCCCGGACCACGCCATACTCACCGCATGGGCGAGCTCGACCTGCTGCGGCGGCCGCCGTCCGGCTGGCTGCCGGGCACCGTGGCGTCGCTCGACCACGGGATCGCCTCGCACGCCGACCCCGGCAGCGGTGCCGCCACCCTCGAGACGAGCTACGACCTGCGCGTCACCTGGCAGGTGCGGTTGCCCGGTCGGGAGCCCTACCTCGTCGACGACGAGCGCTCCTGCCCGGTCTGGGTGGCCTCGCACGAGGCGGGCGGCCAGGGCAGGCGGTGGTACTCGCTGAAGCTCCGCAAGACCCACGGCCTGCTGCGCGGCGTCGAGATCCCCTGCTACATCGACCCGGCCGACCCCCGTGGCATCTGGGTCGACTGGGACGCGGGCTACGCGATCCACGAGGTGGCCTGGCGGCAGAAGAGTGCCGTCGACCGGGCGGTCGCCGAGCGCAGCAACCCGATCGACCGGATCGTCAACCGGGTCACCGACCCGTTCGCCGACAAGCTCGCGCCGGAGCAGCAGCACCTGGTCGACGAGCGGATCGCCCGCGTTCAGGCCGAGCACGACCGGATCCGCGAGGAGGCGATGTCCGCCGCCCACAACTCGACCCTCTCGGGCGTCAGCCCGGACGACAAGGTGCTCCTCGACGCCTTCACCGCCGAGCTGCGCCGGATCGAGGCCGTCGGCCGCCGCGCCGAGGGCCGGCTGGTCAGCCTCACCGACACCGGCCAGGTCATCGCCACCCTCCCCGTCCGCCGACTCACCATCGAGATCGCCGACCCCGACCCCCGCCTCGTCCACGCCGACGTCCCCCTCCACCAGCGGATGGCCAAGCGCTACAAGCCCGGCACCCCCCTCGTCGTCAAGGTCGACCCGGAGGACCCCGACAAGGCCGTCGTCATCCGGGAGTGACCTCCTCCGGTGGTCGAGCCGGGCGAGCGCCAGCGAGCCCGTGTCGAGACCCCCGAAACATTCTCAGAGAAGTTGTCCACAGTCCTGTGGTTGAGCCTGATTCTCGCGCCGGACTGTCGGTGGCGAGTGCTTGGGTAGACCCATGACCACCACTACGGAGCCGACGTCGCTGGCCGACGTGCGCGCGCTGAAGGTGGACGCCGACCGGGCCCGCGCGACCACTTCTCGGACTTGCGCGGTGCTCGCTTGGTTCCTCGACGAAGTCGTGGCTGCGGAGGCTCGAACGGACTAGTTCTCCTGGTGAGTCAGTCGTTCCAACTGTTGGGCTGCTATTTGAATGCTTGGCGCGAGTTCACGAACGCCTTCAGCGAGGTCAGCCCCCGCTGCGCCGCCTGCGCAGACTGTGGGAGCGAGTTGATGTCCGGCTAGCAGTTCGGCGACCTTGATGGCGGCTGGACGATCCTCGTGAGTAGCGACAGCGAGCACGGCTGCTCGGGCTGCGTGGCTCGTCACCGCTGTCTCCCAACTGCTTGCGGGGACATTGGCCCCGAGGTAGAGCACGTTCAAGCCAATCCTGCGGATCGCAGTCGCGAAGGCCAAGGCGCCGAGCTCGTGCTGGCTACCTGACGGTAGTCCGACCACGACGGCGGGGCCTCGTGGCCTGGCGCCGGCGGCATCGAACGCCGCGGAGAGCCGTCGATGGACGGCATGGCTTGCGGCGTGCTCACCCGCGACGTCGATCTTTCCGCGCGCCCAGCCCTCGCCGAGCGCCGTGAGGGTGGGAAACAGCCATGAGTCGACGACGTGCTCGAACGACCCGAGCCCGAAGCCTGCGTCAAGACTCTCGTCGATTCCCGCGATGTCCAGGCGGGCGGCCGCGCTCAGGAACCGTGCGGTGTAATTGTCTGCGCCTGGCTGGGCGGGTTTCCCCTTGGCGCTCGGGATGTCGTCGTCGGACCCTGCGTCCGGTGTGACAGTGATCGTTCCGCTACGCACCGCCTCTGCCGCGGCGGCCGGGGACCAGCCGTCGTCCACCAGCCGGCGCATGGTCGCGATGATCGCCAGGGCCTCACGGTCGTACAACCGGTAGCCGGACTCGCTGCGCTGGGGGACTGGTACGCCGTACCTGCGCTCCCACGCTCGCAGGGATGTCTCGGGTACGCCAGTGAGCTCGGCTGCACGCTTGATCGTGTACATGGTTCGCCTAAGGTACAGACAACCAAACCTTAGACAAAGCATTGACAGAGCGAGCCCTTGTCGTATCTAATTCAACTTTGAACGACACCCGCAGACCCGCTGTGACGGTCAAGACGAAGCAGGCAAAGATGAAACCCGGACAACTGATGTCCCGTCCCATGTACGCCGGCCCGGCCAGGAATACCCGGTCGCAACACGGACGCAGAGCCCTCGCAGCCGGGCCAGCCTCTGCGGTTGCGGTTGAAGCCGTTGTGACCAACTCCGACGGCTGGGCCGAAGTCCTGTGGAACAGTCACGGTCAGTCTGTCTACTCGCTCGCGCGTGCGCTCCTCGGTGACGAAACGGCGGCCATGCAAGCTGTCGCCTTGGGAATGGTGGACTTCGTCCGCCGCGACATCAGTACGCCTGCCGAGGACACCGGACGTATCCTGGCTCGTCTCGTCTACCTGCGCAGCACCGAACTCGTGAGCGAGACCTCCACCTCTACGGATCTGACGCCCGTGCTGAGGTGGCTCGCGCAACTCGCCCAGCTCCAACGCGCGTCCCTGGCGTTGTGCACTTTCGGCGGACACACGTACGGAGATGCTGCAAAGGTGCTGGGCATCGCGCCCCTCACGGTGGCGCAGCTCCTTACGTCTGGCCTGAACGAGCTCAGCCGTCTGTCACGGACGTAATCGCCAGCTGACAGCAAGGGGCTTGCCAACGCCCGATCGTCTACACGTGCGTCACGGCGAGAACCGCACCCGCGCTGGGTGGGGCCAATCGGGTCCTGGGCACGCGCCGGGGCCGGCGAGCGGTGAATCGGCCTGAACGACAGGCAACCGCGGAACCCGACCGCTACGAATGACTGACGGCGCTGCAATCAGAGGCACTGACGAACGGGGCTCACTGCCCCGCGGCTCTCAGCCTGTCGCGCATCCCGTGGGTTCGAGCGAGATCCTCATTCCTAGGAGTTGGGTCGCCATGAACCAGATCGCAACCGGTCCCTCGAGGCCGCCGCGGAGCCACTTGCACTCGCCTGCGCTCCTCGCGCGAGGGGCTGTCGTCGGCGCAGACGCAGACCTCAACCGCCACCATGGCCAGGGCAACGGGCTGCGCATCCACGGGATCTGCTTCGCGATCGTCTCCTCAGCCACACTCGTGTTGCTCATCGTCGGTGTTGCCATCGCCAACACGATGACGCGGTAGTCGCGAAAGGGCCGCAAGCGGCACACCACTCGCTGTCCGCCGAAGCAACTAAGGGCCTGGCCCGCGCCGTACCGTGCCGCCCGGCTTGGCAACTGCATCGAGCGTGGTCGAAACACAGTGCGTGCACGGGAGCCTGACGGACCCCGACACCGGCGACGTCGCCGGTGCCCTCGCATGCGTGCAGGCACCGTCCCGCGACACGCTCACGCAATGGCACGGCGACTCCGATGCCGAGGTCTACGACTGGGAGTTCGGCGGACGCCGCTAGACGTCCGCCGCGCCTACCCTGAGCCCCGACCCCCGGGGGCGGTCAGGGTCGCTCCCCGATGTGCCGAGGGTCGGTGCTGCACGAGCGTTGCGGTCATGACGATCAGTGCCCAGAACCTCACCAAGCGCTACGGCGACGTGGCCGCTGTCGACGGCGTCGAGTTCACCGTCGAGCCCGGCCGGGTCACCGGCTTCCTCGGCCCGAACGGCGCCGGCAAGTCGACGACGATGCGGATGATCCTCGGCCTCGACGCGCCGACGGCGGGCGAGGTGACCGTGAACGGCCACCGCTACGTCGACGCGCCCGCGCCGCTGCGCGAGATCGGCGCGCTGCTGGAGGCGCACGCGATCCACCCCGGCCGGAGCGCGTACGACCACTTGCGGTGGCTCGCGGCGAGCAACAGGATCCCGCAGCGCCGGGTCGGCGAGGTGCTCGACCTGGTCGGGCTGGACGGCGTCGCCCACCGCCGGGCCGGCAAGTTCAGCCTCGGCATGGGGCAGCGGCTGGGCATCGCCGCCGCGCTGCTCGGCGACCCTCCCGTCGTCGTGCTCGACGAGCCGGTCAACGGCCTCGACCCCGAGGGCATCCGCTGGGTGCGCGCGCTGGCCCGCAAGCTCGCCGACGAGGGCCGCACGGTCTTCGTGTCGAGCCACCTGATGTCGGAGATGGCGCTGATGGCCGACCACCTCGTCGTGATCGGCCGCGGCCGGATCCTCGCCGACTGCTCGATGCCGGAGTTCCTCGCCGAGCACGCCGTCACCTACGTGAAGGTGCGCGGCCCGGCCCTCACCGAGCTCGGCCGGCTGCTCCAGCGGTACGGCGGCGACGTCGTCCGCGAGGACGGCGAGCTGCGCGTCACCGGCATCTCCGCCGCCGAGGTCGGCGAGGCCGCCGCCCGCGACGGCCGGGTGCTGCATGAGCTGACCCTGGTGCGCTCCTCGCTCGAGGACGCCTTCATGACCCTGACCGCGGACGCGGTGGAGTACCACGCCCGCACCGAGAAGACCGAGCTCGAAGGAGCCGTCGCATGACCACCCTGACCGCCGTCCCCACTGAGCAGACCCGAGCCGACGTCGACCGCCCCGGCTTCGGCGCCGTGCTGCGCGCGGAGTGGATCAAGCTCCGCACCGTCCGCTCCACCAGCTGGACCCTCGCCTCGCTGGTCGTACTCGGCGCCGGCCTGACCGTGCTGATCTGCGGCCTCAACGCCGAGTGGCTGGCCAGCGGTGAGGCCGACGAGTCACCCGGCTCGTTCATCACCTGGGGCATGATGCTGGCGCCCATCGCCGCCGTCGTGCTCGGCGCGATGGTGGCCACCTCGGAGTACTCCACCGGGATGATCCGCAGCACCTTCGCCGCCATGCCGCGGCGCGGGTCGGTGCTCGCCGCCAAGGCGATCGTCGTCAGCGCCGTCCTGTTCGTCGTCGGCACCGCCACCGCGTTCCTCGGCTACCTCGGCGGCAACTGGTTCCTCGACCGCGAGGGCATCGGGATGCCGCTGGAGGGCGACGTGCTCCGCGCGATGTACGGCTCCGGCCTCTACGTCGCCGGCGTCGGCCTGCTCACCCTCGCTGTGGGCTTCCTGGTGCGGCACACCGCCGCCGCCATCTCGCTGGTGCTCGCGCTGCTGCTCGTGGTCGGCAACATGGTGAACCTCGTGCCCGGCGAGGTGGGGGAGTGGCTGGTCAAGCTGATGCCCGGCAACGCCGGCTCGGTGATCTCCAGCCCGGTGCCCTTCAACCCGAACCTGCTCGACGCCTGGCCCGGCTTCGCCGTCTTCGTCGCCGAGATCGCGGTGGTGCTCGGCCTCGCCTGGTACGCCGTCCGGCGCAGGGACGCGTGATCGGCCCGGGGGTCTCGACACGTCCCTCGCTGCGCTCGTGACGGCTCGACCACCGGGCCGGTCCGGTGGTCGAGCCGGGCGAGCGCCAGCGAGTCCGTGTCGAGACCCCCGGGCGGCAACGGCCACGCGACCACGGTCGGTGGTGGCGCCTAAGGTCGCCTCCGATGACGCTCCACCTCCACCGCGCCCCGCGCACCGACCAGCTCGCCGACGCCCTCGGCGAGCTGGTGGCGTCCCCGCTGGCCGACCCGTTCGCCGAGGAGGTCGTGGTGGTGCCGGCGAAGGGGGTGGAGCGGTGGCTCACGCAGTGCCTCTCGCACCGGCTCGGGGTGGGGCCGCGCGGGGGTGACGGCGTGTGCGCGGGGGTCCGGTTCCTGACGCCGCACTCGTTGGTCTCGCTGCTGCTCGACCGCGGCCGCGACGACGTGTGGGACCCCGAGCGGCTGGTGTGGCCGCTGCTCGGCGCGATCGACGCCTCGCTCGACGAGCCGTGGTGCCGCACGCTCGCCGCGCACCTCGGCCACGGCCAGGAGGGTGCGGACGGCGAGCTGCGTCGCGACCGCCGCTGGTCGGTGGCGCACCGGCTGGCCCGGCTGTTCGCGGCGTACGCCGTGCAGCGGCCGCAGCTGGTCACCGACTGGCGCGAGGGCCGGCTCACCGACGGTGCCGGCCGCGACCTGCCCGACGACCTCGCCTGGCAGGCCCACCTCTGGCCGGTGCTCCTGCAGCACATCGACGCCGAGCCGCCCGACGTGAGGCACGCCCGCGTGGTGGCGATGCTCGACGCCGGTGGCGACGGCCTCGACCTGCCCGGTCGACTGTCGCTGTTCGGCCACACCCGGATGCCGGTCACCGAGGTGCGGCTGCTGGCGGCGCTGGCCGCGCAGCGCGACGTCCACCTGTGGCTCCCCACGCCGTCACCGGCGCTGTGGGACGAGCTCACCGGCATCGGCGGTGTCATCGCCCGCGACGACGACCAGTCGGTCGAGCACGTGTTCCACCCGCTGCTCGCCTCGCTCGGCCGCGACACCCGCGAGCTGCGCCGCACCCTCGCGGTCCCGGCCGACGACGTCGCGGTGGCGGCCGCCGTCGAGGAGCCCCACACGCTGCTCGGTTGGCTCCAGCACGACCTGCGCGCCAACCACGCGCCCACGCCCGAGGAGCGCGCCGCCCGGCCCGTCGACGAGAACGACCGCACCCTCCAGGTGCACGCCTGCCACGGCCCGGCCCGCCAGGTCGACGTGCTGCGCGAGGTGCTCGTCGGCCTGCTCGACGACGACCCCACGCTCCAGCCGCGCGACATCCTCGTGATGTGCCCCGACATCGAGACCTACGCGCCGCTGGTCTCCGCCGGGTTCGGCCTCGCCGACGTCGTCGAGGGTGACGGCGGGCATCCCGCCCACGGGCTGCGCGTCCGGCTTGCCGACCGGGCGCTCACCAGCACCAACCCGCTGCTCGCCGTCGCGGCCTCGCTGGTCGAGCTGGCCGGCGGCCGCGCCACGGCCTCCGACGTGCTCGACCTCGCTGCCACCGCCGCCGTCCGGCTCCGCTTCGACCTCTCCGACGACGACCTCGACCGGGTGGCCCGCTGGGTGCAGGAGTCGGGCGTGCGCTGGGGCCTCGACGCCACGCAGCGGTCCCGGTTCGAGATGCAGCGGTTCGAGCACAACACCTGGCGCTCCGGCCTCGACCGGGTGCTGCTCGGCGTCGCGATGAGCGGCGACGACCACCGCCACGTCGGCCGCGGCCTCCCCGTCGACGACGTCGGCAGCTCCGACACCGACCTCGTCGGCCGGCTCGCCGAGCTCGTCGACCGGCTGGCCGCCTGCGTCGCCGCCCTCGACGCCGCCGCCGACGCCGGCGGCTGGATGGCCGCGCTCCGCGACGGCGTCCGCGGGCTCACCGACGTCGGCCCCGACGACGCCTGGCAGCTGCCGCAGCTCGAGCGGGAGCTGGCCCGGGCGGCGGCCGCGGCCGACGACGGCTCGGGGGTGGCGCTGCGGCTGGCCGACGTGCGGGCGCTGCTCGCCAACCGCCTCGCCGGCCGTCCCACCCGCGCCAACTTCCGCACCGGCACGCTCACGGTCTGCACGATGGTGCCGATGCGGTCGGTGCCGCACCGGGTGGTGTGCCTGGTCGGGCTCGACGACGGCGACTTCCCGCGCGCCACCACGGTCGACGGCGACGACGTGCTCGCCCGCCACCCGCTCACCGGCGAGCGCGACCTGCGCAGCGAGGACCGGCAGCTGCTCCTCGACGCGCTGCTCGCCGCCACCGAGCGCGTCGTGGTCACCTACACCGGCGCCAACGAGCACTCCGGCGCCACCCGGCCGCCGGCGGTGCCGCTCGGCGAGATCCTCGACGCCGCCGACCGCACCCTCGCGGCGCCGGTCCGCGACCACGTGCTCACCCGGCACCCGCTGCAGCCCCACGACCCGCGCAACCTGCTCGCACCGCGTCCGTTCAGCTTCGACACCGCCGCACTGGCGGGGGCGACGGCGGCCGCCGGTGTGCGGGTACCGCCGCCGCGCCTCCTTCCCGGCGCGCTGCCGCCGCGCGAGCCGGCCGACGTCTCGCTCGCCGACCTCAAGGCGTTCCTGCTCCACCCGGTCCGGGCGTTCCTGCGGCAGCGGCTCGACGTCGCCACCCCGTGGGAGCCCGACGAGATCGGCGACGCCATCCCGATCGAGCTGACCGCCCTCGACCAGTGGCAGATCGGCGACCGGCTGCTGCGCGAGGTGATGGCCGGTGCCGATTGCGACGCCTTCCTGCTCGCCGAGCAGCTGCGCGGCACCGTGCCGCCCGGTGACCTCGGCGGCCACGGACTGGTGAAGGTCTGCGAGGAGGCCCAGCGCCTCCTCGAGCGCACCGTCGAGCTCCGCGCCGGCGAGGCCCGCGCGGTCGACGTCGACATCGACCTCGGTGACGGCCGCCGGCTGTCGGGCACCGTCTCGGGGGTCCACGGCAACCGGCTGGTGTCCATCGGCTACTCCCGGCTCAAGGCCAAGCAGCGGCTGGCGGTGTGGGTCGACCTGCTGGCACTGAGCGCGGGCCGGCCCGACCAGAGCTGGACCGGCCACGCCGTCGGGAGGGAGAAGGCGGGACCGCGTCGGGCGCTGTCGGGGCCGCTCGACCACCGCGCCCTCGACTGGCTGCGCGCGCTGGTCGCGATCCGTGACGAGGGGCTCTGTCGCCCGCTGCCGCTGCCGGTCGCCACCGCCCACGCCTGGGCCGAGGGGCACGCCCGCTCGCTGCGTGGCGAAGACGTCTCGGCCGCCTCCCGCGCCGAGCGGGAGTGGGTCACCGACCCCTACAACGAGTGGGGCATCACCAACGAGGACGCCGATCCCTACCACGTGCGGGCGTTCGGCGACGCCGCCCCGATCGGCGTCCTGCTCGACGCCGGCCTCGCCGACTACGCGTGGCGGGTCTGGGAGCCGCTGCTCACCACCGGCCTCGAACGGGTGGGGCCTCTGTGAGCGACCTCGCCCCCTTCGACGTCACCGGCCCGCTGCCCGGCGTCGGCACCACGCTGCTCGAGGCCAGCGCCGGCACCGGCAAGACCTGGACCATCGGCGCGCTCGTCACCCGCTACGTCGCCGAGGGCGTCGCCAGCCTCGACGAGATGCTCGTCGTCACCTTCGGCCGCGCCGCCAGCCAGGAGCTGCGCGAGCGGGTGCGTTCGCAGCTCGTCGAGGCCGAGGGCGCGCTCGGCGGTGAGCCGGGCATCGACACCGACATCCCCGCTGCTGACGCCTGTTGCTCGACGTCGACGACGCCGAGCGCGCGGCCCGGCACGCCCGGGTCGTCGAGGCGCTGGCCGGGTTCGACGCCGCCACCATCGCCACCACCCACCAGTTCTGCTCGCTCGTGCTCGAGTCGCTGGGTGTGGCGGGCGACACCGACTCGCGCGCCCGGCTGGTCGAGGACCTCGACGAGCTCGTGCGCGAGGTGGTCGACGACCTCTACCTGCGCGCGTTCGCGTTCGCCGAGGGCGACCCGGCGTTCACCCACGCCGAGGCGATGGCGATCGCGCGCGCCGCCGTCGGCGACCCGCAGGCCCGGCTCGAGCCGGCCGGCGCCGACCGCACCACCCTGCACGGCCGCCGGGTCGCGTTCGCGGAGAAGGTGCGCGAGGAGATCGAGGTGCGCAAGCGTCGGCTCGGCATCCTGTCGTACGACGACCTGCTCTCCCGGCTCGCCGCAGCGCTCGAGCCCGAGGACTCCGCGGCCCGCACCCGGATGCGCGACCGATGGTCGATCGTGCTGGTCGACGAGTTCCAGGACACCGACCCGGTGCAGTGGCAGGTGCTCGACCGCGCCTTCTCCGGCGTCGCGCGGATGGTGCTGATCGGCGACCCGAAGCAGGCCATCTACGCCTTCCGCGGCGGCGACGTCACCACCTACCTCGCCGCCACCGAGCACGCCGCGCGACAGACGCTCGCCGTCAACTGGCGCAGCGACGCCGGCCTGCTCGACGCGTTCCAGGAGCTGCTCGACGGCGCCGAGCTCGGCGACCCGCGGATCGTCGTCCGGCCGGTCACCGCCCACCACGGCGAGAGCCGGCTGCAGGGCGCGCCGGTCGCGTCGGCGCTGCGGCTGCGGGCGGTCCGCCGCGACGAGTTCGGCCGCTCGGCGCGGGCCTCGCTCACCGTCGGCCAGGTGCGGCCGTTCATCGCCCGCGACCTCGCGCTCGACGTCCGCCGGCTGCTCGACGCCGGGCCGACCTTCGACGGCCGCCCGCTCGAGCGTCGCGACGTCGCCGTCATCTGCTACCGCCACGCCGACCTCGCCGCCGCGCAGCAGGCGCTGGCCGAGGTGGGAGTGCCGGCCGTGATCGCCGGTGGCGGCAGCGTGTTCGCCACCCCGGCCGCCGTCGAGTGGCTCACGCTGCTGGAGGCGCTGGAGCAGCCGCACCGCAGCCCGCGGGTGCGGGCCGCCGCGCTCACCTGCTTCTTCGGCCACACCGCGGCCGACCTCGACGCGCGGGGCGACGACCTCACCGACGACGTCGCCGAGACGCTGCGCCGGTGGGTCGACGTCGTCGCCCGCCGCGGCGTGGCCGCCGTCCTGGAGGCCGCCTCGGCCACCGGGCTCCCGGCCCGGGTGCTGCGCGAGGTCGGCGGCGACCGCCGGCTCACCGACCTGCGCCACATCGGCGAGGCGCTGCACGAGATGGCCACGGTGGAGCGGATGGGCGTCGTCGTCGCTGCTCGCCTGGCTGCGCGAGCAGGTGCGCGAGGGCCGCGCCGGCCGCGGCACCGAGCGCACCCGGCGGCTCGACTCCGACGCCGCCGCCGTCCAGCTCGTCACCATCCACGCCAGCAAGGGACTGCAGTACCCCGTGGTCTACCTGCCCGCGCTCGCCGACCGGTTCGTGCCGAAGCCCACCCGGCCGCTGTTCCACGACGCCGAGGGCCAGCGCTGCCTCGACGTCGGCGGCGGGGGCGGCGACACCTGGACCGACCACGTCGACCGGTGGACCCGCGAGGAGGCGGGGGAGTGGCTGCGGCTGCTGTACGTGGCGATCACCCGCGCCCAGTCGCAGGTGGTGTGCTGGTGGGCGCCCACCAAGAACGCCGTCGCCTCGCCGCTGCACCGGCTGCTCTGCCGGGCCGCGGGCGAGGCGGCCGTGCCCGACGGCCCGGCGGTGCCGTCCGACGACGACGTCGTCGGGCTGTTCTCGTCGTGGGCCGCTCGCGGCGGCCCGACGCCCGAGGCCGCCCGCCACGTCGAGCCCGGCCCGCCGGCCGCGCCGGACGCCGTCGGCCCGCTCGCCGTGCGCACCTTCGGCCGCGAGGTCGACACCACCTGGCGCCGCACGTCCTACTCCGCACTCAGCGCGGTCGAGGTGGCGGTGCCCACCTCCGGCGTCACCAGCGAGCCCGAGGTCACCGCCAAGGACGACGAGCCGGCCGACGCCGTCCCGGTGGAGGTCGAGACCGTGGCGGGCGACGTGCCGTCGCCGATGGCCGACCTGCCCGTCGGCGCCACCTTCGGCTCACTGGTGCACGCGGTGCTCGAGCACACCGACCCCGAGGCGCCCGACCTGCGGGCCGAGCTGCTCGGCCACGTCGAGGAGCAATTGTCGTGGTGGCCGGTCGACCTGGATCCCGGCGAGCTCGCCGACGCCCTGGTCGCCGTCTGCGACAGCCCGCTCGGCCCGCTGGCCG
The DNA here is from genome assembly GCA_963780355.1 of uncultured Actinomycetota bacterium. Classification (GTDB taxonomy): domain Bacteria; phylum Actinomycetota; class Actinomycetes; order Propionibacteriales; family Nocardioidaceae; genus Nocardioides. The sequence continues at coordinate 1,006,991 of CAWABT010000001.1, forward strand.
GCGAGCGCACGCTGCGCGGGCTCGGGCTGCGCGACCGGCTCCGCGAGATGGACTTCGAGCTGCCGCTCGCCGGCGGCACCCGGCTCGGCGACCTCGCGCCGCTGTTGCGGCACCACCTGCCCGAGAGCGACCCGGTCCGGCACTACGCCGACGCGCTCGACCAGCCGGCGCTCGGCGACCAGCCGCTGCTCGGCTACCTCACCGGGTCGGTCGACGTCGTGCTCCGCGTCGACGGCCGTTACCTCGTGGTCGACTACAAGACCAACTGGCTCGGCCCCCGCGACGAGCCGCACACCGCCGCCGCCTACCGGCCCGCGGCGCTCGACGCCGCGATGGGTCACTCCGACTACCCGCTGCAGGCGTTGCTCTACGCCGTCGTGCTGCACCGGTTCCTGCGCTGGCGGCTCCCCGGCTACCAGCCCGCGCAGCACCTCGGCGGCGTGCTCTACCTCTACCTGCGTGGCATGTGCGGCCCCGACACCCCGCGGGTCGACGGCGCCCCGTGCGGCGTCTTCGCGTGGCAGCCGCCGGTGGCGCTGGTCGAGGCGATCTCCGACCTGCTCGACGGGGAAATGGCGGCATGACCGACGTCGACGTCGACCGCCGTCGAGCGCTCCGAGCCACCGGCGCGCTCGCGGTCTTCAACGAGGCCGAGGTGCTCGACGCCGCCGACGTGCACGTCGCCGTCCGCACCGCCGACCTCGCCGCCGACACCGACGAGCGCGCGGTGCTCGCCGTCGCGTTCGCGGTGCGGGCGCTGCGGCAGGGCTCGGTCTGCGTCGACCTCGGCACGGTGGCGGAGTCGGTGGAGACCGACGTCGAGCTGCCGTGGCCCGACGGCTGGCTGCCGGCGGTGGCCGGGTCGAGGCTCGCCGAGGCCGGCGTGCTCCGGGTCGAGGGATCGCTGGTCTACCTCGACCGCTACCACCGGCTCGAGACCCAGGTGGCCGCCGATCTGCTCGCCCGGCAGCGCACCGCCGCCCCCACCGTCGACGAGGGTCGGCTGACCGCGGCCGTCGAGCAGGTGCGCGGCGAGCACTTCAGCGACGAGCAGGAGCAGGCGGCCGTGCGGGCGGTGCGCCAGCACCTCACCGTGCTCACCGGCGGCCCCGGCACCGGCAAGACCACCTCGGTGGCCCGGATGCTCGTGCTGCTCGCCGCCCAGTCCGACGCCCCGCTCTCGATCGCGCTCGCCGCGCCCACCGGCAAGGCCGCCACCCGGCTGCAGGAGGCGGTGCGGGGCGAGCTGGCCGGCCTCGGCGCCGCCGGCGAGCGGGTCGGCGCGCCCGAGGCGATGACGCTGCACCGGCTGCTCGGCTGGCGCCCCGACAACACCACCCGGTTCCGCCACGACCGCGGCAACCGGCTCAAGTACGACGTCGTCGTGGTCGACGAGTGCTCGATGGTCGACCTCACGATGATGGGGCGGCTGCTCGAGGCGGTCCGGCCGGAGTCACGGCTGGTGCTGGTCGGCGACCCCGACCAGCTCACCTCGGTCGGGGCCGGCGCGGTGCTGGCCGACGTCGTCGCCGGGTTCGGCGGCGCCGGACCGGTCGCGCCGCTGCACCACAACCACCGGTTCCGTGGCGAGATCAAGGCGCTGGCCGAGGCCCTCGACCGCGGCGACGCCGACGAGGTGGTCGCGGTGCTCACGGGCAGCGGCACCGAGGTCGACTACGTCGACGGCGACCCCGAGCCCGTGCTGCGGCCGGTCCTCCTCGACACCGCCCGCCGGCTGCGCGAGCACGCGCTCGCCGGCGACGCCGAGGCCGCGCTCGGCGTGCTCGACGAGCACCGGCTGCTGTGCGCCCACCGCGAGGGACCGTTCGGCGTCCGGCACTGGAACCGGCAGGTCGAGCGGTGGCTGGCCGAGGGGTCCGGGCTGCCGGTGCCGGGGGAGTGGTACGTCGGCCGGCCGCTGCTCGTCACCTCCAACGACTACGCCCTCGACGTCTACAACGGCGAGACCGGCGTGGCGGTGCGGCAGGCCGACGGGCGGCTCCGGGCGGTCGTCGACGGCTCCGGCCGGCGTCGCGACCTCGCACCCGGCCGGCTCGACGCCGTCGAGACCATGCACGCGATGACGATCCACAAGAGCCAGGGCAGCCAGGCCCGCGAGGTCACGGTGCTGCTGCCCGAGCCCGGGTCGCCGCTGCTCACCCGCGAGCTCTTCTACACCGCGATCACGCGTGCCCAGCAGAAGGTGCGCGTCGTCGGCTCCCCGGACGCCGTCCGCGAGGCCGTCACCCGGCGGGCCGGACGCGCGTCCGGACTCGGTGCGCGGCTGAAACCGGGCTGACTCAGACGGCCGTTACTCTCGACCGGTGCCGTACCTCCTCCGTGTCGAGCTGCCCGACGTGCCCGGGTCGCTGGGTCGGCTGGCGACCGCGATCGGTGAGGCCGGCGGCGACATCGAGGCCATCGAGATCGTCGAGAAGCGGCACGACGACGGCACCGCCGTCGACGACGTGCTGCTCGAGGTCGACACCGGCGTGATGCCGGACTCGATCGTCTCCGCGTGCACCAAGCTCGACGGCGTCTCGGTGGTGTGGATCAGCCGCTACGCCGCCGGCGGCCTGATGTTCGACCTCGAGGCCGTCGAGGAGCTCACCACCGACCCGGCCCGCGCCCTCGACCGGCTCGTCGACCTGCTCCCGACCGTGTTCCGCGTCGACTGGGTCGCCCGCGTGCACCGCGCGCACGGCGTCGGCCACGCCACCGGCGCCGCACCGGCCGCCGTCAGGTTCGTCGAGGTCGAGCGCCCGCAGCGGCTCGACGGCGCCGAGCTCGGCCAGGACGACGCCGACACGCTCTACGCCGCCGCCCGCGTCGACGGCAACGAGGTGGTCGTGGTCGCCCGCCGGGGCGGACCGGACTTCCTCGACTCCGAGATGGCCCGGCTCGGCCACCTCGCCGGCCTGGCGGCGTCGATCGCCCGCAGCTGAGGCCCGGGGGTCTCGACACGGGCCTCGCTGCGCTCGTCCCGGCTCGACCACCGGGCTCGGCCGGTGGTCGAGCCCCGCGAGCGTCGGCGAGCGGGTGTCGAGACCCCCGGCCCTAGCAGCCGACGCCGGTCACGTCGCCGTCGCGAAGCCGCCCGAGGTCGTAGGCGGAGCAGTAGTAGAAGCTGAGCAGCGGGTTCCGCTTGAGCGTGACCGGCTTCCACCTCCCGTCGCCGACCGGCTCGAGGTAGCGGAACTGCCGGGCCAGGAGCGCGCTGCGCGTGCCCTGGTGCTTGAGGTAGAGACCGAGCCAGCGCTGCACGTACACGCTGGTGAGCGCCTGGCCCCACCGGCTGGCCGGCAGCACGAGCGGGATGTCGGTGTAGTCGAGGTGGGTCGAGGCGCGGGGGACGACGAGCATCGAGTCGACGCCGGCCTTGGCCCAGGCGTCGAACCCGGTGGCGCGCTCGCGCCGCGGGTCGGGCCCGTCGGGCGACGGCTGCGGCGTCAGCGACGAGCCGCCGCTCATCCACCACGGGGTGACGCTGAAGCCGTACTCCGACTGGACGGCGAGCGCCGGCACCACCGGCTTCGCGCCCTTCTGCAGCTTGTCGAGCGCGACCACGGTCGCGATGCGCTTGTCGACCGCCTGTACGCCGGAGATCGCGAACGCGCCGAGCGAATGCCCGATCACCGCGATCCGGGTGGTGCGGCCCGGGGTCGCCGTCTCGGTGTCGCGGGAGCGGTCGAAGAGCCGCCAGGCCGGGTTGTAGCGGTTGACCGCCGCGCCGTCGGCGTCCGGGTTGGCGTAGGGCCGGCCCGGCGTCGAGGTGAAGAAGGAGAGGGCGTTGCGGGTGCCGACGACGAAGTTCTCCTCCTGCTGGGACGGCACGCCGTCGCAGCAGGTGGGAAGCGCGCCGTCGTGCGGGAGCGTCTCGCTCTCACCCTGGCCCTGCACGTCGTAGGTGAGCACGACGTACCCGCGCTCGGCGAGGTCCTGGGCGAGCCACTCGTACATCTGCGAGGAGCCCTGCACCGAGCCCTCGGTGAGCACCACGCCGGGGAACGGCGGTCGTAGCACCGCGCCGGTGTAGGGGTCGCGGGCGCCGGGCCGCGGCGTGAACACGCGGCCGCGCAGCAGCGCGCCGTACTGGTTGGTGAAGGCGACCTTGGTGACCCGCCCGCGGGTCGTCTCCCAGCCGGCCCGCAGCGGGTTGCCGACGTTCCAGCCGGGGAACACGTTGCCCGGCGTCACGGCCGGGCGGGTCGGCGAGGCGACCTGCTGGAGCAGCTGGTCCACCCCGGTCTGCGTCGACTCGGTCACCAGCGCCGGCAGGTAGGCCGGGTTCTGCAGCTGCCCGCCGGGGCCGGTGATCCGGCCGTAGGCGTCGGCGATGTTCTGGGTGTCGCGCTGGGTGTACGCCGGGTCGCTCGGGTCGTCCGGCGCCGCCGACGCACCCGGGGCGAGCACGACGGCCGCAGCGAGTGCGGTCAGGACGGCGAGCAGTCGGTGCACATCCGTACAACGACCGCCCGGCGTGCGGGTGACGCTAGACGCGTTCCAAGAGGAAGACCGGGATCTCGCGGTCGGCCTTCTCCTGGTACTCCGCGTACGGCGCGTAGGCGGCGACCGCCCGCTCCCACCACTCGGCCCGCTCGTCGCCCTCGGCGACGCGGGCGCGGTAGGTGTGCGGCTCCGGGCCGTCCTGCAGGTCGACCTCGGGATGGGCGAGGAAGTTGTGATACCAGACCGGGTGCTCCGGGTCGCCGCCCTTGGAGGCGACGGCCGCGTAGACGCCGTCCTTCTCCACCTTCATCACCGGGTTCTTGCGCAGCTTGCCGGACTTGGCGCCGCGCGAGGTGATCACCACGATCGGCCACTCGGGGTGACCTCGGAGGGTGGTGGCCTCGGTGCCGCCACTCGCCTCGTAGGCCTCGACCTGCTCGCGGACCCAGTCCGACGGGCTCGGCTCGTACTCACCTTCGAGAGTCATGCCGGCCACGTTAGTTTGCGCACCATGAGCGCGATCGACGGTGTGTCCGAGATCTTCGACCCCGAGGCGTGGGACGACGTCCCCGGCTTCGACGACCTGACCGATCTGACCTACCACCGGGCGAAGGCGCACGGGACGGTCCGGATCGCGTTCGACCGGCCCGACATCCTCAATGCGTTCCGGCCCCACTCGGTCGACGAGCTGCTGCGCGTGCTGGAGCACGCCCGCACCTCCTCGGACGTCGGCTGCGTGCTCCTCACCGGCAACGGCCCGAGCGCGAAGAACGGCAAGTGGGCGTTCTGCTCCGGCGGCGACCAGCGCATCCGCGGCCGCACTGGCTACATGTATGAAAATCAGCACCGCGCGGAGGGGGAGACCGCGGAGCCGGAGGCCGTCGACAAGGCCAAGCTCGGCCGGCTCCACATCCTCGAGTGCCAGCGCTTGATCCGCTTCATGCCGAAGGTCGTCATCTGCGTCGTGCCCGGCTGGACGGCGGGCGGCGGCCACAGCCTCCACGCGGTCTGCGACCTCACCCTCGCCAGCCGCGAGGAGGCCCGCTTCAAGCAGACCGACGCCGACGTCGGCTCCTTCGACGGCGGCTACGGCTCCGCCTACCTCGCCCGCCAGGTCGGCCAGAAGTACGCCCGCGAGATCTTCTTCCTCGGTCAGGAGTACTCCGCCGAGGACGGCATGCGCATGGGCGCCGTCAACCGCGCCGTCCCCCACGCCGAGCTCGAGGCCACCGCCCTGGAGTGGGGCCGGCTGATCAACGGCAAGTCACCCACCGCCGTCCGGATGCTCAAGTACGCCTTCAACGCCGTCGACGACGGCCTCGTCGGCCAGCAGCTCTTCGCCGGCGAGACCACCCGCCTCGCCTACATGACCGACGAGGCCCAGGAGGGTCGCGACCAGTTCCTCGAGAAGCGCGAGCCCGACTGGAGCCCGTATCCCTGGTACTACTGAATCCACCTGTTTCCGCGCCTAGACCGCGACCGGGGTGGGGGTCGGCGGCGGCGCGTCCGTGGACGCCGGGACAGCGGACTGACCCTCGACGTGCAGCTCGGGCAGCCACTCGAGCCAGCTGGGGAGGTACCAGTTCCACCGGCCGAGGACCGTCATCGCCGCGGGGACGACGACCATCCGGATCAGGGTGGCGTCGACGAGCAGGGCGACTCCGACGCCGAACCCCATCTGCTGGAACATCACCAGCTCTCCGGCGGCGAAGCCGGCGAAGACGACCACGATGATCATGGCTGCTCCGGTGATGATGCGCCCGGTCGAGGCGATGCCGTGGGTGACGGCCTCGTTCGGTGTCACCGGTCTGGGAGTAGCGCTCCCGGATCCGGCTGAGGAGGAAGACGTGGTAGTCCATCGAGAGGGCGAACAGGACTGAGAAGAGAAAGACCGGCACCCAGGCCTCGACGCGTTCGACCTCCTGGAACCCGAGGATCCCGGCGCCCACGCCGTGCTGGAAGACCAGGACGAGCAGGCCGTAGGCCGCCCCGACCGAGAGCAGGTTGAGGACGACGGCAGTGGCCGAGAGCACGAGCGATCGGAACACCAGGGTGAGCAGGAGGAAGCTGAGCCCGAGCACGAAGGCGAGGACGATGGGCAGCCAGCGGTTGATGACGTCGGAGTAGTCGACGTTCTCCGCGGTGGTGCCTCCGACGAGGACGGTGGCGCCCGTGCCGTCGAACGCCGTCGGGATCAGCTCGTTGCGTAGCCGGTCGAGGCCGCGCCGGGCCTGCTCGTGGTCCGGGTCGCCGACCAGCGGGACGCTGATCAGGGCGACCTGACCGCCCGTCGGAGAGCTGCAGTCTGGGAGACGCCGAAGTCGGGGTCGTCGGCGATCGATGCCTCGAACCGGCGCGATCGCCGTCGGCGACCGGGCTGGAGGTGACGTCTCCGGAGATGACCACCTGGGCCGGGTCGTTCGTGGACGACGTCGGGGAAGCTCCGTTCGAGCGCCAGCGCGCCGGACTTGGCGAACGGCGGTAGTCGGGGAGCTCGTTGACGCCGGAGGTCCCGGTCTGGAGGCCCGAGCACGGGGAGGGCCGCGGCGAGCAGGATCAGCACACCGGCGGCCAGGAACGACCCGGGCCGGCGGACCACGGCGCCGACGGCCCGCATCCAGAAGGGGCTCTCGGCGGGGTGGTCGCGACCGACGAGCGGGAGTCGGAGGGCGTCGACCCGGTCGCCCGAGCAGCGAGAGCAGGGCGGGGAGCAGGGTGAGCGCGGCCGCCATGGTGACGAGGCCGACGATGATCGCGCCGAGGGCCAGGCTGCGCAGGATCGTGTCGGGGACCAGGAGCAGACCGAGCAGGGCCACGACGAAGGATGTGCCCGAGAACAGGACGGCCTTGCCGCTGGTACCGCCGGTGGCCACGATCGCCTCGATCTTGTCGCGACCGGCACGACGCTCCTCGCGGTAGCGGGAGAGCACGAAGAGGCTGTAGTCGATGCCGAGGGCCAGCCCCATCGCGGTGATCATGTTGACGATGAAGAAGGAGACCGAGGTGACCTGGCCGAGCACCGAGGAGATCGCGACGGTCACGATGATCGACACGAGGGCGATGGTCATCGGGAGGAACGCGGCGACCAGGGCTCCGAAGACCAGGACCAGCACGATCATGGCCGCGGGGAGCCCGAACTTCAGCTCGCCGTTGGTGAGGTCGGACTCCGACAGCTCGTTGAAGTCGTGGTCGAGGGTGTTCGCCCCGGTGATGGTCGACGTCGAAGCTCGGCGGCTGTGTCGGCGGCGCGACCTCCTCGAGGACGGCCTCGATGCCGACCTCGGCGTCGTGGGCGAGCACGAGGGTCACGACCGACGGCGTGCCGGTCCTCCGAGATCGCCGGCTGGTCCGGCGCGTAAGGGTCCCTGACGACGTCTGGCCGCGCCGGTGTCCTCGATCGAGCTGACCGGACGTCGGAGACGAAGGTCATGAACTCCGGGCTCGTCGGCGAGGAGCTCGGCCGGAGTGGATGATCACGGCCTCGTCGATGCGGTCGCCCTGGGATCGAAGCTGGCGGCGATGATCCGGCTCGGCCCGAGCCGAGTCGGGGTCGGTGGTGAGGCTCGCGTCGGAGGTGAAGGCCGATCCGAGCAGCGTGCCGATGAGCACGACCGAGGCGACCAGGACCAGCCCCCAGGCGACGACGACGCGCCACGGGTGCAGCGCCGCTGCCGCGCGAGCGAGCCTCTGGGTGAGGGACCTCCCGGCTCGGCGGTCTCGATCCTGGTCGCGTGTGGTCGACATGGCGCTGTCCTCTGGTCGTGGTTCCGGTCGGTGCGTCGGGTCGCCGAGTCGGCGTGGCGCTGCCTCTGGTGGGCACGACTGAAGCGTGTTCCGGCGCGCTGACGGCGGGCTGACGGCGGGACGGGCTGCTATGCGGAAGGGCGAGGCGATCGCCAGGGCTGCCGTGCGGTCGGGTCGGCCGGCATCGTCGAGCAGGTGGGCGACGGCGGGGTGGAGCGCATCCGCCTCGGCGAGGAGCACGTGGCGCGTGCGCCGTCCTCGCCGTCCTCGGCGCTCAGCCGTGGCGAGGGCGTCGAGAGCGAGGATGGTGACCAGCTGGTTGTCCTCGACCCGGGCGAGGACCAGGACCTCGTCGAGCGGTGGCTCGGTCGCTCGGTCTCCGCGGCGAGCACGCAGCGGCGAGAGCAGGGCGCCGTCGCCGCCGCCGGCGCCGGCGTACCACTGCAGGTTCTCCTCCAGCAGCGCCACGGACGCCGGCTCCGTCGCCGGTGCTCCTGAGCAGTCGTGCGAGACTCAGGCGGGCCGTCGGCGGCCATCCGGCCGTCGCCGCTGGCGGTCGCGGCCGCGAGGGCCCGTCGTCGAACGAGGCCGTGGCCTCGGACGTCCGCCCGGCGCGCTGCTGGACGTGGGCCAGGGACGCCGAGGTGGAGGGCCGCCTGCCCGAGGAAGCCGAGGGCTGCGGACTCCTCGCGCGGCACTCCGAGAGGGCGTCGATGGCCTCCTCGAAGCGGTGCTCGACGTGGGCGATGCGATCCCAGCATCGCCTGTGGCGTGGACCAGGCCCCAGGAGTCACCCAGGGGGGTCAGGATGCTCGACGGCCTCGGCTCCCGTCGCGGGCCGCGGTCGCGGTGTCCCCGAGCATCAGCGCTCCGTAGGCAGCGAGCACGAGGCTGGCGGCCGTCTCCCAGGCCAGGCCGAGGCGACGGTAGGTCTCCAGGCTGGTGACGGCCGAGTCGACCGCCTCCTGCGGGAGGCCCTGCTGGAGGAACACGAAGGCGCGGTGCCGTGCGACGTCGGCTCGCAGTCACCTCGGCGCCGAGGTCGCAGGCGATGCGTGTCCGCCTCGTCGAGGTCTCGCTGGGCGAGCGCGACGTTGCCGGCCGACGCCTCGAGCCAGCCGGCGACCAGGAGCGCCGCGGCCCGGTCCAGCGGGCGGGGTGGTGGGCGTGAGGCGTGGAGCGGATCGCGGGTGGCGGCGGCCGAGCCGTCGCCCAGGACCACCCAGGTCCAGCCGAACCCGAGTCGCGATGCTCGACACCGAGATCGGGTTCGTTCGACCCGGCTCCAGGCGAGCGCGGCGTCGACGTTGGCTCGCTCGGCGCGGCGATGGCCAGGCAACGCGGGCTGGCTCGCTGCCGCGGATGTTGGCCTCGCACCAGCTCGGCCGTCTGGGCGTACCAGCGGGCGTGGGCGCGGTGCGCGGCCGTCGGTCAAGCCCGGCGTCGGCGAGACGCTCGCCGGCGTAGGCGCGGATGCTGTCGAGCAGCCGGTACCGCACCTCTCCGTCCTCGGAGCTGTCCACGGTGACCAGCGAGCGGTCGACGCAGCCGGGTCAGGGTGTCGACCACCGCCGCCGCGGGGACGTCGAGGGCCTCGAGCACGTGCTCGACCGCCTGCCAGCGAGGCGCTGCCGGCGAAGCAGGACAGGGCCCAGAGACCGCGTTGGTCGTCGGGGAAGAGCAGGTCGTAGCTCCACCCGATGGCGCCGGCGAGCGCGCGTCGGCGCTCGGGCCGGCGGCTGCTGGGGTCCTGGAGCAGGGCGAACCGGTCGTCGAGGCGGCGGGCGATGTCGACGCATCGACAGGGAGCGCACCCGCGCGGCGGCGAGCTCGATGGCCAGCGGCAGGCCGTCGAGGGACCGGCACACCTCCTCGACGAGCGCGGTCGTCGTCGGCATCGACCACGAGCTGGCGGCGCATCTCGTGGGCGCGGGCCCAGAACAGTGCCGCGGAGTCCTCGGCCGAGAGCGGCGTCGAGGTGGTGGACGGTCTCGTGGTCGATGCCCAGCGACGCCTGGCTGGTCGCGAGGATGCGCAGTCCGGGGACGTCGTCGAGGAGGGGGCCGACCAGGGCGCCGACGTCGTCGAGGACGTGCTCGCAGTTGTCGAGAAGGAGGACGGTCTGCGCGCCCAGGAGACGCTCGCGCAACAGGGCGCTCGCCGGCCACGTGCAGGGTCTCGGCGACGACCTGCTCGAGATCGGCCGAGCGGTCGACGGCCTCGAGGCGCACCAGCCAGACGCCGCCGGGCACGTCCAGGTTCCGCGCGACCTCGAGCGCGAGCCGGGTCTTGCCGACGCCGGCCGGTCCGACGACGGTCACGAGCCGCTGCTCTGCGACGCAGCCCGACGCAGCGCGACGACGCTCCTGACCGCGCGCCGAGCAGCGCGGTGGCGGCTCGGCGGCAGGTTGCCTGGTCGCGGTCAGGGGTGCAGCCCGGACGCGACCGCCCAGGGCGGTGCTCTGCCGGAGCAGCTGCTGCTCGAGCGCGCGCAGGTCGGGACCGGGTTCGATGCCGAGCTCGTCGACCAGCACGCGTCCGCACCCGGGCGTACGCCGCGAGCGCCTCGGCCTGACGGCCGCCTCGGTAGAGCGCGGTCATGTAGCGAGCCCCAGAGTCGCTCGCGCAGCGGGTGCTGGGTGACCAGCGTCGTCGAGCTCGCCGACGAGCTCCCCGCCGGAACCGAGGTCGACGCGAGCGGCCATCACGTCCTCGAGGAGCCCCAGCCGGACCTCCTCGAGACGGCGCGCGGTGGGGGGCGGCCCAGGCGCCGTCGTCGACGAGGATCTCGCCGCGGAAGAGCTCGTAGTCCCTCGCTGCGCCTTCTCCAGTGCCGTGGTCACGTCGCCCGCGCGGCGGGCCGCGGACTGCCTGGCGCGGCGAGGTCGACGCACGTGGACGGCGTCCACGCAGTCCGGCTCGACGGCGAGCCGGTAGGTGTCGTCCTCGGCCACGACGAGCGTCCTTGTCGCCGAGCGCACGACGCAGCTGGGAGACCTTCGACTGCAAGGTGTTCCGACCCGCGCTCGTCGGCCAGAGGTCGTCGAGCAGGGCATCCACGCGCACGCTGGAGCCGGCTTGCGAGGGCGAGCCGGACGAGCAGCTCGGTGGTCTTGCCTGCCGGCACCGAGAGCAGAACACCATCCCTGCGAGCCTCGACCGCGCCGAGTACGGCGACGGTGAGCACTCCTCGAGAGCTAGGGCACCCCGACGCCGGTGGCGGCGGTCGACGGCGCCGTCAGCGCCCCGTCAGCGGCCGGCGCCCACGGTGCCGGTGTGCCCGACGACGACACCGCCCTCCTCCGCCGCCTGATCGGCGGCGATCCCGACGCGCCCGCCGAGGTCCTCGAGCTCGCCGCGATCTCCACCTCCACGCCGCTCCTGGTGGCCGCCGCCCTCCTGGTCGGCGGATCACGACCTCCTCGCCCGAGCCGGCACGGCACGGGACCTCGACCCGGGACCGACAGCTGGTCGCCGTGGCCGACGCGCACCTGCGCGGCGACGCGCGACCTGCTCCACGTGCTGGTCCGCGACCACCTCTCCGAGCATCCCGACAACCTCCTCGCGGCCTGGATCGCCGGGCCGCCGACCACCGACGCCCTGATCCGGCGACCACGCCCACCCGTCACCGAGCACGACCAACGAACAGGAGGACGTCATGTCCGAGCCTCCGCACCGCACCGCCCCGCATCCGCCCCGTGCCGCGACGGGGGACAGGTCGCACCGTCGGGCGGTGGCTGGTGTCGTTCGCCGGCTACCCGCTCGGCGGGTACGCCGCCCTGCTGCTGACCGGTCGGGTCGACCGCCCGGTCGCAGCACTCGCCGGGGGGTTCCTCACCGGCGCGATCCTCGGCGCCGTCCAGGCCTGGGCCATGGGGCCGGCCCGACTCCACCCCCTGACCTGGATCCTCGCGACCGCCGTCGGCCTCGATGACCGGACTGACCGGCGGTGCTGCCCTGGTCGGCTACCGGACCGACCTCGGTTCGCTGGTCCTGCAAGGCGCGGTGAGCGGCGCGGTGGTCGGCATCGCCCAGGGGATCCTCCTGCTGCCCCGGGTGGGAGCCCTGGCGTTCGCCTGGCCCCTCTTCCTGGGAGGCACCTATGCCGTCGGGTGGGCCGTCACGACGTCCGCCGGCATCGACGTCGACCAGCAGTTCACGATCTTCGGGTCGTCGGGCGCCCTCGTGGCCGGTCTCCTGACCGCAGTGCTGCCGATGGCCCTGGACCGCTCACGCGGACCTTCCGTCCGGCGCCGGTGAGCCGAGCTCACCCGCGCAGCTGGGCCGCGAGCGGGCAGTCGAAGGGGTCGCGGGCGCGGATGCCGACGTGGTTGAGGTAGTCGACCACGATCGCGTAGGAGCGGAACAGGCCGACCTCGACGTACTCGATCCCCTCACGTCTGCAGTGCTCCCGGACCAGTGGCTGCGCTGTCCTCAGGTTGCAGCGCGGCATGCTCGGAAACAGGTGGTGCTCGATCTGGTAGTTGAGACCGCCCATGGCCCAGTCGACGACGGGGTTGCCGCGCACGTTGCGCGAGACCAGGACCTGGCGGCGCAGGAAGTCGAGCTGCATGTCGCGAGGGACGATGGGCATCCCCTTGTGTGCCGGAGCGAACGAGGCGCCGAGGCAGAGGCCGAAGACGGCCATCTGGACGGCGAGGAAGGAGACGGCCAGCGCGATCGGGAGGAACCAGAGGAGCACGGCGACGTAGCCGGTCAGCCGCACCAGCACCAGCCCGAGCTCGGTGCGGCGCCACGGTTGTGGCGAGCTCCTGTCCGAGGCGGCCCGGATGCTCTCGACGTGGAGATTGATCCCTTCGAGCGTCAGGAGCGGGAAGAACAGCCAGCCCTGCCGACGTACGAACCAGCCGGCCAGCCCTGACGTGCGCTGGGCCACGATCGTGGGCGTGAACGCGATCACGCCGGGGGCGATGTCGGGGTCGTGGCCCTCCACGTTCGGGCTGTGATGGTGCTTGTTGTGCTTGGCCCGCCACCACGCGTAGCTCAGCCCGGCGAACCCGCCCGCGAGGATCCGGGCGGTCCAGGCGTTCCATGCAGCGGAGGTGAACATCTGGCGGTGTGCGGCGTCGTGTCCGAGGAACCCGAACTGCGTGACGATCACACCGAGAGCCGCGGCGAGCACCAGCTGCCACCAGGAGTCCCCCAGCCGGAAGAAGGCCACCCAGACGAGGACGAACGCGGCGAGGTGGGCGCCGATCTGGAGCCCGTAGTAGCCACGCCGCCGTTCGAGGAGGCCCTCGGCGCGCACGACGTGCAGGAGGTCGGTGAAGTGGCTGGTGTGCGCCGCAGCCACCGCCGGGCGGGACGGGGCACCGGCCATGGGTCGTCCTCTGTGGTCGAGAGCGGGGGTTCGCTCGATCGAGGCCACCGGGGTCCGGGGTGACAGTGCATCACCAGGGTAGGTCATCCGGACACGGCATCCGCGTCGGTCGCGGCTACAGTCGAGATCTACGCGAGTGATCTGTCGTCCCGGACCTCGACCGAGGGTCACCCGCTCGTCGATGCGATGAGGGGTGAGGGCGGTGGAGCGCGGCTCTCGTGCACCTCGGCCGGTCCGGCCGCCAGGCGGTACCCCCAGCCGTGGGAGCCGAGGTCATGACGACGGCTGACCCGCTGGAGACCGTGCGGGCCGCGGTTCGCCGTGAGCCCGTTGTTGCTGACGACCGTGCCGAGCTCGCCGGGCGGCTGCAGCGGTTGTGTCGAGCTGCGTGCCGCGAGCTGTCCGCGTCAGGGGTCGGTCTGAGTCTGATGAACGCCGAGGGTGCTCCGTTGTCGGTGGCGGCCTCCAGCGCCGACAGCCAGGAGGTGGAGGAGCTGCAGTTCACGATCGGCGAAGGCCCGTGCCTGGACGCATTCGCATCGCGAGGGCCCGTCCTCGTGTCCGACCTCGAGCGTGAGGCCGGCGTCCGATGGCCGGGTTACTGCTCGGCAGCCCTCGATCTGGGGGTTCGGGCGGTGTTCGCGTTCCCGCTGCAGGTCGGCGCGGCGCGGCTGGGAGTGCTGGACGTCTATCGGGATCGGCCGGGCACGCTGACGCCGTCGCTCACAGCGTCAGCCCTCGACTTCGCCGAGCTCGCCCTCATCTGGTTGCTCGACTCGCAGTACGCCCCGGAGTCGACGACGTCGCCCATCGACGACGCGTTGATCGACCGGAGTGACGTGTACCAGGCCCAGGGCATGGTCATGGTCCAGCTCGGAGTGGACCTGCCGACGGCGATGGTCAGGCTGCGGGCTCACGCGTACGCCCATGGCCTGCGGCTCGGGCAGGTCGCAGCTGACGTGGTGGCTCGTAGACTCACGTTCGAGGTCGACGATGAATGACCACCAGCAGCGGCCCACCAGTGCGACGCCAGCGGAAGGACGCATGATGACCTCGATCCCTCCGGAGCGGGTCGCAGAGGTGTTCGTCGAGGTGTCGGACACGCTCGTCGACGACTTCGACCTCATCGAGTTCCTGTCGATGGTCACCTCGCATGCGTCGCAGCTCGCGCTCGGCTCCGCGGCAGGGCTGCTTCTGGCCGACCACAACGGCCGACTCCAGCTCATGGCGGCCAGCAGTGAGGCGGTTCGTGCCGTCGAGATCTTCCAAGCCCAGACGACCGAGGGTCCCTGCCAGGACTGCTTCCGGCTGGGCCAGCCGGTGGTGAACGCCGACCTCACCTCCGCGTCGATCCCGTGGCCGCAGTTCGCGGCCATGGCAGTCGGGGCGGGGTTCCGGTCGGTGCACGCCTTTCCGCTGCGGCTGCGCCGTCAGGTCATCGGCGCGCTCAACATCTTCGGCGACGACTCGCGCGAGATGCACCCCGAGGACGTCCGGGTCGTGCAAGCGCTCGCGGATGTCGCCACCATCGGGCTGCTCCAAGAGCGCGCCATCCGCCGCAACGAGCTGCTGACCGAGCAGCTCCAGACCGCACTCAACAGCCGCGTCGGAATCGAGCAGGCCAAGGGCGCCATCGCCCAGATCCGCGGGTGTACACCGGAAGAAGCGTTCACCCTGATGCGCGACTGGGCTCGCCGACACCGGCAACGGCTGGGCGACGTCGCGGCGGGCGTCCTCAACAACTCGGAGGACTACCCGGAGCTGACACAGCCGGGCGACTGACCGCCTCAGTGCTCGGCCCGTCGGGCGAGCACCGAGCGGCCGGCCTCGAGCCGGGCGATCGGCACCCGGAACGGTGAGCAGGAGACGTAGTCGAGGCCCACGGAGTCGAAGAAGTGGATCGACCGGGGGTCGCCGCCGTGCTCGCCGCAGACGCCGACCTTGAGGTCGGGCTTGGTCTGCCGGCCCTTCTCGGTGCCCATCTCGACCATGCCGCCGACGCCGAGCTGGTCGAGCGACTCGAACGGTGACACGTCGAAGATGGCGTGCTCGAAGTAGCGGGAGAAGAACGACGACTCGACGTCGTCGCGGGAGAAGCCCCAGCCCATCTGGGTCAGGTCGTTGGTGCCGAAGGAGAAGAAGTCGGCCTCCTTCGCGATCCGGTCGGCGAGGAAGGCCGGTCTGCGACCTCACCCTCGCCAGCCGCGAGGAGGCCCGCTTCAAGCAGACCGACGCCGACGTCGGCTCCTTCGACGGCGGCTACGGCTCCGCCTACCTCGCCCGCCAGGTCGGCCAGAAGTACGCCCGCGAGATCTTCTTCCTCGGTCAGGAGTACTCCGCCGAGGACGGCATGCGCATGGGCGCCGTCAACCGCGCCGTCCCCCACGCCGAGCTCGAGGCCACCGCCCTGGAGTGGGGCCGGCTGATCAACGGCAAGTCACCCACCGCCGTCCGGATGCTCAAGTACGCCTTCAACGCCGTCGACGACGGCCTCGTCGGCCAGCAGCTCTTCGCCGGCGAGACCACCCGCCTCGCCTACATGACCGACGAGGCCCAGGAGGGCCGCGACCAGTTCCTCGAGAAGCGCGAGCCCGACTGGTCGCCTTACCCCTGGTACTACTGACCGCGACCCGGCCGGCGGCCGTCAGACCAGCGAGCCGGCGAAGATCTGCCAGGCCAGGGCGGACTTCGCGACGAGGCTGAGGACGAGGTAGCCCCGCTCGCCGACGGCGTAGCTGCGCCAGGCACCCACCTCGCGGTACTGCAGCCACTGGTTGACCGCGAAGCTCATGAAGAACACGAACAGGGACACGAAGATCCCGAACACGAACCCCGGCACGTCCTCCCGCGCCGCCACCAGGTTCCACGTGATCGCCGCCCAGGGCGCCGCACCGGCGACGCAGCCGAACCAGAACGGGAGCATGGTCGTCGCCGTCCGCCCGGGCGGGTTCATCAGCTCCTGCAGCCAGCCGAAGAGGATCATCGCGACGTTGGCACCGATGATCGCGAGCACCGCCGAGATCTCGACGATGCCGTTGTAGAAGCCGATCAGCACGATCATGATCGTCGCGCTGACGGAGTACTCGACCCAGCGGAACGCGTTGAGCCCGCGTCGCAGATCCGAATCGTAGCGACGACGACCCGCCGTGGCGACCACCAGGTGGTCGACCGCGGCCAGGACCAGGAAGGCGGCGATCGCCCAGCCGACACGCACGTCGGCCACCGACTCGGCGTCCGCGAGGGCGGTACCCGGCGGCCCCTGGGCGTACGACGCGACGACGGTGATGGCGAAGTCGCTGGCCAGGACGACCACGGCCACGGCCTGGGCCGCGTGCAGGACCGCCAGGCCGAGGTTCCAGCGGCGGAGCCCGAGCAGGGCGGCATCGTCGACGCCGGTGGCAGTGGGCTGTGGGGGCACGTCCAGCAGCGTACGGGGCCCGTCGCGGTGGCGGACCGGCGTCAGTGCTCGGCCCGTCGGGCGAGCACCGAGCGGCCGGCCTCGAGCCGGGCGATCGGCACCCGGAACGGTGAGCAGGAGACGTAGTCGAGGCCCACGGAGTCGAAGAAGTGGATCGACCGGGGGTCGCCGCCGTGCTCGCCGCAGACGCCGACCTTGAGGTCGGGCTTGGTCTGCCGGCCCTTCTCGGTGCCCATCTCGACCATGCCGCCGACGCCGAGCTGGTCGAGCGACTCGAACGGTGACACGTCGAAGATGGCGTGCTCGAAGTAGCGGGAGAAGAACGACGACTCGACGTCGTCGCGGGAGAAGCCCCAGCCCATCTGGGTCAGGTCGTTGGTGCCGAAGGAGAAGAAGTCGGCCTCCTTCGCGATCCGGTCGGCGAGGAAGGCCGCCCGCGGCAGCTCGATCATCGTGCCGACCTTGTAGTCGACGGTGACGCCGCGCTGCTCCTGGATCTCCTCGGCCGACGTCGTGATGATCGCCTTGACGATCTCGAGCTCCCGCACGCTGGCCACCAGCGGCACCATGATCTCGGGCAGCGGCCGCATCCCGGCCTCGACCCGGTCGGCCGCGGCCTCGAGGATCGCGCGGGCCTGCATCTCGACGAGGCCCGGGATCTGGATGCCCAGCCGGACGCCTCGCATCCCGAGCATCGGGTTCTGCTCGTGCAGCCGTCGCACGTGCTGCAGCAGGACCCGGTCGTGCTCGTCGACCTCGCCGCTCTGCTCGGCGAGCGCCACCTTCACCGACAGCTCGGTGAGGTCCGGGAGGAACTCGTGCAGCGGCGGGTCGATCAGCCGGATCGTGACCGGGAGCCCGTCCATCGCCTCGAAGATCTCGAGGAAGTCCTGCCGCTGCAGGGGCAGCAGCGCATCGAGCGCCTCCTGTCGCGCCCGGTCGTCCTCGGCGACGATGAGGTGCTCGACGAGCTCGCGCCGGTCGCCGAGGAACATGTGCTCGGTGCGGCACAGGCCGATGCCCTGCGCCCCGAACCGGCGGGCGCGCGCGGAGTCCTCGGGGGTGTCGGAGTTCGCCCGGACCCGGAGCCGGCGGGCGCCGTCGGCGTGCGCCATGACGCGGGCGACCGCGGCCACCAGGTCGTCGTCGACCTGCTCCCCCTCGAAGTGCCGCACGACCAGCGCGGCGGAGACCGGCACGGCTCCGGCGAAGATCTCGCCGGTCGAGCCGTCGATGGAGATCACGTCGCCCTCGCGGACGGTGATGCCGTCGCGGACCCGGAACTCCTTGGCCTGCGTGTCGACGTCGAGCGACTCGGCGCCGCAGACGCAGGTGCGGCCCATCCCGCGCGCGACGACGGCGGCGTGCGACGTCTTGCCACCCCGGCTGGTGAGAATGCCCTGGGCGGCGACCATGCCGCGCAGGTCGTCGGGGTTGGTCTCCTTGCGGACGAGGATGACGTCCTCGCCGCGCTCGGCCCACGCCACCGCGGTGTCGGAGTCGAAGACCGCCTTGCCGACCGCGGCGCCCGGGGAGGCGTTCATGCCGGAGCCGAGCAGGGTGCGCTCGGCGCTCTCGTCGAAGCGGGGGAACATCAGCTGGGCGAGCTGGTCGCCGGTGACGCGGGTGACCGCCTCGTCCATCTGGATCAGGCCCTCGTCGACCATGTGGATCGCGATCCGGAACGCCGCCTCCGGCGTCCGCTTGCCGACCCGGGTCTGGAGCATCCAGAGCTTGCCGCGCTCGACGGTGAACTCGATGTCGCACATGTCGCGGTAGTGGCGCTCCAGCCGGGCCATGATCGCGAGCAGGTCGTCGTGGGAGGTGCGGTCGACCTCCTTCATCTCGGCGAGGCTGACGGTGTTGCGGATGCCCGCGACGACGTCCTCGCCCTGGGCGTTCTGCAGGTAGTCGCCGTACTCGCCCTGCGCGCCGCTGGCCGGGTCGCGGGTGAAGGCGACGCCGGAGCCGGAGTCCATGCCGAAGTTGCCGAACACCATGGCCTGCACGTTCACGGCGGTGCCGAGGTCGTCCGGGATGCGCTCCCGACGGCGGTAGAGCCGGGCGCGGTCGGTGTTCCAGGAGTCGAAGACCGCCCGCACCGCGAGGTCCAGCTGCTCGCGCGGGTCCTGCGGGAAGTCCCGACCGGAGTGCTCCCGCACGATGCCCTTGAACGTCTCGACCAGCGCGCGCAGGTCGTCGGCGTCGAGGTCGAGGTCGCTCTCCGTGCCCCGGGCCTCCTTGGCCGCATCCAGCGCCCCGGAGAAGTGCGTGGCCTCGATGTCGAGCACCGTCGCGCCGAACATCTGCAGCAGCCGGCGGTAGGAGTCCTGCGCGAACCGCTCGTCCTGGCTCTGCCGGGCCAGCGCTTCCACCGATTCGTCGTTGAGACCGATGTTGAGGACGGTCTCCATCATCCCGGGCATCGAGAACTTCGCGCCGGACCGGACGCTCACCAGGAGCGGGTCGTCGGCGTCCCCGAGCCGGCGTCCCATCGTCTCCTCGAGGGCGTGGAGGTGCTCGGTGACCTCGTCGGCCAGCCCCTCGGGGTCGCCGCCGTCGCTCAGGTAGGCGCGGCACGCCTCGGTGGTGATGGTGAAGCCCGGGGGCACGGGGAGCCCCAGGTTCGTCATCTCCGCGAGGTTGGCCCCCTTGCCGCCGAGCAGGTCGCGCTGCTCCTTGCTGCCGTCGGCGAAGTCGAAGACGAAGCCCATGGTCACCCTTCCTGCTCGTGAACCGGTCGCACGCAGTCTGACGTGCTCATGTCGGCATCGGACCATGCCGGGAGGGGAGTCCGGACGCCGTGCGCCGCTCGTTGTCCCGCACCCGCGGTGCGTAGTGGCGCTGGAAGGCCACGGCGACCAGCTCGCGGCGGCTCCGCACGCCGGTCTTCTCGAAGACGTTGCGCAGGTGCGCCTGCACGGTGCCGGCCGCGATGCCCAGCTCGCCGGCGATCGCGTCGGTCGACTCGCCGCGCAGCACCAGCCGGGTGAGCTCGCGCTCGCGGGGGGTCAGGCCGTAGGCGCGCATGAGGAGCGAGGTGAGGTGCTCCGGCTGCGCCGACTCGACCACGACCGACGCGCGGCGCCGACCGTCCCGGTGCACGAGCGGCGCACCGTGCAGGACCACCCACCTGCCGTCGTCGGCGCGCACCCGGGACTCCGCCGGACCGCCGCTCCCGCCCAGCACCCGACCCGCGACCGAGAGCACGCTGGCCGGCGGCGAGTCGACCGTCCCGCCGAGGGCGGCGAGCCAGTCGGGCGTCGTCGGCGTGGCCGACTCGACGGTGAGCCGCTCGTCGAGGACGACCAGGCCCGGCGCCGCCGGCAGGTCGGGCTCCCGCGCCTGTCCGAGCAGCAGGGCGTGACGGGCACCGGCCGCCAGCCCGGGCGCCACCCGGCGGGCGACGTCGACCTCCTCCGGAGAGAACCGCGGCCGACCGGTCTCGCGGTACAGGCCCATCAACCCCCAGGCCTCGCCGTCGTTCGTCCGGAGCGCGACGAGAAGCTCCTGGTCGCAGCCGAAGGGCTGCATCTCCTCGTGGAACTTGCGGGCCAGCTCGGGCCGGCCCCCGGTGGCGTCGTCGAGCGTGCCCGTGCCGGCGGCCGACTGCAGCACCTCGCGCATCGAGTTGTAGTCCTGCTCGGCGTACTCCCGGCCCAGCCACTCGGACGGGATCTCCGGCAGGCCCTCCTGGAAGTGGCTCGTGGTGAGGAGCGACGCCGGGTCGACGGTGAAGAAGCAGGCCGCCTCGAAGTGGGGCACCACCTCGGCCACCAGCGGGCCGGCCTGGCGCCACAGAGTCACCAGGTCGGACCCCGAGCTCGCGACCGCGTCGAGCTTGTCGATCACCCGCGCTCGACTGGTCATGGTCCCGGCGTACCAGATTTCTGCAATGGTCCGATAGCGGACGCCGCGAGATCCTCGGCCCATGGACAGACGAGTCATCCGTGCCGGCGAAGGCGAGATCCTCGGTTCACCCGCGGGATGCCGGGACCGGTTCCTCGTCGACTCGAAGGACTGGGGCGGCCGGCTGGCCGTGGTCGAGCACCTGCTGGCGCCGCGCTCCATCGCCGCCCCGATGCACCGCCACACCAAGGAGGACGAGTTCAGCCTCGTCCTGGAGGGCCGGGTCTGGTTCGTCGCCGACGGCGAGGAGCACGTGGCCGAGGTCGGCGACCTGGTGTTCAAGCCGCGCGGTGAGTGGCACACCTTCTTCAACGCCGCCGACGAGCCGGCCCGGCTGCTGGAGCTGATCTCGCCCGGCGGGCTGGAGGAGGCGTTCCGGATCATCGACACCGCTCCGGACGACCTCGACCTCGGCCCGGTGATCGCCCCCTACGGGTGCGAGGGCGACCTCGAGGCCACGATGCCGCTCATCGAGCGGTACGGGCTGACCTTCGGCTGACGAGCTCCCAGGCACGGCTCCGGCCCGCGGGGCGCTGCCACCCGCTCGTCGGCTCCACCGGGCCGCCGAGGACGCCGCCGTCGGCGGAGACCTCGACGACCGGGCCGTCGACGAGGACGCGCACCGGTCCGCCGTCCCAGGGCATCGACCAGGTCTCCTGGCCGGGGCGGTCGAGGGAGATACGAGCGGCGGCGGCCGACACCCGCGCGGTCGTGCCGGCCTCGGCGGTCAGGACGAGGTGGTCCCCGGTCGGAGCCGGCGTCCACTCGACGTCGAACGCCGCCGCGGTGGTCCCGGCGTCGACGACGGCGCCGCGAGCGCTGGTGACGGCCGGGTGCGGGGTGGCGACGAGTCGACCGTCGCGGACCGACAGCAGGTACGGGAGGCTCAGGCACCCGGCCCAGCCCTGCTCGGGGTCGGTGACCCCGCGCATCCAGAACAGCAGGCACGGCCGATCGTCGAGGTCGCGGAAGAAGGACGGCGCGTAGTACGAGGCGCCGAAGCTGAGCCGTCCCCAGGTCGACGGGGTGAAGCGGCCGTGGCGGTAGGAGTCGGCGCCGCCGATGCCGTAGCCCGCGTAGTGGAGGACGTCGTCGTGCCAGACCGAGCTGACCATCACCCAGTGCCCGTCGACCTCGAGGACCTGCGGGCACTCCCAGAGCGAGCCCATCCAGACCGGCTCGGTCTCGTGCGTCGACCGGGCGGCCGCGACGCCGTCGTAGGCCCAGGTCGTGAGGTCGGCCGAGGTGTAGGTGAGCGCGAGCGCCTCCCCGTCGCGGGTCGAGGCGCCGACGAACATCCGCCAGCCGGCGTCCTCCCGGCGGACGAACGGGTCCCGGAAGGCGATGAGGTCGAGGTCCTGCGGCGGCCGGACGACGACGTCGCCCTTGGTCCACTTCTCCCACGCGGCGTCGGCGGGGTGGGCGAGCCGGACCCGGCCGAGGCCGAGGTCCGGCTGGCTGACGGAGGTGTAGAGGATGCGCGCGTCGTCGTCGTCGCAGACCAGGCTCCCGGTCCAGATGCCGTCGTCGCCGTCCCCGGGGGCGAGCGCGACGTCGTGGTGGTCCCAGGTGAGCAGGTCGCTGCTCGTGGCGTGACCCCAGTGGCAGTGCGGCGCCCACACCAGGCTGTCGGGCACGTACTGGTGGAACAGGTGGTACCGGCCGTCGTGGAAGGTCACCCCGTGCGGGTCGTTGACCCACCCGGTCTCGGCCGTGAGGTGAAGCCGCGGCCGCATCAGCACTCCTCGGCCCCGCTCGCGGGTGGATGCACTCAGTCGGGCTGCGGGAGCGTCAGCTCGATCGAAGCCAGGTAGTCGGTGAACTCGCGGCCCATGTCGTCGAACTGCCCGTAGGTGCAGGTGAGGGTGTGGATGACGACGGCCTGGCGGCCGGGGTCGTCGAGGTCGACGTAGCCGCGGATCTGCTGGAGCTGGCGCAGGTCGTGGCGGCGACCCTCGACCTCGATCACCGCGCCGATGACCTGGCTGACCACGGGGGCGCTGTCGGACGGCGTCTCGTGTCGGTCGAGCAGCTCGACCTCCTCGGCCTCGGACTCGACCTTGGCGAGGCTCTCGGCCGCGATGTCGTCGAGGGTGGCGCCGTCGGTGCGCCAGTCGCCGGACACCGAGATGGTGGGCGTGTAGTCGTCCTCCACCAGTCCGCGGCGGACGGCGAGCAGCGCGACGTTCTGGACGCCGAGTGACGCCGGCTCGACGATCTCCCAGCTGTCGTTGGGCAGCTTGATCCGCATCGGCAGCGGTAGTGCGGTCGTCGTCATGAGAACAGGCCTCCCACCCACTCGACGGCATCCTGGCCGGTGTCGAACACCTCGACCGGGTCGACGGTGATGCCGCCCTCCACTTTGCCACCGAGCCCGAGGGCCGCACCGAACTCGGCCGAGATCGTGACCTTGCTGCCGTCGACCTCGACGCCGCCGCCGGCCGAGACCCCGATGCCCGCCTGGCCCTCGACGGCGCCCTCGGCGCCGACCCCGCCGACGTCGACCGCCGCCTCGGCCCGGGCCCGGGCGCCGGCGAACAGCTCGCCGTCGGCGTGGACGCCGTTCCTGCCGATGGTGAGTCCGGCGCCGCCCTCGGCTCCGACGAACGCCTCGCCGTGCAGCTCGGCCTCGGCCGGGCCGAGCTCGCCGTGGATCGTGCCCTCGGTGCCGAGGATCGTGACCCGGCCGTCGGCGCCGACCCGGACGCCGTCCTTGTCGATGGTGGCCTCGGCCGAGCCGTCGGCACCGAGCACCGTGACCGAGCCGTCGCCGTTGACCTTGACGTTGCCGTAGTAGTTGGTGAACTCGCCCTCGGCGTTGAAGACGTAGATCTCGCCCTCCGCCTTGCCGAGCGTGATCTTGAACGGCGACTCACCGGTGTCCTCGAGGCTCCGGGAGCCGAACACGTTCTCCCAGCCGGTCCACGAGAACTCCGGACCCTCCAGGTTGCCGTCGGCGCCGAACACGTCGACGTCGCCGGAGCTGGAGTTGCGCGAGCCGCCGGCCTGCTCGGGCGCGCCGAGTGCGTCGAGCGCGGTGCTGCCGGCGCCGTCGAGCTGCTCGCGGGCGTCGTCGAGGATGCGCTGCGCCTCCTGCCGCAGGGCCTCCCCGGGGTCGTGGAACGCGCCGGGGTGCGGCACGGTCTGCAGCGGTGCGAACGGCGAGCCCGCGGGCTGGAAGAGGCTGGTGTTGTACCGCGCGACGGCGGCGTTGTACTCCGTGACGGCGGCGCGGGTGGCGCGCTCGCCCTCGTTCCACTTGTCGATCGCGTCCTGCGCCTTGTCCTGCGCGGTGCCGAGCGCGTCGGCGTAGGCGGACAGCGCGCCCTTCGCCTGGTTGAGCAGCCCGAGGTAGGCCTCCCACTTCGTGGTCTCGTCGGAGACCCGGAGCCGGAACACCCCGCTGCTGCCGCCCTGCCAGTGCGGCACCTGCACACCGCGGAAGGTCTGCAGCTTGCCCTGGATCGTGGCGGCCTCGTCGGAGAGGTTGTCGACGTTGGCGCGGACGGCGGACACCCGGCCCGGGACCAGCTGCGTCTTGTCCTCGGTCTGCCCCAGCTCCATGCTCGGCGGTGCGGTCACTGCGGGCCTCCCAAGATCCGGGGCAGACCCGGCCGGAACGCGGCGCCGACGTTCTCGTCGGTGCCCTCGTAGGTGGTGGCCTGGGCGCGGAGGCTGGTGGCGAGGCCGGTGGCGCCGTCGTGGAGCGCCTTCCCGGCGTTGTCGCACTGGTCGGCGACCGCGGAGTACCAGGCGGCGAGCTCGACGTGGCCGAAGGTGTCGGCGGCGACGCTCGTCGCCTCGAAGTCGTAGCCCGCCATGTCACTGACGGCGCCCTCGTACCGACCCGCTGCCGTGCGCAGCTCCTCGACGACCACTTCGTAGCTCATGGCCAGGAGACTTCCCCGCTGTGTGCCGGCCGTAACATCGCCGGGCGTGAAGGTCGTCGTGCTCACCGGTGCCGGCATCTCCGCCGAGAGCGGTGTGCCGACCTTCCGGGACGCCGACGGGCTGTGGGAGGGACACCGCGTCGAGGACGTCGCGACGCCCGAGGCGTTCGACGCCCAGCCGCTCGTGGTGCAGCGGTTCTACGACGCCCGCCGGGCCGCTCTCGCCGGCGTCGAGCCCAACCCGGCGCACCGGGCGCTGGCGCGGCTCGAGGAGGCACTCGGCGACGACCTGCTGCTCGTGACGCAGAACATCGACGACCTGCACGAGCGGGGCGGCTCGCGGCGAGTGGTGCACATGCACGGCGAGCTGCGCTCGGCGTGGTGCACCGACTGCGACGGCCGGATGCCGTGGACCGGCGACCTCGGCGCGGACGCCGCGTGTCCCGGCTGCGGCGCGAGCGCGCTCCGGCCCGACGTCGTCTGGTTCGGCGAGATCCCGTACCACCTCGACGACATCTTCACCGCGCTGGAGTCGGTCGACCTGTTCGTCTCGATCGGCACCTCGGGTGCGGTCTACCCAGCGGCCGGGTTCGTGCAGTACGCGATCCGCCGCGGCGCCCGGACCCTCGAGCTCAACCTGGTGCCGAGCGAGGGGTCGTTCTTCTTCCACGAGGCCCGGCACGGGCCGGCCGGCGAGATCGTGCCGGCGTGGGTGGCGGAGCTGCTCAGCTCGCGATGAAGTCGCGCAGGAGGGCCTCGAGCCGGGGTCGCTCGGCCTCGAGGCCCATCGCCGGCAGGAACGTCGAGACCGCGTGCACGAACATGTCGCCGCTCTCGATGAGGCGCGGGTCCATGTTGCCGCTCACCTCGAGCGCCACGACGCCGTGCAGCACCGACCAGCCCTGGAGGTAGACCCAGATCAGGCCGCGGGACTCGCGCGGGATGTGCTCGACCTTCGCCGGCATGAGCGGGTCGAGCACGCTCTCGAGCACCGTCGGTGGCAGCTCGTCGAGCGCGGGCACCGGGAACCGGTCGCGCTCCCAGACGGCGTACATCAGGTCGGTGAAGAAGTGGCCGGACGTCGAGGTGGTGATCATCTCCCGGCGCACGCAGTCGACCGAGGCGATCGGGTTGAGGAAGGCCAGCGTGAACTCGCGGGGGTTGTGCACCGCCCACTGGCGGAACGCGGCCGAGGCGATCGCGAGGCGGCCCGCCAGGTCGTCGGCCGGCACGGTCTCGACGGCGGCCCGGAAGCCCACGGTGGCGGCCTTGTCGATCTCGAAGGCGACCAGGTCGACGAGGTCCTGGTAGCTCGACACGTAGCGGTAGAGCGCCGGGGCGGTCATCCCCATCCGGCTGGCCACCGCCCGCAGCGACAGGTCGGCGTCGGCCTCGGCGAGCAGGGCCCGGGAGGCCTCGACGATCTCGGCGAACGTGGCCTCGCGCTGGCGCTCGCGCCGGGTCAGGGGCTCCACCTGGGTCATGCGGCTCCGTTCGGAGATTTGGGGTTGACGCGGGAAGTTTACACCGTTTACGGTGAACAGCGTTAACCAAACTGATGATGCATCACGAAAGTGAGCAGGAGGCGCGCGATGTTGGATCGATGGGGAGGCGTGGTGGCCCGTCGGGCGCGCGCCGTGCTGGCGCTCGGGATCCTGGTGGCCGTCGCGGCCGCCGGGTACGGCTTCGGGGTCTTCGACTCGCTGAGCCAGGGCGGGTTCGACGACCCCGACACCGAGTCGAGCCGTGAGCTCGCGCTGGAGCGGGAGGTGTTCGGCAACCAGTCGGTCGATGTCGTCGCGATCTACTCCGACGACGAGCTGACCGCCGACGAGCCGGCCTTCCGCGGCGCGGTGGCCGACGTGGTGGCCGGGCTGCCGACGGGCACGACCGCGAAGGTCGTGCCGTACTACGAGGTGCCGCCCGAGGCCGGGCTGGTCACGCCGGACGGGCACAGCGCGCAGGTGCTCATCTCGCTGGCCGGTGACAGCCAGGACGAGTACCTCGACCACTACCGCGACCTGGAGCACTCGCTGGAGGCCGACGGGCTCGACACCGACGTCGCCGGCTCGTTCGCCGTCTACAGCGACGTCAACGAGATCACCTCGGAGGACCTCGAGCGCGCCGAGATCATCTCGATGCCGATCGTCATCCTGCTGGCGCTGCTGATCTTCGGAAGCCTGGTGGCCGCGAGCATGCCGGCGCTGGTCGGGCTGCTGGCGATGGTCGGTGCGCTGGCCGTCGTCCGGGTGATCACGCTGTTCACCGACGTGTCGGTGTTCGCGGTGAACGTGGTCTCGCTGATCGGCATCGGCCTCGCGATCGACTACGCCCTGTTCATCGTCTCGCGGTTCCGCGAGGAGCTCGGCCAGCTGCCACCGGACCATCCGGACGCCGCCGCGATCGCCGTCCGCCGCACCATGGGTACCGCCGGTCGCACCGTGCTCTTCTCGGGGCTCACCGTGGCCGCGGCGATGTCGAGCCTGATCATCTTCCCGCAGGCGTTCCTGCGGAGCATGGGCTACGGCGGCATGGCCGCGGTGCTGGTCGCGATGCTCGCCGCGCTCACCGTGCTGCCCGCCGTGCTGCGGCTGCTCGGCCGCCGGGTCGACGGCGGCCGGCTGCCCTGGCGGCGCGGCCGGCCGGTGTCCGCCGAGGACGCGCACGGCCGCTGGGCTCGGCTCGCCCACGGCGTGATGCGCCGTCCGGTGCTGGTGATCGTCGCGACCGTGACGCTGCTGCTGCTCGTGGCCTCGCCGTTCCTGGGCGTGAAGTGGGGGAGCGTCGACCACCGGGTGCTGCCCGAGGACGCGCCGGCCCACGTGGCCGCCGACAAGCTGCTCGACTTCGGCCCGGAGACCTCGACCGCCTCGCTGCTGCTCGACGGCACCGCGCCGCGCGACGTCGCCGCCTACCGCGCCGCCGTGCTCGACGTCGACGGCGTGGTCGGGGTCGAGGCGGTCGCCACGCAGGACGGCTACACGCTGCTGCGCGCCACCTGGGAGGGCAACAGCCAGACCGAGGCGTCGCAGGACCTCGTCGGCGAGATCCGTGGGGTCGAGCCGGCCAGCGGCGACGTGCTCGTCGGCGGGCTGACCGCCGACACCGTCGACCTGCTCGACTCGGTGAGCGCGCACCTGCCGTGGATGGGGCTGATCGTCGTCGCGGTGATGTTCGTGCTGCTCTTCGTGGCGTTCGGGTCATTGGTGCTGCCGCTCAAGGCGATCGTGATGAACCTGTTCTCCATCACCGCCTCGTTCGGCGTCATCACCTGGATCTTCAGCGACGGGCACCTGTCCGACCTGCTCGGCTTCCAGCCGCAGGGCTACCTCGATGCCACCAACCCGATCCTGATGCTGGCGATCCTGTTCGGGCTCTCGATGGACTACGAAGTGTTCCTGCTCTCGCGCGTCCGCGAGCAGTTCGACCGCACCGGCGACAACGATGTCGCCGTCGCCACCGGCGTGCAGAAGACCGGTCGCATCATCACCAGCGCCGCGCTGTTGCTGGCGATCGTGATCGGGGCCTTCGGCACCAGCGGCATCGTGTTCATGAAGATGCTCGGCATCGGGATGCTGGTGGCGCTGCTCATCGACGCCACCCTCGTCCGCGCGCTGCTCGTGCCGGCCACGATGAAGCTGCTGGGAGCGTGGAACTGGTGGGCGCCCGGGCCGCTGCGCCGCTGGTGGGAGCGGCACGGCTTCCGCGAGGGCGACGAGCTGCCGCGCGAGGACCGGGACGCGGTGCCCGTCTGAGGTCGTGTCGAGACCCTCGGACCTACGGCGCCAGCAGTGCTCCGGCGTGGGCCGGCAGGTCGAGCCTCCCGTCGGCGTGCAGGTCCACGCCGGTCTCGGTCTCGAACAGGACCGTGCGCTGGCTGACGTCGAGTGACGCCGGCTCCTCGCCGAAGTTCACGACGACCAGCAGGTCGCCGCGGTGCATCGCGAACAGCCGCTTGTCCTCGTCGACCTCGCAGCGGGTGCGGGGGAAGGCGGGATCGGTGAGGTCGCTGTGCTCGCGGCGCAGCGTCGCGAGCTGCCGGTAGACGGCGAGCAGCCGTCGCCCGCGCTCGCCGTCGGTCTCGGACCAGTCGAGCTTGGATCGAGCGAAGGTCTCCGGGTCCTGCGGGTCGGGCACGACCGCCGGGTCCCAGCCCATCTGGGCGAACTCCGCGATCCGCCCCTCGGCGGTCAGCCGGCCGAGCTCCGGCTCGGGGTGGGAGGTGAAGAACTGGAACGGCGTCGAGGCGCCCCACTCCTCGCCCTGGAAGAGCATCGGCGTGAAGGGGCCGCACAGCGTGAGCAGCGCG
The DNA here is from genome assembly GCA_963780355.1 of uncultured Actinomycetota bacterium. Lineage (GTDB taxonomy): Bacteria > Actinomycetota > Actinomycetes > Propionibacteriales > Nocardioidaceae > Nocardioides. The sequence goes on from CAWABT010000001.1 coordinate 1,036,051, forward strand.
GCGCAGGCCAGCTGGTCGTCGTCGAGCGCCTCGGTGATCCGGTCGCCGACGGCGCGGTTGCCGATCTGGTCGTGGTTCTGGCTGCACACCACGAGCCGCCAGGCGGGCATGGCCGCCGTGTCGATCGGCACGCCGTGGTCGCGCTCGCGGAACGAGCTGTAGGTGCCGTCGTGGAAGAAGCCGCGCTGGCACACCTTGGCCAGCGCGCCCAGCGGCTCGAAGTCGGCGTAGTAGCCGGTGGTCTCGCCGGTGAGCGCGACGTGCACGGCGTGGTGGAAGTCGTCGCTCCACTGCGCGTCCAGCCCGAAGCCGCCGGCCTCGCGCGGCGTGATCAGGCGCGGGTCGTTGAGGTCGGACTCCGCGATCAGCGTCAGCGGCCGGCGTTGGTGCGCCGACAGCGCCGCCACCTCGACCGCCATCTCCTCGAGCAGGTGCACCTCGGAGTCGTCCTGCAGCGCGTGCACGGCGTCCAGGCGCAGCCCGTCGACGTGGTAGTCGGCGAGCCACATCCGCACGTTGTCGAGGATGAGCCGGCGCACCTCGCCCGAGCCGTCGCCGTCGAGGTTCACCAGGTCGCCCCAGGTGTTGCGGCCCTGCTTGAGGTAGGGGCCGAACTCCGGCAGGTAGTTGCCGGACGGTCCGAGGTGGTTGTAGACGACGTCCTGGAGGACGCCGAGCCCCGCCGCGTGGCAGCCGTCGACGAACCGCTGGTAGCCGTCGGGGCCGCCGTACGGCTCGTGCACGGCCGACCAGAGCACGCCGTCGTAGCCCCAGTTGTGGGTGCCGTTGACGGCGTTGACCGGCATGACCTCGACGAAGTCGACGCCGATCGAGCGCAGGTGGTCCAGGCGTCCGAGCGCCGCGTCGAACGTGCCCTCCGGAGTGAAGGTGCCGATGTGGAGCTCGTAGACCACCGCGCCCGCCAGCGGGCGGCCGGTCCACTCGTGGTCGGTCCAGGGATGGGCCTCGGGCCGGTGGGTTCGCGAGCGCTGGTGGACGCCCGCCGGCTGGCGCCGCGACCGCGGGTCGGGTCGGGGCACGTCCGTGTCGTCGATCAGGTAGCCGTAGTCGACGTCTCCCTTCGCCGGGTCCGGGGTGGGCTCCGACGGGGTCCACCAACCGCCGTCGGTCTCGTGCATCTCGACCGTGGCATCGGCCACCGACAGTCTCAGCCGTTGTGCACAGGGGGCCCAGACGTCGAAGGGTCCGCGGGGTTTCGAGGCTCCTCGCTCCGCTCGTCGCACCTCAACCACCGCGGTGCTCCCTCACCAGGAGTGCGATCGGGTGCGTGTCGAGCAGCGAGGCCAGCGACTCCGATGCCGGGCGGTCGGTGAGCACGTCGCGCCACCGTCCCTCCGGCAGCGTCAGCCGGGTGTCACCCCAGCCGCCGCGGCCGGCGAGGCCGACGGGCAACCGGGTCGCGACGGCGACCACGCCGCCGCGGTCGAAGGCGAGCACGTGATCGGCCGCCGTGCCGGTGGCGTCGACCGGCGCGTAGCCCTCGAGGCCCCGGTCCCGGCGCAGCCGGAGCACCTCGTGCACCAGCCGCAGCTTCGCGGCGGCCGGATGGTCGGCGTCGCCGGCGAGCACGGCGCGGCGCAGGTCGAAGTCGACCGGCCGTCGGTTGTCGGGGTCGACCAGCGAGGTCTCCCACAGCTCCGAGCCCTGATAGACGTCGGGCACGCCGGGCATCGCGAGCGCCACCAGCTTGGCGGCCAGCGCGTTGGACCGGCCGGGGCCGTTGACGACGGCGAGCAGCTCGTCGAGCACCTCGCACACCTCGGCGGAGTCGAAGGCGGCGTCGACCGCCGCGTGCACGGCGTCCTCGTAGTCGGGGACCGGCGCGGTCCAGGTGGTGCGGTCGCCGGCCTCGCGCATCGCCTTCTCGGCGTAGGCGTGCAGCCGGGCCCGCAGGTCGGGGTCGTCGCCGTCCCACGTGCCGAGCACCGCCTGCCAGAGCAGGCAGCCGAACGCCGGGTCGGGCATCGGCGCGAGTGCCTGGAGCCGGTCGAGCGCCGTGGCCCACACCTCCGGCACCTCGGCCAGGACGGCGATCCGGGCGCGCACGTCCTCGCCGCGCTTGGTGTCGTGGGTGGAGGTGCACGTCATGGCGTGCGGCCAGTCGCGCTGCCGGACGGCCATCGCGTCGTGGAACTCGGCGACCGACAGCGCGAACTCCGACGGGTCGCCGCCGACCTCGGTGAGGGAGGTGAGCCGCGGGTAGCGGTAGAAGGCGCAGTCCTCCACGCCCTTGGCCATCACCATCCCGCTGCTCTGCTGGAACCGCAGTGCCGCCGGTTGAGCGGGATCCGCCAGCACGGGCTCGAGAGCGTCGAAGGACGACGCGAGGTCGGGCCGGGCGGCGCGGGCCGCGGCGAACGCGGCGTCGAGGTGCTCGCGGCCCTCGGGCAGGTAGGACCGGTACACCGGGAAGCAGGCGAGCAGCTCGGCGACGGCGTCCACCGCCGTCTCGACAGGCTCGACGTACGCCTCGGGGAGCTCGCGGACGATGCGGCGGGTCTCGGAGCCGAGGATGCCGTCGGCGACGGCGCGCTTGGTGCCGTGGATCATCGCCGGCCAGTCGAGGTCGGCGAAGGGCAGCCGGTCGGCGCCGGCCGGGTCGGTGAGCACCCGGTCGACGAGGGCGAGGGCGTCGTAGCCGGTGGTGCCGGCGGTGGCCCACGACCCCGGCAGGTGCTCGCCGGGCTCGAGGATCTTCTCCACCAGCACGTAGCCGCCACCGGTGAGCGCCGCGAGATCGCGCAGGTAGGCGCCGGGGTCGCGCAGGCCGTCGGGGTGGTCGACCCGCAGCCCGTCGACGAGCCCGTCGGCGAACCAACGCCGGATCTCGGCATGGGTCGCGTCGAAGACCCGCGGCTCCTCGACGCGCACCCCGGCGAGCGTGTTGACGGCGAAGAACCGCCGGTAGTTGAGGCCGTGGTCGGCCACGGTCCAGTGCACCGGCTCGTAGTGGGTGTCGTCCTCGGGCAGCTCGAGGGCCAGCGCCTCGCGGCCGCGGTCGTCGAGCACGGGCAGCCGCACCTTGCCGTCGGCGAGCTCCCAGTCGACGTCGAACGTGGTGGCGTGCTCGGAGTCGCGGCCGTGCGCGAGCAGGTCCCACCACCATGCGTTGTGCTTCGGGGTCGCGACGCCGACGTGGTTCGGCACGATGTCGACGAGCACGCCGAGGCCCAGCCGCCGCGCCTCCGCCGAGAGCGCCGCCAAGCCCTCGGCACCACCACGGGAGGCGTCGACCCGGTCGTGCGCGACGACGTCGTACCCGTGGTTCGAGCCCGGCTCGGCCTCGAGCAGCGGCGAGAGGTAGACCCAGTCGACGCCGAGGTCGTGCAGGTAGGGCAGCAGGCGCGTCGCGGCCAGCAGGTCGAAGTCGGCGCTGATCTGCAACCGGTAGGTGCTGACCGGGGTACGGCTCACGACGCTCCCGTCTGCGCCGCCACGGACGCCGCCACCGAGCTGTCGGGCTCGGCCTCGGGTGGGTGGTGCTCGCGCAGCACCACGACGCTGCGCTCGGCCAGGTCGAACGTCTCGCCCGCGGCCCGGGTGGGCGCGTCCCCGGAGCCGGCGGTGTCGATCACGACGTCCCACGCCTGCGAGAACTCCTCGGGCGGCAGCGTGACGGTGGCCGCGCCGTCGGCGTTGAAGTAGAGCAGGAAGTGGTCGTCGACGATCGGGTCGCCGCGGGAGTCACGGCCGGCGATGCCCTGGCCGTTGAGGTACATGCCCACCGCCGGGGCGCTGTCGTCCCACTCGTCGCCCTCCATCGGCCGACCGTCGAGGCGCAGCCACACGATGTCGTTCAGACGGTCGCCCTCACCACCGGCGATGGGGGTGCGGACCGTGGTGCCGGTGAAGAAGCGACGGCGCTGGAAGGTCGGGTGCTCGCGCCGCAGCCGCACCAGGTCGGCGGTGAACTCCAGGAGCGGTCCGTCGACCTTCTCCCAGTCCATCCACGCGATCTCGGAGTCCTGCGCGTACGTGTTGTTGTTGCCGCCCTGGCTGCGTCCGAACTCGTCGCCGTGCAACAGCATGGGCACGCCCTGGCTCAGCAGCAGCGTGGTGAGCAGGTTGCGCTGGGCCTTGGCCCGCGCCGAGAGGATCGCCGGGTCGTCGGTGTCGCCCTCGACGCCGTGGTTCCACGACCGGTTGTGGCTCTCGCCGTCGTTGTTGCCCTCGCCGTTGGCCTCGTTGTGCTTCTCGTTGTAGGAGACGAGGTCGCGCATCGTGAAGCCGTCGTGGGCCGTGATGAAGTTGATCGAGGCGAACGGCCGCCGCCCGGAGTTCTCGTAGAGGTCGGACGAGCCGGCCACGCGCGAGGCGAACTCGCCCAGCGACGGCTCGCCGCGCCAGAAGTCGCGGACGACGTCGCGGTAGGCGCCGTTCCACTCGGTCCACTGCGGCGGGAAGCCACCCACCTGGTAGCCGCCGGGCCCGACGTCCCAGGGCTCGGCGATGAGCTTCACCTGCGAGACGACGGGGTCCTGCTGCACGAGCTCGAAGAACGTGGCCAGCCGGTCGACGTCGTAGAACTCGCGCGCCAGCGCCGAGGCGAGGTCGAAGCGGAACCCGTCGACGTGCATCTCGGTGACCCAGTAGCGCAGCGAGTCCATGATCAGCTGCAGCGAGTGCGGGTGGCGGACGTTGAGCGAGTTCCCGGTGCCCGTGTAGTCCATGTAGTAGCGCTGGTCGTCCTCGACCAGGCGGTAGTACGCCGGGTTGTCGATGCCCTTGAAGCTCAGCGTCGGCCCGAGGTGGTTGCCCTCGGCGGTGTGGTTGTAGACGACGTCGAGGATCACCTCGATGCCGGCGGCGTGGAAGGCCTTCACCATCGCCTTGAACTCCTGCACCTGCTGTCCGAGTTCGCCGGTGCCGGCGTACGAGGCGTGCGGGGCGAGGAACGCGAGCGTGTTGTAGCCCCAGTAGTTGCGCAGGCCCTGGTCGACCAGGGTCGAGTCCTGGACGAACTGGTGCACCGGCATGAGCTCGATCGCGGTGACGCCGAGCCGCTGCAGGTGCTCGACCACGCTGGGGTGGGAGAGGCCGGCGTAGGTGCCGCGCAGCTCCTCGGGCACGTCGGGGTGGAGCTGGGTCATGCCCTTGACGTGCGCCTCGTAGATGACGCTCTCGTTGTAGGGGTAGCCGAGCCGGCGGTCGCCCTCCCAGTCGAAGAACGGGTTGACGACGACGCCGAGCGTCATGTGCGCCGCGGAGTCGTCGTCGTTGCGCGAGTCCTCGTCGCCGAAGGTGTAGCCGAACAGGCTCTGGTCCCAGTCGATCTCGCGCGCGGTGGCCTTGGCGTACGGGTCGAGCAGCAGCTTGTTCGGGTTGCAGCGCAGGCCGTTCTCGGGCTCGTAGGGGCCGTGCACCCGGTAGCCGTAGCGCTGGCCGGGCTGCACCTGCGGCAGGTAGCAGTGCCACACGTAGGCGTCGACCTCGGCGAGCTCGACGCGGGTCTCGCGCAGCTCGCCGCCGGCGACGCCGTCGTCGTCGAACAGGCAGAGCTCCACCCGCTCGGCCACCTCGCTGAACAGCGCGAAGTTGGTGCCGGTTCCGTCGAACGTCGCCCCGAGCGGGTACGCCTCACCGGGCCAGGCGGTCATGGGCTGGTGGTTCAACGGTTCTCCTTGGGTCGTTTGGAACGATCCAAGCACAGCGGCCCGTCCACAACACCACCCCGGACGACGAGACGGCGCGCAACCGGTGGGGGTCGCCGTACGTCGGGGGATGTCGCTGGAGTAGTGGCCAGCGCAGGCTGTCCTTGCTTGCTGCCGGTCGCGGGTCTGGGGACCATCGGCGCATGACCACGGACACCTCCGACCTCGAGGTCGGGCCGCACGCCGACGAGCCCCACGAGGGCGGGATCGGCAACCGGCTCAACTGGCTGCGTGCCGGCGTGCTCGGCGCGAACGACGGCATCGTGTCGACGGCGGGCATCGTGGTCGGCGTCGCGGGTGCCACGACCGACAGCAGCGCGATCCTCGTGGCCGGCGTCGCGGGGCTGGTGGCGGGCGCGATGAGCATGGCGGCGGGGGAGTACGTGTCGGTCTCCACCCAGCGCGACTCCGAGCAGGCGCTGCTCGCCAAGGAGCGGCGCGAGCTGCGCGAGGAGCCGGAGGAGGAGCTCGCCGAGCTCGCCGGCATCTACGTGCAGAAGGGCCTCGACGAGGACCTCGCCGTCGCGGTGGCCAAGCAGCTCACCGAGCACGACGCCCTCGCCGCGCACGCGGAGGCCGAGCTCGGCATCGACCCCGACGACCTCACCAGCGCGTGGAACGCCGCGTTCGCCTCGATGATCTCGTTCACCGTCGGCGCGCTGCTGCCGCTGCTCACGATCCTGCTGCTGCCCACCGACGCGCGGGTGCTCGGCACCGTGGGCGCCGTGACGCTCGCGCTCGCCCTCACCGGCTGGCTCAGCGCCCGGCTCGGCTACGGCCCGGCCGGCCGCGCCGTCGTCCGCAACATGCTCGGCGGTCTGTTCGCGATGGGGGTGACCTACGCCGTCGGCTCCGCGCTCGGCACCCAGCTCGGGTGACGCCGATGCGGATGTTCGTGGCGGTGGTGCCGCCGGCCGAGGTGCAGGACGACCTGGACGCCTTCCTCGAGCCGCGCCGTGGGCACGGCCGGTTCCGGTGGACCCTCGCCGAGCAGCTCCACCTGACGCTCGCCTTCCTGGCCGCGGTGCCCGACCGGGCGCTCGACGACCTGGTCGAGAACCTCGGCCGTGCCGCGGCGCGCCGGACGCCGTTCCCCGCTCGCATCGCCGGCGGCGGCGCGTTCCCCGACGTCGCCCGCGCCAAGGTGCTCTACGCCGGGCTCGCTGTCGACGACCACATCGAGCTCGAGCGCCTCGCCACGGGTGCCCGTGCCGCCTGCGGCCGGGCCGGCGTCGCCGTCGACGGCCAGCGGTTCCGCCCGCACGTCACCGTGGCCCGCACCGGCCGCCCCGCCGAGCTCACCAGGTGGGTCCGGCTCCTCGACGCCTACGAGGGCCCCACCTGGACCGTCGACCGGCTCTCGCTCGTGCACTCCCACCTCGGCGAGGGTCCCCGCCGCCGTCCTCGCTACGAGGTGGTGGAGGAGCTCCCGCTGGGATAGTCGCGGACGTTCGGCACCGCGACACGCCGTCGAGGCGTGCCGAAGGTCCGCGACTATCGAACTCCGGCCTCGTGCGGCAGGTGGGAGACGATCTCGCTCACCATGTCCTTGGCGTCGCCGAAGAGCATGCGGGAGTTCTCGCGGAAGAAGAGCGGGTTCTGGACGCCGGCGTAGCCCGTGGCCATGGAGCGCTTGAAGACGATGACGTCGCGGGCGTTCCAGACCTCGAGGACGGGCATGCCGGAGATCGGGCTGCCGGGCTCCTCGACGGCGGCCGGGTTGACCGTGTCGTTGGCGCCGATGACGAGCACGACGTCGGTCTCGGGGAAGTCGGCGTTGATCTCGTCCATCTCGAGCACGATGTCGTAGGGCACCTTGGCCTCGGCCAGCAGCACGTTCATGTGACCCGGGAGCCGGCCGGCGACCGGGTGGATGCCGAACCGCACGTCCACGCCGCGGGCCCGCAGCCGCGCGGTGAGGTCGGCGACCGGGTACTGCGCCTGGGCCACCGCCATGCCGTAGCCGGGCGTGATGACGACGGACGACGCGTCGGCGAGCAGCTCGGCGGCTTCCTCGACGCGGATCTCGCGGTGCTCGCCGTAGTCCTTCTCCTCGCCGGTGACGCCGCCGTCGGACCCGAACCCGCCGGCGATCACCGAGACGAACGACCGGTTCATGGCCTGGCACATGATGTAGCTGAGGATCGCACCGGAGGACCCGACCAGGGACCCGGTGATGATCAGCAGGTCGTTGCTGAGCAGGAAGCCGGCGGCCGCGGCGGCCCAGCCCGAGTAGCTGTTGAGCATCGAGACGACGACGGGCATGTCGCCGCCGCCGATCGCCGCCACCAGGTGGAAGCCCAGCACGAGCGCGAGCACCGTCATCACGACGAGGAACACCAGGGCGTCCCGCTCGCCGGCGCCGATCCCCTCGTTGACGATCACGAACACGATCATCAGGACGACGGAGCCGACGATGATGCCGAGGTTGAGCAGGTGCCGGCCCGGCAGCGCGAACGGCTTCGACCTCATCCGCGCGCTCAGCTTGAGGTTGGCCACGATCGAGCCGGTGAAGGTGATCGCGCCGATGAAGACGCCGACGAAGATCTCGACGTCGTGCACGGTGTCGGACGCCGACCCGCTCCGCTCGAAGTAGGAGTTGTAGCCCACGAGCACCGCGGCGATGCCGACGAAGCTGTGCAGCAGGGCCACCAGCTGCGGCATGCCGGTCATCTGCACGGTGCGTGCCCGCCATGCCCCGATGACGGCGCCCACCGCCATCGGCAGCGCGATCAGCAGCAGCGTGAGGGCGCGGGACCGCTCGGCCTCGCGGAGCGCGAGCAGCAGCGTCGCGACCAGGGCCAGCGCCATGCCGACCATGCCGCAGATGTTGCCGCGCTTCGATGTCTCGTGCTTCGACAGCCCGGCGAGCGCGGCGATGAAGAGGACGCCGGCGATGATGTAGGCCGCCTGCACGAGGCCGGGCAGCTCGTCGGAGTTCAGGAAGTCGTCCATGGCTCAGTCCTTCCGGAACATCGTGAGCATGCGGAGCGTCACGAGGAAGCCGCCGAAGATGTTGATGCTCGCCACCAGGACGGCGATCACCGCCAGCACCGCGATCGCCGTGTCGTCGTTGCCGACCTGGAGGATGCCGCCGACCAGGATGATCCCGGAGATCGCGTTGGTCTCGGCCATGAGTGGCGTGTGCAGCGCGTGGGCCACGTTGGAGATCACGTAGTAGCCGACGAACACCGCGAGCACGAACACCGTGAAGTGCCCGAGGAACTCGGTCGGCGAGTATGCCGCGGCCAGCGCGAAGAGGACGGCGACCAGTCCCGCGATGTAGTACTTGCGGCGTGGGTCCGGCGGCGGCTTCTCCTTCTTGGGTGCCATGACGACGGGCGCCGCCGGCGCCGCCGACACCTGGACCGGCGGGGGCGGCCACATCGACTCGCCGTCACGGGAGACGGTGATGCCGCGCTGCACGACGTCGTCGAGGTCGAGCACGAGCTCGCCGTCCTTCTCGGGCGTGAGCAGCTTGAAGAGGTTGACGATGTTGGTGCCGTACAGCTGTGAGGTCTGCGCGGCGAGCCGGCCGGGGAGGTCGGTGTAGCCGAGCACGGTGACGCCGTTCTCGGTGACGACCTTCTGGTCGGCCTCGGTGACGGCGACGTTGCCGCCGTTGGCCGCCGCCATGTCGACGACGACGCTGCCGGGCCGCATGCCGGCCACGGTCTCGGCGGTCACGAGCTCGGGCGCCGGGCGCCCGGGGATCAGGGCGGTGGTGATGACGATGTCGGCGGCCCGCGCCTCCTCGTCGTACATCACCGCGGTGGCCTCCACCTGCTCGGCCGTCATCTCCTTGGCGTAGCCGTCGGAGCTGACCTCCTGCTGGATGTCGACCATCACGAACTGTCCGCCCAGCGACTCGACCTGCTCGGCCACCTCGGGCCGGACGTCGAAGGCGCGCACGATCGCGCCCAAGGCGCCGGCGGCGCCGACCGCCGCGAGCCCGGCCACGCCGGCGCCCACGACGAACACCCGGGCCGGCGGCACCTTGCCGGCCGCCGTCACCTGGCCGGTGAACTGGCGGCCGAACTCGTGCGCGGCCTCGATGACGGCGCGGTAGCCGGCCACGTTGGCCATCGACGAGAGCACGTCCATCGACTGCGCCCGCGAGATGCGCGGCACGGCGTCCATCGCGAGGCCGGTGACCCCGCTGGAGACCAGCCGCTCGACGAGCTCGGGGCTCCGCGCCGGCGCCATCAGGGCGACGAGCGTGGAGCCGTACTTCATGCGCGCGACCTCGTCGTCGGTTGGCGCGTTGACCTTGACGACGATCTCGCAGTCCCAGACGTCGTCGGCCGAGCCGACCGTGCCGCCGGCCTCCGCGTAGGCCTCGTCGGGCTGGTCGGCGTACGCGCCGGACCCTGACTCGACGACCACGTCGTAGCCCAGGCCCACCAGCTGTCCGGTGGTCTTCGCGGTCGCGGCGACCAGCGTCTCGCCGGGCTTCGACTCACGTGGGATGCCGATCCGCATCTTCCGCCTCCTCCGGGTCGGGGCGCCGACAACCTATCGGTCCTGGGCCCGGCGCACGCCGGAACGTGAGACGTGGGCCGACCGGCCTACACCACCCCGTAGAGGCGGTCTCCCGCGTCGCCGAGGCCGGGGACGATGTAGCCCTTGTCGTTGAGCTTCTCGTCCATCGCGGCGGTCACCACCGAGACCGGCACGTCGAGGCTCTCGAGGCCGCGCTCGAGGTTCGCGCAGCCCTCCGGTGCGGAGAGCAGCGTGATGCAGGTGATGTCGTCGGCGCCGCGGTCGACGAGGAACCGGATGGCGGCCGCGAGCGTGCCGCCGGTGGCCAGCATCGGGTCGAGCACGTAGCACTGCCGGCCGGACAGGTCGTCGGGCAGCCGCTCGGCGTAGGTGGACGCCTCCAGCGTCTCCTCGTTGCGCACCATGCCCAGGAAGCCGACCTCGGCCGTGGGCAGGAGCCGCATCATCCCGTCGAGCATCCCGAGCCCGGCCCGCAGGATCGGCACGACCAGTGGCTTCGGCGACGCCAGCTTGGTGCCGGTCATCGGCGCGACCGGCGTGACGATGTCGTGGTCGTCGACCCGGACGTCGCGGGTGGCCTCGTAGGCCAGCAGCGTCACCAGCTCGTCGGCCAGCCGCCGGAACGTGGGGGAGTCGGTCGTCTCGTCGCGGAGCACGGTGAGCTTGTGGGCCACGAGCGGGTGGTCGACGACCTGAATGCGCATGGCGAAACCCTAGAGCCCGTGGGACTCTGGGGGCATGGCCGAGCAGCTCGACGTCGTCGACTTCGCGCTCGCCGCCATCCGCCAGGACGGCGAGTGGCGGGTGGCCGAGCTCGCCCACGACCTCCTCGCCGACGTCCCCACGCTCACCCACGCGCTGCGCCGGTTCCCTGGTGACGCCGTCGGACTGGTCGGCATGGACGAGGACTTCTTCCTCATCCTCCGCGTCGCCGAGCACCGAGCCCGGCTGCTGCTGTCCGACGTCACCGCGGCCGAGGAGTGGGAGCTCGCGAGCTCGGCGGTCGACTTCCTCGGCCTCCCGCAGCCCGACGACGACGAGGACCAGGTGCCGGCCGGCGACCTCGACCTGCTCAGCGACCTCGGGGTGAGCGCCGTCGACCTCGGCACCCTGCTCGACGACGCCGACAGCTACCCCGACGAGCTGCTCTCCGACGTCGCCCGGAAGCTCGGCTTCGGCGAGGCGTTCGACGACGCTGTCGGGCTGACCTCGGCGTGAGCCACCCCGACGTCGAGGCGGCCATGGGGCTCGCCCTCGACGAGGCGAGCGCTGCCCTCGCCACCGACGACGTACCCGTCGGTGCCGTGGTGCTGGGCCCGGACGGCGCCGTGCTGGGCCGGGGCCGCAACGCCCGCGAGGCCGACCACGACCCGACCGCCCACGCCGAGGTGGTGGCGCTGCGGGCAGCGGCCACCGCGCGCGGCGAGTGGCGGCTCGAGGGCTGCACCCTCGTGGTCACCCTGGAGCCCTGCACGATGTGCGCCGGTGCCCTGGTGCTCGCCCGGGTCGAGCGGCTGGTGTTCGGCGCGTGGGACGAGAAGGCGGGCGCCGTCGGGTCGCTGTGGGACGTCGTCCGGGACCGGCGTCTCAACCACCGGCCCGAGGTGGTGTCCGGCGTCCGGGCCGGCGAGGCGAGCGACCTGCTCGACCGGTTCTTCGCCGGCCGACGCTAGTAGGGGCGTACGCCGTCCGCCTCGGCCTTGAGCGTCAGCTTCTTGAGCAGCTTGTTGAGGGCGGCGAGCTCCGTCTTGGTGAGGGCGGTGGCGAGGTCGTCCTCGTAGTCGCCGCGCAGGTGCATGGCCCGCCGCCAGACGGCGGTGCCCTGCTTGGTGGCCTCGACCTCGACCCGGCGCCGGTCGCCGGTGCCGGGCATCCGCTTCACCAGGCCGCGCCTCTCCAACCCGTCGAGCCGGGCGGTCATCCCCGCGGCGGAGACGTCGAGCTCGCGGGCCAGCGCGCCGGGGGAGGCCTGCCCGGGGGTGTCGCGGATCATCAGCTGGTGGAGGGTCTCGTACTCGGCCTTCTGCAGGTCGACCTCCGTCAGTGCCAGCTCCGTGGCCTTGCGGAACGCCTTGCTGAGCGAGGCGACCCGCACCGTCATCGCCTCGACGTCGTCCTCGAACGGGATGTCGATCCAGTGGTCACGCCACCGCTCGACATGACGGTCGGCGAAGTCCCGCGGCATGGGCACATCTTACGGCCATCGAACATTTAAGGTAGCGAATAGTTCGATACATGAAGTAATCTGCCGGGCGTGACCGCTCATGTCATGCACCACAGACCGTTCCGCTGGCTGCTCGCCGGCGCCTCGGTGAACTCGCTCGGCAACGGCATCGCGCCGGTGGCGCTCGCGTTCGCCGTGCTCGACCTCGGCGGCGATGCCTCCGACCTCGGCATCGTCGTCGGCCTCTATGCGCTCGCCGACGTGCTGGCCGTGATGTTCGGCGGCGTGCTGGGCGACCGGCTCTCGCGGCGCACCATGATGGAGACGGCGATGGCCGGCGCCGCCGTGGCGCAGGGCGTCACCGCCTGGGCGCTGATCACGGGCCGCGCCTCGCTGCCGCTGCTCGCCGTGATCGGCGTCGTCATCGGTGCCCTCGGTGCCCTGGCCGGACCGAGCTCGTCGGCGATGACCCAGCAGACCGTGCCCGCCACCCTGCTCCGGCAGGCGGTGGTGTGGCGCCGGCTCGGCCAGAACGCTGCTGTGATCGTGGGGTCCGGTGCGGCCGGTCTGCTCGTGGTCGGGTTCGGCAGCGGGTGGGCGCTCGCCGTCGACGCCGCCACCTTCGCCGTGGCCGCCTTCGCCTTCTCGCGCATCGACGTGCCGCCGGTGGTGAGCACCGAGGAGCGGGAGAGCCTGTGGGGCGACGTCGCCGCGGGCTTCCGCGAGGTGCTCCGCCACACCTGGCTCTGGCTGCTGATCCTCCAGGCGCTGCTCTACCACCTCTTCTACGGCGGGGCGCAGAGCGTGCTCGGCCCGATCGTCGTCGGCGACACCATCGGCCGGGCGGCGTGGGGCTACGCGCTGGCGGCGATGATGGCCGGCTTCGTGGTCGGCGGGCTGGTGACGGTGCGGTGGAAGCCGAAGCGGGCGCTGTTCGTCGGTGTCTGGTTCCTCGCCCTCACGGCCGCCTTCCCCTTCGCGATGGCGTGGTCGGACCTCATGGTCGTCGTGCTCGCCGGCGCCTTCGTGCACGGCTTCGGGCTGGAGATCTTCAGCGTCGGCTGGGACCTCTCGATCCAGGAGAACGTCGCTCCCGACAAGCTCGCGCGGGTCTACGCCTTCGACCTCATCGGCTCGTTCGTGGCGCGGCCGGTCGGCCTCGCGCTCACCGGTCCCGTCGCGCAGCTGGTCGGGTACGACGTCTGGCTCACCGTCGTCGGGTCGGTGATCGTCGCCTCGGTGGCGGCGTCCCTGTTCGCTCCCGACGTCCGGCGGCTCGAGCGGCGTCCGGACGTCGAGGAAGTCGTCCCGGCGTGACCGATGAGTGCCGCCCACCCGGCCGGTCGGTAGCGGCATGGAGACCTATGACTTCGGCCCGACCTGTGCGCTCGTCCGCGACCTGGTGGTCGGCACCACCGACGACCAGCTCGGGGACCGCACTCCCTGCCCCGAGTACTCGGTGGGCGACATCTGCCACCACCTCATGGGCCTGACGCTCGCGTTCTCGCTGTCGGCGCGCAAGCAGCCGATGCCCGGAGACGGCCAGCCGTCGGGCGACGCCGCGCAGCTCGAGCCCGGCTGGCGCGACCAGGTGGTGTCGCAGCTCGACGACCTCGCGACCGGCTGGGCCGACCCCGCCGCCTACGAGGGCATGACGCAGGCCGGTCCGATCGAGCTGCCCGGGTTCATCGCGGCCCAGGTGGCGCTCAACGAGGTGGTGCTGCACGGCTGGGACCTCGCGGTCGCGACCGGCCGGTCCTACGAGCCCGACCCGGCCGCGGTGCAGGTGTGCCTCGACTTCGTGTCGTCGTTCGAGCCGCCGGAGGACGCCCCGACCGACGGACCCACGCTGTTCGAGCCGCCGGTCCCGGTGCCGGACGACGCGCCCGCGCTGCACCGGCTGCTCGGCGCCGCCGGCCGCGACCCGGGCTGGACGGGCTAGCTGCCGGCCTGAGCGACGCAGAACTCGTTGCCCGCCGGGTCCTTCAGGGTCACCCAGCGGAAGCTCTCGTCGCCGCGCTCGCCGACCATCGTGGCTCCGGCGCCGACCAGCCGCTCGACCTCGGTGTCGAGATCGGGAGCGTTGAGGTCGAGGTGCACGCGGTTCTTGCCGGGCGTGGGGTCGTCGACCTTCTGGAAGGCCAGCCGCAGCGGCAGCGTGCCGCCGGTGAGCACGACGAACCACCCGTCGAAGTCGTGGGACACCTCTGCCCCGGTCTGCTCGGCCCACCAGCCGGCGAGGCTGCGGGCGTCGGTGGTGTCGATCGTGACCATGCCGAGGGTGAGTGCCATGACGGCACGCTAGACCGCCCCGCCGACACCTACTTCGGGGGCAGCGTGGCGACGTACGCCGTGCCGACCTCGACCCACCGGGCGAGGGCGTCGTCGTCGACCACCGCCTCGGGAGTGACGTGGAGCCAGCCCTGCATCGCCCTGCCCCGCATCTCGAACGGCTCGGCGCCGTCCTGCGCGAGGTGCTGATCGGTGTCGGCCGGGTCGCAGCGCAGCAGCAGCCCGCCGGTGTGGCTCGCCGCCACCGCCATGTGCCCCTCGAGCATGAACCCGAGCCCGCCGAACATCCGCTTCTCGCTCAGCCCGTCCCGTCCCGCGAGCACGGCTCGGAGCCGTTCGGCGAGGTCCTCGTCGTACGCCATCGGAGGATCATCGCCGGTTTCGGAGCGGCCCGCATGCTCCGGTAACCTTCCCGGCGGTGGCGTGTCCGAGCGGCCTAAGGAGAACGCCTCGAAAGCGTTTGTGGGCGCAAGTCCACCGAGGGTTCAAATCCCTCCGCCACCGCCATGTGAACGGCCTCCGACCCGCGCTCGCGGGTCGGAGGCCGTCTTGCTGTCTCCTCCACCGAGACCGCCCGGAGTGCCAGCGGTGCGCAGCGGCAGCGCTCCTCCGCGCCCATGGGGTGGTCACGCACGTCGGCATGGCTGCTGGGCCCCTTCTTGAAACCCAGCCTTCGCTCTGACCGGACGTGCTACACCATGCCGGGTGAGGGAGCCCGTAGGTCGTTCGGAAAGCGACGCGCAGGAGCAGAAGAAGCTGAGGCGTGCCATTCGACGACACCACTTTCTGTACAAGAAGCGTCGCGGCCCGATCGATTGGCTCATCCGCACCCTTTGGTACATGCGGACGAGTCGCTTCTACCTCGCCATCAGCATGGCAACGTTGGCGAGTGCAGTGCTGAGCGTGATCTCCATCTTTGCCTCATCAGGTGCCTGGCTGGTCGTTGGCCTCGTGGCCTTCGTCTTGTCCGCCCTTGCATCGATCGTCGACTGGCGGTCCAAGGCCCATGAATCCAAGGCGCTCTACACCGACAACGTGGCGCCCGAGCCCTACGAATATGACGAGGTCTATTCGGACTGGATCAGGCTGAACGACGAAGGGATGGAGTCGGGAATCATCTACTCGCCCCTGCTCGACGACAACCTCAGGAGCGAGGCTCACCTCATCGAGTTGCACCGAAGCGGTCGATGGACGCCGAAGGGGCCCGCCCGCGAGGTGTGGCGGCGTTGGGGCGGGAAGCCCGGCCAGTTCAACGAGACCAAGATTCGACTTGCCTCGGACCTCATGCACGACTCCACCAGCGTTGTCGTCAACAAGACCGACTACGCGTCCTATGTCGCCACGAACGGGCTCGCAGACCTCGCGGTCTTTGATCGAAGTCACGCCGTTCCACCTGTCACGTTTTCGACGGTCGGCCTTCGCTTGGGTGTGATTCCGACGTTCGCTCTGAGCCAGTGCTCGAACCATCTTGGTGGAGATCTGCTGCTCGTCGGCGACGGTCGCATCTGGCTGCAGGTCCAGAGTCACAAGAATCTGGTACAGCCGAATTCGTTACAACTCAGCGCGTCCGGAAGCTTCGATTGGGACACGGACGCGCGTTATTGCAAGGACCTCACAACTCTCGCCAAGATCGGCCTCCTGCGGGAGCTCTCCGAGGAACTCGGACTGAAGCGCGCGTGCGTTCCGACCCGGCAAGATGTCCGCATCATTCGCTTCGCCCGAGCCACGTACACCGGTGGAAAGCCGCAGTTCTTGGCCCTCGCCAGGACCCGTTACCGCGACCTTCCTGTCAATCGGCGAGCAGAGGGCTACACGAAGGCGGTGTTGCCCATCGAATTTCATACCGCGCGTGGCTTGGCGGGGGTGATCGACGCCCTGGTCGAAGCCGGCAGCAGCCGCGGTCGGGTGGGCAGGCCGTACGCGGTCATGATCGCAACCCTGCGCCAGATGGTGGAGAGCTCGGATCCCGTTGGTGACTGGCTGTTCTTCAAGGACGAATAGAAGAGTCCGCTCAGGCCGCGGTGCCGCCGGACGTCGGGACGATGAACCAGGACGACGGTGTGGTGCCCGAGTCCGACCCTGGGTCGGTGCCTTGGTCGGGGACGACCGGCGGGGCGGCGCCGTTGCCGTCCGGCCCTCGGTTGTCCCGGTCGCCGTCGGGACGGTCCGCTGTCAGACGACGTCGTCGCCCTCGCTGGGGGCGTCGTCGGAGTCGTCGACGTCCCACTTCAGCTGGAACTCGACCTCCTCCTCGCCCTCACCGCGTTCGTGCTCGACGGAGAACTGCGCGCGGGCGGGGACCCGGAACCGTTCGCCCGCGATCTGGATGCGGAACGAGTTCCCGGTCTCGAGGGCGTCGGCGAGGCGGCGGAGCTTCGCGACGACCTCCTCGGTGGCGTAGATCTGCTCGACGTCGCGGTCTTCCTTGGCCATGCCGCCAACCTACGGTCCCAGGCCGGCCGATCGCGCGTCCCGGTCGCAGATCGTCCGGAACCTGTCCGATAGTGGTCCCTCCCCGATGTCGAAGGAGGCCGCCCATGGCCGAGGTCCTGCTGTTCCACCACATCCAGGGGCTGACCCCTGGCGTCGTCGCGCTCGCCGACGACCTCCGGGCGGCCGGACACGTGGTGCACACACCCGATCTCTACGGCGGGCGCACCTTCGACACGATCCAGGAGGGTGCCGCGTTCACCCGGTCCGACGGCGCCCCCGACCTGAACGCGCTCGCCGACGCGGCCGCGGCGGAGCTGCCCGACGGACTCGTCTACGCCGGCATCTCCTCCGGCGTCATGCAGGCGCAGCGGCTCGCGCAGACCCGGGACGGCGCGGCCGGCGCCGTGCTGATCGACGCGTGCGTGCCGATCACGGGCGACTGGGCCTTCGGCCCGTGGCCCGACGGCGTCGCCGCGCAGATCCACGGCAAGGACGACGACGAGTTCTTCGCCCACGAGGGCGACATCGACGCCGCCCGCGCGCTCGTGGAGGCGGTCGACGACGCCGAGCTGTTCGTCTACACCGGCAGCGAGCACCTCTGGGTCGACCGGTCACTCGCCACCCACGACCCCGAGGCCGCCGCCCAGCTCACCAGCCGGGTGCTGGAGTTCCTCGGCCGGTCCTGATGGCGGTCCGCGTCGAGACCGACGGGCCGGTCACCACCGTGGTGATCGACCGGCCCGAGGTGCGCAACGCCGTCGACCGGGCCACCGCGGAGGCCCTGGCCGAGGCGTTCCGCGACTTCGACGCCGCCGACGACCAGCACGTCGCGGTGCTCACCGGCGCCGGCGGCACGTTCTGCGCCGGCGCCGACCTCGGCGCGATGGACAACCGGGTCGAGCCGGACGGCGACGGCCCGATGGGTCCGAGCCGGATGCGGCTCGGCAAGCCGGTGATCGCCGCCGTCGAGGGCCACGCCGTCGCCGGCGGCCTCGAGCTCGCGATCTGGGCCGACCTGCGCGTGGTCGCCCGCGACGCCACCTTCGGAGTCTTCTGCCGGCGCTGGGGCGTGCCCCTGGTCGACGGCGGCACGGTGCGGCTGCCGCGGCTCGTCGGCACCGGCCGCGCGCTCGACCTCGTGCTCACCGGCCGCCCGGTCGACGCCGACGAGGCGCTCCGCATCGGGCTCGCCGACCGGGTCGTCGAGCCGGGCACCGCCCGCACCGCCGCCGAGGCGCTCGCCCGCGAGATCGCGGCGCTGCCGCAGGCGTGCCTGCGCGGTGACCGCGCGGCGCTGCTCGACGCCGACGGCCGACCCGAGGAGGAGGGGCTGGCGATCGAGTTCACGCACGGGCTGCGGTCGCTGCAGGCGGGCGCGCTGGACGGCGCCGCCCGGTTCGTCGCCGGCGAGGGTCGACACGGCGCGTCGAGCTAGGTCCGGAGGCACTCCGGCCCACGCCCCCGGGGGTGTTTGGGACCGGTTACATGCTTCTGCACTGCCTCTTTCTGGGGGTTCAGCGGACGGCCGACCCTTCCTACGGTGGAAGGGCTCCCGGGCCAGGCCGACCGGTCTGACCACGCCCGGAACCCACCAGGAGGAGCACTCGTGACTCGATCGATCCGCCACGGTGCGATGGCTCTCGCCGTCGTCTCCGGTCTCACCCTGACCGGAGTCGCGACCAGTGCCGCCCCGGCGTCCGCCGACGCCGTGCTCGCACCCCTCACCCACGCCCAGGGCGCCCAACCCGTCGCCGGCCGCTACATCGTCGTGCTCGACAGCGCCTCGGGCACCGACGCCGCAGCCGACCGGGCGCGCGAGGACGGTGGCCAGGTCGTGCGCGAGCTCGACTCGGTCGGCGGCTACGTCGCCGAGCTGTCCGCCGCGGAGCTGCGCGAGGTCCGCGAGGACCCCGCCGTCGCCTACGTGGAGCAGGACGCCGTGATGAAGGCGTTCGCCACCCAGTCGCCGGCGACCTGGGGCCTGGACCGGATCGACCAGCGGAACCTGCCGCTGACCAACAGCTACACCTACAACGCCACCGGCGCGGGGGTGAAGGCCTACATCATCGACACCGGCCTCAACAGCTCGCACCGTGAGTTCACCGGCCGCACCGCACCCGGGTTCTCCGCCGACGGCATCACCACGATGGACTGCCACGGCCATGGCACCCACGTCGCCGGCACGGTCGGCGGCACCACCTACGGCGTCGCCAAGGCCGTCACCATCGTCCCCGTGAAGGTTCTCAACTGCGCCGGTTCCGGCCTCAACTCCGACGTCATCGCCGGCATGGACTGGGTCGCCCAGAACGCCAGCGGCCCGTCGGTCGCCAACATGAGCCTCGGCGGCGGCGCCTCGCAGGCCACCGACGACGCCGTCGCGCGGATGACCGCCGCCGGCGTCACCGTGGCCGTGGCCGCGGGCAACGAGACCCAGAACGCCTGCAACGTCTCGCCCGCCCGTGCGCCGAGCGCCATCACCACCGGCGCCACCACCAACACCGACGCGCGCGCCTCGTACTCCAACTTCGGCCCCTGCGTCGACATCTTCGCCCCGGGCAGCAACATCACCTCGGCGTGGTGGACGACGAGCACCTCGACCAACACGATCTCGGGCACCTCGATGGCCTCGCCGCACGTCGCCGGCGTCGCCGCGCTGTACCTGCAGACCCACCCGTCCGCCTCGCCGTCCGCGGTGACGGCCGCCATCACCGGTGGCGCCACCCCCGGTGTGGTCTCGGACGCCGGCAGCGGCTCGCCGAACAAGCTGCTCTACTCGCTGATCTGACCGACCCCCACCCACCGGCCCCCGAGCGTCTGCTCGGGGGCCGGTGCGGTGTCCGGACGTTGCACACAGGTGCAGTGCCGGTTTCTGAGGGGTTCGGCGGGCCCGGACCGCTCCTACGTTGTCCCCGCCGGGCCGAGGCGACGGAGCCTCGGACACCACCCGGTATCCCCCAAGGAGCACACGTTGACCCGATCGATCCGCATCGGCGCGGCGGCCCTCACCACGATGGCCGGTCTCACCCTGACCGGCCTCGCGACCGCCGGCCACGCCACCGCCACCGGAGACCCCGGCCTGGCCCCCCTCAAGCACGCGCAGGGCGCGTCCGCCGTCGACGGCCGCTACATCGTCGTCCTCGACGCCGCCTCCCAGACCTCGGCCGCGGCCGACCGGGCGCGTGGCCACGGTGCGTCCGCCGTCCGCGAGCTCGGCACCTTCGGCGGCTACGTCGCCCGGCTCTCGGCGTCCGAGCTGACCCAGGTCCGGCAGGACCCGGCCGTCGCCTACGTCGAGCAGGACGCCGTCGTGCACGCCAACGACACCCAGTCGCCCGCCACCTGGGGCCTGGACCGGATCGACCAGCGGGACCTCCCGCTCAACAACTCCTACACCTACAACGCCACCGGCGCCGGGGTGCGGGCCTACGTCATCGACACGGGCATCCTCACCACCCACAGCCAGTTCAGCGGCCGCACCGCGCCGGGCTACTCGGCCATCAACGACGGTCGCGGCACCACCGACTGCAACGGCCACGGCACCCACGTCGCCGGCACCGTCGGCGGCTCCACGTACGGCGTCGCGAAGGCCGTCACCCTCGTGCCGGTCCGCGTGCTCGACTGCTCCGGCTCCGGCACCAACTCCGGCGTCATCGCCGGCATGGACTGGGTGGCCAACAACGCCACCCGCCCGGCGGTCGCCAACATGAGCCTCGGCGGCGGCGCCTCCACGGCCGTCGACGACGCCGTCGCCCGGATGACCGCGCGCGGCGTCACCGTCGCCGTGGCCGCGGGCAACGAGAACCAGAACGCGTGCAACGTCTCGCCGGCCCGCGCCGCGAGCGCCATCACCACGGGCTCGACCACCAACACCGACGCCCGCTCGTCGTTCTCGAACTACGGCTCCTGCGTCGACGTGTTCGCGCCGGGCAGCAACATCACCTCGGCCTGGTACACCTCGACGACGGCGACCAACACCATCTCCGGCACCTCGATGGCCTCGCCGCACGTCGCCGGCGTCGCCGCGCTGTACCTGCAGGGCAACCCGTCGGCCTCCCCGGCCACGGTGACCAGCGCCATCACCGGCACCGCCACCACCGGCAAGGTCACCGGCGCCGGCACCGGCTCGCCGAACCGGCTGCTCTACTCGCTGCTCACCGGCGGCGGCACCAACCCGCCGACCAACCCGGCCTGCGACGAGACCGTCACCGGCTCGGTGAGCTCGCGCACCGAGACCACGGCGACCTCCTTCACCACCAGCGGCGGCACGCTCACCGGCTGCCTCACCGGTCCCTCGGGCACCGACTTCGACCTCTACCTCGACCGCTGGAGCGGGTCGAGCTGGGTCGAGGTGGCCGCGGGCGAGGGCGCGACCTCCACGGAGAACGTCACCTACAACGCGTCGTCGGGCCAGTACCGCTGGGTCGTCTACGCCTACTCCGGCTCGGGGTCGTACACGCTGCGGCACGGTCGCCCCTGACCCCGCGCTGACCCAGCGCTGATCCACCCACCGGCCCTCGACTCCCGCGTCGAGGGCCGGTGGCATGCTCGGGCCATGCCCTGGTTCGCGACCCCCGAGGACGCCGCGACCCGGCTCCACGACGCCGGCTACCTCGCCGACGGCGCCACTGCCACCACCTCCTACCTGGCCGGCGCGCTCGAGAAGCCGCTGCTGGTGGAGGGCCCGGCCGGCGTCGGCAAGACCGAGCTCGCCAAGGCCGTCGCCCGCGCCACCGGCGCGGACCTGGTGCGACTGCAGTGCTACGAGGGCCTCGACGAGGCACGCGCGCTCTACGAGTGGAACTACAAGAAGCAGCTGCTCCGCATCCAGGCCACCGGCACCGACCAGGCGTGGTCCGAGACCCACGACGACATCTTCACCGAGGAGTTCCTGCTCACCCGCCCGCTGCTGACGGCGATCCGGCGCGACGAGCCCACGGTGCTGCTGATCGACGAGGTCGACAAGACCGACATCGAGGTCGAGGGACTGCTGCTCGAGGTGCTGTCGGACTTCCAGGTCACGATCCCCGAGCTCGGCACGGTGACGGCGGCCCGCCGGCCGTTCGTCGTCCTCACCTCGAACGCCAGCCGCGAGCTGTCGGAGGCGGTCAAGCGGCGCTGCCTCTACCTGCACCTCGACTACCCGGACGCCGAGCGGGAGCGCGCGATCGTCTCCTCCCAGGTGCCCGACCTCGACGACAAGGTGACCGAGCAGCTGGTCGCCACGGTCGCCCGGCTGCGCGAGCTGGAGCTGAAGAAGGCGCCGTCGATCGCCGAGTCGGTCGACTGGGCCCGCACGCTGGTGGCGCTGGAGATCCGCGACCTCGACGAGCGCGCCGTCGCCGACACGCTGGGCGTGGTGCTCAAGCACGAGTCCGATCACCGCAAGGCGGTCCGCGAGCTGAAGCTCCGCACCGGCGGTGGTTGAGGTGCGAGCGGAGCGAGCCTCGAAACCGACGAGCGGTCTCGTCGACCGGCACATCGCCTTCCTCGAGGCGCTGCGCCGGGCCGGGCTCGCCGTCTCGCTCGCCGAGGACCTCGACGCCGTCGCCGCACTGACCGCCGTGCCCTGGCACGACCGGGACGTCGTCCGCGACGCCTATGCCGCCACGCTGGTGAAGCGACAGCCGCAGCGGGCCACCTTCGACAGCCTCTTCGACGTCTACTACCCGCGGATGGTGGGCGGCGGCGTCGCGGCCGAGCCGGACGCCGAGGACGCGCCGCCGGTGCGCGACAACCCGGAGGCGCTCGCCGACTTCCGCGAGCGGCTCGCGCTCGCGCTGGAGGCGGGCGACGAGCGCGAGCTGGCGCGGCTGGCCGCGGAGATGGTGGGCCGGTTCGGTGCCATGCCCGGCCGCGGCCCGGGGCTGTCGTCGTGGTCGGCCTACACCGCCCTGCAGCGGGTGTCGCCGCAGGAGCTCACCGACCGGATCGCGCAGGCGCTGCTCACCGAGGGGCTGAGCGAGGAGGAGGCCGAGCGCGGCGCCGGCCGGCGGGTGGCGGCGTTCACCGCCACCGTCGAGTCCGACGCGCGGCGCCGGATCGCCGAGGAGAAGGGCGCCGACCACGTGGCCGACGTCGCCGTGCGGCCCACCCTCGACCGGATCGACTTCACCTCCGCCCGCCGCGACGACCTCGAGCGGATGCGCCGCGAGATCCAGCCGCTGGCCCGGCGGCTCGCGACCCGGCTGACGAAGGAGCACCACGCGCGACGCCGCGGCCCGCTCGACTTCCGCCGCACCGTGCGCGCCTCGATGTCCACCGGCGGGGTCCCGATGGTCACCCACCACCGCCCGAAGCGGCCGCACCGCACCGAGCTCGTCGTGCTCTGCGACGTGAGCGGGTCGGTGGCCCACTTCGCCACCTTCACGCTGCTGCTGGTGTTCGCGCTGCGTGACCAGTTCCAGAAGGTGCGGGCCTTCACGTTCATCGACCACGTGCACGAGGTGACCGGGCACTTCACGCCCGGCGCCGACGTCGGCGAGGTGATGGCCGACCTCGCCGCCAGCACCGCGCACGCCGCGCTGTGGGGCCGCACCAACTACGGCCGCGCCTTCACCAAGTTCGCCGAGGAGTACGCCGACGCCGTCGGTCCGAAGACCTCACTGCTCGTGCTCGGCGACGCCCGCTCCAACTACAGCGACCTCGCGGAAGGCGTGCTCCGCGACCTCGCCGGCACCGCCCGCCACTCCTGGTGGCTCAACCCGGAGCACCGCCGCCACTGGGGCACCGGCGACTCCGCCGCACCCACCTACGGCGACATCGTCCCGATGGTCGAGTGCCGGAATCTGGCTCAGCTGGGCGAGTTCGTGCACGACCTCGTCGTGACGGTGGTTGAGGTGCGAGGAGCGCCAGCGACGAGCCTCGAAACCGACCGCCGCCTTACGTCAACGGGATCGGCTCAGAGGTTTCGAGGCCAGCTCGCTCGTTCCTCGCTCGCGGCACCTCAACCACCGAGGTAGCCGAGCTCGCGGAGCCGGTCGAGCTCGGCGCGGAGGTCGGGGTGGGTGGCCTCGTCGGCGGCGCGGCCGCCGGCGACGTAGGGGTCCTCGCCGTCGGTGACGGCGGCGGCGTCGTAGACCACCGTGACCCGGTTACCGGCGCCCGCGTTCATGAGCGAGCCGAGCAGCGCGGCGGGGTCGGAGCGGTCCTCGAGCGCGAGCACCCGGGTGGCGTCGGGGATCCGGGGCACGTGCGCGGACGGCGCGCCGGCGGTGACCACGTAGTCGACCACGAACGTCATCGAGCCGCTGACGGCGGCGGCGATCTCGGCCGCGGCCACGCCGCCGTACGAGGTGCCGACGAGCATGACGTGCGGCCGCCCGCCGACCGCGCGGTTCGCCTCGACGGCCTCCTCGATGGCACGAACGACGTCGTCGCCGTAGGTGCTGGTGTCGCCACCGACGAGCCGCAGCCGGCGGCCGTCGGATGCGTGGCCGGGGCCGGGCAGCAGGCAGACGAACCGGCCGGGCGCCACCCGGCGCACCACGACGGCCGACGTGGCCCGACCCACGGAGCCCATGAGCTCGGCGAGCGAGGCGGGCGCGGCGCCGTCGTCGGTCTCGACCGTGGCGGCGGGGTCGGCTTCGGCCACCACCTCGCCGGCGACGTCGCGGACGGCGGCGTCGATGCCGCAGGGGAGCGGCGCGACGCCGAGCGCGCGGAGCCCGCCGGGCGCGGCGGACCGGCCGGTCTCGCCCGCCAGCACGCCCGCGGTGAGGAGCGAGCGCATCTGGAGCCCGTCGAGGAGTCCGCCGCCACCGCTGGCGACGTGCTCCATCAGCTCGGGGTTCGCGTCGGCGAGCTCGTCGAGGTAGGCGGCGACGCCGTCGCGGTCGAGCACGTCGGTCTCGATGAGACCGGCCGACACGATCGCGCCGCCCAGCGCCACCTCGGGCGCCAGGTAGCCGATCGCCCGGCCCGCGATCGAGCCGAGGGTCTGGTACGCCGCCTCCTGGAGCTCGTCGATCCAGCGGTAGGTGAGCACGGTCGCGCGGACGACGAGCGCGTCGGCGTCGAGCTCGACCGAGCGGGTCAGCAGCCCGCGCCGGCCGGTGGTGGCGGCCAGCACGTCCTCCTCGGCACGCACATGCGTCGATGTGGAGAGCGGCTCGGAGTCGGCGAACGCCGGGTCGGCCACGATCTCGGTACCGAGCCGGGAGCGCTGCCGCATCTCCTCGCCGATGTCGTCGAAGAGCGCGGCGAGCCGCAGCATCCGGTCGTACTTGTCCTGCAGGTCGGCCGCCTCCGTGTCGGTGCGGGGCATCGGGCGCCGCTCGGCCGCGGCCGCCGCGACGACGTCGTCCTGCTCGGGGGCGTCGGGCTGCTCGCTCACAAGGCCGCCCTCCCGACCTGGGCCAGCACCGGGGCGAGGTCGCCGGCGAGCTCGGACGGCATCACCGTGCGCAACGTGACGCGGGACGAGCCCTCGGTGAGGTGGGGTCGGAGCGAGCGCCAGCCGTCGGCGAGCAGCACCCACGACCGGACGCCGACCACGACGGTGGTCTCGCCGGTCACGTCGGCCACGAGCACCCGCATCCGGCCCCGGGCCTCGGAGCTGAGCGCCCCGAGGATCGTGACGCTCTCGGCGTGGCTGAGCGTGCGGCCGTCGGTGTCGAGCACCTCGCCGTCGTGGCGGGCCGCCAGGACCGGCACCAGGTCGGCGCGGCCGCTGGTGACTGCCTCGGCGGCGGCGTCGAGCAGCTCGTAGGGGAGGTCGGCGCCCTCCGGCACCGCCGACTCACGCAGCGGCAGGTCCTCGGGCAGCACGGCGACCCGCCCGAGCTCGGCGGGCCACGCCGCGGTGGCGTACCAGGCCAGCTCGAAGACGACGCCGTCGCAGGTGGCGAGCGCGGCGACCGCCTCACCCGCCTGCCGATGCCAGGCCTTCACCTGCACGCCACCGGGGCCGTCGACGGCGACGTCGAGGTCGACCGCGACCTCCGGGGTGGCCAGCAGGCCGACCGCCCCGAGCAGGCCCTCGTCGACCGAGTCGTCGACGAGCAGGCCGCGCCGAGCGAGGCTGGCCCGCGGGTCGTGCAGGGCGGCGAGAGCCGCGGCGTATGCCCGGTCCTCGGTGGTGGTGCGGGAGGCGCCCAGCCGGCCCTCGAGGGAGCCGGTCTCGCTCGGCTCGGCGAGCAGGAACGGGAGCGGGGCGTCGCCGGCGCTGCGCGCGACGAGCTGCAGCTCGGGGAGGGTGAGCGTCACTCGCCGCGGGAGCCCGTCGAGCAGGCTCGCCGGCGGCGGTGGGGGGGTGCCGAGGTCGATGGTGCTCATGTGTGGTCGGTCCTCACTGGCCGCTGCCGCGGAGCCCGGGCAGGTCGACCTCGAGCCAGTCGCGGTGGCCGGGCTCGGGCGGCTCGAACCCGGCCAGGGTCAGGTCGTCGGGGTCGGCGTCGACCCGCACACCGGTGTCGCCCGCGGCGTCGCGGGCGCGGGCGACCCGGGTGCGGGCCTCGGCCACCAGATCGGTGGCGCTTCGCTCGAGGTTCGCGATCTCCTCCTGGAGTCGGTCGACCTCGGTCAGGTGCTTCTCGAGGGAGTCGGCGGCGGTCTCGTGCCGCTCGGCGGCGGCCCGCAGGTCGCTGGCGCGGTCGGCGACCCGCTGCCGCAGGGTGTCGGCGGCGCGGCCGGTCCAGCCGACGGCGTCGGTGCGGCCGACCACCTGGTCGGCGAGCGTCCGGACGTCGGCGGCCTGCTCGCGCAGCTGGTCGACGCGACGGCGCAGCACCGCCACGTCTCCGTACGGCGAGGCCGGGTTGGCCACGACACCGTCACCTCCGCCTACCTCGGCTCGTTGGTCAGGCAGGTCCGCCCGATCGGGTGGCCCCTCGCCCCGCACGTTCCCGTTACGGTCCCCCGTCAAACCCTCGGGGGTTCCCACCGCCCGAAGGAGACACCATGACCCGGCCGGCCCGGTTCCTCGCCGTCGTCCTGACCGCCCTGGCCGCCGTCATCGCGCCGCTCGACGTCGCCACCGCCGCACCCGAGCACGCGGCGAGCCAGGACTCGACCGACCGGATCGCCCCCGGCCTCAAGGGCGTGGTGTTCGTCGGCAACAACTGGGCGGGCACCGCCGACGTCATCGACCCGCGCACGTTCCGGCGGCTGGGCCGGGTCAACATGATCCCGGACTACGAGGCCCGGATGCAGGAGATCGCGACCAACCCGTACCGGCTGGCCTACTTCCTCGGCATCCGCGAGCTGATCGGCGAGGGCAACGACCAGTTCGTCGACGACATGTACACCTCCAACAACGGCCGGCTGGTCGTCGTCTCCCGGCCCTCGTTCGCCGACGTCGTCGCCATCAGCCTGCGCTCGAAGCGGATCGTGTGGCGGTTCCAGGTGGAGGGCGTCCGCTCCGACCACATGGCGGTCTCGCCCGACGGCTCCCGCGTCGTGGTGAGCGCCTCCACCGGCAACGTCGTGCACGTGCTCCGGATGAGCGACGGTAAGCAGCTCGGCAAGTTCAGGTCCGGCGGCTCGCCCCACGAGAGCGTCTTCATCGACGGCGGCCGGCGGATCCTCCACGCCAGCATCGGCATGGTCTACAGCCCGTTCGACCGGCCCGAGGCCGACGCGACCAAGCAGGAGCGGGTGCTCCAGATCGTCAACGCCCGCACCCTGAAGATCGAGCGCCGCTACAACCTGCGCAAGGCGCTGGACGCCCGCGGGATGCGGAACGTGTCGATCGCCGTCCGGCCGATGACGCTGTCGCCGAACGAGCGCAAGTTCTACTTCCAGCTCTCCTTCTTCCACGGCTTCGTCCAGATGGACCGCAGGACCGGCCGGATCACCCGCGTGAAGCGGCTGCCCAACCTCATCAAGGGCACCCCGCGCGAGGCCTACCTGCTCGACTCCGCCCACCACGGCATCGCGATGAACCCGCGGGGCACCAAGATCTGCGTCGCCGGCACGATGTCGGACTACGCCACCGTCGTGAACGCCCGCACCTTCCGGCACGGCCGGCTGCTCAAGGGCGGCCTCAAGCCGTACTGGGTGACGCCGAGCTCCGACGGCCGCTACTGCTACATCTCGTGGTCGGGCTCGGACCGGATCTCGCGGATCTCCTACCGCACCGGCCGGCTCGCGGGCAGCGTCCGCGTCGGCGACCACCCGCAGCGGGTGCGGAACGGCGTGATCCGGCGCGAGTTCCTGCCGCTCGGGTTCCACCGGTCCTCGGCGCCGGCCCGCACGACGGGTGTCACAGCGTGGGAGACGCCGAGCTGAACGCCGGGGCCAGCCGCTCCAGTGCCAGCTCGATCACCTCACTCGGGCCGGCGAAGCTGAACCGCAGGTAGCGGCCGCCGTCCACGGTGTCGAAGTCGACGCCGGTCGCCACGGCGACTCCGGTGGTGCGCAGCAGGTGGTGGGCGAAGGCCATCGAGTCGTCGGTGAGGTGGCCGACGTCAGCGTAGGCGTAGAACGCGCCGTCGGCCGGCGCGAGGTCGGTGACGCCGAGCCGGGCGAGGCCGTCGAGCAGCGTGCGCCGGTTGCCGGCGTAGCGCCGCACGTGGCCGTCGAGCTCGGCGTAGGTGGCGTCGTCGAAGGCGGCGAGGCACGCGCGCTGCGCCAGCACCGGTGGGCAGATCGTGAAGTTGCCGGTGAGAACGTCGACGGCGCGGCGCAGCCGCTCGGGCACGAGCATCCAACCGATCCGCCAGCCGGTCATCGAGAAGTACTTGGAGAAGCTGGCGAACACGACCGCCTCGCGGCTGGTCTCCCAGGCGCAGCGGGCGAGCGCGTCGCCGCCGTCCAGCGGGGCGTACTCGATGCCGTGGTAGATCTCGTCGGAGATCAGCTGGACGCCGTTCTCCTCACACCATGTGGCCAGCGCCGCGAGCTCGCTCGGCAGCAGCATCGTGCCGGTGGGGTTGGCGGGGCTCGCCAGCACGAGACCGGCGAGGTCGTCGATCGACGCCACTTGGTCGACCGTGGGCTGGAAGCGGGTCTCCGGACCGGTCGGGATCTCCACCACCTCGCAGCCCAGCGCTGCCAGCACGTTGCGGTAGCAGGGGTAACCGGGCCGGGCGATCGCCACCCGGTCGCCGACGTCGAAGGCGGCGAGGAAGGCCAGCAGGAAGCCGCCGCTGCTGCCGGTGGTGACCACGACGTCGTCGGGGTCGACGGCGACGCCGTGGGTGCGGCCGTGGTGCGCCGCGATCGCCTCCCGCAGCTCGCGGATCCCGGTGGCCGGCGTGTAGCCGAGCGGGTCGCCGCTGCGCAGCAGCCGCACCGCCTCCTCGGTCACCGGTCCGGGGGCGCCGGTGCTCGGCTGCCCCGCGAGCAGGTCGACGACGTCACCGTGGCTGCGGCGGCGCTCGGCCGCGGCGGCCAGCAGGTCCATCACGTGGAACGGCGGCACGTCCGCCCGGCTCGCCGCTGCGTACCGCTCCGCGAGGGTCACGCGCTCGACCCTACGGCGGCTGCGCGAGCAACATGCCCGCCCGGCCCTCAGCGCGAAGCCCGGGCAGCAGCGGCGACACCGGCGCGCCGTCCGAAGAACGAGCCCTCGCCGAGCTGGGTGCCGGAGCAGTAGCCGGCGCCGTCCTGGGCGATGTTGGAGGCGCAGGCGCCGGCGGCGTAGAGGCCGGGGACGGCGGTGCCGTCGGCGCGCAGCACCTCGGCGTCCACCGACGTGCGCAGGCCGCCGAGGGTGAAGCCGGCGTAGAGCGCCTTGCCGAGGCGGAGGTCGAAGGCCGCCCAGGGGCCGGTGTCCTGCGCCGCGAGGTAGTCGGGCTGCTTGTGGAAGTCGGGGTCCTCCCCGCGGGCGGCGTGCTCGTTGTAGCGCTCGAGCGTGGCCGCCACCGACCCGTCGGGCAGGCCGAGCGCCAGCTCGAGCTCGCCGATCGTGTCGTAGGCGTCGATCATCGGCACGAGCATCCCGTAGCTGGTGAGCTCGCCGTGCTCGCTGTCGACCACGAGGTAGGCCTCCTGGCCGGGCTGCTCCATCACCCGCTGCGAGGTGCGCGAATGGTAGCTGTCCTCGGCCACGAACCGCTCGCCCCGGTTGTTGACCAGGATCCCGGTGAGCAGCGTCGCCGGCGGGTAGATCGGCGCGGTGATGAACGGCTCCTCCATGTGCTTGAGGTCGCCGCCCACGGAGGCCCCGAGCCGGATGCCGAGGCCGTCGTCGTAGGTGGAGCCGAGCGTGAAGAGCTTGGAGCCGAGTGCCGGGGTGTGCTCGGCCACCATGGCGGGGTTCATCACGAAGCCACCGGCGGCCATCACCACGGACGGCGCCGCCACCACGCCGGACTCGTCGAAGGAGCGCCACGCGACGCCGACCACGGCGCCGTCGTCGTCGGTGACGAGGTGGGTGGCGCCGGTCTCGAAGCGCACCTCGACGGCGGCCTCCTCGACCCGCGCGCGCAGCAGGTCCATCACCAGCCTGGTGCCCTCGGTGTCGCCGGGCACCGGGACCTTGTGGCCACGCGGCGCCGGCACGGCCTGCTCGAGGAACGGCCACACCTTCTCGTTGCCGGTGAACATCAGTCCCTCGGTGCCGGGCTGGATCACCGCCTTCTCGGGGTAGAAGCTGCGCTCGAACTCGAAGCCGAGCGACTCCAGCCACTCGAAGTGCTGTGGCGACGCCTGGCAGTACGCGTGGATCTTCTCGGGCTCCGGGTCCTTCGACACCGCGAGCAGGTACTTCTCCATCTCCTCGGGCGAGTCGTCCTGGCCGGTGGCGCGCTGCACCGCGGTGCCGCCGCCGAGGTAGAAGTGGCCGCCCGACATGCTGGACGTGCCGCCGTGCACGGCCGCCCGCTCCAGCAGCAGCACCCGTGCCCCGGCCCGGGCGGCCTCCAGTGCGGCGCAGCCGCCGGCGATCCCGAACCCGACCACCACGACGTCGAACCGCTCCGCGCCGTCGAGCCGGGAGGCCGGCAGCACCTCGGGCAGCTGGGTTCCGGTGGCCACCCCCGCAATCTAGAACACGTTCCAGTTTTCTCGTAGTGCTCTCTCGCCTGGTGTCCTGCTGATCTACCGGGTTTCGAGACGCGTCGCCCGGCCGCGAGCAAGCTCGCCTCCGGGCCGACGCTCCTCAACCCCTCGCTCTCCTCAGCGCTGCTCGCGGGCTCGCAGCGCTGACGCTCGGCCTCGAGTTAGGCCGCCGCTAGACTGCGGCCTCGCCGCCCCGACGAGAGCCGAGGTGTGTCCGTGACCTTCGACGTGCACGATCTCGACCTGTTCGTGCTCGTCGGGTCGGCCGTCACCCTGCTCGCGATCCTCGCCGTCCGGCTGAGTTCGCGCGCCGGCCTCCCCAGCCTCCTCATCTACCTGCTGATGGGCGTGCTCCTGGGCGAGTCCGGGCTCGGCATCCCGTTCGAGGACGCCGAGCTCGCGCACGCGCTCGGGTTCGCGGCGCTGGCGGTGATCCTGGCCGAGGGCGGTCTGACGACGAGCTGGCGCGAGGCCAAGCCGACGATGCGGCTCGCGCTGTCGCTGGCCACCGTCGGCGTCGGCGTCTCGGTCACCGTGGTCGCCGTCGGGTCGCACTACCTGCTGGGCCTGCCGTGGGAGATCGCGGTGCTGCTGGGCGCCGTCACCTCGCCCACCGACGCGGCCGCGGTGTTCTCGGTGCTGCGGGTGATCCCGCTGTCGCGCCGCATGACCGGCACGCTGGAGTCGGAGTCCGGCCTCAACGACGCCCCCACCGTCGTGCTGGTCACGCTGGTGTCCACCGGCGCCGTCACCGAGTACGGCGTCCTCGGCATGGCCGGCATCGTCGTCTACGAGCTCGTCGCCGGTGTGGCGTTCGGCCTGGCCGCCGGCTTCGCGGGGGCGTGGCTGATGCGCCGGGTGGCGCTGCCGGCGTCCGGCCTCTACCCGCTGGCCGTGCTCTGCCTGGCCTTCCTCGGCTACGGCGCCGCCACCTTCGTGCACGCCAGCGGGTTCGCCGCGGTGTACGTCGCCGCGCTGGTTCTCGGCAACGCCGAGCTGCCGCACGGCGCCGCCACCCGGTCGTTCGCCGAGGGGTTCGCCTGGCTCGCCCAGATCGGGCTGTTCGTGATGCTCGGCCTGCTGCTGTCGCCCGCGCGGATCGACCTCGAGACCGTCGGCTACGCCCTCGCCGCCGGCCTGATCCTCACCTTCGTGGCCAGACCGGTGTCGGTGGCCCTGAGCGCGGTGGTGCAACCGATGCCCTGGCGCGAGCTGGGGTTCCTGTCGTGGGCCGGCCTGCGCGGCGCGGTGCCGATCGTGCTCACCACCATCCCGCTCGCCGAGGGGGTCGACGACGCCGAGCGGCTCTTCGACCTCGTGTTCGTGATGGTGATCGTGTACACCCTGCTCACCGGCCCCACGCTGCCGCTCGTGGCCAAGGTGCTGCGGGTGGCCCGCCGCTCCGAGCCGCGCGATCTCGACGTCGAGGCCGCCCCACTGGAACGTGTCGCCGCCGACCTGCTCCAGGTCACCATCAGCCCGGCCTCGCGGATGCACGGCGTCGAGGTGGGCGAGCTGCGGATGCCGCGCGGCGCCTCGGTGTCGCTGGTGATCCGGGACGGCGAGGCGCTGGTGCCCGAGCGGCGCACCGTGCTGCGGCACGGCGACGAGCTGCTCGTCGTCACGCCGCGCCGGCTGCGCGAGCAGACCGAGCGCCGGCTCCGCGAGGTGAGCCTGCGCGGCCGGCTCGCGCAGTGGCTCGACGAGTAGCTACTGCTCCACTGCGGGGCCGCAGACGGTGGCTTCCTCCTTGAGCACGATCCGGGCGAGGCCCTTCACGGTGCCGGCGAAGCCGGGGCCGACCACGATGTTGATGCCGGGCTGGCCGCCGTCGCGCTTGACGATCGCCACCTCGCGGCCGAGATAGCTGGCCACCAGCCGCGCGGCCGGGTTCGCCCGGTCGGTCGTCCATACCTGTACCCGGGTGATCTTCGCGCCGCCGGGGGCGTTGGCGAGCTCGCCCTCGTCGAAGCCGCGGCCGGTGAGGTCGTCCATGGTCTGCCGGGCGAGGCCCTCCTCGCCGCCGGAGTTGAGCACGCTGATGGTGACCGAGCCGGGCCGCAGCGGCTCTCCTTCGCGGATGACCGTCTCGACGCAGGGCGGCGTCGGCTCGCGCTCGGGGAACGGCTCGGTGATCGCTGCCCAGGCCCAGGTGACGCCGATCAGCATCACAACTCCCAGCACGATGAAGGTGGCCAGGGCCTTGAGCCGCGCGATGCCGCGAGGGCTCATCCGTCGATCCTCACGACCCGGGCGTGGAGCACCATCCGCTGTTGCAGGGCCGCCCGGAGCGCGCGGTGCAGGCCGTCCTCGAGGTAGAGGTCGCCGCGCCACTCGACGACGTGCGCGAACAGGTCGCCGAAGAACGTCGAGTCCTCGTCGAGGAGGGCCGCGAGCTGCAGCGTGTCCTTGGTCGTGACCAGCTCGTCCAGGCGCACCTGGCGCGGCGGGATCGTGGCCCACCCGCCCGACGACATGCCGTGCGCAGGGTAGGGACGGCCCTCGCCCACGCGCTTGAAGATCACCACCCGAGTCTATGCATCGGAAGCCTCTAGGGTTCGGGGCATGGCGGAGATCGAGGACGTCGTCGCGGCCGGGTACGCGTTCGAGGGACCCGCGCTCGAGCTGGGCGGCCTCATGGTCGGGCCGGACGAGCTGGTCGACACCCACATCCGGATCCCGCTCGGCATGCTCAACCGGCACGGGCTCATCGCCGGCGCCACCGGCACGGGCAAGACCAAGACCCTCCAGCTGCTCGCCGAGCAGCTGAGCGCGGCCGGCGTCCCGGTGTTCGCGGCCGACGTGAAGGGCGACCTCTCCGGCCTGGCCACGCCCGGCGCCACGAGCGACAAGATCACCGCGCGGGCGGCGTCGGTCGGCCAGACCTGGACGGCGACCGGCTTCCCCGTCGAGTACTACGCGATCGGCGGGCGCGGCACCGGCGTGCCGCTGCGGGTCACGATGTCGTCGTTCGGGCCGACGCTGCTCAGCAAGGTGCTCGGCCTCAACGACACCCAGGAGTCCAGCCTCGGCCTGGTGTTCCACTACGCCGACCAGGCGGGGCTGCCGCTGCTCGACCTCGCCGACCTGCGGGCCGTCGTCTCCCACCTCACCAGCGCGGAGGGCAAGCCCGACCTCAAGGGGCTCGGCGGGCTCTCGAGCGCCACCGCCGGCGTCATCCTGCGCGAGCTCATCGTGTTCCAGGACCAGGGCGCCGACGCCTTCTTCGGCGAGCCGGAGTTCGCGTCGGCCGAGCTCGTGCAGCTCGCCCCGGACGGGCGCGGGCTGATCTCGCTGGTGGAGCTGCCCGAGCTGGCCGACCGGCCCGCCGTCTTCTCGACGTTCCTCATGTGGCTGCTGGCCGACCTGTTCCACGACCTCCCCGAGGTCGGCGACGTCGACAAGCCCAAGCTGGTGTTCTTCTTCGACGAGGCGCACCTGCTGTTCGACGATGCGTCCGACGACTTCCTGGACCAGATCGCGCAGACGGTGCGGCTGATCCGCTCCAAGGGGGTCGGCGTCTTCTTCGTGACGCAGAGCCCCACCGACGTGCCGGACGAGGTGCTCGCCCAGCTCGGCTCCCGGGTGCAGCACCAGCTGCGGGCGCACACCCCGAACGACGCCAAGGCGCTCAAGGCCACCGTCGACACCTACCCGACCAGCGCCTACGACGACCTCGGCGAGGTGATCACCACGCTCGGGATCGGCGAGGCGGTGGTGACGGTGATGGGCGAGCGCGGGGCGCCGACGCCGGTGGCGTGGACCCGGCTGCGCGCGCCGGAGTCCCTCATGGGTCCCACCGAACCGGCCGCGATGGCGGCGACCGTGCAGGCGAGCCCGCGGCAGGCCACCTACGGCGCTACCGTCGACCGGGAGTCCGCGCGCGAGCTGCTCGCGAAGCGGCTCGCCGACGGCGCCGCCAAGGCGGAGGCCGAGGCGCCGCCCACTGTCCCGAAGGCGGAGACGAAGTCCAGACCGCAGCAGAAGGCGAAGAAGGACGACGGCATCGTGCGCGACGTCGTGGAGTCCAGCGCCTTCAAGGACCTGCTGCGCACCGCGACCCGCGAGATCGTCCGCGGGATGTTCAAGACCGGACGGCGCTGAGCGGCTCGGGAACAGCCGTCACGAGCTCGTTCCTCGCTCGACACGATCAGGCGGTCCAGCGGATCCCGTCGTCGACGAGGTCGGCGAGGGGGTACACGCCGCGCAGGTCGCGGCGCTCGGCCATCAGCCGGGCGAGGTGCTCGGCGTGGCGGGACTTCAGCGTGGAGCGCTGGTCACGGCGGGGGTCGAGCTCGTCGACGTCGGGGGTGGTGACGTCGGTGGCGTCGTGCTGGGTCATGGCTCAACCATGGGGTTCTCAGGTCGCCGGCAGATTGATGGTGGGTTACATCTCCGTCTCTCGACCCTGACAACGTGCACTAGAACAGGTTCTAATACCGGGGTGACCGACGTCGACGACATCGCCCGCCTCAAGTACCGCTACCTCCGCTCGCTCGACACCAAGCAGTGGGAGGACTTCGAGGACTGCTTCGTGCCCGAGGCCACCGGCGACTACAACGGCCTGGTCTTCGACGACCGCGCAGCCCTGGTCGCCTACATGCGCGAGAACCTCGGCGAGGGGATGCTCACCATGCACCAGGTGCACCACCCCGAGATCGACGTCGACGGCGACACCGCGACCGGCCGCTGGTACCTCGAGGACCGGGTGATCGTCGAGGCGTTCAGGTTCATGCTCGAGGGCGGGGCGTTCTACGAGGACCGCTACGTGCGCACCGACGCCGGCTGGCGGGTCGCCCACACCGGCTACACCCGCACCTGGGAGCTCCACCACGACCTCAGCGACACCCCCGGCCTCAAGATCACCGGCCCGGGGCAGCACCTGCACCGTTGACTGTCCTACGTGGCGGCTGAGGGGCGCCCGCGCGCGTAATCGACCGGCACCCGCCGTCAAGGGCCTCCGCTTCGCTCCGGTCGCTGCGCGACGGCCTTCGGCCGCCCTTGACCGCGGGTGCCCGGCCGGTCGGATTCCACGGCGCGCAGTCGGCACGGGCTCCGCCCGCGCCGCCCGCATGCGCGGGCGCCCCACCTCTCGCAGCTGTCACACAGCTACCACTGGGCGTACGAACCTGGACACGACAGCCCCGGAAACCGGGGTGATGTGTCCAGTTTCCGCGGCCGAGGCCCGCGGCAAGGACCGGTAGCGCGCCGCGAGCGGGCGAGCGAAGCGAGCCCCGGCGCGCTGTTACGCGCGCGGCCACCAACCACGCAGGACAGTCAGAGCGACGGGTCGGACCACGCGGTCTGGATGACCTCGACGCCACGCTCGCGGGTGATGAGGTTGGCGCGGCCGGGGGGCATCTTGCGGGGCTTGAGGTTGCCGAGGAGCGGACCCTCCTCCGGGCTGCCGGAGAGCATCATCCCGGGCATGGCGAGGTCGCGCAGCGCCTGGATGACCGGCTCGTAGAGGGCGCGGGAGGCGCCGCCGGAGCGGCGGGCGACGACGAGGTGCAGGCCGACGTCGCGGGCCTGGGCGATCATCGGCTGGAGCAGCGCCACCGGCGAGCTCTGCTGGGTGGCCACCAGGTCGTAGTCGTCGACGAGCACGTACACCTCGGCGCCGGTCCACCAGCTGCGGTTGCGCAGCTGCTCGGGGGTGACGTCGGGGCCGGGGATCCGGCTCTCGAGGTAGGTGGCGAGGTCGCGGATCGCGGGCTGCGCCTGGGTGGCCGAGGTGAGGTAGTTGAGCAGGTACTCCTCGGGCACCTCGCCCAGCAGCGAGCGGCGGTAGTCGACGACGACGAGCTGCGCCTGCTTCGGCGAGCGGGTGCGCATGATCTCGTGCGCGATCGTGCGCAGCACGGCGCTCTTGCCGGAGCCGCCGTCGCCGAGCAGCAGCAGGTGCGGCTCGGTCTCGGGGTCGAGCCCGACCGGCGCGAGCTCCTTCTCGTTGATGCCGAGGATCAGCCGGCCGCCCTCGCCGGTGCTGCCCGCGACGCCGGCCTGCTCGCGGACGGTGTCGAGCTCGATCTTCTCCGGCAGCAGCCGCAGCTTCGGCCCGGTCGGGCCGGTCCACGCCGTGCTCACCCGCGCGATGAGGTCGTCGACGCCCTCGCCGAGCGAGTCGGCGTCGGCCTCGGAGTCGATGCGAGGCAGCGCGCCGAGGAAGTGGAACTTGCCCTTCA
Source organism: uncultured Actinomycetota bacterium (assembly GCA_963780355.1). Lineage (GTDB taxonomy): Bacteria > Actinomycetota > Actinomycetes > Propionibacteriales > Nocardioidaceae > Nocardioides. The sequence goes on from CAWABT010000001.1 coordinate 1,073,241, forward strand.
CCAGACCGCGGCCGGGCCGGCCCGAGGGCACGAGCTGGGCGACCTTGCGGTCGATCTCGGAGTCCATCGCGTCACCGAGCTTCAGCTCGAGCCGGGTGCCGATGAGGTCGCGCATCGCGGCGCGGAAGTCGGCCCACCGCGCGGTGCCGGTGATGATGTGGAGGCCGAAGGTGAGGCCGCGCGAGGCGAGCTGCTGGATCTGCTGCTCGAGGTCGTCGAAGTCGGCGCGCAGCGTGCTCCAGCCGTCGATCACGAGGAACACGTCGCCCCAGCCGTCGTCGGCCTGGCCCGCGGCCCGGCGACGTCGGTAGGTCTCGATGGAGTCGATGCCGTTGGCGCGGAAGTACGCCTCGCGCCGGTCGACGACGCCCACGACCTCGGCCACCACCCGGCGGACGACGTCGGGCTCGGAGCGGGTGCCGACGCCGGAGACGTGCGGCAGGCTCACCAGCGGCGCGAAGGTGCCGCCGCCGAAGTCGAGCACGAAGAACTGCGACTCCAGCGGGGTGGTGGTGAGCGACATGCTCGTGACGATGGTGCGGAGCAGCGTGCTCTTGCCGCTGCGCGGCCCGCCGACGACGGCGACGTGGCCGGCCGCGCCGCTGAGGTTGACGCTGAGGGTGTCGCGGCGCTGCTCCCGCGGCCGGTCGACGGTGCCGAGCGGCACGGTGAGCCCGCCCAGCTCGCGCCACTGCGGCGAGACGAGCCCGAGCTGCGGGTCCTCGGTGAGGTCGCTCATGAGGTCGTCGAGGGTGTCGGGCACGTCGAGCGGCGGCAGCCACACCTGGTGGGCCTCCGGGCCGTGCCCGACCATGTGGTCGACGGCGATGTCGAGCAGCGAGTCCTGGTTCTCCTCGACCGGCGCCACCTCGGGCTCGGGCGTGGAGTCGAGCGGCTCGAGCTCGCGGACCCGGGCGATCGTGAACGGCAGGATGCCGCGCACGTGGCCGCCGGCGTCGCGCCGGACCCGCGGCCGCGCCGCCGTCGGCGGGCCGGACACGTAGGCGGCCTTGAACCGGGTGAGTGCGGTCGGGTCGGGCTTGAGGTAGCCGAGGCCCGGCGACGCCGGCAGCTCGTAGGCGTCGGGGACGCCGAGCACCGCGCGCGACTCCTGCGCGCTGAACGTGCGCAGGCCGACCCGGTAGGACAGGTGCGACTCCAGGCCGCGCAGCCGGCCCTCCTCCAGCCGCTGCGAGGCCAGCAGCAGGTGCAGGCCGAGCGAGCGGCCGAGCCGGCCGATGGCGACGAACAGGTCGATGAACTCGGGCTTGGCCGAGAGCATCTCGGAGAACTCGTCGACCACGATGAACAGCGACGGCATCGGCGCGAGGTCCTCGCCGCCGGTGCGGGCCTTCTCGTAGTCGCGGATCGAGGCGAAGTTGCCGGCGTCGCGCAGCAGCTCCTGGCGGCGCACCATCTCACCGGACAGCGCGTCCTGCATGCGGTCGACCAGGGTGAGCTCCTGGGCGAGGTTGGTGATGACCGCCGACACGTGCGGCATCTCCGTCATCCCCGCGAACGTCGCACCGCCCTTGAAGTCGACGAGCACCATGTTGAGCTGCTCGGGGGAGTGGGTGAGCGCGAGCCCGAGCACGAGCGTGCGCAGGAACTCCGACTTGCCGGAGCCGGTCGCGCCGATCACCAGGCCGTGCGGGCCCATGCCCTGCTGGGCGGACTCCTTGATGTCGAGGTGCACCATGCTGCCGCCCTCGCCGAGCCCGATCGGCACCCGCAGCCGGTCGCGCGCGGGCCGCGACCCCCACGCGGCGCTGGGCTCGAACTCGCGCACGTCACCGAGGCCGAGCAGGTCCATGAAGTCCGAGGGGCCACGGATCTCGCCCGGGTTGACGTCGGCCGGCCCGACGACGGACACGCTGTGCAGCGGCGTCAGCCGGCGCGCGAAGGCCTCGGCGGTGGCGAGGTCGCACTGGTCGCCCTTGGCGCGGATCGGCTCCTCACGCAGCCGCAGCGCCTGCAGCGGCACCATGTGGTCGGAGCTCTCGACGCCGAGCGACGCCTCGGTGGCACCCTCGGCGGGTCCTGCCTCCAGCAGCAGCCGCAGGCTCGACTGGCTCTCCATCTCCGTCCAGCGCACCGGAAGGTCGAGCACGGTCACGCCGTGCAGGCCGTCCGGCGGCACCACGTGGTTGCCCGGGGGCAGCTCGACGCCGTCGGTGACGAGCAGGATGTGCGGCGCCGGCGGCCGCTCGTCGGCGCCGAACCGCGGCCGCTCGGCCAGGTCGGGCGGCAGCAGCGCGGCCAGGTCGCTCAGCGACGTCGACACCATGCGCATCGGGCCGACGGCGTCGGTGAGCTCCTGGCTCTGGCCGTGGGGGAGCCACTTCAGCCAGTCCCAGTCGGCCAGGTGCTGCTCGGAGCACAGCACGGCGACGGCGAGGTTCTCCGGCGACTGGAAGGCCGTGGCCGAACAGATCATCGCCCGGGCCAGCGACCGCGCCTGCTGCTCCTCGCCGCACACCTCGATCCGGTCGAAGGCCCGCAGGTCGACCGAGGCCGGCAGGTCGGGCTGCAGCCGGTGCACCACCAGCAGCCGGTGCAGCGCGGACGCCGCAGCCGGGTCGACCTGGTCGATCGGCGCGCTGTCCGGCGGCACCAGCTCGAGGGCGAGCGGCTGGGCGCACACGCCGTACCGCACGTGGAGGAACTGCGCGTCGCCCGAGGAGTGCTCCCACACCCGGGTGCGCTCCTCGGCCAGTGCCGGCAGCGAGGACGGCGCGGGGTGGTGCCAGGTGAGCGCACGGCGCTGCTGCACCGCCGCCTCCCGCGACACCTTGCGCACGTTGGCGAGGTAGCGGAGGTACTCGGTGCGCGAGCCGGTCACCTGCTGTGCGCGCTGCTTCCGCTGCCGGTCGATCTGCACCACGATGAAGCCGAGGGTGGCGAACAGGAACATGCCCGCCGCCAGGAACGCGCGACTGCTGTTGCCCGAGCCGGTACTGATGGTGGCGACCAGCACGATGGAGCCGAGGCTGCCGAGCATCGGGATCGCATTCATCGCGATGCCGGCGGCGCCCTCGCCCTGCTGGATCTGCGGCGGCGGCTGGAGCACCAGCTGCCCGGACGGCATCTGCGGCTCCTCGATGCGGCTGCCGCGCAACGTCTGCGAGGCGGACGGCGGCTCGACCGGAGGCGGGGCCGCGCGGCCGGCGGGGCCGGTGGGCGGCACGACGGGCGCGGCGGGCTGGGGGCGCCCTGCGTCGCTGCGGCTCCCGCTCTGCTGCGTCGTCACGCCGGACCTTCCCTGACTGGTCGATGCACGTCCCGCCCGGGCGGTCAGGAGGAACTCGATGATAGGCACCCTCGATCACCCGGGGGACTACCCTGCCGCGGACCGGGGCACACCTGGGTCATCCGACCCAGCAGGAGGGCTGACACGCATGACCACAGCGGGCGGGGCCGCCGCACCGGCCGACGTGGTCTCGCTGAGCGTCCACGGCCCGGCCGGCGTCGTCGACCTCCAGGTGCCGACGGCCGCGTCCGGCGGCGACGTCGCCGGCGAGTACGCCCGGACGTCGGGCTACGGCGAGCCGTTCGGGCTCGCCACGTCAGCGGGTCGCCCGCTCGAGGCGTCGACGACGCTCGCCGAGGCCGGCCTGCGGAGCGGCGCGGTGCTCGTGGCAGTGCCGCAGGACGCCGGCCGGCGGGCCCGGCGCGGGATGATGGCCGGGTCCGGCCGGGCACTCCGACGAGGCCGGCTCTCCGTGCTCTGGCTGAGCGTCGCCGCCGCGGCCGCCGTGCTCGCGGGCGCGCTCGCCGCCTCCCTGCCCGACTCCTCGACCGCGCGCATCGCGGTGCTGGTGGCCCTCGTGGCCGCCGCCGCCTTGAGCGCGGTCCCGTTCGGTCCGCTGTCGGTGCAGCGGGTGCACGCGGCTCCCGCCTTCGCCGCGGCCGCCGCCTTCGGGCTCGTCTGGCACCCGGCGCCCGAGCGGCTGCCGCTGGTGCTCGGCGTCACCGGGCTGGTCGGCGCGGCCACGGCCGCGGTCTGCCGCGGCCTCGACCAGCAGCAGGACGAGGGCCTGCGGGTCTGGATGTTCGTCGGCGGCACCATGTTCGGCGTCACCGCCCTCGCCGCCGTCCTCGACGCGCCGACGCCGTTGGTGTGGTGCTTCTTCCTGGTGGTCGCGATGCTCGCGGCCCGGTTCGTGCCGGCGTTCGCCGTCGACGTGCCCGACCAGTACCTCCTCGACCTCGAGCGGCTCGCCGTCACCGCGTGGTCGGCTCGCGACCGTCCGGTCGGGCGCCGGGGCCGGATCATCGTGCCGCGCCGTGCCGTCGCCGCCGTCGCGTCCTCGGGCACCCGGCTCACCACCGCGGCGTGCGTCGCGGTGCTCGGGGTGACGGCCGTCGCGGCCCCGCTGCTTCTCCGCGACGCCGACCTCGAGATCGACCGCTGGGGTGCCCGCGGCGTCGTGTTCTTCACCGGCGGCGCACTGCTCCTCACCGCCCGCAGCTTCCGCAACGCCAACGCCCGTGCCCTGCTGCGGCTGGCCGGGCTGGCGTGCTGGCTGCCCGTCGCAGTGGTGATGCTGCGCCTCGCCGGACCGGACGCGCGCATCGCCGTCGCCGCCGGGGCGATCGCGCTCGCCGGCCTGCTCGTCGTCGTCGGCGTGGCCCTCGGTCGCGGCTGGCGCTCGGCGTGGTGGTCGCGGCGCGCGGAGGTGGCCGAAGGGCTGTGCGGTGCGCTCGCGATCGCCGGTGTCGTCGTCGCCAGCGGCCTCTTCCGGATCCTGTGGGAATCGATCGGCTGAGGTTTAGCGCCCGGTGCCACGGGTACCCGTTTGGACGTCACCGCGACGAGCTGGAAGGCCCGAGCGGAGGGGCTGGGAACTCGTCTCGGCCATAGCCCAACGGGCGGCGACAGGCCGCCACACGAAGGAGTTAGGCACATGTCGCATTCCGCAGAGTACGGACAGGGACAGGGAACGCTGACCCGCGCCGCCGGTCTGGTGGACGCCGCCCGGCAGGACTTCACCGGCTACAGCCAGCAGCTCACCGGCAAGCTGAGCTCGCTGCGCGGGCAGTGGGGCGGCCAGGGCGCGAACGCGTTCTTCGTCCTCGAGCAGGCCTGGTCCGAGAAGCAGGCCACGATCGTCAAGGCTCTCGACGACTTCAGCCAGTCGCTCGGCCAGACCGAGCGCGTCAACACCAGCAACGACGACGACCAGTCGTCGTCCCTCGGCAACCTGACCAGCCGCCTCGGCTGATCTCGGACCACGGACTTCAAGGAGACATGAAATGAGCCTCGACGGCATCAAGGTCAACCACGGCGCTCTGGAGGTCGCGGTCGACGACATGCGGCAGATGGTGAGCCGGATCGACGAGCGCATGAACCAGCTCGAGGGCGAGCTCGAGCCACTGAAGAGCAGCTGGGCCGGTAACGCCCAGCAGGCCTACCACGTGGCCAAGGCCAAGTGGGACCAGGCGATCTACGAGATGCGTGACCTCCTCAACGACACGCACCTGCAGGTCACCTCGTCGAACGACGACTACCGCGCCGCCGACCGCCAGGGCGCAGCCCTCTTCGGTGGCTGAGCTCGGCGACTGAGCAGCCACACGTATGAAGGGTCGGCACCCGCTGGGTGCCGGCCCTTCACCGTGTCTGCTGTCCGTCCAGGACGGGCCGGTGGCCTACGATCCAGCGGCGTCTCGGTAAGGAGCATCTCGATGAGCCAGAGCTCGGTCAACACCTCGGGGCTGGTGCGCGTCACCGTCGCGTCCGGTACCCGCCGGGTCGACCTGGTGCTCCCCGGCGCCGTCCCGGTCGCCGAGCTCGTGCCCGAGCTCGCCCGCAGTGTCGGGCTGCTCGACAGCGGCACGGTCTACGGCGGCTACCGCGTCGTCACCTCCGACGGCCGGCGGCTCTCACCGGAGAGCGGCCTCACGCTCCAGGGTGTCGAGGACGGCTCGGTCGTGATGATCACCGCGGGCATCGACGAGCCGGTGCCGCCGGTCTACGACGACGTCGTCGAGGCGATGACCGACGTCGTCGAGCAGGAGCTCAAGCCCTGGGACCCCGCGTCCGGACGGCGCACCGCGCTGGCCGCCGCCGTGCTGCTGCTCGCGCTCGGTGCGGTCACCCTGCTGCTCCTCGACACCGACCTCGCGGCCGCCGCCGCGGCGGTCGTCGCGGTCGTGATGGTCTCCGGCGCCGTCGTGCTCTCCCGCGCCCAGCGCGAGGCGGAGGCGGCGGTCACCGTGGCGTGGACCGGCGTCGGGTACGCCGTCCTGGCCGGCGTCATGCTCGCTCCGCAGGACGGGCCCTTCTACGGCTACCCGGTGGCCGCGGCCGGTGGTGCCGCGCTCGCCGTCGCGCTCGTCTGTCTCGTCGGTCTGGGCCAGGGCCGGGCGCTGCTCGTGCCCGCCGGCGTGGTGGGCGCGGTGCATCTCGGCGCCGGCCTGCTGGTGCGCGAGGCCGACGTCGACGCCGGCGTCGTGCTCGTCGTCGTGCTCACCGTGATCGTGCTCGCCGGCAGCGTGTTCCCGTGGCTGGCGCTCGGCATGACCGGCACCCAGGTCGACCAGCTGTACGCGCCGGAGGACATCACCGCCGACCCGAAGAACGTCGACGCGAGCCGGGTGTCGATCGACGCCCGCACCGCCCACGAGGTGCTGGTCGCGATCTCCGCCACTGTCGGGCTGCTGCTCGTGCTCACCGCGCCGCTCGCCGTCGACCGCGGCCTCTACGGCACGCTGCTCGCCGTCATGGCCTCGCTGGTGGTCATGCTCCGCACCCGGCAGTACCGCACCGGCTCCGGCGTGCTCGTCGGGCTGGTCTCGGGCGTGCTCGGTCTGCTCGTCACCGCGGGCTCGGTGCTCGTGATCCACGAGGACTGGCGGCCCACGGTCGCCGTCGTGCTCGCCGTCACCGGGGCGCTGCTGCTGGTGGCCACGCTGCTGCCGAGCGGCCCGTCGGTGCGGCGCGGCCGGTTCGGCGACCTGGTCGAGACGATCTCCCTGCTCTCACTGCTGCCGCTGCTCGTGCTGGCCAGCGGGCTCTTCGACGCGATCCCCTCGCCGTAGGACGCCTGGATGGCCACCAAGAAGGACCTCGTCGAGGCCTACTCGTTCAGCCGACGCCGGCTGGTCACGGCGTTCGTGTCCGGCGCACCCGGCGGCCGTGAGGTCGAGCCGAGCCGGCCCGGCCGCACGATCGTCGGCGGCGTCGCGCTCGCCGTCCTGATGATCGCCGGCGCCGCGGTGCTCGGCATCCTCACCAACCGCGACCCCGGCGACTGGGAGAAGGTCGGGCTGGTCAGCGAGAAGGAGACCGGCGCCAACTACGTGATCCTCACCGAGGACGGGCCACTGCGGCCGGTCGTCAACATCACCTCGGCGATGCTGCTGCTCGGCCCCGACCTGGAGAAGACCGACGTCGGCCGCGACGCGATCGCCGACAAGAAGCGCGGCGAGCCCATCGGCATCCTGCAGGCCCCCGGCACGCCGCCGGCGTCGGCGAACCTGAACCCGACGGGCTGGACGGCGTGCACGGGCGCCGACGACGCCACCGGCGAGCCGCTCGGGGTGAAGGTGACGCTCACCGACCAGAAGGTCGTCGACCTGACGCCGGAGACGGGGTACGTCGTCGCCGCGGGCGGGCGCACCTACCTGATCGGCGAGTCCATGGCCGGCACCACCCGTGGCGTCCCGCGGGCGTACGCCTACGCCGTGCCGGGCGCGAACCCCGACCGGATCCTCCGCCCGGTGTCGGACACCAGCCGGAGCGACGGGATCGCGGTGTCCCAGCAGTGGCTCGACCTGTTCACGCCGGGGGCACCGCTGGCGCTCGCGTCGTTCGGCCTCGACCCGGGGGAGCTCGGCACAGCCCCGAGCCAGCTGCCGCAGGGCGTGCCGCCCCGGGCCACGATCGGCGACCTCGTCGAGTTCGGCGGCTCCACCTACCTCATCAACGGCGGCGAGGCGGCGATCGAGCTCGACGACTTCGCGCTCGAGGTCTACCTCAACCTCCCGAAGCCGAGCTTCACGCCGACGACGATCGACGACGTCACCGCGCGGCCCGGGCGGATCGACGACACCGGCGACCTCGGCACCAGCTGGCCCACGACGACGCTCCAGAACAAGGGCTCGGGGGAGTACTGCGCGCAGCTGGACGCCGTCGACGACGGTGCGCCGGGCGCGCGGCTCGCCGACGTGTCCGACCCCGAGGCCTCGGCCGCCGAGGTGCCGGCCGGCGCCATCGAGCGGTTCGTCAAGCCCGGCAGCGGCGCCGTCGTGCACGTGGGTGACTGGGACGAGGTGGGCGACGCCCCGACGTCGCTCGTCGACGACCGCGGCTTCGTCTACCCGTTGATCGGCGACGCCGACACGCAGCTCGGGTACGCCGACGTCCCGGTCGTGCTGGTGCCCGACACCTGGGTCAAGCTCTTCTCCAGCGGCGTCGAGCTGTCGGTGGACGCCGCCCGGTGCCCGCCCACCACCGAGCCGGACGGTGGCCCGTGCGCCTCCTGACGTCGGGCCTCGCTCTCGGCGCGGTCGCGAGCGTCCTGGTCGTCGTCGGGCCCGGGATGGTCACACCGGCGGCCGCGCAGGTGGAGGACTGCACCGAGCTCAACAGCACCGATACCGACACCGATCCGGCGCACGGTGAGGGTCAGCCGATCGGGGCGCTCCAGATCCCGGCAGCCCAGGCGCTGCTGAGCGACCCCGGTGGCGGCGTTCGCGTCGGCGTCATCGACTCCGGCGTCACGTCCCAGCCGCGGCAGCGGGTCGAGTCGCGGCCGCCCGTCTACGACGTCTCCCCGGAGTACGCCGGCTCGATGAACCTCTGGCACCAGGGCACCGCCGTCGCCGGGCTGATCAACGGGCCCGAGCAGGACGGCGAGGTCATCGGCATCGCGCCCGGGGCCGAGGTGGTCGACATCCCGGTCTACGACCAGCCGGCGAGCACCGAGGAGAACTCGGAGTCCGACGCCGTCGAGCTCGACGTCGACAACGTGGTCGCCGGCCTCCGGAGGGCGGCGTCGCTCCGCCTCGACATCGTGAACGTCTCGCTCGAGGTGGAGCACACCCCCGAGCTGCTCCGGGCGGTGCGCGACCTCACCGACGACGGCGTCGTCGTGGTGGCGGCGAGCGGCGACGTCCCCGCAGACGGGTCGCCGTTCGAGGGTGAGGTCGGCACCGGGAGCGGCGACGACGCCGCGCAGGAGATCTTCCCCGCGGGCTACGCGAACTACCGCGGTGAGCGCGACCCGCTCGTCGTCGCCGTCACGAGCACCGTGCCCGACGGCGTCGACCCGCTGACGGTGGTGCTGCCGAGCTCGGCGACCACGGTGGCCGCGCCGTCGGCCGGCGGGGTGAGCTTCGGGGTGAACGGGGTGCGGTGCCGGCTCGGCAACCCGTCGTCGGTCTTCGCCGCGGCCACGGTGAGCGGAGTCCTGGCGCTGCTGAAGTCACGGTTCCCCGACGAGAACGGACGGCAGCTGGTCGCCCGGCTCACCGCCACCGCCGCCGGGCCGCCCGCCTCCGACCCGATGCTCCCGAACCGCTTCCTCGGCGACGGCGTCGTGCAGCCGCTGGAGGCGCTGACGCGTGCGGTCGACCCCGCGCCCGACGGCACCGTCGACGAGCTCTCCCAGCCGACGGCCCCGAACCGGCCCGCCGCCATCGACCCGCCCGACCCCGACCTGCTCGCCTCGGCGCGCGAGGACGCCGTGTGGTGGGCGCTCGGCGCCGGCGGCCTCATGGCCGTCCTGCTCCTGCTGCGGCCGGTGATCGGACGGCGGCGGCGACAGGAGTCCTGAGCCCGGGGGTCTCGACACGGGCTCGCTGGCGCTCGCCCGGCTCGACCACCGGGCCGGCCGGTGGTCGAGCCGCGGGGCGCGCTGGCGCGCCGCGTGTCGAGACCCCCGGCCTACTGCGGCCAGGTCTTCGCGACGAGGGTGAGGACGTCGTAGGTGGCCACGGGGTCGCCGTCCGCGTTGATGACGACGGCGTCCCAGCGCACCTCGCCGTAGTCGGCGCTGCTGCGCGGGGTGATCTGCTTGACGGTGAGGGTGACGGCGATCGAGTCGCCGGCCTTCACCGGGGTGAGGAAGCGGAGCCGGTCGACGCCGAAGTTGGCGAGCACCGGGCCGGGGTCGGGCTGCACGAACAGCCCGGCCGCGAGCGAGACCACGAGGTAGCCGTGGGCGACGATGCCGCCGAACAGCGGGTTCTTCTGCGCCGCCGCCTCGTCGGTGTGGGCGTAGAACGTGTCGCCGGTGAACTCCGCGAAGTGCTCGATGTCGTCGAGGGTCACTTCCCTGCTGGCGGATGCAATGGTGTCGCCGACCCGCAGGTCGGTGAGGCTCTTGCGGAACGGGTGCACGTCCTCGTCCGAGCGTCGGGAGCCCGCCGTCCACACACCGGTGACGGCGGTGAGCATGTCGGGCGAACCCTGGACGGCGGTGCGCTGCAGGTGGTGCAGCACGCCGCGGACGCCGCCGAGCTCCTCGCCGCCGCCGGCCCGGCCGGGACCGCCGTGCACGAGCACGGGCAGTGGCGAGCCGTGGCCGGTGGACTCGCCGGCGTCGTCGCGGTCGAGCACGAGGATCCGGCCGTGCCACGGCGCCAGTCCCAGCACCAGGGTGCGGGCGACGTCGGCGTCGTGGGTGACCACCGAGCCCACCAGGCTGCCGCGGCCGCGGGCCGCGAGGTCGACCGCCTCGTCGAGCGAGCCGTAGCCGATCACGGTGCTCACCGGGCCGAACGGCTCCACCACGTGCGGCTCGACGGCGCCGTCGTCGGCCCGCAGCAGCACCGGCGACATGAAGGCGCCGCGCTCGTGGTCGGCGCCGACGACGTCGACGTGGTCGGGGTCGCCGAACACGACGTCGGCCGAGGCGCGCAGCGACTGCACCGCCTTCCGCACCTCCTCGCGCTGGTCGAGGCTCACCAGCGCGCCCATGCGCACCGAGGTGTCGCGCGGGTCGCCGACGGTGACCTTGGCGAGCCGGGCCGACAGCGCCTCGACGACATCGTCGGCGGCGTCGCGCGGCACGATCACGCGCCGGATGGCGGTGCACTTCTGGCCGGCCTTGACCGTCATCTCGGTGGCGACGCCCTTGACGAAGAGCTCGAACTCGGGGTCGTCGACGGCGACGTCGGGGCCGAGCACCGAGCAGTTGAGCGAGTCGGCCTCGACGTTGAGGGTGACGCCGCCGTTGAGCACCTGCGGGTGGTTGCGGATGAGGCCGGCGGTGTGGGCGGAGCCGGTGAAGCCGACCAGGTCGTGCACGCCGAGCTCGTCGATGAGGCCGGCCGGGCTGCCGGCGAGCAGCTGGAGCGAGCCCTCGGGGAGGATCCCGGACTCGACGATGTGCCTCACGGCGAGCTCGGTGAGGTACGCCGTCTGGCCGGCGGGCTTCACGATCGACGGCATGCCGGCCACGAACGCCGGCGCCAGCTTCTCGAGCATCCCCCAGACCGGGAAGTTGAAGGCGTTGATCTGCACGGCGACGCCGGGGCGCGAGGTGTAGACGTGCTGGCCGAGGAAGGTGCCGCCCTTGCCGAGCTGCTCGGGCTGGCCGTCGAGGTAGACCGTGTCGTTCGGCAGCTCGCGGGTGCCCTTCGAGGCGATCGAGAAGACCGTGCCGATGCCGCCGTCGATGTCGACGGCGCTGTCGCGGGCGGTGGCACCGGTGGCGTAGGAGGCCTCGTAGAGCTCGTCCTTGACGGTCAGCAGGTGCTTGGCCATCTGCTTCAGCAGGCTCGCGCGCTCGTGGAAGGTGAGGGCCCGCAGCGCCGGGCCACCGACCTCGCGGCCGTGCGCCACCATCGCGCCGACGTCGAGGCCGGCCGAGGAGACCCGGGCGACCTCCTCACCGGTGGCGGCGTCGTGCACCGGCGTGCCGTCGTCGTCGGCGCGGTACCAGCGGCCGGCGGCGTAGCTCTCGAGAAGTCGGGTCACGATGGCTCCTTGCATGAGGCGGCGTGCCGTGTCACCGTATTACAGACCGATCGGTCAGGAAAGAGGCGGGAGAGCCCATGACGGTGCTGGAGGAGCGCTTCGAGGAGACCGTCGCGCGCCATGACCGGATCGAACCGCGCGACTGGATGCCGGACAAGTACCGCGCCACCCTCGTGCGCCAGATCGCGCAGCACGCGCACTCCGAGATCATCGGGATGCAGCCCGAGGGCAACTGGATCGGCCGGGCGCCGTCGCTGCGCCGCAAGGCGATCCTGCTGGCGAAGGTGCAGGACGAGGCGGGCCACGGGCTCTACCTCTACTCCGCCTGCGAGACGCTCGGCGTCTCCCGCCGCGAGCTCACCGACAAGCTCATCTCCGGGAAGCAGAAGTACTCCTCGATCTTCAACTACCCGACGCTCTCCTACGCCGACGTCGGCACCATCGGCTGGCTCGTCGACGGCGCCGCGATCTGCAACCAGGTGCCGCTGTGCCGCACCTCCTACGGGCCGTACGGCCGGGCGATGATCCGGATCTGCAAGGAGGAGTCGTTCCACCAGCGGCAGGGCTTCGAGCTGCTGATGACGATGATGCGCGGCACCGACGAGCAGCGGGCGATGGTGCAGGAGTCGGTCGACCGGTTCTGGTGGCCGGCGCTGATGATGTTCGGCCCGCCGGACGCCGACTCGCCCAACACGGCGCAGTCGATGGCGTGGGGCATCAAGCGCGACACCAACGACGACCTGCGGCAGAAGTTCGTCGACATGTCGGTGCCGCAGGCCGAGGCGCTCGGCGTCACGCTGCCCGACCCCGACCTGCGCTGGAACGAGGAGCGCGGCCACCACGACTTCGGCCAGCCCGACTGGGACGAGTTCAAGGAGGTCGTCACCGGCAACGGCCCGTGCAACGTGCAGCGGATGGCGCACCGCCGTCGGGCCGACGAGGACGGCGCCTGGGTGCGCGACGCAAGCCTCCAGTTCGCTGCGAGGAACGAGCAGCGGGCGTCGGAGGCGCGGGTTGAGCAAGCCCCGCGGGTGAGCCCGCGAACCCGCGACGGGCGCGTCGAAACCACCGGAGGGATCTCGTGACGGAACCACGATCGGGACCACGAGCCGACTGGCCGCTCTACGAGGTGTTCGTGCGTGGCAAGCGCGGCCTCAACCACGTGCACGTCGGCTCGCTGCACGCCGCCGACGACGACATGGCGCTGCGCAACGCCCGCGACGTCTACACGCGCCGCAACGAGGGCGTCTCGATCTGGGTGGTGCGCTCGGAGGCGATCGCGGCGTCCAGCCCTGACGAGAAGGACCCGCTGTTCGCGCCCGCCGGCGACAAGGTCTACCGGCACCCGACGTTCTACGACATCCCCGACAACGTCCCCCACATGTGAGGGGCGCTGGGATGCACGAGACCGACAAGGACCACGCGTCCGTCTACGACGGGCTGGTCGGCAGCGACCCCTCGCAGTGGGCGTTCGGCACCGACTTCGAGGACCCGCTGGCGGGCGTCGACACCACCATCCCGGACGGCGTCGACCCGGCCGTGCTGGCGGCGTACTGCCTGATGCTCGGCGACGACGCGCTGATCTACAGCCACCGGCTCTCCGAGTGGTGCAGCAACGCGCCCGACCTCGAGGAGGACATCGCGCTCGCCAACATCGCGCTCGACCTGCTCGGCCAGGCGCGGCTGCTGCTGGCGCGCGCGGCGGCGGCCGACCCGGCCGTCGTCCCGGCGCTGCCCGAGGGATCGCCGGTGCCGGCGGAGGACGCGCTCGCCTTCTTCCGTGACGACGCCGCGTTCCGCAACGTGCGGCTGGTCGAGCCCGACAACGGCGACTTCGCGGTGACGATGGTGCGGCTGCTGGTGTTCTCGGTGTGGCGGCTCGCGCTGCTGGAGCGGCTGCGCGCCAGCCGTGACCCGGTGCTGTCGGCGATCGCCGTCAAGGCGGTCAAGGAGGTCACCTACCACCGCGACCATGCCGGCCGCTGGTTCGTCACGCTGGCGCAGGGCACCGAGGAGTCGCGACGCCGGCTGCTCGCCGCGCTCGACGTCGTCTGGCCGTTCCACGACGAGCTGCTCGCCACCCACGAGATCGAGGGCGACGCCGCCGCGCAGGGCGTGGGCGTCGACCCGGCGCGGGTGGCCGACGACGTCGACGCCGTGCTCGACCACGTGTTCGCCACCGCCGGCGTCGACCGGCCGTCGACGGCTCAGGTGGGCCGCGTGGCCGGCGGCATGGGCCGGGACGGCCGGCACACCGAGGCGCTCTCGCGGCTGCTCGCCGAGATGCAGTCGGTGGCGCAGGCGCACCCGCTGGGGCTGTGGTGAGCACGACCGCGCTCGCCGTCGCCAGCGAGGTGCTCGACCCGGAGATGCCGATGCTCACGCTGGCCGACCTCGGCGTGCTGCGCGAGGTCTTCGAGGACGACGGCCGGGTGGTCGTCACGATCACCCCCACCTACTCCGGCTGCCCGGCGATGGCCGCGATGCGCGACGACCTCGTGCACCGGCTGCACGACCACGGCTACGACGACGTCGAGGTGAAGGTGAGCCTGAGCCCGGCCTGGTCGACCGACTGGATCACCGACCGCGGCCGCGCGGCGCTGGCCGAGGCCGGCGTCTCGCCGCCGGGTGCAGCACCGTCGGGGCCGATCGTGCTCAACCTGGGGCCGGTGCGGCGCGCCGTCCGGTGCCCGCGCTGCGCTGACGACGCCCCCGCGCTCACCTCCGAGTTCGGCCCCACGGCGTGCACTGCTCTCTACCGGTGCACGGCCTGCGGCGAGCCGTTCCAGCACGTGAAGGAGCTCTGATGGCGGTCGCCTTCCACGAGCTCGTCGTGGCCGACGTCGAGCCGCTCACCGACGACGCGGCCGCCGTCACCTTCGCGGTGCCGGCCGACCTGCGCGACGACTTCGCCTTCGACGCCGGCCAGTCGCTCACGCTGCGCCGGATGGTCGACGGTCGCGAGGAGCGTCGCTCCTACTCGATCTGCGCGCCCGTCGGGTCGGCGCCGCGGGTCGGTGTCCGCGAGATCCCGGACGGCCTGTTCTCCCGCTGGCTGGTGCGCGACGTCCGGCCCGGCGACCGGGTGGAGGTGCAGACGCCGTCCGGCCGGTTCCGTGCCGACGAGGCGATCCGTGCCGAGGGCGGGCGGCACCTCTGCATCGCCGCCGGCTCCGGCATCACGCCGATGTTGTCGATCGCCGGGTCCGTGCTCGCCCATCCGGATGCCGAGGTCACGCTGCTGTACGGCAACCGCACTACCGGCTCGGTGATGTTCGCCGAGGAGCTCGCCGACCTGAAGGACCGCCACCCGTCACGGTTCAACCTGGTGCACGTGCTGTCGCGCGAGCCGCGCGGCGTCGACCTGTTCTCCGGGCGGCTCGACGTCGAGCGGCTCCGGCGGCTGGTCGAGGTGCTGGTGCCGCTGGCCGACGTCGACCACGTGTGGCTGTGTGGCCCGTTCCCGATGGTCAGCGCGACCCGTGAGCTGTTGACCGAGCTCGGCGTGCCGGCCGCGCAGGTGCACGTGGAGCTGTTCCACGTCGACGAGCCGCCGCCGGAGCTGCACCACGCCGAGGCCGTCGTCGAGGGCGACACCAGCAGCGTCACCGTCTCGCTCGACGGTCGCACCACCACCTCGGCGATGCCACGGGCGCGGACCATCCTCGACGCCGCGGCCGCCGTCCGCAGCGACCTGCCGTTCGCGTGCAAGGGCGGGGTGTGCGGCACCTGTCGGGCCAAGGTGGTGAGCGGCGAGGTCGACCTGCGCCGCAACTACGCCCTCGACGACGACGAGCTGGCTCGCGGCTTCGTGCTCACCTGCCAGACCCACCCGGTCAGCGACGAGGTGTCGGTCGACTTCGACGCCTGACCGGCCGGGAGGGTCAGGTGACGCGCCACCGCGCGACCGCGGGAGTGCTGTCCCGGTTGCCCCAGCGATCGCTGGCCCGGACCTTGAACACGTGGGACCCACGGCTGACGGTGCGGACGAGTGGCGAGCGACACGAGCGGAACGCGCTGCCGTCGATACTGCAGGCGAAGGTCGACCCGGACTCCGAACTCCGGAACGCGAAGACGGCCTGACGACTCGTGCCGCGGGCGGGCGGTCGCCTCGTGATGGTGGTCGTGGGGGCCGTGCGGTCACACGTGGCGCCCGCGGACGCCTGCGTCGGACACCGGTCCTGGCTGACGTCACCGAACCGGTCGCCGTCGGCGTCCGGCTCGACGACGGCGGCGAGGTCCAGGCGGCCGCCGTTGATCGCCGAGGGTGGCTCGAACGCATCTCCGACGGCCGGGTCGGAGCCGAGAAGGAACCTGAAGGTGTCCCCGGACGCACCCAGAGTGCCTGCGAACCAGCAGCCCGGGTCGGCGACGGACGTGACGAGGGTGAGCCCGAGCTGGTCGCCGGGGGCCACGGGGAGTCGGGTGGGGAAGGTGGTGACCCGGCCGGGGCGGGGCGACTCCACCGCGCTGCGCGACCTCACGGTCCACCTCACCGAGGTCAGCGGGCGGTAGACGACAGCACGCGCCGTCGACGCGCCGAATTCGACGTTGGCCTCGAACGTCCAGCTCGTGATCACACCCGTGGCCGCCAGGTCGTACTCGCCGCCGACGCTCGAGGACTGGACGGCAGCCAGCGCGTCGCAGAGCTGGGTGTCCGCGCCCTGCGGGAGATCCCCGACCTGGGTGACGGCGGCGTGAGCCGGGATCATGGAGGCGGCGACGACCAGGGGCACGAGGACGATGACGGCGCGACGCATGGAGACCCTCCCGTCCCTGTGGCCAGGACGCTACGGCAGTCGAGTGGCCGGCCACATGACACGATCGGGCCCCCTGACGCGGTCCGGCCGACGCCGACATGAGGAACGTGGTTGGGTACCCACCGTCCGAACGACCGACCAGTGCCAGCGCCGTCAGGAGCGAGCCCGTGACCGACGCCGACGACCTCGCCCGCCGGTGCGCCGAGGAGATGTGGGCCGGTGACGCCGCCAGCCGGGCGCTGGGCATGGAGATCCGCGCCGTCGGCCCCGGCACCGCCGAGGTGACGATGACGGTGCGCCCCGACATGGTCAACGGCTGGGACCTCGCCCACGGCGGACTCGTCGCCTCGCTCGCCGACAGCGCGTTCGCCGTCGCCTGCAACTCCCACGGCCAGGTCACGGTGGCCGCCGGCTTCGACGTCACCTTCCTCGAGCCCGCCCGACTCGGCGACGAGCTCGTCGCCACCGCCCGCGAGGTCGCGCTGCGCGGCCGCTCCGGGCTGTACGACGTCACCGTGCGCCGGACGTCCGACGACCGCGTGCTCGCCGAGTTCCGCGGTCGCAGCCGTGCCACCGGCCGACCGAACCCGGCGGCCTCGGGGTGAATGGCCACCGCGTAACACGCATGTCCACGTTCGTCGAGCTTGTCGAGACGCCCGGGCCGGTCTCGCCGAAGTAGTTGTGGCACAACCGCGTGGTCACCTGCCTGAAGCGGGCGCCGTGGCGGGGAGACGAACTGCGACGAGACGACGTCGGCTGGTACCCACCTGAACGGGCTCGAGAACGTGGTGGTCGGAAAGCCCGTTCGCACCTCGCTCGCCCCCGGCGCGTCTGCCAGAGTGACGCCCCATGGACTCCGCGCTGACGTCGGTGGGGCTGCCGGTCGCCCTCGCGATCATCATGTTCGGTCTGGGCCTCGCGCTCACGCTCGACGACTTCCGGCGGGTGGGCAGGGAGCCCAAGCCGGTGGCGATCGCGCTGGTGCTGCAGATCGTGGTGCTGCCGCTGGTGTGCTTCGGTCTGGTGCTCGCCTTCGACCTCGACCCGATCCTCGCCGTCGGCATGATGCTGCTCGCGGCCTCGCCCGGCGGCACCACGGCCAACCTGTTCAGCCACCTGTTCCGCGGCGACGTCGCGCTCAACATCACGCTGACGGCGGTGAACTCGGTGCTCGCCGTGCTCACGCTGCCGCTCGTGGTGAACCTGGCGCTCGGCTACTTCGACCCGCCGGGTGGCGACGACATCGGGCTCCAGGTCGGAAAGACGCTGCAGGTGTTCGCGATCGTGCTCGTGCCGGTCGCGATCGGCATGCTCGTCCGCCGGACGTCGCCCGCCTTCGCCGCCCGCGCCGACAAGCCGGTGCGCATCGCCTCCGCGGTGGTCCTCGCCATCGTCATCGCCGGTGCCCTGCTCGCCGAGCGCGAGAACCTCGCCGACTACCTGCTCGACATCGGGCTGGTCGCCGTCCTGTTCTGCGGCATCAGCCTCTCCGTGGGCTTCGTCGTCCCGCGGGTGCTCGGCGTCGAGGACCGGCAGTCCCTGTCGTCGGCCTTCGAGGTCGGCATCCACAACAGCACGCTGGCCATCGCGGTCGCCGTCAGCGTGCTCGACAACGAGAAGCTCGCCGTCCCGGCCGCCGTCTACGGCGTGCTGATGTTCCCGCTCGCGCTCGTGGCGGGCTTCGCCATCCGCCGGTCGATCGCGGCCCCGCAGGAGCCGGTCGCTCCTTAGGTGAGGGCGGCCCGCCGGATCGTGGCCACCCGGTCGGCGACGGCGCGGTGCGCGGGCACCAGCTCGCTCTCGAGGACGGCGAGCTGCTCGAGCATCGTGGCCAGCATCGACCCACGCCGCAGCTCGGCCGCGCAGCCGTGGGCGAGCTCCTGCAGCACGCTGACCTCGTCCGTCGTCCACAGGCGCGGCCCGTGCTCGACGGCGCACAGCGACCCGATCGCGTCGCCCGACTCGTCGTAGAGCGGCCAGCCGGCGTAGGCCACGATGCCCATCCGGCGGACGCCGGGATGCTGGGAGAGCTCGCGGTCGTGGCGCGCGTCGTTGACCACCAGCGGCTGCCCCGACGTGAGCACGTAGCGGCAGAAGGAGTGGCTGTCGGGGGCGCGTGCCTCCGGCTCGCTGAGACCGGCGGCGCCGGCGAGCACCTGGTCGTGCTCGTTGACGAGCGTCACCATGGCCACGGGGACGCGGAGCAGCCGCCGGGCCAGCCGCGCGTAGTGGTCCAGGGACCGGTCGTGGAGGGGTGCAGAGGATCGGGTCGGGAGCATGACATCGCACCTCGCGGTGGGGAGGAACGGCGGAGGGAGCGGGCCGCCGTCACCAGGATGCCCCGTCGGAGCGTCGCTGACCAGTACCCCGGGGCGGATCGGGTCCACTCGGACGTCGGTGGGCTAGCCAGCCCGCATATAGGCGAGCGCCGCGAGCACCCGGCGGTTGCTGGCGGAGTCGGCGTGGAGGCCGAGCTTGGCGAAGATGCTGCCGACGACGGGCTCGACGGTCTTGATGCTGAGGTGCAGTTCGTCGCAGATGGCGGCGTTGGAGAGCCCGCGCGCCACGAGTTCGAGCACCGCGCGCTCCCGTGCGGTGAGCCCCTCGAGATGTCCCGCACGCTGCTCGGCGGCAATGGCCTCGATGAGGCCGACCTGGTCGAGCACGAGCCGGGCCTGACGGGCGAGGTCGTCGAGAAGGGTCGCCTCGGCCCGCGACAGGGGGTCGACCCGTTCGACCGCGAGCGCCCCGGTGAGCGCGTTGTCGCGGCGGACCGGGCGAACCTGCGGCCCGGCGTCCTGCAGCGCCGACCACGTGGTCGGTGCCGGCTCGTCGGCTGACTCGGGCCAAAGCCCGACCACGTGCAGCCCGCGGTCCGACCCGAGCCAGAGCGTGGCGCGGTCGGCGTGCAGCGCCTCGGCCGTGGCGCGCGCGAGCTCCGCGGGCAGTCGGCGGGCGTCGGCGTCGCTGCGGGAGAGCCAGGTGAGGGCCGAGTGCGCCGCCGACTGCTGGCCGTGCACGACGGCGATACCCGCCGCGAGCGGGATCAAGACGGTGGTGAGGAGCCCGGCGCGCGGTGTGCCGGCCACCGCCATGCCCGCCACCAGGGCCACCCCGGACACCGCGGCCGCGCCGAGCAGCCAGGCGAGCGCCCGGTTCGAGGCGCCGCCGCGCCACCGCACCACGAGCACGACCACCCAGAGCAGCTGGAGCCCGGTGAAGGTGGGGACGGCCGTGACGTCCCACAGCGTCTGCACGAGGGACGGCGCGTCCTCGTTCAGCGGGTGGGTCGAGCCCACGCCCGAGGCCACGTAGCCCACCGGCCAACCGGCGGACAGCACGGTCGAGAAGAGCGAGGCCGCCACAGCCACGACCACCACCGGGCGCCACCGCCGCGTCGGCAGCCGGCCGTCGGGGAAGCACAGCACCCAGATCGTCACCAGGCAGATCGACAGCGGGACCGGCCAGGTGCCGACCCAGGCCCACCAGTCCGCCGTCGTCGAGGTGTCGGCGTGGCCGATCTGGCGGCCGAGGAACATCACCGCCGATACCGGGCCGGCGACCATCATGAGCCGGCCCACGAGGTGTCCCGGCCGCTGGTGCAGCACGTAGGCGCCCACGCCGGTGAAGGCCAGGGCGAGCAAGCCGTTGTGGAGGTTCGGCAGCCACAGCCCCTGCGCCAGGCCGACGACCACGAGCACGAGCACGACGCTCAGCGTCAGCAGCGGCGTGAGCCCCTGGGAGCGGCCCTGGGTCATGGCGGCATCGTCGCACCGCACGACCCCACGGGTCAGCAGGGAAAACCCTGCGTCCGGATTCCAGGGATCGCCCCGTGGTGCGGGACCGACTGTCGTCCGCACGCTGCCTGGCATGACCACCTCACTCGCCGCGCCGACGGCCACCGCCACGCGCACCCCCGAGCAGCGTCTGCTCACCGCCTTCCTCCTGGTCGCCCCGGCGGCCTACCTCGCCGCCGACACCACGTTCGCCGTCCGCGGCTGGGACGACGCCACCGCGGGCGTCCTCCAGGTGCTGGCCTCGATCGCCTACGGCCTGGTTTTCCTCCGGGTCGCCGGCTGGCTTGCCCCTGACGCCGTACTACGGGCCGCGCTCGTGCTGGTCGGCGTGATCGGCACGGCGGGCGCGGTGGCCTACGGCTTCGACACGATCCACCAGTCGCTGGGCGACTCGTCGTTGGTCGACCGGGCCGGCGCCGCGATCGTCATCAAGCCGCTCGGGCTGTTCTTCCCGCTCGCCCTCGTGCTCGTCGGGGCAGCGCTGCTCCGCCTGGGCGCTCGGTGGCAGGCCGTCCTCGTGCTCATCGCCGGACTGTGCTGGCCGGTGTCCCACATCGGCGACATCGCGCTGCTGGCCGTCGTGGGGAACGTCTTGCTGGTCCTCGGCCTCACCAGCCTGCTCTGGCGGCAGCCGGTGACTGGCTGACAGCGACACGCACGAATCGTTCGATCGAACGGCTCGGGCGCGGAGTCCGGCGCGCCGGGGCGCACAGATCGTTCGATCGAACGAACGGTGCGAGTGGCGGAGGATAGGGGATTCGAACCCCTGAGGGCTGTTAACCCAACCCGCTTTCCAAGCGAGCGCCATAGGCCACTAGGCGAATCCTCCGCGGGGGAGGTTACCCGTGGGGATCGGGCTGGAGCCAATCGCCTATCGTTGGTGCCAACCCCCCGTGCGGCGGCATCTCACCCAATCCCCCAGGGCCGGAAGGCAGCAAGGGTCAGTGGGCTCTGTCGGGTGCATGGGGGGCCTCAAATTTCGGTGGACGCCGCCGCCGTTCCCGCTGTCCCCGCCGCTGGTTAGGGTCTCAGCGTGGACTCCCCGCTGGCGCTCTACCGCCGCTACCGGCCTGACACCTTCGCGGAGGTCATCGGCCAGGAGCACGTCACCGAGCCGTTGCGGGCCGCCCTGGGCAACAACCGCGTCAACCACGCCTACCTGTTCTCGGGGCCGCGCGGGTGCGGCAAGACGACGTCGGCCCGCATCCTCGCCCGCGCCCTCAACTGCGCGCTGGCGCCGGTGGCCGACCCGTGCGGTGAGTGCGACAGCTGCCGCGAGCTCGCCCGCGGCGGGCCGGGGTCGATCGACGTCATCGAGATCGACGCCGCCTCCCACGGTGGCGTCGACGACGCCCGCGACCTGCGCGAGAAGGCGTTCTTCGCGCCGGTGCGCGACCGCTACAAGGTCTACGTCATCGACGAGGCCCACATGGTCACCACGCAGGGCTTCAACGCGCTGCTCAAGCTGGTGGAGGAGCCGCCGCCGCACCTGCGGTTCATCTTCGCCACCACCGAGCCCGACAAGGTCATCCCGACCATCCGCTCGCGCACCCACCACTACCCGTTCCGGCTGATCCCGCCGCGGCTGCTCTCGAGCTACCTCTCCGAGCTGTGCGAGAAGGAGGGCGTTCAGATCGAGCCGGCCGCGCTGCCGCTCGTGGTCCGCGCCGGCGCCGGCTCGGCCCGCGACACCCTCTCGGTGCTCGACCAGCTGCTCGGCGGCGCCGGGCCGGACGGCGTCACCTACGCCCTCGCCAGCGGCCTGCTCGGCTACACCCCCGACACGCTCCTCGACGAGGTGGTCGACGCGTTCGCCGCGGGCGACGGCTCGGCCGTGTTCGGGGTGGTCGACAAGGTCATCGAGACCGGGCAGGACCCGCGCCGGTTCACCGAGGACCTGCTGCGCCGGCTGCGTGACCTCGTGATCGTCGCGGCCGTGCCCGACGCGCCCACCACCGGGCTGATCGACGTCTCGCAGGACCAGGGGGAGCGGCTGGTCGCCCAGGCCGGCCGGTTCGGCCGCCATGACCTGAGTCGTGCCGCCGACCTGGTGGCCGCCGGGCTCACCGAGATGCGCGGCGCCACGGCGCCCCGGCTGCTGCTCGAGCTCATCTGCGCCCGGGTGCTGCTGCCCGGCTCCGACCACACCAGCCAGGGCGTGATGGCCCGGCTCGACCGGATCGAGCGGCGCGCCCAGATCACCGGCACCGCGGCGCCGGCGGCCGAGCCCACGCCGGAGCCGGCGCCGCCCGCCGTCGACCGGCCGGCGCCCGCGCACCCGCAGCCGGTGCCCGAGCCCGAGCCGGTCGCCGAGACCCCGGAGCCCGCCCCTGAGCCCGAGCCCGAGCCCGAGCCCGAGCCGGAGCCGGAGCCGACACCGGCTCCCGCGCCCGCCGCCCCGGCGGCCGGGGGGCTCAACCTGGTCGACGTCCGGCGGCTGTGGCCCGACGTCATCACCGCCGTCATGCACCGCCGCCGGGTCACCTGGATGCACCTGCGCGACAACTGCCAGGTGGTCGCCGTCGACGCGACGACGCTCACCCTCGGGTTCAGCAACGCCGGCGCCCGCGACTCCTTCGACAGCGGCGGCAGCACCGACATCGTGCGCGAGGCCTGCATCGAGGTGATCGGGCACGACTGGCAGGTCGAGACGATCATCGACCCCGGCGCCGACGCCGGCGCCCCGCCGCCGCCCGCCGCGCCCGTCGAGCCCGTCGAGCCCGTCAGCCCCGTCGAGCCGGTGCGAGAGCCCGAGCCGGAGCCCTTCGAGACGCCTCGTTCCTCGGCTCCTCAGGAACCACCTCGGCCGGAGCGGCAGGCCGCCCGCCAGGCGATCCGGCCCACCCGCGACGGCGGCGAGCCGCCGCCGGTCGCCCCCGACCTGGCCGAGGCCGACGCCTCGGCCAGCCCCGACGACCTCGACGCCGAGGTCGACGACACGTCCGGCGCCGACCTGCTCGCCCGCGAGCTCGGCGCCGAGGTGATCGAGGAGATCCGCCACCAGTGACCCACGTGAGGAAGCACCGATGACCCAGAACCCGTTCGACGGCGCCGGCGATGCCGGCGGTTTCGACATGAACGCCCTGCTCCAGCAGGCCCAGCAGATGCAGGCCAGCCTCCAGGAGGCGCAGGAACGGCTCAACGACACCGTGGTGGAGGGCTCCGCCGGTGGGGTGACCGTCAAGGTCACCGGCGTCGGTGAGCTCGTCGGGGTCGAGTTCACCGCGGCCGCCGTCACCGGCACCGAGCCCGACGACCTGGCCGACCTCGGCGACCTGGTGGTCGCCGCGTTCCGCGACGCCAAGCGACAGACCGACGAGCTCGCCAACCAGGCGCTCGGCCCGCTGGCCGGCGGCGGGTTGCCGGGCATGCCCGGGCTGGGCTGACCGGTCGGGCTGAGGGAGACTCACCCGCGTGTACGAAGGCGTCGTCCAGGACCTCATCGACGAGCTCGGCCGGCTGCCGGGCGTCGGTCCCAAGGGCGCGCAGCGGATCGCCTTCCACCTGCTCCAGGCCGAGCCCGCCGACGTGCGCCGGCTCGCCGAGGTGCTCCTCGAGGTGAAGGCGAAGGTGAGGTTCTGCTCCACCTGCTTCAACGTCTCCGAGGACGAGCAGTGCCGGATCTGCCGTGACCCGCGGCGCGACCCGACCGTGCTGTGCGTCGTCGAGGAGTACAAGGACGTCGTCGCCATCGAGCGCACGCGGGAGTTCAAGGGTCGCTACCACGTGCTCGGCGGCGCGATCTCGCCGATCGACGGCATCGGCCCCGAACAGCTGCGCATCACCGAGCTGATGGCACGGCTCGCCGACGACGCCCTGGTCGAGGTCATCCTGGCCACCGACCCGAACCTCGAGGGCGAGGCCACGGCCACCTACCTGACCCGCCAGCTGAAGCCCTTGGGCCTGCGGGTCTCACGACTGGCCAGTGGCCTCCCGGTGGGGGGTGACCTCGAGTACGCCGACGAGGTAACACTGGGACGAGCGTTCCTAGGAAGGCAGAGTGCGCAGTGACCGAACCGAGGCAGACCCCCGCCGTGGACGGCGACACCGAGGACTTCGCGCAGCAGATCGCCGACTCGGTGTCGAGCTTCCTGCTCGCGCTGCGGGCCATCGCGCGCGAGGCGGACGGCGGCCGGGCCATCTCGCTGCTGCTGCTCGAGATCAGCCAGGTGATGCTCACCGGCGCCCGGCTGGGCGTCCAGCAGGACTTCCAGCCGGCCGGTGAGTTCCAGCCCGACGTCGGCCCGGAGGCCGACGTCGAGGACATGCGGCTGCGCCTGGCCGAGATGCTCGGCGGCGTCGACACCTACGCCTACATCTTCGACCCGTACGTGCCCGAGGTGGTGGAGGGCCAGATCTCCGACGACCTCACCAGCATCGCCACCGACCTCGAGAACGGGCTGCGGCACTACCGCGCCGGCGACGTCGCCGAGGCGCTCTGGTGGTGGCAGTTCTCCTACGTGCTGTCGTGGGGCAACCTCGGCGGTGCCGTGCTCAAGGCGCTGCTGTCGATCGTCGCCCACGACCGGCTCGACTCCGACGCGCTCGACCCCGAGGAGATCGAGCGCATCGAGATCGCCGAGCAGGTGCTGGAGTCGCGCAACCCCTGACGCGGGCCGTCCACGCTCCGTCGTCGATCCCGGGCGACGGCGCCACCCTCGGTACCCTCGAACGGTGGGCATCGTGGTGCAGAAGTACGGCGGCTCGTCGGTCTCCGACGCGGCCGCGGTCAAGCGCGTCGCCCGGCGGATCGTCCAGGCCAAGAAGCAGGGGCACGACGTCGTCGTCGCCGTCTCGGCGATGGGCGACAGCACCGACGAGCTGCTCGAGCTCGCCCACGAGGTGAGCCCGCTGCCGCCGGCCCGCGAGCTCGACATGCTGCTCACCGCCGGTGAGCGGATCTCGATGGCGGTGCTCGCGATGGCGATCTCCGACCTCGGCTACAGCGCGCGCTCGTTCACCGGGTCGCAGGCCGGCGTGATCACCGACTCGGTGCACGGCAAGGCGAAGATCATCGACGTCACGCCGGGCCGGATCGAGTCGGCCGTCGCCGAGGGCCACATCGTGATCGTGGCCGGCTTCCAAGGGGTCTCCCAGGACACCAAGGAGATCACCACCCTCGGTCGTGGTGGCACCGACACCACCGCCGTGGCGCTGGCCGCCGCGCTCAAGGCCGACGTCTGCGAGATCTACACCGACGTCGACGGCGTGTTCACCGCCGACCCGCGCATCGTGCCGGCGGCCCGCAAGCTGGCGCACGTCACCTACGAGGAGATGCTCGAGCTCGCGGCGTGCGGGGCGAAGATCCTGCACCTGCGCTGCGTCGAGTACGCCCGTCGCTACGACATCCCGATCCACGTCCGGTCGTCGTTCAGCCAGCTCGACGGCACCGTCGTCAGCGGCAGCATCGACGACCCGGAGCACCAGCAGCAGGAGGACACCATGGAAGCCGCGATCATCGCCGGCGTCGCGCACGACCGCAGCGAGGCCAAGATCACGGTGGTCGGCGTGCCCGACAAGGTCGGCGAGGCCGCGCGCATCTTCACCGCGCTCGCCGCCGCGCAGATCAACCTCGACATGATCGTGCAGAACGTGTCGGCCGCGGCCACCAACCTCACCGACATCTCCTTCACGCTCCCGCGCACCGACGGCCAGACCGCCATGACCGCGCTGGCGGCGCTGCAGGCCGAGATCGGGTTCGAGACCCTGCTCTACGACGACACGATCGGCAAGGTCTCCCTGATCGGCGCGGGCATGCGCTCGCACCCGGGCGTCACCGCCAAGTTCTTCGGCGCGCTCGCCGAGGCCGGCGTCAACATCGGCATGATCTCCACCTCCGAGATCCGGATCTCGGTCGTCGTCGACGAGGTCGACGTCGACGCCGCCGTGGCCGCCACCCACACCGCCTTCGACCTCGACGCCACCGAGGTCGAGGCCGTCGTCTACGGAGGGACCGGACGATGAGGATCGGAGTCGTCGGAGCCACCGGCCAGGTCGGCGTCGCCATGCGCCAGATCCTGGAGGAGCGCGCGTTCCCCGCCGAGCAGGTGCGGTTCTTCGCCTCCGCCCGGTCCGCGGGCACGGTGCTGCCGTTCGCGGGGCCCAGTGGTCAGCAGAGCATCGTGGTCGAGGACGCCGCCACCGCCGACCCGTCCGGCCTGGACGTCGCGCTGTTCTCGGCCGGCGCCACCACCTCCCGCGCGCTCGCGCCGGCGTTCGCCGAGCGGGGCGTCACCGTCGTCGACAACTCCTCGGCGTTCCGGATGGACCCCGACGTACCGCTCGTCGTCTCCGAGGTGAACCCGCAGGCCGTCAACGACGCCCGCAAGGGCATCATCGCCAACCCGAACTGCACCACGATGGTCGCGATGCCGGTGCTCAAGCCGCTGCACGACGCGGCCGGCCTGGTGCGGCTGGTGGTGGCCACCTACCAGGCCGTGTCCGGCTCCGGCGTGGCCGGCGTCGAGGAGCTCGAGGTGCAGGTGGCCGCGGCGGGCGACAAGGCCCGCGAGCTCGCCTATGACGGCGCCGCGGTGGCGTTCCCGGAGCCCCAGAAGTACGCGCGCACCATCGCCTACAACGTGCTGCCGCTGGCCGGCTCGCTCGTCGACGACGGGTCGCTCGAGACCGACGAGGAGCACAAGCTCCGCAACGAGTCGCGCAAGATCCTCGGCATCCCCGACCTGCGCGTCTCGGGCATCTGCGTGCGCGTGCCGGTGTTCACCGGTCACTCGCTGGCGATCAACGCCGAGTTCGCCTCGGCGCTCACCGTCGAGGAGGCGCACGAGATCCTCGCCGGCGCGCCCGGCGTCGAGCTCACCGACGTCCCCACACCGCTGCAGGCGGCCGGCCGCGACCCGTCGTACGTCGGCCGGATCCGCCACGACCCCGGCGTCGACGGCGACCGCGGCCTCGCCCTCTTCGTCAGCGGCGACAACCTCCGCAAGGGCGCCGCCCTCAACACCGTCCAGATCGCCGAGCTGCTCCTCGGCTGACCGGCCTGCGGGACGATCCCTCCGGACGAGCTACGACTGCGGCTCGACGAACGTGGTGGTGATGTACCACGAGGCGAGGAACGCGGCGGCGCTGAGCAGGGGGATGACGACGAGCATCGGCCAGGTGTCGAGCACGTCGACGAGCAGCAGCAGGGCCACGACGCCCACGAGGGCGACGGCGAGGAAGCTGGTGCTGGTGGGGTCGGGCACCCGGAAGTACTTCAGCAGGAAGCCGCCGACCACGATCGTGATCGCGAGCACCACCAGGAGCAGCAGGATGCCGGGGGTGGTGCCGCAGGAGTTGGACCCGCGAGCCGCCTCGCAGGCCTCGAACCCGGCGAAGACGAGCCCGATCAGGACGCCGCCGGCCACCACGCCGGTGATCACCGAGCCGATCCGCGGCGAGGCCACGGGCTCGCGCTCGCCGCGCGGGACCCGCGGCTTCCGCTTCTTCTTGCGCTTCAGCGGGTCGGGCGCGTCCTCGACGTCGGCGTCGTCCTCGGCGGGCGGGGCGACGGTGGCCACGGGCGCGACGTCGGCGGTCGGGTCGGTGGCGTCGTAGACCGCCGTCGGCTGCTCCTCGACCATCGGCTCGACCAGTGGCACCGGCTCGGTGGGCGCCTCCTCGACCGGTTCTGGCGCGGGCTCGGGTGGTTCCTGAGGAGCCGAGGAACGAGGCGTCTCGAAGGGCTCGGGGGCCGGCGCGGGCTCGGGCGTCGGCTCGGGCTGCGGGGCAGGCTCCGGTTCCGGAGTGGGATCGGGCTCGGTGGTCCCCTCCGGTGGTTCCTGAGGAGCCGAGGGACGAGGCGTCTCGAAGGGCACGGGCTTGGGCTTGCGCTTGCGCCGTCCGAACAGCTTCGGCGGCTCGAGGTTGGACGCGGAGGACTCCGGCTCCTGGTCGGGCTCGTCAGCCACGCGGGGCTCCCTCCTGAAGATCAAGCACGGTCGCGGTGCATCCTGCCAGGGGACGACAGCGGCGGCGCCTCTCAGCGGCTCCGCGTCGCGGAACAACCGAGAAACACCGCCGTCTGGTGGTCGGGCTGACAGGATTTGAACCTGCGGCCTCCTCGTCCCGAACGAGGCGCGCTACCAAGCTGCGCCACAGCCCGATGTGCTCCGGCCAACCCCTGCGGGCGGGCCCGGCTCACAAGCACGGGAGCATACCGGAGCGGCCGTCGCCGACGGCAATCGGACGGGCAATCGGAGTCGGGCGTCAGGACGGGCGCGGGACGAGGGTCAGCAGCGTCGCCTCAGGACGGCAGGCGACACGGATCCGGGCGTACGGGCTGGTGCCCAGACCGGCGGACACGTGGAGCCACGCGGAGCCGGGGTCGCCCTCGCGGGAGTCGGCCGGATGGCGGTGCAGGCCGCGGGCGCGCTCGGGCTCGAGGTCGCAGTTGGTGGTGAGCGCCCGGCCGCCCGGCAGGCACACCTGGCCGCCGTGGGTGTGGCCGGCGAGCACGGCGTCGTAGCCGTCGGCGGCGTACTGGTCGAGCACCCGCAGGTAGGGGGCGTGGGTGACGCCGAGCCGGACGTCGGCGGCCGGGTCGGCCGGCCCGCGGACGTCGTCGAGCCGGTCGTAGCCGAGGTGGGGGTCGTCGACGCCGGCGAAGGCGAACGACACCCCTTCCGACGGTCAGCGAGTCGCGGCGGTTGGTGAGGTCGCGCCAGCCGGCGCCGACGAAGGCGGCCGACAGGTCGCGCCACGGCAGCGGTGGCGAGTGGACCGCCCGCGTGCCGTCGTCGGGGAGCAGGTAGCGCAGCGGGTTGCGGAGCGTGGGCTCGAAGTAGTCGTTGGAGCCGTGCACGAACACGCCCGGCACGTCGAGCAGCCCGCCGAAGGCGTCGAGCACGAAGGGGACGGCGTCGCGGTGGGCCAGGTTGTCACCCGTGTCGACCACCAGGTGCGGGTGCAGGTCGGCCAGCCCGCGCACCCACTCCTGCTTGCGGGTCTGCCCCGGCGTGAGGTGCAGGTCGCTGAGGTGCAGCACCCGCAGCGGCCGCGCGCCCGCGGGGAGCAGCGGCACCTCCACACGGCGCACGGTGTAGAGGCGCGCCTCGTGCATCGCGTACGCCGTGAGCCCGGCGCCGGCCACCGCCCCGCCGCCGACGAGGCCGGCGAGAATGCGCGCGATGGGCATCCGGTCAGGCTGCCACAATGCGCCCATGGCTGAAGCGACCACCCTCAAGGAGCGCCTGCGCGCCGACCTCACCACCGCCATGAAGGCGCGCGACGAGGTGCGGTCCTCCACCCTGCGCATGGTGCTGACGGCGATCACCAACGCCGAGGTCGCCGGCAAGGAGGCCCGCACGCTCTCCGACGACGAGGTGGTCGGCGTCCTCTCCAGCGAGGCCAAGAAGCGGCGCGAGGCGGCCACCGCGTTCGAGGACGGCGGCCGCGCCGAGAGCGCCGCCAAGGAGCGGGCGGAGGCCGAGGTGATCGCCGACTACCTGCCCGAGCAGCTCACCGCGGAGGAGATCGCCGGTCTCGTCACCGAGGCGATCGAGCGCACCGGCGCCGCCGGGGAAGGCATGCGAGCGATGGGCAAGGTCATGGGCGTCGTGCAGCCCCAGGTGAAGGGTCGGGCCGACGGCGGCGTCGTGGCCGCCGAGGTGCGCCGGCAGCTGGGCCAGGGCTAGGGCATGTCTCCCAACTCGGAGGCGGCGCCAGCGCCGCCCAGGCGGCACGCTGGCGGCGTTGCCGTCGCTGGAAAGGCGCCCAGCCTGCCTGCGCTCCGGCGCCTTGCCATCGCACCACCTGGACGACGCTGGCATCCACCTGAGTTGGGAGACACGCCCTAGCGCCCGCCGCGACCGCCACCCCGGCCGCCGCCGTTGCCGTTCCCGTTGCCATTCCCACCGCCGCCGTCGCCGTCACCGCCGCCACCGCCGCGACCGCCGCGCGGCTCCGGCGGGTCGGGAGCGGGCACGAACTCCTGGCCGACACCCGCGATGTCCTCGGGGTAGACGAAGTCGTCGTTGGGCAGGTCGTTGTCGACGACCCGCATCGCAGCGCCCCAGATCGGCGCCGCCACCCCGGAGCCGGACGCACCGAAGATCGTGGTGTAGCGGATCGCGACGCCCTCCAGGGAGGTCGGTGTGCCGAACCGGTTGGCGCCGGCCACCATCGCGGCTGCGGCCATGTGCGGGGTGTAGCCGCAGAACCACACCGACTTGCCGTCGTTGGTGGTGCCGGTCTTGCCGGCCGCCGGCGAGTCGAGCGCCTGCGCCGAGGCGAACCCGCCGGGCTCGATGACACCGCGCAGGACGTCGCTGACGGCGTCGGCGGTGGACTTCTGCATCACCCGCTGGCAGCGCGGCTGGTAGGTCTTCAGCACCCGGCCGGCGGCGTCACGGATCTCCTGGATGGGGCGCGAGTCGCAGTGGGTGCCGCGGGCCGCGAAGGTGGCGTAGGCCTCGGCCATCTCCAGCGGACTCACATCGGCCACACCGAGTGTGAAGTTCGGGATCCGCTCCGGGAGCTTGCCGGGGCAGCTCTTCTGTCCGGGACAGGTGAGCTCGACTCCCATCGCCTTGGCAAGCCTGAACGGCCCGCAGACACCGGTGTCGGCCTCGAGCTGCATGTAGAAGGTGTTCACCGACTCCCGGGTGCCGGAGTAGAGGTTCTTCAGGCCACTGGTCGTGGAGTTGGGCACCTCGAAGGTGCCGGCGAAGTTGGGTGCACCCGGGCAGTTCTCGAAGTCCGCCTGGTCGAAGGTCTTGGGGCTCGGCGAGTTGTAGGTGCGATTGAGCGGGATGCCCTGCTCGATCGCGGCTGCCAGGGTGAACACCTTGAACGTCGAGCCGCCCTGGAAGCCGTTGGCGTTGCCGTAGCGCTTCGGCACGACGTAGTTGAGGAAGGTCTCGCCGAGCTTCTTCTTGCGGCCCACCGGCCGGGACTGCGAGATCGCCATCACCTCGCCGGTGCCGGGCTGCACGATCGCGAGCGCCCCGATGGCCCGGTTCCTGGGCTCGACGGCCTCGCTCACCGCCCTGTCGGCGGCCTTCTGGTACTTCAGGTTGACCGTGGTCTGGATGGTGAGGCCGGCGTTCCGGAGGCGGTACTTGCGCTGGTTGACCGTCCGGCCCAGTGACGGGTCCTGGTAGAGGTAGTTGAGCGCGTAGCTGCAGAACAGCGGCACCTGGCTGTTGACGCAGCCGTTGTTGGCCGGCTTCACCTTCAGCTGCAGGCCGAGCTTCTTGTTGCGGTCGGCCTGCTGCTGGGTGATCGCGCCGAGCTGCGCCATCCGGTCGAGCACGACGTCACGCCGCTGGATCGCCTGGGTGCCGCCCCCGTTGGTGGGGTCGAACTTCGTCGGGTTCTGCACCAGCCCCGCGAGCGTGGCGGCCTGGTTCAGGTTCAGGTTGCGGGCGTTGGCGCTGAAGTAGTGCTTCGCCGCGGCCTGGATGCCGTAGGCGCCGTCGCCGAAGTAGGCGGTGTTGAGGTAGCGCTCGAGGATCCAGTCCTTCGAGTGCTCCTTCTCCAGTGCGATCGCGTAGCGCAGCTCGCGCAGCTTGCGCGCGTAGCTGTCGTCGGTGGCCTGCTCGCGCTCCTCGTCGGTCTTCGCCGCGCTGAGGAGGGTGAGCTTCACCAGCTGCTGGGTGATCGTCGAGCCGCCCTGCACCACGCCGCTCGCGGCCTGGTTGGTGACGAAGGCGCGGAAGGTGCCGCGCAGGTCGAGGGCGCCGTGCTCGTAGAACCGGGAGTCCTCGATCGAGACGATCGCCATGCGCATGACCTTCGAGACGTCCTTGAGCCGCACGTTGACGCGGTTCTCGTCGTAGATCGTGGCGATGACCCGGCCGTTGCGGTCGAGGATGCGCGTCTTCTGCGGCAGGTCCTGCGTCTCGAGCTCCTGGGGGAGGTCGTCGACCGTCTGCGCGGTCTTGTCGGCGGCGAAGCCGAACAGCCCCGCGAACGGGATCGCGAGGCCCGAGGCGACCACGCCGAGGACGGCGGAGACGACGACCATCACCGACAGGTGGGAGATGACCTTGACGGCGCTGGGGCGTTCAGATCGAGGCCGCGGCACGGGTGCGATGGTACGTGAGCGCCGTGGCCGGACCGATTCGCCGCGTTCCCGCTGACGGCGGTACCCGAGACCAGTGACTACTCCGCCGAACTAGTCACATTGGACTAGACAAGTTGGGTCGATCGTGCCTGTCGCTGGTCGGGTTAGGTCTTTACGTTAGTCCCCGCGGCACGGGGAATCGGAGGGGCGTCATGGGGACGCGGCCCCGGCTGCGAGGACGATGTGGGGACATCATGTGGGTTGAAGACTGGGCGCCGCGCGCAGCCTGCAAGCAGGGCGCGCCGGACCAGCTGTTCGTTCGGGGAGCAGAGCAGAACAAGGCCAAGCAGCTGTGCACCGGGTGCCCGGTGCGCACGGAGTGCCTGGCCGAGGCGCTGGACAACCAGATCGAGTGGGGGGTCTGGGGAGGGATGACCGAGCGCGAGCGCCGGGCCCTTCTCAAGCGCCGTCCGACCGGCACCTGGCGTGCCGTGCTCGAGGCCGCGCGCACCGACGCCACCCTTCCGGCGATGCCGGTCAAGGTCTGAGACGACTCAGCGAGCGGACGGCGCCGAGGGAGCGTCCGTCCCGCCCGCGGCGAGCAGCTCGCCGATCCGGCGCAGCCCGTCGAGGTCGTGCACGTCGGCGGCGAGCGCCGGCACCACGGTCGCGGCCACCTGCGGGTGAGCCGACGCGAAGCCGCTGCGCAGCCGCGCCTCGCGCTCGACGAGCCGGGTCTGGTCGGCGTGCAGCCGCAGCAGCCCCGCGGCCACCGACGTGCCCTCGTCGGGTCGCAGCCGCCCGGCGGCGGCCGTCGCCTCCTCGGCGCTGAGCTCGCCCGCCGGCGGCGGACCCGCGCGGTTGACCACGAGTCCCGCGAGCGGCATCCGGTCCTCGGTGAGCCGCTCGACGAAGTACGCCGCCTCGCGCAGCGCGTCCGGCTCGGGCGCCGCGACCACCAGGAACGCCGTGCTCGGGTCCTGGAGCAGCCGGTAGGTGCGGGTGGCGCGCTGCCGGAACCCGCCGAACACGGTGTCGATCGCCGTCACGAACAGCTGCAGGTCGCGCAGCACCTGCGCGCCGATGATCCGGGTGAGCGCGTTGGTGACCAGGCCGAAGCCCGCGCCGAGCAGCTTCGCCGGCCCGCGGGCCGGCGCCACCATCAGCTTGATGAACCGCCCGTCGAGGAAGCTCGAGAGCCGCTCGGGGGCGTCGAGGAAGTCCAGCGCCGACCGCGACGGCGGGGTGTCGACGACGATGAGGTCGTAGCTGCCGTCGCGTAGCGCGTCGGCGTGGATCTGCCCGAGCTTCTCCATCGCCATGTACTCCTGGGTACCCGCGAACGAGCTCGACAGCACGACGTAGAAGGGGTTCTCCAGGATCGCCTTCGCCTTCGCCGGCGAGGCCTGGCTCTCCACCAGCTCGTCGAACGTGCGCTTCATGTCGAGCATCATCGCGTCGAGCGAGCCGCCCGCCCCGGCGTCGACGCCGTCGACCGGGCGGGGGGTGTTGTCGAGCGCCGCGATCCCCATCGACTGCGCCAGCCGGCGGGCCGGGTCGATGGTGAGCACGACGACCTTCCGGCCGCGCTCGGCCGCCCGCAGCGCCAGCGCCGCCGACGTCGTCGTCTTGCCGACGCCGCCGGACCCGCAGCACACGACGATCCGAGTGTCGCGGTCGTCGAGGAGCGCGTCGACGTCGAGCGGCGGCGCCTTTCGCCCGGCTGGGCCGACGCGGGTGCGGGGTGGCATCAGGCGAGGCCCTGCTCGCGGAGCATCCCGGCCAGCTCGTAGAGCCCGCCGAGGTCGACGCCCTGCGGCAGTCGCGGCAGCTCGTACGACGGCACGTCCAGCGCCGACACCAGCTTGCGCTGGGTGTCCTCGAGCGCCCGGCGCACGGCGTGCTCGTGGCCCTGGGCGACCAGCCCGTCGACCAGCGCCTGCTCCGGCTTGACGCCGACCGAGGCCAGCTCGCGGGCCACCTCGTCGGCGTCGACGCCGTCGAGCTGGTCGGAGGAGAGGTCCTGCGGCCGGGTCAGGTTCACCACGACGCCGCCGACCGGCAGGTCGGCGGCCCGCAGGTCGGCGATGCCGTCGACGGTCTCCTGCACCGGCATCTCCTCGAGGACCGTCACCAGGTGCACGGCGGTCCGGGGCGATCGGAAGAGCGTCATCATCGTGTCGGCCTGGGTCTTCACCGGCCCGACCTTGGCGAGCCCGGCGAGCTCGTTGCTCACGTTGAGGAACTGGGTGATCCGGCCGGTGGGCGGGCCGTCGAGCACCACGGCGTCGTACTCGATCGCGCCCTTGTTGCGGCTGTTGCGCTGCACCGCCTCGTAGACCTTGCCGGTGAGCAGCACATCGCGGACGCCGGGCGCGATCGTCGTCGCGAACTCGACCACGCCGAACTTGTCGAGCGCCCGGCCGGCGCGGCCGAGCCGGTAGTACATGGCGAGGTACTCGAGCAGCGCCGACTCCGGGTCGATGTGCAGCGCGTGCACCTGTCCCGGCTTCCCGTCGGGCCCGGCGAGGCCGGTGGCGAGCTTGCGCTCCTGGTAGGGGAGCGGGTCGACGTCGAACATGCGGGCGATGCCCTGCCGGCCCTCCACCTCGCACAGCAGCACCCGCTTGCCGCGGGTGGCGAGCGCCAGGGCGAGCGCGGCGGCGACGGTGGACTTGCCGGTGCCGCCCTTGCCGGTCACGACGTGCAGGCGCACCCGTGACCAGTCGCTCATGACCCGACAATCTAGGGGTCGCGCGATTGGTTAGGTTTCACCCATGGACAAAGTGGTCTCCTCGGCTGCGGACGCCGTGGCCGACATCCCCTCCGGCTCGACGATCTCGGTGGGCGGCTTCGGGCTCTGCGGCATCCCGTCGGTCCTCATCGACGCGCTGCTCGCCACCGGCGTCGACGACCTCGAGGCGGTGTCGAACAACGCCGGCGTCGACGACTGGGGCCTCGGCCGGCTGCTGGCCGCGGGCCGGCTGCGCCGGATGGTCGCCTCCTACGTCGGGGAGAACAAGGAGTTCGCGCGGCAGTACCTCGCCGGCGAGCTCGAGGTGGAGCTGACGCCGCAGGGCACGCTCGCCGAGCGGATGCGGGCCGGCGGCTCGGGCATCCCGGCGTTCTACACCGCCACCGGCGGCGGCACGCAGGTCGCCGAGGGCGGCATCCCGTGGCGCTACGACGACAGCGGCAACGTCGTCGTCTCCTCGCCGCCGAAGGACACCCGCACCTTCGAGACGAAGGACGGCGTGCGCGAGTACGTGCTGGAGGAGGCGATCGTCGCCGACTTCGGGCTGGTGCGGGCCTGGAAGGGCGACCGGCACGGCAACCTCGTCTACCGCGACTCCGCGCGCAACTTCAACCCGCTCGCGGCGATGTGCGGGCGGGTCACCCTGGCCGAGGTGGAGGAGCTCGTCGAGCCGGGCGACCTCGACCCCAACGAGGTGCACACCCCGGGCGTCTTCGTGCAGCGCGTCGTCGCGCTCACCCCGGAGCAGGCGGCCGACAAGCGGATCGAGAAGAGGACGGTGCGTACCCGATGAGCTGGACCCGCGAGGAGATGGCGGCGCGAGCCGCCTCGGAGCTGACCGACGGGTCGTACGTGAACCTCGGCATCGGCCTGCCGACGCTGGTGCCCAACTACGTGGCCGACGACGTCGAGCTGGTGCTCCATTCGGAGAACGGGATCCTCGGCGTCGGCGCCTACCCGTTCGAGGGCGAGGAGGACGCCGACCTCATCAACGCCGGCAAGGAGACCGTGACGCTGCGGCGCGGGGCGTCGTTCTTCGACTCCGCCACGTCGTTCGGGATGATCCGGGGCGGCAAGATCGACGCCGCCATCCTCGGCGCGATGCAGGTGTCGAAGGACGGCGACATCGCGAACTGGATGATCCCCGGGAAGATGGTCAAGGGGATGGGCGGCGCGATGGACCTGGTGCACGGCGCCAAGCGGGTCATCGTGCTGATGGAGCACGTCGCCCGCGACGGGTCCTACAAGATCGTCGACGAGTGCTCGCTGCCCTACACCGGCCGCAACGTGGTGCACCGGATCATCACCGACCTGTGCGTGATCGACGTCGAGCCGGACGGTCTCAAGCTGGTCGAGCTCGCGCCCGACGTCACCGAGGACGAGGTGCGGGAGAAGACCGAGCCGGAGCTGTTGTCGCGATGAGTCCCTGACGGTGTCGGGGTCGGTACCCCCATGAGCACCGTCATCGCGTCCATCACCACCTCGGTCGACGGCTACGTCACCGGACCAGACGACCGACCGGGCCAGGGGCTCGGCGTCGGCACGCGGCTGTTCGAGGGCTTCGAGCACGACGTCGACCTCGCCATCGACCGCACCTACACGTCCCCGCTGGCCACCCACGTCTGGTACTCCGTGCGCTGAGTAGGGTGCCGAGCATGCAGAAATGGGAGTACCAGGTGGCCCCGATCCCGCTCCACAACGAGGCCCTCATGCTCAACAACTTCGGCGAGGACGGCTGGGAGCTCGTGGCGATCCACCGCAACGACCAGGGCGGGCTGGTCGCCTTCCTCAAGCGCGCGAAGGACGCCTGATGCCCACCCCCGAGGAGCGGCTCGCCCAGATGGGCCTCGAGGTGCCCGAGGTCGCGAAGCCGGTGGCGGTCTACGTGCCCGCCGTCCGCTCCGGCGACAAGGTCTACACCTCCGGCCAGCTGCCGATGCGCAAGGGCGAGCTGATCGCCGCCGGCAAG
Organism: uncultured Actinomycetota bacterium; assembly: GCA_963780355.1. Lineage (GTDB taxonomy): Bacteria > Actinomycetota > Actinomycetes > Propionibacteriales > Nocardioidaceae > Nocardioides. The sequence continues at coordinate 1,110,455 of CAWABT010000001.1, forward strand.
GTCGGGGGCGAGGTCACCGCGGAGGAGGGCTACGCCTGCGCGCAGCAGTGCGCCCTCAACGCGATCGCGGCGGTGCGGGCCGAGCTCGGCGATCTGTCGGCGGTGGCGCGGGTCGTGAAGGTCACCGTGTTCGTGGCGTCGACGCCCGACTTCACCGGGCAGCCGCAGGTCGCCAACGGCGCCTCGGAGCTGCTCGGCGAGGCGTTCGGCGACGCCGGCGTGCACGCGCGCTCGGCGGTCGGCGTCCCCTCGCTGCCGCTCGACGCCCCGGTCGAGGTCGAGATCGTCGTCGACGTCGTCCCGTGACGGGCATCCCGATCCCGCCGGTCCCGCTGCCCGATCACCTGGTCGCGCTCAACCAGGAGTTCCTGGACGGCGCCCGTGAGCCGGTGGAGCCGCGGGACGCCGCCACCGTCGTCCTGCTGCGCGACGCGCCCGCCGGGCCGGAGGCGTACCTGCTGCGCCGCCAGGTCTCGATGGAGTTCGCCGGCGGCATGGCGGTGTTCCCCGGCGGCCGGGTCGACCCCCGTGACTTCGACTCCACGGTCGGCTGGGCCGGGCCGCCGCCGTCCGCGTGGGCGTCGCAGCTGGGGTGCGCCGAGGACGTCGCGCGGGCGCTGGTGTGCGCCGCGGTGCGGGAGACCTTCGAGGAGTCGGGCGTGCTGCTGGCGGGGGAGTCGGCCGACGTCGTCGTGTCCGACACCACCGGTGACGACTGGGAGGCGGACCGGGTGGCCCTCGAGGGCCGGGACCTGTCGCTGACCGAGTTCCTCAACCGCCGCGGGCTGGTGCTGCGCACCGACCTGCTCGGGGTGTGGGCCGCGTGGCTGACACCGATCTTCGAGGCGCGGCGCTACCGCACCTGGTTCTTCGTCGCGCGGCTGCCCGAGGGGCAGCGGACCCGCGACGTGTCCACCGAGTCGTCGTCGGTGCACTGGCTGGGCGCCGGCGCCGCCGTGGCAGCGGCGGAGTCCGGGGACCTCGCGATGATGCCGCCCACGTACCTCAACTGCCTCGAGGTCGCCCAGCACGCGACCGTCTCCGACGTGCTCGCCGCGGCCGAGGGGCGCACGGTGTCGATGTTCACGCCCTCGGTCGAGCCGCTCGGCGCGGGGTTCACGCTGTCGCTGCCGGACGCCCTGCGGCCGCTGCTGGCGGAGCGCCGGCGATGACCTGGGCGGGTGGCACCTTCGGGTCGCGTGCGACCTGCCTGCTCGCGCCGAACCCGGGGCACATGACCCTCGACGGCACCAACACCTGGGTGCTGCGCGAGCCGGGCGCCTCGCGCTCGGTGGTGATCGACCCCGGGCCGGTGGAGGACGGGCACCTCGATGTCGTCGACGAGATGTCCGGCGACGTCGCCGTCGTCCTGCTCACCCACCACCACTACGACCACTCCGAGGTGGCGGTGTCGCTGGCCTCGCGCAAGGGGTGCGCGGTGCGGGCCTTCGACCCGGCGTGGTGCCACGAGGCCGACCCGCTCACCGACGACGAGGAGCTCGACGTCGACGGTCTCGCCTTGCGGGTGATCCACACCCCGGGTCACACCGCCGACTCGGTGTCGTTCGTGCTGCCCGCCGAGAGCGCCCTGCTCACCGGCGACATGGTGCTGGGGCGCGGCACCACCGTCGTCGCGTACCCCGACGGGCAGCTGGGTCCGTACTTCTCGTCCCTGGCGCGGATGCGATCGTTGGTGTCGTCGGGCGAGGTGACCGCGGCCTGGCCGGCCCACGGACCGGTGCTCGACGACGCCGGCGCCGTCCTCGACCACTACGCCGCCCACCGCCGCGAGCGCCTCGACCAGGTCCGCGCCGCCCTGGCGTCGCTGCAGGCCGAACCGCACCCCGAGGGCCTGGCCTCCGACGAGCTGCCCCGGCGCGTCGTCGAGATCGTCTACGCCGACGTCGACCCCGTCCTCTGGGACGCCGCCGAGTGGTCGGTCCGCGCCCAGCTCGCGTACCTCGCCGACCTGGGCTGAGCGGGTCCGCGCAATTGCGCGGGTGTGGAAGATTTCGGCGGCCAGAACCCGTCGCAACGGCGCAATTGCGCGGAAGCACTCACCCCTCGCCGCCCTCGCGACCAGGACCTGTGGAGAGGCGGTGGCGACGGCGTCGATCAGCGGTCATGTTCTACGACCATGTGTGCGCCCGACCCCGAGCCCGTCGTCCCCGAGCTCGACACCCGGCTTCCGTTCACCCGCGCCCAGTTCCAACGGTCCGGGCGCGACGCGAACGAGCTGCGGCGGCGTGGCTACGCCTCGGTGGTGCGTGGGGTGTGGGTGCACGCCGCCGCACAGGACGAGCTGACGCTCGTGCGGGCAGCACTCCTCCTGCATCCGAAGGATGCGTTCGCCAGTCATCTCAGCGCCGCCCAGGTGTTGGGTCTTCCGGTTCCCGAGCACCGGTTCGCCCACGTGACCGTGGCGAAGCCCAAGCACCGGCGGTACCGCGCGCAGATCAAGCCCCACGTGACCGAGCGGCCGCGCAAGGTGATCATCGTGCGAGGTATCCGCACCACCGACCCGATCGCCACCTTCATCGACTGCGCGGGCTGGCTCACGCTCGTCGATCTCGTAGTCCTCGGTGACGCGATCGTGCGCCAGTACCGCATCCCGCCGCGAAAGCTTCTGGCGGCGTGTCGTCGCAGCAGCGATTACTACGCCGGCCTCGCCCGCAGGGCAGCCGAGTACGTCCGGAAGGGCGTCGACTCCCCGATGGAGACGCGCCTGCGCATGCTCATCGTGCTCGCAGGGCTCCCCGAGCCCACGGTGAACGTCGTCGTCATGGACGAGGAAGGCCGCGTCGTCCGGCGCTACGACCTGTGCTGGCCGTCGATCAAGCTGATCGTCGAGTACGACGGCCGACAACACGCCGCGGTCGGGCAATGGAAGCGCGACCTCGGACGACGCGAGGACATCGACGACGACGGCTTCCGCATCCTCGTCGTCACCGCCGAGGGGATCTACGACACCCCGGCCGACACACTCCACCGCGTCCGTCGCCAGCTCGTGCTCCGCGGGATGCCCAACGTGCCCGCGCTCGACGACCTCTGGCGGACGCACTTCGCCGCGTGAGTGCAGGCCGTCTCGCGTGCTGTGTTCCGGAGGCGAACGCAACCGCGCAATTGTGCTGTTGTGGCAGCTAAGCGGGCGCAGAACCTGTCAGAACCACGCAATTGCGCGAAGACACTCAGCCCCGGGGCCGAGCGGTGAGAGACAGCCGATGCGGACCGTCAGCGGGCGCGGCGGGCGAGGCGCTCGACGTCCATGAGGACGACGGAGCGGGGCTCGAGGCGGAGCCAGCCGCGGCTCGCGAAGTCGGCGAGCGCCTTGTTGACCGTCTCGCGGGAGGCGCCGACGAGCTGGGCGAGCTCCTCCTGGGTGAGGTCGTGGTGCACGTGGACGCCGTCGTCGGCGGTGCGGCCGAACCGGTCGGCGAGGTCGAGGAGGGCCTTGGCGACGCGGCCCGGGACGTCGGAGAAGACCAGGTCGGCGACGACGTCGTTGGCCTTGCGGAGCCGGCCGGCGAGCTGGGCGAGCAGGCCGCGGGCGACGACGGGGCGGCCCTCGAGCCAGCGCAGCAGGTCCTCGTGGGAGAGCGAGGCGAAGTCGGAGTCGGTGACGGCGGTGACGGTGGCCGAGCGCGGGCCGGGGTCGAAGAGCGAGAGCTCGCCGAACATCGAGCCGGGGCCGAGGATCGCGAGCAGGTTCTCGCGGCCGTCGGAGGAGGTGCGGCCGAGCTTCACCTTGCCGTCGAGCACGATGTAGAGCTTGTCGCCCGAGTCGCCCTCGCGGAACAGCACCTCACCGCGGCGCAGCCGGGACTCCGTCATCGACGAGCGCAACGCACCCGCCGCCTCGTCGTCCAGTGCGCTGAAGAGCGGGGCCTGGCGCAGTACGTCCCTGTCCACGGCGGGAGCTCCTTCACGGGTGACGACGGCGATCGGCTGAATCCTAGGGCAGTGGCGCTCACGGCGAGCAAACGGACGACCCGGCGGGAGCGTCGGTGCCCCGCCGTAGGCTGACAGCGTGCCGAAAGCGCCGCTCGACATCAGCGTCGAGACCCACACCTCCCTGGTGCGCCGGGCACGGAAGATCGACCGGGTGCTGGGCGACACCTACCCCGACGCCCACATCGAGCTCGACTTCGACGACCCGTTCCAACTGCTCGTCGTCACCGTCCTGAGCGCGCAGACCACCGACCGCCGGGTCAACGCCGTCCGCCCCACCCTCTTCGCCGCCTACCCCGACCCCGCCTCGATGGCGGCGGCCGACCGCGAGGATCTCGAGCGCCTTCTCGGCCCGCTGGGGTTCTTCCGCGCCAAGACCGAGAGCGTGCTGAAGCTGAGCGCCGCGCTGGTCGAGCGCTTCGACGGCGAGGTGCCGGGCCGGCTCGACGACCTGGTGTCGCTGCCCGGCGTCGGGCGCAAGACGGCGAACGTCGTGCTGGGCAACGGGTTCGGGGTGCCGGGCATCACCGTCGACACCCACTTCGGCCGGCTGGTGCGGCGACTCGGCTGGACCGAGGAGACCGATCCGGTCAAGACCGAGCACGCGATCGGCGCGCTGTTCCCGAAGCGCGACTGGACGATGCTCAGCCACCACCTCATCTGGCACGGCCGGCGCCGCTGCCACGCGAAGAAGCCGGCCTGCGGCGCCTGCCCGGTCGCCCGCTGGTGCCCGTCGTACGGTGCCGGCCCCACCGACCCCGTCGAGGCCGAGAAGCTGGTCACCACCCAGGGCCCGGCGTGAGGCGCGCCCTGGCGGCCCTCGCGGCCGCTGTGCTGCTGACGGGCTGCGACAACCCCGCCGCCCCTCCTGGCGACTCCGAGGTCGACGTCGACACCCCGCAGCTGCGGGAGATGAAGGCCGACGCCGGGATCGAGCCGTGCGAGCCGGGTTCCGGGGAGCAGGTCGACGACGGGCTGCCCGACGTCACCCTGCCCTGCCTCGGCGGCGGCGAGGACGTCGACGTCTCCACCCTGCGCGGGCCGATGATCCTCAACTTCTGGGGGTCCTACTGCGAGCCGTGCCGCCAGGAGATGCCCGCGCTGCAGCAGTTCCACGAGCGCTACGGCGACGAGGTGACCGTGCTCGGCATCGACGACACCGATGTCCAGCCGGATGCCGCTCTGCGGATGATGGCCGACACCGGCGCCACCTATCCCTCCCTCGCGGATCCCGACGGCTACCTGAAGACCGACGAGGGGGTCGGGCTGAGCGAGGGGAACCCGCAGTTCCTGCTGCTCGACGCCGACGGGCGGATCGCCGGCCGGGCCGCCGGTGGGCTCGAGTCGCTCGCCGAGGTGGTCGCGCTGGTCGAGAAGCACCTCGGGGTGCGCCTGTGACGACCGACCTGCCCGAGTGGCTCCGGCCGGTCGAGGCGGCGGCCCGCGGCATCACCGTGCACGACCTCACCCGGTTCATGCCGCCCGACGAGCCCGACCTGCGCCGCGGCGCCGTCCTGATGCTGTTCGGCGAGGGCGAGCACGGCCCCGACCTGCTGCTCACCGAGCGCAACCGCACGATGCGCTCGCACCCGGGCCAGGTGTCGTTCCCGGGCGGCACGATCGACGACGGCGAGACGCCGCACGACGCCGCGCTGCGCGAGGCCGAGGAGGAGACCGGACTCGACCCGGCCGGCGTCGAGGTGTTCGCCGAGCTGCCCGAGCTGTACCTGCCGCCCAGCCACTTCGCGGTGACGCCGGTGCTGGCCTGGTGGCGGGAGCCGAGCCCGGTGCACGTGTGCTCCCCGGAGGAGGTGCACGCCGTCTACCGGGTGCCGCTGCGCGAGCTCACCGACGACCGCCACCGCATCTCGGTCCGACACCCCAGCGGGTGGATCGGCCCGGGCTTCCTGATCGGCGACGACAATGACGTCATCCTGTGGGGGTTCACCGGCGGCATCGTCGCCCGGCTGTTCGAGTTCCTCGGCTGGACCGAGGAGCTCGACGACGCTCCGGTGCACGACCTGCCCGACTACATGCTCGCCGGCGCCGTCCGCCGGGAGTTCCCGCCCAACACCGAGTTCGAGGAGAGACGACGATGAACCTCCTCGACTGGCTGCTCGTGCTCCTGGTCCTGGCCTACGCCCTCTCCGGCTACTGGCAGGGCTTCGTCACCGGACTGTTCGCGACGTCGGGCCTGCTGCTCGGCGGCCTGCTCGGCATCTGGCTGGCGCCGGTGATCCTGGGCGACGCCGACCCGTCGCTCGGGGTCTCGCTGGGCGCCCTGTTCATCGTGATCCTGTGCGCCTCGCTCGGGCAGGCGCTGCTGCAGTTCCTGGGCGCGAAGATCCGCGACAAGATCACCTGGCAGCCGGCCCGCGCCGTCGACGCGGTCGGCGGGGCCGCGCTCAGCGCCGTCGCCGTGCTGATCGTCGCCTGGGCGCTGGGCGTGGCGGTCTCCGGCACCCGCATCGGGGCGCTCACCCCGCTGGTGCGCGACTCCGCGGTGCTCGCCCGGGTCAACGCCGTGCTGCCGCAGGCGGCCGGCAACGTGCTCGGCGCCTTCAACGAGGTCGTCGGCACCACCTTCTTCCCGCGCTACCTGGAGCCGTTCGCGCCGGAGCGGATCAAGGAGGTGCCGGCCGGTGACCGGCGGCTGCTCGCCGACCCCGACATCGAGCGGGTGCAGGGCAGCATCCTCAAGATCCGCGGCACCAACGACTGCGGCCGCGGCGTCGAGGGCTCCGGGTTCGTCTACGCCGACGACCGGCTCATGACCAACGCCCACGTGGTGGCGGGGGTCGACGACCCCGAGATCGAGTTCAGCGCGGACGACAAGGTCGACGCCGAGGTCGTCTACTACAACCCCGACCTCGACATCGCGGTGCTCAAGTTCGACGACCGCGACGTCCGATCGCTCCCGTTCGTCGCCGACGACGCCGAGGAGTCCGACTTCGTCACCGAGGCCGACGACGGCGTCGCGATCATCGGCTACCCCGAGGACGGCCCCTACAACGTGCAGCGCGGCCGGGTGCGCGACGAGCAGCGGCTCCGCTCGCCCGACATCTACGGGCGCGGCACGGTGATCCGTGAGGTCTACTCGCTGCGCGGCCTGATCCGGCCCGGCAACTCCGGCGGCCCGATCGTCACCACCCAGGGCCACGTGGCGGGGGTGGTGTTCGCGGCGTCGGTCACCGACGACGACACCGGCTACGCGCTCACCTGGGAGCAGGTCTCCGAGGCGGCCGACGACGGCCGCTCCGCCGACGGCGACGTGTCGACCCAGGGCTGCGCCGGTTAGCCCTGACGGCGAACGTGGGCTCAGTCGGCCTTGCCGCGCAGGGCGGCGGGGATCTGCTTGCCCTGCTCGATGGTCTTCTCCGGCGGGCCGACCTGCTTGAACTTCTTGATGCCGACGAAGACCAGCAGGCCGGCGACGGCGAACCAGAAGCCGGTGACGATGAGGAACGCCCAGTGGAGCGAGAGCCCGCTGCCGTTCCAGTTGATGAAGAACGCGATCGCGATCGACAGCATGATCACGCCGAGGGTGGCGATGAACCCGGCGGCGGCGAACATCGCGGCCCCGATGCCCCCGGCCTTGATGCTGATGGTCAGCTCGGACTTGGCGAGCTGGATCTCCTTGCGAACCAGCAGGGAGACGTCGCGGCTCGCGTCGTGGACGAGACGGCCGATCGTGGGGTCCTCGTCGTTCACCTGCTGGGCCATACCTGTCCTCGCGTAGATCGGGTGGTGGGCCGAACGTTACCCAGCGCGGTCGTCGAACGAACCGTCAGAGGTACCGCAGCGCCAGGTAGGGGACGCACAGCCCGATCGTGACGGCGGAGACCACGAGGCCGTACTTGGTGAACTCCCAGAAGCCGATGTGGTGGCCCGCGCGGTCGGCGATGCCGAGCGCGACGACGTTGGCGGACGCACCGACCGCCGTCGCGTTGCCGCCGAGGTCGGCGCCCAGCGCGAGCGACCACCAGAGCACCTGTCCGTCGCCGTCCTGGCCGGCGACCAGCTCGGCCACGATCGGGCTCATGGTGGCCACGTAGGGGATGTTGTCGACGATGGCGGACAACCCGGCGGACCCGCCGAGCAGCACCATCGTGGCCAGGCCGAGGCGCCCCTCGGTCGACTCGGCCGTCACCTCGGCCACGCGTCCGATCACACCGGTCTCGACCAGACCGCCGACCATGATGAACAGCCCGGCGAAGAACGCCAGGGTGGGCCACTCGACGTCGGCGAGCGCCTCCGAGACCGTCGCCTTGGACACCAGGAGGAGCAGGCCGGCGCCCAGCAGTGCCACCACCGACGGCTCGTAGTGCAGTACCGGGTGGAGCACGAACGCCAGCATGACGACGAGCAGCACGGCGAGGGACTGCACCAGCAGCGGCTTGTCCGTGATCGCCTCGCGCTCGTTCAGCCGCATCACCGAGGCAGCGCGCTCGGCGTCGTAGACGAACTCCCGCCGGAAGAGCCAGCGGCAGAGCAGGCAGAAGACCACCATGAGGACGACGACGATCGGCGCCATGTTCACGAGGAAGTCGTTGAAGGTCAGGTCGGCCCGCGAGGCGATGATGATGTTCGGCGGGTCGCCGACCAGCGTGGCCGCTCCGCCGATGTTGGACGCGAAGACCTCGGCCATCAGGTAGGGCACCGGACGCAGCCCCAGCCGCTCGCACACGAGGAAGGTGACCGGCGCGATGAGCAGGATCGTCGTCACGTTGTCGAGCAGCGCGGACGCCACGGCGGTGAGGACGCACAGCATCACCATGAGGGCGTAGGGCCGACCGCGAGTGCGCTTGGCGGACCAGATCGCCACGAACTCGAACGCACCGGTGTTCCGGAGCACCGAGACGATCATCATCATCCCCAGGAGCAGGAAGATCACGTTCCACTCGATGCCCGTGTCCTCCGAGAAGAAGGCGTGCTCGGGGTCGGTGATCTGGAGTAGGAGCATCAATGCCGCTCCGCCGAGGGCGACCGCGGTGCGGTGGATCTTGTCGGTCACCAGCAGCACGTACACGGCAACGAAGATCACGATCGCGGCGATGGCCACGGGGCAGCTCCTGGGGTCCGGTCGTCGACGCCGACCAGACTTCCCGGCACACCGCGCCCGACCCTATCGTTCCGGCGGCGCGCCGCCGTCGCGGGGGAGTAGCCTCGGCTCCGTGAAGGCGAGGGACCTGGCCGAGCCGTACCCGGCGCTGGCCGACAGCTCCGGTGCTGTGGACGCCGCGCGGGTTCTCGCCGAGGAGAGGCGACCCGGGATCATCGTGGTCGACTCCGAGCAGCACCCGATCGCGGTGCTGCCGGGATCGCAGGTCCTGCGGCTGCTCATCCCGAACTACATCCGCGACGACCGCAACCTCGCGGGTGTCGTCGACGACGACTTCGTGGCCCACATGTGCGACGCCCTGGAGGGTCGGACGGTCGGGGAGCTCCTCCCGAAGGACCGGAAGAAGCTGCCCGTCGTCGACGCCGACGACACTCTGCTCGAGGTGGCCGCGGCGATGGCCGGCGAGCGCAGCCCGCTGGTGGCCGTCGTCGAGGGGCCGCACGGCAAGGGCGCATTGATCGGGGCGATCACCCTGCCGACGGTCCTCGGCGCCCTCCTCCCCGAGCGGATCACGGGGTCGGGTTGAGGGCGTCCCCCTCGAAGACGTCCGGCACGCCGTCGTGGTCGCTGTCGACCTCCTCGTCGGCGCACAGCCGGCTGTAGACCCGGTTGCGGAGCCGCAGCACGACAGCGGCGAGCATCGCCGACAGCAGTGAGCCCACCAGGACGGCGACCTTGACCCGCTCGCCGGTCTGGCTCTGGTCGTCGAACGCGAGCCCTCCGATCAGCAGCGACACCGTGAACCCGATGCCGGCCAGCATCGCCATCCCGAGGACGTCGGTCCAGGCGAGATCATCGTCGAGATCGGCGCGGGTGAAGGTGTGCAGCAGCCAGGTGCTGCCGACGATCCCGATCGGCTTGCCGAGGAGCAGACCGAGGATGATCCCCAGGGCGACCGGGTCGCCCATCGCGTCGGTGAGCCCGGACCAGCCGCCGACAGTGACCCCGGCCGCGAAGAACGCGAACACCGGCACCGCCAGGCCCGCCGAGATCGGCCGCACCAGGTGCTCGAGGTGCTCGGCGAGGCCCGGACCGTCCTCGCCGTCACGGCGCCGCACCGGCACGGTGAACGCGAGCAGCACGCCGGCGACGGTGGCGTGCACCCCCGACTCGTGCACCAACACCCAGGCGACCAGTGCGAGCGGCAGCAGCAACCACCAGGGGTACCGCCGTCGCTGGACGAGGGCGCCGAAGACGGCGATCGGCACGAGGGCGAGCGCGAGGTAGAGCAGCTCGAGGTCGTCGGTGTAGAAGACGGCGATGACGGTGATCGCCAGCAGGTCGTCGACGACGGCGAGCGTCAGCAGGAACGTGCGCAGGCCGGAGGGCAGGTGGGTGCTGATGACGGCGAGCACCGCCACGGCGAACGCGATGTCGGTGGCGGTCGGGATCGCCCAGCCGGCGAGGTTGTCGGAGCCGAGGTTCCACAGCGCGTACACCGCGGCCGGCACCAACATCCCGCCGAGGGCGGCCACCACCGGGAGCGCTGCACGGCGGGGGTCGCGCAGGTCGCCGGCCACGAACTCGCGCTTGAGCTCGAGCCCGGCGACGAAGAAGAAGATCGCGAGCAGCCCGTCGGCCGCCCACACGTCGAGCGTGAGGTCGAGGTGCAGCGCGTGTGGTCCGACCACGGTGTCGCCCAGGCCGGCGTAGACGTCACTCCAGGGGGTGTTCGCCCAGACCAGCGCCACCAGGGCGGCGATGATGAGGAGCACCCCGCCGGTGGTCTCGGCGCGCAGGATCCCCGCCGTGCGGGAGCTCTCCAGGAACGAGCCGCGGGAGAACAGGGGAGGACGGGAGGGTGAGGCGGCCGCGCGCACGATCATCACACTCCTTCGGGAGTCGGAGGCAGAGCTGCCGACCAGACTTCCCGGCGCACCACGCCCCACCCTACCGAGCAGCGGTGGCCAGGTCAGATCGCGTCGTACAGCGCCTGCTCGAACTCGCCGTAGACCTCGAGCGCCCCGTCGCCGACCATCTTCGTCATCGACATGATGGCGAACTGGTCGAGGTGCCGACCGGGTCGTCGGACTCCCCTCGCGACGAGGATCGGCCTCGGTCAGCGCGCGGATGCATCTCTGAGGGCGTCGAGCACCACCGCGACGGCGGGCGAGGAGGCCATGCTGCGCCGGTGCACGGCGAGGATCGCGCGGGCGGGCACCGGGTCGGTCGCGGGGACGGCGACGAGCTCGTCGCCGAGCGACTGCCGGCCCAGCCGGGGCACGAGGGCGACCGCGAGCCGGGCGCGGGCCAGGGCGAGGTGGGAGTCGAACTCCCACGACTCGTGCACCACCCGCGGCAGCCGGCCGGTGCCGTCGAACATGCGGTGCAGCCACTGCCGGCAGATCGTGCTCACCGGGGTCGCCACCCACGGCTCGTCCACCAGGTCGGCCGGGGTGACGACGTCGCGCCCGGCCAGCGGGTGGTCGCGGTGCAGCACGACGTCGGCCACGTCGTCGCCGACGTCGACGACGGCCAGGTGGTCGGGCACCCGCAACGCCACGTCGCCCCACCGGTGCACGACGCCGAGGTCGGCCCGGCCGGTGGCGACGAGGTCGACGGTGTCCCACGGCTCGCACTCGTGCACGGTGACGGTCAGGTCGGGGTGGGCATCGACGACCGTGCGCACGACCGGAGCCACCAGGCCGCGCACCGCCGTCGAGAACGCGGTGAGCCGCAGGTGCCCGGCCACCGCCTCGGCCTGCTGGTGCAGGCCGGTCTCGAGCCGCTCGAGGTCGGCGAGCAGCCGCCCGCCCTCCTCGACCAGGTGCCGGCCGTGCCGGGTGAGCACCACGCCGCGGCCCACGCGCTCCAGGAGCGGGACGCCGGTACGGCGCTCGAGCCGCTTCACCTGCTGGGATACCGCGCTCGGTGTGAAGCCGAGCGACTCGGCCGCGCCGGCCACGGAGCCGTGCGAGGCCACCGCGCGGAGGGCAGTGAGGGCGGCGAGGTCGATCATGTAGCAACGCTACCGTCTTCGGCGTCCGAACGTTTGCTGGTGCTTACGGGTCTGCGCCAGCAGGCTGGGGGAGTGAACCGCCGCGACTGCCTCCTCGCCGCGCTGGTGGCGTCGGTGTGGGGGTTCAACTTCGTCGTCATCGACTGGGGCATGGCCGGGGTGCCGCCGCTGCTCTTCTGCGCGATCCGGTTCGTCGCCGTGCTGCTGCCCGCCGCGTTCCTGGTGGCGCGCCCGGCCGTGCCGTGGCGCACCCTCGCCGCCGTCGGCGCGTTCATGTCGCTGGGCCAGTTCGGTTTCCTCTACGTGGCGATGGCCGCGGGACTGCCGCCCGGGCTGGCAGCCCTGGTGCTCCAGGCCCAGGTGGTGTTCACGATCGTCCTCGCGGCCGGGGTGCTCCGCGAGCGGCCGACGGCGGCGCAGACGCTCGGCGTGGCGCTCGGGTCGGTGGGCCTGCTCGTCGTGGCGCTCGGCCGCGGCGGTCACGTGACGCTGACCGCGCTCGCCCTGTGCCTGCTCGGCGCGCTGTCGTGGGGCATCGGCAACGTCGTGTCCCGCGCCGCCGCGGTGCCGGGTGGCCTCGGCCTCACGGTGTGGTCGGCCGTGGTGGTGCCGGTGCCGCTGCTCGCGCTCTCGCTCGTGGTCGACGGACCGGCCGCCGTCGCCGACGGGCTCGCGGCCTTCGGGTGGCAGGCCGCCGCGTCGACGCTCTACACCGCCGGGCTGGCCTCACTCGTGGGCTACGGCGTGTTCAACACCCTGCTCGCGCGCAACCCGTCGGCCGCGGTGGTGCCGTGGGTGCTGCTGGCGCCGGTGGTGGCGATGACGGCGGCCTGGCTGCTGCTCGACCAGGTGCCCACCCCCGCCGAGGTCGGCGGAGGTGCGCTGCTCGTCGTCGGCGTGCTCGTGGCCCTGCGACGGCCGCGGGTCGGCACGGTCAGCCGGGTCAGTCGGACTTCCCGTCGTCCATCCCCTGCGAGATCAGGTCCATGACCGAGGAGTCGGCGAGCGTGGTGACGTCGCCGACCTCGCGGTGCTCGGCGACGTCGCGCAGCAGCCGGCGCATGATCTTGCCCGAGCGGGTCTTGGGGAGCTCGGCCACGACCATGATCTGCCGCGGCTTGGCGATCGGCCCGATCTGCTTGCGCACGTGGTTGCGCAGCTCCTCGACGATGTCCTCGCCGCCGTCGCCCGCCTCGTCCTTGAGGATCACGAACGCGCACACGGCCTGGCCGGTGTCCTCGTCCTTCGCGCCCACCACGGCGGCCTCGGCCACCTTCGGGTGCGACACGAGGGCCGACTCGATCTCGGTGGTCGACAGCCGGTGGCCGGAGACGTTCATGACGTCGTCGACGCGGCCGAGCACCCACAGGTCACCGTCGCTGTCCTTCTTGGCGCCGTCGCCGGCGAAGTACCAGCCCTGCTTCGCGTACTTCGACCAGTAGGTCTCCCTGAACCGCTCGTCGTCGCCCCAGATCGTGCGGAGCATCGAGGGCCACGGCTCGGTGAGCACGAGGTATCCGCCGGACCCGTCCGGCACCGACTCGCCCTCCTCGGTGACGACGTCGGCCGCGACGCCGGGGATCGGGACCATCGCCGAGCCCGGCTTGCCGTGGGTGACACCGGGCAGCGGGCTGATCATGATCGCGCCGGTCTCGGTCTGCCACCAGGTGTCGACCACCGGGGTGCGGTCGCCGCCGATCACGTGGCGGTACCAGACGTAGGCCTCGGGGTTGATCGGCTCGCCCACGGAGCCGAGGATCCGCAGACTGCTCATGTCGTGCTGGTCGGGGATCTCGCGGCCCTGCTTCATGAACGAGCGGATCGCGGTGGGGGCGGTGTAGAAGAGCGTGACCTTCTTGTCGGCCACGATCTGCCACCAGCGGCCGCGCTCGGGGGAGTCCGGGGTGCCCTCGTAGAGCACCTGCGTGACGCCGTTCGCCAGCGGCCCGTACACGATGTAGGAGTGGCCGGTGACCCAGCCGATGTCGGCGGTGCACCAGTAGACGTCGTCGTCCTTGAGGTCGAAGACCGCCCAGTGCGTGTAGGCCGCGCCGGTGAGGTAGCCACCGGTGGTGTGGAGGATCCCCTTCGGCTTGCCGGTGGAGCCGGAGGTGTACATGACGTAGAGCGGGTGCTCGGAGTCGAAGAACTCGCACTCGTGCTCGGTGGAGGCCTTCCCGACGGCGTCGTCCCACCAGACGTCGACGTCGTCGTCCCACTCGACGTCCTGGCCGGTGCGCTTGACCACCAGAACCTTGCGCACCTCCTGACCCTGCTCGGCGGCCTTGGCGCGGCCCTCGTCGACGGCGGGCTTGAGCGCCGACGGCGCGCCGCGGCGGTAGCCGCCGTCGGCGGTGATGACCACGGCGGCCTGGCAGTCCTCGAGCCGGGTGGCGAGCGCGTCGGAGGAGAAGCCGCCGAACACCACGGTGTGCGGGGCGCCGATCCGGGCGCAGGCCAGCATCGCCACGATCGCCTCGGGGATCATCGGCATGTAGATGGCCACCCGGTCGCCGGCCGCGACGCCGAGGTCGGTCAGCGCGTTGGCCGCCTGGCACACCTGGTCCTTCAGCTCGGCGTAGGTGATCTCACGCTCGTCGTCGACGGGCTCGCCGACGAAGTGGAAGGCGACCTTGTCGCCGTTCCCGGCCTCGACGTGCCGGTCGACGCAGTTGTAGGCGGCGTTGATGCGGCCGCCGACGAACCACCGGGCGAACGGCGGGTCGGACCAGTCGAGCACCTGGTCCCACTTCTGGTCCCAGGAGAGCCGCTCGGCCTGCTCGGCCCAGAACGCCTCGCGGTCTGCGGCGGCCCGGTCGTAGGCCTCCTCCTTGACGTTGGCGTTCTCCGCCAGGTCGGCGGGCGGCTCGAACCGCCGGTCCTCCTGGAGCAGGTTCGACAGGGTCTCTTCGCTCACGGTCTCTCCTGGGTGGTGACGGGGTCGTTCACTCGCTTGTCACAGTACGACCAGCCTGCCGCAGGGAGGTTGCCCTGCGGTTGCCTGCGGCAGGCCGGCCGTTCGGTGACTCGGCGACTCAGTGGGAGACGGCCTTCTCCGACCCGGCGCCGGTGAGCGAGCGGACCTCGAGCTCGACGTACGCCGCCTCCGCCTCGGGCTCGCGCGAGGTGACGGTGCCGAGCCAGCCGAACAGGAAGCCGGCCGGGATCGAGACGATGCCCGGGTTCGGCAGCGGGAACCAGGAGAAGTCGACGTCGGTGAAGAACACCCCCGTCGGACCGGAGACCGTGGGAGAGAAGAACACCAGGCCGATGCACGTGATCAGGCCGCCGTAGATGGCCCACACCGCGCCGCGCGTGTTGAACCGCTTCCAGAACAGGTTGTAGACCAGCGAGGGCACGTTGCCGGACGCCGCGACGGCGAACGCCAGAGCCACCAGGAACGCGATGTTCAGGTCCTGGGCGAAGATCGACAGCACGATGGCGACCATCCCGATCCCGAACGCGGCGACCCGCGCCACCTTCACCTCCTGCTGTTCGGTGACCTCGCCCTTCTTGATGACGTTGGCGTAGAGGTCGTGCGCCACGGATGAGGCGGAGGTCAGCGTCAGACCCGCCACCACAGCCAGGATCGTCGCGAACGCGACGGCTGCGATGAAGGCGAGCAGGATCGCGCCACCACCCGTCCCGGCGCCACCGCCGACCTCCTCGGCCAGGAGCGGCGAGGCGAGGTTGCCGCCGCTGTCGGCCACCGCACTGCCTTCCCCGGTGTCGAGCAGCGCCGCGGCGCCGAAGCCCAGCACGAGCGACATCAGGTAGAAGGCCCCGATCAGCGTGATCGCCCAGTTCACCGACGTCCGGGCGTCCTTGGCCGTGGGCACGGTGTAGAAGCGGATCAGGATGTGGGGGAGTCCCGCAGTGCCGAGCACCAGTGCCAGCGCGAGGCTGACGAAGTCGATCTTGGTGGTGAGGCTCTCGCCGTACTTCAGGCCCGGTTCCAGGAACGCCTGGCCCTTGCCGGTGTTGTCGGCCGCGGCGCCGAGCAGCTGGGAGAGGTTGAAGTCGAACTGCGCCAGCACGAGCACCGTGATCAGGACGGTCCCGCTCATCAGGAGCACGGCCTTCACGATCTGGACCCAGGTGGTGCCCTTCATTCCGCCGACGACGACGTAGAAGATCATCAGCAGGCCGACCGCCAGGATCGTGAGGCGGACCGCCCACTGGCCCTCGATGCCGAGCAGCAGGGTGACGAGCGCTCCCGCGCCGACCATCTGCGCCAGGAGGTAGAAGATCGACACGGCCACGGTCGAGGTCGCCGCCGCGGTGCGCACCGGGCGCTGCCTCATCCGGTAGGCCAGCTGATCGGCCATGGTGTAGCGACCGGAGTTCCGGAGCAGCTCGGCGACGAGCAGCAACGCGACCAGCCAGGCGACCAGGAACCCGATGGAGTAGAGGAACCCGTCGTAGCCCGAGAGCGCGATGGCGCCGGAGATGCCGAGGAACGACGCGGCGCTCATGTAGTCGCCGGAGATGGCGAGACCGTTCTGGAAGCCGCTGAACTGGCGGCCGCCTGCGTAGAAGTCCGCGGCGCTGCTGGTCTGGCGGCTGGCCCAGAACGTGATGCCGATGGTGACCGCGACGATCACCAGGAAGAGGATCGTGGAGAGGGTCTCCGAGCTCATCGGGCCACCCCCGTACCACCGGACTCGTCGTTGTAGCGCTTCTCGAGCGCGCGGGCCAGGGGATCGACGTGGCGGTTCATGTACCGCGCGTAGACCACGGCGATCAGGAACGTCGAGGCGAACTGCAGCAGCCCGAAGACCAGGGCGACGTTCACGTTGCCGACGACCTCGGTGCTCATGAAGTCGTTGGCCCAGTTCGACATCACCACGTAGAGCAGGTACCAGACCAGGAAGGCCACCGTGGCCGGGAACACGAAGTTCCGGAAGCGGCGGCGCAGGTCGGCGAACTCAGCGGTCTGGTGCAGCTCGAGATAGATCGGATGGTCGGAGCGCTGGTGCACGCCCCTGCCTCCGCCGTCGCTCACGTCGGTCACGGTGTCCTCCCGGAGATGGTGTGATCACGGTCACCGTAGGGAGCCACCTCGATGCTGGTCATTCGTGTTCGGGCACGGTGCGCCGGACGACGGCGGCGGTGCGCCGAGCGGTCGGTCCGGCGCGACGAACGGTCGGCGCGCGTGGTGAGCACCCGGTACTCGGACGTGCTGGACCGGCGGCAGACCGCCGACCAGCGCGTGAGGTCGTGAGGGCCGTGAGGCCGTGAGATCGCCGTGACACAAGGTTTCCGGCCGCGGTCCGCGGGGTGAAACCTCGGCGCCCTGGACTGGTGCCATGACGACGACAGCCCAGCGCCCCGCCGTCCCGGAGCGGCGCACCGGACGGCACTGGATCGAGGACTGGCGCCCCGAGGACCCCGAGTTCTGGGAGGACGGCGGCCGCCGGGTCGCCCGGCGCAACCTGGTGTGGTCGATCTTCGCCGAGCACCTGGGCTTCTCGGTGTGGCTGATCTGGAGCGTGAGCTCGGCCTACCTGGTGTCGATGGGCTTCGACTTCACGCCGGAGCAGCTGTTCCTGCTGGTGGCGCTGCCCAACCTGGTGGGCTCGCTGCTGCGGCTGCCCTACACGTTCGCGGTGCCGCGGTTCGGCGGGCGCAACTGGACGATGGTGAGCGCGGCGATGCTGCTGGTGCCGACGCTGCTGTTCTCGGTGGCGGTCACGAACCCCGGGACGCCGTACTGGGTGTTCTGCCTCATCGCCGCCACGGCCGGCGTCGGCGGCGGCAACTTCGCCAGCTCGATGGCGAACATCAACTTCTTCTACCCGGCCGACCGCAAGGGCACCGCGCTCGGCCTCAACGCGGCCGGCGGCAACCTCGGCGTGTCACTGGTGCAGCTGCTGCTACCGGTGGTGGTGGGTGGCGCCGGGGTGTTCGGGCTGGTGCAGGCGCGCGGCGCGATCAGCCTCGAGTACGCCGCCTACGCCTACGCCGGCCTCGCGGTGGTGGCCACGATCGCGGCGGCGCTGTGGATGGACAACCTCAGCCAGGCGACGTCGAGGCCGCGCGAGCAGCTGCAGGTGGTGCGCAACCGGCAGACCTGGGTGATGTCGTTCCTCTACATCGGCACGTTCGGCTCGTTCATCGGCTACTCGGCCGCGATGCCGCTGCTCATCAAGCTCAACTTCTGGGTGCCCGAGCCGGCGCCGCTCGGCACCGGCATCTTCTTCGCCTACTACGCGTTCCTCGGTGCCGGCATCGGCTCGCTGACGAGGCCGTTCGGTGGCTGGCTCGCCGACCGGCTCGGCGGCGCGCGGGTCACCCTCGGCGCGTTCGTGGCGATGGCCGTCTTCACCGTCGCGGTGCTGTGGACCCTCACCCGGCTCACCCCGAACCCCACCGCCGACGTGGCGATCGCCGCGGCCAACCAGGCGTGGTTCCCCTGGTTCCTCGGGTTCTTCCTCTGCATCTTCGCCGCCACCGGCATCGGCAACGGCTCCACCTACAAGATGATCCCGGCGATCTTCCGCACCGAGGCCGAGCGGGCCACGACGCCGAACACCCCGGAGCGCGTCGTCGCGCTGCGCGAGGCGACCACCCGGTCCTCCGCGGCGATCGGCATCATCGGCGCCGTCGGGGCGATCGGGGGCTTCCTGATCCCGCTGGCGTTCTCGGCCCCGTGGGTGGACGACCCGCTCTCGGCCACGCAGGGCGCGTTCGTGGTGTTCGCCTGCTTCTACGTCGTGTGCGCCGGCGTGACCTACGTCGTCTACCTGCGCGGCCGCGCCCGGGCGACGAGCCTCGCGACCGCGCGCATCTGAGGTGGAGACCCACTGCCCGTACTGCAGCCTCCAGTGCGGCATGCGGCTCACCGGCCGCCGCACGCTGGAGGTGGCGGCGTGGCCCGAGTTCCCGGTGAACGACGGTGCGCTGTGTCGCAAGGGCTGGACGGCGGCGGGCCTGCGCGGGCACCGGGAGCGGCTGACGACGCCGCTGGTGCGCGACCGCGCGACCGGCGAGCTCACCGCCGTCGGGTGGGACGACGCCCTCGACCTGGTGGCCGACCGGTTGACCGCACTGCAGGCCGAGCACGGTCCGGACGCCGTGGCCGTCTTCGGCGGCGGCGGGCTCACCAACGAGAAGGCCTACCTGCTCGGCAAGCTCGCCCGGGTCGCGCTCGGCACCAGCCAGGTCGACTACAACGGCCGCTGGTGCATGAGCTCGGCCGCCTCGGCGTCCAACCAGGCGTTCGGGATCGACCGCGGGCTGCCGTTCCCGCTGGCCGACGTCGAGCAGACCGACGTGCTCGTGCTGGTGGGCTCCAACCTCGCCGAGACGATGCCGCCCGCGGCCCGGCACCTCGACCGGCTGCGCGAGCGCGGCGGTCGGGTCGTGGTGGTCGACCCGCGCCGGACGCCGACCGCCGACCGCGCCGACCTGCTGCTCCAGCCACTGCCGGGCACCGACCTCGCCCTCGCCCTCGGGCTGCTGCACCTGCTCGACGCCGCCGGCGCCGTCGACGAGGAGTACGTCGCCGCCCGCACCACCGGCTTCGACGACGTGCGCCGCACCGTCGCGTCGTGGTGGCCCGAGCGGGTCGAGCGGGTCACCGGGGTGCCCGCCACCGAGCTGCGGACCCTGGCTGCGCTGCTCGCGGACGCCGGCACCGTCACGGTGCTGACCGCCCGAGGCGCCGAGCAGCACAGCCAGGGCACCGCGACCGTGCTCGCCTGGGTGAACGTCGCGCTCGCGCTCGGGATGTGCGGGCGGCCGAACGCCGGCTACGGCTGCCTCACCGGGCAGGGCAACGGCCAGGGCGGGCGCGAGCACGGCCAGAAGGCCGACCAGCTGCCCGGCTACCGGATGATCGACGACCCCGAGGCCCGCGCCCACGTGGCAGGGGTGTGGGGTGTCGACCCGGACTCGCTGCCCGGACCGGGCCGGTCGGCGTACGAGATGCTCGACGCGCTCGGCACCGACGGCGGCCCGCGGGCGCTGCTCGTGCACGGCAGCAACATCGTCGTCTCGGCGCCGAACGCCACCCACGTGACCGAGCGGCTCGCCGCGCTCGACCTGCTCGTCGTCGCCGACCTCGTGATGTCGGAGACCGCGGCGCTCGCCGACGTCGTGCTGCCGGTGACCCAGTGGGCCGAGGAGACCGGCACCATGACCAACCTCGAGGGCCGGGTGGTGCTGCGGCAGCAGGCGGTGGCACCGCCGGCGGGCGTGCGGAGCGACCTCGACGTGATCGCGGGCCTGGCCGCCCGGCTCGGCTCGGAGGCCGCGTTCCCGACCGACCCCGAGACGGCGTTCGCCGAGCTGGCCCGCGCCTCGGCCGGTGGCCGCGCCGACTACGCCGGCATCACCTACGACCGGATCCGCGCGGAGCACGGCGTGTTCTGGCCGTGCCCGACGCCCGACCACCCCGGCACGCCACGGCTGTTCGCCGAGACCTTCGCGACCCCGGACGGCCG
The DNA here is from genome assembly GCA_963780355.1 of uncultured Actinomycetota bacterium. Classification (GTDB taxonomy): domain Bacteria; phylum Actinomycetota; class Actinomycetes; order Propionibacteriales; family Nocardioidaceae; genus Nocardioides. The sequence goes on from CAWABT010000001.1 coordinate 1,130,931, forward strand.
GGCGCGGTTCGTCGACGTCGACCACGCCGGTCCGGCCGAGCCGGTGGACGCCGACTACCCGCTGCACCTGACCACCGGGCGGGTGCTCGGGCAGTACCAGTCCGGCGCGCAGACCCGGCGGGTCCGCGACCTGCCCGACGACGGCCCGTTCGTGGAGCTGCACCCGATGCTGGCGGCGCGGGTCGGGGCGCGGGACGGCGAGCCGCTCGTCGTCCGCACCCGCCGCGGCGAGCTGAAGGCACCGGCCCGGGTGGTGACGACGATCCGCCCCGACACGATCTTCGTGCCGTTCCACTGGGTCGGCGCGAATCGGCTCACCAACGACGCGCTCGACCCCGCCAGCCGGATGCCCGAGTTCAAGGTCTGCGCCGCGGCGGTGGACGCATGAGGATCGTCGTCGTCGGGGCCGGGATGGCCGCGGTGCGGCTGGTCGAGGGGCTCGTCGGCCGCGACCACGACCTCACGCTGGTCGGCGACGAGCCGCACCCGCCGTACAACCGGATCCTGCTGTCGGCGGTGCTCGAGGGCACCCACCGCGCCGACGCCCTCACGCTGCGCGATGCCACCTGGTTCGCCGAGCACGGCGTCGCGCTGCGGCTCGGCAGCCGGGTGCTCGCGATCCACCGTGAGGATCGGGAGGTCGAGCTCGTCGACGGCGAGCGGCTGCCCTACGACCGGCTGGTGCTCGCCACCGGCGCCGTGCCCACGCTGCCGCCGATCCGCGGGCTGGTGCGCGTCGACGGCCGACTGCACGAGCGGGTGCACGCCTTCCGGCACCTCGACGACTGCCACCGGCTGGTCGCGGCACTGCCGACCGCGCGTCGGGCGGTCGTGGTGGGCGGTGGGCTGCTCGGGCTCCAGGTGGCGCGCGCCCTCGCGGTGCGCGGCGTCGACGCCGAGGTGGTGGAGGGCGGCGAGCACCTGCTGCGCAGCCAGGTGGACGCACCGGCCGGCCGGATCCTGGCCCGCTCGCTGCAGCGGCTCGGCACCGAGGTCTACACGGGGGCCCGCGCCGTCCGGCTCACCGACGACGGGCTGCGCCTCGACAACGGCTACACGCTGCCGACCGACCTCGTGGTGCTCACCGCCGGTGGCCGGCCCTCGACCGCCCTCGCCCGGCAGGCCGGGCTCGCGGTGCGGCGCGGCGTCGTGGTCGACGACCGGTTGACGACGAGCGACCGTCGCATCCACGCCCTCGGCGACTGCGCCGAGCGCGACGGCCGGGTCACCGGCTTCGTGCCGCCGGCGTGGGAGCAGGCCGAGGCCCTGGCGGCGCACCTGAGCGGCCGCGACGTGACCTACCGCGGCAGCCGGGTGGTCGCCCGGCTCCGCGCGACCGACCTCGACGTCGCCGTGCTCGGCGACCCCCGCACCGAGCCCGGCGAGGTGGTGGAGGTGTCGAACCCGGTCGCGGGGTCGCACCGGCGGCTGGTCGTCCGCGACGGCCGGATCGTCGCCGCCACGCTGGTGGGCGACCTGTCGCGGGTCGGCCTCATCACCCAGCACTTCGACCGCGGCACCCGGCTCGGCCCGCACGAGCCCGGCGCGCTGCTCATGGCCGACGCGCCCCCGAAGCCCCGCAGCCTCCACGACGACGTGGAGGTGTGCGCCTGCGCCGGCGTGAGTGCCGGCGCCGTCCGCGCCTGCACCTCGCTGGACGACGTCCGCGAGACCACCCGTGCCACCACCGGCTGCGGCGGCTGCGCCCCCACCGTCCGGCAGCTGCTCGCCACCCGAGACCCCCAGGGAGTCACCCGATGACCGCACACCTCCGCAAGCAGCTCGTGGTCGTGGGCCACGGCATGGTCGGCCACCGGTTCGTGCAGGCCGCGATCGAGCGCGGCCTCACCGAGACCCACGACGTCGTGGTGGTCGGGGAGGAGGCGCAGCCCGCCTACGACCGGGTGGCGCTCACCTCCTGGTTCGAGCGCGGCACCGAGGCGCTCTCGCTGCTGCCCGGCGGGGCGTACGACGACCCGCGGGTGCGGCTGCGGCTCGGCACCGCCGTCACCGGCTTCGACCCGGACACCCGCACGCTGCGGCTCGACACCGGCGAGGTGCTCGCGTTCGACGAGCTGGTGCTCGCCACCGGCGCGGCGCCGTTCGTGCCGCCGGTGCCCGGCCACGACCTGCCCGGCACGTTCGTCTACCGCACCGTCGAGGACCTCGCGGCGATCCGCGACGCCGCCGCCGGGGCGCGCGTCGGCGCCGTCGTCGGCGGTGGCCTGCTCGGTCTGGAGGCCGCCAAGGCGCTCGCCGACCTCGGCCTCGAGACCCACGTGGTGGAGATGGCGCCGCGGCTGATGGCGGTGCAGGTCGACGACGCCGGCGGCGCGATGCTGCGCCGTCACATCGAGGCGCTCGGGCTCACCGTGCACACCGGGGCGACGACCACCGGCGTGCTCGGGTCGGAGCGGGTGACCGGCCTCGCGCTCGCCGACGGCGACCTGGCCGCCGACCTCGTGGTGTTCTCCGCCGGCATCCGGCCCCGCGACGGGCTGGCTCGTGACGCCGGGCTCGACGTCGGCGAGCGCGGCGGCGTGCTCGTCGACCAGCAGCAGCGCTCGACCAGCCACCCGCACGTGTGGGCGGTCGGCGAGTGCGCCGCGCCGGGGGGCCGCGCCTACGGGCTCGTGGCGCCGGGCTACGCGATGGCCGAGGTGGCCGTCGACGGGCTGCTCGGTGGTGACGGCACGTTCCCCGGCGCCGACACCTCCACCAAGCTCAAGCTGATGGGCGTCGACGTCGCCAGCTTCGGCGACGCGTTCGCCACCACCGACGGCGCCCTCGAGCTCGTCTACGCCGACGCCGTGGCCGGCGTCTACAAGAAGCTGGTGGTGAGCGACGACGGCCGCCGGCTGCTCGGCGGCGTGCTGGTGGGCGACGCCTCGGCGTACGGCGTGCTGCGGCCGATGGTCGCCTCCGGGCTCGAGCTGCCGGACAACCCGGAGGAGCTGATCCTCCCGGTGCCGAGCGGCAGCAGCGGGACCGCGCTGCCGGACGAGGCGCAGGTGTGCTCGTGCAACGACGTCACCAAGGCCGAGATCACGAGCGCCGCCGCCGCGGACGGCACCACCCGCGCCGGCAGCACCTGCGGCTCCTGCAAGCCGCTGGTGAAGAAGATCATCGAGGACTACTTCGAGTCGGTGGGGCGCGTCGTCGACCGCAGCCTGTGCGAGCACTTCGCCGTGACCCGGCAGGAGCTGTTCGACCTCGTGGCCGTGCACGAGCACCGTTCGTTCGACGCCGTCGTCGCCGGCCACGGGCAGGGTCGGGGGTGCGACGTGTGCAAGCCCGCCGTCGCATCGATCCTGGCCAGCCAGGTCGGCGACCACGTGCTCGACAAGGACCGCCGCACGCTCCAGGACACCAACGACGCCTACCTGGCCAACCTCCAGCGCAACGGGTCGTACTCGGTGGTGCCGCGCATCCCCGGCGGCGAGATCACGCCGGAGAAACTGATCGTGATCGGCGAGGTGGCCCGCGACTTCGGGCTCTACACGAAGATCACCGGCGGCCAGCGCATCGACCTGTTCGGGGCGCGGATGGAGGAGCTGCCGGCCATCTGGCGGCGGCTGGTCGACGCCGGGTTCGAGTCCGGCCACGCGTACGGCAAGGCGCTGCGCACGGTGAAGTCGTGCGTCGGGTCGACGTGGTGCCGCTACGGCGTCCAGGACTCGGTGCGGCTCGCCATCGACCTCGAGCTGCGCTACCGGGGGCTGCGCGCCCCCCACAAGCTGAAGGGCGGCGTCTCCGGGTGCGCGCGGGAGTGCGCCGAGGCGCGGTCGAAGGACTTCGGCGTCATCGCCACCGAGCAGGGCTGGAACCTCTACGTCGGCGGCAACGGCGGCGCCACCCCGGCCCACGCCCGGCTGCTCGCCGGCGACCTCGACACCGAGACGCTCGTCCGCTACCTCGACCGGTTCCTCATGTACTACGTGCGCACGGCCGACCGGCTGCAGCGCACGGCGCCGTGGGTCGACTCCCTCGACGGCGGCCTCGACCGGGTGCGCGAGGTCGTGGTCGACGACGCGCTCGGCCTCGGCTCGGAACTGGAGGCCGCGATGTCCCGGCACGTCGCCGGCTACCGCGACGAGTGGCGCGACACTCTCGAGGACCCCGAGAAGCTGCGCCGGTTCGTCTCCTTCGTCAACGCCCCCGACGTGCCCGACCCGCACATCTCGTTCCGCGCCGAGCGCGACCAGGCGGTGCCCGCCGAGTCCGGTGGGCCGGTGGTGCTGGGCACCACCATCCCCGTGGGAGCGCCATGACCTGGACCGACGTCTGCGGGGTCACCGACATCGACGTCGAGGGTGGCGTGCTCGCGCTGGTCCGCGGCGAGGCGGTCGCGGTGTTCCGCACCCACGACGGCGCGGTGCACGCGCTGTCCAACTACGACCCCATCGGAAGGGCGTCGGTGCTCGCGCGTGGGATCGTGGGGACGCGCGGCGGCGTCCCGTACGTCGCCTCGCCGCTGCACAAGCAGGGCTTCGACCTGCGGACCGGCCGCTGCCTCGACGACGAGACGGTCTCGGTGCCGGCCTACGAGGTCGAGGTGCGTGACGGCGTGGTGCGGGTGGGACCGAGCCGCGAGTGACGGAGGAGAGCGTGGCCGAGCGTCCGCTGGCGGGCTACCGGATCGGCGTCACGGCCGCGCGCAAGGTGGAGGAGCAGGTCGCGCTGCTCGAGCGGCGCGGTGCCGAGGTGGTGTGGGCGCCGGCGCTCTCGCTCGACCCCAACCACGTCGACGACGCCGCGCTGCGGGCCGCCACCGACGAGGTGCTCGCCCGCCCGGTCGACATCTTCATCGCCACCACCGGGATCGGGATGCGCGCCTGGTTCGCCGCCGCGGAGTCGTGGGGCCGGCTCGACGACCTGCTCGCCCACCTCGGCGCCGCCGAGATCCTGGCCCGCGGTCCCAAGAGCGTCGGCGCGTTGCGGCGGCGCGGGCTGCGCGAGCTGTGGTCGCCGGCGTCCGAGGAGTTCGAGGACGTGCTCGCCCATCTGCGCGGCCGCGACCTCGCCGGCTGCCGGATCGTCGTCCAGGAGCACGGTCAGTCGCTCTCGATGGCGGCGCACGCGCTGCGCCGCCGCGGTGCCGACGTCACCACGGTCACGGTGTACCGGGTCGCGAGCGCGGAGGACCCCGGGCCGATGTTCCACCTCATCGACGAGATCGCCGACCGCACCGTGCACGCCGTGACCTTCACCGCGGCGCCGGCCGTGGCGGCGCTCATGGAGGCAGCCGGCTCGACCGGGCGGCGCGAGGAGGTGATCGGCGCGTTCCAGGCTGACGTCGTCTCCTCGTGCGTGGGTCCGGTGACGGCGGCCGCGTTCGAGATGTGGGGCGTGCCGTCGATCTTCCCGGAGCGGTCGCGGCTCGCGGCGATGGTGAAGCAGCTCGAGACCGAGCTGCCCTCGCGCGCCGCCGGGCTGTCGGTCGTCGCCGACGGACGCACGCTGCTGCTGCACGGCGACGAGGTGCTGGTCGACGGCGTCGAGCTGAAGCTCTCGCCCGCGCCGCTGTCGGTGCTCCAGGCGCTGGTGGTGAACCCGGGGCACGTGGTGTCGCGTCGCGACCTGCTCGCGGCCCTGCCGTCCGGCACCGCCGGGTCGGAGCACGCGGTGGAGATGGCGGTGGCCCGGCTGCGCGCCGCGCTCGGTACCCGGATGGTGCAGACCGTCGTCAAGCGCGGCTACCGCCTCGCCGTCGATGACCGGTCCGCGCCTGAGCGAGCGTAGGGTCCGCCGGGTGCTCGTCTCGGTCGCTCACGGCACCCGCAACCCGGCGGGCAACGTCGTGGCCCGCGAGCTCACCGAGCAGGCGGCGGCGCGACTCGGGATCGAGGCGGTCACGTCGTACGTCGAGCTGTGCGACCCGCTCTTCGCCGACGTCGTCGGACGGGCCACCGAGCCGGTGGTCGCCGTCCCGCTGCTGCTCTCGACCGGCTACCACGTGAAGCACGACCTGCCGGCGGCCGCGGCCGCGGCACCGGTGCCGGTGACGCTCGGCCCGCCGCTGGGCCCGGACCCGCTGCTCGCCGAGGCGCAGGTCGCCCGGCTGCGGGAGGCCGGGGCGCAGCCCGGTCAGCGCGTCGTCCTGGTCGCCGCCGGCTCCAGCGACGAGGCCGCCACCTGCGACCAGGTGGCCGCCGTCGCGCTGCTCGCCCGCGCCTGGGAGGGGCCGGTCGAGCTCGCCACGCTCTCCGGCCGCGGCCGCCGGCCCGCCGACGTCGTGCTCCCGGACGACGCCGTGTCGCCCTACCTGCTCGCGCCCGGGCAGTTCCACGACCGGGTGCGCCGGGAGTCGGCCGACGGCGCGGTGGTCGCCGAGGTGATCGGCGCCCACCCGCGCCTCGTCGACCTCCTGGTCGCGCGGGTCGAGTCGCTCGGCTAGCGCTTCCGCGCGGTCAGCCGACCCTTGCGCTCGGCGTCGCGGGCGATCGCCTTGTCGACGCGCGAGTGGTAGCGACGGCCGACGGCGCCACCGAGCCAGGCGGCCACGAGCGTGCCCACCAGGATGGCGGCCAGGGTGATGACCGCGCCCAGGCCGAGCTCGTTGTCGGAGAGGTAGACGCGCGGGAGGTCGACCCGGTCGAGAGCGTTGTACTGCGAGCCGAAGGCGGCGCCGACGCCGACCGCGACGAGGGTGACCAGCAGGCCGATGACCCAGACGGCGAGGCCCTGGCGGCCGCCGTCGAAGCGCGACATCCGGCCGGCCACGTAGCCGCCGGCGTAGTAGCCGATCATCAGGACGGCGAGCAGCACGATCGCGGCCGTGAGGCCGATGGTGCCGCTCTGGCGCTCGGCCTCGGACTGGGTGATGTCCTGGCTGTCGCCGACGGCGGCGGCGATGGCGCCGACGATGCCGGTGAGCAGGATCGCGACGGCGACCGCGACGAGCCAGCCGAAGAAGCTGGACCCGACGTTGACGCCGCCGAACCGGTCGTGCACCGGGTCGGCGGCTGCGTGCTCGTCGCGGACCCTCTCGTCGTGACGCTCGTCGTGACGCTCGTGGTGGCGCTCCTCGGCGCGACCCTCGGCCCGACCCTCGGCGCGCTCGGCGGCCGCGGTCGTGCCCGCGGCCGGCGTCGTGCCCGTGGCCGGCGTCGTGCCCGTGGCCGGCGGGGGAGCGGCGGCCGGGGGCGGTGCCGCGGCGGGCGGGGGAGCGGCACCGGCGGGCGGCGGAGCGGCGGGCGCGCCGGCGGGCGGCGGAGCGGCGGGCGGGGCGGCGGGCTGCCCCGGCTGGACGTTCTGGGCGGGCGGAACGGGCTGGTTCTGCTTGTGGCGAGCCATGGTGGTCCTCCTCGGGGGAGCCATCGACGCTACGGAGCGCACAATGACCGGCGCCCCATCCCGGCGGGGGAGCCTAGCCCCGCTCCAGCTCGACGCTCTCGGGCGTGTGCAGCCGCACCATGAACCGGCCCGCGTGGGCGGGCGCGGAGGCGGCGGTGGCGCGCGAGACCAGGAGCATCGCTGCGAAGGCGGCGGGCACGCTCCACGCGGCCGGCTGCTCGAGCAGCACGTCGGTCCAGCCGGAGCGCTGGACGTCGGCGAGGGTCCACACCACCGCCACCACCGACCCGGTGCCACCCACCAGCAGCCCGGCCACCGCGCCGGCGGCGGTGAGGCCGCGCCACCAGATGCCGAGCAGCAGCAGCGGGCAGAAGGTCGAGGCGGCGACGGCGAACGCCAGGCCCACGGCCCGCGCCACGGCGACGTCGGGAGAGGCGAGCGCGGCGACGAGCGGAACACCGACGGCGGCCACCACTGCGAGCCGGAACGCCGTGATCTCGGGGATCCGGCGCCGCCCGAGCCGCCCCACGACGTCCTGTGTGAGCACCCCGGCCACCGCGACCGCGAGGCCCGACGACGTCGACAGGAACGCGGCGAACGCGCCCGCGGTGAGCAGTCCGGTGAGCAGGTCGCCGAGGGTGCCGGGGGTGATCAGCTGCGGCAGCTCGAGCACGAGCGCGTCGCTGCGGGACGGGTCGGCGCCGTACGCGCGGCCGAGGGCGGCGTAGATGGGCGGCAGCAGGTAGAACACGCCGAGGAGGGCCAGCACGACCAGTGTGGTGCGGCGGGCCGCCCGGCCGTCGTGGTTGGTGTAGAAGCGCACCACCACGTGCGGCAGCCCCATGGTGCCGAGGAAGGTCGCCATCATCAGCGAGTACGTCGTGTAGAGGCCCTGACCACCGCCGTCGCCGAGGGGGAGCGACCACGAGCCCTCGGTGGCGGACACCGACGGCGTGCCGTCGCCCGCCCACACCACGAGCAGGACCGCCGCGGGCACGAGCAGGGCGGTGAGCTTGAGCCAGTACTGGAACGCCTGCACGAAGGTGATCGACCGCATGCCGCCGGAGCCGACGCTCACCAGCACCACCACGCCGACGATCACCGGGCCCACCCACTGCGGCGCGTCGACGGCGGCCGCCAGCGTCAGCCCGGCGCCCTGGAACTGGGGCAGCAGGTAGAGCCAGCCGATGGTCACGACGAACACCGAGCACACCGCCCGGACCCGGGAGGAGTGGAGCCGCGCCTCGGCGAAGTCGGGCAGCGTGTAGGCCCCCGAGCGGCGCAGCGGCGCGGCCACCAGCACGAGCAGCACCAGGTAGCCCGCCGTCCAGCCGATCGGGTACCAGAGCATCTCGGCGCCGAACACCAGCACCAGCCCGGCCACGCCCAGGAACGACGCCGCCGACAGGTACTCACCGCCGATCGCCGAGGCGTTGAGCCCGGGCCGCACCGTGCGGGACGCGACGAAGAAGTCGCTCGTCGTCCGCGAGATCCGGAGCCCCCAGCTGCCGATCGCGAGCGTCGCCAGCGTGACGACCACGACGCCGACGACGCCCGCGACGCCGCTCACTCCGACTCCTCGGCCTCGGCGAGCAGGTCGACGAAGTCGCGCTCGTAGCGCTCCGCGCTGCGCACGAACCGCCAGCCGAGCAGCACCAGCCACGGGTAGACCGCCACCGCGAGCAGCAGCCACGGGATGGGCACCCCGACGAGCCGGACCTCGTCGAGGTCGGGGAAGAGGTAGAAGAGCAGCGGCAGCGTGCCGACGGTGAGGGCGAGCACGAGCAGCAGCCGGGCCGCGAGCCCGAGCTGCGCGCGCAGCAACGACCCGACGTAGACCGCGCCGAGCGCCGTCCCCTCGTCGATGTCCTCGGTGCGCCGCCGGGCCGGGGGAGCGGTGCGCCGCGGCGGGCCGGTGACGCGGACCCGGGCCGGCGGACCCTCGTTCATCGACGGCCCAGCAGGTCGCGCAGCTCGCGGGTGTGGCGCCGGCTCACCGGCAGCTCGACGTCGCCGCGCACCAGCACGGTGCAGCGGCCGCCCTCCATGCGCACCTCGGTGACGTGGGCGAGCGCGACCAGGACCGAGCGGTGGATGCGGACGAACCCGGCGCCGGCCCAGTCGGTCTCGAGCGTCGACAGCGGCACCCGCAGCAGGTGGGAGTCGTCGGCGGTGTGCAGCCGGACGTAGTCGCCCTGCGCCTCCACGTGTGTGATCGCCGACCGGTCGAGGAACCGGGTGACGCCGCCGCGCTCGACCGCCACCTGCTCGTCGGGCTCGGCGGCCGGCGTCCGCTCGGTGCTCGCGACCACCCGGCGCACCGCCTCGCCGAGCCGGTCGGCGCGCACCGGCTTGAGCACGTAGTCGACGGCGTTGAGGTCGAAGGCGTCGACGGCGTGCTCGTCGTGCGCGGTCACGAACACCACCGGCGGTGGCGTGCGGAACCGGCTCAGCACCTCGGCGAGCTCGAGCCCGGTGAGGCCAGGCATGTGGATGTCGAGGAACACCGCGTCGACGTCGTCCTCGTCGAGCCGGCGGAGCAGCCGCAGCGCGTCGGTGGCGGAGTCGCAGGTGAGCACGTCGGCCACCCGGTGGTCGCGACTGAGCAGGAAGGCGAGCTCGTCGAGCGCCGGGCGCTCGTCGTCCACGACGACGATCCGGAGGCCCCGGTTCATGCTTTTGGGGTCCCCGCCGCGTTGTTCGTCGGAGGAGCGCAGCGGGGGAGACGAAGAACGTGGTGGGGGTTTCATGCGCTCACCCCCGGCGCGAACTTCGGGACCCGCACGACCACCTTGGTGCCGGCCCCGGGAGCAGTCTCGACCACGACGCCGTAGTCGTCGCCGAAGGTGGCGCGCAGCCGCGAGTCGACGTTGCCGAGCCCCACCGAGTCGACCGAGTCGTCGCCGGCCAGCGCCCGGCGCACCTTCTCCGGGTCCTCCCCGGCGCCGTCGTCCTCCACCTCGATCACGCACTCCTGGCCGCGGTCGAGGGCCACGATCGAGATCGTGCCGACGCCCTGCACGCCGTCGAGCCCGTGGCGGACGGCGTTCTCGACGAGCGGCTGGAGGCAGAGGAACGGGACGGCGACCGGCAGCACCTCCGGGGCGATGCTGAGCCGCACCTGGAGCCGGTCGCCGAACCGGGCCTGCTCGAGCAGCAGGTAGCGCTCGACCGAGCGCAGCTCCTCGGCGAGGGTCGTGAACTCGCCGTGGCTGCGGAAGGAGTAGCGGGTGAAGTCGGCGAACTCGAGCAGCAGGTCGCGGGCCCGCTCGGGGTCGGTGCGCACGAAGCTGGCGATGGCGCCGAGCGAGTTGTAGACGAAGTGCGGGCTGATCTGCGCCCGGAGGGCTCGCACCTCGGCCTCGGCGAGCCGGGTGCGCTGGGTCTCGAGGTCCGCGAGTGCCAGCTGTCCCGACACCCACTCCGCCACCTCGTCGGCGGCGCGCGCCAGGCCCGCGGTCGGGGAGACCGCGAACGCGGCCAGCGTGCCCACCACCCGGTCCTCGACGAGGAGCGGGCTCACCACCGCCGTCCGCACCGGGCAGCCGGGCTCGTCGCACTGCAGGCTGCCGCGGTCGAAGCTGCGGGTGCGGCCGCGCTCGGTGGTCTCCTCGACCATCGCCGTCAGGTGCGGCTCGTGGTGGTCCCCGGCGCCGTCCCAGGCGAGGCAGCCGGTGGTGTCGGTGAGCGCGAGAGCCGGCGTCCCGAGCAGCACCCGCAGGTGTCGCACCGACCGCTCGGCGCTGCCCGCCGTCAGCCCCTCACGCAGCGCGGACCCGGCCAGCGAGGCGCGGTGCAGGGTCCGGAAGGTGGCGCGGTCGGCCTCCGACCCGAGGTGCCGGCGCCGCCACATGCCCGCATGATGGCCGGGTGGCTACCGGAAGTCGATGAGCAGCACGGCGTCGTCGTCGGCCATGCCGCCGAGCATGACCCGCGGCAGGGTGGCGGCGGAGTCGGTGAGCGGGTCTCGCTCGTCGTCGCCGATGACCGGGGCCGGGGCGGGCTCGACGGCCCGCGGCGCGACCGCAGCCCGGAAGCAGGCGATGCGGTAGGGCACCTGCATCCCGTCCATGCCGCGGCCGTAGTCGTCGTAGAGCTCCATCAGGTCGGCGAGCCGGCGCTGCCGCTCGGCGTCGTCGAGCACCGCGATGTTGGAGCGCGACAGCATGAGGTCCTGGATCGAGTTGCGGTCGACGACCTGCCACTGCGAGAACGAGGCCTCCTCGACGTCGCCGAACAGGTCGGAGTCGCGCACGACCTGGGTGGCGTCGACGTTCTCCTGGCTGCCGATCACCCGGCCGAGCTTGCGCACCCACGGGATGCGCTCGTCACGGAGGTTCCACACCAGCGAGAGGTGGCCACCCGGCTTGAGCACACGGGCGATCTCGGCCAGGGCCTGCTCGTGGTCGAACCAGTGGAAGCACTGCGCCGCCACCACGACGTCGTAGGACGCGTCGGCCGCCGGGATCTCCTCGGCACTGGTGCACGACGTCCGGCCCACGAGCACCTCGCGGGCGAGCACGTCGAGCATCGCGCTGTCGGGGTCGGTGGCGTGGACGTCGTGGCCCATCCGGACGAGTTCGGCGGTGAGCTTGCCGGTGCCGGCGCCGAGCTCGAGCACGCTCAACGGAGCGGGTCCGGTGAGCCAGGCCGCGGCGTCCGTGCCGTAGCCCGGGCGGCCGCGGTGGTAGGACTCGGCCACGCCGCCGAAGGAGCGCGCCCGGCGCTCGACGTCCTCGTTCATCGCCTCCGATCGTAGGTGGCGCGGGTGCGCCTCCTAGCCTGCGACACGTGGTCAACGATCCGCTGTCGCAGGTTCTCGCGCTCGAGGGGGTGCCGTCGGCCTACGCGGCCACCCGCGACGGCATCGACGTGATGCTCCGCGACCGCGGCCTGCGGCGCACCTCGCCCGAGACGACGGCCGAGTCGCTGCTGCGCGGGGCGCACGCGAGCGCGGTGCTGGAGGGGTCGGCGTCGTCGCTGGCTTCGGTGCGATCAGGGGACGGCGACGAGGTGGCTGCGGACGCCGTCCGGGTGTCGACCGAGCTGCTCGGCCTCGCGCCGGTGCTCGCCCGCTCGCCGCTGCAGGCGCTGGCCCGCCTCCACGCCGTCGCCGCCGCCGGCCTCGACCCCGAGCAGCGGGGCCGCCCGCGTGATGCCGAGGCCGCTGCCCGGCTGCGCGACGTCGCCTCGCTGCTGACGGCGCCGACGTCGGCGCCGGCGCTGCTCGTGGCCGCGCTCGTGCACGCCGAGGTCGCCACGGCGGCCCCGTTCGCGAGCCACAACGGGATCGTCGCCCGCGCGCTGGAGCGGCTGGTGCTCGTGGCGCGCGGCGTCGACGAGAAGTCGCTCGTCGTCCCCGAGGCCGGGCACCTCGCCCTCCGGCCGGCGTACGAGTCGAACCTGCGTGCCTACGCCGAGGGCGGTGCCCCCGCCCTCCACGCCTGGGCGATCTACGCGGCCGAGGCCTTCGCGGCCGGTGCCGAGGCCTCGCCGCTCCGGCGCGAGCCTGGGGAATGAGCAATTCACTGGTTCACCAGTGAATTGCGCAGAAACCCCCGAACGTGCAGGTGGCACCCGGGCCTCAAGGACGCCGGGTGCCACCGCTGACACGTGAGCCGTGGCTACCAGGCGTGCATCTCTTGGCCTTGCTGCTCCGGGAGTATCCCGAATACAGGCGCCCTCTACGAAGGGTGGATCGCCGCGTGGGTACCTGGTTCACGTGCTGCTTTATGGAGTTCTGCACCCTGTCTACGCCGGTCCCGGCGCACCTTCAAGGGTTGACTTTTGAGGCCCGTGCGGCGGGGGCGATCGCGCCTTCCGCCCAGTGGTGGGTCAGCGGTCGAGCAGGAGCTGCGCGACCTCGCGTCCGGTCGGGCGCTGGGACAGGCCGAACTCGTCCGGGGTGACCGTCGAACCGTCGGGGAGGCGCCCGAAGCAGTAGAGGACGACGCGGTCGGCGTCACCTCCCAGGAGGCCGCCGAGCACCAGCCGGATGGTGCGGAGCACCTCGACGAAGACGGTGCTCTCGGCCACCTCGACCTCGCCGGACACGGCGCTGGAGGCATGGGGCTGGCGGTTGAACACGAGACTCGGCTCGCCGACGCCGGGCACCACGCGGACGGCGTCCGCGATCGTCTCGCCGACGGCCGTCACCGCCGGCCGACCTCCCAGCACACGCGACAGCAGACCCACGAATCCCCCTCAACCACGGAGTGTCCTCGTCAACTCAAGGCCCACGCCGCACCGGTACGTCGACCGCACTGGCTGAGCCACCAGGGCCGACGAGGAACGGGAAGAGCGTGGCCTCGTACTCCCGCAGGATACGGCCGTTCTCGTCCTGCGCCAGGTCAGACGCCGTCGCGGCGCTTGCGGGCGCTGGCCCACAGCACGCCGCCGACCGCCACGGCGCCGCCGACGGCGAGCGCCGCGAGCGTCGGCCCGGCGGGCGGCAGCGGCACCCGGGACTGCAGCGCCACCGGCTTGGTGAACACCAGCACCGGCCAGTCGTGGGCGGCCGCAGCCTTGCGCAGCTCCTTGTCGGGGTTCACCGCGAAGGCGTGGCCGACCGCCTCGAGCATCGGGACGTCGGTGACCGAGTCGCTGTAGCCGTAGCACTCGGCGAGGTCGTAGCCGCGGGCCTCGGCGAGGTCGCGGATCGCGCGCGCCTTCTCCTCGGCGTAGACGTAGTGGTCGATCTCGCCGGTGTACTTGCCGTCGACCACCTCCAGCGCCGAGGCCACCACGTGGTCGGCGCCCAGCAGTGCGCCGATCGGCTCGACCACCTCGGTGCCGGACGCCGACACGATCACGACGTCGCGACCGGCGAGCTGGTGCTCGGCGATGAGCGAGACCGCCTCGTCGTAGACCAACGGGTCGACGATGTGGTGCAGGGTCTCGGCGACGATCTCGCGGACGGTGGTGACGTCCCAGCCGGCCACGAGCTGCGACATGAACTGCCGCAGCTTCTCCATCTGGTCGTGGTCGGCGCCGCCGACGAGGAACATGAACTGCGCGTAGGTGGAGCGCAGCACCGCGCGGCGGGAGATCAGGCCGCCGGCCTGGAACGGCTTCGAGAACGCCAGGGTGCTCGACTTGGCGATGATCGTCTTGTCGAGGTCGAAGAAGGCGGCCTGGCGTGGCACTTGTCGAGCGTAGTGGCCACTTACCGTCCACAGGCGGCACCGACCCCCGGTTCTCCACAGCCCTTCGTCCTCCGCGTTCTTGCTGGTCGGTCCGCGCGGGCAGCGTGGTCGCCATGTCCGCACCCCTGCTCGTCACCGCCGACCCGACGCTTCGCGACGACCTGCTGCGCCTGGCCGCGGCGGCCGGCGTCACCCCCGACGTCGCCGTCGAGCCCGCCGAGGCGCTGCGGCACTGGGCCTCCGCGCCGCTCGTGCTCGTCGGCGCCGATCTCGCGCCCGCGCTCGCCGAGCTCGCGCCTGGCCGCCGCGACGCCGTCCACGTCGTCTGCTGGAGCCGGGCGGCCGACGACCTGTTCCGGATCGCGCTCGCTCTCGGCGCGCAGGACGTCACGGAGCTGCCGCGCTCGGAGGCGTGGGTGGTGGAGGCGCTCACCGACGTCGGTGACCGGGCGCGCGCGCCGGGTGTGGTGATCGGGGTGGTCGGGGGGTCCGGTGGTGCCGGCGCCACCACGCTGGCCTGTGCGCTCGGGCAGACGGCGGCCCGGCGCGGTGACGCCGTGGTGCTCGACTGCGACCCGCTCGGGCCGGGCGTCGACACGGTGCTCGGGCTCGACGACGTCGACGGGTTCCGGTGGGACGCGCTGTGCCAGACCACCGGCCGGTTCTCGGCGCGGGCGCTGCGGGAGGCGCTGCCGCGGCGCGACTCGCTCGGCGTGCTCACCTGGCATCCGGGCTCGGCGGTGGGACTGCAGGCGTTCGCGGTGCGGGAGGCGCTGTCGGCGGCGCGGCGGGGTCACGCGCACGTCGTCGTCGACCTGCCGCGCTCGGCCGACCCGCTGGTCGAGGAGGTCGGCGCGCGCTGCGACGTGCTGCTGGTGGTCGTCGTGCCCACCGTCGCCGGGCGTGGCCTCGGCGGTGCGGCTGGCGGAGCGGCTGGCCGACCGGGCCTCGGCGCGGGTGGTGCTGCGGGGCCGCGGGCTCGAGGAGCGCGAGGTCGCGCGGGCCACCGGGCTGGCGGTGCTCGACGTCGTGCCGCACCAGCGGGCGCTGGCCGAGTCGGTCGACCTGGGCCTCGGTCCGGTGCGCTCGCGGCGGGTCCCGCTGGCCCGCACCTGCCGCGGGCTGCTCGACGCGTGCGCCGAGGTGGCCCACGGGCTGCGGGAGGCGGCATGAAAATCCCCACGACGTTCTTCGTCTCCCCCGCTGCGCTCCTCCGCCGAACAACGCCGCGGGGGCCCCGAAATGCGTAGCCTCGCGTCTCCCGAGGCCGGGCTCGACGCGCTGGTCGAGGTCGTCCGCGACCGGCTCGCTCGCTCGCCCGGCGCGCTCACCCCGCACCGGGTGGCCGAGGCGCTGCGTGGGGCGGGCCGACCGGTCGGCGACGCCACCGTGCTCGCCGTCCACGACCTGCTGCAGCGCGACGTCGTCGGCGCCGGGCCGCTCGAGCCGCTGCTGCGGCAGCCGGGCGTCACCGACGTGCTCGTGAACGGGTCGGGGCAGGTGTTCCTCGACCGCGGCCAGGGACTGGAGCCGGCCGACGTCCGGTTCCCCGACGACGCCGCGGTGCGCAGGTTGGCTCAGCGGCTGGCCTCCGCGGCCGGTCGGCGGCTCGACGACGCCACGCCGTACGCCGACCTGCGACTGCCCGACGGCACCCGGTTCCACGCCGTGCTGGCGCCGGTCGCGCGGCCGGGCACGGTGATCTCGCTGCGGGTGCCGCACCGGCGCGGCTTCACCCTGGCCGAGCTCGCCGCGGCCGGGCTCGCGCCGCCGGAGGTGGTGCGGCTGCTGGAACGGGTGGTCTCCGCGCGGCTCGCCTTCCTCGTCAGCGGCGGCACCGGCAGTGGCAAGACCACGCTGCTCTCGGCGCTGCTCGGCCTGGTGCCGGCGCGCGAGCGGATCGTCGTCGTCGAGGACTCCTCCGAGCTGCGACCCGACCACCCGCACGTCGTCGGGCTGGAGGGGCGGCCGGCCAACATCGAGGGCGCCGGCGCCCTCGACCTGCGCACCCTGGTGCGGCAGGCGCTCCGGATGCGACCGGACCGGGTGGTGGTCGGCGAGGTGCGCGGGGCCGAGGTGGTCGAGCTGCTGGCCGCGCTCAACACCGGGCACGAGGGCGGCTGCGGCACGCTGCACGCCAACTCCGCCGTCGACGTCCCGGCCCGGGTCGAGGCGCTCGCGCTCGCCGCGGGGTTGGGCCGCGACGCCGCCCACAGCCAGCTCGCCTCGGCGGTCGACGTCGTCGTCCACCTCGCCCGTGACCGGTCCGGTCGCCGTCGGGTCGGCCAGCTCGCGGTGCCGGCCCGGTCGCCGTCCGGGCACGTTGTCAGCGAGGTCGCGGTGGTGGTCGGCGCCGACGGCGCGCTGCGGGAGGGGCCTGGCCTCGACCGGCTCCTCGACCGGCTGGACCGCGACCCGTGACCGCCGCCCTCGCCGCCGGCTGCCTCGTCGCCGCGGTGCTGCTGCTCGGCCGGCCTCGGGTCCGGGCGCCGGTGCGGGTCCGCATGCCGCGGGTGTCCCGGCCGGTGCTGCTCGCCGGGGTCGTGCTGGTCGTGGCGCTGCTCGTCGTCACCGGCGCCGGGCGGCTGGTCACGCTGGCGGTGATCGGCGCCGGCGCGGCCCTGGTCGGGGTCCGGCTGCTGCTGGCCCGGCGCGAGCGGGCGACGGCGGCCGCCACGGGCGGGCGGGTGCTCGAGGTCTGTGAGCAGCTCGCGGCCGAGCTCGCCTCCGGCAGCCCACCCGGAGCGGCGCTCGACCGGGCCGCGACCGACTGGCCACCGCTGAGACCGGTCGCCGAGGCGGCCCGGGTGGGCGCCGACGTCCCGACGGCGTGGCGCTCGGTCGCCGGGCGACCCGGCGCCGGCGACCTCCGGCTGGTCGGCGCCGCGTGGCAGGTGGGCCAGCGCACCGGGTCGGGCCTGGCCGACGCGATCGCCCGGGTCGGCCGCGACCTGCGCGCCGACCGGGCCACCGGCCGCGTGGTCGACGGCGAGCTGGCCTCCGCCCGCGCCACCGCCCGGCTCATCGCCGTGCTGCCGCTGCTCGCACTGCTCATGGGCACCGGCTCCGGCGGCGACCCGTGGGGCTTCCTGCTCGGCCATCCCGCCGGGCTCGCGTGCCTCGGGGCCGGACTCGCGTGCGGGCTGGCCGGGCTGTGGTGGATCGAGCTGCTCGCCCGCGACGTCCGGCGCGCGTCGTGACCGCGGCCGTCCTCGCCGCGCTGGCCGCGGCGCTGGCCGTCCCGTCGCGGGTGCGGTCGCTGCCGCCCCCGACCCGGGCCGGACCCGCGCCGACCGGCACCGGGCTGGTGCGGCGGTTCCGGCTGGTGTGGGCGGTGCTCGCCGCCGTCGGAGCGCTGTCGTTCCTCGACGGACCGCTCCGGCTCCCGCTGGCCGCCGCGGCCGGGGTGGGCGTGTGGGTGGTGGTCGGCCGGGCCGAGCCGCCGGAGGTCCGGCGGCGCCGCGAGCAGGTCGCCGCCGACCTGCCACACGTCGTCACGCTGCTCGGCTGCGCGCTGCGGTCGGGCGCCGCGCCGGGCGAGGCCCTGGCGGTGGTCACCCGGGCGCTGCCCGGGGCGGCCGCCGACCTGCTCACCCCGGTCGCCGCCCGGCTCAGCCTCGGCGGCGACCCGGCCGACGTCTGGTCCGACCTCGCCACCGTGCCCGGCCTGGCGCCGCTGGGCCGCAGCCTCGGCCGGGCGCACCGCACCGGTGCCTCCGTCGTCGAGGCGGTCGAGCGGCTGGCCGACGACCTCACCGGCGCCGCCCGCGCCACCGTGGAGGACAAGGCCCGCGCCGTCGGGGTCAAGGCCGCGGTGCCGCTCGGGATCTGCCTGCTGCCCGCGTTCGTGCTGCTCGGCATCGTCCCGCTGGTGGCCGGCCTGGTCGGCGGGCTGACCCGCTGACCAGAAGGCGTCCACAGGAGGAAGACGCGTGAGTTCTCCACAGCTGTCATCTCGAGAGACCGGCCCGGTCGGTGGGGGAGCGCAGGGTGTGCGCCCGAGGGCCGCATCGGGCGGCCCAGGTCAGGAGGAACCATGCGCACGACCCGATCGATCCGTCCCCGCCCCGCCCAGCGTCGTCAGCGCCGGCAGCGTCCCGAGCGCGGGATCACCACCGCCGAGTACGCCGTCGGCACCGCCGCCGGCGCCGGTCTCGCCGGGCTGCTCTACACGATGCTCAGCGGCGGCTTCGGCAAGGGGCTGCTCACCACCCTGTTCGACCACGTCCTCGGGCTGCTGGGCATCAAGTGAACCTCAGGTCGCGTCCTGGCGAGCGAGGTGCCGTCACCGCCGAACTGGCGATGGCGCTGCCGCTGTTGCTGTCGCTCACGGTCGGTCTGGTGTGGCTGCTCTCGGTCGGAGCGGCGCAGCTGCGGGTCACCGACGCCGCGCGCGAGTCCGCACGGGCGATGGCCCGCGGCGACGACGAGGGTGCCTCGCTCGCGGTCGGGCGGCAGGTCGCGCCCGACGGCGCCGCGCTGGCGGTCGGCCGCGACGGCGACCGGGTCACTGCCACTGCGAGTGCCGTCGTCGACGGGCCGGGCGGCCTGCTCGGGTTCCTGCCCGCGGTCACGGTCGAGGCCGAGGCCACGGCCCTCGCCGAGGACGACTCCGGATGAGGACGCGCGGGGAGCGCGGGGCCTCGACCCTGCTCGTGGTGTCGATGGCCGGACTCCTGCTCTGGCTCGGTGCGGCGCTCGGCGTGGTCGCGGCGATGGTCTCCGCGCACCGCACCGCCCAGGCGGCCGCCGACCTGGCAGCGCTCTCCGGCGCCACCCGGCTCGCCGACGGCGGCGACGGCTGCGCCGAGGCGGCCACGGTCGCCACTGCGAACGGGGCGTCGCTCACCTCGTGCGCGGTCGACGACCGCGACCTCCGGGTGTCGGTCGTGGTCGACGGGCCGCGGTGGCTGGGACAGACCGGCGACCTCACGGCCGAGGCGCGGGCCGGTCCCGCGCCCTAGTACGGGCGGCGGTCCGGGTCGTCCTGGTCGATGTCGCGGTCGCGGTTGCGGTCGGCGTCACCGAGCTTCTCGGAGAGCTCCTCGAAGTGCTTCTGCTCCTTGCGCTGGCGCCACTCGCGCCGGACGCCGTACTTGAGGATCCACCAGCCGAGCGCCAGAGCGGCGGCGGCACCGACGCCGAAGAGGAACAGCACCGGAGGGGAGACGTCGACGCCGATCAGCTGGAGGTCGCCGCCGGACACCTCGGCGGTGAACAGCGCGGCCACGATCACGGCCGCGCCGAGGAGGAGCAGCAGGACGCCCAGGATCACCATGGCCGAACGCTACTGCCCAGCGGGGGCGTCCGGGTCGGGATCGGCGTCGGCGAGCAGGACGTCGAGCAGGGCGGCCGCGCCGGCCTTGTCGAGCGGGTTGTTCTGGTTGCCGCACTTGGGCGACTGGATGCAGGAGGGGCAGCCCTCCTCGCAGCCGCAGGAGGCGACGGTGTCGCGGGTGGCGGTCAGCCAGGCGCGGGCGGCCCGGAACCCGCGCTCGGCGAAGCCGGCGCCGCCGGGGTGACCGTCGTGCACGAAGACGGTCAGCAGGCCGGTGTCGGGGTGCAGGGCGGTGGAGACGCCGCCGATGTCCCAGCGGTCGCAGGTGGCGAACAGCGGCAGCAGACCGATGGAGCAGTGCTCGGCGGCGTGCGCGGCGCCGGGCAGGTCGACCCCTCGCTCGGCGGTGAGGTCGGCGGCCTCGAGCACGTCGGGCGGCACCGTCCACCACACCGCGGTGGTGGCGAGGGTGCGGCGGGGGAGGTCGAGCTTCTCCTCGCCGATCACCTCGCCACCGGGCTGGCGCCGCTTGAGGAAGGAGACCACCTGCTGCGACACCTCGACGTCGCCGACCGACAGCCGGCAGCGTCCCCAGGTGCGGTGGCTGCGCTCGCGCACGATGCCGATGTCGGTGACCTCGCGGGCCGTGGTGGTGTGGCCGGGGTCGTCGCGCCGCATCACGGCCACGTGCTCGTCGAGGTCGAGCGACTCCACCACCCAGGTGTCGCCGCGGTGCACGTAGACGGCGTCGGCGTGGGCGGTGCTGGTGGCGCGGCCGCCGTCGACGGTGCCCACCACCCGGCCGGTGCCGTGCTCGATGAGCTGCACCGGCGAGCCGCCGGACGATCGGATGTCGGTGAGGTCGGCGGCGCGCCGCCGGTCGGTCCAGTACCAGCCCTGGGCGCGACGCCGGAGCAGCCCGGCGTCGGTGAGCCCGTCGACGACGTCCGGTGCGCCGGGCCCGAACAGGGCCAGGTCGTCGCGGGAGAGCGGGATCTCCTGGGCGGCCGCGCACAGGTGCGGGCCGAGCACGTAGGGGTTGCCCGGGTCGAACACGTTGGCCTCGACCGGCTGCCCGAACAGCGTCTCCGGGTGGTGCACGAGGTAGGTGTCGAGCGGGTCGTCGCGGGCGACGAGCACGCCGAGGGCGTCCTGCGCGCCCCGGCCGGCCCGACCGATCTGCTGCCAGAACGCGGCCCGGGTGCCGGGGAACCCGGCGACGATGACGGCGTCCAGACCGCTCACGTCGATGCCGAGCTCGAGGGCGTTGGTGGCGGCGAGGCCGAGCAGCCGCCCGTCGCGCAGCGCGGCCTCGAGCTCGCGCCGCTCCTCGGGCAGGTAGCCGCCGCGGTAGGCGGCCACCCTGCCCTGCAGCGACGGGTCGACCTCGGCCAGCAGCTCACCGGCCGTGAGTGCCACCTGCTCGACGCCGCGCCGGGACCGCACGAACGCCAGCGTGTGCACGTCCTCGGCCACGAGGTCGGCGAGCAGGTCGGCGGTCTCCGAGGACGCCGCCCGCCGCACCGGCGCACCGTTCTCGCCCTCGAACGAGGTGAGCGGCGGCTCCCACAGCCCGAGGGTCACCTCGCCGCGGGGCGAGGCGTCGTCGGTGACCGCCTCGACCGCGAGCCCGGTGAGCCGCTGCGCGGTGAGGGCCGGCTCGGCCGCGGTGGCCGAGGCGAGCACGAAGGTGGGGTGGGCGCCGTAGGAGGCGCACACCCGCCGCAGCCGCCGCAGCACGTGCGCCACGTGGGCGCCGAACACGCCGCGGTAGTGGTGGCACTCGTCGACCACCACGAACCGCAGCGACCCGAGCAGCGCCGCCCAACGCGGGTGCCCCGGCAGGATCGAGCGGTGCAGCATGTCGGGGTTCGTGAGCACGTACTCGCCGTGCACCTGCGCCCAGTCGCGCTCGTCGCGGCTGCTGTCGCCGTCGCAGGTGGTGGCGCGGACGTCGAGCCCGAGGCCGAGCAGCCCGGCCAGCTGGTCGTGGGCGAGCGCCTTGGTGGGCGCCAGGTAGAGCGTGGCCGCGCCACGACGCGCCCGATCGCCGCGGCCGGCCAGCGCGGCGCCGAGCGCGGGCAGCTGGTAGGCGAGCGACTTGCCGGACGCCGTGCCGGTGGCCAGCACGACGTGGCGACCGGCGTGGGCGGCCGAGGCCGCCGCCACCTGGTGCGCCCAGGGCTGTTCGATGCCGGCGCCGGTGAACCCGCGGACGACGTCAGGGTGCGCCCAGGCGGGCCACGGCTCGGTGCGCGCGGCGCGTCGAGGCAGCACCTCGACGTGGGTCAGCCGGTCCTCGCGGCCGGGCACCGCGGCGAGCCGCGCCACCAGTTCGGCCACGGCGGGGGCCGCCGTCGGCGCTGCTCGACTGCCCATGGATCCATTGTTCCCGCAGCGACCGACATCGCGACCGCCCGGGCGATCCTGCGGGGTAGAAGGCCTCAAGTCGGACCCGCCGTCGACCGACTCATTACACAGCCGTGCATGGGGCGCAAGGGCGTGGTTTGATACTCCCTGCCGCGTGTGGCGTCCAACGGTTGAGGGACCTGGGCGTCGAGCGGTGACACGCCGGCCCGTGCCGGACCGTTTCCTTGGGGAGAACACGTGGACCTGACGCTTGAGACCCGCGATGTCGAGGGGCGCACGATCGTGTCCGTCGGCGGCGAGATCGACGTCTACACGGCCCCCAAGCTGCGCGACAAGATCACCGAGCTGGTCGCCGCCGGCACCTTCGACATCGTGATCGACATGGAGGCCGTCGAGTTCCTCGACTCCACCGGCCTCGGCGTCCTCGTCGGCGGCCTGAAGAAGGTCCGCGCCCACGACGGCTCCCTGCACCTCATCTGCAACCAGGACCGGCTGCTCAAGATCTTCCGCATCACCGGCCTCGCCAAGGTCTTCACGATCCACGAGTCGGCCGACGCCGCCCTCGCCTGACCCCCGGCGGAACGTGGTCCGGGTCACACCCGGTGCCGAAACGCGCCCTACCCGTGCGTAAACTCCGCCACGGTCCGCACGCGTGACATTCCGTCGCGCCGGTGCGGACCCTCGGACGCTCAGGGGCCGTGCGTGCCCCGTGACACAGGAGGAACCACATGACGGGGATCGTTCCCGCCGTCGCTGCAGAGAGCGGCGTCGAGGTCACCGGCGGCAACCTCGTGCTGGTGGTCGTCGTCGCCTTGATCGCGCTCGGCGCGCTCGCCATGGGGGTGATGTTCCGCAAGGAGGTCCTCGCCGCCGACGAGGGCACCGAGAACATGAAGACCATCGCGCTGGCGATCAGGGAAGGCGCCGACGCCTACCTGCAGCGGCAGTTCCGCACTCTGGCGCTCTTCGCCGGCTTGGCGTTCTTCGCCCTGCTGGCGCTGCCGGCCGACGAGATGTCGGTCCGGATCTTCCGCTCGGTCTTCTTCCTCGTCGGGGCGGGCTTCTCCGCCGCCGTCGGCTACTTCGGCATGTCGCTCGCGGTGCGCGCCAACCTGCGCGTCGCCGCCGCGGCCAACACCGTGGGCCGCGAGCCGGCGATGACCGTCGGGCTGCGCACCGGCGCCACGGTCGGCATGCTCACCGTGGGCCTGGGGCTGCTCGGCGCCAGCATCGTGGTGATCGCCTTCCAGGACGACGCTCCCGACGTGCTCGAGGGCTTCGGCTTCGGGGCCGCCCTGCTCGCGATGTTCATGCGTGTCGGTGGCGGCATCTTCACCAAGGCGGCCGACGTCGGCGCCGACCTCGTGGGCAAGGTCGAGCAGAACATCCCCGAGGACGACCCGCGCAACGCGGCCACCATCGCCGACAACGTGGGTGACAACGTGGGCGACTGCGCCGGCATGGCCGCCGACCTGTTCGAGTCCTACGCCGTCACCCTGGTCGCGGCGTTGATCCTCGGCTCGCAGGCCTTCGGCGACAAGGGCCTGGTCTACCCGCTCCTCATCCCTGCCATCGGCGCGCTCACCGCGGTTGCCGGTGTGTACCTGACGACGCCCAAGGCCGGCGTCAGCGGACTGAGCACGATCAACCGCGCCTTCTACCTCTCCGCGGCCATCGCTGCCGTGGCCTCGGTGGCGCTGTCGTTCGCCTACCTGCCCACCAGCTTCGCCGACTTCGGCAACCTCGGCAGCTCGCTCGACCTGATCTCGCGCGACCCCACGCCCGACGGCAACCCGGCGTTGATCGCCTCCGTCGCGGTGGTGATCGGCATCGTGCTGGCCGCCGGGATCCTCGCGCTCACCGGCTACTTCACCGGCACCGAGTACCGCCCGGTCAAGGACGTCGGCAAGACCTCGCTCACCGGCGCGGCCACCGTGATCCTCTCCGGGCTGTCGGTCGGCTTCGAGTCGGCCGTCTACACGACCCTGGTGCTCGGCGCGGCGGTGTTCGGGGCGTTCCTGCTCGGCACCGGCTCGCTCACCATCTCCCTGTTCGCCGTGGCGCTCGCGGGCTGTGGCCTGCTCACCACCGTCGGCTCGATCGTGGCCATGGACACCTTCGGTCCGGTCTCCGACAACGCGCAGGGCGTGGCCGAGATGTCGGGCGACGTCAGCCCCGAGGGCGCGCAGATCCTCACCGACCTGGACGCCGTCGGCAACACCACCAAGGCGATCACCAAGGGCATCGCGATCGCGACGGCGGTGCTCGCCGCCACCGCGCTGTTCGGCTCCTACGCCACCACGGTCATCGAGGAGCTGCGCGAGGCCGAGGCGGGCGGCGACGAGCTGTTCAGTCTGTTCGTCTTCGACCCGTCGGTGCTGGTGGGTGTGCTCCTCGGATCGGCCGTGGTGTTCCTGTTCTCCGGCCTCGCGATCAACGCGGTGGCCCGGGCCGCCGGCGCGGTGGTGTACGAGGTGCGTCGCCAGTTCCGCGACATCCCCGGGATCATGGAGGGCACCGGCCGTCCCGAGTACGGCAAGGTCGTCGACATCGTCACCCGCGACTCGCTCCGTGAGCTCATCACGCCGGGCGTGCTCGCCGTGCTGGCCCCGGTCGCCGTCGGCTTCGGCCTCGGCTTCACCTCGCTCGCCGGCTTCCTGGCCGGCGCCATCGGCACCGGCACCCTCATGGCGGTGTTCCTGGCCAACTCCGGTGGCGCCTGGGACAACGCCAAGAAGCTGGTCGAGGACGGCAACCACGGCGGCAAGGGGTCCCCGGCCCACGAGGCCACGATCATCGGCGACACCGTCGGCGACCCGTTCAAGGACACCGCCGGCCCGGCCATCAACCCGCTGATCAAGGTGATGAACCTGGTGTCGCTGCTCATCGCGAGCGCTGTCGTCTCGCTGAGCGTCGGCGACAGCGAGAACGACCCGGTGCGGATCGCCATCGCGGTCGCTGCGTCGCTGATCATCGTCGCGGTGGTCTACATCTCCAAGCAGCGCGAGACCGTGCTGGGCGACGACGCCCCGGCGGCGGCCACCTCGGCCACCCCGCCGCACGCCTGACCTGCACCGCACGCCGACCCGCCCGAAACTTTCGGGCGGGTCGGCGTCGTTTCGGCGCAGGTGCGGGCGGGTCGGTGAGATGGGGCGTGGCCCGCGAGCAACTGGCGCTGATCTCCGACGTGCACGGCAACCTCACCGCGCTCGAGGCGGTGTTGGCCGACATCGACGACCGCGGCATCGCGCGGGTGCTCAACCTCGGCGACTACGTCGGCAAGGGGCCGCGCGGCCGGGAGGTCGTGACCCGCTGCCGGGAGCGGTGCGAGGTGAACATCCTCGGCAACTGGGACGACATCATCGGCAACCGCGACGTCGTCGACGGCGACCTGCCGTGGTGGCGCGACGAGCTCGACGACGACCAGGTGGACTGGCTGGCCGGCCTGCCGTTCTGCCACGACCTGCTCGTGAGCGGCCGCCGGGTCCGGCTCCTGCACGCCAGCAGCGAGACGGTGCACCGCCGGGTGCGGTACGTGAAGACCGAGGACGAGTTCCTCGGCCAGTTCGCCAACACCGAGGCCACCGTCGCCGCCGTGGGCGACGGGCCCGTGCCCGACGTGGTCGGCTACGCCGACACCCACGACCCGTTCTACGAGACCCAGCTGCGCGGCCGCACCCTGTTCAACACCGGCAGCGCTGGCAACGCGATGGGCGACGCGACGGCGTCGTACGTGGTGCTGGACGGCCACCTCGACGAGCCCGACCCGGCGCCGTTCGCGCTCACCTTCGTGCGCGTGCCGTACGACGTCGAGGCGGAGCTGCGGGTGGCCGAGGAGCAGGGCGTGCCCGACCTCGAGGGCTACGCCGCCGAGCTGCGGCTCGGGCTCTACCGCGGCGCGCGGCGCGAGTTCGAGGCGGGCGAGTTCACGCTCGACACCTATTACCACGGGGCGCCCTCGTGAACCCGGCCCTCGCCCCGCGGCTGCGCGAGGCGCTGCAGCAGGCGGGCTACACCTACGACGGCGTCGCCGGGCTGCTCGGCACCCGGGCCCACGACGCGCTGGCCCGCAACGAGACCACGCCGGCCCGGCGGGTCACCGGCGGCGGGAGCCCGTTGGAGACCCTGGTGCGGCTGTTCCTGCTGCAGGACGCCGTACCGGCGGCGCAGGCCGAGCGGGCGCTGCCCGGGCTCGTGGAGCCGCTGGCGGTCACCGGGCTGCTCGACACCGAGGTCGGCGAGGTGCGGGCCCGACTCGACTGCCGGCCCTACGCCACCGACGACGAGCACCTCTGGGTGGTCAGCGACCTCACGCCCGGGCTGGACGGCGGCCCGCAGCACGTCACCGCCGACCACGTGCTCGGCATCAGCGCGGCCTCCACCTCGCTGGCCCAGCTCACGATCCGCGACGACGTCGGCCGCGCGCTCGACCTCGGCACCGGCTGCGGCGTGCAGGCACTGCACCTGGCCCGGCACGCCGGCGAGGTGGTGGCCACCGACGTCAACCGCCGCGCCCTCGACGTCACCCGGTTCAACGCCGCGCTCAACGACGTCGTGCTCGACGTCCGCGACGGCTCCTTCTACGTGCCGGTGGCCGGCGAGACCTTCGACCTGGTCGCCACCAACCCGCCGTTCGTGATCTCCCCGGCCACGGACGAGCGGCTCGTCTACCGCGACTCCGGCCTGCCCGGCGACCGGGTCGTCGAGGACGTCGTCCGCGGTCTGCCCGACCACCTCGCACCGGGCGGCTGGGGCCAGGTGCTGGCCAACTGGGTGGTCGAGCGCGACCGGCCGTGGGACGAGCGGCTCGCGGCGTGGCTCGACCCCGCTCTCGACGCCCTCGTGGTGCAGCGCGAGGTGCTCGACCCCGCCGCCTACGTGGAGCTGTGGCTCAAGGACTCCGGCCACCACGGCGGACCCGACTACCGCGAGCGCTACGACACCTGGCTGACCTGGTTCGACGACCAGGGCATCGAGGCGGTCGGGTTCGGCTGGGTGAACCTGCGACGGCCCGACGGCGCGCGGCAGGGAGTCCACGAGCTGCTCGAGTGGACCTACGACGTCGACCAGCCGGTCGCGCCGTGGGTGCGCGACTGGGCGCGCGCCGTCCACGCCGACGTCGACGAGAGCACCCGGCTCGTGCTGCGACCCGACGTGCGCCAGGAGACCGTGGGGGAGCCCGGCGCCGAGGACCCCGAGGTGCTCGTCCTGCGTCAACAGCGGGGTTTCCGGCGCGCCCGCGCCGCGGACACAGTGGTCGCCGGGCTGGTCGGCGCCTGCGACGGCGACCTGCCGGTCGGCGCGATCCTCGACGCGATCGCCGCGCTGCTGGGCGCCGACCCGGCGGAGACCCGCACCACGTACCTGCCGGTCGCCCGCGAGCTCGTGGCGGAGGGATTCCTCACGGTCGGGTGATTTACCCTCAGCGCGTGAGCAACGCAGGGTGGTACCCCGACCCCTCCGGGCAGCCCGGCCAGTTCCGCTACTGGGACGGCAGCGGGTGGTCCGCCGAGACCGCCACCCACCCCTCCGGCCCACCGCCGGCACCCGCCGGTGGCGGCGGCGCCCACGAGGCGCCCACCATCTTCCCCGGCGGCGGCAACCCGCCCGGTGGTGGCGCGGGCGCGGCACCCACCAACGTGGCCCCCGGCTACGGCCAGCAACCGCAGGCCCCACAGCCCGGCTACGGGCAGCAGCCCCAGCAGCCCCCGCCCGGCGGCTACGGCGGCGGGTACGGCGGTGGCTACGGCCAGTCCCAGCAACCGGGCTGGGGCGGGGCACCCACCGGCGGCTCGGGCGGCGGCAGCGGGAAGACGATCGGCATCGTGATCGGCGTCGTCGTGCTGGTGGTCGCGCTCGGCGTCGGCACCTTCCTGCTGGTGAGCGGCCTCGGCGGCGATGACGAGAAGTCCGGCGGCGGCGACCCCACGTCGTCCCGGACCGAGACGGAGACCGGGACCGAGACGACCACCGAGCCGCCCTCGCCCACGGAGTCCACCCCGGCCGACCCGACCGGCCTGGCCTGCGCCGGCGGCGTGCCCGACCAGGGCGGCACGGGGATCGTCGCCGGGAGGCTCGAGGGCGGCGGGATCAGCGTCGACCAGGTGGCGGGCTACGAGCCCGAGTTCGAGGTCGAGGGCAGCACCTACACCCAGAACGGCGCCTTCGACTTCGCCGACGGCATGACCACGGTCTCGCGGCTCGTCACCGACGGGTGGGTCGCCGGCTACGGCGTCGGGTCGCTCGCGCGCGACCGCGGCTACGAGAACCCGAAGCAGGCGGCCGAGACGGCGATGAGCTGCCTGGAGCAGTCGAGCAACTACGAGAACGTCACCCGGCGCGACAACCTCGAGGAGGGCGACGTCGACCTCGGGCCCACCACGGGCTACAGCATCACCAGCGACATCCTGGCCACCGCGCCGGGCGGGATCCCCGGCGACCGGGTGGTCATCACGGTCGTCGACCTGGGCGACGACAAGCCGTTCGGCTTCTACATCAACTACGTCCCGCTGGGCTACAACGACCTGCTCCGCACCCAGACCGCGGTGGGGGAGACGCTCGCCGTCAACTGAACACCCGGCGTGGCCGCTGGACACGGCGCGCTACCGTGTTCGGCCGTGAGCCCCCGATCGGGGCTGATCAACCCTGTCCGTCGTCCGGCCCGCCGGGTCGTCTCGCCCCGTTCGACTGCTGAAGGAAGCTCCTGTCCGTGCCACACAAGCTGGTCATCGTCGAGTCACCCGCCAAGGCCCGCACCATCGGCGGGTACCTCGGCGACGGGTACGTCGTCGAGTCCTCCATCGGTCACATCCGTGACCTGCCGACCAGTGCGGCCGACACCCCCGCCTCGATCAAGGACAAGCCGTGGGGGCGGCTCGCCGTCGACGTCGACAACGAGTTCACGCCCTACTACGTGGTGCCGCGCGACAAGAAGGCGCACATCTCCAAGCTGAAGAAGCTGCTCAAGGACGCCGACGAGCTCTACCTCGCCACCGACGAGGACCGCGAGGGCGAGGCCATCGCGTGGCACCTGCTCGACGAGCTGAAGCCGAAGCAGTCGGTGTCGGTGAAGCGGATGGTGTTCCACGAGATCACCAAGCAGGCGATCCTGGCCGCCGCCGAGAACCCGCGCGAGCTCGACATGGACCTCGTCGAGGCCCAGGAAGCGCGCCGCATCCTCGACCGCCTCTACGGCTACGAGGTCAGCCCGGTGCTGTGGAAGAAGGTCATGTCCGGCCTGTCCGCGGGTCGGGTTCAGTCGGTGGCCACGCGCCTGGTGGTCGACCGCGAGAAGGACCGGATGCGGTTCCGGGTCGCCTCGTACTGGGACCTCGAGGGCACCTTCGACGCCGGCAGCGGTCACGACCAGCGGATGTTCCCGGCGCGGCTGCACTCGGTCGACGGCACCCGCGTGGCGCAGGGCTCGAGCTTCGGCCAGGACGGCCAGCTCAAGGCCAAGGCCGACGTCGTCCACCTCGACCGCTCCCGCGCCGAGGCGCTGGTGTCCGGCCTCGCCGACACCAGCTACGACGTCCGCTCGGTGGAGTCGAAGCCGTACCGCCGCTCGCCGTACGCGCCGTTCCGCACCACCACGCTGCAGCAGGAGGCGAGCCGCAAGCTCGGGATGAGCGCGAGCGTCACGATGTCGGTGGCGCAACGGCTCTACGAGAACGGCTTCATCACCTACATGCGCACCGACTCCACGACGCTGAGCGGTGGCGCGGTGGCGGCGGCGCGGTCGCAGGCCGCCGAGCTCTACGGCCGTGAGTACCTGCCGGACGCGCCCCGCACCTACGCCTCCAAGGTGAAGAACGCGCAGGAGGCGCATGAGGCGATCCGACCGGCGGGCGAGTCGTTCCGCACGCCGGCCCAGACCGGCCTCACCGGCGAGCAGTTCCGGCTCTACGAGCTGATCTGGATGCGCACCGTCGCCTCGCAGATGAAGGACGCCACCGGCCAGACCGTCTCGGTGCGCATCGGCGGCGCGGCGAGCACCGGCGAGGACGTCGTGTTCTCGGCGTCCGGCCGCGTGATCACCTTCCACGGCTTCCTCAAGGCCTACGTCGAGGGCACCGACGACGACGGCGCGAAGGACGACGCCGAGACCCGGCTGCCCGCGCTCAACGAGGGCGACGCCGTCTCCGCCGCGTCGTTGACGGCGAACGGCCACGAGACCAAGCCGCCGGCCCGCTACACCGAGGCCACCCTCATCAAGGAGCTCGAGGACCGCGAGATCGGCCGGCCGTCGACGTACGCGTCGATCATCGGCACGATCCTCAACCGCGGCTACGTCTACAAGAAGGGCACCGCGCTGGTGCCGGCATGGCTGGCGTTCTCGGTGACGCGGCTGCTGGAGGAGCACTTCCCGCGCCAGGTGTCCTACGAGTTCACCGCCGGCATGGAGGACGTGCTCGACGAGATCGCGTCGGGCCGCAAGGACCGGGTCACCGAGCTCGGCGAGTTCTACTACGGCTCCGACTCCGTCCAGGGTCTGCACACCCTCGTCACCGAGCTGGGCGACATCGACGCCCGCGAGCTGGCGACCTTCCCGGTCGGCGGCCCCGACTCCGGCATCAACCTGCGCGTGGGGCGCTACGGGCCCTACCTCGAGGGTCCCGACGACGACGGCAACCCGGCCGGCAAGCGGGCCAACGTGCCCGAGGACCTGCCGCCCGACGAGCTCACGCTCGAGAAGGCCACCGAGCTGTTCGCCAACCCGGCCGGTGAGGAGATCCAGCTCGGCACCCACCCGGAGACCGGGCTCGAGGTGGTCGCGAAGAACGGCCGCTACGGCCCCTACGTCACCGAGCAGCTGCCCGACGACGCCCCCAAGAGCGCCAAGCCGCGCACCGGCTCGCTGTTCAAGTCGATGTCGCTCGACACGGTCACCCTCGACGACGCCGTCAAGCTGCTCTCGCTGCCGCGCGTCGTCGGTGAGGACGCCGAGGGCGTCGAGATCACCGCGCAGAACGGCCGCTACGGGCCGTACCTGAAGAAGGGCACCGACTCCCGCTCGCTCACCTCCGAGGAGCAGCTCTTCACCGTCACGCTCGACGAGGCGCTCAAGATCTACGCCCAGCCCAAGCAGCGCGGCCGCGCCGCCGCGGCGCCGCCGCTCAAGGAGCTCGGCAACGACCCGGTCTCCGGCCAGCCGGTGGTGGTGAAGTCCGGCCGGTTCGGCGAGTACGTCACCGACGGCGAGTACAACGCCACGCTCCGCAAGGACGACAGCGTCGAGGCGGTCACCCTCGAGCGGGCCGCCGAGCTGCTCGCCGAGCGCCGCGCCCGCGGCCCGGCGAAGAAGGGTGGCAAGAAGGCGGCGAAGAAGTCACCCGCCAAGAAGACATCGAAGAAGACGACCAAGAAGACCGCGGCGAAGAAGACGGCGGCCAAGAAGTCGTGAGGATCGCGCTGGCGACGGCGCGCGAGGTGCCGGACCTCGACGACGAGGCGCGACTGCTTCGCGACGCGCTCCGGGCGCGCGGCGCCGACTGCGAGGCCGCGGTGTGGGACGACGACCTCGACTGGGCCGGCTACGACCTGGTCGTCGTCCGCTGCACCTGGGACTACGCCGAGCGCGTCGAGGAGTTCCTGGCGTGGGCCGAGCGGGTCGCCGCCGTGACCCGGCTCGAGAACTCGCTGGCCCACCTCCGGTTCACCACCGACAAGCACTACCTCCAGGTGCTCGCCGACGCCGGGGTGCCGGTGGTGCCGTCGGCGTTCGTCGAGCCCGGCGAGCCGGCCGAGCACCCCTACCTCGACGTCGAGCACGTGGTGAAGCCCGCGGTGTCGGCCGGGTCGCGCGGCACGCTGCGGCTCGGTCCCGACGAGGCCGAGGCCTCGCGTTCCCACACCGCGGCACTGCTGGACGACGGCCGCAGCGTGCTCGTGCAGCCCTACCTGGCCGACGTCGACACCGCCGGCGAGACCGCGGTCGTGCTGCTGGGCGGCGAGTTCTCCCACGCGATGCGGAAGGGGCCACTGCTGCAGCGCGGCGCCGGCCTGGTGGAGGGGCTGTTCGCGCAGGAGGAGATGAGCCCGCGCGACCCGTCCGGGGCGGAGCTGCGCGTCACCGAGCAGGTGATGGCCGCCGTGACCGCCGCGGTCGGCGGGCCGACGACCTACGCCCGCGTCGACCTGCTTCCCACCGCCGACGGCCCGGTGGTGCTGGAGGTCGAGCTCGCCGAGCCGTCGCTCTTCCTCGACCACGTGCCCGGCAGCGCCGAACGCGCGGCCGACGCCGTCCTCGCCGCCTGGGCTGAGAGCTGCCGGGGGTCTCGACACCCGCTCGCTGACGCTCGCGGGGCTCGACCACCGGTGCGAGGATCCGGTGGTCGAGCCGGCCGAGCGCCAGCGAGGTCGTGTCGAGACCCCCGGAGCGCCGTCGACGCCGCCGGGTAGCGTCCCGCTCGTGAGCTCCGGGGCCGTGTACGCCGACACCGGGCTGTTCGTCTGCTTCGAGGGCGGCGAGGGGTCGGGCAAGTCCACCCAGGCCCGCCGGCTGCGTGACGCGCTGGCGGCGACCGGCCACGAGGTGGTGCTCACCTTCGAGCCCGGCGACACCCCGGTGGGCGCCGAGATGCGGCGGATCGTGCTGAGCCCGGAGACCGGCGAGCTCGACGACCGCACCGAGGTGCTGCTCTACGCCGCCGACAAGGCCGAGCACGTCGCCCGGCTGGTGCTTCCCGCCCTCGAGCGCGGGGCGGTGGTGGTCACCGACCGCTACGTCGACTCCATGCTCGCCTACCAGGGTGCGGGCCGGGCGCTGCCGCTCGCCGAGGTCGAGCAGGTCGCGCGCTGGGCCACCGGCGACCTGCGGCCGCACCTCACCGTGCTGCTCGACCTCGACCCGGCCGTCGGGCTCAGCAGGTTCGAGGAGCGCGACCGGATCGAGGGGGAGTCGCACGACTTCTTCGTGCGGGCCCGGGATGCCTTTCTCGCACTCGCCGAGCGCGACTCCGACCACTACCTCGTGCTCGACGCCGCGCGGGACGTCGACGAGCTCGCCGGGGAGATCCTCGGCCGGGTCGAGAAGGCGCTCGCACGGTGACGGTCTGGGACGACCTCGTCGGCCAGCGCCAGGTGGTGGAGTCGCTGCGCACCGCCGCGGGCGGCCGCGGGATGAGCCACGCCTGGCTGTTCACCGGACCGCCCGGGTCGGGCCGCTCCAACGCCGCGATCGCGTTCGCAGCGGCGCTGCAGTGCACCGAGAACGAGCCCGGCTGCGGGGTGTGCCACGAGTGCCGCACGGTGCTCGGGCGCAGCCACGCCGACGTCGCCGTCATCACCACCCAGCAGCTGTCGATCGGTGTCAAGGAGGTGCGCGACCTGGTGCGGCGCGCCGCCCTCAGCCCGGCCGGCCGGCGCTGGCAGATCGTGATCGTCGAGGACGCCGACCGGCTCACCGACCAGGCCTCCAACGCGCTGCTCAAGGCGATCGAGGAGCCGGCGGCCCGCACCGTGTGGATGCTGTGCGCCCCCACCGTCGAGGACGTCATGTCCACGATCCGCTCGCGGTGCCGGCTGGTCACCCTCAGCACCCCGACGTCGGCCGAGGTCGCCGCGTTCCTGGAGCGCGCCGACGACGTCGAGCCGGCGCTCGCCGCCTACGCCGCCCGCGCCAGCCAGGGCCACATCGGGCGCGCCCGCGCGCTGGCGCGCGACGAGGCCACCCGCAACCGTCGTCGCGAGGTCGTCTCGCTCCCGACCCGACTCACCTCCCTCGGCGACTGCCTGGTCGCGGCCACCAACCTGGTGTCGGTGGCCACCGAGGAGGCCACCTCGATCACCGCCGACCTCGACGAGCGTGAGAAGCGCTCCCTCGACATCGCCTACGGGGTGGAGGAGCGGGGCCGCCGGCCGCGCGAATACGCACCGGCGCTCAAGAGCATGCTCGACGACCAGAAGCGCCGGGCCAAGCGCCGGGTGCTCGACGTCGTCGACCGGAGCCTCATGGACCTCGCCTCGGTCTACCGCGACGCCGTCGCGCTCGAGCTGGGCGCGCCGGGCGAGCTGGTGAACGAGGAGATCCGCGGCGAGGTCGCCCAGGTCGCCCGCGACTCCTCCGCCGAGCTCAACCTGCGGCGGATCGGGTGGATCTTCGACGCCCGCGAGCAGATGCTCGAGTTCAACGTGACCCCGCAGTTGGCACTGGAGTCCATGATGGTGGCGCTGAAGGTGCCCGAGGGGAGCAGAGGATGACCGGACCGGTCAAGGCGATGATCGCCGTCGTCGCGGTGCTGTCGGTCGTACTCGCGGGGCTGGTGGTCGCGCTCGTCGTGCAGCGCACCGGTGACGACGAGCCGGACCGCCAGGCGCGGCGCAGCCCGTCGTCCTCGGAGTCCTCCCCCTCGGAGTCCTCGCCCACCGCCGACCCCGACGCCCGCAAGCCGCCGTCGCAGGAGCTGGCCCGGTTCTACGAGCAGGAGCTCGTCTGGACCTCGTGCGGCGACAACGAGTGCTCGACGCTCGAGGTGCCCGTCGACTACGGCGACCCCGGCGGCGACACCGTCCAGCTCGCGCTGGAGCGGGCGCCGGCCCGCAACCAGGACGAGAAGGTCGGCTCGCTGGTGGTCAACCCCGGCGGGCCCGGAGCCCCCGGCACCGACATGGCCACGAACGCCGACGGCTACTTCCGCCCGCAGCTGCTCGAGCGCGTCGACATCGTGGCCTTCGACCCGCGCGGCACCGGCGACTCCGACCCCGTCGACTGCCTCTCCGACGACGACCTCGACGCCTACATCGCCCAGGATCCCACGCCCGACTCGGCGGCCGAGGGCGTGGAGTACACCGACGAGCAGGACGCCTTCTTCCAGGGCTGCGTCGACAACTCCGACGAGCTCGTCGGGCACGTGTCCACGGTCGAGGCGGCCCGCGACATGGACGTGCTGCGCGCCGCCCTGGACGAGCCGACGCTGCGGTACCTCGGGTTCTCCTACGGCACCACGCTCGGCGCCACCTACGCCGAGCTGTTCCCGGCCAAGGTCGGCCCGTTCGTGCTCGACGGCGCCATCGACCAGACCCTCGACTTCCGGCAGAACGCGATCAGCCAGGCCGCCGGCTTCGAGCGGGCGCTGCGGTCCTACGTGCAGAACTGCCTCGAGGGCGACTGCTTCCTCGGCGACTCGATGCCGGAGGCGCTCGGCACCATCACCGACCTGCTCGACAGCATCGAGCAGGAGCCGCTGCCCACCGACGAGGAGCGCGACCTGCAGATCGGCAACGCCTTCTACGGCCTGGTGCTGCCGCTCTACAGCGAGGCGAACTGGCCCGCCCTCGACCAGGGTCTCCAGGAGGCGCTCGACGGCGACGGGTCCACGATGCTGCTGCTCTCCGACTCCTACGGCGGACGCGAGCCCGGCGGCGGCTACGCCGACAACAGCCTCGAGGCCATCTACGCGATCAACTGCCTCGACGACCCGGCCTTCATCGAGCCGAACCAGGTGGCCGACGAGATCCCGGCCTTCGAGAAGGCCTCGCCCACGTTCGGCGAGGTGTTCGCGTGGGGCCTGATCGGCTGCCACGGCCTCCAGGTCCAGCCCAGCGAGCCGACCCCGAAGATCGACGCGAACGGCGCCGCCCCGATCCTGGTCGTCGGAACGACCCGCGACCCGGCCACGCCCTACGAGGAGGCGGTCGCGCTGGCCGAGCAGCTCGAGAGCGGCGTCCTGCTCACCCGCGACGGCGACGGCCACACCGCCTACAACAAGGGCAATTCCTGCATCGACGAGGCGATCGAGGGACTCCTCCTGGAGGGCACGGTCCCCGAAGACGGCAAGGAGTGCTGACCGGCACACGTTCGTCGAGCTGGTCGAGACGCCCCGACACGGTCTCGACGACTGACCCCGCGCGGGTCGGCGAGAGCAGCTCCGACGTCTCGACAGGCTCGACGACCGTCGTGGTCGAGACCCCCGGAGCTGACCGGCACCCGTTCGTCGAGCTTGTCGAGACGCCCCGACACGGTCTCGACGACTGACCCCGCGCGGGTCGGCGAGAGCAGCTCCGACGTCTCGACAGGCTCGACGACCGTCGTGGTCGAGACCCCCGGAGCTGCTAGGGCAGCCGGGCGAACCAGACCAGGGAGAAGCCGGCGGCCACGAAGCCGAGCAGGAGGGCGGCGAGCACGGCCCACCTCGTGACGTCCCTCTGCTCGGTCCGGAAGCCGATCGAGGACTGGATGTCGTCGTAGACCTCGGTGAGCTGCTCGGCGCTCTCGGCCTCGTAGGCCTGGCCGTCGGTGGCGTCGGCGAGGGCGGCGAGCGCGGCCTCGTCGACCGGCACCGGCACCAGCTGGCCGTCGACGGTGACGGTGCCCTCGGCCGTCCCGTAGGCGATCGTCGAGACCGGCACCCCGGCCTCGACGGCGGCGTCGGCGGCCCCGTCGACCGAGCTGCCGACGGTGTTGGTGCCGTCGCTGAGCAGCACGATGTGCGAGGGCACGTCGCCCTGCCCGTCGGCCTCGACCGCCTCCAGCTGCTTGAGCGAGGTGAGCACGCCGTCGCCGATGGCGGTGCCCTCGTCGAGGCTGAGCCCCTCGAGCGCGGCGACGGCGGCCGCGTGGTCGGGTGTCGGCGAGGCGAGCACGGTGGCCACGCCGGAGAACGACACGACGCCGACGTTGAACCCCTCGGGCAGGCCCTGCACGAAGCCGACCGCCGCCTCCCGCGCGGCGGTGAGCCGGTCGGGGTCGACGTCGGTGGCCTGCATCGAGAGCGACACGTCGACGACCACCATCACGGTCGCGCGCTCCCGCGGCACCTGCTCGTCCACCTGCGGCCGGGCCGCGGCCACGCACAGCGCGACGAAGGTGAGCAGCAGGAAGATCGCGGGCACGTGACGGCGCCAGCCGGGACGGGTCGGCGCCAGCCGCTCGAGCATGGGCAGCGTGGCGAAGCGGACGGCGTACCGGCTGCGCCGGGCCTGCTGCCACAGGTAGCCGACGAGCAGCAGCGCCACCGGCAGCAGGAGCAGCAGCCAGATCGGGGAGGCGAGGCTCATCTCACGTGTCCTGAGGGGGTCTGGCGGACGGCGTCACGGGCCCGGCCGTGCCGCAGCGGGCCGACGACGTGGCGGGCGAGGTCGCGCACCCAGTCCCGGTCGGTGCGCAGCAGCACGTGGCCGGCGCGGGAGGAGCGGACGGCGGCGGCGACGGCGTCGCGGTGCGCGGCCACGGCCTCGGCGTAGTCGCGCCGCAGCCGGCGATCCGACGTCCAGACCTCGCGACGGTGGCCGCTCTCGGGGTCGACCAGCGTGACCGCGCCGACGTCGGGCAGCTCGAGCTCGCGCGGGTCGACCACCTCGACCACGAGCGTCTCGTGCACGGCCGCCATCCGCCGCAGCGGCTTCTCCCACGGGAACGGCCGCTCGGTGCGGCCGTCGGGCTCCACGAAGTCCGACACCACCACCCGCACGCCCGGACGGCGGTGCCGGGCCGTGAGGGCCGTGATCGCGCCGGCCAGATCAGCCGGCGTGGGCTTCTCGTTCGTCGAGCCTGTCGAGACGCCGCCGCCAGGCCGCTTCAGCGCGCGGTGCGCGGCCACCCGCGACGGCACCGGCGCCGTCCACCGCAGCCCCTGGGCGGTGAGGTGCACGGTGCCGAGCCGGTTGCCCGGACCCTGGGTGAGCAGCGCGACCGCCGCCGTCGCGCCGGCGGCGAGGTGCCGCTTCTCCAGCGAGACGGTGCCGAACTCCATGCTCGGCGTCGCGTCCACCAGAACCCAGGTCTCGAGCTCGTGCTCGGCCAGCGGCCGCCACACGTGCGGCTCGCCGCCCGCGCGGGCGGTCACGTTCCAGTCGATCCGGCGGACGTCGTCCTCGCCCGGCGTGTACTTCACGACCTCCTCGGGGTCCGAGCCCGAGCCGAGCCGCAGCCCGTGGTGGTCGCCGTGCAGCCGCCCGGGCAGCCGGCGTCGCACCGCGAGCTCGAGCGCGGCGAAGACCGCCTCCGGGGAGCTGGCCCCGGTGAGCGGCGGGAGGTCGTGGTGGTCGGTCACGGGCGGGTCGGCTCACCCAGCGGCGCGCGGTCGTGCTCCTCCGACGTGGCCGGCGGGAGGGCGGGCGGAGCCGACGGCGGCGGGCTCGAGGGCGGGCGGCCCGAGCGGCCGCTCCTCGCGGCTGGCCAGCGACGGCTGCGGCACCTTGGTGAGGATCTCGCGCACGATGCCGCGCGGGTCGGCGCCGTCGGCGACGGCGTCGAAGGAGAGCAGCATCCGGTGGCTCATCACGTCGGAGGCGATCTCGGCGATGTCGCCCGGCAGCACGTAGGAGCGGCCGCGCAGCAGCGCGAGCGCCCGGCCGGCGGCGAGCATGCCGAGCGAGGCACGGGGGCTGACGCCGAGCTCGATGACGTCGCTCAGGTGGGCCAGGCCGTAGCGGTCGGGGGAGCGGGTGGCGACGGTGAGGTTCACCAGGTAGCTCATCACCGAGTGGTGCACGAACATCGTGTCGGCCACGCGCTGGAGCCGGATCACGTCGGCCGGCGTCAGCACCTGCTCGGCGCTGGGCGGGTCGACCGACATCCGGTGGAGGATCGTGAACTCCTCCTGGCCGGTCGGGTACGGCACGTCGATCTTCAGCAGGAACCGGTCGCGCTGCGCCTCGGGCAGCCGGTAGACGCCCTCGGACTCGACCGGGTTCTGGGTGGCGAGCACCAGGAACGGGTCGGGGAGCTGGTGGCTCTTGCCGGCGATCGACACCTGCTTCTCGGCCATCGCCTCCAGCAGCGCCGACTGCACCTTGGCGGGGGCGCGGTTGATCTCGTCGGCGAGCACGAGGTTCGCGAACACCGGCCCCAGCTCGACGTCGAAGCTCTCGCTGCCGGAGCGCCACACCCGCGTGCCGGTGATGTCGCTCGGCATCAGGTCGGGGGTGAACTGCAGCCGCGCGAACGAGCCGCCCACGACCGCGGCGAGCGTGCGGACCGCGAGCGTCTTGGCGACGCCGGGCACGCCCTCGAGCAGCAGGTGGCCGCGGGCCAGCAGCCCGACGAGCATCCGCTCGACCATCGCGTCCTGCCCGACGACGACCCGCTTGACCTCGATGAGCGCCTTCTCGAGTGCGGCGGACGCCTCCGCCACCTGATGCTCACGCTCCTGCTGCGCCTGCGACATGCGGCCCAGTCCACCAGACGCGGCAAGGCGGCGTGCGTCAACGGCGGGAGACGGGCTCCGCGAGGGTGCGCAGTCGCGCGGTGGCGAGCTCGATCATCAGCTGCGCAGCGGGCGAGAGCACCGCGCCGCTGCGGTGCACGATCGCGAAGGTGTCCCACTGCCGCGGCCGCAGCGACACCCAGCCCGCGCCGGGTGCGAGCCGGGGGAGCAGCTGCTCCGCGGCGCCCTTCGGCACCACGGAGTCGGCGAGGCCGCGCCCCACCAGCTCGACCGCCGTCTCCACGTCCTCGACCTCGATGCGGGTCTGCGGGTTCCGGCCGGTGTCGTGCAGCATCCGGCGCAGGATGATGCGGGTGGAGTCCTCGGAGCGCCACGTGGTCTCGGGCATCACCAGCCGGGCGCGGGCGAGCCGGTTGGCCGTCACCGGTGACTCGAGGTTGACCGGGTCGGTACTGATGTAGACGAGCTCCTCACGCGCCACCGGCGTGATGTCGAGCCCCTCGCTCTCCACACCCGAGACTGCGAGCAGCGCGGCCTCCAGCCGTCCGCGCCGCAGGTCCTCGGCGATCTCGGTGGAGTTCTGGCCCACCAGCTCGACCCGGACGCCGGGGTAGCGCTCGAGCACGTCGGCGATCAGGCCGGCGCCGGCGTAGAGCCGGGCGACGCCGAACATCCCGAACCGGATGGTGCCGGTTTCCAAGGTCTTGGTGCGCCGCACCGCCTCCTGCGCCTCGTCGACGGCGGCCAGCACCTGCTCGGCGTACGGCCGCAGCGTGTCGGCCACCGTGGTGGGGATCACGCCGCGCCCGACCCGGCGGAACAGCTGCACGCCGAGCGACTTCTCCAGCCCGCGGATCTGCTCGGACACGCTCGGCTGCGCGTATCCCAGCTCGGCGGCGGCACGGGTGAGCGACCCCTGCTCGTAGGTGGCGAGGAAGCATGTGAGCTGGTGCACACTGAGCAATAGGTTTCTCCTTCACCTCGTGCTGGAAAGTGAGCCTACCCCTATTACTTTCCGGGACGCACAATTGACTCATCAGGGTCCGCCGTCCGCGACGGACCGCCCGCTCCCGAGGAGGTGCCACATGTTCGACCACCACTGCCAGACCTGCGCCCAGCGCGTGCTCGTGTTCCCGAGCATGATCACCGGATTCGCGAACACCGAGCGCGGCATCAGCGTCACCTTCGAGTGCTGGTGCGGCGTCGAGCAGGCCGTGATCTCCGGCCGCGCCGCCCGCCCGGCCGTCGCCGAGCCCGTCGCCGCCTGACCGGCACTCGCTGGTTGGGAGAGGCCGAGGGCGGTCCGGTATCGTTCCCGCCGCCCTCAGCCCCCGGCTGAGCCCGCCGCCTTAGCTCAGTCGGTAGAGCGATTCACTCGTAATGAATAGGTCGTCGGTTCGATTCCGACAGGCGGCTCCCGAGAAGGCCCCCGTCCCCCGCAGCGATGCGGACGGGGGCCTTCGTCACGTCGCGGTTCGAAGGCTGAATGCGCCGAATGTCAGCGGTCACCAAACCCGGGGCGGGTCGGGACGTGGGCAGTAGCCCCGTCTCCGCGCATGGACGACGTTCAGCGCACCGATGACCGCGCCCGCGGCCACGACCACGATCGGTTGGAGGTCGAGAGCGAGGCCGAGCAGCACCAGCCCGACTCCCGAGCCCGCACCCCACCGGATGGGGTGGGACACGACCCAGTCACTGAACCGGCGCAGCAGGCTCCGCCCGTGGGTCAGGCTGTCCGGGACGTGGTGAGACATCACGTGGCGGAGGGTCGGCCGGTGGAGTCGACGTCCCGCCAGAAGTCCGCGATCCGTCGGTTGAACCGTTCGGGTGCCTCCTGCATCGGTTGGTGGGCTTCCCCGTCCCACACCTCGAACCGCGCTCCCGGGATCAGGTCCGCGACCACCCGGCCGTAGGGCGGTGGCGTGGCGATGTCCTCCGCACCCGCGAGCACCAGCGCCGGCACGCTGATCTGGGGCAGCCGGTCGGCCGTCTCGTGTGCGAGGAACGCGTCGAGGGTGCGTCGGATGGCCTCGTCACTGGCGGCGTGCGGGAACGCGAGGCTCTCGTCGACGATCTGGCTCACGGTGCCGTCCAGATGGGCCCGCCGCGTGTAGATCCAGACGAAGAACGCCTCGAGGAAGGCGCGTTCGCTCGGCGCGTTCGTCGCCATCCAGCGCCACGCGCGGCCCATCGCCCGGAAGTAGTCGTCGACCCGGGCCCAGGTGCTGACGAGCACCAGGCTGCGGACGAGGTCGGGATGGCGGATCGCGAGCTCCTGGGCGATGACGCTCCCGCCGGAGAACCCGGCGACGTGCGCGCAGTCGATGCCGGCCGCGCGCAGGACGCTCGCGGCGTCGTCGGCCATCGACTCGACCGTGAACGGTCCGTCGGGGAGCGGGGAGCGCCCCGCGCCGCGGTTGTCGAAGGCCGTCATCCGGAAGCTGTCGGCGAGGCCGTCGAGCTGGAGCTGCCAGGACTCGACGGGATCGCCGAGCCCTCCGATCAGCAGGACGTCGGGTCCGGCTCCCTGCTGGACGACCCAGAGGTCGCCGGCCCGCTCGGTGGTGGTCGTGGTGGTCGTTGTGGTGGTGGTCATGGTGCTCACTCCAGTCGGGGTGGGGTAGGTGTGCTACTCGGTGGTCAGGGCAGGAGCCGGTAGACCCGGAAGAAGCCCGCGTCGATGTCGGTCTCCTCGACCCGCGCGAAGCCGGCCTCCTCGGCAAGAGCGACGAGGTGGGACGCGCGGAGGACGGTGCCGGTCGCCGCCGAGGGCTCCTCCGCTCGCTGCGTGGGCAGGCAGTGGCTGATGCTCCAGCCGTACATCATCCGTTCGAGGAGGTCGCCGGGCGAGGTGAACTCTGCCTGGACCCGCTCGTCCACGACGATGACGCAGCCGCCCTCGGCGAGCCCCTTGTGCGCCGCGCGAAGCGCCTCCACCGGCCGCGCCATGTCGTGCAGCGCCTCGAGGACGACCACCGTGTCGAACGGGCCGTGGGCACCGACCTCGACGGCGTCGGCGACGACGTACTGCACCTGCACCCCGGCCTCCCTCGCCAGTTCGCGCGCGTCGTCGATCGAAGGCGGGTCGGAGTCGATCCCGACCACGTCCGCGTCCGGGTAGGCCCTCGCCAGCGCGATGGTGGAGAACCCCAGGCCGCAGCCGAGGTCCGCGATCCGGGCGCCCGGGTGGCCCAGCGCCGCATGCAGGTCCGGCAGAGCGGGGAGCCACGCCTCCGTCAGGTCGCGCGAGAACGCGGGTCGGTTGACACCGCCCTGGCCGCGACGGAACACCTCGCCGTACCGGTGGTAGGGCACGCCGGCTCCGGTCCGGTAGGCCTGGACGACCTCGGGCAGCACCTGCCCGATCCCGGCCACCATGTCCGCGAGCGGGGACACATGGGCGGCATCGTTGACGTCGACCAGGGCGCCGACATGCTCGGCGGGCAGCGCGTAGCGGCGTTGCTCGGCGGGTCGGCTCGGCTCGTCCACGACGAGGTAGCCCGCCACCGCCTGCTGCTCCAGCCACTCGCGGGCGTAGCGCTCGTCGACCCCGGCCGCGTCGGCCAGCTCGGCGGGGGTGAGCGGGCCTCGGTCGGCGAGCGGGGCATAGAGCCCGAGGGCGCGGCCCAGGTGCACGCCGTACACCTCGAGCGCAGCGGTGACGCTCTCCACGAGACGTTCGTCCAACGGGATGGTCATGGTGATCTCCAGTCCTTCGCGAACCGGCGGGTCCGGTTCACTCGGGAGTCACGGTCGGCCTAAGGTGCGGGGCCGGCATCGGGAGGGTGACCGAGATCTGCGCGTGACGCGACCTAGTCGGCCGCACCGTGGCGATGGGCCAGGGCCCCGGCCTCACCGCGACCGGACACGCCGAGCTTGGCCAGGATGTTGGAGACGTGCACGCTCGCCGTCTTGGTGCTGATGAAGAGCTCCGCGCCGATCTCCTTGTTGCTGCGGCCGGCGCTCACGAGCCGCAGCACCTCGAGCTCACGGGTGGTCAGGGCAGCGAGCGGCGTGGCAGTCCCGCCGGACTGGAGCTGGGCGACCCCCATCCGCTGAGCGAGGACGGAGAGCCGGTGGGTGGCCAGTCGGGTGCCGACGCGGCGGCTGGCCGGCAACGCCTCGTCGAGCAGTGCCTTCAGTCCGCTGCGGTCCCGCGCCTCCGACAGATGCCCGGCCAGCCGGACCTGGACGTAGGGGACGAGGTGCACTGGGCACGACGTCGCCTGCAGCACGCCCAGCAACGCCTCCCAGTCCGCGCGCGTGTCCGCGAGCTCTGCCTCCGCCAGCCCGAGCCACACCGGCGACATGGTGGTCGGGCCCAGCCCCGTCATCACCTCGCGCACCAGGCCGGACCGCCCG
Source organism: uncultured Actinomycetota bacterium (assembly GCA_963780355.1). Lineage (GTDB taxonomy): Bacteria > Actinomycetota > Actinomycetes > Propionibacteriales > Nocardioidaceae > Nocardioides. The sequence continues at coordinate 1,174,490 of CAWABT010000001.1, forward strand.
TCGGGAGAATCGGCGTCGAGCGGCGCTGCGGCCGCCGCACCCATGGCGACCAGGGGCCAGGTGCGCTGCCGGTCGACCATGGACCGATGCTCGAGGAGGGCGCGGAAGTGGTCCCAGGCGCGCTCGGGTTCGACCCGTCAGGACCGCGAACTCACCGTCGATCCGCATCAGCTGGGCCACGAACTGGGGCATCGGCTGATCCGGTCCGCTGAGGGCCAGGGCGCGGTGCTCGCGCAGCACCGCCTCGGCGAGCTCGAGCTCGTCCCGCCACAGGTGCAGCCACGCGAGGAGCAGCTCCACGTGCGTGCGGTGGCTGGACGGCGGGTCCAGCATGACCGCATCCGCGATCAGGTCGGCCGCGGCGGGCCACTGACCCGTGGCCAGCATCGACTCGGCGGCGTTGCCCTCCAGGTAGGTGCCGAAGGCACGCTCCATCCCGTACGTCTTCGCGGCTCGCAGACCCTCGAGCGCCACCGCGACGGCGTCGTCGTACCGACCCATCAGGTGGAGCGCGTCGGAGTGGTTGAGTCGGTTGCGCAGCAGGGTCCGGGGGCGGATCCCGGGGGTTCGGCCGGCCCGCACGAGCTGCTCGAGCCCCTCCTCGTCCTGCCCGACCGCGACGAGGACGGTGCCGTACGTCGTCCGCGCGCCCGCCACGCCGTCGTCGTCGGCAGCCTCGAGACTGGCGGCCAGCGCCTCCTCGGCCTGCGGCAGCGCGTCGAGGCCCACGTTGAGACGAAAGATGGCGATCAGAGCGAGCATCCGCGCCCTGAACGCCGCGTCCTCGACACCCGCGAGCAAGTTCTCGGCGAGCTGCACGTCGGCGTGGGCGCCGGACCGGAGGTCGTCGGTGACCAGGTGGCTGCGGAGCATCAGCCGTTCGACCCGACCCATGACGTCTCGTTCGTCCGACTCCTCGAGCGCCGCACTGACGAGCTCGATCGCCCGGTCGAACTCACCGGCGTCGCGGGCCGCCCGGGCGGCGTCGGTCAGCAGCTCGGCGCGCGGGCCGGCCACCGCCTCGGGATCCGCGACCCTGTCCCAGAGCTCGAGCAGCCGCTCGTACATCGCCAGGGTCTCGGCGTGCGCGACCGACCCACCGCGCACCGCACGGGCCGCCGCCGCGAAGGTGCGCTCGTGCTCACGGGTGCGCGACCAGTGCAGCGCGATGAAGTGGTCAGGTGATCCCGGGGCGAGCCCCGGACGCCGCTCGAGGGTCTGGGCGACGGAGACGTGGTGCCGGATGCGCTCCCCCGGGAGCAGGTCGGCGTACAGGGCCTCTCCGAAGAGTGCATGCCGGAACGCCAGCTCGTCGCCGTCGACGCGCACCACTCCGGCGTCCACGGCCTCTCGTAGCAATCCGTCAACCTCCGCCGAGTCCGCACCGGAGGCCTCGATCAGCAGCTCGTGGTGCACCCGGATCCCGCCGACCGCCATCAGGCCCAGGAGCTGGCGCGCCGGTACGTCGAGCCGGCTCGTGCGAGCCTCGAGTGCGCCGCGCAGGGATTCCGGTACGCCGGAACCAACGCGGTCCAGCATGGCCAGCTCCTCGACGTAGAACGGCACGCCCTCGCTGCGGCGATGGATCTGGTCCACCAGCTCCGCCGTGGGCCGGGGTCCGCTCAGGGCGGAGAGCATGCTGGCCACCTCGGCACGACCGAGCCGCGAGAGATCGATGCGCACGGTCCACGGGAGCCGGACCAGATCGGCGAGGAACGGCCGCAGCAGGAGAGGGCCGGAGACCTCGTCGGGCCGGAACGTGCACACGAGCAGGACCGGGGCGTCGCCGAGGCGGCGCGCGAAGAACTGGAGCAACGCCCGGCTCGACTCGTCGGCCCAGTGCACGTCCTCGACGAGCACGACCAACGGCGCCACGGCAGCGGCACCCTGGACGACTCGGGTGACGGCCTCGAAGAGCTGCAGCTGCAGGTCGTCGGCCGGCTCGGCGGGCTGCAGCAGATCGGGTAGCAATGAGCCGAGCGCACGCCGCCCACCGCCGGCCCACTCGACCAGGCGATCGGTTCCGTGCAGCTCCTCGATGGCGCGCAGCAGGCCCAGTACCGGGGTGAACGGCAGCCCGGCCTCGCCCATCGGGACGCACAACCCCCGGACGACGTCCACCCTCGTTCGGCGTCCGGCCAGCGAGGAGGCGAACGCCTCGACGAGCGCGGTCTTCCCCAGTCCGGCCTCGCCCGCGAGCAGGACGATGCGGCGACCGGTGGCCACCGCCGTGTCGAGCTGTTCGTCCAGTGTCGACAGCTCCTGGTCGCGGCCCACGAGCCGTACGGCGTCGCGCTGGGGGACCATGCCCCATCGTGGCACCGGTGAGGCCCGGACGCCCTGGTTGAAGGCGGCCACCTCGAACGCGGACGCCGGGGGACGGCACGGACTGCACCCCCGACGCCTTCCGCTGGGCGATGGCGGCGCAGTACCCGCTCTGGGCGGTCGGCCTGCTCCAGGTCTGGCGCTACCGCCGCCGGGTCCGCGCGGTCGTCGACCGCGCCGAGCTCACCGCCAGCGCCCGCGCGGAGGGATGAGCGGCGCCGGTCAGCGGCGTCGGGTGGGCAGCTCGTAGGCGATGCCGTCCATCGGGTAGGTCGGCGTGATGCCCATCGCCCGCAGGATCGTCGGCATGATGTCGACCGACCGCACCTCGTCGCGCAGGTCGTGGTTCGACAGGCCGGCTCCCGCGAAGACGATCGGGATCTGCTGCGATGCGCGCTGGATCCCGCCGTGGTCGCCCAGGACCGAGTAGGTCGTGTCGTCGGGCAGGGTGGCGATGAGGTCGGGGCCGTAGTCGGCGGCCTCGGTGTCGACGAGCTCCTGCGCCTTGTCGGCGAACCACTTCCGCTCACCGCCCGGCTTCATGCGGTCCCACCGCACCGGCGACACCCGGTCGTAGTGGTCCCCGTTCCGCCGCCACACCGCGGTCACCGCGGCCATCGTCCGCATGGCGGCCGCGGCCTCGTCGACCTTCGCCGGCGACTGGTCCTTGAGCCACACCCGCAGCATCGAGTCGCTGTAGGACAGCCCGACGTTGCCGGTGTCGACCAGCGGCTGCAGCGCCTGTTGGGGGCGGTTGTACGCCATGGTGTCGCCCTGCGGGTCGCCGTAGTACCAGTTCAGGTAGCCGTAGTCGCGCTCGGCGACCTGCTCGCCGTGGAAGTGCTTGCCTGCCACCGAGCCGTGGTCGGAGGTGAGCACCACCAGGGTGTTGTCGAGCTCGCCTCGGGCCTGCAGCTCGTCGATGATCTTGCCGACCTGGGCGTCGGCCTCGGCGGTGGCGGCCCGCATGTGGGTCATGGCGTCGCCATCGGTGCCGGTCGGGCCGGGGTCGGTGACACCACCCCACATGTGCGCGGCCTTGTCGACGCCGGGCAGCGTGACGAAGATGCCGTTCCAGCTCGGGTCGTTCCGCATGATCGACACCGCCGCGTCCGCGGCCCACACGTCGCCACCGAGGTGGTCCTGGTCCTTGCCCGTGACGTAGCGGTCGCTGTCGAGCGGGTAGAGGACGGCGGGCAGCTTGGTCGTGTCGTAGGCGTAGGCCGGGTAGCCGCTGTGCACCCAGAACCGGCTGCACGGGGTCCCGAGGATGTACGACGGCACGTTGATGCCGCTCGGTCGGCGCCACGAGCCGGCGACGCCAGCGCAGGTCGCGCTGCTGAAGGTGATGATCGAGTCCGTTGCGGCGCTACCGAACGCGTAGGCGGCGTAGCCCTTCGGGCTGATCGTGAAGGTCTTGGCGGCGGGGTCCGCCGTGGCGAGGTAGTGGTCCAGCTTCGGGTAGCCCGCCGCCTGCTGCAGCGTGAACATCTGGCTCGCGCCGAAGTTGCTCGTGATGTAGAGGTCGTCGGGGTTGGTCGGCTCGGTGTCGGGCAACAGGTCGTCGACGTCGCGGTAGCCCTCGTCGGTCCAGCCCATGTGCTTGGGCAGCTGGCCCGAGGTGATCACGTTGTGGGTCACCACCGTGACCGAGCCGGTGTGTCCGAGGTAGCCGTTCGGGGTGTCGACGCCCTCGCGCATCAGTGCCTGGACCGTGCGCATCTTGTACTTGTGGACGATCTCGCGGCTGAGCGCGTCGACCACGATGACGACGACCTTGGTCGGCTCGGTCCCGGGCCCCGGCGAGGGTGGTCGGCCGGCGGCGCCGGACTGGGCCCCGACCCCGGTGAGCGCGACGACCGCGAGCAGCGCGGCGGTGGCGGTGGCGGCGTACGTGCGACGACGAGCCATGACGGCTCCCTCCCGGGCCGCGCCGTACGCGCGGCCTCTTCGGCAACCTAGACCGGGGTCGGGCGGTGCGGAAGCGTGACGACGGACCCCGCGCACCGGTCTGGACAGCCGGCTGACTTCCCCACCACCGGCCATGGTCGTCGCCGACGGCCGCCTCTGGACAACGGCGCGCCGACCCTGTCGAGTCGGTCCCATGACCCAGACCGCCCAGCCCCCGTACGCCTCGACCAACCCGGCCACCGGTGAGGTGACGGCGACCTTCGACGTCGCCACCGACGACGCCGTCGAGGCCGCGCTCGCCGCGGGCCACGAGGCCTTCCAGGGCTGGCGGGAGAGGTCGCTCGAGGAGCGGGCCGCGGTGGCGAAGCGCATCGGCGACCTGTTCGCCGAGCGGGCGGAGGAGCTGGCACGGATCGCCTCGGAGGAGATGGGCAAGCCGATCGGCGAGGCGCAGGAGGAGGTGGAGTTCTGCCAGGCGATCTTCGGCTACTACGCCGAGCACGGTCCCGAGCTCGCCGCCGACCAGCCCATCAAGTCGTTCTCCGGCGACCAGGCGTGGGTGCAGCGACGGCCGATCGGGCTCCTCCTCGGCGTCATGCCGTGGAACTTCCCCTACTACCAGGTGGCGCGGTTCGTGGCGCCCAACCTGGTGCTCGGCAACACGATGCTGCTCAAGCACGCCGAGTCGGTGCCGCGGTGCGCCGAGGCGATCCAGCGGCTGTTCGACGACGCCGGCGTGCCGGCCGGCGTCTACCGCAACCTGTTCGCGAGCTTCGGCCACGTCGAGACGATCATCGCCGACCCGCGGGTGCAGGGCGTCTCGCTCACCGGCTCCGAGCGTGCCGGTTCCGTGGTGGCGGCGCTGGCGGGCCAGCACCTGAAGAAGTGCGTGCTCGAGCTCGGCGGCTCCGACCCCTACGTGGTGCTCGACTCCGACGACGTCGACGGCGCGGCGAAGCAGGCCTGGGAGACCCGGATCTACAACACCGGCCAGGCCTGCAACTCCAACAAGCGGATGATCGTGATGGACGACGTGTACGACGGCTTCGTCGCGAAGCTGGTCGACCTCGCCCGCGGCCTCGAGCCGGGCGACCCCACGAACCCGTCCGACGGCACCTACGCGCCGATGTCGTCGCAGGCCGCCCTCGACCGGATCAAGGGCGTGGTCGACGACGCGGTGGCCCAGGGCGCGCAGCTGCACGTGGGCGGCGAGGTGCCCGACCGGCCCGGCGCCTACTACGCACCGGCGGTGCTCACCGGCATTACGCCCGAGATGCGCGCCTACCGCGAGGAGCTCTTCGGCCCGGTCGCCGTCGTCTACTCCGTGTCGTCGGACGAGGAGGCGCTGCGCCTGGCCAACGACACCGACTACGGCCTCGGCGGCGCGGTGTTCAGCGGCGACGCCGACCGTGCCCGCCGGGTCGCCGAGCAGCTCGACGTCGGCATGGCCAACGTGAACACCCCCGCCGGCGAGGGCGCCGAGATCCCCTTCGGCGGCGTGAAGCGCAGCGGCTTCGGCCGCGAGCTCGGCCCGCTCGGCATGGACGAGTTCGTGAACAAGCGGATGTTCTACGTCAAGGAGCCGAGGAAGTAGCGCAGCTCGGCCGCGAAGAGGTCGGGCACCTCGGCGGCCGGGAAGTGGCCGCCGAGCGGCACCTCGCGCCATGACACCAGCGGGCCGTAGCGGCGCTCCACCGCGGCGCGGGGTGGGCGGATGATCTCGTCGGCGAACAGCGAGCAGCCGGTGGGCACGCCGGTGACCGGACGCCGCAGGTCGGTGCGCAGCGACTCGTAGTACATCCGCGCGGACGACGTCGCGGTGCGGGTGAGCCAGTACGTCGAGACGACGTCGAGGATCGCGTCGTCGGAGAGCAGCAGACCGCCGTCGGCGTCGCGGCCGCACCATTCCTCGAGCTTCTCGGCCACCCAGGCGAGCAGGCCGACGGGGGAGTCGTCGAGCCCGTAGCCGATGGTCTGCGGCCGCGTCATCTGGATCTGCGCGTATCCGAACCCGGTCCGCCGGTACGACGCCTCCCGCTCGCCGAGCTCGCCCGCCTCCAGCTTCGCCACCGGCATCGTGAGGTGCAGGCCGATCAGTCGCTCGGGCTGCCGGATCGCCAGCTCGGTGGCCACCAGCGCGCCCCAGTCGCCGCCGTGCACGACGAACCGGTCGTAGCCGAGCGCGGCCATCAGCGCGGCCCAGCCGTCCGCCGTCCGCTCGACGCCCCAGCCGGCCTCCGCGGGGATCTCGCTGAACCCGTAACCCGGCAGCGACGGCGCGACGACGTGGAACTCGGACCGGAGCAGCGGCGCCACGGCGTCGAACTCGAAGCAGGTGCTCGGCCAGCCGTGCCCGAGCAGCAGCGGGACGGCGTCCGGCCGGCTCGAGGGCAGGTGGATCGCGTGCGTAGCGAGACCGTCGATCTCCAGGCGCACCTGGGGGAGGGCACCCAGCCGGGCGCGGTACCGCGACCAGTCGAAGCCGTCGCGCCAGTACGAGGCGAGCGCCTGCACGCGCTCCAGGGCGATGCCCTGGTCGGCAGCCGTGGTCGGGTCCGGCCAGCGCGCGGACGCGAGCCGGTCGCGCAGCCGGCCGATGTCGCTGTCGGACACCTCGGGCGTGAAGTCCACGATCCCTGTCTACCGCGGCGCCCGCCGGTGGAGGTCGACCTCCGCTGCGCGGACGACGTCCCGGTCGCGGATCGCCGCGGTGATGTCGCGGTAAACCCCCACGGTGGTCGCGCGGACGCCTGCGTCCTCGAAGCGTTCGATCTCCGTGTCGGCGTCGATCGCCCCCGCCAGCGCGATCATGAACCCGATCAGCAACTCGTCGTGGCTGGCCGCCGCGACGGCCAGGTGCCAGGCGACGTCGGCCCGCTGGAAGTCCGACGGTGAGCCATCGGCCGCGATCGCCGCGTTCGCCCGGTCGAGCGCCGCCAGATCCGCCGTGGTGCGATGCAGCGCGGCGAGCCGTGCGCAGGCCCAGTCCAACGCAGCGCGGGTCTCGAGCAGCTCGGCCGTGCCGATCCGTCGGCTGCGGATCACCAGGTCGACGGTGCGGGCGATCGAACCCTTGCCGAGCCGTTGGACGAAAGCGCCGCCGGACCGCCCTGCCCTGATGCGCACCAGACCCTGCTCTTCGAGGATCCGCAGGGCCTCACGCACCGTGGTGCGGCTCGTTCCGGTCTGGTTCACCAGCTGGCGCTCCGGGGGCAGGGCCGTGTCCTCCGGGAACTCGCCGTGGAGGATCCGCTCGCGTAGGTCGTCAGCCACAACACCGGAGGCCGGTTGGGGCTCAGCCATCACGTGCGCCCGCGCCTGGGTCGCGCCGCCGACCACCGAGAGTGCGCTGCCACGTGTCTCATCCTCCAGGGCTACCTCGGACCGACTCACCGTACCGAACCCAGGTGCGGTCCCCGCTTGCCTGGAAGCGGTGTGCTGATGGCGTCAGGTCGGGTCGTCGGGGAGGGCGGCGAGCTCGGTGCGTGAGGTGAGTCCGAGCTTCGTGTAGACGTTGCGCAGGTGGAAGTCGACGGTGCGCGGGCTGACGAACAGCCGCGCGGCGACGTCCTTGTTGGAGAGGCCCTGGCGCACCAGCCGGGCGACCTGGCTCTCCTGCGGCGTCAGCCCGGTCGGGACGAGGTTCGCGCCGCGGCGGGCGGTCTCGCCGGAGGCGCGCAGCTCCTGCCGCGCCCGCTCCGCCCACTCGGCGGCGCCGAGACGCTCGAAGGTGTCGAGCGCCTCGCGCAGCGGCCCGCGGGCGTCGGAGCGACGGCGGGAGCGGCGCAGGTGCTCGCCGAGCACGAGCTGGGTGCGAGCGCCGGCGGGCACGCGCGGCGACCGCTCGTGCCACTCCAGGGCGAGCCGCAGCTCCGACTCGACGTCGGCGTGGCCGAGCACGGCCCGGCCGTGATGCACGACCGCGTGCGCCCACGCGATGCCGGTGCCGTCTGCGAACGCCGTCAGCTCGGTCAGCCACCGCTCGGCGAGGTCGCGGCGGCCGGCCCGTTCGGCGATCTCGATGCGGTCCAGCGCGGTGAGCCACCTCGCCACCGGGAGCTCGATCCGCTCGAGGTGGTTTAGGGCGGACGTCGGCGCGACGTCCGGCTGGAGTGCGGCCGCCCAGTGCGCGAGCCCGTCGACGATCCCGGCGACGGCGCCGCGGGGAGGGTGCTTCTCGAGGGCCTCCTCCAGGTCGGTGAGGGCCTGCGGTGCCTGCGGGGTGCCGCGCAGGGCGGCGACCACGGCGAGCTCGGCGAGCGGGAATGCGACCAGCTCGTCGAGGCCCAGGTTGCGATCGAGCAGCAGCGCCTCCTGGGCCGCCGCCGTCGCGTCGCGCCAGGCGCCCGTGGCCAGCCGGAACACGACGCCGCGGGTGAGGGCGTGCTCGGTCATGTTCACCGCGCCCGCGTCGCGGGCGTGCTGGAGCTGGAGGTCGTGGAGCCGGATCGCGCGCTCGTCGTCGCCGAGGTGCAGGGTCGCGATCGCGAGGTTGTGGTGGAGCGGCGCCGGGGCGTCCGGGCCGAGCGGGAGGTCCCAGGCGCTGCGCAGCGACGTCGCGGCCGACGCCCACTCGCTCGTGGCGGACGGCGGTGAACGCGTCGAGCAGCAGCCCGGCCACCTGCTCCTCCGGTGACGCGTCCGCTCCGGGCGCGGGGACGATGGTGACGGGCTCGGGCGCGTCCGCTGCCCGGGCGCCGAAGGAGGCGAGGGCGGCAGCGAGCATCGCGAGCACCCGGGCCCGGGCCGGGTCGTGCGGCGCGGCGGCGGCGGCCGCGCGGCACACGATCCGGTAGCCGTCGTCGAGCGAGCGGTTGTTCCACTCCACCTGACCCTGCAGCTGGAGCAGGTCGACGCGCAGCAGCGGGTCCTCGGCGTCGACGAGGGCGGTGCGGACGAGCCGGTCGGTCTCGGTGGGGCGGCCGGCGGCGAGGCTCGAGCCGGCGGCCTGGAGCAGGCGCAGCGCGCGGGCGTGCGGGTCGACGGTCAGCTCGGCGGCACGGGTCCAGGCGGCGGAGGCGGCCTCGTGGCCGCCCCGACGACTGGCGCTGCGCGCGGCGTCGTCGAGTGCCGCCACCACGTCGTCGTCGGGTCCGTCCGCCGCCGCGGCGAGATGCCACGCGCGCCGGTCGTCCTGCGCGGCGCCGGAGAGCGCGTCGGCGAGAGCGCGGTGGACCTCGCGACGTCGTGAGCTCGTGGCCGCGCCGTAGACGGCGGAGCGGACCAGCGGATGGCGCAGCGACAGCGCCGACCGGTCCACCTCGAGCAGCCCGGACCGCTCGGCCGACTCGAGAGCCTCGGCGCCGGCGCCCAAGGTGGCCGCCGCCGTGGTGACGGTGCGGGTGACGCCGGAGTCGTCGGCGGCCGCGACGAGCAGCAGCGTCCGCGTGGCGTCGTCGAGTCGGCGGAACCGGCCGAGGAACGCCTGCTCGACGCCGGCCGTCAGTGGCAGCCGGTCCGGGAGCCGCTCGCGGCCGTCCAGCTGCGCGGGCGAGAGCGCGCGGGTGAGCTCGATCAGCCCGAGCGGGTTGCCCTGCGTGACCTCGAGGAGCTCGGCCCGTACCTGCGCGGCCACCGGGCCACCGGCCTGGTCGGCGAGCAGCGCCTCGGCGGCCGGGCCGTCGACCCCGCCGATGTCGAGCACGGGAAGGTCGGGGGCGTCGACGCCGCCATCGTCGTCGTCGCGGACGGCGAACAGCAGCGCGACCGGTTCGCCGTCGAGCCGGCGGGCGGCGAACGTCAGGGCGGCGGCGGAGGCGTCGTCGAGCCAGTGGGCGTCGTCGACGATGCCGAGCACCGGGCGGTCGGCGGCCACCTCGGACAGCAGGTTCAGCGTGGCGAGGAGGACGAGGTGGCGGTCGCCGGCGGCGTCGTCGCTCTCGCCGAACGCGGCGCGGAGCGCGGCTGCCTGGCGGGCGGGCACGCCGTCGAGCCGGTCGAGCACCGGCCGGAGCAGCCGGTGCAGCGCCGCGAACGGCAGCGGTGCCTCGGACTCCACGCCGCGGGTGCGCAGCACCGTGAGCCCGGCACCGCGCCCCTTGGCGAGGTCGTCGAGGAGTGCCGACTTGCCGACGCCGGGCTGGCCGCGCAGCACCAGCGCACCGCCGTCGCCGTCGACGGCGCGGTCGACCAGCGCCCGCAGCACCGCCCGCTCGTGGTCGCGCCCCCTCAGCACGTTCGCACCCTAGCCACGGCGGAGCCGCCACCCGAGGCGTTCGAGTACGGCCTCGACGTCGGCCCGGTCCGCGGGAGCGCCCGCGGTGACCACCACGGCGCCCGAGCCGACGTCGACCTCGCACGCGGTGATGCCGGGCAGCCGGCCGAGCCCGGTGGTGACCTTCTCGGCGCAACCCGGGTCGACCGGGCCGTCGAGCAGGAACACCACCGGGCCGACGAAGGTGCGCGGGGTGCCACGCATCATCGGGCGTCAGTGGTGGCCATGCCCGTGCCCGTGGCCGTGGCCGTGCCCGACGGCGTCGGGGTCGTGGGCGGGCAGCAGGAACGTCGGCACCAGCAGTGCGACCAGCCCGACGGCGACGGCGAGGAACGCGTCCTGGCTGCCGTCGACGATCCCGATGCGGGTGGTGAGGTCGCCACCGATCGCGGTCAGCGCGGCGACGCCGAGCGCGGCGCCGATCTCGTGGCCGGTCATCAGCAGGCCGGACCCGAGGCCGGACTGCTCGGGGGCGACGTCACTCATCGCGGCGACCGAGATCGCGACGAACATCGGCCCGACACCCAGACCGAGCAGCGCGAAGCCGGGCAGCACGTCGGTGAGGTAGCTCGGGTCGGCGTCGACCCCGGCCAGCAGGAGCGAGCCAGCAGCCGCGACGACCAGGCCGACGACGATCAGCCGCTGGGGGCCGGCGTGGGCCAGCACCTTGGAGGCGACCGCGGCCGAGGCCGTGATGAACGCGGCCAGCGGCAGGAACTGGAGTCCCGCGACCAGCGCGGAGGAGCCGAGCACCTGCTGCAGGTACAGCGAGCTGAGGAAGATCGCGCCGACCACGGCGCCGGTGACGCCGGCCATCACGACCGACGCCGACACCAGCGACCGGATCCGCCAGGTGACCGGCGGGACGATCGGGGCGGACACCTTCCGCTCGTTGACCACGAACCCGGTCAGCAGCACGGCGGCCGCGGCCGCGGCGACGATGGTCTCGATGGCGGTCCAGCCGTGGCTGCTGGTCGACTCGACGGCGTACACGAGGCTGAGCAGGCCGCCGACGAGCAGCAGGGCGCCGGAGACGTCCAGGCGGCGCGGACCAGCGGCAGCGACCGGCGCAGCGGGCACCCGGGTGAGCACGCCGACGAGGACGACGACCCCGATGGGCACGTTGATGAAGAAGACCGCACGCCAGTCGAAGACGGTGGTGAGCACGCCGCCGAAGAGGACGCCGACGGCGATCCCCATGCTGGCGACGGTGCCCCACAGGGCCAGGGCGGTGGCGCGCTGCCGGCCGGCGTAGGTCGCCATCACGATCGACATCGCGGCCGGGGTGAGCATCGCGGCGCCGGCGCCTTGCGCGCCGCGGGCCAGGATGAGCGCGAGGGCCGAGTCGGCGAACCCGGCGCTGAGCGAGCCCAGCGTGAACACGGTGAGCCCCGCGAGGAACATGCGGCGGCGGTCGAACAGGTCGGCCATCCGGCCGCCGAGCAGCAGGAACCCGCCGCTGAGCAGCACGTAGGCGCTGACCGCCCACTGGTAGTCGCCGGACGTCAGCCGCAGGTCGGTGGCGATGCTCGGCAGCGCGACGTTCACGACGCTGACGTCGAGCACCACCATCACCTGGGCGGCGAGCATGAGGGCGAGCACGGTCCAGGGGCGGCGTCGCTCCTCCTCGTGGTGGGGGTGGTCGGCGCGCGGGTCGGGCGGGTGGTGCAGCTCGGTGGTCATGACGTCTCCTCGGGACGGGTGGACCGGCGGTCGCCGGTGCCAGGAGCGTCGTCGCGGAGGGCGGGCCGTCGCGCTGGGAAAATCGCCGGGTTCGCGGGAACCCGGCGATCTCACCGGTGCGACCCGGTGGCCGTTCGGCCGACCGTTGCGGCATGACCACGACCACCGTTCCCGCCCCGACGACGGCCGCACCGCACCGCAGGGCTCTCGCCCTCGGGCTGCTGGTGTCGGCCCAGTTCGTCGTCATGCTCGACACCTCGATCGTCAACGTGGCACTGCCGTCGATCCGGGCCGACCTGGGCCTCGGGGCCACCTCGCTCAGCTGGGTCGTCAACGCCTACGTGCTGGCGTTCGGCGGCCTGCTCCTGCTCTTCGGCCGGGTCGCCGACCTCGTCGGCCGGCGCCGCATGTTCGTGGCGGGCTCGGCGGTCTTCGCGGCCGGCACGCTCCTGGCCGCTGCTGCCGGCACCGAGTGGCTGCTGCTCGCCGGGCGCGTGGTGCAGGGGGCGGGTGCGGCCGCCCTCAGCCCGGCCGCGATGTCGCTGCTGCTCGTCACCTTCCCCGGCGAGGGCCGTGCCCGGGCGATGAGCCTGTGGGGCGCGGCGTCCACAGTCGGCGGCGCCACCGGCGTCATGTCCGGTGGCCTGCTCGCCGGGTCGTTCGGATGGTCGTCGGTGTTCCTCGTGACGGCGCCCGTCTCGCTCGCCGCGGTCGTGCTCGCCGGGCGGGTGCTCGACGCCGACGTTCGTGGTGCCAGTCGGCGGTTCGACGCCCGCGGCGCGGTGCTCGTCACCGCCGCGGTGGTGGCGCTGGTGCACGGCGCGCTCGGGGTGGCGGCCGGCGGGTGGGACTCGCCGCGGGTGCTGCTCGGCCTCGCCGGGGCGGCGGTGCTGCTCGCCGCGTTCGTCGCCGTCGAGCGCCGCGCCGCCGACCCCCTGGTGCCACTCGACCTGTTCCGCTCCCGGGCGCTCTCGGCCGGCGTCGGACTCGCCGTGCTCGGTGGCGCCACCCGGGCGTCGACCTTCGTGCTGGTCGCGATCTTCCTGCAGCAGGGGCTGGCGATGTCGCCCGAGCGCGGCGGTCTGGCGATGGTGCCGACGTCGGTGTGCGGCTTCGTCGTCTCGCTGACCCTGCTGCCGCGGGTGCTCCGGGCCGTCGGCCCCGAGCGGAGCCTGGTCGCCGGCCTGGTCGTCCTCGCCGCCGGCCAGCTGTGGCTCGGTCACGCGCCCACCACGGGCTACCTGCTCGGCGTGCTGCCCGGGCTGCTCGCCGTCGCCGCCGGGGTCGCCCTCAGCTTCACCCCGACGACGATGGTGATCGCATCGGCGGCCCCTGACGCCCGGGCGGGTCTGGCGTCCGGGCTGGCGAGCTCCGCCACCCAGGTCGGCGCCGCGCTCGGTACCGCCGTGCTCACCGCCGTCGCGCTCGCCCCGGGCGGCAGCTTCGGTGCGGCCTTCACGACGGCCGCGGGGATCGCCGTCGCGACCGCGCTCCTCGGCGTGGCCGGGTTGCGGCTTTCGGCTCGTCGAGACTGAGGGGTTCGACGCACCCAAGGTGAGCCTGTCGTCCGGGTCGGTCGACCTCGGCGTCGTGCCGTCGCGCTCGGTGGCCCCCGGCAGCTACGCCGCCGACGTCGTGCTGCCCACCGCCGGCACCTGGACCGTCCAGGTGTCGCTGCGCCTCGACGAGTTCACCAACCCCGTGGCCGAGCTCGAGATCGACGTGCCCGGTCCCGCCGGGTGAGGGGCGGACCCGCGGCTCAGGCCCGCAGGTCGATCGTGCCGACTCGCCAGTCGGGGCGCCCGGCCTCGAGCTGTCCCTTCGCCACGCGTTCCGACGGCGTGTGCGGCAGCGACTCGCGGAACTCCCAGTAGCGGGGCACCTTGAACGGCGCCAATCGCTGCCGGAGGAAGTCGGCCAGGGAACCGGCGTCCGCATCGGCCCCGTCGGCGAGCACCACGTAGGCCTTGATCTCCTCCCCCAGGTCGGGGTCGGGCACCGACCTCACCGCGCAGTGCGCGACCGAGCGGTGGGAGGCGAGGGCCGCCTCGACCTCGACGGCGGCGACGTTCTCCCCGGCCCGCCGGATCATGTCCTTGAGTCGGCCCCGGAACCGGACGAAGCCCTCCTCGTCGAGGCTGGCCAGGTCGCCGGTGTGGGCCCAACCCTGACGGAAGAACGCCGCCGTCGCCTCGGGGTCGCGGTGGTAGCCCAGCATGAAGCCGCGGCCCCGCAGCACGAGCTCCCCGACCTCACCGCGCTGGACCTCGCGACCCTCGGGGTCCACGACGGCCACCTCGTTGTGGTCCAGCGCCCGCCCGAGCGACCCGGTGCCCACCGTCCGGTCGTGGTCGGCCGCGGACACCCCGATGTTCACGCCGGTCTCGGTCATGCCGAACACCTCGGACCAGGGTGCACCCCAGCGTTGCTCGATCTCGGCGTGCCGGTCCGGCGGGATCGCCGAGCAGAAGACCCGCCGGAGCGCGCTGAGGTCGAGCGTGGTCGACGGCTGCTTCAGGAGGAGGAGCGGCATCACGCCGAGGCAGTAGAAGAAGGTCACCCCGAACCGGGACACGTCCTGCATGAAGGTGGCCGGGTGGAAGCCGTCGAGCAGCACGAGTCGGGCCCCGGCGCGAAGGGCGGCGACCACGTTCCACTGCGGGTCGATGTAGGAGTGCGGCTGCGAGGTGAGGAGGGTGTCGCGCTCGGTCAGCCCGAACAGCTCGGACGTGGCGGCGCCCATGCGTTGCCAGTAGCCGTGCGTGAGGAGGCAGCCCTTCGGGAAGCCGGTCGTGCCCGACGTGTACTGGATGTTGGCGACGTCGGTGACCGACAGATCGGAGCGGTCGACCGGCGGGCCCGGCGGATCACCCAGGAGCGTCGAGGCGCGCACCAGTGCTCGGACCGACGGCGGCGCGGCCCGACGGACGAGGTCCTCGGTGGTGGCGTCGACGACCGCCGCCACCGCACCGCTGTGCTCCAGGACGAAGCGTGCGTCGAGCTCCCCGAGCCGGCTGTTGACCGGCACGGCCACGGCCCCGGCCGCCAGGATCCCGAGCCACGTCACGGGGGAGAGCAGCGAGTTCTTCATCACCACGGCCACCCGCTGGCCCGGCGCGACGCCGTGGGTGCGGACGAGGTGGGTCCGCACCCGCTCCACCTGCTCGGCGAGCTGGGCGAAGCCGAGGGTCGCGCCGTCCCCGAACGTCAGGAAGGTGCGGTCGCCGTACGCCTGCGCTTGCCTGGCGACGAGTGCGGCGAGGTGCTCGTCCTCAGGAGGCGCGGGGGCGGTCATCCCCCCGATGTGGCCGATCCCCGCCGCTCCACGAACCGGCGAGTGCCCTCGGTGCCCGAGCCGGCGTCCCAGGCCGTGGCGCCGATCTCGTCCTCCCGCGCCATCGCCGCCTCGATGTCCTCACTCCGGGGGCGCAGGAGGCGCAGGTGAGCCGCGGTCGCGAGACCCCGCTCCTGCCAGTCCTGCAGCTTCGCGACCGCCGCCGGGACGACGTCGGTCCCGGACTCCTCGTAGAAGTCGATGAGCCCGAGCTCGCGCGCCCGCTCGCCACTGATCCTGGTTCCGTCGAGCACCAGCGGAAGGGCCCGACTGCCCAGCAGGCGGGGCAGGAGGTAGGAGGAGGCGTTGGAGATCACCAGGCCGACGCTGCTCTCGGGGAAGAGGTAGTCCGAGCCCGCGTGACCGAACCGTGCGTCGCAGGCCAGGGTCAGCTCGGCCGCGCCCCCCACGGCGATGCCGTTCAGGGCCGCCACCACCGGCACCTGCGTGGCCAGCACCGCGCGCGTCAGGTCCTGGAACCGCCCCAGGAGCCGGTCGAAGTCGTCGCGCCCCATGGTCGCGGTCTCCTTGAGGTCGTCGCCCGCCGAGAACGCCCGCCCGGCACCGGTGACGACGATGCCGTCGGCCGGCCCCGAGCCGAGCACGCGCAGCGCGTCGAGCACGTCGTCGAGCATCGGGAGGTCCAGCGCGTTGAGTCGATCCGGCCGGCTGAGCACCAGCACGGCGATGCGGTCCTCCCACCGGACCTCCACGTGCCCGCTGCGCGACTCCCACTCGATCACCGAGCCAGCCAACCACAGGGCCGAACCGGTCGTCAGCACACGAGTTCGACGTGCCCGAGCCCACCGGGTGGGAGGATCGGCGGGTGAGTGACGAGCAGTTCTGGCGTGACGCCGAGGCGCACCTGATCCGGTACGGCGGCGGGTTCACGCCGCGCATCATCGAGCGGGCCGCGGGCTCCTACGTGTACGACGAGCAGGGCCGCGCGATCCTCGACTTCACCTCGGGGCAGATGAGCGCCGTGCTCGGCCACTCCCACCCGGACGTCGTCCGGGCGGTCACCGAGTCGGTGAGCACGCTGGCCCACCTCTACTCCGGCATGCTGAGCCGCCCGGTGGTCGACCTCGGACGGCGGCTGGCGGAGAGCCTTCCCGGTCAGCTGAGCCGGATGCAGCTCCTCACCACGGGTGCGGAGTCGAACGAGGCGGCCATCAAGATGGCCAAGCTCTACACCGGCCGCTACGAGATCGTGGCCCTCGACCGGTCGTGGCACGGCATGACCACCGGCGCCGCGGCCGCCACCTTCGCGGCCGGACGGCGCGGCTACGGGCCGGTGGTCGGCAACCTGACGCTGCCGGCGCCGGACGCGTTCCGCTCGCCGTTCCGGCACGCCGACGGAAGCCACGACTGGGAGACCGAGCTCGAGTACGGCTTCGCGGTGCTGGACCGGCAGTCCACCGGCAGCCTCGCCGCCTGCCTGGTGGAGCCGATCGTCTCCTCCGGCGGGATCCTCGAGCTCCCCGAGGGCTACCTCAACCGGCTCCACGAGCGGTGCCGCGAGCGCGGGATGCTGCTGATCGTCGACGAGGCGCAGACCGGCCTCGGCCGCACCGGCACGATGTACGCGATCGAGCGGGACGGCGTCGTGCCCGACCTCATCACGCTCTCCAAGACCCTCGGCGCCGGGATGCCGGTCGCCGTCGTGGTCACCACGCCGGAGATCGAGGACGTGTGCGCCGACCGCGGCCACCTGTTCTTCACCACGCACGCCTCCGACCCGCTCGCGGCCGCCGTCGCCAACACCGTCTTCGACGTGATCGAGCGCGACGACCTCGTCAGCCGTGCGCAGGTGCTCGGCAAGCAGCTCACCGAGCGGCTGCTCGACCTGCGCGACCGCCACGACGTCGTCGGCGACGTGCGCGGCCGCGGGCTGCTGCAGGGCATCGAGCTCGTGGTGGGCGAGGGGTCGGCGGTGTCGGCCGACGAGCTGGGCCGGGCCGTCACCACCGCCTGCCTGGAGCGCGGCCTCCACGTCAACATCGTGCAGCTGCCCGGCCTGGGCGGGGTGCTGCGGATGGCGCCGCCGTTGACCGTGTCCGACGACGAGCTGCACCAGGGGCTCGACGCCCTCGAGGGCGCGCTGGACGACGCGGTCCGCGCCTGACCGATACCGCCCGGGGCACCCCGAGGGTCGACCTCTCGGGGTGAGGCCCCGTACTCGCGTCCGGAAGTACGTTCCGGTCCATGACCGACGAGCAAGGACTGTCAGCAGACGAACTCGAGTCCGAGGGCGCGACGGCGCTGCCGGACAAGGAGGTCGTGTCGATCCTCGACCTCAACGCCGACCTCGACCTCGCCCTCGACGTCGCGGCGCCGGTCGACCTCGCGGTCGCCGCGAACGCCAACGTCGCCGCGCCGATCAACGCGGCCGCCAGCGCCAACGTGCTGTCGGTGGGCTCGGAGTCCCAGGCGCTCGGCGACCAGGGCGCGATGATCACCCAGAACATCGTGGGTGACGCGACGGCCAACGCCGACCAGACCAGCGACATCGACCAGGGCAACGACGTCGTCGACGACGGCAGCACCGCCGACCCCGCGGCCGCGCAGCCCGCGGCGGCGACCGTCGACCCTGCCACCGGCCTCCCCGTCACCGAGGCGCCCGACCAGGTGCCTACGCAGGTGCCCGGCGACGTGCCCGGCGACGTGCCCGGCGAGGTGCCCGGCGACCTGCCCGCCGACCAGGTGCCCGACGTGGGGGTGCCCGGCGGCTCGAGCCTGCTCGACGGCAACCTGCTCAACGTCAACGTCGACCTCGCGGCCGACGCCGACGTCACCGCCCCGATCAACGGCGCGGTCGGCGCCAACGCCAACGTGGCGGCGCCGATCAACGCCGGCGTGGCCGCCAACGTGGGGTCGGTCGACAGCGACGCGATCGCCGTCGCCCAGCAGGACGCCATCATCAACCAGAACATCGAGGGGGACGCCACGGCCACGGCCGGGCAGGACTCCGAGATCCAGCAGTAGCCGGGTCGGTAGAACAGAGTGACCGAGACCCGGGAGCCCCCGGGCGGGACAGCGGCGCCGTCGGCCAACACCGACGACGCCGCGCCCCTGCAGCACGCCGACGGCGTGCAGCTGCTCGGCGAGATGAAGGGGTCCGGGTACCGGACGCCGCCGTCGCTGGTGCGGCGCGGCGACGGGCAGACCGTCCAGCTCACCCCGCTGCTGTACGCCGTGCTCGGGGCGGTCGACGGCCGGCGCGACGCCGCCGACGTGGCGGCCGTGGTGGCCGAGCACACCGGCCGGAACGTCAGCGCCGACAACGTCGAGTCGCTCGTCGACGGCAAGCTGCGGCCGCTCGGGCTGCTCACCCGGGCCGACGGCAGCCAGCCCGAGGTCAAGCGGTCGAACCCGCTGCTCGGGCTGCGGCTGCGCTACTCGGTCACCGACCCCGACCGCACCCGCCGGCTCACGACGCCGTTCGCCGCGCTGTTCCACCCGCTGCTCGCACTGCCGCTGCTCGCCGCGTTCGGCGTCATCTGCTGGTGGGTCTTCTTCCGCGAGGGCCTGGCCCGGGCCACCTACGAGGCCTTCGAGCACCCCGGCCTGCTGGTGCTCGTCTTCGTGGTGACGATCCTGTCGGCGGGCTTCCACGAGTTCGGCCACGCCGCCGCCGCGAGACGCGGCGGTGCGACCCCCGGCGTGATGGGCGCCGGGCTCTACCTGGTGTGGCCGGCGTTCTACACCGACGTCACCGACTCCTACCGGCTGGGCCGCGGCGGCCGGGTGCTCACCGACCTCGGCGGGCTCTACTTCAACGCCATCGTCGCCGTCGCGATCACCGGCGTGTGGTGGGCCACCGGCTATGACGCGCTGCTGCTCGTCGTCGCCACCCAGATCCTGCAGATGCTCCAGCAGCTGACCCCGCTGGTGCGCTTCGACGGCTACCACGTGCTCGCCGACGTGACCGGCGTGCCCGACCTGTTCCACCGGATCAAGCCGACCCTGCTCGGCGTGCTGCCGTGGCGGTGGGGCGATCCCGAGGCCAAGCTGCTCAAGCCGTGGGCGCGCGCGGTGATCACGCTCTGGGTGGTCTGCGTCGTGCCGCTGCTGCTGCTCGTGCTGCTCGGCATGCTGCTCACGCTGCCGCGGATCCTCGGCACGGCGTGGGCCCGGCTCCAGATGGAGGGCGGCCTGCTCGACGACGCCGTCGGCGCCGGCGACTGGCTCCAGGCGACCGCGCGCGTGCTCACGATGCTCGCGGTCGCGCTGCCGGTGGGCGCGGTGATCTACATGCTCGTCCGGCTCGGCCGGCAGGTCGGCACGGCGAGCCTGAAGCGGACGGCGGGCAAGCCGGTGAAGCGGGCGATCGTGCTCGCCACGATCGGCGCCGTGATCGCCGGGCTGATCTGGGTGTGGTGGCCGCGGCCCTACACCTACCGGCCGGTGCAGCCCGACGAGGGCGGCACGGTCACCGACCTGCTGCAGCCCGCCGCCCGGGTGGCGCCGGTGCTGCCGGCGCCCGCACCGGCCGCCGAGCCCGAGCAGACGTCGTCGTCGGGGTACGCCGTCGGCGACACCGGGTCGGTGCGGACCGTGCTCGACGACAGCCAGCCGCTGCCGACCGCGGCCGAGCCGCAGCTGGCGGTGATCGCCCAGCCGCGCGACCCCGGCACGGCCGTGGACCCGGGGACCGGGGAGCCGGGCGAGCAGCCGGACGCCTGGGTGTTCCCGTTCGAGCGTCCGCTCGCCCCGGAGCCCGGCGACAACCAGGCGGTCGCGGCCACCTCGACCGACGACACCGTCACCTACGACGTCGCCTTCGCCCTGGTGTGGGTGGAGGACGGCGAGGACGTGCTCAACGCGAACGAGGCCTACGCGTTCGCCTCGTGCGAGAACTGCGCCGCGGTGGCGGTGGCCTTCCAGGTGGTGTTCGTGCTGGGGGACGAGGCCGGCGTCGTCGCGCCGCAGAACCTCGCCGCCGCCATCAACTACAACTGCGTCAGCTGCCTCACCTACGCCCTCGCCCAGCAGTTCATCGTGACGCTCGACGGCCCGCTGAGCGCGGAGGCGATGGCGCTGCTCGACGACATCTGGGCCGCGCTGGCCGAGTTCGGGCAGCAGGTCGCCACGATCCCGCTCGACGAGATCGACGACCGGATCGACGAGTTCCAGGAGCAGATCGCCGCCGTCGTCGAGGCCGACCAGCCCGGCACCTTCCCGACGCCGACGGTCCCACCGGCCACGACCGACGAGGACCCGGAGGAGCCGGGCGACGAGCCCACCGAGTCGCCGCCGGCCACGAGCGACCCCGAGCCCACCGAGGAGGCGACGCCCGAGGAGCCGGAGGAGACCGAGCCGGTGGCGCCGGAGGAACCGGCGCCGAGCGAGCCCGCGGCCGAGCCCACCGCCGACTCGGAGGCGCTCACCCCCTAGATCGGGGTCAGCATCCGGTGGGGCTCGCGCAGTGCGCGGGTCACCCGGTCGGTGCGCCTTGACTCGCCGCCGGGGCGCGTCTCGACGTCGGCCGGGTCGGGGACGGTGCCGCAGCGCGGGCAGCGCCCGGCGTCGTCGAGGTCGGCGTCGCAGCCGGCGTGCACGAACCGCCGCGCCGGGTGGTCGCCGGGCACGTGCCGCTCGCCCCAGCGCGCCAGGCCGAGCACCACCGGCCAGAGCTCGCGGCCGGCGTCGGTGAGCGCGTACTCGGCGTGAGCGCCGGCGTCGGCGCGCTCGAGGACGCCGGCGTCGACGAGCTGCTGGAGCCGCTGGCTGAGCACGGCGCGCGAGATGTCGAGGTGGTCGCGCAGGTCGGTGAAGCGGCGGACGCCGAGGAAGCAGTCGCGCACGATCAGCAGCGTCCAGCGCTCGCCGAGCACCTCGAGCGAGCGGGCGAGGTAGCACGCCTGCTGGTCGTATCCGGTGCCGAGGGCCACGGTCCCACTGTAGCGGCTCCGGTCTGGTGACCAGACCAAATCGGGTACCGTCGTCCCCGTGCCCGCCCCGACCTTCCGCAGCGCGCTCACCCTGACGTGCGCGAGCATGTTCGTGGCGATGGTCGCCTACGCGGCGCCGCTGGGGAACATCGCGACGCTGGCCGACGTGCTGCCGGCCTCGGCGTCCGGGCGCACCTGGATCCTCGCGTCGATGAGCCTCGGCCTCGCGGTCGTGCTGCTCACGGCCGGGGCGCTCGCCGACCTGGTCGGCCGTCGCCGGGTGTTCGTGGTCGGGGCGTGGGTGTTCACGGCCGGCTCTCTGCTTTGCGCGGTGGCCCCCGGCGACGCGGTGTTCGTGGCCGGCCGCGTGGTCGAGGGTGCCGGCGCTGCCGGGCTGATCGCCAGCGGCCTCGGGCTGGTGGCGGTGCTGACCAGTGGCGAGGGCCACCAGACCGCCGGCACGGCCGGCAGCATGTGGGGCGCGAGCCTCGGCCTCGGCATCGCCATCGGTCCGCTGCTCAGCGGCGCCTTCGACCTGGTCGACGCCTGGCGAGCGCCGTACGCCGTGCTGGCGGTGGCCGGCGTCGCCACCGCACTCGCGGCGCCGCGCTGCTTCGCCGAGACCCCACGGATCCGCGACCGCCGGCTCGACCCGGTCGGCGCGACCCTGCTCACCGTCGGCACCGCCGCCGCGATGGTGGCGCTGGTCGAGGTCCGGGCCGGCGGCGCGGTCGCGGTGGTGGCCGGCGGGGTGGTCGGGGTGCTCGCCCTCGGCGGGTTCGTGGTCGCCCAGCGCCGCGGCCGGCACCCGATGCTGCCGCCCGAGCTGTTCCGGCGTCCGGACTTCGTGGCGGCCACCGTTGCCGCGGTCGCCACCGGACTGGGTGTGATCGCCCTGATGTCGTTCTCCGGCAGCTTCATGGTGGGCGGGCTCGGTCTCAGCACCTGGGGCGCGGCGCTGGTTCTCATGGCGTGGTCTCTCACCAGTGCCGTGAGCGCTGCCGCAGTGCGGCGGTTCGTCGCGGGGTGGGACGGCGGCACCCAGCTCGTCGTCGGGCTGCTCGGCACCGCGGCCGGCCTCGCCCTGCTCACCGGGCTCGACGCCTCCGACGGCGCGGCCCGGCTGCTGCCCGGGATGCTGCTCGCCGGCGTGGCCACCGGCGTGCTCAACGGCGGGCTGGGCCGGCAGGCGCCGTCGACGGTGCCGCCCGAGCGGGCGGCGCTCGGCACCGGCGTCAACAACACCGCGCGCTACCTCGCAGCGTCGGCCGGCGTCACGGTGGTGGGGCTGGTGGCGGCGGCACCGGATGCCCCGAATCCCGCTCAGCTGAGCGGATGGAACCACGCCGCGCTGCTCACGGCCCTGGTCACGCTGGCCGGCGGCCTCGTCGTCGCTGTCCTCAATCGGCGTCGGGTGCCTCGTCGAGCAGGAGCCCCTGCCGGACGCCCCAGATGATCGCGTGCGCGCGGGTCGAGGGAACACCCGCGTCGGCGACGGATTCTGCCGAGCGACCCCGGGCCAGGGCCTGCACCAACACTCACCCGTGCAGGTGATTTCGCTGCCTGCGACGCTGGGGCGGTGACCACTCCCTCCCGCAACTGGGCCGGCAACGTCACCTATCGCGCGCCGGAGCGGGTGGCGCCGACGTCGCTGGCCGAGCTCCGCGAGGTGGTGCGGGCGCACGACCGCGTGAAGCCGGCCGGCACCGGGCACTCGTTCAACGACGCCGCCGACACCGACGGCGTGCAGGTCTCGCTGGCGGGGATGCCCGACGATCTCGCGCTCGACGACACCGGCATGGTGAGCGTGCCGGGCGGCGTCACCCACGCGCGGGTGGCGGCATTCCTCCACGAGCACGGCCGGGCACTGCCGAACCTGGCGTCGCTGCCGCACATCTCGGTGGCCGGGGCGGTGCAGACCGGCACCCACGGCTCCGGGGCCGGCAACCCGGCGCTCTCGGCGCAGGTGGCCGCGGTGCACCTGGTCGACGCGGCCGGCGACGACGTGACGGTGACGCCGGACGACGCCGACTTCGACGCGGTCGTCGTCGGGCTCGGCGCGTTCGGCGTCGTGCACCGGCTCGACCTGCGCACCGAGCCGGCGTTCGAGATCGAGCAGCGGGTGTACGAGGGGCTGGGCTGGGACGTGCTCCTGCCGCGGCTGTCCGACCTGCTCGCGAGCGCCTACAGCGTCAGCGTGTTCACCCGCTACGACGACGCCGGCGCGGCGCAGGTGTGGGTGAAGCAGCGGCCCGGCGTCGACGACGCGACGCCCTTGCTGCGCGATCTCGGCGCCCGCGAGGCGCGTGTCCCGCTGCACATGCTCCCGGGCGTCGACGCCGACCACGTGACGCCCCAGCTCGGGGAGCGCGGGCCGGCGTTCGAGCGGCTGCCGCACTTCCGCAGCGAGTTCCGGCCCGGCCGCGGCGACGAGATCCAGTCGGAGCTCTTCGTCGACGCCGCCCGGGCGGTGGACGCGGTGGCCGCGGTGCGCGCCGTCGGGCCGCAGGTGGGCAGGCTGCTGCACATGGGCGAGATCCGGGCGGTCGCCCAGGACTCCGCGTGGTTGAGCCCGTCCGGCGGTCGCGACAGCGTCGCGATCCACTTCACCTGGCAGCTCGACGTCGACGCGGTCGCTGCCGTCGTGCCCGAGATCGAGGCGGCACTGCGACCGCTCGACGCCCGCCCGCACTGGGGCAAGGTCTTCACGAGCGACGCGGCCGACCTGCGCCGGGTCTACCCGCGACTCGAGGAGTTCGCCGCCGTCGTCGGCCGGTGGGACCCGGCCGGCCGGTTCGAGAACGACTTCCTGCGGCGGGTGCTCGGCCGGTGAGCGGGTCGCACCGGGCGCGCGCGGCCCGCGCCCCCCGACCGCTGCGGATCGCCGCGCTCGTCGTCGTGGTGCCGCTCGCCGTCGCGACGCTGGCGGCGATGGTGTGGCTGTGGCCGGGCGACCTGCCCGGCGACGAGGGCGAGGGCGTCGAGCAGCTCGACGGCGTCGTCGAGAAGGTCGTGACCGAGGAGTGTCCCGAGGGCACCGAGTCCGGAGTCAACGGGTGCGGCCGGGTCGACGTCCGGCTCACCAGCGGGCCCGACGCCGACTCCACCGTGGAGACGCTGCTGCCGGGCGGGGCGGGGGCGCCGGAGGTGGCCGAGGGCGACGAGGTGGTGCTGATCCGCTCGGAGACGCCGGACGGCTCGGTGTACTCGATCGTCGACCACCAGCGGCTCAGCCAGCTGTGGCTGCTGGCGATCGTGTTCGCGGCGACCGTGATCGTCTTCGGGCGGTGGCGCGGCCTGTTCGCGCTCGTCGGGCTCGCCGTCACGTTCCTCCTGCTGATCTTCTTCGTGGTGCCGGCGATCCTCACCGGGGAGCCGCCGCTGCTGGTGGCGATCGTGGGGTCGGCGGCGATCGCGCTGGCCGTCCTCTACCTCACCCACGGCTTCTCGCTGCTCACCACCGTGGCCGTCGTCGGCACCCTCAGCAGCCTGGCGCTCACCGGCGTGCTCGGCGCGCTCAGCGTGGGCGCCCTCCACCTCACCGGCGTCACCGACGACGTGTCGGCGTCCCTCGCGATCGGCTCCGGGCTCAACACCGAGGGGCTCCTGCTCGCCGGCATCGTGATCGGCTCGCTCGGCGTGCTGGACGACGTCACGGTCACGCAGGCGGCGACCGTGCAGGAGCTGGCGCGCGCGAACCCGGGCAGCCGCGCGCTCGACCTCTACCGCGCCGGGAGCCGGGTCGGGCGCTCCCACATCGCGTCGGTGATCAACACGATCGTGCTCGCCTACGCCGGCTCCGCGCTGCCGCTGATGATCATCATCGTCGCGCAGCGGGACTCGCCCGGCGACGTGGTGAGCGACCAGATCATCGCCCAGGAGATCGTCCGCAGCATCGTCGCGACGCTCGGCCTGATCGCCGCCGTCCCGATCACCACGGCGCTCGCGGCGCTGGTGTCGCGTCAGGCCGGGCGGCTTGCGGACACGGCCTAGCCTCAAGACATGACCGCGAACGAGGACGTGCAGGCCAAGGGAGCCGAGCTGCTCCGGCTCCACCAGGACGCGACGCTGCTGTCAGTGGTGAACGTGTGGGACGCGGTCAGCGCGAGGACGGTGGCCGCCGTCGAGGGCACCACCGCGCTGGCGACGGCGAGCCACTCGATCGCCGCCTCGTTCGGCTACCCGGACGGCGAGAAGATCCCGGTCGACCTGATGATCGAGCAGGTCGGGCGCATCGCCGCCGCCACCGACCTGCCGGTGTCGGCCGACCTCGAGGGCGGCTACGGCGACGCGGCCGAGACCGTCCGCCGCGCGATCGGGGTGGGCATCGTCGGCGCCAACATCGAGGACCAGCTGAAGCCGGTGGCCGACGCCGCCCGGCAGGTCGAGGCGATCATGAAGGTCGCCGAGGCCGAGGGCGTCGACTTCGTGCTCAACGCGCGCACCGACACGTTCGCACTCAACCGCAAGGGCGACCCGGCCGAGAACCTCGCGAACGCCGTCGAGCGCGGCAGGGCCTACCTCGACGCCGGCGCGCCCGTCGTGTTCGTGCCCGCCCGGCTCGACGAGGAGCAGATCGGCGTCCTCGTCGAGGCGTTCGGCCCGCGCCGGCTCACCACGATCGGCGTGCCGGGCACACCGTCGTCGCAGTGGCAGGAGGCGAACGGCGTCGCCCGCATCTCCTACGGGCCGCTCTCGCAGAGCGTCGCGCTCACCGCGCTCCAGGAGATGACCGAGGACGTCGTGCAGCGCGGCGGCGGCGTGCCCGAGAACCTGCGGCTGCTCAACTGAGCCGCCGCCCGGGGTGGTCCGCGGGTCGCCGTGCGGCCCCTACGGTGGCAGGACCCGGACCGGCCGGGACGAGCGGAGACGCATGACGAGCATCCTGGTGACCGGCGCGACGGGCTACGTCGGGTCGCGGTTGGTCCCGACCCTCCTCGAGGAGGGGCACACGGTGCTCGCGGCGACCCGCGACCCCTCGCGCACCGACGACTTCCCGTGGGGCGACGAGGTGCGGCCACGCGTGCTCGATGTCGCGGACGACGCCTCGGTCCGCGCGGCCGTGGCGGGCGTCGACGTCGTCGTCTACCTGGTGCACGCGATGGACTCCGACGACTTCGTGGCCAAGGACCGGGAGGCCGCCGAGCGCACCGCCCGCGCCTGCGCCGACGCCGGCGTCGAGCGGATCGTCTACCTCTCCGGCCTGGTGCCGCCGGGCCTGCTGTCGGACCACCTGCGCTCGCGCCACGAGGTGGAGCAGGTGTTCCTCGACTCCGCCGTGCCCACGACCGTGCTCCGCGCGGCGATGGTGATCGGCGCCGGGTCGACCTCCTACGAGCTGCTGCGCCGGCTGAGCGAGCGGGTGCCGCTCGTGACCCCGGTGCCGGCGTGGATGCGGCGGCGGCTCCAGCCGGTGGCCATCGAGGACGTCGTCCACCTGGTCGCGCGCGTCATCGCCGACCCGCCGCGCAACCGCGCCTACGACGTCGGCGGCGAGGAGGTGCTCACCTACCCCGAGCTCCTCGGGCGCTACGCCGAGGTGGCGGGGCTGCGCCGGCTGCGGTTCCGCGTGCCCCTGGCTCCGCAGTGGCTCGTCGGCCGGGCGTGCGCGCTCATCAGCGGCATGGACCGCACGACCGTGGCGAGCCTGGTGGAGAGCCTCTGCCACGACATGGTCTGCCATGAGGACGACATCCGCACCGATGTCCTCGAGCCGGGCTTCCGCTACACCGGGGTCACCGAGGCGCTGCGGCGCTCGCTGACCGACGAGACGCTGCCGGGCACGTCGCACGCCGGGGACGTCCAGGCCCCGGCGGCCAGCGACCCCGCCTGACCCGCGGTGAGCGCGGAGGTCGGGTTCGCGCTGGCGGCGGCGCTGCACGCGGGCTTCCAGCTCGCCGCCACGCTGCTGGTCTACCCGGCCCTCGCCGCGCGCGACGCGGGGGAGTGGCGCATCGCCCACGCCCGCCACTCGCGCGCGATCACGCCCCTCGTGGGGGTGGTCTACCTGGCGCTCGTGCTGTCCGGCGCCGCCCTCGTGGTCGCCGGCCCGGGAGCCGTCGGGTGGCTGGCGCTGGTCGCCAGCGCCGGTGCCCTCGCGGTGACGGCGGGACTCGCCGCGCCGCTCCACGGCCGCCTCGGATCGCGGGACGCCACGCTCGTGGGCCGGCTGCTGGTGGTGGACCGGGGGCGCTGCGCCCTCGCGGTCGTGGGTGCGCTGGCTGCCGCCGTCGGCGCCGCGTAGTCCCCTCAGTTCCAAGGTATAGCGGCAGGTGGGGCTTGCCGCAAGGCCCCGGTGACGCCTCAGAATCGCCCATCGTGCCGTCCGTCATCGCCGATGTCTTCGCCCTGCCCGCCCGCCTCGCCGCCAAGGCCGACCCCGCCCTGGTCGCCGCCGACGAGGCGCACTTCGCCGCGCTCGCGGCGTCCCTCGATCACGCCGTCGCCGACCTGACCGAGCGGCTCGCCGTCGTCCGCCGGCAGACGTCGGAGAGCACCACCGAGTCGCTCGAGCGCGACCAGGAGGTGCACCGGCTGACCTCGCGGCTGCGCACACTGCGCCGGTTCGGGCTCGACCTCTGCCTGGGCCGGCTCGTGCCCGCGGACGGCGGCGAGCCGGCCTACGTCGGTCGGGCCGGGCTCACCGACCGCGACGGTCGGCGGCTGCTGCTCGACTGGCGTTCGCCCGCGGCCGAGCCGTTCTTCGGCGCCACCCACGCCGATCCGATGGGGCTGGCGAGCCGCCGTCGCTACCGCTGGGCAGGAGGCCGCATCGTCGACTACTGGGACGAGGTGTTCACCGCCGACGCTCTCGCCGGCCACGCCGCCTCGCTCGACGATCAGTCGGCGTTCGTCGTGAGCCTCGGCGCCAGCCGGTCGCCGCGGATGCGCGACGTGCTCGGCACCATCCAGGCCGACCAGAGCGCGATCATCCGGGCCGGCTCCCGCGGCACGCTCGTCGTCGACGGCGGTCCGGGCACCGGCAAGACCGTCGTCGCGCTGCACCGCACGGCGTACCTGCTCTACTCCGACCCGCGGCTCGGCCACCGGCGCGGCGGCGTGCTGTTCGTCGGGCCGAGCCGGCCCTACCTCGGCTACGTGTCCGATGTGCTGCCGAGCCTGGGGGAGGAGGGCGTGCAGACCTGCACGCTGCGTGACCTGCTGCCCGAGGGGGCGGACGCCGTCCCCGAGGCCGACCCTCGGGTCGCGGCCCTCAAGGCGACGGCGGCGATGGTGGACGCAGTCGAGCCCGCCGTCGCGCTGTTCGAGGAGCCGCCGACCTCGCCCATGACGGTCGCGACGCCGTGGGCCGACCTGTGGCTCGGCGTCGACGACTGGGCCGAGGCGTTCGACGCCGCCGACCCCGGCACCCCGCACAACGACGCGCGGGACGTGGTGTGGGAGGCCCTGCTCACGATCCTCACCGACCAGGTGGACGCCGAGGAGGTGCCGCTCGCCCAGCTGCGCCGCGCGCTGCGGGCGAACGACGCGCTCGCCACCACCTTCGGCCGGGCCTGGCCGCTCATCGACCCCACCGACGTCGTCGAGGACCTCTGGTCGGTGCCTGCCTACCTGCGGCGCTGCGCCCCGTGGTTGACGGCGGACGAGGTCCGGCTGGTGCAGCGCGACGACCCGCGGGCGTGGACGACGTCGGACCTGCCGTTGCTCGACGCCGCCCGGCTCCGGGTCGGCGACCCCGCCGCCTCCCGCCGCCGGCAGCGCGCCGAGGCCGCGGCCGCCGCCGAGCTGGAGGAGAAGAACCGGGTGGTCGAGCACCTCATCGAGACCGACCAGTCCGACCTCAAGATCATGTCCATGCTGCGGGGCGACGACCTCCAGGCCGCGCTGGTCGACACCTCGGCGCTGCCCACGCTCGACCCGGACCTGCTCGCCGGCCCGTTCGCCCACGTCGTCGTCGACGAGGCCCAGGAGCTCAGCGACGCCGAGTGGCGGATGCTGCTGGCCCGGTGCCCGTCGCGCAGCCTCACCGTCGTCGGCGACCGCGCCCAGGCGCGCCACGGCTTCACCGAGTCGTGGCACGAGCGGCTCGAGCGGGTCGGCCTCGACCACGTCGACGTCGCGACGCTCACGGTGAACTACCGCACCCCGGCCGAGGTGATGGCCGAGGCCGAGCCCGTCATCCGCGCCGCCCTCCCCGACGCCAACGTGCCGACGTCGATCCGCGAGACCGGCATGCCCGTCCACCACGGGTCCGTGTCCGAGCTGCCGTCGTTGCTGGATGCCTGGCTCGTCGACCACGCCGAGGGCACGGCTTGCGTGATCGCCACCGCGGACGTGCCCGACCTCCCGCCGCGGGTCCGGCTCCTCACGCCCGAGCTGGCCAAGGGGCTGGAGTTCGACCTCGTCGTCCTGGTGGGGAATCTCGAGGGCGCCGTCGACCGGTACGTCGCGATGACCCGCGCGACGCAACGGCTGGTCGTGCTCGAGTAGCCGGCGAGAGGCGAGCGCAGCGGGGCCGCCGATGGTCGTGCCCGAGTCGAGTAGGCGAGCGAAGCGAGACGGCGGTGGTCGAGCCGGGCGAGCGTCAGCGAGTCCGTGTCGAGACCCCCGGCCCGCCGTCGCAACGTATCTACAGTGTTCTCCACAACCCCATGGTTGAGGCAGATCAGTGTCGGCGGCGGCGCGGCTCAGCTGGCGGACCTCGGCTGCGAGGAGCCGCTCCACGTTCGGCGCGCGATGGCGGTCGGGGAGATCGCCCCGCGCCCAGTTGGCACTCGACCTCAGCGAACCCACGGGCCGCGGCGTCACCCTGTTCGTGCACCTGTCCGAGTCCGCGGTCGCGCGACTCGACAACACCGACACCCCGGTGCTGGTCGACCAGGTCGCGGCCTGGTGTGCCGGCGCCCAGGTGACGATCAAGCCCGTCATCGACCTCAACGAAGCCCGATCCGTCGCCGGCTACGTCCCCACCGCCCCGATCGCCGAGCGCGCCCGGCTCGCCTGGCCACGTTGCGTGTTCCCGTACCGCACGAGACGCGCAAGACGCTGCGACCTCGACCACCGCGTCCCGTACGGCGAGGGACCGACGTCGACCTCGAACCTCGCACCCCTGTGCCGGACCCACCACCGCATGAAGACCTTCTGCAGCTGGACCTACGAGCCCGCCGCCACCACCACCGACCACGGCGTTCCGACCGCCTTCACCTGGACCAGCCCCGCGGGTGACCGGTTCCGCGTCGACCAGCACGGCTCCTCACCCGAGCCCTGACGACCTCGCCCCACCCCCCGCCGGTTCCGGCGGGGTTGTCGGAGCGCCTTGGGCGAGAACCGGCCCGAGCTGGCGACCTTCGTTGTCGTGGAACGTGGCTCGCGTTCCGATCAGCCCGCACCGAGGAGCGGATGTGTTGCGTCAGTGGTCGAGTAGCGTCGGCGTCATGGGATTGGGGCGCGGAAAGACTGAGCACTCGGGTCCTCGAGACATGTCGCGTAAGAGCGGCCATTGGGGGTTTACCGAAGAAGCCAAGGCGTGGGCATCTCGCGCCGGCGTCGGGACGAGAAACGGCTGGCAGTCGATGAGGCCGCCGACGATGATGAACCCCACGAAGGCAACTCCTCGGCCTAGCGCCCGCTGGTTCACGTCGCGCGGGGTTCGGCGTCCCGTACCCTCACGCCGGTGGGACCGGTGCGACTGACGCGGGTCGTGGGAGCCGGTCTGGGGGTGCTTCTCATCGCCGGCTGCGGCGGGGAAGGGCAGGCCGCCCAGGATCGCCGCGCCGCGCCGGACACCCCCGCGGCGTCCGACTCCGCTGCGACCACCGAGGCCACCCCGACCCCGGAGGCCACCTCGACCCCGGAGGCTCCCACGCCCTCCCCGCCCGCGCCGGGCCGGACCGGCGCGATCGCCCGCGTCCCGCGGGCCGTGATCCTCGAGCAGCTACGCAACCGCGCCGAACGGATCGCCCAGAACCTGGCCAGCCAGCCTCCGGCCACGGTGCCGACCGACGTCGACCCCGACTCCAACCGCGGACTCGGCTACCGGATGGTGCAGGAGTTCGGTTTCGACGCCGCGCAGTGGCCCTACCTCGACGCGCTGTGGCGACGCGAGTCGGGCTGGGACCATCTTGCGGAGAACCCGTCGTCGGGCGCGTACGGCATTCCCCAGTCGCTGCCGGGCTCCAAGATGGCCGTCGTCGCACCGGACTGGCGCACCAACCCGGAGACCCAGATCGCGTGGGGGCTGGCGTACATCGCCGCCCGCTACGGCAACCCGCAGGGCGCGTGGGCCCACTCCGAGCGCTTCGGGTGGTACTGAGAGCTCGCTGCTGGGCAGGAGATCGGCCCGACCGGCGCTGGTCACGGGCCGAGTCGGCCGGGTGGAGCTGAGGGGATTCGAACCCCTGACCCTCTTTGCTGGGCGTATGCCACGTCAGTGTGCCGGAGAACCCGTCCGCTCATGCCGCCTTGGGCGGGGTCAGCGCTGCCTCACCGTGCGGGCGGAGCCGGCCTCGCCGACCGCACGCGACGGTACGACGACTGGGAGTACGTTGGAGACCACATGAACATCTCCCAGCCTCGACTGCGCTTGGCCATCGTGGACGACTACGCCATCGTGGTCGCGGGAGTCTCGGCGTTCCTCGCCGCCGAGCGGATCGACGTCGTCGAGACCGGGGTCTCGCTGCCGGTGATCTCCGACGTCGACGTCGTGCTCTACGACACCTTCGGCCAGGTCCAGGGCACGGGCATCGACCTGCGGGACTTCGTGCGGGACAGCGGCGCCAGGGTCGTCATCTACAGCTGGAACCTCGACCCGGAGCTGATCGAGGAGGCCATCGCCGCCGGCGCGCGCGGGTACCTGTCGAAGGTGCTGACCGGGCCGCAGATCGTGCGTGCCCTGGAGCGGGTCATGCGGGGCGAGATCGTCGTCCTGGCCGGTGACATGGAGTCCAGTGCCGGCGACGAGGGCGACTGGCCCGGCCGGGAGGCGGGTCTGACCCCCCGCGAGGCCGAGGTCATCGCCCTGATCACCCACGGACTGTCCAACCAGCAGATCGCCGACCGCGCCTTCCTCGGCATCAACACGATCAAGACCCACATCCGGACGGCCTACCGGAAGATCGGTGTCTCGACGCGCGCCCAAGCGGTGCTGTGGGGAGTCCGGAACGGGTTCGAGCCCGACATCCTGCGCACCCTCGATCCTGCGCTGCTGGCACGTCCGGCTCTCGGCCGTCCCACCCGCTGACGGAAGGAGCGGGCGCTACCGGTGCGCGCGCACCGTGAGCGCCCCCCGGCTCGGGGCCGCGGCGGCCGAGCCGAGGTAGCGGACGACGACGCGGGTGGCGCCGGGGCGGGTGGCGCGGACCGGGACGACCGCGCGACCGTCGCGGAGGACGCGGGTGGCGACCCGGCGGCCGGCGACGTAGACCTCGACCCGTCCGGCCACGGGGGCGGCGGCGGGGTTCGGGACGACGCGAACGGCGAGGCGGACCCACTGGTTGACGCGCGGGGTGGCGTCGCTCGCGGAGACGCGAACCGTGGTGGCGGCGCGGCGGACGACGGCGGTGGGGGTCGACGTCGACTCGCCCGGGGTGACGCCGGTGCCGGTGGCGGTGACGCGCACCGCGAGGCGGTGGCCGACGTCGGCGGGGCGGACCCGGTAGGTGCGGGCGGTGGCGCCGCCGAGGGGGGCGCCGTCGCGGAGCCACTGGTAGGAGAACGCCAGCCCGGAGGTGTCCCAGGTGCCGGTGGTGGCCGACAGCAGGCCGCCGACGGCGGCGGTGCCGGAGATGCGTGGCTTGACCGTGGCCGACGGGGCCGGGCCGTCGACGGAGACGTCGAGGGTCCACTCGTCGCTCCACTGCAGGTTGGTGCCGCGGGCGCGGTAGCCGACCTGGTAGGAGCCCGCGGGGAGCGCGACCGGCGCGGAGTAGGTGGTCCACTCGCCGCCGTCGAGGCGGTACTGCAGCGCGACGACGGTGTCGTCGCCGGTGAGCGTGAGGACGCCGTCCTCCACCGAGGCGTCGGGCTCGGTGCCGTCGTAGGCGAGCGGGTCGACCGAGGTGAGGGTGGGGACGACCTGCTCGATCAGGCCGTCGTCACCGAAGGTGAGCCGGTCGATCGTGGTCTCCCGGTGGGTGCCGTTGCCGCCGGGGATCGCGAACCGGTGGTAGGCGATGTACCACTCGTCGCGGCCGGGCACCTGCACGATCGAGCTGTGGCCGGCGCCGAGGATGCCCTGCGACTCGTCCTTCTGCAGGATGACGCCGCGGTAGGTCCACGGGCCCTCGGGGCTGGTCGACGTCGCGTAGCCCACGCGGTAGTTCGGCGAACCGGTGTCGTCGATCGCGTACGTCAGGTGGTAGATCCCCTGGCGGTAGTTCATGAACGAGCCCTCGCGGTAGCTCGTGAGCCCGGTCATCGCCCGGATGGTGCCGGGCACCAGCGACGTCATGTCGTCGCCGAGCTCGGCCATCACCGGGCTCCCGTTGCCCCAGTACAGGTAGTGCTTGCCCGACACCGGGTCACGGAAGGCGGCCGGGTCGATGGCCTGACCCGAGGTGACGGCCTCGTTGTTGAGGATCATCGCCTCGGGCTGCGCGGTGAACGGCCCCTCGGGGCTGTCGGCCACCGCGACGCCGATCGTCTTGCGGTTGAGGGCCGCGTTGTGGCCGGAGAAGTAGAAGTAGTACTTGCCGTCGCGCTCGATGATCGTCGGCGCCCAGGCGTTGCCGGTGGCCCACGGCACGTCGCCGTTCTCGCCGTCGAGGGTCAGGAACGGCTCAGCTGAGCGGGTCCAGTCGACGAGGTTCGTCGACTTCCAGACGTAGAACTCCTTGCCGCCCCAGCCGGCGAAGCCGTCGGTGGTGGCGTAGAGGTAGTAGACGCCGTCGAACTCGGCGATGTTCGGGTCGGCGTACAGCCCCGGCAGCACCGGCGAGCGCATCTCGACGGCGGTGACGGTCCAGTCGCGGGTCGAGCCGTCGGCGGCGGTGACCGTGACGGTGACCGGCTCGGTGTAGTCCTGAGGACCCTCCGGCGTGACCGTGGAGGTCGAGCGGACGGCGTAGGCCGGGTCGAGCGTGGTGAGGTCGGTGCCGGGCTCGACGGCGAGCAGCACGGTGCCGGCGGCGGCGTCGATCCGCGCCGGGACCTTGAGGCTGTCGAGGATGACGCCGCGGATACCGGTGCCGTCGTCGGAGAGGTCGGCGACCTCGTCGCCGGTGAGGGCCCGGTTGTAGATGCGGAAGTCCTGCACCTTGCCCTTGAGCCGGTTGTCACCGGTGTAGACCGAGCGGCCGATGTAGTTGGCCGACGTTCGGCCGCCGCCGATGTCGCCGGGGGTGATGGTGACGTCGGCGTTGCGGCCCACCTGCACGCCGTCGAGGTAGAGCGTCGCGACGCCGTCCTCGAGGGTGTAGGTGACGGTCTTCCAGGCGCCGCGGGTGAGCGGGGAGCCGGAGGTCATGCCCTGCTCCGTCGTCCAGTTGCCGGCCGCGATCGCGGCGCGGTAGGTGCTGTTGCCGGTGGAGAACAGGTAGCCGCGGCCCGCGCCGTCGGTGCCGGTGTTGCCGAGGCCCCACAGGAAGTAGTTGCCGCTCTGGGTGCTGTCGACCCACACCTTCGACGACACCGTGATGGCGTCGAGGCCGGCCATCATGTCGTCGGGCAGCTTCACGTGACCGGTGCTGCCGCCGAGGGTGAGCGCGCCGTCGGCGAACGTGGCGTCACCGGTGACAGTGCCGTCGTAGTCGTGGCCGGAGGCGTCGGCGGCGTCGGTGGTGAGCGGGTAGTGCGCCACCAGGCCGTTCTCGTCGGCCTGCACCGGCGCGGGCGGCTCGGGGGCGCCGAGGCCGTCGCGCAGCGCGGCGAGCTCGGCCGCCGTGACGGGGATGACGGTGCCGTGGCGGGGGCTGGAGGGCAGCGTGTACGCCGGCGGCACAGTCCAGTCCGGCGCGTCGAGGTCGTCGGTGCCGAGCGGGATGTAGCCGCGACCGCCGTACTCGTCGACGAACAGGTAGTAGTCGTTGAGCGAGGTGTCGCCCGGGTTGGCCTTGAAGATCGACGGGCCCTCGACGGCGGAGGTGCCGGCGTCGCGGCCGATGCAGCCGGCCTGGAACGCCCAGGCCTTGCTGCCCACCAGGTCGGGCTCGGTGAGGACGTCGTTCTTCTCCTGGATGATGTCGGAGCAGCCGGTGGTGCCCGCACCCTCGTCCTTGGTGAAGCGGTAGTAGCTGCCGTCCTCGCGGATGACCGTGGAGTCGATGCGCGAGGAGCCGACGTCCTGCCAGACGCGGGTGGGGGAGAAGGACACGAAGTCGCGCGTGGTCGCGTAGAGCATCCGGTTGTAGGTGTTGCCGGTGTGCCCCGGGTCGTTGTCGGCGTAGACCTTCGAGGCCCAGAACACGACGTACTGCTGGAGCGACTCGTCCCAGTACGCCTCCGGTGCCCAGGTGTTGCCGGCCGTCGGGGGCGAGACGAGCACGTGCCGCTGCTCGGACCAGGTGACGAGGTCGGTGGACTCCCACACCTCCAGGTAGCGGCTGCCCTGGCGCTGGGCGCGGTCCCAATCGCCGTTGCGGCCGATCGAGAGGTCGGTGGCGATGAGGAAGAAGCGGTCACCCTCGGGGGAGCGGATCAGGAACGGGTCGCGCAGACCCATCTCGCCGAAGGTCGACTCGAGCACGGGCTGGCCGTCGTTGAGCTCGTCCCAGCGCAGGGCGTTGTTGCCGCGGCTGGCGGCGAAGTAGATCTTCTCGCCGGCGATCGAGTTGTTCACGAAGTAGCTGAAGGCGTAGCCCTCGTACTCGGCGGGCGCAGGCTGCTCGCGCACGGTGAGCGGGATCTCGCGGGTGGCGGTGGCTGAGCCGACGGTGACGGTGGCCGTCATCGTGACGACGTCGTCGCCGGCGCCGTGGGCCGGGCGGTGGACGATGCCGTCCGGCGCTACGACGTCGGGGTCGGAGGAGGCCCAGCCGACGGTGGCGTCGTGCAGGCCGGTGGCGGGCAGCGTGAGGTGGCTGCGGACGTCGTCGGCGTGCACGATCGCGAGCGCCGCGGCGGCGGCGTCGGCCTTGCTCTGGTCGGAGTCGTCGGGCAGCACCGTGGCGTCGAAGGTCTTGGTGAGGCTCTCGCCACCGCGGGAGAGGGTCGCGGTGAGGACGACGTCGACGGGGTCGCTGCCCGCGGCCGGCTGGGTCACCTGGCCGTTCGCGGCGATGGTGCCGGGGACGCTCGAGGCCCAGGAGATCGCCGAGCCGTACGGTCCGGCGGCCGGGAGAGTGAGGTCGTCGGTGACGGCGGAGAGGTCACCGAGGGTGAGCACCTGGGCGTCGGAGGCGAGCCGGTTGGCGTCGGTGAGCGAGATCGCTGCCACCTCCGAGGGGGTCAGCGCTCGGTTGTACACGCGGAAGTTGCGGACCTTGCCCTTGAGCGTGTTGTCGGCGGCGTAAGCCGACTCGCCGAGCACGTTGCGGGTGGTGGCGCCACCGCCGAGCTGGGCCGGGGTCCACGACACGGCCGTGTTCTGGCCGACCTGTGAGCCGTCCTCGAAGAGCGTCCCGGTCGTGCCGGTCTGGGTGTAGGTGACCGTCTTCCAGACGCCGCGGGCCAGGGCCCTCGCCGGGGCAGGCGCGGTGCTGCGCTCGTTGTTCCACCACTGGTTGGTGATGGTGGCCCGGAAGGTGTTGCCGGTGGCCATCAGGTAGCCGCTGCCGGAGGCGGGGCTGCCGACGGCGGTGTTGCCGAAGTTGTAGAGGAAGTAGTTGCCGGCCTGGCTGGGCTCGATGAACACGTCGACCGAGACCGTGATGGCCGACAGGCCGGCCGTCAGGTTGTTCGGCAGCCGTACGTGGTCGTCGACGCCGTCGAGCTGGAGACCCTGGGTGCCGGTCCAGGTGCCGCCGCCCACCACGGTGCCGTCGCGGCCGTTGCCCGAGCTGTCGGTGACCACCGAGCCCGACGCCTGGTCGAGGTCGTAGCGCAGCAGCAGGCCGTCGGTGACGTCGGCTGCGGCCCGGGCCGGCGCGGCCTGGGCGCCGGCCGGAGCGAGCAGCAGCAGCCCGGCCGTGAGGGCCAGGACGACGAGGGACACCGCGCTGCTCAGCAGGGTGCGGGCGGGGGATCGGCGCATGACGGGTTCCTCTGATGTGTGAGCGCTAACACATCGATGTGACCACGGCCACCTCGGGCGCGTCAAGTCAGTCTCACCAGTTCGACCGAACTGATGGACGGTTCGAGTGTGAGCGTTAACACTTGCACGGCCCGCGTGCGGCGCCGCGAGCAGCCGGCGGCACCCGGACCTCCGAGGTCCGGGTGCCTCGCGGCGCTCGCCGCGGTCAGTTCCTCATGAAGCACGATCGCCAGACGCCGCCCTGCACGTTGTTGCGGTTGATGTACAGGTAGTTCTGGACCCGCTCGTTGGCCTGCGCGAAGGGCTGGCTGGCTCCGGGGCGCCACCACTGGATGTAGTAGACGACCTTGTAGTGGCCCCGGGCGTCGCCGACGTGCGTGTCCGCCCCGACGGGGAAGGGGGCGAGGCGGTTGTCGGTCGCCCAGGCGAACCTGCTCCAGCCGGACTTCGTGACCGCCTGGCCGGTGAACTCGTTGAACAGGACGGTGGCGTACCTGACCCAGGCGCCGTCGTTGCCGGCTCCGGCGCGCAGGTTCGGCGCGAGCACCCGGGGTGGCGTCGCGATGGCGTGGAGCACGCCCACCCCGCCGCCGAACACCCGGTGGCGGCAGTGCAGCTGGTTCGTGGCGTAGGGCCCGATCGGCCCGGCGCTGGCAATGCGGTCGGCGTGGGCGGCCGGGGCGGTCACTGCGGTGGTCGCGGTGAGAGCAGCCAGGCCGACCCCGAGCGCGGCGATCCCGCGAGCGACGCGGCCCACGACTCGGGTGAGTGTGACGTTCATAGTGGTCCTTCGGATGGTGGCGGGTTGTGGAATGGCGTCACTGTCGCCCCGGCCGCTTTCCGTGGACTTACCAGCCAGCCCGATGCGTGCCGTGTGAGCGCTCTCAACCCAGTGCGCCCCACCAGTCACAGGGCCGTTCAGCGCGTCGGTGGTGACTGATTCCTTGTGGTGGTGGGCGTTCGCGGCGTGCGGGTCTCACCCGTTGGAGGGAATCCCGGCGGTTCCCTTGACGCGACGCGTGTTAGCGCTAACACTCTTTCCTGTGGCGACGGTCACAGCCACTCGGAGCCCGCGGTGCGCCCGCGGAGAGGAAACCTCATGACCCTGCGGATCCCCACCGTCCTCGTCGGCGCGGTCGTCGCCCTGGTGCTCGGTCTGGGCACCCTCGCGGCACCGGCCCACGCCGCCCTGCTCAGCATCGGCGACCCGGTGCTCGCGCTCGACTTCGACGGCGACCTCGCCGACTCCTCGACGTCGGCGCACCCGGTCACGGTGCGCGGTGCCGATGCCGCCACCGGCGTGAGCTACGTGCCCGGTGTCGGCCAAGACGGCGACCAGGCGGTGAAGCTCACCGGGCGCACCTACCTCGACCTCGGCACCAGCGCGGCGCTCCAGCCCGCCGAGCTCAGCGTGTCGTTCTGGCTCAAGCCGGACGCCGCCATGGCCGGCGAGGAGGTGATCACCTGGAACAAGCAGGCCTACAACAGTGACGGCTGGTACCTCGCCTCGGAGTCCGGCTCCTCCCCGCTCGCCCTCTCGGTGGGCCCAGGAGGCGCGCAGCCGTACAAGATCCGCGTCGCCGCCACCGACCGCGCCGCGTTCTTCCCGGTGGGCCAGTGGACTCACATCGCCGTCACCTACAGCAGCGACAGCAAGCAGGCGACCTTCTACCGCAACGGCGTGCGGATTCCGAGCGTGGTGGCGAACGGCATCGGCGGCGCCTCCACCGGAGTGATCACCGGCTCCACGACGCTCCCGAAGACGATCGGCTTCAACGGCCCGCAGTACAACGGCTCGTACCTCCGCGCGGCCCTCGACGAGTTCATGGTGTTCGACGGCGTGGCCACCACCCAGGACGTCGTCACCCTCTACGAGCGCACCGGTCGCACCGTCGATCGCGAGGACGTCGCCCAGGCCGACCTCCAGGAGGTCACCGTGCCGGCGGTGGCCCGCGCCGCCCTGTCGCTGCCGGTCGCCGGCTCCCGCGGCTCCCAGATCACCTGGGCGTCGAGCGACGAGACCGTGATCGGCACCGACGGCACCGTCACGCCGCCCGGGGTGGGCGACGACGACGCCGTCGTCACGCTCACCGCCACCGTCCGCTTCCTCGACGGCGACGAGATCACCGGCACCTTCGAGGTGAATGTGCCCGCGCCCCGCGAGGCGCTGGGCGACTCGGGCCTCGACGTGCTCCTCACCGACGAGTACCTCACCAACGCGACGGCCAAGGAGCACGAGTACCTGCTCGACCTGAGCTCGGACAAGTTCCTCTACTGGTTCTACCGCACGGCCGGCCTGACGCCCCCGACCGCCGAGGGGTACGCCGGCT
Organism: uncultured Actinomycetota bacterium; assembly: GCA_963780355.1. Taxonomy (GTDB): domain Bacteria; phylum Actinomycetota; class Actinomycetes; order Propionibacteriales; family Nocardioidaceae; genus Nocardioides. The sequence continues at coordinate 1,214,268 of CAWABT010000001.1, forward strand.
GGGAGAACGGCAACGTGGGCGGCAACTTCCGCGGCCACGCGTTCGGGCATTACATGTCGGCCCTCGCGATGTCGTACGCCAGCACCGACGACCCCGCGACCAAGCAGCAGCTCCACGACCGGATCGTCGACGCCGTCGAGGGCCTCGCCGAGGTGCAGGACGCCTACGACGGCACCGGCCGCGCCGGCTACCTGGGCCCGTTCCGCGACACCGCGCTGGACGCCGTCGAGGGCCGCGGCGCCTCCGACGACCCGGTGATCGTCCCCTACTACAACCTCCACAAGGTGCTCGCCGGCCTGCTCGACGTCGACAAGTACGTCGACGACGGCACCGGTGACCTCGCGCTCGAGGTGGCCGAGGGCTTCGGCGAGTACCTGCACGGCCGGGTGTCGACCCTCGCCGACACCAGCGTGATGCTGCGCACCGAGTACGGCGGCATGAACGACGCGCTCTACGAGCTCTACGTGCGCAGCGGCGGCAACCCCCACTTCAAGCGGGCCGCCGAGGCCTGGGACGAGGTGTCGCTGTTCCGCCAGCTCGCCGCCGGCACCGACGTGCTCGCCGGACGGCACGCCAACACCACGATCCCCAAGCTGATCGGGGCGCTCAAGCGCTACACGGTGTTCAGCCAGAACCCCGACCTCTACGAGATGCTCAGCGAGCAGGAGCGGGCCGACCTGCCGATGTACCTGGCGGCGGCGCAGAACTTCTGGCAGATCGTGGTCGACGACCACACCTACGCCACCGGCGCCAACAGCCAGTCCGAGCACTTCCACGGCGCCGAGACCCTGTACCAGTACGCCACCCAGATGGGCGGCGTCGGCAACCCGCAGACCGCCGAGACGTGCAACGAGTACAACATGCTCAAGCTCTCGCGCGAGCTGTTCAAGCTCACCCAGGACGTGCGGTACGCGCACTACTACGAGAACACCTTCACCAACACGATCGTGTCGTCGCAGAACCCCGACACCGGCATGGTCACCTACTTCCAGGCCATGGCGCCGGGCTACAACAAGCTCTACTCGATGCCGTTCACCGACTTCTGGTGCTGCCTCGGCACGGGCATGGAGAACTTCTCCAAGCTCGGGGACTCGCTCTACTTCCGCGGCTCCGACGGCGTCTGGGTCACGATGTTCTGGAGCTCCTCCTTCGAGGACGCCGCCGCCAACCTGCGCGTCACCCAGGAGGCCGACCTCCCGAACGACGACACCGTGCGGTTCACGGTGGAGGCGATCGAGGGTGACGCGCTGGGCGAGAGCTCCACGCTGCGGCTCAGGGTGCCGGACTGGATCGCCGGGGCCCCGCGGATCCAGGTCAACGGCGCGGATGTGGCGCCGGTCGTGAAGCGCGGGTTCGTCGTGCTCGACGACCTGGCCGACGGCGACGTCGTCGACTACACGATGCCGATGGAGGTGCGGGTGGTCGAGACCCCCGACAACCCCGACTTCCTCGCCTTCAAGTACGGCCCGACCTTGCTCAGCGCCGGGCTCGGCACCGCCGACCTCGACCGCTACTCGCCCGTCGGGATCGGCGTGCGAGTGCCCGTGGTCGACGAGGACGCCCAGCAGATCATCCTGGTCGACGACGCCTCGGTGGCGGCGTGGAAGGCCGACGTGTCCGACCACGTGGTGCGCGTGGCCGACACCGCGGACGGCCAGGTGCAGTTCGCGCTGCGCGACACCGTCGACGGCGGCGACCTGCGGTTCACCCCGCACTACCGCCGGCACGACGAGCGCTACGGCCTCTACTTCAGCTACGAGGTGAAGGACTCCGCGGCGTCGCAGCAGCGGATCCTCGTCGCCAAGCGCGCCCAGCGCGACTCCGAGCTCACCATCGACTCGCTGCTCACCTTCGACAACAACAACTCCGAGGCCGCGAAGAACCTGCAGCAGCAGAACTCCGAGGTCGGCACGTTCAGCGGCAACACCTTCCGCCACTCCAACGGCGGCTGGTTCAGCTACGACCTCGCCGTCGACCCCGCGGCCGAGGAGAACGTGCTCGGCGTCCGGCTCTACTCCGGCGACAGCGCCCGCACCTGGGACGTCTACGTCGACGGGGAGAAGCTGAAGACCGAGCGGCCGAACACGGGCGCCGGCCAGAACACCTTCTACTGGCAGAGCGACACGATCCCGGCGCAGCACACGGCCGACGGCGTCGTCACGGTGCGGTTCCAGTCCACCGGCGGCTGGGTGGGCGGCGTCTTCGGCGTCCGCACCACGCGCCCGCAGGTGTACGACACCGACGCCCGGCTCTCCGGGCTCAGCTCGGACGTCGGCACCCTGAGCCCGGCGTTCTCCCCGGACGCCGACGCCTACACCCTCACCGTGCCCGACGACACCGCGCGGGTGGCGCTCGACGTCGACCCGCACACCGACAGCGGTCTCGTGTACTTCGGGGACGTGCTCGTCGACGACACCCGCCCGCGCACGGTCGACCTGGCCGCGGACGGGCCTACCACGGTGACCATCCGCTCCACGGCGCAGGACCACGCCACCTCGCGCACCACCACCGTCACCGTGCAGGAGGCCGCGGCTCCGCTGCCGGCCCCCGTGGCCACCACCCGGCCGGTGGTGAGCGGCACCGCTCAGGTGGGTCGCGTGCTGCGCTCGACCGTCGGCGTGTGGGACGTGCCCGGCGTGGAGACCACCCGGCAGTGGCTGGTCGGCGGCCTGCCCGTGGCCGGCGCGACCGGCGTCACCTACACCGTCCGGCCGCGCGACGTCGGGAAGCGGGTCGCGGTGCGCGTGAGCGCCACGGCACCGGAGCGCCCCGCAGGCGAGTCGACCTCGACGGCCACCGTCGCCGTGCGCCGAGCGGCCACCACGACGCGCGTCCACGCGCCGTCGTCCGTGCGGAACGGTCGGGTCGCGGTCGTGACGGTGCGGGTCACCGCGCCGGGCGTGAGGCCGACCGGCCGGGTGCAGGTGCGCGACCGCGGCCGCCTCGTGCGCACCGTGTCGCTCGCCGACGGCCGGGCGGTCGTCCGGCTGCCGCTGCGCGGCGTCGGAGCCCACCGCCTCGTCGTCACGTACCTCGGCACCACCTGGGCCACGCCGTCCAGCGCCACCACCACCGTCCGGGTCGTCCGATGACCCTCCCCACCCACCCCGCGAGGACCCCCATGAGAAGCCACCCCCGCCGCACCGCCGCCGTCACCGCCGTCGCGCTGCTCGCCGCCGGTCTGGCCGTCGCCACCGGCGCCGGTTCGCCGGGCGCGGCGGCCGCCCCGGGCAACCCCGTGGTGTGGACCGACCCGTTCGACGGCACCGCGCTGAGCGAGCGCTACGAGGTGGTGGCGCCGGTGCCGAGCGCCTTGGCGGTGAGTGACGGGAAGCTGCGGATCAGCGGCCAGCCGGGCGACACCTGGCAGACCAACAACACTGCCAAGAACCTGGTGATGTACGACGTGCCGGCCGGCGACTTCACCGCCACCGTCGACGTGTCGGCCGCAGTCGCGAAGGTCTACCAGGGCGCCGGCCTCATCGCCTGGCAGGACATGGACAACTACGTGCGTGCCGGCCTCACCTACGTGGGGTCGCTGTCGCCGTCGGCGATCGCCGTCGAGACCGACCGCGAGGCGGGCGGCACCTTCTCCGCCGTCGGCTTCGCCGACCGGCCGGCGTCGTCGGCCGAGCGGCTGCGGCTGCAGCGCACCGGCGACACCATCACCACCAGCGTCTGGAACGGCACCGCCTGGGCGACGGCGAGCACCACCACGGTGCCGTTCGCGACCACCCAGGTGGGCATGTACGCGCTCGCCGCCCAGGACGGCACCGTGCTGCCCGCCGCGTTCGACGACTTCACCGTCGAGCACGCCGAGGGCGCAGCGGTGACGCCGGAGGGCGCGTTCGTGCTGCAGGCCACCGGCGACCGGCCCTACCTGGTCGACCGCGAGGGGGCCCTCGCCCTCACCGCCGACCAGCCCGCCACCAGCCTGCGGCTGCACGCCGACGACCTCGGTGACGGCGACGTCGGGCTGCGCACCGACGGCGCCCCGCTGGTGCTGGACGGCGACGCCCTCGTGCTCGGCGAGGCGACCGACGAGCCCACCCCGCTGCGGATCACGGACGCCGGCGGCGGCGAGCTCGTCGTCGGCACCGCCGACGGTGCCGCCTGGCTCACCGCCACCGAGGACGGCGCGCTCGTGACCGGCGAGCAGGACGACGCCGTCCGGTTCCTGCTGAGCGAGGTGGACGACTCCGTGGCCACCCTCGACATCGACGGCGACGGCACCGGCGCCGAGATCAGCGACACGATGTTCGGGATCTTCTACGAGGACATCAACTACGCCGCCGACGGCGGCCTCTACGCCGAGCTGGTGCGCAACCGCTCGTTCGAGTTCAACAGCACCGACGCCGGCGGCTTCACCGGCCTCACCGCGTGGCAGGTGCTCAACCGCAGCGGCGCCGGCACCACCGCCACCGTCGTCAACGACGACGGCCGGCTGAACCCGCTCAACCGCAACTACCTGCGCCTCGTGGCCGGCGCGGCCGGCGACGGCGTGCGCAACATCGGCTTCAACAACGGCATCGTCACGAAGGCGGGGGAGACCTACGACGCCTACGTCTGGGCCCGGTCCACCACCGCGCAGGCACTGACCGTGCGAGTCGAGGACAACGCCGGCACGGGCGTGCTCGCCACCGGCACCGTCGCCCTCGACGGCAGCAACACCTGGCGGAAGTACCCCGTCACCCTCACCGCCACCGGCACCAGCGACGCCGGCCGGCTGGCCGTGCTCGCCGGGGCGCCGTCCACCGTGGCGCTCGACATGGTCTCGGTGATGCCCCACGACACCTGGGTCGGGCCGGTCAACGGCCGCTCGCCGCTGCGCAAGGACCTCATGGAGAAGGTCGCCGCGATGGACCCGGGCTTCCTGCGGTTCCCCGGCGGCTGCGTCACCAACGTCGGCACCTTCAAGACCTACGAGGAGAGCGGCTTCGTCGACCGGCAGCGCACCTACCAGTGGAAGGAGACCATCGGCCCGGTCGAGGAGCGCCCGACCAACAAGAACTTCTGGGGCTACAACCAGACCTACGGCATCGGCTACCTCGAGTACTTCGAGCTCGCCGAGGACCTGGGCGCCGAGCCGCTGCCCGTCGTCTCCGTGGGCGCCAACGGCTGCGGGTCGACCATCCCCGAGATGCACGACCCCGCCCTCATCCAGCGCTGGGTCGACGACACCGTCGACCTCGTCGAGTTCGCCAACGGCGACGTGAGCACCGAGTGGGGCGCCAAGCGCGCCGCCCTCGGCCACCCCGAGCCGTTCGGCCTCGACATGATCGGCCTCGGCAACGAGGAGAACACCACCACGTTCGAGGCGAACTTCCCCGAGTTCCGCGACGCGATCGCCGCGCGCTACCCCGACCTGCAGATCATCTCGAACTCCGGGCCCGACGACGCCGGCGCCCGCTTCGACACGCTGTGGGACTTCAACCGGGAGCAGGAGGTCGACCTGGTCGACGAGCACTACTACAACGACCCGGACTGGTTCACCTCGAACCACTACCGCTACGACTCCTACGACCGCGACGACCCGAAGGTCTTCCTCGGTGAGTACGCCTCGCGCGGCAACACCTGGGGCAACGCGCTCTCCGAGGCCTCCTACATGACCGGCCTCGAGCGCAACGCCGACGTCGTCCGGCTGGCGTCGTACGCGCCACTGCTGGCCAACGAGTCGCACGTGCAGTGGTCGCCGGACGCGATCTGGTTCGACAACGACGAGTCGTGGGAGTCGGTCAACTGGGAGGTGCAGAAGCTGTTCGGCACCAACGTCGGCGACGAGGTGGCCCCGAGCACCTTCGACGGCGCGGTCAACGCGCCCGAGGACATCGACGGCGGCATCTTCCTGTCCACCTGGTCGACCCGCGCCGCCTACGACAACGTGAGTGTCACCGACAACGGGTCGGGCGACGTGCTGTTCGAGGACGGCTTCACCGACGCCTCGCAGTGGTCGCGGCAGGCCGGCACCTGGGCCGTCACGAACGGCCGCTACGAGCAGTCGGCCACCAACGTCAACGACGCCCGATCGATCGTCAACGGCGCCTACGCGAAGGACTGGAGCAACTACACGCTCGAGCTCGACGCCACCAAGCTGGCCGGCGCCGAGGGCTTCCTGGTCGGCTTCGCGGCCGGCGGCCCCAACGACTACTACTGGTGGAACGTCGGAGGCTGGAACAACACCCGCTCGGTGCTCCAGCGCGCCAACGGCGGCAACGCCAACGAGGTGAAGGCGCTCGAGGGCACCGGCGTCACCACCGGCCAGACCTACCGGCTCAAGGTCGTGGTGAGCGGCACCAACATCAAGCTCTACCAGGACGGCGTGCTGCAGCTCGAGTACGACCAGGGCGACGCCAGCCAGAAGCTGTTCCAGGTGGTCACCCGCGACCGGGCGACCGGCGACCTGGTGGCCAAGGTGGTCAACACCGCCACCGGCCCGGTGCGCACCCAGGTCTCCGTCACCGACGCCGACGTCGAGCCGACGGCCACCGTCACCACGCTGGTCGGCGCTCCCACCTCGGTGAACACCAAGGCCGCGCCGAACACGGTGAAGCCCCGCACCCGCGAGATCACCGGCGTCGGCAGCGAGTTCGAGTACGAGTTCCCGGGCTCGTCGGTCACCTTCCTGCGGATGCACACCCGCGACGGCGTCGCGCCGGAGGTCACCGAGCTCGCCGTCGAGGGCACCGAGGCCGGCGGCTGGTACGCCGACCCCGCCACCGTGCAGGTGAGCGCCACCGACGACCGCCGGGTCGACCACCTCGAGATCTCGGTCGACGACGGCCCGTGGGTCTCCCACCCCGGCGACTCCGCCTCGGTTGAGGTCACCGGCGACGGCCGCCACACCGTGGCCGTCCGCGCGGTCGACGCCAGCGGCAACACCGGCGAGGTACGTCCGGTCACGCTGGGCATCGACGCCTCCGCCCCGGTCACCCGCGCCGAGCTGGACGACGCGACCCGCACCGTCACCCTGAGCGGCCAGGACTCCGGCTCCGGGCTGGAGCGGATCGAGTACCGCCTCGGCAGCGGCGCCTGGCAGACCTACACCGAGCCCGTCGTGATCGGGGCCGACGCCACCGTGGTGGAGCACCGCGGCGTCGACCGGCTCGGCCTCGTCGAGGACCCGCCGGGCCGGCTGCCCGTGCCCGGCGACGGCATCGGCAGCACGCCGTCGGCCACCGCGGCGACGGCCCCCGACACCACGCCGCTCGGCCGGCCGCTGCCGGTGCGGGTACGCGTCACCGGCGACGACCCGACCGGCCGGGTCACCGTGCTCGAGGGCACGCGTGCCCTGGCGTCCGCCGCCCTGCGGGACGGCCGCGCGGTCGTGTCCGTGCCCACGACGCGGCTCGGCGTCGGCCGGCACCGGCTCACCGTCCGGTACGCCGGCGACGCCGTCCACGCGGCGTCGTCCGACACGGTCGCGGTGCGCGTGGTGAGGGCGGCGTCCCGCACCACCGTCGCCGCTCCGGCGCGCACGACGACCGCCCGTCAGGTGCCGGTCACCGTCCGGGTCGGGTCGGCGATGCCGGCCGCCGGCCGGGTCACCGTGGTCGTGCGCCGGGACGGGCGCGCCGTGCTCACCCGCACGCTCGCCGTCCGCGACGGCGTCGCCCGCACCACGCTGCCCCGGCTGCGGGCCGGCCGTCACACCGTCACGGCGCGCTACGCGGGGTCGGCCACGGTCGCCCCGTCCTCGGGCGTCGCCACCGTCACCGTGAGGAGCGCTCGATGAACCGCACCCGAACCCTGGCCGCCTCGGCAGCCCTCGCCACCGGCCTCGGTCTCGCGATCGTCGCGCCCGCCGCCCCGGCGGTGGCCGACGACGCGAGCGACGCTCAGGCCGCGGTCGACGCCGTGGCCCTGGTGCACCCCGACGACGTCCGCGGCAACCTGACGCTGCCGACGTCGGGGGCCGGCGGCGCCGACCTCACGTGGGACTCCGCCGAGCCGGACGTCGTCACCGACTCCGGCGAGGTCACCCGGCCCGCCCACGGCCAGCCGGCCGAGCAGGTCGACCTCACCGTCACCGCCGCGGTGGGCGAGGCGTCCCGCTCCCGGGTGGTGCCGGTGACGGTGCCGGCCGCGCCCGCCCCGATGGACTACGAGGGCTACGCCTTCTCCTACTTCGAGGGCGAGTCCACCGACGACGGCGAGTCGATCTACTTCGGCGCCAGCAAGGGCAACGACCCGCTCGACTACGACGTCCTCAACGACGGGCAGCCGGTGCTGGAGTCGCAGTTCGGCACCCGCGGCCTGCGCGACCCGTTCCTCATCCGCTCCGCCGAGGGCGACCGGTTCTGGCTGCTCGCCACCGACCTGAAGGCCTACCCGCAGGTCGACTTCGGTGAGGCGCAGGAGACCGGCAGCAAGTACCTCGAGGTGTGGGAGTCCACCGACCTCGTGCACTGGTCGGCGCAGCGCCACGTCAAGGTGTCGAGCGACTTCGCCGGCAACACCTGGGCGCCGGAGGCGTTCTACGACGCCGATGCCGGCGAGTACGTCGTCTACTGGGCTTCCGCGCTCTACCCGAGCACCGACACCACCGGCCGCGACATCGGCACGTCGTACCAGCGGATGATGTACGTGACCACCCGCGACTTCGTGACGTTCAGCGAGCCGCAGCCGTGGATCGACGTCCGGCGGGGCGCCGGCCGCGGGATCATCGACGTCACCGTCGTGAAGGACGGCGACACCTACCAGCGGGTGCTCAAGGACGAGGCGAGCATGACGCCGCGCCAGGAGGCCTCCACCGACCTGCGCGCCACCGTGTCGGGGTCCCTGCCGACCACGACGTCCAGCCCCGGCTGGCGGCTGGTGAAGGAGCGGCTCGGCTCCGGCCAGCCCAACCCGTGGGGCGGCACCTTCAGCCAGGGTGAGGGCCCGACGGTCTTCCCCGACAACGAGGTGCCTGGCCGCTGGTACCTGCTCATCGACCAGCCGAGCTACCACGGCGGTCGCGGCTACGTGGCGTTCCGCACCGACGACCTCGCCGCCGCGGACTGGCAGTCGGTGCCCACCGCCGAGCTGCCGTCCGAGCCCCGACACGGCACGGTCATCCCGGTCACCCAGGAGGAGCTCGACCGGCTGCGCGAGACCTACCAGCCCGACCTGCTCGTCGAGTCGGTGGAGGACGTCGCCGTCAGCACCCGGCAGGGCGTCGCGCCCGTGCTCCCGGCCACCGTGCCCGCCGTGCTCGGCGACGGCAGCACCGACGACGTCGCCGTCCGCTGGGACGACGTGCCGCCGTCGGCCTACGCCGCCCCCGGCACGTTCACCGTCGAGGGCACCGTCGTGAGCGGCTCGGCCGACCACCCGGTGGCCACCGTGCGCGTCGGCGACTCGCTCGACCCGGTGGTCACCCTGAGCGACCACGACGGCTGGTCGACCACCGACCCGGTCACCGTCACCGCCGGCGCCACCGACGAGTCCGGCGTCGACGCGGTCGAGACCGCCGTCGACGACGCACCGTTCGGCTCCACCGACGGTGACGAGGTCGAGATCGTCGTCACCGGCGACGGCGTGCACACCGTGCGCGCCCGCGCGGTCGACGTCACCGGCAACCGGTCGACCACCGTCGAGACGACGGTGCGCATCGACTCCACGAACCCCGTCTCCCGCGCCGACCTGATCGGCACGGGGGACGGGCGCCACGTCGTCGTCCGGGCCGCCGACGCCGCCTCCGGGGTCGACCTGATCGAGGTGCGATCCGAGGGCGCGGCCGACTGGCAGACCTACGCCGGCCCGCTCGACGTCGGCGCCGCCGCGACGACGGTGAGCTACCGCGCCGTCGACGTCGCCGGCAACGTCGAGACCACGCGCATCCTCACGGTGCCCGCGGCCCAGAGCCCGCCGGCGCCGACGTCGCTGGTGGCCACCGCCCCCGCGAGGGTGCGCCGCGGAAGGCCGGTGCCGGTGTCGGTGCGGGTCACCAGTCCGTCCGGACCGGTCGCCGGCGTGGTGCGGGTCTACGAGGGCGGCCGCCAGCTCGGCGTCGCCCGCCTCGTCGACGGTCGCCGGGTCGTGCGCATCGGCCCGCTGCGGGTCGGGCGCCACGTGCTCGTCGCGCGCTACGACGGCTCCTCCGCCTACCGACCCGACCAGGACCGCGTCGTGGTGGTGGTGACCCGGTAGCTGTGCTTCGGGGTTGGTGGCCGCGCGCGTAGCAGGCCGGGTCTCGGGTTCAAGGACGTCGCTTCGCTCCGCCGCTGCGCGGTGCGCTTCGCGCATCCTTGAGCCCGAGCCTCGTCCGGCCTGCTGGGACGGCGCACGAACGGCGGGCTCCGCCACGCCGTCCGCGCAGGCGCGGCCACCAGGCTGTTCCGGGGCTACTTGGCCGAGGAAACTGGACACCAGGAGCCGGTTTCCGGGCCGGTGGTGTCCAGGTTCCTACGCCCAGTGGTAGCGAAGTGACAGCTGCGAGTGGTGGGGCGCCCGCGCATGCGGGCGGCGCGGGCGGAGCCCGTGCCGACTGCGCGCCGGAGATCCGACCGGCCGGGACCCGCAGTCAAGGACGCGCGAAGCGCGCCGCGCAGCGGGCGCGCAGCGATCCTTGACGGCGGGTGCCGGTCGGATACGCGCGCGGGCGCCCCACTCTCACCAGCTGTTGCTCGAGCACCTGCTCCCCGTGATGAACCCTCACTTCCCACGTCGAACTCAGCTTGGGAAGCGAGGGTTCATCACGGGATGTAGGCGAACCAACACCCCGATCGGCACCCACCCCGACGAACGGTCGCGACGATGTGCCTGCCGGCGAGGCCCCACGTCATTACCCTGTGGCGCATGACGACCACGCGGGGGGTGGGGCTCGGGCGCGGCCCGAGCATGGCCGACGTCGCCAAGGTGGCCGGGGTGTCGCACCAGACGGTGTCGCGGGTGCTCAACGACTCGCCGTTGGTGCGCGACGAGACCCGCGAGCGGGTGCTCGCCGCCATCAGTGAGCTCGGCTACCGGCGCAACCTCGCCGCCCGGATGCTCGCGACGAACCGGTCCGGCCGGATCGGCATGGTGGTGGCGCAGCTCGCCCTGCACGGGCCGAGCATGATCGCCAACGCCGTCCAGGACGCCGCGCACGAGGCGGGCTACGAGGTCTCGCTGCTCGGCCTGGCCGACTACACCGACGGCGCCCTCGCCGGGGCGGTCAGCCGGCTGCTCGACCAGGCCGCCGAGGCCGTGGTGATCGCGGTGGCGCACCGCGACGCCGGGCCCGAGGTGCGCGCGCTGTCGTTGCCCGTGCCCGTGGTGGTGGTGCAGGGCGTCACCGGCGACGAGCCCTACGCCGTCGCGATCGACCAGGTCGGGGGAGCCCGGCTGGCCACCGACCACCTGCTCGACCACGGTCACCGCCGGATCGCCCACGTGTCGGGCCCGTGGGACTGGGTGGAGGCCTGGCAGCGCCGCGAGGGCTGGCAGGCGGCCCACGGCGACCGCGGGCTGCTGCCCGGCCCCGAGATCGAGGGCGACTGGTCGGCGCGCAGCGGCTACGAGGCGGGGGCGCGGATCGCCGCCGACCCCGGCATCACCGCGGTCTTCGCGGCCAACGACGCGATGGCGCTCGGCGTGATGCAGGCCCTGCACGAGGCCGGGCGCGAGGTGCCCGGCGACGTCAGCGTCGTGGGCTTCGACAACGTGCCCGAGGCGGCGTACTACTGGCCCGCGCTCACCACGGTCGATCAGGAGTTCTCCACGCTCGGGCGGCGGGCCGTCGAGGTGACTGTGGCGGCGCTCGCGGGCGAGGAGCAGGCCTCGCACGCCCTGCTCCCGCCCATCCTCGTGGCCCGCGCTTCGTCCGGACCTGTGAACGTTCACAACCGCGGGTGACCCGCCCCGCGAGCCAGTGAGGCGGGTCACCAGCACGGCAGCGTCGGACTGCCAGAGTGAACGTTCACATTTCTTTCAAGACCCTCTTGACGCCGGCAATGTTAACGCTCACACTCTTCTCAGTGACGCCGGTCACACGGCCCCAGAAGGCCGCGGAACCTGGAGGAAAACAGTGCGGAACAACAAGCTGATCGCCGCTGGTGCGATCTCGATGAGCGCGATGCTCGTCGCCGGCTGCAGCAGCGGCGGCGGCGGTGGCGCAACTGACGACAACAAGGGTGGCGGCGACGGCACCATCACCATGGGCTTCGCCCAGGTGGGTGCCGAGAGTGGCTGGCGTACCGCCAACACCAAGAGCATCCAGGAGACGGCCGAGGCCGAGGGCATCGACCTGAAGTTCTCCGACGCGCAGGGCAAGCAGGAGAACCAGATCAAGGCGCTCCGCTCCTACATCCAGCAGAAGGTCGACGTGATCGCCTTCAGCCCGGTGGTCGAGACCGGCTGGGACGCCGTGCTCCAGGAGGCCAAGCGCGCCGGCATCCCGGTGATCCTCACCGACCGCGCCGTCGACACCGAGGACTCCTCGCTCTACGAGACCTTCCTCGGCTCCGACTTCGTGATCGAGGGCGAGAAGGCCGGCCAGTGGCTGGTCGACAACGCCGCCGACGCCGACGGTGACGGCGATGGCGACATCGACGTGGTCGAGCTGCAGGGCACCACCGGTGCCGCTCCGGCGATCGACCGCAAGACCGGCTTCGAGTCGGTCATCGGCGACAACGCCGACATCTCGATCGTCGCCTCGCAGACCGGCGACTTCACCCGTGACGGCGGCAAGCAGGTCATGGAGGCCTTCCTGCAGTCCGAGGACGGCATCGACGTCGTGTTCGCGCACAACGACGACATGGGCCTCGGCGCGATCGAGGCGATCGAGGCCGCCGGCCTCACCCCCGGCAAGGACATCAAGATCATCACGATCGACGCCGTCAAGGACGGGATGGCCGCGCTCGCCGAGGGCAAGATCAACTACATCGTCGAGTGCAACCCGCTCCTCGGTCCCCAGCTGATGGACCTCGCCCAGCAGGTCCTCGACGGTGAGGACGTGCCCGAGCGGGTCGTCACCGAGGAGACCACCTTCACCCAGGAGCAGGCCGCCGAGGTCCTGGACTCCCGCCAGTACTGAGGCACTCCCCGCCCGACCCCTGGCTGCCACCGCACCCCTCCCGCGGCGGCTACCGGCCCAGCGGCCGGGTCCGACCGATCCCCGGTCGGACCCGGCCGCGAGGGCGAATCACCCCGACGCCGGCGGAAACCGCCGGACACTCGGACCACTGGAGAACCCGATGACGCAGACGGAAGTGCAATCCCACGTGAGCAGCGCGGACGCGAGCAGCGCCGAGGTCACCCCGGCCCCGCCGGCCGGTGAGCCGGTGATCGAGATGCGCGACATCTCCATCACCTTCGGGGCCGTCAAGGCGCTCGACGAGGTGAGCGTCCGGCTCCTCCCCGGCGAGGTGCACGCCCTCATGGGCGAGAACGGCGCGGGCAAGTCCACGCTCATCAAGGCGCTCACCGGCGTCTACACCATCGACGCCGGCACCATCCTCGTCGACGGGCGTGAGACCGAGTTCCACACGCCGGCCGCCGCGCAGGCCGCCGGCATCAGCACGGTGTACCAGGAGGTCAACCTGGTCCCGAACCTCACCGTCGCCGAGAACATGATGCTCGGCCGCGAGCCGCGCCGCTTCGGGCTCCCCGACCGCCGGGCCATGACCCGCCGGGCGCGGGCCGTGCTCCACCGGCTCGGCGTCGACATCGACCCCACCTCGCAGCTCGGCGAGCACCCCATCGCGGTGCAGCAGCTCGTGGCCATCGCCCGTGCCGTCGACGTCGACGCCCGTGTGCTGATCCTCGACGAGCCCACGTCCAGCCTCGACAGCGACGAGGTGGAGCGGCTCTTCGACGTGATGCGGCGACTGCGCGACCAGGGCACAGCGATCGTGTTCGTCTCCCACTTCCTCGACCAGATCTTCGCGATCGCCGACCGCATGACGATCCTGCGCAACGGCCGGCTCGTCGAGGAGCGGATGGTGGCCGACACCAGCCAGCTCGAGCTGGTGCAGCTGATGATCGGCCGCGAGCTCGAGGTGCTCGACCGGCTCGACCAGAAGGCCACCGGCGTGCACCTCACCGCCGAGAGCAAGCCGGTCCTCCAGGCGATCGGTCTGGGCCGCAAGGGCTCGCTGGAGGCCACCGACCTCGAGGTGTTCGAGGGCGAGGTGGTCGGCGTCGCCGGCCTCCTGGGCTCCGGCCGCACCGAGCTGGCGCGCCTGCTGTTCGGCGCCGACACCGCCGACAAGGGCTCGCTGTCGACCCGCTCGCAGCGCCGCAAGCTCCGCAGCCCGCGGCACGCGATCGACCGCAAGATCGCCTTCGCCAGCGAGGACCGCAAGGCCGAGGGCGTCGTCGGTGACCTCACCGTCGCCGACAACATGCTGCTCGCGCTGCAGGCCTCGCGCGGCTGGCTGCGGCCGATCCCGGGCTCGACCCGCACCACGCTGGTCGCGGAGTACATCAAGGCCCTCGACATCCGCCCGGCCGACCCGGACGCGCTCATGCGCAACCTGTCGGGCGGCAACCAGCAGAAGGTGCTCCTGGCGCGGTGGCTCATCACCGAGCCCGAGCTGCTGATCCTCGACGAGCCCACCCGCGGCATCGACATCGGCGCCAAGGCCCAGATCCAGGCCCTGGTGGCCGATCTCGCGGCCAAGGGCATGTCGGTCGTGTTCATCTCGGCCGAGCTCGAAGAGGTGCTGCGTCTCTCCGACCGGCTGGTCGTGATGCGCGACCGCAGCAAGATCGAGGAGCGCGTCAACGACGACGTCAGCGTGAGCGACGTCCTCGAGATCATCGCGGGCGAGTCCCGCACCGACGCCGCCACCGCAGCGGCTCGCGCGCAGGAGGTGCGCCGTGGCTGAGACACCGTCCATCGAGAAGGTCCCCGAGACCTCCCACGACAGCGAGCAGACCGTGCTCGCCACCCGCGAGACCGCCGTGCAGCGGGTGCTCGGCCACCAGCTGCTGTGGCCGGTGCTCGCGCTGGTCGTGATGCTGCTCATCAACGTGGTCGCGACGCCGTCGTTCTTCTCGGTCGAGATCAAGGACGGCCACCTGTTCGGCAGCCTCATCGACATCGTGCGGAACAGCGCGCCGGTGCTGCTGGTGGCCATCGGCATGACCCTGGTGATCGCCACCCGCGGCATCGACCTCTCGGTCGGCGCGATCGCGGCCATCGCCGCGGCGTTCGCGTGCACCCACCTCGTCGAGAGTGCCGACCAGGGCGCGGCCGCCACCGCCATCATCGGCTGCACCTACGCCCTCGCGGTGTGCGTGCTGCTGGGTCTGTGGAACGGCTTCCTGGTCTCGGTGGTGGGCATCCAGCCGATCATCGCCACCTTGATCCTCATGGTGGCCGGTCGCGGCCTGGCGATGCTCGTCACCGACGACCAGATCACCACGGTCAACAACGACACCTTCTCGGGCCTGGCGTCCGGGTTCGTCCTCACCCTGCCGCTGGCGTTCATCATCGCGCTCGCCGTGTTCGCGATCACCGCACTGCTGACCCGGCGCACCGCGCTCGGCATGCTCATCGAGGCGGTGGGCATCAACCCCGAGGCCAGCCGGCTGGCCGGCGTCCGGTCGCGCACGATCATCTGGACGGTCTATGTGTTCTCCGCGCTCTGCGCCGGCGTCGCGGGCCTGATCATCTCGGCCAACACCAACTCGGTGAACTCCAACAGCCTCGGGCTGTGGATCGAGCTCGACGCGATCCTCGCCGTCGTCATCGGCGGCACGTCGCTGGCGGGCGGACGGTTCTCGCTGGTCGGCACCCTGGTCGGCGCGCTGTTCATCGCCACGCTCACCCGCACCATCCCGAACATCGGCATCCCCGCCGAGGCCAACTACCTGTTCAAGGCGATCGTCGTGGTCATCGTCTGCCTGCTGCAGTCGCCGAAGGCCCGCGCGGTGCTCTGGCGCCGCCCGCAGGTCCGGGCCGCCCGGCCCGCGCAGACCGAGAAGGCGGTGTCGGCATGAGTGCCACCCTCACCCCGGAGCCCACCACCGACGACCGGTCCGCCCAGCGCGACACCCGCTCGCTGTGGACACGGATCCGCACCTACAGCCCGGACAAGCAGTACCTGCCGGTCATCGCCACCTTCGCCGTGTTCGTCGGCATGTTCGGCGTCGGCGAGTGGCGCTACGACGGCTTCGCCGACCCGCAGGTGTTCCTCAACCTGCTGCTCGACAACAGCTTCCTGGTGCTGCTGGCCGTCGGGATGACGTTCGTGATCCTCACGGGCGGCATCGACCTGTCGGTCGGCTCGGTGGTCGCGCTGTCGGGCACCATCGCCGCGACGACGCTCGAGGCCGGCTGGTCGCCGTACCTGATGGTCGTCGCCGTGCTCGCCACGGGTACGACGCTCGGTCTCCTCATGGGGCTGCTGATCCACTACTTCGACATCCAGCCCTTCATCGCCACCCTGGCCGGGCTCTTCCTGGCGCGCGGCATCAGCTACCTCATCACCACCGAGTCGATCCCGATCCGTGACGAGACGATCACCGACTGGTCGCTCGGCGCGGTCACCCTGCCGCTGACGATCGGCACCGGCACGATCCTGGTGGTCGGGTTCGTGGCCCTCGCCGTCGTGGCGTACGCGCTCGTCGGCGACCGGTTCCTGGGCAGCCTCGCCGTCACCTGCGCGGCGGCCATCGCCCTCGCGACCTACGGGCTGCGCTACTACAACTGGTGGTACTACGGCTACGAGGTCGACTACTTCCTCACCTGGACCGCGCTCATCGCCCTGGGGGCGGTGGCGGTGGCCGCCTTCGTGCTCGCTCGCACCCGGTTCGGGCGCACCGTCTACGCCATCGGCGGCAACGAGTCGTCGGCCATGCTCATGGGCCTGCGGGTCGCCGGCGTGAAGGTCGGCGTCTACGCGGTCAGCGGCTTCTGCGCCGCGGCCGGCGGCATCCTCTACGCGATGTACCTGCTCTCGGGCGGCTACACGCAGGTCGGCATCGGCATGGAGCTCGACGCCATCGCGGCCGTCGTCATCGGCGGCACGCTCCTCACGGGTGGCCGCGGGCTCGTGGTCGGCTCGCTGATCGGCGTGCTCGTGCTCGGCGCCATCCAGGCCTACATCGTGTTCGACGGCACCCTCAGCCCGTCGTGGACCCGCATCAGCATCGGGCTCCTCGTGCTCGCCTTCGTCGTCGTCCAGCGCGTGCTGACCCGGCGGCAGGCATGACCGAGACCGCGCCCCGGCCCGAGACCCACGTGCGGGAGCGAACGCCGGTGATGGCCGACGTCGCGCGCCTGGCCGGGGTGTCCCACCAGACCGTCTCCCGGGTCATCAACGGGCAGAACAACCTGCGTCCCGAGACCCGCGAGAAGGTGCTGCTCGCCATCCAGCAGCTCGGCTACCGCCCCAACACGGCGGCCCGTGCGCTGGTCACCAAGCGCTCCGGCACCATCGGCGTCATCGGCTCCAAGAGCGGCTTCTGGGGACCGAGCACCGTGCACCGCACCATCCAGGCCGCCGGCCGCGAGGCCGGGTTCTTCGTCAGCTCGGCGAACCTGCAGAGCCTGAGCCGCGCCGAGCTGGTGGACGCGATCAGCCACCTGCGCGACCAGAGCGTCGAGGGCATCGTGCTCATCTCCGCCACCGACGAGGCGCTGGAGGTGGCGCGGGCCCAGGAGGGCCTCGGCATCCCGGTGGTGGTCGTCGAGGGCGACGAGCGCAAGGCCCGGCTCACCGTGGGCGTCGACCAGGTGTTCGGTGCCACTCTCGCCACCCGCCACCTGATCGAGCAGGGCCACACCACCATCGTCCACGTCGCCGGTCCGCAGGACTGGACCGAGGCCCGCAACCGCTGCCTCGGCTGGCAGACCGCGATGTACTCCGCCGGGCTCCGGCCGGCCCCGCACCTGCTGGGCGACTGGTCGGCCCGGAGCGGCTACGAGGCCGGCGTGGAGATCGCCGCGCGCGACGACGTCACGGCGGTGTTCTGCGCCAACGACCAGATGGCGCTGGGTCTGCTCCGGGCGCTGCACGAGGCGGGCCGGTCGGTGCCGGACGACGTCAGCGTCGTGGGCTTCGACGACATCCCCGAGGCCGGGTACCTGATCCCGCCCCTCACCACCGTGCGCCAGGACTTCGGTGAGGTGGGACGCCGCGCCATCGCCATGCTGCAGGCCGCCCTGCGGGGCGAGGCCGTGCCGGGCCGGCTCGTCGAGCCGGAGCTCGTCCTGCGCGCCAGCACCGCACCACTCTCGGAGAGGAAGACCTCGTGATGAGCGAGCAGTACACGATCGGCGTCGACTTCGGCACGCTCTCGGGCCGCGCCGTGGTGGTGCGGGTCTCGGACGGCGCCGAGCTCGGCAGTGCCGTGCACGTCTACGGGCACGCGGTCGTCGACCGCACGCTGCCCGGCTCCGAGCGGCGGCTGCCGCCGGAGTGGGCGCTCCAGGTGCCCGACGACTACCGCGCCGTGCTGCGCGAGGCGGTGCCGGCGGCGGTGGCCGCGGCCGGCGTCGACCCCGCGCTCGTGGTGGGTATCGCCACCGACTTCACCGCCTGCACGATGGTGCCGTGCCTGGCCGACGGCACCCCGCTCAACGAGGTCGACGGCCTCGCCGACCGGCCGCACTCCTACGTGAAGCTGTGGAAGCACCACGCCGCCCAGGGCCAGGCCGACCGGATCAACCGGCTGGCCGAGGACCGCGGCGAGGCGTGGCTCGCGCGCTACGGCGGGCTGATCTCCTCGGAGTGGGAGTTCGCCAAGGGCCTGCAGATGTACGAGGAGGACCGCGACCTCTACGACCGCATGGACTGCTGGGTCGAGGCCGCCGACTGGATCGTCTGGCAGCTGTGCGGGCGGTACGTCCGCAACGCCTGCACCGCCGGCTACAAGGGGATCCGACAAGACGGCCGCTACCCGTCCGCGGAGTTCCTCGACCACCTCGCGCCCGGCTTCGCCGGCTTCGTGCCCGAGAAGCTCGACCACGAGATCGGCCAGCTCGGCGGCCGCGCCGGGGGGCTCACCGCCGAGGCCGCCGCCTGGACCGGTCTCCCCGAGGGCATCGCGGTGGCGGTCGGCAACGTCGACGCCCACGTGACGGCGCCGGCCGCGCAGGCCGTCGCCGCCGGCCAGATGGTCGCGATCATGGGCACGTCCACGTGCCACGTCATGAACGCCGACGTGCTGCGCGAGGTGCCCGGCATGTGCGGCGTCGTCGACGGCGGCATCGTCGCCGGCAGCTGGGGCTACGAGGCCGGGCAGAGCGGCGTCGGCGACATCTTCGGGTGGTTCGTCGACCAGGCCGTGCCGGCCGGCTACGCCGAGGCCGCGCAGGCCGCGGGGGAGTCGACCCACGAGCACCTCACCCGGCTCGCGTCCGCGCAGGCGGTGGGCGAGCACGGGCTGGTGGCGCTCGACTGGCACTCGGGCAACCGCTCGGTGCTCGTCGACCACGAGCTCTCCGGGCTCGTCGTCGGCCTCACCCTGGCCACCCGGCCCGAGGACGTCTACCGGGCGCTGCTCGAGTCGACGGCCTTCGGCACCCGCGTGATCGTCGAGACGTTCCGCGACGCCGGCGTGCCGGTCTCGGAGTTCATCGTCGCCGGCGGCCTGGCCAGGAACGCGCTGCTGATGCAGATCTACGCCGACGTGCTGCGGCTCCCGCTGTCGCTGATCGGCTCCGAGCAGGGCCCCGCGCTCGGCTCCGCGATCCACGCCGCCGTGGCGGCCGGCGTCTACCCCGACGTGCCGACCGCCGCCAAGGCGATGGGCAAGGTGCACAAGGCCGTGTTCGTGCCGGACGAGGCCCGGGCCGCCGCGTACGACGCACTGTTCGCCGAGTACCGCCACCTGCACGACCACTTCGGTCGCGCCGAGCAGACCATGCGGCGGCTCAAGCGGATCCGCCGCGAGGCCATCGCGGGCGGTGCGGCATGACCGCCGTGGCCGACGTCCAGGACACCCTCGCGACGCTGCGGCGCGAGGTGTGCGCCCTGCACGCCGAGCTCACCCGCTACCAGCTGGTGGTGTGGACGGCGGGCAACGTGTCGGCCCGCGTGCCCGGCCGCGACCTCCTCGTCATCAAGCCGTCCGGTGTGTCCTACGACGACCTGACGCCGGAGAACATGGTGGTCTGCGACCTGCACGGCCGGGTGGTCGAGGGGCAGCACGCACCGTCGTCGGACACCGAGGCGCAGGCCTACGTGTACCGCGAGCTGCCGGCAGTGGGCGGCGTCGTGCACACCCACTCCACCTACGCCACGGCGTGGGCCGCGCGCGGAGAGCCCGTGCCCTGCGTGCTCACGATGTGCGCCGACGAGTTCGGCGGCGAGATCCCCGTCGGTCCGTTCGCGATCATCGGCGACGACTCGATCGGTCGCGGCATCGTCGAGACGCTGCGCGACAGCCGCTCGCCCGCCGTCCTCATGCGCAACCACGGCGTCTTCACCGTCGGCCCCACCGCGAGGGCCGCGGTGAAGGCCGCCGTGATGTGCGAGGACGTCGCCCGCACCGTGCACGTCGCCCGCCAGCTCGGCGAGCCGCTCGCCATCGACCCCGCGGCCGTCGACTCCCTCCACGACCGCTACCAGAACGTCTACGGGCAGCGCTCCGCTGCCATCGAAGGGGCTCCCTCGTGACCACCACGATCTCCACCAGCACCTCCGGCCCGACCGCCGAGATCTGGTTCCTCACCGGCAGCCAGGGCCTCTACGGCCCCGAGACGCTGGACCAGGTGGCCGCGCAGTCGCAGGGCATCGCGAGTGCCCTCGGCGGTGCGCTCGAGGTGCCGGTGGAGGTGGTCTGGAAGCCCGTGCTGCTCGACGCCGGCTCGATCCACCGGGCGATGCTCGATGCGAACAGCGCGCCGGAGTGCGTCGGTGTCGTGGCGTGGATGCACACGTTCTCCCCGGCCAAGATGTGGATCGCCGGCCTCGACGCGCTGCGCAAGCCGCTGCTGCACCTGCACACGCAGGCCGGTGTGGAGCTGCCGTGGTCGACGATCGACATGGACTTCATGAACCTCAACCAGGCGGCGCACGGTGACCGGGAGTTCGGCTACATCCAGTCGCGGCTCGGCGTCCCCCGCAAGACCGTGGCCGGCCACGTGTCCAACCCCGCGGTGGTGGCGCGCGTCGCCTCCTGGGTGCGTGCCTGCCTCGGCCGCGCCGAGGTCCGCTCGCTCAAGCTCGCCCGGTTCGGCGACAACATGCGGGACGTCGCCGTCACCGAGGGCGACAAGGTCGAGGCGCAGCTGCGGTTCGGCGTCTCGGTGAACACCTACGGCGTCAACGACCTGGTCGCCGTCGTCGACGACGTGCTCGACGACGACGTCGACAAGCTCGTCGCCGAGTACGACGACACCTACCGGGTGGCCCCCGAGCTGCGCGCCGGCGGCGAGCGGCACGAGTCGCTGCGCTACGGCGCCCGCATCGAGCTCGGCCTGCGCCGGTTCCTGATCGACGGCGGCTTCGGCGCCTTCACCACCAACTTCGAGGACCTCGGCGGGCTGCGGCAGCTGCCCGGGCTCGCCGTCCAGCGGCTGATGGCCGACGGCTACGGCTTCGGCGGCGAGGGCGACTGGAAGACCTCGGTGCTGCTGCGCACCACCAAGGTGATGGCGCAGGGGCTGCCCGGCGGCACCTCGTTCATGGAGGACTACACGTACCACCTGGTTCCCGGCGAGGAGAAGATCCTCGGCGCTCACATGCTCGAGGTCTGCCCGTCGCTGACCGACTCCGAGGCCTCGCTGGAGATCCACCCGCTCGGCATCGGCGGCCGCGAGGACCCGGTGCGGCTCCGCTTCACCGCCGACCCAGGCCCCGCCGTCATCGCCGGCATCTCCGACCTGGGCGACCGGTTCCGGATCACCCTCAACGAGGTCGACGTCGTCGAGCCCGACGAAGACCTGCCGCAGCTCCCCGTCGCATGCGCCGTGTGGAAGCCCCACCCCTCGCTCGCCACGTCGGCCGAGTCGTGGCTCATGGCCGGTGCCCCCCACCACACGGTGCTCTCGAAGGCCCTGAGCACCGAGGTGCTCACCGACTTCGCCGAGACCGTGGGCGTGGAGACGGTGGTCATCGACGCCGACACCACCCCCCGCGGGTTCCAGCGCGAGCTGCGCTGGAACGCCGCCTACCACCGGCTCGCGCAGTCGCTCTAGCCCCACCGCCGCCCGAAGGCCGGGAACTCGCACCCCTGCGGGTGTCCGGCTCGGGCGGTCGGTGTCGACAGCCTCGACCCATGCGAGACCACACCGCCGGCACGAGCCGGCACGACTTCGACTTCGACCGCGCCTACCGCCTCCCCGCCCTGGCGCTCGGCATCACCGGCTCCACCGCCTGGGTGGAGGCGGGGCCGAGCGGGCTGGTGGTGCGGTTCGGCCTGTGGCGGCTGCGCACCGACCTCGACAACATCGCCGGTGCGGAGCTGACCGGCGACTTCGCGTGGTGGAAGACCGCCGGACCGCCGCACCTCTCCTTCACCGACCGTGGCGTCACCTTCGCCACCAACGGCCGCCGAGCGGTGTGCCTGCGGTTCCATGAGCCGGTGCGGGTGCTCGACCCCACCGGCCGGCTCCGCCATCCCGGGGCGACCCTCACCGTCCAGGACCCGGAACGGCTCGAGGCCGAGCTACTCGGAGGCTCGCGATGACCACTCGTCGGCCAGCACGGCGTAGGTGATGGTGTCGAGCCACCGGCCGGAGCGGTGCAGCGACTCGGCGACGGCGTGCCCCTCGCGGCGCATCCCGACGCGCTCCATCAGCCGCCACGAGGCGGTGTTGTCGAGGAAGCAGTCGGCCACGACGCGGCGGACGCCGAGGTCGTGGAACGCGTGGGCGACCAGCGCGCGCACGCCTTCGGTGGCGTAGCCGTGCCCGGCGTGCGCCGGGTCGAGCACCCAGCCGAGCTCGGCCTCGGTGCCGCGGGCCTCGTCGGTGCGCTCGACCTGCGCCCACGCGTCGCGCCGGCGGAGCATGAAGTCGCCGATCACCCGACCCTCGAGCTCGACCACCACGGTGGTGGCGAGCCGGTCGGGTCCGAGGAAGAGGTCGCGGTAGCCGTCGAGGGTGTCCGGGCAGCCGGTGAGCCACTCGTTGACCTCCGGGAGCCGGCGGAAGGCCCAGGTCGGCTCGGCGTCGGCGGCGGTGGCGGGGCGGAGCAGGAGCCGGTCGGTGCGGATCGGATGGGCCGGCGTGGGTTCGGGTGCCGGGTCGACGCGGTGCAGGGAGACCAGGTGGGCGTTGAGGTCGCGGAGCGCCCCGAGCAGGCCGTGGAGCTGGGACTGGTCGGCCGGTCCGGTGCGGATCGTCGTGGTGCCGTCGTCCTCGCGGTGCAGGGCGACGTCGCCGAACCAGTCGGTCCAGCGGTCGTCGAGGTGACCGGTCACGGTGATCGCGTACGGCGCGAGGGTGGTCGTGCTCATGTCGGCGAAGGTACGGACGGGCCGGGTGAGCGGGCATCACCACCTGATGTGACCGCCGTGGTGATCTCGGCCGTCAGCGGCCTCGCGCCAGCAGCCCGAGCCGGTGGGCGCGGCTGACCGCCGAGCGCCGGTTGTTGACGTCGAGCTTCGTGTAGATGTGCTTGGTGTGCGTGCGCACGGTGTTGAGCGACACCACCAGCTCGCGGGCGATCGCCGGGCCGTCGAGGTCGGAGGCGAGCAGGCGCAGCACGTCGAGCTCGCGGTCGCTCAACGGGTCGAGGAGACCCGCCGGTCCGGACGCCGGGGCCACGACGTGGGTGGGATCGGCGGGACGGCCGAGCAGCCGCCCGACCAGCTCCGACTCGGGCCGCCGCCGGCCGAGCGCGCGGAGCACCGGAGCGAGCCCCGGCCCGGCTTCGATGAACGGGCGGACCCAGCCGTCGACCTCGGCGAGGTCGACCGCGTGCTCCAGGGCGCCCAGGGCGACGTCGTCCTCGCCCGCGAGGTGGCCGGCCCGTGCCCGCAGGACCTCGATCTCGATCACGGTCCCGAGCCGGCCCCCGTCCTCGGCGGCGGCGAGCAGTCGGCCGAGCAGCGAGCCCGCGTGCGCCAGCGGCGCCGGCTCACGCTCGGCCAGGTGCCGGGCGAGGAGCACGCGGGCCAGGGTGAGGTGCTCGTACTCGCGCAGGTAGTCGAGGTCGTCGTCCGGCCCGAGTCCGTGGTCGCGGGCCCACCGGACGGCGCCCGCCACGTCACCCGCGCCGAGCAGGACCCGAGCCCGGGTGGCGTGGACGGGATGCACCTGCGGCGAGAAGTCGCCGACGTACACGCGCTCGGCCTCGTCGAGCAGCTCGAGGGCGCTGGCGTGGTCGCCCTCCGCGGTGCGGAGCCGGGCCAGCGCCACCCGCCAGCGGTAGGGGTGCTGCGGCAGCCCGGCCGTCTCGCCGAGCTCGTCGGCGCGCCGGACGAGGTCGGCCGCCGTCCCGAGGTCGTCGCGGTGCCAGGCGACCCGGCTCTGCGCCACGAGCATGTCCGCCGTCCCGCGCAGGGCGCCGGACCCCGGCAGCGTGTGCCGGCGAGCGAGGTCGAGCGCGTGCTCGAGCGTGCGCTCGGCGTCACCGAGCCGGCCGAGCGCCAGCTCCATGTCGGCGAGGGCGAGCGAGCATCCGAGCGCGTCGATGACGTGGTCGGCGCGCACCAGCCCGGCGGCGCACTCCAGGTACGCGGCATGGGCCGCACCGACGTCGCCCAGGCCCCAGTGCGCCAGGCCGGCGAGGGCGGCCGCCGCCGAGCGGATCAAGTCGTCGCCCTCGGCCGCGCGGTCGCCGGCGACCCCGGCGTGCCGGATCGCACCGGCCGGGTCGCCGGCGACGAGGGCCAGACCGGACCGGTACATCGCGATGGCGGCCGGCAGCCGGGCGAGCTCACCGGTGTCGACGACGACGATCTCCGACGACGGCCGGGCCAGCATCTCCTCGACCTCGCGGAGCCGGCTCTCGACCTCGCCGAAGTCGTTGCTCGCCATCAACCCGCCGACCATCCCGATCGCGAGGACGGGCCGGTTCCGCACCACCTCGGCGGGGAGCTCGTGCGCCCAGCGCCGCAGCACGGCCTCGCGCCGGGCCCGCTGCAGCTCCGGAACCGCCAGCTCGGCGAGCTCCGCGGCCCGCGCGTCCTCGCCGGCGGCGAGCGCGTGGCGGATCGCCTGCTCGGTGTCACCCGCCTCGGCGAACCACCCGCTGGCGCGCCGGTGCAGCTCCGGCACGTCGTCCGGCGCCTCCTGCTGCAGCCGCGCCCGCAGCATGTCGGCGAACAGGTGGTGGTAGCGGTACCACTCGCGGCGGTCGTCGAGCGGGACGACGAACAGGTTGCGGCGCTCGAGCGACTCGAGGAGGCGCGCCCCTCCCGAGCCACCCGTGACGGCGTCGCACAGCGGGCCGCTCAACCGGTCGAGCACGGCGGTGCGGAGCAGCAGGTCCCGCACCTCGGGCGGCTGCTCGTCGAGCACCTCCTCGACGAGGTAGTCGACGACGAACCGGTCGTCGCCGGCGAACTCCGCGATGAAGGCGGCCGGGTCGGCCCGGTCCCGCAGCGAGATCGCGGCCAGCTGCAGCGACGCGATCCAGCCCTCGGTGCGGTGACCCAGCGCGGCGACGTCGGCCTCGGGGAGCGAGCGCCCGGTGGCCGCCGTGAGGAAGGACGCAGTCTCGGAGTCCGTGAACCGGAGGTCGGCCGCGCGCACCTCGGTGAGCTCGCCGCGGGCCCGCAGCCGGGCGACCGGCAAGGCCGGGTCGGCGCGCGTGGTGAGGACCAGGCGGACCTGCGGGGGCAGCCGCTCGAGCAGGAACGCCATGCCCGGCTGGATCTCGGGGCTCTCCGCGAGGTGGTAGTCGTCGAGCACCAGCACGACGTCGTCGGCGAGCACGCTCAGCTCGTTGAGGACGGCGCCCAGGGCCGGCTCGACGGGCTGCCCGGCGGCTAGGACGGCGAGCCCGGCCGACCCGGTACCCGGGGCCGCCCGATCGAGCGCCGTCAGCACGTAGGTCCAGAAGGAGACCGGCTCGCGGTCGCCCGCGTCGAGCGACACCCAGGCGACCCGGCAGCCGGCGGCGGCGACCGGGCCCGCCAGCCACGACCCGACCAGCGTCGTCTTGCCGAACCCGGCGGGCGCCGAGACCAGCGTGAGCCGACGGCGGTCGCCCAGCAGCGCGTCGAGGCGCGGCCGGGCCACCGCGTCGGCTCGGACCTGCGGGAGGAAGAGCTTGGTCTCGACGACGTCGCGCGTCATCAGCCCTCGTCCGCGCCGGCCGCGCGCCTCGTCGTCGCGCGCACGTGCATCTGCTCGCCGGGCCGGCCGAAGATGCTGAGCACCTCGGCCGGGCCGTCGCCGGCGCTGCCGAACCAGTGCGGCAGCTGGGTGTCGAAGTCCGCGGCCTCGCCGGGCTCGAGCACGAGGTCCCGGTCGCCGAGCACCAGCCGCATCCGTCCGGTGAGCACGTAGAGCCACTCGTACCCGTCGTGGGCGCGCGGCTGCGGCGTCGTCTGGTCGGCCGGGATGACGATCTTCCAGGCCTGCACGCCGCCGGGGTGCCGGGTGAGGGGGAGCACCGTCCGGCCGTGCACCCGCCGCGGCTTGAGCC
Organism: uncultured Actinomycetota bacterium; assembly: GCA_963780355.1. Classification (GTDB taxonomy): domain Bacteria; phylum Actinomycetota; class Actinomycetes; order Propionibacteriales; family Nocardioidaceae; genus Nocardioides. The sequence goes on from CAWABT010000001.1 coordinate 1,240,727, forward strand.
GGATCCGCGGGTCGCCCACCTCCGGCGCCCCGACCAGGTCGTCGAGCGGCACCCGGTAGGCCTGCGCGAGCGGCAGCAGCAGCTCCAGGCTGGGCCTGCGCTGCCCGTTCTCCAGCCGCGACAGGGTGCTCTTCGAGATGCCGGTGCGCTCGGCCACCTCGGTCAGGGTGACGCCGCGCTGCTCCCGGAGCTTCCGCAACCGGGGGGCCACGAGGTCGAGCGAGGTCGCGATCGGGTCCGCCACCCGGCCATTGCAGCACCGCGGTTCCCGGAAACGGCAACGATCGTTGTCGCGGTCTGGTCCGGCGAGGACTCTCGGCGACATGAACGAGATGAACGAGTACGACGTCGTGGTCATCGGCGGCGGCGCCGCCGGCCTCTCCGCAGCCCTGGTCCTGACCCGCGCCCGGCGCCGGGTCCTGGTCGTCGACGCCGGCGACCCGCGCAACGCGCCGGCCGCCCACATGCAGGGCTTCCTGTCCCGGGACGGCATGCCGCCCGCCGAGCTGCTGGCCGTGGGCCGGGAGGAGGTGACCTCGTACGGCGGCGCGCTCGAGCGCGGTGTGGTCTCCGTGGTGCGGCCGCGCGCGCACGGTGGCTTCGACGTCCTCACCGACGACGGCCGTGGCTTCGGCGCCCGGCAGGTGCTCGTGACCACCGGCCTGCGCGACGAGGTGCCGGACGTCGCGGGGGTGCGGGAGCGGTGGGGGAGGGACCTGCTGCACTGCCCCTACTGCCACGGTCACGAGGTCCGCGGCCAGCGGCTCGGCGTCCTGGGCGGCACCCCCGAGTCCGTGCCGCACGCCCTGCTGGTGCGGCAGTGGTCCGCCGACGTCGTGTTCTTCGCCCACACCGCGCCGCCGACGCGGGCCGAGCGTGAGCGGCTCACCGCCCGGGGCGTGCCTGTCATCGAGGGTCCGGTCGCGCGGCTGGTCGTCGAGGACGACCGGCTCACCGGGGTCGCGCTGGCCGACGGGCAGGTGGTCGCCCGCGACGCCGTCTTCGTACGGCCCGGCTTCGTGCCCCGCACCGACCTGCTTCACGCGCTCGGCTGCGCGACTCACGACACCGGCTGGGTGGTCGCCGACCCCACCGGCCGCACCAGCGTCCCGGGGGTGTGGGTGGCCGGCAACGCGGTCAACCCGCGCGCCCAGGTGATCACCGCCGCGGGCGAGGGTTCCGCGGCCGCGATCGCGATCAACAACGACCTGGTCGAGGACGACGTGCGCGTCGCCGTCGACGCCACCACCTGAAGGAGAAGGCCCATGTCCGAGATCACCGCCCGTCCCGTGCCGCCGCCCACCAAGCACCAGCTCGCGCTGATGATCTGGGTCGCGGTGTTCCCGACGCTGACCGTGCTCAACCTGACGCTCGGCGACGTCCTCGCCGACCTGCCGGCGGTGCTGCGGACCTTCGTGCTCGCCACCGTCGCGGTCCCGATCGTCATCTACCTGCTGATGCCACGGCTGCACCGGCTCCGCGGCCGGCTGCTGACCCGCTGAATCACCCGCGCGGTCACCACGTGTGGTGACGACCGCTCACCACGTCGCTGCCTAGCTTCACCGCACCGTCTCGGTCCCGTTCCCGAAAGGCATCCACCATGAACAGGTTCACCCGGGCCATCGCCACCGCGAGTGCGAGGCACCCCTGGCGCACGATGGCGAGCTGGGTGCTCGTCCTCGTCGGCGTCCTCTTCCTCGCCGCGAGCGCCGGCGGCACCTTCGACGAGGACTTCTCCGCGAAGGGCAGCGAGAGCAAGCAGGCGGCCGACCTGCTCGCCGACAGCTTCCCGGAGGCGAACCAGGGCACGGTCCTCGTCGTGCTCGCCGCCGACGACGGCGCCACCCTGGCCGAGAGCCGCACCGAGGTCGACTCGGTGCTGACCGACGTGGCGGGCCTCGACCACGTCGCCACCGTCGCCGACCCGTTCGCGGCCGGCACGATCTCGCCCGATGGCCGGATCGGCTACGCCGTGGTCACGCTCGACGTGCCCGAGCGCGAGATGGGGAAGCCGGCGTTCACCGTGCTCTCGGACGGTGTGTCCTCGCTCGGCGAGCCCGGCGTGCGGGTCGAGCTCGGCGGCGACGCCGTGTTCCTCAACGCCGAGGACAGCAGCTCGGGTCACGTGGGCATCGGGCTCCTGGTCGCGCTGCTCGTCCTGCTCGTCGTGTTCGGCACCCTCGTGGCCGCCGTCCTGCCGATCGGCATCTCGCTGGTCGCCGTCGGCGCCGGCATCGGCGGCATCACCCTCCTGGCGGGCACCATGGACGTGTCCGCGTCCGCCATCCCCGTGGCCGGCCTCGTCGGCCTCGGCGTGGGCGTCGACTACGCGCTGTTCGTGGTCTCCCGCTACCGCGAGAACCGCGATCGGTACGGCGACAACGAGCGCGCCCTCGCCGAGGCGATGAGCACCTCGGGTGCCTCGGTGGTCTTCGCCGGCGGCACCGTCGTCATCGCCACCGCGGCGCTCGTGATCACCGGACTCGGCGTGCTCACCTCGATCGGGCTGGCCACCGCGCTGATGGTGCTGCTCGCCGTCGCCGCGGCCATCACCCTGCTCCCCGCCCTGCTCGCGGTGCTGGGCGACCGGATCGACAAGGGCCGGGTCGGCCGCCGCCACCGCACGACGAAGCCGGCGGAGGAGACCGCGTGGTGGCGGTTCGGCCACCGCGTCGCCGCCCGGCCCTGGCCGTTCCTGGTCGGCTCGGTGCTGACGCTGGTGGCGATCGCCGCTCCCGCGTTCTTCATCACGACCGCCTTCCCCGCCGCCGGCGACGCGCCGTCCGAGACCACCCACCGGCAGGCGTACGACCTGCTGGCCGAGGGGTTCGGCACCGGCGTCAACGGACCGCTGATGGTGATCGCCGACCTCGAGGCCCCCGGCGTCGACGGTGCCGGCATCTCCTCGTTGCGCGGCGACCTCGCCGCCGTGCCCGGGATCGCCTCGGTCGGTGAGCCGATCACCTCGCAGGACGGCGACACCGTCGTGCTCACCGCGGTCCCGACGACCGGCCCCGCCGACCCCGACACCTCGGCCACCATCGAGCGGGTTCGCGACGTCGTCCCCGACAACGTCTACGTCTCGGGGATCACCGCCATCACCGACGACCTCAACGCCCAGCTCAGCGACACCCTCCCGCTGTTCATCGGCGCCGTCATCGCCGTGTCGTTCCTGCTTCTGATGCTGGTCTTCCGCTCGGTCGTCGTCCCGCTGAAGGCCGCGGTGATGAACCTGCTCTCGATCGGCGGCGCCTACGGCGTCATCGTGGCGGTCTTCCAGTGGGGCTGGGGTGCCGAGCTCCTCGGTCTCGAGGGTCCGACGCCGATCACCTCGGTCATCGTCGTGGTGATGTTCCCGATCCTGTTCGGGCTGTCGATGGACTACGAGGTGTTCCTGCTCTCGCGGGTCCGCGAGGAGTACGTGCGGACCGGTGACAACACCGAGTCGGTCGCCCGTGGCCTGGCCGGGACCGGGCGGGTCGTCACCTCCGCCGCGCTGATCATGGTGGCCGTCTTCCTCAGCTTCGTCGCCAGCCCGGTGCCGTCGCTGAAGATGCTCGGCCTCGGCCTGGCGACCGCCATCCTCATCGACGCCACCATCGTCCGGATGATGCTCGTCCCCGCGGCCATGGCACTGATGGGTCGCGCGAACTGGTGGCTGCCCGCCTGGCTCGACCGCGCGCTGCCCGTCGTCACCGTCGAGGACCACCCCGACGACGCCGACCTGCCCGCGCCCGTCCGGCCGACTCCGCAGGCCGCCTCGCGCTGAGGGTCCTGCGGGAGGGCGCCCGCATGCGCGGGCGCCCTCCCGGTGGTTGAGGAAGGCGCGCCCTTCGGTGGTTGAGGAAGGCGCGCCCTTCGGTGGTTGAGGAAGGCGCGCTAGCGCCTGTCTCGAAACCACTGAACAGGTCTCTGAAAGTTGTCCACAGCCCTGTGGTTGAGGCTGATTCTCGGGCGGGGACTGTCGGTGGCGAGTGCTTGGGTAGAGCCATGACCACCACCGCGCACCGCACGTCGCTGGCCGACGTGCGCGCGCTGAAGGTGGACGCCGACCGGGCCGAGGTCGACAAGATCGTCGGAGTGCTGGACTGGCTCGAGCAGCACCTCGTCGACCCGCGCACCTCGGGCGACGTCGCGCTCGCCGGCTACGGCGACGGCGAGCTGTCGTTGGCCGGCGAGGGCGCGCCGGCGGTGTCGGAGGCGGCGGTGGTCGAGCTCCTCACCACCCTCGGGCTCTCCGACTCCGCCGGTCGGCACTGGCTCGGCAAGGCGCTGGAGCTGAAGTACCGGCTACCGCGGCTGTGGCGCCGGGTGCTCGACCTCGAGGTCGCACCGTGGCGGGCGTTCCGGGTCGCGGAGTCGACGCAGTCGCTGCCGCTGGCGGGTGCCGCGTTCGTCGACGCTCGGCTCGCCGGCGTTCGCCCACTCGCTGTCGTGGTCCCAGCTCGAGCGGACCGTCGAGACCGCCCGGGTCGAGTTCGACCCCGCCGAGGCCGAGCGGCGCCGAGTTGCCGATCCGCGGCACTTCGACATCCGCACCGACCAGGCCGGGATCGACGGCTACGTCTACGTCGACGGCCTCCTCGACGCCGCCGACGCCCTCGACCTCGACGCCGCCGTCACCGCAGGCGCCGCACAGCTGGCCGACCTCGGCTGCGAGGAGCCCCTCGACGTCCGCCGCTCGATGGCGGTCGGCGAGATCGCCCGCGCCCAGCTCGCCCTCGACCTCGACACCACCGCCGGCCGTGGCGTGACGCTGTACGTGCACCTGTCCGAGTCGGCCGTGGCGACGCTCGACAACACCGAGACCCCGGTGCTGGTCACCCAGGTCGCCGACTGGTGCCAGGGGGCCTCAGTGACGATCAAGCCGGTCATCGACCTCAACGAAGCCAGATCAGTGAACGGCTACGTCCCCACCGACCCGATCGCCGAACGCGTCCGGCTCGACCTGGCCGCAGTGCGTGTTCCCGTTCTGCACGAGACGAGCCAGACGCTGCGACCTCGACCATCGCATCCCGTACCCCGACGGGCCGACGTCGTCATCGAACTTGGCGCCGCTGTGTCGCACCCACCACCGCATGAAGACCTTCACCGGCTGGACCTACGAACCCGCCGCCACCACCGAGCACGGCGTCCCGACCGCCTTCACCTGGACCAGCCCCACCGGCGACCAGTACCGGGTCGACCACCACGGCTCCTCACCCGAACCCTGACCACCCCGCCCCACACCCCGCCGCACCCGGCGGGGTCATCGGCATGCGGTCGCTCAGTCCGGCCGATCCAGTACGAGCCGCTGGCCGCCGTCGGTGAGCTCTCGGCTGATGTCGAGGTGGCCGGCGTGGGTGGCCGTCTCGACGAGCACGTGGAGCAGCACCTCGCGCAGGGTCGTGTACGGCGGGTCACCGGCGCCCTCGAACCACCAGACCGGGGCGGCGTCGAGGGAGAGGTCGCGGACGGCGTCGTCGGCGAGCCGGCACTCGGTGGCGTACTCCTCGAGCACGTCGGCGGTGCTTCGATCGTCGGCGACGGTCCAGCCCTCGTAGCCCTGCGGCAGCACGACGTCCTGACCCGCCATGACGGCGCGGAACCACACCCGCTCGACGTCGAGCGCGAGGTGCTGGACGACGCCGAGCGGGGTCCAGCCCGACGGCACCTGCGAGCGCCGCCGGTCGGGCTCGGCGAGCTCCTCGACCTGCTGCCGCACGTGCCGCCGCTTGGCGTCGAGCCAGCCGAGCAGCTCGTCCTTCGTGACATCGTCCGGCAACGTCGTCACGCCGCACCCTCCAACCGCTCGACCTCCGAGGCCTCCCACACCTCGTACGCCGCGTGCAGGGCCAGCAGCACGATGACACAGCCGAGCACGAGGTCCGGCCAGCCGGACGACGTCCACGCGGTGACGACGGCCATCGCGATGATCGACACGTTCACGACCACGTCGTTACGGGCGGAGAGGAACGCGGCGCGGGTGAGGGAGCCGGCCTGGTGGCGCACGCGGGTCAGGAGGAGCGCACTGGCTCCGTTGACAGCGATCGCGCCGAGCGAGGCGAGGACGACGGGCACGACGTCGGGCGCCACCGGGTCGGTGAAGCGGCCGGCCGCCTGCCAGCCGGCGACGAGCGCGGGGCCGAGGATGAGGACGGCCAGGACCTTGCCGACCCGGGCCCGGCGGGCGAGCGGCCAGGACAGGGCGAGCAGCACGAGGAGGTTGATCGAGGCGTCCTCGAGGAAGTCCACGCTGTCGGCGAGCAGCGAGACCGACCGGGCGGCGAGCGCGACCGTGAACTCGACGAAGAAGTAGGCGAGGTTGAGCACCGCCACCACCGTGACGACGCGCCGAAGCGTCACCGGGAGACCGCCGTCCGCCGGGTGATCGCGACGACCCCGGACGCCAGCTGCGGCACGAGCAGCGCGAGCAGGACGACGAGCGGGACGGTCCAGTCACCGGTGGCGCCGTGCAGGACGCCGACCAGGGCGGGTCCGGTGCCGGCGACGAGGTAGCCGAATCCCTGGGCCATGGTGGAGATGCGGGCGGCGTGGGTGGGGTCGGTGCTGAGCCACACGATGGCGCCGAGCGCGAGGCTGAGGGAGGCGCCCTGGCTGAGTCCGAGCGCGAGCATCCACACCACGGTGCCCGACGCCGGCGCGGCGAGGAGGCCCACGTAGGCCAGCGCGCACAGCGCGACCGCGACCGCCATCGGCAGCCACACCGGGCGGCTCCGCTCGGCCAGGGCGGGGGTCACCAGCGAGCCGAGCATGCCGGCCACGGTCGACAGCGACAGCATCCAGCCGGCCGCGTCGTCCGACAGCCCGGCGTCGACCAGGATGCTCGGCGTCCAGGTGAGGGTGGCGTAGAAGCCGAGGCTCTGCACGCCCATGAACAGCGTGACGGCGAGGGCGGCCCCGTCCTGCAGCAGGCGGGGGCGGGGATCGCCGTCGACGGCCGGCTCGGCCGCCGGCCCCCGCCGCAGCTGCGGCGCCCAGGCCACCAGCGCGAGCGCGGCGGGCAGTGCCCAGAGGGCGAGGGCGGGCCGCCAGTCGTCGTCGAGCCGGGTCGCGACGGGCACGGCGAGACCCGAGGCGAGGGCGGCGCCGAGCGAGAGGCTCATCGAGTACACGCCCATCACGAACCCGGTGCGGTGCGCGACGTCGGACTTCACCACCGCCGGGACGGTGGTGTTGCCGACGGCGATCGCGGCGCCGGCGAGCACGGTGCCGGCGAACAGCGCCACCGTCGAGGGGTGCAGCCGCAGCAGCAACCCGGCCGCGAGCAGCGCCACCGCTGCCCCGAGCAGCCGGTGCAGCCCCAGCCGCCGGGCGAACGACGGGACGACGAACGCGAACCCGCCGAAGCACAGCACCGGGATCGCGGTGAGCACGCCGGCGCCGGTGGAGCCCAGCCCGGTGTCGGCCTGGATGTCCGACAGCACCGGCCCCACCGAGGCGACGGCGGGCCGGAGGTTGAGCCCGATGAGCAGGAGGCCGGCGACCAGCAGCGGCGTCCGTCTCACCGGACGACCGTACGGGTCAGCGACGCAGCGTCAGCACGGCGACCCGGCCCTTGCCGCCGGCGGCGAAGCAGGCGCTCGGGGTGCAGTCGAGCGTGTGGAAGCCGGTGTCGGACAGCCGCCGCCAGGTCTCGCCGCCGTCGGCGGACCAGCTCGTGCCCATCACGTCGCCGGACTCACCGGTGGCGAGCAGCGCGCCGCGGGGGAGGTAGGCGGCGTCCTCGGCGAGGTGGGTGAGGTCGCCGGCCCGTCGCCACCCGTCGCCGTCCGGGACAGCGGAGACGCCGTGCGCGGGCGCGGCGAAGTCGCCACCCACCGCGACGCCGTGGCGGCGGTCGAAGGCGAAGCCGAAGACGCCCGCGGACGGGCCGGGCGGGAGGGTGGAGTCGGTGGCCGTCCATGTGGTGCCGCGGTCGGTGGAGGAGAAGATCCGCGACACCGAGCCGCCGGTGCCGAAGTACGCCGTCCCGCCGTCGACCACGAGGCAGTCACCGCTGGCCGCGAAGCCGTACTCGTCGGGGACCGCCGCAGGCATGCCGTCGCTCGGCACCAGGTCCCAGCTGACGCCGCCGTCGGTGGTGCGCAGGATCTGGAACTTGCCGTCGACCGGGTCGCCCATCACCAGCCCGGTGCGCCCGCCGGAGTAGAAGTCGAGGCAGTCGAAGAACGACCTCGGGTCGTCGGCGCGGAACGTCTCGGTCCAGGTGCGGCCGTCGTCGGTGGTGCGGTAGATCCGCGACGCATCGCCCTCGCCGATCGCCAGCACGACGGCGGTGCGACGCCCGGTCAGCTCGACGTCGCGGAACTGCAGTCCGTCTGATTCCGGCGGGGTGACGTCGGTCCAGGTGCGGCCGCCGTCGTGGGTGCGGTAGACCGCGCCGGTCACGTCGTCCTCGCCGACCGGCTTCGCGCCCGCCACCCACGCGGTGCGCCGGTCGAGGGCGTCGAGGCCGCGGAAGCTGGTGGTGGGTTCGATGACCGTCTGCCTCACCTGCAGGCGGGGGTCGTGCCGGGCCGCGGACGCGGGCGGCGTGACGAGGAGGGCCGCGCAGGCGGCGACGACGAGGGTCCCGAGAAGACGACGCATGTCCGGCAGCCTGCCGCGACCGGGTCGGTGGTGTCCACCGTGCCGTGGCAGGCTCGCCACGTGAATATCACGCACCGCCGGGCGCCACGCCTCGGCCGCGACCTGTCCACCATCGGACTCGGCACCTGGCAGCTCGGCGCCGATTGGGGCGAGGTGAGCGAGGCCGACGCCCGCGCCGTCCTCGAGGCCGCCGCCGAGTCCGGTGTGACCTTCTACGACACCGCCGACGTGTACGGCGACGGCCGCAGCGAGCGGATCGTCGGCGGCTTCGCCGCCGCGCACGACGGGTTCACCGTGGCCACCAAGATGGGCCGCCGGCTGGACCAGGTGCCTGAGAACTACGTGCCCGAGAACTTCCGGGCCTGGACCGACCGGTCCCGTCAGAACCTCGGCGTCGACCGGCTCGACCTGGTGCAGCTGCACTGCCCGCCGTCCGCCGTGATCGACGACGACGCCACCTACGACGCCCTCGACGCCCTGGTCGCCGACGGCGCCATCGGGGCCTACGGCGTGAGCGTCGAGACCTGCGACCAGGCACTGAGCGCGATCGCCCGCACCGGCGTCGCGTCGGTCCAGATCATCCTCAACGCGTTCCGGCTCAAGCCGCTCGACGCCGTGCTCCCGGCGGCCGAGGCCGCTGGCGTGGCGATCCTCGCCCGGGTGCCGCTCGCCTCCGGGCTGCTCACCGGCAAGTTCGACGCCGGCACGACCTTCGCCGCCGACGACCACCGCCAGTACAACCGGAGCGGCGAGGCCTTCGACGTCGGCGAGACCTTCTCCGGGGTGCCGTACGACGTCGGCCTCGACGCCGCCGCGGAGTTCACCGCCCTGGTGCGGGCCGAGCTCGGCGACGACGTGACGCCGGCGCAGGCCGCGCTCGCCTGGTGCGTGGCCCAGCCCGGCGTCACCACCGTGATCCCCGGCGCCAGCCGGGCCGAGCAGGCCCGCGGCAACGCCGCGGCCGACGACGTCGAGGTCACCGACGGCTTCCTCGCCGGCGTCCGCGACCTGTACGACCGCAGGATCCGCGACCTCGTGCACGACCGCTGGTGACCGCCGTGAAGCGCCAGCTGCCGCGCCGCCACGACCTCGCGCCGCTGCTGAAGTTCAAGGAGCCGGTGTGGTCGGCCAAGGAGCGGCGGCTCGCGAAGGCGCTCACGATCGAGGACCTGCGGCGGATCGCGAAGCGACGCACCCCGCGGGCGGCCTTCGACTACACCGACGGCGCCGCGGACGGCGAGGTGTCCCTGGCGCGGGCGCGGCAGGCCTTCGCCGACGTCGAGTTCCGGCCCGCGATCCTGCGCGACGTCGCCGAGGTGGACACCAGCCGGGAGGTGCTCGGGAAGCCGGCGGCGCTGCCCTTCGGCATCGCGCCCACCGGGTTCACGCGGATGATGCACGCCGAGGGCGAGGTGGCCGGGGTGACGGCGGCCGAGGCGGCCGGCATCCCCTTCGCCCTGTCGACCATGGGGACGACGAGCATCGAGGACGTCGCAGCGGCGGCCCCGGGTGCCCGCACGTGGTTCCAGCTCTACATGTGGAAGGACCGCGAGCGGTCGATGGCGCTCGTCGACCGCGCCGCGAAGGCGGGCTACGACACGTTGCTGGTCACGGTCGACGTGCCGGTGGCGGGCGCCCGGCTGCGCGACGTCCGCAACGGCATGACGATCCCGCCCACCCTCACCCCGCGCACCGTGCTCGACGCGCTGCCGCGGCCGGCGTGGTGGTGGAACTTCCTCACCACCGAGCCGCTGGCCTTCGCATCGCTCGACTCGTGGTCGGGCACGGTGGCCGACCTGCTGGACACGATGTTCGACCCCACGGTCACCTTCGAGGATCTGGCGTGGATCCGCGACCAGTGGCCCGGGAAGGTGTCGGTGAAGGGCGTGCAGAGCGTGGCCGACGCGCGCCGGCTGGCCGACGTCGGCGTCGACGCGGTCGTGCTGTCCAACCACGGCGGCCGGCAGCTCGACCGGGCGCCGGTGCCGTTCCACCTGCTGCCGCAGGTGGTGAAGGAGGTCGGCGGCGACCTCGAGGTGCACCTCGACACCGGAATCATGAGCGGGCAGGACATCGTGGCGGCGGTCGCGCACGGTGCCCGCTTCACGCTGGTCGGTCGGGCCTACCTCTACGGCCTCATGGCCGGCGGCCGCGACGGCGTCGACCGGGCGATCGCGATCCTGCGCGACCAGGTGGAGCGCACCCTGCGGCTGCTCGGCGTCGCGAGCCTCGACGAGCTCGAGCCGGCCCACGTGACGATGCTGGAACGGCTGGTCCCGCGACAGGGGTGAGCCGGTCCTGGGGCGCGCTGGCAGTGTGGGGAGGGTGCACGCAACCGTCGAGACGACCGAGTGGCTGACTCCCACCCTGGTGCGGGTGGTGCTCGGCGGCCCGGGCCTCATCGACTTCGAGATGCCCACGGACACCGATGCCTACGTGAACATCGCGATCCCGCCGCCGGATGTGCCCTACGGTCCGATCTTCGACCCGAAGGCCGCCCGCGAGGCGCACCCGCGCGAGTGGTGGCCCGCACGGCGCCGCTACACGGTGCGCTGGTGGGACCCGGAGAACGAGCGGTTCGCCCTCGACTTCGTGGTGCACGGCGACGAGGGCGTCGCTGGCCCGTGGGCCGCCGACGCGGCGCCCGGCGACGTGCTGGTGTTCGAGGGACCCGGCGGCGGCTATCGGCCCGACCCCGACGCCGACTGGCACCTGCTGCTCGGCGACGAGTCCGCACTGCCGGCGATCGCGGCGTCGCTCGAGGTGCTGCCGGCCGGGTCGCGCGCCGTCGTCCGGCTGGTGTGTGACGGGCCCGACCACGAGGTGCCGCTCGTCACCGAGGCCGACCTCGACCTGATGTGGCTGCACCGCGTGACCGCCGACGACCCGGCCCGGCTGCTGCCCGACGCCGTCGAGGCGCTCGACTTCCCGCCCGGCCGGGTGCACGCGTTCGTGCACGGCGAGGCCGACGAGATCCGCGCGCTGCGCCGGCACCTGCTCACCGACCGCGGCCTGGTCCGCGCCGACATGTCCTGCTCGCCGTACTGGCGGCGCGAGATGACCGACGAGGACTGGCGCTCGGTGAAGAAGGACTTCGTGGCGGCGATGGAGGCCGACGTCTGACTGTCCTGCCTGCGACTGTGGGGCGCCCGCATGCGCGGGCGCCCCACCTTCGTCATGGTGCTCCACTTCGCTACCAGTCGCGGCGTACGAACCTGGGCGCACAGGCTGCGGAAACCGGCTCGGTGTCCAGTTTCCACGGCGCAAGTAGCCCGATGCAGCTGGTGGCCGCGCCTGCGCGGACGGCGTGCGCGGACGCCCGCCGTTCGGGCGTCACGTCGCAACACGCCGGACGAGGCTCGCAGTCAAGGACATCGCGGGCGCCGCGAAGCGGGCGCGAAGCAGTATCCTCGGCCAAGTGCTGGGAACAGCGGCGTGTTACGCGCGCGGCCACCGACCCCGAGGGACGTCGACCGGGTGAAGCCGCGCGTTGGGCCGATGCGCTAGACCGGAGGCATGCAGACACGACAGCTCGGCGACCAGCAGGTGGGCGCCATCGGCCTCGGCCTCATGACCTTCGACCAGACCGGCAGCCAGCCCCGTGAGCAGCTGGCCGACACCGTGCGCGCGGCGCTCGACGCCGGCGTCACGCTCTTCGACACCGCCGACGCCTACGGCCCCGGTGAGGAGAAGGGGGCGGGCGCGCAGGGCGAGAACGAGCGGCTGATCGCCGGCCTGCTCGACGAGCTCGGCGTCCGCGACCAGGTGCTGCTGGCCACCAAGGGCGGCCACGTGCGCACCGACGGCGGCGGCTGGGCCACCGACAGCTCGGCCGGCCACCTCAAGGACGCCGTCGACGCCAGCCTGCAGCGGCTCGGCGTCGAGCAGATCGCGCTGTGGCAGCACCACCGTCCCGACCGGAACGTCGACTACGCCGACGTGATCGGCACGCTCAAGGAGATCGCCGACTCCGGCAAGGTGGCGCGGGTCGGGCTCTCGAACGCGAACCCGGACCAGATCAGGCAGGCCCACGCCGTGCTCGGCGACGCCCTGGTGAGCGTGCAGAACCAGTTCTCGCCGGCCTTCCGCAGCAGCCGCCCCGAGATCGACGTGTGCGAGGAGCTCGGCCTGGCCTTCCTGCCGTGGAGCCCGCTGGGCGGGCTGTCGAGCGCCAAGGGGCTGGCCGAGGAGCACCCGGCGTTCAAGCAGGTCGCCGACGACCGCGGCGTCAGCGCCCAGCAGGTGGCGCTGGCGTGGGAGCTGGCGCAGTCGCCGGTGGTGATCCCGATCCCGGGCGCCAAGCGACCGACGTCGATCCAGGACTCCGCGGCCGCCGCCGGCCTCGAGCTGACCAGCGAGGAGCTGGCCGGTCTCGACGCCGACGGCTGACGCGGGCGGCGTCCGTCCTACCGGACGACGATCGAGCCGAACTTGATCCCGGAGACCGGGAACCCGAGCGGCGTCGAGGTCTGCTGGCGCGCCAGGAAGCCGTTCTCGCCCTCGAGGTAGAGGGCGGAGCTGACCTGGTCGGCGCGGGGCTGACGACGCTGGGCGGCGAACAGCCGGTCGAGCTGCGACTGGGCCGCAACCACGCGGGCGGTTCCGCTCGCGGTGCGGAAGTCCTCCTCTTCCTCCTCGTTCGAGGACCCACCGATCACGGCGAACTCGCCGCGCCAGCCGCGAGCACGGAGCGGGATCGGGAACGCGAAGGTCCGCACGCGAGGCGTCGCGGCGCCGAGCACGTTGGCCCGCAGCCGCAGGATCTTGCCGGCCTGCACGAGCGCCGGCTTGCGCGAGGTGACGGTGTACAGCCGGCCGCTCCGGAGCTGCTGGATGCTGCCGACGTCGAGGAACCGGGGGTTCGGGCTGACGACGATCTGGTTCAGCACCGAGGTGATCCGGACGCCGTCGATCTGTGTCATCTCGTAGAGCAGGTCGGGCAGCTGGAACGCGCCGGCGAACAGCAGGTCGTCCTCGGAGGCGTAGATGTTCGAGTAGGAGAAGGCGAACGGGCTGCCGTCGCTGTCGAAGCCCTCGATCGTCCAGGTCTGGGTCTCCGAGCCGCCGGCCTCCTCGTCGACGATCGTGAAGTGGTTGCCGAGGTTCTGGTAGAAGGTGACCTCGGCCAGCGCCTCCGGCACCGACACGTACGAGGTGCCGAGCCGGTGGCGGCTGCCGTAGACGATGTCGGACGTCACCGTGACGACGTCGGGCACGTCGGCGAAGGTGCCGGTGATGCCCGTGAGGTGGTCGTCGGTGATGGTGCCGACCGGGTCGCCGAGGTTGGCCACCTTGAACGGCGCTCCGAGCGAGTCGGGCTGCACGTAGACGGCGTCGGCCGGGTGCAGGCCGTAGGTCTGGCCGTCGCCGGCGAAGTCGAGCGGGTGGCCGAAGCCGACCACGCCGCCGTTGCACACCGAGGTGACGGTGCCGACACCGGCGAGCGCGACCTCGCCGTACGAGAGCGAGGCGGCCAGGTTGCCGCCGGCCTCGAGGTCGTCGACGGTCGGCGCGGCGGCGCCGGTGGCGCGACCCATCACCGTGGCGCCCTGGCTGAACCAGGAGCGGCCGGCGGCCTGCTCGGAGGCCCGGGAGAGCAGCCGCGGGCTGACCCCGGAGACGCCGAGCGGCAGCTGCAGCTGGGTGAGGCCCCGGCTCGCCGCGCGGGTCGAGACGTCGGCGTGGTCGGCGACGACCGACGCGAGCCTCGGCGAGAGCGCCACTCGGGGAGCAGCGCTGGGCAGGTAGTCGTCCATCGCCTCGAACGGCGTGATGCCGGCGATCGGCGAGGGACCGTAGGAGAGGCCGTAGGCGACGGCCCCGATGAGCCGGCCGTCCGAGGCGTACACCGGGGAGCCGGACATGCCCTGCCAGATGCCGCCGGCGGCGTCGATGGCGGGGGAGTCGAGGTCGGCGATCACCATGTCGATGCCGGGCGCGATCCCGTTGTCGAGGACACCGAGCACGGTGCCGTCGAACTCGTCGGGCTCGGTGCCGCGGGAGACCGTGAGGCCCTCGACCAGCTGGTCGGGGGCGACGTCGGCGACCGGGAAGGGCTCGACGCAGTCCTCGGTCGGCGCGGCGCCCGCGGTGGTGGTCGTGGCGCCCACGACCGGCAGGAGGGCGAACAGGCCGGTAGCGGCGGTCAGGGCCGCCAGGCGACGGCGTCGCGAGGCGTGGGTGGAAGGCTTCACAGACTGCCTGCTTTCGAGAGTCCGAGCAGTGACGCTGCGGTGCGTCGCGGTGAGAGTAGGTCGGGGTCCGGGCCCCCCGTGGTGGAATCGCGAAACCTGCTCAGCGCGGCGTCGGCGGCAGCGCGTCGGTCGCCTCCTGGGAGTCCATCCCGGTGATCATCAAGACGTCGACCACCACCGACCGCAGCTGGGCGAGCACCACCTCGGCGGTCATCTCCTCGGCGCGTCGCACCCGGCCGGTGGCGTCGCCGACGGCGAGCAGGGCGGGCCGGGCGGCCGCAGCCAGCCGGTCCTGCTGCAGCTCGGCGACCACCTCGTCGACGGCGTCGGCGAGCTCGCGGGTGAGGCCGATGTACTCGGGCGGCACCGGCCGGCGCCGATAGGCCGCGGTCGCCACCTGGCGGACCAGCACCCGGGTGCTGCGCAGCGCGCGGTCCAGCGGCTCCACGAGGTCGGCCATCCGCCGGATGCCCGGCCGGTGCCGCACCCGGAACGGAGACGACGACACGACGGCCATCCCCTCGTCGGCCGCGTGCTGGAGCCGGCGCACCAGCCAGTCGGTGGAGCGCGCCTCGGCGAGCAGCTCGAGGCCGTGCTCGACGTCGCCCTCGTCCATCACGTCGGCGGCTCCGCGCAGCAGGTCGGACACGGTCCGCAGCACGCCGGCCGCGGCGTCCCGGGGCCGCCGCAGCGGCGCGGCGGGCACGACGGTGGCCGCGGCGAGCGCCACGGCGCCGCCCACCAGCGCGTCGGTCCAGCGGACGAAGGCGGCGTCGGAGCCGGGCACCAGTGCGGCCACGAAGATCGACTGGATCGCGGCCTGCGTGACGAACAGCGTGCCGCCGTCGAGCAGCACGGCTGTGCCCATCGCGAGCGCGACGATCAGCCCGATCTGCCAGAAGCCGGTGCCGACCTGGAGCACCAGCAGGTCGCCGAGCAGGACGCCGATCGCGACGCCCGCCGTCACCTCCGCCACCCGGCGCAGCCGCTGGCCGTACGACGTCCCGAGCGACACGACGGCGGCGATCGGCGCGAAGAGCGGGTCGGGGTGGCCGAGCACCTCGGCGGCCAGCAGCCACGCCAGCGCCGCCGCCACCGCGCACTGGCCGATCTGCCAGCCTCGCTGCTGGAGCCGGGTCAGCCGCTCGCGGACCGACGCCCGGCCGCGCTCCCGCGCCATGTCGATCGGCCTGCCGTCCACGGATGCAGCCTGCCGCAAGTCGAGCGCAAGCCGGACGTAAGCCATGCCCCGCAACCTCGGAGCATGACCACCGCCACCGTTCCCGCCACCGTTCCCGCGCTGCCCTGCCAGACCACCGAGGCCGACTGGTTCGCCGAGCACGGCCACGTGCTCGAGCGGGCCAAGGAGGCCTGCGGACCCTGCCCGCTGCGCGACGCCTGCCTGCGCGCCGCCCTCGACCGCCGCGAGCCCTGGGGCGTCTGGGGCGGCCAGATCCTCGTCGACGGCGTCGTCGTCGCCACCAAGCGGGGCCGCGGCCGGCCTCGCAAGCACCCGGTTCCCGACGCCGCCTGACGCCGGTCGGCGACGGTCAGTCGGTGTCGGGCCAGGTGCGCAGGGTGGGCGCGGCGGTGACGTCCAGCTGCTTCTCGACGGCGAGCAGGGTGTTCTCGACGACCTCGGTGGGCGCGGGGTGGATCCAGTACTGGCCGCGCGCGAGTCCCTGGACCGGGCGGCCGTAGGTCATGGCCTGGATGAGCGGCTGGATCAGGGTGGCGGCCTGCGGGCCGACGAGGTGGGCGCCGACGAGCAGGCCGGTGGACCGCTCGGCGATCACCTTGCAGAAGTCGCCGCTCTCCTCGTCGTGGAGCGCCCAGCCCCACGCCGTGCTGCTGTACTCGGTGACGCCGACCGCGACGTCGATGCCCCGGGCGCGCGCCGCGCGCTCGGTGAGCCCGACGGCGGCGACCTGCGGTGAGCTGAAGACGGCGTACGGCACGTGGCTGTGGTCGGACTCCACCATCGCGTCGGGGTGCAGGAGGTTGTGCTGCACGACGCGGGCGTCCTGGTTGGCCACGTGCTTGAGCGGCTGTGGACTGGACGCGTCGCCGAGCGCCCAGACGCCGTCGACGCCTGCGCGCTGGTACTCGTCGACGACGATCCGATTGCGGGAGTCGACCTCGATGCCGGTGCCGGCGAGCCCGAGCTGGTCGTTGTTGGTGCGCCGCCCGATCGCCACCAGCACGGCGTCGACGGTGGCGGTCTCGCCGTTGTCGAGGTGCAGCACGATGCCGTCGTCGGTGCGGTTCACCTCGGTGAGCTTGGTGCCGAGCCGCACGTCCCAGCGCTTGCGGGCCTGCTGGGTGAACACCCGGGCGACGTCGTCGTCCTGGGCGGCGAGCAGCGCGTCCTCGGCCTCGACCTGCACCACCTCGGAGCCGAACGCGGCGAACACGTGGGCGAGCTCGCAGCCGACGTACCCGCCGCCGAGGATGCCGAGCCGCCGCGGCAGCTCGTCGATCCGCATCACGTCGTCGCTGGTGTAGGGGTCGACGTCGGCCAGGCCCGGGATGTCGGGCACCACCGGCCGGCTGCCGGTGGCGATCACGATCTGGTCGGCGGTGAGGTCGGCGGTCCCGCCGTCGGCCAGGTCGACCCGGAGGCTCTTCGGCCCGGTGAAGCGGGCGGAGCCCATCAGCGCGTCGACGAACGGCAGCCCGTCGCGGTACTCGCGGCCGGCGTCGGCGATCGAGTCGAGCCGCCCGAACACCCGGTCGCGCAGCGCCGGCCAGTCGACGCCGTCGAAGCGGGTGTGCAGCTGCACCCGCGCGCCGTCGGCCGCGTCGTCGGCGAGGTCGGCCGGGAGCACCAGCATCTTCGACGGGATGCAGCCGCGGTTGAGGCAGGTGCCGCCGTAGCGGTCCCGCTCGACGATGGCCACGCGCCGGTCGGAGAAGCGGTCGTCGACGATCGTGTTGCCCGAGCCGGCGCCGAGGACGACGAGGTCGTAGTGCGTCACGGGTCCGACGGTAGGGCTTCTCGCTACGCGACGGTGAAGATCCGGTCGAGACCGGAGAGGGTGAGCATCCGGGCGACCTCGGGGGAGGGGCTCACCACGAGGAACCGCATCCGGAACATCCGGGCCTGCTTCCACGCCCAGACCAGCGAGCCCAGACCGGTGGAGTCGATGAACTCGACGCCGGACAGGTCGATCCTGAGCTCCTCACCGCCCTGCACGAAGACATCGCGCAGCTCGGTGCGGACGACGGGCACGCACGCGAGATCGAGCGCGCCGCCGAGCACGACGGTCGTGACGCCGCCGTCCCGCGTGGTCGCAACCTGGCAGGGCGGGCCGTCGCCGCCACCCGTCTCCAGCGTCTGGACCATCGCTTCTCCCCACGATGCGCCCGAGCGTCCCACTCCGGCGCCCCCGTCAGCGTGGCAGACACGCCGCGTCCCGGAGGCGAAATGGCTCAGCCGGTGGAGGGACCGCCGCGGGCTGCCGCGGCGCGCTCGCGGGCCGCGTTCCAGGTGCCGAAGCGGGCCCGCAGCGTGGGGCCGCTCGGAGCCCCGCAACCCGCGGCCCACGCCTCGTAGCCGGCGTAGCTGCCGCTGGCGCCGGGGCTCGCGAGGTAGGAGGCGACGGCGTCGGCGAGGTCGCCGTCGGAGTACTGCGCCCGGCGGCCCATGCGGGCGTTCGCCGGCAGGCCCGCGGACAGCACCGCCGCGCGCCAGGTGCCGAAGTGGCGGATCAGCCAGATGCCCGACGGGCCGCCGTGCGCGCGCTGGTAGCCGTCGTAGGCGGTCTTGGTGAGCGGCTTGCCCGCGCCCGCGACCTCCTCGGCCGCGGCGCGGAGCGCCCCGATCATCTCGGGCTCGCGGTACCGGCGTTGCTCGGGACTGACCACAGTGCCGTTGCTACCACATGCGTCGCCGCACGCCGCCTCCTCACCCGCCGGGGGGACTATCTAGACATTCTGTTGAGGTTCTGACTAGTTTTCGTTCTGCATGTTCAACTCACCCTCGGCGTCGAAGGAGCCGGATCCATGGCCTCCCCCGTGCACATCACCCTCGTCGACGACAGCGACCTCGCCACCGAGGGGCTGCGGTCGCTGCTGGCGCCGTACACCGAGCGGGTGGTGGTGTTGAGCGACCGCGACGCGATCGCGCGGCCCGAGGTGCTGGACGCCGTCCTGTACGAGCCGCTGCACCACAGCAGCGTGGGCGAGTCGCTGCTCCGCACCCTGCTGAAGGGCGGTACGGGGAGAGCCGCCGCCTACAGCTGGGCCGATGCCGCGGACCTCCCGACGCCCTCGACCGCGCCGCACCTGTCCAAGTCGCTGTCGGCCTCCCAGCTGGTCGTGGCCGTGGAGGACCTGGTGGCGGGCCGGCTCGCCGTGCCAGCGGCCGAGCCCACCCCCGAGGTGACGCCGGTGCGTCGGACCGACCGCGCCGCGGAGGAGGTCGCGGCGCTCACCCGGCGCGAGCTGGACGTCGTCACGTTGGTGACCCGGGGCTGCAGCAACCGAGAGATCGCCGCGGACCTGGGCCTCAGCCTCAACTCGGTCAAGACCTACATCCGCACCGCGTACCGCAAGATCGGCGCCGAGCGCCGTACCCACGCCGTGCTCTGGGGGATCGAGCACGGCCTCAAGGCCGACCAAGAGGCCGACTCCGCGATGGTCGGTTAGACGCGGAAAGAGCGGGGCGAGTGAGCTGTGAACGCTTACTCGCCCCGCTCGACGCAGGGAGCGCGCCCTGCGACTCGCTCACCCCAGACAGGTGAAGCCATCACCCGCGATTGGTGAGTTGGTCGAGCCCGGCCAGGGAAACACATCTCCACAACTTTCTCAACACCTTGTTGAGAGTCAACCGTTAGGATCCGATGCCATGACCTCGGGTGTCCACGAGGACGAGGCGCTCTCGATCGGCCAGCTGGCCGAGCGCACCGGCGTGGCCCCGGCGACCCTGCGCATGTGGGAGAAGCGGCACGGGTTCCCCGAGGCCAGCCGCCGCGAGAGCGGTCACCGCCGCTACACCGAGTCCGACGTCCGGGCCGTGGTCGACGTGCTGCGCCGCCGCGAGGCCGGCATCCGGCTCGACATCGCCATCGAACAGGTGCAGAGCGGCAGCGCCGCCGCCACCCGCGACCAGCGCACGTCGACGCCGTCGGTCTACGCCGACCTGCGACGGCGCCACCCCGCGCTCCACGTGCACCGGTTGCGCAAGACCACGCTGCTCGCGATGTCGTGGGCGATCGAGGACGAGTTCTGCGCCAAGGCCGACCGTGCGGCGTTGTTCGGCAGCTTCCAGCGGGCCCGGTTCTGGCGGCCCGCCCGGGAGCGGTGGGCCGACCTCGCCCGGGTCGCCTCGGCCACCTACGTGCTGGGCGACTTCGCGCCCAGCGAGCGCGCCACGGGAGGGATCGAGCTGGTGCCGCTCGGGTCCGACGCGCCGATGCGCCGCGAGTGGACCGTCGTCTGCGACGCGCCCGACCTCCCGGTGGCGATGACCGCCTGGGAGCTGCCGGGCCAGACCGCCGTGCCCGACCGGTCCCGGGTCTTCGAGACCGTCTGGACGGTCGACGCGGCGGCGGTCCGCGACGCCGCGCGCGCCTGCGCCGCGGTCGCCGAGAGCGCCGGCGCCGCCGGGGCGTCGTCAGTGGCCCGGGCGCTCGAGGAGCAGCCGATCGGGGAGAACATCGACACGGTCTCGGTGACCGCGATGTTCAACCGGATGGTCGCCTACGTCGACACGTTCGGCGGCAGCCGCAACGCCTGAGGCCGCCCCGGGTCAGGACGGGTGGCGCATCGTCCAGCAGGACGGCGAGCAGAGGCCGCCGCGCCGGTCGACCGGCACCCGCTGGCAGGCGGCGCACACGGCGCCGGGGGCGAACGACAGGGCCAGCGCGAGGCTGCGGCGGACGAGTCGGGTCATGACCGGCAGTGTGCAAAAACAGGGCCCGGGCCCGGGTCACCCTTGGTGGTGAGGAGCCACCCGCCGCTGCCAGTGGGTGAGGTCCGCGAGCCGGCCGGCGTCGGGCTCGACGCCGATCCCGGGGCCGGTGGGCACGTCGACGTGGCCGTCGCGCAGCACGACCGGCTCGGTGATGTCCGCGTGGTAGTACCGGTCCGACGCCGAGGTGTCGCCCGGCAGCGTGAACCCGGGCAGCGCGGCGAGCGCGATGTTCGCCGCTCGGCCGATGCCGGTCTCGAGCATGCCGCCGCACCACACCGCGACGCCGTTCGCGCGGCACAGGTCGTGGATCCGGCGCGACTCGAGGTAGCCGCCGACCCGGCCGGCCTTGATGTTCACCACCGAGCAGGCGCCGAGCGCGAGTGCGTCGGCGGCGGCCTCGACCGAGATCACCGACTCGTCGAGACACACCGGGGTGGCGATCCGGGTGGCGAGCTGGGCGTGCTGGCGCAGGTCCTCGTCGGCCAGCGGCTGCTCGACCAGCAGCAGCCCGAACTCGTCGAGCCGCCGCAGGTGCGGGGCGTCGACCAGGGTGTAGGCGGCATTGGCGTCGACCTGGAGCAGGATGTCGCCGAACTCGCGGCGGACGGCGGCCACCGGCTCGACGTCCCAGCCGGGCTCGATCTTCAGCTTGATCCGCGCGTAGCCCTCGGCGAGGTAGCCGCCGACCGCCTCGAGCAGCTGCGGGACCGTGTCCATGATCGGCACCGACACCCCGGCGGCCACCCGGTCGCGGGTGGCGCCGAGGTAGCTCGCGAGCGAGCGACCCTCGGCCCGCAGCTGGGCGTCGAGGATCGCCGCCTCCACCGCGGCCTTCGCCATCCGGTGACCGCGCACCGGCCGCAGCACCTCGGCCACGGTCTCGGCGGTGAGGTCGTCGCCGACGGCGTACAGCCGCGGCAGCAGGAACCGCTCGGTCACCTCGACCGCGCCCTCGACGTACTCGCTGTTGTAGACGGGCTCCTTCATGGCGACGCACTCGCCCCAGCCCTCGGCGGCGTCGGTCTCGACCTTCACCAGCAGCACGTCGCGCTCGGTCTCGGTGCCGAACGACGTCCGGAACGGCGCCTTCAACGGCATGTGGATCCGGCGCAGCTCGACGCCCTCCAGCCTCATCCGGTGCTCCTCTCCACCACGTAGTGCCCGGCTCCGGTGAAGCCGACGACCCGGCCGCCGTCGGCGAGCAGCCCGCCGAGCACGTCGCGGACGGCGGCCCGCCACGAGCGCGCCAGCTCCGGTTGGTCGGCGCGCATCCGGTCGACGTCGGCCGGCACGCCGACGAGCACGCGGGGCGCGTCGGTGTCGCTCGGCTCGGGGGCGCCGTCGGGTCCGACGGCCAGCACCACGGGGAGGTCACCGGCGTCGGTCTCGCGCGGGAACGGCCCGCCGGGGGCGACGTCCCAGTGCACGTAGAGCCGGTCGCTGCCCTGGCCGGCGTTCACGCCGTCGGTCATGTCGCCGTAGAAGTCGGGCAGGTAGGCCACGGCGTCCGCACCCAGCCGCGCCAGGTTGAAGAACGCGTTGCGGGCGAGCAGCGGGTCGAACGTCCACACGATCTCGGCGACGCCGCGCTCGAGCGCCCACGCGTACTGGTGCCGCTTCACCGCCAGCCCGATGCCGCGCCCCTGCGCCGACGGCAGCACCCCGGTGATGTGGGAGTGGTACGACGCCCGCTCGCCGGGGTGGCCGAAGAACCCCGCGCTCGCGGCCACCATCTCCTCGCCGTCGAAGGCGCCGGAGACGTAGCAGCCGGAGTGCGCCCAGGCGCGCATCAGCTCGGGTGCCACCTGGAGTCGGCCGTCGGGCGGGCGCCACACGTCGATGAACAGCTGCGCCGCGTCCTCCATCTCCGGCATCTCGTGGAGCATCCGGATCTCGACGCTCATCCCTCCGACCTCGGGAACGCGCGGGCACCGGCGTGGAGCCAGGTCCGGCCGTCGAGCTCGAAGAAGACGAACGCCGACCACGCCTCGGTGCCGGCGCGGCGGCCGACGTAGGTGTGCTCGGCGACCGGCCGCAGCTCGATCTGCTCGGGGTCCTCGTCGAGCAGGTGCGCGAGGTGGGAGGTGTCGGTGACCGTGACGCGGAGCCCGGTGCCGTCGTCCGGCTCGATCTCGAGGGTCTCGGCGCTGCGGCGGTAGGTGCCGGCCTGGCTCGACCGGTCGCCGCCGTCGGCGCCGTCGACCGGCGCGAGCCGTGCTCGTAGCTCGACACCCGCGGTCTCGAGGAGCACCTCGCGGAGCACGGCGTCGGTGAGGTCGACCATCCCGCCGCCGTTGAGCAGGAGCGCGACCGCGACGCCACGGTCGGGAACCACCCGGAGCGCCGCGGCCTGGCCGATCGTCGAGCCGTCGTGCCCCACCACCGCGCGGCCGTCGACCGAGGAGTCCAGCACCCAGCCGACGCCCCACTGCGCGCCCATCGTGTACGGGTTCGGCACCGCCACCTGCGGTGCGAGCATCTGCTCCACCGACGTCCGTGACAGCCAGTCGCCGGCGTCGAGCACGGTGCGCCCGAAGGCGACGACGTCGGCCGCGGTGGCGACGATGTTGCCCGCGGGCCCGGTCGACCTCGGCAGCCCCCACTGCGGCGTCAGCCTGAGCTCGCCGGGCTCGCCGACGTGACCGCAGGCGACGCGGTGGCGCAGCGCGTCCTCCGGGAGCGTCAGGGTGTGCTCGAGCCCGAGCGGCTCCAGGACCTCCGCGCGCAGCACGTCGTCCCACACCTCGCCGGCCACCACCTCCAGCACCCGCCCGGCGATGCCGAAGCCGGCGTTGCAGTAG
Source organism: uncultured Actinomycetota bacterium (assembly GCA_963780355.1). GTDB lineage: Bacteria > Actinomycetota > Actinomycetes > Propionibacteriales > Nocardioidaceae > Nocardioides. The sequence continues at coordinate 1,264,231 of CAWABT010000001.1, forward strand.
GAGTGGGTGGCCCCGACCGGGAACTGCTGCGGCAGCTCCGCGCACGAGGCGACGTACCGCTCCAGCACGTCGTCGCCGCGGCCGGTGTCGAGGAAGTGGTCGCCGTCGATCCCGCTGCTGTGGGTGAGCAGGTGGCGCAGCGTGACGGCGCGGGCGGCGTCCGGGTCCTGCGTGGTGAGCTCGGGGAGGTGCTTGACGACGGGCTCGTCGAGGTCGAGCTCGTCGCGCTCGACCAGCCGCATCACGGCCGCGGTGGTGAACAGCTTCGTGATCGACCCGATCTGGAACAGGCTGTCGGTGGTGGCCTCGACGCCGGTGTCGCGGTTGAGGCTGCCGACGGCGGCGGTGCTGACCTCGCCGTCCTGCAGCACCGCGAGGCTCGCGCCCGGCACGTCGTAGCGCGCCGTCAGCTCGGTCAGCAACGCCTCCGGATCGCCCACGTGCTCACCCTGTCACGGTGACTGTGCTGCGGGGTTGGTGGCCGCGCGCGTAACACGCCGGGTCTCGCCGTCAAGGATCGCCTGCGGCGCCCGCTGCGCGGCGCGCTACGCGCGTCCTTGACCGCGAGCCTCGTCCGGCGTGTTCCGACGGCGCACGAACGGCGGGCTCCGCCACGCCGTCCGCGCAAGCGCGGCCACCACCTGTTCGAGGGCTACTTGGCCGAGGAAACTGGACACAGATCGCCGGTCTCCGGGGGTTTCGTGTCCAGGTTCGTACTCCCACTGGTAGCGAAGTGACACCAGATGAAGGTGGGGCTACGCGCGCGGGCGCCCCACAGTCACTCCCAGGACAGTCACCGCGCGGCCGGCGGCAGGAGGACGGCGTCGGCGGCGGGTGCCTTGACCAGGTCGGCGGGGAGGGCGGTGACCTGCTCGACGCACCAGCTGCTCACCTCGCGCCGGCCGGCGAGCACGTCGGCGCGCAGGGCTGCCCACGGCACCCAGGCGGCGTCGTCGACCTCGGTGGGGTCGGGGCGGAGGTCCTCGGGGTCGGGGCAGCGGGCGACGAAGACCGGGCAGAGCTCGTTCTCGACGGTGCCGTCGGCCGCGACGGCGCGGTAGCGGAAGCCGGGCAGCACCAGCCGGACGTCGTCGGCGTCGACGCCGAGCTCCTGGCGCACCCGGCGGCGCACCGCGTCGGCCATCGGCTCGCCCGGGCTGGGGTGGCCGCAGCAGCTGTTGGTCCACACGCCCGGGAACGTGTGCTTGGACGACGCCCGCTGAGTCATCAGCAGCCGGCCGGCGTCGTCGAGCAGGTAGCACGAGAACGCCAGGTGCAGCGGGGTATGGGCGTGGTGCACGGTCGCCTTGTCGGCGGTGCCGACGGCGCGTCCCGACTCGTCCAGCAGTACGACGAGCTCGCTCATGCCGGCCGAGCCAGCTGGTCGACGGCCAGGTCGAACACGCGCGGCAGCCGCGCGGCCAGCGGGACGACGCGGCGCCGCGCCGGGCCGAGGCCGGTGGCGGTGAGCAGCCCCCAGGTGAGCAGCTCGTGGCGCCAGCCGATCCGGCGGCAGACGCGCTCGTGCCGATCCGGGTCGCCGGCGGCGATCGCCTCGACGGCGGAGCAGGCCTGCCCGAGCCCGAGCGCGATGCCCTCGCCGGTGAGGGCGTCGACGTAGCCGGCGGCGTCGCCCACGAGCAGCACCCGTCCTGCCACCCGGCCGCGCACCCGCTGCCGCAGCGGGCCCGCGCCGCGCACCGTCGACGTCACCTCGGCGCCGTCCAACCGCGACGCGAGAGACGGAAACGCTGTCAACAGAGCCGGAAGCGGCCGCTTCTGCTCGGTGAGCACCGCGACGCCGACCTCGGCCGGACCGACCGGCGTCACGTACGCCTCACCCACCGGCGACCAGTGCACCTCCACGAACGACGTCCACGGCGCCACCGCCACGTGGTGCCGCAGGCCGTGCCGGCGACGGCGCACCGCCGGCCGGTCGAGGCCGGCCATCCGCCGGACGGGGGAGTGGAGACCGTCGGCCGCGACCAGATGCCTGACCGGCTCGCCGTCGACCAGCAGGTGGTCGCCTCGGTCCGACAGCGACTCGACCCGCCGCGCGCACACCTCGACGCCGGCCGCGCGGACGGCATCCTGCAGCGCGGCGTGGAGGGTCGTGCGCCGCACACCCTGCCCGTCGCCGTGCCGGAACCGGGCCTCGACGTGCCGCGACCCGTCGAGGTAGCGGATGCCGCGGATCGGGTGGCCGTCGAGCCGCAGCCCGAGGTCGGTGAGCGCCGCGACCGCGCCGGGCATCAGCCCCTCGCCGCAGGCCTTGTCGACGACGCCGCGGCGCGGCTCCCACACCACGACGTCGAGCCCGGCCCGGGCGGCGTACAGCGCGGTGGCGAGGCCAACGGGCCCGCCGCCGGCGACCACGAGGTCACGCACGGGACACCGCCGGGAGCGTCGCGAGCGCCGCGTTCTCGCACCGGATGCGCACGGTCAGCAGCGCGGCGTTGAGCACCGTGAAGCCGATGGCGGTGAGCCAGCAGGCGTGCACGAGCGGGAGTGCCGCACCCTCCACCACGACCGCGACATAGTTGGGGTGCCGCAGCAGCCGGTACGGGCCGCCGGTGACCGGGGGCAGGCCCGGCACGACGATCACCCGGGTGTTCCAGCGGCGGCCGAGGGTGGCGATGCACCACCACCGCAGCGCCTGGGACGCGACGACGAGCGCGAGCATCGACCACGCCAGCGCGGCCGGCACGTCCGGCCGGCGCACCAGCGCCTCGACCACCATCGCGGCGAGGAACCCGGTGTGCAGCGCCACCATCACCGGGAAATGGCGTTGCCCGGACTCGACCCCGCCGCGCTCCAGGCTCCACGCGGCGTTGCGCTTCGACACCACCAGCTCGGCCAGCCGCTCCAGCGCGACGAGCCCCACCACGACGAGGAACGCCGTCAGCGAGGTCATGGGGCCGCTCGCAGCAGGACGAGCTCGCTGCAGAAGCCCGGGCCCATCGCCATCAGCAGCCCGGTGCTGCCGGGCGCGGGCGGCCGGTCGCGCAGCGTGTCCTCGAGCACGTGCAGCACCGACGCCGACGACAGGTTGCCGATCCGCGCCAGCGACGCGCGGGTGAGGGCGACGTCGTGCTCGGCGAGCCCCAGCGCGTCGCGCAGCGCGTCGATCACCTTGGGGCCGCCGGGGTGGCAGACCCACCAGCCCACGTCGGCGCGGGTGAGGCCGTGGTCGGCGAGGAAGCCGTCGACGTCGTCGCCCAGGTAGCGCGACACCAGCGTCGGCACCTCGGCGTCGAGCACGATGCGCAGGCCGCGGTGGCCGACGTCGAAGCCCATCGTGCGCTCGGAGTCCGGGTAGAGGCGGCTGCGGCTGTCGACCACCCGGAACAGGCCGCCGTCGTCGCTGCTCGTGCGCGCCACGACGGCCGCGGCGCCGTCGCCGAACAGCCCGCTGGCCACGAGGTTGGCCACCGTGACGTCGTCGCGCTGCACGGTGAGCGAGCAGGTCTCGGCGGCGACGAGCGCGCCGACGGCGCCGGGCCGGCCGGCGAGCAGGTCGGTCAGCCGCGCCAGCCCGGCCGCGCCGGCGACGCAGCCCAGACCCACCAGCGGCACCCGGCGGACGTCGGGCCGCAGTCCCACCAGGGCGGCGATCCGGGCCTCGAGCGAGGGGATGGCGAGGCCGGTGACGGTGGCGCTCACGATCACGTCGACGTCGCTGGGCGTGAGGTCGGCGGCCTTGAGGGCGTGGGTGAGGGCGCGGGCGCCGAGGGCCACAGCGTGCTCGAGGAACAGGTCGTTGGCCTGCTCGAAGTCCTCGAGGTCGCCGTACCGCTCGATCGGCATCACCAGGTGGCGGTACTCGACGCCGGCGTTGGCGTGGAACCGCCGCAGCACCCGCTGGTCGAGGCCGCTGCCGCGGGCGATCACGTCGGCGAACACCTCGGTGATCTCCGCCTGCGCGTGCCGGTACGGCGGCAGCGCACCGCTCACGGCGAGGACGTCGATCATCGGCGCCCCACCAGGCTCCGGGCCAGCCCGGCGGCGAGCCGCGGGGTGATGCGGCCGTCGCCGAGGCCGAGCTCGACGAGGGCGTCGAACGCGTAGCGGTCACGGGCGGCGGCGTCGATGCCGGCCTCCACGACGGCGGGGTTGCGGGTCAGCCGGGCCGCCGCCCAGGTGTGCTGGAGATGGCGGTCGAGCAGCCGGCGCACGACCGCACGATGCCGGGCGCCGGCCTCGGCAGAGCGCCCGCCCAGAGCGGCGACGGCGGCGGTCCGGCCGGCCGCCGCCCCGCTGGCGACGGCGTAGTAGATGCCCTCGCCGGTCATCGGGTTCACCAGGCCGGCGGCGTCGCCGGCGAGGAGCACCGGGCCGTCCGGCTGCTCGCGGCGCCAGCCGAAGCCCGAGAGCGGCAGGTGGTGGCCACGCCACCGCTCCCCGTCGTGACCGGCGCCCGGCAGCAGCCGGTCGAGCTGGTCGAGGAGGAGGTCGCGGGAGGGCTTGTCGCCGTCCGCCGCGAGCTCGCCGTAGCCCACGTTGCTCCAGCCGTCGCCGCGGTCGAACGCCCACGCGTACGACGGCTGCCGGCGCTCGCCGTACCGGATCACCTGGGTGGCGGCGCGCGACGGCGGCGTCGGTGCGTACCCGCGGAGCGCGACCGCGCGGCGGCCGGTGGAGCCGAGCCCGGCGCCCGCGCGGGTGACCGAGTGGGTGCCGTCGGCGCCGACGACCACGGCCGCGCGGTAGGCGTCGTCGACGGCCACGCCGGCGCCGTCCGGGCGGACCCGTCGCACCCGGTGCCGCCGCAGCACCGCGCCCGCGGCCACCGCACGGTCGACGAGCCGGGCGTCGAAGGTCTCGCGGGGGATGACGTGCACCGGCCGCGCCATCCGGCCGGCGACGTGGCGGCCGCGGCGGGAGAGCTCGAGCCGGCGCAGCGGCGTCCAGCCGTCGACGACGTCGGCCGCGCCGAGTGGGCGCAGCACGTCGAGCACGTGCGGGGCGATGCCGTCGCCGCAGCACTTGTCGCGGGGGAAGTCGGCGCGGTCGAGCAGGAGCACCCGGGCGTCGGGCCGTTCCTTCAGCGCGGCGAGCGCGGCGCAGGAGCCCGCCGGGCCGGCGCCGACCACCACGACGTCCCAGACCTCACTCATGCCACCGCCACCAGGAGCAGCACGTCGACGAAGGCGATCGCCACCGCCGCCTGGAACGGCCGGCGGCCCGTGGTGGTGGTCGCGAGCGCGACCAGCAGCAGCACGACGGCGAGCACGGTGGCGCGGTAGCCGGGCTCGACGTCGTCCCCGCTCACCAGCATCACGGTGGCCGCGGCGAGCGACGACACCGCGACCCGCGGCGCCCAGTGGGAGCCGAGTCGGTGGGGCAGCCCGACGACGCCGGTGGCCGCGTCGTCCGCGAGGTCGGGCAGCGCGTTGAGCAGGTGGGCGCCGACGCCGAGCAGGGCGGTGGCGACGGGGACCGTGACCGCCGGCAGGTCGACGTCGCCGGCGAGGTGCACGAACACCGGCAGCCCGCCGAAGGCGACGGCGTACGGCAGCCACGAGAGCACGGTGGCCTTGAGGCCGAGGTTGTAGGCCCAGCCGGCGGCGACGAGGCCGAGGTGCACCGCGCCCGCCACGAGGCCGCACGCGAGCGACAGCCCGACGGCGGCGACCACCGCAACCGCGCACGCCGCGCGCACCGTCGGCACCGTGACGGCGCCGGTGGCGAGCGGCTTGTCGTCGCGGCCGACCTCGAGGTCGCGGCGCCGGTCGATCAGGTCGTTGCTCCAGCCGATGCTCAGCTGGCCGGCGAGCACCGCCGCACCGACCACCGCGACGCGGGCCGCCGTCAGATCGAGCGCGGCGGCGTACGCGGTCGCCATCGCCGTGACGGCGATCGCCGGGCCGAGGTGCGCTGCGGCGAGCAGGGCGGTCAGGGGGTGGCGGGACCGATCCTGCGACGGCGCCTCGTCGCTGACCGACACCTGCCACCTCCCTCGACCCCGACAACCTCATCGTGCTCCCGTAGTCAACACCCGCGCCTCACCCCGGCCCGTGGTGGCTCGGCCTCACCCGAGCGGTCCGTGCCAGGATCGCGTCGTGTTCGACATCGGCCTCGTCCAGTTGCTGGTCATCCTCGTGCTCGTCGTCGGCATCCCGCTCGCGGTGTGGGCCGGCGTCCGCATGCTGCGCGACCCGGGCGACGGACCGGGCAACCCCCAGTAGCCGTCAGAAGGACTCGGCGGTACGGGCGAGCAGGTCGTCGACGACGCCGTCGAGGGAGCCGGTGCGCTCGAGGGCGGCGCGCTGGCGGGTGGCGCCGGTGCCGGCGAGGACACGGCGGACGCCGTCGGCCACCAGGTCCAGGTCGCCGGTCGTCTCCAGCGCCGGCCGGACGTGCGCGACGAGGTCGTCGAGCACGTCCGAGGCGGGGGCGACCGCCCAGGTGGCCGGGTGCACCAGCCCCTCGGCCAGGCCGTAGCGCGAGGCCCGCCAGCGGGCGGCCCGGAGCACCTCGGTGCGCCACGACTCCACGGCGCTGCCGGAGCTCCACGCAGCGGCTGCGGTCGACACCAGCGCCCGCGCCAGCGCTGCCACGAGCACGGCGTCGTCCGGGTCGGTGGTGGCGTCGGCGACCCGCACCTCCACGGTGTCGTAGAGCTCGGCGAGCCGGGCGTCGAAGTAGAGCATCCCGACGTCGCGGGCGGCGCCGGTGCCGATGAGCGTCTCGCTCAGCGAGCGGTAGGCGGCCAGCGAGCCGAACGGCGCGGTCGGCCCCGAGCTCGGCCAGTGCGACCACTGCTGCGTGCGCCACGACGCGTGCCGGGTGTCGCGGCCGTGGGCGAACGGCGAGTTCGTCGACAGCGCGAGCACCACCGGAAGCCACGGTGCGATCCGGTCGAGCACGGCCACGCCCTCCTCGTCGGAGGTGACGTCGACGTGCACGTGCAGCCCGCAGGTGCCACCGCTGTGGGCCACCTCGCCGAAGGTGTCGAGCATCGCCCGGTAGCGCGGGTTGTCGGTCACGAGCAGGTCCGGCTCCAGCGGCGTCGGCAGCGTGCCGCTCGCGGCCAGCGCCAGACCCTCGCCCTCGGCGAGGGACGAGGCCTCGCGCCGCAGCTCGCGCAGCATCGACCCGAGTCGCGCGACGTCGCGGGTCGGCTCGGTCTGGATCTCGATCTGGTGCCGGAACAGCTCGGGCTCGATCTCGTCGGCCCGGCGGCCGACCCGCCGCAGCACCCGTGGCGCCTCCGGTGAGGCGGTGCGGGTCGCGGGGTCGACCAGCAGCAGCTCCTCCTCGACCCCGACCTGTCGTATCGCCATCTCCCGACCCTAGGCACACTCACCCCATGGCCGAGACCGACGCGTGGGGCGTCCAGCAGCACTACGTCGACGCCGACGGCCGAGCACAGCGGGCCGGCGACGCGACCGTGGCCCGGATCCGCGAGCTGATCGGACGCCCGCCCGCCGACCTTGAGGAGTGGGCGCCCGTCGTCACCCGGCGCGGCCGCGCCACCGGCCTGCACGGCACCGTGCGCTGCGAGGACGGCACCGAGACGAGGCTCGACGACGTCGTGCCCGCCGACCTGCCGCTCGGCTACCACGACCTCACCACCGACGCCGGCGTCGAGCGCCGGCTCATCGTCTCGCCCGGCACCTGCGTGCTGCCGGAGCGGCGCGGCTGGGGCTGGGCGGTGCAGCTCTACGCCGCGCAGTCCGGCGGCAGCACCGGCATCGGTGACCTCGCCGACCTCCGCACCCTGCGGGAGTGGACCGAGCGCGAGGGCGGCCGGTTCCTCGTGCTCAACCCGCTGCACGCCGTCGCGCCCGGCCGCCCGCAGGAGGCCAGCCCCTACCTGCCGGCGACCCGCCGGTTCCGCAACCCGCTCTACCTCCGGGTCGACGACGCCGGCCCGCTCGACCCGCACGCCGCCACCGTCGACCGCGACGCGGCGTGGGACGCCAAGCTGCCCGCCCTGCGCCGGGCCTTCGACGCGGACCCCGACGACACCGCCTTCCTGGCATGGCGCGAGGAGCGCGGGCCGTCGCTGGAGGAGTGGGCGCGCTGGTCGGTGCTCGCCCTCGCCCACGGCCCGGACTGGCACGCCTGGCCCGCCGAGCTGCACGACCCCGGCAGTGACGCGGTGCGCGCCGCCGTCGACGAGGCCGACGTCGCGTTCCACGCCTGGCTCCAGTGGCGGCTCGACGTCCAGCTGCGCGAGGCCACCGGCGACCTCACCGTGATCCAGGACCTGCCCGTCGGCGTGCACGGCGGCGGCGCCGACGCCTGGGTGTGGCAGGACGCGATGGCCGGCGGCGCCACCATCGGCTGCCCGCCCGACGCGCTCAACACCGTCGGCCAGGACTGGGGCTCGCCCCCGCTGGTGCCGTGGCGGCTGCGGGCGGCCGGCTACCAGCCGTTCGTCGAGTCGGTGCGCGCCACCATCGCCGGCGCCGGTGGGCTCCGCGTCGACCACGTGATGGGCCTCTTCCGACTGTGGTGGATACCGGACGGTGAGCACGCCAGCGAGGGTTGCTACGTGCGCTACCCGGCCGAGGACCTGCTCGACATCGTCTGCCTCGAGTCGCACCGTGCCGGTGCGGTGGTGGTGGGCGAGGACCTCGGCACCGTCGAGGACGGCGTCCGGGAGGCGCTGGCCGAGCGCGGCGTGCTCGGCTACCGCGTGCTCTGGTTCGAGGACGACGACCCCGCCGCCTGGCCCGAGCTCGCGATGGCCGCCGTCACCACCCACGACCTGCCGACGGTCGCCGGGCTGTGGACCGGCTCCGACACCACCGACGTGCTCGCCAGCAGCGACATGGACCCCGACGACGTCGAGCGCGGCCGGGAGGAGCTGCTCGCCCGGCTCCGCCGCGACGGCCTCCCCGCGAGCGCCGGCGTCGACGACGCCCTGGCCGCCGCCTACCGGCAGCTCGGCCGCGCGCCGAGCCTGCTGCTCACCTTGTCGCTGGAGGACGCGCTCGCCGAGGAGCTGCGGCCCAACGTGCCGGGCACCACCGCCCGCGACAACTGGCGGGTGCCGCTGGCGCAGCCGCTCGAGGACGTCGTGCACGCCGACCGGCCGCGTCGCCTGGTGCGAGCCCTGGACGTGTGACGGCCACCTGGCTCGACGCGTCGCCCTGGTGTCTCTGGCTGAGCCGCGGGCTCGGAAGCTAGCCGTCCATCCGCAGGATGGCCATCAGGAAGACCAGCACCGGCCCCGCCCAGAGCAGGATCATTCCGAGGGTGGTGTCGACCCGAAACGCGCGCTGCCGCTGCTCGCGATCCATGCGCTCCAGGCAACGCGACCGGGCAGCGGCTCGCTTCACCCGGACAAGCGGGTCCGAACGGGTGACGCTCCCGGCCTCACACGGTGACGGCGGCGGGGACGATGCTGCCGGCGGCGGGGTCGACGGCGGTGACCAGGCGGCGGACCACGTCGACCTCGCCAGAGTCGACCCCGCGCACCAGCACGGCGAAGGGGTAGGCGAGCCGGACGCCGCCGGTGCTGGCGTCGTAACCGTGCTCCAGCAGGGTGGCGAGGGCGCGTGCCTTGGCGCGGGCGTCGCTGAGGGAGAACTCGATGTTCACGGGGCTGCTCCGAGAGGTTGGAGAGCTCGGGCCACGGGGGGAGTGGCCCGAGCGCTGCCGGGACGGTAACCGCCGTTCCCGGGCAGCGGGAAGGGCCCATGGGGGTGATGAGTCGGCCCGTGGCCCGACGCATCCTCGGAAGATGCCTGGAGAGAAGAAGCCTGGACCCAGCGTCAAGGACGACGAGAAGTACGAGGCCCTGCGCGACCAGGGCGCCAGCAAGGAGAAGGCGGCGCGGATCGCGAACGCCTCGGCGAACGAGGGTGAGAAGACCGTGAGCGCGCGCGGCGGCAGGGCCGACTCCTACGACGACTGGAGCGTCGACGACCTGCGCGAGCGGGCCGCCGAGCTCGACATCGAGGGCCGCAGCTCGATGGACAAGGACGAGCTGATCGACGCGCTGCGCCACCACTGACCGAGCGGGTCGCCGAGACCGGCTTCGGCCGGCCTCGCCGCACGCCAGGGTCACCCGCGTAGGTGATTGAGGTGGTGAGCCCGCTCCTTACCGTCGACGGTATGACGCCCTACGACTACCTCATCGTCGGTGGGGGCATGGTGGCCGACGCCGCAGCGCGGGGCATCCGTGAGCGGGACGCCGGCGCCACGATCGCCATCGTGGGCGAGGAGCCCACGGTCCCGTTCCCGCGTCCCGCGCTGTCGAAGAAGCTGTGGACCGATCCCGGCTTCGCGTTCGACGACGCCGCCCTCCACACCGAGATCCGGACCGGCGCGACGCTGTTCCTCGGTCAGCGCGTGGTGTCGGTCCACGCCGACGACCACACCGTCGACACCGACGACGGCGGCAGCTACGCCTACCGCCGGTTGCTGCTCGCGACCGGCGGGCACCCACGTCGGGTCAGCGGTCTGGAGCCGGGCGAGCGGGTGCTCTACTTCCGGACGCTCCACGACTACGAACGGCTCCGCGACCTCGCCCGTACCCGGCCGCACGTGGCCGTCGTCGGTGGTGGCTTCGTCGGGAGCGAGATCGCCGCCGCGCTGGTGCAGCACGACTGCCGCGTCACCCTGGTGCACGCCGACCACCTGCTCGGCTCCCCCATGTTCCCCACCACCCTCGCCCGCAGCTTCCAGGGGCTCTTCACCGACGCCGGCGTGGAGGTGCGGGGCGGACTCGAGGTCACCGGGGGGCAGCAGCGTGCGGACGGCGTCACCCTCGAGCTGTCCGACGGCTCCGCCCTCGCCGCCGACGTCGCGGTGCTCGGGCTCGGCATCGAACCGGCAGCCGAGCCGACCGCCGCGGGCCTCGAGCGCGCCGAGGACGGCGGCATCGTGGTCGACGAGCGGCTCGCGACCTCGCTCAGCGACGTGTGGGCCGCCGGCGACGTCGCGGAGTACCCCGACCGGATCCTCGGCCGGCGCCGGGTCGAGCACGTCGACAACGCCGACCGGATGGGCGCCGCGGCCGGACGGATCATGGCCGGGTCCGACGAGACCTACGACCACACGCCCACGTTCTACTCCGACGTGCTCGGCCACGGCTACGAGGCGATCGGCACCCTCGACGCCGGCCTGGAGATGGTGCAGGACCCCCACGACGACGGCCTCGTCGTCTACTACCTCGACGACACCGAGGTGCGCGGAGTCCTGCTCTGGGACTGCGACGGCGGCCTCGACGCCGCCCGCGACCTGCTGGCCCGCCACGACCGGCCCGCCGACGCGAGCGACCTGATCGGCGCCGTCCGGGCCTGACCCGCCCTAGGGCGTGTCTCCCAACTCGAAGGCGGCGCCAGCGCCGCCCAGGCGGCACGCTGGCGGCGTTGCCGTCGCTCGGAAGGCGCCCAGCCTGCCAGCGCGCTCCGGCGCCTTGCCATCGCACCACCTGAACGACGCTGGCATCCACCTGAGTTGGGATACACGCCCTCGTGCTGAGACCCCACCGGCCGGGGAACGACGGGTGGGGTCTCAGTGCACTCGCCTGGGCGAGCAAGGACGGCGCGTCCTGCGCGAGTCCGCGCCGTCGGCGTCGACTCTACCCCCGTCGGTGCGCGGGCGGCGTCACCCGCAGGCGTGACAGTGCCCGGGACAGTGCCCGGGTCAGTCCTCGGGGCCGTCCAGCGGCGCCAGTCCGAACCCCCGCTGTAGGCCCCAGATGACGGCCTGACTGCGGCTGGTGGCGCCGATCTTGCGGTACAGGTGGCGGATGTGGGTCTTGATGGTGTTGATGCCGAGGAAGGCGCGCTTGCCGATGTCCTCGTTCGACATGCCCTGGCAGATGAGCGCGAGGATCTCGGCCTCGCGGGCGGTGAGGCCTTCGGTCTGACCCGGCCAGCGGCCGACGTCGTCACGGCTGTCGCCGCTGACCTTCACGACGGTGTGGCCGGCGTGCACCTGCTCGATCACCTCGACCAGCTCCTCGGCGGTGGCGCCCTTGCGCACGTAGCCGTGCACCCCGGCCTTGGTCGCGTTGGCCACCATCACGTCGTTGACGTTCCAGCTGTAGACGACCAGCTTGGTCCCGGCCGGCACGAGCGTGCGCACGTCGAGCGAGTCGGCCTGGGCCTGGCCGAAGGTGTCGTAGAGCACGACGTCGACGTCCTCGGTGACGGGCGACCGGACCTCGAGCTCGACCACCGCGATCCGGTCGGCGAAGGGCTCCAACATCGATGCCACCCCCGCGACCACCAGCTGGTAGTCGTTGAGAACGGCAACCCGGACAGGCTCTGGCATGGGGCAAACCTAGACCCCCCCGTACCACACGTACTCGCATCACCCGGACGGGTGACATACGTGGACCGTCGATGTGCGTTGCGCAAGACTTCGAGGGTGACCTCCGATCATCCGTACCGCGTAGCCGTGGTCAGCCAGCTCGACGTGCTGGCCACCGGGCTGTCGGTTCTGCTGGGCCGTCACGCCGACCAGATCGAGCTCGTCGACGTCGATGCGGGCTTCGGCGCGCCCGATCCCGACGTCGTCCTGTACGACGTCAGCGCCCTGCAGGAGGGCAACGGCGACGACCTGGAGAAGATGGTCAAGGAGACGACGTCGGCGGTGATCGCGGTGTCGAACGACCTGCGCCCCGACCTCGGCTCGCGCGCTCTCGCGCTCGGGGCCGACGGGTTCTTCTCGCTCGGGGTGAGCGAGGACGAGCTGGTGGGCGCGGTCGTGGCCGCGGCCCAGGGCGCCGACGGCGACCACTCGGCCCTCAACAACGGCGTGCTCGACTTCGACGCCCGCGAGGCGGCGCTCGGGCACGACGTCGGCCTCACGCCGCGCGAGGTCGACGTGCTCGCCCTCATCACCCGCGGCCTGAGCAACCAGGAGATCGCCGAGCAGACCTACCTGAGCATCAACTCGGTGAAGACCTACATCCGCACGGCCTACCGCCGGATCGGCGTCACCAGCCGCAGCCAGGCCGTCGTCTGGTGCCTCCAGCACGGGTTTCCGTCGGAGGCCGTCTGCGACTGAGCCGCGACCTCAGCCGCGAGCAGGAACGCCAGGGCGGTGAAGGCGAGGATCGCGAGGACGGCGAGGACCGTGACGACCCCAAACTCTACCGAGTTAGTAGATAATAAGCAGGATCGGTCGGCTTGGGAAGATCGGCTCGGTGGTTTCGACGCGGCCGTCGCGGGCTCGCAGGCTCACCCGCGGGCCTTGCTCAACCTGCGCGCGCCACGCGCTCGACCTCGTTCCTCGGTCAAGCGCTGCGCGCTTGCCCCAGCGGCGTGCCGGTGATCACGACGTTCTTCTCGTAGTAGCTGCCGTTCCAGTCGGTGCAGGTGACGAGCACGAGCGTGCCGGTGCCCCGGTCCTGCCCGAACAGCGCCTGCGCCTGGTCGGCGACCTGGGGGCGGGTGAGCTCGCGGTGCCGGGAGACCCGGTAGCGCATGGTGCCCTTGCGGGTGACCACCTCGACGACGTCGCCGCGGCGCAGCTCGACCACCCGGTCCATCGCGCCGCCCCCGGTGTGCACGGTGTGGCCGGTGATCACGGTCTGGCCGCGCTCGGCACCGGGCCGGGCGCTGGCGTCCCACCAGCCGACCTGCTCGGGGTCCGCGGGCGGGTCGAGGACGGCGTCGGAGCTGACCTGGATCGGGACGATCGGCGCGTCGATCTTCTTCGACCTCACGACCAGCCGGATCGGCTGCCCGGGCGCGAGCTCGGTGTAGGGCGAGACCTGCTCGGGCTCCGGCGACGGCGTGACGATGCCCCACCCCATGAGTCCCACGCCCACCACCAGCAGTGCGGTGGTGAGCCCGGCCAGCACCGCGTCGAAGCGGTTGCGGGCGGTGGCAGCGGTGGGGGTCGCCATGGGGGTCGGGGCTCCTCGGTCGATGTCAGTCGGTGAGCCGGCGGCGGTAGGCCCCGACGCCGACGGCGCCGGCGACCAGGGCGAGCCCGGCCAGCGCGACCTCGGCCGGGAGGCCGGAGTCGTCGGCGGGGGCGTCGGCGAGGCCGGACGGCACCGAGGTGGGCACGTCGGGAGCGGCGGGCGGGGCGACCGGCGGCGGCGGTGCGGCGGCGTCGGCGGTGGCGCAGGTGGTCTTGCCGATCTCGGTGGCGAGCAGGTCTCCACCGGCGGCCTCGGTGGCCGCGGGCAGGAGCCGCAGCTCGAGTGCGGTGACCTCGATGGCCCGGTCACGGGGACGCACCTGCTTGTTCAGGGTGCCGTCGACGAGGTTCTTCTCCAGCTCGCCCAGCTGCGGGGCGACCTGGGCGATCACGTTGTCGTTGACCTCGTCCACAGCGTCGCCGAGCGGCACGTCCTGCAACGCACCGTTGAGGCCGTTCGTGAGCTGCGTCCGCAAGCCCTCGTTGATCGCGTCGACGACCTGGTCGAGCTCGGTGACGATCTTGGTGTTGGGCGGCGGGTTCACCGGGAAGTCCACGACCTGGAACTCCTCGCCCTGCACCGCGACGGAGAGGTTCACGTCGGTCAGCGTGGCGTCGCCCACGGCGCGACGGTCGTCGGCCTCGCAGGTGCTCTGGATCGCGCCCACGTCGAAGCCGACGTCGATGCCGATCGCAGCCAGGGCCTGCTGGATGGCGTCGTCGGCCTGGCTGAGCAGCTGCTCGCGCAGGGGCTCCTCGATCTGCGAGAGGGGCTCTCGCAGCGGCTCCAGGGCCTCGCCCTCCGCAATGGTCAGGGTGCTGAGGTCGAAGGTGCTGTCGTTGAGCCGCAGGTTGTCCCCCGGCGCCAGGCAGTTGCCCTCGCCGACCTCGGCCACGGTGGCCCCGTCGCCGGCGAGGCCCGCGCAGGCGACGACGAAGCCGCGGCCGTTCCTGACCTCGGTCCTCGCGTTCTGGGCGACGGTGCCGACCTGGGCTGCGTCCTGTCCGCCTGCCAGGCGGATCTGCGGGTCGCGGGCGCCGCTGCGGGACTCGCCCGAGCCGTCGTTGCTGACGGTGTAGGCACCGGAGTCGTTGGCGGTGCCGCCGACGGTGAGGGACAGGCCGACGGCCGTGCCCTTCGCGAGGGGCTGGGCGGCCGTGCCGGGGGCCGCGCTCAGCATCACCAGGGTGGCGGACGTGGCGAGGGCCGCGATCCGGAGGACGGTGGTGGGACGACGCATGGGGTGTACCGGTCTTTCGGGTCATGGGGGTGCCATGGATGGCGCAGGGGGTATCTGGACAACGCCCGGCGGACCGTGGGGTTATGGCGGGGGCCGGTGAGAGTTCGGCGCAGACGACCGACCGGCCGGGCCCAGTGTTGGGGGGGAGTGGGGGGCGGACCCGGCCGGCCGGCGCTGGGGGGCTGACCGTCAGGTCACCGTCCGGCGGCGGTAGGCCACCAGTCCGGCGCCACCGGCCAGGGCGAGCAGGATCGCCCGGCCGATCGGTACGCCCTCATCCGGGACGGCGGAGCCCCCGCCGACGGGTGTCGCGGCCGACCCGGGAACGGCTGCGGCGAGCCGCAGAGCGGCGACGAGTGCTACCGCCCCGGTACGTGGCGCAGGGTGGAGGGATCGAGTCATGTGAGGGACTCCCGTTGAGTCGTGATGGGGAGCTCCGCAGGCGGAGTGTGATCAACGCAACAGCCGGATACGCCTAGGGGTTACGGCCCCGTTGAAAACTCACCCCTCCGTGTGAGCCGTACTCCAGCAGCGGTCCGCCGGCCGGCGTGCCGTCGAAGCCGACCAGCAGGTACCCGGAGTCGGTCGGGAGCAGGGTCGGCCAGGGCAGGTTCGAGGGGTAGTCGGCGTCGAGGACGCCGTGCTGGCGCAGGTCGAGGTCGAGCACCGGGTACTGCGCGCGCTGCCGGCGTCGACCGTCCCGGCCGTCGGAGGCGAGCACCCACCACCGCCCGTCGAGCCGGGTGAGGGTCGGCCCCTCGGTCGCGGTCCGCCGGGAGTCCGCCGCCCGCAGCCGCAGGTGGTCCAGGTCCGGGCCCTCGGCCACCACCGGGTGGAACCGGAAGAACGCGGTGGCCGACACGTAGGTCACCAGCCAGCGTTCGCCGTCGCGCACCAGGTGCGGGTCCCACGTTCCGACCGAGGGTGCGTCGGTGGGCAGCGGCCACGGCCGCGCGTCCAGCACGTGGCCGCCGCTCGTGAGGTCGTCCTGGCTCTCGGCGAGGGCGATGCCGACGCGGGGGTTGCGGCGCCGGTCGAACTCCGACCAGGTGCTGGTGCCGACCAGCCAGCGGCCGTCGTCGCGGACCAGGTGGGTGGCGTGGTCGCCGTGCACCACGCCGTCGCGGCGGAAGTAGAGGTCGGCGCGGTGCGTGAGGTCGAGTGCGTCCGGGTCGAGCGCCCACACCGAGGTGTGCCCCGTGCGGAAGCCGCCGGGTCCGGCGCTGGTCGCGGTGAGCAGCACCGCACCGTCCGTCTCTCGATACGGCGACCCGTCGGCGTGGGTGACGAGCCGCAGGTCGCGCAGCCCGAGCTGGCCGAACCGGCCGGCGGCGGCCAGGTCGCCGGCGGCCTCGGGGGTGCCGGACGGCGGTGCCTCCAGCTCGGCCCGGGCCCGGGCCACCCACGCGCCGTCCTCGCGCACGAAGGCGGTCACCTGGTCGCCGGTGAGGGTGAGCGCCAGCCGGTCGGCGCCGGCGGCCGCCTCGCCGTGGCGGCGGCTGGTGCGCCGCTCGACCTCGCCGCCGTCGTGCAGGTCGAGCGACACCACGCCGTCGGCCCACACCGCGTCCGCCCCGCCGCCGGCCCACCTCAGCCCGACCCGGGAGAGCGCGCCCTCGACGGCCGCGTGCGGCGCCGGCGGCAGCGACGTGCCGGGCTGCACCAGCGCCACCGGACGGCACGACCCGGCCACGGTGAACGGGGGGAGCGACGGACCGGGCACCGGGCCAGTCTTCCGTCCCGGCGAGTTGCAGGCGTTCGTCGCCCGTCGTTCGCGACGCTGTGTCATCGTGCACAACGCACGCCCCCCACGCCCGAGGAATCACGAGTGGCCGAGTCGCAACCGAGTGTCGAGCGCCTCTGGCAGGCCGCGCTCGAGCACTCGCCCATCGGGATGACGATCGTCAGCCCGTCCGGCGAGCTCCTGACGGCGAACCGCGCGCTGTGCGCGATGCTCGGCTACTCCGAGGACGAGTTGCGGGTGCTCACCTTCCAGGAAATCACCCATCCCGAGGATCTGGGGGCCGACCTCGAGTTCTTCGAGCAGACCCTCGCCGGCGAACGGGTGAGCTACCGGATCCTCAAGCGTTACCTTCACGCCGACGGCTCGGTGGTGTGGGGTGACTTGTCGGTCGCACTGCTGCGCTCCGACGACGGCCGCCCGCTCCACTTCATCAGCCAGATCGTCGACGTCACCGTCCAGCAACGAGACCGGGAGCAGCTGACCCGGGCGATGGGCGTCATCGACCGGGAGAGCCGCAAGTCGCAGGCGATCCTCGACACGGTCGACGTCGGCCTCGTGCTGCTCGACCGCAACGGTCACTACGAACAGGTGAACCGACGGCATCGCGACTTCATGGCGCAGGCGTTCCCGGCCGGGCACGCCGGGCAGGCCGGGCAGCTCGGCGAGGTGTTCGCGCAGGACGGCGTCACGCTGCTCGACCGCGACCGGATGCCGACGGTGCGCGCGGTGTCCGGCGAGGAGTTCGACGACTACCGGATCTGGGTCGGCGCCGACCCGGCCACCCGGCGGGCGCTGTCGGTGTCGGCCCGGCTGGTGCGCGACCCCGACGGCTCGCCGGCCGGCGCGACGCTGGCCTACAAGGACATCACCGACCTGATGCGGGCGCTCCGGGCGCGGGAGGACTTCGTCGCCGACGTCTCCCACGAGCTGCGCAGCCCGCTCACGTCCGTGCTCGGGCACCTCGAGCTGCTGCTGGAGTCCGAGCGGGTGCCGCCGGAGCTGGTGCGCCAGCTGATGGTGATCCAGCGCAACGCCGAGCGGCTGCTCCTGCTCGTGTCGGACCTGCTGGCGACCGCCGGCCAGCGGGAGGGCCCGCCGGTCCTCTCACGCTCCGCGGTCGACCTCGCCGGGCTCACCCGCGAGGTGGTCGAGTCGGCGCAGCCGGCCGCCGACGTCGCCGCAGTGGCGATCGAGGTCGACCTCCCCGACGCCCTCCCCGCCGTCGTCGACGACCACCGGCTGCGGCAGGTGGTCGACAACCTGGTCTCGAACGCCGTCAAGTACACCGACGCCGGTGGCCGGGTGGAGGTGCGGCTGCGCGCCCGCGACGGCGTCGCCGAGCTCACCGTCGCCGACACCGGGATCGGCATCTCGGCCGACGACCTCGAGCAGCTCTTCGTGCCGTTCTTCCGCGCCGACGAGGCGCGCCGCCGGGTCAGCCCGGGCGTCGGGCTCGGTCTCGGCATCGCCCGCAGCATCGTCGACGCGCACGGCGGCCGGGTCGAGGTGTCCAGCGAGCCGGGCGAGGGGTCGCGGTTCGTCGTCACGATCCCGATCGCCTAGGGAAGGAGCGCGAGCTTCCCGCCGGGATGGCCCTGGCGCAGGAACCGCGCCGCCTCGACCGCCTCGACCAGCGGGTAGGTGCGGGCCACCGGCACCTCGAGCTCGCCTGCGGCGGCGAGCTCGAGCAGCTCGGAACGGACGGCGTCGCGGAACGCGGCGCTCGCGGGCATCGCGCCGGCGATGGCCCGGAAGCCAGCGGCGTCGGCGCGCTCCCGGGCGGCGATGGTGACGATGCGGTCGCGGTCGGCGACCAGCTCGAGCGAGACGGCGACCGCCTCGTCGGTGCCGACGCAGTCGAGGGCGGCCGCGACGCCGTCCGGGACCGCGACCCGCACCCGGTCGGCCAGCCCGTCGCCGTACGCGACCGGCTCGCCACCGAACCGGCGCACCTCGTCGAACCGACCCTCGCTCGCGGTGCCGACCACCCGGACGCCGAGCCGCCGGGCCTGCTGGAGCAGGCTCACGCCGACCGCGCCCGAGGCACCGTGCACCAGCACCGTCTCGCCGGCGGTGACCCCGGTGACGTGCAGCATCTCGGCGGCCGTCGTGCCCGCGAGCAGCAGGTTGGCCGCGGCCTCGAACGACAGCGAGGCGGGCTTCGCGAACACATCGCGGGCCGGCAGCGTCAGCGCCGTCGTCCAGCCGCCGCTCACCCGGAACGCCACCACCTCGTCGCCGACGGCGCCGCCGCCGGAGGCGAGCTCCGTGCCGGGGCCGAGGGCGGTGACGACGCCGGCCGCCTCGTACCCGACCGGCCGGGGGAAGTCGTCCGGGGTGCCGCGGGCGACGTGCTTGTAGTCGGCCGGGTTCATGCCGGCCGCCCGCACCTCGACGGTCACCTCACCGGGACCGGGCTCGGGCACCTCGTGCTCGACGAGCGCGAGCACGTCGAGGTCGCCGGGGCGGGTCGCGATCCAGTGGCGGGCCCTCATCCGGCCGCGATGTCCTTGCGCAGGTGGATCTCGTCGAGGTTGCCGCCCATGCCGAGCACGGTCTCGCGGGCGTCGTGGGCCTGGCCGTAGAGGAGGCCACGGATGTCGCGCACGCCGTTGGCGACCACCCACCCCTCGACCGCCGCCATGAACGAGCGGGTGAGGCCCTGGCCACGGAACTCGGGGAAGAGGTCGATGTAGTTGCCGAGCAGGTCGAGCCCGTCGTCGCCACGCACGAGCGTGGCCCAGAACCGGCCCGCCTGCACGTCGTCGACCACGGCGGAGAGCAGCAGCTCGTCGGGGGACGGGTCGTCGGCGAGCCGGACGATCCGGTCGTCGAGCCGGTCCATCGGCGCCTCCGGCCCGGACAGCACGCCCGAGGAGACCATGCCGTCGCGCATCAGCCCGGAGGCCTCGGCGGCGAACTTCCGGCGTTCGTCGTCGGTCATGGCGCGGACGGCGACCCGGCCGTCGTCGGCCAGCACCCGGTCGTGCTCGGGGTGTCGGATCGCGACGCCGGTCATGGTGGCGCCAAAGCCCGCGGCCTGGAACGACGCGGCGAGCCGCGGCGGCACCGCCGTCACCAGCGACCGGGCGCCGCGCGGGCGCACGTGCGCCTCCAGCGCGGCCACCACCGCGGCCCAGGCCTGCTCGGCGTCATCGGGGATCGTGGTCTGCAGCAGCCGCACCGAGCAGCGCAGGTGTCCCGCGTCGTCGGTGTAGGTGAGCACCGTGCCGCCGACCTCGATCTCGTCGACGACGACCGCGAGCGCCTCGTAGCCGTCGCCGGCCTCGGGGTCGGGCAGCGGTGTCCCGGCCGCCGCCCGGTCCTCCCGCCAGGCAGCGAGGACGTCGTCGGGCATGGGTGAGACGCGGGCCGAGATCACGGCCTCACCCTGCCCGACGTGACGCCGTCAGGACAGCTCGCGGGTGTTCGACGTCGCGCCCAGCACCCGCTTGCTCGCCAGGAGGCGCACCACGTAGGTGGTGGTGCCGGCGCCGTTGCGGTCGCGGATGCCGACGTAGGGCAGGTCGCCGTCGCCGTTGAGCACGGCGGTCCGCTCGAGCACGAGCCGGCCGCCCTGGAGGCGGAAGACCTTCACCGTCTCGCCGACGACCGAAGCCGGTGCGGCGACGCGGAGCACGTCGGTGCCGTTGCTGCCATTGGTGCCGTAGAGCCGCACCTGCACCGACCCGCGGCGGCCGTTGCCGAACCGGGTGGCGCCGATCGACCGGTCGCGGGCGTTGCCGGTCAGGGTCGAGTCGTCGGTGGCCACGTTGGTCGCGGTGGTCGCGATCAGCCGGCCGCCGACCTCGGAGGCGGCCACGTTCTCCTGCCGGTCGGCCACGCTGGTGCGGAACAGGCCGCGGGCGTTGGTGACCAGTGTCTGGCGCAGCACGGTGCCGGTGTCGGTGACCATCCCGGCGTCGGCGGTGCGGCCGGGCACGACCTCGAGGCCGCGGACGTACCGCAGCGACACCTTCCGGCCGGTCAGCGGACGGTCCTCGACGCTCAGGCTGCCGACGTAGTCGATCGTCCCGCCGATGGGTGCGACGCCGGAGCCCGGGTCGGGCGTCAGCCGCAGGTCGGCCTGGCCCGCGGTGAACTGCTCGTACTCGAGGGGGTCTCCCAGTGCCGGGTCCGTCTCGGTGCCGAGCCGGTACTCGAGCACGACGTCGCCGTTCTCGGTCGCGGTGTCGAAGTCGACCGGGGCCACGCCGTCGGCGTCGGTGGTGGACTGCTGGAGCGTCCCGGGCGCGGTGCCGCCGACCGGGTAGTACCGGTAGACCACCGGCACGCCGGCCCCGACCGGGTTGTCGGCCTGGTCGGTCACCCGCACGCCGAGGTCGCCGTCCGCGTACTCGTCGTCGTCGAACACGTCGCCGTCGGCGAAGGAGGTGCCGGTGTACGTGGGCTGCGGGTCGTAGCCGTCGACCACGACGTCGCCGCTGACCTTGTCGCCGTCGGTGTCGAGGTACTCGTCACCGTCGGTGGCGTTGACGTAGTAGGTCTCGGTGGTGTCGTCGGCCTGCATCGCGGTGACGGTGCCGGTCTCGTCGGTGTAGCCGACGAGCGCGCCGTCGGAGCTGCGCCGGACCTCGGCGCCGACCACGGCAAGACTGCCGTTGTCGACGACACGGAGGCCCACCCGGGCCTCGTCGCCGTTCTTCGGCCAGCTGGAGCTGCTCTGGTAGATCGAGTTGATGACCTGCGGCTGGAGGGTGAGGGGGTGCACGTCGTCGGTGTCGCGGTGGGCTCCGAACGCGATCACGTCATCGGCAACGGCGCCGGAGCCGGTGATGTCGACCGGGCTCGAGAAGAGGCCGCCCGGGGTGAAGGTGGGCGACATCGGGTCCTTGAACGAGGTCGGCGTCACGGTGGCGTCGGTGCTGCCATGGAACGCGCCGTCGGGGCCACGCCACGAGAGGGCGACGGTGCCGTCCGTGGCCGAGGTGGAGCCCTGCACGTGGGCGACCGTGTCGGTGTGGCCGCTGTCGGCGTAGGGCTGGGTGAAGAAGGGTGCGACGCCGCCGTCGAGGCCGACGGCGTTGGCGGTCGACGACTCGTCGGCGAGCCGGACCCGGTTGCGTCGCGAGTAGGTGGGGTCGCCGCCCGCGGGGATGGCCACCGCGCGGAGCGCGACGGTGCGCCCGAGCAGGCTGACCCCGCGGTAGTTGTTCCCGTTCCAGAAGAGCGACACGACGCCGCCGGTCTCGGAGTACCCGCCGTTGATCGCCGTCCAACCGGCCGAGGTGTCGGTGGCGTCGGGGTTGGGGTTCACCTGGAACCCGATGGTCGCCGCGGGGTCGAGCCGCAGGGCCGCGAGGGTGATCGCGGTGTCATTGCCGTCGTTGCGCACCGTGGCGTCGCGGCCGGGGTTGTACTGGCTGAGGAACACGACGCCCGAGTCGGCCGCGTGGGCCGACGGGGTGGCGACGGTGGCGAGGCCGGTGACGGCCATCGCGCCGACGGCGGCGACGGCGAGGCTGCGGGCAGGGGAGATACGCACGAGAAACCCTTCGGAGAGAACGACAGGTCCGAGTGCCGCTCGGCCGAGCCCCATGAGGCGTCGTCAAGGTAAAGGGATTCGGGTGCGTCCGGTGGGGTATTGCCGAGATCTTCGGGCTTTCTCAGGGATATCCGACGGCGAAGCCGCGGGTCGCGCCCCGGATCTCCGTCACCGTGCCGTCGGCGCCGCGGGCGGTGCCGAGGTAGCGGAGCCGGTACCGGCCCGCGGTGGTGGAACGGGGGATGTTCCAGGCGACGGTGACCCGGGAGCCGGCGGGCTCGGCGCGCTCCCAGAGCAGCCGGGTCGCCCAGTCGCCGTCGTCGGCGACCCGGCGCCAGCCGCTCCCGGTCCAGCGCTCGACCAGCAGGTAGGTGCCGCCGTGGCGGAGGTCGTTGTTCGGGTGCGCGCCGCTGAACGCCGCGCTCGCCCGCTGACCGGGGGAGTAGCGCGCCCGCGGCGCGGTGACGACGTCGCCGAACTCCGTGCCGGGCAGCGGCTCGTCGAGCAGCACCTGGCCCTGCGGGCTCGGCACCTGCTCGCTGCTGCGGTCGCGCTCCTTGACGCCGAGCGGCACCGGCTCGCCGGCGCGCATCGCCCGGCCGAGCCGGTCGGCGACCTGCATGAACGCGGGCAGCTCGTAGCGGCCGAACAGGGTGCTCGCGCCCTCGTAGTTCTGGACGTCGTACTCCTGCGGCGTGGTCACGTAGTGGGCGTAGGCGTTGGCGTAGCCCTGCACCAGCACGTTCTCCAGCCCGGTGCCGACGGCGGCCGCCACCGCGCGGCGCAGCCGCAGCCCCGACACGATCGTCACCTCGGCCGGGATGCCGACGACGTAGAGGTTGCCGAGCCGGAAGAGCTGGACGGGCAGCCGCTGCTGCACGACGTCCATCTCCCCGGCCGGGAACAGGATCTCCTTCTTCCCGTGGCACGCCTTCAGCTCGGGACTGGCGGTCCCGAGCCCCTCGGAGACGACGTCGAACAGGGGGTTGCCGCCGTCGCCACCCTCGTGGAAGACCGGCAGCCCGCCGCCGCCGTCCTCGGTGCTGCCGGCGGCGAACGCGGCGCCGAAGGCCGCGGAGCAGGTGCGGTGCGGCTTGCCGTCCGGGGTGAACCGGCCGCGCACGGCGACGTCGGCCAGGTTCACGTAGACCACCCGCGAGTCGATTCCGCCGAGCACGGCGGCGCCCCGGGCCGCGACGCCGCGGCGGGCCGCGCCCGCCATCCGCGCGCCGATCAGCCGGGTGTTGGTGACCTCGTTGTCGGTGGGGCCGGTGCCCGGCTTCAGCGCGAGGTTCGGCGACATGTCGCCGGCGTTGGTCTGCGCGAACGCGGTGACCAGTCCGGGGTCGGCGGAGTCGGCGAGGTGGTCGACGCCGCCGAGGTCGTGCTCGTAGTGCCAGGCGGCGAAGCCCTTGTTGTCCGGGCTCACCAGGTGGTTGTTCGTGGTCAGGCTCGTGGCATGCACCGGGAACCAGTTGAGGAGCCCGACCAGCCGGCCGCCGCGCCGCACCTCCAGCGTCGTGCTCTTGGTGTCGGTGCCGGTCGGGAAGTAGCGGCGGTCCCGGGCCGGGTTGCGCTTGAACGACGTGCGCGAGCGCTGCGCGCTGGCATTGTCGAGGCGGGTGGTGGCGAGGCTGAGGGTCGACGGCGCCAGGTCGCGATGCGCGCGCACCACGGCGGAGGTGATGCCGTCGACGGCGGCGGCGAAGGTGCGCTCGTGGAAGCCGTAGGTGGTGATGTTGTAGAGGTGGTGGTGCGCGTAGCCGCCCGGCCCGGAGTGGGTGTGGGTGACGGTGAGCATCACGTTGCGCTCGCCGTACAGGGCGCCGAACCGCTGCTTCAGCCTCGCCAGCACGGCGTCCCGCACGCTCTGGAACATCAGCGGCAGGTCGGCGGTCACGTGCACGACCCGCCGGCCGGTCCGGCGGTCGACCACCACGAACGCCCGGACCCGCTGCCGCTGGTGCAGGCCCGCCGACACCTGCGAGGGGTCGGCGTACCCGAGCATCCCGGCCTCGGCCACCTCGCCGGTGAGGTCGGCGATCCCGCGACCCACGAGGTAGCGCGAGTCGGCGTCGGACCGCGCGACGGGTGCGGCCTCGGCTCGGCCGCTGTCGGCGGAGCCGTCGGCGAGCGTGACGGTGGCGATCACCGCGCAGACGCTGACGGCGGCGGCGAGGAGGCGGCGAGGTCGGGGCACGCAGGGTCAACGGCCCGCCCCCGTGGGCAGTTACGCGGCCGGTGATGCGAGACGCCCCCGACGGCGGGGCCGGCGGGGGCGTCTGGCTCGGTGGGCAGGGGCGGGGTCGAACCGCCGACCTTCCACTTTTCAGGCGGACGCTCGTACCAACTGAGCTACCTGCCCGAGCGCCGGGAAGACTACCGCAGCGCCGACGGCCGGACGAAAGCGAGGGCGTCCCAACCTCTACACTTTCTGCCGTTCCGGCCCCCATCGTCTAGCGGCCCAGGACCCCGCCCTTTCACGGCGGTAGCACGGGTTCGAATCCCGTTGGGGGTGCCATCGCCCGTTGGGCGGGGGGTCCCATCGTCTAGCGGGCGGGCCTCTCAGAGACCCCGCCCTTTCACGGCGGTAGCACGGGTTCGAATCCCGTTGGGGGTGCCATCGCCCGTTGGGCGGGGGGTCCCATCGTCTAGCGGGCGGGCCTCTCAGAGACCCCGCCCTTTCACGGCGGTAGCACGGGTTCGAATCCCGTTGGGGGTGCCATCGCCCGTTGGGCGGGGGGTCCCATCGTCTAGCGGGCGGGCCTCTCAGAGACCCCGCCCTTTCACGGCGGTACCACGGGTTCGAATCCCGTTGGGGGTGCTGATCCCGGTCGGTCGGTGGCGATTGGGAGCGCGTTCTCGCCATGGGTTAGAGTTCACGCGCTGCGAGGGCGTCACGAACGTCCGGCAGTCCAAGGCCCCGTAGCGCAGTTGGTTAGCGCGCCGCCCTGTCACGGCGGAGGCCGCGGGTTCGAGTCCCGTCGGGGTCGCCATCTCACGCAGATGCATGAACGCCCGGGTGCCGAGAGGCCCCCGGGCGTTTCGGTCTCTCGGGCACGATGTGGTCGTGCCCATCGACATGGACCGGGAGCGGTTCGAGGAGCTCGTCGAGCGGGCGCTCGACGGCATCCCGGACGAGCTCGCCGCCCACGTCAGCAACGTGGTGGTGCTCGTCGAGGACGAGCCGCCCGAGGGCGAGCCCGACGACCTGCTCGGGCTCTACGAGGGCGTCGCACTCACCGAGCGGGAGTCGTGGACCGGCGCCGTGCAGTTCCCGGACCGGATCTTCGTCTTCCGCAACCCGCTCCTCGACTACTGCGACACCGAGGAGCAGCTGGTCGAGGAGGTGCGGGTGACCGTCGTGCACGAGGTCGCGCACCACTTCGGCATCGACGACGACCGGCTCCACGAGCTCGGCTACGCCTGACGCCCGACGGTCGTCGAGCCTGTCGAGACGCCGTGACGGCTGTCGCCTGTCTGCCGCCCTCGGTCCTGCAGACGAGATCGGCAAGGGCGTCTCGACAAGCTCGACGAACGTCACCAGGCCAGCTGGTGGCCCGCGGTCGCCGCCAGCACGCATCCGACGAGCGTGATGGCGACGTACACCGCCGCCCGCGCGGGGGAGGCCCGGCCGACGTCGTGGCTCTGGACGGCGAACGCCGAGTAGGTGGTGAGGCCGCCGCAGAAGCCGGTGCCGAGCAGCGCGAGCAGGTCGCCGTCCACGCCGGCGCCGACGCACAGGCCGAGCACGAACGAGCCGACCACGTTGACCAGGAGCGTGCCGAGGTGCCAGCCGCGGTCGAGGCGGGACGCCGTCAGGTAGCGCACGCCGGCGCCGACCCCGGCGCCGAGGGCCACGAGCAGGAAGGTCACGTCGCCACCTCCGCGGACGGCGGCGGCGCGACCCGGGACACCAGCCACACGGCGCCGAGGGCCGCGGCGAGCGTGGCGCCGACGTAGCCGGCCGCGACGAGCGCGTGCCCGTCGGCGAGGAGGGCGCGGGTCTGCTCGGAGGCGGTGGACATCGTGGTGAAGCCGCCGAGCACGCCGGGCCCGAGCAAGACCGTGAGCGGGTGCGAGCGGCGGACCGCGGCCAGCGCCGGCAGCAGCGCCAGCAGCGCGGACCCGGCCACGTTGACGGCGAAGATCGTCCACGGGAAGCCGCTCCCGCGGTCGGCCGCCACCACCTCGGCGAGGTGGCGCAGCGTCCCGCCCAACGCGCCGCCGAGCACCGCGGCCAGGACGTCGCGACTGATCACAGGTGGATGCCAGCGTCGTTCAGGTGGTGCGATGGCAAGGCGCCGGAGCGCTGGCAGGCTGGGCGCCTTTCGAGCGACGGCAACGCCGCCAGCGTGCCGCCTGGGCGCCGCTGGCGCCGCCTTCGTGATCGGTCGCGGCGTCCTCGCACCAGCCGCGGGGCCGGCGACGTCACGAGACGCTGCTGCGCGAGTCGGCCTCGGTGGAGTCGGTGGCCTGGTGCTCGGGGGTGGTGACCCACGGACGCGGGGCGGCGCCGTCGGCCTGGGCGACGAACTCGCCGAGGAACCAGGACTGGAACGCCCGCTGCTCGCCGGTGCGGGCCAGCGAGAGCATGCGCTCCTCGCGGCCGAAGGCGTCGGTGAGGTCGAGCATGTCGACCAGCCGGGCCAGCCCGCGGGCCGCCTCCCGACTCGCCGGCACCGTGAGGTCGGCGGCGGACTCACCGGCCACCTGGGCGTCGGCGATGTCGGGGCTGCCGGTGCTCACGGTGAGCAGCCGGCCGTGGTCGGTGAAGAGGTCGGAGAGGTCGCGGGCCAGCGGGTAGTCGCTCTCGTGGGCGAGGGCCAGCAGCCGCACCTCGCGCCGCAGCTCGCGGAACTGGTGGCGGAACGAGGTGTAGGCGGCGACCGGCACGTTGAGGAGCCGGACCTCGACCAGGTCGGCGGGGGCGGGCTCCGGGGTGGCGCCCAGTCGCCGGGAGTCGCTGATCTGGCCCTCCGGGCCCTCGTCGTCGGAGAACTCGGCGGCCGGCGCGAACCAGACGACCTTGCCGTCGTCCTCGATCTCGGCGCCCCAGGCGTCGGAGGAGCGGGCCACGATGCTCAGCCCGCGCCCGAAGGTGAGCAGCAGCTCGTCCTCGGTCTCCTCGCCGGCGGCGGTCGGCAGCAGCGGCGGCTCGGTGGACTCGTCGCGCACCTCGACCCGGGGGTGCTCCTTGGTGCCGCGCACCCGCACGGTGATCTGCCCGGCGCCGTGGAGCAGCGCGTTGGTGACGAGCTCGGAGACGCCGAGCTCGGCGCACTCGAGGAGGTCGACGCGGCCGATCTCGCGGAACGTCCCGACGACCCACTCACGCGCGCTCCGCACCCCGCGGGGTCCCTGACCCAGCGACAGGGCGGGCCTGTTCAGCGGCACGTGACGACTCCGGGCGACTTCGGTCGGACTGTGGGAAGGTGTGGCGATCTGGCCGAGGATCTCGGCGCGCGTACCCGCAATGCCCGAGCGTCAAACACCGGTACCTGAAAATTCTCCCATCTCGGCGGCCCGCGACCCGGCATCCGCCTCGACTCTCGGACGGCGCGTCGGGCTGTGACCGACGGAACGCCGTCCCGGATGAGGCTCGGGAGGCGTCGGCGCGGGACAATGGAGGCGTCCACAGGAACCCGATCGGGAGAGCCGAGATGACCCAGTCCCCCAGCCGCAGCGAGGCCGGACGACACCGGGTGGTGGTGATCGGCTCCGGCTTCGGCGGCCTCTTCGGCACGAAGGCGCTGCGACGCTCCGACGTCGACGTCACGATGGTGGCGAAGACGACGCACCACCTGTTCCAGCCGCTGCTGTACCAGGTGGCCACCGGCATCCTGTCCGAGGGCGAGATCGCGCCGCCGACGCGCGAGGTGCTGGCCTCGCAGCGCAACGCGCAGGTGCTCCTCGGCCACGTCACCGGCATCGACCTCGAGTCCCGGATCGTCACCTCGCACGTGCTCGGCCGAGAGACCGTGACTCCGTACGACTCGCTGATCGTGGCCGCCGGGTCCGGCCAGTCCTACTTCGGCAACGACCGGTTCGCCGAGTTCGCCCCCGGCATGAAGTCGATCGACGACGCCCTCGAGCTGCGCGGCCGGATCTTCGGCGCCTTCGAGCTGGCCGAGCTCGGCGCGCTGCGCGGCGAGGACGTCAGCCACCTGCTCACCTTCGTGGTGGTCGGCGCCGGCCCGACCGGCGTCGAGATGGCCGGCCAGATCGCCGAGCTCGCCCACCGCACCCTCAAGCGCGACTTCCGCGCCATCCAGAGCAACCGCGCGCGGGTGATCCTCGTCGACGCCGCCGGCCAGGTGCTGCCGCCGTTCGGCGCCAAGCTGGGTCGCTGGACCAAGGCCAAGCTCGAGGACCTCGGCGTCGAGGTGATGCTCGGCGCGATGGTCACCGACGTCGACGAGCGCGGTCTGGTCGTGAAGTACCGCGACGGCCGCGAGGAGCGGGTCGAGGCCGTCACCAAGGTGTGGGCGGCCGGTGTGCAGGCCAGCCCGCTCACCCAGACCCTCGCCGACCAGACCGGCGCCCCGCTCGACAAGGCCGGCCGGATCGGCGTCAACCCCGACCTCACGCTCCCCGGCTACCCCGAGGTGTTCGTGGTCGGCGACATGATCGACCTCGACAACCTCCCCGGCGTCGCGCAGGTGGCGATCCAGGGCTCGAAGTACGCCGCCAAGGAGATCGACCGGCGGCTCAAGGGCAAGCCGGCCCAGAAGCCGTTCAAGTACTTCGACAAGGGCTCGATGGCCACCATCAGCCGGTTCCGCGCCGTCGCGACGATCGGCAAGGTGCGGCTCTCGGGGTTCGTCGCCTGGCTGATGTGGCTCGCGGTGCACCTCTTCTACATCACCGGCTTCAAGAACCGGGTCACCGCCGTCCTGCACTGGCTGGTCTCGTTCCTCGGCCGCGGCCGCTCCGAGCGCACCGCCACCGAGCAGCAGATCTTCGCCCGCACCGCCCTGGCCCGGCTGCAACGCGGCGCCACCGACCTCGTCTCACCTCCCGGCGAGCTCGACCTCGAGGCCGAGCGCCGTCGTCGCGAGGAGCTGGAGGCCCAGGCCGTCGAGGAGGCCCGCCTCACCGACGCCGGCGAACGTGGTGTGAAGGTCGGCTGACGTCCGAGCGTCAGTCGAACCGGGTCGGCGGGTCGGCGATCTCGCGGGCCCACTTCGGGAGGATGAAGACGCCCTCGGCCTCCACGGTGACGCCGTCGGGGCCGATGATGTGGCCCTTCGCCCAGGTCTTGTGGCCCTCGGTGCGGTCGATCCAGGCCTCGGTGCGCAGGTCGCCGAGCGGGGTGGGCTTCCGGTAGCGGAGCGTGAGGGTGCCGGTCATGCCGGGCCGGCCGCCGGCGCCGGCGGACTCGCCGAGCAGCTGGTCGAGCACCAGCGCCAGCACGCCGCCGTGCACGTGGTCGGGCGGGCCCTCGTAGGCCGCGCCGAGGTGGAAGTCCGACCAGACCTCGCCGTTCTCGTCCGGGTGCCGCTCGATCACCAGCGGCGGCGCGACCGGGTTGCGCAGGCCGACGACGGCGTTGCCCCACGGCCGGCCGCGACGGCCCTCGGAGAACCGGACGCCGAACGGGCCGGGCAGCTGGTCGCGCCGGAGTCGGGCGGTGAGCGCCTCGACCTCGGCCTGGACGGCGCGCACCTCGTCGTCGTCGACCAGCGTGCGGATCGTGGCGTCGGCCAGCTCGCGGACCGCCTGGGTGAACGGCCCGTACAGGGCCTCCTGGCGCTCCCGCTCGGCGTCGGTGAGGTCGTCCATCTGGTAGCCCGGCACGGGTCGGACCCTAGGGGTTTCGACTCGCGGTTCTGCCCTCGCCCGCTCGGGCAGACGCCCGCTCAACCTCGTCTCCCGGCGCCGTGACCTCGTTCCTCGGTCGCGGCTTGGTCGCCTGAATCCGGTTGCGGGGCGCAACCACCCGCTGGTCCGATGAGGCATGACCCGCCTGGCCGAGCCCGACGTCCGACTGAGCGACAGCTGGAGCGCCGCCGTCCGGGAGTTCCAGGACGTGGGCGAGCGCCACATCCACGGCGCCGGCCTGTGGAACCTGCCCGACGAGGTGTGGATGCCGGCCGACGAGCAGGCGTGCGCCGCGGTCGTCGCCGAGCTCCTCGCGCGCAACGACCCGCAGGCGCCGCTCGAGGACGACCAGGTGCCCGGCGCGCTGCTGTGGATCGTCGACGGCGACCCGGAGCAGCTCGTCGGCTTCGTGTCGATCCGCTTCGAGCTGAACGACTTCCTGCTCGAGGAGGGCGGTCACGTCGGCTACTCGGTGCGGCCCTCCCGCCGTCGGCAGGGCTACGCCGGCCGCGCGCTGCGGCTGTCGCTCGACGTCCTTCGCGAGCGCGGCGTCACCCGGGTGCTGGTCACCTGCGACGACGACAACGCCGGCTCGGCGCGCACCATCGAGAACGAGGGTGGGGTGCTCGAGGACGTCCGCCGGGGCAAGCGCCGCTACTGGATCGAGACCGGACACCTGTAACACGACGCGGAGCCGGGGGGCATGCTGACCTCATGTCGACCTCCGCCTCGATGTACCCCGCCTACCCACCGCCGTCGGAGGCCGCGCAGCGCCACCACGAGGCGATGCTCGCCTTCATGCGGGAGGAGGTGCTGCCCGCCGAGCCGGTCTACGAGCGGCAGCGCGAGGAGTCCGGTCCCGACGCCGGCACGGTGCCGCCGGTGGTGGAGGAGCTGAAGGCGAAGGCCCGCGAGCGCGGCCTGTGGAACCTCTTCCTCCCCTCCGAGAGCGGCCTCACCCAGCTCGAGTACGCCACCATCGCCGAGCTCTCCGGCTGGAGCATGGAGCTGGCGCCGGAGGCCATCAACTGCGCCGCCCCCGACACCGGCAACATGGAGCTGCTGCACCTCGTCGGCACCGAGCAGCAGCAGAAGGAGTGGCTCCGGCCGCTGCTGGACGGCGAGATCCGCTCGGCCTTCGCGATGACCGAGCCCGCCGTCGCGTCGTCCGACGCCACCAACATCGAGACCCGCATCGAGCGCGACGGCGACGAGTACGTGATCAACGGCCGCAAGTGGTGGACGTCGGGCGCGTACGACCCGCGCTGCAAGGTGCTCATCCTCATGGGCAAGACCGACCCGGACGCCGCCACGCACCGGCAGCAGTCGATGGTGATCGTGCCCACCGACACCCCCGGCGTCGAGATCGGCCGCAACCTGCCGGTGTTCGGTCACCTCGACCAGCACGGCCACTGCGAGGTGCAGCTCACCGACGTCCGGGTGCCGGTGTCGAACCTGCTCGGCGAGGAGGGTGGCGGCTTCGCCAACGCCCAGGCCCGGCTCGGCCCGGGCCGCATCCACCACGTGATGCGGGCCCTCGGCGCGGGGGAGCGGGCGCTGGCGCTGATGGTCGCCCGCTCGCAGCAGCGTCGTGCGTTCGGCGGCGTGCTCGCCGAGCAGAGCGCCGTCCGGGAGCGGATCGCGGAGTCGCGGGTCGAGCTCGAGCAGGCCCGGGCGCTGTGCCACCGGGCCGCCCACGTGGTCGACAGCGAGGGCAACAAGGCCGCCCGCCACCTCATCGCCGCCGCCAAGATCGCCGTGCCGCGCGCGGTCTGCTCGGTGATCGACCGTGCCATCCAGCTGCACGGCGGCGCCGGCGTCACCGACGCCACGGTGCTGAGCAAGCTCTACGCCTGGCACCGCGCGATGCGGATCTTCGACGGCCCCGACGAGGCGCACCTCACCACGCTCGCCAAGCACGAGCTCACCGCCCCGCCGCTGTTCGACCTGCCGCCGGCGCTGTTCGACCAGTTCCGGGCGGTCGACGGGGTGACCGTGAGGGCGCTCGTCTGCCAGGGCGGCCGGCTCGACGTCGCCGACGTCGCCGACCCCTCGCCGGCCCGCGGCCAGCTCGTGCTGGACGTCGTCGCGTGCGGCATCTGCGGCTCCGACCTGC
Source organism: uncultured Actinomycetota bacterium (assembly GCA_963780355.1). Lineage (GTDB taxonomy): Bacteria > Actinomycetota > Actinomycetes > Propionibacteriales > Nocardioidaceae > Nocardioides. The sequence continues at coordinate 1,296,504 of CAWABT010000001.1, forward strand.
ACGCCCGCCACCACTGCGACGAGGTCGCCGAGGACGCCGCGCTCACCGGCTACGACGACTTCATGCGGTCCGCCGAGCAGGTCGTGATGGGCCACGAGTTCTGCGGCGAGGTGGTCGAGGGCGGGCTCGGCACCCGCACGAAACCCGGCACCGCGGTGGTGTCGATGCCGCTGGTCCGGGCCGCCGAGGGCATCCACCTCGTGGGCCTCAGCACCAAGGCTCCAGGCGCCTACGCGGAGCGGGTGGCGGTGCAGGAGTCGCTGTCGTTCGCCGTCCCGAACGGGCTCGCGCCGAACCTCGCCGCCCTCACCGAGCCGATGGCCGTCGCGCTGCACGCGGTGCGCCGCGGCGACGTCGGTCGCCGCCAGGCGGCGGTCGTGATCGGCTGCGGGCCGGTCGGGCTCGGCGTCATCGCGATGCTCAAGGCCACCGGCGTCCGGCACGTCGTGGCCAGCGACTTCTCGGCCGGCCGCCGGAAGCTGGCCGAGGCGATGGGCGCCGACGTCGTCGTCGACCCCGCCGTCGACTCGCCGTACGACCACATCGGCCCCTACCCGGGCGCCACCGACGTCATGAAGCTCGCCCTCGGCACCATGGACAAGCTGCGCGCGGTGCCGTTCCTGCCGTGGCAGCACGTGTTCCGCGCGGCCGAGGCGGTCGGCGCCGTGCCGAGCGGCCCGGTGGTGTTCGAGTGCGTCGGCGCGCCCGGGATCCTGAACGGCGTCATGGCCGCCGCGCCGCTCTACACCCGCGTCGTGGTGGTCGGCGTCTGCATGGGCGACGACCGGGTCCGGCCCTCGATCGGCATCAACAAGGAGCTCGACGTCCGGTTCTCGTTCCTCTACACACCGGCCGAGTTCCGCCAGGCGCTGCACCTGCTCGCCGACGGCAAGGTCGACCCGCGGCCGCTGGTCACCGGCACCGTCGGCCTCGACGGCGCCGCAGCGGCCTTCGACGCCCTCGCCGACCCCGAGGCGCACGCCAAGATCCTGGTCGACCCGCACTCGTCGGGGTCGACGATCCGAGCCGGGGCCTGACGGCCCTCAGCCCGGTGCGGCGGCGAAGGACCGGCTGAAGCGCTGGCCCACGATCACGAGGTCGCGCACCTCCTCGAGCCGTAGCCGCTCGTAGCGCTCGAGCGCGGCGTCGGTGCCGGCCGGGGCGGTGGAGGCGAGCTCCTCGGCCAGCACCCGGGCGTCGGTCACCGACGCCCCGAACCCCTTGCCCGTCATCGGCGTCGGCACGTGGGCGGCGTCCCCGACCAGGGCGACGCGGCCGCGGACCAGCGCGGTGGGCACGTACTCGGTGATCGGCGTGCAGATCACGGCCCGGCGGGCGATGCTGTCGAGGGTCGCCTCGCGCCACGGCGGCAGCCAGGTGCGCCGGGCGTCGTCGGCGAGGCCGTCGTAGATCTCCTCCGGGATCTCGCGGTCGCTCAGCGAGCGACGCACCACGGTGCCGCAGACGGCGCCCGACCGGCGGAGGAAGGCGTCCCGGGTGGCGTCGTACCAGCCCCAGCTCATCTGCCGTCGTCCCGGCAGGCCGGCGTCGTCCGGCTGGATCAGGGGGGTGCCGAGCAGGTAGTGGCCCCGGCTCGGGAAGAGGTTCAGGTTGGTCGGCCACCGCACGTTCTCGGGCATCTCCACCTCGCCCGCCTCCCCGCTCCACAGCGTGTATCCCGCGTAGGTGGCGTCCGGGTGGTCGGGGAAGGCGCAACGGCGCACGATGCTGCGGTGGCCGTCGGCGCCGACCACCACCGACCCGGCGACCGGCTCGCCGCCGTCGACGGTCACCCAGGCGCGGTCGGCGTCCTGGGCGACGTCCTGCACTCGCACCCCGTGGCGCAGCGTGATCAGCGGGTCGGCGCGGGCGGCGTCGAGCAGGCCGGCCTGCAGCGAGCGCCAGGTGACCGACTCCCCGCCGACGGCGAGCGCCGTGCGCTCGAGCGCCGTCCGCGCCCGGCCCTCGCCGAGGGTCCGGGCCAGCTCGGTCTCGTCGACCGACAGCACCGCCGCGTCCCGGCGGTCCCACGGCGCGCGCTCGAGGACGGTGGTCCGCACGCCGCGGTGGGCGAGCGCGAGGACGGTGACGAGGCCGGCCAGGGAGCCGCCCACGACCACGACATGACTGGCGTCGGAGGGTGTCGCAGCGTCGGCGCTCATCGCGACGCGCGCGCTGGGGCACCGACTCGGTGCCGCGCTGTCGGCATCGACGACGGTCGAGTGTCTAGCCGAGGACGTCCCATTCGTGCCGACGATATCCGAGCGGTGCCGGTTCGCGCTCGCCAGCGTTCCGCCCGCCGTGGGCCCCGTGGGACTCGAACCCACAACCTAAGGATTAAAAGTCCTCAGCTCTGCCGATTGAGCTAGAGGCCCGCACTGGTGGTCAGTGGCCGCCAGTATCCCGTGCCCACGTGGTGGATCCACCCGGTGGTGCGGGTCCACACCCGGCGGTGGATTGGTAATGTCGTGACCGCAACAGGTGCAAGTTCGGCTGGTTATGACGCTGGCGGAGTTTGTGATCCGACGGCGTTCTGAGTTTGTGGTACTTCCAATCACGGGTCGGAGCGGCGTGTCACCGCATCTGTGCGGGTCGCCGAAGTGGCGGCTCACGCCCGTTTCGAAGGAGTAAGAGAGCACATGGCTCAGGGCACCGTGAAGTGGTTCAACGCCGAGAAGGGCTTCGGCTTCATCGCGCAGGAGGACGGCGGCGACGACGTCTTCGTGCACTACTCGGCGATCCAGACCCAGGGCTACAAGTCCCTGGACGAGAACCAGAAGGTCGAGTTCGACGTCACCCAGGGCCCGAAGGGTCCGCAGGCGGAGAACGTCCGCCCGGTCTAGGTTTCGAACGGATCTCGTCGCGAGGCCCCATCCGCACGGATGGGGCCTCGTGTCGTCTAAGGACTGGTCATTACCAGCCGGGGAATGACCCGGAATGACCATCCTGAGGCCGAGGCCTTGCCCGTAGGGTTGGCTCCGTCTCGGAGACTGGAGGGAAAGGGGCAGGCGATGTACGACCAGTTCGACGTCACCCTGGAGGACGTCGACTTGCTGGGCGAGGTCGAGCTGACCACCAACCTCATCATCGCGGCGAGCGAGGCCGACGGCCCGCTGTCGACCGACGAGATCGACCGCATCCTCGGCGTCACGCCCGCGGGCGAGGACGACGCCGCGGAGTGAGTTTCAGCAGGTCGCGAAGAGCACCGGCCCGTTGCTGAGGTCGGAGATCACGTAGGCGTCCTCGCGCGGCCTCAGCTCCATCGTCACCACCGTCCCGTCGGCGACCACGTCGCCGAGCGTGAACCGCTCGTCGAAGTCGCCGCCCTGCCCGGGCGCCGGCCCGGAGGCGAGCGCGGCGCGGCTGTCGGCGTTCTCGCGCGCCTGCGCCTCGGTCTCGAACGACATCGCCACCCGGACGTCGCCGCCGCGGCGCTGGCCCATCGCGAACCCGGTGAGCGGGTCGATCTCCCCGGCGTCGGCGATCAGCTGGTCGGCCGTCGCCTGGTCGGCCGGGTCGGCGTCGGCCATGGCGAGGGCGTTGCACACCTGGTCGCCGGTGTAGACGGCCGCCGACAGCGGCGAGCCGACCGCCTCGGTGGCCTCGGCGACGTCGGGCTGCTTGTCGTCGTCCAGACCCTCCACGGCGAGCCGGATGCCGGCCTCGGTGTCGCTGCCCATCAGCAGGTCCCGGTCCTCGTCGAGGGCGAGGTAGGTGAGCTCGGGGGTGACCTCGCCGATCTGCGCCAGCAGGTCGTCGCTGCCGAGCCAGACGCCGTCCTTGTCGGGCTCGGTGTAGCCGAGGTCCGTCAGCCGGTCGGCCACGGTGTCGGCTGCGCCGTCGGCCAGCCCCATCAGCACGACGGCCGCATCGGTGCCCTGCGAGAAGAGCTCCCAGTCCAGGGTCTGCGGTGAGAAGCCGTACCGCTGCTGCAACGTCGGCCCGCTGTCGACCAGCGCGGAGGTGGAGGTGAGGTCGGCGTCGAAGCCCTCGTCGAGCAGCTGGGCGAGGTTGTCGGTGCCCAGCTCGGCCCGCACGCCCTTCCAGTCGGTCCAGCTGAGCCGCTGCGCCGCGTTCGGGGCCAGCGCGACCGCCCGCTGGAGCCGGGTGTCGTCGTCCTCGGCGACCTGACGCACCACGAGCACGGCGACGACCACCACGACGACCACCACGACGGCGCCGATGAGGAGCGTCCGTCGACGTCTCGACACGTGGCGTTCTCCTGGCTCGTGGACTGTGCTGTGACACTACTGGCGTGTCCGCGACCGCTCCGGCTGCCGTCCGGGCGGCCGGCGTCGTCGTCCTCCGACCCGGCCGGCGGGTGCTGCTGGTGCACCGGCCGCGCTACGACGACTGGTCGTTCCCCAAGGGGAAGCTCGACCCCGGCGAGCACCCGGTGGCCGCCGCGGTGCGGGAGACCGAGGAGGAGACCGGGCTGCACGTGCGGCTGACCCGTCCGCTCGCCGACCAGCAGTACCAGGCGGCGGGTCGCCCCAAGACGGTGCGCTATTGGACCGGCCGCGCGGTCGGGGACGACGACGTGTCGGGCTACCTCGTCAACCACGAGATCGACGACCTGCGGTGGGTGCGGGCCGAGGAGGCCGCCGGCGTCCTGTCCTACGAGCGGGACCGAGAAACCCTGGCCGAGGCGCTGAAGGTGCGGGCGCGCACCACCGCCGTCGTGGTGCTGCGGCACGCCGAGGCCCGCTCCCGCAAGGCGTGGCGGGGCGACGACCGCGAACGACCGTTGCTCGAGCGCGGCCACGACACCGCCCACCGGCTGGTGCCGCTGCTCGCCGCCTACGGCGTCAGCCGGGTGGTCACCTCCTCCAGCGCGCGGTGCGTGCAGACCGTGGCGCCGTTCGCCGAGACCGCCGGGTGGGACGTCGAGCCCCGCCGTCGGCTCTCCGAGGAGGACGCCGCTGCCGGACCGGTGCGGCGGCTGGTCGGCGACGTCCTGGCGGACGGCCGCGGCACCGTGGTGTGCAGCCACCGGCCGGTGCTCCCGCTCGTGTTCGACGCCCTCGGGCTGGCCGACCCGGGACTGGCGCCGGGGGAGCTGGCGGTCGCCCACGTGCGCAAGGGCCGGGTCACCGTTCTCGAACGCCATCTGCCTCGCTAGTCAAGCCCCTGACGGGCAAATTCACGTGATTGTCGTCTCGTCCTCCTGGCGGCGTCGGACATCGCTGGCGTGGTGTTCACGCCTGGTTCACCCACGTCGTCGCATCCGGTCACCTCGACTCACTTCACTCATCGTGACAAGCAAAGCGACACAACGAGATGGAGTCCTAGGTGAAGACCACCTCACTGCGCATGGCCCTGGTGCCGGGCGCGGCCCTGATGCTCGCCCTGTCCGCCTGTGGCGGCGGCGCCGAAGCCGGTAGTGGCGACGGCGCCAGCGGCAGCGTGACCGTCGACGGGTCCTCGACGGTGTTCCCCATGAGTGACGCGGCCGGCGAGCTCCTCAACGAGGAGAACCCTGACATCAAGGTCAGCGTGTCCGAGTCGGGCACCGGCGGCGGCTTCGAGAAGTTCTGCGCCGGCCAGACCGACATCTCTGACGCCTCCCGCCCGATCGAGGACGACGAGATCGCTGCGTGCGAGAAGGAGGGGATCGAGTACACCGAGCTGCAGGTCGCGACCGACGCGCTCACGATGGTGGTCCACCCCGACCTCGACATCGACTGCCTCACCGTCGACCAGATCAAGGCGCTCTGGGGTCCCGACTCCAAGGCCACCAACTGGCAGGACATCGACCCGAGCTTCCCCGACGAGGAGATCAAGCTCTTCGGTCCGGGTACCGACAGCGGCACCTACGACTACATGGCGAACGACGTCATCGAGTCCGAGACCGAGCAGACGCGGTCCGACTACGAGAGCTCCGAGGACGACAACGTGATCGTCCAGGGCGTCGCCGGCACCGAGGGCGCCACCGGCTACTTCGGGTACACCTACTTCGAGGAGAACTCCGACTCGCTGAAGGCACTGCAGATCGACGGTGGCAACGGCTGCGTCGAGCCGTCGGCCGAGACGGCCCAGGCCAACGAGTACACCCCGCTGGCGCGGCCCCTGTTCATCTACGTCAGCAACAAGGCGTATGCCGACAACGAGGCCGTCAAGGAGTACGTCGACTTCTACATCGAGAACCTCGCCGACATCGCCGAGATCGGTCAGTTCATCCCGCTGAGCGACGAGCTCTACGGCGAGACCCAGTCGGGTCTCGAGGGCATCTCGAGCTGACGAGCGGCTGAGACGAGGCTCATGAGCGACACCCTGCGCCCGGGGGGCGGTGCGGCCGGATCGGCCGCCCGCCCTTCGGGCATCTCCCTGCAACGGCGGCCGAACCCCGTCGAGTCGGCCATCAAGGCCGGTCTCATGGTCTCGGCGCTGCTGTCGGTGGCGATCACCTTCGGCATCATCGCGGCGCTGATCCGCCCGGTCCTCGACTTCTTCGGCGAGGTCCCGGTCGGTGACTTCTTCGCGACCGAGGGGCAGTACGCGGTGCTGCCGCTCGTGGCCGGCACGGCGATGACGACCGTGATCGCCCTGCTCGTCGCGGTGCCGCTGGGCCTCGGAGCCGCGATGTACCTGTCCGAGTACGCCTCGAGCCGCTCGCGCAAGATCCTCAAGCCGACGGTGGAGCTGCTGGCCGGTGTGCCGTCGGTCGTCTACGGCTTCTTCGCGCTCACGTTCGTGACCCCCACGCTGCTGCAGGACATCATGCGGCTCGAGGTGGGCTTCACCAACGCCCTCGCCGCCGGCCTGGTGCTCGGCATCATGATCGTGCCCACCGTCGCCTCCCTCTCGGAGGACGCCTTCTCGGCGGTACCGCACGCGCTGCGGCAGGGCTCGTTCGCCATGGGAGCGAACCGGATGCAGACGACGCTGCGCGTCGTGCTGCCGGCCGCTCTGTCGGGCGTGGCGGCGGCGGTCGTCCTCGGCATGTCCCGCGCCGTCGGGGAGACGATGATCGTGACCCTGGCGGCCGGGTCCCTCCCGAACCTCTCGCTCGACCCGCGTGACGGCATGCAGACGATGACCGGCTTCATGGCCACGACGGCCGGCGGTGAGAACCCGGTGGGGTCCACGAGCTACAACACGCTCTTCGCGGTGGGGATGCTGCTGTTCCTGATCACGCTCGTGATCAACGCGATCAGCATCGCCCTGGTCCGTCGGTACCGGCAGGTGTACTGATGAGTGTCGCCACCGAGACCGCACGGTCGGTCACCAAGAAGGTTCACCTCGAGGGGCGCAGCCGGGAGCGTTCCGTCGCGTCGCTCGCCTTCCTGTGTGCGCTGTGGTTCTCGCTGTTCCTGGGCGTGATGGTGCTACTGCTGCTCATCATCGACACCGCGATCACGGGAGCCCCGCGTTTCGACGGCGAGCTGCTGACCAGCTACGCCTCCCGGATCCGTCCGGAGTCGACCGGGTTCCGGGCCGGCATCCTCGGCTCGCTCTGGCTGATGGTCTTCACCGCGCTGTTCTCGGTGCCCCTCGGTATCGCTGCGGCGCTGTACCTCGAGGAGTTCGCCGACAACCGGCGCTGGTACAACAAGGTCATCGAGCTGAACCTCCAGAACCTCGCGGCGGTGCCGGCCATCGTCTACGGCCTGCTCGCCGTGGCGGTCATGGCCCTGTCGGGGTTCGACAAGACCGGCATCGTGCTCGGCGGGTCGATCGCACTCGCGCTGCTGATCCTGCCGGTCATCATCATCACCACGCGCGAGGCGGTGCGGGCCGTCCCGCAGGAGATCCGGCAGGGATCGCTCGCGCTCGGGGCGTCGGTCTGGCAGACGACGTGGCGGCAGACTCTCCCGTCCGCCGTCCCCGGCATCGCCACGGGAACGATCCTGGGGCTCTCCCGGGCGATGGGCGAGGCGGCGCCGCTCATCATCGTCGGGCTGGCCGGTTCGGTGCGCTTCGACCCGAGCGGTCTCCAGAGCGAGATCACCGCGTTGCCGATGCAGATCTACTCGCTCACCTCGCAGTCGCAGGAGGAGTTCCGCGTCGCGGCCTCTGCAGCCATCATCGTTCTGCTCGTGATGATCCTCGGGCTGAACGCACTCGCCATCTTCATCCGAAACAAGTTCCAGCGGACCTGGTAGGGGAACTCTGCTCATGCCCACGCAACCCGCCACCTTCACGACCACCGAGGACAACGGCCATGAGGTGAAGAGCCTCGCCGACGTCCACGTCGGTGTGGAACGGGAGATCCCCGAGACGCCGGCCCAGCCGGTGATGGAGGTCGACCGGCTCAACGTCTACTACGGCGACTTCCACGCCGTCCACGACGTCTCGTTGACCTTCGGTCGCCACGAGATCACAGCGCTCATCGGCCCGTCCGGGTGCGGCAAGTCCACCGTCCTGCGATGCCTGAACCGCATGAACGACCTGGTGCCCACGGCGCGGGTCGAGGGCCGGGTGACCTTCCACGACCAGAATATCTACGGGCGGGGCGTCGACCCGATCGCGGTCCGGACCCACATCGGCATGGTGTTCCAGAAGCCCAACCCGTTCCCGAAGTCGATCTACGACAACGTCGCCTATGGCCCTCGCGTCACCGGCATGGACGTCGACGACATGGACGACGTGGTGGAGCAGGCACTGCGGAGTGCCGCGCTCTGGGACGAGGTCAAGGACAAGCTCAAGCAGTCGGCCTACGGGCTGTCGGGCGGGCAGCAGCAGCGGCTGTGCATCGCCCGGACGATCGCCACCAGGCCGGAGGTGATCCTCATGGACGAGCCGTGCTCGGCGCTCGACCCGATCGCCACCTCGCGCGTCGAGGACCTCATGCACGAGCTGCGGGAGGACTTCACGATCATCATCGTGACCCACAACATGCAGCAGGCGGCGCGGGTCTCCGACCGCACCGCCTTCTTCACCGCGCGTCCCGACGAGACCACCGGGAACCGCACCGGCCTGCTGGTGGAGTTCGACAAGACCAAGAGCATCTTCTCGAACCCCGCCGACGAGCGCACCGAGGCCTACATCTCCGGTCGGTTCGGTTGATCGGTTGGTTCTCGGGCGGGTTGGGTTCGGGATAGTCGCGGACCAATTGGTCGGCGACACGCCGTCGCCGTGTGCCGAACGTCCGCGACTATCGCCACTCCCGGTGCCTGTGGATGACGGGCACCGGATCGCGTCCGGTTGTCGCACCCTCCTGGGGTGGATCGAACGGTTCCTCCAGGTGTGGAGCACGGCGTGGTGGCGCCGGTCCGTGTCGACCCACGAGGGCTGACCGGCCCGACCAAACGTGAGGTCGCCGGGCCCCACTGGCGCCGCACGAGCCGCGGGTTCTACGTGCCGGCCCACGTCGAGCCGACCGGACCGCAGCGGACCGTCGAGGCGAGCGTCCTCGTGTCGCGCTACGCCGGGATCACCGGCTGGGCATCGCTGGGGTGGTGGGGAGCATCGTGGTTCGACGGGACGGCGCACGACGGGTCGCCGCGACCGGTGACGATCTCGGTGCAACGCCACCGGCTGCGCCCCCAGCCGGGGATCCACGTCACCGCGGAACGCTTTCGCCCCGACGACACGGCTCGGGTCGACGGCATCGTGGTGGCGAATCCGCCGCGGGCGCTGTGCTTCGAGATGCGCTACGCGTGGGACTTGCGTGGCGCCGTCCGTGCCCTCGACATGGTGGCGTTCAGCGACCTGGTCGACATCGAGGAATCGTGGGTCTTCGCCCTGCGGCACGCCAGCTACACCGGGATCGCGCAGTGCCGTGATGCGCATGCACTCGCCGACGAGAACGCCTGGTCGCCCCGCGAGGTCGACATGCGACTGTGCTGGGCTCTCGACGCGCGGCTGCCGGTGCCTCTCACGAATCGGCCCGTGTTCGACCTCGACGGGCGGCATCTCGGCACGCCCGACCTGATCGACCCCGACGTCGGCGTGGTCGGCGAGTACGACGGGCGCCTTCATCTCGCCTCGGCCCAGCGGTCACTCGACGTCGCGCGGGACGCCCGGTATCGCGCGGCCGGCCTCGAGGTCGTGGTCATGACCTCGGCCGACCTGCGCGACACCGCTTGGTTCGAGCGGCGCCTCCGCGAGGCGTACCACCGCGCGACCTCGCGACCGGCGTCCGAGCGCGCCTGGACCCTCGAGCTGCCGCAGTGGTGGATCCCCACCTTCACGGTCGCGCAGCGCCGTGCTCTCGACGAGCATCAGCGAGCCCTGTGGCTGCGATACCGCGCGTCCTGACCGGTTCGAAAGTCGCGGACCTTCGGCGCGCTCGCACGGCGTGTCGCCGTGCCGAACGTCCGCGACTATCACGCCCCGGCGTGCCAAACGTCCGCGACTATCCCGGACCCCGAGCGACGTCAGACCGGGATGACGAAGTGGAGCACCTCGTAGCTGAGCCAGGCGGCGAGGCCGGCCATGGGGAACGTGAGGACCCAGGCGGTGAGGATCGAGCGGGCGACGCCCCAGCGGACGGCCGAGAAACGCTTGGTCGCGCCGACACCCATCACGGCCGAGGTGATGGTGTGGGTGGTGGAGATCGGAGCCGAGAAGACGTACGCGGTCGTGTAGAGCACGGACGCTGCCACGGACTCGGCCGCGAAACCACGCGGCGGGTCGAGGTGGATGATGCGGCGGCCGAGGGTGCGCATGATGCGCCAGCCACCGGAGTACGTGCCGAGGGAGATGGCGGCGGCGGCGGAGAAGATCACCCAGAACGGGAGTGGGTCGCCGGCGGCGACATAGCCGCCGGTCAGCAGGGCGAGGAAGATGACGCCCATCGTCTTCTGCGCGTCCTGCAGTCCGTGGCCCAGCGCCATGGCCGCGGCCGAGAGGGTCTGGGCGAACCGGAAGCCCCGGTTGAGCCGCGAGGGGTTGCCGCGGCGGAACGCCCACATCAGGGCGAGCATCACCAAGAAGCCGAGGGAGAACGCCACCAGCGGCGAGAGCATCATCGGGATGACGACCTTCTCGAGCACGACGTCCCAGTGGGCGGTGACGCCGCCGGCGATCGCGGCGCCGACCAGGCCGCCGATGAGCGCGTGCGACGAGGACGAGGGCAGGCCGAAGTACCACGTGGTGAGGTTCCACGCGATCGCCCCCAACAGCCCGGCCATGACGACGAGCAGGCCGTGCGAGCCCGCGCCCGGGCTGATCGTCTCGGAGACCGTCGCGGCGACCTTCTGCCCCAGGAACGCGCCGACGAAGTTCATGACGGCGGCCATGGCGAGCGCCACCCGGGGCGTCAGCGCGCGGGTCGAGACCGACGTCGCGATCGCGTTCGCCGCGTCGTGGAAACCGTTGGTGTAGTCGAACGCCAGGGCGACGACGACCACGGCAATGATGATGCCGAGCTCCATGGGGCGCTCAGCTCTCCTTGACGGCGATCTGCTCCACGATGTTCGCGACCTTCTCGAACGCGTCGATCGCACCCTCGAGCGACTCCACGATGTCCTTCAGCTTGAGGACCTCGATGGTCTTGAACTCGCCGGAGAACAGCTTGGCCAGAATCCGTCGGTGGTTCTTGTCGCCGGCGTTCTCGAGCCGGTTGATCTCGATCCAGAACTCCTCGAGCTCCTTCATGCCGCGCAGGTTCGGCATCGCGGCCGCGGTGAGCTCGGCGCACCGCTGCAGCACCTCCACCTGCTGCGAGAGCTCGGGCGGCAGGACCTTCACCTCGTACAGCAGGATCAGGTCGACGACCTCGTCCATCATGTCCATGACGTCGTCGAGGCCGGAGCCGAGGGAGTAGATGTCCTCCCGGTCGAACGGCGTCACGAAGGTGCTGTTGACGCGCCGGACGAGCTCGTGGGTCGTCTCGTCCGCGTCGTGCTCGGCCGCGCGCATGCGCTCGGCCACGGCGGACTTGTCAGACGACTCATGGAGCATCTCGGCGAGCAGACCGGCGCCGACCACGAGATGCTGCGCGGCTTGGCTGAACAGGTCGTAGAAGGACGCGTCGACCGGGCGGAAGCGCAGAGCCACGGAGTTTCTCCTGATGGGAGGGCGACAAACGAGTTCATGCTAGGGGAGCCCGTCCGTCCGGGCGCAAACCCCGGGTCAGGCCAGCGACATCCGCCGGCGTCGCTGCCGCTCGATCAGCGCCTCCTGGAGATGCACGTCACCCTCGTTGCGGACCCACGAGCCGTCGCTGCGGAGCTCCCAGGCGTCCGTCTCGGCGTCGAAGGCGACGTCGAGCAGCTCGCGGACGTCGACCAGGCTGTCGCCGTCCGGCAGCCGCACGAGCACCTCCACCCGGCGGTCGAGGTTGCGGTGCATCATGTCGGCCGAGCCGATCCACGCGGTGGGCTCGCCGTCGTTCTCGAACCAGAAGACCCGGCTGTGCTCGAGGAACCGGCCGAGCACGGAGCGCACCGAGATCGACTCCGACAGCCCGGGGACGCCGGGCCGGAGCGCGCAGATGCCGCGCACCAGCAGCTCCACGCGCACGCCCTCCTGCGAGGCCAGGTAGAGCCCGTCGATGATCCCCTCGTCGACGACGGAGTTGGCTTTGATGCGGATACCGGAGGGACGGCCGGCGCGGTGGTGCTGGATCTCGCGGTGGATCTGGTCGAGCAGGCCGCTGCGCACGGAGTCCGGCGCCACGAGCAGCTGCTCGTAGGAGGCGTTGCGCGACCAGCCGCTGAGGTTGTTGAACAGGTGGGCGACGTCCTCGCCGATCACCTCGTCGGTGGTGATGAGGCCGAGGTCCTCGTAGAGGCGGGCGGTCTTGGAGTTGTAGTTGCCGGTGCCGATGTGGGTGTAGCGGCGGATCCCCTCGGGCTCGTCGCGCACCACCATGGCGAGCTTGCAGTGCGTCTTGAGCCCGACCAGCCCGTAGACGACGTGGCAACCGGCCTGCTCGAGCTTGCGGGCCCAGCGGATGTTGGCCTGCTCGTCGAAGCGCGCCTTGATCTCCACGATCACCAGCACCTGCTTGCCGGCCTCGGCGGCGTCGATGAGGGCGTCGATCACGGGGCTGTCGCCGGAGGTGCGGTAGAGCGTCTGCTTGATGGCGAGCACGTGCGGGTCGGCCGCGGCCTGCTCGATGAACCGCTGCACCGACGTCGCGAACGAGTCGTAGGGGTGGTGCAGCAGGATGTCGCGCCGCCGGGCGGCCTTGAAGACGTCGACCGGCTTGGCCGTCTCCACCTCGGCGAGCCGGGTGTGGGTGGTGGGCACGAACGCCGGGAACTTGAGGTCCTCGCGGGACAGGTCGGCGATGCTGTGGAGCCCGCGCAGGTCGAGCGGGCCGGGCAGCCGGAACACCTCGTCGGTGGAGACGTCGAGCTCGGAGACCAGCAGGTCGAGGACGCCGTCGGAGATCGACTCCTCCACCTCCAGCCGCACCGACGGCCCGAACCGGCGCCGCAGCAGCTCCTTCTCGAGCGCGGCGAGCAGGTTCTCGGCGTCGTCCTCCTCCACCTCGAGGTCCTCGTTGCGAGTGACCCGGAAGGTGTGCGCCTCGAGCACCTCCATGCCCGGGAAGAGCCGCTTGAGGTGGGTACCGATCACGTCCTCGAGGGGCACGAACCGGGCGTTGCCCACGGGCACGAACCGGTCGAAGCTGCCGGGCACCTTCACCCGCGCGAAGTGCTCCTTGGCGGTCTTCGGGTCGCGCAGCACCACGGCCAGGTTGAGCGAGAGGCCGGAGATGTAGGGGAACGGGTGGGCGGGGTCGACGGCGAGCGGCGTGAGCACCGGGAACACCCGGTCCTTGAAGAGCCGCTTGCAGAGCTTCTGCTCGTCCTTGTCGAGGTCGTCCCACCGCACGATGTCGATGCCGTGGTCGGCCAGCGCGGGCACGATCTCGTCGCGCAGCAGATGCGACTGCCGCAGCGTGAGCTCGCGGGTCGACGTCAGGATGCGCTCCAGCACCTCGCGCGGCATCAGCCCGGACGCTGCCTGCACGGCCAGCCCGGCCGCGATCCGGCGCTTGAGGCCGGCCACGCGCACCATGAAGAACTCGTCGAGGTTGCTGGTGAAGATGGCGAGGAACCGGACCCGCTCGAGCAGCGGCAGAGTCTCGTCCTCGGCCAGCTCGAGCACCCGCTGGTTGAAGTGCAGCCACGACAGCTCGCGGTCGAGGAACCGGTCCGGGAAGCCCTCGACGGCGGCCACCAGGTCGGGCGAGGGCTCGTAGGGCACCTCGACGTCGTAGGCCTCGTCCGGCACACCGTCCACCGGAGCCGCGGGCTCGGGGACGATGTTGAGGGTCATGCCCGGGAGTGTGTCACCGCCGGGTGAACGCGCGGTGACGAGTTCTCAGGACGAGCGGAACCACTTCCGCTTCGCCCGGCCCTCGGCGGTGGGCTCCTCGGCGGACGGCGGCAGCACGGTCGCCTCCGCCGGCGTCGGCTCGGACTTCTCGACGGCGGCCGGCTCCGGCTCGGCCGCCGCCTCGGACTGGGACGAGCCGAGGCTCGCGGGCCGGGGAACGGCGAGCAGCCGGGCCCGGGCCTCGGCGAGCTGGATCGCCAGGTCGGCGGCGCGGGTCTCGGCCTCGGCGCGGGCCTGCGCGTGCCGAGCGGCGGTGCGCTCGGCGTCGGCGCGGGCCGAGGCCTGCTGGGCGGCCTCCCGCTTCGCGGAGGCGAGCTGCTCCTGGGCCACCCGCAGCGACTCACGGTGCTCGTTGAGCAGGGTGTCGGCCTGGAGGTGTACGTCGCGCACCCGCTGCTCGGCCTCGCGGCGCTCCTGCGCGGCGGTCTCGGCGAGTACGGCCTGGGCGCGGGCCGACTCCTCGGCCTCGAGCCGGGCCCGGTTGGCGGCCTTGGCGGCGTCCTCGATCGAGTGCCGCAGCTGGCTGGCGAGCCGCGCCTCCTCGGCCGCGGCGGCGGCCTGCTCCTGGCTGGCGGCGGCGATCCGGTTGGCCTCGGTGACGAGGTCGACCTGCTCGCGGGCCTTGGTCTCGGCCTGCTCGCGGTCGCGGTGCGCCTGCTCGGCGACCCGGAGGGCCTCGGCGGTGGCGTACTCGGCGCTCTGCCGTGACTCCATCGCGCGGGTGGAGAAGGTGGCGTACTCCTCGGACGCCGCCTGCGCGGCCTCGGCGACCTCGCGGGCCCGCTCCTCGGCCTCGGTGGCCGCCTGGTGGGCCTCCTCGGCGAGCGTGGCGTGCCGGGCGGCGGCGCGCTCGGCCTCGCCGCGGGCGCGGGTCTGCTCCTGGGCGGCCTCCTGGAGCACCGACCGCTCCCGCTCGGCCTGGTCGACGAAGGTGGTGAACTCGGCGGCCACCCGCGAGGTCTGGTCGGCGCCCACGCGTGCCTGCTCCTCGGCCCGGGTGCGGGCCTCGTGCGCCTCCTTCGCGAGCCGGGCCGCGTCGGCCGCGGCCTCGTCGGCGGCGCGGCGGGCGGCGGCCTGCTCGGCGGCGGCCGCCTCGGCGGTCGTCCGCTCCTCCAGCGCCCGGCGGGCGAACGCCGCGTGCTCCTCGGCCGCGCTGGCGGCCTCGGCGGCGATCCGGTCGGCCAGCGCAGCGGCGTCGGCCGAGGCGATGTGGGCGGTGCGCGCCGCCTCGCTCTCGCGGGCGGCGATGGCCTCGGCCTCGCGGCGGGCCTTGGCCTGGTCCTCGGCGGCGGCCTGGAGGGTCTCGCGGTCGGTCTCGGCACGCTGCACGAAGGCGGCGTACTCCTCGGCCTGCGCGCCCGCCGTCTCGGCGAGCTCGCGGGCCCGGTCCTCGGCGCGGGTGCGCGCGGCCAGCGCCTGCTCGGCGAGCTCGGCCTGCCGGGCGCCGGCCTCCTCGGCGACCTGCCGGGTCTCGGCGAGCTCGGTGAGGGTGGCCTCGAGGGCGGTGCGCTCGGTGAGGGCGTTGCGGGCGAACGCGGCGTGCTCGTCGGCCTTGGCCGAGGCCTGCTCGGCGACGCCGCGGGCGCGCAGCTCGGCGTCCCGAGCGGCCTGGTGGGCATCCTCGGCGAGCCGGGCCTGCCGCTCGGCGGCCTCCTCGGCGGCGGAGCGGGCGCGGGCGTGATCACGGGCGGCGCGCTCGAGCTCGTCGCGCTTCTCCGCGGCCTCGCGCTGGGCGGCGGCGTGGGTGGACGCCGCGGCGGCCATCTCCTCCGACAGCTCCAGCGACCGCTGCTCGCTGACGGCGCGGTCGGCGACGGCCTGCTCGGCGAGCTCGGCGTGGTAGCGGGCGTTCTCCTCGGCGCGGGCGCGGCCGGTGGCCGACTCCTCGGCGTCCGCGGCGGCGCGCCGGGCCGCCTCCTCGGCCGCCTCCCGCTCGCCGAGCGTGGCGACGACGCGCTCGGCCAGCTCGCTGGCGTGCCGCTCGGCGGACTCCCGGCGGGACGCCTCGGACTCCGCCATCTGCACGTGGTCGCGGGCGGACCGCTCGGCGGACTCGCGGGCCTGGGCGGCGCGCTGGGCGGCCTCCTCGGCCTCGCGCCGCTGCTCGGCGTAGCGGACGGCGGCGGTCTCGGCCGTCGTCCGGGCCTCGTGGGCGGCGGCCGCCGCCTCGGCGTGCTCGCGGGCCAGCCGCTCGGCCTCGGTGCGGGCCTGGATCGCCTCACGGGCGAGCTCCTCGGCGACCAGCCGTTCGGCCGCCTGCTCGGCGGCCGCCATCTCGGCGTCGCGGCGCAGCTTGGCGGCTTGCTCCGTGGCGCCGGAGTAGGGCGAGGAGGACATCGGGTGGCTGCACCTTCGGGGGGTCGGAGCGGGTCACGGCATGGTACCGAGCCGCCACCGATACCTTGCGACCGTGAGCATCCGGCAGCGTGTGGAGGCGACGGCGACCCGCGGCGGCATGGCCCTCCCGGGCCGGGTGCAGCGGGCGCTGGCGGGACGACCGGTCGTGATCGACGGCCAGACCCTCGCCCCCGAGCTCCAGCTGATGCTGCGGATGAACGGGCTGGTGATGCCCGCGATCCCGTCGGTGCCCGTGGCGAAGGGACGGACGGTGCTGCGGCGGCAGACCGACGCGGCCGGCGGTGCCCAGCCGATCGGGTCGGTGCGCGACCTCGGGGCCGGTGGCCGGCCGGCCCGGCTCTACGCGCCGGCGAACGGGTCCACCGCGCTGCTCGTGTTCTTCCACGGCGGCGCGTTCATGTACGGCGACCTCGACACCCACGAGCAGACCTGCCGGTTCCTGGCCGAGCGGGCCGGAGTCCAGGTGCTCGCCGTCGACTACCGGCTGGCGCCGGAGCACACCTTCCCGGCCGCCCACGACGACGCCCTGGCCGCCTACCACTGGGCGCTGGACCACCTCGACGACCTCGGCGTCGCACGCGACCGGGTAGCGGTCGGCGGCGACTCGGCCGGTGGCAACCTCGCGGCCGCCGTCGCGCTCGCCGCGGCGCGGGACGGGCTCCCGCTCGCGTTCCAGCTGCTCGTCTACCCGGCCTGCGAGAACGCGGACCGCGACACCCGCAGCTCGCGGATCTTCGCCGAGGGCTTCTTCCTCACCCGCGAGTTCATGGCCATGGGCACCGAGACCTACACCCCCGACCCGGCCGACCGCACCGACCCGCGCATCTCACCGCTGCGGGCCGAGATCCCGGCCGGGCTCGCCCCCGCCTACGTCGCCACCGCCGGCTTCGACCCGTTGCGCGACGAGGGCGAGGCCTACGGCCGGCGGCTCGCCGAGGCCGGCGTCGCCGTCGAGGTGCGGCGCTTCCCCGACCAGATCCACGGCTTCTTCAACCTGCTCCTCGCCCCCCGCTCGCGTGCCGCCGTCGAGGAGATCGCCGAGGCGCTGCGCGTCGCGCTGGCCCCGTCCGTCACAAGATTCACCGGTTAACCGGTGAATCTTGTGACACGTGTGCCCTAGAGGTTCGGGCGGTACTTCCGCAGCTCGGCGAGGAAGGCCGGGGCGTCGACCATCGCGGCGTCGACGGTGAACGGCTCCAGCCGGCCGCGGCGGAACACGGCGCGCCAGTCGGAGTCGCCGGGCTGGCCGAAGGTGTCGATGCGGCAGGCCTCGTTGCGCAGGTCGAAGCGGTAGGTCGACCCGCCCCGCTCGATCCGGACGACGCCGTCGTCGACGTGCACGTCGGTGGACTCCGGGCGCACCTGCCACGCCGTCCAGCCGAGCACGCCGGCGACGCCGAGCATCAACAGCGTGAACGGCGAGAACAGTCCGTTGTTGACCAGCGACAGCACGCCGACGGCGAACAGCACGAACGCCGTGCCGCCGAGCGCCACCGCCAGCAGCCCGTGGTCGGCGCCGGAGCCCGGGGAGAGGGCCTCGTCGTCCTCGAACAGGGTCAACGGAGCGGCTTCGGCCTCCAGCGCGGCGAGCTGCGCGCGGGTCGCCGCCAGCTCCTCGGCGAGCTGCTCAGCCATGTGCTCCGCCTCGACGGCACGCGCCTCGAGCGCGTCGCGCTCGGCCCGCAGCGACGCGACGGCGTCGTCGTCCGGGGTGGCGCTCATCGGTTCGTGTACTGCACGTGGGTGTCCTGGGGAGCGTGGGTGAAGCCGAGCCTGTCACGGTAGACGTGCAACGCGGGGGCGTTGTCGGACTCGACGTACAGGATCACCTCACCGACCTCCAGCCCGTGCAGGTGGTGCAGACCGGCCAGGGTGAGCAGCCGGCCCAGCCCGCGGCGGTGCACGTCGGGATCGACCGCCACCACGTACACCTCGCCGACGTCGGCCGAGTGCTGCTTGGTCCAGTGGAACCCGACCAGCTGCCCGTCGCGCTCGGCGACGAGCAGACCGGCCGGGTCGTACCAGGGCTCGGCCATCCGGCGGGCCAGGTCCGCGGCGTCCATGTCGCCCTGCTCGCGGTGGAAGGCGAAGGCGCGGGCGTTGACGTCGAGCAGCGCGGCCGCGTCGTCGTCGCGGTAGGAGCGGATCGTGAGCCCGTCGGGCAGCTCGAGCGGCTCGAGCGGAAGCGACGCCGGCCGCCGCATCACCCAGAGCTCGCGGGTGCGCTCCCAGCCGTGACGGCGGGCCAGGGCGGCCGCCGCCGGGTGGTCACCGTGCGACCACGCCCGGTCCGCGTCACCGACCCGCGCGAGCAGCCGCCCACCGGTGCCCGCGCCCCGGGCGTCCGGAGCGACGGCGAGCACCAGGTCGCCGGAGCGCACCAGCGCGAACCCGCCGTCGTCGGTGGCGAGGGTGGCGCCGTCGAGACCGCGCTGCTCGAGGTCGAGGACGGCCGCCTCGTCGAGCGGGTCGGGCTCACCGGCCGCCACGAACGACTGCCGGACGGCCGCGACGGCAGCGATCTCGGAGGTCACGCCTGCTGATTATGCGGCTCGCGCACCCGGGCCGCGTCGGCGGCGCTCTCCTGCTCCTTGGCGGGCAGCACGAACCGGTACCCGACGTTGCGCACCGTGCCGATCAGCGTCTCGTGCTCGGAACCGAGCTTGGCGCGCAGCCGGCGCACGTGGACGTCGACGGTGCGGGTGCCGCCGAAGTAGTCGTAGCCCCAGACCTCCTGGAGCAGCTGCTGCCGGCTGAACACCCGGCCGGGATGCTGCGCCAGGAACTTGAGCAGCTCGAACTCCTTGAAGGTGAGGTCGAGCGCGCGGCCGCCGACCCGCGCGGTGTAGGTGGCCTCGTCGACCACCACCTCGCCGGAGCGGATCACGTGGGCCTCGGGGTCGGTGGCCTCGCGGGCCGCGGCCAGCCGGCCGACGGCGAGCCGGACCCGCGCCTCGAGCTCGGCCGGGCCGCAGGTGTGGAGCACGACGTCGTCGGCGCCCCAGTCGTGGCTGACGACGGCGAGGCCGCCCTCGGTGACGATGAGGACGACGGGGACGTCGGTGCCCGTGGTGCGGATCAGGCGGCACAGGTCGCGGGCACCGGCGAGGTCCTGGCGGCCGTCCACCAGCAGCAGGTCGGACTCCGGCGCCTCGAGCAGCGCGCTGCCCTCCGCGGGCAGGATCTTGACCTGGTGCGGCAGCAGCGTGAGGGCCGGCAGCACCTCGGCGGACGGCTGAAGTGCGCTGGTGAGGAGCAGGAGTGCGCTCACGACGGGTCTCCTCCCATGACGGGTGAGACCGAAACACGTCCTCGGGCTCCGGCCGGTTCAACTGCTGGTGAGACTATCGAAACGTGCCGGACACCCGCAGCAACTCCGCCGCCGATGAGACGCAGGTCTCGGACGCCGGCACCGTCACCGTCCGGTACTGGGCCGCCGCCCGGGCCGCCGTCGGGCTCGCGTCGGAGCACGTCGACGTCGACGGCGCCACCACGCTGGCCGAGATCCGAGCGGAGCTCGCGATCCGCCACCCCGACGCGGCCCGCGTGCTCGGCGCCTGCTCGGTGCTGGTGGGGGACCAGCCGGTGGGCAGGGCCGACCCCGCCGCCGTCGTCGTCGAGCCCGGCGCCGTCGTCGAGATGCTGCCGCCCTTCGCCGGCGGCTGAGCGGTTTCGAGGCTCGCTCCGCTCGCACCTCAACCACCGTGGTCCGACGGTGGTTGAGGTGCGAGGAGCGCCAGCGACGAGCCTCGAAACCCCCGCAGCCGGAATGCCCACGCACCCCCACGAGTTACCCCGTCGTGAGCACCGGAGCGTGGGTCCTGGTGGCGGCCGTCGTGGCCGCCGCCGGCTTCGCTGTCTGGCGCGCGCTGCGCGACGGCCGGGTGCGCACCCCCGCCACGTCCGGCGCCGAGAACGTGCTCGACGGCACGCCGTGGGCCGGTGACCTGGGGGAGCGCGCCACGCTGCTGCAGTTCTCCTCGGCGTTCTGCGCGCCGTGCCGCGCCACCCGGGTCGTGCTGGCCGACGTCGCCGCCCGCGAGTCGGGGGTCCGGCACCTCGAGGTGGACGCCGAGCAGCATCTCGACGTCGTCCGCCGGCTCGGCGTGCTCCGCACCCCCACCACGCTGGTGCTCGACGGCGACGGCCGCGAGCTCGGCCGTGCGTCGGGAGCCCCGAGCCGCGACCAGGTGCTGAGCGCCCTGCCCGGACGTCTCGCATGACGGACACGATGTCCACGATCCGAGACTCGGGTTCGGGCGCAGTGCGTCGGATCCCTACTGTGGACGCCGTGTCGACGACCTGGCTGACGAAGCGCCGCGCGGTGGACCACTGCCGCGTGCGCTCGGCGCTCTGTCGACCCTCCTGAGTCCGGCGGCTCGACCTCGAGTGTCTTTAGTCGCCTGACCTACTCCACTAAGGTGGAGCACGACGTCCCCGTCGACCAGGAGATCGCCATGCCCAGCACCACCAGCGGGATCGACCCGCGCGGACCACGCGTCGTGGCCGCCGTGACCGCCGCCGTCCTCGTGACGGTGCTGCTCACCGCGCCCGGACCGGTCGGTGTCGCGCTGCTCGCCGCCCAAGCCGTGCTGTTCGCGTGGGGCGCGTTCGCCGGTGTCCAGGGGACGCCGGTGTCACTGGCGTTCCGCACCCTCGTCCGGCCCCGGCTCGCCGCGCCCGACCACCTCGAGGACCCGGCCCCGCCGCGGTTCGCGCAGGGCGTGGGCCTGGCGTTCGCCGCCGTCGCGCTGGCCGGGTTCGTCACCGGGGTCGACATGGTCGGGTTCGTCGCCACCGGCTTCGCGCTCGTGGCCGCCCTGCTGAACTCCGTCGTCGGCCTCTGCCTCGGCTGCGAGGTCTACCTGCTCCTGAAGCGGGTCCAGCCCGCCACCACCCACTGATCGCCAGCTCCGCCCAGAACTCCGCACCAACCGAAAGGCACACCATGACCCGCGAGAACTCGCTCGTCTCCGCCCAGTGGGTCGAGGACAACCTCGGCTCCGACGGCATCGTCCTCGTCGAGGTCGACGAGGACACCACGGCCTACGACAAGGGCCACATCAAGGGCGCCATCAAGCTCGACTGGACGACGGACCTGCAGGACCAGGTCCGGCGCGACTTCGTCAACAAGCAGCAGTTCGAGGAGCTGCTGTCGAGCAAGGGCGTCAGCAACGACGACACCGTCGTGCTCTACGGCGGCAACAACAACTGGTTCGCCGCCTACGCCTACTGGTACTTCAAGCTCTACGGCCACCAGGACGTGAAGCTGCTCGACGGCGGCCGTAAGAAGTGGGAGCTCGACTCCCGTGAGCTCACCGACGAGCTGCCCGACCGGGCGGGGACGTCCTACTCCGCGCAGGAGCAGGACCTCTCGATCCGCGCGTTCCGCGACGAGACCGTCGACGCGATCGGGGTCAAGAACCTCGTCGACGTCCGCAGCCCCGACGAGTACGCCGGCCGGCTGCTCGCCCCGGCCCACCTCCCGCAGGAGCAGGCCCAGCGCGCCGGCCACATCCCCACCGCGGCGAACGTGCCGTGGAGCAAGGCGGCCAACGACGACGGCACCTTCAAGGCCGACGACGACCTCAAGGAGATCTACACCGAGGCCGGCGTCGACTGGGACAAGGACACCATCGCCTACTGCCGCATCGGCGAGCGTTCCTCGCACACCTGGTTCGTGTTCCACGAGCTGCTCGGCCAGCAGAACGTCAAGAACTACGACGGCTCCTGGACCGAGTACGGCTCGCTGGTCGGCGTCCCCGTGGCGCTCGGCGACGAGCGTGGTGACGCCTGATGTGCGGCGCCACCGAGGGCGGCCTCTCGCTGAAGGGGATCGACGTCGACAAGGAGGCCGTGATCCAGGGCCAGGTCGTGCGTGACGGCGAGCCGGTGGGCAACGCCTACGTGCGGCTGCTCGACCGCACCGGCGAGTTCACCGCCGAGGTGCCGACGTCGGCCACCGGCCACTTCCGGTTCTTCGCCGGCGAGGGCGAGTGGACGCTCCGCGCCCTCGCCCCCAAGGCCGACCCGGTCGACAAGGTGGTGCACGCCGCCGTCGGCTCCGTCGCCGAGGTGAGCATCCCGCTCGCCTAGGAGTAGCGGAAGGGCCGGTGGTCGAGCCCCGCGAGCGCCAGCGAGCGGGTGTCGAGACCCCCGGCCCTTTCCGCTGTCTGGGCTACGGCCCGCCCTTCCAGTGGTCGATGCGGTGGTGGTCGGGCAGGAACCCGTGCCGCACGCCCCAGACGACGGCCTGGGTGCGGCTGTCCACCTGGATCTTGCGGTAGAGGTTGCGCACGTAGGACTTCACCGTGTTGGGGCTCAGGTAGGTCAGCCGGGCGATGTCGGCGTTGTCCTTGCCCTGGGTGATGAGGGCCAGTACCTCCGCCTCGCGGTCGGAGAGTCCCTCGTGCCGCCCGGGCCAGTCCGAGCCGTTGGGCCCTCGGGTGCGCGTCGGCGGGTCGCTCACCACCGTCTCGCCCGCGTGCACGGCCTCCAGCGCCTCGACGAGCTCGCGGGCGGGCAGCGCCTTGGACAGATAGCCGTGCACGCCGAGGTCGAGGGCGCTCTGCACGAGCTCCGGGTGGAAGTTCCACGTGTAGAACACGACGCGGGCGGCGTGCGGGTTGTCGAGCAGGATCTTGATCTCGTGCTGGTCGGACTCCGGTTGCGCGAAGGAGTCGTACAACGCGATGTCGACGTGGTCCTTGACCGGGCGGTCGGTGTCGAGCTCCGCGACCAGGATGCGGTCGCGGTAGGGGTCGAACATCGTCGCGACGCCCTTGACCACGACGTCGTAGTCGTCGACCAGCGCGACCCGGATCGCACGGTCCTCGGCCATCACCCGACGATAACCCTCCCAGGGAGGTGATCCCACCGCCCTGGGGGTGGTTACGTCGGGGCTACCCCCGAGCGCTGCTGGTCTGGACGGCGACTCCCGGACGCACCGTCCGTCGCAGCCCGGCAGCTCGGGCCCGGGACACGCTCCCGGACCCGCCCGACGGCCGCCGGTGGACCCCATGCCACCGGCGGCCGTGCGGGCGCGCCGAGGCGGTCGCCACGCTCGTGCTCGTGCTGGTCGGGTGCGGTGACGACGGCGGTGAGGACACCGGCGACGACGTGCCCGCCACCGTCGCGACGGCAAGCGTCGAGGACTTCTGCGCGGTGCTCTTGAGCTGGGTTCGAGTACGAGGGGAGGGGCCCGGACTCCTTCGACCCCGGCACCCTGTCGGCGGACGAGGACGCCCGGCTCGACGCGTTCTGGGCTTACGGCACCGAGAAGTGCACGCTGTACAGCGAGGACGAGTAGGGCCGGTCAGCGCTCCAGGATCATGGTGATCGGGCCGTCGTTCACCGACGCGACCGCCATGTCGGCGCCGAACACGCCGCGCTCGACGTGGGCGCCGAGGCGCTCGAGCTCGGCGCAGTAGGCCTCGTAGAGCGGCTCGCTCACCGGACCCGGCGCCGCCGCGGTCCACGACGGACGCCGGCCCTTGCGGACGTCGCCGTACAGCGTGAACTGGCTGACCACGAGCACCGGGGCGCCGACGTCGGAGGCCGCCTGCTCGTCACGCAGGATCCGCAGGTCCCAGGTCTTGCGGGCGGTCCAGGCGACGTCGTCAGGCCCGTCGTCGTGGGTGACGCCGAGGTAGACCAGCAGCCCGGGCCCGTCGATCGCGCCCACCACCTCGCCGGCCACGGTGACGCTCGCTGACGAGACCCGCTGCACCACCGCTCGCACGGGACCACTCTGGCAGCATGCGCGCCATGCCCGACG
Organism: uncultured Actinomycetota bacterium; assembly: GCA_963780355.1. Taxonomy (GTDB): domain Bacteria; phylum Actinomycetota; class Actinomycetes; order Propionibacteriales; family Nocardioidaceae; genus Nocardioides. The sequence goes on from CAWABT010000001.1 coordinate 1,320,880, forward strand.
TGCCACCCGAGGCCCTGCTCGTCACCGTCGCCCCCACCGGGGCCGAGACGGCGAAGGCCGACTGCCCCCAGCTGCCCACCACGCTCGCCGAGCTCGTCGACACCGCGGTCGAGTGCGAGGCGGCGGGGGCGGCGATGATCCACGTGCACATCCGCGACGACGACCACCGGCCGACGCTCGACGGCCAGCGGCTGAAGGACACGGTGACGGCGCTGCACGAGGCCACCGACCTCGTCGTCCAGCTCTCCACCGGCGGCTCGGTGCACGACCCGCTCGACCTCCGGCTGCAGGTGCTCGACGCCGCACCGGACTCGTGCAGCCTCACGATGGGCACCACCAACTTCGGCGACGACGTGTTCAGCAACCCGTGGCCGTTCGTGTGCGACCTCTACCAGCTCAGCCAGGAGCGGGAGGTGGTGCCGGAGTTCGAGCTGTTCGACCTCGGCCACGTCGCCTCGCTCGGCCGGCTGCTCCGCACGTACGGCCTCCCGTACGGCGGCAAGGTGCACGTCGACTTCGTGATGGGGGTGCCCGGCGGCATGCCCGGCACCGCGGACGCGCTGGTGGCCGGCGTCGCCGGGCTGCCGCCGGAGGTGACGTCGTGGTCGGCCACCGGCATCGGGCGCTCGACGCTGCCGGTGGCGCTCACCGCGCTCGCCAAGGGCGGCCACCTGCGGGTGGGCATGGAGGACGTGCTCACCCTCAGCAAGGGCGTGCCGGTCGAGAGCAACCGTCAGCTCGTCGACCGCGTCGTCGGTCTCGCCGAGGTGGCCGGCCGGCGTCCGATGACGACAGTCGAGGCGCGCACCCTGCTCGGCACCCGGTCGGTCGCTTGAGCCGGGTGGTTTCGAGCCGCTCGCTACGCTCGCGGGCTCAACCACCGCCTCCGCCGGTGGTTGAGGCGTGAGGAGCGCAGCGACGAGCCTCGAGACCACCCGAGCCGTCAGTAGACGAGCGCCTGCACGTCGTCCTCGAGGGCGACGGCGACGAACGAGGCCGCCCCGGCGATCGTGGTGCCGGGCAGCAGGTCGGCCTCGGTGAGCTCGCGCCGCACGGCGCACTGCGAGCACACCGTGAGCGAGCCCCCGTCGAGGACGGCGGCGACCAGGTCGGCGACCGGGGTGGCGTGGGGGAGCTGGAGGTCGACCGTCCCGGGAACGGCCAGCCACACGGCCTCGCCGGTGAGCCAGACCGACACCTCGGCGCCGGCCGCGAGCGCGGTCGCGGCGACGGTGAGGGCCTGGTTGCACCGCTCCGCCGCCTCCGCACCACAGGTGACCTTGACGACCAGTCGACGCGACATGAGCCAACCCTAGACTCGCTCCGTGGCTTTCCAGATCCCCGAGAACCTCCACCCCGACTGCGGCCCCGTGGCCTGGATGCTCGGCACCTGGCGGGGCAACGGCCGCGGCGACTACCCGACGATCGAGCCCTACGAGTACGGCCAGGAGCTGGTGTTCCAGCAGGACGGCCGGCCGTTCCTGCACTACTTCGCCCGCGCCTGGATCCTCGACGAGCACGGCGAGACGGTGCGGCAGGCGGCCCAGGAGACCGGGTTCCTGCGGTGCCGGCCGGAGGGCCAGGTCGAGATGGTGCTCGCGCACAACACCGGCTTCGCCGAGGTCTGGTACGGCCAGGCGGCCGAGGGCAAGGTCGAGCTGCGGACGGCGGGCGTGAGCTTCACCGAGTCCGCCAAGGAGGTCACCGCGGGGCACCGGCTGTACGGCAACGTCGAGGGCGACCTGCTCTACGCCTACGACATGGAGGCGATGGGTCAGGAGCTGCAGCCGCACCTGTGGGCGAGGCTGCAACGTGCGTGAGCCCGATCCCCCCGACTGGCGCCGCCGGCTCCGCGAGCGGGGCTACCGGCTCACCGCCCAGCGTGAGCTGGTGCTGGCCGCCGTCGAGGAGCTGCGGCACGCGACACCGGACGAGGTGCACGCCCACGTGCACGAGAAGGCCCCGCACCTCAACCTCTCCACCGTCTACCGCAACCTCGAGGTGCTCGAGGAGCTCGGCCTGGTGAAGCATGCGCATCTCACCGACCGCTCACCCACCTACCACGCGGTCGGCGGCCACGAGCACTTCCACCTGGTGTGCCGCAACTGCCACCGGGTCGTCTCCGTGGGCACCGACACGGCGCGGGCGCTCACCGACCGGCTCGAGGCCGACCACGGCTTCCAGGCGGACGTCGGCCACCTCACCGTCTTCGGCCGGTGCGTCGAGTGCGAGGACGCCGGCCCCCACGAGTAAGCGGGAGTCGGACAAACCCGGAATCAGCCGCGGGACCCGTAACGTTGACCCGACATGAGTGACCGACCGCCGTCCCCCCTGCTCGCGCTGCCCGGCGCCGTGGCCGCCGACGCGCCGGACGCCGGTGTGGCCGGCCACTACGGCTCCTTCAACACCGAGCAGCGCTCGCTGGTGGCGGGGGAGGGGTTCGTCGACCTGTCGCACCGCGACGTCGTGCGCATCTCCGGGCCGGACCGGCTCACGTGGCTGCACTCGCTCACCACCCAGCACCTGCTCGACCTCGAGCCCGGCGTCTGGACCGAGTGGCTGGTGCTCAGCCCGCAGGGCCACGTCGAGCACGCCGTGTCCGGCGTCGACGACGGCGAGACGTTCACCGGCCACACCGAGCCCGGGACGGCGGCCGCGCTGGTGGAGTTCCTCGACCGGATGCGGTTCCTCATGCAGGTCGAGGTGGCCGAGGTCACCGACGAGGTCGCCGTCGCCTGGCGCGCCTCCACCGGCCGCTACGACCTGGTGCCGCGCGACCGGCTCACCGCCTACGCCGAGGCCGCCGGCCCCGCCGGCGGGCTGTGGGCGTTCGAGGCGCTGCGCATCGCCCGCGGCGAGCCGAGGCTCGGCCTCGACACCGACCACCGCACGATCCCCAACGAGGTCGGGTGGATCGGCCCCGCCGTCCACCTCGACAAGGGCTGCTACCGCGGCCAGGAGACGGTCGCCCGGGTGCACACGCTCGGCCGGCCGCCCCGCCGGCTCACGCTGCTGCACCTCGACGGCTCGGAGAACCGGCTGCCGGCGGTGGGCGCCGAGCTCATCCGCGACGGCAAGGCGGTCGGGCGGGTCGGCACGTCGGCGCGCCACCACGAGCTCGGGCCGATCGCCCTGGCGCTGGTGAAGCGCAACGTGCCGCTCGACGTCGAGCTGCTGGCCGACGGCGTCGCCGCCGCCCAGGAGGTCCTGGTCGACCCCGAGGTCGGGCTGCACGTGCGTCCCGACCTGCGCGGCTGACCGGGCGTACGTCGAGCTTGTCGAGACGACCCGCCGGCTCTCCGCTGGGGTGAGCGGGGTCGTGTCGGCGGGAGCGGTTGCGGCGTCTCGACAGGCTCGACGAACGTCGTGTGGGCTGACCGGGCGTACGTCGAGCTCGTCGAGACGACCTGCCGGCTCCCCGCTGAGGTGAGTGGGGCGTCTCGACAGGCTCGACGGACGTCGTGTGGGCTGACCGGGCGTACGTCGAGCTTGTCGAGACGACCTGCCGGCTTCCCGCTGGGGTGAGCGGGGTCGTGTCGGCGGGAGCGGTTGCGGCGTCTCGACAGGCTCGACGGACGTCGTGTGGGCTGACCGGGCGTACGTCGAGCTTGTCGAGACGACCTGCCGGCTCCCCGCTGAGGTGAGCGGGGCGTCTCGACAGGCTCGACGGGCGTCGTGTGGGCTGACCGGGCGTACGTCGAGCTATGTCGAGACGACCTGCCGGCTCCCCGCTGAGGTGAGCGGGGTCGTGTCGGCGGGAGCGGTTGCGGCGTCTCGACTGGCTCGGCGAACGTCGTGTGGGTCAGGACCCGGAGTTGATCATCCCCGCACCCACGGTGATGCCGGTGGCCTCGTCGATGAGGATGAACGAGCCGGTGGTGCGGTTCTGCGAGTAGGGGTCGCTCAGCAGCGGCTTGGTGGTGCGCAGCTGGATGCGGCCGATCTCGTTGAGCCCGAGCTCCTTGGTCTCCTGGTCGCGGTGCAGGGTGTTGACGTCGAGCCGGTACTGGATGTCCTTCACCAGGGCCCGCGCGGTCTGCGTGGTGTGCTTGATCGCCAGCTTCTGGCGCGGCCGCAGCGGGGTGGTGGTCATCCAGCAGATCATCGCGTCGATGTCCTGGCGCGGCTGCGGGGCGTTCTTGACGCGGGCGATCATGTCGCCGCGCGACACGTCGACGTCGTCGGCGAGCCGCACCGTGACCGACATCGGCGGGAACGCCTCGCCGATCTCGCGGTCGAACAGGTCGATGCCCTCGATGGTGGAGGTCATGCCCGAGGGCAGCACGACGACCTCGTCGCCCGGCTTCAGGACGCCGCCGGCGACCTGGCCGGCGTAGCCGCGGTAGTCGTGGTGCTCGTCGGACTTGGGGCGCACGACGTACTGCACGGGGAACCGGACGTCGACGAGGTCGCGGTCGCTGGCCACGTGCACGTGCTCGAGGTGGTGCATGAGCGTCGGGCCGGAGTACCACGACATCCGCTCCGAGCGGGTGACCACGTTGTCGCCCTGCAGCGCCGAGATCGGGATGACCTCGAGGTCGGGGATGCTCAGCTTCGTGGCGAACGCCGTGAACTCGCGGTGGATCCTCTCGAAGACCTCCTCGGAGAAGTCGACGAGGTCCATCTTGTTGACGGCGAGGACGAGGTGCGGGACCCGCAGCAGGCTGAGGATCACGGCGTGCCGGCGCGACTGCTCGGTGAGCCCCTGCCGGGCGTCGACCAGCACCAGGCCGAGGTCGGCGGTGGAGGCGCCGGTGACCATGTTGCGCGTGTACTGCACGTGGCCCGGGGTGTCGGCGATGATGAACTTGCGGGCGGGCGTCGCGAAGTAGCGGTAGGCGACGTCGATGGTGATGCCCTGCTCGCGCTCGCTGCGCAGGCCGTCGGTGAGCAGCGCGAGGTCGGTGTAGTCGTAGCCGCGCGACTGCGAGGTGGCCTCGACGGCCTCGAGCTGGTCCTCGAAGATCGCCTTCGAGTCGAGCAGCAGTCGCCCGATGAGGGTCGACTTGCCGTCGTCGACCGAGCCTGCGGTGGCGAACCGCAGCAGGTCCATGTTGGTGGCGGTGCCGGTGGAGTCCTGGTCGCTCATCAGAAGTAGCCCTCCTTCTTCCGGTCCTCCATGGCTGCCTCGGAGAACCGGTCGTCACCGCGGGTCGCGCCGCGCTCGGTCACCTTGGCGATCGCGACCTCCTCGATGATCTCGGGGATCGTGGACGCCGTCGACTCGACGCAGCCGGTGAGCGTCAGGTCGCCGACGGTACGGAACCGCACGGTGCGCTCCTCGACGCTCTCGCCGGAGCGGGTGGGGTTGTGGTCGGACTCCGAGAGCCACATGCCGTCGCGCTTGAACACGCGTCGCTGGTGGCTGAAGTAGATCGAGGGGATCTCGATCTGCTCGCGGCCGATGTAGTCCCAGATGTCGAGCTCGGTCCAGTTGGAGATCGGGAAGATCCGCATGTGCTCGCCCTCGTGGATCCGGCCGTTGTAGAGGCTCCAGAGCTCGGGGCGCTGCATCTTCGGGTCCCACTGGCCGAACTCGTCGCGGTGGGAGTAGACGCGCTCCTTGGCGCGGGCCTTCTCCTCGTCGCGGCGGCCGCCGCCGAACGCGGCGGTGAACCCGTTCTCCTCGACGGCGTGCAGAAGCGTGCCGATCTGGAGCCGGTTGCGCGAGGTCTTGCCGTCGTCGACGACGACGCCGTCGTCGATGGCCTGCTCGACGCTGGCGACGATCAGCCTGACGCCGAGCCGGTTGACCCAGTTGTCACGGCACTCGAGGACCTCGGGGAAGTCGTAGCCGGTGTCGACCTGGAGGACGGGGAACGGGATCTTCGCCGGGTAGAACGCCTTCTCGGCCAGGCGCATCATGACGATGGAGTCCTTGCCACCGGAGAACATCAGGACCGGCTTCTCGAACTCGGCGGCGACCTCACGGAAGATGTGGATCGACTCCGCTTCCAGCTGGTCGAGCTGGCTGAGCCGGTAGTCGGCGTGGGTGTCAGTCATCAGGTACAGGGGGCCTCTCGGCTGGGGAACAGCAGGCTGCATCGTAGCCGCGGCCCCGGGCCCGCGACGAAACCGACGAGTATGTCGACCGGCACACACTACTTGGCATGCCGAGGCCGCGGGACGGCGTCCGCCCCGCGGCCTCGGTTGCTGTCCGCCGGCTGTCCGCCCGGTTGTCAGACGACCTTCGCGGTGGCCTCGCTCACCCTGATCACGGTGAAGTAGCCCGGCTTGGAGGTGAGCGTCCGCACCCGGATGCGGTCGCCGCGATAGCGGGCGGGGATCCGGAACGTGCGCGCGGTCACCCCGCGGACCACCCGTCCGTTGGCCAGCCACTGGTAGCGCACGGTGGTGCCGGCGTCGTGGTTGCCGGGCATCGCCGTGAGCAGCTCGCCCACCCGGGCCCGTCCGGAGATCCGCGGCACCGGGCGCAGGTTCAAGATCCCGGCCCGGACGTCCCGGGCGACGACGTCCTTGGTCACGCTCGAGAAGCCGGTCTCGCCGTAGGTGACCCGGGCGACGACGTCCTTGCCGCGGTCGGCCGGTCCCAGGTCGTAGGTGAGACCGGTCGCACCGGCGATCGGCCGGGTGTTCCGGAACCACACGACGTCGACCGAGCCGTCCCAGGCTCCCGGGTCGACGGTGAGGGTGCGGCCCACCCGCGCCACGCCCTCGAGCACCGGGTCCGGCGTGCCCGTCACGGGGCGGTCGGGCACCGTCAGCGCGCTGCGGCAGGTGTTGCCGGGGGCGCAGAACCCGCCGAGGGTGCGCGAGGTGGCCCCGGCCACGAGCTCGGTGTCCAGGGCGTCCTCGTCCACCTCGACGGAGAAGCTGGCCGCGCTGGTGCCGCGGCGGGCCGTCGTCGGGACCGCCCAGGTCAGGGTGTCGCCGGCCAGGGTCAGCCCGGCGGGCAGCGACGTCTCGTCGAGGGTCGCGTCGTCCAGCACGTCGGCGAGGTCGACGTCGACGACGCTCGAGGTGAGCGCCGCGAACCCCCGGTTGGCCGCGGTCAGCGTGTAGGTGACCGACTCCCCGGGCGCGAGCGGCGTCGACGACGCCTCGTCCGTCAGGGCGAGGTCGTAGCGCTGCGGCCAGGCCGGCTTGTCGGCGTCGAGGAGCCAGTCCTGGAAGAACGCCGCCAGGTCGCGGCCCGAGATCTCCTCGGCCAGCGCCGTGAAGTCGGTCGTGCCGTGACTGCCGCCCGCGTAGCGCGTCTGCCACTCCTCGACGAAGTCGAAGAACGCCGCGTCACCGATCGAGAGCCGCAGCGACTCCCACATCATCGCGCCGCGGTTGTAGCTCTGGAAGTCGTAGAGGTCGGCGGGGTCGGTCATGCCGGCCGGCGGGATGGTCCACTGCGGGTCGCTCGCCGCGAGGTTGTTCCACGCGAGGTAGAAGTTGCCCTCGGTGGTCGTGGCGCTCGTGGGCGGAGTGACGCCCTCGTTGTTGAACCAGATCGGCACCCAGGTGGCCATGCCCTCGTTGATGTAGAGGTCGTTCCACTCGGTCGGGGGCGACGTTGTTCCCGTACCACTGGTGGGCGGCCTCGTGCACGAACGTGCCGGGGCCCGGGCTGCCCGGGAAGAACGACCGGTCCTGGGTCTCGAGGGCGTAGCCCACGCCGGGAACCGTGTCGACCACGACGCCGATGCTGTTGCCCGGGTAGGGCCCGTAGATCGACTCGAGCCCGTCGAGCACGCTCTTCCAGCGCGCGCGCTGGGTGTTGGCGTTGTTCTTGACCGTGGCGCTGGCGCCGGAGTCGACGAAGCTCCACTCGTGGAGGATGCGGCCGCTGGCCAGCGTCACGTCGGACTCGAGCACGTCGAACTTGCCGATCGAGATCATCACGAGCTCGGAGGCCATCGGCTCCTGCTGCACCCAGTGCCAGTCGGTGCGGCTCGCCCCGACGTCCTTGCTGAGCTCGCCGTTGCCCGCCACCGCGGCCGGTCCGGTTCCCGTGGTGCTCGTGATCGTGTTGGGAATGTCGACCGAGACGTCGTAGGTCGCCTTGTCGGCGGGGGTGTTGTTGTTCGGGTAGAGCGTCATCGCGCCGATCGGCTGGTTGACGAACGTGGCGCCGTCGGCGGTGGCCATCCAGCCCTCGAAGGAGTTGTCCGGGTCCTGGTGTCGCACCGGGACGCCCGAGTACTCGACGACGGTGGTGAACGCGCCCTCCACCGGCGTCGCCGGCGTCACGACGAGCTTGTACTTGATGGCCGCGGCGTCCTCGACCTTCTCGAACGTGGCCGGGGTGCCGTTCACGGTGAGCGTGTCGATCGTCATCGTGGGGTAGCGGAAGTCGAGCGAGAACGTCTGGAGCGGCGCGCCGGTGGTGGTCGCGTCGATGGTGGTCGCGACGTCGACGGTTCCGCCCATGACGCCCGCGACGACGCCGGTGGGGTCCCAGGTCATGTCGATGTCGTAGTGCGAGACGTCGTAGCCGCCGTTGCCGACGTTCGGGAACAGCGGATCGCCGGAGGTCTGGGGGCCGTCGATGGGATCGACGCGCGCCGACGCCGGCCCGGACAGGGCGGCGAGGGTGCCGGCGGTGAGGGCGAGGGCGGCGAGCGCGCTCACGGTGCGGATCCGAGACGGTCGGGGACTGACGCTGGGTCGCATCTGTGGAACCTAGACGGTCTCCGCCGAGTTGTCAGACAAGTTCGCCGATCGTGACCCGAGCGTTCACACGGGCACGGAGCCGACGGCGACCCGACCGCCACCGGAGACGGTGAGCGGGCCCTCGGCGTGACCGACGAACACCGACTGCCCGCGGCGCAGCGTCAGCCGGCCGGCGTCGGTGGTGACGTCGACCTCGCCCGCGAGCACCAGCACGGTGCGGGGTCCGGTGGCCGGCAGTCGGGGCAGCGGCGGTCGGCCGACGACCAGGCTGAACTCCGACACCGGCGGCTGGAGCAGCAGGTGGTCGTCGTCGCGCAGGGCCGGGTGCCAGCGCGGCGGCGGCACCGGGGTGAAGGTCGTGATGGCCAGCAGCTCCTCGACGTCGCGGTGCTTGGGCGTCAGCCCGGCGCGCACCACGTTGTCGGAGGAGGCCATGATCTCGACGCCGAGCCCCTCGACGTAGGCGTGCACGACGCCGGCGTTGACGAAGAGCGCCTCGCCGGGCGTGAGCAGCACGTTGTTGAGCAGCAGGGTCACCAGCACGCCGGGGTCCTGCGGGTAGCGGCGCACCAGGTCGGCGAGCCTGACGAAGACGCGCAGCGTCTCCCGGTCCGCCCCCTGGCGCCGCGCCCGGGCCTCGGCATGTCGCGCGGCGTCGCCCAGCTCGGTGAGCTGCCGGGCGAGGGTGCGGCCGCCGAGGCCGAGGGTCTCGGTGACGACCTCGCGCAGCGCCTCGTGCGGCGCGCGCTCGAGCAGCCGGTCGGCGGTCTCCTGCGCCCACGGCACCCGCAGCAGCCGCAGCAGCGCGGCCGAGCGCTCGACGTCGCGGAACCCGGCCATGCCCTCGAACCGGGTGAGCGCGAAGAGCAGCTCCGGCTTGTGGCTGCGGTCCTGGTAGTTGCGCTCGGGCGCGGCGAGCGCGAGCCCGGCGGCGTCCTCCCGGGCGTGGCCGAGGCGGGCCTGCTCGCCGCTGGGGTGCACCTGGAGCGACAGCGGCTCGTCGACGGCCAGCACCTTCATGAGGAAGGGCAGCCGGTCGCCGAACCGGTCGCGGACCCGCTCGCCGAGCAGGTCGGCGGCGTCCGCGGAGATCACGTCGTGGAGCAGGCGTCCGTCGGCCAGGGCGGACGGCGCGGCCGGGTGCGCGCCGATCCACAGCTCGGCCTCGTGGCGGCCGGTGGGCGCCCGGCCGAGGAAGTCGGCGAGCTGGGTCTTGGACCCCCAGGCGTACCCCCGGACGGGGTTGTCGAGGACGTGCACGAGCGGGGCCGGGTCAGGTCTTCGGGGTGCGGTCGCGGGGGCGGTACTCGCCCTCGAGCTCGGCGACGGTGGGCGACCCGAACATCGGGAGCCCCTGCTCCTTGCGGAGCAGCCCCCAGATCAGTGGCACCAGCACCAACGTGGCCACCCCGACGCCGGCGATGAGCATCGGATGGGTCTCCTCGGCGCCGAGGGGTGCCCAACCGGCCTTGTCGAGCAGGGCGACGCCGGACATCGTGAGCACGACGACGATGCCGCGGCGGATGAACGACTGCGGCACCCGCGGCGCCAGCCGGCTGCCGAGGATGGTGCCGGGCACCGAGCCGATCACCAGCGGCACGAGCAGCTCCCAGTCGAGGCCGTGGATGGCGACGTTCGAGATCGCCGCGGCCAGCACCAGCGGCACCGCCTGCACCAGGTCGGTGCCGACCAGGCGCACCGCCGAGAGTCCGGGGTAGAGCATCAGCAGCGCGACCATGATCACCGAGCCGGAGCCGACGCTGGTGACCCCGACCAGCAGCCCGCCCGTGGCGCCGACCAGCAGCGTGGCGAGCGGCCGGATGTCGGGGTCGGCGTTCCCCTCGCCACGGCCGCCGCGCACCCGGCGCAGGTTCAGGTAGAGCCGCAGTGCGTAGGTGGCGGCCGCCAGCAGGAGCGCGAAGCCGATCGACATCTTGAGCACGAAGTCGAGCTGCTCGGGGTCGTCGGTGAGCGCCTTGACGACGTACGGCCCGATCAGCGCCATCGGCACCGAGCCGATGATCAGCCACTTGGCCAGGCGCAGGTTGGGCGAGCCCTCGCGGGCGTGGACGACGGCACCACCGGACTTGTAGATCGCCGCGGCGGTGAGGTCGGCGGCCACGACCGTGGCCGCCTCGCCGGAGCCGGCCCCGAGGAACAGCAGCGCCGGCGTCATCAGCGCGCCACCGCCCATGCCGGTGAGGCCGACGACGATGCCGACGATGAAGCCCGCCGCCAGGATCGAGAAGAAGTCGCCTGTCAGGAAGTCAGTCATGGCCGCGCCACCACATCGCGCATCCTCCCCGACGCGGGGGCCAGGTCGAGGTACCCGGCCTCGCCGAGCGCGGCGGTGACGTCGGCGAGCACGTCGTCGACCGAGCGCCCGGTGGTGTCCACGCGCACGTCGGCGTCCTCCGGCTCCTCGTACGGCGAGGAGATGCCGGTGAACTCGGGGATCTCGCCGCGGCGCGCCTTGGCGTACAGGCCCTTGCGGTCGCGCCGCTCGCACTCCTCGAGCGGCGTGGCCACGTGCACGAGGAAGAACGCGCCGCCGGCGTCGTCCACCATGGCGCGCACCTGCCGGCGGGTCTCGTCGAACGGCGCGATCGGGCTGCACACCGCGACGCCGCCGTGCCGCGAGATCTCGGCCGCCACCCAGCCGATCCGGCGGATGTTGGTCTCGCGGTCCTCGCGGGAGAACGTGAGGCCGGCGGAGAGATGACGGCGCACGACGTCGCCGTCGAGGCTGGTGACGCTGCGCTCGCCCTGCTCGAGCAGCCGGTCGAGCAGCGCGCGGGCGATCGTGGACTTGCCGCTGCCCGAGAGCCCGGTGAAGAACAGCACCAGGCCCTGCTGGTCCGGCGGCGGCCGGTCGGCATCGACGATGTCGTCGAGGTCGGGCAGCAGCTCGCCGCCGTCGGCGAGGCCGAGCACCGGGTCGTCGCCGGCGAAGGCCAGCGCGACGGTGACGCCGAGCTCGTGGTCGAGGTCGGCGTCGTCGTGGCTCGCGAGCGGGACGGCGACCACCTCGGCGTCCGGCAGCGAGCCGGCGACGCGCAGCGTCGCCCGCAGCAGCGCCACCGGCGACAGCTCGGGGGTGCCGTGCCCGACGTAGGTGAGCAGGAGCGTCGGGCCGAGGTCGGCCAGCTGGTCGAGCTGCACGTCGGTGACCGGCCCGGAGACGGGGACGACGGTGCGGCCGGCGTAGCGCTCCCGGGTCTCGGCGGGGGTGAGGTACAGCCGCCGGAACGGCCCGTACTGCGGCCGGGTGAGCTCCGCGAGCGCCCAGCCGCCGTCGTCACGCCGGGTGGCGCGGGCGAGGGGGAGTCCTTCCGGGTCGACCAGCTCGATCTCGGGTGCCTCGGCCACCGCGTCGGGCAGCGCCAGCGTGAACGCGCTCCCGGGACGGCCGAGCACGGGCTCGGTCGGCACGGCCCCCGCCAGCAGCAGCTCGAGGTCGTCGAGCTCCCGCGGCGACGGGCAGTGCTGGGGCAGGACGCTCGACACGGCCGTCATCCTGCCAGTGCCTCCTCGTTAGCCTGCGTGGCGTGTCCGCCCCTGTCGTCGTCGCCGAGGTCGTCCGCTCCGGGTTCGTGGAGGGCCACCACCACGGGTCGGTGGTCGCGCTCGCCCCCGACGGGTCGGTGGAGTGGTCGGTCGGCGAGGTCGACGCGCAGGTGCTGCCCCGCTCGTGCAACAAGCCGGTGCAGGCGCTGGCGATGGTGCGGCTCGGCCTCGACCTGCCCGACGACCTGCTCGCGCTCGCGTGCGCCTCGCACTCCGGCGAGCCGATGCACCTCGACGGCGCCCGCCGGATCCTGGCCGGTGCCGGGCTCGACGAGTCGGCGCTGCAGACCCCGCCCGACCTCCCGCTCGACGACGGCGCCCGGGCGGACGTGCTGCGCGGCGGCGGCGGACCGACACCGCTGGCCATGAACTGCTCCGGCAAGCACGCCGCGATGCTCGCCACCTGCGTGCTGCGCGGCTGGGACACCGCCACCTACCGCGACCCGGCCCACCCGTTGCAGCAGGCGATCGCCGCCACCTACGCCGAGCTGACCGGCGAGCCGGTCGGCACCGTGGCGGTCGACGGCTGCGGCGCCCCGCTGCTCTCCGCCTCGCTCACCGGCCTCGCCCGCGCGTTCCGCGCCCTCGCCGTCGCCGTCGCCGGCCCGGAGGCGCGGGTGGCCGCGGCGATCCGCCGTCACCCCGAGATGGTGTCGGGCACCCACCGCGACGAGCTCACGCTGCTGCGCGCCGTCCCCGGCGCGATCGGCAAGGCCGGCGCCGAGGCCTGCTACGCCGTCGCGCTGCCGGACGGCCGGGCCTTCGCGCTCAAGATCGACGACGGCGCGCCCCGCGCCCGGCCGGTGGTGATGGCGGGCGCGCTGGAGCGGTCCGGCGTGCCGGACCTGCCGGGCGTCGACGCCGACGGCGTCCGGGCGAGCGGGTCGTTCCGGCTGCTCGGTGGCGGTGTGCCGGTCGGCGAGGTCCGTGCCGTCGTGTGACGCCTGAGGTGCCGGATGTGAACCACCTCACGCTAGCTGAGTTTGCATTCTGCTTGCTCTTGCTAGCACAGTGGAGGCATGGCCAAGAGCAAGGTCGGGCAGACCGTCGAGTCGCTCGGTGAGTACCTGCGGGAGCAGCGCGTGGCATCGCGGCTGTCCCTGCGGCAGCTCGCCCAGCAGGCCGGCGTGTCGAACCCGTACTTGAGCCAGATCGAACGTGGTCTGCGCAAGCCCTCGGCCGAGGTGCTGCAGCAGATCGCCAAGGCGCTGCGGATCTCCGCGGAGCAGCTGTACGTCCGCGCCGGGATCCTCAGCCCCGAGGACGGCGTCGGCGGCTCGGTGGAGCTCGCGGTGTTGAACGACACCGGCCTCACCGAGAAGCAGAAGCAGACCCTGCTCGACGTCTACACGTCGTTCCTCGCGACGAACCCCGAACCCAACCATCCGGCGACCCCGGAGAACCAGGAGTGACTGACATGGCCAAGGCCAAGTTCGACCTGAAGTCCATCGAGATCCCGACCGTCGCCCAGAAGCCGCTCTACGCGGGTGTGGGTGCGGGCGACCTCGCCTTCACCGCCGTCAAGGAGTACGTCTCCGACGTGCAGAAGCGGATCAACGAGGTCCAGAAGTCGGTCACCGACTTCGACGCCAAGAAGGCCCGCAAGCAGGCCGCCGACGCCGCCACCGCGCGCCGCGCCGCCGTCGAGACCCGCGTGTCCGACCTCCAGAAGGACGCCCTCGAGATCCCGACCCGCGTGCAGACGCTGGTGAACGACAACGTCGCCGTGGCCACCGCCACCTACACCGACCTCGCCAAGCGCGGCGAGGCCCTGGTGCGCGGCACCAAGCTGCCGTCGTCGGTCTCCGCCGAGGTGAAGGTCAACCCGACCAACCCGGGCGCCAAGAAGGCCAACACCAGCGCCACCGCCGGCACCACCAAGAAGTCGGCCACCAAGAAGGCCCCGGCCAAGAAGAGCACCCCGGCCAAGAAGGCCGCGGCCAAGAAGGCCTGACCTTCCGCTCCGTCTGACACGCGAGGCCCCCGCAGGTATGAGCTGCGGGGGCCTCGCGCTGTCTTGGTCCGCCGCTGTCCGCAGGTAGCCTGGAGCCACCATGGTCTTCGTCGTACAGGGTTACGTGATGCTGCTGGTGGCGATCGGCTCGCTCGCCGTCACGATCTTCGCCTTCGTGAACTCGCTGCTCTACAGCAGGGAGGCCTACGTCGCCGCCGGCAAGCTCACCAAGACCACCTGGTGCACGATCCTCGGCTTCGCGGTGCTGCTGCAGCTGGTGCCGATCGGGCTGTTCATCGTCACGATCGCGCTGCTCATCGCGGCGTTCGTCTACCTCGCCGACGTCCGGCCGGCGCTGGCCGGTCTCACCCGCCGCTAGCCGACTCGACGTACCGCTCGAGCGCGACCGCGGCGTCCTCGGGCTCGAACCCGGTGGCGCGCAGCTTGTCGAGCGCCAGGGTGCTGAGCAGCGGGCGGGGGGCCATCGCCCTCCCGGCGCCGTACTGCGCGGTGGTCACGTCGGTGACGTCGGCCGGGTCGCGCCCCGCCAGCGCGAACACCCGGCGGGCGACGTCGGCCCACGACGTCGGCTCGCCGCCGTTGGTCACGTGGTAGGTGCCGTGGTCGGCGCCGGTGTCGAGCAGGTGGCGGACCGCCCGGGCGAGCTCGCCCGCGAACGTGAGCCGGCCGACCTGGTCGTGCACGACGGAGGGCGAGGCGCCGTCCGCGGCCAGCCGCTGCATGGTGCGCACGAAGTTGTGCCCGTCGCCGATCAGCCAGCTGGTGCGCAGCAGGTAGTGCCGCTTGGCGGTGCCGACGGCGAGCTCGCCGGCGGCCTTCGACTGCGCGTAGACGCCGAGCGGCGAGAGCGGCTCGGTCTCGGCGTGCGGGGCCGTGGTGCCGTCGAACACGTACTCGGTGGAGAAGTGCACGAGGGTCAGCCGATGTGCGTCCGCGACCTTGGCGAGCGCGGCCGGGGCCGCGGCGTTGGCCGCCCACGCGGCCACCCGGCCCTCGGGGGTCTCGGCGGCGTCGACGGCGGTGTGGGCCGCGGCGTTGAGCACGACGTCGTGCTCGTGCCACGGCCAGGCGGCCAGGGCCGCGGGGTCGGTGACGTCGAGCTCGTCGAGGTCGACGCCGACGGCGTCGGGGAACTCCGCTGCGAGCGCGCGGCCGAGCTGGCCCCGGTTGCCGACGATCAGCGGCCGCAGCGGCGGCATCGGCGTGACGTCGGCGAGCCGCGGGTTGGCGCGGTCCTTCTCCGACACCTCGGCGTCGGCGAGCGGGATCGGCCACGCGATCGCGACGTCCGGGTCCGCCAGGTCGAGGGCCGGGTACGTGAGGCCGGCGCGCCAGTGCTCGTTGACGAGGTAGGTGTACGCGACGGCGTCCTCGAGCGTCTGGTAGCTGTTGCCGACGCCGCGGGGCACGAACACCGCGACCCCGGGCTCGAGCTCGAGGGTGAACGTGGCGCCGAAGGTGTCGCCCTCCCGCATGTCGACCCACGCCGCGAACGCGCGTCCCGAGGTCAACGACACGTACTTGTCCCACGGCTCGGTGTGGATGCCGCGCGTCACCCCCCGGCGGGAGTTGAACGACACGTTGTTCTGCACCGGGTCGAAGTCCGGCAGCCCGAGCGCGACCAGCTTCTCCCGCTGCCAGTTCTCCTTGAACCAGCCGCGCGCGTCCTCGCGCACGTCGAGGCGGACGACGAGCAGTCCGGGGATCGGGGTGGTCTCGACGGCGGGGAGGGTCATGCGAGACGCCCGGGGTGGTTTCGAGGCTCGTCGCTGGCGCTCCTCGCACCTCAACCACCGTGAGTCAGCGGTGGTTGAGGTGCGAGGCCGGCCACGGCCGAGCCTCGAAACCACCGACACCTCGACGGTCACTGGCCCTTGGCCGCGTACGCCGCCTCGGTGGCCTCCTTGTGCGGGCGCCACCAGTCCTCGTGGGCGCGGTACCAGTCGACGGTGTCCGCGAGACCGGCCTCGAAGTCACCGAAGCGCGGCGACCAGCCGAGCTCGGTGCGCAGCTTGCCGGACTCGATCGCGTAGCGACGGTCGTGGCCGGCGCGGTCGGTGACGAACTCGATCTCCTCCGGGCCGCGACCGAAGAGCGCGAGCAGAGCGGTGACGACCTCGAGGTTGCTGCGCTCGCCGTCGGCGCCCACCAGGTAGGTCTCGCCGGTCCGGCCCTGCTCGAGGACGCGCAGGATCGCCGAGGAGTGGTCGTCGGCGTGGATCCAGTCGCGCACGTTGAGGCCGTCGCCGTAGACCTTGGGCACGCCGCCGTCGAGCAGGTTGGTGACCTGCCGGGGGATGAACTTCTCGATGTGCTGCCAGGGCCCGTAGTTGTTGGAGCAGTTGGAGATCGTGGCGCGCACGCCGAAGCTGCGCACCCACGCCCGCACCAGGTGGTCCGAGCCCGCCTTGGCCGCCGAGTAGGGGCTGCTCGGGTTGTAGGGGGTGTCCTCGGTGAACCGCTTCGGGTCGTCGAGGTCGAGGTCGCCGTACACCTCGTCGGTGGAGACGTGGTGGAACCGGACGTCGTGGCGCCGCACCGCCTCGAGCAGCACGAACGTGCCGACGATGTTGGTCTGGATGAACGGCCCCGGGTCGCTGAGGGAGTTGTCGTTGTGCGACTCGGCGGCGAAGTGCACCACCGCGTCGTGCTGGGCCACCAGGCCCTCGACGGTGGCGGCGTCGGCGACGTCGCCCACGACCAGCCGCACCCGCTCGTCCGGGAGCTCGGCGAGAGCCTCGCGGCTGGCCGCGTAGGTGAGCTTGTCGAGCACGGTGACGGAGGCGTCGGTGTGGCCCACCGCGTGGTGCACGAAGTTGGAGCCGATGAACCCGGCGCCGCCGGTGACGAGGATGCGCTGCACGGCCACCACTCTAGGAGCCGGCCGGGCCAGCACGCGGCGCAGGCGCCACGATGCACGCACGCTGGCGGCGTTGCCGTCGCTCGACGGGCGCCCAGCCTGCCAGCGCTCCGGCGCCTTGCCAGCGCACACGCCTCGCGACGCCCGCATCCACCTGCCAGCCCGGCCGGCCCCTAGGAGCCACTAGCCTCGCTGCTCATGCGCGGGATCATCCTGGCCGGCGGTACCGGCAGCCGGCTGCACCCCATCACCCACGCGGTGAGCAAGCAGCTGATGCCGGTCTACGACAAGCCGATGATCCACTACCCGTTGTCGACGCTGATGCTCGCCGGGATCCGCGAGGTGCTGGTGATCACCACGCCCCACGAGGCCGACCAGTTCGTGCGGCTCCTGGGCGACGGCTCGCAGTTCGGGATCGCGATCACCTACGCCGTGCAGCCGCAGCCGGAGGGGCTGGCGCAGGCGTTCGTGATCGGCGCGGAGCACGTCGGCGGTGAGCCGGTGGCCCTCATCCTCGGCGACAACGTCTTCTACGGCGGCGGGGTCGGCACCAACCTGCAGCGGTTCCAGCACCTCGACGGCGCCGCCGTCTTCGCCTACCACGTGGCCGACCCGACGTCGTACGGCGTCGTGGAGTTCGACGCCGACGGCGTCGCGCTGTCGCTGCAGGAGAAGCCGGCCGAGCCGCGCAGCAGCTACGCCGTGCCGGGGCTGTACTTCTACGACGCCAGCGTGGTGGAGCGGGCTGCCGCGCTCACACCGTCGCCGCGCGGCGAGCTCGAGATCACCGACCTCAACCGCACCTACCTGGAGGAGGGTCGGCTCAAGGTGGAGGTGCTGCCCCGTGGCACCGCGTGGCTCGACACCGGCACCTTCGACGACCTCAACGACGCCTCCAACTTCGTCCGCGCGATCGAGGCCCGGCAGGGCACCAAGGTCGGTGCGCCGGAGGAGGTCGCCTGGCGGATGGGCTTCATCGACGACGACCAGCTCGCCTCGCTCGCCGAGAGCCTCCACAAGAGCGGCTACGGCGACTACCTGCTGCGGGTGCTCACCGAGCGCTGAGATCACGTTGATCGAGCTTGTCGAGATCCCGCATGGCGTCTCGACAAGCTCGACGACCGTCTACTCGCGTGAGACGTCGGCGTCGACCATGCGGCCGACGATCTCGGCGAACTCGACCGTGGGTGCCCAGCCGAGCGTGGCGCGGGCGCGGCTCGCGTCGCCGACGAGCTCGGTCGGGTCGGCGGGGCGCACGTAGGCGGGGTCGACGGTGACGAGGTGCTCCCACTCGGCGATGCCGACCCGGTCGAACGCGGCGGCCACGAACTCGCGCACCGAGTGGGCGGTGCCGGTGGCGACCACGAAGTCGGCGGCGACGTCGGCGCGCGCCGCGGCCACCATCGCGGCCACGTAGTCGGGCGCCCAGCCCCAGTCGCGGCGGGCGTCGAGGTTGCCGAGGGCGAGCCGGTCGGCTCGGCCGCGGGCGATCGCGGCGACCGTCGAGGTGATCTTGCGGGTCACGAAGTGGGGCGGACGGCGCGGTGACTCGTGGTTGTAGAGCACCAGGCTCGAGGCGTGGAGCCCGCGGGTGCGGTAGACGTCGACCATCAGGTGGGCGTAGGCCTTCGCCGCGCCGTACGGGTTGAGCGGGTGCACCGGCGTGGTCTCGTCCTGCGGCGACGTCGCCGGCTGCCCGAAGATCTCGGCGCTGGAGGCCTGCACGAACGCCACCGGCCGGCCGGTCTTCTCCTGCACGCGGTAGGCCGACTCCAGCAGCGCGACGGCGGCCGATCCGTTCACCAGGGCGGCGAGGTCGGGCCACTCCCACGACTGCGCCACCGAGCTCACCGCGGCCAGGTTGTAGACCTCGTCGGGGGCGAGCTCCAGCAGCAGCGAGCGCGTCGCCTCGACGTCGCACAGGTCGCCCGCGTGCAGCACGACGTCTGCCGGTGCCGCTGCCTCGTCGTGGGGCAGCACCAGCGCGTGCACCTCGACGCCCTCGCCGAGCAGCCGCTCGGCGAGGTAGCCGCCGTCCTGGCCGGCGACGCCCGTGACGAAGGCGGTGCGGGTCACCAGCCGGTCCTCGCCGCCTCGATGTCGGCGTCGACCATGAGGCCGACGAGCTCGCGGAACCCGACCCGCGGCTTCCAGCCGAGCACCTCGCGCGCCTTGCTCGCGTCGCCCACGAGGTGGTCGACCTCGGCCGGCCGCACGAACGCGGCGTCGTGGCGCACGTAGCGCCGCCAGTCGTCGATCCCGACATGCGCGAACGCGGTCTCGACGAGCTCGCGCACCGAGTGGGTCTCGCCGGTGGCCACCACGTAGTCGTCGGCGACGTCCTGCTGCAGCATCAGCCACATCGCCTCGACGTAGTCGCCGGCGAACCCCCAGTCGCGACAGGCCTCGAGGTTGCCCATCACCAGCTCGTCCTGCAGACCGAGATGGATCCGCGCCACCGCCTGGCTGACCTTGCGGGTCACGAACTCGGGCCCGCGGCGCGGTGACTCGTGGTTGAAGAGGATCCCCGAGCTCGCGTGCATGCCGTAGGACTCGCGGTAGTTGACGGTCATGTGGTGGCCGAAGACCTTGCTGACGCCGTACGGCGAGCGCGGCCACAACAGGGTGCGCTCGTGCTGCGGTGACTCCTGCACCTTGCCGAACATCTCCGAGCTCGACGCCTGATAGAAGCGCACCCGGCTCGGGTCGTCGCCGGTGTGGAGCCGCACCGCCTCGAGGATGTTGAGCACCCCGGTGGCGGTGACGTCGGTGGTGAGCCGCGCGTTCTCCCAGGAGTACGCGACGAACGACACGGCGCCGAGGTTGTAGACCTCGTCGGGGTCGGCCACCCGCAGCGCCCGGATCAGGCTGCTCATGTCGGTGAGGTCGCCGTTGTGCAGCGTGATGCCGGGAAGCAGCCGCTCCACGAGCGTGCGCTTCGGGTTGTTCTGCCCGCGGATCACGCCGTGGACGTCGTACCCCTTCTCGGAGAGCAGCTCGGCCAGGTAGAGCCCGTCCTGCCCGGTGATGCCGGTGATGAGCGCGGTGGGCATGCGCGGATCATGCCAGGGTCTCGACACCCGCTCGCTGGCGCTCGCGGGGCTCGACCACCGACGTCTCGCTGCGCTCGCCTTCTCGCGACTTTCGGGGTCTCGGTTCGGCTCTCGTAGGGTGCCGGGCATGAAGGTCCTCGTCACCGGCGGTGCCGGCTACATCGGCTCCACCACCGCCAAGGCCCTGGAGGAGGCCGGTCACACGCCGGTCATCCTCGACTCGCTGCTGAGCGGGCCGCTGGCCTTCGTGAAGGACCGGATCTTCTACGAGGGCGACATCGCCGACCGGGCGCTGGTGCGCCGGATCGCCGAGGAGCACCCCGACATCGACGCCACCATCCACATGGCCGCCCGGATCGTGGTGCCGGAGTCGGTGGAGAAGCCCTACGAGTACTACCGCGACAACGTCGCGAAGTCGCTCGAGCTGTTCGACGAGCTCACCGCGCTCGGCCTCGACCGCGTGCTGTTCTCCAGCTCGGCCAGCCTCTACGCCACCAAGGACGGCTTCGAGGTCACCGAGGACGACCCGCTCGACCCGCCCTCGCCGTACGCCCGCACCAAGCGGATGATGGAGCAGGTGCTCACCGACCTGGCGGCGGCGAGCGACCTGCGGGCCGTGATCCTGCGCTACTTCAACCCGATCGGCTCCGACCCCGACCTCGAGTCCGGCATCTACGTGAAGGAGCCCTCGCACGTGCTCGGTCAGCTGGTGCTGGCCGCCCGCGGGCAGAAGGACGCGTTCACGATCACCGGTACCGACCACCCGACCCGTGACGGCACCGGCATCCGCGACTACGTCCACGTGTGGGACCTCGCGCGCGCCCATGTGCGCGCCGTCGAGCAGTTCGACGACGTGCTCGCCCGGGTGGGTGCGCCCAGCACGATCATCAACGTCGGCACGGGCGACGGCGTCACCGTGCGCGAGCTGGTGGCCTCCTTCGAGCGGGTCTTCGGCAGCGAGGTGCCGATCGAGGAGGGTCCGCCGCGGCCGGGTGACGCCGTCGGCGCGTTCGCGAACGTCGACCGGTCCGCCGAGCTGATGGGATGGCGGGCCGAGCTCTCGATCGACGACGCGATCGCCTCCGCGCTGGCGTGGGCCGAGAAGCGCCACGAGGTGCTGGGCTACGAATGAGACGACCGGTCACCGTCGCCGTCGCCGGCGTGCTGCTGACGGCCGCGCTGTCGGTCGTCGTGCAGCCGCCTGCGCAGACGCCGGTGGTGCCCGCCTCGGAGCCTCGCCGGGCCGCCGCGACGACGGCGGCCGCTGCGGCCGCTGACCAGCCGCTGGCCGGCAGGGTCATCGTGCTCGACCCCGGCCACCAGCTCGGCAACAGCCGGTTCCCGCGGCAGACCGGCCGGCTCGTTCCGGCCGGTGGCTTCCGCAAGCCGTGCAACACCACCGGCACCGCGACCCGCGGCGGCTTCCCCGAGGCGACCTTCACCTGGCAGGTCAGCCAGCTGGTGGCGCGTCGGCTGCGCGAGCTCGGCGCCACCGTCGCCCTCACCCGCACCGCCAACTCGCGGCGGCTGTGGGGCCCGTGCGTCGACGTCCGCGGCCAGTGGGGCAACCAGCGGGACGCCGACCTCAAGCTGAGCGTCCATGCCGACGGGAACACCGCGCGGCGGGCCCGCGGCTTCCACGTGATCGCCCCGCCGGACCGCAGGCCGTGGACCCACGACATCTGGCGCGAGTCCCGCGCCTTCGCCCGGGCCACGCGCACGGCGCTGCGCGCGGCGGGTGTGCCGATGGCCAACTACACCGCGGGCGGGGACGGCCTCGCCGTGCGCCGCGACCTCGGCACCCTCAACCTCTCCGACGTGCCGGTGGCGATGGTCGAGCTCGGCAACATGCGCCACCGCGGCGACGCTCGGCGGATGACCCGGCCCGCGGGCCGCGCCATCTACGCGCGGGCCCTGGTGCGGGCCGTGCTCGCGCGGCTCGCACCCTGACGTTCGTCGAGCTCGTCGAGACGCCCGTGGCTGTCGTCGAGGTGAGTGGGGTCGGTCGCGTCGGTGAGTCCGGGTCGGGGCGTCTCGACAGGCTCGACGACCGTAGGGGCGCTACCGGACCGTGAGCACCCTGGTCGTCCGGGCCAGCGTCGTGTAGCCGGTGCGCACGTAGCTGACCTTGAGCGAGACCTTGCGGCCCCGGTCGCCGGCGACCAGGCGGTAGGTCGCGCGGGTGGCGCCGCGGATCGCCCTCCCGTTGCGCAGCCACTGGTAGGTCACCTTGGTGGCGGCAGGCGAGACGGTGCCCGCGGTGCTCCGCAGGGTCTGGCCGACCCTGGCCGTGCCGGCCACCGTCGGCGCCCTCACCAGCTTGAGCACGCCGGCCTTCACCTTGAGCGTCGGCGCCGACGTGACGACGAGCGCGGGGCCCGAGCCGGAGCCGGTCACGCGGACGGCGACCGTCTTGTTGAGTGCGGTCGGCGGCACGGTGAACGTGCTCGCCGTCTGGCCGGCGACGGGCGCGCCGTTGACCAGCCACTGGTACTGGTAGGTGAGGCCGCTCGGCGACCAGGTGCCGACCAGGGCGGTGAGCCGCAGGCCCACCTGCGGCGTGCCGGTCACCTTCGGCGCCACGGTGTTGGCGGTCGGCTGGTAGACCGCCGCGGTCGGGGTGGAGGACGCCGTGGTCGGCGCGAAGCCGCTCCGCGTGGCCGTCACCCGCACGAGGACGCTCTTGCCGACGTCGTCCGCCGTGGGGGAGTAGGTGGCCTGGTCGGTACCGGCGGGGACGCCGCCGACCATCCATTCGTAGTCGTACGTGATCTCGTCCTCGGGGTTCCACGCGCCGCTGTCCGCCGTCAGGGTGCCGCCGACCTGCGGGGTGCCGGTCAGGGTGGGCGCCGCGGTGTTGGTGAGCAGCGAGAGCGACACGGCCGATGTCGCCGCCGAGGACTGGGAGGCCGGCTGGTAGCCGGGCCGGGTCGCGGACACGACCACGGTGACGGTCTTGTCGTAGTCGGCCTCCACCGGCACGTACGTGGTGGTGGTGGCGCCGTCGACGAGGACGCCGTCGACGTACCACTGGTAGCCGAACAACAGGCCGGTGTTGGGGCTCCACGTGCCGGACGAGGCGGTGAGGGTGCCACCGATGCTCGCGGAGCCGCTGATCGCGGGCGCCACGGTGTTCGTGAGCGGCGCGAGTGCGACCGAGCCGGTGGGGAGCGAGGTGGCCGCGGCCGGCGTGTGCAGCGCCTTCGTGCCGGTCACGCGCACGGTCACGGCACTGCCGGCGTCGGCCGGCCGGACGAGGTAGGTGCTGGCCGTCGCGCCGTTGACCTCGACCCCGCCCACGAACCACTGGTAGGCGAAGGCAACCCCGGTGCTCGGGGTCCAGGTGCCGGTGGTGGCACTGAGGGTCTGGTCGACCTGCGGGGTGCCGGTGACCGTCGGTGGCGTGTTGTTGGTGACGACGAGCTGCTCGACCGGGGCGGTCTGGACCGAGGTGGCGGTGCCGGGGGCCTCGCTGCTCCGCGACGCCGTCACCCGCACGGAGATGCCGTGTCCGATGTCGCCGGAGACCGGCTGGTAGGTGGTCCCGGTGATGCCGGCCATCGGTGTGCCGTCGGAGAGCCACTCGTAGGAGAAGGTGAAGCCGGAGCCGGGCTTCCACGTGCCGGCGGTGGCGGTGAGGGTGCCGCCCACCACCGCCTGACCGCTGAGCGACGGCGGCGTCACGTTGGTGATCGGGACCGGTGTGAGCTGGGCGCTGATGCCGGAGGCGGTGCCGCTGACGCCGACGGTGACGCTGGTGCCGTCCGCCGGCGTGGCGGCGTCGTTCCAGTACTCGGTGAAGTGGTCGGTGTGCTCGAAGCCGACCCGGTAGGTGCCGGGCACGAGGCCGCCGAGCGTGTAGGCGCCGGTGCCGCTGGTCGTCGTGTGCGTGCGCTCGACCCAGACGTCCGCGCCGGCGTCGTAGCTGTACGACACGACGGTGGCTCCCGGCACGACGCCGCCCAGGCCCGAGACGACGCCTTGGATCCGTGCGGAGCCCTGTTGGCTGGCGAGGACCGCGTCGATGCCCGAGGCCGTCCCCGCCGGCGGCACGGCGATGCTGGTGGCGGTCGCCAGCGTGGCTGCGTCGACCCAGTACTCGCGGGTGTACTTGCCGAGCGTGGGGCCGAAGGTCGAGAACCAGATCCGGTGCGGACCGCGCGAGAGCCGCGGGACCTCGTAGTAGCCGAGGTCGTCGGTGACCGCCTTCTGGCCCTCGATCCACTCGTCGATCCCGTCGTCCCACCAGTAGGACGTGACGAGGATGTTCTCGATGCCGGTGCCGGCCGAGTCGGTGACCGTGCCGGTGATGCGCGAGGCGAGGGCGAGTGTGGCGTTGACGGTGGTGGTGCCCCCGGAGGCGACGGTGACGCTGAGGGCGCTGTTGAGCGAGTTCGTGTCGATGAAGTACTCGGTGGCGTACGCGTTGGTGGGGTCGGTGAAGCCGACCCGGTAGGCGCCGGTGGTGAGGCCTGCGATGGTGTAGTGGCCGGTGGCGTCGGTGGTGGCGCTGCCCTGGTTGAGCCAGGACCCGGGGTCGGCCGGATTGGGCACGAAGGCGACGACGTCGATCCCCTCGAGCGGTCCGCTGGCGCCGGAGACGACGCCGCCGATGTTGCCGGTGGCGGCCGACGCGGGCGGCGCGAGGGCGAGCGCGGAGAGCAACAGCCCGAGGCAGGCCAGGAGGGCGAGGAGGGCGCGGCGGGGAGAGCCGAGGTGGGGGCGGTTCGCGGGGGTCATGGGTTGGGGGCCTCTGACGGTCGCTCGGTGGGGAGTGGACGGCGACGCACGCCCACAAAGGGTGCTTCGGCATCGCGGGACCGCGACTTGACCCGATGCCCGGGCCGCCCCCGCGGCGGGCCCGGGTCGGCGGTCCATACGCTCGCGGAGTGCGCACCCACCACTGGGACGACTGGTCCCTCCCCGAGCTGCTGACGGCGCTCGAGGGCACCACCGTCAGCCTCGTGGTGCCGGCCCGCAACGAGGCCGCGACGGTGGGCGACGTCGTCGGCCGGGTGCGGGAGGCGCTGGTCGACACGGTGGCGCTCCTCGACGAGGTGGTGGTGATCGACAGCGACTCCACCGACGCCACCTTCGACGTCGCCGCCGACGCCGGCGCCCGGGTCCACCGGTCGGCGGAGATCCGTCCCGATCTCGGCACCCACCCCGGCAAGGGCGAGGCGATGTGGAAGTCGCAGTTCGTCACCACCGGCGACCTCGTGGTGTTCATGGACGCCGACCTGCTCGACTGGGACACCCACTTCGTGCCCGGCCTGCTCGGGCCGTTCGTCGCACACCCCGAGGTGCAGCTGGTGAAGGGCTTCTACGAGCGGCCGATGGTCACGGCGGACGCCGCGGTGCCGCACGAGGGCGGCCGGGTCACCGAGCTCGTCGCGCGCCCGCTGATCCGGCTGCTGTTCCCCGAGCTCGCCTGGCTGCACCAGCCGCTGGCCGGCGAGTGGGCAGTGCGGCGGCCCCACCTCGCGACGCTGAGCGTGCCGCATGGCTACGCCGTCGAGCTCGCGGCGCTGGTCGACACCGTCCGCCGGCTCGGCCCGGACGCGATCGCTCAGGTCGACCTGGGCACCCGCGCGCACCGGCACCAGTCGCTGCGCGACCTGTCCGGGATGGCCACCCAGATCCTCGCCGCCGCGCTCGCTCGGGTCGGCGCCGGACCGGCGGTCGAGGAGCGTCCCGCGGCGGAGGGGCTGCGATGACGCTCCGGCTCGGGCGGCACCCGTTCGCCGACGACCTCACGCTGATGATGGCGATCGTCAACCGCACCCCCGACTCCTTCTACGACAAGGGCGCCACCTGGGCCGAGGACAAGGCGTTCGAGCGGGTCGCGCTGGTGGCCGGGCAGGGAGCCGAGATCGTCGACATCGGCGGCATCAAGGCCGCACCCGGCGTCGACATCGGCGAGGCCGAGGAGAAGGCACGGGTGGTCGACTTCGTGGCGCGGGTGCGGGAGTCGTTCCCGCAGCTGGTGATCTCGGTCGACACCTGGCGGGCCTCGGTGGCCGACGCCGCCTGCGCCGCGGGCGCCGACGTGCTCAACGACGCCTGGGGTGGCGCCGACCCCGAGCTGGTCGACGTCGCCGCGCTTCACGACGTCGCGGTGGTGTGCACCCACACCGGCGGGGCGACGCCGCGGACCCGGCCCTACCGCGTGGAGTACGACGACGTCGTCCGGGCCGCGATCGACGACACCGTCGCCTACGCGGAGCGGGCGGTGGCCGCCGGCGTCGACCGCTCCTCGGTGCTGATCGACCCGGCGCACGACTTCGGCAAGAACACCTTCCACTCCCTCGAGCTCACCCGCCGGCTCGGCGAGATGGTGGCCACGGGCTGGCCGGTGCTGGTGTCGTTGTCGAACAAGGACTTCGTCGGCGAGACCCTCGACCGGCCGGTCGGCGAGCGGCTGCTCGGCACGCTCGCCGCGACCGCGATCTGCGCGGACGCGGGGGCGCGGGTCTACCGGGTGCATGAGGTGCCCGAGTCCCGGCAGGTCGTCGACATGGCGTGGACGATCGCGGGCCGCCGTCCGCCGGCCCGGGCGATCCGGGGGCTGCAGTGACGCGCGTGGTGCTGGTGCCGGGCGTGCTCGCGCTGCTGCCGTCGTACGCGGGGATCCACGACCCGGTGGCCGACCTGCGCGCGGCCTGCCGCGCGGCGGTGGGCTCGCTGGGCGACGACGTCACGGTGCGGGCGTCGTCGTCGCAGGGCGAGCGGGTGGCCGCCCACCTGCTCGCCGACGCGCACCCCACCGGGTCCGCTCCGTCGGTGCTGCTCGTCGGCAACGGCTCCGCGTGCCGCACCGAGAAGGCACCCGGCCACCTCGACGAGCGCTCGTTCGGCTTCGACGACGGCGTCCACGCCTGGCTCTCCGGCCACGGCCCCGCTCCCGACCCGGTGCTCGCCCGCGACCTGTGGGCCGACGTCGACGCGCTGCTCGCCTTCGACCCCGGCTTCACCGAGCCCGAGGTGCTCTACGACGACGACCCCTACGGCGTCCGGTACTGGGTGCTTGCCTGGGACCTGTGAGGCCGGGGGTCGCTCCACGTTCGTCGAGCTGTCGAGACGTCCCCACGTTCGTCGAGCTTGTCGAGACGTCCCCACGTTCGTCGAGCTTGTCGAGACGCCGGAACCGATCTCGCCAACGTTCCCGAGATCGGCTGCGGTGATCGCGACGCGCCCGTTCCGGCTTCGTTCCTCAGCCGGAGGGCTTGCTCGATCCTCCCTCGCCACGTGAACCCGCTCGTTCCTCGCGGTTTCACTGCTCGGTCGGAATAGGTGTCGGCGACAACGGGTTGAGGCAGGTCGTGACGCCCGCCGACGACTCCCGCCGCGTCTCGGTGCTGCTGGGCCTGCTGTTCGGGTTCGCGGGCATGGGGACGTCGTCGGCGGCGGTGGCCGTGCCGCTGGTGGCCGACGACCTCGGCGTCAGCACCGGCCTCGCAACCTGGACGATCAGTCTCTACGTGCTGTTCCTCGCGATCACCACTGCGGTCTACGGCCGGCTCTCCGACCTCGTGGGCACCCGCCTCCCGTTGCTGATCGGCATCGGGCTCATGACCGCCGGCGCTCTGGTGGCCGCGCTCTCGCCGAGCTACCCGGTCCTCCTCGCCGCCCGGCTCGTGCAGGGCGCCGGGGCCGCCGCGATCCCGACCATGGGCATCACCCTCATCAACCAGCGGTACGCCGGCCGGATCCGCGGGCTCGCGCTCGGCCGGCTGGCGGCGATGGCCGCCGCGCTGAGCTGCCTCGGCCCGCTGCTCGGCGGGCTCGTCGAGCACGCCTGGGGCTGGCGTGCGGTGATGGCGCTGCCGCTGCTCGGGCTGGTGCTGGTGCCGTTCGTGCTGCCGTCGCTGACCCGGCACCGCACCGACGCCACCCTCGACGTCGTCGGCGCGCTGCTGGTGGCGGTCACGGCGGGCGGGGTCGTGCTGTTGCTGCAGTCGCCGGCCACCGGCCTGGTCGTCGCCGCCGTGGGCGGCGGGCTGGTGCTCGCGGGCGCGCCGGTCACCGCGCGCTGGGTGCGCCGCCGTCCCGAGGGATTCCTGCCGGTCGCCGTGATCGGCAACGGCACCGTGGTGCGCAGCGCCGTGGCGGCCGCCTCCGTGCCGGCGTCGTGGTTCGCGCTGCTCGTCGGCGTGCCGGCGCTGCTGCTCGGCGAGGGCCGGGAGCCCTGGCAGGTGGGCCTGCTGCTCGTGCCCAGCGCCGCCGTCGCGCTCGTGGTGCCGCGGCTCACCGCCGCGCTGACGGCGTCGGTCGGCCCGACGGTCGCCCTCGTCGGCTCGGCCCTGGTGGCCACTGTGGCGCTCGGCGTCGCGGCCGTCGGGGCCGCGCTGGTGTCGCCGGTGGTGCTGGGCGTGGCCGTCATGCTGGTCACCGTGGCCTTCGGCGTCGGCCAGCCCTCGATGGGCGCCGTGGTGGCGGATGCCGTCCCCGCGGAGGTGCGGGGCGTCGCGCTCGGCGTCGGCACGCTCGTGTTCCTGGTCGGTGGCAGCCTCGGCTCGGCGGTGGTCGGCGGCCTCGGCCCGGTGGTGGGGATCGCCGGCAGCCTCGCCGTCCTCATGGCGTTCCCGGTGGCCGCCGCGCTGCTGCTCGGCCGCGACCTGCTGGTCCGCGAGCCGGACGCCGACCCGGTGGGGTGAGTTGGGGGGTTTCCCTTTGCACGGGCGCTCTCCCGTGATGAAGTGCGAACCGCACGCCGACCCGGGCGTGCCACCCCCATCAGAGGACGACCACAGTGTCAGCTGTTTCACGCCTTCTCTCGGGTCGCCACCGCGGTCGGGCTCGTGCCCTGCTCGTGGTCGGCGGACTCGCCGTCTCCACCCTGCCTCTCCTGGCGCTCACCGCCCCCACCGCCACCGCGGCCCCGGGCGACGACCTCTGGACACCGATCGCCGGCCGTGTCAGCGGCGGCGACCGGCTCGTCAACCCCGCGCGCTACAGCGCGTTCTCGCTCGACGGCGCCGCGCTCGAGCAGCAGCTCGCCGACGCTCCGCGGCAGAGCTCCCGTGGCGCCGCCCCGGCCACGGTGACCGTGCCCGCGCCGAGCGGTGAGCTGGTCGAGTTCGCCGTCAAGGAGAGCCCGGTCATGGAGGCGGGCCTCGCGGCCGCCCACCCCGACATCAAGACCTACGCGGGCACCGCCGTCGGCTACGGCGACAGCATCCGCATCGACGTCAGCCCGTCCGGCTTCCACGCCTCGGTGCGCGGCGACCACGGCGCGTGGTTCGTCGACCCGGCCTTCCGCGACGCCGACGGCACCTACCTCAGCTACCTCGGCCGCTCGCTGCCCGCACCCGAGCGCGGGCTCGTCGAGCCCGAGCTGGACCAGGCGACCCAGGACGAGATCGAGGACGGCGGCCGCGTCGGCGAGGGCCCCGACGGTCTGGTGCGCCAGCGCACCTACCGGCTGGCGCTGGTGACCGACCCGACGTACGCCGAGTACTTCGCCCCGGGCCTCAACGACGGCACCCAGGACGCCGCGTCCAACGCCGCCGTGCTCGCCGCCAAGGTGACGCTGATGAACCGCGTCAACCACATCTACGGCGACGACTTCGCCGTCACGATGCTGCTGATCGACGACACCGACAAGCTCAACCTCAACAACAACGCCAAGGCGGTCATGCCGGGCGGACCCTGCGGCGCCGTGCAGTGCTACACCTCGGCGCAGCTCGACCCGGCCCAGACGGCCACCAACGGGTGCACCGGCGGGATCCTGACCCGCACCCGGCTGGTCATCGGCCAGATCATCGGCGCGCGCAACTTCGACATCGGTCACATCGGGCTAGGCATGAACGGCGGTGGCATCGCATCGCTCGGTGTCGTCGGCGCCAACAGCAAGGCCCAGGGCTGCACCGGTCTGCCCACCCCGGTCGGTGACTACTACGCCATCGACTACGTGGCGCACGAGATGGGCCACCAGTTCAGCGGCAGCCACACCTTCAACGGCACGCAGGTCAACTGCTCCGGCGGCAACCGGTCCGGTGGCACCTCGGTCGAGCCGGGCTCGGGCTCGTCGGTGATGGCCTACGCCGGCATCTGCGGCTCCGACGACCTGCAGGACCACACCGACCCCTACTTCTCGCAGCGGTCGCAGACGGAGATGGGCGCCTACATCACGAGCACCCTCAACAACGTCAACGAGGTGCAGTCGGTCGGACTGGTCGGCTTCGACGGCACCGATGCCTTCCAGCTCGACTTCGGCGGCCAGCTCACGCCGGTCATCGCCCGCGGCACCAACTACAGTGCGGCGGGCATCGACGCCGCGGTCGAGTCGATCACGGGCATCGGCACCGTGACCGTCGCCGGCTACTTCGGACAGACCTTCAGCGACACCGGCTTCCAGTTGACGTTCGGGCTCACCCAGGCCGGCGTCGACGTCGTCAACCCGACGGTCGCGCCGACCGCGGGCACGTTCACCTCGCTGGTCAACGACATCGCCAAGGGCGGGCCGGCCACCAACGGCGGCTTCACCGTCGTCGAGTCGGCCAACCACAACCCGGCGGTCACCGCGCCGGCCGGCAAGTTCATCCCGCTGCGGACGCCGTTCACCCTCACCGGGTCGGCCACCGACTCCGACGACGACGACCTCGTCTACCTCTGGGAGCAGAACGACCGCGGTGGCGCCGTCGGCACGGCGCTGACGAACCAGAACAAGCTCAACGGCCCGCTGTTCCGGGTCTTCGGCAA
Source organism: uncultured Actinomycetota bacterium (assembly GCA_963780355.1). GTDB lineage: Bacteria > Actinomycetota > Actinomycetes > Propionibacteriales > Nocardioidaceae > Nocardioides. The sequence continues at coordinate 1,351,661 of CAWABT010000001.1, forward strand.
GTACGCCGCGGTGACGCCCGCCGCCACCCTGATGTACAACTCGCCCGGCGAGAACCTGGCCGACGACAACCCGTCGCGCACCTTCCCGGACATGGACCAGGTGCTGGCCGGCGAGACCAACGCCGAGAGCGGCGCGTGCCCGAACTCCAACCCGACCGACACCATGCCGGACGGTCCGGAGCTGCGGTGCCTCTCGGAGTTCCTGCCGACGGTCACCTACATCGGTGACGGCACGGCCGGCAACACCGAGCCGTCGCTGAACTTCCGGCTCACCGCCCGCGACCTCAGCGGCGTCGACGGCGGCTTCGCCTGGGCCGACACCAAGCTGCGGCTCGACAAGACCGCCGGCCCGTTCCTGGTCACCAGCCAGGACACCGCGACGGAGTACCCGACCGGCAGCACCCAGACCGTCACCTGGGACGTCAACGGCACGAACACGGCGCGGCTCGCACCGAACGTCAAGATCTCGCTCTCGACCGACGGTGGCGAGACCTTCGACGAGGTGCTCGCCGCGTCGACGCCGAACGACGGCTCGGCCGACGTCGTCATCCCGGACGTGGAGACCAACGAGGGCCGGATCAAGATCGAGGCGGTGGACAACTACTTCTTCGACGTCAACGACGGCGTGATCACCCTGGTCGACGGCATCGTGCCGGACACCACGATCACCTCGGGCCCGGTCAACGGCTCGGTGATCCTGTCGCGGTCGACGACGATCACCGTCGAGTCGACCGAGGCGGACGCCGAGCTCGAGTGCACCCTCGACGGCGACCCGGTCGACTGCTCCAGCGGCTCGGTCCGGCTCACCGGTCTGACCTCGCGCACCCACCTGTTCGAGGCCACCTCCACCGACGGGGCCGGCAACGAGGACGCCACCCCGGCGTCGCGGACCTTCACGGTGCCGATCGACGACGCCGACCTGCGGCGGTTCCGCGGGCCGTGGTCGCAGATCGTGACGGGCAGCGCGTTCGACGGGACGATCTCGGCGGCGAAGCGCAGGGACGCCGAGCTGCGGTCCACGGTCAGCGAGACGACCCGGATCGACCTGGTCGTCGCCACCCGCCCGAGCTACGGCCGCATCCAGGTCTTCCTCGGCAACCAGAGCCTTGGGATCAGGACCCTGGCCTCGGAGACGGCGCGCAACAAGGTCGTGTTCCGGATCGCCCGGTTCGACGACCCGGTGAGCGGCGTCGTGCGGATCGTCAGCCTCTCGGACAAGGAGGTGCGGATCGACGGTCTCGCCGTGGTGACCAACCCGGCCCCGCCGCCGCCGCGCGGCTGACCGCACGACCCGTCCAGCAGGAGCACCCGGAGCTCGGCGCCCCATGGCGCCGGGCTCCGGTGCGTCTCTGCCCGCTCTGCCCGCTCTGCCACAGTGGCGCCATGCGGGTCGGGATGACGCTGCCGGTGATGGAGCCGGACCTGTGGGCCGACGGCGCCGCGACGCTGGAGGCGTGGGCGCGGGCGGTCGACGACGGTCCGTTCGCCTCGCTGTGCTTCGGCGAGCGGATGGCGTTCGACAACCCCGAGACGCTCACCCTGCTCGGCGCCGTCGCCGCGTGGACGACTCGGGTGCGGCTGGTGACCACCGTGGTGGTGCCGCAGCTGCACGACCCGGTGCTGCTCGCCAAGTCGCTCGCCACCGGCGACCAGCTGGCCGGCGGCCGGCTCACCGTCGGCGTCGGCGTCGGGGGGCGCGAGGAGGACTACCGCGCGGTCGGCGCCGACCCCGTCACCCAGACGATCCGCGGGATGGCGGACCGGGTGGCGGTGATGCGGCGGGTGTGGCGCGGCGAGCAGGTCACCGAGGCGGTGCGGCCGGTCGGCCCGCCGTGCGTGCAGCCCGACGGCCCGGAGCTGCTCGTCGGCACGATGGGACAACGCACGGTCCGGGACGCCGCCGGGTGGGCCGACGGGCTGGCCGGCGTCACGCTCGACCTCGACGTGGCCGCCGTCGGCGCGCTGTTCGACCTGGTGCGCGAGGCCTGGGCCGCCGCCGGCCGCGGCACGCCGCGACTGACGACCTCGTTCTGGTTCGCGCTCGACGACGGCTCGGGGTCCGCCCGGGAGCAGGTGCACCGGCACCTGCGGCACTACATGAACTGGATCCCGTCGGAGCTCGTCGACGCGATGGCCCCCACCACCGGGTTCGCCGGCACGGCGTCCGACCTGAGCGACCTGCTGAAGCGGCTCGAGGACGTCGGCGCCGACGAGGTGCACCTCATCCCGACGTCGTCCGACGTGCGGCAGGTCGCGGAGGTGGCTGCGCTGTCATGACCTCCTACCGCCGCTCCGACCAGCCCGGCACCTGGACCCTCGCCGCCGTGATCTCGATCGGGTTCGTGGTGCTGATCTGGGCGCTCGAGATCGTCGACACCGCGGCCGGCCACCGGCTCGACGACCTCGGCGTCGAGCCCCGCTCCGACGAGGGCCTGGTCGGCATCGCGACCGCGCCGCTGCTGCACTTCGGCTTCGACCACCTCGGCGCCAACACGCTTCCCGCGCTGGTGCTGTTCTTCCTCGTGCTGGTGTCGGGCATCGAGCGCGGGCTGCTCGCCACCGCGGTGATCTGGCTGGTCGGCGGCGTCGGCGTGTGGCTGGTCGGGCCCACGAACACCGAGCACGCGGGTGCGTCGGTGCTGATCTTCGGGTGGCTCGTCTACCTGATGGTGCGCGGCGTCTGGACCCGCTCGGTCGGCGAGATCATCCTCGGCATCGTGCTGTTCCTCGGCTACGGCACCCTGCTCCTCGGCGTCCTCCCCGGCCAGCCGGGCATCTCGTGGCAGGGCCACCTCTTCGGCGCCCTCGGCGGCCTGCTCGCCGCGCCGCTCCTCGGCCGCGACCGGCGTTCCCGATCGGTGGTGTGAGGCCGTCTGTCGCTGCCGTTCGAGGGCAATTGCGCCGGTTGTGCAGGTTTTCTGGCCCCGAACCTGTCCAACTGGCGCGATTGCCCAGAACCCGCGGTCAGCCGTCGTCGCTCTCGGCGAGGCCGGCGTGCTCGTCGCGCAGCCGGCGCTTGAGGATCTTGCCGCTGGGGTTCTTCGGCAGGGCGTCGGCGAGCACGACGTACTTCGGGGCCTTGTAGCCGGCGAGGAGGCCGCGGGCGTGGGCCTTCACGTCGTCGGGGGCGACGGTGGCGCCGTCCCTCGGCACCACGACGGCGGTGACCGCCTCCACCCAGCGCGGGTGCGGGACGCCGAAGACCGCGACCTCGGCGACGTCGGCGAGCTCGTAGATCGCCTCCTCGACCTCGCGGCTCGCGACGTTCTCGCCGCCGGTCTTGATCATGTCCTTCTTGCGGTCGACGACGTAGAGCCGGCCGGCGTCGTCGACGTAGCCGAGGTCGCCGGAGTGGAACCAGCCGTTCCGGAACGCCTCGGTGGTCTTCTCCTCGTTCTCGTAGTAGCCGAGGGTCGCGTGCGGCGAGCGGTGCACGATCTCGCCGACCTCACCGGCCGGAACCTCGGCCTCGTGGTCGTCGACGATGCGGGTCTCGACGTTGAGGGTGGCGCGGCCGGCCGACCCCGGGTGGGAGAGCTGCTCCTCGGGACCGAGCACGGTGGCGAGCGGCGCCATCTCGGTCTGGCCGTAGAAGTTCCAGAGCCGGACGTCGGGCAGCCGCTGCTGGATCTCCTTGAGGATCTCCACCGGCATCGGGCTGGCGCCGTAGTAGCCCTTCTCGAGCGAGGAGAGGTCGGCGTCGTCGAACCCGGGCGCACGCAGCAGCCCGATCCACACCGTCGGTGGCGCGAAGAACTTGGTGACGCGGTGCTCCTCGATCGCCGTCAGGACGGCGGCGGGGTCGGGGCCGGGCAGGATCACGCTGGTGGCGCCGAGCCACACGTCGGGTCCGAGGAACACGTCGAGCTGGGCGCAGTGGTAGAGCGGCAGGGTGTGCAGCTCGACGTCGTCGGGCCGGAAGTCGCCGTCCAGCGCGCACGAGGCGTACTGCCAGAGCAGGCTGCGGCTGGTGAGCAGCGCGCCCTTCGGCTTCGACTCGGTGCCGGAGGTGTACATCAGCCGCACCGGGTCGTCGTCGGCGACGAGCACCTCGGGCGGGGTGCCGCCGTGGTCGAACCACTCCTGGGCGTCGCGCCAACCGTCCGGAACGTCGCCGTGGTGCAGTCGGACGACCGCCTTCGTGGTCACCGCAGTGCCCTCGAGCGCCTTGCTGGCGACGTCGAGCAGCGCGTCCTCGACGACGAACGCGGTGGCGCCGCTGTGGCCGAGGATGTAGCCGATCTCGTCGGCGCCGAGCATGAAGTTCACGGGCACCAGCACGACGCCGATCCGGGCGGTCGCGAAGTCGAGCACCGCGAACTGCCAGCAGTTGTGGCACAAGAGGGCGAGCCGGTCACCCTTCCGCAGCCCGGCGTCGGCGAGCGCTGCGGCGGCCCGGTCGACGACGGCGTCGAGCTCGGCGAACGTGAGGCTCGTGGCGCCGTCGAGGATCGCCGGCTTGTCGGGGAACCGCTTCGCCGTGCGTCTCGGCAGGTCGCCGAGCGACTGCTGCCGGGCTTGCTGGACCAGGTGCGCGACGTCGTCCGCCATGCAGGGAACCTACGCGCGGGCCAACCCGCTCGCCAGGGCCGTCAGGTGGGCGGACGGCGGGTCGTAGCCGGGGAAGTAGCAGCAGACCCGGTCGGCGAGGTCGCCGAAGCGGCGGTGCAGCTCGTCGGCGCACTGCTCGGGGGTGCCCCGGACGGCGAGCACGTCGGCCATCTCGTCAGTGACGAGGTCGAGCATCGCGGCGACGTCGCCGGTCTTGGAGAGCACGTTCAGCCGTGGCTGCACGTCGCCCCAGCCCTCGACGTCGAGCACGGGCCGGTAGGCCGGCGTCGAGCCGTAGAAGGCGAGCAGGCCGCGGACGCCCAGCGTGGCGCGGGCGAGCTCGTCGTCGGTGCGACCCATCGCGACGATGGCCTGCGGGTAGATCGGGACGTCGCGCCGTCCGGCGGTCGCGAGGCCTTGCGCGACCGCGGGGAGGGTCCGCTCGCGGACGTGACGGTGGCTGTGGAACGGCATCACGAGCAGCCCGTCCGACACCTCGGCCGCCACCTGCGTCATCAGCGGCCCGAGCGCGCCGAGCAGCACGGGCGGCCGGCCGTGCGGGTTCGGGCCGGGTACGAACGTGGGCGGCATGAGGGTGTGGGTGGTGTGCTCGCCGCGGAAGTCGAGCCGGGTGCCGTCCTGCCAGGCGTCGAGGACGGCTCGAGTCGCCAGGACGATCTCCCGCATCCGCTTCGCAGGCGGCGACCAGGTGGCGCCGTACCGCTTCTCGACGTGTGGCCGGATCTGCGACCCGAGCCCCAGACGGAACCGGCCCCGCGACATCAGCTGCAGGTCCCACGCCGCGTGCGCGAGGTGCACCGGCGAGCGCGGCATCGCGATCGCCACGTTGGTCATGAGGTCGGCCTCGACGACGTTCGCCGCCACCGCGAGCGGCATGAACACGTCGTGCGGCCCCTCGAAGGTGAACAGCCCGGCGGCGCCGGCGTCCACCAGCTGCCGGGCCCGCGCAGCGACGGCGTCGGGTGCGGCGTCGAGCTGGACGTCGAGGAGCACCGCCGCAGTATGGCGGGGGCGGCCCCGCGTCCGCGGAGGCGGTGAGTCATCCCCCGATGAGCGCGAGACTTCGGTGGCTCAGCCACCGCCCACCCGGGGCAACCGTGGCTCAGAGCGGTCGGATCAGGCCGGCGCGCCCTTGCGCACCCGGGACGCCATCTTGGCGCGGACGTTCGCGTCGAGCTCGACCTTGCGGATGCGGACCGTCTCGGCGGTGACCTCGACGCACTCGTCCTCGCGGCAGAACTCCAGGCACTGCTCGAGCGAGAGCCGGCGCGGCGGGATGAGCTTCTCGAAGTTGTCGGAGGTGGCGGACCGGATGTTGGTCTGCTGCTTCTCCTTGGTGATGTTGACGTCCATGTCGTCGGCGCGTGAGTTCTCGCCGACGATCATCCCCTCGTAGACCTGCGTGGCGGGCTCGACGAAGAGCGTGCCGCGCTCCTGGAGCGACGTCATCGCGTAGGCGGACGCCGCACCCGCGCGGTCGGCCACCAGGGAGCCGCTGTTGCGGGACAGGATCTGGCCGGCCCAGGGCTCGTAGCCCTCGGAGATGTGGTGGGCGATGCCGGTGCCGCGGGTGTCGGTGAGGAACTCGGTGCGGAATCCGATGAGGCCGCGCGCCGGCACCAGGAACTCCATGCGTACCCAGCCGGTGCCGTGGTTGGTCATCTGCTCCATGCGGCCCTTGCGGGAGGCGAGCAGCTCGGTGATCGTGCCGAGGTACTCCTCGGGCGCGTCGATGGTGAGCCGCTCGACGGGCTCGTGCACCTTGCCGTCGACCTCGCGGGTGACCACCTGCGGCTTGCCGACGGTGAGCTCGAAGCCCTCGCGCCGCATCTGTTCGACCAGGATGGCGAGCGCCAGCTCGCCGCGGCCCTGCACCTCCCAGGCGTCGGGACGCTCGGTGGGGAGGATCCGCAGCGACACGTTGCCGACCAGCTCGGCGTCGAGCCGGTCCTTCACGAGTCGGGCCGTCACCTTCGCGCCCTTCACGCGGCCCACCAGCGGCGAGGTGTTGGTGCCGATGGTCATCGAGATCGCGGGCTCGTCGACGTGGATCAGCGGCAGCGCCACCGGGTTCTCGACGTCGGCCAGGGTCTCGCCGATCGTGATCTCCGGGATGCCGGCGACCGCCACGATGTCACCCGGTCCGGCGCTCTCGCCCGGCTTGCGCTCCAGCCCCTCGGTGACGAGCAGCTCGGTGACCTTCACGTTCTTCTGGCTGCCGTCGCGGCGCATCCACGCCACCTGCTGGCCCTTGCGCAGCTCGCCCTGGCGGATCCGGAGCAGCGCGAGCCGGCCGAGGAACGGCGAGGCGTCGAGGTTGGTCACGTGCGCCTGCAGGGGCGCGCCCTCGTCGTAGACCGGCGCGGGGATGGTGTCGAGCAGCGTGCGGAACAGCGGCTCGAGGTCGGTGCCGTCGGGCATCGAGCCGTCGTCGGGCTGGCTGAGCGAGGCGATGCCGGCCTTGCCGGAGGCGTAGACGACGGGGAAGTCGAGCGCGTCCTGGCTGTGGGAGTCGTCGAGCAGGTCCATGAAGAGCTCGTAGGTCTCGTCGACCACCTCGCTGATGCGGGCGTCGGGCCGGTCGGTCTTGTTGACCACGAGGATCACCGGCATGTCGGCGTTGAGCGCCTTGCGCAGCACGAACCGGGTCTGGGGGAGCGGACCCTCGGAGGCGTCGACCAGCAGCACGATCCCGTCGACCATCGACAGCCCGCGCTCCACCTCGCCGCCGAAGTCGGCGTGGCCGGGGGTGTCGATGATGTTGATCGTCATCCCGCCCTCGGGGGCGCTGGGCCCGACGTAGTGAACGGCGGTGTTCTTCGCGAGGATCGTGATGCCCTTCTCGCGCTCGAGGTCGCCGGAGTCCATCACCCGGTCGGCGACGCTCTCGGCCTGGTGCGCGGTGAACGCGCCGGCCTGCTTGAGCATCGCGTCGACGAGCGTGGTCTTGCCGTGGTCGACGTGCGCCACGATGGCGACGTTGCGCAGGTCGGAGCGGGCGGTGGGCATGCGGGAGCCTCGGGCTTTCAGATGGACGGCGGCCGCGGCGTGAGATGAAGCGCCTGCGGGCCGGGATCGCCTCCAGTCTAGGGAGCCGGGGCCGTGCCGCCGATTCCGCGAGGCTCAGGCCAGCGCGCGGTCCAGCGACGCGGCCACGTGCAGCGTCGTGCACGGGAACACCGGCAGCTCGACGTCGTGCTGGTGGATGAGCAGCTCGAGCTCGGTGCAGCCGAGGACCAGGCCGCCGGCGCCGGCGTCCCACAGCTCCTCGACCAGCCCGACGACGGTGCGGCGCGAGGGGTCGAGCACCTTCCCGTGCACCAGCTCGTCGTAGATGATCCGGTTCACCTCGGCGTGGTGCCGCTCGTCGGGCACGTGCACCTCGAGGCCGTGCTGGCGCATCCGGTCGGCGAAGAACGGCCGCGACATCGCGAACGTGGTGCCGACGAACCCGACGGCGTCGAGCTCCTGCGCCCGGCAGGCCTCGGCCACGACGTCGGCGAGGTGCAGCAGCGGGATGCCGACCGCGTCGGCGACCTGGTCGGCGACCATGTGGAACGTGGTGGTGCACAGCACCAGGAAGTCGGCTCCTGCCGCCTCCACCGAGCGGGCGGCGGCGGCGAGTACGTCGGCGACGTCGTCCCACCGCTCCTGCTCCTGCAGGGCGGTGACCTCCGCGAAGTCGACCGAGGCCATCACGGTCCGCGCGGACGACAGCCCGCCGAGCCGCGCCTCGACGCCCTCGTTGAGCATCGAGTAGTAGACCGCGCTGCTCTCCCAGCTCATGCCGCCGATCAGGCCGATGGTCTGCACGGGCCGCAGTCTGACACGACCTACGGCCGCACGACCCGCACGATCCGCGCGTAGCCGAGGTCGTCGAGCTCGGGGTCGGTGAAGCCGGCGGTGACCAGCTCGCCCTGCAGCTCCTCGGCGCTGCGGTGCGGGATGCCCCACGATCCGTGCAGCACGGCGTCTCCTTGACCGCGGGTCCCGGCGCGGCGGAGCCCGCCGGCGTTCATCAGACGCGGTGGACCTTGTGCTGCGCTGCCTGCGCCCGCGGCTTGATCACGAGGCTGTCGACGTTCACGTGGCGCGGCCGGGTGGCCACCCAGGTGACGGCGTCGGCGACGTCCTCGGCCACCAGCGGCTCCGCGACGCCGGCGTAGATCGCGTCGGCGCGCTCCCGGTCGCCGTCGAACCGCACGAGCGAGAACTCGTCGGTGCGCACCATCCCGGGCGCGATCTCGCACACCCGCACCGGCTGGTCGTAGAGCTCGAGCCGCAGCGTCTCGCTCACCACCTGGGTGCCGTGCTTGGCGACGGTGTAGCCGGCGCCGCCCTCGTAGGCGATCCGGCCGGCGGTGGAGCCGAGGTTGACGATGATCCCGGCGCCGTCGTCGGCGGCGATCAGGGCCGGGAGCAGGGCCTGGGTCACCCGCACCAGCCCGATCACGTTCACCTCGTACATCCGGCGCCACTCGTCGGCGTCGGCCTCCGCCACCGGCGACATGCCGAAGGCGCCGCCGGCGTTGTTCACCAGCACGTCGAGCGGGGTGCCGACCGTCTCGGCGAGCGCGGCCACCGAGCCGGCGTCGGTGACGTCGCAGGTGACGGCGACCCCGCCGATCTCCGCGGCGAGCTGCTCGACGCGGTCGGTGCGCCGGGCGGCGCAGAAGACCCGGAACCCCTCGGCGGCCAGGGAGCGGGCCGTGGCGGCCCCGATTCCGCTGCTGGCCCCGGTCACGACGGCGGTACGCGTACTCATACCCACCATCGTGGCGCACCACTTCTGCCACACTGACCGCCGTGTCTGTCCGGCTCGTCGCCACCGCGGCCGCCCTGGTGGGGGGCATCGCCTGGGTGGCCAACTACTTCCTCGACCTCGACGTCCTGGTGTGGGCGGGAGGCGTCCTGCTCGCCGTGGCGGTGGCCGCCGTCGGTGCCAGCATGGTGAAGCATCCCGGCATCAAGGTGATCGCCGTGGTCGGTGCGCTGCTGCTCGCCGGATCCGTGTACTCGCTGATCCTGGAGTCGGCCGACGGCGACGTGGTCCACCTCGTCGCCGGGGGTCTCGCGACCCTGCTCGTGGCCGTCGCCTACGCACGACGTCCCCACAGCGGGAATCACTGACCCCTCCTTCGGTGTTGTCGATGGTTGTGCCGACGACTCTGTCCCGCCTCGCGATGGTGAGCCTCCACACCTCGCCGCTCGACCAGCCGGGCACGGGTGACGCCGGTGGCATGAACGTCTACGTGGTCGAGCTCGCCCGCCGGCTCGCCGAGCGCGGCATCGAGGTCGACGTGTTCACGCGCGCCACCAGCTCGGCGCTGCCGCCGACGGTGTCGCTCGCGGACGGCGTCCAGGTGCGCCACATCCACGCCGGGCCGTTCGAGGGCCTCACCAAGCACGAGCTGCCCGCGCAGCTGTGCGTGTTCGCCCGCGAGGTGCTCCGCGCCGAGGCGGCCCAGCCGCTGGGCCACTACGACGCCGTCCACTCGCACTACTGGCTCTCCGGCCAGGTCGGCGCGCTCGCGCGGGACCGCTGGGGCGTGCCGCTGGTGCACACCATGCACACGATGGCCAAGGTGAAGAACGCGGCGCTGGCCGCCGGCGACACCCCCGAGCCGGCCGCCCGCGTGATCGGCGAGCAGCAGGTGGTCGAGGCCGCCGACGTGCTCATCGCCAACACCGGAATCGAGGCCCGGCAGCTCATCGACCTCTACGACGCCGACCCCGGCCGGGTCGACGTCGTGCACCCCGGCGTCGACCTCGACCGGTTCCGGCCGGTGCCGGACGGCGACCGGGCCGCGCTGCGCGCCCGGCTCGACCTCCCCGCGGACGCCGTGGTGCTGCTCTTCGCCGGCCGGATCCAGCCGCTCAAGGCGCCCGACGTGCTGCTGCGCGCCGTCGCCCTGCTGCTCGCCGACCGGCCCGAGCTGCGGTCGCGGCTCGTGGTGCCGGTGGTCGGCGGGCCGTCCGGCAGCGGGCTCGACAAGCCGACCGCGCTCGCCGGCCTGGCCGCCGAGCTCGGGCTCGACGGCGTCGTCCGGTTCGTACCGCCGGTGACCCAGGACGAGCTGGCCGCCTGGTACGCCGCCGCCACCCTCGTGGCCGTGCCCTCGCACAACGAGTCGTTCGGGCTGGTGGCCGTCGAGGCGCAGGCGTGCGGCACTCCGGTACTCGCGGCGGCCGTGGGTGGGCTCTCCACGGCGGTCCGCGACGGCGTCAGCGGGCTGCTGCTCGACACCCACGACCCGATCGCCTGGGCGGCCGCGATCGACCGGGTGGTCGGCGACGAGGCGCTCCGCGCCCGGCTCGCCACCGGCGCGGTCACGCAGGCGGCCCGGTTCTCCTGGGACGTCACCGCAGACGAGACCCTGGCCGCCTACACCCGAGCACGCTCGCTCATGCGATCCTCGGCGGCGTGAGCCAGCCGTTCGACGACGGGCCGGAGCAGCCGGAGCCGGCTGCGGCCGGCGCCGTCCGGGCGTACCTGGAGTCCGAGGGGCTCGAGTACGACGAGCCGCGGCCCGGGCTGTTCTCGTTCTCGCTGCCCGGCGAGCGGAAGCTCGAGACCGCGGTGCGGCTCGACGTCGGGCCGCACGCGCTCGGCGTGCACGCGTTCGTCTGCCGCGCTCCCGACGAGAACCACGAGGCGGTCTACCGCTGGCTGCTCCAGAAGAACCTGCGGCTCTACGCCGTCGCGTTCGCCGTCGACGCCGTCGGTGACATCTACCTCGACGCCCGGCTCCCGCTGGCCGCCGTCGACGCCGACGAGCTCGACCGGCTGCTCGGCGCCGTCCTCACCACCTCCGACGACTCCTTCAACACCCTGCTCGAGCTCGGCTTCGCCTCCTCGATCCGCAAGGAGTGGGAGTGGCGCCGGCTCCGCGGCGAGTCGACCCGCAACCTCGAGGCGTTCCGGGGCTGGCTGGAGAAGTAGCGCGCGTGACTGGCTGTCGCGACCTCCACCGGCGCGGCAGAGCGGTCCGGTCGAGGTCGGAACGGTCAGTGACAGCGCTACCCGGTGGCGGTCGACGCGTCGACCGGTACGGCGTCGGTGCGGCCGAGGAAGCGGTCGGCGGGGACCGGGCGGCCGAGGTGGAAGCCCTGCCCGAACCAGCAGCCCATCGCCTGGAGGTGGGCCGCCTCGACGGCGTCCTCGATGCCCTCGGCCACCACGGTGACGCCGAGGGTGTTCACCATCGCGAGCACGGAGCGGGCGAGGGTGAAGTCGCGGGACTCGGTGGCGATGCCCGACACCAGCGAGCGGTCGAGCTTCACGGTGTCGATCGGCAGCGAGCGCAGGTGGGCGATCGAGGAGTAGCCGGTGCCGAAGTCGTCGATGCCGAGGCCGACGCCGAGGTTGCGCAGCTGGTGGAGCGCCGACCGCACGCCGAGCTCCTCGGTGACGGCGGCGGTCTCGGTGATCTCCAGCAGCACGTTCGCCGGGCTGACGCCGGAGCGGGCGAGCGCGCCCTCGAGGTGGTCGGCGAACGACGGCTCGCGCAGCTCCAGCGGCGAGACGTTGACGTGCATCCGGAACCCGAGGCCCAGCTGCTGCACCCAGGCGTTGGTCTGGGCGAGAGCCCGGTCGAGCACCATCCGGCCGAGCGGCACGATCAGGCCGGTGCGCTCGGCGGCGGCGACGGCGACGGCGGGGGAGACCCGGCCGCGCACCGGGTGCTGCCAGCGGAGCAGTGCCTCGGAGCCGACGACGACACCGCCGCGCAGGTCGTAGACGGGCTGGTACTCCAGCGTCAGCTGCTCGGGGTGCTCGCCCAGGGCGAAGGCGAGGTCGCGCACGAGGGCCAGGCCCTCGTGCGGGCCGACGTGGTCCTCGCCGCGGTGCCAGCGGGTCGACCCCGGAACCTCCTGACCGGCCGAGAACACGGTGGCGCGGACGTCGCGGACCGCGGCCCACACCTCGTCGCGCTGCGTGCACTCGCGGGCGCCGACGGTGACGACGGGCCACACCCGGTCGCCCTCGACGGCGACCAGCCGGCGCACCTCGTCCAGCAGCAGCGAGACCTGGCTCCTCGCCAGGTCCCGCTCGACCACGATGGCGGCCAGGAAGCCGCCGAGCGGTGATGCTCGCAGCAGCCGCACCTGCAGGTGCTCGTGCTGGAGGGCCCGGCGGGCCACCTCGGCGGTCACGGTCTCGAGGCCGGCGGCGCCGTGCACGTCCGCGATCTCGGTGGCGTTGGAGATCGAGGCGGCGAGCAGCACCAGGCTCTGGCCGGTCTCGACGTGGCCGCGGCGCAGGTCGGCGATGGTGTGCAGCAGCGTCGACGTCGTCGGGAAGGCCGCGCCGTGCTGGTCGAGACCCAGCACGTGCGCGGTCGCCTCGGTGACGGCGTCCGGCCGCAGCACGCCGGTCATGCGGTACTCGGGATCCGGCCGACGGACCAGGGGACGCCGGTGTCGCGGATGACGCCCAGCAGGACGTCGCAGGCCATCGCGGAGGACAGGAACGCGGCCGCGCCGAGCTCCTGGGCGGAGGCGATCTCGTCCTCGTCGGCGTCGTCGGCGAGGACGACGGCCGGGGTGCCCCGCAGGGTCAGGTGGCTGCGCAGCAGGCGGAGGACGTCGAGGCCGCTGCCCCGCTCGAGTCGCAGGTCGGTCACGACGACGGCCGGGTGGGGGTGCGCGCCCGGGTCGGAGAACGGGGGCCGGCCGAGCAGGTAGGCGGCGGCGTCGACGGCGTCACAGCACGAGACCACGGGGTTGGTGAGACCACCGGACGCGAGCGCGTCGCGGGTGGCTGCGAGTCGAGCATCGCTCTGCCCGACCACCAGTACCGAGGGGTACATGCGGTCCTCCGTGAGACCGCCGAGCCGCGTCTCGCTGTGGGTGTGGGAGTTGTGAGGCGTGGAACGTTCTACCGCACCTCGTGTGGCGGGTGCATCACTTTGGTCAAGTCTGGTCATAGTTCTAGACCAGGGTGGGCTATGTGGTTGGTGTGACTGTAGTTACTTCTAGGGATAAAGGGAACTAGTCATTTCGACTCGTGCGCCACACAGGCCTCAGAGGAACTGTCCGTACCAGGTGGCGATCGCCGGCCCGAAGGCCAGTCCGACCGCCGCGCCGGCGATGAGGAACGGCCCGTAGGGCACCCTCGTCCAGCGCGGGATGCGGCCGGTGAAGCGCAGCGGGCCCAGCAGGATCGTCAGCAGCCACATGCCGGCCATCAGGCCCACGACCGAGGCGCCGAGGCCGACGAGGCCGACGACGAAGCCCAGGACGGGCGCCAGGGCGATGTCCCCGAAGCCCATCGCGCGGCGACGGAGCACGAACCTGCCGACGAGCCGCAGAGCGAGGTACGGGGCACACCAGAGGCCCGCCGAGAGCGCCAGCGTCGTCCACGAGTAGCTCGCGACACCCGTGAGGCTGCCGACGACCGCCACGAGCAGCACGAGGACGGCGGTGACCCCGGTGATCGCGAACGGGAGCCGGTGGTGGTCGATGTCGATCAGGCTCTGCGCGATGCCCGCCGCGGCGAGCACCAGGCCCGCGGCCACGACCACGGGGTCGGAGAAGTACCAGGCGACCGCCACGAAGGCGGCTGCCGTCCCGGCCTCGACGGCGGGGTAGCGGATCGAGATGGGGGTGGCGCAGTCGCGGCAGCGGCCGCGCAGCAGCAGCCACGACAGCACCGGCACGTTGTCGCGGGCGCGCACCCGGTGCCCGCAGCCCGGGCAGGCCGAGGGCGGGTTCACCACCGAGAGGCCGGCCGGCACGCGGTACACGACCACATTGAGGAACGACCCGACCACGAGGCCGAACACGCCGACCAGGCCGAGCAGGTACGCCGAGAGCACGCCGTAGCCGGTCATGAAGACCCCTCAGTCCGGTCGAGGTGATCGACGAGCAGCAGCCGCTCGTGCGGCTCCAGCACCAGCCGGGCGAGCTCGACGAGGTCGGCCTCGGCGCCGCGGCTGACCAGCTCGGCGAGGGTCATCCGCAGGTCGACCGACACCTTGCCGGTGTCGCCCGCCATCGCGGCGGTGTCGTCGAGCACACGGCCGAAGGCGCGGCGGTCGGAGTCCTGCAGTGCGGGAGGCAGCGGCGCGCCGCCGTCCGGGGCCGGGCCGTCCTCGTGGCGCACCACCAGGTGGGTCAGCGGCGTCAGCACGAGGGCGGCGGCGTCCTCGGTGAGCGAGAAGGCGACGGCGCGCGCCGAGGCCACCGCGCCGGCGGCGTCCGCGGGCGCGAGGTCGCCGAGGGAGAGACAGAGCTCGTCCACCCGGCCGCGCAGTGCGGGTGCCAGCACCCGCAGGTCGGCTGCCCACTGGGCGAGCGCGGCCTCGCGGATCCGGCCTGCCGCCGCCAGCCGGTAGGAGAGGTCCTGGTACGGGTCGGAGCCCACCGGATACGGCGCGACGGGCTCGGTCATCGAACCTCCGTGGGGGAGAGGTGGGGGTAGGGGGACGGCGCAAGGCCGGACACTTTCGATGTCGGCGTCAGCGGGGCCGGACTTGAGCCTCCGCGGAGGCTCGGCGGACGTTCGTCGAGCTTGTCGAGACGCCGCGAGCGGTCTCGCCGACCCGACCCCGGCACAGGTGGCGAGATCGGTTCCGTCGTGTCGACAGGCTCGACGAGCGACGGCGTCAGCAGGCGTCGCGGACCGACACCCAGCGCAGCACCGACGAGAGCGGGCCGGGACGGCAGAACCAGAAGCCCTGGGCGAGGTCGCAGCGCAGGTCGCGCAGCGCCTCGGCGATCTCCGGGCGCTCCACCCCCATCGCCACGACGCGCATGCCGAGGCCGTGGCCGGCGCTCACGAGCGCTCGGACGAGCCGGCGGGCGTTCTGGTCGGCGACGACCGAGCGCACCACGGAGGAGTCGATCTTCACCTCGCACGCGGCGGGGTTGCTCCACAGCGCGGTGAGGGACGAGCCGGCGGTGCCGAACCCGCGCACGCTCACCGCGAGGCCGTGCTCCTCGAGCTGGGCGAACAGGTCGCCCACCTCGGGGGCGGCGGCGCCGAGCGGCTCGGTGATCTCCAGGACGATGTCCTCGTGGGGGATCCCCAGCCGGTCCAGCCGCTCGAGGAGGCCCCGCAGCGGGTCGGCGGCGAGCAGGTGACGGCGGGTGACGTTGAGCGACAGCCGGCAGCCGGGGACGGCGGCCTGGAGCGTCGCGAAGTCGCCGAGGGCGTGGTCGAGCACGGCCTCGCTGATCGGGGCCATCAGTCCGGACCGCTCGGCGAGCGGCACGAACTCGCGGGCGTCGAGCAGCCCGTGCTCGGGGTGGTCCCAGCGGGCGAGCGACTCGAAACCGACGACGGCGCCGGTCCGCAGGTCGATCTGCGGCTGGTAGTGCACGACGATCTGGTCGGCCAGGGTGCACTCGCGCAGGTCGCGGAGCAGCCCGGGGGAGCGGGCATCCGCGGGGCTCGCGCCCTCGGGTCCGAGCCGGACCGCGGCGGGTCGCCGCACGCGGCAGGCG
The DNA here is from genome assembly GCA_963780355.1 of uncultured Actinomycetota bacterium. Classification (GTDB taxonomy): domain Bacteria; phylum Actinomycetota; class Actinomycetes; order Propionibacteriales; family Nocardioidaceae; genus Nocardioides. Next base: position 1,367,684 of record CAWABT010000001.1, read on the forward strand.
CGCCACTGGCCCGGACCGATCGTGCCGCGGCCGTCGCGCTTGGCGGCGTACATCGCCTGGTCGGCGGCGCGGAGCATGTCGTCGAGGGTGGTGCCGTCCTCGCCGAGCACCGCGACGCCCACCGAGACCCGGATCGCCAGGGCGAGGTCGTCCACGTCCCAGCGAGCGCCGACGGCGTCCACGAAGGTGGCGGCGAGGTCGTCGGCCTCGGCCGCGTGGAACACGTCCTCGGCGAGCACGGCGAACTCGTCGCCGCCGAGCCGCACCACCAGGTCGTGGCGGCCGGCGACGGCGCGGAGCCGGTTGGCCACCTCGCGCAGCATCCGGTCGCCCACGTCGTGGCCGGCGGTGTCGTTGATGCTCTTGAAGCCGTCGAGGTCGAGCACCAGCAGTGCCATGCACCGGCCCTCGGCCAGGGCGTCGGTCAGCAGCCCCGGTGCCCGCCGCTCCAGCGTGTCACGGCTGTCGAGGCCGGTCAGGGGGTCGCGGACGGTCGGCCGGAGCCGGCGGACCGTGTCGTGCCATCGCATGGTCAGCCCCGAGATCACCCGAGCTCACCCCGACGCTTGGTCGGTGCCGCCCGCACCACCGTCGTTGCGCTGGCCGCTCGGCTGGTTGACGTCGGGGGCCTTGAGAAGCTTGGCGACGAAGGTGACCCCGGTGACGGTGAGGGACATCGCGGACGCGGTTCCGGCCTCCTCCGTCCCGGTCCCCGCGGCGAGCTCGACGCCGGTGACGTAGAGGGTCCGCTGCATCGACTCGAGGTTCGCGAGCATCGCGGTCAGGTCGCGGTAGTCGCCCGACACCGTCACCGTCACCAGCTGGAGGGCGATCTCGGTGGGGTCGGCCGGTGTGACCGGCAGCGAGTCCGCCGGGTTCGTACCCGACGGGGGCGGCTCCTCGCCCTCCGGCTTGGGGACGATGGGCGTGCCGAGGCTGACGTCGGTGATGTCGTCGGCGCGGATCCCGGCGTCGAACGCCGCCTCGGTCACCTGGGCGAAGAACCCGGGCTGGTCGGCCGTCGGCGGGAAGACCTCGGCGAGGCGGTCGGCCTCGGCGCGGGTCTTCGGCAGGTCCTCGGCCTGCGCCCGGAGCTGGGTGAGCTGGAGGGACATCCTGCTGTTGCGGTCCTGGGCGTCGGTCATGCGCTGGTCGACCGCGCCGAGCTCGCCCACGGTCGGTCCGATGAGCAGGAACCACCCCGCCAGCAGGACGACGACCAGCGAGACGACGCCGATCAGCCGGGTCACGGGCACGCTCTGGAGGTTCATCGGGTGCCTCCCTCGGTGTCGTCGGCGGCGCCGGCGTCCTTGAGCGCCCGGGCGGTGATCCCGACGGTGCCGGTCCAGGTCACCTCTTGATCGGTGTCCCGCGTGGTGGTGGCCACGAACGGCTCGAGGAAGAGCGGCACCTGGTCGAGGCGCTGGACGAAGTCGCTGACGTCGTCACGGCTGCCGGCGGTGCCCGAGATCTCCATGCACGCCACCAGGTCCTTGGTCGCTCCCCCGAACGGGTCGGGCCCGGGGCAGACCGCCTCGCCCTCCTCGCCGGCCACCGCCGCGACGGGCAGCTTGACCGTCAGGCTGGTGAGGGTCGCGGTGCGGGGCAGGGCGTCGGCGAGGGCGGCGAGGGCCAGGGAGAACCGGGCCTCGGCGCCCTGCACGTTCTCGACCATGCGGGAGCGCTTCTCGACGTCCGTGACATAGCTGCGCACGTCGCTGAGGGTCTCGATCTGGTCGCTGAGGCCGGCCGTCACGTTCTCCTCGCCGCGCACCTCCTGCTCGGAGCGGTTCAGCTGGAGCTTGAGGCCCACCCAGCACAGCCCGAGCACCAGCAGGAGGGCGAGGGTGCCGAGCAGGAACCGCTTGCGCAGCCGGAGCACGCGCAGCTCCTCGAGCACCCACGGGCTCAGCAGGTTGACGGCGGCCGGCTCGTTGATCTCGGCGGCCCGGCTCTGCTTGCCGGCCTTGCCCGCCTTCGGCCCCTTGCCGCCCTTGGGGGCCTTGGGGGCCTTGGGCTCCTTCGGCTGCTTCTCCAGCTTGGGGGTCTTGGTCTTGGTGCTCACGCCGCATCTCCCAGGCACAGGCCGAACGAGACGGTGAGCTCGGCGTCGGCGTCCGCGCCGAGGCTGCCGCGCTTCTTCGACGAGGCGCCGAGCCGGGCGACGGGGATGCCGAGGTGCTTCTCGCAGAGCAGGTCGAAGCCGGGAAGCGAGCTCCCGAGACCGGTGAGGAGCACGCGGCCCGGCCGGTTGTCGGGGTCGGAGGCGGCGTAGAAGCGCAGCGTGTCGGCGACCTCGGTGACCATCTTCTGGGCCGCCGCGCGCAGCACCACGGTCACGGGGTCGCCGTCGAGGTGCACGGGGGAGTGGGGGTCGGGCTCGAGGCTGGCGCGTAGCTTCAGCTCCTCGGCGGCCAGGAACTCCTCGCCGGAGGCGTCGGCCAGGGCCCGGGTGATCGCGGCGCCGCCGACGCCGGGGATGACGCGGACGAAGCGCGGCCGGCCGTGGCGGTGGAGCGCGACGGCGATGGTGTCGGCGCCGACGTCGATGACCGCCTCGGTGGTGCCGGGGGCCAGGTCGGGGGACGGCATCCGCGCGGCGGCCCGGACCAGTGCCAGCGGGGCGAGGTCGGCGGTGGTCGGCCGGAGGCCGGCGGCGCGGACCGCCCGGACCACCTCGTCGACGCCCTCCCGGGCCGTGGCGACGAGGAGCACCCGCACCAGACGGCGGCCCTCGGACTCGTGCTCCTCGAGGAGGACGTGGTCGATGTTGGCCTCGTCGACCGGCACCGGGAGCAGGTCGGCGACGAGGTAGCGCATCGCCTTGCGGAGGTCGGCGGGCGGCATCCAGTCGAGCTCGACGGGTCGCGCCAGCACCGAGCCGCTGCCGACAGCGAGTCGGACCGACTTGCCGGAGAAGCGGTTCTCGTGCCAGAGCCGGCGCACGGCCTTGGTGACCTCCTGCGGCTCGCGGACCTGGCCGTTGTGAACGGCGCCCGGGGGCAGGGGGACCCGACCGGCGCGGCGGATGCGGGGGGTTCGGCCGGGCACGACCTCGACAGCACGGACCGCCGAGCTGCCGATGTCCAGACCGATGACGGAACGAGGCATGCCCAGTTTCTCGGCACGACCGATCCGTCACTTGAGTGACTTGAGCCGAGCTTCCGGGCTGCCGATACCCTCCGCGACCCCCCACTCCCCGCAGGAGAGTCATGTCCCCCACCACGGCCACGCCGACGCCTCATCCCACCCTGCTCGCACTGCTCGACCTCGTCGTGAAGGAAGGTGCCTCCGACCTGCACCTCCGGCCCGGCTCGGTCGCCAAGGTGCGGGTCGCAGGGCGGCTGATGGACGCCACCACGAGCTCGTTGGACGCCGACACCGTGTCCACGTTGGTCCGGTCCTCGATGACCAGCGGCACCCAGGCCGAGTTCGCCGCCCGGCTCGAGGCGGACTACGCGCTCATCGTCGAGGGCGTCGGCCGGTTCCGCGTCAACGCGTTCCGGACCCGCGGCGCCGACGCCTGCGTGATGCGGCGGGTGCGCGACTCCGCGGCCTCCCTTGACGACATGGGGATGCCGAAGGCGATCGGCGAGCTCTCGCTGCGCACCCGCGGCCTGGTGCTCGTCACCGGCCCGACCGGCTCCGGCAAGTCGACGACGCTCGCCGGCATGGTCGACCTGATCAACAGCAAGCGGGCGGTGCACATCCTCACGCTCGAGGACCCGATCGAGGTCATGCACGACGACCGGGTCGCCACCGTCACGCAGCGTGAGCTGGGTACCGACACCCTCGACTGGGCCTCCGCGCTGCGCGCTGCGATGCGGCAGGACCCCGACGTGATCCTCATCGGCGAGCTGCGCGACACCGAGACCGTGCACGCCGCGATCACGGCCGCCGAGACCGGCCACCTGGTGCTGGCCTCGATGCACACCAACGACGCCCGCGAGACCGTGCACCGGCTCATCGAGTTCTTCCCGGCCGACGAGCAGGCCCGGGTGCGCGCCGTCCTGTCCGGCTCGCTCGAGGGCATCGTGTGCCAGCGCCTGGTGCCGCGGGCCGACGGACTCGGTCGGGTCTGCGTCATGGAGATCGCGGTGAACAACGCCCGGCTGGCCGAGGCGATCGCCGACCCTGACAAGACCGCCTCGGTGCCGGACATCCTGTCGCAGGGCGAGTACTCCGGCATGCAGACCTTCGACCAGCACCTCCAGCAGCTGGTCGTCGAGGGCACCATCGACCTCAGCACCGCCACCGCGGCGGCCTCCAACCCGCACGACCTCTCGGTCATGCTGCGGCGCACCGGCTGGTCGCCCAGCCAGAGCATCGCCTGACCTTCTGCGCCCACTAGGGCAACAGCGGGGCGCGAACGCTCTAAAGTGACCTGCGTGGCCAGTGACGACGACCTGCCCCCGAGCGGGCAGCGACGTACCGTCACCGACGCTGTCGCCTCGCCGCACCTCGTCGAGGTCTCGCTCGCGGAGCTGCGCACCTACCGCGAGCGGCTACGCGAGGAGGAGGAGCGCATCTCCTACTGGCGTCGTCTCGTGCACGCCCGGATGGACCTGATCCAGGCGGGCAACCTCGCCGACTCGCCCGTCGACGTCGACGCCCTCGGCCGGGTGCTCGGCGACACCGGCGCCGGCCGCGGTCGCGCCGCGCTGCACCGGGTCCGCGCCGCCGACCCGCTGCCCGACCTGCCGGACGCCGCCGCGGTCTGGGTGACGCCCCGCGACGAGGCCGAGACCGCCGCGGCCCTCGACCGGCTCCGCGCCACCGAGGAGCGGCTGACGCACTACCGGCGCGCGCTCCACGACCGCATCGACGAGGCCACCGCCGAGCTCATCGTGCGGTACCGCACGGAGCCGAAGCTCGCGCTCGACATCCTGCGCTGACCTTCCCTGTCCGTGAGCCGGCGCCCTCAAGTGTGGGGCCGGTGGGGCCGACAACTCCTGCTGAGAGGCCGGTTCCCCCCTCACCGGCCTACGACTTGCTCAGCGACCGTTGAAGCGGAGGTGCCGGCGTGCTGACCAGCATCGGCGACACCCTCGACGCCCTGCTCGCCGCAGGCAAGGTGACCGCGGACGACGTGGCCCTCGCGGCCGCGTCCGCCGGGGAGGGCCAGAGCGTGCTCGAGGCACTCGTCGAACGGGGCCTGATCGAGCGCTCCACCCTGCTGCGATTCGCCGCCGAGCAGGCGGGGCTGCCGTACGTCGACCTCAGCGAGCATCGCGTCGACGCCGCTGCGGCCGCGCTGCTGCCCGGCGACTTCGCGCGCCGTCACACCGCGATCCCGTTCGAGCTCGAGGGCGACCAGCTGCGCGTGGCGGTCCCGATCAAGGGCGTCACGGACCTGCAGCTCAAGGACGACATCGCCCGGCTGACCGGCCGACGGATCGTGCTGGTGCTCGCCGGCCGTCCCGAGATCGAGCATCGGATCAACCAGAACTACCGGGCCGAGGGCGAGCTGGCGACACTCGGTTCCGACCTGGACGTCACCGAGGAGGACTCCTCCGACCTCGACAACCTCACCGAGGTCACCGAGGACGCCCCGGTCGTCCGGTTCGTGAACCTGCTCATCAGCCAGGCGATCTCCGACCGCGCCTCCGACATCCACCTCGAGCCGACCCAGAACGACCTGCGGGTCCGCTACCGCGTCGACGGCGTGCTGCTCGACGCCCACCGGGCGCCCCGCTCGATCGCCAGCGGCGTGATCTCGCGCATGAAGATCATGGCCGACCTCAACATCGCCGAGCGGCGGGTGCCCCAGGACGGTCGCATGTCGGTGCAGCACGAGGGCCGCACCATGGACCTCCGCGTCGCCACGCTGCCGACGGTGTGGGGCGAGAAGATCGTCTGCCGCGTCCTCGACAACAGCAACACCCGGCTCAGCCTCGACGACCTGGGGTTCAGCACGTCCAACTTCGACCGCTTCGAGGTCTCCTACAAGAAGCCGTACGGGATGATCCTGGTGACCGGCCCGACCGGCTCCGGCAAGTCCACGACCCTCTACGCGACGCTGAACATCCTCAGCCAGCCGCACGTCAACGTGATCACCGTCGAGGACCCGGTGGAGTACCGGCTGCCCGGCATCAACCAGGTGCAGACCAACCCGAAGGCCGGCCTGACCTTCGCCTCCGCGCTCCGCTCGATCCTGCGGTCAGACCCCGACATCGTGCTGATCGGTGAGATCCGCGACCACGAGACCGCCGCGATCGCCACCGAGGCCTCGCTCACCGGCCACCTGGTCCTCTCCACGCTGCACACCAACGACGCCCCGAGCGCCGTGACCCGCCTGGTCGAGATGGGCATCGAGCCCTTCCTGGTCGGCTCCGCGCTGGACGCCGTGGTGGCCCAGCGGCTGTGCCGGTCGCTCTGCTCGCGCTGCCGCGCCCCCTACGTCCCGGACCCCGACGAGCTCGCCCTGCTGGGCTTCGTCATGCCGGACGACGCTCACGAGCTCTACCGCAACGTCGGCTGCTCCGCCTGTGGCGGGACGGGCTACCGGGGCCGCATGGCCCTCCACGAGGTCATGACGGTCTCGGAGGAGATCGAGCGGCTCACGGTGCGCCGCGCCTCAACAGACGAGATCGGCCGCCAGGCCCGGGAGGAAGGCATGACCACATTGCGCGACGACGGCTGGCTGAAGGTCGTCCTGGGACGCACCACCATCGAGGAGGTGCTCCGTGTCGTGGGGTGACTCGTTCGGTGAGCCGAACGCCGGTCCGCGGCTGGACCTCGACGACCTGCTGACCCGGGCCACCCAGGCCGGCGCGTCCGACCTGCACCTCACCGTCGGCGCGCCGCCCACCATGCGGATGCGCGGCTCGATGGTGCCGCTCGAGGGCGAGCCCGTGCTCCAGCAGCGGCAGCTCCAGGACGGCCTCTACGCGGTGCTCACCGAGCTCCAGCGCAAGGTCTTCGAGGAGACCCGTGAGCTCGACCTCGCCTACTCGGTGCGCGACGTCGGCCGGTTCCGCGTCAACGTGTTCTGGCAGCGCGAGTCGGTCGGCGCGGTGCTCCGCATGATCCCCTGGGAGATCAAGCCGCTGGAGAAGCTCGGGATGCCGCCGGTCATGCAGACCTTCGGCAACCTCAAGCGCGGTCTGGTGCTCGTCACCGGCCCCACCGGCTCGGGCAAGTCGACGACGCTCGCCGCGATCCTCGACCAGATCAACCGCACCCGGCACGGCCACATCGTCACCATCGAGGACCCGATCGAGTTCCTCCACAAGCACCAGGGCTGCCTGGTGAACCAGCGCGAGGTCGGCGCCGACACCCACGGCTTCCGCGACGCGCTCAAGCACGTGCTGCGCCAGGACCCCGACGTCATCCTGGTCGGCGAGCTCCGCGACCTCGACACCATCTCGGTGGCGCTCACCGCAGCCGAGACCGGTCACCTCGTGCTGGCCACGCTGCACACCCAGTCGGCTCAGGACACCGTCAGCCGTGTGGTCGACGTCTTCCCGTCCGGCCAGCAGCAGCAGGTCCGCACCCAGCTCGCCGCCACCCTGCAGGCCGTCGTGTGTCAGTCGCTGGTGCCGACGGTCGACGGCAAGGGCCGGGTGGCCGCCGTCGAGATCATGGTCTGCACCTCGGGCATCCGCTCGATGATCCGCGACGACAAGCTGCCCCAGATCCCCGGCGCGCTCCAGGCCGGCGGGCGGCAGGGCATGCAGACGCTCAACGCGCACCTCGCCGAGCACGTGAAGGCGGGCCGGATCACCCAGGACCAGGCCTTCGAGTACTGCTCGGACGTCGGCGACCTCATCACCCTGCTCGGCGGCACCAGCACCGGCGCCACCGCCGCCGCTCAGGCGAGGGCGACGATGCCGGCGACGTCGTCCGGACCGGGCGCCTACGAGGGCGGGCGGCGTCCCGCTGACAACACCGACGTGTGGCAGCTCGCCACGCCCGGCGGAACCGGGGTCTGATGTCCGCCACCCAGTTCGACTACAAGGTCCGGGACGCCGAGGGCCGGTTCCGCGAGGGCCGGGTCAAGGCCGACAACGAGAAGGCCGTCGCCGAGAAGCTGATGACCATGGGGTACGTGCCCCTGGAGGTCAAGAAGACGGGCACGGGCCTGCAGAAGGACATCTCCTTCGGTCGCAAGCGCGTCACGATGAAGGACCTCTCGGTCTTCGCGCGCCAGCTCGCGACCATGATCAACGCCGGCCTCACCCTGCTCCGGGCGCTGTCGATCCTCGCCGAGCAGCTCGACAACCCGTCGCTGAGGGAGGTCGTCGCCCGGGTGAAGCAGGACGTCGAGGGCGGGCACAGCCTGTCGGCGGCGTTCGCCAACGACCCGCACAAGACGTTCCCGCCGTTCATGATCAGCATGACCCGCGCCGGTGAGACCGGCGGCTTCCTCGACACCGCGATGCAGCAGGTGGCCGAGACGTTCGAGGCCGAGGTGAAGCTGCGCGGCAAGATCAAGGCGGCGCTGACCTACCCGGTCGTCGTCTTCATCATGGCGATCCTCATGTGCGTCGGCATGCTGCTGTTCGTCGTGCCGATCTTCGAGACCATGTTCAAGGACCTGGGCGGCACCCTGCCGCTCCCCACCCGCATCCTGGTGATGCTCTCGGGGGCCATGAAGTTCATCGCCCCGACGTTCCTCGTGGCGAGCGTGAGCTTCCTGTTCTGGTGGCGCAAGCACAAGCACGACGAGAAGGTGCGCAACGTCGTCGACCCGCTGCGGCTCAAGCTGCCGGTGTTCGGCAAGCTCTCGCACAAGATCGCGCTCACCCGGTTCTCGCGGAACCTCAGCACCCTGCTCCGCTCGGGGGTCCCGATCCTCGCCTCGCTCGACATCGTCTCCGAGACGGTCGGCTCGATCGTCATCAGCCGGGCCATCGAGGACGTCCGGGGGTCGGTGTCGAAGGGCGACTCGATCGCCGGCCCGCTGGGCAAGCACGACATCTTCCCGTCGATGGTGGTGCAGATGATCGCCTCCGGCGAGGAGGCGGGCGCCGTCGACGAGATGCTCGCCCGCATCGCCCAGTTCTACGACGAGGAGGTCGAGGCCACCACCGAGGCCCTCACCTCCCTCATCGAGCCGCTCATGATCGCCTTCCTCGGCGTCATCGTCGGCGGCATGATCGTGGCCCTCTACCTCCCGATCTTCTCGGTCTTCGACCTCATCAAGTAGCCCGACGACCGCACGGCCCCGGCTCCCCAGGAGCCGGGGCCGTCGCCGTCCCGAACGTTCGTCGAGCCTGTCGAGACGCCGTGACGTTCGTCGAGCCTGTCGAGACGCCGGAAGGCAAACGCCGACGCCAGGCACGGTCGTCGAGCCTGTCGAGACGCCGGAAGGCAAACGCCGACGCCAGGGCACGGTCGTCGAGCCTGTCGAGACGCCGGAAGGGATCATGCCGACTCGACCCCCACGTTCGTCGAGCCTGTCGAGACGCCGGAAGGGATCATGCCGACTCGACCCCCCACGTTCGTCGAGCCTGTCGAGACGCCGGAAGGGATCATGCCGACTCGACCCCCCACGTTCGTCGAGCCTGTCGAGACGCCGGAAGGGATCATGCCGACTCGACCCCCACGTTCGTCGAGCCTGTCGAGACGCCGGAAGGGATCAACGCCGACGTCGAGCCCCACGGTCGTCGAGCCTGTCGAGACGCCGGAAGGGATCATGCCGACTCGACCCCCACGGTCGTCGAGCCTGTCGAGACGCCGGAAGGGATCATGCCGACTCGACCCCCACGTTCGTCGAGCCTGTCGAGACGCCGGAAGGGATCATGCCGACTCGACCCCCACGTTCGTCGAGCCTGTCGAGACGCCGGAAGGTAAACGCCGACGCGCCCCGCACGTTCGTCGAGCCTGTCGAGACGCCGGAAGGGATCATGCCGACTCGACCCCCACGTTCGTCGAGCCTGTCGAGACGCCGGAAGGGATCATGCCGACTCGTCCCCCACGTTCGTCGAGCCTGTCGAGACGCCGGAGGGGATCTCGCCGACTCGACCCTGAGATCAGCCGCCTGGCGCCGGCGGTCCATCCGGAGTCGCGCTCTTCGATGAACGGCTCCGTGAGAGCGCCGGCAGATCCTCGAACCGGCCCTCCATGAGGGCCTCACGCTTGGCGCGGCCCCATCCCTGCAGCTGCTTCTCGAAGTCGAAGCCCTGCTGGATGCTCTGGTACTGGACGCACCACCGCAGCTTCACCGGCCGGCGCCGCCGCGGTCGGGTGTACGTCGATCCGAGGCCCATGTCGTGCTCCCACAGGCGCCGGTCGAGGTCGACGGTGCTGCCGACGTAGTAAGAGGAGTCGGCGCACTCGATGATGTAGACCCAGAGCATCCCGGCATGGTCGGTCGTCGCGCCGTCGGGGCGCCCACGGACGTCGTGGTCTCTGTGGACAGCTCGCGATGCCCGCTGTTGTGGATGTCTCGTGGGTAGCGCCGTGCGGTTACGTCGGCATTGACCTCCGGGCGTCTCGACAGGCTCGACGACCGTTCGGGTGCGTTGGCGTTGACCTCCGGGCGTCTCGACAAGCTCGACGTACGTGGGGGCGTTGGCCTGCGGGCGTCTCGACAGGCTCGACGACCGTGGGGGCGTTCGTCCGGCTAGCGGTCGATCTCGATGTAGTTCGAGACCGAGACGGTGTTGAGGTGCGGGGAGAGGTTGTTCATGAAGCACTCGTCGAGGGAGAAGTCGACGTTGCCGACCAGGTTGACCGAGTCGGCGAAGATCGTGCCGATGAAGTCGGCGGTGCCGTTCGCCTTGTTGACGTTGCCGTAGGGAGCGCGGCTGGTCATCACGAGAGTGGCGGCGAGGGACTGGTTGGAGTTCAGCTTGGCGTCGCCGCCGTCGATGACGATGATCAGCGACCGCGACTTGCAGTCCGCGTGGTTGGCCGCCAGGCCGCGGGCCCGGCCCCACCCGGTGATGTTGTTGAGGTCGACCTCGCGGTTGCCGGTGGCATTGGCGAGGTCGAAGAACAGCACGGCGTCCGGGTTGGTCACCGGGTTGGGGCTCGTGTAGGTGGTGCTGGTGAAGTAGGTGCCCTGCATCTGCGCGATCGTGCGCAGCTCGTCGAGCTGCGACGGCGTGAACGGGTCGCGGTCGTCGACGTTGAACAGCTCGCGCAGGGCCGCGTCGTCGCGAAGGTAGCTGCCGGCGACGTCGTTCCCGGCCACCCCGTCCAGGTCGCGGGGACGGTAGTACTTGTTCCACTTCGAGGTGCCGAGCGCCTGCTGGGCGACCGTGCACGCGTCGGAGCTGTTGTAGACGTACTGCGAGTCGTGGTCGTACTTGTAGCTGCTGCTGCACAGGCCGTTCTTGTGGATCGCCTTGTTGTCGCTCGCGCAGTTGTTGCCGCTGCCGTTGCCCTCGGTGATCGTCTTGGAGGAGTGGACCGACGCGGGGATTCCGGTCCAGGCGTCGATGCCGCTCGACGCGATCTGGTTGCGGCGCCACACGCACCCGGTGGTGTAGATGCTCTCGCGGGTCACCGAGGCGCTGCCGCCGCCGTTGACCGCGCGGGCGAACACCCCGAGCGGCAGGTGGGTTCCGACCAGCGTGACGTCGACCTCGAGGAGCCGGATGCCGTCGATGTCGCGGCCGCGGGAGTGCACCCGGTAGAAGACCGGCGCGGTGGTCGGCACCGGCTCGATCCACACCCGGAAGCTCTGGTCGGTGCTGCCCGGGAGGTCGACGGACTGGGGCGCGTTCTGGTTGCCCCAGGGGTTGGACGCGCAGGTGGGCGCGCAGGTGAGGGCGCGCCCGGCACTCTGCTGGAGGTAGACGATGGCCTGCGTGACGCCGGCGTCGGCGGCGTCCAGCGCGCCGGCGGACTGCTGCGAGCGCGTCGCCGCACCGAGGTTGTTGACCGAGACCGCGAGCACCACGGTCGTCAGGCTGGTGATCACGGCCATCACCATCACGGTGATGAGCAGCGCCGAGCCGTCGTCGTCGTGGCGCCACGGGGCGCGGGGTCGGAGGAAGCGGGGGATCATTGGTCCACCTCTCGGTTGCGCAGGTCGGCCTGCAGCGCGAAGTCGCGAGTGGAGCCCTCGGTCTCGATCTTGAGCCGGATCGACACCAGGTCGATGTGCTCGAGCTCGAGCCCGTCCGGCACGCCGTTGTTGTTGCCCACCAGACCTCCGGCAGCGTCGAGCTCCTGCCAGGTGGTGGTGCCGTCCGCGTTGCCGTCGTACTGGTACAGGCTGCTGCGCAGGCGCAGACTGACGTCGGTCACCCCGCCGGCCAGCACCGGGCGGGTGACCGTCGAGCCGCCGCCGGCGGCGGACAGCGTGAGCCGGCTGGACGAGCGCGTCCACGTGTAGGTGAGCACCTCGGGGTCGACGGCGTCCGGGTCGCGGACGCCATCACCGTCGAAGTCGGTCCAGAAGGTGAACGAGACGCTGTCGGCGGTGATCTCCGCGGCTTCGATGGCGCGCGCCTGCCGGAGCTCGCGGGACATCCGCTCGAGCGCCAGCCGGGCCTCGGCGACGCCGGTGGAGGCACGGTCGACGCTGTCGGTGGTGTTGGCGGTGGAGAGCACGAAGGACAAGAGCACCGTGCTCAGCACGCCGAACAGTCCCATCGCGACGAGCAGCTCGATCAGGGTGAACCCGCCGTCCTGCTCGGGCTCCAGGTCGTCGTCGAGGATCGTCGTGGGGGTCGTCATCGCTGATCCTTGGCAACGCACGACAGGGTGCCGAGCGAGAGGTTGACGACGGACTGCTCGTCGGGCGTGGTGCCGTCGGCGCCGGCCCGCACCGGCTTGGTGGTGAGGTTGACGACGCCGGGGAGCTGGACGGTCGCCAGGCCGGCGCCGGTCGAGCCGCGGATGCCGTTCTTCGTGAGCATCGACCACGACTCGATGTAGTCGCCGAGCGTCCCGAAGCTGCCGAGTGCGGTCGTCAGCGGGACCCCGGCCAGCGGGTCGGCGGTCGCGAGGTCGGTGACGCGGCCGGCCTCGACGTAGCCCGTGGGCGTCCACCGCTCGACCAGGGCGTCGAACGTGGCGCCGATGGCACCGACGTGTCCGGCCCCGCTCACCCGGCACGACACACGCGCCGAGGTGAGGGTCACCCGCAGCACGCCGTCCGGCGCGAACGTGGTGGGGACGACGGCCACCGTGGTGGCGCGGGCGATGCCGCAGGCCTCGACGAGCGAGGGGTCCGCGGGGTCCTCCGGGGGAGTGGTGCGCAACCAGCCGCTCGAGAGCGCCGGGACGGCGTCACCTGTCTCGGCCGTCGCGCAGCCCGCGTTGCCGGTTCGCACGCCGGCGCCGGTCACCTTGATCACCGGGCCGGTGCGCTGCCCGAGGTACGTGGCACCGGCGCCGGCGCCGAGCGAGATGCCCTGGTTGGTGAGGTCGCGGACCTGCGCCTGCAGCGGCGCGGTGGGCGAGCCGGCGGTCGGCAGTCCGTCGGCCGCGTCGACGGTCACGGCCGAGCGCCGCGTCGCGCCCCAGCACGCCAGCGCGCACCCGTCGGGGTCGAGCTGTCCTGCGGGGGTGTCCTGAACCCCGAGCGAGGCCGCCGGTGGCGCGGTCACCGTGGTGGTGGTCCCGCCCGCCTCACCGGTCGAGGTGCTGGCGTTCACGCCGGCGAGGACGGCGGTGGCGGTGCTCGCCTGCGTGAGGCTGGCGTTGAGGTCGAGTCGGCCCGCCGCGATCGTGAGGGGGAGACCGTCGGCTGTGCTGATGCCCAGGGAGATCGCCGTCGCGTCGACCGCACTGCGCACCAGGGGCTCGACCTGGTCACGCTTCACGATCTGGCTGTAGGTGGTCATCGGGACCTTGTTGACCCGGCCGGTGCGGAACACCGCGATCGTGACGCCGATCTGCCGGCTGGGCGCCCGGTCCTTGTTCACCAGCGTGCGGTTGTAGCCGGTGGCGGGCGCCATCGGAACCGGCGGGGTCGCGTTGCTGAGGAACTGGGTGTCGACGACCAGGACGAAGCCCTGGGGGAGCGGGTCGCCGGCCACCGTCGCCCCGGTCGTGCGCACCGTGCGGTAGAGCGGGCCGGACGGCTCGTAGCCGCACCGCGCGGCGGTGGCCGACACGTAGCCGGACCAGCCGACCGCGGGGACGTTCCAGTTGGCCGCGGTGCCGCAGGTGGGCGTCGCGCCCGGGGTCAGGTCGGGGTAGTAGCGGTCGAGCACGTCGACGTAGTTGCCGGCCGACGTCGCGACGTGGAACGGCAGGTTCCGCATCCGCTCGAGCTCGGTCTGCGCCAGACCCTTCTCCTGCAGAGCCCCTCGCACGACGTCGGTGGTGCGGATGCCGGTGATCAGGAGCGGCAGCACCGCCGCGATCAGCACGAGCAGGATGCCGATGGACACCAGGACCTCGACCAGGGTGAACCCCTCGTCGCGCTCCTGCTCGGGTCGCTCAGTCGATCGTGACACGGCCGGTCAGCCCTTCCACGGAGATCTGTCGCCCGGTCTCGCCGGGGCGGGAGACGGTCAGCTCGCCGGGCCACGCGCTGCCGCGCGGCAGGAACGTCACGCCCGCACTGGTCGTGCTGGTGCCGCTGGAGAAGTGGGGGCTGACGAGGTCGGCGCCGCCCTGGGCGCGGCCGGTGCCGCCGAACGCCGTCTTGGTGCCGTTGCAGGCACCCCGGTAGGTCTTCCAGGAGTTGTCCGCCGCGTCGAACAGCACGCAGATGGTGCGGCTCTCGGAGACCGCGCGCTGCTGCGCCTGCCGGAGCACGGCCTGGATCTCCTTGGCGGTCCCGTCGACCTCGCGACCCTTCGTGTACGTGGACCACCCGCCGACGGCGATGCCGAGCACCACGAGCAGCAGCGAGACGGTCACCAGCGTCTCGACGAGGGTGAAGCCGGCGTCCGGACGCTCGGCCCGGGCGGCGTGGCGCCGGGGCTGGGTGCGGGACATGGGCGGCTCACTTCTCGGGCGAGGACGGTGACGGAGCGCTCGGGCCGAGACGGGTCGACCGTCCGGACGGAACACGTCCGGGCGCACGAGGAACATCGACCGCGAGCCAGGGGGACTTGAGTTGTCCACCGCTGGTCTAGACCGGGCTCAAGCGGATGCCTCCAGAGATCGACACCTCCGTCGCAAGCTCCGTCCAACCACCTCAAGACTCACCCCAGGAGAACCCCCATCATGCTCAAGCGACTGCAGAAGTCTCTCGACGAGAAGGACGAGGGCTTCACCCTCATCGAGCTTCTCGTCGTCATCGTCATCATCGGCATCCTCGCCGCCATCGCGATCCCGCTCTTCCTGAGCCAGCGCGAGAAGGCGGCCGACTCGGCCGTCAAGTCCGACCTGAAGAACGTGGCCACCCTCATGGAGACGGAGTTCGTCAACAACCAGGCGTACCCGACCGCGGTCCCGACCCACAAGGCCTCCGACGGCGTCACCGTGACGCTCGACGCGACGCCCCCGGCCGGCGGCTTCTGCATGATCGGCGACAGCGCCAACGCCTCGCAGGACTGGGTCTACGACTCCACCGACGGCGGCCTGCAGCCCGCGTCGGAGACCACCTGCCCCTGATGTAGGACCCCCCACGGTCACGGTGGCGCGTCGCACTCCAGGGCGGCGCGCCACCGCACCGTTTCCCCCCGCACCACCCCGTAGCACCCGCTCCACCAGCTCGGCCGCTTCCCCGCCCGTCAGCCGTCCCTCCTCGCCCGACCCAGGAGTCCCGATGTCCGTCCAGGACTGGCACAGCCACGCGATCAGCGTGGAAGGGCAGACCGTCACCCCCCTGCCCGAGGTGACCGCCTCCGCCGCCCCGCTCTCGGTCCCGGCCCCCGTGCCCGCTCCCGAGCCGGTCTCCTTCGCGGTCCCGGTGTCCGCTCCCGAGCCCGTCTCGATCCCGGCCCCCGTGCCGGCCCCGGTCGACGTCACCCCGCTCGTGCCGGTGGCCCCGCTCGCGCCGGTCGACATCTCGGACTCGGTCGTCATCCCGGCTCCGGTCGCCATCCCGGCCCCGGTCGAGAACCTCGCGCCGGTGACCACGCTGCGGCCGCGGACCGCCGGTCGACCGGCCGCCGTCGACGCCGACCTGCGTCCGGTGATGGCCGACAAGCTCGCCGGCGACCTGGCCGACCTGACCCGGGTCCTGCTCGGTGTCGGCTCCAGCACGTTCACCCCGGCCACCGCGCCGGCCCCTCTCATCGCCGCGCCCATCGTCGCGCCGGTCGAGGTGGTCGCGGCGCCGGTCGTGCTCGATCCCGAGCCGGTGTCGTTCTCGGCCCCGGCCGAGGTCGCGCCGCTGGTCCCGCTGATGCTGGACACGGTCGCACCCCTCGCGCCCCCCGTTCCCTCCCTCACCGAGGAGCCCCCCACGCCGGTGGTCTCCACGCCGTCCGTCCCGGTCGACGTGGTGCTGTCGGAGCTCTCCTTCCTCGACGGCTGACACCCCAGGTCAGCCGTTTCCCCCCACCAGCGACGCCCGTACCCGTTAGGGTTTCGGGCGTCGCTGCGTCGCATGGGGTGACGCCAGGGAAGCAGGAGGTCGGGCGTGGACGACCGGGGCACCGACGTGCTCGACGAGCTGTGGTTCGACTTCAAGTCCACCGGCTCCACTGCTGCGCGCAACCAGCTCGTCCTGCACTACTCGCCGCTGGTGAAGTACGTCGCCGGCCGCGTGCGCAGCGGCCTGCCGCAGTCGGTCGACTCCGCCGACCTGGTCTCCGAGGGCGTCATCGGCCTGATGGACGCCATCGACAAGTTCGAGCCCGACCGCGGCTGGGCGTTCCAGACCTACGCCGTGCCGCGCATCCGCGGCGCGATCATCGACAGCATCCGCGCCGCCGACTGGGTGCCGCGCTCGGTGCGCAGCCGCACCCGCGACGTCGACCGGGCCCGCGAGAAGCTCCAGCACCAGCTCGACCGCGCGCCCACCGACTCCGAGGTGTGCGCCGAGGCCGGCATCACGATCGCCGAGCTGCGCGCGCTCAAGGACCGGCCGAACTCCTTCTCCTCCGCCGAGGACGACGAGCTGGCCGCGCTCGACGACCTGGCGCCCGCCGTCGACGACGCCCTGGAGGACGAGGCCACCCGCGGCGCCCTGCTCGGCGCCCTCCAGACGCTCCCCGAGCGCGATCAGGTGGTCATCGCGCTCTACTTCTTCGAGGGGCTCACCCTCGGCGAGATCGGGCAGGTCCTCCAGGTCACCGAGTCCCGCGTGAGCCAGCTGCGCAGCCGCGCCACGGCGTCCCTGCGCGAGGGCCTCGCCCTCGCGCTCCACGGCTAGGCGGCAGCGGGTGAAAGATTCACCGCTTGGGCGGTGAAACCTTCGCTTGTCGCACGAAGGTTCGTGGCAGGAGCGAGAGTTTCGTTCGTGAAGCTGTGGCCCCGACCTGGCACGGGATGCCCACGGACCACTCACAGGACCTACTTCGAGGCGATGTCCACAGACGGCGGCCGCGTCCGATGGCGCCGCGCATCGATCAGCACCAGCGTGCCGCCATGTTCAAACCAGACAACCCGTTGGCGCACGTCGCGGACTCGCACGGCGTCTTCCTTCGACGCGAGGCGCTCGCCGCCGGGATCGACGACGCGGCCCTCTGGCGGCACGTGCAACAACGCGCGATCGTCCGGATCCGGCAGGGCGCGTACTGCCTTCGCGAGGTGCATGTCGCGGCGTCCGACGCGGAGCGGCACCGGCTGTTGTGCCGAGCGGTGGTGCGTCTCTATCGCGACCACGTCGTGCTGTCCCACGCGAGCTCGTGCTTGGTGCAGGGTGGGCCGGACTTCGGTCTCGACCTCGGGAGCGTGCATCTCACGCACATGTTCGGGAACGGGCGCCGCCAAGCTCGCGTGGTGCACCATTCCGGCGATCTTCGGGTCGGGGACGTCCGGCGCCATCGCGGGTGGTGGATGACGACGCCGGCTCGTGCCGTCTTCGAGGTCACCTGCGTGTCGGGAAGCGAGGCGGGCCTGGTCCAGGCCAACCACTTCCTGCACGCCGGCGAGACGTCGACGGAGGAGCTGACCATGCACTTCACGGCGCACCGCGAGTGGCCGGGGTCGCTGAGCCAGCACGTCGTCGCGCTGCTGGCCACGGGCAAGGCCGAGTCGGTCGGCGAGAGCCGCTGCCAATGGTTCTTCTGGAACCAAGGTCTGCCACTCCCGGAGCTGCAGTTCGAGATCTTCCACCCCGACGGCCGGCTCGCAGCACGAGTCGACTTCGCCTGGCCGCATCTCAAGGTGATCGTGGAGTTCGACGGCGAGGAGAAGTACCACCGCTTCCGCCGCGAGGGCGAGACGATCGAGCAGATGGTCGTGCGCGAGAAGAAGCGCGAGGACTTGATCCGTCGGCTGACCGGATGGACCGTCATCCGCCTCGCCTGGCGAGACCTCCGGTTCCCCGTCCGCACGGCATCGGTCATCAGGTCCGAGTTCCGCGTCGCCGCATGACCACGCTCTCGGCACGTTTCACTCGCTTGTCACACGAAGGTTCGTGGCACAAGCGAAAGATTCACCGCTGAGGCGGTGAATCTTTCAAGCCCGCGACGCCGGCACGAGCGGGGGCATGGCGGACGGCGGCCCTCGGCCGGCGACGGGCCACCGCGACGCCCACGAGCGCCAGCACGCCACCGGCGTAGGCGAGCGGCGGCGGCACCTCGCCGAGGAAGATCAGGCCGAGCACGATCGTGATCGGCGGCACCAGGTAGGTGGTGACCCCCAGGCTCGAGGCGCTCATGTGGTTGAGCGCGTAGCCGAACGTGGTGAAGGCGACCGCGGTCGGGAACACGCCGAGGTAGACCAGCCACCAGATCGACGACGCCGGGGCGTGGGCCGCCTCGGAGACCAGCGTCGGCGTGAACACCAGGCAGGCGACCGCCCCGACCGTGCACGCCAGCCACGTGACGTGGAGCGCGGACATCGTGGCCACGAGCGGCTTCTGCACCACCAGGCTGACGGCGTAGACGACGGCCGACAGCAGGCAGAGGCCCACCCCGACCAGGTCGGAGCCGTCCCCGCCGTCGCCCGGCGACGAGAGCGCGATGACGGCGACACCCCCGAACGCCAGGCCGAGGCCGACGGCGAGCTGCGGCGTGAACCGCTCGGCGAGGAAGATCGCGGCGAGCACGGCGACGAGCACCGGGGAGACCTGGATGAGCATCGCGGCGGTGCCGGCGTCGACCGTGCGCTCGCCCTCGTTGAGCGCGACCATGTAGACGCCGTACCAGAGCACCCCGATCACCGCGATCGAGCGCCACTGCCGCCAGGTCGGCCGCACCAGGCCGCGCCGTCCCACCGCGAAGGCGCCGAGGGCGATCGCGCCGACCGCGAGCCGTCCCAGCGCCATGCTGCCGGCGGAGAAGTCGTCGCCGAGGTGCCGGATGGCCACGAACGCCGAGGCCCAGAACGTCAGCGTCACGCCGACGGCAGCCAGCGGCAGCCAGGCCGTCGGCGCGGTCGCGTGGTCCTCGGTCGTCGCAGTGGTCACGAGCCAACGCTACGGAGACCCATGACGCGGATCGAGCGGGAATCGGTCGTCGTACCACGACATCCGGACGACGTCCTACAGGTCGAGCTTGTACCCGAGCCCCCGCACGGTCACGAGGTACTGAGGCTCGCCCGGCTCGGGCTCGAGCTTGGCGCGCAGCCGCTTCACGTGGACATCGAGGGTCTTGGTGTCGCCGACGTAGTCCGAGCCCCAGACCCGGTCGATGAGCTGGCCGCGGGTGAGCACCCGGCCGGGGTTGCGCAGGAACATCTCGAGCAGCTCGAACTCCTTGAGCGGCAGCCGCTGCTCGTGCCCGTCGACGGTGACGACGTGCCGCTCGACGTCCATGCGCACCGGCCCGGCCTCGAGGGTGTCGGGCAGCAGGTCGGTCTCGTGCCCGCGACGGAGGACGGCGCGGATCCGGGCGACCAGCTCGCGTGGCGAGTACGGCTTGGTCACGTAGTCGTCGGCGCCGAGCTCGAGGCCGACCACCTTGTCGACCTCGTCGTCCTTGGCGCTGACCATGATCACCGGGACGTTCGAGGTCTGCCGGATGGTGCGGCACACCTCGGTGCCGGGGATGCCCGGCAGCATGAGGTCGAGCAGGACGATGTCGGCGCCGTGGCGGTCGAACTCCGCCAGCGCGGCGTGCCCGTCGGCGGCGATCGCCACCTCGAAGCCCTCCTTGCGGAGCATGTAGGAGAGCGCCTCGCTGTAGCTCTCCTCGTCCTCCACGACGAGTACTCGGGTCACTGGTCCTCCTGGGTGTCAGCGGTGCCGGCCGGGCTCCCGGGGGAGCCGGCACGGGGAAGCGTGAGGGTGAACGTCGAGCCCTGGCCCTCGACCGACCAGACCCGCACCTCGCCGCCGTGCGTGGCGGCGACGTGCTTGACGATCGAGAGGCCGAGTCCGGTGCCGCCGGTGGAGCGGTGCCGGGCCGGGTCGACGCGGTAGAAGCGCTCGAAGATCCGGTCGATCTCGTCGCTGGGGATGCCGATGCCCTGGTCGACCACCGCGATCTCGACCTGGAGGTCGGCCTGCTTGGTGGTGACGAGCACGGTCGAGTCGGGTTCGGAGTAGTGGACGGCGTTCGCCACCAGGTTGGCGACGGCGGCGGTGACCTGCTCCTCGTTGCCGAAGACCTTGAGCCCCTCGGTGCCGCCGGTGACCACGGAGATGCCCTTGGCGGCCGCGTCGATCGCGCTGGTGTCGACGGCGAGCGAGATGACGTCGTCCAGGCTGACCGGCAGCGGCGAGTCCAGCGGCTCGTCGCCCTGGAGCCGCGACAGCTCGATCACCTGCTGCACGAGGTGTGAGAGCCGGTCGCTCTCGGTGACCATCCGGCCGGCGAACCGCCGTACCGCCTCGGGGTCGTCGGAGGCGTGGTCGACGGCGTCGGCCAGCAGCCGGATCGCGCCCACCGGCGTCTTGAGCTCGTGGCTGACGTTGGCGACGAAGTCGCGCCGCACCAGCTCGACCCGTCGCTCGCGGGTCCGGTCCTCGGCGAGCACCAGCACCATCCGCGAGCCCAGCGGCGCCACCCGCACGGTGACGTGGCGCGCGGGCGCGTCGGTGCGCGGCAGCACGAGCTCGGTCTCGCGGATCTGGCCGTCACGTCGCACCTCGCTCACCATCGCGGCGAGCTCGGGCGAGACCAGGGTGGTGCTGCGCACCAGCCCCATCGCGTAGGCGGGCGCGGAGGCCTTGCGGACGACGTCGGAGTCGTCGACGACGACCGCGCTGCTGCGCAGCACCGACAGCACGGCGGCCACCGCGGGCGGGACGGCGGGCTCCTCGACGGGCTCGACCCGGTGCTGGAGCCGGTCGCTCACGGCCCACGCGAGCACGGCGCCGCCCGCGACGACCGCGCCGATCGCCGCGGCCAGGAAGACCTGCAGGGTCCCGTCCACATCGAAATCGTACGGTCGACGCCGTTCGGCGCGTGTGTCCGCGACGTGTGACCTCCACCTGTTCACTCTGCGTTCACGTCGTCGCCCCGAGCGGTCACCGTCGGTCCGTACGGTCGGGCCCATGCGACGCCAGTTCCACGAGCAGCTCGACCAGATCTTCGCCGACCTCGCCGGCATCTGCCGCGACGTCGACGGCGCGGTCGGGCTCGCCACCCAGGCCCTCATGACCGGCGACGTCACCGTGGCCGAGCGCGTCATCAGCGGCGACGTCGTCATCGACCGCGCCCGCGAGCGCGTCGAGGACTCCGCGTTCGAGCTCCTGTCCCTCCAGCAGCCCGTCGCCGGCGACCTGCGCACCATCGTCGCCGCGCTGCGGATGGTGAGCGAGCTGGAGCGGATGGGCGACCTCTCGGTCCACGTCGCGAAGATCGCCCGGCTCCGCGTGCCCGGCGTCGCCGTGCCCGACGAGGCCCGGCCGACCATCGAGCGGATGGCCCAGGTGGCCGAGCAGATGGTGGCGCGGGTCGCCGAGATCATCTCCACGCGTGACGTCGAGAGCGCGCTCGAGCTCGCCGACGCCGACGAGGAGATGGACCGGCTGCGCCGCTCCTCCTTCACCGAGCTGCTGTCCCAGGACTGGGCCCACGGCGTCGAGGCCGCCGTCGACATCGCCCTGCTCGGCCGCTACTACGAGCGCATCGCCGACCACGCCGTCTCGGTGGCGAACCGGGTCGTGTTCGTCGTCACGGGCGAGAACCCGCGGAACGTCAGCGCCTGAAGCTCGACGGACGTCGAGCTTGTCGAGACGACCGGACCGATCTCGCCGACTTGATCCCGGAGGTACGTCGGCGAGAACCCTCCCGGCGTCTCGACAGGCTCGACGAACGTGGCGGCGCTAGCGGCCCTGGTTGGCGACAGCGGCAGCAGCCGCCGCAGCCGCGTCCGGGTCGAGGTACTCGCCCGGCTTGGTCGGCTTGAGGTCGTCGTCGAGGTCGTAGACCAGCGGCATCCCGGTGGGGATGTTGAGGCCGGCGATCTCGTCGTCGCTGATGCCGTCGAGGTGCTTGACGATGCCGCGCAGGCTGTTGCCGTGCGCGGCCAGCAGCACCACGTGGCCGGCGCGCAGGTCGTCGGCGATGTCGGCGTCCCAGTAGGGGAGCAGCCGGGTGATGACGTCCTTGAGGCACTCGGTGCGCGGAAGGTCGGCGCCGAGGTCGGCGTACTGCGGCTGCCCGACCTGGGAGTACTCCGCGTCGTCGGCCAGCGGCGGCGGGGGGACGTCGAAGGAGCGGCGCCAGAGCATGAACTGCTCCTCGCCGAACTCCTCGAGCGTCTGCTTCTTGTCCTTGCCCTGCAGCGCGCCGTAGTGCCGCTCGTTGAGCCGCCACGAGCGCCGCACCGGGATCCAGTGCCGCCCGGCCACGTCGAGGGCCAGGTGGGCGGTGGTGATCGCGCGCCGCAGCAGCGAGGTGTGCACGACGTCGGGCAGCAGCCCGGCGTCCACGAGCAGCTGGCCGCCGCGGGCGGCCTCGGCCCGGCCCTTCTCGGTGAGGTCGACGTCGACCCAGCCGGTGAAGAGGTTCTTCGCGTTCCAGTCGCTCTCGCCGTGGCGGAGCAGGATCAGCGTGCTCAGTGCTCTCCACCACCGTGGTTGGGCTCGCCCCCGCTGGGCCAGACCTCGGACTCGTAGCTGTCGCAGGAGTAGGCGTCGGGCTCGTGGGCCTCGCCCTCGGACTCCTCGGTCCCCTCGGGCGCGGCACTCTCGCTCTCGCTCGGCTCGGCCGGCGAGGAGCTCTCCGGGAATTCGAGCTCGCCGAGCTTCTCGGGGGAGTACTGGTAGCAGGCCCGGACCACGTTGGTGTCGAGCGTCGAGGTCTGGCCGTTGTCGAAGGTGAGGGTGACGGGGACGAAGTCGCCGACGGCGAAGTCGCCCTCCACGGGGACGCCGCCCTCCTCGATGAGGCTCACCCGGCCGCCGGCCGGGACCTCGATCGGCGACTGGCTGTCGCTGGCGACGGCGAGCGTGGCCGAGCCCTCGTCGGACCCGCCGGTGAGGTCGGTGAGCGAGACCGCGTCGTCGCTGCTGTTGGTCAGCGTGGCCACGAAGACGCCGGACCCCTCGCTCTGCGCGATCACCACGGCACCGAGCACCTTGACGTCGCCGGAGCGGTCGTTGGCGCCGGGGGCGATGGTGTTCACCCGGTCGGTGGCGTAGTCGAAGCCGCAGGAGGCGAGGGCGGGCGCGGCGAGCAGCAGGACGGCCGCGGAGAGGGCTCCGCGACGGCGCAGACGGTCGATCACGGGCACAGCCCGCACCCTACCGTCGGCCGGCGCGACGTCGCCGGTCAGGCTCGCAGTCCCCGAGTGGTGCCGACGATGAGGATGAGCGCCACGATCACGCTCGTGTACGACGCCGCCACCACGAGCAGCTTGGTGGCGCCGAGCCGGCGTCCGAGCCGGAGCGGCAGGTAGGTCCAGCCGTCCTTGTCGTCGGCCACCAGGCCCCAGATCGACCGCAGCAGGTGCACGCCGACGCCGAGCAGCGCCGCGAGCACCACCATCACGACCTCGGGCGGGTCGCCGGTGGCGTCGCCGCCCCAGCCGCCGTGGGCGAGGTAGAAGGGGTACATCGCGAACGACGCCGCCCACGGCACGAACGAGAGGATCCCGCTGCGGAGCGCGACGTTGCCGAGCACGCCGAGCAGCAGCGACACCAGGTAGAAGGCACCGGCGGTGACGCCGGTGGAGATCGACAGCGGCACGACGAGCAGGACGGCGATCGCCAGCGCGTACCAGACGGTGCCGGGGTCGAGCCGCCGCTCGGCCACCGGCTTGCCGGCGGTGTGGTGCGCGCGGTCGCGGTCGCGGTCGACGAGGTCGTTGTGCCAGCCGAGGATCGTCTGGCCCACCAGCACCGTCACGCCCACCACGAGCACCTCGCGGAGCGCCCGGCCGGACGCCGCGGCCGCGGCGGCCATCGCGACCGCGCTCACCAGGCCCTGGCGTGGATGCGCCGCCTGCAGCAGCGTGAACGGGGCGGCGTCGCGCCAGCCGCGGCGGGCGGGCGGCTCGGTGTCCTCGACGTCGTCGACAGCGGGTGTCGCGGCCTTCTCGTCGGCCTTCTCGTCCGCCTTCTCCTCGGTCCGCTCCGGCTCCGCGACGAGGGTGTCGCTCGCGGCGTCGGGGGACGGGTCGGACGAGGTACCGGAGGGGGTGTCGGCGGCGGTGCCCGAGTCCCGCTTGCGCCGCTGCCAGAGGGCCATGGGGAGCAGTATCGACCACGGACGGGTGTGACACAGCCCCTGGCCGACAGCAGTGGCCGGGACCACAGAAACCCGCTGCTGTCAAGAGGGCGATCGTCGTGCATTGTGCCTCTGACCTGCGGAAACGCGACAGAGGCGGTTTCTGGGCGTGGTATGATCGCTCCTGAGGAAAGGGTTCATCACATATGACGTTCACTGTCGGCGAAACTGTCGTCTACCCCAATCACGGGGCCGCGGTCATCGAGGCCATCGAGATGCGGAAGATCAAGGGAGAGGACCGGCAGTACCTCGTCCTGCGGATCGTCGCCCAGCAGGACCTCGTGGTCCGGGTCCCCGCATGCAACCTCGATCTGGTCGGTGTCCGCGACGTCGTGGACAAGGAGGGCCTCGACCGCGTGTTCGACGTCCTCCGGGCCGAGCACGTGGAGGAGCCGACCAACTGGTCGCGCCGCTACAAGGCCAACCTGGAGAAGCTGCACAGCGGCGACGTCATGAAGGTCTCCGAGGTCGTCCGCGACCTCTGGCGTCGCGAGCGCGACCGCGGGCTCTCCGCGGGGGAGAAGCGGATGCTGGCCAAGGCCCGGCAGATCCTGGTCTCCGAGCTGGCGCTCGCCGAGCACACCAACGAGGACAAGGCGGAGACCATCCTCGACGAGGTGCTCGCCTCCTGAGGTAGCCACACCAGCACACGACGACCCCGGCACCCCCGGGGTCGTCGTAGTTTTCGGGCATGCAGGACGACCCGGACGACCTCGATCGGCTTCGGCCTCGTGGTCACCGACGACCGCGGCTCGCTGCCCTACTCCCTGGTGCACGGCGAGGCGCTGGCGGCCGCGGCCGCCTGGGCGCTGGGCGAGGCCGGCGTGCAGCCGGTCGACCTGACGGTGCCTTGGGAGTCGCTGCGCGAGGAGGCCGAGCCGGTGGTGCTGCACGACAGCCTGTGCCCGCTCACCCCGCCGGACTTCCTGGCCCGGTGCGTGGCGCTCGCCGTCGAGCACGACGAGGTGGTGGTCGGCGTCCGGCCGGTCACCGACACGGTCAAGCGGGTCGCCGACGGCGCGATCGGCGCGACCGTCGACCGCGAGCAGCTGGTCACGGTGTGCTCGCCGGTCGTGCTGCCCGGTGCGGTGGTGGCCTCGCTCGAGGCGCTGCCGACCCTCGACTTCCCCGACCTGGTGGCCCGGCTCGAGCGGCTCGGGCCGGTGCGCCGGGTGGAGGCGCCGTCAGCCGCCCACCGGGTGGCGGGACCCGACGACGTCCGGCTGCTCGAGGCGCTCACGGAGCCGCTCCGCGAGCGCTAGGTCGTCGGGCCAGGTGACCTTGAGGTTGGTGACGGCGCTCGGCACGGCCACCACCCGCACGTCGGCGTAGCGGTCGAGCACGCCTGCGGTGTCGGTGGCCTCGAAGCCGTCGGCAGCGGCGCGCTGGTGCGCGTCGAGCACCTCCCTGGCCCGGAACGCCTGCGGGGTCTGGACGGCGGCCACGCCGGTGACCGGTCCGTCGGGGCCGAGCAGCCCGGTGGCCGACGCCACCGGGATCGCGCCGCCCTCGGCGCGGGCCGCCTCGATCACGGCGGCGAACAGCGCAGGCGCGGCCAGTGGCCGGGCGGCGTCGTGCACCGCGACGACGTCGACCGTGCCGGCCTCGATGTCGGCCCGGAGCACCTGGAGCGCGGCCCACTCCGAGGCGTGCCGGGAGTCGCCGCCCGTCACGAGGTGCACCTCGTGGCGGCCCAGGTGGCCGGCCAGGGCGGCGGCCACGTCGTCCTCCTCGCCAGGGCGCACGACCACGACCACCCGGACGACGTCCGGGGTGGCCAGCGCCGCGCGGACGCTGTGAGCGAGCACGGGAACGCCGGCCAGCGGCAGCAGCACCTTGTTGACCTCGGCCCCGGTGCGCGAGCCGGACCCGGCGGCGAGGACGGCGACGGCACTGGGCACCGGCCGAGTGTTGCAGAGCCGTAACACGGCGAAACCCGGGCGTGTCACGAGCGCACCTAGGTTCGATCGGCATGTGGCAGCCGGTCTGCGCCCTCGACGACCTGGTGGTGGAGCGCGGCGCCACGGCGCTGGTGCACGGCCAGGCGGTCGCGATCTTCCGCACCCCGGACGACGAGGTGTTCGTGCTCGGCAACCACGACCCGTTCGCGCACGCCTCCACGCTGGCCCGCGGCATCGTCGGCGTCCGCTCCGGCGTCCCGTTCGTGGCCTCGCTCTCCCACAAGCACGCCTTCGACCTCCGCACCGGCCGGTGCCTGGACGACGAGCACGTCGCCGTCCCCGCCTACGCCGTCCGGGTCGTCGACGGCGTGGTGCACGTCGGCCACCGGTTGGATGCCTCTCCGGTGGTTTCGAGACGGTTGCTAGCGCAACCTCCTCAACCACCGGCAGCTGACGGTGGTTGAGGAAGGCGCGCTAGCGCCTGTCTCGAAACCACCCGACCTCAGGTAGGGACCACCAGCGCCGTGGCGATGGCCGCGAGGCCCTCGTCGCGGCCGGTGAGGCCGAGCCCGTCGGTGGTGGTGGCCGAGACGGTGACGGGTGCGCCGGCGGCTGCCGACAGCGCGGCCTCGGCCTCGGCGCGGCGGGGGCCGATCCTCGGTCGGTTGCCGATCACCTGCACGGCCACGTTGCCGATCTCGTAGCCGGCCTCGCGCACCCGGCGGGCGGTCTCGGCGAGCAACGTGGTGCCGGCCGCGCCGGCCCACTCGGGCTCGGCGGTCCCGAAGTTGGAGCCGAGATCGCCGAGCCCGGCCGCGGAGAGCAGCGCGTCGCAGGCGGCGTGCGCGGCGACGTCGGCGTCGGAGTGCCCGACCAGCCCGCGCGGCTCGTCGGGCCAGTCGAGGCCGGCCAACCGGAGCGGGACGCCGTCGGTCGGGTCGGCCCAGCGGTGCACGTCGACGCCGAGGCCGGTGCGGGGCAGAGGGGCGGACACGGGCGGATCATGCCCGTCGTATGGCACCTACGGCCACAATGGAGGTGTGCTGGGGACACCGGAGTCGCGAAGGGCCACGCTCGCGTGGGCCTTCGTCGGCGTCCTCGCAGGCCTGGCCGGGCTCGGTACCAGCTACCTGACCGCCAGCGCGATGAACATGCGGCTCTCGCCGGTGACGGCGGTGGCCGAGCTCGTCATCCGGCTGACCCCGGGCGTCGTGGTGGAGAGCGCGATCCAGACCGCCGGCACCAAGGACAAGCCGCTGCTGATCGCCGGGATCATCGTGATCTCGGTCCTGCTGTACGGCCTCATCGGCGTGCTCGCCCGCCACCGCTGGTGGCTGCCGGCGATCGGGTTCGGACTGCTCGCGCTGGTCGGCGCCGTGGCCACGCTCCGGCTCCGCGGCGCGGTGGTCACCGACCTCGCGCCGGTGCTGGTCGGCTTCGTCACCTGGATGGTCGGCATCTCGCTGCTCGGCGAGCGGTTGCGTCGCATCCAGGAGCCCGGCGATGCCCGCGAGCCCGCGGAGACCGACGGCTCCGGCCGCCGGGTCTTCCTCGGCGTCGTCGCCGGTGTGGTCGGGGTCGCGGCGCTGAGCGGGCTGCTGGGCCGGTTCGCCGGACGCCGGCGGCGCCGCGTCGAGCAGGCCCGCCGGCTGCTGCGGCTGCCCGGCACCCAGCCCGACGTGCCCGACGACGTGCGGATCGGCGTCCAGGGCGTCTCGTCGTGGATGACGTCGGTGCCGGCCTTCTACATCATCCACACCGCCACGGTGCAGCCGGCGATCCCGCCGGACGAGTGGCGACTGCGGATCCACGGCCTGGTGGAGAACGAGGTCGAGATCGGCTACCAGGACCTGCTCGCCCGACCGGTCAACGAGGCCTGGGTGACGCTGAACTGCGTCTCCAACCCGGTCGGCGGCACGTTGATCGGCAACGGCTGGTGGACCGGCGCGCTGCTCGCCGACCTGCTGGAGGAGGCCGGGCCGCTGCCCGAGGCCGACGCGCTGCTGCAGACCTCGGAGGACGGCTGGACCTGCGGCACCCCGCTCGACGTCGTCATGGACGGCCGCGAGGCGATGCTCGTCTACGCGATGAACGGCAAGCCGCTCGAGATCGAGCACGGCTTCCCGGTGCGCACGCTGGTGCCCGGGCTGTACGGCTACGTGTCGGCCACGAAGTGGGTCGTCGACATCGAGGTCAGCCGGTTCGCCGACTTCACCGCGTTCTGGACCGACAAGGGCTGGGGCGAGAGGGGTCCGGTGAAGATGTCGTCGCGGGTCGAGGTGCCGCGCTCGGGCTCCGACGTCCGGGCGGGTGAGGTCACCGTGGCCGGCACCGCGTGGTCGCAGCACACCGGCATCGAGGCGGTCGAGGTCGCGGTGGACGGCGGCGCCTGGCAACCCGCCGAGATCGCCGGTGTGCCGAGCACCGACACCTGGGTGCAGTGGCGGGCCGTCGTCGAGGTCGAGCAGGGCGACCACCTCGTGCGGGTGCGGGCCACCGACCGGAACGGCATGGTGCAGACCGGCGAGCGTCGCGACGTGCTGCCCGACGGCGCCACCGGCTGGCACGAGATCGACTTCACGGCGTCAGCATGAGGGACCTCGGGTCCCGCGCCGGCGTGGCGCTGGTGGTCGGCGGCACCGGTGGCCTGGGCGCGCCGATCGCGGCGATGCTCGCCGCCCGCGGCGCCCGCGTGGCCGTGACCTACCGGCGCACGCCGCCGTCCGGCGACGGCCCGGCCTACCGGCTCGACCTCGACGACCTTGCCGCCGTGCCGGACGTCGTCGACGCCGCGGCCCGCGACGGCGGTGGGCTGCACACCCTCGTGCACGCCGCCGGCCCGCACGTGCCGATGACCCACCTGTCGAAGGTGTCGCCGACGGCGATGGCGGCTCAGCTGAGCGCCGATGCGGCCGCGTTCTTCGCCGTCGTCCACGCCGCGCTGCCGCACCTGCGCGAGACGCAGGGCTCGGTGGTCGCCGTCACCACCGCGGCGACCAGCCGGTTCCCGCGCCGCGACGGGCTCTCGTCGGCTCCGAAGGGCGCGGTCGAGGCGATGGTGCGCGCGTTCGCGGTGGAGGAGGGCCGGTTCGGCGTGCGCGTCAACGCCGTCGGACCCGGCATGCTCACCGACGGCATGGCCGAGCGGCTGATCTCCTCCGGCGAGCTCTCCGACGAGGCGCTCGAGATCACCCGCGGCAACATCCCGCTCGGCCGGTTCGGAACGGCCGCCGACATCGCCGAGGCGGTCTGCTTCCTCGCCTCCGACCGGGCCGGGTTCGTGTCGGGCCAGAAGCTCGACGTCGACGGCGGGTACTCGGTCTAGTAGTTGGAGGCGTTGCCGGCGGGCAACGGATGCGCGACGTCGCGGATCACGTAGGTGAGGCCGCCCGATGCGTTGAGCCACGCGCGCTCGAGCTGGCCGCGCTTGTAGGAGCGGCGCACGCCACCGTTCCGCGCCGCCGCCGGGTCGTTCACCACCACGTGCCCGGACCGGGTGAAGCCGACGATCACGAGCAGGTGGCCGTTCGTGGACGAGATCGGGGCGCCGTCCAGCTCGCCGCGGCCGAACGCGATCGAGATCACCAGCGGGATCCCCGCCACGATGAACCGCTCCGCCTCGCGCAGCGACCGGAGCCGGGTCACGAACGCCTTGCCGGCCAGCGCCGCGGCGTAGGCGGTGTTGAACGGCCAGTTGCCGGCGCCGTCGTAGGCGTGGTCGTAGACCTGCCGGGCGGCGTGGTCGACGAACGGGTTCGGGTGCCCGGCCGGCACCCAGCGGTGGGCGCGGGCCGGCGGCAGCGCGTCGTACCAGCCGAGCACCATCGAGGTCGACGTCGGCGAGCACCAGGCCTCGCCGCCGCCACCCCACTGCGGGTAGTGGCCGCGGTGGATCATCTGCGAGTACGTCGGCACCTGCAGGATCCGGCCGCTCGCCACCCCGGGCGACGAGGTGCCCGAGGTCGTGGAGGGCACCTTCGAGGCCATCGCCCCCACGACGTCGACCGACGGCGCCGCGTCGGTGCCGGTGCGTCGCAGCAGGGTGACGCGCAGCTGGTAGGTCGTGAGGCCGTTCGGCACCTTCCAGGTGTCGACGTTCACCGAGGTGCCGTCGTCGGGCTGGCCCGACACGGTGTGCCGCTTCACGTGGGCGTCGCCGGAGGTCCAGCGGGCGAGCACGTCCCACGACGTGGCGCCGGCCGGACGCCGGCCACGCACGTGCACCTCGATCCAGCTGTCGCCGGGCGTGAGCGCCGACCACGACGCGATCAGCTCGGTGAAGGCGTGGTGCCGCACCCAGGGCGAGGTCCACGCCCCGCGGTCGTAGGTGCGGCCGCCGAACCTCCGCTGCCCGGCGGGTTTCCCGAGCACCAGCCGCCCGGCGTCCACCGCGACGCCGTTCCGGCTGCCGGTGAGGAGCTGGTTCGTGGAGTCCCACTGGGTGTAGGTGATGAGCCGCTGCGGCGCGGCCTGGCGGGCGGGCCGCTCGTGGGCGACCGGCGCCCCGCTCGTCGGGACCGTCGCGAGCAGCGCGAGCGTGGTGGCGGCGGCCGCGGCGAGCACGCCGAGGCGGCGCAGGGGAAGGCGCACGTCCTCCAGGGTAGGTCACATCAGCCCCACCGGCCCCAGAACACGGCCCGCTGGGTGTGACAGCGAATCGGAGACCGGCGCACCGGCTCCCTAGGATTGCCGGGTGACGTTCCGGCTCTACGACACCGCCACCCGCGAGGTGCGGGACTTCGTGCCCCTCGAGGAGGGGAAGGCCGGCGTGTACGTGTGTGGGCTGACGGTGCAGAGCGAGCCGCACGTGGGGCACGTGCGGTCGGCGGTGAACTTCGACGTGCTGCGGCGCTGGCTGACCCACGAGGGCTACGACGTCACGTTCATCCGCAACGTCACCGACATCGACGACAAGATCCTCACCAAGGCAGCCGAGCAGGGCCGGCCGTGGTTCAACCTCGCCTACGCGATGCACGGCGAGCTCACCAAGGCGCTGGCGAGCATCAACGTGCGGCCGCCCACCTACGAGCCCGGCGCCACCGGCCACGTGCCGGAGATCCTCGAGCTCATCGCCAACCTCATCGCCAAGGGGCACGCGTACGCCGCCGAGGACGGGTCGGGCGACGTCTACTTCGACGTCCGCTCCTGGCCGCGGTACGGCGAGCTGACCCGGCAGAAGGTCGACGACATGGAGGCGGCCGCGGACGCCGACCCGCGCGGCAAGCGCGACCCGCGCGACTTCGCGCTGTGGAAGGGCCAGAAGTCGGGGTCCGAGCCGGACTCCGCCGCCTGGCCCAGCCCGTACGGGCGAGGCCGCCCGGGCTGGCACATCGAGTGCTCGGCGATGGCCGGCAAGTACCTCGGCACGGCCTTCGACATCCACGGCGGCGGAGTGGACCTGCGGTTCCCGCACCACGAGAACGAGCAGGCACAGTCGCGCGCGGCGGGGCACCCGTTCGCGTCGTACTGGATGCACAACGCCTGGATCACCACCAGCGGCGAGAAGATGAGCAAGTCGCTCGGCAACAGCCTGCTGGTGCCGAACGTGCTGGAGCGGGTCCGCGGCATCGAGCTGCGCTTCTACATGGTGGCGGCGCACTACCGCTCGCACGTCGAGTTCAGCTTCGAGGCGCTCGACGAGGCGGCGCAGGGCTTCCGGCGCATCGAGACCTTCCTCGACAAGGCCGGTCCGGGCGAGGCCGGCGAGGTGCCGCAGGCCTTCGCCGACGCGATGGACGACGACCTCGGCACCCCGGCCGCCGTCGCCGTGCTCTTCGACACCGTGCGCGAGGGCAACCGGGCCGACGACCCGGCGCCACACGCGGCCCACGTGCGGGCGATGCTCGGCGTGCTCGGCCTCGACCCCGCCGACGAGGCGTGGGCCACCGGCGGCGACGACGCGAAACTCAGCAACGCCGTCGACGTGCTCGTGCGGGGCCTGCTCGAGCAGCGGGCCGACGCCCGGGCCACCCAGGACTTCGCGCGCGCGGACGCCATCCGCGACCAGATCAAGGCGGCCGGCATCGAGGTGGAGGACACCCCGTCCGGCCCGAAGTGGAGCATCGGCTGATGCCAGGGGTTTCGAGACGGTCGCTGCGCGACCTCCTCAACCACCGGAACAAGGAGCACTGACGTGCCAGGCAATTCGCAACGCAAGGGCAGCATCCGCAAGTCGGCCAAGAAGCCGACGGCGGGCAGTGGCGGCCGGGTGAAGCGCGGCCTGGAGGGCAAGGGCCCGACGCCGAAGGCCAAGGACCGGCCGTACCACAAGGCGCACCAGGCGGCGCAGAAGAAGACCCAGGCCAGGCCGCGCCGCAAGACCGGCACCGACGCCGAGTGGGTGGCCGGCCGCAACGCGGTCGTGGAGGCGCTGCGCGCCGGTGTTCCGGTCACCACGCTCTACGTCGCCGACGGCGCCGAGCGCGACGCCCGCCTCAAGGAGGCGTTCCGGCTCGCGTCGGACGGCGGCGTCGGCCTGATGGAGGTGGGCCGCCGCGAGCTCGACCGGCTGACCGGTGACGCCGTGCACCAGGGTGTCGCCGCCCGCATCCCGGCCTACGAGTACGCGCACCCCGACGACCTGCTGCAGGCCGCGGCCGACGCCGGCGAGGCGCCGCTGGTCGTGGTGCTCGACCAGGTCACCGACCCGCGCAACCTCGGCGCGATCGTGCGCAGCGCGGCCGGCTTCGGCGCGCACGGCGTCGTCGTGCCGGAGCGCCGCGCCGCGGGCATGACCGCCGCTGCGTGGAAGACCAGCGCCGGCGCCGCGGCCCGGCTGCCCGTCGCGCAGACGGTGAACCTCACCCGCCAGCTCAAGGCGTTCCAGGACGCCGGCTGCATGGTGGTCGGCCTCGCCGCCGACGGCGACCTCTCGCTGACCGACCTCGTGGCCGACGCCGACCTCGCCACCGGGCCGCTCGTCGTCGTGGTCGGCGCCGAGGGCGACGGCCTCTCCCGGCTGGTCAGCGAGACCTGCGACCACCTCGTGTCGATCCCGATGGCCAGCTCGCTGGAGTCGCTCAACGCCGGGGTCGCGGCCTCGGTCTGCCTGTACGCGATCGCCGACGCCAGGACGTGAGTCACCGGCGCAGCCTCGGCGTGGCCGTCACCTACCTGGCGGTCTGGTTCGTGCTGGCCGCACCGGCCTCGCTCGTCCTGTTCCTCCAGAGCGAGCGCGACATCACGGTGGCCAGCCACGACGCCGTGATCTCGCCCGACCTCGGCGGCGACGTCACCGTGCGCACCGGACCGGTGCTGCCCGACCTGCGGGCCGACTCCGGCAGCATCGTCGGCGTCGAGGTCCGGCTCGGCAAGACCGACGCTCCCTCGCTGCCGGGCCTCCTCGAGCGCTACGCGCTGCTGGCCGGTCAGCCCCAGGGGCCGGTCACCAAGGTGCGCGACACCGTGACCGACATGGCCTACGACGCCATGGTGCGCGGGGCGGTGGTCGGCGTGCTGCCGATCCTGGTGTGGGGGCTGGTCGGCGCCGAGCGCCGGCGGCAGCTGTGGGCGCGGGTGCCGACGCGCGAGGGCGCGCTCGTCGCGGTGCTGGTGTCACTCGTGGCGGTGACCCTCTGGGCGCCGTGGGAGCCCGAGGAGGAGACCCTCAGCAAGGGCCAGGAATGGGTGCCGCTCGGGACGTTCCTCGGGCCGGACGTGCCGCTGCCGGCCGAGCTGGACGGCATCGAGGTGCTCGGCGACGTGACCACCTCGCAGACCCGCCGGCTCATCGCCAGCGCGGTCGACACCTACGACAAGAGCAAGGTGTTCTACGACGCCGCCGCCGAGCACGCCCGTCGCCTCGAGCTGCGGCAGCCCGAGGACGGCGAGACCGTGGTCGTGCTCGTGTCGGACCGGCACGACAACATCGGGATGGACCAGGTGGCCCGCGCCGTGGCCGACGCCGGCGGCGCCACCGCGGTCTTCGACGCCGGCGACGACACCTCCACCGGGGAGCGGTGGGAGGCGTTCTCGCTCGACTCGCTGGTCGCTGCGTTCCGCGACCTCGACGACCGCTGGGCCGTGGCCGGCAACCACGACAACGGCAAGTTCGTCGGCGACTACCTGGCTGACCGGGGCTGGAGGATGCTCCGTGGCGAGATCGTCGACGGCCCGGGCGGCACCCGGCTGCTCGGCGTCCAGGACCCGCGCGCCAGCGGCCTCGGCAGCTGGCGCGACGAGGGCGACCTGAGCTTCTCCGAGGTGGAGGAGCGGCTGGCCGACGAGGCCTGCCGCGCCGACGAGGACGGCGATCGGGTGCAGACGATGCTCGTGCACGACGCCAACCTCGGCCGCGCCGCGCTCGCCCGCGGCTGCGTCGACCTGGTGCTCGGCGGCCACACCCACGTGCTCGACGGCCCCACCCGCGTGGTGGGTGAGAACGACGAGACCGGGTACACCTTCACGACCGGCACCACCGGCGGTGCGGCCTACGCGATCGCGGTCGGCAGCAAGGTGCGCCGACCCGCCGTCGTCTCGCTCGTCACCTACGCCGACGGCGAGCCGCTCGGCATCCAGGCCGTGACGCTGCAGTCCAACGGCGTGCTGCAGGTCGGCGACTTCGTCGAGCTGGACGAGACGGTCCCGACCGCAGCCGAGTAGCCACCGGCCTGCGAAGATGAGTCCATCGCCGACGGCGGGTAGCGTCGTCGGTCCTGGTCGTGCAACGGAAGAGCTGTGTGTCGGTGAAGCGCATTTTCAAGGGTCCGTGGGTGTGGATCGCCCTGGCCGTGGTGGGCGTGCTGCTCGCCCTGCAGTTCCTGGCGCCCGGGGGCGGCTACGACGAGGTGCCCACCTCGCAGATGCAGAAGTACATCGACGAGGGTGACGTCAAGGAGATCACGTTCATCCAGGGCACCGACCAGAAGATCGAGGCCACCCTCGACGACGGCGTCCGCGACGACGGCGCGAAGGTCAGCTCGTACTACATCGACGGCCAACAGCAGACGCTGCTCGCGTCCGTCGAGGAGCAGGTCGCGGCCGGCAGCATCGAGAAGTCGAACTCCGAGAACCCGTCGCCCGGCTTCCTGAGCTCACTGCTGCTCACGCTGATCCCGTTCGCGCTGATCATCCTGCTCTTCATCTTCCTCATGAACCAGGTGCAGGGCGGCGGTGGCCGCGGCGTCATGCAGTTCGCCAAGTCCAAGGCCAAGCTCATCACCAAGGACATGCCGAAGACGACGTTCGAGGACGTCGCCGGCGCGGAGGAGGCCGTCGAGGAGCTCGGGGAGATCAAGGAGTTCCTCCAGGAGCCGGCCAAGTTCCAGGCCGTCGGCGCGAAGATCCCCAAGGGCGTGCTGCTCTACGGCCAGCCCGGCACCGGCAAGACGCTGCTCGCGCGCGCCGTCGCGGGCGAGGCCGGCGTGCCGTTCTACTCGATCTCCGGCTCCGACTTCGTCGAGATGTTCGTCGGCGTCGGCGCCTCCCGGGTGCGCGACCTGTTCGAGCAGGCCAAGGAGAACGCCCCGGCCATCGTGTTCATCGACGAGATCGACGCCGTCGGCCGGCACCGCGGCGCCGGCATGGGTGGCGGCCACGACGAGCGCGAGCAGACGCTGAACCAGCTGCTGGTCGAGATGGACGGCTTCGACGTCCGCGGCGGCGTCATCCTCATCGCGGCCACCAACCGGCCCGACGTGCTCGACCCCGCGTTGCTGCGGCCCGGCCGCTTCGACCGGCAGATCGGGGTCGACGCCCCCGACCTCGCCGGCCGCACCAAGATCCTCGGCGTGCACGCGCGCGGCAAGCCGCTGGCCGACGACATCGACCTCGTGTCAGTGGCGCGCCGCACCCCCGGGTTCAGCGGCGCCGACCTCGCGAACGTGCTCAACGAGGCCGCGCTGCTCACCGCGCGCAACAACCAGAAGATGATCAACAACTTCGCGCTCGACGAGGCCATCGACCGGGTGATCGCGGGCCCGCAGCGCCACAGTCGCCTGATGAGCGAGCAGGAGAAGCTCATGACGGCCTACCACGAGGGCGGGCACGCGCTGGTGGCCGCGGCGATGCCCACCACCGACCCGGTGCACAAGGTGACGATCCTCCCGCGCGGCCGGGCGCTGGGCTACACGATGGTGCTGCCCGACGAGGACAAGTACTCCCAGACCCGCTCGGAGATGCTCGACAAGCTCGCCTACATGTTGGGCGGCATGGCGGCGGAGGCGCTGATCTTCCACGACATCACCTCGGGCGCCGGCAACGACATCGAGAAGGCCACCAACCTGGCCCGCGCGATGGTCACCCAGTACGGCATGACCGAGCGGATCGGCGCGATCAAGCTCGGCACCGGCAACGCCGAGCCGTTCCTGGGTCGCGACATGGGTCACCAGCGCGACTACTCCGAGGAGACGGCGGCCGCCGTCGACGAGGAGGTCACGAGGCTGTTGGCCGACGCCCACCAGGAGGCCTACGACGCGCTCGAGGCCAACCGCGACGTGCTCGACGCGCTGGTGCTCGCGCTGCTCGACAAGGAGACCCTCGACAAGGCGCAGGTGGCCGAGGTGTTCGAGCCGCTGCGCAAGCGCGAGAACCGCCCGGCCTGGACGGGCTCGCCCACCCGCAACCCCTCGACGATCCCGCCGGTGGAGATCCCGCAGGAGATCCGCGACCGGGCCGCCGCCAACGGCCGGCCCGAGGAGGAGAGCGCGCTCGTCGTGACCCCGCCGGGGCCCGGCGGCGACGTCCACGGCGACCCCGGCCTCGGCGGCCACGGCGAGCAGCCGACGCCACCCGGTCCCGGGACCGTCTGAGCGGCACGGTCACGT
Source organism: uncultured Actinomycetota bacterium (assembly GCA_963780355.1). Classification (GTDB taxonomy): domain Bacteria; phylum Actinomycetota; class Actinomycetes; order Propionibacteriales; family Nocardioidaceae; genus Nocardioides. Next base: position 1,404,944 of record CAWABT010000001.1, read on the forward strand.
GACCGATCGGATCGCGGCGCCCGACGTGGCGCCGGAGGACGTGCCGGAGTTCGACCACGCCCGCGCCGAGGCCGCCGTCCGCGAGCTGCTCGCCGCGATCGGCGAGGACCCCGAGCGCGAGGGCCTGCGCGAGACGCCGGCGCGGGTGGCCCGTGCCTACGCCGAGCTGACCGCCGGGCTGCGGATGGCGCCCGACGACGTGCTCACCACCACCTTCGACATCGGCCACGACGAGATGGTGCTGGTGCGCGACATCGAGCTGTGGTCGATGTGCGAGCACCACCTGGTGCCGTTCACCGGCGTCGCGCACGTCGGCTACATCCCGGCCGAGAGCGGCAAGATCACCGGCCTGTCGAAGCTGGCGCGGCTGGTCGACGTCTACGCCAAGCGGCCGCAGGTGCAGGAGCGGCTCACCACCCAGGTGGCCGACGCACTGATGCGGCTGCTCGACGCCCGCGGCGTGATCGTGGTGATCGAGGCCGAGCACCTGTGCATGACGATGCGCGGCGTCCGGAAGGCCGGCGCCCGCACCATCACCTCTGCGGTGCGCGGCATCATGCACAACGCCGCCACGCGCTCGGAGGCGATGGCCCTCATCAACGCCCACCGCTGATGTTGCCGAGCCCGCCGGAGCCGCGACCGGTCGTGATGGGTGTCGTGAACGTCACGCCCGACTCGTTCTCCGACGGTGGCCGCTACGCCGACACCGACTCGGCGGTGAGCCACGGCCGCCGGCTGCGGGACGACGGCGCCGACGTGCTCGACGTCGGCGGCGAGTCGACTCGGCCCGGTGCCACCCGGCCGCTGGTGGCCGAGGAGCTCGACCGCGTCGTCCCGGTGATCGAGGCGCTCGCCGCCGACGGCGCCACCGTGTCGGTCGACACGATGCGCGCCGAGGTGGCGCGGGCGGCCCTCGCGGCCGGCGCCACGATGGTCAACGACGTGTCCGGGGGGCTCGCCGACCCCGGGATGCTGCCCCTGGTGGCCGGCTCGGGCGCCGGCTACGTGGCCATGCACTGGCGGGCCCACAGCGACCGGATGCAGCGGCTGGCCAGCTACGACGAGCCGGGCGGCGTCGTCGCGGCGGTGGTGCGCGAGCTGGGGGAGCGGGTGACGGCGATCCGCGCCGCCGGCGTGCCCGACGACCGCGTGGTGCTCGACCCCGGGCTCGGGTTCGCGAAGGACGCCGAGCACAACTGGGCGCTGCTCGCCGGGCTGGACGAGGTGGCCGGGCTCGGCTTCCCGCTGCTGGTCGGCGCGAGCCGCAAGACGTTCCTCGGCCGGCTGCTCGCCGGGCCCGACGGCGAGCCGCGGCCGGTCGACGAGCGCGAGGTCGCCGGCCACGCGCTGACGCTGGTGCTCGCGCAGCGGGGGGTCTGGGGGGTGCGGGTGCACGACGTCCGCGGCACCCGTGATGTGCTTCGCGTGTGGGAGCGGACCCGGGGGTGAGCAGCGACCAGATCGCCGTCCTCGGCCTCGAGTGCTTCGCCCACCACGGGGTCTTCGAGCACGAGCGGCGCGACGGGCAGCGGTTCGTCGTCGACCTGGTGCTCGGCCTCGACACGGCGTCCGCTGCCGCGACCGACGACTTGCGGCACACCGTCGACTACGGGAGTCTCGTGGCCTCGGTGCGAGCCGCCGTGGAGACAGATCCGGTCGACCTGATCGAGACCCTCGCCCAGCGGATCGCGGGTGTCTGCCTTTCGGACACGCGTGTTGAATGGGTACGGGTCACGGTCCACAAGCCGGAAGCCCCCCTGGACGCGACGTTCTCGGACGTCGCGCTGACGATCACCCGAGAGCGCGAGGTCCCCCGTGACTGAGACCCCCAACCCGAACATCGTCGACGCCGACACCCTCACCGGTGAGATGCGTCCGATCCGCCGCACGGTGGTCGCGCTGGGCTCCAACCTCGGCGACCGGATGGGTGCGCTCCAGGGCGCCGTCGACGCGCTCGCGGACACCCCCGACGTCTGGATCACCGGCGTCTCGCCGGTCTACGAGACCGACCCGGTCGACTCGCCGCCGGAGGCCGAGGCCTACCTCAACGCCGTCGTGCTCATCGACACCACGCTGGCCGCGCACCGGCTGCTCGACCGGGCGCTGGCCATCGAGGACGCCTACGACCGTGAGCGCAGCGAGGTCCCGAACGCCCCGCGCACGCTGGACGTCGACCTCATCGTCGTCGGCGACCGGCGCAGCGACACCGAGGCGCTGCGCCTCCCGCACCCCAAGGCGGGCGAGCGGGCGTTCGTGCTGAAGCCCTGGTACGACCTCGAGCCGGACGCCGAGCTGCCCGACCGCGGCCCGATCGCCGACCTGCTCGCGAAGCTCGGCATCGAGGGCGTCCGGCACCGCGACGACCTCGCGCTCGACGTCGAGTAGCCAGCTCCCGCGCATGACCGAACCGCCGACCGGGGGCTCACTGCGCCCCACCTCCCCGGCGGTGCTCGCAGGCTGGGCGCTCGCCGGGCTGGTCGTCGGGTGGCTGGTCCACCCGCTGTCGGACCGGTGGGGCTCGCCGCCGGTCATCACCTGGACCCAGCCGCTCGGGCTGGCGCTGGTGGCCGCGATCCTCGGCTACACCGCCTGGGCCACCTGGCGCACCGTGCACGTCCACCGCGAGCGGCTCGACCCCTCCCAGGCCGTGAACCGGCTCGTGCTCGCCCGCGCCTGCGCGCTCGTGGGCGCCCTCGTCGGCGGCGGCTACCTGGGCTACGCGCTGACCTGGCTCGGCGACGCCGCCGAGCTCGCCGAGCAGCAGGCGGTCCGCTCCGGTGTCGCCGTCCTCGCCTGCCTCGGGGTCGTCGTCGCCGGGCTGTTGCTCGAACGGGCCTGCCGGGTGCCGTCGGAGGACGACGAAGACAAGATGTCGACGTGAGCGGACCGCGAGGAACGAGCGGGCGGCTCCCGGCGGCTTCGTAGTCGCAGGTCGAGTGCGGCCCGCGAGGGACGAGCGGGCCGTGTATCGAGACCACCGAGCCGATCTCGGCAACCGGGCGGAGGACAGGCGCGCCTCCCGGACGACGGGTGGCGACCGGCCTACCGTGCGCTCATGACTTCCCCGTCACCCCGGCGACCGGCGCCGACGCGCCGCCGCCAGCGCTCGACCCGCCTCGTGGTCGCCGGCGCACTGCTGCTGCTCGCTGCCCTGGCTGTCGCCGGGACCGCACCCACCGGATCGTGGCTGCTCGTGCTCGCCGCCGCGATCGCCTCCGTCGTCCTCGGGGCGGCGGCCGTCCGCATCACCTACACCGAGGTCCTCGACACCCGTCGGGAGGCCGCCCACGACCGCGCCGAGCAGGCCTCGGCCTACCGGGCGCTCACCGAGACCCGGGTGGCGGAGCAGGCGGTCTACGTCGCCACCACCCACGCCACCCTGCTGCGGCACCAGGCCACGATCAACCGGCTCGAGCAGCGGCTCGGCGACGCCGCCAGCGAGCTGGCCGCCGCCAACCGCGAGCTGGAGGCCGAGCGGGTCCGCCTCGCCGAGGCCGCCGAGCTCACCACCCAGCTCACCGCCCGTCTCGAGGACGCCGAGGAGCGCGCCGCCCAGGCCGTCGTCCGCGTCGCCGAGCTCGAGCAGGAGCTCGACGTCGTCCTCGCCGAGTGGCGCGCCGGCACCGAGGTCCAGCGCAAGCACGCCTGAGCCGCCTGGACGGGTCGGGCGGCCGAACCGGCACAATGCGGGCCGTGCTGCCCGAGGAGAGTCGCTTCGAGTCCGACCCCGACGAGCTCGTCGAGGAGCTCGAGGTCCTGCCCGACGACTGGTCGGTGGGCAGGACCGACCCGGCCGACCGCGTCGAGCTCGCCCGACTGACCCAGCTGCTCCGTGAGCACGAGCGCGCCGGCCGCGGCTGGGCCGGTGCCGGCCTCGACGACGTGCTCGTCGAGGTCTCCGAGCAGGGGCTGCGGACCCGCGAGAACGTGGTCGTGCGTGACGGCGACGGGATCGTCCGGGCGTGGGGGAGCGTCCACGACCGCGCCACCGGCCGGATGCTCTTCGTCCACGTGGTCGAGCGCGGGATCGCGGAGCGGCTCGGCCGCGCCTGCTCCGACGTGCTCGTGGAGTGGGCGGTGGGTCAGGCCAGGGAGGTCGGTGCCGCCCGCGGCCTGCCGGTCCAGCAGATCGACACCGGCGCCTTCGCCGACGACGAGCGCCAGCACCGCTGGCTGGCTGCGGCCGGGTTCGAGCGGGTGCGCACGTGGTGGCAGATGACCCGCCCGGTCACGCCCGAGGAGGCCGGGCTCGTCGACGACCCGGCCCGGTGGGAGCGGGACGGCGTCGTGATCCGGCTCGCCGAGGGCGAGGCCGACCTGCGCGCGGTGCACGACGTGCTGGAGGCGGCGTTCACCGACCACTTCAACTCCAAGCCGGAGACCTTCGACGAGTTCCTGTTCCGGCTCCGCGAGGACCCCGGTCACCGCTGGGACCACTGGTGGCTGGCCGAGGTGGACGGCGAGCCCGCCGGCGCGCTGGTCGGCACCGAGTCCGGCAACGGCTCGTACGTCGCCTACATCGGCGTCGTCGAGATCGCCCGCGGCCGCGGCGTCGCCAAGGGCCTGCTGCGCACGATCGTCGCCGACGCCGCCGCGCGCGGCCGGGACCGCGTCGGGCTGGAGGTCGACTCCGACTCCTCGACCGGCGCCCACGGGCTGTACCTGTCGATGGGGTGGCAGACCAGCTACGTGACGGAGAGCTGGCACCGCGACGTGCCGGTGGAGTGAGGCTGTCGAGCCGCGGGAGAGTTCGATTGAACGGCTCGTGCAGGTTCCACGGCGTGAAACATGTCCCAGCCGTTCGATCGAACGATTGGTGCAGGTTCAGACGGTCTCCGCGGACTCGGCCAACGACGCCCTCAGCGCCGAGTGCACACCGTCGGGCGTGAGGACGCCGACCACCCGGGCGCCGTCCTTGACGCCGATCATCGGCTTGTCGTCGCGCAGCATCGCCGCCAGCGCCTCCTCGAGCGTGGAGTCGAGGTCGATGGCGGAGCCGAGCTGGCCGGCCGTGACGCCGTCGACCGGCTCGAGGTGCGCGGGGTCGAGCTTGGTGACGGTGAGCCGCCGCAGCCCACGGGTGGAGCCGACGAAGTCGGCCACGAAGTCGTCGGCCGGCCGGGCCAGCAGCTCGGCCGGGGTGGCGTACTGCGCCAGCCGGCCGCCCTGGGCGAACACCGCCACCCGGTCGCCCATCCGCACCGCCTCGTCGATGTCGTGGGTGACGAACACGACGGTCTTCTCCAGCTCGCGCTGCAGCCGGAGGAACTCGTCCTGCAGCCGCACCCGCACCACCGGGTCGACGGCTCCGAACGGCTCGTCCATCAGCAGCACCGGCGGGTTGGCCGCCAGCGCCCGCGCCACACCCACCCGCTGCCGCTGGCCGCCGGAGAGCTGGTGCGGGTAGCGGTCGCCGTAGGTGGCCGGGTCGAGGCCCACGAGCTCGAGCAGCTCGTGGGCCCGCTCCCGCGCGGTCGGCTTCGACTCGCCGTGCAGCAGCGGCACCGTCATCACGTTGGTGGTGATGGTCTGGTGCGGGAACAGCCCGACCGCCTGGATGACGTAGCCGATGTCGCGGCGCATCGTCACCGGGTCGGTGGTGGTGACGTCGCGGCCGTCGATCTCGATCGAGCCCGAGGTGGGCTCGATCAGCCGGTTGATCATCTTCAGGGTGGTGGACTTGCCGCACCCCGACGGGCCGACCAGGCAGGCCAGCTCGCCCCGGCCGACCTCGAGGTCGAGGGCCTGCACCGCCTCGGTGCCGTCGTCGTAGACCTTGCCGACGCCGGTGAGGCGGATCATCGCCTCGGTCACAGGAGGCCCTTGTCCTCCAGGAAGGTCTGGGCGACGTCGGCCGGCTTCTTGCGGGCCAGGTCGACCTCGGTGTTCATGAAGGCGAGGTCCTCGGTGGTGAGCGCCTCCGAGAGCTCGTTGAAGACGTCCTCGAGGTCGGGGTTGTCCTTCAGGAAGTCCGAGTTCACCGCCGGCGTGAGGTTCTGCGCCGGCTGGATGCCCTGGTCGTCCTCCAGCAGCACCAGGCCGAGGTCCTCCAGCGTGCCGTCGGTGGTGCCGGTCTCGCCGAGGTCGACCTCGCCCTTCTTGACGGCGTCCTTCAGCTGGGCGCTGGCGAAGTCGAGCGGCACGATCTCGGTGATCTTGAGGCCGTAGACGTCGGTGAGCCCGCCCTCGCAGTCGGGGCGGCCCTCGCAGTCCTCGGGGGCGCCGAGCTTGATCGGCTGGCCGAGCGCGGCGAGGTCGCTGAGCGTGGTGAGGTCGTTCTCCTCGGCGAACTCCTTCGTGACGATGAAGGCGTTCTGGTCGGTGGCCTCCGACGGCGGCAGGATCGAGATGCCCTGCTCCTCGGCCAGCGGCTTCAGCGCCTCCAGCGTGGCGTCGGGGTCGTTGCTCGAGACCGGCTCGGCCTCCGGCCCGTTCTTCTCGGTGTTGAGGAAGTCGGTGATGCCCGCGAGGTAGTCGGGGACGATGTCGACGCCACCGCTGCTCAGCTCGGGCAGGTAGACGTCGCGGGTGGTGACGAGCTTGGTGGTGACGTCGTAGCCCTCGTTCTCGAGGAGCTTCTGGTAGATCGCCGCGAGCACCTGGCTCTCGGTGAAGTCCTGGCCGCCGACGACCGCCTTGCCCTTGTCGCCGCCACCGCCTCCGCCGCCGTCGTCCTCGAGCGAGTCGCCGCCGCCACAGCCGGCCGTGAGCAGGAGCGTGCTGGCCGCGGCGAGCGCCGCGACGGTACGGGTGAGCCTCATGGGTGCTCCACCTTCTGTGTCCCGCGAGGCGACGCCCCGCGCGTGTCCGATGGGCACCCGTTGGTACCCGCGGGAAACCCTAACCCTCTCCACCGACTACGCGGCGGAGTTCTCAGGCGTCGATCGACGCCGTCGCCTCCGAGGCGGTGAGCGGACGACGGGCCGGCCGGACGCGGGCCCGCCGCATCGGGTCGACGCTGCGCTCGACGACGACGGCGACGGCCTCCAGCAGCAGCGCCCCGATCGCCACGAGGATGGCGCCGGCCAGCACCTCCGGGGTGCTCTGGTTGGCGAAGCCACGCGTGATGATCCGGCCGAGCCCGGGGCCGGCCACGAGCGCGGCGATGGTGGCGGTGGCCCACAGCTGGACCATCGCGAGCCGGACGCCGGTGAGGATCACCGGCATCGCCAGCGGCAGCTCGACGGTGCGGAAGATCGTGCCGCCCCGCATCCCCATGCCGCGCGCCGCCTCGACGACGTCGCGGTCGACCTCGGTGACGCCCACGTAGGCGTTGGTGATGAGCGGCGGCAGCGCGAACAGCACCAGCGCGATGAGGGTGGCGAGCCCGGCGCGGCCGTAGGGGCCGAAGACCGAGGAGCCGACCGGTCCGAGCGACAGCACGAGCAGGACCGCGAACACCGGGACGGCGCGGCCGACGTTCGACACGTTGACGGCGAGGAACCCGCCGCGGTGCCGGTGACCGAGGTAGAGCGCGCCCGGCAGCCCGATCAGCATCGCGATCGCGAGCGCGGTGACGGTGAGCAGCAGCTGCTGGACGGCGAACGCGCCGATGCCGTTCGGACCCGACCAGCGGGCGCCGTCGAAGAGGTAGTCGAAGGTCTCAGCCAGCATGGCGCGTCCAGGGCGTGAGGAGGCGCTGGACGACGACCAGCACCAGGTCGAGCGCCACCGCGAGGACGACGCACAGCAGGCTGGCCGCGAAGATCTGCGCCTTGAACTGGTTGCCCACCGCGCTCAGCAGCAGGTTGCCGAGGCCGCCGTACGACACGATCGAGCCGACCGTGACCAAGGCGACCGTCGACACGGTGGCGACCCGCAGCCCCGCCATCGTGACCGGCAGCGCGAGCGGGAGCTCGACCCGCATCAGCATCCGTGCCCGCGAGTAGCCCATGCCGCGCGCCGACTCGATCACCTCGTCCGGCACCGCGCGCAGGCCGGCGAGCACGTTGCGCACCAGGATCGTGAGCGAGTAGAGCGCCAGGCCGATGATCACCGTGGTGGGCGAGAGGCCGGTGAACGGCAGGAACAGCGAGAACAGCGCCAGCGACGGGATCGTGTAGATGATCGTCGTGCCGCCGACCACGAGTCCCTCGACGGTGGGGTTGCGACGGGCCAGCAGCGCGAGCGGCACGGCCACGGCGAGGCCCACCAGCACCGAGACGACGGTGATCCAGAGGTGCTCGACGGTGGCGTCGGTGAGCTCGGGTCGGTAGTCACCCCAGTAGGCACCGCAGAGCCAGTCGTTGTCGATGTAGCACTGCGGGATGTCGTCCCGGGGTGCGCTCACGGCGAGAACGCTACTGGTTGCCGCCCCCGGCTCAGGAGACCTCGCGCAGGGCGGGCTGCATCGCCTCGAGCAGGTACGGCGCCAGCGTGCGCGCGAAGAAGCCGAGGATGTGGCCCTCGTCGCCATAGGCCACCACGCCACCGATGACGGAGTGGCACTCGCCGGCGTTGCAGAAGAACCGCCGCAGGTTGACCGGGGTGACGCCCGGGTCGGCGGCGCTGTCGGCGCTCTCGGCCGCCTGGAGCATCGGGTCGCCACCGGCCGCCTCGCGCGCCGGGCTGGTGCACGGATCGTCGGCGTCACCCGCCTCGGCGACGCAGGTCGGGATGTCGCCCCGCCGCATCTGCGGCACGTCGCCGATCACCACCACCGGCTTGCCGGCGTCGGTCCACCGGCTCCAGGCCTCGGCGTAGCCGTCGGCCATCCGGTCGAGCTGCTCGTCGTCCGGCACGTCGTCGAGGAGGTAGTTGCGGCTGTTGTTCGAGGTGACGACGAGGTCGATCTCGTCGTCGCCGGCGATGTCGTCGGCCACCGACTCGTTCCACTCGTGGCAGCTGTCGGCCCACTCGGGGAAGTTCTTCGTGCGGACCGGAGCCGCGTTCGCGGGGCACGAGCCCTTGAGGTAGGTGGTGACGTGCCACTTCAGGTCCTGGGCGAGCTCGTCGAGCGCCGGCGACCAGTGCCGGGCGTGGGAGTCGCCGACCAGCGCGACCTGGACCACGGCGTCCTCGCTCGGCACGCCGAACTCGCAGTTCTCGACGGCGGGGTCGGCCGGGCCCTGGATGCAGACCGAGCCGCCGGACGGCTCCGCCGTGGGGTCGTTGTCGACGGTCAGCAGCGGCGAGTCCGGGTAGCGCAGCCGGTGCGGGTCCTGGCAGTGGTTGGCGACCGCTCGGGCGGCGAAGCAGGGGTCGCCGGAGTCGAGGGCGTTCTCGATGTCGGAGGTGAGGCGGTCGACCTGGTCGCCGACCCGGGCCGGGGCCACGGTCGCGATCGTCACGACGACGGCCATGCCCACGAGCGCCGGCACGAAGGTGCGGCGCAGCGGGCCGCGGGTGAGCCGGGTCGAGGTGCGCACCGGGGTCTCGACGAAGCGGAGGCTGAGCCACGACAGCACCACGACACCCGCGAGCACCACCACCTTGGTCAGCGGCGTCAGCGGCTCGCCGGTGGCGTACGGCACCAGCACCACGGGCGGCCAGTGCCACAGGTAGAGCGAGTACGACGCCGCGCCGACCCACAGCCCGACCGTGAGCAGCGGCTGCAGGGCCCGGGGCAGCACGTCGACCAGCACGCTGCCGGCCCAGATCACCGCGGCGGTGCCGAGCACGGGCAGCAGCGTGATCCAGCCGGGGACCGCAGTGCTCTCGTCGAAGAGATAGGCCGAGCCCAGCAGCAGGACCCACCCCACGGCGGACAGGACCGCGCGAGGTGCCGCCCGCAGCGCCGTCGAGGCGGGGGCCAGCGCCAGCAGGCCACCGATGCCGAGCTGCCACATCCGGGCGGGAGTCACGAAGTAGGCGGCGTTCGGCTCCTGCACGGTGACGATCACCGAGTAGACCAGCGAGGCCAGCACCACCACCGCGAACGCACCCGCCACTGCGACGCGGGGCCGGGCCCACCGCCGTCCGACGGCGTAGGCGCCGAACGCGACGAGCGGCCAGACGAGATAGAACTGCTCCTCCACCGAGAGCGACCAGTAGTGCGTGACCGGCGAGGGTGACGCCGACGAGGCGAAGTAGTCCTGGGCGTCGAGCGCGAGCGCCCAGTTCTGCACGTAGAGCGCTGACGCCGCCACCTGGCGCATGGCGTCGGTCCACGCCGTCTGCGGGACCACGGCGATGATCGCGACGGCGCTCACGGCGAGCACGAGCAGGCTGGCCGGGAGCAGCCGGCGGGCCCGCCGGGCCCAGAACCGGCCGACCCGGACCCGGCCGCTGCCGTCGAGCTCGCGCATCAGGTGCGCGGTGATGAGGTAGCCCGAGATGACGAAGAAGATGTCGACGCCGATGTAGCCGCCGGGCAGCAGGCCCGGGGCGAAGTGGTTGGCGATGACGGCCGAGACCGCGACGGCGCGCAGCAGCTGGATCTCGGGACGGAGCTCGGAGCCGGTCCGCGCGGTCGCCGCGGCCGGCGCACGCTCGGCGACGGGCACGGAACTCACGCGGCGGAAGTCTATGGCGCCCGTTGCGCGCCGGACGAAACGACGCTCCTAGGCTACGACCGGTTCCGGACGTGCGGACGGAGTCCCGGAGGAGTGGGCGGATGGTGCACGAGCTCGACGCGCTGACCCTGGTGCTCGCGACCCAGCGCTCGGGATCCACCCTGCTGTGCCGCGACATCGAGAGCCTCGGCGGGCTGGGCGTGCCCCGGGAGAACTTCCTCGGGCTCGCGGCGCAGGCCGACCAGGAGTCGCTCGCCGAGCCCGACGTGCTCGCGCGGCTCGCCCGCGGTGCCACCGACGACGAGCCTCGCACCGGCGCGGTCAAGATGATGGTCGGGCAGGCGCCCACGGTCGACGCCGTGCTCCGGGGCGGTCGGCCGCGCAGCCAGCAGGCGGCGCTGCGCCACGTGGTCGACTGGGCGCTCGCGCGCTTCGACCGGGTCTTGCTGGTGATCCTGTTCCGCAACGCGCTGGACCAGGCGATCTCCCACGCGGTGGCGTCGTCCCGAGGGCTCTTCCACGCCACCGATGCCGCCGACGTCGAGGCCGCGGCCGACGCCCTGCCGTCCGAGCAGCTCAACCCGGTCATCCTGGCGCAGCTGCAGCGCTTCCTGGCGCAGCGGCGGCTGCTCGCCCAGGTCGCCGAGGAGTACGCCGACCGTGCGCTGCTGCTCAGCTACGACGAGCTCACCGGTGCCACCGCGCGGTCGACGGAACGGCTCGTCACCCACGCTCGCGCCCAGGGGTTCACCCCGCACCGGGACGCCGTCACGCGCACCATGGTGAAGGTGATCGACACCGACACCTCCCAGCGGCTGCGGGAGTCGTTCCTCGGCTACCTCGCCACCGAGACCGGGCTCCCGCCGGGCTGACCCGAGCTCACCGCTCGTCGGGGCGCAGCGCCAGCGCGACCCGGTCGACACCGGCGGGGTCGAGCCCCGGCACGTCGACGCGGGTCCCGAGCTCGTCGGTCACCCGCGGCAGGCCGCCGTGCGAGGCGGCGTAGGCCACCACGTGTGCGGCGTCGTCCCGACGGCCCTGCTCGACCAGCCAGCCGGTCAGCCGCATCGCCGGCGTCAGCCGACTGTGGGCGAGCGGGCTGTCGGCGAACAGCTCGCGCACGCCGCTCTCGAGCAGGGCGTACCACTCGTCGTCGGCGTCGGGGATGTGCGCGAAGTAGCGCCACAGGTCGCCGGGGAGCACCCGGCTCGAGAACACCTCGGTGACCGCGTCGTCCCCGTGCGCGAGCACGGCGTCGCGGGCCAGCCGCTTCGTCGTCCACCGGTCGCGGAGGTCGGCGAGGGTCGCGCGCTGCTGGGTCAGCGAGGTGCCGTCGTCACGGATCCGCCAGTGGTAGACGGACTCGTCCAGCACGTCGAAGGTGCCGTCGAGGAAGGCGCGGGTCGTGGTGGGCTGGTCCTCGTAGCTCACGCCCTCGGGCCACGCGAGCCCGCTGCGCTCCCAGAAGGACAGGCGGAACAGCTTGTTCCAGGCGAACACGTCGCCGAGCAGCTCGGGCCGCGCGTCGATCCGCAGTGAGGACGCCGGCGGCGCGTGGAGCCGCCGCATCCACGGGAGCTCGTGCAGGCCGTCCTCGCGCCACTGCCGCATCGAGCCGCTGGCGAAGTCCGACCCGCTGCGCTCCAGGGCGCGGACCATCGTGGCGTACGCGTCCGGCGGCAGCACGTCATCGGAGTCGAGGAAGGCCAGGTAGTCGGTGCCCCGCACCTGGCGCACCCCCTCGTTGCGGGCGGCGCCGAGGCCGCGGTTCTCGGTGTGCACGACGCGGATCCGCGGCTCCCGCGCCGCCCACGCGTCGGCGATCCGGCCCGAGTCGTCGGGTGAGCCGTCGTCGACGAGCACCGCCTCCCACTCCCGGTGGGTCTGGGCGACGAGGGAGGCGAGGCACTCGTCGAGCCAGGCCGCCGTGCGGTAGACCGGCACGACCACGCTGATGCCGGAGACAGCCACGGGGGCCCAAGTTACAAGACTCCCTCCCCACTACTGTGTGGGCGGCACGAGCGCGGGAGGAGGCGGGGTGACGGGTGTGCGGCAGCTGGCCGGCCGGGTACGACGTCGGCTGCGCAGTCGTCGTCCCACGGGCCCGCCGCGGTCGGCCGAGCCCGACGCCACCCACCTCGGTCCGGTCATGGACCACGCCGTCGCCCGCGTCCGCGCGCGGATGCAGCCGGCGGGTCTCGACGCCGGCTACGACCGCGCCTACGAGCACTTCGACCTGACCCACTTCCTGCTGCAGGCGCGGCACTTCCTCGACGGCGCCCCGGGTGACCCGTTGGCGGTCTTCCTGGCGAACGGCGCCGACGCCACGGCCTCCCCGGAGGTCAACTTCGCCATGGCGTCCTACCTCGCCCGGCACCCCGAGCGGCGCGGCGGCCGACGCAGTCCCTACCTCGCCTGGCTCGAGGAGGGGCGCGCGGCGGGTGAGATCGCCGATCCCGCGCCGGGGCTGGACGACACCGCCGCCGTCCTCGGCCTCCCGCCCGCCGAGCTCGCGGACCTGCTCGGGCGCACCCGGACCGACGTCCAGGAGCGGCTCCGGCACGGCGTCCTCGGTGAGATGCTCGCCCGCGCGGCCGACGTCGAGCCGCTGATCGGTGCCGCCTGGCCGGCGACCACCCGGCCCGTCATCGCGCCGCTCTACTCACCGGTCACGGTCGCGCAGGTGGCCGCCATCCGGTCCGGCCAGGAGCAGGCGGGCTTCGCGCGGGCTCGCGTCGTGCTCGTGATCAGCGACCCCCGGTGGGGTGGCGGCCGGCGCGCCGAGGGACACATCGCGCATGCGCTCGCCGGTGAGATCGACCCGCACGAGGTGGTCGTGATCTACACCGACGCCGGGGGGACGGCGCCCCGCGGCCGGTTCCCCGACGGCGTGCGCGAGGTCGACCTCGCGTCGAGCGTCACCGACCTGCCCGGCCCGGCGGCCCAGCGGGCCCTGGTCGAGCTGGTGCGGTCGTTGCGCGCCGACGTCGTCGTCGGCCTCAACTCCACGCTGCTCTACGACGCCCTGAGCGTGTACGGGAAGGCCCTCGCGACCACCGAGCGGATCGTGCTGGTGCTGCTGTGCAACGAGCAGCTCGCGACGGGCCACTGGGTCGGGCTCCCGCTGCGGTACTTCTACCGCTGCTTCGACCTCGTCGACCACGTGGTCACCGACAGCGACTACCTCGCCGACTGGCTGCGCACGCGGCACCGGCTCGACCCGGCTTCCGACGCGCGGCTCGGGGTCCTCCGCGCCCCCGTCGACGCAGGCATTCCCGTCGCGCCCGCTCCCGGACCCGCGACGGGCCGGCGTCCGCAGGTGTTCTGGGCCGGGCGCTGGGACCGGCAGAAGCGGGTCGACCTCGCGCTCGAGGTGGCCCGGCGGATGCCCGAGGTCGACGTGCGGATGTGGGGTGAGTCCGTGCTCACCGCCGCCCACCTCGACGAGGTGCCGGCCAACGTCACGCTCGAGGGCCCGTACGACCACCTGTCCGACCTCGACCTCTCGGCCGCCGACGCCTGGCTCTACACCTCGGCCTGGGACGGCGTGCCGAGCCTGCTGCTCGAGGTGGCGATGACCGGTGTGCCCGTGGTCGGCACCGTCGTCGGGGGGACCGGCGAGGTGCTCGACCCCGACGGCGCCTGGCCGGTGCCGGAGACCGACGACCCCGAGCCCTACGTGGCCGCGCTCCGCGAGGTGATCGCCGACCCCCAGGCCGCCCGCACGCGTGCCGCGAGGCTGCGTCAGCGGCTGCTCGTCGAGCGCACGCCCGAGGCCTTCGCGCGGCAGGTCCACGACCTGCTGCTGTCGGTCCCGCGTGGGGAGGAGCGATGACCGTCGACCTGACCCTGGTGGTCACCGCCCACGACGAGACCGCGGTCGCCGGCCCGACGATGGAGTCGGCGGAGCGGGCGGTCGCGGCCGCCCGTGCCCGGGGCTACACCGTGCAGCCGATCATCGGGCTCGACGCTCCGACGTCGGCGACGTCCGACTACTTCCACCAGCCGGTGTTCGCCGGCTGGGAGATCCGGGAGTTCGACGAGCGCGACCTCGGCCGGGTGCGCAACGCGCTGGTGCCCGAGTGCGACGGGCGCCACCTGGCGTTCCTCGACGCCGACGACCTGTTCAGCGAGAACTGGCTCGCCGACGGCGTGGCGTTCCTCGACGCGGCCCAGGAGCGCGGCGAGCGGGTGGTCGCCCATCCCGAGCTGAACATCGTCTTCGACAGCACGACCACCGTGCTGGTCAACATCGACAGTGACTCGCCGCTGTTCACGCCGCACTACCTCTACGTGCGCCACTACTACGACTCGCTCTGCCTGGCCCCGCGCGAGGCGCACCTCGAGATCCCCTACGTGTCCCGCGACGTGCCGAACGGGCTCTCGTACCAGGACTTCCAGTGGACGATCGAGACCCTGGCGGCCGGCTACACGCACCGCGTGGTGCCCGACACCATCATCTTCAAGCGGCGCCGCGACAACTCGCTCGTCACCGAGAGCAACCGGCGCCGGTCGATCGTCCGCGCGCTCCCGGCGATGGCCATCGACCGGGTGCGCGACCTGGGCCGTCGTCCCTGAGGTGACTGTGGGGCGCCCGCGCGCGTAGCCGATCGAGTCTCCGCGTCAAGGGCCTCCGCTTCGCTCCGGTCGCTGCGCGACGCCTGCGGCGCCCTTGACCCGGAGCCTCGCTCGATCGGCTCTCCGGCGCGCAGTCGGCACGGGCTCCGCCCGCGCCGCCCGCATGCGCGGGCGCCCCACCTCACCCAGCTGTCACACGGCTACCAGTGGGCGTACGAACCTGGACATTCCGGGCCCGGAGTCCGGGGTGATGTGTCCAGTTTTCTCGGCCAGGTACCCCCGGAACAGGTGGTGGCCGCGCTTGCGCGGACGGCGTGGCGGAGCCCGGCGTGTTACGCGCGCGGCCACCAGCCCGCAGGACAGCGAGATCCGCTGCGCAGTCAGACGAGCCGGCACCCACAGACTCGGATTACGCGTCCGACCACGCCCGATGCCAGAGTCGGGCCCCATGACCAACGTTCTGATCACCGGCGGCGCCGGCTTCATCGGCCGCCACCTCGCCGACCACCTCCTGGGTCGCGACGCCACCGTGACCGTCATCGACAACGAGTCGCTCGGCGACCGCACGAGCCTCGACCTCGACCGGGTCCGGTTCGTCTCCGGTGACCTGCGCAACCGCGACGACGTCCGGGCGGCGCTGGAGGGTCAGGACGTCGTGGTGCACCTCGCGGCCGACACCCGCGTGATGGACAGCATCGAGAACCCGGTCCACAACTTCGAGAACAACGTGGTCGGCACCTTCAACCTGCTCGAGCTGAGCCGCGAGCTCGGCGTGAAGCGGGTGGTGGCCGCCTCGACGGGCGGCGCCATCCTGGGCGACGTCGAGCCGCCGGTGCACGAGGAGATGGCGCCGCAGCCCACCTCCCCCTATGGCGCGTCGAAGCTGATGATGGAGGGCTACCTGAGCGCCTACGCCAGCTCCTACGGCCTCACGAGCTGCGCCCTCCGCTTCTCGAACATCTACGGCCCGCGCTCGCTCCACAAGGGCTCCGTCGTCGCCCACTTCTTCAAGCGGGTCCTCGCCGACGAGCCGCTGGTGGTCTACGGCGACGGCAGCCAGACCCGCGACTACCTGTACGCCGGCGACCTGGTCGCGGGCGTCGCCACCGCCGCGATCGACAGCGACGTCGAGGGCGCCTACCAGCTGGGCACCGGCATCCCGACCACGCTCAACGAGCTGCTCGACGTCATGCGCACCGTCACCGGCCGCGACCTCGAGGTCGACTACCAGCCGTTCCGCGCCGGCGAGGTGCGCGACACCTGGTGCCAGATCGACAAGGCCCGCGGCGCGTTCGGCTTCGCGCCGTCCACCTCGCTCGAGGACGGCCTGCGGACCACCTGGGAGTGGTTCCTCACCCAGAAGTGAGCCGGCTCAGCCGCCCGGAGGGACGTCGAACCCGCGCCGGGCGAGCATCGCCGCCTCGGCGGCCTCCCAGTCGTCCTTGAACTCGGTGAGCAGCGCGTCCCAGGGCTTGAAGGGGCCGACCCAGTGCACCAGCGACGGGTCGTCGAGCACCTCGCGGCCCGGCCAGGCGTTCCACCGCGCGTCGAGCTGCCGGTAGCTGCTGCCCGCGTACAGGTTGACGACGAACTGGTCGTTCAGGAAGAACTGCTCGGCGAAGCCGACGTAGCGCCGGACGAAGTCGTCCTCCCGCATCCGCTTCAGGTCCATCACCATGACGCCGGCGTTGAAGCCGACCGCACCGGCACCGCCGCGGCGGTGGACCAGGTTGAGCAGTCGCCACACGTCGGGACCGTCGTCGAGCTGCCGGTGGGCGAGGTCGGCGAACGACCGCACGCTGCCGATCGCCTTGGTGGTCTGGCTGGGACGGGCGGCCAGCGGCGCGCCGTCGAGCGGCACGTCGTAGAGCTCGCCGAGGTCGGCGCGCGGCAGCAGGTCGAGGTCGATGTAGAGGAGCTTGTCGACCTCGCCCAGCAGGTCGGGGAGCAGCAGCCGGTCCATCGTCGACACGGTGATCCGGGCACTGCCGAGCACCCGTTCGCCGTACTCGACGTCGTCGCACGGCAGGAAGGTGACGGTGAGCTCGGGGAACGCGTCCGCGAAGGCCGCGAAGTCGGCCTGCTCGAGCTCGCGCGCCAGCACCCACAGCCGGACCGGGCGGCTGGTGCGCTCCAGGACGCGGTTCAGGACCGTGTAGAGCTGGTTGAGGTAGTTGCGATCGAGGGCGACGCACAGGTCGATCGCGGGGGCGTCGCTCGCCGGCTCGGTGCGCTCGCGTGACCAGGCGGCGCCACGGATCGCGGGCACCGCGGCCTCGACGGCCGGGGACGTCGTCGGCCAGTCGAACGCGTCGTCGCGGGCCTTGGCGTCCGCCGCCACGAGGGGCTCGGTGATCGAGCGCCAGAGGGCGTAGACGTCGTCGGCGGGGCTACCGGAGAGGATCGCGCCCAGCACCGGCTCGAGCAGCGTGTGACGGATGCGGTGCCGCATCGCCTCGAGGTCGGCGTGCTCGTCGGTGAGGCCCTCGAAGCGCACGTCGAAGTCGCGCTTCGGCCGGAACTCGGTGGGGATGCCGATGCTCGTGGCCGGCAGGTGGCAGTGCAGCCGGCCGGTGACCAGGCTCGCGTAGTCGCGGCGGTACTCGTCGAGGGTGTCGAGGGCGGTGCGGAGGTTCGTCGCGACCGTCCGCTGCCGGACCTCGGGGTAGGCCTGGTGGATGACGTGCTCGCCCTTCGGCGGCCGGCTGTCGACGTACCCGGTGGGACCCTCGACGGCCGGAGTGCGGTCCTCGAAGTAGCCGTCGACGGTGGTGGTGACGCAGCCGGTGAAGAAGGCCGGGACGCCGCGGTGGGTGAGGATGTCGACGGTGTACCAGTCACGGCACCCGATCGGCGCGTGCTGCCGGAGGTACTCGACCGCCTCCTCGGACAGCATGTCCCAGCGGTTGCAGTGGAACGAGACGAAGACCGGTCGCAGGTTCGGGTGGTAGGGCAGGCCGTGCGTGCCGAGGGTGTCGGGGTGCAGGTGCCAGCCGAACGCGATGTACCAGGTGTCGGGCGGGATGAGGTCGAGGGGTGAGTCGTCGCGGCAGACCTCGACCAGTGCCACCGACGCGTCGGTGCCCGGGATCCGCAGGTCGGGCCGGATCCGGGAGCGCAGCGACTCCATCACCTCGACCAGCTCGGGGTCACCGCCCAGGCGCAGGTCGGTGTGCCGCAGCACGTGGCTGACAGCGCCGAGGGTCTGGGTGTAGTCGCCGATGTTCCGCGAGGCGAGTCGCAGGTCGGGTCGGTGGTAGCCCATGACGCCGAAGGTCACGTCGGCCGGCTGGGGCTCGGCGGTGACGCCGGCACGGCTCGCGTACCGGACGAACCCGGCGAGGGTCTGCTGGTCCTCGACGGTCCACCCGGCGCTCTCGGCCGCCACCGTGTCGGTCGCCGTAACGAGGGCGGTGAGGTCACCCGTGGCGGAGATCGCCGACATGACGTCGAGCCAGCCCTCGGGCGTGAGCGCCGCGTGCTGGCGCAGCGCCGAGACGACCGCGGGCGCCGCCGTCGGGTCGGCCTCGAGGCGGATGCGCGCGAACTCGACCGGGATCAGGCGGGCCGCCGTCTCGTCCCCACACTGCTCGAGGTGGTGCCGCGCGAAGTCGGCGTGCTCGGAGCGGTGGCCGTGGACCGCCAGCGCCGCGTGCGCGGCGGGCCCGACGCCGTCGACGCCGCCCAGCGCCTCGACGAGCGCGGGGATCCGGTAGCGGAACGGGTACTGCGGCAGCTCCGCCAGGGTCTGGGCGTACCGCACCAGCACCGTCGACAGGTCCTCCCCGTGCTCGAGCGCCTCCACCACCGCCGCGGCCGACAGTCGGGTGCGCAGTCCGTTCAGCGCCACCGGGCCGGATCCGTCGGTCTGACCCTCGGTGTCGCCCCACTGGGCGGCCTCGCGCCACCGGCGGAGCTCCCGCACGGCCTGCTTGCCCTCGCGGCGCTCGACGTTGAGCTCGTTCATCCGGTTCTTCAGCCGCTCGGTCCGCCGCTGCGCCCGATCCTGCCGCTGCTTCAACCGCGCGATGCGGGCCTGCTGGCGGCTCGTCTTCTTCCGCTCGGCCTCGAGCTCGCGGCGGGTCTGGTCGTGCTGCTGCTCGAGCTGCTCGTGGCCCTGCCGCTGCGAGCGGGCGTCGTCGCGTCGTCTGACGAGCCCTCGGACCCCGGGCGTCCGCCGGGCGACCCGCCCGGCCATGGCTCGGGCCCGCTGCGGTCCGGTGTCGTCCACTTCTACCTCCACGCTCGGCACCCGCTGACACTAATGGTCACCTGACCGGCGGCTCCCGGCCGGTGCCGGGCCCCACTCACGCGTCGAGTCGGACGGCGTGCACCTTCGCGCGGTGCTCCACCCGGAAGTCGTGGCGGCCGGCGAAGTACTCGTCCACGGCCCGCCGGCACCCCTCCCAGTTGAAGTAGTCGTCGAGGACGATCCGGCCGCCGGGGACGACGAGCGGGGCGATCCGCTCGAGGCACACCATGGTCGACTCGTACCAGTCGCCGTCGAGGTGGGCGAGAGCCACCGGCTCGTCGAGGTCGAGGGTGTCCGCGAAGAGGCCCTTCACCAACCGCACGCCCGACTCCTCGACCGGGAACCCGAAGCGTGCGAACGAGGCCGTGACCTCGGCCAGCAGGTCGTCGCGGTAGCCGTAGTAGACGTCGCCGTCCAGCCCGCCCGACTCGCCCTCGAGGAGCTGCTGGTAGCGCTCTGTCTCCGCTTCGGAGTCCTTCTCCGACGGCGGCGGGATCATGCCGAAGACGTCGTAGACCGCCATCGGTCGTTCCCGGTGCTTGGCGGCGGCCATGACGATCGCGGACCCGCCGAGTGCGGTCCCGGCCTCCACGAGCAGCCCGGGCCGGCCGGCCTGCTCGGTCTCCAGCACGCACGCGGCCAACGAGTCCAGGTGAGCGGGCGTCAGGTACGTCAGCTTCTCGGCGCGCACGCCCTCGGCCACCCGTTGCACCTCGGGGGGCACGACCACGTCGGGAAAGACGTCGAGGGTGAACTCGCGGAGCACCGCCAGCTCGTCCCGCGCGCGTCGGTAGGCCCGGCGCACGTCGCGCTCCCGCTGCCGGACGTCCTGGAGCTTGCCCCGGGTCTCCCGCAGCTTCTGCCGGGTGTCCCGCAGCTCGTCGTCGGTGGTCGCGGGGTCCATATCGGAGCCCGAGCCTCGCCGCCACTTCACCCGCCGAGGGTAGTCGTCGCCCCGCCTGCGCCACCCCTCAGTCCGTGGTGGTCGGTGCGGTCAGCTCCCGCGTCCTACGTCGCGTAGCCTGCCTGCCGTGGTGATCAGGTCAGTGGGTGCGCACGTGCGGGTCGGCCGGGAGCCGACGGCGAGCGGCAGCGTGGAGGTGCCGTGCCGGACGCGCCGGTGAGCCAAGCCTCGCCGGGTGCAGCGCCGTTCGTGACCAGGGTCCGCCGGCGGCTCCGCACCAAGGCGGGACACTTGCGGACGCGGTGGCGCGCTCGTCGGAGCGCGTCGGAGCGGCCTTCGACGACGACGGGTGGCCGGTGGTGCCCGACGTCGACGTGGAGCCGTCGTACGTCGGCGCCGAGATGGACTGGCTCGTCCGCGAGATGCGGCGCAACCAGGAGCCGCTCGGGCGTGACCCCGACTACGACCTGGTCCGCGAGGAGTTCGACCACTTCCACTTCCTGCTCCAGTCCCACGGCCTCCAGGGACTGCCGAGCGTCGACCCGATCCGGTTCTTCGTGAACAACGGCGCCGAGGCGGTCAACAGCCCGAACCGCGACTTCGACATGCGGACCTACCTCACGCGCCACCCGGAGCGCCGCGAGGACCCCAACCCGTACCTCTCCTGGCTCCGGGAGGGCCGGGCGGCGGGGGAGATCGCCGACCCCGCCCAGGGGATCCAGGCGCTGACGCCGGTGCTCGGGCTCGCGGCCTCCCGCATCGTCGAGGAGCTCACCGCGACCCGCGCCGACACCACCGAGCGGCTCCGCACCGGCACTCTCGGGGAGATGTTCGCCAAGGCGGCCGCCCTGGAGCCGATGATCGGCGCGGCCTGGCCCGAGACGACGCGGCTGCGGCAGATCCCGGTCGCCGGACGCGCGCTGGCCCGGACCATGGGGGCGATCCACGCCTGCCAGGAGAAGGCGGGCTTCCGGCGCGCCCGGCTGGTCATCGTGACCGAGCGTCCCGGCGCCCTCGACCGACGTGTCCAGGTGCACCTGGCCCGCGCCGCGGCCCGAGCGCTGACCCCCGACGACGTGGTGGTCGTGCACACCGACGACGGCGAGGCGGCCGCTCCGGTCGACTACCCCGCAGGTGTGCGGGTGGTGGACTTCGGGGCCGCGGCGGCCGAGCTTCCCCTCGAACGCCGGCTGGAGGCGCTGTTCGCCCTGCTGCGGTCGTTCCGGGCCGACGCGATCCTCAACGTCGACTCGGGCGCGTGCTACCGGATGCTGGCCGTGTACGAGAAGCCGCTGGCCGCCTCGGACCGGGTGTTCCTGTGCTTCGGGGGTGACAACCGGCGCCCCTACGGGGGCACCGACAACTGGCACGACCGGTGGTTCTACCACGGGCTGTCGACCACGACCGGCCTCGTGTTCCACAGCGAGCGGCTCCGCGACGATCTCGTGGAGCGCTACCAGGTCGACGGCGCCGTGCTCGACCGCGTCCACCTGCTGCAGGTGCCCGTCGACGTGCCCGACACCGATGCCGGAGCGGCGGCGGACGCCGTCGCGCCCGCACCCGACCGCCGTCCGGTCGTGCTGTGGGCCGGTCGGCGGGACCGCTGGCGCCACGTCGAGCTCGCCCTCGACGTCGCGCGGCGCATGCCCGACGTCGACTTCCGCTTCGCGGGGCCACTGCCACCGAAGCGCACCCGACCCGACGACGTGCCGGCGAACGTCCGGGTCGAGGCGGTGTCGGGGCCGGTCGGCGAGGCCGACCTCGGCGACGTCGACGCCTGCCTCTACACGTCCTACTACGACGGGGCGCCGGAGCGGCTGCTCGACCTGGCCATGACCGGGCTGCCCGTCGTCAGCAGCAACGTGGGTGCCGTCGGCGAGATCGTGCGCGACGGCGAGGCCCGGCTGGTCGACGGCGACGACCCGGCGGACTACGAGCAGGCACTGCGCGAGGTGCTCGCCGACCGCGAGGCGTCGCGGGACGCCGCACGCGCGCGGCGCGACCGGCTCGCCGCGGAGCGCACCGAGGAGGCGTACGCCCGGAGCGTGGCCGACCTCTTCCTGCGGGCCGACGGCCCGCGTGACAGCGAGGTGGGCGCGTGACCGACCTGACCCTGATCGTGACGTTCCACGACGAGACCACCGTGGCGGGACCGACGATGCAGTCGGCCGACCTCGCCGTCGAGGCCGCGCGGGCGCGCGGCTTCACCGTGCAGCCGATCATCGCGCTGGACAACGCCACCGAGGCGACGACGGCCTACGTCCACCAGTCGCGGTTCGACCAGTGGGAGCGGTGGATCCGGAGCGAGGGCGACCTCGGCCGGGTGCGCAACGCGATGGTGCGCGAGGTCGACAGCGACTACATCGCGTTCCTCGACGCCGACGACCTGTTCAGCGAGAACTGGCTGGCCGAGGGCATGGCGACGGTGCGGGCCGGCGAGGAGCGCGGCGAGCGCCTCATCGTCCACCCGGAGCTCAACGTGCTCTTCGACCGCAACCAGGCGGTGACGCGCAACCTCGACCAGGACTCGCCGCTGTTCACGCCGCACTACTTCTACCTGCGCAACTACTACGACTCACTGTGCCTCACCCCGCGACAGGCCCATCTCGACGTGCCGTACTCCTCGCGCGACATGCGCAACGGCCTGTCCTACCAGGACTTCCAGTTCAGCATCGAGACGATGTCGAGAGGGTGGAAACACGTGGTCGTGAGGGACACCATCATCTTCAAGCGACGGCGCGACTTCTCGCTGATGGCCGAGAGCCGTGCGTACGGCTCGGTGGTGCGGTCGATGCCTGAGATGGCGATCGACCGGGTCCGCGACCTGCCCCGAGGCGGGGCCTCGTGACGTGGCGCGAGCGCGTCGCCGCCCGGCGGGGGCCGTCGTCCGGCGCGCCGGACGCCGGACCCGTGGCTGAGCGAGCGGCCGACGACGTCGGCGGCGCCGGGCGGGCCAAGAACGCGACCCTGGTGCTGCACATCGGCCTGCACAAGACCGCGTCGTCCTTCGTGCAGAACACGCTCAGCACGCAGCGCTACGACCTGCTCCAGGAGGGCGTGCTCTACCCCACCACCGGCGCCAACAAGAACGCCCGCCCGACCACCCGCGAGGGTGCGCAGTCCGGCCAGGCGCTCTTCACCCGGACCGGCGACCGACGAGAGCTCGTCGCCGACCTCCTCGACGAGCTGCCCGCCAGCGCCCACACCGTCCTGGTCTCCTCCGAGGACTTCACGCGGCTGCACGGGACGCCGTCGGCGAGCCAGGTGATGGCGCGGTTCAGCGCCTTCGGGGCCGTCAAGGTGGTCCTGGTGCTGCGCCGGCAGGACACCTGGCTGGAGAGCTACTACAAGCAGATCGTCGACCAGTACGGCAACTTCGAGACCCGCTCCTTCGACCAGTTCGTCCGCGACACGGGGTCCTCGCTCGTCGACTTCCACGCCCGCTTCTCCGACTGGCGCGAGCTCGTCGGGCCCGAGAACTTCCACGTGCTCTCCTACGACGACCTGCCCGACGGTGCGGCGCTCCACCGCCGCATCCTCGAGATCGCCGGCGTCACCGGCGACCTGCTCGACGGCACACCGTCGGTCCCCGTGCCGCAGTACACGAGCATCCGCGCGATCGACACCCTCGGCCTGCGACTGCTCAACTCCTACCGGCTGTCCGACCGGAGTGCGCGGATCCGCGTCGCCAAGGCGGTCTACGACGCCGCCCCCGCCGGCGACGTCCGGCTCATGTCGCCGGAGCTGCGCCAGGCGATCCAGGACGTCTGCGGCCCGATCAACGAGCGCATCGAGGCCGAGTGGTTCGGGCACCCCGTTCCCGGGTTCCGGTTCGGCAAGCCGGTCTCCGACACAGTGAAGGAGGAGCCGTCCGGCGCCGAGCTGGTCGACTACCTCGACCGGGTGCTCGCGCTGTGCGAGGAGGCGCGCGCCGCGGAGCGTGAGCCCGCGGCCGCACCCGAGCCCGGGGTCGAGCCCGGCGCGGCCACGTGATGCCGACCCAGCCAGGGCCGCTGCGCGACGTCGCCGTCTTCACGATGTTCCGGGGGCCGGCCGACCAGCTCGACGCCTGGTGCGCCCACCACCTCGGCGCCGGGTCACCCGGGCTGTACGTGGTGCTCGACCGACCCGAACCCGGGGCGCCGGTCCCGGACGACCCGCGCATCCGGGTCGAGTCCCTCAGCGCCGACGACGTCGCGAGCCTGTACCCGAGCACCAGCCGCAACGTCGAGCGGCGTCAGGTCGACGCCTTCCGCTGGATGGCCCGCGCGGCCGCGCAGGACGGCCACCGGTTCCTGGCGTTCGTGGACTCCGACGAGCTGCTCGACCTCCGCGAGGACTTCGCCGACGTCGCCGCGCGCCACCCGGAGGCGGGCGCGATCTCGGTGCCGGTCCGCGAGATGTGGTTCGCCGAGGGCGACCCGACCGACGACCCGTTCGGCGCGTCGATCGCGGTGCGGCGCACCGAGTCCGACGAGCTGACGTTGCGTCGGGCCCTCGGGTGGCGGGCGCAGTTCCTGCGCAACGGCCTGCTCGGGCACGACGTCGGGAAGGCGGTCTACCGGCTGCCGGTGACGGCCGGGGAGCTGACGGTCCACCGTCCGAAGGCAGGCGCGGGGGCCTGGCGCACCGAGCCGATGCCCGAGGAGGCCGGCCGCCTGCTGCACTTCGACTGCGGGAGCGTCGCCACCTGGAACGCCAAGTGGGCGAGCCGGCTGTCGGGCAGCACGGTCGCGACCGGTCTCGGTGCGCACCGGCTGGCCCAGCAACGGCTGTTCCAGCACGACCTGCACCGGCCGGCCGCCGAGCAGCGCGACTTCTTCGGGCGGTTCTTCAGCCTCGACCGGGCCGCCGAGGACCTGCTCACCTCGGCCGGGCTGGCCGAGCGCGTCCAGCTCCCGACGCTGGCCGACCGGTCGGCGAGCACCGCGACGGCGTCGTCCACTGAGCTGGTGGAGCTGCCGGCCGGGCCGGGGCGGGTCGACTTCCAGTTCGCGCTGGTCTGCGACAGCCGGTTCGTGCGACCGAGCGTCGCCACCATGACGTCGGTGCTGTCGCACATGGGCGCACTGGGCCGGGTGCGGTTCGTGGTGCTCGGCGACGGTCTCGGCCACGACGACGCGCGGCGGCTGCGGGCGCTCGAGGACACCGAGTTCGACGTCGAGGTCGTGGTGCACGACATCACCGCCGACCTCGACCGCGACGTCGGCACAGAGGACCCCAAGCGCGCCACCTTCGGCCGCATCTACCTCATCGACTACCTCCCGCCGCAGCGCACGGTCTACCTCGACGGCGACGTGCTGGCGACCCGGCCCTTCCCCGAGCTCTTCGAGAGCGACTTCGGCGGCGCGAGCCTCGTCGGGGTGCCCGACAGCGCCGCGCTGCGGATCCTGGCCGAGCCGGAGGGCGTGCCCACGCTGCAGCGCAACCGGCTCATGGGCATCACCGACGGCGACCCGACCCAGTACCTCAACGGCGGCGTGCTCGTCTTCGACCTCGAGCAGCCGGAGTTCCGCGAGCTGGCCCTGCGGGCGCGTGCGCTCGTGGTCGGCCAGGGACGCGCGCTCACCCAGCGCGACCAGGACGCGCTCAACCTCGCGTTCGCCGGGCACAAGCACCTGCTCGGCAGCGAGTACAACTACATGACGCAGTTCTTCGTCTCCGAGCGGACCGTGGCCGGCGACCTGACGCAGCGCAAGTACGACGCCGCCGACGCCACGCTGGTGCACTTCTCGGGCCGCATCAAGCCGTGGGAGGCCCCCGACGACGAGTTCTACAACGGTCTCTACCGGCGCCTGGTCCAGGACGCCGAGCAGCGCGTCGGCGTCAGCTGCGAGCTGTACTTCTCCGCGCCGCCGAAGCGGGACTGGTCCCGACGGCTGTGGGCCCAGGCCCTCCACGAGCCGGCCGACCGCCCGCCCCCGCTCGACCAGTCGGCCGGGATCGCCGTCGTCGACGTGTGCGACACCGGCGTCCACCTCCGGCTCTCGGCCGACATGCACACCCTGGCGCTCGCCCGCGACCTGGTGCTCGAGGTCCGGGTGGCCGAGGATCCGGTCGCCGAGGCGCCGATGTCGGACCTCTCGGCACCGCTGACCCGGCTGGTCGAGCGCGTGGGGTCCGGCACCCGGTTCCTGCCGGTCGACCTCGCCGCGGCCCTGGCCCCGCACCAGGGCGTGGGTCGTGACGTCGAGCTGGTCCTCCGTCGACCCGACGGCGGCATGCCGCGCTCACTCGCTCGGTTCGACGTCGTGGCCGTGGGTCCCGCTGCGCGTCCCGCCCTGCTGGACGACCTCGGCGTCGACGGCAGTCTGGACGGGCTCGAGGACGGCTGGCTGACGGGCTGGGTGCGCGGCACCGGCCGCCGCCCCGCGGTCGTCTCGCTGCTCATCGACGGCGAGGTCGAGGCGGTGCGCGCCGCCCACCTGCCGCGGCCGCAGCAGCCGGGGGCGCGCGGGTTCCGCTTCAACGTCGCCCACCTGCTGCGGCTGCGCGGGGTCGGCTCCGGCGAGGTGAGCGTGCGGGTGGCGGGCACCAACGTCCCGCTGCGCGGCGGCCCGCTGTCGGCCGCCGACGTCGCCGCGGCGCTCCGACGCGACGCCCCGCGCCGTACGACCGCGGCCGTGGCCCGTGCCCGTCGGGCCGCCCGACGCCTCGTCCGCTGAGCTCCGCGGAGCCGGGCCTCAGCGCGACGAGCGGTCGAGCCGGTGGAGGCGCAGCCGCTGCTGCGCGTCCTCACGCACGAACGTGAAGGACATGATGTTGATCGCGAACGGGTGGTACCCGTGGTCCTTCATGTGGCGGACCACCGGGTGGTCGCCCAGCGCGAGGATGTCGTAGTCGTGGAGCTCGATGCAGACGACGTCGGGGGCGTGGCGGTCGAGGTCGAAGGCGAGCAGGGCCTCGGTGTCGTAGCCCTCGATGTCGACGCTGAGGTAGTTCACCCGGGTGCCGGCGGGCACGTACTGCTCGAAGACGTCGTTGAGGCTGAGCGCCGGCACGGTCTCCTCGCCGGCGACCTCCTTGGAGTTGGAGAGCGCCTCGGCGCGGTCGGGCAGCACGGTGTCGATGCGGCCGCCGCGGAACTTGTGCAGCGTCACCGACCGGAGCTCGTTGTGGACCGCCATCCGCAGGTTCGTCGCCCGCGGCCGGTGCTGGTCGAACTTCTCGATCGCCTCGGCCCGCGGCTCCACGTTGATGCCGTCCCAGCCGCGCAGGTGCAGGAGCGCGGTGTTCGACAGGTTCAGCGGGTGGTACGCGCCGACGTCGACGTAGAAGCCCGGCGAGACGTGGCGCAGCGCGTTCTGGGCGACGATGTCCTCGCCGAACTGCGAGTAGGACAGACGGTGCTGCACGGGGTGCTCCTCGGGGCAGGGAGTGACGCGCTCGGGGTGGCCCACCGGCTTCGGCGGGCCACCCTGGGAGACACGGTCAGGGCTGCTCGGCCAGGGCCTCGACCTTGGCGGTGTCGGTGGCGCCGGCCTGCGCCGCCGCCGACTCACCGCTCCAGACCGAGATGCACGGGATCTTCGACTCGTCGCACCGGTCGGCGTACTTCTTGGTGATCTCGGTGACCTCCTCCATCAGGCCCTCGCTGAGGGTGATGGGGCTCAGCCCCAGGTGGAGGAAGCGGTCGTTGGCGACGTGCAGCTCGTTCTCGTCGGCCTCGTTGCGCGGGTTCGGCAGGTTGGCGATCTTCACGCCGGTGCGGTCGGAGATCATCTTGGCCAGGTCGCGGACCCGGTGGGTCTCGGTCATCTGGTTGAAGATGTGCGGCCGCTCGTCGCGGGCCGGCGGGTTGTCCAGGGCGATCTCGATGCACTTGACCGTGTCCTGGATGTGGATGAACGCGCGCGTCTGGCCGCCGGTGCCGTGAACCGTGAGCGGGTAGCCGATGGCCGCCTGCATGAGGAACCGGTTGAGCACGGTGCCGTAGTCGCCGTCGTAGTCGAAGCGGTTGATGAGCCGCTCGTCGAGCTTGGTCTCCTTGGTCTGCGTGCCCCACACGATGCCCTGGTGCAGGTCGGTGACCCGGACGTGGTCGTTCTTGTTGTAGTAGGCGAAGAGCAGCTGGTCCTGGGTCTTCGTCATGTGGTAGATGCTGCCCGGGTTGGCCGGGTACAGGATCTCCTGGTCGATCATCCCGCCGTCGCCGGTGGGGACCTTGATCGAGAGGTAGCCCTCGGGGATCTTCATGCCGGCGGTGCCGTAGCCGTAGACGCCCATGGTGCCGAGGTGGACGACGTGGATGTCGCGGCCGCTCTCGACGACCGCGGCCAGCACGTTGTTGGTGGCGTTGAGGTTGTTGCTCACCGTGTAGCGCTTGTGCCGGCTGGTCTTCATCGAGTACGGCGCCGCGCGCTGCTCGGCGAAGTGCACGAGCGCGTCGGGCTGCCAGTCCTCGAGGAGGTCGAGCAGGCGCTGGTAGTTGACCGCCACGTCGATGTCGTGGAACGCGATGCTCTTGCCCGACACCTCCTCCCAGGCGCGTAGCCGCTCGCCGATGAAGCGGATCGGGGTGAGCGAGGAGACCTCGAGCTCGATGTCGATCTCGCGGCGCGACAGGTTGTCGACGATCGCCACCTCGTGCCCCTGGGCCGAGAGGTGGAGGGCCGTGGGCCATCCGCAGAAGCCGTCTCCGCCCAGAATGAGTACCCGCATCTTGTTTCCTTCCTTGTCGGTCCCGTTCGTGGCGAGCGGTTCGCGCTCCACGGGCCGTGATTCATTTCGTGTGTCGGTTCGTGGTTCGGTCGAGGTGCCGGTGGTCGTGCCGGTGGTCGTGCCGGTCGGAGCCGGCCTCCGCGACGGCGTCCGCGAGCGCCGCGGCCGCCGGGAGGCCGTCGCCCTTGATCGTGGAGACGGCCGACTCGAACGCCGCCCTCGGCCTCCGGGGCGCTCTTGGTCCGCTCCATGCGGCCGGTGGCGGGGTCGAAGTTGATGCCGCACTCCTTGACGGAGTCCATCTCCCACCACCAGCGCCCCGAGCGGGCCTCCTCGCCGGGTCGGATGGCGCGGGTGCAGGGGGCACAGCCGATGCTGGCGAAGCCGACGTCGTGCAGCCGGTTGTAGGGCACGGCGTGGTCGTGGATGTAGGCCCACACCTGTTCGGAGGTCCAGTGCAGCATGGGGTTGAACTTCTGCAGCCCGTGGCCCTCGTCCCAGGCCGAGACCTCGAGCTCGCGTCGCGTCGCCGACTGCTCGCGCCGCATGCCGGTCAGCCAGGCGCGGCGTCCGGCGAGCACCCGTCGGAGCGGCTGGACCTTGCGGACGCCGCAGCAGCCGTGGCGGTTCTCGACGGAGTCGAAGAACCCGTTCTGGCCGTGCTCGGCGACCCACTTCTCGACGTCGTCGGCGTCGGGATTGATCATCGTGATGATCGGCCCGTAGCGCTGGTGGGCGCTGTGGGCCAGCGCGTGGGTCTCCTCGGGCAGCCGGCCGGTGTCGATGCTGACGACCTCGATGTCGAACCCGTGCTTGCTGATCAGGTCGGTCATGATCATGCTCTCGGGACCGAACGCGTTCGCGAGCACGGCCGGACTCCAGTCCGCGGCGATGCCGCGCAGCACGTCGAGCGTCTCGGAGAGAGCCGACGCGTACACCTCAGAGTGGTCGTCCGCGGTCGCGGGAGGACGACCTGGCGTGCCGCGGTCCATGGGGTCAGCAGGCTAGCACCGGGGCCCACGCGCGGACGCATCGTCGTACCCGCCGCAGGGCGGCTGCGGCGCCGGACATGCCCTAGGTCACATCGCAGCCGGTTCCGCACGTGACGCGGGGTCTCTATTCTCGTTGGTGTCATCGGAGTCATCGACAAGTCCGGTACCCGCACCGGCCCGCAAGGGTGGCGGAGGGACTGGAACGAGAGGTGTGACATGACGGTCCCGGTTCCTGGCGCGCCGCTGCGCGTCGGCGTCGTCGGCGCGGGCCGCGTCGGCGCGGTGCTGGCCGCCCGGCTGCGTGCCGCCGGCCACGAGATCGTCGCCGCCGCAGGTGAGTCCGACGCCTCCCGCCGCCGGATGGCCGACCTGCTCCCCGGCGTCCCCGCCGACAAGCCCAGCGCGGTGGCCCGCGCCTGCGACCTGCTGCTGCTCACCGTCCCCGACGACATGCTCGGCAACGTCGTGCGGGTGCTCGCCGACAGCGGGTCCCTCCACCGCGGCCAGTACGTCGTGCACACCTCCGGCCGGCACGGCCTCGCCGTGCTCGCGCCCGCGGCCGCCGTCGGCGCTCGGCCGGTGGCGCTGCACCCGGCGATGACCTTCACCGGCACCGCGGTCGACCTCGACCGGCTCGACGGCTGCGTGCTCGGCCTCACCGCCGGCCCGGAGGAGAAGGGGATCGCGGAGCAGCTCACCGCCGACCTCGGTGGCCGGGCGATGTGGGTGCCCGAGGAGCGGCGCGCGCTCTACCACGCGGGTCTGGCCCACGGCGCCAACCACCTCGTCACCCTCGTCACCGAGGCGATGGAGATGCTCGCCGCGGCCGGCGCCGACGACCCCGCCGCCACGCTGCGGCCGCTGCTCAACGCCGCGCTCGACAACGCGCTCGCGCACGGCGACGCCGCGCTCACCGGCCCGATCGTCCGCGGCGACCTCGGCACCGTGCGCGCCCACCTCGAGCAGGTGGCGGCGGAGGCTCCCACCAGCCTGCCGAGCTACCTCGCCCTCGCCCGGGCCACGCTGGCGCGCGCCGTCACCGACGGGCGGGTGCTGCCGATCCGCGCGCTCGCCATCAAGCGGGTGCTCGACCAGCACCAGGCCCGCATCCAGGAGCACACTTCGTGAGCCTCGAGGTCGTCGCCACCCGCGCCGACCTGCAGGCCCTGCTCGGGCGACGCCGCGACGCCGGACCGGTCGCGCTCGTGCCGACCATGGGCGCGCTGCACGCCGGCCACGCCAGCCTGGTGCGGCGGGCGCGGGCGGACACCGGCGGGCCGGTGGTGGTGTCGGTGTTCGTCAACCCGCTCCAGTTCGCGCCCGGCGAGGACCTCGACCGCTACCCGCGCACCTTCGACGCCGACGTCGAGGTCTGCGAGCGCGAGGGCGCCGACGTGGTGTTCGCGCCGTCGGTCGACGAGGTCTACCCGGGCGGTCCGCCGCAGGTGACGGTCGACCCCGGCCCGCTCGCCGAGGTGCTCGAGGGCGCGGTGCGGCCCGGTCACTTCCACGGCGTGCTCACCGTGGTGGCCAAGCTGTTCGGGCTGGTGCGGCCCGACCTCGCGGTGTTCGGGCAGAAGGACTACCAGCAGCTGGTGCTCGTGCGCCGGATGGTCGACGACCTCTGCCTCGGCCTCGACGTGGTCGGCGCCGAGACCGAGCGGGAGCCCGACGGCCTCGCGATGTCGAGCCGCAACCGCTACCTCGACGCCGACGAGCGCGACCGGGCCACCGTGCTGTGCCGCGCACTGCGGGCCGCGCGGGAGAACGCCGCCGACGGGATCTCGCACGCCCGGGCCGCGGCCCGCGCCCGGCTGCGCGAGGTGCCCGGCGTCGACCTCGACTACCTCGCGATCACGACACCCGACCTCGTCGAGCTCGACGACCACGCGGCCGTGCCGCCGGGCACCGAGGGGCGCGCCCTCGTCGCCGCCCGCGTCGGCACCACCCGCCTGATCGACAACCTGCCGCTCACCTTCGGCACCGCCGCCTACCCCTAGGCTCGTCGGATGCAGACCGCCGTGCCCGGCCGCCTGACGGCGCCCGCACCGGGCTGGACGACGCGGGCCGACGTCGTGGTCATCGGCTCCGGCATCGCTGGCCTGACCGCCGCGCTGCGGCTGCGCGACCGCGTCGACAAGGTGCTCGTGGTCACCAAGGACGTGCTCAACGCGGGCTCGACGCAATGGGCGCAGGGCGGCATCGCCGCGGCCCTCGGCCCCGGCGACACCCCCGAGGAGCACGCCGTCGACACGCTCGTCGCGGGCGCCGGGGCGTGCGACGCGGACGCCGTCCGCGTGCTCGTGGACGAGGGGCCCGAGGCGGTGCACGAGCTCATCGCGCTCGGCACCCGCTTCGACCACGACCTCGACGGCGTGCTGTCGCTGACCCGCGAGGGCGGCCACCACCGCGACCGGATCGCCCACGCCGGCGGTGACGCCACCGGCGCCGAGATCCAGCGGGCGCTCATCGCCGCGGTGGAGGCGGCGCCGGAGATCGAGGTCATCCAGCACGCGCTCGCCGTCGACCTGCTGCTCGACGACGGCGGCGGGGTCGCCGGCGTCACCCTGCACGTGATCAGCGAGGGCCAGCGCGACGGCGTCGGCGCGGTGCTGTGCCGGGCCGTGGTGCTCGCCAGTGGAGGGCTCGGCCAGGTGTTCAGCCAGACCACCAACCCCGCGGTGTCGACCGGCGACGGCATGGCGCTCGCGCTGCGGGCCGGCGCCACCCTGCGCGACCTGGAGTTCGTCCAGTTCCACCCCACCGTCATGTACCTCGGCGCCGACTCCACCGGCCAGCAGCCGCTGATCTCCGAGGCGGTGCGCGGCGAGGGCGCCTTCCTCGTGGACTTCGAGGGCGACCGCTTCATGCAGGGCGTGCACGAGCTCGCCGACCTCGCCCCGCGCGACGTCGTCGCCAAGGCGATCATGCGGCGGATGCTCGACACCGGGCAGCCGCACATGTGGCTCGACGCCCGCCACCTCGGCGCCGAGATGTGGGAGCGCCGGTTCCCGACGATCCTCCAGGTGTGCCGCTCGCACGGCGTCGACCCGGTGACCCAGCTGATCCCGGTGGCACCGGCGTGCCACTACGCCTCCGGCGGCGTGCGCACCGATCTCCACGGCCGCTCCGACGTCGCGGGTCTCTACGCCACCGGCGAGGTCGCCTGCTCCGGCGTGCACGGCGCCAACCGGCTGGCCTCGAACTCGCTGCTGGAGGGGTTGGTCTTCTCGCGCCGGATCGCCGCGGTGCTGCCGGGCGAGCTGCGGCCGTGGGGCGACCCGGTGCCGGACCGCCGTCCGGCCGGGCTCGTCGACGGCGGCGCGCGCACCGAGCTGCAGGAGGTGATGACCTCGCGGGTCGGCGTGCTGCGCCGGGCGGGCGGGCTCGCCGAGGCCGGCGAGGTGCTGGCCAAGCTGGCCGAGCGGCCCGCCGACGCCGTCGACGCCACGGCCTGGGAGACCACCAACCTGGTCACGCTGTCGCAGGCGCTCGCCGAGGCCGCCCGACGGCGCGAGGAGACCCGTGGGTCGCACTGGCGCGAGGACTTCCCGGAGCGCGACGACGCCGGGTTCGCCGGCCACTTCGACACCCGGCTCGCCGACGGCGATCTCGCCACGACCTTCCTGCCCGCCCCGGCGTCGGACGCATGACCGCGCGCACGCCGCTCGCGGACCTGCCCGCGGCGCTCGTCGACGAGCTGGCCGCGGCCGGCCTCGACCCCGCGGCGGTGCACGCCCAGGTGGCGGAGGCGTTCGACGAGGACCTGCCTGCCGGCGGGCACGACGTCACCAGCGCGGCGATGCCCGAGATGGGCCGCGGCCGCGGCGCCTTCGTGAGTCGCGAGCCCGGGGTGGTGGCCGGGCTGGTGGTGGCCGAGCTCGCCTTCCGCTACGCGCTCGGCGACGACGTCGCGGTGACCGACCGGGTCGCCGACGGCACCCGGGTGGCGCCCGGCGACGCCGTGCTGCGGGTCGAGGGTCCGGTGCGCGACCTGCTCACCGCCGAGCGCACCGCCCTCAACTTCGCCTGCCACCTCTCGGGGGTCGCGACGGCGACGTCGCACTGGGTCGACGCGCTGGCCGGCACCCGCGCCCGCGTGCTCGACACCCGCAAGACGCTGCCCGGGCTGCGAGCGCTGCAGAAGTACGCCGTGCGCTGCGGCGGCGGCGTCAACCACCGGATGAGCCTCAGCGACCGGGCGATGGTGAAGGACAACCACGTGCTCGCCGCCGGGGGAGCGGTGCCGGCGTTCGAGCTGGTGCGCGACGCCAACCCGGGCCTGCGGGTGGAGGTGGAGGTGACCGACCTCGACCAGCTGCGCGACCTGCTCGCCGCCGGCTGCACCGAGATCCTGCTCGACAACATGCCGCCGGCCGTGATGGCCGAGGCGGTCGCGATCACGGCGGGCCGGGCCACCCTCGAGGCCTCCGGCGGCCTCACCCTCGAGCGCGCCCGCGCGGTGGCCGAGACCGGGGTGGACTTCATCTCGGTCGGTGCGCTCACCCACTCGGTCCAGGTGTTCGACCTCGGGCTGGACCTCGAATGACGCTCCTCTTTGGCCGCCGACATCGGCAACGCCCACACCGTGCTCGGCCTGGTCGAGGCCGGCGAGGTGACGGCGGACTGGCGGGTGGCCACCGACGAGCGCCGCACCGCCGACGAGTGGGCGGTGCTGCTGCGCGGTCTGCTGCGCCGTCGTCTCGACGACGTCACCGGGATCGCGGTCTGCGCCACCGTGCCGGCGGTGCTGCACACCTGGCGGGAAATGCTGCCACGCCATTTCGAGCCCGTTCCCGCCGTCGTGGTGGAAGCGGGCGTGCGCACCGGTATTCCGGTGCTCACCGACAATCCCAAGGAAGTCGGCGCCGACCGGATCGTCAATTCGCTCGCCGCCGCGTCGAAGTACGGCGGTCCGCTCGTCGTCGTCGACTTCGGCGGCACCGCCACGACTTTCGACGTCGTGAATGCGGCCGGCCAATACATCGGCGGTGCGATCTCGCCCGGAATCGAGCTCGCGCTGGAGGCGCTGGGTCGCCGCGGCGCGCAATTGCGCCAGGTGGAGCTCTCACGGCCCCGGTCGGTGATAGCGAAGAACACCGTGGAGGCGCTCCAGTCGGGCATGCTCTTCGGCGTCGCCGCGCAGGTGGAGGGTCTGGTCGAGCGGATGCTCGACGAATTGGGCGTGGCCGACGACGACGCCCACGTGATCGCCACCGGTTATCTCGCCGGGCTCGTCGTCGACGAGTGCGACTGCTTCACCCACCACGACCCGTGGCTCAGCCTGCTGGGCCTCGAGCTGGTGTTTCAGCGCAATCGCTGAAACTTGCCCCGCGGCATTTCCCCTTATTCGTGCTTTCTGCCACCATGGGTGCGAATTCCCATGCGGTTCGCATGAATTGCGAACTGAAAAGAAAGGCACATGAATGGCACAGAAGGTCAACATCGTCCTGGTCGACGATCTCGACGGATCCGAGGCCAGTGAGACCGTCAGCTTCGGGCTCGACGGGACGTCCTACGAGATCGACCTGAACGACAAGAACGCCGAGAAGCTGCGCTCCGCGCTCGCCGGCTACGTCGGCAACGCCCGCAAGGTGGCGGGCCGCCGCGGCCGCCCCGCGAAGCGCACGGTGTCCACCGAGGGTCCCAGTGCCCGCGAGATCCGCGACTGGGCCCGCTCCAACGGCTACAAGGTCCCCGACCGTGGCCGGATCCCCGCCGACGTCCGCGAGGCCTTCGACTCCGCGAACTGACGCACTCACGCGCATGGCTCGAGCGGCCCGGCAGATCCTCTCTGCCGGGCCGTTCGCTGTCCGCGAACGCGAGTGGTCTGGTCGGCTGAGGGGGAACGTCTAGGCTGGCTGCGGGGTTGGAAGAGGCGTCTCTCACGCGAGGACGACTCGATGGGGACCCCGAAGACTTTCCCGAGGAGCGTGACGCATGTTCGAGCGGTTCACCGACCGAGCACGGCGAGTGGTGGTGCTGGCCCAGGAAGAGGCCCGCATGCTCTCGCACAACTACATCGGCACCGAGCACATCCTGCTCGGTCTCATCCACGAGGGCGAGGGCGTGGCCGCCAAGGCGCTCGAGAGCCTCGACATCTCCCTCGAGGCGGTGCGCGCCCAGGTCGAGGAGATCATCGGCCAGGGCCAGCAGGCGCCGTCCGGCCACATCCCGTTCACCCCGCGCGCCAAGAAGGTGCTCGAGCTGTCCCTGCGCGAGGCGCTGCAGCTCGGCCACTCCTACATCGGCACCGAGCACATCCTGCTCGGGCTGATCCGCGAGGGCGAGGGCGTGGCGGCGCAGGTGCTGCAGAAGCTCGGCGCCGACCTCAACCGGGTGCGCCAGCAGGTCATCCAGCTGCTGTCCGGCTTCCAGGGCAAGGAGTCCTCGGCGGCCGCGGCCACGCAGGGCGGGGGCGGCGACGCGCCGTCGTCGTCGCTGGTGCTCGACCAGTTCGGCCGCAACCTCACCCAGGACGCCCGCGAGGGCAAGCTCGACCCGGTGATCGGCCGCGGCCAGGAGATCGAGCGGGTCATGCAGATCCTCTCGCGGCGCACGAAGAACAACCCGGTGCTGATCGGCGAGCCCGGCGTCGGCAAGACCACGATCGTCGAGGGCCTGGCCCAGGACATCGTGAAGGGCAACG
Organism: uncultured Actinomycetota bacterium; assembly: GCA_963780355.1. Lineage (GTDB taxonomy): Bacteria > Actinomycetota > Actinomycetes > Propionibacteriales > Nocardioidaceae > Nocardioides. The sequence goes on from CAWABT010000001.1 coordinate 1,441,434, forward strand.
TCCCGGAGACGCTGAAGGACAAGCAGATCTACACCCTCGACCTCGGCGCGCTGGTGGCCGGAAGCCGCTACCGCGGTGACTTCGAGGAGCGCCTGAAGAAGGTGCTGAAGGAGATCCGCACCCGCGGCGACATCGTGCTGTTCATCGACGAGATCCACACCCTCGTCGGCGCCGGCGCGGCCGAGGGCGCGATCGACGCCGCCAGCATCCTCAAGCCGATGCTGGCCCGCGGCGAGCTGCAGACCATCGGCGCCACCACTCTCGACGAGTACCGCAAGTACCTCGAGAAGGACGCCGCGCTGGAGCGCCGGTTCCAGCCGATCCAGGTGGCGGAGCCGACCATCGCCCACACCATCGAGATGCTGAAGGGGCTGCGCGACCGCTACGAGGCGCACCACCGGGTCACCATCACCGACGAGGCCCTGGTCTCGGCGGCCACGCTGGCCGACCGCTACATCTCCGACCGGTTCCTGCCCGACAAGGCCATCGACCTCATCGACGAGGCGGGCTCGCGGCTGCGGATCCGCCGGATGACCGCGCCGGCCGACCTGCGGGAGTTCGACGACAAGATCGCCGAGGTCCGCCAGCGCAAGGAGGCCGCGATCGACGGCCAGGACTTCGAGGCCGCTGCCCGTCTCCGCGACGAGGAGAAGCAGCTGATGCTGAAGAAGTCCGAGCGCGAGAAGCAGTGGCGCGCCGGCGACATGGACGAGGTGGCCGAGGTCGACGAGGAGCTCATCGCCGAGGTCCTCGCCGTCGCCACCGGCATCCCGATCGTGAAGCTCTCCGAGGAGGAGTCCACGCGGCTGCTCAAGATGGAGGACGAGCTGCACAAGCGGGTCATCGGCCAGGAGCAGGCGGTCGCGGCGCTGTCGCGGGCGATCCGCCGTACCCGGGCCGGCCTCAAGGACCCGAAGCGTCCCGGCGGCTCGTTCATCTTCGCCGGCCCGTCCGGCGTCGGTAAGACCTGGCTGTCCAAGACGCTCGCCGACTTCCTGTTCGGCGACGAGGACTCCCTGATCCAGCTCGACATGTCGGAGTTCAGCGAGAAGCACACCGTCTCGCGGCTCTTCGGCTCGCCCCCGGGCTACGTCGGCTACGAGGAGGGCGGCCAGCTCACCGAGAAGGTGCGCCGCAAGCCGTTCTCCGTCGTCCTCTTCGACGAGGTCGAGAAGGCCCACCCCGACATCTTCAACAGCCTGCTGCAGATCCTGGAGGAGGGGCGCCTGACCGACAGCCAGGGCCGGGTGGTCGACTTCAAGAACACCGTGATCATCATGACCACCAACCTGGGTACCAAGGACATCGCCAAGTCGGTGAGCCTCGGCTTCCAGCAGAGTGGCGACGCCGCGGGCTCCTACGAGCGCATGAAGAACAAGGTCCAGGACGAGCTCAAGCAGCACTTCCGGCCCGAGTTCCTCAACCGCGTCGACGAGGTCATCGTGTTCCCGCCGCTGTCGCGGGAGCAGATCGTCCACATGGTCGACAACATGATCGCCTCGGTCGAGCTGCGGATGCGCGACCGCGACATGCGGATCGAGCTCACCCAGGCAGCGAAGGACCTGCTCGCCGAGCGGGGCTTCGACCCGGTCCTGGGCGCCCGGCCGCTGCGCCGCACGATCCAGCGCGAGATCGAGGACGTGCTCGCCGAGAAGATGCTCTACGGCGAGGTCGGCCCCGGCCAGATCGTGCTGGTCGACGTCGAGGGCGAGGGCCCCACGGCCACCTTCACCTTCGAGGGGCAGAAGGTGGGCGAGCTGCCCGACCTGCCGCCGTTCGAGACCGCGGAGGTGGGTGCCGAGCTCGACGCCCCCATCGCCCCCGCCGAGGACGAGGGCCCGCGCGACGTGCCCAAGTCCGGCGGACCCGAGGAGGGCCAGGGCGGCGCCCAGCTCGCCTGACGCACCACCCACGCCGACCCGCCCGAAACTTTCGGGCGGGTCAGCGTATTTTCGGCTCGTGATCGTGACAGCGAGCACGGTGAAGGACTCCGTGACCAACCTGCAGCGGTTCGTCGCGCGCAACCTGGCCGGTGGGGTGGACCACCTGGTGGTGTTCGTCGACGACTCCGACCCCGAGGTGCTCGCGGCGCTGGCCGAGGAGCCGCACGTCACCGGGATCGAGGCCCGCTGGGACTGGTGGCAGGGCAAGCGCCCGACCCAGCTCAACGTCCGGCAGCGGATCAACGCCAACGTGATCAAGGTCCTGCTCACCGTGCTCGACGGCGTCGAGTGGATCTTCCACATCGACGCCGACGAGGTGCTGCTCGTCGACGCCGCCGCGCTGGCCGCGCTGCCGGCCGAGATGGAGGTGGTGCGGGCGGTCCCACTCGAGGCGGTGAGCCGGAAGCGGTGGCCCGGCGACACGGTCACCCACTTCAAGCCGATCCTCGACCCCGAGACCCTGGAGGACCTGCATCGCCGCGGGCTGGTGGCGAAGCCGAGCAACGGGTACTGGTTCCACGGCCACGTCCACGGCAAGGTCGGGCTCCGGCCCGCCGTCGACCGGTGGCTGACGTTGCACCAGGTCAGGAACGTGCGGGAGCGGGCGATCGGCGCGGGCGACATGGAGGCGGTGCGGCTGCTGCACTACGAGTCCTGGTCGGGCGAGGAGTTCGTGCGCAAGTGGACGCGACTGCTCAACTCGGGCAGCAAGCTGAGCTTCCGGCCGGCGCGGGAGCCGGTGGCCGAGGCGCTGCGCGAGGTGCTGGAGTCCGACCTCTCGCCGCGGAAGGCTCGCTCGCGGCTCATGAAGATCTACCAGGAGACCACCGAGGACGACTTCAAGGCGCTGCGCGACCTCGACGTGCTCGTCGAGGCCGACCCGATGGCGCACGGGCACGAGCCGACGCCGCTCGGGGAGACCCGCGCGGCCGAGCTCGGCACGCTGCTCGCCGCAGTCTTGCCGGAGAACAAGTGGCCGTTCCACACCGGCCGCACCGCCCGCGACCTCGACGCGCTGCTCGGCCGGGTGGCCGACCGGGTGGCCGAGACCGACCCCGCCCTCGCCGAGCGCGCCCGCCGTGCCTGGACCTTCGACCCCGACGTGCTCGCCAAGGCGAAGGGCAACCGCAAGGAGAGGGCCGCGGTGAAGGGCGGGTCAGGGGAGGGCGAAGCGGTCGCCGTCGACCCGGACGAGGAGGGCGTCGTCGAGCAGGCCGAGTAGGCAGCGCTCCCGCTGCTCGGCGGTCTCCCACGCCGCCTCGAGGGTCGCGCGGCCGACCGAGCCGTCGGCATCGCGGACGACGCCGAGCAGCCGGCCGCGGCACTGCCGGTCGGTGCCGGCCCAGGCCTGGCCACGCCGGGGCGGGCCGTCGTGGGCGGGCTTGCCGGCCGCCGTCCAGGCGCACCGGTCGGCGACCGGGCAGACGCCGCAGCGCGGGTTGGCGGCGACGCACACCAGCGCGCCGAGCTCCATGAGCGCGACCGCCCAGGTGGCCGCCGTCGGGGCGTCGTCGGGCAGCAGGCCGGCGGCCAGGTCGCGCTCGGCGCGGGTGACCGACGTGCCCGGGAACTCGACGCCGGACACCACCCGGGCGAGCACCCGCCGGACGTTGGTGTCGAGCACGACGTGCCGGCGTCCGAACCCGAAGCTCGCGATCGCCGCCGCGGTGTAGTCGCCGACGCCGGGCAGCGCGAGCAGGTCGTCGTAGCCGGCCGGCACCTCGCCGCCGTGCCGCTCGACGATCGCCACCGCCGCGGCGTGCAGCCGCAGCGCCCGGCGCGGGTAGCCGAGCCGGCCCCAGCAGCGGATCGCCTCGCCCGTGGGCGCGGCCGCCAGGGAGGCCGGCGTCGGCCACCGCTCCAGCCACGCCTCGTGCGCCGGCAGCACCCGCGCCACCGGCGTCTGCTGGAGCATGAACTCCGAGACCATCACCGACCACGGCGTCGCCGCCGACCCGCGCCACGGCAGGTCGCGCGCGTGCTCGTCGTACCACCGCAGCACGGGCTCGTGCAGGTCGGACTCGGGCACGGTCCCGAATGCTGCCCCACGGAGTGGCAGCGCGATCCGGGGGGCTCGGCTGATTAGCGTCGGAGGCGTGCCTTCCCCGAGGACGACGCGCGGGCCGCTGCCACCCGGCGTCTACTGGCGACGCCGCGTGTTCGTGCTCGGCGTCGTGGCCTCGCTGGTGCTCCTCACCCTGAACCTGTTCCGCGACGGCGACCCCGATCCGCCGGAGCGCGCCAGCACCAGCGCCGCGACGGCCAGTGAGACGCCGGCCGCCAACGCCGAGCGTCGCGACCGCTCCCGCGACCCCCAGTCAGGGCTGCCCCGCGCGCAGCCCGCGGGCCCGACCGCCCCGGACCTCGCCGAGCCCGACGGAGCCTGCCGCGCCGAGGACGTCGTGGTCGCCCCCGTGGTCGACGACGCCGTGGCCGGCCAGCCGGTCACGATCACGCTGCGGCTGCGCACCCTGTCGAACCCCGCCTGCACCTGGGAGCTCACCGCCCGCGACCTCGCCCTCAAGATCACCGACGGCGGCGACGAGCTGTGGGCCTCCCGCGAGTGCCCCGGCGCCATCGAGCACAAGGACGTCGTCGTGCGCCGCCAGGTGGTCTCGACCGCCACCGTCACCTGGAACGCCCGGCGCTCCGAGCCCGGCTGCCCCCGCGACCCGCGCTGGGTGCTCCCCGGCAGCTACGACATCTACGCCGCCACCCTCGGCGGCGAGCCGGTGGCGTCGTCCTTCGAGCTGGAGAAGCCGGAGCCCGAGACCGTCGTGACGCCGGTGACCCCGCCCAAGACGACGCCGGGCCGGTCTCGTAGTCGGTAGCTAGACGTACCGCTCGAGGATCGTCGACTCGGCGAGGCGGGAGAGGCCCTCGCGGACGCTGCGGGCGCGGAGCTCGCCGACGCCCTCGACGGCCTGGAGGTCCTCGACGCCGGCGGACAGCAGCTTCTGGAGGGTGCCGAAGTGGTCGACCAGCCGGTCGACGACGGGGGCGGGGAGCCGGGGGACCTTGGCGAGGAGGCGGTAGCCGCGCGGGGCGACGGCGCCGTCGAGGTGCTCCAGCGTGCCGAGACCGAGCACGCGGGCGGTGGAGGCGGGGTCGACGAGCTCGATCGACGACAGCCCCTCGAGCCCGGCGAGCAGCGACTGGGGCGACTTGCGGCGCCGGCCGGCCGGGACGTAGTCGCGGATCACCAGCTCGCGCTCGAGGTCGACGCCGGTGACGAGCTCCTCGAGCTGCAACGAGAGCAGCCGGCCGTCGGTGCCGAGCTCGAGCACGTAGTCCTCGATCTCGCGGGCGATGCGGATGACCATCTCGAGTCGCTGCGCCACCACGGCGACGTCGCGGACGGTGACGAGGTCCTCGACCTCCAGCGCGGAGAGCGTGCTCGACACCTCGTCGAGCCGCTGCTTGTAGCGCTCGAGGGTGGCCAGGGCCTGGTTGGCGCGGGACAGGATCTGGCCGGAGTCCTCCAGCACGTGGCGCATGCCGCCGACGTAGAGGCCGATGATCTGCATCGACTGCGAAACCGAGATCACCGGGAAACCGGTCTGCCGGGCGACGCGATCGGCGGTGCGGTGCCGGGTGCCGGTCTCCTCCGAGGGGATCGACGGGTCGGGCACCAGGTGGACGGCGGCGCGGATGATCCGGGTGAGGTCGCGGTCGACGATGATCGCGCCGTCCATCTTGGCCAGCTCGCGCAGGCCGGTGGCGGTGAACGGGACGTCGAGCGTGAAGCCGCCCGAGGAGATCGCGTCGATGGTGCGGTCGTGGCCCATGACGATGAGCGCGCCGGTGCGGCCGCGCAGGATCCGCTCCAGGCCGTCGCGCAGCGAGGTGCCGGGAGCGGTGGCGGCCAGCGTCTCGCGCAGCTGCAGCACCTCGTCGCTGCGCTCGGTGCGTCGGTCACGCTCGTGCGTGCCGTCACACTAGTTATGCGCGTGCCGAGTTCATTCCTCACTTCGACTGAGCCTTGACGTTGCGGGAGCCGACGTGCAGCAGCCGCAGCGCCGAGCGGACGTCGGGGACCTCGACGATGCGCATCCCGTCGACCGTCCGGTCGGTGCGCTCCGAGCGTGGGCCCCGACGGTCGGGGGCGACGGCGGGCACGACCGCCATCTTGAAGCCGAGTCGAGAGGCCTCGGCGAGCCGCTGCGGCTGGTCGCGCACCCGCCGCAGCTCGCCGGCCAGCCCGATCTCGCCGAGCGCGATCACGCCCTCGGGTGGCGGGACGACGAAGGTGGCCGAGGAGAGCGCCACCGCGACGGCGAGGTCGGTGGCGGGGTCGGTGAGCCGCGCGCCACCGACGGTGGAGGCGAACACGTCGTGCTGGTGCAGCCGGATGCCGCAGTGCTGCTGGAGCACCGCGATGATCATCGCCAGCCGGGAGCCGTCGAGGCCCGAGGTGGTGCGCCGCGGTCGCTCGGACGCCGACACGGTGGTGAGCGCCTGCACCTCGGCGAGCAGCGGACGGCGGCCCTCCATCGTGACCGCCACGCAGGTGCCCGCGACCCGGCCGTGGTGGTGCTCGACGAAGAGCCCGGTGGGGTCGGCCACCGCGCTGATGCCGTCGGCGCCGAGGTCGAAGCAGCCGACCTCGTCGACCGGTCCGAACCGGTTCTTCACCGCGCGCAGCATGCGGAACCGCGAGGTGCTCTCGCCCTCGAAGTGCAGCACGACGTCGACGAGGTGCTCGAGCACCCGGGGACCGGCGATGCCGCCGTCCTTGGTGACGTGGCCGACGAGCACGGTGGCGATGTCGCGGGTCTTGGCCACCCGCACCAGCGCCGCCGCGACCTCGCGCACCTGGGTGACGCCGCCGGGCACGCCCTCGACGCCCTCGGCGCCGATGGTCTGCACCGAGTCGACGACGAGCAGGGTGGGCCGCACCTGCTCGATGTGGCTGAGGACGGCGCCGAGGTCGGTCTCGGCGGCGAGGTAGAGCTCGTCGTGGACGCCGCCGGTGCGGTCGGCGCGCATGCGCACCTGCCCCGCCGACTCCTCGCCCGTGACGTAGAGGGTGCGCTCGCCGCGCGCCGCCGTCTGCGCCGCCACCTCGAGCAGCAGCGTGCTCTTGCCGACGCCCGGCTCACCGGCGAGCAGCACCGCCGCGCCCGGCACGATGCCGCCGCCGAGCACCCGGTCGAGCTCGGGCACCCCGCTGCCGCGGTGCGACGACTCGGTGATGGTGACGCGCCCGATCGGCACCGCCGGCGAGGAGACCGGCCCGGCCATGGTGCGCCCGGTCGGCGTCGCCGCGGCCTCGGCCACCGAGCCCCACGCCTGGCACTCCCCGCAGCGCCCGACCCACTTGGCCGTGACCCAGCCGCACTCGGCGCAGCGGTAGGACGACCGAGGGGAACGTGTGTTCGATTTCGCCATGTCGAGCACCGTAGGCGACGGCGCCGACAGCCCGGTCGCGACACACGGCGCCCTGTGGAAACCCGTATGCTCGCGCAGAGTTGGATCGTTCCAGTCGGGAGGACGCATGGACCGCGAGGACCGTCTCGTGACGCGGCCGCTGTCCCGCACCCCTCCCACGCTGGCCGACGTCGCCGAGCTCGCCGGCGTCTCCCGGCAGACCGTCTCGAACGCCGTCAACAACCCCGACCTGCTGCGCTCCGACACCTTGCTGCGGGTGCAGGCCGCGATCGCCGAGCTCGGCTACCTGCCCAACCGCGCCGCCCGCAACCTGCGCACCCGCGCCTCCCACCTCATCGGGCTGCGGATGAGCCCGGTGCTCGAGGGCACCGCCACCGCCGTGATGGACCGGTTCGTGCACTCCTTCGTGTGGACCTCCCGCGAGGCCGGCTACCACGTGCTTCTCTTCTCCGGCGAGGGTCGCGACCCGCTCGAGGGCTACGACGACCTGCTCCGCTCGACGGCGGTCGACGCGTTCGTCGTCACCGACACCTACCTCGGCAACCCGCAGGCCGCGTGGCTGCGCGAGCGGCGGGCGCCGTTCGTGGCCTTCGGCCGGCCGTGGGACGACCCGGACGCGAAGCACCCGTGGGTCGACGTCGACGGCGCCGCCGGCACCGAGCTCGCCACCCGCCACCTCATCGAGCGCGGCCACACCCGCATCGCCTGGATCGGCTGGCGCAAGGACTCCCGGATCGGCGAGGACCGCCGGTCCGGCTGGAGCGGCGCACTGCGGGAGCGCGACCTCTCCACCACCGGCATGGCCTCGCGGGTGGAGGACACGGTCTGGAGTGGCAAGGAGGCCAGCGCCGTGCTGCTCGACGAGGCGCAGCCCTCGGCCTTCGTGTGCGCCTCCGACACCCTCGCGATGGGAGTGCTGCACACCCTCGCCGAACGCGGCCTCTACCCGGGCCGCGACATCGCCGTCGTCGGCTTCGACGACTCGCAGGTGGCGCAGGTCGTGCACCCCGGCCTGACGTCGGTGCGGCAGCCGCTCGAGGAGGTGGCCGTCGCCCTCGTCAACGCGCTCGAGGACCTGCTCGGGACGCCGTCCCGCAGCGTCGAGGGGCTGCTGCTCACGCCCACGCTCACCGTGCGCGGGTCGTCGTGAGCCTCACGATCACCGTGCTCGCCGACCGGCCCGAGCTGGCCGAGCCGATGTGGGCGATGGAGAGCTCGTGGCCGGAGTTCATGCGGCACGACCCGATCGGCGGCCTCTACTACTCCAACGCCGAGGAGCGGTTCGCCGACTACGTCCTCGTCGGCCAGGACGGCGACGAGGTGGTCGCGATGGCCCACTCGCTCCCGGTCGAGCTCGGCGACGACGAGCTGCCCGACAACGGGTGGGACGGCGCGATCCGCGGCGGCCTCGCCGTGAGCCTGCGCGGGCTGCAGCCCGACGCCGTCTCCGCGATCGAGATCGCGATCCGCCCCGACCGCCAGGGCACCGGCCTCTCGGGACGGATGTTGACGGCGATGCGTGACAACGCGGCCCGGCTCGGGTTCGCCGAGCTGGTCGCCCCGGTGCGGCCGAACGGCAAGGCCGACCCGCACGAGCCGATGAGCAGCTATGCCCTCCGCGCCCGCGACGACGGGCTGCCGGTCGACCCGTGGTTGCGCGTCCACGTCCGCGCCGGCGGCCGGATCGAGAAGGTGGCGCCGCGCTCGATGTGCGTCCCCGGCACGGTCGAGGAGTGGCGGGAGTGGACCGGCCTGCCGTTCGACCGCACCGGCGCCGTCGAGGTCCCGAAGGCGCTCGCCCCCGTGTGGTGCGACGCCGAGCACGGCGTCGCCACCTACGTCGAGCCGAACGTGTGGGTGCGTCACCTGACCGGCCTCTAGAACCGCCGCCACCACACGTTGACCGCGTAGTCGACCTCGACCCCCTCGTGGTGTCGCAGCGCCTCCTCGGCCGCGGCCGGCGGCAGCTCGACGCGGACGACGTCCTCGAGGTCCTGCCGTGAGCCGAACCGCCAGCCCATGTCGACCTCGCGTCGTGTCCAGCCGCGGGTCACCCAGAACCGCTCGATCTCCGACGGCGGCGGCAGGTGCGGGTAGCCGCGCCGGAACCAGGCCCCGAACGTCGAGCGCGAGCCGTCGTTGTCGACGATCATCGCCACGCCGCCCGGCCGGACGACGCGCGCCAGCTCCGGCAGCCCCGGCTCGCAGCCCGGCCCGAAGAAGTAGGCCCACCGCACGTGCACGACGTCGACCGAGGAGTCGGGCAGAGGGATCGCCTGCGCGGTGCCGAGCAGCAGCTCGACGTTCGCGAGACCGCGGACCCGGCGGGCCGCCGTCCGCAGCAGGTCGGGGTGCGGCTCGACGCCGACCACCGATGCGGCGTCGGCGGCGAACAGCGGCAGGTGGAAGCCGGTGCCGCAGCCGAGGTCGAGCACCCGGCGCCCCTGCCACGGGCCGATCTCCTGCAGGGCGGCCCAGAGCCGGCCGTCCGGGTCGACGGCCCGGTTCTCCACCTCGTAGAGCGCGGGATGCCGCCAGATGTTGGGGCTGGCGACCGCACCCTTCAGGGGAGCGCTCAGATGCGCACCAGGCCGTTCGGCGTCTGCACCTGCACCGCGAGGATGCCGGGCACGCCGTGCGGTGCGACCCACTCGACCTTGACGTCCTCCAGGGGCGCCTCGACGGTCTCGCCGAGCCACTCGCTCACCCGGTGCGGGTCGCCCGCGATCTCCAGGCAGGCCAGGGAGAACTCGCCGTCGGCGCCGGCCGAGGGGTGCAGCTCCGCGGGGCTGTCCCACTGGATGAAGAAGGGCAGCTGCGGGTCGGCGATGAGGCCGTTGACACCGATCTGCTTCCAGAGCAGCTCGGTGCCGTCGGGACGGCGCCGGTTGCCGGCCACCGAGCTGCGGCCCAGCCGGGTCTCGACCGTCGCGATGTCGTCGACCGCGACGACCCAGCCCATCCAGCCGCCGCCGAGCTCGGTGCGCTTGCGCACGGCCTGCCCGAACGGGGCCTTGTCGGACGCCGGGTGGTCGAGCACCTCGACGACCTCGAGGTAGGTGTCGCCCGTCATCGGCAGGATCATGTTGCGCGTCCCGAACCGCGGGTGGATGCCGCCGTCGTCGAACGTGCCGCCCATCAGGTCGCCCAGATGGGCGGCGGTGGCCTCCAGGCCGTCGGGTCCGGCGGCGTAGGAGAGATGGTCCAAGCGCATGTCGAACATTGTGGGCAACGGGCCCGGAGCGTGCCTCACCGGGGTCCCTTCTCACGATGTCGAGAGTGCGATCGGTCTCAACGGGGCCGTTCCCGGAACCAGGTCGTGCGATCCAGCGGGTCGGGGCCGTGCCGGCGCCGGCACGGCGGCGTCCGGTCGGGCACCGGTGCGTGGTGGTCGTGCTCGGCGAGCAGCGACCCCTCGCCGCTGGTGAGGTCGGGCAGCCGCGCGGCCAGGTCCGGCACCGCGGCCGCCGGCAGGTGGCCGACGACGCGCAGGTGCCCTGCGCCGCCGGAGGTCTCGAGCGTGACGGCGCCGAGCCGGCCGAGCAGCGCGGCCACCACGCCGTAGGTCGACTCGGGCAGCTCGAGCTCGAACCGGTCGACCGGCCGGCACACGGTGGTGCCCGCCCGGGCGAGCGCCGCCATCAGCACCACCGGCGCCAGCAGCCGGAAATCCGCGGCCACGCTGGAGATCGACTTGTCGAACTTCTGGTGCGGCTTGCTCTGCCGCGGGTAGTAGCCGGACTCGGTCATCGTGACCACACAGTCGGTGACGGGCCAGCCGTGCAGTCCCTGGCCGAGCCCGGCCCGCACGCCCTCCTCGGTGGCAGCGACGAACGCCGGCGGCAGGTTGCCGCGCTCGATCCCGGGCGAGAACTCGACGCCGTGCCCCACCGGCGCGCGCTCGACGCGCAGGCCGATCCCGGCCAGGTAGGGGTTGTCCCGCTCCCGGATCCGGTCCACCGAAGCGCCCGTGCCGGCGACCCGCTCCAGGCACACCACCGAGGTCTCCGAGAACCGGGCGCGGACGCCGTACCGCTCCTCCAGCAGCGCCGCCAGCACCTCCTTCTGCACCTCCCCGTGCAGCCGGACGGCGGCCTCGCCGTCCACCTCGTCGACGTGGAGGTCGATGAGCGGGTCCTCGTCGGCGAGCTCGGTGAGCCCGGCGTAGAGGGCGGTCCGGCGCGTCGGGTCCTCGGGCTCGACGAGCGCCTGCAGGGTCGGCGGGGCGAACCGGTGCTCCCGCCGTCGGGGTGGGCGGCCGACGGTGTCGCCGATCCGCGCCGACGGTCCGCGGACGACGGCGATCTCGCCGGCTCGTGCGGTCGCCGCCGTCACCGCGCCGTCGGGGGTGCTGACGGCGAGCTCGGTGACCGGCACCGGCCGGGCGCCCCCGAAGCCGACCCGGTCGCGCACCCGTAGCTCGCCGGACCACATCCGCACCCAGGCCCGGCGGCCACGGTCGTCGCGGTCGACGGCGAACACCGTGCCGGCGGCCGGGCCGGGCCTGGTGGCGGCCCGCGGCAGCAGCGAGACGACGAGGTCCTGGAGCCCGGCGACGCCCGCGCCGGTGACCGCCGAGCCGCACACCACGGGCGTGAGGGTGCCTCGGCGCACCGCCCGCCGTAGCAGTTGCCGCACCTCGGCGGGCCGCAGCCGGCGGCCCTCGACCCAGCGGGCCAGCACGGCGTCGTCGGCCTCGGCCAGCGCGGCCACCACGGTCTCGTCGGTGAGCGGAATCCGCTCAACGGCGGCGTCGCGGTGGCCCTGGCCCACGGCGCGGGACAGCGGCACCACCGACGGCGTCAGTCGTCGCCGCACCTCGTCGAGCACCCGGTCGACGTCGGCGCCGGAACGGTCGACCTTGTTCACGAACAACACCGTGGGCAGCCGGGTGCGGCGCAACGCGCGCCACAGCGCCACGGTCTGCGGCTGCACGCCCTCGACGGCGGACAGCACGAGCACGGCGGCGTCGAGCACGCCGAGCGACCGCTCGACCTCGGCCACGAAGTCGGGGTGGCCGGGGGTGTCGACGAGGGTGACCCGCAGGTCGCCGGCAGCGAACGACGTGACCGCCGCGCGGATCGTGATGCCGCGGCGGCGCTCGAGGTCGAGCGAGTCGGTGCGGGTGGTGCCCGCGTCGACGGAGCCGGGCGTGTCCAGCACGCCCGCCTCGTACAGCAGGCGCTCGGTCAGGCTGGTCTTGCCGGCGTCAACGTGGGCGACGATGCCGAGGTTGAGGCACGGCGGTGCAGGAAGAGGATCGGGGGACAACGGGCAGCTCCACGGCAGGACGGAAGGACGTCGGGGCGGTGGAAGCTGCGCGCACGATGGTCTCCTCTGCTCGGTGTCCCCGGCAGAGTCGCACGCGGCCGCGCGGCGGCGCGACCGGTTTAGACGGCCGTCGAGCCTGTCGAGACGCCGGAAGGATGCTCGGGCCGACTCGACCCCGCTCAGGTCGGCGAGACCGGGTCGGGGCGTCTCGACAAGCTCGACGAACGTGAGTTTCCGACGGTCGTCGAGCCTGTCGAGACGCCGGAAGGGATCTCGTCGACTCGACCCCGCTCAGGTCGGCGAGACCGGGTCGGGGCGTCTCGACAAGCTCGACGAACGTGAGTTTCCGACGGTCGTCGAGCCTGTCGAGACGCCGGAAGGGATCTCGTCGACTCGACCCCGCTCAGGTCGGCGAGACCGGGTCGGGGCGTCTCGACAAGCTCGACGAACGTGAGTTTCCGACGGTCGTCGAGCCTGTCGAGACGCCGGAAGGGATGCTCGTCGACTCGAGCCCGCTCAGGTCGGCGAGACCGGGTCGGGGCGTCTCGACAAGCTCGACGAACGTGAGTTTCCGACGGTCGTCGAGCCTGTCGAGACGCCGGAAGGGATCTCGTCGACTCGACCCCGCTCAGGTCGGCGAGACCGGGTCGGGGCGTCTCGACAAGCTCGACGAACGTGAGTTTCCGACGGTCGTCGAGCCTGTCGAGACGCCGGAAGGGATCTCGTCGACTCGACCCAGCTAGGTCGGCGAGACCGGGTCGGGGCGTCTCGACACGCTCGACGAACGTGTGACTACTTCGGGTCGGCCGGGTGGATCGCCAGTGCCGAGCGGGAGCGGACGTGCGCCTCGCAGTGGCGCACCAGCTCGTCGTAGGCCGCGCGGCCCATGAGCTCGACGAGCTCGGGCTCGTGGGTGAGGTAGACGGGGTCGGGGGCCACGTGGGCCTCGGTGTTGCCGGAGCAGTACCAGTCGAGGTCGTGGCCGCCGGGACCCCAGCCGCGGCGGTCGTACTCGCCGATCGTCACCTCGGTGTAGGTGCTGCCGTCCTGCCGCTCGACGTCGCGGAAGGTGCGCCGGATCGGCAGCTGCCAGCAGACGTCGGGCTTGGTCTCCAGCGGGTTGCGGCCCTGCTCCAGCGCGAGCGCGTGCAGGGCGCAGCCGGCGCCACTGTGGAAGTCGGTGCGGTTGTGGAAGATGCAGGCCGACTGGCCGTCGACGTCGAGCACGCGGGTCTTGCGCGCGCCCTCGTCGTCCTTCTCCACCCAGTCCTTGCGGCGCACCTCGCCTCCGGGGTGGAACTGCCAGTGCCGCTCCTCGAGCTGGTCGACGAACCCGGTGACGCGCTTCTCGTCGTCCTTGTCGGCGAAGTGGGCGCCGAGCGTGCAGCAGCCGGTGTCGGGGGCGTCGGCGTAGATGCCCTGGCAGCCCTGGCCGAAGATGCACCTGTAGCGCGAGGTGAGCCAGGTGAGGTCGCAGCGCATCACCTCGGTCTCGTCGGCCGGGTTCACGAACTCCACGAACGCACGCGGAAACACCAGGTCGACCTCGGGCACCCCTGAACTGTACGGAGGGGTCGCTACCGTGGACCCATGCGCCTCGGCGTCCTCGACATCGGCTCGAACACCGGTCACCTGCTGGTGGTCGACGCCCACGACGGCGCCGCACCGCTGCCGGCCTTCTCCCACAAGCAGCCGCTGCGGCTCGCCGAGCACCTCGACGACGACGGCGCGGTCACCGGGACCGGCGTCGACGCGCTCGCCGACTTCACCGCCGAGGCGCTCGAGGTCGCCGACGACAAGGGCTGCGAGGAGATGCTGCCCTTCGCCACGTCGGCGGTGCGCGACGCCGTGAACTCCGACGACGTGCTCGCCACCGTGAAGGAGCGCACCGGCGTCGACATCGGCGTGCTGTCGGGGGAGGACGAGGCGCGGCTGACGTTCCTCGCCGTCCGCCGCTGGTTCGGCTGGTCGGCCGGCCGGCTCGCCGTGTTCGACATCGGCGGCGGTTCGCTGGAGATCGCGGCCGGCGCCGACGAGCGGCCCGACGTCGCCTGGTCGCTGCCGCTCGGAGCGGCCCGGCTGGCGCGCACCGAGCTCGCCGACGAGCCCGACGAGACGCGGCTGAAGAAGGTGCGCAAGAAGATCCGCGCCGAGATCGCCCACGACGCCGGCAACCTGCTGCGCGCCGGCACCCCGCACCGCGCTGCGGCGACGTCGAAGACCTTCCGGTCGCTAGCGCGCATCTGCGGCGCCGCGCCGTCCGGCGACGGCCCGCTCGTGCCGCGCAGCCTCGAGCTGGACGACCTGCGCCACTGGATCCCCAAGCTGGTGGAGATGCCGGCCGAGGAGCTCGCCGACCTGCCCGGCGTCTCGGCGAGCCGCAGCCACCAGATCCTGTCCGGCGCGCTCGTGGCCGAGGCGTGCATGGACATCTTCGACCTCGACGAGCTCGAGATCTGCCCGTGGGCGCTGCGCGAGGGCGTGATCCTGGAGCGCCTCGACCGGTTCAGCGCGGTCGAGCGGTGAACCGGGTCGGCCTCTCCTCGTCCTCGGTGTACCCCGAGTCGACCGCGCACGCCTTCACGTGGGCGGCGGCGCTGGGCTACGACGCGGTCGAGGTGATGGTCGGCATCGACGCGCTCAGCCAGCAGACCTCCGCCGTCCAGCAGCTCATCGACCACCACGAGGTGCCGGTGTGCGCCGTCCACGCGCCGTGCCTGCTCGTGACGCAGCGGGTCTGGGGCACCGACCCGTGGGGCAAGCTCCAGCGCTCGGCCGAGATGGCGCACGCCGTCGGCGCCGAGGTGGTGGTGGTGCACCCGCCGTTCCGGTGGCAGCGCGACTACGCCCGCGACTTCGTCGACGGCATCGCGGCGCTCGAGAACTCCTCCGGCATCGCGTTCGCCGTCGAGAACATGTATCCCTGGCGGGCCACCAAGCGGCGCGGCGCCGAGGTGTACGCGCCGGGCCGCGACCCGTCCGAGGAGCCGTACGCCAACACCACGATCGACCTCAGCCATGCGGCGATCGCGCGCGACGACGTCGTCGAGATGGCCGACCGGCTCGGCGACCGGCTGCGTCACGTGCACCTCACCGACGGCACCGGCTCGGCCAAGGACGAGCACCTGGTGCCGGGCCGCGGCGTCACCGGCGCCGACGCGTTCCTGCGCCACCTCACCACCACCGGGTTCACCGGCGAGGTCGTCGTCGAGATCAACACCCGCCGGTGCAGCACCCGCGAGGAGCGTGAGACCGACCTGCGCGAGTCGCTGGAGTTCGCGCGCGAGCACCTCGTGGTGCCGGCGCGGTGATGGCGCGGTGAGTCCTCGCGGCCGTCGTCCGGGCGCTCCCGACACCCGCGCCGCGATCGTCGACGCCGCCCGCCCGCTGTTCGCCGAGCTCGGCTTCTCGGGCACCTCGATGCGGAAGGTGGCGGCCGAGGCCGGCGTCGACCCGGCCTTGGTGCACCACTACTTCGACTCCAAGCAGGACCTGTTCCTCGCCGCGCTCGAGGTGCCGTTCGACCCGCGGGTGCTGCTGGCCGCCGTGGGCGAGGGCGACCCCGGGACGGCGGGGGAGCGGCTGCTCACCGCGTTCTTCTCGGTGTGGGACGACGAGACGACGCGGCTGCCGCTACTCGCGATCGCGCGGGGGGTGCTCGAGCCGGGCGGGCAGCGGCTGATCAAGGACGGGTTCCTCGGGATCGTCGTCGTCCCGGTGGTGGAGAGCCTCGGCGTCGACCAGCCCGAACGGCGCGCTGCACTGCTGGCCTCGCAGGTGATCGGCCTGGTGCTGGCGCGCTACGTGCTGGAGGTCGAGCCGCTGGCCTCGACGCCGGCGGCGACCCTCGTGGCGACGTACGCGCCGGTGGTGCAGCACTACCTCACCGGGGACTTGCCCTAGGGCGACACGAGGCGCATTATTCATCACATGATGAATAACACCGTGGAGGTGCGCGACCTCGTGGTGGTGCGCGGGGGACGCCGCGTGCTCGACGGCCTCGACCTCGACCTCGGCCCGGGGGTCACCGGGTTGCTCGGCCCCTCGGGCTGCGGCAAGTCCACGCTGCTGCGCTCGCTGGTCGGCGTCCAGGTGGTGGCCGGCGGCACGGTGCGCGTGCTCGGGCACGACGCCGGCTCCCGGCCGCTGCGCGACCGGGTCGGCTACGTCACCCAGGCCGCCAGCGTCTACGACGACCTCACCGTCACCGAGAACCTGCGGTTCTTCGCCCGCGTGCTCGGCGTTGGCGACGAGGCCGTCGACCGTGCGGTCGCGTCGGTCGAGCTCGGCGACCACCGGCACCAGGTGGTCGGCCGGCTCTCCGGCGGCCAGCGCGCCCGCGCGAGCCTCGCCGTGGCGCTGCTCGGCTCGCCCGACCTGCTCGTGCTCGACGAGCCGACGGTCGGCCTCGACCCGGTGCTGCGGCAGCGTCTCTGGGCGCTCTTCGGTGGCATCGCCGACGCCGGTGCCACGGTGCTCGTCTCGAGCCACGTGATGGACGAGGCCGAGCGCTGCGACCGGCTGCTCCTCATGCGGGACGGCGCGATCCTCGCCGACGGCACGCCCGCCGACGTCAAGCGCGACGCCGGCGCCGCCGACGTCGAGTCGGCCTTCCTCGCCCTGGTGCAAGGGACGGCGAAGTGAACGCCCGCGTCACCCTCGCGGTCGCCGGCCGGGTGCTCACGCAGCTGCGCCGCGACCACCGCACCCTCGCGATGCTGATCGCGGTGCCGTGCCTGCTCATGGTGTTGCTGTGGTGGATGTTCGCCGATGCGCCGGGCGGCACGTTCGACCGCGTCGGACCGGGGCTGCTCGCGCTGTTCCCGTTCGTCGTCACCTTCCTCGTCACCAGCGTCACCACACTGCGGGAGCGCACCAGCGGCACGCTGGAGCGGCTGCTCGCGATGCCGATGGGCAAGCTCGACCTCCTGCTCGGCTACGCGCTGGCGTTCGGCCTGGTGGCCGCCGTCCAGGCCGGAGTGGCGGTCGCCGTCTCGGTGGGACTGCTCGGGCTCGACGTCGCCGGGCCGGGCTGGCTGCTCGTGCTCGTGGCGGTGGCCGACGCCGCGCTCGGCTCGGCGCTCGGGCTGTTCGTGAGCGCGTTCGCCCGCACCGAGTTCCAGGCGGTGCAGTTCATGCCGGCGTTCGTGGTGCCGCAGATGCTGCTGTGCGGCCTCCTGCTCCCGCGGACCGCGCTGCCCGACGTGCTCGAGGTCGTGAGCGACGTGCTCCCGCTGTCGTACGCCGTCGACGCGATGCACACGATCTCGAGCTCGACGGTCACCGACGACGTGTGGGGCGACCTCGGCATCGTGCTCGGGTTCGCGCTCGGGGCGCTGGCGCTCGGGGCGGTGACGCTGCGGCGGCGGACGGCCTGAGGATTCCCGGTCGATCCGGGCAGTGGCCAACGGCGAGGCGATCTTCGGGCCGGTGATCGCGCACCGGCTGATGCAGTACTTCGCGACGCCGCGCACCACTGGCTCGGGCTGTTCCCGGAGCTGACCGACCGCGAGCGGGAGGTGCTCGCCCTCCTCGCGCAGCACCAGAGCAACGCGCAGATCGCCCGGACCCTCGCGCTGAGCCCGAAGACCGTGCGCAACCACGTCTCGAGCATCTTCGGGAAGCTGCAGGTGGCCGACCGGGCGCAGGCGATCCTGCGGGCGCGCGAGGGCGGAATGGGCGGCTGAGGATCGGCTGACTAGCCTGACGGGCATGGCCCTGCTCCGCCAGCCGATCCTGCTGCTCGCCCGCAGCTCCCGGGTGAAGCGCCTGGTCGAGACGATGCCGGTCACCTCGGGCATCGTCACCGGCTACGTGCCCGGCGACACCACCGCCGACGCCGTCGCCGCGACGGCGCGGCTCGTCGAGGACGGGCTCGCCGTCACCCTCGACTACCTCGGCGAGGACACCCTCGACGTCGAGCTCGCCGAGGCCACCGTCTCGGCGTACGTCGACGTCCTGCGCGAGCTCTCGGCGCAGGGGCTGGCCCGCCACGCCGAGGTGTCGGTGAAGCTCTCGGCCGTCGGCCAGGCGCTGCCCGACGTCGGCGACAAGGTGGCCCTCGAGAACGCCCGCACCATCTGCCGGGCCGCGCGCAACGCCGGCACCACGGTGACCCTCGACATGGAGGACCACACCACGACCGACCGCACGCTCGCCGTGCTGCGCGACCTGCGCAAGGACTTCCCCGAGACCGGCGCCGTGCTCCAGGCCTACCTGCACCGCACCGAGGACGACTGCCGCGCGCTGGCCCACGAGGGCTCGCGGGTGCGGCTGTGCAAGGGCGCGTACAACGAGCCGGAGGAGGTCGCCTTCCAGGACCGGCTCGACGTCGACAAGTCCTACGTGCGCTGCCTCAAGGCCCTGCTCGCCGGTGACGGCTACCCGATGATCGCCACCCACGACCCGCGGATGATCGACATCGCCGCCTCGCTCGCCAGCCGCTACGGCCGCGCCCCCGGCACGTACGAGTTCCAGATGCTCTACGGCATCCGCCCCGAGGAGCAGAAGCGGCTCGTCGCCGCCGGCGAGCGGATGCGCGTCTACGTGCCCTACGGCGAGGAGTGGTACGGCTACCTCATGCGCCGCCTCGCCGAGCGTCCCCAGAACCTCACGTTCTTCCTGCGCTCGCTGGTCTCGAAGTCGTAGGTCCTGCTGTCGCTCGGGTTCTGGGCAATCGAACGGTTTGTGCAGGCCGGCGGCCCCCCGATCTGCACAAACCGTTCGATCGAACTACTTGTGCAGGTCGCGAAACGCCCGCGCGGGTAGCGCGTCCAGCAACTAGCGTGGTCGGCATGAGCGAGAGCCCCAGCACCGCGATCATCGGCGCCGGCGTGATGGGCGAGACCCTGCTGTCGGGGCTGGTGCGCGCCGGACGGCGGGTCGACCAGCTGCTGGTGGGGGAGAAGCGCGCCGACCGGGCGGCCGAGCTCGAGGAGCGGTACGGCGTCTCGGTGGTCTCCAACATCGACGCCGCGCGCAAGGCCGACACCCTGGCGCTGGTGGTGAAGCCGCAGGACATGGCCGACGTGCTCGCCGAGATCGCGCCGGTGCTCCGACCGGGTCAGCTCGTCGTCTCCCTGGCGGCGGGCATCACCACCGCGTTCATCGAGTCCCACGTCCCGGAAGGAGTCGCCGTCGTGCGGGTCATGCCGAACACACCGGCGCTGGTCGACGAGGGCATGGCCGCGATCTCCCCGGGCTCGCACTGCGACGAGGCACACCTCGCCGAGGCCGAGGGGCTGCTCGCCTCGGTGGGCAAGGTGGTGCGGATCCCCGAGCGCCAGCAGGACGCCGTCACCGCGATCTCCGGGTCCGGCCCGGCCTACATCTTCTTCGTCGTCGAGTCGATGATCGAGGCCGGCGTGCACCTCGGCCTGCCGCGGAGCACGGCCTCCGAGCTCGTGATCCAGACCCTCGTGGGCTCGGCCAAGATGCTGCGCGAGACCGGCACCCACCCCACCGTGCTGCGCGAGCAGGTCACCTCGCCGGGCGGCACCACCGCCTCCGCGCTGCGCGAGCTCGAGATCCACAAGGTGCGAGCCGCGTTCCTGGCCGCCATGGAGGCAGCCCGCGACCGGTCGCGTCAGCTCGCCGAGGGGTCCTGACCTCGCAGCCCGCCGACGACGTCCGCGACGTCGTCGACCAGGCCGCGGATGACGGGCAGCCGCGCCAGCCGGACCAGCCGGTCGACCACGGGCACCGCGCCGGCCACCAGCTGACGGCTGCGGGCCTGGTCGGGGGAGCGGTCGTAGACCCAGAACAGCACCAGCCCCATGTGGAGCAGCCAGAGCAGCACCGGCAGCTCGCGGCGGACGGCGGGCGCGAGCTTCACGTCGGAGCCGTCGACCAGCCGCTCGAGGAGCCCGATGGCGGCCTGCCGGGTCGGTAGCGACTCCTCGCTGAACGGCGAGAGCGGGCTGGCCGGGTCGGCGGCGTTCTTGAAGAACGCCCCGGCGAACTCGTGGTGCGGCTCGGCGACGTCGAGCCAGGCGACCAGCACGCCCTCGAGCCGGTCGGCGAACGTCGTCGCCGAGTCGAGGACGGACTCGGCGGCGGCCGTGTGCTCCTCCTGGAGCCGGTCGTAGAACGCCTGGACCAGGTGCTCCTTGGAGGAGAAGTAGTAGTAGGCGTTGCCCACGGAGACCCCGGCCTCGCGGGCCACCGCGCGCATCGTGGTGCCGTCGTAGCCGTCGCGGCGGAACAGCCGCAGCGCGGCGTCGGCGATGGTGCGGCGGGTCTGCTGGGCCTTGGCGGAGCGAGGTGCGGGGTCGGGCATGGCGTCAGGCGAGCCGCGCCTTCAGCACCTGGTCGAGCACGCCCAGCGGGAGCGAGCCGCTCTCGAGGACGGCGGAGTGGAAGGCCGGCACCGCGAACGACGAGCCCTGCCGTGCCCTCGGCCTCGCGCCGCATCCGCTCCAGCTCGAGCCGCCCGACCATGTAGGAGCAGGCCTGGCCGGGGCTGCAGATGTAGCGGTCGACCTCGGGCCGCACCACGCCCTCGGCGAGCGGGGAGTTCTCGAGCATGAAGTCGACGGCCTGCTGCCGCGACCAGCCGAGCGCGTGCAGCCCGGTGTCGACGACGAGCCGGCAGGCCCGCATCGAGTCGGCGGAGTACATGCCCATCCGGTCGACGGCGGCGGTGTAGAGCCCCATCTCGTCGGCGAGCCGCTCGGTGTAGAGGCCCCAGCCCTCGGCGTACGCGGAGTTGTGGATGTGCTTGCGGAACTCCGGCAGCGACTCCAGCTCGCTCGCGATCGCCAGCTGCAGGTGGTGGCCGGGGATGCCCTCGTGGAACGCCATCGCCTCCAGCTCGAAGGTGCCCCACGACGCCGGGTCGTCGACGTTGATGAAGAACGTGCCGCCGCGCGAGCCGTCGGTGGCGGGCGGGAAGTAGAACGCCTTGGCGCCGGTCATGGTGGCCTGCACGGCGCACGGCGCCTGCGGGAGCGTCTCGAACCACTCCGGCATCGCGTCCCACGCGCGGGCCATCGCCGACTCGGACGCCGCCACCAGATCCTCGCCGGACTCGAAGTGGAGCTTGGGGTCCTCGCGCATCGCGCGGAAGATCTCGGCGAGGTCGTCGGTGCCGACCACCTCGGGCCCGAGCGCGCGGTACTCGTCGGCCAGCTTCGCCACCTGGGCGAGGCCCATGTCGTGGATCTCCTGGGCGCTCATGTCGGTGGTGGTGAAGTAGCGCAGCGTCGCGGCGTAGGCGGCGTCGCCGTCGGGCAGCGCGCCCAGGCCGCACCGGTCGTCGGGGCGCGAGACGGCCAGCACCTCGTCGCGCAGCAGGTCGCGGTAGCCGGCGAGCGCGGGCCGCACCTCGGACTCCACGACGGCGGCGATCCGCGAGCGCCAGTCGTCGGCGTCGACGCCGTCCGGGGGTGCCGGGACGGCGGTCAGCAGCGGGTCCTCGGTCACCGGCGCCGCGAGCTGGGCGTCGAGCTGCTCGATCACCGCGGCGACGGCGAACGCCGCCGGCGTCCGGCCGCTGGCGACGCCCTCGCGCAGCCGCTCGCCGAGCTCGGTGTAGAAGCGCGCGACGCCGTGCACCTTGTCGACCATCGCCTCGGCCACCGTGGCGTCCGGCAGCGAGAACATCCCGGTGATGATCGGCATGCTCACCTGGGCGCCGAAGATCGGGTCGGCGCCGAACTCGGCGAGCCGGGCGCCGAGCAGGTCGGCACGGGCGGTGGCGGTGTGCTCGAGCACGAGCCGGGTGAGCCGCTGGTTGTCGTCGAGGCCGCCGGGGTCGATCGCCTCGGCGTCCGAGGCGAAGGTGCGCAGCGCCTCGATCTCGCGGTCCTCGGCAGCCCGGGTCGCATCCTCGACGAACCCGGCGTACTTGTAGACGCCCAGCAGGTGGGCCTCGCTCGGGTTGCTCTCGAGGTAGTAGTCCCAGAACGCGGCGGTGAGCTGGTCGAGATCGGTGACGGCGTCGTCGGTCATGCGGCCGACATTAGACGTGGGGTCACGGCGGCCAGTCGGACGGCGGCTCGAACAGCACCAGCCACCAGATCCAGCCCACCTGCCCGACGATCCCGGCGACGATCCAGAGCGCCGTCCGCCACCGCCACCAGGCCGAGACCCGGCGCCGGTGCGCGCCCACCAGCACGATCGCCAACGGGAACAGCGGCACCAGGTAGCGGAAGATGCTCGTGGTGCCGTCGACCACCGCGAGCAGGTACGCCGCGTACGTCACCGACCAGACCTTGAGCCGCAGGTCGACGCCGTCGGCGAACCGCGGCACGAACAGCAGCAGCGACATCGCGAGCGGCACCACCAGCCCGAGCAGCGGCAGCACGAGCTGCTTGTCGTGGTACTCCAGCGCCCAGCGGTAGAGCTGCAGCCACGGCTCCGCGACGTCGATCGAGTTCTCGCCGCGCCAGGCGGTCATCGTGGTCGGGTAGGCGTCCCGCTGGCCGGTGCCGACCCACGCGATCGCTGTCCAGAGCAGCCCGGAGATCCCGGTGGCCACCACCGTGCCGGCGATCGCCCACCGCTCGCGGGTCTCCAGCGGCCGGGTGCCGCGCTCGCGCCACCGCAGCGCCACCGCCACGACCACCACGACGGCGAGCGGCAACGCGATCGGCCGGGTGAGCCCGAGTGCGAGCACCACCGCCGCGGCTCCCCACCACCGTCGCCGCACCACGAGCAGCAGGAATGCGCAGAGCAGCAGCATGCTGAACGACTCGGTGTAGGCCATCTGCAGCACCGGCGCGGTCGGCACGGCGGCCCACACCGCCACCACTCCGAGCACGGCGCCCGGCGGCGCGGCCGGCACGGTGTCGCGCAGCAGCAGCGCCATCACGACGGCGGCCCCCGCGCCGGCCAGCAGTGCGAGCAGCGGCGCCACCGTGGCGAAGTCGAGGCCGGTGAGCGCGCCGACGTAGCGCGCCGTCAGCGGGAAGAGCGGGTAGAAGGCCCACGGGTTCTGCTGCACCCGGCCGTCGGGGCCGACCGGCAGGTCGGAGGGGTAGCCGTCGTCGGCGATCCGCTGGTACCACTGCGCGTCCCACGACAGCGCGAGGTCGACGTCGTCCTCGCTGGGCCCGGTGATGCCGGGGAACCACACCTGCTGGTCGGAGGCCTGCGCGAGCAGTAGCCCGGACACCAGCCGCAGCCCCAGGTACGCGACGACGACCCGCACTGCCAGCAGGTCCCACGCCCGGCCCGCGACCCCACGGGCGGCGTCGAGACGCTCCAGGGTCGAGGTCGCCATGTGGCTACTGTCTCAGGGGTGCCCAGCTGTGCCGGACCGGCGACCGTCGTGTTCGACGACACCCTCACGGCCTACGACTTCGGGCCCGAGCACCCGATGGCGCCGGTGCGGATCGACCTCACGGTCGCGCTCGCCCGCGACCTGGGGGTACTCAGCCAGCGGTCGGGCGACGGCGGCCTGCCGCTCGTCCCGGCGCCGATCGCCACCGACGACCAGATCCACACCGTGCACGACGCCCGGCTGATCGAGGCGGTGCAGCGGATGAGCCGCGCGCCCGGGGCCGGCGAGGAGGCGTTCGGTCTCGGCACGCCGGACAACCCGGTGTTCGCCGGCATGCACCAGGCGGCGGCGCACGTCGTCGGTGCCAGCCTGGCCGCCTTCGACCAGGTGGCCACCGGTGCCTCGCTGCACAGCGCCAACATCACCGGCGGCCTGCACCATGCGATGCCCGACCGGGCCGCCGGCTTCTGCGTCTACAACGACGTCGCCGTCGGCATCCGCAGCCTGCTCGACCGGGGGATCGGCAAGGTCGCCTACGTCGACATCGACGTGCACCACGGCGACGGCGTCGAGCGGGTGTTCTGGGACGACCCGCGGGTGCTCACGATCTCGCTGCATGAGTCGGGCCGGTTCCTGTTCCCGGGCACCGGCGCGGCCGGCGACATCGGCGGGCCGGACGCCGAGGGCTCCGCCGTCAACGTCGCGCTGCCACCCGGCACCGGCGACGCCGGCTGGCTGCGCGCCTTCCACGCCGTCGTCCCCGACCTGCTGCGGGCCTTCCAGCCCGACGTGCTGGTGACCCAGCACGGCTGCGACTCCCACGTCGCCGACCCGCTGGCCGACCTCCAGCTGAGCGTCGAGGGCCAGCGCGCCGCGACGCTCGCGCTCCACGACCTCGCCCACGAGACGGCGGGCGGCCGCTGGGTCGCGCTCGGTGGCGGCGGGTACGCCGTCGTCGAGGTCGTCCCGCGCACCTGGACCCACCTGCTGGCCGTGGTCGGCGGCCGACCGCTCGACCCGCGGGAGAGCGTCCCCGCCTCGTGGCGCGAGACGGTCCGGGAGCGGCTGGGCTGCGGCTCGCCGACCCTGCTGGGCGACGGCCGGGAGCCGACGTACCGGCCCTGGGAGGAGGGCTACGACCCCGACACCTGGCTCGACCGGGAGGTGCTGGCGACCCGCCGGGCGGCCTTTCCGCAGCACGGCCTCGACCCCGAGCTCTGAGCCGTTCGGCTACCGTGAGGACGTCCGATGCAAGCCGACGCGCCGGAAACTCAGAAGTTTCACCTTGGCCCATCTTCCCCACGCGTCACACGAGCCCTATTCTCTGGCTGTCGCTCGTGTCATCACCGGTCGAGGGATCCGGTGGCGAGTGACAAGAAAGCTGGTGCCCCGTGACGAGTACGCCCGGGGGTCTCACTGACCCGAAGTTCCTGACCATCGCCGAGGTCGCCGCGATCATGCGGGTCTCCAAGATGACCGTCTACCGACTCGTCCACAACGGCGAGCTCGCAGCAGTCCGTGTCGGCCGCTCCTTCCGCGTGGCCGAGGAGGACGTCAACGACTACCTGCGCAAGTCGTTCTATGACGCGGGTTGATCTGACGCCGGAGTCATCGCCCATCTGATCGTCGACGTCGCCGCCGCTCCGAGCGCGCGCACCACGGTGCGCTCGGAGACCGGGAGGAACGGCAGCCGCAGCGGCGCGCGGGTCCACGCGGGCATCAGCCCGACCGCCGCGGCCGTGAGCACGGCGTACGGCGGCCGCGCGACCAGCGGCAGCGGCGGGCGCACCAGCAGGTAGCGCACCGCCTCCCGGGCCGCCGGCGAGCCGCGCAGCTCGGGGCGGAAGTCGGCCATCGCCGCGGCGAGCTCGGCCTCGGTGGTGGGCACGTCGGTGGCGCCGAGCCGGCGCGCCACCTCGGCGGTCTGCGCGACGTAGGTGTCGCGGCCGTCCTGGTCGAGCGGCTCCTTGCCGTACACGGTGTGGGCGCGCAGGAAGCTGTCGACCTCGGCCACGTGCACCCAGCGGAGCAGGTGCGGGTCGGCGGCCCTGTAGGGCTCGCCGTCCGGCGTCGTGCCCGTCACCCGGTCGTGGATCGCCCGCACGACGTCGACCGCCTGCTGGGCGTCCTCGGCCGTGCCGAACGTGGTGACGGCGAGGAACCGCGAGGTGCGGTGCAGTCGGCCCCACATGTCGCCGCGGTAGCCGGAGTGCTCGGCCACGGCCTGCATCGCCACCGGGTGGAGGGTCTGCAGCAGGACGGCGC
The DNA here is from genome assembly GCA_963780355.1 of uncultured Actinomycetota bacterium. Taxonomy (GTDB): domain Bacteria; phylum Actinomycetota; class Actinomycetes; order Propionibacteriales; family Nocardioidaceae; genus Nocardioides. Next base: position 1,467,528 of record CAWABT010000001.1, read on the forward strand.
GCAGCCCGCCGACGAACATGGCGGCGTCGCCGTGCACGACGGTGATCGGGCTGCCGGCCTCGAACCAGCGGGGTCCCGGGGTGTCGTGGATCCGGGTCCGGTGCCGTGGCCCGTCGGGTCCGGCGACGCGGTGGAACAGGGCCTGGCCGAGCCGTTCCCGCGCGCTGTCGATCACGCTCTCGACTCTACGGAGCCGCGGCTCACCCCTGTCGTCAGAGGCCGAGCGCGTCGGCCTCCCGGGCCACCAATGCCGCCCACAGTGCGTCGGCCGGCTCGAACCCGCCGACGAAGTGGCCGTTGAGCTCCAGGGTGAGCGCACCGACCAGCCGGGCGAACGCGCCGACCAGGGCGAGCATCGCGTCCGGCCCCACGGGGAGCTCGAGCACCGCGGCGGACGCCGTGAGCTGGCGCTCGAGCACCCGGCCCGGCGCCGGTGCGGGTGGGGGAGCGGCGTCGGCCAGCATGCTGCCGAGCGCCCGCACCACCCGGCCCGCGGGCGCGATGGTGTCGGGCGGCGCGGCGTAGCCGGGGATCGCCGAGCCGTACACCAGGGCGAACCGGTGCGGCTCGTGCAGCGCCCAGCCGCGCAGCGCGTCGGCGACGTCCTCCCAGCGGCCGCGCGGGCCGCGGCGGGACTCGACGGCGGCCTCGAGCACGTCGGCCAGGTCGCCGTACGCGTCGACGATGAGCGCGGTGATCAGCTCGTCGCGGCTGGAGTAGTAGCGGTAGAGCGCGCTGGGGACGAGGTTGAGCTCACGGGCGATCGCCCGCAGCGACAGCGTCGCGGCGCCGGACTCGGCGAGCTGGGTGAGCGCCAGGTCCTTGATGCGCGCGATGTTCGCGGCACGGGCGAGCTGACGGGGGGTGGGTCCTCGGTCGGGCACCGACCCATGATCGCAGATCAGAGAGCGTGCGTCACAAATGTGAACGGTGCTCTTGCATTCTCGCTTCGGCTGAGGCATGCTGATCGAACAGAGAACACTGTTCACATTCACAAGGAGACGTCGATGGACGTTCGCACCACCTCCGTCCGCGCCGGCCTGGTCGCCGCGGGTCTCGCCCTCGCGGCCTACCCGGCGCTGCGGCCGTACGGTCCGGAGTCCGGCGCCGAGGGCGCCGCCGACCTCGGGTCGACCGCCTGGCTCGCCTCGCACTCACTGGCGATGCTCGGCTTCGTGCTGCTCGCGTTCGCGCTGCGCTCGGCCGTCGTCAGCACGCCGTGGCCGTGGGCCGGGCAGCCGGTGCGCAAGGCGGAGTCACGGATGTGGCTGGCCGTCGTGCTGCTGCTGCCGTACTACGGCGCCGAGGCCTTCGGGCTGAACGCGCTGGCGCAGTACGCCGGGGAGCGCGGCGACTGGCGGGTGCTCGACGTCGCCGACGCCTTCCGCTACGCCCCGCTGCCGATGACGACGTTCGCCCTCGGGCTGCTGGCGCTCGCGCTGGTCGGCGGCCGGCTCGCGCACGGGCTCTGGCACAGCGGCGCCGCCGGCCGGGCCGGTGGGCTGCTCGCCGGGCTGGGACTGGCGACCTACCTGCCGCAGTTCTTCGGCGCCCCCGGCGTCCGGGTGGCCCACGGTCTGGTGCTCGGCCTCGGGCTGGTGCTGATGGCGGTGGCGCCGGCCCGTCAGGCCGACCAGGAGCGCACCCAGATGGCCTGGGGCGAGGCCTCGAGCCCGGCCACGATCGCGGCGGGGATCGGCTCGGAGGTGTCGGTCACCACGTAGCCCTGCTCGCCGCGGGTGGCGAGGTACTGGCCGGTGACGTTGACGCCCTGCTCGGCGAGCAGGGCGTTGACCTCCGCCAGCACCCCCGGCACGTTGACGTGGAGGAAGCCGAGCCGGGCGCCCGCGTGCAGCGCCGGGGCCTGGACGGCGGGCAGGTCGACCGAGAGCTCGGTGCGGCCCTCGTGCACGAACCCGGCGAGCTTGCCGGCCACGAACCAGCCGATCTCCTCCTGCGCCTCCTGGGTGGAGCCGCCGACGTGTGGGGTGAGGATCACGTTGTCGAGGCCGCGCAGCACCGACTCGAACTCGTCGCCCTGCGCCTTCGGCTCCACCGGGAACACGTCGAGCGCGGCGCCGGCGAGGTGGCCGGAGAGGATGTGCTCGCGCAGCGCGACGTCGTCGACCACCATGCCGCGGGCCGCGTTGATGAACAGCGAGCGCGGCTTCATCTTGGCGAACTGCTCGGCCCCGAACAGGCCGGCGTTGCCGGGCCGGCCGTCGACGTGCAGCGAGACGACGTCGGCCTCCGCGAGCAGCGCGTCCAGCGAGCGCATCCGGCGGGCGTTGCCGTGCGCGAGCCGGTCGGCGGTGTCGAAGAAGATGACCCGCAGCCCCATCGACTCGGCCACGTTCGACAGCTGGGTGCCGATGTTGCCGTAGCCGACGATGCCGAGGGTGCGGCCGCGGATCTCGTGGCTGCCCTTGGCCGACTTGTCCCAGACCCCGGCGTGCATCCGCTCGGTCTTCTCGGCCAGCCGGCGAGCCAGCACGATGATCTCGCCGATCACGAGCTCCACCACGCTGCGGGTGTTGGAGTACGGCGCATTGAACACCGCCACGCCCCGCTCGGCCGCCCCCACCAGGTCGACCTGGTTGGTGCCGATGCAGAAGCAGCCGACGGCGAGCAGGTCCTCACCGGCCGCCAGCACCTTGTCGGTGACCGTGGTGTTGGAGCGGACTCCGAGCAGCGAGACGCCCGGGAGCGCCTCGACCAGCTCGTCCTCCGACATCGAGGAGGCACGCAGCTCGACCTCGAACCCGCGCTCCTCCAGGTACTGGACGGCGACGGGGTGGATGTTCTCCAGGAGCAGGGCCTTCACGGGAGAACCCTACGGAGGGTCCCGGGGAAGTTCGTGGCGGTGTCCATGCAACCCGCCGCCGCCTCGGCGCGTCTCACAGGGTGTGGAGACCTACGGTCCTCGCGTGACCACGTCGCGCGTGCTCGCCGCCGCCCTTGCCGCGGCCCTCGCACTCACCGTCGCGCCCGCCTCGGCGGCGCCGCCGACGCCGGCAGCAGCCCCGGCGGCCGCCGCGGACGACGACCGCGGCACCTGGGCGGTCGACGACCTCGGTGACGGCCGGTTCGCCGTCGCCTGGACCTCGCCCACCGACCTGCCGGTGCGCTCGGACCGGCCCACGATCGGCGGCGCCGGGCTGGCCTTCGGGCCGAGCACCACCGCCGCCGACCGCCGCACCGTGCGCGCCGTCGTCACCGCCCGCACCACGCCGGCGCCCGCCGACCTCGACGTCGTCCTCTCCGGCGACCGGCTCGACGAGCCGGGCCTCGACGTCGCCGACGTCGGCACCGACGTGGTGCCCGAGCGGCGGGCCGACCCGCTGCCCGGCACCGACCCCGGCGCCGCCGGGCCGTATGCCGTCGTCCGCAGCGACTACGACCTGCCCGCCGTGAAGCTGCGCGGGATGCCCGAGCCGATCGAGATGGTCGGCCACGTCGTCGAGCCGGCGGCGGACGCCGTCACCGGGCCGCGGCCGCTGGTGCTGTTCCTGCACGGGCGGCACACCTACTGCTACGACCCCGCCAACCCGGACGCCTTCCCGGAGGACTGGCCGTGCCGCGGTCGGTTCGAGGAGATCCCGAGCCACCTCGGCTACGACTACGTGCAGCAGACCCTCGCCTCGCAGGGCTACGCGACGGTGTCGGTGCGGGTGAACGGCATCAACGCGCAGGACTACCGGCTCGAGGACGGCGGGGCGGGCGCCCGGGCCGCGATCGTGCGCCGGCACCTCGCCCACTGGGCGACCATCGCCGGTGACCACCAGGTCGACCTGAGCCGCGTGGTGCTCGTCGGCCACAGCCGCGGCGGCGAGGGCGTCGACCGCGCCTCGGTCCAGATCCCCGTCGCGGCGCCGTACCGCGTCGTCGGCCAGGTGCTGCTCGCGCCCACCGACTTCGCCTCCCACACCGCGCCGTACGTGCCGACGGTGACCGTGCTGCCGTACTGCGACGGCGACGTCTACGACCTGCAGGGGCAGAAGTTCACCGACGTCGCCCGCGACCTCGATCCCTCCGACCCCTCGCTCAAGAGCTCGGTGCTGGTGATGGGGGCCAACCACAACTTCTTCAACACCGAATGGACGCCGGGGATCGCGGCGGCGCCGTCGTTCGACGACTGGTTCGGCGAGCGCGACGCCGCGTGCGGCCGCCGCAACCCCGACCGGCTCAGCGCGGGCGAGCAGCGCCGCGTCGGCCGGGCCTACATCGCCGGCGCGGTCGGGCTGTTCGCCGGAGCGGGCTCGTCCTTCCTGCCGCTGTTCGACGGCACCGCGGTCACGCCGCCGTCGGTCGGCGACGCCGACGTGCGCTCGCACGCCGTCGGCGGTGGTCGCGACGAGCGGCGGCCGGGCGTCGACGCCTACCCGAGCCTCGCCTCCGGCGGGGCCGACACCCAGATCTGCACCGGGATCAGCACCTACCTGGGCGGCTCGTTCGCGCCGTGCGGCCGACTCAACCGCGGCGAGGTGACGCCGCACTGGGCCTCCGCCGGGGAGCGCATCCCGACGCGGCGGTTCTTCCGCATGACGTGGGGCGGCGGCGGGGGCGCCGTCGGTGGGCTCGACCTGTCGCGACCGCTGAACCTCGCCTCCGGACGGCGGCTGGAGCTGCGCACCATCGTCGACCCGCGCCGCGGCGACGTGGCGCTCCGCGTCCGCATCTCCGACGACGCCGGCGGCTCCGCCGTCCTCGACCCCGAGGGCGGCACGGCCCTGCCCGCGCTGCTGCACGCGCCCGGCGTCACCAAGCTCTGGGCGCAGCCCGTGCTCGTCGACCCGGCCGGTGCGGCCGGCGTCGACCTCACCCGGGTCACCCGCGTCGAGATCCTCGGCGACAGCGCGCGCGGCCAGCTGTTCGTGGCCGACCTGGCGGCGGCGCCGGCCGCCCTGCCCGCCGCGCCCGCGACCCGGATGCCGCGGGTCTCGGTGGGCGACCTGCGGGTCACCGAGGGCGACGCCGGCGGCAGCCGCACCGCGCGGGTGCCGTTCACGATCAGCGGCGGCCCGCTGACCCGGTCGGCCCGGTTCGTGGCGCTGACCGCCGGCGAGGCCCGCGGCTCGCTGCAGCGGCTGGTGATCGACGTCGCCGCCGGTCAGACCTCCGGCTCGATCCCGGTGGAGTACGTCGCCGACCGCACGTTCGACCACGACACCACCACCGCGGTGGTGATCTGGCCGCTGCGCGGGCTCGCCACCGACGACTACCTCGGCTCGCTGCGGGTGGTCGACGACGACCCGCCGCCGACGCTCTCCGTCACCGCCACCCGGGAGGTCCGCGAGGGCGGCACGGCGGTGTTCCGGCTGCGGCTGTCGCAGCGCCTCGAGAGCGAGGTGTTCGTGGAGGGCCGCGTGGTCCGCAGCGCCGGTCGCCCGCTGCAGGGACGCGACGTCCCGCTGCGGTGGCTCGAGCATCACGGCGACACCACGCACCTCGACTGGGGACTCTGGCGCAGCGGCGCCTACGTGTTCGGGTTCTTCCGCAACGGCGCCCGGGTGGTCGAGGTTCGGGTGCCGATCGCCCGCGACCGGGTCCGCGAGCGCCCCGAGCAGCTCACCGTCGCGTTCACCGCCTTCGGTCAGCGCCGGGTCGCCACGGTGCGGGTGCTCGACGCCTCCTGACGGGTCCGGCGGAATCCCCGGGTAACCGGGGACTCCTGCTCTTCTCGGCCGAAACTTCAGCTGAGAAGAGCAGGAATGGGCCGAGAAGTCGCGGCGCGGAGCGCTAGGAGCCCTGGGCCGGGAGGTCCTCGGCGTCGACGATCCGGTAGGCGTAGCCCTGCTCGGCGAGGAACCGCTGCCGGTTCTGGGCGAAGTCGGCGTCGACGGTGTCGCGGGAGACCACCGTGTAGAAGTGCGCGGTGCGGCCGGCGTCCTTGGGGCGGAGCAGCCGGCCGAGCCGCTGGGCCTCCTCCTGCCGGGAGCCGAACGAGCCCGACACCTGGATGGCGACCTCCGCGGAGGGCAGGTCGATGGAGAAGTTCGCGACCTTCGAGACCACCAGCAGGCCGACCTCGCCGGCGCGGAAGGCCGCGTAGAGCCGCTGCCGCTCCTTCACCGTCGTCTCACCGGTGATCACCGGGGCGTCGAGGGTGCGGGCGAGCTCGTCGAGCTGGTCGAGGTACTGGCCGATCACCAGCGTCGGCTGGTCGGGGTGCGAGGCCACGAGGTCCTCCACCACCCGCAGCTTCTCGTGGGTGCAGGACGCGAGCCGGTAGCGCTCCTCCGGCTCGGCGGTGGCGTAGACCATCCGCTCCGAGCTCGGCAGCGTCACCCGCACCTCGACGCAGTCGGCCGGCGCGATCCACCCCTGCGACTCGATGTCCTTCCACGGGGCGTCGTACCGCTTCGGGCCGATGAGCGAGAACACGTCGCCCTCCCGGCCGTCCTCGCGCACCAGGGTGGCGGTGAGGCCGATCCGGCGGCGGGCCTGGAGGTTCGCCGTCATGCGGAAGATCGGCGCGGGCAGCAGGTGCACCTCGTCGTAGATGATCAGACCCCAGTCGCGGGCGTCGAGCAGCTCGAGGTGCGGGTAGACGCCCTTCCGCTTGGTCGTCATCACCTGGTAGGTCGCGATCGTGACCGGCCGGACCTCCTTGACGGCGCCGGAGTACTCGCCGATCTCCTCCTCGGTGAGCGAGGTGCGGCGCAGCAGCTCGTCCTTCCACTGCCGCGCGCTCACGGTGTTGGTGACGAGGATCAGCGTGGTGGCCTGCGCCTGCGCCATCGCGGCGGCGCCCACCAGCGTCTTGCCGGCCCCGCACGGCAGGACGACGACGCCCGACCCGCCGTGCCAGAACGACTCCGCCGCCTCGCGCTGGTAGGCCCGCAGCTGCCACTCGGTCTCGTCCAGGGCGATCGCGTGCGCCTCGCCGTCCACGTAGCCGGCGAAGTCCTCGGCGGGCCAGCCGATCTTGAGGAGCGCCTGCTTGAGGTTGCCGCGCTCGGAGGGGTGGACGGCGACGGTGTCGTCGTCGATCCGGTCGCCGATCATCCCGGCGACCCGCTTGGCGCGCAGCACCTCCTCGAGCACCGGCCGGTCGGTGCTCGCCAGCACGAGGCCATGCACCGGGTGCTTCTCCAGCCGCAGCCGGCCGTAGCGCGCCATCGTCTCGGCGACGTCGACGAGCAGCGAGTGCGGCACGGCGTACCGGCTGAACTGCAGCAGCGTGTCGACCACCTGCTCGGCGTCGTGGCCCGCCGCCCGCGCGTTCCACAGTCCCAGCGGCGTCAGCCGGTAGGTGTGCACGTGCTCCGGCGAGCGCTCCAGCTCGGCGAACGGCGCGATCGCCTTGCGGCACTCGTCGGCCCGTTCGTGGTCGACCTCGAGGAGGAGGGTCTTGTCCGACTGGACGATGAGGGGGCCGTCGTGCACCGCACCAGCGTAGGGACCGGTGCGAAGCGGTCACCGGCCGCGGGAGACCATGGCGAGGTGACCCGCTCCCTGATCACGCCGCTGCTCCTCGCCGTCCTCGCGCTCGGTGCCGCCGGGTGCGGCGGTGACGACGACGCCTCGGCCGACCCGGCGGAGCCGACGTCGTCGACCGACGCCGTCGACGAGCCGTCGGGGTCCGGGTCGCCCACGGACCCAGGCGGTGCCGCCTCCTCCGGCGACCCGAGCGTCTCGGTGCCGCCTGCTCCGGGGGACGAGAGCGAGGACGGCGTGGAGGACGACTTCGACGAGGTCGCGGTGATCGCGTCGATGCAGGGCTCCCTCGACGCGCTCGTCGACCCGAAGACCACGCCCCAGCAGAAGGCCGACCGGATCGTCGGCGGCCGCGACCTGGCGTCGGTCTTCGGGCAGTTCCAGCAGAGCTCCGGCGACTCGCAGCTGGTCTTCACCGTCGCCGAGCCGGAGGTCCAGGGCCGGCGCGCGACTGCGCTGGTCGGTGCCTCCGACCGCGGTCGGCAGTACGCCGCCCCCGCCCGCACGCCGTTCGTGCTCGAGGACGGCGAGTGGCGGCTCGAGCGGAGCACCGTCTGCGCGTTCGCCGAGCAGGCCGGCCTCCGCTGCCCCCGCCGCTGACCGTCCAAAACTCGCGCCGACAGCACGAAGTTTCATGCAGACGGCACGAGATTCACCGCTTAAGCGGTGAATCTCGCGGTCCGGCTCAGCCCTCGACCACGCGCACGCTCGTGATGCGGTGGACGGCGAAGGTGCGGACGTCGTCGGTGCGATGGTCGTAGGCGGTGAGCTGCCCGCCCTCGACCGACTGCGGGTCGACCACCCGGTCCGCGGCGACGCCGTGGTTGTCGAGGAAGCCGATGACCACGGTGGTGCCCTCCTCGAGTGCTGAGCGCAGCGCTGTCAACGCGCCGCTGGGCGACAACGCGGTCGCCGCCGGGCGGGTGCGGGCGGCGCGGTCGCCGGCACGGATCGCGGTCACCACCGACGCAGCCCGCGCCGCGTCCCGGGCGGGGCCGGCGGCCACGGCAGCGGCACGGCGGTCCCGGGGCACCCGCGCCCGCAGCTGGTCGGGGCGCCCCACCTGGACGGTGCCGTCGGACGACTCCACCACCGGAGCGGCGCCGAGGTCGCGCAGCCGCGGCAGCAGCACGTCGAGCGGCGTCGCCGACACCACCACGGTCGGCGCCAGCCGCCGCAGCCCGAGCGAGGCGGCCTTGGGATGGGCGAGCAGCTCGGAGAGCAACGCCTCGTCGTCCGCGCGCAGGTAGGACTCCACCGGCCCGGCCCGCAGGGTGCCGAAGGTCCGGACGGTGTCGTCCACGAGATAGGTGAGCGGCTGCGGCACCGGCGTGCGTGACACGGACGCCAGGAACGCGTGCAGCTCGACGGCGGTCCAGCCGACGTCCAGCGCCCGCCGCACCGACCCCGGCGTGAACCGGTAGACGGTCGCGCCACCGCGCGACTCGACGTCGGCCACCAGCGCCAGCTGCCGGCCCAGCGACGTCTCCAGCGGCCCGGGTGCGACGGCGGTCAGGTCGGCCTGCACCAGCACGTGGTCGACCGGCGCCGGCAGCAGCGCTGCCAGCCCGGGCACGGGATCGTCGTCCGCCACCAGCGCCCGCGCGAAGGAGGCCAGCGAGTCGAGCCCGGTGAGCCCGAGCGCCGACGCCTCGGCCACCGTCCACGCCACTTGGTCGGCCCGGGAGCGCGGACGCCGCGGCCGCTGCCACGCCACCGCCTCCAGCAACGACGGCAGCCCGGTGCCGGCCGCCAGCGCGGCACCGGCAGGGAGCTCCGAGAGCGCGGCCAGCGCCATCGACCGCGACTCGGCCATGAGGTGCGAGGCCAGCTCGGGCGCCAGCGCGTTCCAGGCCTTGCCGGCCGGGTCGCGCGTGCCGACCAGCGACGGCAGTCGTGGGCTGGCCAGCCAGGCCCGCGCCAGCCGCGCCCACCGCTCCGCCGGCTCCAGCCCGGTCCAGGTGTCGAAGTCGTCGGTGGGCACCCACACCGGGTCGCCGGCCGCGTCGGCGCGGCTGGCGAGCAGCCCCGCTCCGGACGCCGTCTCGACGAGCAGCGCCATCACCGGCTCGGTGACGGCGAGCAGGTCCGCGGCCGCCTTGAGGTCGCGCACCGCCAGCCCGACGCTGCGCAGCACCGCGGGCGGGTCGCCGCCCCAGTGGTCGAGCAGCAGCTCCACCCGTCGCACCGTCTCGAACGCGGCGCCGGCGGCGGTGCGGTCGACCAGCGCCGGGTCGCGCTCGGTGGTCGCCATGGTGGGTCCGACGTCGACCGGGGTCTCCGTCGTCCGACCGCCGCGCAGCTCCAGCCCCACCTCGCCGGGCGCCACCACGACGGCGCCGCCCCCGGGCCGTGGCACCAGCAGCCGTCGCGCGAGCAGCTCCTCGGCGGGCGTGCGGGCGTCCTCGGGCAGCACGGTCTGCCGCGCCGTGCCCGACGTCGCCTCGCCGCCGTGGTCGATGACGTGCTGCAGCAGCGCCCGCGCCTCCGGCGTCAGCTCGCCCACCAGCCGCCGGACCTGGGCCGGCGTCAGCGGCTCGCCGGCACGGGGGCGCAGGCCGCTCGTGCCGGGGCCGCCGCTCAGCGCGTCGGCGAGCCCGGTGACGGCGCGCAGCCCGTCGGACGGCTCCCACGCCAGCGCCAGGTCGAGCAGCCGGTCGAGCGCGCCGTCGACAGCGGCCGGTGCGGCGTGGATGATGCTCTGCACCTCCGGGCGCGTGGTTTGGCCGGCGACGACCAGGGCATCAGCCACGGAGAGCTCGAGACGCGTCAGCGTGTCGAGCGCACGAGAGAGCGAGGCCCGCACGGTCGCTCGCGAGGCGAGCTGGCCGACGTCGTGAGGGGCAGGTGTGGTCAGGTCGGGACGCGCGAGCAGGAGCCGCGCCATCCGCTCGTCGGACCAGCCGCGCAGCTGGTCGGCGAGCGAACGGAATCCGGACATCCCTCCAACGCTACTGAGGGAGTCATGACGGGCGTCGAGCTCCACCACGGAGCGGCCACCGACGTCGGCCGGGTGCGGGAGGCGAACGAGGACGCCTACCTCGTCGCCCCGCCGGTCTTCGTCGTCGCCGACGGCATGGGCGGCCACGACCGCGGCGACATCGCCAGCGCGATCGTCGTCGAGGAGTTCGGCCGGCTCGCCGACGCCGGCTACGACCCGGCCAAGGGCCCCGAGGTGATCGCCGACACGCTGCTCGCCTGCCAGGCCCGGATCGCCGAGTACGACGACGCGCAGCGCGCGGGCGGGGCCAGCGGCTTCGCGGCCGGCACCACCGCCGTGGTCGCCCTCCTCATCGCCGACGGTGCCGAGACCAAGTGGCTCCTCGCCAACCTCGGCGACTCCCGCATCTACCGCTACACCCACGGCGCCCTCGAGCAGGTCAGCGTCGACCACAGCGTCGTCCAGGAGCTGGTCGACTCCGGCGCCATCACCGTGGAGGAGTCCGCCTACCACCCCGAGCGCCACGTGATCACCCGCGCGCTGGGCGGCCGGGGCAGCGTCGAGGCCGACTACTTCGTGCTGCCGCTGTCGGGTGCGGAGCGGCTCATGCTCTGCTCGGACGGCGTCAGCGGCATGATCGACGACGACGCGATCGCCACGATCCTGGCCCGCGCCTCCGACCCGCGGGACGCCGCCGACCGGGTCGTGGCCGCCGCCGTCGACGCCGGAGGGCACGACAACGCCACTGCAGTGGTCGTCGATGTGGTGGGATTGGCCGACGACCGACCTTACGACTCCGACGCGCAGCGGATGAGTCTCGAAGAGAAGCTGGGAGCACTGCCATGAGCGAGGCGGCAACCTGGTCCTACCGTCCCGGATCCTGGTTCGCCGTCGTCGGAAGCGCCACCACTCTGCTCCTCCCGGCCGCCGAGAAGGCGCGGATCGGCGAGCTGTGGTCGCGCATCGACGACGGCGAGGGCTTCGACGCGATCCTCGACGGGCTGCTGCAGACCGGCCTCGGCCGGCTGTCCGACTTCGTGCTGGTCGGGGGCGGCGACGGCGGGCCCACCCGGGTGCTGCTGCGCGGCACGGTGGCCCGCGCCACCGTCGTCGCCGGCGACGAGACCGTCGAGCTCGACGGCTCGCAGGCCGCCACCTGGGTGGAGCGCACCCTCGACGGCGTCACCCGGCTCACCGTCACCGTCGACGACGACCCCGGCGAGGGCGACCTGCCGACCCTCGGCGGCCTGGCCCGGGTCGCCCGGGTCGACCGTCCGCCGTACGCACCCGAGCCGGAGCCGGAGCCGGAGCCCGAGCCGGAGCCGGAGCCCGCGGCGGTCGTGGTCGGCGACGCCGAGCCCGAGGGTGAGACCGAAGACGTCGACGAGCGGGCCGACGACCAGCCCGAGGTGAGCGAGGCCGGGCTGGACGCCCCGGACGTGCCGCTGCCGGTCGCCGAGGGCGTCGTGGTCGACGCCGACGAGGTCGGCGGCACCGCCGAGCTCCCGATCGACGCACCGCCGCCCTACCGGCCCGCGCACCAGGCGGAGGTCGACGAGCAGCCCGAGCCCGAGCCCGTGCCGGAGCAGCCCGAGGAGCAGCCGGCCGCGTTCTCGCCGTTCGACTGGCCCGACGAGGACGCCGAGCAGCCGGCCGCCGAGCAGCCGGCCGACGAGCAGCCGGCCGACGAGCAGCCGGCCGACGAGCAGCCGGCCGACGAGCAGCCGGCCGACGAGCAGCCGGGCGAGCCCGCCAGCCCGCCGCCGCCGTCGTCCGACTGGCCGGCGCCGCCGTCGTCCGACTGGCCCGCGCCGCCGCCCCCGCCGCCCGTTGCCGGCCCGCCGTCCCCGGTGTGGGGACCCGAGGACGAGGCGAGCCCGTCGGGAGCGCCCACCGTCTTCGGCTCGCAGGTGCCGCCGCCCGCCGAGGACGCGGCCCCGCCGCCGCCTCCCTCGGACTGGCAGAGCCAGGACTGGCAGTCGGACTGGCAGCCCGCCCCGCCGCCACCCCCGCCGCCCGGCACCGACCACGACGGGCTCACCCAGGCCGGCAGCTCCGGCGACGAGTTCGCCCGCCAGCAGCCGGGGATCCCGGGTCAGCCGATGGCGCCGAGCGTCACCGAGCCGGTGGCGAAGCTGATCATCTCCAGCGGCGAGGTCGTCGAGGTCGACCGCGTGATCCTCATCGGCCGCGCCCCGGAGGCGCGCCGGTTCACCGCCACCGACCAGCCGCGGCTCGTCACGGTCCCCAGCCCGATGCACGAGATCTCCTCGACGCACGTGGAGGTGCGGCCCGGCTCCGGCGCCGACCACGGCTCGGCGGTCGTCACCGACATGGGCTCCACCAACGGCACCGTGCTCGAGCAACCCGGCCTCGGCGCCGAGGAGCTCAAGCCCGGCATCGCCGTCCAGCTGATCCCGGGTGCGGTCATCAACCTCGGAGATGGAGTGACCATCCAGGTCACCCATCCCTGACGACTCCTCTCCCCATGAGTCAGCACGCCGTGCGGCCGGAGTCCGTGTCCTACCCGGCAGCCGATCTCGACCGGCGGTTCTACGCCTTCGTCATCGACCGGCTGCTGGCCTGGGGCGCCTTCGCGGGCGCCGGCTACGTCACCTTCCGGCTGGTCTCCGACGACCAGGTGGGCGCCGGCGTCGGCGTCGCGGTCGGGGCCGTGCTGCTCGTCTCGCTGATCTACGCCGTGCTGCTCGGCGTCGCCGGCATCTCGCCCGGCAAGGCGCTGGTGGGACTGCGGGTCGTGCGGGCCCGCGACGGCCGCCCGGTCGGCATCGTGGTCGGACTGCTGCGCACCCTCATCCTCGGCATCGCGACCCTGCCCACGTTCGGTCTCGGCCTCGCCACCCTCGCCTGGACGGCGCTCGCCGACCCGAGCGGACGGCGCCGCGGCGCCCACGACCGCTGGGCCCAGACCGTCGTGGTCGACGTCCGCCCGGTGCCCGAGGCCGAGGACGACGAGGAGGAGCGGCCGCGCCAGATCGTGAACCTCACCGCGATGCGGCTGATGCCCGCCTCGGCCGGCCAGGCGCCCGCCGTCGACCCGGTGCCGTCCGGCCCGATGCCGCCGCGCCGCGAGCCCCGCCGGCCCGAGCCCCGGCCGGAACCGCGCCCGGCTCCCGCCACGCCGGCGCCGCAGGCCGCCCCGCAGCCGACGCACACGCCAGAGCCGGCGCCGGTCGTGGCCGAGACACCGACCGAGACCCCCGCGGCGACCCCCGCGTGGCGGATCCGCTTCGACACCGGCGAGGAGTTCCTCATCGAGGGCATGGCGCTGATCGGCCGCGGCCCCGAGGCCCGGCCGGGGGAGCGGGTGCGCCACCTGGTGCCGCTGCGCTCCAGCGACATGTCGCTGTCGAAGACCCACGCCCAGGTGCACGTCGCCCCTGACGGCGTCCTCGTGGTGATGGACCGCGGCTCCACCAACGGCTCGGTGATCGTCCGCGGCGGCGTCTCGAAGTCGCTGTCGGCGGGTCGGCCCGCCACCCTGCTCGCCGGCGACACCGTCCGGTTCGGCGACCGCAGCATGATCGTCAGCCAGGACTCGGTGGCGTGACCTTCGAGTACGCGCGCGCGGTGACGTCGAGTGCCTCGCCGGCCGCGGTGTGGGCGCTCTGGAGCGACACCGGCTCCTGGGCCGGGTGGGACCCCGCCGTCCAGGACGTCGTGCTCGACGGCCGGTTCGTCGAGGGCACCACCGGCACCATGACGCTCAGCGGCGGCATCGAGGCCCCGGTCGTGCTCGAGGTCGTCGAGGAGGGCCGCCGCTACCTCGACCGGCTCACCATGGGCGACCTCGTGATCCGCATCGACCACGTCGTCGAGCCCGACGGCGCCGGCAGCGTGATCACGGTCGCCACCACCATCGAGGGCCCCGGCGCCGAGGACGTCGGCCCGATGGTCACCACCGACGCGCCCACCGCGATGGCGCGCCTGGTGGCCCTCGCCGAGGGCTGAGGAGCGACCTACTTCGGGTCCGGGACGTCGTCGAACGCGTCGGGGGTGCCGATGAACTCGGCGTGCTTGACCGGCCACACCAGGGCGAACACCTTGCCGACGACGAGCTCCACCGGCACGAAGGCCCGGTCCTGGTCGCAGCGCGCGTTCTTGGGCCGGCAGAGGCGGGCCGAGGAGTCGGCGGAGGCGGCCCGGTTGTCGCCCATGACGAACAGCCGGTCGTCGGGCACGGTCACCTCCCACTTACAGGTGCCGCCGTAGCCCATCGGGCCGTCGCAGCTGGTGGGCGGGTCCGGCTGCGGTCGGATGAAGGCGTCCTCGTCGATCGGCTCGCCGTTGACGAGGATCCGGCCCTGCTTGTCGCAGCAGGTGATGGTGTCGCCGGCGACGCCGACCACCCGCTTCACCAGGTGCCCGCCGGTCGGGTAGAGCCCGATCTTGGCCAGCCCCTGGGCGAGCCAGGTCTGCGGGCCGGTGACCGGGCCGGTGAGCCAGCCGCCCGGGTCCTCGAACACCACGACGTCGCCGCGGTCCGGCTCGCCGAACCAGTACGACGTCTTCTGCACCAGGATCCGGTCGTTGGTGACCAGCCCGGGCTCCATCGACTCCGAGGGGATGTAGAACGCCTGCACGAAGAAGGTCTTGATGACCAGCGCCATCACCAGCGCGATGCCGAGCAGCACGATGGTCTCGATCCACAACGGCGCCTTGCGCTCGGGCTCCTCGGCGTCCTCGTCCTCGTCGGCCGCCGGCTCGTCGGCCTCGGTGGCGGACTCGTCCGCGGTGTCCGCCGGGGTGTCCTCCGGGGCCTCCTCGGCAGTGCCCTCGTCGGGCTCGGTCGCTCCGCTGCGGTGGCGGCCGGCTGCGTCGTCGTCGGGCACGGGGGGAATCTACGTCACCGCCCCGAGCCGCCTGACCACTCCTCGCGGAGCATGCCGAAGATCATCGTGTCGCCCCACTCACCCTTGCCGAACCAGTCGAGACGCAGGTGCGCCTCCTGCTGCATCCCGAGTCGCCGGCAGAGCGCGGCGGAGCGGTCGTTGAGGGGATCCAGCTGCGCCTCCACCCGGTGGCAGGCGTAGTGGTCGAAGGCGAGCGCGGCGATCGCGGACGCCGCCTCGGTGGCGAACCCCTGGCCCGCGACCGAGGGGTGGAACACCCACCCGAGCTCGGCGACCGACGGCGGCTCGCCGGTCTTGAGCCGCAGCATCACGTCGCCGACGATCCGGCCCTCGTGCTCGACCACGAGGAACAGCGGGTCCCCGGCGGCCTGCGGGTCGGTGGAGCCGAAGTAGCGGCCCAGCCGGGCGAGCGACCCGGCCCGGTCGAGGGTGTCGAAGGGGAGGTAGCGGGTGACCTCGGGGTCGCCCCAGTAGGAGTGCACGGCGTCCAGGTCGCCGGGCTCGGCGGTGCGCAGCAGCAGCCGGGCGGTCCGCAGCGGCAGCGGGGGACCGGTCACCGGGCGAGGACCACGGGGATCCGGGTGACGGTGCCGCGTGCGCCGCGCCAGGTGATGACGCCGTCGTCGACCCGGGCGCCGCGGCGGCGCAGCACGCGGATCGTGAAGGTGGCGCTCTCGCCCGGCCCGAGCCGCACCGCGGCCGGCGTGACCAGCACCCGGCCGCGGAAGCCGGTGGCCTCGGAGGAGAAGTAGGTGCGACGGCGGCCGACGTTCGTGACCGTGTGGCGCGCGACCGTGGCCGTGCCGAGCAGCACCACCGAGGTGGCGTCGAGGCGGCCGCCGTCCTCCAGCCAGCGCCGGTAGCGCGTCGGCGTCACCAGCCGCACCAGGCCGGGTCGCTCGGCCCGGCGGGGCTGCACCAGGCCGGCGCCGGTGCGCAGCGCGCTCCCCGGGAGCGGGGACGCGGTGGTCACGAGAGCCGACTGCACCGCAGCGGGCGTGGCGCCGGTGCGGGAGAGCAGGCGCGCGGCGACGCCGCTGGTCCACGCGGTGGCGGCGGAGGTGCCGGTGGCGGTGTCCCAGCCCCCCGGTACCGCGGCGAGCAGGCCGGTGGCGGGGGCCAGCACGTCGGGCTTCACCACGCCCGAGGCGGGATCGCCGGACGGCGACCAGGGCGCCACCCGTCCGCCGCGGGACAGGCCGGCCGGCGCGAGCCGCAGCCGGGCGCCGGGGTGGTCGACCAGCCAGGACCGCAGCTGCCGGGCAGCGGCGCGGTCGAGGTGCACGGTGGGCACCGCGTGGACGTCGGCGTCGACCGATCCGCCGGTGAGGTTGAGCAGCACCATGCCGGCGCCGTCGGCGAGCGCCACGGTGCCGGACTTGTCGACGCGGCCGACGCCGCCGCGCTCGCAGACGACGATGCGGCCGCGCACCTGGGCGGCGTCGAGGCTGCCGGGCGCGCACTGCGCGGCGTCGGTGCTGGTGGCGCCGGGGGCGCGGGCGGTGCGGGCGAGCACGACGTGGCGGGCGCCGAGCCCACGGGGCGAGAGCATCGCGCCGGGCAGCCGCAGCCCCGCGCCGACCACCTCGCCGCGCGGCATCGCGCCGAGCGCCCCGCCGACGGTCGTGACCCACGGGACGGCGTGGGCGGCCGGGCCGCCCCGGTCGTTGCCGGCGGCGGCGACGACGAGCACGCCACCCTCGGTGGCGCCGAGGAGCGCGCGGTCGACGGTGTCGATCTCCGGGGGCCCGCCGACCGCCAGGCTGAGCACGTCGACGCCGTCCGCGGTGGCCCGGTCGATCGCGGTCACCAGGTCGGCGGTGGCGCAGCCGTCGTCGCGGGGGTCGGGGGCGCTCCAGCAGGCCTTGTAGACGGCGAGCCGGGCGTCGGGCGCCTGGCCGCCGAACTGGCCGAGCCGCTCGCCGCCGACCTGCACCGGCACGCCGGCGTTGCCGGCCGCGAGGGCCGCCATCTGGGTGCCGTGGCCGTCGTCGTCGAGCGGCGAGAGCGAGGTGGTGGCCCGCACGGCGTCGCGGCCGAACCCGGCGACGAACCAGCGGGCGGCCGCGATCTTGCCGGTGCACGCCTCGGCCGTCCAGCCCTCGCCCTCCTGGCAGTCGCCGGTGGAGTCGCGCGGGGTGCGACGGGACTGCGCGAAGACCGGGCTGTCGGGGGCCAGGCCGGTGTCGACGACGCCGACGACGACGCCCGCGCCGCCGCGGCTCGGTCCGCCGGAGGCGAGACCGCCGGCGCCGGCCGCCCCGCGCGCGAGCTCGCGCACCGAGTTGCGCTCGACGAGCGCGACCTCGGGCAGCGCACCCAGCTCGGCGGCCTCCTCGTCGGTGAGCTCGGCGGCGAAGCCGTTGAGGGCCGTCGTCCAGCGGTAGACCGGGGCGGGGTCGCCCACCTCGGCCAGCACGTCGTCCTGCTCGGCGAGCAGCCGGGCCCGCTGCACGGTCGGGGGGAGCGGGCCCATCGAGCCGGCGGCGCCCGGTCCGCGCAGCGTCACCAGGTGGAGGCTGGTGTCGCGCTCGGCCGGGTCGTCGGGGTCGGCGGCGCTCGGGGACGGCGTCAGCGGGGACAGCAGCGCCAGCCCGGTGAGGGCGAGGACGGCGAGGGTCCGCCTCCGCTGGCGCATCGTCGTGCTCCTGTCTGACCTGGGGAAGGCCGGCCGCGGTCGGAGACGACCGAGGCCGGAGCCGTCCATTGTGGCCCACACGTCACACCCGCCACCAGAGAAGGGCCGAAACACGGTGTCGACCCCGCCCGTGGGTTGCCTACACTTCGTCGTCGCACTCGCAGACGGGCGAGGGCAGCACGAGCGAGGAAGAGGCAGCACAGTGCCGACTGGCAAGGTGAAGTGGTACGACGCCGAGAAGCGGTTCGGCTTCCTGTCCCAGGAGGGCGGCGAGGACGTCTACGTGCACGCCGATGCGCTCCCGTCGGGCACCGCCACGTTGAAGCCCGGCACCCGGGTGGAGTTCGGCATCGCCCAGGGCCGCCGCGGCGACCAGGCGCTCCAGGTGCGTGTGCTCGACGCGCCGTCGGTCACCCGCAACCAGGCCCACGCCCGTCGCAAGAGCCCGGAGGAGATGGCCACGATCGTCGAGGACCTCGTGGTCCTGCTGGACGGCGTCGGCGAGTCCTACCGGCGCGGACGCCACCCCGAGGCGCGCACCGCGCAGCCCACCGCCAAGCTGCTCCGCGCGCTCGCCGACGAGCTGGACAGCTGACGGTCGTCGAGCGAGCCGAGACGCCCCGACCCGGTCTCGTCGACCGACCCGGTCAGTACGGCTGCGTCGGGTAGGTCGGCTCCACCGCGGTCGGCTCGGGCTCCGGCATCGGGCCGCGCCGGGTGGCCTGCTTCGGGGCGCTGACGAGCACGAACACCGTCCAGGCGGCCAGGACCGCGAAGGCGACGCCGAGGCCGAGGGCGGGCACCAGCGGCATCGCGATGCCGATGAACCCGCCGATCACCCACGCCAGCTGGAGGGTGGTGTCGCTGCGGGCGAACGCGCTGGCCTGCACCCGCACCGGCACGCCGCTCTGGATGGTGGAGTCGAGGGAGACCTTGGCGAGCGCCTGGGCCAGCCCGGCGGTGAGGCCGAGCAGCACGAGCAGGGGGACGCCGTAGAAGATCGCGCCGACCAGGCAGATGGCGGCGTCGGCGAGCAGGGCGAAGGTGACGGTGATCGCCGGGTTGATCTTCTTCAGCACCGAGGCCAGCAGGATGCCGAGCGCGTTGCCCGCGCCGGCGCCGCCGATCACGAGGGCGACCAGCACGGCGGGCTCCCAGTCGCCGATCGGCTCGTCGCGGAGCAGGAACGCCATGAACATGATGAGGAAGCCGGAGAGGAACCGCGGCCCGCAGTTGGCACGCAGCGCGTACGCGACTGCGCCGGGGATCCGGGTGCCGCGCCGGTTGCCCTCCACCGTGTCGCGCATCGAGACCGACTGCTCGCCCTCGGTGGAGTCGACCTGCGACGGCAGCAGGATCGCCGCAACGGTGCCGACCACGAACACCAGGAAGGCGTAGCGCAGCGACCACTCGGCCCCGACGTACGCAGCGGCCCCGGCAAGGGGGGCCGAGAGGCCGGCACCGACGAGTCCCGCGAGCGAGACCCGGCCGTTCGCCTTCACCAGGGTGATCCCGTCGGGCAGCAGCCGGGGCACGGCCGCCGCCCGCGTGACGCCGTACGCCTTCGACGAGACGAGGACGCCGAGCGCCGCCGGGTAGAGCAGCGCGGAGTCGGCCGCCACGGCGCTGGCCAGCACCCAGCAGAGGAAGCCGCGGATCGCGAAGGTGGCGCCGATCGCCCACCGGCGGCCGTGGCTGAACCGGTCGAGGAACGGCCCGATCAGCGGCGCGACGATCGCGAACGGCACCATCGTGAGCGCCAGGAACAGCGCGACCTGGCCCCGGGCGTCGCTGGTGGCGCCCACGAAGAACACGGTGGTGGCCAGCGAGATCGCGACGGCGGCGTCGCCGGCGGCGTTCGCGGCGTGCAGGTAGATGAGCCGGTTCAGCCCCGACTGGTCGGCGCCCTGCGCGCCCGCGGCCCGGCGGGCCTGGCCGACGGCGTACTTCCCGAACCGGCCGGAGACGCGACCGGCGCCGCGCACCCCGCGAGCGGTGGCCCGGGCGCCGGTGCCGAGGCCGCGACCGACGGCGCGGGCCCGGTCGCCCGCGGCCGGCGCGGGACCGTGCGGGTCCGGTCCCGGTGGGGGGTGCTCCGGGGGCCCGACGCTCATGCGGCCCATCTTGCCCGGTCCGGGGCGTGGCTCCTTACCCACCGACGGCGCCAGCGCCGCCCAGGCGGCACGCTGGCGGCGTTGCCGTCGCTCGGAAGGCGCCCAGCCTGCCAGCGCTCCGGCGCCTTGCCATCGCACCACCTGGACGACGCTGGCATCCGCCTGGGCAAGCAGCCACGCCCCGGCCGACCCCCGTTCGACCGACGTCGGAGGTGTGTCATGCGATGCTTTCGCCCGTGACCACGCTCCTCTCGGACCAGCCGGACTCCGTGGCCGCGCGCGCCGTCGCGCAGGCGCGGCAGGCGATCCTCGACGAGGTCCCCGAGGCCGAGGTGGGCGAGCACCTCGAGGTGCTCGCCGACGGCGAGCGGGTCGTCACCCATCTCTTCGCGTGCCAGCGCGCGGGCTACACCGGGTGGCGCTGGTCGGTCACGCTGGCCCGCGCCTACCGGCAGCGCTCGATCAGCGTCGACGAGGTCGTGCTCATCCCCGGCCCCGAGGCGATCGTCGCCCCCGCGTGGGTGCCCTACCGCGAGCGGATCCAGCCCGGCGACCTCTCGCCCGGCGACCTGCTCCCGGTCTCCGACGACGACCCGCGGCTGGTGCCCACCTACTCCTTCGGCGACGATCCGCTCGACGCCGACGAGAAGGCGCAGATCCGCACGGTGGCCAAGGACCTCGGCCTCGGCCGGATCCGCACCCTCTCGGTCGAGGGTCGCGACGCCGCCGCCGAGCGCTGGTACGCCGGCGACGGCGGGCCCGACTCGCCGCTGGCCCGGTCCGCGCCGGAGCCCTGCTCCACGTGCGGCTTCCTGGTGCGGCTGGCCGGCCCGATGGCGGAGACCTTCGGCGTCTGCGCGAACGGCGACGCCAACGACGACGGCCGGGTGGTGGCGTTCGGCCACGGCTGCGGCGCTCACTCGGAGGTGCGGCTGGCGAAGAAGCACGCGCCGGTCCCGCTGCCCGATCACGTGTGGGACACGGTGACGGTCGACGACCTCGAGGTGTTCTAGGGCGTCTCCCCAGTCTGTTGGACTTGGGAGAGATGCCCTAGCCCTCCTGGGCGGGGGTGGCCTGCTCGCGCTGCTCGACCCGGAAGCGGCGCCGGCGCCGGCAGTACTCGATGCCGATGAAGCCGAGCCCCACGCCGGCCAGGCACATCCAGAGCCACCAGGCGCGGCCGTCGTCCTGGAGCGTCCCGTAGAACGGGAGCAGGCCGAGGAACCCGAGGAAGAACAGAGCGGTGCCGACCTCGACCGTGCGGAGGCCGTCGAGGTCCAGCGGCTCGACGTCGGCGACGAGGTAGGTCTTGCCGCCGAGCTCGTGCTGCTTCGGCTGGTTGTCGCGCAGCTCCACGGGTCGAGCGTAGCCCGGACCGCCGGAGGAGATGCGGGCGCTTCGCCCCGGTTTCTGCCACGGTGGTGCTCGTGAGCACCGTGGGCGCACCCAGGTCCGGGCTGGACACCTACTTCAAGATCTCGGAGCGAGGCTCGAGCCTCGGCCGCGAGATCCGCGGCGGCGTCGTCACCTACGTGACGATGGCCTACATCGTCGTGCTGAACCCGCTGATCCTCGGGTTCCTGCCCGACGCCGACGGCCAGTTCCTCGGCGGCGGCCCGGGCGACGGCAGCAACCTGCCCGCCATCGCGGCCGGCACGGCGCTGGTCGCCGGCGTCCTCACGATGTTGATGGGTGCCGTGGCGAACTTCCCGCTCGCGCTCGCCACCGGGCTCGGGCTCAACGCGTTCGTCGGCGTCGCCATCGCCTCCCAGATGACCTGGGCCGACGCGATGGGCCTGGTCGTGCTCGAGGGCGTGGTGATCCTCGTGCTGGTGCTCACCGGCTTCCGGGAGGCGGTGTTCCACGCCGTGCCGGCGGGCCTGAAGGTCGCGATCTCGGTGGGCATCGGGCTGTTCATCGCCCTCATCGGGTTCGTCGACGCCGGCTTCGTCAACCGGATCCCGGACATCGCGGGCACGACGGTCCCCGTGCAGCTCGGCAACACCGGCGTCGGCCAGCTGCAGGGCTGGCCGGTAGTGGTGTTCGCGGTGGGGCTGGTGCTGCTGGTCGCGCTCTGGGTGCGGCGCGTCAAGGGCGCGATCCTCATCTCGATCGTGGTGACGACGGTGGTGGCGATCGTCGCGGAGGCGATCGGCGACTTCGGCAGCCGGGTCGACAGCCCGACCGGCTGGACCCTGGCGGTGCCGCAGTGGCCCGACGACGTCGTCGGCGTCGACCTCGGCACGCTCGGCGAGTTCTCGCTGCTCGGCTCCTTCGAGCGGGCCGGCGTCGTCACCGCGCTGCTGTTCGTCTTCACGCTGATGCTCGCCGACTTCTTCGACACGATGGGCACGATGACGGCGATCGGCGCCGAGGCCGGGCTGCTCGACGAGGACGGCGTCCCGCCGCACACCAACCGGATCCTCGTGGTCGACTCGGTCGCGGCCGCCGCCGGCGGGCTGGCCGGCGTCTCGTCCAACACGTCCTACATCGAGTCGGCCTCCGGCGTCGGCGAGGGCGCCCGAACCGGCCTCGCCTCGATCGTGACCGGCGTGCTGTTCCTGCTCACCGTGCCGCTCACCCCGCTGGTGCGGCTGGTGCCGTCGGAGGCCGCCGTGCCCGCGCTGGTGCTCGTCGGGTTCTTGATGATGCAGCAGGTGCGCGAGATCGACTGGGCCGACCTCGAGATCGCGATCCCGGCGTTCCTCACGATCGTGCTGATGCCGTTCACCTACTCGATCACCGTCGGCATCGGCGCCGGCTTCCTCGCCTACGTGCTCATCAAGGTCGTCGTCGGCAAGGCCGCCGAGGTCCGCCCGCTGCTCTGGGTCGTGGCCGCGATGTTCGTCGCCTACTTCTGCATCCACCCGCTCACCGAGCTGCTCACCTAGGCCCCTCCCGCCCCACCCGTTGCGCCGTACCTGCCGTCGGTATGGACGCGGTTTGGGACCAATCGGCGTACCCGGCACCGAAATGTGTGTCGTTGGGGACCAAACCGCGCACCACGGGGCGGGGAATTAGTTAGCACAGGTAATGAGTTATGCTAACGACATGCCCACCGTCGAGAGAGTCGCCCGCACCGACGCCGGGCTCGCCGCGGAGCTGCGGCTGTCGGTGATGCGGCTGCGTCGCCGGCTGGCGAACGAGCGGCACCCCGACAACGAGCTGAGCATGAACGCGATGGCGGTGCTCGGGGCGCTCTACCGCAACGGTGAGCTCACCGTCGGCGACCTCGCCGCCCACGAGCGGGTGCGGCCGCCGAGCATGACCCGCACCGTCACCTGCCTCGAGGACGGCGGCTACGTGAGCCGGCGTCCGCACGACACCGACGGCCGCCAGGTCGTCGTCACCCTGACCGAACGGGGCAAGACCACCCTGCTGGCCGACCGCCGCCGCCGCGACGAGTGGCTGGCGCAGCGGCTGCGCGACCTGACCCCGCACGAACGAGCCGTCCTCCGTGAGGCGGCCCCGATCCTGGAGAAGCTGACCACGGTTTGAGTCCCACGTTCCGTTCCCTGAGCAATCACAACTACCGGCTGTACGTCGCCGGCAGTCTCGTCTCCAACACCGGCACCTGGATGCAGCGCGTCGCCCAGGACTGGCTGGTGCTCACCCTCGGCGCCGGCGGCGTCGGCCTCGGCATCACCACCGGCCTCCAGTTCCTGCCGATCCTGCTGCTCTCGCCGTACGCCGGCGTGATCGCCGACCGGTTCCCCAAGCGCCGGCTGCTGCAGGTCACCCAGGCCTCGATGGCGCTCGCGGCGCTGCTGCTCGGCCTGCTCGCCGTCACCGAGGTGGCGCAGACCTGGCACGTCTACCTGATCGCCTTCGTCTTCGGCATCGGGTCGGCCTTCGACGCGCCGGCCCGGCAGTCGTTCGTGAGCGAGATGGTCGGCCCCGACGACCTCGCCAACGCCGTCG
This sequence comes from uncultured Actinomycetota bacterium, assembly GCA_963780355.1. Classification (GTDB taxonomy): domain Bacteria; phylum Actinomycetota; class Actinomycetes; order Propionibacteriales; family Nocardioidaceae; genus Nocardioides. Next base: position 1,491,456 of record CAWABT010000001.1, read on the forward strand.
GCCTCAACTCCGCCTCGTTCAACCTCGCGCGCATCATCGGGCCGGCGCTCGCCGGCCTGCTGATCCACGCCTTCGGCGGCGGCACCTCGGCCACCGGCTGGGTGATCCTCGTCAACGCCGTCTCCTACCTGGCGGTCATCGCCCAGCTCGAGCGGATGGACCGCCGCGCCCTCGACTCGCCCGACCTCGTCGGACGGCGGCCGGGGGCGCTGATCGAGGGCGTCCGCTACGTGCGGAGCCAGCCCCGGATGGTGTTCGTGCTGATCCTGGTGTTCTTCGCCGGCACCTTCGGGATGAACTTCCAGATCACCAGCGCGCTCATGGCCACCGAGGTGTTCGGCAAGGGTGCGGGTGAGTTCGGCATCCTCGGCTCGGCGATGGCGGTCGGCTCGCTCTCCGGCGCGCTGCTCGCCGCCCGGCGGGTGCGGATCCGGCTGCGGCTGCTCGTCGTCGCGGCCACCGGCTTCGGCGTCGCCGAGCTGGTCGCGGCCACGCTGCCGAGCTACCTCACCTTCGCGCTGTTCTGCCCGTTCATCGGGCTCGCCACCCTCACCCTGCTGAACTCGGCCAACGCCACCATGCAGCTCACGTCGGAGCCGCACCTGCGCGGCCGGGTGATGGCGCTCTACATGACGATCGTGATGGGCGGGACGCCGATCGGCGCCCCGATCATCGGCTGGGTCGGCAGCGCGTTCGGCGCCCGCTGGAGCCTTGCCCTGGGTGGCATCCTGGTACTGGCAGGAGTGGCGGTGGCCGTCACCGTGTACGCACGGATGACGGGCGGCTGGCGCCCGGTCCTCGCCGAGATCCGCAGCTCGACGCCCCGTCGCCGGGTGCTCCCGGTTCCCGAGGTGGCCGAGCGTGCGGGCGAGGCCGCCTGAGCATTTGGTGCCGTCCCGCCACACGAGTAGCCTCGATCCTCGTGTCCGGCTGGTCCGGACCCTGTCGCGTGCCCACGCAGTGGCGCCGCCAGGCACCACCCGCAACACAGTCCGAGCCCGGCAGGTCGCCGGGCCGTGAGAGCAGAACGAGAGGGAACCACCCGGTGCCCACGATCAATCAGCTGGTCCGCAAGGGCCGCCAGGACAAGGTGTCCAAGAACAAGACGCCTGCCCTGAAGGGGTCTCCGCAGCGCCGAGGCGTCTGCACCCGCGTCTACACCACCACCCCGAAGAAGCCGAACTCCGCCCTGCGCAAGGTCGCCCGCGTGCGCCTGTCCAGCGGCGTCGAGGTCACGGCCTACATCCCGGGTGTGGCCCACAACCTGCAGGAGCACTCGATCGTGCTCGTGCGCGGCGGCCGGGTGAAGGACCTCCCCGGCGTCCGCTACAAGATCATCCGCGGCGCCCTCGACACGCAGGGAGTGAAGGGTCGCAAGCAGGCCCGCAGCCGCTACGGAGCGAAGAAGGAGAAGGGCTGATGCCGCGCAAGGGCCCCGCCGCCAAGCGGCCGATCGACATCGACCCCGTCTTCGGCTCCCAACTGGTCTCCCAGCTCGTCTCGAAGGTGCTGCAGGACGGCAAGAAGCAGGTCGCCCAGCGCATCGTCTACACCGCCCTCGAGGGCTGCCGCGACAAGAACGGCACCGACCCCGTCGTCACGCTGAAGCGGGCGCTGGAGAACGTGAAGCCGGCGATCGAGGTCAAGTCCCGTCGCGTCGGTGGCGCCACCTACCAGGTGCCGATCGAGGTCAAGGGCACGCGCGGCACCACGCTCGCGCTGCGCTGGCTGGTCGGCTACGCCGCCGAGCGCCGCGAGAAGACGATGAGCGAGCGCCTCATGAACGAGATCCTCGACGCCTCCAACGGCCTCGGTGCCGCGGTGAAGAAGCGCGAGGACACCCACAAGATGGCCGAGTCGAACAAGGCCTTCGCCCACTACCGCTGGTGATGCGGTTGCGTCGGCCTGTGGTCGGGCTTCATGGTTGCGGCCGGCGCCGCTCCCGTCACCTCGCTCGACTACAGCCCGCGCACCACCCAACTACGAAGGAACGCTGAGCCACGTGGCTGTCAACATCACGACCGACCTGAACGTCGTCCGCAACATCGGCATCATGGCGCACATCGACGCCGGCAAGACGACGACCACCGAGCGCATCCTGTTCTACACCGGCATCACCTACAAGATCGGTGAGGTCCACGAGGGCGCCGCCACGATGGACTGGATGGAGCAGGAGCAGGAGCGCGGCATCACCATCACGTCCGCCGCGACGACCTGCTGGTGGAAGGACCACCAGATCAACATCATCGACACCCCCGGGCACGTCGACTTCACCGCCGAGGTCGAGCGCTCGCTGCGCGTCCTCGACGGCGCGGTCGCGGTCTTCGACGGTGTCGCCGGCGTCGAGCCGCAGACGATGACCGTGTGGCGGCAGGCCAACAAGTACGCCGTGCCCCGGATGTGCTTCGTCAACAAGCTCGACCGCACCGGTGCCGACTTCTTCAACTGCGTCGACATGATGGTCGACCGCCTGAACTCCACCCCGCTCGTGCTCCAGCTGCCCATCGGCGCGGAGTCCGACTTCATCGGCGTCGTCGACCTCGTCGGCATGCGCGCGCTCACCTGGCGCGGTGAGACCACGATGGGCGAGGACTACGAGGTCGAGGAGATCCCCGCCGACCTCAAGGCCCAGGCCGACGAGTACCGCGAGAAGCTGCTCGAGACCCTCGCCGAGGCCGACGACGAGATCATGGAGAAGTACCTCGAGGAGGGTGAGTTCAGCGTCCCCGAGCTCGAGGCCGCGATCCGTCGCGCCACTCTCGCCGACAAGCTCAACCCGGTGCTCTGCGGCACGGCGTTCAAGAACAAGGGCGTCCAGCCCCTGCTCGACGCCGTCGTGAAGTACCTGCCGAGCCCGCTCGACATCGACGCGATCGTCGGCCACAAGCCGGGCGACGAGGAGACGTCGGTGGAGCGCAAGCCCGCCGACTCCGAGCCGTTCTCCGGCCTGGCCTACAAGATCGCCTCCGACCCGCACCTCGGCAAGCTGATCTACGTCCGGGTCTACTCGGGCAAGCTCGAGGCCGGCTCGACCGTGGTGAACTCGGTCAACGGCCGCAAGGAGCGGATCGGCAAGGTCTACCAGATGCACGCCAACAAGCGTGAGGAGATCGCGTCGGTCGGCGCCGGCCAGATCGTGGCCGTCATGGGTCTGAAGGACACCAAGACCGGCCACACGCTGAGCGACCCGAACAACCAGGTCGTGCTCGAGTCGATGACGTTCCCGGCCCCGGTGATCGAGGTCGCGATCGAGCCCAAGACCAAGAGCGACCAGGAGAAGCTGGGCACCGCGATCCAGCGGCTCTCCGACGAGGACCCCACGTTCACCGTCAAGGCGGACGAGGAGACCGGTCAGACGATCATCGCCGGCATGGGCGAGCTCCACCTCGAGATCCTGGTCGACCGCATGAAGCGGGAGTTCCGGGTCGAGGCCACCGTCGGCAAGCCGCAGGTCGCCTACCGCGAGACCCTCCGCAAGGAGGTCTCCAAGCACAGCTACACCCACAAGAAGCAGACCGGTGGGTCGGGCCAGTTCGCCAAGGTGATCATCTCGCTGGGTCCGAACATCGACCCCGAGACCGGCACCGGCGCGGGCTACGAGTTCGTCAACAACGTCAGCGGCGGTCGCGTGCCGAAGGAGTACATCCCCTCGGTCGACCAGGGCGGCCAGGAGGCCATGGAGTTCGGCGTGCTCGCCGGCTACCCGATGGTCGACGTGAAGTTCACGCTCGAGGACGGCGCCTACCACGACGTCGACTCCTCGGAGCTGGCCTTCAAGATCGCCGGCAACCAGGCGTTCAAGGAGGCGGCACGGATGGCCAAGCCCGTCCTGCTCGAGCCGATGTTCGCCGTCGAGGTGATCACGCCGGAGAGCTTCCTCGGCACGGTCATCGGCGACATCAACAGCCGTCGCGGACAGATCCAGAACCAGGAGGAGCGTCACGGTGACATGGTCATCGACGCCCTCGTGCCGCTGTCCGAGATGTTCGGGTACGTTGGCGACCTGAGGTCCAAGACCTCCGGTCAGGCGTCGTACTCGATGGAGTTCGACTCGTACGCCGAGGTTCCGACGAACATCGCCGACGAGATCGTCAAGAAGGTTCGCGGGGAGTAAGACCCCGAGGCCCTCGGCACCAGCACCACATCAGCACGTCCCGTACAACCAGTACGAGTCACAAGACACACCACCACCAGGAGGAGCCCACCGTGGCTAAGGCGAAGTTCGAGCGGACCAAGCCGCACGTCAACATCGGCACGATCGGTCACATCGACCACGGCAAGACGACGCTGACCGCAGCGATCTCGAAGGTCCTGCACGACAAGTACCCGGACCTGAACGAGGAGTCGCCGTTCGACTCGATCGACAAGGCTCCCGAGGAGCGTCAGCGCGGCATCACCATCTCGATCGCGCACATCGAGTACCAGACCGAGGCGCGTCACTACGCGCACGTCGACTGCCCCGGTCACGCCGACTACATCAAGAACATGATCACCGGCGCGGCTCAGATGGACGGCGCGATCCTCGTGGTGGCCGCCACCGACGGCCCGATGCCCCAGACCAAGGAGCACGTGCTGCTCGCGCGTCAGGTCGGCGTCCCGGCGATCGTCGTCGCGCTCAACAAGTGCGACATGGTCGAGGACGAGGAGCTCATCGAGCTCGTCGAGATGGAGGTGCGCGAGCTCCTCTCCGACTACGAGTTCGACGGCGACAACATCCCGGTCATCCAGGTGGCGGCCTACCCGGCGCTGCAGGGTGACGAGAAGTGGGTCGAGTCCATCGGCAAGCTGATGGAGGCCGTGGACGAGCACATCCCGCAGCCCGAGCGCGAGACCGACAAGCCGTTCCTCATGCCCGTCGAGGACGTCTTCACGATCACCGGCCGCGGCACGGTCATCACCGGCCGCATCGAGCGGGGCATCGTGAAGGTCAACGAGGAGGTCGAGATCGTCGGCATCCGCGAGGGCTCGCAGAAGAGCACCGTCACCGGTGTCGAGATGTTCCGCAAGCTGCTCGACGAGGGCCAGGCCGGTGAGAACGTCGGTCTGCTCCTCCGTGGCACCAAGCGCGAGGACGTCGAGCGCGGCATGGTCGTGATCAAGCCCGGCACGACCACCCCGCACACCAACTTCGACGCCTCGGTCTACATCCTGTCGAAGGAGGAGGGCGGCCGTCACACGCCGTTCTTCAACAACTACCGTCCGCAGTTCTACTTCCGGACCACGGACGTCACCGGCGTCGTCACGCTGCCCGAGGGCACCGAGATGGTCATGCCCGGTGACAACACCGAGATGTCGGTCGAGCTCATCCAGCCGATCGCCATGGACGAGGGTCTGCGCTTCGCGATCCGCGAGGGCGGCCGCACCGTCGGCGCCGGTCGGGTCACGAAGATCACGAAGTGACGCTCTGACGCAACGCGAAGCCCCCCGAGCCTCAGGCTCGGGGGGCTTCGTCGTTCTCGGGGGTCAGGCAGCCACGTGCCAGCCGGCCCGGCGGAGCAGAACCTCGACGCGGGCGCGCTCGTCGTCGAGCTCGGGGCCGGGCTGGAGGACGCCCAGCAGGTGGGGCAGGTCGAGGACGTCGCAGGCCTCGCCGAGCACGCCGTCGTAGGCGATGCGGACGCCCTCGTACTTGGCGAACCTCAGCCCCTCGCGGTGGAAGGCGACCGCGAGCCGGTCGACGTCACGGGCGAGCCGGGGCAGGGGCCGGACCGGTGCCACGATGGGCACCGCCGGCACGCGCCGGAACCAGGCCATGGGCCGACGGTAGGTCGACCGCGGCCGGTTCACAAGCGCGCTACCGGAGGTACGGCCGGCCCAGCGGCGCGGTGCCCGCGGCGGCCGCCTGGGCTGCGCTCACCCGGGTGGTGCCGGTCAGCTCCTCGCGGCCGGCGCCGCCCGAGACGTCGAGGGTCAGCACCAGACCGACGTCCCGGGCGTAGAGCTTGTACTCGAGGACGTCGGGCTCCAGCGCGATCGTGTCGGCCGTGAGAAGCACGTCGTCCCAGTGTCCCGCCGGCGTCTCGGCCTGCTGACCGGCCGCAAGGATCGCGCCCTGGTCCTCCGCCTCGCCCTCCAGGTACTCCTGTCGGTACGACTGCCCGGGCTGCGGGTCGGCGGGCATGATCACGCCCGGCTGCGCGCCGTCGACGCCGGCCTCGAACGACCCCTCGCGGGTCGCGAGCTCGCCGTCCTCGAACTCGGCGGTCTGCTCGCCGAGGTACCAGACGTTGCCCTCGGCGTCCTGCGCGTACCAGTCGAAGGTGTCCTCGACGACCTCGCCGTCCTCGAGCACGGTGTCGCGCACGACCCGGGCCTCGACGCCGTTGGCCATCTCGCGGGTCTCGTCGGTCACCGTGACGACGACCTGCAGGGCGGTGCCGTCGGCGTCGTGCTCGGCGTAGCTCCAGCGGGTGCGCGGCACCAGCGGGAACCACGGGTTGTCCGACGCCGGTGTGAAGTCATCGGGGTCGAGCGTCACCGCCTCGCCGCCGGTGGGCAGGTCGGCGGCGGCCGGCTTGGTCGCCTCGTTCTCGGCGTCCTGCTCGTGGCCGCAGCCGGCCGCCAGCAGCACGACGGTGGCCGCGAGCAGTGCTCGTGGGATGCGGTGGGTGCTCATGCGGGCAGCGTGCTCCCCGCCTGCTGAACCGGCGCTGAACGGGCCCCTGCCCGGATTGGGCCGGCGGCCGGGGTGGAAGGATCGGCGAGGTGAGCGAGCAGCCGACCGGCGGCCCACCGCCGGGCCAGAACCCGTATCAGCCGAGCCCGTACGGCTCCGGGTACAACCCGTACCCGGTGGGCCCGAACGGCGTCCCGCTCGGGCCGCCGCCGGACCACCCGCAGATGACGACGGTGCTGCTGCTCGGCATCCTGGGCTTCGCGGTGTGCCAGGTCGTCTCGCCGTTCGCCTGGGTGATGGGTCACCGCGCCCTGGCCGAGATCGACGCCTCGAACGGCCGCTGGGGCGGTCGGTCGAACGTCAAGGTGGGCTACGTCCTCGGCATCGTGGGCAGCTGCATCCTCGGGCTGTACCTGGTGGGCGGGCTGGTCTACCTGATCGCCATCATCGTCGCGGTCGCCACCTCCGGGTGACCGGCGTCCCGCCCGACCGGCCGCACCACCGGTTCACCGAGGAGGGCCACCGGGTCCGCGAGGTGCTCACCTACTCCCGCCGCGGGAACCGGCTGAGCCCCCGGCAGCTGCAGGCGTGGGAGACCCATCGCGAGGAGTGGGTGGTCCCGGAGGAGGTCGTCGACGACGACGGCCTGCGCTGGGCCGACCGGTTCGGCCGCGAGGCGCCGCTCGTCGTCGAGATCGGCTCCGGCGTGGGGGAGACGACGGTCGCCCTCGCCGCCCGCCACCCCGAGCTGAACCTGCTCGCCTTCGAGGTGTGGCGCCCCGGCGTGGCCGAGACCTTGGCACGGCTCGAGGAGGAGGGCCTCACGAACGTGCGGGTGTGCACCGTCGACGCGGTGTGGACCCTCGAGCACCGGATGGCGCCGGGGTCGCTCGCCGGGCTGTGGCTCTACTTCCCCGACCCGTGGCCCAAGAAGCGGCACCACAAGCGCCGGATGGTCACCCCGGCCTTCGCCGCGATCGCGGCCGATCGGCTCCGGGCGGGCGCGCCCTGGCGGCTCGCCACCGACTGGCAGGAGTACGCCGACCGCATGGTCGAGGTGCTCGACGCCGAGCCGCTGCTCACCGGCGGCGTCGTCGGCCGCTGGGAGGAGCGCCCGCTCACCAAGTTCGAGCGGCGCGGCCTCGACGCCGGCCGCGCCGTCACCGACCTCTGCTACACCCGCTCGGGGTAGCGCGCGAGCAGCCCCTCCACGAGCCGCCGGAGCACGCCGAGCTGGCGTCGCATGTGGCTCGGGTCGCCGGTGGAGCGGGCCAGCAGGAAGGCGCCCTCGAAGGTGACGAACACGTGGTCGGCCAGCGCGTCGACGTCGACGTCGTCCCGGTCGTCGAGCGCCTCGCGCAGCAGGACGGCGTACTGCTCGCGCCACGCGACGACCGCCGCGCGGATCGGGTCGGAGGTGCCGGCGCCGATGAGCTGCCGCTCGGCGAGCACCGAGAGGTAGAGGCAGCCGGTGGTCTCCGTCATGATCTCGTCGCCGAGCTCCTCGTAGAACGCGAGGAACGCCGAGGCGCGGGCCACCGGGTCGTCGCTCGCGGCACGCGCAGCCGCGAGCCCGCCGGCGAGCATCTCGAGGTCGGCGGCGACGTACCGCTCGACGAGGGCGTCGGCGAGCGCCTGCTTGGAGGCGAAGTGGTGGAAGAACGCGCCCTTCGACGTGCCGGACGCCGCCAGCACCTGGTCGACCGAGGTGGCGGCGTAGCCGTTGTCGATCACCAGCCGTTGGGCGGCATCGAGGATCCGTACTCGGGTGGCGGTTCCGTCGCGGGGCATGAAACCCATTGTTCCAGACCGAATAGTCTGTTACAAACAGACTGAACAGTCTGGAACGATCCGGAGGAGCACCACCATGAGCGAGCGGTTCGTCACCGACGGCGGCCTCGAGACCGACCTGATCTTCCACCACGGCGTCGACCTGCCCGCGTTCGCCGCCTTCCCGCTGCTCGACGACGCCCGCGGCCGCGAGCTGCTCACGCGGTACTACGCGGGCTATGCCGAGGTGGCGCGGCGGGCGGGCGCCGGGCTGCTGTTCGAGACGCCGACGTGGCGCGCCAACACCGAGTGGGGAGCCCGGGTCGGCTACGACCCGACCGCGCTCGCCCGCGTCAACACCGCGTCGGTCGCGTTCCTGCGCACCGTCGCGGCCGAGCACGCCGCCGACGTCGCCACCGTCGAGGTGTCCGGCAACATCGGCCCTCGCGGCGACGGCTACGTGCCCGGCTCCGCGGCCGACCCGGCCGAGGCCGCGGCCTACCACCGGCCGCAGCTGGCGGCGTTCCGCGACGCCGGCGCCGACCGCGCCACCGTGCTCACCCTCACCGACGTGGGCGAGGCGATCGGCGTGGCGCGTGCCGCGGCCGAGGTGGGCCTGCGGCTCGGCCTCGGGTTCACGGTCGAGACCGACGGTCGGCTGCCGGGCGGCACCACGCTCGCCGAGGCGGTCGCGCGGGTCGACGCCGACACCCCGCCCGACCACTTCATCGTCAACTGTGCCCACCCCGACCACGTGGCCCGCGGCCTCGACGGTCCGGGGGAGTGGCGGCAGCGGGTCGAGGGCGTGCGGTTCAACGCCTCCACGCTGAGCCACGCCGAGCTCGACGAGGCCACCGAGCTCGACGACGGCGACCCGGCTGCACTCGCCCGCGACGCCGCCGTCGTCCGGGAGGCCCTGCCCGCGCTGCGCGTGGTCGGCGGCTGCTGCGGCACCGACGTCCGGCACGTCGCCGCGCTGTGGGGCGTCCGCGTGACCACCGACGCCTGACCCCCGCCGCGGCCCGGCGTCACCCCTGAGGGTGCGCGGACCGTTCGCCCAGCGGGGGGATGCCGACGCTCGTGGACCTCTGTTCCGATGGTTGACCAGTCACCGTCCGCACGACCGACTGCATGGGGACCTGTCAGGAGGGACGGTCCACAACAGCGCCCTCATACGGGCGCTCCGGAGGGAGTTCCATGTCAGCGACGTCGAAGATCGCTCTCGGGGTAGCGAGCGGCTACCTCCTCGGACGGAGGAAGAAGCTCAGGCTCGCGGTCACGGTCGGAGGGCTGCTCGCCGGCAAGAAGCTGGCCACCAACCCGCAGGCGCTCTTCGCCCAGGGCCAGCAGCTGATCAGCAAGAGCCCGGAGCTCCAGGACCTGCAGAGCCAGGTCACCGGGCGACTCGCAGAGGCCGCCAGGTCGGCCGCCCTCACCACCGCCACCGGCCGACTCGACCAGTTGAGCAGCTCGCTGCGCGGCGAGGGGCGCGGGGAGGACGACGAGGAGTACGACGAGGACGAGGACGAGTACGACGAGGACGAGTACGACGAGGACGAGCCGGAGGACGAGGACGAGCCGGAGGACGAGGACGAGCCGGAGGACGAGGACGAGCCGGAGGACGAGGACGAGCCGGAGGACGAGGACGAGCCCGAGGACGAGGACGAGCCCGAGGAGGACGAGCCCAGAGGACGAGCCCGAGGAGGACGAGCCCGAGGAGGACGAGCCCGAGCCGGAGGACGAGGAGGACGAGCCCGAGGACGAGGAGGAGTCCAGGCCACGCCCGCGACGCCGTCGCCGCTCGAGTGGGCGCAGCGCCGCGAGGCGCTCGTCGTCCAGCGGGTCGTCCGCGCGGAAGGCGCCCGCGAAGAAGACGTCCGCCAAGAAGTCGGCGGCGAAGAAGGCCCCGGCCAAGAAGTCGGCGGCGAAGAAGGCCCCGGCCAAGAAGTCGGCGGCGAAGAAGGCCCCAGCGAAGAAGTCGGCGGCGAAGAAGGCCCCGGCGAAGAAGTCGGCGTCGAAGAAGGCCCCGGCGAAGAAGGCACCGGCGAAGAAGTCGGCGGCCAAGAAGTCGACCGCGAAGAAGTCGGCGGCGAAGAAGTCGACCGCGAAGACGTCGACCGCGAAGAAGTCGACCGCGAAGAAGTCGACCGCGAAGAAGTCGACCGGCGAAGAAGTCGGCGGCGAAGAAGGCTCCGGCCAAGAAGTCGGCGGCCAAGAAGTCGACCGCGAAGAAGACCACCTCCCGTTCCGGCAGCAGGGGTTGATGAGCGATGGCAGGCAATGAACCGATGGACAAGCTCAAGGAGTCGGGCCGCGGCTTCCTCGACGCACTCGGCGGCAAGGTCACCGACACGCTCTCGAACGGCGTGGGCGGCCTCACCGACAAGTTGGAGGACATCGCCGGCGGCGGGCCGATCGGCAAGGCCGTCGCCGAGGGCGGCAAGCAGAAGGCCGAGGGCGGCTCCGGGGTCGGCGGCGCGCTCAAGGGCGCGATGTCCGGCGTGAAGGACAAGGTCACCGGGGGCGGCAGTGGCGGCTCCGGTGGCGGCAAGGCCACGAAGTCCACGAACATCATCGAGACCATCGACGTCGGTGTGCCGGTGTCGGTGGCCTACAACCAGTGGACGGAGTTCGGCTCGTTCCCGACCTTCATGAAGAAGGTCGAGAGCGTGGACGCCCAGGACGACACGAAGATCGCCTTCAAGGCCCAGATCTTCCTGTCCCACCGGTCCTGGGAGGCCACGATCCTGGAGCAGGTGCCGGACGAGCGGATCGTGTGGCGCTCCAAGGGCCAGAAGGGGCACGTGGACGGCGCGGTCACCTTCCACGAGATCGGACCCAACCTGACGCGGATCCTGGTCGTTCTCGAGTACTACCCCCAGGGGCTGTTCGAGAAGACGGGCAACATCTGGGAGGCGCAGGGCCGCCGGGCCCGCGCCGAGCTGCGGCACTTCCGCCGCCACGTCATGACCCGCACGATCCTCGACCCCGACGAGGTCGAGGGGTGGCGCGGCGTGATCCACGACGGCGAGGTCGTCCAGTCGCACGACGAGGTCGTCGAGGAGGAGCAGGCCGCCGAGGACGAGGAGTCCGAGGGCCCCGAGGACGAGGGCGACGACGCTCCCGAGGACGAGGACGAGGACGAGGACGAGGACGAGGACGAGGACCCGAGGACGAGGACGCCCGAGGACGAGCCCGAGGAGGACGAGCCCGAGGAGGACGAGCCCGAGGAGGACGAGCCCGAGGAGGACGAGCCCGAGGAGGACGAGCCCGAGGACGCCGAGGAGGCCGAGTACGAGGACGAGTACGAGGAGGAGCCTGCCGAGGACGAGGAGCCTGCCGAGGACGAGGAGCCCGCCGAGGACGAGGAGCCTGCCGAGGACGAGGAGCCCGCCGAGGACGAGGAGGAGCCCGCCGAGGAGGAGCCGGAGGACGAGGACGAGGACCTCGACGAGGAGTACGAGGACGAGGAGGATGACGAGGACGCCGAGGAGCGCCCCCGACGTCGCCGCCGCTGACCGGACCCCATCACGACCGAGGAGACACCACACATGACAGTGCAGGCACAACGCGGCGGCGGCTATCTGTCCCGCCCTGCTCCCAGCGGACTCGCCGACGTCGTCGAGATCATCCTGGACAAGGGCATCGTCATCGACGCCTACGTCCGGGTCTCGCTCGTCGGGATCGAGCTGCTCACCATCGACGCGCGGATCGTCATCGCCAGCGTCGACACCTACCTCCGGTTCGCCGAGGCGACCAACCGGCTCGACCTGCTCGAGCAGGGCGGCGGCAAGCCGCTCGACGAGTTCATCGGCAACATGCAGGAGTCCGGGGCCGGCGGGAAGGTCAAGGGCGCGGTCAGCGGCGCGAAGAAGGCGCTGACCGGTGACAAGGACGACGACGATGACGACGACGACGGGGGTGGCCGGCCGGCCAAGAAGTCGTCGCGCCGGAGGTCCACTGCATGACGCGAGCCGCTACGGCACGCACCGGCTCGGACGACGCCGCTGTCGAGCAGGATTGCGGCTGGTTCGTCTACGCCGTGGTCGACGCCGAGAGCGAGCTCCCGGCCGGGCTCGCCGGCATCCAGGACGCGGAGGCCGAGCTGGTCTCGTGCGGTCCGGTGGCCGCCGTCGTCAGCCGGTTCGACCTCGCCCGCCCGGGGGGTCGATCCGCTGACCTGTGGAGCTTCCACGGCGTGGTCGACGCGGTGGCCGAGGCGCTCGACGCCGTCGTGCCGGTGCAGTTCGGATCCGTGCTGGTCGACCGGGAGAGCGTTGCCGAGGAGTTCCTGGCCTCCCAGGAGGCCTACCTGGCCGAGCTCCTCGACCAGGTCCGCGGGTGCGGCCAGCTCACGGTGCAGGCCGAGTACGACCAGGACGCGGTCCTGCGGGAGGTCGTGGCCTCCGAGCCCGAGGTGGCCGTGCTCCGCGAGCGGACCCGAGGCCTCCCGGAGGACGCCGCACTCGGCGACCGGGTGCGGCTCGGCGAGCTCGTCGGGGCGGCGATCGAGGCGCGGCGCGCCGCCGACGCGGCGGTGCTGCTCGACGCTGTCCTTCCGCTTGCCGTCGGACACGTCGTGAGGCCGGTCTCCGGACTGACGCGCGTCGTCGACGTCGCGCTGCTGGTCGAGAACGCGCGGCGCGACGAGCTGGAGAACCGACTGGAGGTGCTCGCGGAGGAGGTCCACGAGCGGATGGCCGTGAGCCTGGTCGGCCCGACCGCGCCGTACGACTTCGCCGGGGGCGCGTGATGGGACTGATCTCCGGGATCCTCGGCCTGCCGCTCGCTCCGGTGCGCGGCACGGTCGCGATCGCCGAGGTCGTGCTCCGGCAGGCGGAGGAGGAGTATTACGACCCGGTCCGGATCCGCGCGCTCCTCCAGGACGTCGCGCAGGCCCGGCGGGACGGGGAGCTGTCCGAGGAGGAGGCCACGGCAGCCGAGGACGCCCTCGTGGAACGATTGATGGCCGGCCAGCAACGGGAGGGACGCCATGGCTGACGAGCAGTCGTCCGACAGCAGCACGCCGGCGAAGAAGTCGACGGCCAAGAAGACCACGACGAAGAAGTCGACCGCGAGCAAGTCGACCGCGAAGAAGTCGACCGCGAGGAAGTCGACGGGGAAGAAGTCGACCGCGAAGAAGTCGACCGCGAAGAAGTCAGGGTCCGCCCCACGGGCGGAGTCCCGTCCGCGCTCGGAGCAGAGCGGCTCGTCGTCGCGCCGGAGCACCGGGTCCCGGGTGGTGGCGGAGACGGTCCGGCAGTTCAGCGAGATGTCCAACAAGCACGTCGAGGGCGTCACCGGCCTCCAGCGCACCGACGACGGATGGCTGGTGGAGATCGACGTGCTCGAGCTGCGCCGGGTCCCGGAGACCACCGACGTCCTGGCGAGCTACGAGGTCACGGTCGACTCCTCCGGCGAGGTCGAGGGCTACCGGCGGGTGCACCGCTACGTCCGCGGCCAGGCGGAGGACCAGTAGTGACCGAGCAGCGCGACGGTTACGTCCCGCGCTCCTACCAGGCGCCGGGTCAGTTCGAGCGACCCCAGCCCGCCAACCTCGCCGACATCCTCGAGCGGGTGCTCGACAAGGGCATCATCATCGCCGGCGACATCCGGGTGAACCTGCTCGACATCGAGCTCCTCACGGTCAAGATCCGGCTCCTCATCGTGTCGGTCGACAAGGCGCAGGAGATGGGGATCGACTGGTGGCGCAACGACCCGATGCTGAACGCGAGCCGGCAGGACCTCGAGGAGGAGAACAAGGAGCTGCGAGCCCGCCTCGACGCGCTCGAGTCGGGGGGAGGCAGCAGTTCCGATGACTGACCTCGCGTCCGCGCGCTACGTGTACGCCGTCACCCGGGGCCTCTCGCCGGTGGCGCTCGACGGCGCGTCCGGCCTGCGATCGGCGCCCCTGCAGGTGGTGTCGGCCGGCGGACTCGACGCCGTGGCGAGCGACGTGCCGCTGGCGGAGTTCTCCGAGGAGGCGCTCACCCGCAACCTGGAGAGCCTGTCGTGGCTCGAGGAGGTCGCGCGTGCGCACGACGACGTGGTCCGGCTCGTCACCGGCCACGGCCCGACGGCCCCGCTGCGGCTGGCGACGATCTTCCACGACGACACGGCGATCCGGGGCCGGCTCGAGGAGTGGCGCGACCGGATCGAGCCGGTGCTGGACCGGATCGACGGCCGGGCGGAGTGGAGCGTCAAGGTCCTGGTGGCCGACCAGCCGGCGGCGGCCGCGGCCCAGCCGGCGGCCCGGAGCGGGACCGAGTTCCTGATGCAGCGCAAGGCGGTGGCCGAGGACCGCGGCCGGCGAGCCGTGGACGCCGACCGGGTGGCCGAGGAGGTGCATCGAGCCCTGACCCAGGTGTCGGTGGCCTCCCGGGCGCTGCCGGCCCAGGACCCGACCCTCACCGGGCACTCGGACCTGATGGCCCTGAACGGCGCCTACCTGGTCGAGGTGGGCCGTGAGGCCGAGTTCGAGCACGTGGTCCGCGAGCTGGCCGAGCGCTTCTCGCCGGCGTCGGTCGCGAGCGCCGGTCCGTGGCCCCCGTACTCCTTCGCGATCGTGGACCAGGGATGACGACGGCCCCGGTGTCGGCCACCGAGTCCCGACCGCTCGCGCAGCAGCAGATCGCCCTGGTCGACCTGCTGGACCGGCTGCTGGGCACCGGCGTCGTGCTGTCCGGCGACATCGTGATCTCGCTGTCCGGCGTGGACCTCGTGCAGATCAGTCTGCGCGCGCTGATCACCAGCGTGCGGGCCGAGATGGACCCGCCGCCGTGACCGAGCGACGGACGATCGCCCAGCGCCTCGAGACCGACCACGAGCACGTCGAGCGCGACCTGCTCAAGCTCGTGCTCACGGTGGTCGAGCTCGTGCGCCAGCTGATGGAGAAGCAGGCGCTGCGCCGCGTCGACCAGGGCGACCTCAGCGACGACCAGATCGAGGGGCTGGGGCTGGGCCTCATGCACCTGGAGCGGGCCATGGACGAGCTCAAGGCGCGCTACGACCTCACCACCGAGGATCTCAACATCGACCTCGGGCCGCTCGGTCCGTTGCTCGACGTCTGACCACGGGACGACCAGGAAGGACACGACGATGGCTGACGACATCCGGGACGAGGTGCGCTATCGCACCCTTCAGCTCCTGCTCGACAAGGTGTGGGACGACTCCTACCCGTCGTCGACGATGCTCGACATGGTCGAGCTGCTCCTCGTGTCACCGGAGGACATCGGGGACTACATCGAGGTGCTGCTGGCGAAGGTGAAGGACGACACCTACCCGAGCAACTCGCTCATCCGCCGCCTCATCGCCCTGACCTGAGCCGTTCGCGCGGTCGGACGCCGTGCTTCACTGACCCGTGCTCCCGCGCATCTCGGTCTCGGTCCTGGCGTCCCTGCTCGTCGCCCCCTTGCTCACCGCCTGCTCGGGCTCCGGGGGCCTCGACGCCAGCTGGAGCGTCGAGGACGCACTCGCCGAGCTGCCGGCAGTCTCGGGCGAGGACCTCCTCGTCGTCCGCGCCGCCGACCTCGAGGAGGCGAGCGACCTCGCGGGCAGCGACCCGGACGACGACGACTGGCTGCGCAGCCTGATCGAGGACCCGCTCCTCGTGCCGGTGCCGCCGTCGGTCGAGCAACGGGTCGACACGGGTGTCGACCTCGCCGACGTGGCGTCGTTCGCCGCGCTCCAGGCCGGCTCCGCCGGGGTGGAGGCCTACCGGCTGCGGGAGGGCGACCCGCCGTCCGCCAGTGACGACGCGGGCGGCCTGGTGCGCTCGAGCGAGGACGACGTCGCGGTGCTCGCCTCGGACGACGACTGGCTGGACCGGTGGCGCGACCGCGACGACACCCTCGCCGACGACGAGCATCTCGGCCCACTGGCGGACTCGCTGGACGACCGGGACGTGTACGCCGCGGTGCTCTTCGCCGCCACCGCCGACGGACCGGTGCGCGCCTACGGCGTCGGCCAGGCGGTCGACGACGGTCAGGCCGTCGAGTACGCCGTGTTCTCGCTCGCCGACGGCGAGGACACCGGCGACCGCGCCGAGGAGATCGAGGAGGCGTGGCGCACGACCGGTGCCGTCGAGGACGGGCGGCTCGCGGTGGGCGACGTCGACATCGACGGCGACGTGGTGCGGGTCGAGCTGCGGGCCGACCGTGCCGGCGAGACCGTCCAGGCGCTCGTCACGACGCTGGACTTCACCTTCCCCTCGTAACCAGCGTTCCTACACTTGGCGGGTGACACTCGCCCAGGAGCCGGGGACCACCCGGCGTCCCCGGATCCACCGGGCGTGGTGGGTCGCCGGCATCACGCTCGGCGCGCTCATCGCCGCCGCCGGGTTCCGCTCCTCCACCGGCGCGCTGCTCGAGCCGCTGGAGGAGGACTTCGGCTGGTCGCGGGCGACCACGAGCGGCGCCGTCACGCTCAACCTGGTGATCTACGGCCTCACCGCGCCGTTCGCGGCGGCGCTGATGGAGCGGTTCGGCATCCGCCGGGTGGTGGCGGCCTCGCTGCTGCTGGTGGCCGCCGGGTCGGGCCTCACGCTCGTGATGGACGCCGCCTGGCAGCTGTGGCTGCTGTGGGGCCTCGCCATCGGTGTCGGCACCGGCTCGCTCGCGCTGGTGTTCGGGGCGATCGTCGCCAACCGCTGGTTCGTGCGGCACCGCGGCCTGGTGGTCGGGCTGTTCTCGGCGGCCAGCTCGATGGGCCAGCTCGTGTTCCTACCGGCGATCGCGCACCTCGCGGAGGGCCCGGGCTGGCGCTGGGCCGCCGGACTGGTGGCCGGCTTCGCGCTGCTGCTGGTGCCGCTCGTGCTGCTGCTCCTCGCCGACTCGCCGGCCGCCGTCGGCACCACCGCCTACGGGCAGCCGCCGGACGAGCCCGCACCGCGGGCGCCGGTGCCGACGCAGGGCGCGGCGCGCGTCGCGATCGGCACGCTGCGGGAGTCGGCGCGCTCGCCGGTGTTCTGGGTGCTGTTCGGCTCGTTCTGGATCTGCGGCTGGTCGACCAACGGGCTCATCGGCACCCACTTCATCCCCGCCGCCCACGACCACGGGATGCCGCAGACGACGGCGGCCACGATGCTCGCTCTCATCGGGGTCTTCGACATCCTCGGCACCGTCGCGAGCGGCTGGCTCACCGACCGCGTCGACAGTCGCTACCTGCTGTTCGTGTACTACGCGCTGCGCGGGCTGTCGCTGCTCGCGGTGCCCTGGTTGCTCGCCGAGGTGGTGCACCCGAGCCTGTTCGTGTTCATCGTGTTCTACGGCCTCGACTGGGTCGCCACGGTGCCGCCCACCGTCGCGCTGTGCCGCCAGCACTTCGGCGTCGAGAAGGCGGGCGTGGTGTTCGGCTGGGTGTTCGCCGCCCACATGGTCGGCGCGGGCGTGGCCGCGAGCTTCGCGGGGCTGGTGCGGCAGAGCACCGGCGACTACTTCGGCGCCTGGCTGACGGCGGGCGGCCTGTGCCTGGTCGCGGCGGTCGCCGTCCTGATGATCCCGCCGAGCCACCCGCTCGACGACGAGCCCGAGCTCGCCGAGCCGGTCACCGACTCGATGTAGTCACGCGTGCGGGAAGTCCTCGCCGGAGTACTCCCGCTCCTCCACCAGCACCATCCAGTTGCCGGAGTTGTCGCGGCACACCGCCTCGACGCCGTAGGGCCGCTCGGACGGCTCCTGCAGGAACTCGACGCCCTGCGCCCGCAGGTCCTCGTAGGTCTGCCGGCAGTCGTCGACGCTCATCCCGAGACCGTGCATGCCGCCCTCGTCGAGCGCCCGGTTGATCTGGGCCACCATCTCCGGGGAGTGGGGCGGTCCGGGCACCGTGAGGTGCACCTGCAGCTCGGGCTGGCTCGGGTGGTTGACGGTGCACCAGCGGTAGCCGTCGCCGAGGGTGAGGTCGGTGTGCTCGGCGAACCCCAGCACGTCGACGTAGAACGCCTTCGACGCGTCGACGTCCTTCACGAACACGCTGGCGATCGAGATGTTGGTGATCATGCGACCGACGCTAGGTCGCGTCGTCCGCCTCGCGCTTCTCCTGGCTTGCGGACCGCTCCGCGAGTCCCCACATGAAGACGAAGCAGCCGGGGATGTGGGGTGCGCCGCTCGCGGCGTAGCGGCGCTGGAAGTCGCGCGGGGTCTCGCCGACGACGTCCCGGAACCGGGTGCTGAACGAGCCGAGACTGGTGAACCCGACGGCGTGGCACACCTCGGTCACGGTGAGGTTCGTCGCGCGCAGCAGGTCCTGCGCGCGCTCGATGCGGCGCTGGGAGAGGTAGGCCGCGGGGGAGACGCCGTACGTCGCGGTGAAGAGCCGCTGGAAGTGGAACTTGCTGAGGCCGGCCACCCGCGCCACCTCGTCGAGCTCGTGCGGCTCGCGGTAGTGGCGGTCCAGGTGGTCGCGGGCCCGGCGGAGGTGCACCAGCACGTCGCCGGGTGCGCGCAGCGGGGCGGACACCTCAACCGGTGAGCCGGCGGCGGGCGGTGTCGTGCCGGCGCAGCCGCTGCAGGTCACGCTCGCGACGCTCGGCGACGACGGCGAGCAGGAAGTCCTCGGGCCGGGTCGCGTGCGGCGGCAGCGGCGAGACGTGCTCGGACACCTGGTCGGCCAGCCGGGCGCCCACGGTGGTGCGCGAGGCCGGGTCGATGCTGTCGAGCCGGCCGAGGTACTGCCGGACGGCGAGCGCGAGGCCGGTGGGCAGCGACGTCATGTCGGCGGTGCGGGCCCACGCGGTCAGGTGTGGGGGCATCGGCGGCGGCAGCGGGAGGGTCAGCCGCACCCGGTCGCGGACGACGTAGGTGCCGGCGGCGAAGTCGCCGAGCCGCTTGCCGCGGCTGCTGACGAGCATCGAGAAGAACGCCGGCACACCGAACAGGCCGTAGATCTCGACGAACCCGATGAGCGAGCGCATCAGCGCGTGCTGGAACGAGATCGGGCCGGCGTCGTCGCGGACGGCGCGCAGCCCGAGGGCGAGCTTGCCGAGCGAGCGGCCGCGGGTGAGCGTCTCCAGGGTGGTCGGGTAGGCCACGAACACCGTCACCAGCGCGACCACGAACCCGGCCTGCGCGAGGGCCGGGTCGGCGTTCACGGTGGCCACCGCGAACAGCAGGAACATCACGATCAGCCCGACGATCGTGACCACGATGTCGATCAGGCCCGACGCGATCCGCGGGCCGAGGCTGGCCGGCGGGAGGTCGAGCGCCACCGCCTCGCCGGTGACGAGGTCGTCCGCGGTGAGCGTCGCGAACTCGGGGACGGCGGCCATGGTGGCGTCAGTCTAGGGACGGACGCAGCGCCGACAGGACGTCGTGCCAGTGGGCCAGGAGCGCCGCCAAGTGGGTGGTGTCGGGGTGCACGACGTGCTCGGCGCCCGGGAACCGTCCCGCCTGCTCGTCGAGGGCGCCCGACCACAGCTCGAACCGGGCACCGCACGTCCTCCAGGACGGTGCGGCCACGCCGAGTTGCTCAGCTCGGCGTCACGCAGGTAGCCGTCGGGCTGCGCCAGCGCCTCGCGGACGCCGGCCGCCACGGCCGCGTCGCCCTGCTCGGCCAGCAGCGCGGCGTCCGGGGCGGGCAGCCCCTCGTACCAGCGGGCCGCGAGCGCGGCGTCGTCCGGGTCGTCGGGCCGGACGCCGGCCACCCAGGCCTCGTACTCGGCGCGGTCCGGCGGCGGCCCGACCCGCTCGCCCTGCGACGACACCAACCCCAGCGCCGCCACGACGTCGGGATGCCGGGCGGCCGCGGCGGTGGCGTACTGCCCGCCCACCGACATGCCGAGCGCCGCGAACCGGTCGTGGCCGAGCACGCGCGCGGTGACGACGGCGGCGTCGGCGATCGAGCCGGGCGTGAACGGCAGCGGCGCCACCGTGCCGTAGCCGGGGCGGTTGACGCAGGCCAGCCGCACGCCGACCTGCCGGGCGGCGGCGTCGCCGGTCATCGCGACGTGCCGGGTGTCGGGGCAGCCGTGGAACAGGATCACGAGCGGTCCGTCGTCCGCGCCCCCGCACCAGAGCTCCCGAGCCATGCCGGAACCCTAGTTAGGGTCTCCGGTGTGGATCTCGACGCGTACGTGCTCGCGCACGCGCACGACTGGGAGCGCCTCGAGTCCCTGGTGTCGGTCGGCAGGCTGAGCGGACCCGAGTCCGACGAGCTCGTCGAGCGCTACCAGCAGGTCGCCACCCACCTGTCCGTCGTCCGCACCTCCGCTCCGGACGGCGCGCTGATCGCCTACTTGTCGTCGCTGCTCGCGCGCGCCCGGATCCGGCTCGTCGGCACCCGGACGTCGACGTGGCGCAACGTGGGGTCGTTCTTCACCGAGCGGTTCCCGGCCGCGCTGTACCGGATGCGGTGGTGGTGGCTGGGCTGCCTGGCCGCCAACGTCGCGCTCACCGCGGTGATCATGCTCTGGCTGCTGGCCAACCCGCAGGTGGAGCAGAGCCTGCTCAGCCCGGCGGAGGTCGACCAGCTCGTCAACTCCGACTTCGAGAGCTACTACAGCGAGAACCCGGCGCAGAGCTTCGCCGCCCGGGTGTGGACCAACAACGCCTGGGTGGCCGCGCAGTGCATCGCGTTCGGCATCCTCGGCTTCCCGCTGATCTACGTGCTGTTCAACAACGTGCTCAACCTGGCGGTCATCGGGTCGATCATGATCAACAACGACCGCGCCGGCGTCTTCTGGGGCCTGATCCTCCCGCACGGCCTGCTCGAGCTCACCGCCGTCTTCGTCGCCGGCGGCGTCGGGTTCCGGCTGTTCTGGTCGTGGGTCGAGCCACGCAACCTCAGTCGCACCAAGTCCATCGCCAAGGCCGGCCGGGAGTCGGTGACGATCGTGCTCGGACTCGTGGTGGTGCTGTTCGTCAGCGGCGTCATCGAGGCGTTCGTGACGCCGTCACCCCTGCCCACCTGGGCCCGCGTCGGCATCGGCATCCTCGCCGAGCTGGCGTTCTTCGCCTACGTGTTCGTGCTCGGCCGCAACGCCGCGCTCCGCGGCCACACCGGCGACCTCTCCGGCCACCTGCTCGAGGACGACGTCGCCTCCCGCGGGTGACCGCCACGTACGTCGAGCCTGTCGAGACGCCGGTTCCGATCTCGGCAACCTGAGTGGGGTCAGTCGGCGAGACCGGGTCGGGGCGTCTCGACAGGCTCGACGAACGAGAGGGGCTGTGTCGCTAGAGCAGGCCCTGCGCCTTCAGCGCCAGGTAGTGGTCGGCCAGGGCCGGCGGGAGCCGCTCGGCGTCGGCGTCGACGAGGTCGACGCCGAGCTTGCGCAGCAGGTCGGCGGTACGGGTGCGACGGCGCAGCACCGACTCGGCGGCGGCCGCGGCGTACACCTCGTCGGCGTCGTCGCGGGCGCGGGTGAGCCGCTCGAGCTCGGGGTCGCGCACCGAGGCGAGCACCACCCGGTGGTGGACGGTGAGCGCGGGCAGCACCGAGAGCAGGCCCTCCTCGATCGCCGACGGCTCCAGCGGCGTCAGCAGGACGACGAGCGCCCGCTGCCGGCCCATCGCCTGCACCGCGCCGGCGAGCCCGTCCCAGTCGGCCTCGGCGATCACCGGCTCCAGCTCGGCCATCGCGTCCTGGAGCCGCGCGGCGATGTCGCGCGAGCCCGCGGAGCGGAGCCGGCTGCGGACCCGGCGGTCGCCGGCCACGAAGTCGATCCGGTCGCCGGCGCGGGCGGCGAGGGCGGCGAGGAGCAGGGCGGCGTCCATCGCGGAGTCGAGCCGCGGCACGTCGTCGACCCGACCGGCCGAGGTGCGCGAGGTGTCGAGCACCAGCACCACCCGGCGGTCGCGCTCGGGCTGCCAGGTGCGGACGACGACGTGGGTGGTGCGGGCCGAGGCGCGCCAGTCGATCGAGCGGACGTCGTCGCCGCGCACGTACTCGCGCAGCGAGTCGAACTCGGTGCCCGCGCCCCGGATCCGCACCGCGGAGCGGCCGTCGAGGTCGCGGAGCCGGGCCAGCCGCGACGGCAGGTGCTTGCGCGACTCGAACGGCGGCACCGACCGCACCGACCCCTCGACCGGCAGCGTCCGCTGCCGTGCCAGGAGCCCGAGCGGCCCGAAGGTGCGCACAGTGACGCCGACCGCGCGCAGGTCGCCGCGGCGGGTCGGCAGCAGCGGCGTGCGCAGCAGCGTGCGGTCACCGGGCGCGAGGCTCACCCGGTGCCGGTTGCCGGTGGCGCCGGCGCTCGGCTGCCAGGCATCACGCAGCAGCGCCCGCACCCGGCGTCGCGACGGGTTGCCCACCACGAGCACGGTCTCGGCGGCGTGGTTCATCCGGGTGGACGGCGTCGGCCGGCGCCCGACGTCGAGCGCCCGCGTCGACGGCGCGATCACGACGTCGACGGCGCACAGCACCACCACGATCCCGAGCCACTGCCACACGGTGCTCCCGGCCGGGCGCAGCACCACCGGCACCAGCCCCAGGAGGAGCAGGAGCGGCACGCGTCCGGTGAGGGCCATCGTCGTGACTACCGGGGGACCGGGACCGAGCCGAGGGCGGAGGCGAGCACCTGCGCGACGTCGACACCCTCGAGCTCGGCCTCGGGCCGCAGCCCGAGCCGGTGCACGAGCGTGGCGTGGGCGAGCGACTTCACGTCGTCCGGCGTCACGAAGTCGCGGCCCGAGAGCCACGCCCACGCCCGCGCCGAGCGCAGCAGTGCGGTGGCACCACGCGGGCTCACGCCGAGCGAGAGCGACGGCGACTGCCGGGTGGCCCGTGCGATGTCGACGATGTAGCCGGCGACGTCGGGGGAGACCTGCACCCGCTTCACCGCCCGCTGGCCGGCCGCGATGTCGTCGCCCGAGGCCACCGGCTCGACGCCGGCCGCCCGTACGTCGCGCGGGTCGAACCCGGAGGCGTGGCGGTTGAGGATCTCCAGCTCGGCCGTGCGCTCCGGGATCGGCAGCACCACCTTGAGCAGGAACCGGTCCAGCTGCGCCTCCGGCAGCGGGTAGGTGCCCTCGTACTCGACCGGGTTCTGGGTCGCCGCCACGAGGAACGGCCGGGGGAGCGGGTGGGTGACGCCGTCGACCGACACCTGGCCCTCCTCCATCGCCTCGAGCAGCGCGGACTGGGTCTTCGGTGGCGTCCGGTTGATCTCGTCGGCGAGCAGCAGGTTGGTGAACACCGGGCCCTCGCGGAAGCTGAGCTCGCCGGCCTGGGAGTCGATCACCATCGAACCGGTGATGTCGCCGGGCATCAGGTCGGGGGTGAACTGCACCCGCCGCGTGCCCACCGAGAGCGACGCCGCCAGCGTGCGCACGAGCAGGGTCTTGGCGGTGCCGGGCACGCCCTCCATCAGCACGTGTCCGCCGCACAGAAGTGCGACCAGCAGGCCGGACACCGCGGCGTCCTGGCCCACCACGGCCTTGGCCACCTCGCGGCGGACGGCGGAGAGCCGGTTGCGGGCGGCCTCGCGCTCCTCCGCCCCCTGCTCCGGATCGTGCTCCGGGTCCGGGCCGGTGGTGTGCTCGGGAACCATCGTCATGAGCGGCGTACCTCTTCCTCGAGTGCGGCCAGGGCGTTGGCCAGGCTGATCAGGTCACGGTCGGAGCCGGGCTCCGGGGCGTGCTCGGACAGCAGGAACCCGACCTCGGGCTCCGGGCGTCCGGTGTGGCGGGCGACGTCGCGCACCAGCGTGGCGTCGTCGACGTTGCGGTCGAGCCGCAGCCGGGTGACGGCGCGGGCGCGGGCGGCGGCGCGCAGGGTGCGGGCGGCATGGGCGCGGTCGCCGCCCTTGCGGTAGAGCCGGCCGCGGCTGAGCGTCGTCTCGATGGCCTTCACCACCACCGGCAGCGGCTCGGTGGCGAGCGGGCCGAGCCGGCGTCCGCGCCACGCGACGAGCAGGATCGTGGCGAGCGCGACCACCCAGAGCCCGGGCAGGATCCAGTCCGGCAGCAGGTCGGACACCTGGACGCCGTCGTCGCCCGCCTGGTCGTCGTACGACGCGACGTACCAGACCAACCGGTCGTCCTGCCCGAGCAGCCGCAGCGCCAGGGCGGCGTTGTCGGCGCGCAGCACCTGGTCGTTGCTCAGGGCCTCGCCGGCGCCGAGCACGGTGACCCGCTCGCCCGCGACCAGCACGTGCTCGTCGTCGCCCGCGCCCGGGAAGCAGCCCTCGCCCCCGTAGGCGGTGGCGTCCTCGACCTCGAGCTCCAGGTCGCCGACCAGGTCGTCGAGGGCGGTGTCGGAGCAGTCGGCCGGCACCGGGTCGGAGGTGTCGACGAAGCCGGGGGAGCCCGGGACGTCGAGGTCCTCGAGCACCCACGACGGGGGGTCGACCACCACGACCCGCGCGCCGGCGGCCTGCTCGAGCAGGTGCTCGACGGTGCTGGTGCCGAGCCGCTCGCTCGAGGTGACGACGACGGTGGTGCCGGGCCCGGCCTCGGCGGCCTCGAACCGGTCGGCGGAGCGCACGACGGAGACGTCGACACCCTCGTCGTCGAGCACGCGGGCGAGGGCCTGCGCGCCGCCCGGGCCGGGGTTCTCGGGGTCGAGCGGGGTGTTCTCGCCGTCGTTCGAGGGGCCGAACAGGATGACGACGACCACGGCCAGCACGAGCATCCCGACGATGAGGAGCGTGCTGCGGTGTCGGCGGAGCCTGCCCTGCGGTGCCGGCGTCTCGGTGAGGGTCAACGCGCCCTCCGCAGCTCGTCGTCGAGCTCGAGCACCGCGACCGCCTGGTCCCGCGACGCCGTGCGCTCGCCGTACATGACGCCGTCGAACAGGCCGGCCGTGCTCGACACCCGCGGCTGGTGGGCCGGGAACTCGCTCCCCAGCGCGCGGGCCACCTCCGCGGCGGTGGTGCCGGGGGCGTCGTCCAGTCGGCCGCGCTCGACCTGCCGCACCGCGAGCGCGCGGAAGCCGTCGACCAGCGCGGCCTCGTGGCGCCCGGCGGCGAGCGCCGCCTCGGCGCGGGCCCGCAGCTCGGCGGCGGTGACCCGCTCGTCGGTGAGCACCGCGGCCTCCTCGCGGGACCGCCGGCCCGAGGCGCGGGCACGGGTGACCAGCAGCGCGATCGCGACGCCGAGGGCGACGGCGATCACGAGCGCGGCGAGCCAGGCGAGCGTGGGGGAGCGGTCCGCGGTCCCGGCGGCGTCGTCGATCGACCGCGCGATCCACTCGATGATCCGCTGCACGATGTTGGCGTCGTAGTACTCGGGCTTGGCCAGCTCGCGCCGCAGCCGACTGCGGGCCTCCTCACCCGACGGGTCGAGGGGCGGGTCGGCGAGCAGGCGCAGCAGCGCCGGATGACCGGTGGGGCTCACGAGCTCAGCACTCCGGCCCGCTCGAGCAGCTCGACGTCGTACGCCTCCTTGCGCATCCGCTGGTCGAGGTACTGCAGCGAGGTGACCGCGGAGGTGAACGGCGCGGCGAACGCGGACGACACCACGGTGCTCAGGGCCTGGGTGACGACGAAGACGAGCAGGCCGTACTCGGGCGTGGCGACCAGGGCGATCTGGCCGATGATGCCGAGCGGGGCGGCCAGCAGGTTGCCGGCGAT
Organism: uncultured Actinomycetota bacterium; assembly: GCA_963780355.1. Classification (GTDB taxonomy): domain Bacteria; phylum Actinomycetota; class Actinomycetes; order Propionibacteriales; family Nocardioidaceae; genus Nocardioides. The sequence goes on from CAWABT010000001.1 coordinate 1,517,345, forward strand.
GCCGACCACGAGGCCGGTGAGGAGCGCGATTCCGAAGGTGCGCCAGAACTGGCGGCTGGTGAGCCGGTAGGCGCGCCCGATCGCGCCGAAGATCCCGACCGGCTCGAGCATCAGCGCCACGGCCGGCAGGTAGTAGATCCGGATCCAGAACCAGGCGAACGCCGGCATCACGACGAACAGGAACGTGAGCACGAAGTAGAGGACGGTGATGCCGATGCTGTCGGCAGTGAGCGCGATCCCGACGCCGACGAGCACCCACAGCCCGAGCGCGACCAGCCAGCTCAGGTTGATCACGAGCATGAGGCCGAGCAGCCTCCACCGCTTGCCGTGGGTGGCGGCCCACGCCTCGCCGAGGGTGAGCCGGCGTCCGACCGCCGCGGCGTGGGTGACGTGGGAGACCATCCCGGTGACCAGGAGCAGCCCGATCTGGAGCAGGAAGATGCCGCCGAACAGCGAGATGAAGGAGAACGCGATCCCGATGCCGTCGCTGGTGGACGACGGGTCCTCGCCGGTGGCGTCGTAGGCGGCGCCGATCGTGAACGTGACCAGGGCCGTGATCATGATCGGGATCAGCATCGCGACCGCCGCCACGATCACCGCCGACCCGACGGTCGCCTTCGGGTTGAACCGGATGATCCGGAACGCGGCGTCGTAGATCTCACCGAGCTTCAGCGGCCGCAGCGGCATCGCGCCCGGTTTGTGGGCGGCCCCGAGCATCCCCGGCGGCGGCTGCCAGGCCCCCTGCGGCCCCGGCCCGGGAAACGCCGTCGGTGCGGGGCCCGCGGGCCCGGTCGTCCATCGCGACGGCGCCGGCGGCTCCCCCGGCGGCGGGGCTCCCGGCGGCGGTGGCGCGCCCGGCGGCGGGTAGGACTGGTCGCTCACGGTCCTACCCTCCCCACGGCGTCCGCTTCCGAGACGTCGTCATCCTGTCAGGTCGCCCGCGGGCTCAACGCGAGCTGAGGTGGGACGGAAGGACGCAGGCCGTCGGCCGTCGTGCGCCAGTCGGTGACGGCGGCGGGGAACGAGTCCTCGACCGTGACGCCGTCCCGCTCGGTGCGCCAGTCCGCAGCAGTTCAGGCACCCGTTGACCTGCGCGATCCGCAGTCGGGCCGCCTCGAACTCGCGCAGCCCGAGCGTGCCGTCGTCGTACACGCTCTGCGAGAACCGGGCCGCCGCGGGGCCGATCCCGGGCACCAGCTCGCCCCAGACGTACCTGATCGGGTCCTTGCCCTCCGGCACCTCGATGCGCATGCCGAGAGGGTAGGACGTGGGGGAGGGCTTCCCGGTTTGGTCACGCCCGCCATCTCTGCCAAGATGTTCCGGTTGCTCCGGCGGGTCGCCGGGGTGCTGCACGTCTTGACTACTGAATCGCGTCTCCGTCCCGGTCTCGTACTTCCTGTCCGGGTGATGTGACTCGGTGGTGGCACGCGCCGCACCGCACCTGGAGACCCGATCGGCCGGCGAGGACAGCGATGGACTCGCACGGCACAGCCAACATCACGCTCGATCGCCAGATCGGTGCGGGTCGCGAGTGCGACACGCCCGACCGCGGGGGTCGGAGGGTGCGGGCGGGAGCAGGACCCCAAGACCACGTAAAGCCCAGGACGAGAAGGACGAGAGAGACCTATGGCGGGACAGAAGATCCGCATCAGGCTCAAGGCCTATGACCACGAGGTGATCGACACCTCGGCGCGCAAGATCGTCGACACGGTCACCCGTACCGGCGCGCGTGTGGCCGGCCCGGTGCCGCTGCCGACGGAGAAGAACGTCTACTGCGTCATCCGCTCGCCCCACAAGTACAAGGACTCGCGCGAGCACTTCGAGATGCGCACCCACAAGCGGCTCATCGACATCATCGACCCCACCCCGAAGACGGTCGACTCGCTCATGCGGCTCGACCTGCCGGCCGGCGTCGACATCGAGATCAAGCTCTGAGGTCCCCGTCATGACGCACACCACCGAACACTCCGTGAAGGGCCTGCTCGGCACGAAGCTGGGCATGACCCAGGTCTGGGACGACAACCACCGCGTCGTCCCCGTCACCGTGATCGCCGCGGGCACCAACATCGTCACGCAGATCCGCTCGGCCGAGGTCGACGGCTACCACGCGATCCAGGTCGGCTACGGCGAGATCGAGGGCCGCAAGGTCACCAAGCCGCGGGCGGGCCACTTCGCCAAGGCCGGCACCACGCCGCGCCGCCACCTCGTCGAGATCCGCACCGCCGACGCCGACGGCTACACCGTCGGCCAGGAGCTGCCCGTCGACACCTTCGAGCCGGGTGAGGTCATCGACGTCACCGGCACCAGCAAGGGCAAGGGCTTCGCGGGCGTCATGAAGCGCCACGGCTTCCACGGCGTCGGCGCCTCGCACGGTGCGCACCGCAACCACCGCAAGCCGGGCTCCATCGGCGCCTGCGCCACGCCGGGTCGCGTCTTCAAGGGCGTCCGGATGGCGGGCCGCATGGGCTCCGACACCGTGACCACCCAGAACCTCGCCGTCCACGCCGTCGACGCCGAGCAGGGCCTGATCCTGGTCCGGGGCGCCGTCCCCGGTCCCAAGGGCGGGCTGCTCGTGCTGCGCTCGGCCGCCAAGAAGAACCAGGAGGTCTGAGCGTCGTGGCTGACACCGAGAAGACCACCACCAAGAAGACCACCACCAAGAAGACGACCACCAAGAAGACGACCACCAAGAAGGCCGCCACCAAGAAGGCTGCCGCTCCGAAGGGTGCGAAGACCGTCAAGGTCGACCTGCCCGTCGAGATCTTCGGTGCCAAGGTCAACGTGCCGCTCATGCACCAGGTCGTCGTGGCCCAGCAGGCCGCGGCCCGCCAGGGCACGCACGCCACCAAGACCCGCGGCGAGGTTCGCGGCGGTGGCCGCAAGCCCTACAAGCAGAAGGGCACCGGTCGCGCCCGCCAGGGCTCGATCCGCGCGCCGCAGTTCGCCGGCGGTGGCATCGTCCACGGCCCGCAGCCGCGCAGCTACGACCAGCGGACCCCCAAGAAGATGAAGGCCGCCGCCCTGCGCAGCGCCCTGTCCGACCGGGCCCGCAACGACCGCGTGCACGTGGTCGAGGCCCTGATCAGCGACGAGACGCCGTCCACCCGGACCGCCCTCACCGCGCTGCGCGGCCTCACCGAGCGCACCAAGTTCCTGCTCGTGCTCGAGCGCGCCGACGCCGTCACCTGGCTGTCGCTGCGCAACGCCCCGCAGGTGCACATCGTGGCGGTCGACCAGGTCAACACCTACGACGTGCTGGCCTCCGACGACGTCGTGTTCACCCGCGGTGCCTACGACGCGTTCGTGGCGGCCGCCCAGGGTGGCGCCGCCGAGACCGAGTCCGGGGAGGACGAGAAGTGAGCACCCTGCACAAGGACCACCGCGACATCCTGATCGCGCCGGTCGTGTCGGAGAAGAGCTACGGCCTCCTCGACGCCAACAAGTACACGTTCCTGGTGCGCCCGGACGCCAACAAGACCGAGATCAAGATCGCCGTCGAGAAGATCTTCAACGTCAAGGTCACCTCGGTGAACACCCTCAACCGCAAGGGCAAGACGCGCCGCACCCGCTACGGGCTCGGCAAGCGCAAGGACACCAAGCGCGCGATCGTCAGCCTGGCCGAGGGTCACCGCATCGACATCTTCGGAGGTCCCGCCTGATGGCCATTCGCAAGTACAAGCCGACCACCCCGGGCCGTCGCGGCTCCTCGGTGGCCGACTTCGTCGAGATCACCCGCACCACGCCGGAGAAGTCGCTCACCCGGCCGCTGCCCAAGAAGGGCGGCCGCAACAACCAGGGCCGGATCACCACCCGGCACCAGGGTGGCGGTCACAAGCGCGCCTACCGGATCATCGACTTCCGTCGCTACGACAAGGACGGCGTGCCGGCCAAGGTCGCGCACATCGAGTACGACCCGAACCGCACCGCGCGGATCGCGCTGCTGCACTACGCCGACGGCGAGAAGCGCTACATCATCGCGCCGAAGGACCTCGGCCAGGGCAGCCGCGTCGAGTCGGGTCCGAACGCCGACATCAAGCCGGGCAACAACCTGCCGCTGCGCCACATCCCCGTCGGTACGACGATCCACTGCGTCGAGCTGCGGCCCGGCGGCGGTGCCAAGATCGCCCGCTCCGCCGGCAACAGCGCCCAGCTGGTCGCCCGTGAGGGCTCGCGCGCCACGCTCCGCATGCCCTCGGGCGAGATGCGGTTCGTCGACGTCCGCTGCCGCGCCACCATCGGCGAGGTCGGCAACGCCGAGCAGTCCAACATCAACTGGGGCAAGGCCGGCCGCATGCGCTGGAAGGGCAAGCGCCCGACCGTCCGCGGCGTCGTCATGAACCCCGTCGACCACCCGCACGGTGGTGGCGAGGGCAAGACCTCGGGCGGTCGCCACCCGGTGTCCCCGTGGGGCAAGCCGGAGGGCCGCACGCGCAAGCGCAAGGCCTCCGACTCCCAGATCATCCGTCGCCGCAAGTCCGGCAAGGGTAGGAAGTAACCGACATGCCTCGCAGCCTGAAGAAGGGCCCCTTCGTCGACGACCACCTGATGAAGAAGGTGGACGCCGAGAACGACAAGGGCAGCCACAACGTCATCAAGACCTGGTCGCGCCGTTCGATGATCGTCCCGGCGATGATCGGCCACACGATCGCCGTCCACGACGGCCGCAAGCACGTGCCGGTGTTCATCACCGACGCGATGGTCGGCCACAAGCTCGGTGAGTTCGCGCCCACGCGCACCTACCGCGGCCACGTCAAGGACGACCGGAAGGGACGCCGTCGATGAGTTCCGACCGCCGCCGCACGAGCGCGCGCCGCGAGACCGTGCTGGGGGACCAGCCCGGCGCCTTCGCCACCGCCCGCTTCCAGCGGATCTCCCCGATGAAGGCCCGCCGCGTGGTCGACCTGGTCCGCGGCCTGCCCGTCGACGAGGCCCGCGCCACGCTGCAGTTCGCCCCGCAGTCGGCCACCGAGACCGTGGCGAAGGTGCTGGAGAGCGCCGTCGCCAACGCCGAGACCACCGAGGGCCTCGACGTCGCCGACCTCGTCGTCTCGGTCGGCATGGTCGACGAGGGCCCGACGATGAAGCGCTGGCGCCCGCGTGCGCAGGGCCGGGCCACCCGGATCAACAAGCGCACCAGCCACATCACGCTCGCCGTGCAGCCGGCCTCTGTTCTCGCCGCTGCCGGTCAGAAGAAGGGCAGGAAGGCCTGATGGGCCAGAAAATCAACCCGAACGGCTTCCGCCTCGGGATCAGCACCGACCACAAGTCGCGGTGGTACGCCGACAAGCTCTACAAGAGCTACGTCGGCGAGGACGTCGCGATCCGTCGCCTGCTGTCCAAGGGCATGGAGCGCGCCGGCATCTCCAAGGTCGAGATCGAGCGCACCCGTGACCGGGTCCGTGTCGACATCCACACCGCCCGGCCGGGCATCGTCATCGGCCGCCGCGGCGCGGAGGCCGACCGGATCCGCGGTGAGCTGGAGAAGCTCACCGGCAAGCAGGTGCAGCTCAACATCCTCGAGGTCAAGAACCCCGAGGTCGACGCCCAGCTCGTCGCGCAGGGCGTGGCCGAGCAGCTCACCGGCCGCGTGCAGTTCCGTCGCGCGATGCGCAAGGCGATGCAGACCACCATGCGCTCGGGCGCCAAGGGCATCCGCATCCAGTGCTCGGGCCGCCTCAACGGCGCCGAGATGTCGCGCACCGAGTTCTACCGCGAGGGCCGCGTGCCCCTGCACACGCTCCGTGCCGACATCGACTACGGGTTCTACGAGGCCAAGACCACCTTCGGCCGGATCGGCGTGAAGGTCTGGATCTACAAGGGCGAGGTCGCCGGCACCCGTGCCGAGCGCCAGGCCCAGGCCGCCGCCCGTGCCGGCGTCCCCGGCCGCGGCGGCAACCGTCCGCAGCGTGGCGGCGAGCGGCCCAGCCGCGGCACCCGTCCCACCCGCTCGGACCGCGAGGCCCCGGCCGGCGAGACGCCGGCCGCCGCGCCGAGCACCGACACGGCTCCCGGAACGGAGGGCTGACCCATGTTGATGCCCCGTCGGCTGAAGCACCGCAAGCAGCACCACCCCAAGCGCCGCGGCGCGGCCAAGGGTGGCACCACGCTGGCGTTCGGTGACTTCGGTATCCAGGCGGTCGAGGGTCACTACGTCACCAACCGCCAGATCGAGTCCGCGCGTATCGCGATGACCCGTCACATCAAGCGTGGCGGCAAGGTGTGGATCAACATCTACCCGGACCGCCCGCTCACCAAGAAGCCCGCCGAGACCCGCATGGGCTCCGGCAAGGGCTCGCCCGAGTGGTGGGTCGCCAACGTCAAGCCGGGCCGCATGATGTTCGAGCTCTCCGGTGTCAGCGAGGACGTCGCCCGCGAGGCGATGCGCCGCGCGATCCACAAGCTGCCCATGAAGTGCCGCTTCGTCACCCGAGAGGCCGGTGAGTTCTGATGGCGACCAGCCTGACGGCGCACGAGCTCGACGAGCTCAACGACATCGACCTGGAGGCGCGGCTGCGCGAGGCCAAGGAGGAGCTCTTCAACCTCCGCTTCCAGGCGGCCACCGGCCAGCTGGAGAGCCACGGCCGGCTCCGCACGGTCAAGAAGGACATCGCCCGGATCTACACCGTGGTGCGCGAGCGCGAGCTCGGCATCCGCTCCGCTCCGGGCTCGAACGACGAGGACGACGCATGAGCGAGCAGAGCACCGAGACCGGCACCGTGGACCGCAACCGGCGCAAGACCCGTGAGGGTCTCGTCGTGAGCGACAAGATGGACAAGACCGTCGTGGTCGAGGTCGAGGACCGCGTGAAGCACGCGCTCTACGGCAAGGTCCTGCGCCGCACCAATCGGCTGAAGGCCCACGACGAGAGCAACGAGTGCGGCGTCGGGGACCGGGTCCTGATCATGGAGACCCGCCCGCTGTCCGCCACCAAGCGCTGGCGGCTCGTCCAGATCCTCGAGCGCGCCAAGTAACGAATCGTTCCCCCAGGCTCACACACAAGTGAGAACCGGGCGACAAGGAGAAATCAGTGATCCAGCAGGAGTCGCGACTCAAGGTCGCCGACAACACGGGTGCCAAGGAGATCCTCTGCATCCGTGTGCTCGGCGGCTCGGGCCGTCGCTACGCCGGCATCGGCGACGTCATCGTCGCCACTGTCAAGGACGCCATCCCCGGCGGCAACGTGAAGAAGGGTGACGTCGTCAAGGCGGTCATCGTCCGCACGGTGAAGGAGCGCCGGCGTGCCGACGGCTCCTACATCCGCTTCGACGAGAACGCCGCCGTCATCCTCAAGGCCGACGGCGAGCCGCGCGGGACCCGCATCTTCGGCCCCGTCGGCCGCGAGCTGCGGGAGAAGCGCTTCATGAAGATCATCTCGCTGGCACCGGAGGTGCTGTGATGACCGAGCCGAAGAAGAAGAAGCAGTCCGTGAACATCAAGAAGGGCGACACCGTCAAGGTGATCGCGGGCAAGGACAAGGGCGCCGAGGGCAAGGTCATCAAGGTCCTCCGCGACGACCACCGGGTGGTCGTCGAGGGCGTCAACCGCATCAAGAAGCACACCAAGGTCGTCAACCAGGGCGGTCGCGCCGGCACCACCGGCGGCATCATCACCACCGAGGCACCGATCCACGTCTCGAACGTGATGCTCGTGGAGGGCGACGGCGTCACGCGCGTCGGCTTCCGCCGCGAGGAGGTCACCAAGCGTCGTCCCGACGGCTCGACCTACTCCGCCACCCGCAGCGTCCGCATCTCCCGCAGGACCGGGAAGGAGATCTGATGTCCACCGACACCACCGAGGCCGCCGAGGCCCCGCAGCAGTCGGCCAAGACCCCGCCGCGGCTGAAGACCCGCTACCGCGAGGAGATCGCTCCCGCGCTCCAGCAGGAGTTCAGCATCCCCAACGTGATGCAGGTCCCGGGCCTCACCAAGATCGTCGTCAACATGGGCGTCGGCGAGGCGGCCCGCGACTCCAAGCTGATCGAGGGCGCCATCCGCGACCTGACGGCGATCACCGGCCAGAAGCCGGCCGTCACGAAGGCCCGCAAGTCGATCGCGCAGTTCAAGCTGCGCGAGGGCATGCCGATCGGTGCGCACACCACGCTGCGCGGCGACCGGATGTGGGAGTTCCTCGACCGGCTGCTGTCGCTCGCGCTGCCCCGCATCCGCGACTTCCGGGGCCTCAGCCCGCGGCAGTTCGACGGCAACGGCAACTACACCTTCGGTCTCACCGAGCAGGTCATGTTCCACGAGATCGACCAGGACAAGATCGACCGCTCCCGCGGCATGGACATCACGGTCGTCACCACGGCCACGAACGACGAGCAGGGACGCGCGCTGCTGAAGCAGCTCGGGTTCCCGTTCGCGGAGAAGTGAGGAACTGATGGCGAAGACCGCTCTGAAGGTCAAGGCCGCACGCAAGCCGAAGTTCAAGGTGCGGGGCTACACCCGCTGCCAGCGCTGCGGCCGCCCGAAGTCCGTCTACCGCAAGTTCGGCCTGTGCCGGATCTGCCTGCGGGAGATGGCGCACCGCGGCGAGCTGCCCGGCGTCACCAAGTCGTCCTGGTGACGACCGACCACCACCACCGCTGAAGGTCGCGGCCCCGCGAGGGCGCGAAACCGCAGAAGAGAGAGAAACCCAAGAACCATGACGATGACCGACCCGATCGCGGACATGCTCACCCGTCTGCGCAACGCCAACTCGGCGTTCCACGACGACGTGTCCATGCCCTACAGCAAGCTCAAGCAGGGCGTTGCGGAGATCCTCCAGCAGGAGGGCTACATCAGCTCCTTCGAGGTCACCGACAACGCGCCGGTCGTGGGCAAGACGCTCACGATCACGCTCAAGTACGGCCGCAACCGCGAGCGCTCCATCGCGGGCGTCCGCCGTATCAGCAAGCCCGGCCTGCGCGTGTACGCCAAGCACACCGGGCTTCCCCGGGTCCTCGGTGGCCTGGGCGTCGCGATCATCTCGACGAGCCAGGGCCTGCTCACCGACCGTCAGGCGAACCAGAAGGGCGTGGGCGGAGAAGTCCTCGCCTACGTCTGGTGAGCCGGGTCTGAGAGCAGAGAGGAAGACACCATGTCCCGCATCGGCAAGCTCCCCGTCCCGGTCCCGTCAGGGGTCGACGTGGCCATCGACGGCGCGCTCGTGACCGTCAAGGGCCCCAAGGGCACCCTGTCGCACACCGTGGCCGCCCCCATCACCGTGGAGAAGGGCGACGACGCCCTCGACGTCAAGCGTCCCGACGACGAGCGGCAGAGCAAGGCCCTCCACGGCCTGAGCCGCACCCTGATCAACAACATGGTCGTGGGCGTCACCGAGGGCTACGAGAAGAAGCTCGAGATCGTCGGCGTCGGCTACCGCGTCCTGCCCAAGGGTCCGACCCAGCTGGAGTTCCAGCTCGGGTACTCCCACTCGATCGTGTTCGACGCGCCCGACGGCATCACGTTCACCACCGAGGGTCCGACCAGGCTCGCGGTCCTGGGCATCGACAAGCAGCTGGTCGGCGAGACCGCGGCCAAGATCCGCAAGCTGCGCAAGCCGGAGCCCTACAAGGGCAAGGGCGTTCGCTACGCGGGCGAGGTCGTCCGCAAGAAGGTCGGAAAGGCTGGCAAGTAATGGCCGTCTCGCTGAAGCAGAGCAAGCACGCCTCGTCCCGCAGCAAGTCGCGGGCCCGGCGGCAGATCCGCGGCCGCAAGCGGATCCAGGGCACGGCCGACCGGCCGCGCCTGGTCGTCACGCGGTCCAGCAAGCACATCACCGCCCAGGTCGTCGACGACGTCGTCGGCAGGACGCTGGTGTCGGCATCCACCATGGAGGCCGACCTGCGCGCCCACGACGGCGACAAGACCGCCAAGGCCACCAAGGTCGGCGAGCTGCTCGCCGAGCGGGCCAAGGCCCAGGGTCTCGATTCGGTCGTCTTCGACCGGGCCGGCAACAAGTACCACGGCCGCATCGCGGCCCTCGCTGACGGCGCCCGCTCCGGCGGGTTGACCTTCTGACGTAGGTAGGAGAGAACTTATGAGCGGACCCCAGCGCGGACAGCGTTCGGGCGGCGACCGGGGCGGCCGAGGCCGCGACGGTGGCCGCGGCGGCGCCGAGAAGAGCCAGTACCTCGAGCGGGTCGTCGCCATCAACCGCGTCGCCAAGGTCGTCAAGGGCGGTCGGCGGTTCAGCTTCACCGCCCTCGTCGTCGTCGGGGACGGCGACGGGATGGTCGGCGTCGGCTACGGCAAGGCCAAGGAGGTGCCGGCGGCGATCCAGAAGGGTGTCGAGGAGGCGAAGAAGAACTTCTTCCGCGTTCCCCGCATCCAGGGCACGATCCCGCACCCGATCCAGGGCGAGAAGGCCGCCGGCGTCGTCATGCTGCGCCCGGCCGCTCCCGGTACCGGTGTGATCGCCGGTGGCCCGGTGCGCGCCGTCCTCGAGTGCGCGGGCATCCACGACATCCTGAGCAAGTCGCTCGGCTCGTCGAACCAGATCAACATCGTCCACGCCACGATCGAGGCGCTCCGGCTGCTCGAGCAGCCCGAGGCCGTCGCGGCGCGGCGCGGCCTGCGTGTCGAGGACGTCGCCCCGGCGGCGCTGCTCAAGGCGCAGACCGAGGGCAGGCAGGCCGCCGCGGACAAGGCGGCCGGCGAGCCGGCCGGAGCGAGGTCCTGATGGCGCAGCTGAAGGTCCAGCAGACCAAGTCGACGATCGGCTGCGCGAAGAACCAGCGCGACACCGTCCGCTCGCTCGGCCTGAAGAAGATCGGCGACGTCGTCGTCAAGGAGGACCGCCCGGAGATCCGCGGCATGGTCCAGACCGTCCGTCACCTGGTGACGGTCGAGGAGGTGGAGTGACATGACGCTCAAGCTGCACAACCTCCACCCGGCCCCGGGCGCCAAGAAGGCCAAGAACCGGGTGGGCCGTGGTGAGGCGTCCAAGGGCAAGACCGCGGGTCGCGGCACCAAGGGCACCGGCGCCCGCAAGAACGTGCCGGTGGGCTTCGAGGGTGGCCAGATGCCGATCCACATGCGCCTGCCCAAGCTCAAGGGCTTCAAGAACCCGTTCAAGGTCGAGTTCCAGGTCGTCAACGTCGAGACCATCGGCAAGCTCTTCCCCGAGGGTGGCGAGGTCACCGTCGCCTCGCTCGTGGAGCGCGGCGCGGTCCGCAAGGGCCACCCGGTGAAGGTGCTCGGCGAGGGCAGGCTCGACGTCAAGGTCGACGTCACCGCCGACAAGTTCTCGTCCTCCGCCCAGGAGAAGATCGAGGCCGCCGGCGGCTCCGTCACGCTGGCCGGCGCGGCCTCCTGACCCACCCGGCCACAGGCCGACTTCGGTCACGAGGGCGTCGCTCGGCGGCGCCCTCGTGGTCTGAATACCGGCTGTTAGGCTTCCACGGGCCTCCCTGACAGCGGGGAGACCCTCGATCGCTGGAGAAAGAGGAGTTCGTGCTCAGCGCGTTCGTCAACGCCTTCCGGACACCGGACCTGCGGCGCAAGCTGCTGTTCGTCCTGCTGATCGTCGTGATCTTCCGGGCCGGCTCCCAGATCCCGGCGCCCGGCGTCAACGTCGCCAACGTGCAGGAGTGCCTCGGCGACCAGGCGAACAACGAGGGCGTCTACAACCTCATCAACCTGTTCTCCGGCGGAGCGCTGCTCCAGCTCACGATCTTCGCGCTCGGCATCATGCCGTACATCACCGCGAGCATCATCCTGCAGCTGCTCGTCGTCGTGATCCCGCGGCTGGAGGCCCTCAAGAAGGAGGGCCAGTCCGGCCAGACCAAGATCACGCAGTACACCCGCTACCTCACGCTCGGACTGGCGCTGCTCCAGGCCACGGGCATCGTGGCGCTCGCCCGGTCGGGCAACCTCCTCCAGAACTGCGACGCCACGCAGTTCCCGCTGCTGCACAGCAACAGCCTCTCCACCTTCACGGTCATGGTCGTCACCATGACCGCCGGCACCGCGGTGATCATGTGGCTCGGCGAGCTCATCACCGAGCGCGGCATCGGCAACGGCATGTCGATCCTGATCTTCTGCCAGGTGGTCGCCACCTTCCCGACCGCGCTGTGGGCGGTCGGCAAGAGCAAGGGCTGGTGGGTCTTCGGCGTCGTGCTCGCCGTCGGCCTCGTCATCGTCGCCGCGGTCATCTTCATCGAGCAGGCGCAGCGCCGGATCCCGGTGCAGTACGCCCGCCGGATGGTCGGCCGCAAGATGTTCGGCGGCAGCTCCACCTACATCCCGCTGAAGGTCAACCAGGCCGGCATCATCCCGGTGATCTTCGCGTCCTCGCTGCTCTACCTGCCGGCGATGGCGGTGCAGTTCAACACGCCGCAGGCCGGCGAGAGCGTGCCGGGCTGGGTCGACTTCATCAGCAAGTACCTCGTGCAGGGCGACCACCCGCTCTACATGGCCACGTTCTTCGCCCTCATCGTCTTCTTCACCTACTTCTACGTGTCGATCACCTTCAACCCCAACGAGGTGGCCGACAACATGAAGAAGTACGGCGGCTTCATCCCCGGGATCCGGGCGGGCAAGCCGACCGAGGACTACCTGTCCTACGTCCTGTCCCGCATCACGTTCCCGGGTTCGATCTACCTCGGCCTGATCTCGCTCATCCCGCTGATCGCCCTCGTGCTCATCGACGCGAACCAGAACTTCCCGTTCGGTGGCACCTCGATCCTGATCATGGTCGGCGTCGCGCTCGACACGGTGAAGCAGATCGAGAGCCAGCTCCAGCAGCGCAACTACGAAGGATTCCTCCGCTAACGATGAGGCTGATCCTCATGGGCCCCCCGGGGGCCGGCAAGGGCACGCAGGCGGTGCACGTGGCCGAGCACTTCGGTGTGCCCGCGATCTCCACCGGCGACATCTTCCGGCGCAACGTGTCCGAGGGCACCGAGCTCGGCGTCCAGGCGCAGGACTACATGGACGCCGGTGAGTACGTGCCCGACGAGATCACCAACCAGATGGTCCGCAACCGGATCGGCGAGCCGGACGCCGAGCCGGGCTTCCTGCTCGACGGCTACCCGCGCACGGTCGCCCAGGTCGAGGAGCTCGACGGGATGATCGAGCACACCGGACACCAGCTCGACGCCGCCGTCGTGCTCACCGTCGACTCCGAGGAGATCGTCGAGCGGCTGCTGCAGCGGGCGCAGACCGAGGGCCGCACCGACGACACCGAAGAGGTCATCCGCCGCCGCCAGGACGTCTACGCCGAGCAGACCGAGCCGCTCATCGAGCTCTACCGCGGCCGCGGCGTCCTCATCGAGGTCGACGGCATGGGCGAGGTCGACGAGGTCACCAAGCGGATCTTCGCGGCGCTCGACGACATCCCTCAGTCCTGAACGGAGTTCAGGACAGAGGAATATTGGTGGTCGAGCGAGCACGTCGCGAGTGAGCTCGCGAACTCGCGAATGCGCGTCGAGACCCAGTCGATCGAGAGGAGCGTTGTCATCGTGAGCTGGCGCCGCACCCGCCTGGAGATCAAGACCCCCGAGCAGGTCGACGCCATGCGGCGGGCCGGGCTCGTGGTGGCCGAGACGCTGGCGATGCTGCGCGACCTGGCCCGGCCCGGCCTCACCACCGCCGAGCTCGACGCCGCCGCCGAGGCGCACATCCGCGGCCTCGGGGCGGTGCCCTCGTTCCTCGGCTACCAGCAGTTCACCGGCTCGATCTGCGTGTCGGTGAACGACGAGGTGGTGCACGGCGTGCCGGGTGACCGGGTGCTCGCCGACGGCGACCTGGTGTCGATCGACTGCGGCGCGATCGTGGCCGGCTGGCACGGCGACGCCGCCATCAGCCTGACCCTCGGCGAGGTGCCACAGGAGGTCAGCGACCTGGTGCGGGTCACCGAGGACGCGCTGTGGGCCGGCGTCGCCGCGATGGCGACCGGCGAGGTGGTCGCCGACGTGTCACGCGCCGTCGAGGAGTCGGTGCGGGCGGCCGGCGACTACGGCGTCGTCGAGGAGTACACCGGCCACGGGATCGGCACCGCGATGCACCTGCCGCCGGACGTGCCGAACGTGGCCCACGCCGGCCGCTCGCCGCGGCTGGTGCCCGGCCTGGCGCTCGCGGTGGAGCCGATGGTCACCCTCGGCTCCCCGGAGACCGACGTGCTCGACGACGACTGGACGGCGGTCACCGTCGACGGGTCCTGGGCCGCGCACGTGGAGCACACGATCGCCGTCACGCCCGACGGCCCCTGGGTGCTCACCGCCCTCGACGGTGGCGCGGCCGCGCTCGCCGAGCGCGGCGTGCCGTGCGGCGCCCGGTGAGCGGTCTCGATTCGGGGGGTCGCGCCCTGCATGACAGGATGAGGACCGCGTGAGGGGAGTACTCCCGAAGTCACGGGTTCGTCAGCACGACGACCGCCCCGATGGGGGTGGTGGTCCGGGCCCGGGGGCCGGACAGTCGGCGGAGGAGACCTCGGGCCGCCCACCCGTCCCCGCACCGCAGGAGTAGTCCGTGGAAGTCACCACCCTCGAGTGGACCATCACGATCGCCGTCACCGTCGGCGTGCTGTTGTTCGACGTCATCGTCATCGCCCGTGACCCGCACGAGCCGTCGATGAAGGAGTGCGCGATCGCGCTCTCGGTCTACATCGGTGCGGCGATCGCCTTCGGCGTGTTCATCTGGATCAACCACGGTCCCACCTACGGCGTCGACTTCTACTCCGGCTGGCTCACCGAGTACAGCCTGTCGATGGACAACCTCTTCGTGTTCATCATCTTGATGACGGCGCTCGCGGTGCCGCGCGAGTACCAGCAGGAAGCCCTGATGGTGGGCATCATCCTGGCGCTGATCTTCCGCGCGATCTTCATCGCGCTCGGCTACCAGCTCATCAACAACTTCTCGTTCGTCTTCTACATCTTCGGCGCGTTCCTCGTGTACACCGCCGCCAAGCTCGTGCAGAGCTATCGATCCCACGAGGACGAGCATCCCGAGGACAACCGAGTGGTGAGGTTCGCCCAGAGCCACCTCAACGTGGGCGAGGAGTTCCGCGGGCTCAAGCTGTTCTGGAAGGACAACGGCGCCCGGGTCGTGTCGCCGATGCTGATCGTGATCATCGCGCTCGGCACCACCGACCTGCTGTTCGCGCTGGACTCGATCCCGGCGATCTTCGGCATCACCCAGGAGCCGTACATCGTCTTCACCGCGAACGTGTTCGCGCTGATGGGCCTGCGGCAGCTCTACTTCCTACTCGGCGGCCTGCTCGAGCGGCTGGTCTACCTCTCGCTGGGCCTCTCCTTCATCCTCGCCTTCATCGGCGTCAAGCTCGTGCTGCACGCCCTGCACGAGAACGAGCTGCCGTTCATCAACGGCGGCGAGCACGTGAAGGTCCCCGAGATCGACTCCCGGCTCAGCCTGGCCGTCATCGTGGTCACGCTGATCGTCACCGCCGCCGCGAGCCTGTTCAAGGACAAGAGGGACCGCAAGGACGACGACACCGAGCCGAGCAGCCCACGCACCGCCTGAGGTCGACATAGGGTGTCGCCGACGGTCGAGCGACGAGCCAGGGGACGGATTCCGGATGGGGCAGGGCGTCGGTGTCACCCTGTGGGTGAGCACCCGTGGCGGTCCGCGTGAGTTCGACCAGGAACGCGTCGTCATCGGCCGCGACCAGGGCTGCGACATCGTCGTGGTCGACCCGCGCGCCTCGCGGCACCACCTGACCTTCGAGCGCAACGGCGACACCTGGCACGCCGTCGACACCAGCAGCGGCGGCACCTACGCCCAGGGCAGCCGGATCGACCGGTTCCCGGTGGGCGGCAGCCCGCTCCCGCTGCGGCTCGGCGGCCCGGACGGCGAGCCGATCGAGGTCTGGGTGCGGCAGACGGCGCCGGTGCCCCCGGCCGCACCGCCGGTTCCGCAGCAGGCCCCGCCGTCGCAGCCGTTCCCGCCCCAGCAGTACCCGCCCCAGCAGTACCCGCAGCAGCAGTACCCGCAGCAGGGTCCGCCCTCGCCGGGCCCGCCGCCGCAGGACGCCGGGCCGCAGCGACCCACGCAGCCCTGGCAGGGCGGCCCGCTGCCCACGCCGCCCTCGGCGCCGCAGCACGTGCTGCCCCCGGGCCAGCTCGCCCACGGCCAGACCGTCTTCCCGGCCGGGATCACGCCGGGGGCGGGCCGGGCGCTCACGATCGGCCGCGACCTGTCCAACGACATCGTGCTGGCCGACCCGCTGGTCTCGCGGTTCCACGGCCGGCTCGACCTCGGCCCGCAGCCGGTGCTGCACGACCTCGGCAGCTTCAACGGCACCTTCGTCAACGGCCAGCGCGTCGTCGGCGCCGCACCGCTGACGCCGGGCAGCGAGGTCATCGTCGGCAACCAGACCTTCCGCTGGGACGGCGGCCAGCTGGTCTCGTCGGCCACGACCCACGAGTTCACGCTGTACGCCGACGGCCTGTCCGTCGTCGTCAAGGACGGCCGGCGGCTGCTGGAGAACGTCTCCTTCCAGCTCGACCCGTCCAGCCTCACCGCGGTGATCGGCCCCTCCGGCGCCGGCAAGTCCACCCTGCTCGGCACGCTCACCGGGCTGCGGCCGGCCAGCCACGGCCGGGTGATCTGGCAGGGCCACGACCTCTACCAGAACTACGACCAGCTGCGGTTCCAGATCGGCCTGGTGCCCCAGCAGGACATCCAGCACCCGCAGCTCAAGGTGAAGCAGGCGCTCGGGTATGCCGCCGAGCTCCGGCTGCCGCCCGACACGACGCCGCCGGAGCGCGACGCGCGGGTGCGAGCGGTCGCCGACCAGCTGCAGCTGACCCAGCGGCTGGAGAACCGGATCGGCACCCAGCTCAGCGGCGGCCAGAAGAAGCGGGTCTCGATCGCCACCGAGCTGCTCACCGCCCCGCCGCTGCTCTTCCTCGACGAGCCGACGTCGGGCCTCGACCCCGGCCTCGACCTCGAGGTCATGCGCCAGCTCCGGCGGCTGGCCGACGACGGCCGCGTCGTCATGGTGGTCACCCACTCGGTGCTCGCGCTCGACGTCTGCGACAACGTGATGGTGCTCGCCCCCGGCGGCCGGATCGCCTACTTCGGCCCGCCGTCCGGGGTGCTCGACCACTTCGGCGTCGACAACTACCCGCAGGTGTTCGACCTGCTCGACGACCCGAACCTGTGGCAGCGCATCCCGTCACCGCAGGAGCCGCTCGACACCCAGTCGGTGTCCGCGATCTCGGCGCCGGTGCCGGCACCGCCCCGGCAGCGGCTCGGCAAGCAGCTCTCCACGATGGTGCGGCGCAACGTCGCCGTCGTCGCCTCCGACCGGCTGCTGCTGGCGATGCTCGTGCTGCTGCCACTCGTGCTCGGCGGGCTGAGCCGACTCGTGCCGGGCAGCGCCGGACTCTCGCTCGACGCCGGCCGCACCTGCCCGGACCGCGGCAACGCCGACGTCAGCTCGATCGGGCCGTTCCGGTGCGAGGTGACCGACGACCAGACCGGCGCGAGCCAGGTCGTCGACAAGCTCTTCGACGCCGGCGAGCCGTCGCAGCGCCTCATCGTGCTCATCGTGGCCGCGTGTCTCATGGGCGTGGCGCTCACGATCCGCGAGCTGGTGAGCGAGCGGTCGATCTTCCGCCGCGAGTACGCCGTCGGGCTCTCGCCCGGCGTCTACTTCGCCAGCAAGATCGGCGTGCTCGGTGTGGCCGCGTTCTTCCAGGGTCTCGTCGTCACGTTCATCGCCGTGGTGGGGCTGCCGGGGGCGGACGGCGAGCTCGGCACGCTGCGCGTGGCGTTCGTCGTCGGGCTGCTCGCGTTCACCATGGCGGTCCTGGGCCTCGCGCTCTCGGCGGTGGTCACGAGCAACGAGCAGACGATGCCCGCCCTGGTCGGCGTGATCATGGTGCAGCTGGTGCTGTCGGGATCGCTGTTCGCCGTGCACGGCCGGCCGCTGCTCGAGCAGGTCGCCTGGCTGTCGCCGTCCCGCTGGGGCTACGCCGCGGCCGCGGGCGCGATGGGGATGACCCGGATCCCGACGGAGCGGTTCTCCGGCGACACCATCACCGAGGCCGGCGTCGGGCACTTCGTGCTGGCCGTCGCGATGCTCGGCGTGCTCTGCGCGATCACCACCGTGGCCGGGTACTTCCTGGTGCGGCGCAGCGCCACCTCCGACTAGGAATGCCGCGACGCCGGCAGGCGTTGAGCGAGGCGATGACCGACCTGCCTGCCCTCTCGGTGCTCGACCTCGTGCCGGTGCGCTCCGACCAGTCCACCAGCGACGCCCTCGCGGCCACCCTCGGCCTCGCCCGCACCGCCGACGCGCTCGGCTTCCGCCGCTACTGGCTGGCCGAGCACCACAACATGCCGGCCGTCGCGGCCACCAACCCGCCGGTGCTGGTGGCGATGGTGGCGGGCGCGACCGAGCGGATCCGGGTCGGCAGCGGCGGCGTCATGCTGCCGAACCACGCACCGCTGGTGGTGGCCGAGCAGTTCGCGCTGCTCGAGGCCGCCCACCCCGGCCGCATCGACCTCGGGATCGGCCGGGCGCCGGGCACCGACCCGGTCACGTCCTTCGCGCTGCGCCACGGCGCCGGGGGAGTCACCGACGACGCCGTCAGCCGGTTCCCCGAATACGTCGAGAACGTGCTCGCGATGATGGAGCCGGCCGGCGTCGGGCTCACCGTGGCCGGCCGCACGCACGCTCTGCGGGCCACGCCGCTCGCCCGGTCGGTGCCCGAGATCTGGCTGCTCGGCTCCTCGGACTACTCGGCTCGGCTGGCCGCCGAGAAGGGGATGCCGTACGTGTTCGCGCACCACTTCGCCGGTCGCGGCACCGCGGACGCGCTGGAGCTCTACCGCTCCTCGTTCCGGCCCTCGCCCGAGCTGGACGCACCCCGCACCTTCCTCACCGTGAACGTCGCCGTCGCCGCGACCGCCGAGGAGGCCCGCCGGCTCGCCGAGCCGCAGCTGCACATGATGCTGGCGCTGCGCACCGGCCAGCCGCTGGTGCCCCAGCCGCTGGTGGAGGAGGCCGAGAAGCGCGAGCTGGACGACGGCCAGCGGGCGATGGTCGAGCGGCTCGCCGAGCCCTGGGTGATCGGCACGCCCGACGTCGCCCGCGAGCGGCTGGCCGCGCTCGCGACCGACTACGGCGTCGACGAGGTGATGGTGAACCCGGTCACCGGCGCGTGGGTGGGCACCGACCCGGCCACGTCTCCCACCCGCGAGGAGACCCTTCGCCTGCTCGCGAATTCGTGATCCACCCAGGAACGACCTAGACTGACGAGTCGGCCCAACGTGGGTCCGTTTCGTGGTGCCTCGCGGCTGCCTCGGGCGCCGTCCACCTCTCGAATCTCGAGCGGCGGGCGCGTGCGGGGAATGAGGAGCGCGGAACGACTGCACGAGGTCCACCGTCACCGTAGCGAGAGCCACGGGGCGGAGGTTCGCGGGCCGACCCGGTAACGAGACGAACGAGATTGTGAGGACATGCCGAAGAAAGAAGGCGTGATCGAGATCGAGGGCACCGTCGTGGAGGCCCTTCCCAACGCGATGTTCCGCGTCGAGCTGACCAACGGTCACAAGGTTCTCGCCCACATCAGCGGCAAGATGCGACAGCACTACATCCGGATCCTCCCCGAGGACCGCGTGGTGGTGGAGCTCTCACCGTACGACCTCACCCGGGGTCGGATCGTCTACCGGTACAAGTAACGCCCTCCACAGCCGAAAGAGGACCGATGAAGGTCAACCCGAGCGTCAAGCCGATCTGTGACAAGTGCAAGGTGATCCGTCGCCACGGCCGCGTCATGGTCATCTGCGACAACCCGCGCCACAAGCAGCGGCAAGGTTGATGGACAGCCGATCGCGACGAAGGAGCGGTCGGCGTCGTCCAGAGAGATTGAGCGAGTCCTCCGGCTGAGCTTGCGAAGCCGGAACGGGCGAGTCGAAATCACCGCAGCGACAACTGAAGAGCACACCCACCAACAACGTGATCGCTAGGTGGAGCCCAGGCTCCGCCGAACCACCTCCGGGGCAGACGGCCGGAGCCGGTCCAGCACAGGACCGGACGCATCACGACCACACCGCTGCCGCATCATGAAAGGCCATCCACATGGCACGCCTCATGGGAGTCGACCTCCCGCGCGACAAGCGCATCGAGATCGCACTCACCTACATCTACGGCATCGGCCGTACCCGCTCCCAGCAGCTCCTCGAGCTCACCGGTGTCGACCCGAACACCCGGGTCCACGAGCTGGGGGACGCCGAGCTGGTCAAGCTCCGCGACGAGATCGAGAGCCTGGAGTTCAAGGTCGAGGGCGACCTCCGCCGCGAGGTCCAGGCTGACATCCGCCGCAAGATCGAGATCGGCAGCTACCAGGGTCGCCGTCACCGCCAGGGCCTCCCGGTCCGCGGTCAGCGCACCAAGACGAACGCCCGCACCCGCAAGGGTCCGAAGCGCACCGTCGCCGGCAAGAAGAAGGCCAAGTAGCCCCTCGGGCTCCGGCCCACCGACCCGATCTCGAACCACAGACCAGCTCAGCAAGGAGAACGAATGCCTCCCAAGGCTCGCGCCGGCGCCGCGAAGAAGGTGCGCCGCAAGGAGAAGAAGAACGTCGCTCAGGGCGAGGCCCACATCAAGAGCACGTTCAACAACACGATCGTCACGATCACCGACGCCACCGGCGCCGTGATCTCGTGGGCCTCCGCCGGCACCGTCGGCTTCAAGGGCTCGCGCAAGTCCACGCCGTACGCCGCGCAGATGGCCGCTGAGGCCGCCGGTCGCCGGGCGATGGACCACGGCATGAAGAAGATCGACGTCTTCGTGAAGGGCCCGGGCTCGGGCCGCGAGACGGCGATCCGCTCCCTGGGTGCCATCGGCCTCGAGGTCGGCACCATCCAGGACGTCACGCCCACCCCGCACAACGGCTGCCGCCCGCCCAAGCGCCGGCGCGTCTGACCGCCCGAGACGAGAGGAGACCAGAACCATGGCCCGCTACACCGGTCCCATGACCCGCAAGTCGCGCCGTCTCGGTGTCGACCTCGTCGGCGGCGACGCCGCCTTCGAGAAGCGCCCCTACCCGCCCGGCCAGCACGGCCGCGCCCGGGTGAAGGAGAGCGAGTACCGCACCCAGCTGCAGGAGAAGCAGAAGGCCCGCTTCACCTACGGCATCATGGAGCGGCAGTTCTTCAACTACTACGTCGAGGCCGCCCGTCGCGCGGGCAAGACCGGCGACAACCTGCTCCAGCTGCTCGAGTGCCGTCTCGACAACGTCGTGTACCGCGCCGGGTTCGCCCGGACCCGCCGTCACGCCCGCCAGCTCGTGGTCCACGGCCACTTCCTGGTCAACGGCCGGAAGGTCGACATCCCGTCCTTCCAGGTGACGCAGTACGACATCATCGACGTCCGCGAGAAGTCGCTCGAGATGACCCCGTTCATCGTCGCTCGCGAGACCTTCGGCGAGCGCATCGTCCCCGCCTGGCTCCAGGCCGTTCCGGACCGGATGCGCGTGCTCGTGCACTCGCTCCCGATCCGCGAGCAGATCGACATGCCGATCCAGGAGCAGCTCATCGTCGAGTACTACTCGAAGAAGTAACGCTCAACCTTCCGAACCATCAGCAGATCTGGGTCGTCATATAGCGGTCGGCCCGGGAAGGAAATGAAGAAGTGCTCATCGCACAGCGCCCCACCCTCGCGGAAGAGTCCGTCGACGCGAACCGGTCGCGGTTCGTCATCGAGCCGCTCGAGCCCGGCTTCGGCTACACGCTCGGCAACTCGCTGCGTCGGACCCTGCTCTCGTCGATCCCCGGTGCCTCGGTCACGAGCATCAAGATCGACTCCGTCCTGCACGAGTTCTCGACGATCGAGGGCGTCAAGGAGGACGTCACCGAGATCATCCTGAACCTGAAGGGCCTCGTCGTCTCCTCCGAGCACGACGAGCCCGTCACGATGTACCTGCGCAAGTCCGGTGCCGGTGACGTCACCGCCGCCGACATCGCGCCCCCGGCCGGTGTCGAGGTGCACAACCCCGACCTGAAGATCGCCACGCTGTCCGACAAGGGCAAGCTGGAGATGGAGCTCGTCGTCGAGCGCGGCCGCGGCTACGTGTCCGCCGTCCAGAACAAGGGCGCCGACAACGAGATCGGCCGGATGCCGGTCGACTCGATCTACAGCCCGGTCCTCAAGGTCACCTACAAGGTCGAGGCCACCCGAGTCGAGCAGCGCACCGACTTCGACAAGCTGGTCATCGACGTCGAGACCAAGCCGTCGATCCTGCCGCGCGACGCCATCGCCTCGGCCGGCAAGACGCTGGTCGAGCTGTTCGGCCTGGCCCGTGAGCTCAACGTCGAGGCCGAGGGCATCGACATCGGCCCGTCGCCGGTCGACGAGCAGCTGGCTGCCGACCTGGCCCTGCCGGTCGAGGACCTGCAGCTCACGGTCCGGTCCTACAACTGCCTCAAGCGCGAGGGCATCCACACCGTGGGTGAGCTCATCAGCCGCTCGGAGCAGGACCTGCTCGACATCCGCAACTTCGGCGCCAAGTCGATCGACGAGGTCAAGGCCAAGCTGGTCGAGATGGGCCTCTCGCTCAAGGACAGCGCGCCCGGCTTCGACCCGCACGCCGCCCTCGCCGCCTACGGCGACGACGACGACGACGCGTTCGTCGAGGACGAGCAGTACTAACAACCCCGGTGGTTGAGGAGGCGCGCCAGCGCCGTCTCGAAACCCCGTCTATCCGGGTACCTGACACGGCCCGGGAGAATCGAGAGAAGTCATGCCCAAGCCCACCAAGGGCCCCCGCCTCGGCGGCAGCCCCGCGCACCAGCGGCTGATCCTGCGCAACCTCGCGACCCAGCTGTTCGAGCACGGACGGATCACCACCACCGAGGCCAAGGCCCGGCGGCTGCGTCCCTACGCCGAGAAGCTGATCACCAAGGCCAAGAAGGCGCACCTGGGTGAGAACCCGCTGCACCAGCGCCGTGAGGTCCTCAAGCTGATCACCGACAAGGGCGTCGTGCACGAGCTCTTCACCGCGATCGCGCCGACCTTCGCCGAGCGTCCCGGCGGCTACACCCGGATCACCAAGCTCGGCCCCCGCAAGGGCGACAACGCCCCCATGGCGGTCATCGAGCTGGTCACCGAGGAGTACAAGCCGGCTGCGCCGAAGAAGACGGCGAAGAAGGCACCGGCCACGAAGGCCGCCCCGGCCCCCGCGGCCGAGGAGCCGACCGAGGAGCCCACGGAGGAGCCCACGGAGGAGCCGACCGAGGCTCCGGTGGAGATGACCGACGAGGCGTCCCCCGAGGAGAGCGTCGTCGCCGAGGAGGAGCCGGTGGGCGAGCCCGCCGAGGAGCCCGCGGCCTCCGCCGAGGAGTCCGACGAGGAGTCGGACGACTCCGAGGACGAGGCGAAGAGCTAGTCCAGCATCGCGAGCAGGCCCGCCGCGCGCACCGAGCGCGGCGGGCCTTGCCGTGCCACCAGGTCGAGGCAGGCGCGGCGAGCAAGCTCGTTGGCCGGCGTCGGGACGTCGTGGAGCCGGCCGAGCAGCACGATCTCGCCGTTGAGGTGGTCGACCTCGACGTCGCCGGTGCCGCGGCGTACCGACTGCCAGGTGGAGCCTCCGGCGCTGTCGCGGTCGACGAGGGGGCGCAGCAGCTCGCCGCGGCGGGCGCGGTCGTCCTCGACGCTGGTGACCGGGACGCCGGCCGCCGCGAGCACCGCCTCGCCCTCGGCGCGGCAGCGGCGCACCAGCTCGTCGGCGTCGTCGTCCTCGACACACGCGGCGTCGACGGCGTTGCCGAGGTTCATCACCAGCTTGCGGTGCTTCCATGCCATCACGTCGGGACGCGGGACGCTCGCGAAGCCGGCGCTGCGCAGGTCCTCGGCGACCCGCTCGGTGACGGCGTCGGTGCCGTGCGGGTAGCGGCCGACGTCGAGCAGGCCCGGCACGCCGGCGGAGTGCACCTGCACCCGGCCCGGGCTGAGGTGGCTGGCCGGCAGCATCACGCAGATCCCCTGCACTGCGGCCACGTGACGCAGCAGCGTGCGCTCGTTGGACACGCCGTTCTGGAGCGACACCACCGGAGCGGCGTCCGGGAGCACCGGCCGCAGCGCCTGCACGGCGGCGTCGGTGTGCTGGGACTTCACCGCCAGCAGCACCGCCGTGTCGTCGGTCCAGGCGACGTCGGCCGGCGTCGCGACGGCGGGCACCGGCACCCGGTGCCGGTCGTGCCCGACCGTCAGGTCGAGGCCGTCGTCCTGGAGGGCGGCGAGGTGGGCGCCGCGGGCGACCAGGGTGACGTCGTGCCCCGCCAGACTGAGCAGCCCGCCCACCGAGCCCCCGACCGCCCCGGCCCCGAGCACCACGTATCGCACTTCGTTGTTCTACCAGTGCGCTCCGTAGACTCGCCCGTATGACGACCGACCTGGGTACCCCGCCGGTCCTGAGCCCCGACGAGGCGGAGCGGGCCGTGCTGCTCGCGGCCCCGCGCGGCTACTGCGCGGGCGTCGACCGGGCCGTCGTGACCGTCGAGAAGGCGCTCGACCTCTACGGCTCGCCGGTCTACGTCCGCAAGCAGATCGTGCACAACAAGCACGTCGTCGCCGACCTCGAGTCACGTGGCGCGGTGTTCGTGGAGGAGCTCCACGAGGTGCCCACCGGCGCCACCGTGGTGTTCTCCGCCCACGGCGTCTCGCCCGAGGTGCACCGGCAGGCCGACGAGCGCGACCTCAAGACCATCGACGCCACCTGCCCGCTGGTCACCAAGGTGCACCACGAGGCGAAGCGGTTCGCGAACGACGACTACGACATCCTGCTCATCGGCCACGAGGGCCACGAGGAGGTCGAGGGCACCGCCGGCGAGGCGCCTGACCACATCCAGCTCGTGCAGAGCCCCGCCGACGTGCCGAACATCGTCGTCCGCGACCCGCAGCGGGTCGCCTGGCTCTCGCAGACCACGTTGTCGGTCGACGAGACCCTCGAGACCGTCGCCGCCATCCGGGAGCGCTTCCCCGACCTGCTCGACCCGCCCAGCGACGACATCTGCTACGCCACCCAGAACCGCCAGCTCGCCGTCAAGGAGATCTCGCGGGACTGCGACCTGCTGATCGTCGTCGGCTCCGGCAACTCCTCGAACTCGGTCCGCCTCGTCGAGGTGGCCCTCGAGGCCGGCGCCAAGGCGTCCTACCGCGTCGACGACGCCTCCGAGATCGACGAGTCCTGGCTCGACGGCGTCCGCACCGTCTCGGTCACCTCCGGCGCCTCGGTGCCCGAGTCGCTCGTCGAGGGCGTGCTCGCCTACCTCGCCGAGCGTGGCTACCCCGACGCGAAGGCGGTCCACTCCGCCGAGGAGTCGCTCATCTTCGCCCTCCCCAAGGAGCTCCGGAAGGATCTGAAGCTCGCCGCCCAGCAGTGATCCGGGATCTCGAGAGACGGTCGTCGAGCCTGTCGAGACGACCCGACCCGATCTCGCCGACCTGATCCCGCTCGCGTCGGCATGCCCGGTCCCGGCGTCTCGACAAGCTCGACGAACGTGAGGCCCGGTCGTGCGGCTCGCTCAGCGGCTGCTGTCCCGGCGGGGCCCACGGGCCGTCAGGGCCAGCGAGTAGAGGGGCCGGTCCTGGGCCTCGACGTAGACCCGGCCGAGGTAGGTGCCGATCACGCCCATCATGATCAGCTGCAGCCCGCTCAGCAGGAACATGCCGACGCCGAGGAACGCCCAGCCGGGCACCGCCTCCTCGGGCCGGAAGATCCGGACGCCGAACACGTAGGCGGCCAGGAGCACCGAGACGAGCGAGACGGCGTACCCGAGTCGCGAGATCCACCGCAGCGGCGCGGTGGAGAACCCGACGATGCCGCTGGCGGCGAACTTGAGCATCTTGCGCAGCGGGTAGCCGGACTCGCCGGCGTGGCGGGAGTCGCGGTCGAACAGCAGCGCCTCCTGCCGGAAGCCGACGTGGGCGACGATCCCGCGCAGGAACCGGTCCTGCTCGCGGTACCGCGACACCTCGGCGACCACCTTGCGGTCGAGCAGCCGGAAGTCGCCGACGTTGCGGGGGATCTCGACCGAGGCCATCTTGCCGAGCAGCCAGTAGAAGCCGGAGGCGCTCGTCTTCTTGAAGGCCGAGTCCTGCCGGGTGCGGCGCTGCGCGAAGACGACGTCGACGCCGCCCTCCCACATCTCGATCATCTCCAGCGTGACGCGGGGCGGGTCCTGGAGGTCGGTGTCCATGACGACGACGGCGTCGGCGTCGGCGCAGGCGTCGAGGCCGGCGGTGATGGCCACCTGGTGGCCGAAGTTGCGCGAGAAGCTGAGCACGGTGACCCGGTCGTCGACCTCGCGCAGCGCGAGCAGCCGTTCGAGCGAGGCGTCGCGGCTGCCGTCGTCGACGTAGACGAACTCGAAGTCGAGGTCGGCACGCTTCAGGGTGGCCTCGACCAGCGCGTCGTGGAGGACGTCGAGGTTGGCGTGCTCGTCGAACACCGGCAGCACGTAGGCGACCTTGCGCCGCTCGCTGGTGTCCGTCATGGCTCGAATTTACCCAAGAGCGGCTGAGCGTCGGGCGTACCCGCGCTGTGCGCGCTCTGGGAGGATCGGGAAGTGGCGCGGTTCATGGACATCCATCCCGAGGACCCCCAGCCCCGGCTGGTGGGCCAGGTGGCCGACGCGCTGCGCGGCGACGCGCTCATCGCCTACCCGACCGACTCCGGCTTCGCGCTCGGCTGCATGATCGGCAACCGCGACGGCCGGGACCGGATCCTGCGGATCCGCCAGCTCGACGAGCGGCACCACTTCACGCTGGTGTGCAAGGACTTCGCCCAGCTCGGGCAGCTCGTGAAGGTCGACAACGCGGCGTTCCGGGCGATCCGGGCGGCGACGCCCGGCCCCTACACGTTCATCCTCCCGGCGATGCCGGAGGTGCCGCGCCGGCTGATGCACCCGAAGAAGCGCACGGTGGGCGTGAGGATCCCGGACCACGTGTTCGTGCAGCTGCTGCTGGCCGAGCTGGGGGAGCCGCTGCTCAGCAGCTCGCTGATCCTCCCGGGCGAGAGCGAGCCGCGGACCCAGAGCTGGGAGATCAAGGAGGAGCTCGACCACGTCGTCGACGTCGTGGTGGAGGCGGGGGAGACCACGGCCGAGCCGACGACGGTGGTCGACTGGTCCTCCGGCGTCCCGGAGGTCACCCGGCGCGGCGCCGGTGACCCCGATCGATTCGAGGCCGCTTAGACCGCGAGCTCCTCGCGCCACCGAGCGGCGAGCACCCGGCTGCGCACGAACAGGACGACGAGGCAGCCGACGTAGCCGCACGCGAGCGCGACGCTGTGGTGGGACAGCCCGCTGACGACGGCCTGGACGACGCCGTCGTCGGGCCGGGCGATGGCGGCCGACCGGGACGCCGCCAGCAGCAGGAAGGTGGCGAGCATCAGCAGCGGGGGCAGCACGCCGACGGTGAAGAAGTCGCGCGGCCGCACCGCAAGGGCCAGGGCGAGGCAGAGCACCACGAAGCCGAGGTCGAAGACCAGCCCGACCCGCTCGGTGGTCAGCAGGTCGAGAGCCGCCGCGGACAGCGCGAGCGCGACGCCGAGCGCCACCATCTCCAGCCCGGGCTCGTGGCCCTCCTCCCACAGCGTTCTGCGCGGCGCGGCGTGCCGCACCGGGAGGGAGGAGCCGACCTGACTCACAGCCCCACGGTACGAGCCCGGGGCGGTTCGTCGTCGTCGGCGCGCCGGTCCGTCCCCTCGTCGATGACGCCGCCGATCGCCCGCAGCTCCACGGTGCGCGGGGCCGGCAGCTCGTCGTCGGTGACGGCGAGGTCGCGGAACCGGCGGCCCTGCACCAGCACTCGCGACTCCAGCGACCCGACCGCGCTGTTGTAGTGCCCCACGGCGGCGTTGAGCGAGCGCCCGACGTTGTCGAGGTGCCGGGTCCAGATGCCGAGCCGCTCGTGGAGGTCGCGGCCGAGCCGGTGGATCTCCTGCGCCTGGGCGGCCACCGCCTCGTGCCGCCACCCGTGCGCCACCGTGCGCAGCAGCGCGATCAGTGTGGACGGCGTGGCCAGCACCACCTGGCGCGCCGCGGCGTGCTCGAGCAGCCCGGCGTCTGCGCCGAGCGCCGCGGCCAGGAAGGACTCGGCGGGCACGAAGCAGACGACGAACTCCGGCGTGCCCTCCAGCGAGCGCCAGTAGGCCTTCGACGCCAGCCCGTCGACGTGGGTGCGCAGCTGCCGGGCGTGCCGGGCGAGGTGCGCCTCGTGCACCTCGTCGTCGTCGGCGTCGGTGGCGTCGAGGTAGGCGTCGAGCGGCACCTTGGCGTCGACCACCACGTGCCGTCCGCCGGCGAGGTGGACGACGAGGTCGGGCCGGCGGGCGCCGTCGGCGAGCTGCGCCTGCTCGGTGAAGTCGCAGTGGTCGACCAGCCCCGCCAGCTCGACGGTGCGGCGCAGGTGCAGCTCGCCCCACCGGCCGCGCACCTGCGGCTTGCGCAGCGCCGTGGACAGCGCCCGGGTCTCGCGCCGCAGCTCCTCGGCGGTGAGCCGGACGTCGGCCACCTGCTGGTGCAGCTGCCCCTGCCAGGACACCCGGCTGTGCTCGAGGTCGCGCAGCTGGTCGTGGAGCCGGTCGAGCCGCTCCCGGACGACGACGTGCTCCTCGGCGCGCTCGGGGTCGCCGCTGCCGCGGATCACGCCGGCGGCCAGCCCCGCGGCGTACCCGCCGGCGCCGGCCAGCAGGGCGACGACCACGAGGGCGAGGAGGGTGGAGGTGTCCATGGCCGCCAGCATGGGGGCGACCACCGACAGTTCGGGCGGTACGCGCCGGTCAGCGGCGCAGGTGCGGGACCCGCAGCCCGTGCTCGGCCAGCGCGGCCCGGACGGCGGCGGCGGGCTGCGGCGGGGCGAGCCAGGTGCCCTGCGCCAGGTCGATGCCGAGCCCGCGCGCCAGCGCGGCCTGCTCGGCGGTCTCGAGGCCCTTCGCCACGACGACGAGGTTCAGGTCGGCGAGCATCCGGGCCACGTGGGTGAGCAGCGTGCGGTCGCTGTTGCCGGTGCCGACGAACAGCGAGCGGTCGACCTTCACCCAGGTCCACGGGTAGCTGGTGAGCAGCCCGAGGTCGGTGTAGCCGACTCCGAAGTCGTCGACGGCGAGCCCGATCCCGGCGGCGCGCAGCTCGTTGGCCACCAGCCGCTGCTCGTCGGTCCACCGGCCGACCTGGCGCTCGGCCACCTCCAGCACCAGTCGGACGCCGGCGTCGGCGACCCGCCGCGGCAGCGAGTCGAGCAGCTTGCTCTCGCGCCGCAGCTGCTCGAACTCGACGTTGACGCTGAGCGTGACCTTGGTCCGGGAGCGCGCGACGACCTCCCGCATCGCGGTGAGGGCGCCGTCGACCACCACCTCGGACACCTCGTCGAGCAGCCGCATCCGGCTGGCGGCGTCGACGAGCAGCAGCGGCGCGACGGAGCCCAGCTCCTCGTGGCGCGCGCGCACCAGCGCCTCGTAGCCCACGATCTCGCCGCCGGTGAGCCGTACGACGGGCTGGAAGGCGACGTCGACGAGGCCCTGGTCCATCATCTCGCGCAGCGCCTCGCGCTCGTCGTACCAGCGCAGCGACGGGCCGTCGCGGCGCGAGCGCTTGCGGCGCCGCATGTCGCGCTCGGCCTCGCGGAGCAGGTCCTCGGGGTCGTCGGCGCCGGACACCGAGAGAGCGCTGCCGACGCTGACGCCGACGCTCAGCATGAGGTCGCCCACCGGCATCGGGGCGGCGACGGCGGCCTGGAGGTCGGCCACGATCCGCTCGAGGTGGTCGGCGTCGTCGAGGTGGCGGACGAGGGCCGCGAACTCGTCGCCGCCCATCCGGGCCACGATCGCGTCCTCCGGGAGGGTCACCCGCATCCGGTGCCCGATCTCGCGGAGCACGTCGTCGGCCTCGAGGTGGCCGATCTCGTCGTTGACCTGCTTGAACCGGTCGACGTCGGCGAACAGCACGCCCATGGTCTCGCCGACCCGGGTCTCCACGGCGTTCTCGAACAGCTCGCGGAAGTAGCCGTGGTGCCACAGCCCGGTGAGGTCGTCGGTGACCGCCTGCCGCTTCAGCCGCGCCTCGCGGCGGGCGGAGTGGTTGGACGTGGTGGCCATGGTGACCAGCGCGACGAGCATCTGCTCGTCGCGGTAGGTGAACGGCGGGTCGGCCACCGAGCGCTTCGCCACGAGGAACCGGCCGCCGAAGAGCACCAGGGTGAGGTCGGGCGGCGGCGCGGGCAGCCGCTGGATGGAGATGTCGCCGAGCACCGAGGAGCGGCACCAGTGCAGCAGCCGGGACTCGATCTGGTCGCCCGGCCACGGCATCGCGATCGCCGCCTCGGCCAGGATGTCGATCAGGTGTCCGGCGTGCGGCACCCAGGGCTGGGACTCGGCGGACTCCGGCCAGAGCTCGCCGCCGTTGCTGCGGGCCGTCATGAGAGGTCCACGATCACGGGGGCGTGGTCGGAGGCGCCGGTGCCGGCGCGCTCGTCGCGGTCGATGGACGCGCCGGTGACCCGATCGGCCAGCTGCGGCGAGGCCAGCACGAAATCGATGCGCATGCCGCGGTTCCGCTCGTACCGCTGCCGGTAGTAGTCCCAGTACGTGTAGACGCCGGGCCCGGGCGCGTGCGGCCGCACGACGTCGACATAGCCGTCGTCGAGGAACGCGCCGAAGGCCGTCCGCTCGGCCGGCGTCACGTGGGTGTCCTTCGCGAACGCCGCCATGTCGAAAACGTCGTCGTCCTGCGGCGCGACGTTCCAGTCGCCGACGAGAGCGGTGGGGGTGGTGAGCCAGGCCGAGGCGGCTTCGCGCAGCCGGGCCAGCCAGTCCAGCTTGTACTCATAGTGGGGGTCGCCGATCTTGCGCCCGTTGGGGACGTAGAGCGACCACACTCGCACACCGTCGCAAGTCACTCCCAGGGCCCGCGACTCGGCCATTCGCGGCTCGCCCCATTCCGGCATGCCGGGGAAGCCGACCTCGACGTCGTCGAGTCCGACCCGGCTCGCCACCGCCACGCCGTTCCACTGGTTGGTGCCGGCGACCGCGACCTCGTAGCCGAGGGCGTGGAGGCCCATCAGCGGGAGCTGGTCCTCGCGGGCCTTCGTCTCCTGGAGGGCCAGGACGTCGACGTCGTGGCGCTGCACGAACGCCTCGACGCGGTCGATTCGCGACCGCAGCGAGTTGACGTTCCAGGTCGCAAGACGCACACCTTTACCTTATCGGCGCGCAGACCCCCTCAGATGAGGGGCAATTCGTCGAACGGGGTGGCCGGCGTGCCGATCTCCGCCATCCGGCCCGGGTAGGCGCGGTGGCAGCGG
The DNA here is from genome assembly GCA_963780355.1 of uncultured Actinomycetota bacterium. Taxonomy (GTDB): domain Bacteria; phylum Actinomycetota; class Actinomycetes; order Propionibacteriales; family Nocardioidaceae; genus Nocardioides. The sequence goes on from CAWABT010000001.1 coordinate 1,548,602, forward strand.
CGGGCCTGCGCGACTCAGCCAGGGGTGCGTCACGCGGGCGGTGGGTGAGCCACCGAACTCCGGCCGGACTCGGTGGCTCACGCACCGCGGGGCCGGGGCGACGGTGGCCGGCTCACCGCCGGACCGCGTCAGGTCAGCCGGTCAGCGCCGCGAGCAGCCGGTCGACGTCGTCAGCGGTGGTGTACGGCGCCAGCCCGACCCGCACCCCGCCCTCCGGGGCGAGCCCGGCATGCCGGGCGGGCTCGACGGCGTAGAAGGTGCCGGCCGGGGCGACCACGCCGGCCGCCGCCAGCCGGTCGCTGGTGGCGGCCGGCGGCTCGTCGTCCTTGCGCAGCAGCACGGTGGGGGTGCGGCGCTCGGCCCGGCCGAACGTGGTGACGCCGGGGAGCGCCGCCAGGCCGTCGAGCAGGTGGCGGAGCAGCGGCTGCTCGTGCTCGTCGATCGCCGCGGCGCCGCCGATGCCGTCGAGGAACCCGACGGCCGCCGTCACGCCGGCGAGCAGCTCCCACGCCAGCGTGCCGACCTCGAACCGGTCGGGAACGCCCTCCGGGGCGGGGTCGAGCTTGTCGGTGTGCACCGTCTCGAGGAACGCCGGGTCGGCGGCGAGGGCACCGAGGTGCGGGCCGCAGAACTTGTAGGGCGAGCAGGCCACCACGTCGGCCCCGAGGGCGGCGCGGTCGACCGGGGCGTGGGCGGCGAGGTGCACGGCGTCGACGAACACCAGTGCGCCGGCCGCCTTCGCCTGCGCCGCGATGGCGGCGACGTCGGGGCGGGTGCCGAACAGGTTGGAGGCGCCGGTGACCGCGACGACCTTGGTGCGGTCGCTCAGCAGCGGTCCGACGTCGTCGGGCTCGGTGGTCTCGGGGTCGAACTCGAGCCACCGCACGGTGGCGCCGGCGCGCTCGGCGGCGGTGACCCACGGCCGCACGTTGCCGTCGTGGTCGAGCCGGGAGACGACCACCTCGTCACCCGGTCCCCACTGCCGGGCCAGGGTGCGGGCGAGCTCGAAGGTGAGCGCGGTCATCGACCGGCCGAACACGACGCCGGCCGGGTCGGAGCCGAGGAAGCGGCCGATCGCCGCACGGGCGTCCTGCACGGTCTGCTCGGTCCGGCGGGCCGGCGCAGTCTGGTCGCCGCGCTGGCACATGCCGGCGAGCAGCGCGTCGTGGACGGCGTCGGCGACGACGTCGGGCACCAGCGAGCCGCCGGGACCGTCGAAGCGGGCGAGGCCGTCGGCGAGTGTCGGGAAGTGGGCGCGGACCGCCTCGACGTCGTAGCTCGTGGGCATGCCGACGATGCTGCCACCTGGCCCGACCGCTCCTAGACTCGCCCGACGTGGCTCTCACCATCGGGATCGTCGGACTGCCCAACGCCGGCAAGTCGACGCTGTTCAACGCGCTGACCAAGAACGACGTCCTCGCGGCGAACTACCCCTTCGCGACGATCGAGCCGAACGTCGGCGTCGTCGGCGTCCCGGACGAGCGGCTGCCGGTGCTCGCGAAGCTCTTCGACTCGGCCCGGGTGCTGCCCGCCACCGTGGAGTTCGTCGACATCGCCGGCATCGTGCGCGGTGCCTCGGAGGGGGAGGGGCTCGGCAACAAGTTCCTCGCCCACATCCGCGAGTCGGCCGCGATCTGCCAGGTCACGCGGGTGTTCCGCGACGAGGACGTCACCCACGTCGACGGCGAGGTGAATCCCGCCTCCGACATCTCCACGATCCAGACCGAGCTGATCCTCGCCGACCTCCAGACGCTGGAGAAGGCCGTGCCGCGGCTGGAGAAGGAGGCCAAGGGGCGCAAGGAGCTCGCCCCGGTGGTCGCCGTCGCGAAGGAGGCCGTCGAGGCGCTGGAGGCCGGCACTCCGGTGATCGCGACGTCCATCGACTCCGCGCTGCTGCGCGAGCTCTCGCTTCTGACGGCCAAGCCGTTCATCTACGTCTTCAACTGCGACGCCGACGAGCTCGCCGACGAGGAGCTCAAGGACAGGATGCGCGCGCTCGTCGCGCCGTCCGAGGCGATCTTCCTCGACGCCAAGTTCGAGGCCGAGCTGGTCGAGCTCGGCGACGACGACGAGGCGCGCGAGATGCTCGCCGAGATGGGCGTCGACGAGCCCGGCCTCGAGGTGCTCGCCCGGGTCGGCTTCGACACCCTCGGCCTGCAGACCTACCTCACCGCCGGCCCGAAGGAGTCCCGAGCCTGGACGGTCCGCAAGGGCGCCACCGCCCCCGAGGCCGCCGGCGTCATCCACACCGACTTCCAGAAGGGCTTCATCAAGGCCGAGATCGTCTCCTTCGACGACCTCGTCGCCGCCGGCTCTCTTGCCCACGCCAAGGCCGCCGGCAAGGTCCGCATGGAGGGCAAGGACTACGTGATGTCCGACGGCGACGTCGTGGAGTTCCGCTTCAACGTGTAGGACACACTGTTTCCGCAGGTCAGAGCGTTGTAGGTGTCGTTTAGTCCGCGCCTAGTCCGCAAGAACCTCGCGAGAGCGGTCTCCAGACGCGCTCGTCGTGGACTCCTCGAACATGGTCTGGGCCGCACCCACCGGCGCGGATGAAATCTCGTCGGCGCGGCCACCGTAGGTGGCCCTCGCCTGATAGACCGTGATTGTGGCTGCCGACAGGACCCTCAGTCTCCTCGATGAGGGGTGACTTGTGGCGGTCGATTTAACGGTGTGGGTACTCGGGCCGGTCGAGGTGCGACGGGCCAAGGCCGTGACGGCGTTGGCGCCTATGCAACGCGCACTGCTCGCGTTCCTCGCCCTCGACCCCACTCGGGCCGCTCCAATCGAGGAGATTGTGCAGGGGCTGTGGGGTGACCCACCCGAGCAGTGCCTCAACGTAGTCCAGCAGTACGTGGCGGGCTTACGCCGGAAACTAGGCGCGGATTCGATCGAGACGCAGGGGCGGGCGTACCGGCTGGCTGTCCCGGCAGACGCGGTGGACCACGTTCGGTTCAGCGAGCAGGTTCGAGTTGCGCACGCGGCGTGCAAACTCGGTGACCATGCCCGGGCCCAACGGCTCTTTAGTGATGCGCTCGCGTCGTGGCGTGGCCATGCGTTGACTGACCTGCCGGATTGTCCGTTTGTGGAGCCAACTCAGGTTTCATTGGAGGGAGAGCGAGATCGGGCGGAGATGGCCCTGCTGAGCGCCATGGTCGATCTGGGCGATGCCAACGATGCACTTCCGCGCCTCGCCGAAGCCGTTGCCGAACATCCGCTCGATGAGGCCCGCGCGGCGGTGCTGATCCGTGCCTTGGCAGCGGTGGGCCGTCAGGCAGACGCGTTGGCCGCCTACGAGGCAACCCGGGCACGACTAGCGGACGAGCTGGGGCTCGATCCCGGTCAGGCCTTGCGGGAGGCTCAGGCTGCGGTTCTCGAGCAACGGGGGCCGCAACCGGAAACTCCTCAACTCCTGACACTGCCGCCGCTACCGAGGCCTCGGACCTCGCTGCTCGGCAGGGACCGAGACCTTGACGCCTTGATAGAACTGCTCGAGGAGATCAACCCGCCGATCGTCACGCTTACCGGCCCGGGCGGTGTCGGGAAGACTCGCCTCGCCCTCGCTGCGGCCGCCCGAGCGTCCGTCCGCAGGCCGGTGATCTACGTCGAGCTGGCGTCGCTCACCGCCGCCGAGCAGGTCATGCCGGCGGTTGCACGGGCCATCGACGTGAGGACCTCCGATAGCGCGACCGTGACGGAGCGGGTAGCGCGCCTCTTGCGGGGTGCCGGCGCGCTGCTCGTGCTGGACAACTTCGAGCATCTCCGGGATGCCGCCTTCGACCTTGACCGGCTGGTGGGTGCGCTGGATGAATCGACGCGGGTGTTGGTCACGTCCCGGGCCGCCCTTCGGGTGCCAGGTGAACGGGTGGTCATCCTGGAGTCGCTGTCGACTGGATCGGGGGCGGTGGCCGAACCGGCCACCCAGAACGGTGCTGAGCCTGCCGCGGTAGCGCTCTTCCGGGAGCGGGCGGAGTCAGCGCATCCGGGCGCTCTCACCCACAGCGATCAAGCGTCCATCGCCGCTGTATGTGACCGGCTTGACGGCCTTCCTCTGGCTGTGGAACTGGCGGCCGCTCGTTGCGACTTGGCGCCTCCGCAGGTGCTGCTGGCTCGGTTGGACGAACGGCTTGCACTTCTTGGATCCGGTCCGCGTACAGCACCGCAGCGCCATCGCTCCCTGCACGCCTGCATTGGATGGAGCGTGGATCAGCTCTCTGAACCCGAGCGGCAGTTGTTCGCCGTCTTGTCAGTCTTCGGCGGCGGCTCCACGCTCAACTCAACCGAGCAGGTTGTGGGCGAGCTGCTACCGGATCTCGACGTCTTGTCAAACCTCGACAAGCTCGCCAGCAATAGTCTGATTCGGGTAATTCCCACGGTCAGCGGTCCGCGGGTTTCCATGCTCGAGACGATTCGCGAGTTCGGCCGAGAAGAGTGCGACGCGATGGGGCTCGTGTCCGCCGCGGAGACCGCGCATGCGGACCATTACCTGACGATGTTCACACCGGAACGCTCGATCGTGTGGTGGCCACCGCGAACCCTTGCTCAGTACCAGGCGTGGACCGCGGAGATGTCCAACGCCCGGCTAGCACTGGCCCGGCTCCGCGGGAAGGGTCGAGAAGCAGCTGCTGCCGAACTGGCGGTGGCGCTGTGGCCGATGTGGCTCCACCGCGGGGAGTTCGACGAGGCAGAGGCGCACCTCGCCCAAGTGGCTTCCAGCTCCGGCACCCCGCCACCGCTCATGGCGCAAGCAGCGCAGCGGCTTTCCCTTCATGCCGATAGGCGGGGTGACCTCGCCCGATCGGAGGAGATCCTCCGGCAGGCGCTTGTCATCGCTCGCGACGTCCGTGATCCCTGGCTCGAGGCGCAGATCACCAAGGGGATGGCGGACCTCACGAATTTTCGCGGAGAGACCTCCTCGGCGTTGGACTGGGAGCGTCAATCGCGCGAACTCGCTGTGCAGGCACAAGACCCGGAACTTCGGGCTGCCATCGCAGCACTCCCGGTCGGCGGCCGAGACCTGAAGGCGGTGCACCAAGCGCTGGAGGGACTGGACTTCGCTCGGGCCCACTCGAACGAAGTACTCGCGTTCATTTTGGAGATGGCATTAAGCGACTTTGCGATCTCCATAGACGACCGAGAGCTGTGGTTGCGAGGCCGAGCGTGGGGTGACTCGGCGGCCAATGCCTTCGCTGCGTGGGGAAGCCGGGATGCCAGTTTCGCTTGTCAATCAAACGCGGCAGTGTGCGGTCTGCTGCTCGGCGAGGACCCCCGGGTCGTAATCGGTCGCCTCCGGACGGCACTCGACTGGTTCGCGCGCTCCGGGGACGTTCATGGCGCGGTGGAGACACAACTGCGGCTGGCGGCTGCCCTCTCTGCGGCGGGCGAGTCAAGCGATGCGGCGGGGCTCGCCGCGGCGGCGCGACGTCTGGCCGCCCAACTCCGCGTCGAGCTCGACACTCCACACGGCCCTCTCACATCGGCCTTCCTTGGTGGCCTCCCCGAGCAGCTCGGGTCCGGCGCGTACAAGGAGGCTGTTGACCCGTGGGAGTCGCTTGGCTGGGACGAGGTCTCCGACCGCGCGTTGGCACTCGGCCCTACCAGATCTGATTGATTCGCCGAGCCCACCGCTGCTCGATCTGAGCCGCGCGCAACGTGGGCGAAGCTCGACTCCACCGTTACCGGCACGTTCCCTCACGACCCGCCGACGGCGCGGCGCGCGAGGCGCTCGCCCTGGTCCACATCATCGCCGACGACTTCGCCCGCGAGGTCAAGACCCTCTGGGTGCAACGGACACCACCCAGACAAAGCGACTGCGTGCCTTGATCCCTAGGTGACGCCCCGTCACCGCACGCGCCGGATCAGGTTTCATGGAGACCTCCCCGTCTCGAACGTCCTCGGTTCGCCTGATCTCGGGTTCCGGTCAGTCGACCATGGCCACGAGTCGCTGCGATTGGAATGGCTAGACCGGGGGATATCGCGCCCACCTGTGGGTGGCTTTAGCTGTCTCAGCGGAGACGTCGAGACGGTCGAGTCGTATGACGTGGGGGGAGGGGGACCTCGCCTCCCTTGATCTTCGGATTGGTGGATCAGCGATCGGCGTCGGCGCATCGGCGGGTCGTCCAAGGGGCGCCGCCATCACCTCTGGTGCCATCCGTTAGGTCCACGATCGGATAACGAATCCGATCAGATGCCAACGAGAGGAGGTTCCGCAGCCAGCTTCGCGCGATCCCCTAGTCCTCGCCCGAATGCACCGGGCCCGGCGTGCCTGAGGCGCCCGTTGCGCCACCCTGGGTTGTGGCGAGGCACGAGCCACCGCAGCATTGACCAGCCAAGAGGACAGCCCGGACGATGGGTGCAGGACGATGTCATCAGCCTCAGCCACACTTTGACGGACTCAGCTGTAGCGCTCGGGTCGCAACGCGCTGTCAGAGGACGCCATCGCCTAGGTCGGCGGGACCTAGGCGATGGGCGTCACGAGGCCTGTCAGTGCGCATGTGCGTCACGTCATGCAGGCGTTGCTGCGCACGTAGCCGCCACCGGCATTGGTGAAGTGCACGTCCCAGGATCCGACCCGGGATGTCCACCGTTCACCGTTCCACCACATGATCTCGGTGTAGAGGCGGAACGACGCCCCGTCGGGCAACAGCAGGCCGCCGCCGATCGGCACGGTCGATCCGGGGTTGCGGTACACGCGGGTTTGTCCCCAGGCGCTCCAGGCACCTCGCTGAGTGCGGGTGTTGAGGAGGTACGTGCGGAAGGCCACACGCTGGCTGGTCCATCCCGGCTGCGGCGCCGCGTAGAGGTCGCGGGTCATGTAGTTGGAGTACACGTTGCAGTAGGTATGCACCGGATACCACGTGGCCCCGTTCGGGGCGGTCGCCGCATCAGCGGGACCTGCAAATCCGATGACGGCGAGGCTCAGGCACAGCCCCACCAGCATGCGGGCGATAGCCCGCACTCGTGGGTTTACGACGCCGGGGCCGGCACTGCGCCGGCCCCGGGATTCAACTCGAACGCTCATCTCGATCTCCTTGGTAGACGGCTCCTCTTTGGGGCCGCCTGCAGCCTCGTCAGTGCCGCTGAAGAGTCGCTGAAGAGTCGCTGAGGATGACCCCAGGCCCGGCCGTTGCAAGCGTCGGTAGGCGCACGCTCCGTGTCACGTAGGTGGAGCCGACAGCCGGCGGCCGAGGTTCCGCTTCAACGTGTGAGGCCTCAGGCCACGGAGAACTCGTTGCCCTCGGGGTCGAGCATGACCACGTGGCCGAGCACCGTGCCGCGCTCGTCGGTGTAGTGCACCTCGCGCACGTGGGTGGCGCCGGCGGCGAGGAGGTCGGCGACCTTGGCGCGGATCAGGTCCTGCCGTCGAGCCAGTCCCAGGGCTGCTCACCGGCGACCCGAATGTCGATGTGGAGGCGGTTCTTCGCCGTCTTCGGCTCGGGCACGCGCAGGAAGCCGATCGCTGGTCCGACGCCGTCGGGGCGTAGTCGTACCCGGGCTCGGGCACGTAGCCGAGCGCCCGCGCCCAGAACGCCGCGAGCAGCTGCGGGTCGTTCGCGTCCCGGCCGAGGGTCCAGTGCGTCGCCATGCCGGGGACGGTAGCCCCGGTTCCGGACGTCGCCGGTCCGGGTCCGGTGCTCCAGACCGGTCTAGCGGCCGGTCGCGACCTCCCGATGTCGAGGGCTCCGGGTACCTACACTCACGCGACATGAGGGGGGTCATCGTCGGTCGCACTCGTCAGGGGGTGGTGGCCGGGGGGCGCCGCCATCGGAGCTGGACCAGGATCAGGTACGGCGACCAGGTCCACCCGGTGTTCGTCGCGACGCCGGCGGACGTCCCCTTCGTCACCCACGACCAGGGAGACATCTGGCTTCCCGCCGCCCTCCTCATCGCGATGCGACGGGGTGAGGACCTCGTCCTCAGGGACCCGATCTCCGATGCGAGACGGGCCGCCCTGGACCAGATCCAGGACGTCCTCGTCGGGTGGTACCCGCAGCGGATGAGGCGGGTCCGTGTGCACGCGCCGCCGTCCGACGCCCCGCGTGGAGCCAAGGGTCTGGTCCACGGCGTGGCCGACCGGACGCTGCGCCGCCGCGGGACGGCGTCGTGCTTCACCGGCGGTGCCGACTCCTTCTACACCCTCGTCACGAACCCGGACGTGGACACGTTGCTCTACGCCTTCGGGCTCGACGTCCCCCTGACCCAGACCGCGGCGATCCGCCGGATCGACCGCGACCTGAGGGTCGTCGCGGCCGAGCGCGGTGCGCGTTACCTGTGGATGCGCACGAACCTGCGCGCGGTGCTCAAGGGTGCCCGGGTGCTGTGGGGATTGGAGGCGCACGGCTCCGTGCTGGCCGCGCTGGGGACCGTCGCCTCGACCCGCGTCTCCACGTTGCGCATCCCGGCCACCTTCACGCACGGCGCCGGGATCCCGTGGGGATCGGACCCCGACCTGGACCCGCTCTGGTCGACCGAACGTCTCCGGGTGATCCACGACGGCGCGGACGCCTCACGAGGCACGAAGGTCCTTCGGCTGGCGGGCGAGCCGCTCGCCCAACGACACCTGCGGGTCTGCTTCGCCCAGTTCGCGGTCACCAACTGCGGCCGGTGCCTGAAGTGCCTGCGCACCATGGCGACCCTCTCGCTGGTCGGCCGCCTCGACGAGTTCGAGACCTTCACGAACCAGCTCGACCTCGAGCACCTGCAGAGCCTGGTGCTGACGAACGACACCGACGTCTTCCAGATGCGCGACCTCCGGCGGCTGGCGCAGGCACACCCGGGGCACGAGGACGTCGAGCAGGTGGCCGACTCGCTGATCAGGGCCTACGAGGCCGAGCTCGGCCTGCAGAACGCCGTCGCGGCCGGTGGTTAGCGGGCTACGAAGGTCGCCCCCTGGCCCTAGGCTCCGCCCATGACCGAGTCGGCCCACCAGCCCAACGAGCTGCTGTCGCGGCTGGTGACGAGGCGGCTGGTCAGCGTCGACTTCCACCTCGACCGCCTCGAGCTCCACTTCGACGGCGACGACGACCAGCCGGTGCTCACCTGCGAGGCCTGGCCGGAGGTCCGGCAGCCGGGCGTGACCCTGCGGCAGGAGGGGTTCGGGTACGCCGATGCCCTGCGTGCCCTCGTCGGCCAGATCGTGATCGGCACCGTGGAGACGGCGGGGGAGGGCATCGCGCTCGAGCTCCAGGGCGCCTCGATCGTGCTCAACCCGGGTGAGGATGACCTCGAGGGGCCGGAGATCGCTCTGCTGAGGGGTTTCGGCGACGCGCGGTGGACGGCGTGGCGACCGGGCGAGGAGCCCTTCACCCACCTCGGCTGAGCCCTACCGGGCGAGCTCGGACGCCCGGCAGGCGAGGGCGTCGAGCACCGCGCGCCGAGCGGGCGGGACGCGCACCTCGAGCACGGCGTCGTCGTCGCTGCCCGACACCCGGAAGTCGAAGAACGAGCAGCAGGTGGCCTCACGGGCCGCGAGGTCGCGGACCCGGTCGACCAGCCCCGGACCTCCGGACAACGAGAGCCTGAGGACGTCGTCCTGGCGGTCGATGGTCCGCACCGCCTCGCGGAACAGGTCGTCGAACTCGGCGAGCCGCAGCGGCCGATCGGTGCTCGGGAGGGTGCAGGCGTCCGCGACCAGCAGATCGAGGTCGGGCTGCGACTCGGGTCCGGTCATGACGTCGAGCCTGCCACGCGGCCGATGCGGATCGGGCCGGTCGCCGTCGACGGGTCGACCGCCCGCCCGCCCTGGGTGATCTCGACCGCGCCGGCCTCGGCCAGCCGGCCCGCGGCGCGGCGGGCGGGTTCCATGAGATCGCGCCAGTCGCCCTCGCCCGCCACCGCGCGCGCCGCCTCCGACGGGCAGATCGTGGCGCCGTCGCGACGCCGGGAGAGGAGGTCCCGGATGGCGTCCTCGAGCGCGCGGTCGGTCGACACCCTCCCAGCCTGCCACCCGGCCCTCGCTAGCGTCGGCGCGTGACCTCGGTCTTCGACACCACCACCGCCGTGACCCCCGGCGGCGCCGGCCGCTACGCCGCGGAGCTCGACCCGGGCTGGATGGTGGGGGCCGGCGTCAACGGCGGGTACCTGCTGGCGGTGGTCGGCCGCGCGATCCGGGCGGCGCTGCCCGCCCAGCCCGACCCGCTCGCCGTCAGCGCCTACTACCTGGCGGCCTCGACGCCCGGCCCGGCGACGGTCGAGGTGCGCACGCTCCGCGAGGGCGGCAGCTCGGCCACCGTGGCCGCCGACCTGGTGCAGGACGACGCCGTGCGCATCGCCGCGCTCGCCACGTTCGGCGACCTCGACCGCGAGACCGGGGACGTGCTCACGACCGCGCCGGAGCTCGACCTGCCGCCGGTCGAGGAGTGCGTGCCGAACACCCTGGCGCCGGAGGAGATCAGGAAGATCGCGCCGCTGATGGGCCGCTTCGACATCCGCTTCCACCCCGACCACGTGGGCTGGGCGGTCGGCGAGCCGAACGGCTCGGGCGAGCTCGCCGCCTGGTTCAAGCTCGAGGACGGCCGCGAGCCGGACCCGATCTCGCTGCTCACCGTCGTCGACGCGCTGCCGCCGGTCACCTTCACCCACGGCCGGATGGGCTGGGCGCCGACCCTCGAGCTCACCGCGCACGTGCGGGCGAAGCCGGCACCCGGCTGGCTGCGGGTCCGGCACGCCACCCGCAACATGGCCGGCGGGCTGTTCGAGGAGGACTGCGAGGTGTGGGACGAGGCCGGCCGGCTCGTGGCGCAGTCCCGCCAGCTGGCGCGGCTGCCGCGGTGAGGCACCTTGCGTCGGCGAGATCGGCTGCGGTGATTTCGGCGCGCCCGTCGCGACTTCGCGGGCTCAGTCGCGGGGTTTGCTCAATCTTCGCTCGCCACGCGTCCGGGCTCGTTCCTCGCCCGCCCGCTGCTCACTCGAACCAGGAGCGCTTCATCGTGAAGACCCAGCGCCGGAGCGGGTGCTCGGTGACGCTGAGCAGCTCGTCGGACGACGGGAGGTAGGCGAGGTCCTCGGGCCCCATGGGGGTGGCCCAGCGGTGCCGCGCGAGCTCGGTGCCCGCGGGGCCGGTGTGCACCGAGCCGGGCGTCCACGGGCCGTGTGAGGTCGTCACGTGCAGCCGGCCGCGGGCCACCACGGCGCCCTGCATCTGGCCGACGCCGTCCTCGAGGCCGAGCGGCCGGACGGCGCCGTCCTCGGCGGTGGCGGGGAGCATCGTCGTCGGGTCGAGCGGGAACCGGGTCAGCCGCCGGGTGCGTCCGGTGCCGCGGCCGTACTCGCCGACGACGAGCGCGGGCGGGTCGGACTCGCGGTCGAGGGACATGAACGAGTAGCGCAGCCGCTCGGCGCCGTCGTCGGTGACGGCCTGGTACTGGAAGCGCGCCGGCAGCACGTAGCGGTAGCCGAAGGTGTCGAGCGGTGAGTCGTCCGGCATCCGCAGCACGTCGGCGGTGCGGCAGGTGTAGAAGCCGCGGGCGGTCGCAGCGACGTGCAGGTAGCCGCCGCACCACACGATCCCGCCGGCGTGCACGTGCAGCGGCTCGAGGCCGGCGACGCCGTCGCGCAGCGTCGGCACCACGAGCAGCACGTGGCGGTAGCGGCGGGCGCCGAGATCGACGAACGTGACCCGGCTGCCCTGCCTCCCGCCGCCCGGCAGGTTCTTGGCGTACCACGCGACCGCCACCACGCGGCGGCCCGCGACGCCGTCGGCGTCACCGCCGAACGAGGCGTCCTCGGACGACGACACCCCCTGCGGCCACCACCGCACGTCGCGCTGGTCGGCGCCGTCGAACCGCCAGGCGCGGTGGACGGCGCGGGCCGGTACCCACCACCGCCGGACCCGCCGCGGCAGGTCGGCGAGCACGGCCCCGAGCCCGGCGCGCCCGCCGACGGCGGCGGCGAGGGCGTCGACCTCGTCGACGTTCTCGTCGGTGCGCACGAGGTGGAAGCCGGGCTCGGTCACGAGCACTAGCCTGCCGGAATGAGTGAGCCGCGGGCGGTGGTGGGGGCCGCCGTGCTGCGCGACGGGCGGCTGCTCGCCTGCCGCCGCACCGCGCCGCCCGAGGTCGCGGGCGGCTGGGAGCTGCCGGGCGGCAAGATCGAGCCGGGTGAGACACCCGAGGTCGCGCTGGTGCGCGAGGTCGCCGAGGAGCTCGGCATCGCGATCGTCGTCACCGGCTGGCTGGACGGCTCCTCGCCGATCGCCGACACCCACGTGCTCACCGTCGCCACCGCCGAGGTGACGCGGTGGACGCCCCGTCCGGTCGAGCACGACCGACTCCGCTGGCTCGGCCCCACCGAGCTCGACGACGTCGCCTGGCTGCCCGCCGACCGGCCGTTCCTGGCTCAGCTGAGCGAGATTCTCACCCGCGACCAGGCCTAGGGCGTGCAGGCGAAGAACGCGTCGGTCTGCAGCGCCAGCTCGCGCCCGCTCGGCGGGTTCTCGAGGTCGAGCTCCATCGTCACGACCTCACCGTCCTGCTCGAGGTCGGCCGAGCCGAGGTCGGCGACCGGCCGGCCGCTGCGCAGCGACTGCCCGGTCTCCAGGTAGTCCTTCCGGGCGTCGAGGTCCGCCGCCGCCGCGTCCTCGTCGTCGAACACCAGCCGGCCGGACGTCGTGGCGTCGTCGCCGTCGGCGCTCACGAAGTAGCCGAGCGCCACCGGCGTGCCCAGGTCCTCGGCACCCGAGACCTCGGTGGCTGTCGGATGTGGCCTGCCCGCCGCCGCAGGGCGGGTCCTCGGCCAGGTAGGCGAGCTCGATGTCGTCCACGCCGTCGGCCAGGTCGTCGAAGGTGCCGGCGTCGGTGAGCGAGTCCTCGTCGTCGTCCAGCACGTCGACCACCCGGTCCAGCTCGGCGCCGGTGGCCACCAGGTCCTCGTCCGGGTCGACCAGCACGCCGAACCCGAACTCCAGCGGGTAGGCGTCGTCGATCAGCCCGGTCTCGGGGTCGGCGAGCTCGGTCGGGCTCCCGGCCGTCAGCATCGTGCGGCCGTCCTTCTCCTCGCTGTCGAAGCCGGCGTCCTCGAGGTCCTTCACGAGCTCGTCGAGGTCGACGTCCTCGACCTTGTAGACGTTCACCGGCGGCCCGTCGGACGCCGCCGACCGCACCCACCACTGCACGTCGAGCTCGCTGAACGCGGCGTCCTGCATGGGCTGCACCCACTGCACCAGCGGGGTGCCGCCGGCCGGGTCGTCCTCGGTGTTCTCGACGATGTCGTCGACGTCCTCGATCCCCAGCCGCTTCGCGTTCGCTGCCCGGTCGACGAAGGTGACCGAGGTCGCGTCGCCCGGCACCACCTCGAGCGCGTCGTCGAAGGAGGAGCCGCTGCCGAGCAGCTGGCACGAGGAGAGCGCGGGGACGACGAGGGCCAGGACGGCGAGCGGAGGCAGGCGTCGGCGTGCGTTCACGGAGGCATCATTACGCTTCCCGCATGCCCGAAAACCCGCGGTACCGGCTGCTCCTGGTGCACGCGCACCCCGACGACGAGTCGATCGGCCAGGGCGCCACCATGGCGCGCTACGTGGCCGAGGGCCGCGGCGTCACACTCGTCACCTGCACCGCCGGCGAGCTCGGGGAGATCCTGGTGCCGGAGCTCGAGCACCTCGCGGCCGACCGCGACGGCGGGCTCGGCGAGCACCGCCGCGGCGAGCTCGCCGACGCGATGGCGGCGCTCGGCGTCACCGACCACCGGTTCCTGGGTGGGTTCGGCACCTACCACGACTCCGGCATGGCCTGGCACGACGACGGGCACGCGATCGCCGCCCCGGAGGTCGGCGACGCGGCGTTCTGGAACGCCGACCTCACCCAGGCCGCCGACCACCTGGTCGAGGTCGTCCGGGAGGTGCGGCCGCAGGTGCTGGTCACCTACGACCAGTTCGGCGGCTACGGCCACCCCGACCACGTGCAGGCGCACCGCGTGGCGATGTACGCCACCCAGCTGGCGGCCGTGCCGACGTACCGCCGCGAGCTCGGCGAGCCGTGGGAGATCGCGAAGGTCTACTGGGGCGCGATGTCGGAGTCGCGGATGCGTGAGGGCCTCCGCGCGCTGCGCGAGTCCGGCGACACCGAGACCTTCGCGGGGATGGACCCCGACGGCGACCTGCCGTTCTTCGCCATCCCGGACGACGACATCGCCGCCGCGGTCGACGGGGAGGCCTACCTCGAGCAGAAGATGAGCGCGCTCAAGGCGCACGCCACCCAGATCACCACCGACGGCCCCTTCTTCGCGCTCTCGAACCGGCTCGGCAACCGCGCCTGGGGCACCGAGTACTTCCGGATCGCCAAGGGGGAGCGCGGCCCGGTGGACGAGTCGGGCTTCGAGACCGACCTGTTCGCCGGTCTCTGACGTCTCCGGTGCACGTGCTCGTCGCGGTCTCGCGGGCCGCGTTCCTCGCCGTCGCCGGCGCGGTCGTCGGCGTCGCCGCGGTCGCGGTGCACGGGCTGACGCCGGGACTGGTGCTCGGCCTGGTCGCGACGGCGGCCGCCGTCTACGCGCTCCCGGGCGGCTGGACCTGGCGGCTCCCGTTCGGCGCGGCCTGGTGCGCGGTGGTGCTGGTGATGTCGCAGCCGCGGGGCTCCGGCAGCTACCTCGTGGCGTCGAACGCGCGCGGCTACACGCTCGTCGTCGGGGCCTTCGTGCTGCTGCTCTTCTCCGTGGTGACGGCGGTCCGGCGCCCGTCCCGACCGACGTCGGGGCACGAGACTGTCGAGCCCGTTTCCTAGACTGCCCGCCGTGAGCAAGCCCGCGAGACCCGACGACGACCGCGACCGTGCCGGCGGCAAGGTCGTCATCGCCGTCGTCCTGGGCCTGGCGCTCCTGGCGGGCGGCGGCTACGCCGCGGCCTACCTCGGCGCCGGCGAGGGACTGCCGCGCGGCACCACCGTGGCCGGCGTCGACGTCGGCGGCCTGGAGGCCGACGCCGCCGCCGACCGGCTGGAGGAGGGCCTCGCCGACCGGCTCGACGACGACATCGACGTGAGCGTCGAGGGTGGAAAGTCGATGACCGTCACCCCCGAGCAGGCCGGGCTCGCGGTCGACTACGACGCCTCGGTCGACCAGGCGGCGCGCGAGCAGAGCTGGCGCCCCGACTCGCTCTGGGAGGCCTACACCGGCGGCGAGGACCTCGACGCCGTCATCACCGTCGACGACGCCCGCATGACCGCGCTCATCGACGAGCTCACCCAGGGCCTCGGCACGCCGCCCACCGATGCCACCGTGCGGTTCGAGAACGGCCGGGTGCGCACCACCGACGCCCGCACCGGCCGCGGCCTCGACCCCGACGCCACCTCGCAGGCGCTCGCCGACGCGTTCCTCGCCGAGGACGCCGACGACCGCGACATCGAGCTCGCGCCCACCACCCTCGAGCCCGAGATCACCGACGAGGACGCGCAGGCCGCCGTCGAGGAGTTCGCCAACCCGGCCCTGTCCGACCCGGTGGTGCTGGTGTTCGGCAAGTCGCCGGTGACGCTGCGGCCGCCCGACTACGCCGACGCGCTCTCGCTCGAGCCGGTGGACGGCGAGCTGGTGCCGCGGGTCGACACCCGGGTGCTCGACCGGCTGGTGCGCTCGGCCACCGGCCGGGCCGGCTCGCCGGTCGACGCCACCTTCCGCATCGTGAAGGGGCGGCCGCGGGTGGTGCCCGCGAAGCCGGGCGTGAGGTTCGAGAGCGGGAGCATCCGGGAGACGTTCCTCGAGACGGTGACGCGGCCCGAGGGGCAGCGGGAGCTGAAGGTGCCGGCCACTGTGGCCGAGCCCGACTTCTCCACCGCCGACGCCCGCGCGCTCAAGATCCGGCGCAAGGTCTCGGAGTTCACGACGTACTTCCCCTACGCGGAGTACCGCAACATCAACATCGGCCGCGCCGCCGAGCTCGTGAACGGCACACTGCTGAAGCCGGACGACGTGTTCTCGCTCAACGGCGTCGTCGGCGAGCGCACCCGCGAGAACGGCTTCACCGAGGGCTTCATCATCAGCGACGGCATCTTCAAGGAGGACCTCGGCGGCGGCGTCTCGCAGATGGCCACCACCACGTTCAACGCGATGTTCTTCGCCGGCCTCGAGGACATCGAGCACAAGCCGCACTCGTTCTACATCGACCGCTATCCGGTGGGCCGGGAGGCCACGGTGGCGTGGGGCTCGGTCGACCTGCGGTTCCGCAACAACACCGACTACGGCGTGTTCATCACCGCCGAGCTGAGCCCGTCGTCGCCGTCGTCGCAGGGCTCGGTGACGGTGCGGATGTACAGCACCAAGATCTACGACATCGAGGCGCTCACCTCCGACCGCTACGCCTACGTGGAGCCGAAGACCCGCACCCTCTACACCCCGGACTGCTACCCGAACTCGGGCTACTCGGGCTTCCAGGTCGACGTCACCCGGGTGTTCCGCAAGAAGGGCGAGGACGCCGTCGAGCGGAACGAGGTCTTCCACACCAGCTACACCGCCAGCGACACGGTGATCTGCCGCCCGCCGGGGTCCCAGGACGACGGCCCGCCCGACCAGTGACCGCGGAGCCCGACGACCGGGAGACCGTTGCCGGCGACGACCTCGGCCACGACCCGCCGCCGGGCGACTCGCTGTTCACCGTCGTGGTGGCGCTGACGGCGAACGGGCTGCTCGCCGTGGCCAAGTCGGTGGCTGCGGTGGTCACCGGCTCGGCGGCGATGCTCGCCGAGGCGGCGCACTCGTGGTCGGACACCGGCAACGAGGTGTTCCTGCTGCTCGCGGAGCGCAAGGGGCGCCAGCCGCGCGACGAGTCGCACCCGCGCGGCTACGGCCGCGCCACCTACATCTGGTCGCTGGTGGCGGCGTTCGGGCTGTTCTCCGCCGGCGCCGTCGTCTCGCTGTGGAGCGGCGTGAGCAGCCTGCTGTCCGAGCCGCACGACGAGCCGTCGTTCACCGTCAACTACGTGATCCTCGGCATCGCGTTCCTGCTCGAGGGCGCCTCGTTCGTACAGGCGTCGCGCCAGGTGCGCGGTGCCGCCGTCCGGTTCGGGCTGCACCCGCTGCGGTTCGTGTCCCGCACGTCGAACCCGACCCTGCGCGCGGTGTTCCTCGAGGACCTGTCCGCGCTGCTCGGCATCGTCATCGCCGCCACCGGCATCGGGCTGCACCAGCTCACCGGCGACGCCGTCTTCGACTCGCTCGCCTCGATCGCGATCGCCGTGCTGCTGGCCGCCGTCGCGGTCTTCCTGATGCGCCGCAACATGGAGTACCTGCTCGGCGCGAGCGCCAGCTCCGAGCTCTACGCCCGAGTGCTCGAGCGGCTGCAGGGGCACCCCGAGATCGACCGGATCACCTACCTGCACATCGAGTACGTCGGCCCGCAGCGGCTGTTCGTCGTCGCGTCGGTCGACCTCGTCGGCGACGACACCGAGCCGAACCTCGCGCTGCGGTTCCGCCGAGTGGAGTCCGACATCGAGGAGGAGCCGCTCATCGAGGACGCCGTGCTCACGCTCGCGCCCCCCGACGAGCCCGCTCTCACCCCGGCGTGAGGTAGCGGTGCACGTGGTGGGTGCGGAAGCCCAACCTCGCGTACAGCGCCAGCGCCGGCTCGTTGTCGGCGAGCACCTGCAGGTAGGCCGTGGTGGCGCCCTGCTCGGCGCCCCACCCGGCGAGCGCGGCCATCACGCGCAGCCCGAGCCGCTGCCGGCGGTGCCCGGGCGCCACCTCGACGGCGCGCACGCCCCACCAGCCGTCGCGGTACGCGGCGAGCCCGGTGGCGTGGTCCCCCAGCCGGGCGCGGGCCAGCCCGCCGTCGTCGGTCAGCTCCACCTCGACGTCGTCGACGTCGCGCAGCGCCCGGGCCACCTGCGCCATCCCGGCGACCTGGAACAGCGCGTCGGCGTCGTCGCTCTCGAGCACCCACCCCAGCCCGCGCAGCCGCTCCTCCTCCGGTGACCCGGTGAGCACGGCCGCCACCGGGCGGTCGTAGTGCGCGAGCACCCGTTCGACGTCGTCCGCGACGCCGGAGGGGCCGAAGGCCAGCACCGAGTTGGCGCGGCGGTTGGGGGCGGTGGGGGAGCGGCGCAGCAGCCAGTCGCCGACCGGCTCGGTGACCAGGTCCGGGAACAGCGCGGTGGCGCGCAGCTGGGCCTCGCGCGCCGGCACCCGCTGCCGCACCGACGCCCGCTCCGGAACCGGCTTGCCGGTCACGATCTCGGCCAGCGGCACGGTCACGGCCGGCCCCGACTCCGGCTGCACGACGCAGCCGTCGGGACCCCACGAGAGGCAGGTGCCGAGCACGTCGGTCATCGCCGGGCCGCCCGACGGGCCGGTCTCGCCGGGCACCAGCCGCCGCACCACCACCCGCGTCCCGACCACGTGCGGACCGAGTGTGTGACGTCCCACGTCCGCAGGGTGGGGTTCGGGGTCGGGTGGCACAGTCGGGAGACTAGGCTGACAGCGTTCTCGAACCCCTCGTCCCGTCTGTCTGGAGGACAACCCGATGACCTACGTCATTGCGCAGCCCTGCGTCGACCTGAAGGACCGGGCCTGCGTCGACGAATGCCCCGTCGACTGCATCTACGAGGGCAAGCGGATGCTCTACATCCAGCCCGACGAGTGCGTCGACTGCGGCGCCTGCGAGCCGGTGTGCCCGGTCGAGGCGATCTTCTACGAGGACGACACCCCGGAGGAGTGGAAGGACTACTACACCGCGAACGTCGACTTCTTCTCGGAGATCGGCTCCCCGGGCGGGGCCGCCAAGATGGGCGAGATCGACCACGACCACCCGATCGTCGCCGCCTTGGAGCCGCAGGAGCACGACCACTGACCCACGCGCGTGCCCGGCTCAGCCACCGGTTGCCGGTGGCGGTGCAGGCCGGGGTCGCCGGGGTCCGGCGTCGCGCGGCCGCGTTCGACGGTCCGGTGGTCGACCTGTCGATCGGGGCTCCGGTCGACCCCACGCCCGCCGTCGCGCAGCGGGCGATGGCCCACGAGGGCGATGCCCCGGGCTACCCGCTGACCGTCGGCCGCCCCGACCTGCGGCAGGCCTACGCCAACTGGCTCGACCGGGCGCACGGCGTCCCGCCGGTGCCGCTCGACGCCGTGCTGCCGGTGATCGGGCTGAAGGAGCTGATCGGCTCCCTCGCCCTGCACCTCGACGTCGGCCCGGACGACGTCGTCGGCCTGCCGTCGCTGGCCTACCCCACCTACGCCGTCGGCGCCGCGCTGGTGCGGGCGCACACCGTGCTGGTCGACGGGCCCGACGACCTCGACGCGCTCGCCGCCCCGCCGGCGCTGCTGTGGGTGAACTCGCCCAGCAACCCGACCGGCCGGGTGCTCGACGCGGCCGCGCTGCGCCGGATGGTCGCGTGGTGCCGCGAGCACGGCACGCTGCTGGTCTCCGACGAGTGCTACCTCGACCTCGGCTGGGAGGCCACGCCGGCGAGCGTGCTGCACCCGGACGTGTCCGGCGGCAGCCACGACGGCGTGCTCGCCGTCCACTCGCTCAGCAAACGGTCCAACCTGGCCGGCTACCGGTGCGGGTTCGTGGGCGGTGACACCGGCCTCGTGGCCGAGCTCGCCAGCGTGCGACGCAACCTCGGGCTCGGGATGCCGTCGCCGCAGCAGGGCGTGGCGATGGCGGTGCTGCGCGACGACGAGCACGTGGCCACCCAGCGTGCGCGGTATGCCGCGCGGCGGGACGTGCTGCGACCGGCGCTGGAGGCCGGTGGCTTCCGGGTCGACCACAGCGAGGCCGGCCTCTACCTCTGGGCCACCCGCGGCGAGCCCGCCGCCGACACCGTGGCCGCGCTCGCCGACCACGGTCTGATCGTCGTCAACGGCCTGGAGTACGGCGTCGCCGGCGAGCAGCACGTGCGGCTCGCGCTCACCGTGGCCGACGACGACGTCGAGCTGGCCGTCGCGCGCCTGAGGAGTCTGTAGATGAGTACCGCACCCGTGCCCGCGATCGAGCCCTCGCTCGCGCACCCGTCCACCGACCCGCCGTCGCTGGTGGCCCGGGCCCGGGCCGCGCTCGGCTGGTCGGGCAGCGACTTCCTCGTCGGGCTGCGCGGCTACGTCGAGCTGATGGCCACCCTCGAGGCGGCCCACGACCTCGAGGGGCTGGTGCGGGTCGGCGACCCCGCCTCGCCCCCGGTGCGGCTGCTGCGCGCGCTCAACGCGTCGTGCACCGGCCTGCGCGTCGTCCGGGCGGCCACGGTGCCGTCGCCGTGGCGCTGGACCCGCACCGGCCCGGGCGACGCCGAGCTCACCGGCTGCGCGCTGCGACAGCAGACCTACTCCGACGTCGTGACCGCGCTCGGCTCGGCCGGTGTCACCTTCCGGGTGCTGCCCGACACCACCACCACCGACGAGCTGTACGACCTCGCCGGCACGCTCGGCTCGGCCGTCGTCGACGTCGACGAGCTGCGCGACCCGGAGCGCGTCGTCGGCGGTCACCTCGACGGCCTGCCGCCCCTCGCGTACGGGCTGGTCTCACGCGCCGAGCCCGACCTCGTCGACGCCGTCTGGCTGTCGATGGCCGCCGCCCACGAGTCCAGCGGCACGCTGATGGTGGCGCTGCAGCAGGTGGCCGACCTCGGCATCGACCTCCAGTTCCTGCACAGCGACCCGCACCACGACGCCAACGGCGACGGCCGGCACGACTTCTACATCGGGTTCCGGGCCGACGCGGGCCGGGTGGCCGAGCTGCAGGAGCGGCTGCGCGTCGTCGCCTTCACCAGCCGGGTGCTCGCGGCGTTCCCGACATGAGCCCGGCATGAGCACCGTCGCGTTCCTGGGCCCGCTCGGGACGTTCACCCATCAGGCCGCCGTCGGGTTGCGGCCGGACGCCGAGGTGGTGCCGGTGTCGTCGGCGGCGGAGGCGTTCGCGCGGGTGGCCGACGGGTCGGCGTCGTCGGCGGTGGTGCCGATCGACAACTCCGTCAACGGCGTCGTCGTGCCCACGCTGGACGCGCTGCTGCAACGGCCGCAGCTCTCGATCGTCGACAGCGCGGTGCTGCCGATCTCGTTCGACGCGTGGACCCGCGACCCGTCGGTCGAGCCGCACGTGGTGGTGAGCCACCCGCACGGGCTCGCCCAGTGCCACGACTGGATCGGCGGCCGCGGGCTCGCGACCCGCGAGGCGTCGTCCACCGCTGCCGCCTGCCGCGACCTGGGGCCGGGTGAGGTCGGCATCGGCCCGACGATCTGCGGCTCGCTCTACGACCTCCACCTGGTGGAGCGGGCGGTCGAGGACCACGCCGTCGCGTACACGCAGTTCGCCCTGGTGTCGGCCGACCGGCTGCCGGGCACCGGCGACGGCGACGCCGGGCTGCTCGTGGCGCTGCTACCGGACCGCAACGAGCCGGGCATCCTGCGCCGGCTGCTCGGCGTGCTCGAGGACCGCGGCGTCAACATGACCAACCTCGTGACCCGCCCGGTGCCGGCGACGCCCGGCATCTTCGAGTTCCTGCTGTTCCTCTCCGGCACCTTCACCGGCGCCGACTACGAGGAGATGCGGGTGGCCTGGGCCGAGCAGGGCGGCACCGCCCGGGCGCTCGGGCGGATCTCCCCGCTCGCCGACCTCGCAGGCGACCTGTGAGCGGCTTCGCACGGGTCGCCGTCGTCGGGGCCGGCCTGGTGGGCGGCTCGGTGGCGCTGCGGCTACGCGAGCTCGGCCTCGACGTCGTGGTGGTCGATCCCGACCCCGCAACCGCCTCGGCAGCCACCGATGCGGGACTCGCAGCCGCCGACGCCGTTCCGGCCGACCGTGACCTCGTCGTGCTCGCCGCGCCGATCGACGCGCTCCCGGCCGCCCTCGCCGAGGTCGCCGCGGCCGCGCCGCAGGCGGCCGTCGTCGACCTGGGCAGCGTCAAGGGCGCCCTGACGCCGGCCGCCGCCGGGCTGGGCGGGCGCTACGTCGGCGCGCACCCGATGGCCGGCAGCCACCGCTCCGGCTTCGCCGCCGCCGAGGCCGACCTGCTCGTCGGCGCCACCTGGGCCGTCACCTACCCGGCCGAGCGGCCGGCCGGCTGGGCCAGGCCGGTGGCCGAGGTCGCCGAGTTCCTGCTCACCGCGTTCGACGCCACCGTGCTCGTGACCACCCCGGACGAGCACGACGCCGCCGTCGCACTGGTGAGCCACGCGCCGCACGTGCTCGCCAACGCGCTGCTCGACGTCGTCGCCGCCAGCGGCGTGCCCGCAGCGCGCCACCTGGGCGCGGGCAGCTTCGCCGACGTCACCCGGGTCGGCGGCCGCGACGCCGCCCGCACCCGCAACATGCTCACCGGCAACGCCGAGGCGCTGGCCGGCGTGCTCGACCGGCTGCTCGTCGTCCTCGCCGACTACCGCGCCGAGCTCGACCGAACCCGAGGCGCTGCTCGCCCGGCTGGAGGCGGTCGCCGTGGACGCCGCCGCCCTCCGCGACCCCGACCGCGCCTGGACCCCCGGCGACGCCCTCCCCGACCTCCTCACCGACCACGCCCCCGCGACCCTCCTCGTCCGCTCCCAGGCCGGCACCCTCGTCTGGAGCACTCCGTAGGCCGACCCGCCCGAAACTGCACGAGAATCACGCCGACCCGCCCGAAACTTTCGGGCGGGTCGGCGCATGGTCGGCGCAGTTTCGGGCGGGTCGACGTCAGTCGAAGACGTCGACGTGGACGTGGTCGCGGTGCTCGAGGATGGCGGGGTCGCCGGAGCGCCCGGGCGGGTCGTAGTCGCGCCAGGAGTCGTCCGTGCCGGCGCGCCAGATGCGGTCGTCGAAGATGACGGTCTGGACGTCGAGGCGGTCGGCGTGGGCGACCAGGTAGCTCGCCAGCGACCAGCCGGCGCGCTTGTTGTCGGGGTTCACCGGCCGGAAGAAGACGTCGACGGCGCGGCCCTCGTAGTGGGTCGAGCCCTCCTGGTGGCCGTCCTGGACGCCGCCGGGGGCGAACCCGCCGAGGGCGAGGTCTCCGAACACCGACTCGATGTCGTCCCGGACGTCGCGGGCCCGCGGCGTGAGCCCGGACGGCGTGAGGTTGTCCGAGGCCTCGTCGGCGTCGCCGGGGACGTCGCACGCGAACCCCCCGGGTGAGTAGCCGGTGAACGCCGAGGAGAGCGCGCGGGCGTCGTCCTCGTGGTCGGCGTAGGCCTCGGGGTAGCCCGAGCGCTGCACGGTCTGGGCGGCGTCGGTGATCTCGAGGCTGCGGTAGCCCTCCACCTCGGCGAGCACGTCGTAGAACGCGTTGGTGGCGTACACCGGGTCGGTCAGCTCCTCGACCGTGCCCCAGCCCTGCGAGGGCCGCTGCTGGAACAGGCCGACCGAGTCGCGGTCGCCGTGGTCGAGGTTGCGCAGGTCCGACTCCTGGTACGCCGTCGCCAGCGCGATCGACGCCGCCCGGGCCGGCAGGCCGCGCTGCACCGAGATCGCCGCGATGAGCGAGGCGTGCTCGGACTGCTCGAGGTCGAGCTCCACCCGGTGCCCGTCGACGTCGGCGACGCAGCCGGGCTCGGCGAACGCGTCCAGCGGGTTGCGGCCGGTGAGCTTCACCCCCACGAACACCGCGGCGACCACCACCATCGCGCCCACGACGACGGCGATCAGCCCTTTCCTCATCCGTTCAGTGTGGGGGAGGGGTGGTTGGTCTCGACACGCCAGTTCAGCGGCCTCGCAGGCTCAGCCGCTGACGGCTCGCTCGACCACCGACGACGAGGGCACGCGCTCGCAGGCTCGCGCATCCCTCGTCAGTTCGAGTGCAACGCCTCGTTGAGCGCGATGCCGGTGCCCTCGCGGGCCACCGCCTCGATGGCGCCGGTGACCGAGTTGCGACGGAACAGCACCTGGTCGCGGCCCGACAGCTCGCGCGCCTTGACGACGCCGCTGCCGCCCTCGGCGCCGACCACGGTGACCTTGGTGCCGGCGGTGACGTAGCAGCCGGCCTCGACGACGCAGTCGTCGCCGAGCGAGATGCCGATGCCGGCGTTGGCGCCGAGCAGGCACCGCTCGCCGATGCTGATCACCTCGGTGCCGCCGCCCGAGAGCGTGCCCATGATCGAGGCGCCGCCGCCGACGTCGGACCCGTCGCCGACCACGACCCCGGCGGAGATCCGGCCCTCGACCATCGACGCGCCGAGCGTGCCGGCGTTGTAGTTGACGAAGCCCTCGTGCATCACGGTGGTGCCCTCGGCGAGGTGGGCGCCGAGCCGCACCCGGTCGGCGTCGGCGATCCGGACGCCGGCCGGAAGCACGTAGTCGACCATCCGCGGGAACTTGTCGACCCCCCACACGGTGGGCCGCCGCCCGGCGGCGCGCAGCCGGGCGCGGACCTGCTCGAAGTCCGCCACCGCGCACGGGCCCTCGGAGGTCCACACCACGTTGGTGAGCAGCCCGAAGACGCCGTCGAGGTTGGTGCCGTGCGGCGGCACCAGCCGGTGCGAGAGCAGGTGGAGCCGCAGCCAGACGTCCTCGGTCGACACCGGCGCCGACGTCAGGTCGGACTCGACCAGCACGACCTCCGCCGTCGTGCCGCGCTCCTCGTCGGCACCGGCGAGGACGGCCAGCTCGTTCGGGACGGCGCTGCCGTCGTGTTCGCCCAGGGCGGGGGAGGGGAACCAGGCGTCGAGGACGCCGCCCGCGAGGTCGCGGGTGAGGAGGGCATGGCCCCAGGCGGTGGTCGCATCGGTCACCCGGACGACGCTAACGGGTTGCCTCAGCCGGTGCGGCCGTCGACCGCCTCGCGCAGCAGGTCGGCGTGGCCGCAGTGCCGGGCGTACTCCTCGATCAGGTGGACGACGACCTCGCGCAGCTCGAGCTCGCCGTCCGGGTGCAGGCCGAGGTGGTCGAGCGGCAGTGCGGCGTAGGTCTCCTCGGCGCGCGCCACCTCCCGGCGCCAGGCCTCCCACGCCGCGGCCACCACCTCGTCGTCCGCGACGGCGCCGTCGAAGTCCTCGTCGCGGCCGAAGAGCTGGGGCAGGTCGAGGTCGCGCTCCATCACCCGCCGGCACCAGGAGTGCTCCACCTTGCCGAGGTGGCGCAGCAGCCCGAGCAGCGAGAGCGACGACGGCGGCACCGCGCGCCGGGCCAGCTGCTCGGCGTCCAACCCGGAGCACTTGAGCTCGAAGGTGAGCCGGTAGTGGCGCAGGTACTCGTCGAGCACCGCCCGTTCGCCGCGGGTGGGCTGGTCGCTGGCCGAGGCGTTCCGGGGGTCGTCGGCGGGGTCGACGAAGAAGTCGTTCGGCACGGGGGCGAGCCTCGCACCCGGTAACCGATTCGTGCACGCCGGTTCCGCCGCCGTACTCTGGAGCCACAGCGTTCGAGCCGTCATCAGCGGCGAGCTTCCGGAAGAACAGGGCCCCGGCCCCCAGTAGAACCGGACGGGCAGGCCCGTCACAGCCGTGAACGAAGCGGTCCCCGGCAGCGGGGGCAAGCGAGGTGGTACCGCGGCAGACGTCGTCCTCGTGTGACGACGAACCCGCAGGAGACCCGCCCGATGACGTACCCGAAGACCGGTTCCGGTCCCGTCCCGTCGAGCCCGCGCTTCCCCGCGATCGAGGAGGACGTGCTCGCCTACTGGGAGAAGGACGGCACCTTCCAGGCGAGCGTCGACCAGCGCGAGGCGGGCGAGAACGGCGCCAACGAGTTCGTCTTCTACGACGGCCCGCCGTTCGCGAACGGCCTGCCGCACTACGGGCACCTGCTGACCGGCTACGTGAAGGACGTCGTCCCGCGCTACCAGACGATGCGCGGACGGCGGGTGGAGCGCCGGTTCGGCTGGGACACCCACGGCCTCCCCGCCGAGCTGGAGGCGATGCGCCTCAACGGCATCAAGACCACCGACGAGATCCTCGAGCTGGGCATCGAGAAGTTCAACGACGCCTGCCGCGACTCGGTGATGAAGTACACCGGCGAGTGGCGCGACTACGTGACCCGGCAGGCGCGGTGGGTCGACTTCGACCACGACTACCGCACCTACGAGCCCGACTACATGGAGTCGGTGATCTGGGCCTTCAAGCAGCTGTACGACAAGGGCTGGGTCTACGACGGCTTCCGGGTGCTGCCCTACTGCTGGAACGACGAGACCCCGCTGTCGAACCACGAGCTGCGGATGGACGACGACGTCTACCAGCAGCGCCAGGACCCCGCCGTCACCGTCGGCTGCCGGCTGGAGACCGGCGAGCTCGCGCTGGTGTGGACGACCACGCCGTGGACGCTCCCGAGCAACCTCGCGATCATGGTCGGCGAGGACATCGACTACGTGGTGGTCGCCTCCGACGTCACGGGCACGATGGAGCGGTACCTGCTCGCCGAGTCGCGGCTGGGTGCGTACGCCCGAGAGCTGGGCGAGTCGCCCGAGATCGTGGAGCGGTACAAGGGCGCCGAGCTCGTCGGCCGCACCTACACACCGCCGTTCGGCTACTACCTCGGCCGCGAGAACGCGTTCCGGCTGGTGCCGGCCGAGTTCGTCACCACCACCGACGGCACCGGGCTGGTGCACACCGCCGGCGCGTTCGGTGAGGACGACAAGGTGGTCACCGACCGCGAGGGCATCGAGGCGGTCATGCCGGTCGGCAAGGACGGCCGGTTCACCGAGCCCGTCGTCGAGTACGAGGGCATGCTCGTCTTCGACGCCAACCTCCCGATCATCGACGACCTCAAGGCCGTCACCCGAACGGTGAGCCCGGTCGGCTCGGTGACGCCGGGCACGGTGCTGCTGCGGCGCGAGACCTACGACCACGCCTACCCGCACTGCTGGCGCTGCCGCGAGCCCCTGATCTACAAGGGCGTCTCGTCGTGGTTCGTGCAGGTGACGGCGTTCAAGCAGCGGATGCTCGAGCTCAACCAGCAGATCACCTGGGTGCCCGAGCACACCAAGGACGGCCAGTTCGGCAAGTGGCTCGAGAACGCCCGCGACTGGTCGATCACCCGCCACCGGTTCTGGGGCAGCCCGGTGCCGGTGTGGCAGAGCGACGACCCGGCGTACCCGCGCACCGACGTCTACGGCTCCTTCGAGGAGCTGGAGCGCGACTTCGGCCGGCTGCCCCGCAACCGCGACGGCGAGCCCGACCTGCACCGGCCGTTCGTCGACGAGCTCACCCGGCCGAACCCCGACGACCCGACCGGGAAGTCCACGATGCGGCGGGTGCCCGACGTCCTCGACGTCTGGTTCGACTCCGGCTCGATGAGCTACGCCCAGGTGCACTACCCGTTCGAGAACGCGGAGTGGTTCGAGCACCACTTCCCGGGCGACTTCATCGTCGAGTACGTCGGCCAGACCCGCGGCTGGTTCTACACGCTGCACATCCTGGCGTCGGCGATCTTCGACCGGCCGGCGTTCTCCAGCTGCATCAGCCACGGCATCGTGCTCGGCTCCGACGGCAACAAGATGAGCAAGTCGCTGCGCAACTACCCCGACGTCAGCGAGGTCTTCGACCGCGACGGCGCCGACGCGATGCGCTGGTTCCTCATGTCCTCGCCGATCCTGCGCGGCGGCAACCTCGTCGTCACCGAGCAGGGCATCCGCGACTCGGTGCGGCAGGTGCTCATGCCGCTGTGGAGCAGCTGGTACTTCTTCCAGCTCTACGCCAACGCCGCGCACGACGGCGCCGGGCACGACGCCCAGCGCTCCACGGCGTCGTCCGACCCGCTCGACCGCTACCTGCTGGCCAAGTGCCACCAGTTCGTGGCCGACTCGACGGCGGCGATGGACGCCTACGCCGTGGCCGACGCCTGCGAGCTCACCCGCGGCTTCGTCGACGTGCTCACCAACTGGTACATCCGCCGCTCGCGCGACCGGTTCTGGCGCGACGACGCCGCCGCGTTCGACACGCTCTCCACCGTGCTCGAGACGGTGTGCCGGGTCGCGGCGCCGCTGCTGCCGCTGGCCACCGAGGAGATCTGGCGCGGGCTCACCGGCGAGCGGTCGGTGCACCTCACCGACTGGCCGTCCGCCGACTCGCTGCCGTCCGACGACGACCTCGTCGCCGCGATGGACCGGGTGCGCGAGGTCTGCTCGGCGGCCTCGGCGCTGCGCAAGGCGCGCCAGCTCCGCACCCGGCTGCCGCTGTCGTCGCTCACCGTGGTGGTGGACGATCCCGCTTCGTTGAGCGGGTTCGAGGCGATCGTGGCCGACGAGGTGAACGTCAGGTCCGTCGTGCTGCTCTCGGCCGACTCGCCGGAGGCGGCGTCGTACGGCGTCGAGCAGCGGCTCACCGTCAACGCTCGCGCCGCCGGCCCGCGGCTAGGCCGCGAGGTGCAGACCGCGATCAAGGGCTCGAAGTCTGGTGACTGGTCGATGTCCGCTGACGGCGTGGTGACGGCGGGTGGGCTGGCGCTCGTCGAGGGGGAGTACTCGCTCGACACGGTGGCCGGCTCCGACGACCCGCACGCCGCCGTCGGCGTGCTGCCGGGCGGCGGGTTCGTCGTCCTCGACACGGGTCTCACCCCCGAGCTCGAGTCCGAGGGCCTCGCTCGCGACCTGGTCCGCGCCGTCCAGCAGGCCCGCCGCGACGCCGGCCTCGACGTCTCCGACCGGATCGCCCTGACCCTCGGCGGCTCGGATGCCGTGGTGTCGGCCGCGACCACCCACGAGGCCCTCATCGCCGAGGAGACCCTGGCGACGTCGTACACGGTGAGCGCCGACGGTGTCGACGGCACCTCGGTGACCGTCGGCGACGGCCAGGCCGCCGTCGTCGCCGTCGCCCGCGCCTGACCTGCGACCTTCGTCGAGCTGACCCCAGACGTACGTCAGATCCCGAGGCGCCCGGCCAGCCGGTCGAGGTAGGCGACGACGTCGGCGGCCGGCTTGTCCGGAACGCCCCAGATGAGGTCGGTGGCGCCGGCGGCGACCCAGCCCTCGAGGTCCTCGGGCGACGGCTTCCGGGCGATGAGCACCTGGATCTGCGGCGAGCCCGACCGGCCGGCGTCCGCCCAGGCGGCGCGCAGCGCGTCGGCCTTCTCGCCGATGCCCTGCTCCACCGGGGTCGTCATCCAGCCGTCGGCGGTGCGGGCGATCCAGGCGAAGGTCTTCGGGCCGCCGCCGGCGCCGATCACCAGCGGGATGTGCGCTTGGGTCGGCTTCGGGTACGCCCACGACGGGCCGAACGACACGAACTCGCCGTCGTAGGCGGCCTCCTCCTGGGTCCAGAGCGCGCGCATCGCCTCCACGTACTCGCGCAGCACCGTGCGACGCTTGTCTCGCCGGCACGTGGTGGTCCTCGAGCTCGTCGGTGTTCCAGCCGAAGCCGGCGCCGATCGACACCCGGCCGCCGGAGAGGTGGTCGAGCGTGGCGATCTGCTTGGCGAGCGTGATCGGGTCGCTCTCCACCGGCAGCGCCACCGCGGTCGACAGCCGGATCCGCGAGGTGACGGCGGCCGCCGTCGCCAGCGAGATCCACGGGTCGAGGGTGCGGGTGTAGCGGTCGTCGGGCAGCTCCTCGCCGCCGGTCGGGTGCAGCGCGTCGCGGCGCACCGGGATGTGGGTGTGCTCCGGCACGTAGATCGTGTCGAAGCCGCGCTCCTCGGCGGCCACGGCCAGCTCGGCCGGCCTGATGCCGCGGTCGGAGGAGAAGAGGACCAGCCCGTTGCGCATGCCGGGCAGCGTAGGCCACGAACTAGAACACGTTCTAGTGGTGCGGCACGGTTGGATGGTGGGCATGCCCGACGCGACCTGGCTGGAGCTCTGCATCGACGTCACCGACCCGCGCAGCGCGATGACGCGGTTCTGGGCGGCCGCCGTCGGTGGGCACGCCACCACGCCGCGTGACGCCACCGACCCCGGTGACGTGATGGGCAACCCGCCCGGCGGCGACCTCGCGATGTGCCCGGTGCCGGAGCAGCGCACCGTGAAGCAGCGGGTGCACCTCGACGTCCACACCACCGACGTGCAGCTGCTCGTCGACGCCGGCGCGACGGTGCTCCGCGAGCCCGATGAGGAGATCTCCTGGACGGTGCTGGCCGACCCGGAGGGCGGGGAGCTCTGCGCGTTCCTGCGCGACGAGGTGGGCGACTACCGGCTCTACGAGGTGGTGGTCGACGCGGCCGACCCGGAGCGGGTCGCGCGGTGGTGGGCCGAGCGGTTCGGCGTCGAGGCCAGGAACGACGGCGGAACGGAGTGGGTCGTCGGCGGCATCCCGGGCGTGCCGTTCGACCAGTTCGTGTTCGACGTCGTGCCGGAGCCCAAGACGGTCAAGAACCGCATCCACTGGGACGTCTACGGCGACGTCGACGACTTCGTGGCCGCTGGTGCGACCCACCTGTGGGACACGAAGAGATGGACGGTGCTCGCCGACCCCGAGGGCAACGAGTTCTGCGTGTTCCCGCCCGAGAACAACAGTTAGCTCAGGCGGAGCGGGCCAGCATGTGGGCCTGGCGGTCCGGCGTCAGGTAGCCGCCGTCGCTGAACAGGATCACGCCGTTGCAGAGGCGGCACCACCCCTGCTCGGAGTGGTCGACCACGACGTGGGCGGTGCAGCACGAGGTGGAGTTGCTGTCGGGACAAGCCGGGGAGTGAT
This sequence comes from uncultured Actinomycetota bacterium, assembly GCA_963780355.1. Classification (GTDB taxonomy): domain Bacteria; phylum Actinomycetota; class Actinomycetes; order Propionibacteriales; family Nocardioidaceae; genus Nocardioides. The sequence continues at coordinate 1,579,031 of CAWABT010000001.1, forward strand.
TGCACATCGTCGTGCATCCCTTCCGTACGGATGAGCGGGTGAGGTGGGTCACATGATTTGTCGTCCCCTATGCAACGCCTCTTGAACCCGGTCCGCACGGCTTTTAACCGATCTGTGGAAATGGCGTGTCGGACGACGGCTGGTTGACTACCCCGCGTGCCGCAGCTCGACCTCTCCACCGACGCCGTCACCCTCACCCGCCAGCTGGTCGACATCGAGTCGGTGAGCCTCGGCGAGCAGGCCATCGCGGACGCCGTCGAGGAGGCGCTGACGGCGCTCGGCCACCTCGAGGTCACTCGTCGCGGCCACACCGTCGTCGCCCGCACCCACCTCGGCCGGCCCGACCGGGTGGTGATCGCCGGCCACCTCGACACGGTGCCGCTCAACGACAACCTGCCGAGCCGGCTCGACGAGGGGACCGGACTGCTGCACGGCCTCGGCACCTGCGACATGAAGGGCGGCGACGCCGTCATCCTGCGGCTCGCGGCCACCGTTCCGGAGCCCGTCCGCGACGTCACCTTCGTGCTCTACGAGGGCGAGGAGATCGACTCGCAGTACAACGGTCTCTTCAAGCTCAGCCAGAGCGACCCGCAGCTGCTCGACGGCGACTTCGCGATCCTGATGGAGCCCTCGGACGCCGTGGTCGAGGCCGGGTGCCAGGGCACCCTGCGCGCCGAGGTGCGGACGACGGGGGAGCGCGCCCACTCCGCCCGGAGCTGGAAGGGCGTCAACGCCATCCACCGTGCCGCCGACGTGCTGGCGCGGCTGGCCGCCTACGAGGCCCGCAAGCCGGTCATCGACGGGCTGGAGTACCACGAGGGCCTCAACGCGGTCGGCATCCGCGGCGGCGTCGCCGGCAACGTGCTGCCCGACGAGTGCGTCGTCGAGGTCAACTACCGCTTCGCCCCCGACCGCAGCGGCGAGGAGGCCGAGGCGTTCGTGCGCGACTACTTCGCCGGCTACGACGTCACCCTCACCGACCTCGCACCCGGCGCGCTGCCCGGGCTGGACCGGCCGGCGGCCAAGGAGTTCGTCGACGCCGTCGGCGGCGTGGTGAACCCGAAGTTCGGGTGGACCGACGTGTCGCGGTTCTCGGCGCTCGGCGTCCCGGCCGTGAACTTCGGTCCCGGCGACCCGATGCTCGCCCACAAGCAGGAGGAGCACGTGCCGGTGGCGCAGATCCTGCGGTGCGAGGAGCAGCTGCGCACCTGGCTCACCGGCGCCTGACTCAGTCCAGGTCGTCGAACAGGTCGGCCAGCACCGGCGCCCCGGGCGCCCGCTCGGGCCAGGCGATCGCGTACCACTCCCGGCGGTTCCGGCGCTCCCACTGCTCGGTGTCGTCCGGGTCGTCCGACATCACGTGCAGCTGGCTCTTGTGCTCGCGGAGCCCGGCGACCACGCGCGGGGCCACGGCCGAGCGGTCGACGACGACGCCGAGCTGGTCGTCCGGCACCCCGCGCATGTGGAAGATCCGCGTGGGGTCGAAGGTGGAGAGCCCGAGGTCGGCCCGTTGCCGGTTCCACCGCTCGAACACCGACTGCGGCACCATGCCGTGCGCCAGCCGCCGCAACCCGGGCCCGCCGTCGGCCCGGACCCGCGCGAACGCCGCGTCGGTGGCCGCGCCGATCGTGATGTGGTCGGGGTGGCCGAAGATGCCGTCCGGCCCGAACGTGACGACGACGTCGGGGCGCTCCTCCTCGAGGATCCGGGCCACCGGGGCGACGACGTCCTCGAACGGGAGGTCGGCGATGCCGCCGTCGGGCATGCCGAGCCACTCGTGCCGGTCGGGCACCCGGCCGAGCGCCCGCCAGGCCGCCTCGTCCTCGGCCTGCCGGACCGCGCCGAGGGTCTCGCGGGTGGCCGGGAACCCCTCGCGGATGTCGCCCTGCTCGCCGCGGGTGGCGTGCACCATCACGAACCGGAAGCCCGGGTCGTCGCCGTGCAGCGCGACCGTGCCGGCGACGCCGTACGCGTCGTCGTCCGGGTGGGCGAAGACGCAGACGAGGGTGCGGTCGCGGGCCACGGGAGGAGTATCCCGCCTTGGATAGGGTCGCGGCGTGGTGCGATCCAAGGCCAAGGGCCCCGTCATCCAGCGCCGTGACCAGGTCGACGGCTCCACCACCGACCAGCGGTTGCTCGACTCCCGCGGCCCCGCCGACTGGGTGCACACCGACCCGTGGCGCGTCATGCGGATCACCTCGGAGTTCGTCGAGGGCTTCGGCGCGCTCGCCGAGCTCGGCCCGGCGGTCGCCGTCTTCGGCTCCGCCCGCACGCCCGCCGACAGTCCCGACTACGCCCGCGGCGAGCAGGTCGGACGCCGGCTGGTCGAGGAGGGGTTCGCCGTCATCACCGGCGGGGGCCCGGGGGCGATGGAGGCGGCCAACAAGGGTGCGAGCGAGGCGGGTGGCGTCAGCGTCGGGCTCGGCATCGAGCTGCCGTTCGAGATGGGCCTCAACGAGTGGGTCGACGTCGGCATCAACTTCCGCTACTTCTTCGCGCGCAAGACGATGTTCGTGAAGTACTCGCAGGGCTTCATCGTGCTCCCCGGCGGGCTCGGCACGCTCGACGAGACCTTCGAGGCGCTCACCCTGGCGCAGACGCAGAAGATCACCACGTTCCCGGTCGCCCTCGTCGGCACGGCCTACTGGTCCGGGCTCATCGGCTGGCTGCGCGACACCGTGCTCGCCGAGGGCAAGATCACCGAGGCCGACCTCGACCGGTTGCACGTCACCGACGACGTCGACGAGGCGGTGGCACGCATGGTGGCCGCCCGGGAGGGTCGTACGTGACCTGGGTGTTCGCCGTCCTCCTCGTCCTGCTGCTCGGGGGCATCGCCTTCGTGGCCGCGGGCAAGGGTGCGCCGATGGCCGAGGAGTACGACGACCGGCCCGACGCCACCGTGCCCGCCACCGGCCGGCTCACCGGCGCCGACCTGCGGCGGGTGCGCTTCTCGCTGGCCTTCCGCGGCTACCGGATGAGCGAGGTCGACACCCTGCTCGACCGGCTCGCGACCGAGCGCGAGCAGGAGGAGCAGCACCGGCCGCCGTCGGACCCCGAGAATCCCTCCGCGACACCCCGAGGCCCGGAACCGCCCACCTGAGAGGCGCGCCTCGCCCATCCGACGCCCGTCCGGGTGAGACACTGCGGCTCGTGTCGACCGAGATCGTCGTCTACGTGCTCACCGCGCTCGCCGCGGTGGTCATCGTGCTCACCCGCCTCCGGCTCGGCCGGGGCGGGGAGGGCGCCAGGCGCCTGGACATCGCCCACGCACCTGTCAACGTCCACACCGGGGCCGGCGTCCTCGCCCTCGTCGCGTGGGTGACGTTCCTGCTGACCGACGGACGTCTCTCGGAGGGCACCGTCAGCCTCATCGGCATCGTCGCGGTGCTGCTGTGGTGGATCGTGGCGCTGGCCGGGCTCCTCATCCTGGTGCGGTGGCTGCCGTCTCGCGGCAAGCACGCCGCCGACGCCACCGAGGACACCTGGTCGGAGGGCCCCGGCCTCTCGCTGCTCGGCCATCTCGGCATGATCGTCGGCGTCGCCGTCTTCACCTACGCCTACCTCTTCGACAAGGTCTAGGCCGTGCCGGTGCGTCACGCGCTCGCCGCGCTGCTCGGGCTCGTGGTGGCGGCGACGCTGCTGCCGCCGGCGGCCGTCTCGGCCCCCTCGACGTCGGCCGCGCGCCGTGCCGACGCCCCGGCCACGATCGAGCAGCGGGTGATCGGCCGCTCGGTGCAGGGCCGGCCGATCCGCGCGTACCGGATCGGCGACCGGAACGCCGGGCTGCGCGTCGTCCTCATCGCCACGATGCACGGCGACGAGCGGGCGACCCGGCAGATCCTGCTGGCGCTGCGTGACGGCCGGAAGGTGCTCGGCGCCGACGTCTGGCTGATCCCCGACTACAACCCCGACGGCCTGGCCCGCGGCACCCGCAAGAACGCCCGCGGCGTCGACCTCAACCGCAACTTCCCGTTCCGCTGGGCCGACCTCGACGGCTCCTACGAGTCGGGTCCGCGGCCGGCCTCGGAGCCGGAGACCCGGGCGGTGATGCGGTTCCTGCGCGGCGTGAAGCCGGCCCGGATCGTCAGCTTCCACCAGCCGCTGTACGGCGTCGACACCGACACCAAGAACCGGGCCTTCGCGCGGCGCGTCGCGAACGCGCTGAACCTGCCCCGCAAGACCTTCGACTGCGGCGGCGTCTGCCACGGCACGATGACGGGCTGGTACAACGCGAGGTTCGCCGGGGCGGCCCTCACCGTCGAGTACGGCGCCCGCCCCGACCGCGGCTACCTCCGCACCACCGTCCCGCGCCAGCTGATGCGGCTGTTCGGGATGTCCTACGGCGAGCTGGACTGGCAGCCGGCGGGCTGACCGGCGGGCGCGGACGCCGTCACTCGGAGCGTCGCTTGCGCGTCGTCGGGATCGCGGTGGCCTCGTCGAAGCGCTTGGCGCGCTTCTCGGCCCGCTTCTCCTTCAACGGCTTGGCGGACTTCTTCGACAGGTGCTGTCGCGGTGACTTGTCGTTCATCGGTGCTCCTCGGGGCGGTGCCGCGGGCCGCCGGGACCGGCAGCCCGTCGTCGGGTGGGCGTCATGACGTCGTGGGCGTGGACCGATGCGGACGGCTCGCGTCGTTCGGGGGCGGGCACCAGCCGGAGGGCAGGGCGCGCGGGCAGGGCGGCCACAGCCTCGTCGTTCAGGACGGCGAGGAGCGCGTCGACCGACCGCTCCACGGTGAACCGGCGCGCGGCGGCACGCCGCTGCTCCGCCGGCACGGCACCGCGCGCGACCGCCTCGCCGACGCCGCGCGCGAGCGCGACGGCGTCGTCCGGCGCGACCAGCGAGATCGCCCCGCAGTCGGTCTCCGGCAGGCCGCCGTCGTCCGAGGCGACCACGCGGCAGCCGGCGTGCTGCGCCTCGATCGAGACGATCCCGAAGGTCTCGTGCCAGTACTGGCTGTTCGACGGCATCACCACCACGTCCTGCTGCGCCATCAGGGCGGCCATCGACTCCGACGTCGGGCAGGCGGGAACGAGCCGTACGCCGGGGTGGCCGGCCAGCATCCGGCGCAGCATGCCGCCGTGCGGCTTGTCGGCGCCCGCGGCGGTCACGGTGAAGGTCACCCGGGCGTCGGGGTCCAGCCGGTCGGCGACGAGATCGGCGTGAATCATCTCGAGCAGGGTGTAGATGCCCTTCTCGGGCGTGAGTCGGCCGGCGTAGAGGACGCGGACGTCGCCGGGGCGCGCGGGGGGACGCTCCACGGCGCCGAAGCACGCCTCGGCGTACGGGTACACGACGGCGAGCGAGTCGCGGTCGACGCCCAGGAACTCCGCCCACAGCCCCGCCGCGAACCGGCTGGTCACGACGAGACGGCGATCCGCGGTCTGCGCGGCCATGCGCCGGCGGTCCCGGGCACGGACCGGTGGCGGGACGTGGAGGATCTGGTAGGCGGGGCGCGCCATCGCGACCGCGGGGAACGCGGTGGTGAAGACGACCGCGCCGTCCAGCCGGCCGACGTCCTCGGCCGTGGCCAGCGAGCGGAACGGCACGTCGGCGAACCCGTCACGCCCGTCGTCCTCACCCACCCCGACCGTGACCACCTGCGCCGCGATGCCGCGCCGGTTGAGCTCGCGTACGTGGCCCACGGTGTAGTTCTGCGTCCCACCGGTGCCGGCGAGCAGCAGCTCGCCTGGTGACCACACGAACGAGATCAACGGGTTCGACCGGAGTGCGAGGACATCTCGCTACCACCTCGGTATTGCTGCCGCCGGCGGTGTCGGTGTCGTCGTGGAGCCCACGATCGACGACCCGGAACTTGCAGTCTGGTGTCGACCGTAGCCCCGGGGGCGTCACGCCCCCGCATCGGTGGCGGGCGCGGGGGCGGTCAGCGCCCCTCGAAGACCGGCTTCTCCTTGGCCACGAACGCGGCGACGGCGGCGCGGTGGTCGTGGGTGGCGCCGGTGCGGGTCATCATCTCGCCCTCGAGCTCCAGCGCCTCGGTGAAGGACGCGCCGGCAGCCGCGTGGTTGACCGCCTTCCGCATCGCGCCGAACGCGACGGTGGGGCCGGCGGCGAGCCGGCCGGCGAGGGCGTCGACCTCGGCGTCCAGCGACGCGGCCGGCACGACGGCGGTGGCGAGGCCGAGCTCGAGCGCCTCCTCGGCCTTGACGGTGCGGGGGAAGTACAGCAGCTCCATCGCCTTGGCCCGGCCCACGAGCAGCGGCAGGTGGTAGCTGGCGCCGGTGTCGCAGGACAGCGCGACGTTGGCGAAGGCCAGGTTGAAGCCGGCGGCGTCCGAGACGATCCGCAGGTCGCAGGCGAAGGCCAGGCTGGCGCCCGCGCCGGCCGCGACGCCGTTGACCTTGGCCACCACCGGCTTCTCCATCTCGACGAGCGCGGTGACGATCGGGTTGTAGTGCTTCTCGACCGTGGTGAAGAGCTGGTCGCTGCTGCCGCTCTCGAGCAGCTCGATGTGCTCCTTCAGGTCCTGGCCGGTGCAGAAGGCCCGCCCGGTGCCGGTGAGGACGACGCACCGGGCGGCGTCGTCGGCGGCCACCGCGGTGATCGTCTCGAGGAGCAGCTCCTTGGTGGCGATGTCGAGACTGTTCATCGCGTCCGGGCGGTTGAGCGTGATCGTCGCGACACCGTCGGTGACGTCGAGGACGACGGAGCTGTCGGTGCTGTCGGGCGAGGAGTCGGCCATGGCCGGTGAGTCTGCCAGCCCGTCCGCGTGCGCGGCCCGCCGCGCGTAGGGGATAATGGTCGTTGCACGTGGATCGGGAAGGGTCCCGACCGAGCTCGATTGAGGGAAGTGGGTGCCGCATGGCGGCGATGAAGCCTCGCACCGGGGATGGTCCGCTGGAGGTCACCAAGGAAGGTCGCGGCATCGTCATGCGGGTGCCGCTCGAAGGCGGTGGCCGTCTCGTGGTCGAGCTCAACGCCGAGGAGGCGGGCGCCCTCGGAGACGCCCTCAAGAACGTCGTCGGGTGATCTCACCCGCACCCGGACCGCTCGGTCGGCTCACGCCACCTGAGGCCGAGCCGGGCGACCGGCCGGCCTCCGAGCTGGCCGCGACCCCGGGTGTCGACGTCCTCGCCGTCCCGGTCCACCCGGACGACGGCGACGGGCTGCTGCTCGGTCCCGGCGCCGACTCGGTGGCCACGGCCCTGGGCATCGACCTGCTGGCCGTCGCGGAGTCCGGTCGCGCCACGGGCGAGGTCGGAGACCTGGTCGCGCTCCCGGTGCCGGACGGCGTCGCCGGCAACCCCGCGCTGCGCGAGGTCTGCCTGGTCGGCGTCGGCCGCGGCCGGCCCGCCGACCTGCGCCGGGCCGCCGCCACGCTGGCTCGCCACGTGCGCGGCCGGGCCGCCGTCGCCACCACGCTGGCCGCGCTGGAGGACGCCCTCGAGCCCGTCGTCACCGGGGCCGTGCTGGGGTCCTTCGGGTTCCTCATGCGCGAGCCGACGCCGGACCGCACCCCCGTCGCCCGGGTCGTGCTCTGCGGGCTGCCGGACGACGCCCGGCCGGCGCTCGACCGGGCCCGCGCCCTCGCCCGGGCCGGCTGGCGCTCGCGCACCCTGGCCAGCGTCCCGGCCAACGTGAAGACGCCGGCCTGGCTGGCCGAGCAGGCCCGCGAGGTCGCCGCCGAGGCCGGCCTCGACTACCGGGTCTGGGACGAGAAGCAGCTGGCCGACGAGGGCTTCGGCGGCATCCTCGCCGTCGGGTCGGCCGCCGCCGCGCCGCCGCGGCTGGTGCGCCTCGACTACACCCCGCCGAAGTCGCGCCGGCGCACGCCGACGGTGGTGCTCGTCGGCAAGGGCATCACCTTCGACAGCGGCGGGCTCTCGCTCAAGCCGCACGAGGCGATGGTGCCGATGAAGCGCGACATGACCGGCGGCGGCGTCGTCATCTCGGTGATGGCCGCCCTCGCCGACGTCGGCTGCCCGGTGAAGGTCGTCGGGCTGGTGCCGTCCGCCGAGAACGCCGTCGGCGCGGCGTCGATGCGCCCCGGCGACGTGCTGCGTCACTACGGCGGCCGCACCACCGAGGTCACCAACACCGACGCCGAGGGGCGGCTGGTGATGGGTGACGCGATGGCCTACGCCGTCTCGGAGGTGAAGCCCGACGTGATGGTCGACGTCGCGACGCTCACCGGCAGCATCAAGGTCGCGCTCGGCCAGCAGGTCGGCGGGCTGTTCGCCACCGACGACGCCCTCGCCGATGCACTGCTCGGGGCCGGCGAGGTCGCCGGCGAGCCGCTGTGGCGGTTCCCGATCTACGCCGGCTACGCCGACAAGATCGCCTCGAAGATCGCGGACGCCGACAACGGCGCCCGTGGTCCGCTCGCGATCCTGGCCGCGCTGTTCCTGAAGGAGTTCACCGGCTCGGTGCCGTGGGCCCACCTCGACCTGGCCTCGGTCGGCGAGGCGCCCGACGAGGCGCACGAGTGGACCAAGGGCCCGACCGGCTTCGGCGCCCGCGCCCTGCTCACCTGGCTGGGCTCACCCGACCCCCTCGAAGGAGTTGCCCGATGAAGGCCCTCACCGTCCGCTGGTCGCTCGCCGACGCCCCCGCCGACACCGCCGAGAAGCTCGCCACCTACGTCGCCGACACCTCCCACGCCAAGTTCACCGGCATGGCGGGGCTGCGGTTCAAGACCTGGCGGATGCGACCGGGGGAGTGGTTCGAGGGCTGCTACGTCTTCGCCTCCGACGTGGCGCGCGCGCAGTTCCAGGAGACCTTCGCCACCGGCGCGGCCGAGGCCCCGGGCTCGCAGATCATCGGCTCCGCCCCGATCCTCATCGAGGAGTGCGACGTCGTCGCCGTCGCCGAGGGCGCCGAGGGGTTCGAGGCCTCGCCGACGGGTTGAGCCGGCCGCCCGGTCCGCCCCTTCCGCGCAATTGCGCCGAAATGACAGGTTCCCGGGCGCAGAACCTGTCACAACCGCGCAATTGCGCGATTGTGGCGAGCGCTCAGTCGGAGACCCAGACCTTTTTCGCCAGCAGCAGCCCGTCGCCGACCGGGAGGAGCACGGGGACGAGCGACTCGTGCTCTGCGACGGCGCGGACGAGGTCGCGGACGGCGACGGTCTGCTCGTCGCGCTTGGCGGGGTCGGCGACCTTGTCGTGCCACAGCGCGTTGTCGAAGGCCACCACGCCGCCGGGGCGCAGCAGCCGCATCGCCTCGTCGAGGTAGGCGGCGTACTCGGTCTTGTCGCCGTCGGCGAACACGAGGTCGTAGTGGCCGTCGGTGAGGCGGGGGAGCACGTCGAGCGCGGCGCCGGGGATGGTGCGGACCCGCTGCGCGGCGATGCCGGCCTCGGTGAACGTCTCACGGGCGAGTCGCTGGTGCTCGGCCTCGAGGTCGACGGTGGTGAGGACGCCGTCGGGCCGCATGCCGCGCAGCAGCCACAGTCCCGAGACGCCGGTGCCGGTGCCGATCTCGACGACGGCGCGCGCCTCGAGCACGGAGGCGACGAACCGCAGCGCGGCGCCCCCGCCGGACCCGATGGCCACCACGCCGACCTCTTCGGCGCGGGCGCGGCCGGCCGCCAGCACCTCGTCCTCGGAGACGTAGGTCTCGGCGAAGGTCCAGCTGGCGGAGCTGATCGGGTCGGTCGGCGTGCTCGACATGGCCGACAACCTAATGCTCCGAGCGCCCCGACCGCGGCACGCGCGACCGGGGAGAACGCCGAGTCGGCGGGAACACGGGGCACGGGTCGCTCGTTAGTGACTCACAGGTGGGTGACAGGGACGATGGCTACCGTGGCAGCCCGGCCGCTCACAGGAGGAGAACCGACAGTGGAGACGACGACCGACGGCGTCCCGACCTGGGACGAGATCGTCGAGCGCCACTCCGAGCGGGTCTACCGGCTCGCCTACCGCCTCACCGGCAACCGGTTCGACGCCGAGGACCTCACCCAGGAGGTGTTCGTGCGGGTGTTCCGCTCGCTCGACACCTACACCCCGGGCACCTTCGAGGGCTGGCTGCACCGGATCACCACGAACCTGTTCCTCGACCAGGCCCGCCGCAAGCAGCGGATCCGCTTCGACGCGCTGTCCGACGAGCGCGCCGACCGGCTCTCCAGCCCCTCGCCGGCCCCGGACGCGGCGTACGTCGACCGCACCTTCGACGACGACGTGGAGAGCGCGCTCGCCACGCTGCCCCCGGACTTCCGCGCCGCCGTCGTGCTCTGCGACGTCGAGGGCCTCACCTACGAGGAGATCGCCGAGATCCTCGGCGCCAAGCTCGGCACCGTCCGCTCCCGGATCCACCGCGGCCGCGCGATGCTGCGCGCCGCGCTGGCGCACCGCGCGCCCACCGGCGGCCGCGAGCGGTACGCCGGACCCGTCGTCCCCGGTGGGGACGCCGTGGCGGAGGGGCAGCGGTGAGCGCGCACCTCGGCAACCGGGTCAGCGCGCTCCTCGACGGTCAGCTCGGTGAGGCCGAGACCGACCGCGCCTGGAACCACGTGCACCAGTGCCACCTGTGCCGCGACCTGGTCGAGCGGGAGGGCTGGGTGAAGACCCGGCTGGCCCACTGGTCCACCGACCGCCCGGGCGGCGGCGGTCTCTCCAGCGAGCTCAAGGGCGCGCTGCTCGGCATGCCGCCGGGCGACGTGCTGCTCGCCATCGCTTCCCAGCGAACGACGCCCGGCCTGGCCGAGCGGCGCCGTGCGGTCGGCTTCGCCGCCCTCGGCGGTGGGGCCGCCGGCATCGCCGTGATGGGCGTCCTGGCCCTCGGGACGGCGGGCGCACCGGCCGACACCCCGCCCACCGACCGCCGCGCGCCGGTCGCGCACCTCTCGCCGTCGGTCAGCCCGACGCCGGCCAAGCTGCCACGCGACGACCGCTGACCGCCGGCACCACCCGACAGGTGGAGCCCGTGCTGGGACGGCAAGGGAAGATGGACCCGTGACCGACGAGACCGACGACACCGAGCCGACGCAGCCGCTGTCGGTCGGGCCCGCCGCCGCGCCGGTCCCGCCCGCACCACCGCCGGCCATGCCGCCACCGCCCGGGCCGCCGCCCGCGCCGATGCTGCAGCCGTGGGACGACTACAGCGCCCGCATGACGCAGCGGATGCCGCTCGAGCCGCACCCGCCGCCGCGCCACGCCGCCGGCCGCGCCCGCGTCGGCGCCTGGGTGATCCCGGTGGCCGCCGCCGTCGCGCTGGTCGTCGGCGTGCTCGGGGGCGTGCTCGGCTCGGTCGGCTACGACCGGGCCACCGGCAACGACACCCCCGGCTCGGTCGAGGACGGCCTCGCCGGCGTCGACACCGTCGAGCTGCCGCCCCTCGACATCGACGAGGGCACCGTGCCGGCCGTGGCCGAGGCGCTGCTGCCCAGCACCGTGCAGATCTCCGCGGCCCTCGACGGCGAGGAGGGCGGCGCCACCGGCTCCGGGTTCGTGCTCGACAAGCAGGGGCACGTCATCACCAACAACCACGTGATCGAGTCGGCCGCCGAGGGCGAAGACCGGATCGAGGTCGTCGACTCCGAGGGCGAGCGCTACGAGGCGAGCGTCGTCGGCCGCAGCCCGGTCTACGACCTCGCCGTGCTCTACGCCCCCGACGCCACGGACCTCCAGCCCGCCGCGCTCGGCCGCAGCAAGACGCTGCGCGTGGGCGACGGCGTGGTCGCCATCGGCTCCCCGCTGGGCCTCGACTCCACGGTCACCGCCGGCATCGTCAGCGCGCTCAACCGGCCGGTCACCACCGGCAGTACCACGGACGAGGCCTCCTACATCAACGCCGTGCAGACCGACGCCGCCATCAACCCCGGCAACTCCGGCGGGCCGCTGGTCAACCTGCGCGGCCAGGTGGTCGGCGTCAACTCGGCGATCGCCACCAACGGGGGCGGCACCATCGACGGCCAGGCCGGCAACATCGGCGTCGGCTTCGCCATCCCGGTGGAGCAGGTGCGGATCACCGCCGACCAGATCCTCAAGGACGGCGAGGCGCGCTACCCGGTGATCGGCGCCGAGGTGCAGACGGCCGGCTCCGACGAGGGCGACGGCGCCGAGCTGCGCAAGGTCATGTCCGACACCCCGGCCGAGGACGCCGGGCTCGAGGTCGGCGACCGGATCATCGAGGTCGACGGCCAGCGGGTCACCGACGGCATCTCGCTCATCGTCAGCATCCGCACCCACCTGCCGGGCGAGGAGGTGGAGTTCACCTACGTGCGCGACGGCGAGGAGCGCACCGCCACCGTCGAGCTCGGCAGCGAGGTCGGCTGACGACGTGCCGCCGAAAGATTCACCGCTGAGGCGGTGAATCTTTCGCTTCTGGTACGAACCTTCGTGCCCGAAGCAACAGTTTCACCGCTGAGGCGGTGAAACTTTCACCCGCCGCGATCCTCAGCGGACGGCGACGGGGTCGACGATGTTGGCGAGGTCGAACACGGCGCCGACAAGCTGACCGCGGGAGTCGATGGGCGGGCCGTCGACGACGTCGGCGACCACGCAGGTGACGTTGTCCTTGCCGCCCTGCCGCAGTGCGGAGGCGACCAGCGCCTCGACGGCGGGCTGGGCGGCGTGGCCGGCCAGCAGGTGGGCGATCTCGACGTCCTCGACGAGGTCGGTGAGGCCGTCGCTGCACAGCAGCAGCCGGTCGCCCGGGTGGAGCGCGAGGTCGAGCAGGTCGGGCTCGGCATCGTCGGTGCCGCCGCCCAGCGCCCGCAGCACCACGTTGCGCTGCGGTGAGGTGCGGGCATCCTCGGGCGTCAGCCGGCCGGCGTCGACGAGCGCTTGCACGAGGGTGTGGTCGATGCTGAGCCGGACCAGCTCGCCCGCGCGCAGCAGGTAGGCGCGCGAGTCGCCGACATGACCGAGCACGCAGCGCTCGCCGTCGGTGTAGACGGCGGTGAAGGTGGTGCCCATGCCGTGCCGCGCGGCGTCCTCGGCCACCCCGCGCTGCAGCTGCTCGCTGCTGCGGCGCACCGCGTCGGCGAGCAGGCCGCCCGGGTCGACCGGCTCGCCGGGGGTGGGCAGCATGCTCAGCGCGCTCGCCACGTAGGTGACGGTGGACGACGCCACCTCGCCCGCGGCGGCGCCGCCGACGCCGTCGGCCACCATCACGAGGTAGGGGCCGGCGAACCCGGAGTCCTCGTTGTTGGTGCGGACCAGGCCCACGTCGCTGAGGGCGGCGTAGCGGAACTGCAGCATCAGGACTCCCTCTACTCCTGCTCGGCCTCGACGAACGGGTGGTCGGCGACGAACTTCTCTGCGTCGGCGTACATGCGCTGGATGTACTCCTCGAGCTTGTCGGCCTCGACCCGCCACTGGCCCCGGCCGCCGATCTTGATCGCGACCAGGTCGCCACGCCGTACCAGCGCGTACACCTGGGCGCTGGAGGTGTTGAGCACCTCGGCGACGTCGGCGAGCGTCAGGAAGCGCGGGCCGGGGGTGGCGGGCATGCCCCCATCGTTCCACCATCGCTCCCCGCTACGCCTCGCGGCGGGGCCGGGCCTGTGGAGAAGCAGGTGACGAGCCGGACGGCGGGGGTCATGATGCTCCGGTGGCCCGCTCCCTCCACGACTCCGCCGCACCGCCGGCCGCCGCGCGCGCCCGCCGCCCCGGCTGGCGCGACCCGCGGCTGTGGATCGGGATCGCGATCGTCGCCGCCTCGGTGCTGGTGGGCGCCCGGGTGCTCGCGGCGGCCGACGACACCGAGGCGGTGTGGGCGCTGCGCGCCGATGCCGGCGACGGCGAGACCCTCACCGAGGACGACCTCGTGAGCGTGCGGGTGCGATTCCAGGACGCCGACGAGCTCGACCGCTACTTCCGGGTCGACGACACCCTGCCCGCCGACCTGCGCCTCGACCGGGCGCTCGGCGAGGGAGAGCTGCTGCCCCGCGCCGCCGTCGGCGACGCCGAGCAGGCCGACACCCGCCAGGTGCCGCTCGCGGTGCCACCCGAGCAGCTGCCGCCGTCGGTCGGGCCGGGGTCCACCGTCGACGTCTACCTGGTGGCCGCCACCCCGACCGAGGGCGGCGAGGCGGCGCGCACCAAGGTGCTGGAGGAGGTCACCGTCGTCGACGTCGCCACGCCCGAGGAGGGCCTCGGTGCGGGCGGCGTGCAGCAGGTCGTGGTGTCGGTGCCGGCCGCGCAGGTCGAGCCGTTCTACGAGCGGCTCAACACGCTCGAGGCACCCGTCCTCGCGGTCGTCGGGACGAACTAGTGCTGGTCGTCCTCGTGCTCGCGGCGGGGGCCGAGTGGGAGTCCCGCGCCCTCGCGCTGCTCGGTGAGGCGGCCGGCGTGGTCGTGCTCAAGCGCTGCGTCGACGTCGACGACGTGCTCGCCACCGCCGCCTCCGGTCAGTCCGAGGTGGCGGTGCTCGGCGTCGAGGCGCCCGGTCTCGACGCCGCCGCCGTCGAGCACCTGCGGAGGTGCGGGGTGCGTCCGGTGGCGGTCGCGCCGGCTCGCGGCCTCGACGCCGCGCGGGTGCGCGCCACCCGCATCGGCATCACCGTGGTGGTCGGCGACGACGACCTCACCACCCTCCCCACCGCGCTCGCGGTGCCCGACGTGAGCGCCGCCCCCACGGTGCCGGGCGGCGCACCCCTCGGCCCGCGGCCGCTCGCGCCGCCCGACCTGCCGGACGCCCCGGCCGAGCCCGGCCCCAGTGGCCGGGTGGTGGCGGTGTGGGGTCCGGCCGGCGCCCCGGGCCGCAGCACCGTGGCCGCGGGTCTGGCCGCCGAGCTGAGCCGTCGGGGCCGGGTCACCCTGCTCGTCGACGCCGACCCGTTCGGTGGCTCGCAGGCCCAGCAGCTCGGCGTGCTCGACGAGGTGTCCGGGCTGCTCGCGGCCAGCCGGCTCGTCACCTCCGGCGAGCTCGAGCAGCACTTCACCGGCGTGCCCCGCGGCCTCGACGCCCGGCTCTCGGTGGTCACCGGCCTGCCGCGCGCCGACCGGTGGGTCGAGGTGCGGCCCGGCACGGTCGAGCGGCTGGTCGCCGTCGGCCGCCGGCAGGGCGACGTCGTGCTCGACACCGGCTTCTGCGTCGAGGACGACCCCGTGCTCGACGTCGGCAGCCGCCCCGGCCGTCACCAGCTCACGCTGGAGGCGCTCGGGGCCGCCGACGAGGTGGTGGTGGTCGGTGCCGCCGACCCGGTCGGGCTGAGCCGGCTCGCCCGCGCCCTCGTCGAGGTGCACGACCTGCTCGACGGCCGGGTCCCGCACGTCGTCGTCAACCGGATGCGGCCGAGCCTGGGCTGGTCCGACAAGGACGTCGCCGGCATGGTCCGCGGCTTCGCCGACGTCGCCTCGCTGCACTTCCTGCCCGACGACCGGGCCGCCGTCGACCGGGCGCTGGTGTCCGGCCGGCTGCTGCTCGAGTCGGGCGAGGGCGCGCTCACGCGGGCGCTCGGGCCGGTGGCGGACGCCGTCGTGCCGGCGTCGGTGGCGGGCGTGCCCGCTAGGACGAGAACAGCAGGTAGAGGCCGCCGGCCGTGAACGCCACCATCGCCGCCAGCATCGGCAGCTGACCGGTGAGCTGGTGGCGGCGGGGGAGCAGGTGCAGCGCCCGGTCGTGCGCCACCACGGCCGCCGTCACGTGGCCGATCACCACCGCCGCGACCTTGAGGTTGGCCAGCAGCGTCGGGTGGTAGGCGAACCAGGTGATGTCGCTCCAGTCGCCGGTGCCGAGGTAGTCGGCGCCGGTCGAGAACGGGTCGCTCGCCAGGATCAGCGTCCGCGACCCGACCTCCACCAGGTAGGTCAGGTAGTGCGCGATCACGTAGCCCGCCACGATCGGGATGAGCGAGGCCGCGAACGCGTCCGGGAGGGTGCGCCGGTTCGTGTCCGGGCCGACGCCGGTGAGGCTCGACCCGACCGTCAGCACCAGCGTGGCGCCGGCGCAGAACGCGATGAGCGCGGCGTTCTTGATCACGTCGCCGTTGACCGAGGAGCCCTGCACGTACGAGACGAACGTCGGCGACTCGCGGAACGAGTCGAACGCCGTGCTGCCGAACAGGACACCGACCACGCCGACGAGGCCCGGCAGCACCGGCACGGCGTCGAGGTTGGCGAGCGGGCTGCGGATGAGCAGCACGCCGTCCCGGCGGCCCCAGATCGAGAGGTGTGAGATCAGCGTCGAGTAGACCTCGAACGGGTCGGCCCGCTCGTAGAAGACGTTGCCGAACAGCGCGCCGCCGATGAGCATCACCGCCACGTACGCCGCGCACCACAGCCGCACCGCCCCGAGGTCGGTCATGTAGGGGTAGACGAGCTCGAGCCACACGAACGCGAACAGGCCGAGCACGGCCGGCCAGTAGCCCAGCCGCGCCGGGTAGCGCAGGAGCCCCTGGTCGGGGTCGCTGCCGGAGACCTTGGCGAAGAGCAGGTTGATGGTGCGGACCGGGCTGATCGCCTTCCAGAACGGCCCGAACAGCACCGACATCGGCACGAGGCCGACCCAGAGCCACACGTAGAAGATCCCGATGAACGGGTTGATCAGGCTGTCGCGCCCGAACACCGCGGTGGCGACGGCGTAGAGGAACAGCACCATGCCGAGGACCCGCAGCGCGACGGCGAACCAGCGCGAGGCCACCACACGCTGCAGCCACGGCGGCGCCTCGCGGCCGCTGGTCTCCGCGTCGTAGCGCGGCCGGCGCCACGCGATCGCGAGCACCGTGAACGAGACGACGAGCGCCGCGACGGCGCCTGCCACGGCGAGGTCGAGGGAGATCGGGAGGTCCTTCTGGCCCCCGATCCCGTGGGCCCACTCGAACAAGTCGTTACTTCACTTCGAGCGAGACGATGACCTTGTCGAGGTCGTGCGACTCGACCTCCACGATCCCCGGCCGGTCGATCTGCAGCTTGAGCGTGGTCTCGCCCTCCTGGTACTCGAGCTCCTGCTCGGGGTCGGAGTGCACGTGGATCTCGCCCGCCTCGTCGGCGGTGACCTCGAGGTCGATCTCCTGGTCGACGCCGACCTCGACCCGCTCGCCGGACGGCGTCACGTCGCCGTCGGCGAAGGTGATCTCGATCTTCTGGGGGCCGTCGGTGGCGCCGCCGCCCCCGCCGTCGTCGTCGCCGCAGGCCGAGGTGCCGAGGAGCAGGAGCAGGGACGCGACCGCGGCAACGGCGCGGGACTTCGATCGGAGCACGACTCTCCTGGGTCGGATCGGACGGTGGGTGGTGGCCACGTGGGGCTCTGCCACAATCACCCCCAGAGTCCCACGTCCGGGCAAGGTGCCCGGACCCCGGTCGAGCACCGGTGATCGCGGCCATGGGGAGGTCACGCGGCATGAGCGAACGCCTGCATCCGCGGGACGCCGCGTTCCTCGTCGCCGAGGGCCCCAACGAGCCGCGGCACAACGCCACCGTCGAGATCTTCGAGCCGGGCGACTCCGGCTTCGACTACGACCGGTTCGTCGCGCTGGTGGAGGACCGGATCTCGTTCGTGCCGCGCTACCGGCAGCGGCTCGCCGAGGTGCCCGGCCGGTTGGCCGCGGCGATGTGGGTCGACGACGACGCCTTCGACCTCGGCTACCACCTGCGTCGCTCGGCGCTGCCGCGACCGGGCACCGAGGAGCAGCTGCGCGAGCTGGTGTCGCGGATCGTCTCCCGGCCGCTCGACCGCGGCCGACCGCTGTGGGAGATCTACTTCGTCGAGGGCCTCGAGGGCGACCGGGTGGCGCTGCTGAGCAAGTCGCACCAGGCCCTCGTCGACGGCGTCCACACCGTCGACCTCGGGCAGCTGCTGCTCGACATGACGCCGGAGCCCAAGACCCTCGAGCCGGACGACTGGACGCCGCGCCGCGCCCCCACGCCCGGCGGCCTGGTGCTCGGGGCGGTCAAGGACTCCGTCACCGAACCGCACGTGCTCGTCGACACCGCGGTCGCGGCCGCCGGCACGGCGATCCGCACCGCCCAGCGCGCCAGCACCCGCGCCCGCACCGTGGCCGGCGCGCTCACCGGACGCCGTCCGGACCGCGACGTGGTGACCGGCCCGCTCTCGCAGCAGCGCCGCATCGTCACCCTCGAGACGCGGCTGGCCGACTACCGCCGGATCCGCGCAACCCACGGCGGCACGGTCAACGACGTCATCCTCGCGACCATCGCCGGCGGGCTGCGCGGCTGGCTGATGACCCGCGCGGAGTCGCTCGCCGGGTTCCGGCAGCTGCGCACCGTCGTCCCGATGTCGGTGAACGACAAGGAGCTCGAGGCCACCTCGCTCGGCAGCCAGATCGCCGCGCACCACGTGGTGCTGCCGGTGGGGGAGCCGAGCCCGCTGGTGCGGCTGCACCAGGTGTCGTACTCGTTCAAGGCGCACAAGGAGACCGGCCGCGCGATCGCCGCGAACCGGCTCGCCGGGATCGCCGGCTTCGCGCCCACCACGTTCCACGCGATCGGCTCGCGGGTGGCCGCCGACGAGCTGCGCCGCGGCTACCACCTCGCCGTCACCAACGTCCCCGGTCCGCAGGCGCCGCTGTACGCCGCGGGCGCGCGGATGGTGGCCACCTACCCGGTGCCGCCGCTGGTGGCGGAGCACCCACTGGCGATCGGCGTCACGTCCTACGACGGCAGCGTCTTCTACGGCATCACCGCCGACCGCGACCAGCTGCCCGACGTCGACGTGTTCGTCACCTGCCTGCGCGACGCGCTCGACGAGCTGCTCGACACCGTCACCGGTGCCCGGCCGCGGGCGCCCCGGGGCCGCCGGAAGGCGGCCAAGACGACCAAGGCGACGAGGTCCGGGAACCCGTGAGCCGGGTCTACGTGCCCACCACGCTCGACGGCCTGGCCGGGTTCGTGGCCGGCGCCGCGGTGCCGGCCGACGCCGAGCGGTTCGTGGCCGACGGGCCCGAGGAGGAGGACGAGTACCTCGCCCTGATGTCGGCCGCCGACGGCTGCCCCGACCAGCGGCGCCGGGTGGTCGTCGTCGCCGACGTGGCCGGTGACGTGGACGGCGCGGTGGCGTGGCGCGAGGTCGTGGCGGTGCATGCCGACGCCGCCGAGCGGGCCGACGTCGACGCCGACGACGACCTCGGCTGGTTCGCCGTCCAGGAGGTCGGCGCGGAGCTGCTGGGCTAGCGACTCAGCGACACCACGAGCGAGGGGCCGGAGCCGCCGGTGACGGCCGCGCCGGGCACCAGCGCCGAGTAGAGCGGGGTCTTCGGCGCGCTGACCGAGACCGCCTGGAACTCGTAGGTGGGCTTGGCCGGGAGCGGAAGCACCACCTGGTAGCTCAGCTGGCACACCAGGGTCAGGGTGCCCTGCTGCTCCTTGCGCTTCACCAGGTCGGAGCCGGTGACCGAGCCGGTCGCCACAGCGGCGCCGTCGGCGTCCACGACGCGCACCGCGTAGGCGTCCTCGGGGATGCCGCACCGGGCCGGCCAGGGCTTGGCGGCCTCGGCGAGGGTCCAGGTGGTCGTGATGGTGCCGGCGGCGGTCACCTCGGTGTCGCCGGGCTCGGGGGCGCCGTCGGTGCCGGGGGTGCCGCCGGGCAGCGGGAGACCGTCGGGGCCGACCGCGACGCCCGTCGTCTCCTGGAGGGTGGTGAGCTCCTCACGGAGCTCGGTGATGCGGCGCTGGGCCGCCGTCCACTTGTCCTCCCACGCGTCGGCCTGGCGCTGCAGCCGGTCGCCGCGGAGCTTCTCGTCCTCGAGGTCCTCCTCGAGGGCGGCGGTGGCGGCCGGGTCGACCTCGTCGGAGGTCGGCTCGGGGGCCGCGGACGGCTGCTGGGCCTGCACCTCGTAGGCCGCGGAGCGACGGTCGAGGTCTTCTTGGGAGTACGGCGTGCCGCCGGTGATCTGGAGCGTCACGACGACGCCGATCGCCCCCGCCACGACAGCGGTGACCAACACGGCCGCCCCCGTCCCGACGTCCTCGAGAAGGCTGAGCAAGCCGCCGAACATCCTGGACAACACGTGTCTCCTCCTCCGGCTTTCCGGTTCGCTCAGTTGTCGGCGCCGGAGGGCCCGGACTTGAGGGGACGACGTCCGCCGGTCGCTCGGCTCGAGGAGCCCGCTGACCAATCCGCGCGGCTACGCGACGAGACACGGAGCGTCGGCGGCGTTCTCCTCGGTCGACGGGACTCGTCACGCCTTTCCTCGTCGGCCTTGCCGCCGCACGCGTGTCTCGCCGCTCGCGGTCGCGCGTCTCGGTCAGCGGCCTCCTAGGGTGTGCGCATGGACGCGATCACCCACCCGCCGGCTCCCACGAACGAGCCGAACCTGACCTACGCGCCCGGCAGCCCCGAGCGGGTCGCCCTGGTCGCGGAGATCGAGAAGCTCGAGCGCCGGCCGAAGGCCCTGCGCGCCCACATCAACGGCCGGGCGCGCAACGGCGGGGGAGCCGAGATCGACGTCGTGCAGCCGCACGACCATCAGCACGTGCTCGGCACGATGCGCAACAGCACCACCAAGGACGCCGAGGCCGCGATCAAGGCGGCCAGGGACGCTGCCCTGCCCTGGCAGCGGATGCCCTTCGACGAGAAGTGCGCGATCATCCTCAAGGCCGCCGACCTGCTCGCCGGCCCGTGGCGCCAGCGCATCAACGCGGCCACGATGCTCGGCCAGTCGAAGACGGCGTTCCAGGCCGAGATCGACGCCGCCTGTGAGCTCATCGACTTCTGGCGCTTCAACGTGCACTACGCCAAGCAGATCCTCACCGACCAGCCGATCGCCAACAGCCCCGGCATCTGGAACCGCACCGACCACCGCCCGCTCGAGGGCTTCGTCTACGCGATCACGCCGTTCAACTTCACCGCGATCGCCGGCAACCTGCCGACCGCGCCGGCCCTCATGGGCAACACCGTGATCTGGAAGCCGAGCCCCACCCAGCAGCTCGCCGCCTCGCTCACGATGGAGCTGCTCGAGGAGGCCGGCATGCCGCCCGGCGTCATCAACATGCTCCCGGGCGACGGGCTCGACGTCTCCAAGGTCGCGCTCGCCCACCCCGACCTCGCGGGCATCCACTTCACCGGCTCCACGCCGACCTTCCAGCACCTGTGGCGCACCGTGGGCGAGAACATCTCCTCCTACAAGGCGTATCCGCGGATCGTCGGTGAGACCGGCGGCAAGGACTTCGTGCTCGCCCACCCCAGCGCCGACCCCGACGTGCTGCGCACCGCGCTCATCCGCGGCGCGTTCGAGTTCCAGGGCCAGAAGTGCTCGGCCGCCTCGCGCGCCTACGTGCCGAAGTCGGTGTGGGCGAAGATCAAGGACCAGCTGGTCGCCGACACCGAGAACCTGTCGATGGGCGACGTCACCGACCTGTCGCACTTCATGGGCGCCGTCATCGACGACCGGGCGTTCGCCAAGCACAAGGCCGCGATCGCCCGCGCCAAGCGCACCAACGGGCTCACCGTGATCGCCGGCGGCCAGACCGACGACTCGGTCGGCTACTTCGTGCGGCCGACCATCGTCGAGGCCACCAACCCGGACGACGCGATGTTCAGCACCGAGTACTTCGGGCCGATCCTCGTCGTCCACGTCTACGACGACAGCCGGTGGGAGCGCGTGATCGCGCAGCTGGAGTCGGTGGCGCCGTACGCGCTCACCGGCGCCGTGATCTCGCAGGACCGGGCCGCCATCGCCTACGCCCGCCGCGAGCTGCGGTTCGCGGCCGGCAACTTCTACATCAACGACAAGCCCACCGGCGCCGTCGTCGGGCAGCAGCCGTTCGGCGGCGGGCGGGCCTCCGGCACGAACGACAAGGCCGGCGCCGCGGTGAACCTGCTGCGGTGGACGTCGCCCCGCTCGATCAAGGAGACGTTCGTGCCGCCCACCGACCACCGGTACCCGCACCAGGGCTGACCGTGGACCTCCTCCACCTGGGACCGGCCCACGAGGTCGAGCAGTGGCTGACGCTGGTGCTCGCCGTCGGGCCGTTCCTGGCGCTGGCGGTGGTGGTGATGCTCCGGCGTCGGCAGGACGCCGAGGACGACGTCGAGCAGGGGGACGCGGCTCAGGACAGGTAGTCGCGCCCCACGTGGTGCTCGGCCTTGAGCGCCTTGAGGAGCAGGTCGGCGATGAGGCCCTCGAGCTTGCCGGCGACCAGCGGGATCTTCACCTTCACCACCAGCTCGACGGTCTCGACGGTGCCGCCGTCCGCCGTGCCCTCGAGCACGGCGGTGCCGGTCATCTCGCCGGGCTTGCCCGGGATGGTGACGGCGATGTCGGCCTCGACGAGCGACGTCCAGGTCTCCTCCTGCACCACCGTGGTCTCGTCGCCGACGATCTTCTTGGCGAACGACGGCACGCCGGCCGTGGGCTGCACCATCTCGATGCGCACGTCCTTGGTGTCGCCGTCGGCGTCGATCGCGATCTCGTGCCGCAGCGCCCCCTGGTAGGCGCACACCTGCTCGCGGAACGCGGGGTCGCCCAGCATCTCCGCGACCCGGTCGACGGGCGCGTCGTAGGGCATCTCGTAGCGGATGGTCCTGGCCATCAGCGCTCCCCGCTGAGCCAGGCGACGCCGACCTCGTGCTCGACGAGGTAGCCGTCCTTGATCTGCTCGGCCATGAGCGACTCGAGCTTCCCGCCGATCAGCGGCACCTTGACCTTGAGCTCCAGCTCCACGAGCTCGCGGGTGCCCTCGCCGTGCGGGGCCAGCGTGATCGTCCCCTTCGAGGAGGTCGGCTTGCCCTGGGCGTCGATGTCGATGGTGCCGCCGTCGGCGCCGGGCCAGTCCTCGGTGATGACCACGTCGGTGGTGTCGCCCGCGAACTTCTTCGCGATGGCGGGCAGCCCGGCGGTGTTCTGCACCTGCTTGCTCACGAGCCGGAACCCGCCACCCTGCTCGGTGACCTCGACGTCCGCGCTCACCACCTCCTGTGCCGCGGCGACCCGCTGCCGGAACGCCGGGTCGGACAGCATCGCGAACACCTCGTCGGGCGGCGCGTCGTAGACGAGCTCGTGGCGGAACTTCATGGCCGCATCATGCCGGGTGAACGGTTGTCCTCGGATCGGGGACCGGAGGGCCGCTCGTCAGTAACATCGCTGCGGCCGGTGGTTTGCTGGGCCCATGAGCACTGATCTCGAGCGCGAGCGGTTCGTGGCCTTCGGCGAGCAGGGCGAGCAGCTGACCTACGGCAGCTACCTGCGGCTGCCCCAGCTGCTCGACTCCCAACACCTGGAGTCGGACCCGCCGGCCCACGACGAGCTGCTGTTCATCACGATCCACCAGGTCTACGAGCTGTGGTTCCAGCAGCTGCTGCACGAGGCCGACACGGTGCGCGACGCGCTCATCTCCACCGAGGCCACCAGCGGCGGTCGCGACCTCTGGTTCTGCCGGCACCTGCTCACCCGCATGCACGCCATCGAGCGGGTGCTGGTGCAGCAGATCGACGTCCTGGAGACGATGACGCCGCAGGACTTCCTGGAGTTCCGGCAGCGGCTGGCGCCGGCGAGCGGGTTCCAGTCGGTGCAGTTCCGCGAGCTCGAGTTCGTCTCCGGTGCCCAGGACGCCGACTACGTCGACCGGTTCCGCGGCCTCACCGAGGACGAGAAGCAGCGGCTGGTCCGCCGGCTGACCGAGCCGTCGCTGTGGGACGGCTTCCTCCACGTGCTCGGCGAGGCCGGCCTCGCCACCGAGGACGACGACGCCGTGACGGCGTCCCTGCGCACCGTGTTCCACTCCCGCTCCGACTACCCCGAGCTCTGGGGGCTCGCCGAGGCGCTGCTCCAGCACGACGAGCTCGCTGCGGCCTGGCGCGCCCGGCACGTGGTGATGGTGGAGCGGATGATCGGCACCAAGTCCGGCACCGGCGGCAGCTCCGGGGCGCCGTACCTGCGCGGCCGCCTCGAGCTGCGCTACTACCCGCTGCTCTGGGAGCTCCGTAGCGCGCTCTAGCCAGGCGGCGCGAGGCTCCCCCTTCCACCCCCGAGAGGCACCACACGGGTCTAACGTGGCCCCTGTGTCAACGGCGACGCACGAGACGGACAAGAGCGAGCTCCTGGCGAAGGCGGTCGACCTCGCCCAGCACGGGAAGGGCACGGGCGGGCCACCGCACGACCAGGTCGACGACCTGCTGCGCTCCTACTACCGCCACGTGGCGGCGGAGGACCTGCTCGACCGGTCCGACGCCGACGTGTACGGCGGGCTCGCCAGCCACTTCAAGCTGGCCGGCGACCGGCCCCAGGGCACCGCCCAGGTGCGGGTGGTGACGCCGACCTCCGGCGAGCACGGCTGGTCGGCCGGCGGCCACTCCGTGGTGGAGGTCGTCGTCGACGACATGCCGTTCCTGGTGGACTCGCTCACGATGGAGCTGGGCCGCCAGCTGCGCGACGTGCACCTCGTGATCCACCCGCAGTTCGACGTCGAGCGCGACATCACCGGCGCGCTCCAGACCATCGCCACGGTGCCGGACGGCGCCACCGCGCCCGAGGAGGGCGTGGTCCGCGAGTCGTGGATGCACGTCGAGATCGACCGGCTCCGCGAGGGCGACGACCCCGAGGCGATCGTCGCCGACGTGCAGCGGGTGCTGCGCGACGTCCGCGAGGCCGTCGAGGACTGGTCGAAGATGAACGAGCGGGTCAGGGAGATCGTCGCCGAGCTGCGCGACACGCCGCCGCCCCTGGACGGCGACGAGATCCGGCAGGCCACCGAGCTGCTCGACTGGCTCGCCGGCGAGCACTTCACCTTCCTCGGCTATCGCGAGTACGCGCTCGACAAGGTCGACCTCGACGGCAACGGCGTCCTCGACGACGTGCTGCGCGCGATCCCCGGCACCGGCCTCGGCATCCTGCGCTCCGACCAGCAGATGTCGGACTCGTTCGGCCGGCTGCCCGACCCGGTGAAGGCGAAGGCGCGCGAGAGGACGCTGCTCGTGCTCGCCAAGGCCAACTCGCGGGCCACCGTGCACCGCCCGGCCTACCTCGACTACGTCGGCGTCAAGACCTTCGGCGACGACGGCGAGGTCAGCGGCGAGCGCCGGTTCCTCGGGCTGTTCTCCAGTGCCGCCTACACCGAGTCGCTGCTGCGGATCCCGCTGATCAAGGAGAAGGCGAAGGCGGTCCTCAAGAACAGCGGCTTCGACCCGCGGAGTCACGCCGGCAAGGCGCTGCTCGACACCCTCGAGACCTACCCGCGCGACGACCTGTTCCACACGCCGGTCGACGAGCTCGGCCCGCTGGTCGAGGCGGCGATGCAGGCGCGCGAGCGCCGCGCCGTCCGCATGTTCATCCGGCAGGACACCTACGCCCGGTACGTCTCGGTGCTGGTCTACCTGCCGCGCGACCGCTACAACACCGGCGTCCGCGAGAAGTTCTCCCACATCCTGAAGGAGCGGCTGGGCGCGGAGTCGGTGGAGTTCACCGTCAGCATCAACGAGTCCACCACCGCCCGGGTGCACTTCGTGGTGCACCTGCCCAAGGGCGAGGGCATCCCCGACATCGACACCGCCGACCTCGAGCGCCGGCTCGCCGAGGCGTCCCGCTCGTGGCGCGACGACTTCCAGTCCGCCGTCATCGCCGAGTACGGCGAGGAGGTCGGCGGCATCCTCGGCCGGCGCTACCTCGACTCCTTCCCCGAGGCCTACAAGGAGGACTTCTCGCCGCGGACGGCGTCGATCGACCTCGGCCGGCTCGAGGGCATCCAGACCGGCGACGACGCCGAGGCCGCCGAGGGCCTCGACCACGCGCTCTACCAGGACCTCGACGCCGGTGCCGGCGAGGCGCGGCTGAAGATCTACCGGGTCGGCCCGCCGCTCTCGCTCTCGGAGATCCTGCCGACGCTGTCGTCGATGGGCGTCGAGGTGGTCGACGAGCGGCCCTACGACCTCGTCGGTCTCGACCGGCCCTCGCACATCTACGAGTTCGGGCTGCGCTACTCGGGCAAGCTGCCCGACGAGGCGCGCCGGCTCTTCCAGGACGCCGTCCGCGCCGTCTGGGACGGCTACTCCGAGATCGACGGCTTCAACGCGATCGTGCTGCGGGCCCGGCTCACCTGGCGCCAGGCCACGCTGCTGCGCGCCTACGCGAAGTACATGCGGCAGGGCGGCTCGCCGTTCGCACTCGACTACATCGAGGAGGCGCTGCACCACAACGTCGACCTCACCCGGATGCTCGTCGACCTCTTCGAGGCCAGGTTCGACCCCGACCGGCCCAGCGACGACCGGCAGTCGGCCACCGAGGAGCACAAGAAGCGGATCGAGTCGGCGCTCGACGACGTCGCCAGCCTCGACCACGACCGGATCCTGCGGTCCTACCTCACCCACATCCTCGCCACGCTGCGCACCAACTACTTCCAGCACGGCGGCGACGGCCGGCGGCCCAAGCCCTACATGTCGTTCAAGATGGAGCCGTCGGCGATCCCCGACCTGCCGGAGCCGCGGCCGCGCTTCGAGATCTTCGTGTACTCCCCGCGGGTCGAGGGCGTGCACCTGCGATTCGGCCCGGTGGCGCGCGGTGGCCTGCGCTGGTCCGACCGCCGGGACGACTTCCGTACCGAGGTGCTGGGCCTGGTGAAGGCGCAGATGGTGAAGAACACGGTGATCGTGCCGGTGGGCGCGAAGGGCGGCTTCTTCGCCAAGAACCTCCCCGACTCCTCCGACCGCGACGCGTGGCTCGCCGAGGGCGTCGCCTGCTACAAGACGTTCATCTCCGGGCTGCTCGACGTCACCGACAACCTCGTCGACGGCGAGACGGTGCCGCCGCAGCGCGTCGTCCGGCTCGACGGCGACGACTCCTACCTGGTCGTCGCGGCCGACAAGGGCACTGCCACGTTCTCCGACATCGCCAACGGCGTCGCGAAGGACTACGGGTTCTGGCTGGGTGACGCGTTCGCCAGCGGCGGCTCGGTCGGCTACGACCACAAGGCGATGGGCATCACCGCCCGGGGCGCCTGGGTGTCGGTGCAGCGCCACTTCCGCGAGATGGGCATCGACTGCCAGACCCAGGAGTTCACCTGCGTCGGCATCGGCGACATGTCGGGCGACGTCTTCGGCAACGGCCTGCTCTGCTCCGAGAGCACCCGGCTGGTGGCCGCGTTCGACCACCGCGACATCTTCATCGACCCCGAGCCCGACGCCGCCGCGTCGTTCGCCGAGCGGAAGCGGCTCTTCGAGCTGCCCCGCTCGTCGTGGCAGGACTACGACACCTCCCTGATCTCGCAGGGCGGTGGCGTGTTCTCCCGCTCGGCGAAGTCGATCCCGGTGTCGGCCGAGATGCGGGGGGCGCTCGGACTGGTCGGCCACGATCCGACGATGACGCCGGCCGAGCTGATGCGGGCGATCCTGCTCGCGCCGGTCGACCTGATCTGGAACGGCGGCATCGGCACCTACGTGAAGTCCGAGGGCGAGACCCACGCCGACGCCGGCGACAAGGCCAACGACGCGATCCGCGTCAATGGCGGCGAACTCCGCGCCCGCTGTGTGGGGGAGGGCGGCAACCTCGGCCTCACCCAGCTGGGCCGGATCGAGTACGCGCTCGGCGGCGGTCGGGTCAACACCGACTTCATCGACAACTCCGCCGGCGTCGACACCTCCGACCACGAGGTGAACATCAAGATCCTGCTCGACCGGGTGGTGAAGGACGGCGACCTCACCGAGAAGCAGCGCAACCAGCTGCTCGCCTCGATGACCGACGAGGTGGCCGACCTCGTGCTCCGCGACAACTACGAGCAGAACCTGGCGCTCGCCAACGCCGTCGCCAACGCCGCGCCGCTGCTGCACGTGCACGAGTTCTGGATGAAGAAGCTCGAGTCAGAAGGCGTGCTCAACCGCGACCTCGAGGGGCTGCCGACCCGTCGTCAGGTGGCGCGGCGGCTCGACCGGGGCGAGGGGCTCACCGTGCCCGAGCTCTCGGTGCTCATGGCGTGGACCAAGATCGTGCTCGCCGACGAGCTGCTGCGCAGCGACCTGCCCGAGGACCCCTACCTCGACCTCGACCTGCGGGCCTACTTCCCGGGCCCGATCCGCGAGGGCTACGAGAGCGCCGTCAGCGCGCACCCGCTGCGCCGCGAGATCATCGTGACCCAGGTGGTCAACGACCTCGTGAACGGCGCCGGGCTCACCTACTGGCCGCGGCTCACCGGCGAGACCGGCGCCACCGCCGCCGAGCTCACCCGCGCCAACTTCGTGGCCCGCGAGATCTTCGGGTCGCTGCCGCTGCGGGACGAGATCGCCTCTTACGACAACAAGATCGACGCGGCGGTGCAGACCCAGATGCGGGTGGAGATGCGCACCCTGGTCGAGCGCGCGTCGCGCTGGCTGCTCACCAACCGGCGACCCCCGCTCGACAGCCAGGGGCTGGTCGACCGGTTCTCCGGACCGGTGCAGAAGCTGATGGCCGACCTGCCCGACCTCATGACCGGCCAGGAGCTGGCGTCCTTCCAGAAGCGGCGCGAGGCGTTCGTGTCCGACCACGTCCCGGAGGACCTCGCCGGCCTGGTCGCGGTGCTGCCGCCGGCCTACCAGCTGCTGAACGTGGTCGAGATCTCACTGCGCGACGACCTCGACGCCGTCGACGTCGGCCGGGTGCACTTCGCGCTGGGGGAGCGGCTCGGGCTGTCCACGCTGGTCGCCCGGATCATCACGTTGCCGCGCGACGACCGCTGGCAGACCATGGCCCGCGCGACGCTGCGCGACGACCTCTACGCCGTCCACGCGCAGCTCACCACCCAGGTGCTCAGGACGACGTCGGCCGACGACTCCGCCCCCGCGCGGATCGCCGCCTGGGAGGACGCCGACAGCGTCGTCGTCGACCGCGCCACCGACACGCTGCGTGAGATCTGCGTCGACGAGGCGGCCGACCTGGCCCGGATGTCGGTGGGCCTCCGCGTCGTGCGCAGCCTGCTCGCATCTGGCTAAGTCGTTCGTCGAGCTTGTCGAGACGTCCTGAGGGATCTGGCCGATGGTGGCCGGTCGGGGCGTCTCGACAGGCTCGACGTCCGTTGGCTGACGTCGCGGACGTTCGACGTCGGTGGGCGACGTCGCGGACGTTCGTCGAGCTTGTCGAGACGTCGGGAGGGATCTGGCCGACGGTGGCCGGTCGGGGCGTCTCGACAGGCTCGACGTCCGTTGGCTGAGGTCGCGGACGTTCGACGTCGGTGGGCGACGTCGCGGACGTTCGTCGAGCTTGTCGAGACGTCGGGAGGGATCTGGCTGACGGTGGCCGGTCGGGGCGTCTCGACAGGCTCGACGTCCGTTGGCTGAGGTCGCGGACGTTCGACGTCGGTGGGCGACGTCGCGGACGTTCGTCGAGCTTGTCGAGACGTCGGGAGGGATCTGGCTGATGGTGGCCGGTCGGGGCGTCTCGACAGGCTCGACGTCCGTTGGCTGAGGTCGCGGACGTTCGACGTCGGTGGGCGACGTCGCGGACGTTCGTCGAGCTTGTCGAGACGTCGGGAGGGATCTGGCCGACGGTGGCCGGTCGGGGCGTCTCGACAGGCTCGACGTCCGTGAGGCGGGCGTAAACGGTTCGCGGGGTGTCGGTGCGGCCTCCTACTCTGGTTGACTCATGACTTCGGCTCTGGGACCGAACCCGCGGGAGGACCCTCCCGCCGGGGTCCACTCACTGTGGCGGCTGCGGGGGTACCTGCGGCCGCACCGCAGTGCGCTGGTGATCATGCTGGGCACCGCGCTGGCGGGGGTCGTGGTGGCGATCTCGATCCCGCTGGTGATCCGCGCGCTCATCGACGGCCCGGTCACCGACCGCGACCTCAGCGCGATCCTGCCGCTCGGGCTGCTGGTGCTCGCGCTCGGCGTGCTCGAGGCGTTCCTCACCTGGTGGCGGCGCTGGGTGCAGGGCACCGCGATCCTCGCGGTCGAGACCGACATGCGGCGCGACCTCTACGCCCGGCTGCAAGAGCTGCCGATGTCGTTCCACACCCGCTGGCAGTCCGGCCAGCTGCTCTCGCGCGCCACCACCGACCTGAGCGCCATCCGCCGGTTCTTCGGGTTCGGCATGCTGTTCCTGCTCGTCAACATCGTGCAGGTCGTGGCCGTGGTGTGCGTGCTGCTCGCGATGTACTGGCCGCTCGGGCTGGTCGTCGCCACCGCCGCGGTGCCCGTGGTGTGGCTCTCGATGCGCTTCGAGAAGCAGTACGTCGTCGTGTCGCGCCAGGTTCAGGACGAGCAGGGCGACCTCGCCACCCTCGCCGAGGAGGGCGCCGTCGGCATCCGGGTCGTCAAGTCGTTCGGCCGCACGGAGCACGTCTCTCGGCAGTACGAGCGTGCCGCCGGCCGACTGCACGCCACGAGCATGCGGAAGGTCCGGCTGTCCGCGCGGTTCTGGACCTTCCTCGAGGTCATCCCCAACCTCGCCGTGATGGCGGTGCTGCTGCTCGGCGCGATCGGCGTCGGCCGCGGCCAGCTCACCCCGGGCGACCTGGTCGCGTTCATCACGCTGCTGCTCTCGCTGGTGTGGCCGGTGGCCGCGCTCGGCGTCATCCTCGCGATGGCCCAGGAGTCGATGACGGCGGCCGCGCGCATCAACGAGATCTACGACACCGAGCCCGACATCGTCGGCGGCGACGTCGTGCTCCGCGAGCCGCGCGGCGCGCTGCGGTTCGAGCGGGTCGACTTCGCCTTCCCCGACGCGCCCGACGAGGTCGTCATCCGCGGCCTCTCGCTCGACCTCGCGCCGGGCGAGACCGTCGCGCTCGTGGGCGCCACCGGGTCCGGCAAGACCGCGCTCACCGCGCTGGTGCCGCGGCTCTACGACGTCACCGGCGGGCGGGTCACCCTCGACGGCGTCGACGTGCGCGACCTCGACCTCACCCACCTGCGCTCGCTCGTGGCCACCGCGTTCGAGGAGCCGATCCTCTTCTCGATGAGCGCGCGCGAGAACCTCACGCTCGGCCGCGACCCCGACACCGCGCCGGCCACCGACGCCGAGATCGACGAGGCGCTCGACATCGCCCAGGCCGGGTTCGTCCGCGACCTGCCCTGGGGTCTCGACACCCGGCTGGGGGAGCAGGGGCTCTCGCTCTCCGGCGGCCAGCGGCAGCGGCTCGCGCTCGCGCGGGCGGTGCTCGTGCGGCCCGCCGTCCTCGTGCTCGACGACACGCTCTCCGCGCTCGACGTCCACACCGAGAAGCTGGTGGAGGAGGCGCTGGCCCGGGTGCTCGGCCAGACCACCTCGCTGGTGGTCGCGCACCGGGCCTCCACGGTGATGCTCGCCGACCGGGTGGCGCTGCTCCAGGGCGGCACCATCACCCACGTCGGCGCCCACCGTGAGCTGCTCGCCAGCGTGCCCGCCTACCGCGAGCTGCTCGCGGCCGACGCCGAGGTCGCCGTATGAAGAATTCCCCACGACGTTCTTCGCCTCCCCCGCTTCGCTCCTCCGTCGAACAACGCCGCGGGGACCCCGAAACCATCTCCTTGGACTGGCGCGGCGTCGCGCAGGTCGACGCCGAGGAGGCGGCCGAGCGGGAGCGCGCCGTCCGGTTCACCGGTGGTTCCGGTGCGCTGCTCAAGGAGCTGCTCCGGCCCTACCGCAAGGCGCTGTGGGTGCTGCTCGGCGTGGTGCTCGTCGAGAACGCCGCCCGGCTCTCGATCCCCTACCTCGTCAAGGAGGGCATCGACACCGGCATCCCGCCGATCCGCGAGAACAACGACCTCGGGCCGCTCGGCATCGTCGTCGGACTGGTGCTGCTCGCCACCGCCACCCAGGCGGTCTCGCGCAACCTGTTCCTCGTGCGCTCCGGCGCGATCGGGCAGGACGTGCTCTACCAGCTGCGACGTCGGGTGTTCCGGCACTTCCAGAAGCTCAGCCCGGCCTTCCACGACGACTACACCAGCGGTCGGGTGATCTCGCGGCAGACCTCCGACGTCGACGCCATCTACGAGATGCTCGAGACCGGCTTCGACGGGCTGGTCACCGCCGCGCTCACGCTCGTCGGCACCGCCGTCCTGCTGCTCTACCTCGACGTCGAGCTGGGCCTGGTGGCCCTCGCCTGCGGCCCGTTCCTGTTCTGGATCACCAACTGGTTCCGCAAGAGGTCCGCGGTCAGCTACCGCGCCACCCGCGAGAAGGTCGCGCTGGTGATCGTCCACTTCGTGGAGTCGATGGGCGGCATCCGGGCGGTGCAGGCGTTCCGGCGCGAGCCCCGCAACCAGGAGATCTTCGACGACGTCAACGACCAGTACCGCGCCGCCAACCTGGTGGCGTTCCGGCTGGTCGCCTGGTTCATGCCGGGCATCCGCCTGATCGGCAACGTCACGATCGCCGTCGTCATGCTCTACGGCGCCTACCTCGCCTACCACGGCGAGGTCACGGTCGGCGTGCTCGCGGCCTTCCTGCTCTACCTGCGCCAGTTCTTCGAGCCGATGATGGAGATCTCGCAGTTCTACAACACCTTCCAGTCCGCCTCGGCCGCGCTCGACAAGCTCGCCGGCGTGCTGCGCGAGGAGCCCGGCGTCCCGGAGCCCGACCGCCCGGAGCGGATCGGCGAGGCGCGCGGCGAGGTGCGGTTCGAGCACGTCGACTTCGAGTACGTCGAGGGCCGGCAGGTGCTGCCTGGGCTCGACCTCACCGTGCCCGCGGGCCAGACGCTCGCCGTCGTCGGCACCACCGGCGCGGGCAAGACCACCCTGGCCAAGCTCGCCACCCGGTTCTACGACCCCACCGGCGGCCGGGTGCTGCTCGACGGCACCGACCTGCGCGAGCTCACCACCGACGACCTGCGCCGCGCGGTGGTGATGGTCACCCAGGAGAACTACCTCTTCTCCGGCACCGTGGCCGACAACATCAGGTTCGGCCGGCCGGAGGCCACGCACGAGCAGGTGGAGGCCGCGGCGCGGGCGCTGGGCGCGCACGAGTTCATCAGCGCCCTGCCGCAGGGCTACGACACCGACGTCGCGCAGCGCGGCGGCCGGCTCAGCGCGGGCCAGCGGCAGCTGGTCGCGTTCGCGCGAGCGTTCCTGGCCGACCCGGCGGTGCTGATCCTCGACGAGGCCACCTCGTCGCTCGACGTCCCCTCGGAACGGCTGGTGCAGCAGGCGCTGCGCACCGTGCTCGCCGGGCGCACGGCCGTGATCATCGCCCACCGGCTCTCCACGGTCGAGATCGCCGACCGGGTGCTCGTGATGGAGCACGGCCGGGTGGTCGAGGACGGCTCGCCCGCCGACCTCATCGCCGGTGGTGACGGCCGGTTCTCCGACCTGCACCAGGCCTGGCTCGACTCGCTGGCGTGAGGGTCAGCTCTGCTCGATGCAGGTGTCGATGGTCGTGCGGTTCTCGTCGCTGATCGCCCCGCCGAGCACCACCACGTTGCCGACCACCTCGAAGTCGAGGGTGTCGCCGTCGTACGCCTCGGCGTCCTCCTCGGACTCGTGCACGTGCAGCACGATCGTCTGGTCGGAGGTGGTCAGGTCGACGGCACGCACGCCGTCGCCGGTGCGGGTCAGCTGGCCGGGCAGCCCGGCCTCGGTGGTGCAGTCGAGGATCGCCTGTGCCTGGGTCTCCACCGGGTCCGGCTCCGAGGAGCCGTCGTCGGAGTCCGAGCCGTCGTCCCCGCACCCGGTCGCCAGCACCATGAGGGCCGCGACCGCGGCCAGTCTCGTCGCACGCATGAGCGGCACCGTAGTGGCGCGAGCCGGCCGGTCCGAGGCTTTTTCGGCGGATAGGGTCGGGGGCATGCTCGTGGGGTGCTCGGAATCGTGACGACGCACGCCATCGAGGTGGTCGACCTCGTGCTGCACTACGGCGACGTGCGCGCGGTCGACGGCGTCAGCCTGGCGGTGGGTGAGGGCGAGTTCGTCGGCATCCTCGGCCCGAACGGCGCCGGCAAGACCACCACGCTCGAGATCGTCGAAGGGCTGCGGCGGCCGGACTCCGGCACCGCCATCGTGCTGGGCCGGCCGGTCTGGCCGCGCAACGCCGCGCTGCTGCCGCGGATCGGCGTCCAGCTGCAGGCGTCGTCGTTCTTCGAGCGGCTGACGGCGCGCGAGCAGCTGCGCACCTTCGCCGCGCTCTACGGCGTGCCGGCCCGCGAGGGCGACGCCTGGCTGGAGCGGGTCGGGCTGGTCGAGAAGGCCGACACCCGCGTCGAGGACCTCTCCGGTGGCCAGGCGCAGCGGCTCTCGATCGCCTGCGCGCTGGTGCACGACCCGGAGGTCGTTTTCCTCGACGAGCCGACCGCCGCCCTCGACCCGCAGGCCCGCCGCAACCTGTGGGACCTGCTCTCGGGCCTCAACGACTCCGGCCGCACCGTCGTGCTCACCACGCACTACATGGACGAGGCCGAGGCGCTGTGCGACCGGGTGGCGATCATGGACCGCGGCCGGATCCTCGAGTGCGACAGCCCGGCCGCGCTGGTGCGGCGGCTCGACGCTCCCACCCGGGTCGCCGTCGCGCCGGGCCAGCTCACCGCCGACGAGGCGCGGGGGCTGGACGGCGCCGAGTCGGTCACCGAGTCCGTCGACGGCGTCGTCGTCACCACCTCCGCGCCGGCACGGCTGCTCACCGCGCTCGCGCGGAGCGAGGCGCTCGACGGCGTCACCGTGCACACCGGCACCCTCGAGGACGTCTTCCTCGACCTCACCGGCCGCGAGTACCGCGCATGAACGCCTTCACGTCCCTGTCGCTGGCGATCGTCAAGGGCTTCCTGCGCGACAAGGCCTCGGTGTTCTTCGCGCTGGTCTTCCCGCTGATGTTCCTCGTGCTGTTCGGCGGCATCTTCGGCGACCAGACCCAGTCCGAGGTCGAGATGATCGAGGTGGGCGACGTCGCGGTCTTCCAGGACCTCCCCGACGGCGCCCAGCAGGCATTCGACGACACCTTCGACGTCGAGCACTCCGACGACCTCGACGCCGCGCTGGAGAAGGTCCGCAAGGGCGACGCCGACGTCGCCGTCGAGCAGCGCGGCGACGTGCTGGTGGCGCACTACACGCAGACCGACCAGGTGAAGGCCGCCGTCACCCAGGGCTCGCTCCGGGCCTTCGTCGACGGCACCAACACGGCCCTGCTCGCGCAGGAGGCCGGGGCCGCGCCGCGCTACTCGCTCGAGACCGAACGGGTCGAGGACGACTCGCTGTCGGCCATCCAGTTCGTGACGCCGGGTCTGCTCGGCTGGGCGGTGGCGATGAGCGCCAGCTTCGGAGCGGCCGCGACGCTCCAGGGCTGGCGGCAGTCGAAGCTGCTGCGCCGGCTCCAGCTCGCCCCGGTGTCCACCCGCACCGTCGTCGGCGCTCGGGTGGCGGTCACGATCGGCATCGCGCTGGTGCAGATGGCGGTGTTCGTCGGCCTGGGCGCGGCCGCGTTCGGCCTCACCCTCACCGGCTCGTGGTGGATGGCGATCCCGACCCTCGTGGTCGGCACGCTGTGCTTCATGGCGATCGGGCTGCTCGCCGGCGCGATCACCACTACAACCGAGGGTGCGGTCAACGCCGCCAACTTCATGGTGCTCCCGATGGCGTTCCTGAGCGGGTCCTTCTTCCCGCTGGACGCCGCGCCGGGCTGGCTGCGGGCGGTCTCGAACGTGCTGCCGCTCTACCACCTGAACCAGGGGATGCTCGACGTCATGGTGCGGGGCCAGGGTCCTTCGGCCGCGCTCGCGCCGATCGCGGTGCTCGCCGGGTTCGCCGTCGTCGTCACGCTCGTGGCGGCCCGGTTGTTCCGCTGGGAGACCGCGTAGGAAGCCGCCCCGAGGAGTTGCCGCAAACCGCGGACCCAGGAGTACCCCTCGCCCTATCGTGAACGGCGTTCGCCCCCGTCAAGGAGCTCTCATGCCTGCGCTTCCGGAACTCGTCGCCCTCTCGTCCGGTGGGAGCGAGAAGGTGATCCCCGCTGCCTTCGACATCGCCTCGATCCTGGTGCAGCTCGCGATCATCATCGTGGTCGCCCGGCTCGCCGGCTTCGCGGCCAGCAAGGTGGGCATCCCGCCCGTGGTCGGCGAGATCGCGGCGGGCGTCCTGCTCGGGCCCAGCCTGCTCGGCGAGGACCTCAGCAGGGAACTCTTCCCCGCCGACACCGAGCCGCTGCTGAAGCTGCTGGCCAGCATCGGCCTCGTGCTGTTCATGTTCGTCGTAGGCCTCGAGCTCGACATCTCACTCGTGAAGGGACGCGGCCGGGTCGCGGGCTCGGTCTCGGTGGCCTCGATCGCGCTGCCGTTCGGCATGGGCGTCGGGCTCGCGACCTTTCTCTCCGACGACCTGCGCCCGGCGCAGGCCGACTTCCTGCCGTTCGCGCTGTTCATCGGCGCCTCCATGTCGATCACGGCCTTCCCGGTGCTCGCGCGCATCCTCACCGACCGGCGGATGCACCGCACCGAGACCGGCGGTCTGGCGCTGGCCTGCGCGGCCACCGACGACGTCTTGGCATGGACCCTCCTCGCCGTGGTCATCGGCATCGCGGGCGGTGACAGCAAGGGTCCGGATTGGCTGGTCTTCCTCGCCATCCCGTTCGCCCTGGTGGCGATCTTCGTGGTCCGCCCCGCGCTGACGGTCCTCACCGGCATGTACACCAAGGCAGGCGAGCTGACGCCGGCGATCCTGTCGGTGGTCCTGGTCGGACTGGTGCTGTTCTCGGCCTCCACCGAGTACCTCCACGTCCACTTCATCTTCGGTGCCTTCCTGTTCGGCGCCGTGATGCCGCACGAGCACGCCGCCGCGATGCGTCACGAGATCCTGGTGCGCCTGGAACAGATCTCGGTGCTGCTCCTGCTCCCGGTGTTCTTCCTGGTCTCCGGCCTGCAGGTCAACATCCGCGGCCTGGGCGCCGAGCACATCCTGCCGCTGGTGGCGATCCTGGCGGTCGCGATCGTCGGCAAGTACGTCGGCGCCTACGTCGGCGCCCGCTCGGCGGGCGTACCGCACTGGCAGGCCAACTCCCTCGGCATCCTCATGAACACCCGCGGCCTCACCGAGCTCGTCATCCTCACCGTGGGCCTCGAGCTCAAGCTGCTGTCGACCGAGCTCTTCACGATGATGGTGATCATGGCGCTGGTCACCACGGTCATGACCGGCCCGCTGCTCCAGTTCGCCTACCCGGCCCGCCGCGTCAACCGCGACATCGCCGAGGCCGAGCGGGCGGCGCTGGGTGACGCGGCCTCCGACCGGGCCCTGGTGATCGCCCAGGAGGGCCGCAACAGCCAGGCGATGGTCGAGCTGGCGGCCAACCTGCTCGAGGCGAGCACCCGCAGCACCGAGATCGTGGTGGCCGCGCTCGCGCCGCAGGTCCGCAAGCTCGAGGTGGGCACCGGGCTGTCCGGCGAGCTCGCCGAGATGGCCGCTGCGATGGAGCGGCAGGAGGCGTTGGTGCGCCGCGGGCGAGAGCTCGGCGTGCCGGTGCGGATCATCGCCAACCCGAGCGCCGACCCCGAGACCGACCTCACCGAGCTGGTCGTGGTTCTGGCCCCGCAGTTCTTCGTGGCCTGGACCGATGACGAGGTGGCGGCCCGCGTCAGCGAGCACTCGCCGTCGCCGGTGCTCACCGTGGCCCCGGGCCTGGACGCGCTGACCGAGGGCTCACCCGTGCGCGTCAGCTGGACCCAGAGCGCCGACGGCGACGCCGCGCTGCTCCTCGGCTGCCGGGTCGCCGCTGCCCTCGGCTCCCCGCTCGTCGTCGACGGCGACGGCCGACGCGTGGAGCGGCTGCGGGAGACGCTCGGCGAGCGCGGCGTCCTGCTCGCGGACCCCGACGAGGGGACCTTTCCGATCACCTTCGGCACCCCGGGCGGTCACTCCGACGTGATCGTCCGGGCCGACCAGGACGCCAACCCGGTCGACTTCAGCACCGCCGACCTCGGCGTCACGGCGGCCGAGCCGGTCTGACACCGACCCGCCCGAAACTGGCGTGAGAACACGCTGACCCGCCCGAAAGTTTCGGGCGGGTCGACGTCGGGGTTGCGGTTCGCATCCGACCCCGGGCGTTCGCGTGCCGCTTGCGTTCGCGTGGGGTCGACGCCTCGCTACTACGTAGCGGCGTGGGTGTTGAACGCCAGCGTGCGGTGCCCGACCCGGACGCGCGTGCCCTGGACCAGCACCTGCTCGCCCCCCGACGGCAGCCGCTGCCAGCCCGGGTTCTGCGGGGCGCTGACGAACGTGCCGTTGGTGGAGGCGTTGTCGATGACGACGACGTCCCAGCCGCGCAGCTCGAGCCGGGCGTGGACCCGGCTGATCTGGTTGGAGGTGTCCTGCACCGGGACGCCGCGGACCGTGCCGCTGCGAACCCGTTCGTCGGACTCCGGGTCGCGGCCGATCAGGTAGTCGCTGTCGAGCTGGAACACCGCGCCGTCGTCGAGCACGATCGTGCCGAGCGGCGGGCGGGTGCCGTTCACGAGCACCGGCGTCTGCTGCACCATGTTGATGCCGCAGACCGCGCAGAAGAGCTGGCGCGGGTCGTTGAAGTGGCGGTTCTTGCAGAACACGCCGCGCACCTGCTCGCCGGCCGCCTCCTCGGCGTCGTGGCCGTGCCCGTGACCGTGGGCCGCGTCGCCCGCGATCGGCAACGGCGCGGGGGCCGGCTCGTCGTCGATGTCGTCGATGAGCACCGAGTCGAAGGAGACCTGCTGGTCGGCGAGCGGAGCCGGCTGCGGGCGCTCGTCGGCCACCGGCGGCGGCGGCGGGGAGGGGCCGGGGTGGGCTCCGCGGGAGGCGGGGGCGGCGGGGCCGGCGTGGCCTCGGCGGCCGGGGCGGGCTCGGCCTCCGGCTCGTCGCTGACCATGTCGTCGGCGATCGACGACACCACCGGCGCCTCCGGGGCGTCGGGGGAGACGACGGCGTCCTCGACGAGGTCGACCAGGTCGCCGGCGATGCCGGTGGAGACCGTGAAGCCGCCCGCGGGCACGACGCCCTCGGTGAGCCGGAACAGGCCGCCGGAGACGCCGGCGCTGGGGTCGACCTGGGCCACCAGGTTGTCGACCGGCCACGGCACCAGCCTCTCGACCCAGGCCAGCGAGTCGGCGCCGGAGATGGTCTCGCCACCGATGGTCACCGACGCCTCGTCGCCCTGCACGAGCACGGCGAGCCCGCTCGAGTGCGGGGCGAGCGCCACGAACGGCGCGACCTCACCGGAGGTGGAGAGCAGCAGCGCGAAGGTCCGCACCAGCTGCCGGCCCTGCCCGCCGGACGCCGCCACCTGCTGGGCCTGCGCCAGCAGCGGCCCGACGGCGGCCGGGTCGGTGGACCCGACGAGCAGCCGCACGTTGCCGAGCGCGGCCAGCGTGCCGGTGCCGGTGCTCGGCACGCAGACCGAGGCGCTCCAGTCGTCTGCCGATTCGAGGTTGTGGGACGTCATGGGTCAGACCAGCCTTCCGCCGAAGAAGCGCCACCGGATGAACGGCACACGCATGGGCCCGTTGGTGATGAGCCAGATGGACATCCAGATGAAGAGGAAGTCGATGAGGAACCCGACCGTCGAGACGTTCGGTCCGTCGACGCCCGGCACCAGGTCGAGCCGGAGCAGGACCAGGATCAGCAGGAACTCGTTGACCCAGGTGATGAAGCCGAACAGCGTGGGCCAGTCCTTCTCCCACCGGAACTGCTGGATCACGTGGTAGATCAGCTCCCAGATCACGCCGAGCACGGCCACGCACGCCAGCAGGATGAACGTGGTCTTGTAGTCGGGGTCGCCGGGCAGGAACGGCGTCAGCACCAGCGTCCAGAAGACGCCGATCGTCGCCAGGGTGAAGAGCCGGGTCTGGATCCGGCCGTTGAGCGTGGGCAGCATGTCTGGTCCTGTCTGTCTCTCGCCGTCAGGGCCGCTTGTTACGGAGCCACTTGAACCACTGCGACGTCGACCGCAGCGGACCGATCTTCTTGCCGAAGCCGTGGCGGACCAGGTCCGCCTGGATCTCCTGCGCCGCCACCTGCAGGCCGAGGAAGGTGTCGACGCCCGGGAAGTAGCCACCGAGGGTGGTGGAGCCCGAGGCATACATGACGCCGTTCCCGTTGCGGGTGCCCTTGAGCTCGAAGGTGCGCTCGACGTCGAGCCGGCCGATCGGGTTGCGACCGGCGCCGCCGTGCTCGAGCAGGTCCTTGAGCAGGCGGTGCTCGGCGATGTCGGCCTCGAGTCCGGTGCAGTCGATGACGAAGTCGGCCTCGACCGGGAACGTGCCCTGGTCGGTGCGGACATGGCTGACGATCCGCTCGCCGTTGGAGGTCATGTCGTCGACGGTGCCGACCATCACCTGGTACCAGCCCTGCTGGCGGCCGGTCTTCATCTGCACCTGCCACGACCTGCGGAACGGCGTGTTGGTGCCGCCCATCGTCTTGTAGACCCGCGCCCGGTCCTCGCCCTCGAGGGTGCGGATCTGGCGCTTGAGCTGGCCGCCCCACACCGACTTGGGGTAGTTGAAGCCCTGGTAGGCCCAGCCGTCGGCGCCGCGTCGCCGCATGAACACCTTGGTCTTCTGCGGCTTGTTGCCCGTGTTGCCGTCGTTCGGCCCGTCGATGAACGTGCGGAACAGGTGCACGATCGTGGTCTGGGCGCCGTGCAGCTCGCGGTCGTCCATGAGCCGCTGCAGGATGCGGGAGGCCACGATGCCGCCGCCGCGCACCAGCACGGTGCTGGGCGTCTGCACGAGCTTCTCGTAGACGTGCTCGTGCGACTCGTAGGCGTTGACGATGTGGGAGTAGTCGTTGTGCTCGGTGCGGTAGCGCTGCAGCTCCGGCAGGTACTTCAGGCCTGGGTAGCCGACGGCGATGTGCACGAACTGCGCCCGGAACGCGATGCGCTTCGTGCTGGCCAGGCCCTCGGGCGGCGTCAGGACGACGAAGTAGCCGCCGCCGTAGCGCCGCCGCACGATGCGCACCAGGCCCTGCACCAGCATCTCGGGGTAGCCGATCCGGGCGAACTCGCGCTCCAAGGACTCGAAGACCTGGCCGGCCTTGGGCGTGTAGTAGTCGTCGAAGATCGGCTCGGTGAAGACGTTGATCAGCTGCCGCGGGTTCTTGGTGCGGATCGCCTCGCTCAGCGCGTACGACGGGAAGCCCCAGATGTTGTCGGGCCGGGACGCGGAGTCGGACCGCAGCCGCTCGCCCCGCGGGATCTGGGAGACCCGGGTGAGGTACTCGTAGGTGCGCCACGGGTGGTCGAGCGTCGACAGCACCCGCATCTGGTCGGTCGGGACGCCGGCGATGCGGAGGTAGTCGAGCGTCACGAAGCTGCCGATCCCGCCGCCCACCGTCACGAACGGCATGTCGTAGACGGGGATGCCGGCGCCGGTGACCATCTCGTCGGTCCAGAAGTCGCTGGCGAGCAGTTGGTCGTTCAGGTCACCTGAAACCGGTTGTGCCGGCAGGTAGTTGTCCATGTCCGGCGTGGGAATCACGCTCGGGCCGTTGGGATCGATCACGGCTTCCTCCACAGTCGAGGGCGGTCTCCACACGCGCGGCGATTCCGGTCTGCGCTGCCGCCGCGCCGGGAACGCTACACCGGCTGGCGGGTCGGCGGTCAGCGATTCGGGGAAAGGCTCAGGGGTGGGCCAGACCCGTGGCATGATCCGCTAGGGCCGCCTGCTGCGGGCGGTCTCCGCAGGAGGGAGCAGGCCATGCAGGGGATCGCCGACTACGAGTTCGTCAGGCCGCTCGGGGAGTCGAACTACGGCACCAACTACCTCGCCTCCGCGCCGTCCCGGCTGGGCATCAAGGACGCCGAGGTCGTCGTCAAGGTGATCAACGGACCGACGTCCGACGATGCGTTCCGGCGTGCCACCCGCGAGCTCAAGCACTTCAGCGTCGCCGACTCCGACCGGCTGGTCACGGTGTTCGACGCCGGCCGCCACGGCGGCGCCTTCTACTACGCGATGGAGTACCTGCCGCTCGGCTCGCTGGAGAAGCCGACCAGCAAGATCGACACCGACCACGGCACCGCCGCGGTCCGCGACGCCTCGCGCGCAGCCCATGCGCTGCACGAGCGCGGCATCGCCCACCGCGACATCAAGCCCGGCAACATCATGCTGGCCGACGACGGCGGCCGGCTGGCCGACCTCGGCCTCTCCCAGGTGCTCTCGCCCGGGATGATGGTCACCGGCCTCGGTCAGATCGGCCTGGAGTTCACCGACCCGGCGATCATGACCGGAGAGAACGCCTCCCGGGCCAGCGACATCTGGTCGCTCGGCGCCAGCCTGCACTTCGCCCTCACCGGGTCCGGCGTCCACGGCGAGCTCGCGTCCAGCGAGCCGCTGCTGCTCGTCCGCGCGATCCTCGCCTCCA
Source organism: uncultured Actinomycetota bacterium (assembly GCA_963780355.1). Lineage (GTDB taxonomy): Bacteria > Actinomycetota > Actinomycetes > Propionibacteriales > Nocardioidaceae > Nocardioides. Next base: position 1,621,077 of record CAWABT010000001.1, read on the forward strand.
CCCCGACGGTGAGCCCGTCGGTGCCGGCCGAGGCGGCCGAGCTCATCACCTCGTGCATCTCCCGCGACCTCAGCGAGCGGCCCCGCACCGCGGCCGAGGTGGCCGACCGCATACACGCGCTGCTCCCCGCCGGGTCGCGTTTCGCGTGAGCCCGGCATGACGGTCCGGCGGCACTTGGGGTGTTTGCCGGACGACGGGCCGACTCTTTACGTAAGTTGAGCCCGCCTCCCTTCCGTTCGCACGCCTGAGAGGGCCCATGGAGCTCCACGACAACCTCTACGCACTCGGTCTCCAGCTCGGACGCGACGTCTTCGACGACCCCGACAGCTTCCGCGGTGCGCTCGACGACTTCCTCGACGAGGGCGACGCCTCGACCGGTGACATCAACCTCCTGGTCGACGCCGTGCGCCTCGGTGCCTTCCGCTCGATGGTGAGCATCCTCGACAGCGGCGCCGACGCGCCCCGGGCGATCGAGGAGGCCGGCAACCGGCTGGCCCGCGACCGCGGCAGCGCCGACGTCGCCGGCGCGCAATGGGCGTGCGCCGTGCTCGGCTTCGCGGTCGGCAAGGTCGCCGACGCCGACGTGCGCCGCTACCGCACCCAGACCCCCGGCCGCAGCACCCAGACGCCGCCCGCGGCCGAGACGATCCTGCCCACCACGCCGCCCGCCGGCCCCACCCAGGGCCCGCCGCCGGCGGCCCCCACCGCGTTCCCCGGCTCCGGCTTCCCCGGCCAGACCGGACCCGCCGCACCGGGCGGACCCTCAGCTGTGCCGCCCACCCAGACCGCGTGGTCGAGCCAGCCCCAGCCGGGCCAGCCGAGCCAGCCGGTGCCGGGCCAGGGCTGGTCCTCGGTGCCGCCCGGCCCCGGTGGCCCCGGTGGCTACGGCGCGCCCGCCAAGAAGAAGAGCAAGGCGCTGCCGATCGTGCTCGCCGTGGTGGCCGTGCTCGTCGTGGCCGGCATCGTCGCCACGATCCTCGTCGTCACCGGCGGCGACGGCGGCGACGACCCCGGCCCGAGCGCCAAGTCGAGCACCCCGGAGGAGGCCGCCACCGACTTCGACTCGGTGAACGAGCGCTACTCCGGCCTCTCCTCGCTCATCACCACGGGCATGGACGAGTGCACGGAGGGCGACATGTCCTCCGGCCAGGAGGAGCACCTCGTCTGCACCTACTCCGACGGCGAGCTCAGGCTCATCACGTACTCCTCCGAGCAGGACCTCCAGGCCGCGCGCGCTCGCGACGTCGACCTGAAGCAGATCGGCGGCAACTACCTCGACGGCGGCTCCGGTGTCGTGTACGGCTTCAAGCCCGACAACGACGACACCGACACCATCGACGCGCCCTACCTCTACTGGGACAACAACGGGGCGGTGCAGTCGGCGCGCTACCAGGGCAACGTCGGGGTCGAGCTCGACGCGCTCGTCCGCACCTTCCGGAGCACCGAGCCCTCGATCGACTACCCGGAGAAGCCGACCGACCCGGGCCTGCGCGAGTTCGCGAAGAACTTCTCCGTCAACTTCGGCTCCTGCGAGCGCATCAACACCTTCACCGCGGGTGAGACCGAGGAGCTGTCGTGCCGCGGACCGGCGGGCATCACCCCGTACTTCGGCAAGTTCGAGACGATCCAGGACCTGAAGACCTACCGCCGGATCAAGCTGGGCTTCGCGCGCGAGGACAAGACGAAGAACCGCACCTGGAACCTCGACGGGGTCCTGGTCGGGGCGCTGTACGACTACACGATCGACGCCGACGACCGCGCCGCCCGCTACTGGGACGACCCGAAGTGCCTCTGCTACGGCGAGGCCTACGAGGCCAACGGCGACGCCGACAAGCTCAACGCCTGGTGGTCACGGTGACAGGGGCCGACTGAGCCGGTGGTCGAGCCGCGCGAGCCTTGGCGAGCGCGTGTCGAGACCCCCGACGTCACTCCTCGGTCGGGACCGTCTCGGCGGCGTGCAGGTCGCCGCGGGCCAGCACGGCCAGGCTGACGTCGTCGCCGCCGACCAGAGCGGGCTCCTCGATCCAGCCGGGCAGCTGCTCGCCGATCCACGGCAGGCCGTGGCGACGGCTGAAGGTGACCAGCTCCTCGCCGGTCTGCCGCCACCAGCCGTCGCGGTCGACCCGCGAGGACCCGAACCCGTCGGTGCACACGAAGCAGAGCACGACGTTCTCGTCGCCGGCGTCGTAGGCCGCCGTGCGCAGCGACTGCATCGCGTCGAGCTGGCACAGCGAGGCGGTCATGACGCCGTCCAGCCGCTCGTCCTCGGCCAGCGGCCGGATCGCCTCGCCGGTGATGCGTGCGGCCACGGCGTCGCCGTCGCCGACCTGGAGCCCGACCAGCACGCCGCGCACCACCCCGAGCACCACGAGCGTGGTGCCGTAGGGGATCAGCGGGTGGTCGGTCTCCTCGCCCAGCTCGAACGGGTGCTCGGCCACGTGGTCGTGGACGTCGGCGATCCAGGTGTCGTGGATCCCGCGCCCGACATCGGGCAGCAGGTCGGCGATCTCGGCGGCCGACGCGTCGGCCCAGCCCGAGGCCGCGGCCCGCAGCGCGGCGACCGCGCCGTCGGCAGCGAGCCGGGAGCCGACGTCGCTGCGGAAGTGAAGGTGGTGGCCGTGGCCGTCGGCCACCGCGATGATCGACACGTCGCCCTCGGCGAAGGTGGCGACGGCGTCCTGGATGGGCCGGTGGTCGCGCACGTGCACCGAGCCGATGGTGCTGGCAGCGAACGCCTCCCAACGGGGCCGGGCGTCGCTCGTCGGGGACTCGGTCACCCGAGTGTGCTCCAGATCGGGTCGCCCACGGGAGAGGGAGGCACGGCCGTGGCCGCGGCGGGGCCGCCGCCGCCGAGCACCGGACGCGACGCGACCTGGCTGGCGGCCTTGGAGGCCCAGATGATGTACTCCACGAGCTGCTCGGGGTTGTCGGCGCGCAGCAGCGGCACGTCCTCGTTGCCGATGAACCGGCGCATCGCGTGCATGTCGGCGTCGCGGCCGACGCCGAGCGCGAGCCGGACGGCGGCCTCGCCCCACTTCTTGTTGAGCAGCTCCTGGAGCCCCTCGGCGAACGTGGTGCCGCTGCTCTGGGTGGGCCGTCCGTCGGAGACCAGGATGATCGCCGGCGGGTAGGCGGTGGCGGCCGTCTCCATCTCGCCGACGACGACGGCGAGCTCGCGCAGCGCGCTGCCCAGCTCGGTGAACCCCTTCGGGACCGCCTCGACCCGGTTCCACTGCAGCTGGTCGACGGGCGTGGGCTCGCGGACGATCCACACGGGCTCGTTGGCGAAGCCGAGCACCCGGATCAGCAGCTCGGCGTGCGGGTTGGCCCGGGCCTCGTCGCGCAGGTGGGGGAGCGCCTCGGCGATCGCGTTGTTGAGCGCCTGGATCCGCCCGCCGCGCAACATCGATCCCGACAGGTCGAGCACGAAGATGAAATGCAGGGGCTTGCGCGCGAGTGCGCCGCCGAGGCGGTCGGTCATGGGGCTCCGCCTTCCTAGGCTCGTGTCGTCCTGAGTCGTGTCGTTCCCGGTCAATGGTGCTCCGGGTCCGGTATATCCTCACAGCAAACCGGTCCGGCTGTCTGCGAAACATCCTCCGCTCACCCGACCGTCGAGTACTCCTCAGACGAGCACACCGGAGGCCGCCACACATGGTGCTAGCGAACGGGACCGAGGTCGACCTCGGCGCGCTGGGCACGGCACGGGTGAACTCGATCCTGGGCCAGGGCGGCCAGGGCTACGTGTTCGAGGTCCACCGCCCGGCCGGCGTCCCGCTGGCGCTCAAGTGGTACAAGCCGGAGAGCGCCACGCCGGAGCAGTACCAGGAGATGCAGCAGCTGGTGGAGTTCGGCTCCCCGCACTCCCGGTTCCTGTGGCCACTGAGCATGGCGCGAGCCTCCGGGCACGCCGGCTTCGGCTACGTGATGCACGTGCGCGACGGCAAGTTCCTCGAGCTCAGCTACCTGCTGTCGAACGTCGACCGCGACGGCACCCCGCTCGACGTCTCGTTCGCCTCCACCGTCGAGCTGTGCCGCCAGCTCAGCTTCAGCTTCCTGCGGCTGCACGCGATCGGCCTCTGCTACCGCGACATCTCGTTCGGCAACGTGTTCTTCGACCCCAGCAACGGCGACATCCTCATCTGCGACAACGACAACGTGGGGGTCGACAACGGCGGCGGCCGGGTGCTCGGCACGCCGTACTTCATGGCGCCGGAGGTGGTCAGCGACACCACCTACCGCACGCTGCCCAACACCGACACCGACCGGCACTCGCTCGCGGTGCTGCTCTTCTACTCGCTGTTCCTCGGCCACCCGCTCGAGGGCGACAAGACCGAGGCCGGGCTGCGCGACGCGCAGTGGCTCAGCACCCACTTCGGCACCGAGGCGCTGTTCTGCATGCACCCCGATGACGACACCAACCGGCCGGCCGAGATCGTGCAGCAGTACTGGGCGATCTACCCCCAGTTCCTGCGCGACCTGTTCGTGCAGGCGTTCGTCGACGGGCTCACCAACCCGGGCGGCCGGGTCACCGAGGGGCAGTGGATCAAGGCGATGGACCGGCTGCGCGACGGCATGGTCACGTGCAGCCACTGCGGCACCACCAACTTCTGGGACGTCGCCGAGCCCGACCGGGTCTGCCGCCGCTGCTCGCAGAGCCTGCGGCCGCCGTTCGTGCTCCAGGTCGGACGCCGCACCCTCGCCGTCAGCTCGCTCGCCACGCTCCGCTCCGACCACGTGTCCTCGGGCGTCGACGACCCGCGCACCTTGGGGAAGGTGCGCCAGCACCCGCAGGACGCGAGCCGCTGGGGCATCTCGAACGCCTCCGGCTCCGCGTGGGCGGTGAGCTACCCCGACGGGCAACAGCACGAGCTCCCGGACGGGCAGACGATCGAGCTCGTGGACGGCGCGAAGATCCAGCTGGGCCGCGCCTCCGCCACGGTTCGACGTCCCCGCTGACGGGTAGGTCAAAGCCATGCCGACGCTGTTGGTGAAGGTCGAGGGTCGCACCCTGCGGTTCGACTCCTTCCGCCTGATCCGGATCGGGCGCTCGATCGAGGCCGACGTCGTGCTCTCCCCGGGGTCGGTCTCGCGCCAGCACGCCGAGCTGCGGCCGGTCCCCGGCGGCTGGATGCTCGTCGACGCCAGCAGCCAGTACGGCACCTTCGTCGACGGCCGGCGGGTCAACGAGCTGCGCATCACCGGGCCGGTCACCGTGCAGTGCGGGCCGGAGCCGGCGGCCCGGATCGAGGTGCTGCCCGAGCCGTCGTCCCAGGACGTGCCCGCCGCGTCCGCACCGGCGCCCGTCCCGCCGTTGCCGTCGGCGACGGTGATGCCGCCGGCCGTGCCGGAACCACCCACCATGCCGCCGTCCGCCGCGCCGCCGGGTGCCCGCCCGACCGGCGCCGCCGCGCCGCCGCCGCACCTGCCGACGTCGGTCGCCGGTCGCGGCCCGTCCGCCGCGCAGCCGGCGGCCCGGCCGCCCGCACCGCCGGTCCAGCCGCCGATCGCGCCGCCTCCTCGGCCGCAGGGCCCGCCGGCTGCGGGTCCACCGCCGGTGCCCGGCCCGCCGGTGCCGCCCCCGGTCGGCCCCGGCGCCGGGTTCGACGAGACCCGGGTGATCGCCGCCATCCCGCCCGGGCCCGGCTTCCACACGCCCCGTTCCGGGCCCGACCTGCTCGTGGTCGCCGAGGGTCGCGAGTACCGCTACCGCCACCCGGCCCAGGTCACCGTGGGCCGGCAGCCCGACTGCGGGATCGTGATCTCCGACCCGGCCTGCTCGCGCATCCACGGCACCATCGCCGCGGTGCCCGGCGGCTGGGTGTTCGCCAACCACTCCGCCGAGGGCACCTTCGACGCCGGCCGCCGGGTCGACCACCAGCGCTTCGAGAGGCGCACCGCGCTGCGGCTCGGCCACCCGGTCGCCGGTCCCGAGCTGATGCTGGTGCCGATCCTGTCGGCGGCCGAGGAGGAGCGCCGGTTCGCCCGCAAGCGTCGCCACAAGGTGCTGCTCGTGGTGGGCGCGGCCGCCGCCGTCCTGCTGCTCGTGATCGGCACGGTGGCCGCCGCGGTGCTGCTCTCCGGTCGCGACGACACCCCGGTGGCGGGTGCTCCGGCCCCCAGCTCCACCGATGCCTCGCCGTCGAGCGCCGGCACACCGAACGACCTCAGCGAGGACGAGCTCGAGTCGGCGAAGGCGGCCACCGTGCTGCTCACCGCCGAGGCGCCCGACACCGAGAACGGCGGCACCGTGGAGTACTCGGGCTCCGGGTCGATCATCACCGAGGACGGCCTGATCCTCACCAACGCCCACGTCGCGAAGCCCACCGCGCCCGGACTCGCGGAGTACTACGGCGACGACGGAATCGGCGACCCCGACTACCTGCTCGTGGCGCTCACCAACAGCATGGACGACAGTGTCGCCCGGCCCGCGTTCCGCGCCCGCCCGCTGGAGGTCGACGGCCGCCTCGACGCCGCCGTCGTGAAGATCTACGCCGACGCCGCCGGCGACCCCGTCGACCCGACCGACCTCGATCTGCCGGTGATGGCGCTCGGCGACTCCGACGAGCTGCGCTCCGGCGACGACGTCACCGTGCTCGGCTTCCCCGGCATCGCGGAGTCGAGGCGGATCTCGGTCACCACCGGCGTGATCTCCACCTTCCTCGACCGCGACGACCTCGGCGAGCGGTCCGAGATCGACACCGACGCCCGGATCGCGCCGGGCAACTCCGGCGGCGCCGCCGTCAACAACGACGCCGAGCTCATCGGCATCCCGACCGCGCTGTTCGCCCCGGACGGCTCACCGGTGGTGAGCGGCCGGATCCGTCCGATCAACATCGTGCGCGACCTCGTCGAGGACGCCGAGCAGGGGAACTGAGCCCGGCGGCTGCCCCGTAGTCTCCGGAGACGTGGGGCTCCTCCTCCAGACGCCGCGGGCGCGGCTGCGCCGGGCGTTCCTCGCCGTCGCCGCGCCGTACCGACCTGCCGACGACAGCCCGCTGCGCGGCCGGGTCGTGATGGTCACCGGCGCGTCGTCCGGCATCGGCGAGGCCACCGCCCGGGCGGCGGCCGCGGCCGGGGCGACCGTGCTGCTCGTCGCGCGCCGGGCCGAGGCGCTCGCCGAGGTGGAGGAGCGGATCGGAGCCGCGGGCGGCCGCGCGACGTCGTACCCCTGTGACCTCACCGACCACGACGCCCTCGACGCCCTCGTCGCCCAGGTGCTCGCCGAGCACGGCGCCGTCGACTACCTCGTCAACAACGCCGGCCGCTCGATCCGCCGGTCGCTGCACCTCAGCCAGGACCGGTTCCACGACGTCGAGCGCACGATGGCCGTCAACTTCCTCGCGCCGGTGCGACTCACCCTGGGGCTGCTGCCGGCGATGCGGGCGCAGCGGTTCGGGCAGGTGGTCAACATCGTGAGCTGGGGCGTGCAGCTCAAGGCGCCGAAGTTCTCCGCCTACCTGGCCTCGAAGACCGCCCTCGACACCTGGGGCCGGATCGCCGCGCGCGAGGCGTACGGCGACAACGTCACCGTCACCAACATGAGGTTCGGGCTGGTGCGCACCGCGATGGTCGCGCCCTCCGACGTCTACGACGAACGCCGCGCCCTCACCCCCGACCAGGCGGCCGCCCGCGTCGTCCGGGTGCTCGAGGACCGGCCGGTGGTGTGGGGCCATCCGCTCGGCACCGTCGGCGAGGCCCTCGGCCTGTTCGCCCCGCGGCTCGCCGACTTCGTGCTCTACCAGGTAGACCGCCGCGTCCCCGACTCCGCCGCCGCTCGTGGTGCCACGGCCCTCCCGGACTCCGTGGAGTGGTGAGCCAGCGAGGTTTCCGCGGCTCGAAACCTCACCAGCTCACCGCTGATCCGAGGCGCCCGAGTATCACCGGTCGACCGATGATGACTGGGACCGGAGGGACTAGCTGGCCTTCTTCGCCGCCGTCTTCTTGGCCGAGCTCTTCTTGGCGGTCTTCTTGGCCGCCGACTTCTTGGTGGTCGACTTCTTCGCGGCGGACTTCTTGGACGCCGACTTCTTCGCCGGCTTGTCGTCCGAGTCGGAGTCGTCCTCACCCCGCGCCGACTTGGCGGCCGTGACCGAGCGCTGGAGCGCGGCGAGCAGGTCGACGACCTCGCCGGAGGACTTGGTGGAGGTGGGGGTGCGCTTGACCTCGCCGCCCTCGACCTTCGCCTTCACCAGCGCCTCGACGGCGCCGGCGTAGTCGTCCTCGAACTCGCTGGCGTCGAAGTCGCCGGCGAGAGTCTCGACCAGCATGTTGGCCATCTTCACCTCGGAGTCCTTCACGTCCCCGGTCTCGACGGAGAAGTCGGGGGTACGCACCTCGTCGGGCCACATCATCGTCTGCAGCACGATCACGTCGTCCTTCACCCGCAGCACCGCGATCGAGGTGCGGTTGCGGATCGCGACGGTGACGACGGCCATCCGGTCGGCGTCGAGCAGCGCCTGCCGCAGCAGCGCGTACGGCTTGGCGCCGCTCTTCTCCGGCTCGAGGTAGTAGGACTTCTCGAACAGCATCGGGTCGATCTGCTCGGTGGGCACGAACTTCTCGACGGCGATCTCGCGCGACGACGCCGACGGCAGCTCGGCCATGTCGTCGTCGTCGAGGATGACCATCTCGCCGTCCTCGGTCTCGTACCCCTTGGCGATGTCGGCGTAGGCCACCTCCTCGCCGTCGATCGAGCAGACGCGCTGGTACTTGATGCGGCCGCCGTCCTTGGCGTGCACCTGCCGGAACGACACGTCATGGCTCTCGGTGGCGGCATAGAGCTTGACCGGCACGCTCACCAGTCCGAAGGACACCGCGCCCTTCCAGATCGCACGCATGGGGAAGCCTCTCTGTTCGAGTTCTGATTTCGAGACGGCTCGCGCCCGCCGTCGCTTCGCGCCGGTGTGCGCCGATCCTCCTCAATCTCCTCGCTGACCGGCATCCCGGGCTCCGCCCGGTTTGCCGCGCTCGGACCAGTGTGACGGGTGGGACCACGCGAAGTCATCGGTGAAGGGCAGGATGGCTCCCGTGCGACCGATGCTGGCGACGAGCGGCGACCACGTGCCGACGGGCGAGGGCTGGTCGCACGAGGTGAAGTGGGACGGCATCCGGATCCTCGCCGACGTCCGTGCGGGCGGGGACGGCGTGGCCCGGTTCACGAGCCGCAACGGCAACGACGTGAGCGCCGCCTGGCCCGACGTCACGACCTCCCCGCTCGGCGACCGCGACCTCCTGGTCGACGGCGAGCTCATCGCCCTCAACGAGAACGGCCTGCCCGACTTCCGGGTGCTCCAGGAGCGGATGCACGTCCGCAACGCCCAGAGCGTGCGGCGGCTCACGCAGCGGCTGCCGGTCACCTACATGGTCTTCGACGTGCTGCGGCTCGACGGCCGCGACCTCACCGCCGACCCGCTGGTGAAGCGCCGTGACCTGCTCGCCGAGGTGCTCGACGGCGCCGCCTGGCAGGTGCCGGCCTCCTACGACGACGGCCCGATGCTCTTCGACGCCACCCTCGCCCAGGGCCTCGAGGGCATCGTGAGCAAGCGGCTCAGCAGCCGCTACGAGTTCGACCGCCGCAGCCGTCACTGGCTCAAGTTCGCCCACCGGCACCGGCTCTCCTACGTCGTCGGCGGGTGGCGGCCCCAGGAGGGCACGACCGACCGGCTCGCCGCGCTGCTGGTGGGGGAGCCGACGGCCGACGGCCTGCTCTACCGCGGTCGCGTCGGCAGCGGCATCGGCAGCAAGCAGGGCCGGCAGCTCGCCGACCTGGTCGCCGGCCTGTCCCGCGCCGCCAGCCCGTTCGCCGACGAGGTGCCGCGTGTCGACGCCACCGGCACCCACTGGCTCGAGCCGGTCGTCGTCGTCGACGTCGACACCCACGGCCGCGGCTACCAACGGCTGCGCCAGCCGTCGTACCGCGGCGTCCGCACCGACCTCACCCCGGAGGACCTGCTGTGACCCGACTCCTCGTCACTCTCGGACTGCTCGTCACCCTGCTCGGCCTGCCCACCCCGGCCGCGCAGGCGCAGGAGGCGCGCGTGATCACCCTCGACGGCGTCAGCGTGCGGATCGGCGACCGCACGAAGCAGGTGATCACCGTCAACCGCACCCGCGGCTACCACGCCCGGGTGACGCTCTGGGTGCACCGCGACGGTCGCTGGAACGTCGTCCGCCGGACCCGCGACGGCCGGATCGGCTTCGGCGGCCTGGTCGCGCCCACCCGGCGCAGGCAGGACACCGGCACCACCCCGCTCGGCACCTACCGGCTGTTCACGTCGTTCGGCATGCACCCCCGCGCGGCCGGGTGGGACACGCCGTACCGCAAGGTGCGGCGCGGCGACTACTGGGTGCAGGACAACCGGTCGCGCTACTACAACCGCTACCGCAACGTCCGGCAGGGCGGCTTCCGGCCGCGGACGTCGGAGCGGCTGCTCGACTACCGCCGTCAGTACGAGTGGTCGGTGGTGCTCGACTTCAACTACTGGGACCAGGTGCGGCACCGCGGCGCCGGGATCTTCCTGCACGTCAACGGCCGCGGCGCCACCGCCGGCTGCGTGAGCGTGCCCCGCCGGCTGATGCGCACCGTGATGGCCTGGCTCGACCCGGCCCGCGACCCGCGCATCGCGATCGGCCGGTAGCCGTGCCGCAGTCGGAGGAGCTCCACGTCGACGTCGAGGGCCGCACCCTCAAGATCAGCAACCTCGGCAAGGTGCTCTACCCGCACACCGGCACCACCAAGGGCGAGGTGCTCGACTACTACGCCCGCATCTCGCCGACGATGCTGCCGCACCTCAAGGACCGGGCCGTCACCCGGATCCGCTGGCCGCACGGCGTCGACGGCATGAGCTTCTTCGAGAAGAACGCGCCCGGCGGCACGCCGTCGTGGGTGCGCACCGTCACCGTGCCCACCAGCGGACGCCGGGCCGGCAAGGACGAGGGCACCATCACCTTCCCCGTCGTCGACGACCTCGCCACCCTCACCTGGCTCGCCAACCTGGCGGCGATCGAGCTGCACGTGCACCAGTGGACGGTCGGCCGCAACGGCCGGCCCCGCAACGCGGACCGGCTCGTCGTCGACCTCGACCCCGGCGAGCCCGCCGGCCTCCACGAGTGCTGCCAGGTGGCGCTGCTGGCCCGCGACGCGCTCGCCGAGCGCGACCTGGTGGCCAAGCCGGTGCTCTCGGGCAGCAAGGGCCTCCACCTGTACGCCGACCTGCCGACCCGGCTGCCCTCCGACGAGTCCACCGCGCTCGCCAAGGACGTGGCCGAGGAGCTCCAGAAGGCGCACCCCTCCCAGGTGACGGCCACGATGACCAAGAGCAAGCGGTCGGGGAAGGTGTTCTTCGACTGGTCGCAGAACGCCGGCAGCAAGACCACCATCTCGCCGTACTCGCTGCGCGGCCGCGACCGCCCTTACGTGGCCGCGCCGGTGTCGTGGGACGAGGTCGCCGAGGGCGCCGACGACCCGCTCGGGCTCGAGCAGCTGCGGTTCGACGAGGTGCTCACCCGCGTCGAGGAGGATGGCGATCTCTTTGCCTGAGCCGGCATTGACTAGACCGCGGGCCGGCCTGTTACTGAACCTTGCACCGAGCGAGGGGTCGGCGTAGGGCCGCCTCACCTACGCTCGTTCCAGACGAGTTCGAGGCGAGCCGCACAGCTGGGGGGCGTGCGGCCCGCCCGTACTCGACCCCTCGCACCGGCCCTTCGGCCCGAAAGTGCGGGGCTCACGCCCTATGCTTCCGCCATGGGACACCGAGTTCTCGTCGTCGAGGACGAGGAGGACATCGCATTCCCTCTCGTCCGGACGCTGGAGCGCGAGGGCTACGACGTCGCCTGGGTCGACACCGGGCAGAAGGCCCTCGACGAGCTCGAGACCCGCACGCCGGAGGTCGTCATCCTCGACCTGGGCCTGCCCGACATCGACGGCCTCGAGGTGTGCAAGCACGCGCGCGCCAGCGGCTACGAGGGCGCGATCATGATCGTGACCGCCCGCGCCGGTGAGCTCGACCGCGTCGTCGGGCTCGACTACGGCGCCGACGACTACCTCGCCAAGCCGTTCGGACTCGCCGAGCTGCAGGCCCGGGTGCGGGCGCTGCTACGCCGCACCGGCGCCGGCGGCGGGCTGAACGGCACCAACGAGGGGCTGCGCATCGACGTCGCCGCCCGCCGCGTCTACACCGGCGACACCGAGGTGCCGCTCACCGGCAAGGAGTTCGACGTCCTGTCGATCCTGGCCGCCAACAAGGACAAGGTCGTCTCTCGCGGCCGGCTGATGGCCGACGTGTGGGACGAGAACTGGTACGGGTCCACGAAGACGCTCGACGTCACGATCGGCCGCCTCCGGCAGAAGCTCGAGGGCGCCCACGTGGCCGAGCGGGTGGTCGCGGTGCGTGGGGTGGGTTTCCGCCTGGAGGACCCCGCCCCCGATGCGTGAGCGGCTGACCCTCGCCTTCGTCGCCGTCACCTTGCTGCTGCTCCTCGGTGCCGCCTTCCTGTGGACCAACGAGGTCAGCGACCGGCTGGTCGCCGACGAGACCACGGCCGCCGAGTCGGAGGCGCGGGCGATCGCCTTCATCGTCGCCGAGCGCGCGGCCACCGAGCCGCTGACCGACGACGACGTCCGCCGCCTGGTCTCCGACGACGAGCGGGTCGAGCTCGACGTCGACGGCACCAGGCTCGACGTCGCCGGTGCCGACTTCGACCCCGACAGCAACGAGCACGTCACCGCCACCGTCGTCACCGACAGCGGCCAGGTCACCGTCACCCACGACCGCTCCGACGTGCTCGGCTCGCCGCTCGGCCCTGGGTGGACCCGGCTCCTGGCCACCCTGCTCGTGATCGGCGTGCTGGCCGGCATCGCGGGGTTCGCGGTCGCCCAGGTGCTCTCGGCGCCGTTCCGCCAGCTCGCCACCGCCGCCGGCGCGCTCGGCCGGGGCCGGTTCGACGTCGAGATGCCGCGCACCCGGGTGCCGGAGGCGCTGGCGATCGGCCGGGCGCTCGACTCCAGCGCCACCCTGCTCCGCGACCGGCTCGAGCGAGAGCGCGAGCTCGCGCTCCACACCTCGCACGTGCTCCGCACGCCGCTGCAGAGCCTGCGGCTGCAGCTGGAGGACCTGCTCGGCGACCCCGACCTCTCCGAGGAGGCCCGCGACGCCGCCCTCGGCAGCCTCAAGGCGGTGGGTCGGCTCACCCAGGTCGCCGGCGAGCTCGTCGAGCTGACGCGCGGCGGCGACCTCGTGGCCGGCGCCGCCATCCCGCTGCGCGATCTGGCCACCCAGGTCTCGCAGCGCTGGGCCGACCAGCTCGCCGACGCCGACCCCGGCCGGCTCCTCACCGCCGCCGTCGAGGGCGACATCGAGCTGCCCTTCACGCCCGGCCCGGTGGAGCAGGCGCTCGACCTGGTGCTCGCCGACGTCCGCGACCGCGAGCACGGCGGCGTTCGGCTGCTCTTCGAGGGCGCGGCCTCGTGGCTGCGGGTCGACGTCATGCGCACCGTCGATGTCGACCTCGCTCCCGGCGGACTCAGCGCCCCCGAGAACCCGCCGTCCGACGAGGCCCACGACACCCTGGTCGCCCTCGGCGGCCGGCTCGAGGTGCTCCGCGACGGCTCCGCCTGGCGGGTGCATCTCCCGCGGCGGTAGGCCGCGAATCAACGTGAGACCGGACGACCCGTCACACCTGGCGACCCCCAGTAGGCTGGCGGGCCCGTGTCATCACGACGAGCGAGCTGAGGACGAGTTGAAGATCTTGGTGACCGGTGCCACTGGGTACGTCGGCGGCCGGCTGGTGCCGTTGCTCCTCGAACGTGGGCACGACGTGCGCACGACGATGACTGACCCCGATCGAGCACGACCGTGGTGGAGCGACCGGGTCGAGACCGTGGTGATGGACGCGCTCGACCCCGAGCAGGTCGCCGACGCCTGCGAGGGCATGGAGGCGGTCTACTACCTGATCCACGGGATGGGCGGTCGCGACTTCTCCGCCACCGACCGACGAGCGGCTGCCCACATGGTCGCCGGAGTGCGCGAGCACGGCGTCGAGCGGGTCGCGTACCTCTCCGGCCTGGTGCCGGATGTCGCCGACGACGAGATCTCCGAGCACATCCGGTCACGCCGCGAGGTGGAGCAGATCCTCCGCGACGGGCCGGCCACCGCGGTCGTCCTGCGCGCAGCGGTCGTCCTGGGGAGCGGGTCCACGTCGTTCGAGATCATCCGGCAGGTCAGCGAGCGGATGCCGGTGCACACCGTGCCCACGTGGATGCAGTCCATGGTGCAGCCGATCGCCGTGGTCGACGTTCTCGAGGCGCTCGTCGGTGCGCTCGCCTACTCCGGGCCGACCCGCCACTTCGACGTGGGGGGTCCCACCCGACTGCGATACGGGGCGCTGCTCGACACCTACACCTCGATCGCCGGTCTCGACCGCAGGCAGGTCGAGGTGCCCCTGCTGCCGTCGAAGCTCGTCGGCACGCTGGTCGGCGCGCTCACCGACGTGCCGCAACCCGTCGTCGAGGCGCTGGTCGAGAGCCTCCACCACGACCTGGTCGCCTCGGACGACGACTTCCGCGAGCTCTTGCTGCCCGAGGGACACCGCCTCGTCGACCTCGACGAGGCCATCCGCCGCTCGCTGGCACCGGCGGCCGCGGAGCCCGAGGACGCCGACCCGATGGCCGCCCTGCCCCAGGATCCGGTGTGGGCCAGCGGGGGCGACGACCGTCCCGTGCTGGCCGAGGTCGTCGACGCGGTCAAGGACCGGCTGTCGGGCTCGTGAGCGTGACGGTCGTCGCGGTCGGCGCGCGGCCGCGTCACCGTCAGACCTTGCCGCGCAGGATCCGTCGGAAGTAGGTGACGGGCAGCGCGTAGCGGTCGACCGCCCAGGTGGTGCGCCGGGGCTTCACCAGGTCGGGGAACGGCACGGAGGGTTTCGCGTGGCCGTCCCGGTCGACCTCGACCAGCATGAGCCGGTGACGGGCGACGGTGATCGGCATGACGGTGTAGCCGTCGTAGTGCTGCATCGACGCGTCGTCGCCAGCTGCGAGATTGTGGGCCAGGACCGCGACCTGCTTGCGGAGCGCGCCGCCGGATGGCCGGGTCCCGAGGTCGGCGACGTCGCCCAGCGACCAGACCGACCGGTGGCGGGGGTGGCGCAGCGTCAGCGGGTCGACGTCCACCAGCCCGGAGCGCCGCGTCCCCGGCGAGACCGCTCGTCGCCACCCAGCGAGGGGCCCGGTAGTGCGGCACGACGTGCGCGAAGGCGAGGTCGTCGATCTCCTGCTCACGCCCGGAGGCGCTCAGCGTCACCCGGTGGTCCGCCAGCCCCGTCACCCGAGCCTCCCGCACCACCGTCACGCCGTAGGAGGCCAACGCCCGCTCCAGCACGTCATCGGCCTTCGGCACACTGAGCGGTGACGGCCCGGGCAGGAGCAGCCGGACGTCGAGGCTGCTCAGCACGCCCGCCCGTCGCCAGTGGTCGCAGGCCATGAAGAGCGGCTTGAGGGCGGTCGCGCCGCACGGGGCGGGCTCCGGCGGCATCGTGAAGAGCACCCTCCCCGCGGTGAGCGCTCGGAGCGTCGGCCACACCCGCGGGGCGGTGCCGACGTCGAACGTCGACCCGGCCCACCCGGCTGCGGAGGCGTCCTCCAAGCCAGGGGTGGCGTCCCAGTCCTCCTCCAGGCCCGGGCACACGACCAACCGGGAGCAGCCGATCTGCCGGCCCTGCTCCGTGGTCACGCTCGGCCCGTCGGGGTCGACCGCGACCACGCGGTCCTCGATCCAGGTGCACCCGTCGGGCACGACGGAGGCGGCGGGCCGCTCCAGGTCCTCCATCGACGCCTCCCCGGCGCCGACGTAGTTGAGCAGCGGTCGGTAGCGGTGGACGGACTCGGACTCCACCAGCGCGACGTCCCGGACGCCGTCGCGGAGCAGCTTGGCGGCCAGCGATATCCCGGCGTTGCCGCCCCCGACGATCAGCACGTCGTGACTGTCCATGTGTCCTCCGCATCCTGGCCGGCCGGTTCCGTCGACCTTGAGGCACGTGTGGTCGGCCGCGGTACCCACCTGAGGGTTCCGTACTTGCTCGGGCGACCGTCCCGGAGACACTGAGGTCTCAGGACGTCGAGTAAAATGTGGCGAGCGCTGTCATCAGGCCTGTGGATGAGCTCTGCACAGGAGCGCGGAACCGACCTATCCTGCCGAGGACGACGGTCTCCTTCTCGGGAAACGGGGGTCGCGCGGGTCAGCGGGTTCGGCCCGCTGCAGCCGTACCTCGACGACCCCGAGATCGAGGAGATCTGGATCAACGACCCGAGCCGGGTGTTCATCGCCCGCCGGGGTTGCCACGAGCTCACCAACCTGGTGCTGACCCGGCGTCAGGTCATAGAGCTGGTCGAGCGGATGCCCAAGTCGAGCGGACGCCGGCTGGACGTCAGTGCCCCGTTCATCGATGCGATGCTGCCGGACGGCCACCGGCTGCACGTCGTGCTCGAGGGGTCGGGGCTTCAGCGCCGTCGACATCCGCAAGTTCGTGCTGCGGGCCGGCCAGCTCCGCGTCGCGTCGACGTTCAGGCGGGCTGCGCGACTGTACGCTCAGACCGCGATTGACCCCCTCGGCGCAGGAACACGAGCGCCGTAGCGATCAGGATCAAGCTGACCACGGCGGCTGCCAGCCACGTCAAGTGGGTAGTGAGGGCATGGGGGACGAACATCGTGTATCCCACTCCTACCAAGGTCACGACCAGTAGGAGCAGGGCGGGTGGCCACACCCGACGTAGTGCGATCACCAGCGCCCCGGCAGGCACCCAGTAGGCCACCTCGCTAGCGACGCTGTCGAGGTCGCGCACCGCGTCTGCCGGGGCCTCCGCGAAGGGCACCGCGGCCACCCAGTCGGAGAAGAACATCGCCATGCAATGGAACACGAGAAGCGCAACTGCTATCGCAGCGACGGCGAACTCCCACGTTGAGAGCCCACTGGCGCGGCGCTGCCAAAGTGGACGCCGAGCGGCGAGTCGTGCTCCGGCTCCAACGATGGCCGTCGCCGCCAGCACTCCCCAATAGATCGATTGGTCCACCGTCAAACCCCTCAAAAGTGTGGCGCGACCGCTTCAACGACGAGCAGTTGGCCGCGCACCTTTCGACACTAGCGCGCCGGAGTAATTCGGGCGGTTTGACAGCCGATGCACGTCCGGATCTGCCGCGTTGGGGGCGGCTTCGCTCGCCCGGACCTGCCGCTGAACGAGTGGCTGGCAACATCGTGACCAATTTGCCGTTGACGTAGATGCGGATGTGCGAGACCTCAGCCGAGGGGGCGTTACGCCGAGCCTCCGTGCGACGCTTTCAGGACAGAGACGAGGAACGCGGTCAGTCCGCAGCCGTGTCAAGCATCGGCGCGGGAAGCGCTCGATCGATGCGACGCAACGTCTCGAGGCCCTCGTCGAGGTCCTCGACCCAATGGCGCGGGTGCCTGTGGCGAATGTGGCGATAGGTCGGGCCCGGGCCGCCGCGGATCAGCAGCATCGTGTCGCCGTCGATGCCCCACCCCACGCCGGGGAAATCGTCTAGTACCGCTATGACCGACGCAGTGACCGTCGCAGCCAAACTGCGAGAGACGGTCAGCGTCCGAATCTCGCCTCGGTCGTTATTGGAGAATTCGAGGAGGGGTTCACGTCTTGGCAGGCGGCGTTCCCGCCGCTCCGCGTCCAGATAGAGCGAGGCCGGCGCGATCAGAATTGCCCTTGCCGGCCTAGACAACGCAACCGCGAGCACGGAGTACCGGTAGGTCTCCGCCGGCACGTCCTCTCTTGGCCGATCGTGCTCGATGTCGAACGCCCGGAATCGGAGCCCGCGACCGGTTCCTGAGATGACGCGGCGCACCCGATGTCCGTCGACCGTGGCGCGATCGAACGGAGGGAAGGCCAGCCCAGCCACCGCCCGCGGTGACGACGGCTCGTACAGCCAGCCGTCGAGGGCAGCGGCATCGGCGACCCGCTGATCTCGTTCGGCGTCCTGTCGGCGTCTCGGCCTCTCATACCGGTAAAACCACACCAGCATCAATCCGATAAGGATGAGCGCCGCGATTGTGAGAGCCCACTGGTCATCTCCCCACGAAAAAAACGGGGCGTCGGGCGGGTCGGTCGGGTCGGGCACCTGCGGCTCCCGCGACGACGCCTTCATCCCGACAGTGTGCTGCATTCGGAGACGCCCGCGCCGGAACTATCACTGACCACATGCGCCCGGCGCTTGGTCGCTGTCAGGGGTTGCCGCCGGACCTCCTCTGGCCGCCAACCTCGGAGGAACTTCCGCGTCGAGATCACCGCTTGGACTAACCTGCGGCGATGCGGCCGCACGAGGAACTAGCTGAGCTTGCGCGGTCAGCCGGGGATGCTGTGTTCGACAGTCCAGACGTGTTCGCCTCGGCCCTCGAAGACTTCGTTGACGAAGATTCGCTGACTCCCGGGCAGATCAATCTCCTCGTGGACGCCGTCCGCCTCGGAGCGTTCGGACGACTCTGCGACCAGGTTGGTCATGGCGCGGATGTGGGAAACGCCATCGACCTTCAGGGCCAAGCCCTCGCACGCGTGCGGGGGACCTCCGAGACGAGCGGGGCATCGTGGGCGCTTGCGACGCTCGCGTATGCCCGGGGCATCGCCCCACAAACGGAGGTGCTCTCCCGCCAGCCGCGACGGAGCGAACAGCCCGGCCTACCCACGACGGATGCCCCCGGCAGAGCCGGTACAGCCGTCGGCGAGGCGCCCCACGAGGCACCGGCCATCGATAACGACGCCACCAGGGCACCAGAGACTGCTGCCCATGACCCCCGCAGTTCCGGCGCACCTACAGTCCGAGCCCTTCCTCTCCAAGAGGAAGCGGCCCGAACCAGCAAGCCGAAGCGACGGGCCAAGATGTCACGGGTGCTGGCGGTCGTCGTGGTCGCGCTTGCAGCTCTAGGCATAGGTGCTGTGCTGGTGTGGAAACCGTGGAACGAACAACGGGACCAAGATGGAGTTGATTGGTCGACCGCCGCTGCCCAGGTTGAAGATGACGTGGTCTCTCGTGCTGAGCTTTCCTCCGCAGTCGACGGCCTATGCCTGTTCCTGGAGCCGCCTTATGTGACGAGTCAAGCGTTCTATGAGACTCGGATCATCCAGACCTGGGCCTTCGGGCTGGCGAATCGTCAGTACGCTGAGGACCACGACCTCGATATCGATCTCACAAGTCCCCCGCTGATCTCGACCCCTAGATGGTCCGACGTAGATGACGAGGATCGCCCGGCGGTGCTCTCCTTCCTCGAGGCCTGGACATACGCGAACGAGGTAAGAGGCGACGACGTCGATCTGTCGGACTATGAGGTGGAGATCAATCCAGCCTTCGGCCTCACCATTAACAGTGCTCGCGACAATTTTGTGCCAGACGACGACCCGTCAACAAGCGTGAAGAAGGAACCCAGTCTGGAGGAGATCGAGGCCCTTCCCAAGGACGAGGTATGCGGTAGTCGGTCGAAGACCGAATGACCGCCACTCCTGCCCGGGACGTGCCCCATTCCTTGATGGCGCTCGGGTTTGTCGTGCGCGGTGGCTGAGTAAAAACTGACGAGGCCCGCCAGCGGACCTGTGGATGACCTCTGCACGAATCGGCGTGGCGGATCTACCATGCCGAAACACGACGGTCTCCATCTCGGGAATCGGGGGTCGCTCATGGCTGTCGCGCACGCTCAGGACGATGTCCTCGACCGGCTCGACCTGCACCTGCGGGAGCTGGTCCGGCGCGAGCACGTCGACCCGCAGCGCGACGCCGACGTCGTCCGCACGATGGCGGAGTCCGTCGTCCGCGAGCACGACGAGCGGAGCCTGACCGGTGCGGTCGCTCCGGTGGCAGATGTGTCGGCCACGGTGGGGGAGCTGGTCGCGCGGGTCAGCGGGTTCGGTCCGCTGCAGGCCTACCTCGACGACCCCGAGGTCGAGGAGATCTGGGTGAACGATCCGAGCCGGGTGTTCATCGCACGGCGCGGCCGCCACGAGCTCACCAACCTGGTGCTGACCCGTGGTCAGGTGATGGAGCTGGTCGAGCGGATGCTCAAGTCGAGCGGACGCCGGCTGGACGTCAGTGCGCCGTTCGTCGATGCGATGCTGCCGGACGGCCACCGGCTGCACGTCGTGCTCGAGGGGATCAGCCGGGGCTTCAGCGCCGTCAACATCCGCAAGTTCGTCCTGCGCGCCGGCCAGCTCCACGACCTCGTCGAGCTCGGCAGCCTCAGCCCGCGCGCCGCCACCTTCCTCGACGCCGCCGTCCGCGCCGGGCTGAACGTGATGGTCGCCGGCGGCACGCAGGCCGGGAAGACCACGATGCTCAACTGCCTCGCGGCGGCGATCCCGGGCGGCGACCGGGTGGTCAGCGCTGAAGAGGTCTTCGAGCTGCGCTTCGCCCACCCCGACTGGGTGCCGCTCCAGACGCGGCAGTCCGGGCTCGAGGGCACCGGTGAGATCCGGCTGCGCCACCTGGTGAAGGAGGCGCTGCGGATGCGGCCGAGCCGCATCATCGTCGGGGAGGTCAGGTCGGAGGAGTGCCTCGACCTGCTGCTCGCCCTCAACGCCGGGCTTCCCGGCATGTGCACGCTCCACGCCAACAGCGCCCGGGAGGCGCTGGTGAAGATGTGCACGCTGCCGCTGCTGGCCGGCGAGAACATCTCCGCGCGGTTCGTGGTGCCCACGGTGGCGGCGTCGGTCGACCTCGTCGTGCACCTCGGCATCGACCACACCGGGGTGCGGCGGGTGAACGAGATCGTGGGCGTGCCGGGGCGGGTCGAGAACGACGTCATCGAGTGCGAGCCGCTGTTCGTCCGCACCGGCAACGAGCTGCGGCGCACCCACGGGATGGCGCCGCGGCTCGAGCTGTTCGAACGGGTCGGGATCGACGTCCACCGGATCCTGAACGAGGGACGGTAGGCCGATGGGCGCGCTGGTCGGGCTGGGCGTCGGCGTCGGGTTGCTGCTCGTCTGGTCGGCCTTCGCCCTGCCGCGGCCCACCACGCCGGTCGAGAAGCAGCCCGGCCGGACGGCGCGGCTGCTCGCCCGCGCCGGGCTCGCACACGTGTCAACGCCTGCCTTCGTGATGCTGTGCGTCGGCTGCGGGGTGGTCACCGCATTCGCGATGCAGGTGGTGTCGGGCACGCCGCCGGTGGCGCTCGCCTTCGGCCTGATCGGGTCGACGGCACCGGTCGCGGTGGTGAGCAGCAGGGCGCGACGGCGGCAGCGGGAGTTCGCCGAGGTGTGGCCGGAGGCGATCGACAACCTGGCGAGCGGCGTCCGCGCCGGGCTCTCGCTCCCCGACGCGCTGGGCGGGCTGTCGTCCCGCGGACCCGAGCCGCTGCGGAGCGCCTTCGCCGCCTTCGCCCTCGACTACCAGGTGACCGGCCGGTTCGGCGACAGCCTCGACCGGCTCAAGGACCGGCTCTCCGACCCGGTCGGCGACCGCGTGGTCGAGGGGCTCCGGGTGGCACGCGAGGTCGGCGGCGGCGAGCTCGGCCGGCTGCTCCGCAACCTGTCCGGCTACCTGCGCGACGACCTCCGCACCCGCTCCGAGCTCGAGGCGCGCCAGGCGTGGGCGGTCAACGGCGCCCGGCTCGCTGTCGCGGCACCGTGGGTCGTGCTGCTCCTGATGTCGGCGCAGACCGAGATCATCACCCGCTACCGCTCGACCGCCGGCGTCATCATCCTGCTCGTCGGTGGTGGCGTGTGCCTGGTCGCCTACCGGCTGATGATGCGCATCGGCCGGCTCCCGGTCGAACGGCGGATCCTGTCGTGACGCCGACGATGTGGGGCGCGGTCGCCGGCGCCGCGGCGGGCCTCGGGATGGTGCTCGTGCTGGCCCGGGTCGCTGCGATCCGTCGTCCGCAGCTGTCGGTGCGGGTGCTGCCCTACCTGCGCGACCTGCGCCCGGCCGCCGAGAGCCCGTACGGCGGGTCGGGGCCGTCGTCCTCGGCGGCGGTCGGTGTGTTCGGACCCGTGCTCGGGGGCCTCGCGGCCGTGGTTGAGCGGGTGTTGGGCGGTTCGGCGTCCGTGCGACGCCGGCTGGAGCGGGCCGGTCTGGAGCGCACCGTCCACGACTTCCGCGTCGAGCAGGTGGTCTGGGGGCTGGTCGGCTTCGGGGTCGTGGCGGCGTGGGGCGTGCTGCGGGCGCTGTCCGGCGGCGCCGACCCGGTGCTGCTCGCGCTCGCGTGCCTGGTGGCCTTCGCCGGTGGCGTGCTCGGCCGCGACAGCTGGCTGGGCAGCCAGGTGAAGGCGCGGGAGCGGCAGATCCTGGCCGAGTTCCCGACCGTCGCCGAGCTGCTCGCGCTCGCCGTCGCGGCGGGGGAGGGACCGGTCGCGGCGCTGGATCGGGTGGTGCGGCGCAGCGGTGGCGCGCTGTCGGCCGACCTCGCGAAGGTGCTGGCCGCGATCCGCACCGGCGAGCCGGTGGCCGCCGCCTTCGACCGGATGGCGGCGACGTCCGGTCTCCCGCTGGTGTCGCGATTCGCCCAGGGCGTGGCGGTCGCCGTCGAGCGAGGCACGCCGCTGGCCGACGTCCTGCACGCGCAGGCGGCCGACGTCCGCGAGGCCGGACGCCGCGAGCTGATCGAGGTCGCCGCCCGCCGCGAGGTCTTCATGATGGTGCCGGTCGTGTTCCTCGTGCTGCCGGTCACCGTGCTGTTCGCGTTCTGGCCCGGCGTGGTCGGGCTCTCACTGTCCTCGCCCTGACCTTCGGGGCGTTCTCGGGAAGGAAACACGATGAAGAACTACGCAGACCGCCTGCTGCGGGTGCAGGTGCTGGTGCTCACCACGGCACTGGCGTTCGGCACCTGGGCGATGCGCGGACGACGGCGCGACGAGCGCGGCGACGTGCCGGGCTGGGTGTTCGTCACGATCATGTCGGCGGGTCTGGTGATCGCCGTCGGCGCGGTCGCGAAGCCGGAGCTGCAGGGCATGGTGCGGCGCGCGCTCAACAGCGTGAGGTGAACCGGTCCCCGCGGCGCGAGCGCGGGGCGGCGGTCGTCGACTTCGTGCTCGTGCTGGTGGTGCTCGTGCCGCTGGTGCTCGGGATCCTGCAGCTCGGGCTCACGCTCTACGTGCGCAACACGCTCGCCTCCGCGGCCGCCGAGGGCGCGCGCTACGGCGCGACCCGCGGTGCGTCGCCGGCGGACGGCGAGCGGCGCACCGAGTCGCTGATCTCCGAGGTTGTCTCGGAGCGGTTCGCGCGCGACGTCACCGCGCGCCACACCACGATCGACGGCGTCCCGGCGGTCGAGGTGACGGTGCAGGCGTCGGTGCCGCCGTTGGGGATCGGCGGCCCGACCATCGACTTCGAGGTCGACCGGCCGCGCCGTCGAGGAGCCGGAGTGACCGCACGGAAGCGGGACGAGCGCGGCAGCGCCGTCGTCGAGTTCGCGTGGCTCGGCGTCCTGCTGCTCGTGCCGGTGATGTGGCTGGTGCTGTCGGTCTTCGACGTGCAGCGCGGGGCGTTCGCCACCGAGACGGCGGCCCGGTCGGCCGCGCGCGCGTACGCCTTGGCGCCGAACGACGCTCAGGGCAAGAGCGCCGCGCACGCGGCCGCCCGGCTGGCGCTGGCCGACCAGGGGGTCACCGGCGTGCCGATCGACGTGACGGTGACCTGCCGGCCCTACCCGCGCAACTGCCACTCGGGCACCTCGGTGATCACGGTGAACGTGCGCACCCAGGTCGTGCTGCCCCTGATGCCGGAGGTGCTCGGCGGCGACCGACCCTCGTTCCGGCTCGACTCCAGCCACACCGTGCCCATCGGCCAGTACCAGGAGGTCGACCGTGGTTGAGCGGGATCGGCGGCGCCGCGACGAGCGCGGCCAGGTGAGCGTGCTGATCATCGGGTTCTCCGCGCTGCTCCTGATGGCGATGGTCGTCGTCATCGACGCCACCGCCGCCTACCTCGAGCGGCAGCGCCTCGACACCCTCGCCGACGGCGCCGCGCTCCGGGCCGCCGACGCCGGAGCCGAGGGCCGCGACGTCTACCGCCGTGGCGTCCGCGACCGCCCGCTCGACCTCACCGCCTCGGCCGCCCGGGCCGGCGTCGCCGCCTACCTGCGCGACGTCGGCGCCTACGCCGAGCACCCGGGCCTCAGCTACACCGTGCGCGTCGTCGGCGACGAGGTGCGGGTGTCGATCTCCGCGAACGCCGACCTCCCGCTCACCGTGCCCGGGTCGCCGCAGAGCGCGCGGGTCACTGCCACCGGCAGCGCCGTCGTCACGCCGGCCTAGTCGAGAGCCGATCCGCATTCGCGATCAGGCCCAGCCGGTGGCTGGATGCCACCGACTGGGCATGGTCCGAGGGTTCGCTCGCGCACGAGCGGGACTACTGGTTCCGACCGCACCAGCTCGACTGGTACGAGCGCGGGTGGGTCGCGTACCGGCTGTATCCGATGTGCAGGCAGGACTTGTAGAGACTCGCGGGACGCAGAGGCCACCCCCACCAGCGAGATGTAGGTGCCGGCGGCCCCGCACCTGCGGTACCAGCCGTCGGACGTCGTGCTCGACGTGCCCGACGGCGGCCAGGAGACGGTGCCCGAGGCGTGCTTGATGTCCACCTTGGCGTACAGACAGCCCGCGGTCCGGAGCTGCACGTAGGCGTCGTATTGACCTCGATAGATCGTCGGCTGGTACCAGCCTCGGGGGTCCTTGAACCAGTTGAGGTTGCCCCACGCCTGGACGGCGGAATTCGACGAGTGGAAGTTGAACGAGTCCGTCGCCCAGTAGGTGTAGGCCGCTTGGGCGGGCGGCGCGACCGCGAGGACGGCGGAGGTGGCGCCCAGGGTCGCGACCAGCGCAGCGAGTGCTCGGGCGACCCGACGCCGCTTCGGACGCCTCTGGGGACGGCGGGCTTCGCGGGCGACGGCTGCGGCGTCGTGGTCAGTGGTGGCGAGTGCAGTGCTCATGACATCACCTTCGTGTGGAGGAGCCGGTCGGCCCCCGGTGAGCCGGAGGGAACGCGACGGGGCTTTCCACGGACTTACCGTCGGTCGTCTCGCCGGTGTAGCGCCGAAGATGGGGCATTCGCCTCATGTGCTCGGGGGCGCGCCGGCGTGACGCTGGAGGCCGACGAAAGGAGATCGCGATGCCGAAGGTGTCGAAAGCCAGTGAGACCACGGTGCAGGACATCGGGGTGGGAGAGGTGCGGGAGCACGTCGTCGACGGGTACGAGATCAGCTTCCTCGACATCCGGGAGTCGACCGACCTGTCGCCCCTGCTCCGGGGCCTGCCCGACGACCGCTGCACGTGTCCCCACTGGGGCTACGTGACGGCGGGCCAGATCAGGCTTCACGTTCGCGGACCACGTGGAGGTGTGCGAGGCCGGCGACGCGTTCTACGTGCCGCCCGGCCACAGCGCCGGCTGCCGACGGCCGGGAGCCTCGTTCGTGCTGATCAGCCCGGCCGAGCGAGATGGCCCGGGTGAACGAGGTGATCGAGCGCAACCTCGAGGCGATGCAGACCGCCTGACGGGCCTCACCGTGGCACGGGCTGCTGTTCCTCGAGCAGCCCGTGCTGCGTAGCGAAGAGGGCGGCCGCGGCCCGGGAGGACGCCCCGACCTTGGTGTAGATGTGCTCGACGTGGTTCGCCACCGTCTTCGGAGCGATCACCAGGCGGGCGGCGATCTCCTTGTTGGTCAGCCCGCGCGCCAGCAGCCGCAGGACGTCGATCTCGCGCGTGGTGAGCCCGGCCGGGCCGGACCGGCGCCGCGACGTCCGGTGGCCGGCGGCTCCGAGCACCGCCTCGACGGCGTCGGCGTCGAGCCGGCCGGCCCGCACCTCGTCCCGCAGTCGGCGAGGCCGCGTCGTCGGCGGACCGGGGCTCCCGGTGGGCGCGCGGCTCGCGCATCGACCGGTAAGCGTCGGCCGCTCCGAGCACGCGCGCCGACCGCGAGATCGACGAGCCTGTCAGGCCCCGTGGGTGGCCGGAGCCGTCGAGCCGCTCGCGGTGCTGGACGGCGATCGCCCCGAGCGCCGCCAGGGCTGGTGACTGCCGCAGCATCCGCTCGGCCAGGTACGGCATCATCCGGATCCGCTCGCGCTCGCCGGCGCCGAGCGGCGACCGCTTGTCGAGGATCGCGTTCGACACCCCGAGCTTGCCGAGGCAGTGCACGAGGGCGGCCCGGCGAAGGGTGCGCACCTCGCCGTCCGGGAACCCGAGCGCGGTGGCGGCGTCGGCGGCGAGGTCGGCCACGCCGCGGGAGTGCCCGAGCGAGTAGGGCGACTTCAGGTCGACGAAGTCGGCCACCGCGAGCAGCGCCGCGTCGAACTGGTCGGGTGAGAGCACGACGGCGAGGGCGGGCTCGGCGCCGATGACGGCGTCCCAGGTGTCGGCCGTGTCGAGCCCGGAGAGGAGCATCTCGGCGTGGACGTCGAACTCCGCGGCGAGCCGTGGGTCGAACTGCTTGCCGGCCCGTTGACGGACCAGGACCCGGGCCGCCTCGACGCCACCGAGCCGGTGCGCCACCTCGGTGAACTCGCCGACGGCGGCCAGCCGGGCGGCCATCGGCACCTCCTCGCCTCGCAGCTCACCCGGCCAGCCCTTCCCGTCCCACTGCTCGTAGGAGGCGTCGACGGCCTCGAGGGTCTGCTCCGACAGCCCGAGCTCACCGCCGAAGCGGCAGGCCATCCGCGAGTGGTGGACGATCATCGACTCGACGTCGCGGTGGCCGGAGAGCGCGAACTCGAGCCCGACCCGGAACCGGTCGAGCACGGTCTCGGCACCCGAGCCGAGGCGGCGGATCCCGACCGCGGCGCTCCGCAGACCGTGTATCCCGGCGGCGTACTTGTCGGCCTTCAGCGCGATGTCGTCGCCGAACCACTTGGCCTGCTCGTGGGCGTCGGTGTGGCAGCCGACGTTCACCAGCAGGGCGGCGTAGTAGACCGCGGTCCGGTCCTCCTCGGGGACGCCGACCTGCTCGGCGAGGCGCAGCGCGATCAGGCACTGCCGGAGCACGTGCTCCATGGGCTGGCCGAAGCCGAGGTCGATCCCCAGCGACAGCGCCGCGACCAGCTCCGCCAGCCGGACGCCGCCTGGGTCGCCGTCGTCATCCACCGGTCCGGCCCCGTCGGCGCTGCTCGCTGACCCCGATCTCGGGGAGCCGCCAGAACAGCAGGTGGTCGACCCACTGGCTGAGGTAGCCCACGCCGGTGGTGTGGCCGGAGCCGCGGGCGTCGCCGAGCATGCGGGTGGCGAGGGTGACATGGGTGGACTTCCAGCGGCGGTGGCTGTCTTCGAGGTGGCGCAGCAGCCCGGCGATCACCGCCAGCTCGTCGTCGCTCCCGACGGCGTCGCGGAAGGCGTCGCTGAGCGTGTCCTGGCCCTCGGCGACCTCCGCACCCACCCGCGGCACGCTCTCGAACGCCGGCGAGGCCAGCCGGTCGTCCGGCGGCCGGCCGCACAGTCCCTCGAACCGCTTGTACTGCTCGGACTGGATGGCGCTCGCGCCGTCGGTGAACTCGCGGAAGGTGTGGAACGCCTCGTACCGCATCGTCGCCACGATCCGGAACAGCGAGGCGTTGCGGTCCATGAACTGCACCACCTCCTCGAGCAACCGGGTGGCGGCGGCGAGGTCGCCCGCGCGCAGCGCGCGGACGGCGTCGCGCACCCGCCGGTTCATCCCGGTGAACGCCATCTCGTGCGCCTGGAGCACGCGCATGAAGAAGTACTCGTCGTGCACGGTGGAGGTCGGCTGCACGGTGAGCTCGAGCCAGTCGGTGGCCAGTGCGATCGGGTGCTCCGGCAGCCGGAGCAGGAGGTGGGTGAGGTCGGCCTCCGGTTCGTGGGCGATCGCCGTCAGCACGTCGTCGGACGTCGCGTGGCCCAGGTGCGACGTCATGAACCGGAGCGAGTGCCGCACCCGGGTGCGCAGCGTCCGCGGCTCCGGCCGGCCCACCGGCGCGACCTCCGTGAGCCGGTGCGCCGCGCAGAGCTCGTAGCGGATGATGTCGCCGGCCAGCAGCGCCGCGAGCCCCGAGGGCACCAGGTCGTGCTGGGCGAGGATCACCTCCAGCACCGGCAGCGAGAGGTAGGTGCGGTTCCAGAACCGGCCGTCGTGCTTGTCGAGGATGCAGTCGAGGAACGCGTCGAGGTACGGGTCACGACCGCCGTGCTGGTCGCGGATCGCGGCGAGCCGGGTGAGGTGCTGCGGGGCGAGGAAGTGCTTCCCGACCCAGCGCACCTCGTGGGTGACCAGCCGGGCGAGCACCAGGCCGTCCTTGTCGGCGTCCGGCACCGCGGGGTCGAGCCAGCGGTCGAGCTCGCGGTCCAGCGCCGTGGCGGCGACCTCGCGGGCGAGCTGGATCGCGCAGCTGCTCTCCACCGCTGCCCGCAGCGCCTCCTCGGCGGTCTCGGTCTGGACACTCATGTCACGTCTCCCTCGGGAAACAGTGACAACGACCGCCCGGGCTGTCCATAGGTCAGCGGAGGGGTTTGATGAGGTTCCGCGGCGCATCAGACCTCACCCACCTCACCGCTGGAGGGGGGGCGACCTCAGCCGGTACCGAACGCCGCCGTCAGCGCGACGTCGACCATGCGGTCGAAGGTGCGCTCGCGCTCGGCGGCGGTGGTCTCCTCGCCGGTGACGACGTGGTCGGAGACCGTGCAGATCGCGAGCGCGCGGCGGCCGTACCGGGCGGCGAGCGTGTAGAGCGCGCTGGCCTCCATCTCGACGGCGAGCACACCGTGCTCGACCATCGTGGCGGTGAGCTCGGGGCGGGTCGGGTAGAACGAGTCACCGCTCACGATCAGGCCGACGTGGGCCTCGGGGGCGGCCGCGGCCGCGTCGCGCAGCAGCGCGAAGTCGGCGATCGGGGCGTAGTCGAGGCCGCCGAAGGTGATCCGGTTCATCCCCGAGTCGGTGCAGGCGCCGGCAGCGATCACCAGGTCGCGGACGGCGACCCGCTCGGTGAGCGCCCCGCACGAGCCGACCCGGATGATCGCCTGCACGTCGTACTCGCGGAACAGCTCGTTGGCGTAGATCGCCATCGACGGCTGCCCCATGCCGGAGCCCTGCACCGAGACGCGCTGCCCGCGCCAGGTGCCGGTGTATCCGTACATGCCGCGCACCTCGGTGTAGCAGGTGGCGTCGTCGAGGAAGGTCTCGGCGATCCAGCGGGCGCGCAGCGGGTCGCCGGGCATGAGGACGACGGGGGCGACCTCGCCGGGTGCGGCTCCGATATGTGTGCTCACGGGCTTCATCCTGGCCGACGTCCGTCCGATAAAGAGATGTGCGCTCCCCCCACCTGGTCGCCGCTGCCCTGCTGACGGCGCTCCTCACCCTTCTCGGACTGACCACGACCACGACGCCCGCTCAGGCGGCGCCGTCCGAGGCGGCGCTCGCCTACGAGCGAACCGTCCACGCATCCACCAACGCCAAGCGCGTCTACCACGGCCGCGTCGCCCTGGCCCGCCAGGCCTGCCTGAACCGGATGGCGCGGGCGCAGGCGCTGCGGATGGCGCGGCGCGGCGCGATCTTCCACCAGAACCTCGGCAACGTGCAGCGCGAGTGCGGGATGGGCTGGGTCGGCGAGAACGTCGCCTACGGCTACCCGACGGGCGTGGCGGTCGTGAACGCCTGGATGCGCTCGCCGGGTCACCGCGCCAACATCCTGCGCCGGCCGTTCCGGTTGGAGGGCATCGGCGCGGTCATGATGGGCGGCGTCTGGTACGTCGCGCAGGTCTTCGGCACCCGGGCCTAGCCCGGTCGTACGCCCCTAGGGGTGGAATAGACCGAGATCCGGTCTAGACAGGGGTATCCGCGGCGTTTGTGACGCGTTGTCACGGGCACTGCATCGGCCACGCGGCGACCCATTCGCCTCGGTCGTGCGGCAGCTGTCTCGGGGCGCTGCCACCTGCCCACCCACGCCACACAGGAGTGCAATTCCGATGTCGCTCGCCACCTCGTCCGCGCGTCGTCTCGCCGCCGTCTCGACCCTGGTCCTCATGGCCGGGGCCGGTGTCGGACTCGCCGGATCCGCCGCCCACGCCGACCCCGACGACGCGCCCGGCCAGTCGCAGACCGACCACCCCGGCAAGGCCAAGGGCAAGGACAAGAACCGCGGTGACGGACGCGGCGACGGCCACGGCCATGGCAACGCGAACGGCCACGCCAACGGCAACAACGGCAACAACGGCAACCGCGGCGACAACGGCAACCGCGGCGGCAACGGCAACCGCGGCGACAACGGCAACCGCGGCGACAACGGCAACCGCGGCAACAGCGGTGGCGGCACCGGGAGCGCGGGCGGCGGCCAGAACGACGGCGGCGGCTCGCAGGACCCGGCCGGCAACAACGGCACCGTGAAGATCGCGCCGCTCGGCGAGTTCGACGGCATCCCGAACAACACCCCGCACCCGGGCTGCACCTTCCTGGTCGAGTGGTACGGCTTCGACAAGGGCGCCGACGTGATCTCGACGGTGAACTTCGCGATGCACGCGCCCACCAGCGACGTCGGCCTCACGGTCGGCGGCCCCGCCGAGGTGTTCGTCGGCGAGGACCCGGCCTCCGGCGCCGGCACCGACACCGGGCTCGACGCCCGCCAGGCCTACACGCTGGCCTTCGACGGCGAGCCGCACCCGAAGCAGGGCTACCACGTGAAGCTCACCATCAACACGCCGCGCTCGCAGGGCGCGGACAAGAAGTCCAAGGTCTTCTGGGTGGCGCCGTGCGAGAGCGCCGCGCCGAGCGGCACCGAGGACGACGGCACCGAGGGCAGCGGCAGCGAGGGCAGCGAGGGCAGCGAGGGCAGCGGCGACGCCGGTGTCGAGGGCAGCTCCGCCGGCGGCGGCGAGGGCGTGATGGGATCGGTCGAGGCCCCCGCGGGCGCCGGTGCCGCCCCTGACAGCTCGGGTGTCGGCGACGACGCCGCCGTGCCGACGTCCGTGGACGCCGGTGACGGTCGCAACCCGGTCATGGACGCGTTCACCTCGCCGGCGGGTCTCGCCGCGATCCTCCTCGGTCTGCTGACCGCTGTCGGCGCGTTCGTCCTGCGCCGCCGCGCCACGGAGTGACCGTGGCCGCCGCGGGGCGCGGCCACCGCCTCGGCGGGTGGCTGCTCGGCCTGGTGGCGGTGGCGCTGGTCGTCACAGGTGTGGCGCTCCTGCGGTCCCCGGGGGGCGGGGCCGCGGGAGCGTTGCCTGAGGTGGGTGGCGAGACGCCGTCACCCACGGCCACGCCGTCACCGCCGCCGCCGGCCACCCGGGCGCCCTGGCGCCCGGGCGCACCGCGCCGGCTGGTGATCCCGGCGCTCGGCGTCGACGCACCGGTGGTGCCGGTCAGTGCGCCGGGTCGCAACCTGGTGCCGCCGGCCGACGCCCAGCGGCTCGGCTGGTGGGCGGACGGCGCCCAGCCCGGTGCCCGGGAGGGGAGCGCGCTCATCGCCGGCCACACCGTGCACGCCGGCGGCGGCGCCCTCGACGACCTCGAAGAGGTGGAGGCCGGCGCCCCGATCGTGGTGCGTGCCGGGGGGCAGGCGCTGCGTTACCGGGTCGAGCGGGTCCAGGTGCTCGGGAAGGGCCGGCTCGCCCGCGTGGCCGAGCGGCTGTTCAGCCAGGACGTGCCCGGCCGGCTCGTCGTCCTCACCTGCGAGGACTGGGACGGCTCGGAGTACCTCAGCAACGTGGTCGTGACGGCGGTCCCGGCGCGCTGAGCCGCGATGCCCGCCACGTAGGCTCGGGGCCGTGGCTGGACCCGACTTCGACGCCGAGCTGAAGCAGCTCCAGGCGACCATGAGCACCATCGGACAGGTGCTCGACCTCGACGCGATGCGCGCCGAGATCGCCGACCTCGGCGAGCAGGTCGCGGCGCCCGACCTGTGGGACGACCAGGACAACGCCACCCGGGTCACCGGCCGGCTCTCCGACCTCCAGGGCCAGGTCGACCGGTTCACCGAGCTGAGCACCCGGGTCGAGGACATCGGGATCATGGTCGAGCTCTCCACCGAGGAGGGCGACGAGGAGAGCATGGCCGACGCCGAGCGCGAGCTGGTCAAGGTCAAGAAGGCGGTCGAGGGGCTCGAGGTGCGCACCCTGCTCTCCGGCGAGTACGACGCCCGCGAGGCGCTGGTCACGATCCGCTCCGGCGCGGGTGGCGTCGACGCCGCCGACTTCGCCGAGATGCTCATGCGGATGTACACCCGCTGGGCCGAGCAGCACTCCTACAACATCGAGGTGTTCGACACCTCCTACGCCGAGGAGGCCGGCCTCAAGTCGGCCACGTTCGCCGTCCACGCGCCGTACGCCTACGGCACTCTCAGCGTCGAGGCCGGCACCCACCGGCTGGTGCGCATCAGCCCGTTCGACAACCAGGGCCGCCGGCAGACCAGCTTCGCCGCCGTCGAGGTGGTGCCGGTGCTCGAGCAGACCGACGAGATCGAGGTGGACGAGAACGACATCAAGGTCGACGTCTACCGCTCCTCGGGGCCCGGTGGTCAGTCGGTCAACACCACCGACTCCGCCGTCCGGCTCACCCACCTCCCCACCGGCACCGTGGTCTCCTGCCAGAACGAGAAGAGCCAGCTGCAGAACAAGGCGGCGGCGATGATCGTGCTCAAGGCCAAGCTCCTCGCCCTGAAGAAGGCCGAGGAGGAGGCGCACCTCAAGGAGCTCAAGGGCGACGTCGCCGCCAGCTGGGGCGACCAGATGCGCAACTACGTGCTGAACCCGTACCAGATCGTCAAGGACCTGCGCACCGGCTACGAGATGGGCAACCCCCAGGCGGTCTTCGACGGTGACCTCGACGGCTTCCTCGAGGCCGGCATCCGCTGGCGGCGCGGCAACGACAAGGTCGACGCCTGAGTCTCACCGCGCGGTGACGATCGCCGACCTCGCGCTGAGCGGGCCCCAGCCCACTGCGTTGCGGGCGCGGACGGCGAACCGGTACCGCCCGGCCGGCAGCCGCACGTCGGACCGCCGCCGGCTCGCGGCCAGCGTGCCGGTCGAGATGGTGCGCACCACCCGGTTGCTGCGGTTCAGCTGGTAGGCGAACACCTGGTAGCCGGTGATCGCCGAGCCACCGGTCGACGTCGGCGGTGACCATCGCGCGGTCGCCGTCACCGCGCCGCCGCGGGCGCCGGTGGCCGCCGTCCCGATGCGCGCGGCACCGGGCACGGTGGGCACCCGGAAGGTCACCGAGTCGTCCGGCCCGTCGCCGACGGCGTTCACCGCGCGCACCGTCACGGTGTAGGTGACGCCGCGGGTGAGGCTGGAGATCTGGATGTCGGGCGTCGGGAAGTCGTAGGTGGTGCCCTGGAAGTCGACCTCGTAGCCGAGCACCGGGCTGCCGCCGTCGCTCGCCGGCGGGTCCCAGGTGACCACCACCGTGGTGCCGGTGAGCGCGTAGGCGAGGTTCTGCACCTCCGACGGCGGCGTCGACGTGCTCACCACGGTCTGCGACGGCAGCCCGGCCCCGACCGAGTTCAGCGCCCGGACCGCCAGCGTGTGGCTGTCGCCGGTGAGGCCGCCGAACGTGTGGCTGCGGTCGCCCGCCGCCTTGGACACCCAGGTGCCGCCGTCGGCCGCCACCTCGTAGCCCGACACCGCGGCGCCGCCCGTGGTGGCCGGCGGGTCCCAGGTGACGGTGGCCGTGCCGGCACCGACGTCCTGGGTGCCCGCGACGCCGGTGGGGGCGCCGGGCGGGGCGAACGTGGTGGCGCTCGCCGTGGCCGGTAGACCCGGGCCGCTGGCGTTCGTGGCCCGCACCGAGAAGGTGTACGGCGTGCCGGGGTCGAGGCCCGTCACCGTGACGCTCGTGGTGGCCGCGTTCGTGGTGACGTCGAGGGCTCCGAGCCGCGACACCGAGTAGCCGGTGAGGGCGCTGGTGCCTTGGTCGGCCGGCGTCGACCACGACACGAGCACCGAGCGGCCGTTCGGCTGCGGGGTGGCGGTCACCGACTGCGGGGCGGACGGCGCGCCGATGACCGCCGTCGAGCAGCCGGACTGCGTCAGCGTGTAGGAGCCGAGGCTGCCGTAGTCGTCGTAGCCGGTGTTGACGTTGCCGGTGCCGACGCCGTCGAGCTCGGCGTAGTAGCGGCCGGCGCCGAGGCTGGTCGAGATGCTCGCCGACAAGCCGCTGGCGACGTCGTAGTCGACCGTCGCCGAGGTCGGGTTGCTCGAGGCGACCGGGGTTCCCGCGAGGTCGAGGATCCGCAGCCGCACGTCGAGGTTCGGCGAGGTCGGCGCCACCGCGGCGGCCACGCTCACCGTGCCGGAGCAGGTGCCGAGGTCGAAGAGGTCGAGGTCGGTGCGGGTGGTGATGTAGCCGGGCGCGCCCGACGTCGGCATGGTGGCCGCGGTGCCGATCGTGCCGCCGGCCTCGTCGGCACGGACGGCGTGGGTGCTGGTGCCGATCACGGCCACGTCGTCCTGGGAGGGCTGGGTGGCGTTGGTGTAGGTGCCGTTGCTCCACTGGCTGACCGGACGGCCGTAGCTGTCGCCCATGATCGGCGCCCACACGCCGTGGCCCGCGTAGTAGCCGGTGGCGCCCTGGCCGTCGTGCTCGAGGCCCATGTTGTGGCCGACCTCGTGCGAGACCGCCTCGGCCACCGCCTTCGGGTCGTCGGGACCGAGCACCTGGGGGAACACCCAGGCCGGCTGGTACTCGGCGTGGAAGGACGGGTCGTCGAACACGTCGATGAAGGCGATGCCGCCGCAGCCGCCGGCACAGAGCGCCGTGATCGCCGAGCTGCTCGGCGTGATCAGCGCCCGGGTGCCGAACACCTCGTCGGCCGCACTGCTGCGGTCGATCGCCGCAGCGGTGGGCTCCTGGGTCGTCACGTCGACGTCGAACGGGGCGTAGTCCTCGGCCACGCGCTGCCACACCGACTGGATCGCGTCCTGGTCGGTCGCGTCGAAGGCCGCTCCGTTGCCGGACGGGTCCCAGGCGGGGTGCGAGCCGTTGGCGAGGTTGCCGTTCGCGGGGGTGTTCCACTCCGTGCCGGACACGGTGGCGCCGTCGAAGTCGAGGTAGATCGTGCGCTGCGAGCCGGGCTTGCTGTGCAGCAGGAAGGTCTGGGCGTAGGGGTACGGGCCGCGCGGCACCGGGCCGGACTCCGGGACGTCGGCCGGCGCGGGGTCGACGTAGTAGAGGCGGCCGTTCGGACTGAGCCAGGTGGTGGGGTCCTCGGTGAGCAGCGTCCGCAGCCGGGCCGGCGACATCCGGTTGAGGCGGGCGGCGTCGTCGAGCCGGTCGCCGACGGCGCGGAGCGCGGTGGTGCCGCGCAGCGGCTTCGGGAGCGACAGCGCGGGCTCGACCCGCGGGTCGGCCGACGAGGATGCGCTCGTCGTCGGGGCGACGGCGGTGGACGGCGCTGCGGCGAGCAGCCCCAGCACCACAGCGGCCACGAGCGGCAGGACCACGCGCCGGGTCCGGTGGCGGAGCATGCCGGAACGCTAGGAGCGCGGCGCCCGGGCCGTGGTGAAACGAGCGAAGATGGCCCGGGTGGTTTTCAGCCCGCCGAGCCCGCCGCGACGGCGACGGCGGCGCACCACCGGTCGGCCTTCGCCGACGCGTCCTGGCGCGAGGCGCCGGTCACGCTGCACGCAAGCCAGGCGTCGCCGAACAGGCCGCGGTACGACGCCACCGAACCGGCCGGCGTGCGGCACACGAGGGCGACGCCGGGGTCGCCGAACGCCGCGGCGCCGTCGCCGGACCGGCAGCCGTCCTGCTGGTCGGCGGCCTTCCGCAGCGCCTGCGCGTCGGCCGGGCTCACCGGCGGCGCGAACACCCAGGCGCGCGCCTCGACGTCACCCGCGGCCCAGACGCACCCGAACTCGTGGGAGACGTCCTCGACGCCGTCGGCGAGGGTGGCGCGCTCGCCGTTGGCGTAGGCGTCGGCCGCCGTCGGCGCGCCGCCCAGCGCGGCGGTGACGGCGTCGTCGGGCACCGCGCCGCAGAACCCGGCCCGCGACACCACCAGCGAGGTGGTGTCGACGTCGGCCAGCGACGGCGCCGGCGTCGGCTCGGGGGTGCGGCTCGGGGCGGCCTGCTCGGGGGTCTCCGACGGCGAGTCGCGCATCGCCAGCACGCCCCCGACGGCGAGGGCGGTCACCACCGTGGCGGCGAGCAGGAGGGCGAGCGTGCGGCGCACCGGGCCAGCCTAGGATCGGGCGGGTGAAGCCGCTCGACCCGACCGCCGAGCGCCGCGCTGTCTTCCGGGACCGGCTCGACCGCTGGTGGCCGGACCTGCGCGCCGCCGTCGAGGGCCTCTACGACGACCCCGAGTCGGTGGCACAGCGGCTCGTCGGCATCGCCGCCGAGGGGTTCGCGGCGCGACCCGACGAGCTGCACCGCCACGACCACCGGCGGCTGCTGCACCCCGACTGGGTGCAGGAGCCGACGATGTTCGGCTACGCCTGCTACACCGAGCGGTTCGCGGGCGACCTGCGCGGCCTGGAGAAGCGGTTCGACCACCTCGCCGACCTCGGCGTCACCTATCTCCACCTCATGCCGCTGCTCGAGCCCCGGCCGGGCGACAACGACGGCGGCTACGCCGTCATGGACTACGGCGCCGTCCGGCCCGACCTCGGCACGATGGCCGACCTGCGTGACGTCGCCACGCTGCTGCGCGGTCGCGGGATCTCGCTCTGCGTCGACCTCGTGCTCAACCACGTGGCCCGCGAGCACGCCTGGGCCGAGGCGGCCCGCGCCGGCGACGAGGAGCACCGCGCCTACTTCCACGTGTTCCCCGACCGCGAGACGCCGGACGCGTTCGAGCGCACGATGCCCGAGGTGTTCCCGGACTTCGCCCCCGGCAGCTTCACCTGGGACGACGACCTCGACGGCTGGGTCTGGACGACGTTCAACGAGTGGCAGTGGGACCTGGACTGGTCGAACCCGGCCGTGCTCGAGGAGTTCGCCCGCATCGTGCTCGACCTCGCCAACCAGGGCGTGGAGGTGCTGCGGCTGGACGCGATCGCGTTCCTCTGGAAGCGGCTCGGCACCACCTGCCAGAACCAGCCCGAGGTGCACGCCGTCACCCAGGCGCTGCGCACCGTGGCGCGGATCGCGGCACCGTCGCTGCTGTTCAAGGCCGAGGCGATCGTCGGGCCGCGCGACCTGGTGCCCTACCTCGGCGTCGGCGAGCACGCCGGCCGGGTGAGCGACCTCGCCTACCACAACAGCCTCATGGTGCAGGTGTGGTCGATGCTGGCCGCCCGCAACACGGTGCTCGCGCGACGGGCGCTCGCGGCGCTCCCGCCGACGCCCCCGTCCGGCACCTGGATCACCTACGTGCGCTGCCACGACGACATCGGCTGGGCGGTCGACGACGGCGACGCCGCGGCCATCGGGCTGTCGGGCCACGGCCATCGTCACTTCCTCTCGGAGTGGTACGCCGGGCTGTTCCCCGGCTCGTGGGCCGACGGGCTGGTGTTCCAGGAGAACCCGGCCACGGGCGACCGCCGCATCAGCGGCACCGCCCGCTCCCTCGCCGGCTCGGTCGAGCGGGTGCTGCTCGCGCACGCCGTCGTCGCGGGCTGGGGCGGGGTGCCCGTCGTCTGGAGCGGTGACGAGCTCGCGCAGCCGAACGACCCGGCGTGGATGGCCGAGCCCGGCCACGAGGACGACAACCGCTGGGCGCACCGGCCGCGGCTCGACGACGCGGCCGCGGCGCACCGCCACGACACCGGCACCGAGCCCGGCCGGGTCTTCACCGGGCTCGCCCACCTGGCGCGGGTGCGCGGCCGGCTGCCGCAGCTGCACGCCTCGGCGCGCGTCGAGGTGCTCACCGACACCGACGACGGCGTCCTCGCCGTGCTGCGGCACCACCCGGCCGGCGGCTTCCTCGGCCTCTACAACGTCACCGACGAGCCGCGGCCGTTCCCGGCGCACCGGCTCGCCGAGGCGGGGATCGAGCGCCCGCACGACGCCCTCGCCGGCGCCGACGTGGTGCCGGACGACGACGGGAACGTGGTGGTGCCGCCGCTCGGTGCGATGTGGGTGGTCCCCGGCGTGGGTTGCTGACGACACAGGTCCGCCGCGTAGCCTCGCTCGACGTGATCCGATTCGAGAAGGCCACCGTGACCTACCC
Organism: uncultured Actinomycetota bacterium; assembly: GCA_963780355.1. GTDB lineage: Bacteria > Actinomycetota > Actinomycetes > Propionibacteriales > Nocardioidaceae > Nocardioides. Next base: position 1,659,124 of record CAWABT010000001.1, read on the forward strand.
CGGGCCCGGTGAGCCCGCCCTCGACGAGATGACCGTCGACGTCGACAAGGGCGAGTTCGTCTTCCTGGTGGGTCCCTCCGGCTCGGGCAAGTCCACCGCGCTGCGGCTGGTGCTGCGCGAGCTGCGGCCGACGTCCGGACGCGTCTACGTGGCCGGCAAGGAGGTCAACCGGCTGGCCTCGTGGAAGGTGCCGCGGCTGCGCCGCCAGATCGGCACCGTGTTCCAGGACTTCCGGCTGCTCCAGACCAAGACCGTCGCCCAGAACGTGTCGTTCGCGATGGAGGTGACCGGCCGCTCCCGGCGCGAGATCAAGCGCTGGGTGCCCGCCACCCTCGAGCTCGTCGGGCTCACCGACAAGGCCGACCGAATGCCCACCGAGCTGTCCGGTGGCGAGCAGCAGCGGGTCGCCATCGCCCGGGCGATGGTGAACAAGCCGATGATCCTCATCGCCGACGAGCCCACCGGCAACCTCGACCCGACCACCTCGAAGGACATCACCACGCTGCTCGAGCGGATCAACCAGCAGGGCACCACCGTGGTCATGGCCACCCACGACCACGGGATCGTCGACCAGATGCGCAAGCGCGTCGTGGAGCTCGAGGGCGGGCGCGTCGTGCGCGACGAGGCCACCGGCGTCTACGGCTACCAGCACTGAGCAGCACGGACCCACTGACCCACTGACCCCGATCTCCCCGAGGTTCCTTCTTCTCCCATGCAGATCACCCATGTCGGCGGCAACCTCCGCCAGAGCCTGCGCCGCAACGTCTCCATGCACCTCGCGGTGGTGCTCACCCTCTTCGTCTCACTCACCCTCGGCGGCATCGGCGTGATGCTCAGCAAGGAGGCCGACCTCATCGTCCAGAAGCTCCAGGACGACCTGAAGCTGACGATCTTCTTCTGCATCGACGACGACCCGCAGAACGAGCAGGGCTGCACCGGCGACGTCACCGACCAGCAGCGCGCGGCCGTCGAGGACGTCGTCAAGGACGACGAGGACGTGAAGGACTACTACTTCATGTCGCAGCAGGAGGCCTACGACGAGGCCAAGGAGGTGCTCGGCCCGCAGGGCTTCGAGGGCCCCAACCCGGCCGTCACGGTCGACGACTTCCAGCAGTCGATGTGGATCACGCTGCAGGACCCCGACGACTACCAGGGCCTCCAGAGCGAGGTGGAGTCGCTGGACGGCGTCAGCTACGTCAGACCGGCGCAGGAGCTGGTGGGGCCGATCTTCACCGTCATCAACGTGCTCAAGTGGGGCGCGTGGGGCGGGGCCGCCGTCCTGCTCGGCGCGGCGATCCTCCTGGTCGCCAACACGATCCGGCTCGCCGCGCTCGCGCGACGGCGCGAGATCGAGATCATGCGGCTGGTGGGCGCCTCCACGTTCTTCGTGGCGCTGCCGTTCCTGCTGGAGGCGTTGGTGATCGCCGCCATCGGGGTGACGCTGTCCGCGGGGGCGCTCGCGCTGTTCACCCAGTTCGCGATCGTGGGCGGTCTCGACGACTACGTGAAGGCGCTGCCGTTCGTCGGTTGGCCCGACTACTGGGAGACCGTCGTGGTCATCGCGATCGCCGGTCCGGCGCTCACCGTGCTTCCGACACTCCTACTGACCCGCAAATACATCAGAGTCTGACCTCGGCGACGTACGGTCGTCGCGTCCTCTTCCCCGGACCGAAGGTCGACCTGTGCGCTACTTCCCCAGCGCGGCGCGGCAGCGCCTCGTGGGTGCCCTGGCACTCCTCGCCATCGTCGTCGGAGTCCTCGCCCTGCCGCCCGCCGGCGCGGCCCGCGACGACCATCACGACCTGAAGAACCGTAAGGGCGAGGTCCGGGACCGGATCCACGACCGCAAGGACCACCTCGACGAGGCGAGCCGCGAGTACTCGTCGGCGACCCGGCGGCTCCGGGTCGCCCAGCGCAACCTGACGGCGGCCCGCTCGACGCTCTCGGGCGTCAACTCGCGGCTGACCACCGCCCGGCAGCGCGCCAACACCCTCGCCCGCGAGCTGCGCGAGGCCCGCGAGCGGCTGGCCACGGCCACCGAGCGGCTTCGCGAGGGCCAGCGCGACACCGACAAGCAGAAGGCCGACCTGCGCGACGTCGTCACCGGCGCCTACGGCGAGGGCGACGCCCAGCTGCGCGCGTTCGGGTCGCTGCTCAACGCCGAGTCGCTCGACGACCTCACGCTCCAGCTGACCGTGCAACAGGTCGTCATCGGCAGCAACGAGGACGCCTACCAGGAGCTCCAGGACGCGGAGCGCCGGCTCGAGCAGCGCCGCGCCGAGGTGCGCCGGGTCGCTCGCGAGGTCGCGGGCAAGGAGCGCGCGGCCCGCGAGCAGGAGCAGCAGATCCTCGGCATCGCCACCCAGCTGCGCACCTGGCGCGACCGGGTCGCCACCCTTGTCCGCGGCATGGCCTCGGCCCGGCTGTCGGCGTACCGCGCCAAGGTCCGCGACCGGCAGATCCTGCGCGAGCTGCGGAAGCGCGAGGCCAAGATCACCCAGCGGCTGCGGCGGCTCGCCGCCCGCCAGCGCGGCCACCGCGGCTACCAGGGGAACTCGGGCGGGTACCTGTCGTCGCCGGCGCCGGGTGCGTACATCACCTCGCCGTACGGCTGGCGCACGCACCCGATCTACGGCTACTGGGGTCTCCACAACGGCACCGACTTCGGCACGGGCTGCGGGATGCGGCTGCGGGCCGGCGCCTCCGGCGTCGTCGTCAACCGCTACTACGACTCCGTCTACGGCAACCGGGTCTTCCTCAACATCGGCAACGTCAACGGCCGGAGCATGACGCTCGTCTACAACCACCTGTCGCGCTACGCCGTCAGCGTGGGCGAGCGGGTGCCGCGGGGCGCGATCATCGGCCGCTCCGGCACCACCGGCTGGTCCACCGGCTGCCACCTGCACTTCTCGGTGCTCCTGAACGGCACGCCGACCGATCCGATGCGCTTCCTCTGACCCGTTCGACCCGGCCGTCGGGCTCCGGGGAGAATGGAGCCATGGCCAGGGAGCAGGGGCGCAAGATGGTGGCGCAGAACAAGAAGGCGCGCCACGACTACGCCATCGAGGACGTCTTCGAGGCGGGCCTCGTGCTCCAGGGCACCGAGGTGAAGTCGCTGCGGCAGGGCCGGGCGTCGCTGGTCGACGGGTTCGTCGACGTCGACCGTGGGGAGGCGTGGCTGCACGGCGTCCACATCCCCGAGTACACGCAGGGCACCTGGACGAACCACGCCGCCCGCCGCAAGCGGAAGCTGCTGCTCCACCGCGAGGAGATCGACAAGATCGAGCGGCGGGTCAACGAGCGCGGCCTCACCGTCATCCCGCTGGCGCTCTACTTCGTCGACGGCCGCGCCAAGGTCGAGATCGGCCTCGCCAAGGGCAAGAAGTCGTGGGACAAGCGCCACTCGCTCGCCGAGCGCCAGGCCAAGCGGGAGACCGATCAGGCCGTCGGCCGCCGGCTCAAGGGCATGAGTGACTGAGGCGAGCGAAGCGACGCCGGCGGTGGTCGAGCCGCGCGAGCGCAGCGAGCAGCGTGTCGAGACCCCAGAGCCGGTCCCCACGGTCGTCGAGCTTGTCGAGACGCCGGCGCCGGTCCCCACGGTCGTCGAGCTTGTCGAGACGCCGGCGCCGGTCCCCACGGTCGTCGAGCTTGTCGAGACGCCGGAACCGATCTCGGAAACCAGAGCCTTCTGGCAACGGTTAGGCCTGCCGGGACTGTTCGACGTCCACGTGCACTTCCTCCCGCCGCGGATCCAGGACGCCGTGTGGGCGGTCTTCGACGCCGCCGGCCCGAAGATCGGCCGGGAGTGGCCGATCCGCTACCGGCAGCCGCACGAGGAGCGGGTCGAGATCCTGCGGGGCCTCGGCGTCCGCCGCTTCTCGACGCTGCCGTACGCGCACAAGCCGGGCGTGGCCGGCTTCCTCAACGACTGGTCGCGCGACTTCGCCGCCGGTGTGCCGGAGGTGATCCGGTCGGCCACCTTCTACCCGGAGCCCGGGGCAGGGGACTACGTGGCGGCGGGCGTCGCGGACGGCGTCGAGCTGTTCAAGATCCACCTGCAGGTGGGGGAGTTCCACCTCGACGACCCGCTGCTCGACGGCGTCTGGGAGGTGCTCGAGGCCTCCGGAACGCCGGTGGTCGTGCACGCCGGGTCGGGGCCGGTGGGCAACGAGTTCACCGGGCCGGCGTCCGCGGCGCGGCTGCTCGCCCGCTACCCCAGGCTGGCGCTGGTGATCGCGCATCTCGGCGCGCCGGAGTGCGCGGAGTTCGTGGCGCTGGCCGAGCGGTACGAGCGGGTGCACCTCGACACCACGATGATGTTCGTCGACTTCTTCGGCATCGAGTTCCCCGACGCCCTGGTGCCCCGGCTGGCGGCGCTGCAGGACAAGGTGCTGCTCGGCAGCGACTTCCCCACCATCCCGTACCCCTACCTCCACCAGCTCCAGGGGCTCGAGCAGCTCGGGCTCGGCGACGACTGGCTGCGCGCCGTCTGCTGGCACAACGGCGTCCGGTTGCTCGGGTGCCCCTAACCTCCTCCAATGAGTGATGACGAGCTGTGGGCCGCCATCGCCGACGAGCGCCGGGCGCTGGCCGACCTGCTCGCGGGGCTGACGCCCGAGCAGTGGGAGACGCCGTCGCTGTGCGGGGCATGGACCGTGAAGGAGGTGGCCGTCCACCTGCTCCCCACCGTGGGCAAGGGCCTCGCGGAGTTCGGGGTGGCGATGGTCAGGGCTCGCGGCAACTTCCATCGGGCCAACCTGGCGGTGGCGAGCAGGCACGCCGCCGCACTGGGCGCCGAGGACGTCGTCGCCGCCCTGCGCGACGGTGCCGGGTCCCGCTTCACCCCGCCCGGGGTCGGCGTGATCGGGCCGTACACCGACGTCCTGGCGCACGGCGAGGACATCCGCGTGCCGCTCGGTCTCGACGACGACCGACCCGCCGAACGCTGGCGGCCCGCCCTGGACTTCCTGTTCACCCGCACCGCGCGCACCGGCTTCTTGCCGGCCGCCCCGCCCGACCTCTGGTACCAGGCCACCGACATCGAGTGGCAGCACGGTGCCGCGGACGTCGTCTCCGGGCCCGCGGCGGCCCTCGCCCTGGCCCTCACCGGCCGCACCGCCCGCCTCGACGAGCTGGACGGCCCCGGTCAGAACGTGCTCGCGGAACACGCGCGCCGGTAGAGTGGTTGACGCACCACAACTCAAGAGGGGCTGATCGGTTTCGACTTGGGACGCCTGTGCCCAGGGGAAGCGGGTCGAGGAGCCAGCGTCATCTCGTAAACGATCGCTGGAAACCAATAACTGCCAACGCTAAGCGCAGTTCCTTCGCTCTCGCCGCCTGAGCGGTGATCGAAGCGTCAGACCGGGCATCCGTCTCCGTCCCGGACCCTGGCGTCGACTAGGAGACTTGCCGATCACCTGCCGTCGGGGCGGGTGATCAGGGACTCAATCCCGACTGGGCCTGTCGGCGACGTGTCAGTGCGAGCGCCGGGGCCGAGAACACGACATCACTGACTGCACCCGGAGAAGACCTGGTACGACGCTCGAGGACGCGGGTTCGATTCCCGCCAGCTCCACGCACGATCAGGGCCCCGCGAAAGCGCGCAGAGCGCGCTCTCGCGGGGCCCTCGTGCGTGGAGCACGCGCGCGTCGACGCCACGCCGGACCGACCGCACCTCGAAACCGACGCACGCGAACGATGAGCAGCGGGGCCGGGCGTCTCGACAGGCTCGACGAACGATGAGCAGCGGGGCCGGGCGTCTCGACAGGCTCGACGAACGATGAGCAGCGGGGCCGGGCGTCTCGACAGGCTCGACGAACGATGAGCAGCGGGGCCGGGCGTCTCGACAGGCTCGACGAACGATGAGCAGCGGGGCCGGGCGTCTCGACAGGCTCGACGAACGTCAGGCGACGAAGCCGTCCTCCGGCGTCCACACGAGCCGGTCGGCGATGCGGAGGCCCTCGTCGGAGCCGATGGGCTCGCCCTCGGGGCCGCGGTAGTACGTCGACGTCCAGGTCTTGAGGTCGGTGGACGCCGCGAGGGCGTAGCCGTCACGGCAACGCATCACGACGACGACGCCGGTCGGGCCGGACTCCTGGAGATCCATGTACTCCCCGCAGCGCGAGCGCGGCGGGGCGCCGTCGAGCAGCACCGGCTCGCTCCACTGCTCCTCGCCGAGCAGGTGCGACTGCACCTGGATCCGCCGGCCGTCCGGTGACCCGAAGGCGACGGAGTTCCAGTGGATGAAGCCGGCCTCGTAGGTGTCGCAGCAGCCGCGGCGGACGTCGATCAGGTCGAGCCCGCTCGCGTCCTTCCTGGTGGCGGTCCACGTCTCGCCGTCGCGGACGAACCAGAACGTCGCGGCCCGGTGGTCGTCGGAGTTCACCTGGAGCCAGTCGTCGCTCCAGGTGGCGATGTAGGACCCGCAGTCGGACCCGCCGAGCCGGGGCCGGCGGAGCCGCTCGGTGCGCGTCGCAGCCGCGGTGAGGTCGGCGGAGCGGGGCGGGCTCGTGTAGAGGGTGAACGTGCACGCCCGCCGCCCCGGGTGGGTCCCCACGAGCCGCAGCGATCCGTCGGGCGTGAGCTCGGCGGTGCCGGTCACCGAGCGCGGGCCGTAGCCAGGGTGACCGCTCCACCGCTCCCGGTGGAACCCCTGGCCGGCCTCCCAGAACAGCGGGCCCTTCTCCGAGCCGCCGAGGTAGACGGTGCTGCCGTCCGGGGTCACCTGGGCCTCGGTGGCGCTTCCGCGCCTGGCCTCGCACGTCCGGTCGCGGCACACGACGGCGACGTACTCGTTCCCGATGTCGCTGTCGCTGCTGAAGTCGAGCACGTAGGTCATGACGATCGCGGCCGTCCCGCCGCCGTACCGCACGGTGCTCTCGAGCGCCAGCATCTTCTGGTCGGTGTACACGGTCTCCGGCTCGGTCCAGCCGTGACCGTCCGGGTCGCGCCACTGGACGACGAGCCGGTGCTGGTCAGGTGAACCGAGCGCGACCTGCGCCTCGCCGTCCGGCAGGTTCACGTAGACGTTGGGCTCGCCCTTCTCGTTGCCGTAGCGCTGGAGGCGGTGGGTGTAGTCGTCCTCGCCCTCGGGCCACACCGCCCAGCCGACGGCGGCCCCGGCACCGAGCACCACCAGGGCCAGCACCATCACCACCCAAGAACGGCGCACGCCGTGAGCCTATGTCGTGATCCACAGGTCGGCCCGGCATAGTGCGGCCATGCTCCCCCCGCGTGTTCTCGGACTCCTCGTCGCGCTCCTCGCCGGCACCCTGCTCGGACTCGCGCCCTCGCCTGCGCAGGCGGCGGCCTCCGAGCTCACACTCTCGCTGCCCGGCGGGTACGCCGACCAGGACGCCGTGGTCGGCGTGCACCTGGTGGACGGCGAGCCGGTGGCGGGCGCGACCGTCGTGGTGCGGCGCCGGGTGGCGGGGACGTGGCGCGTGGTCGGCCAGGTGGTCACCGACGCCGGCGGCCGCGGCTCGCTCACCGTCACCCGCGCCCGTCGCGCCGCCGACAACGCGTTCCGCGCCACCTACGCCGGCGACGGCACCCACGCGCCGGCCGACACCGGCGTCCGCGCGATGCCGCTCCGGCGCCGGCAGAGCGTGGTGACGCTCACCGGTCCCCGCCGGCTGGTCGACGAGCGCAGCGCGACCCTGCAGGTCGAGTGGCGGGCCGGGAACGGCGAGCCGGTCCACGGTGCCGTGCGCGTGTTCCGCCGCGACCCGGGGTCGACCTGGCGCCGAGTCGCGACCCGCAGCACCGGCGCCGACGGCCTCGTCCGGATGACCGTCCGGCCGCGCACCGACACGACGTGGCGGATCGTGGCGCCCGGTCTCGACTGGGTGGCCGGCGACGTCAGCGCCGACCTCGCGATCGACAACGTGCCGCCCGGAGAGCCGGTCGTGATGCCCCGGGGCGCGCCGAAGCCGCGGATCTCGTTGCCGAAGCAGCAGCGCGCCGTCGGCGGCGGGCCGAACCCCGTCGTGCAGCGCATCCCGGGAGCCGTGTGGCGGAGCATGACGGGCCGCAGCTGGCACTCGGGTTGCCCGGTCGGGCGAGCGGGCCTACGGCTGATCCGTGTCAACTACTGGGGTTACGACGGCTACCGGTACCGCGGCGAGGTCGTCGCTGCCACGGGTGCGGCCGACAACATGGCCCGCGCGCTCGCCGCGATGTACCGCGGCGGCTTCCCGATCCGGGCGATGTACCGCGTCGACCGGTTCGGCTGGTCGAAGAAGCTCAGGGGAGCCAACGACTACAAGTCGATGGCCGCCGGCAACACCTCGGGCTTCAACTGCCGCGACGTCGTCAACCGGCCCGGCGTTCGCAGCCCGCACTCCTACGGCCGCTCGCTCGACGTCAACACCTGGGAGAACCCGTACCGCTCCGCGACCGGCCTGGTGCCGAACTCGTGGTGGCAGTCCCGCAGCCACCCGCGGATCGCGTGGCGCTCGGGCTCGCACGGCGTCGTCCGGATCATGCGCCGCTACGGCCTGCGCTGGACCTACGGCACCGGCGACACCCAGCACTTCGACGTCGGCGGCGGCGCCCGGAAGATGCTGCCCCCGGGCTGCCAGGACAGCGTCTGCCACTGACCACGACGTTCGTCGAGCTGGTCGAGACGACGGATCGGCTGTCGTCGACGTGACCCCGTTCGGTGGCGTCGGCGAGACCGGTCCGGGCGTCTCGACAGGCTCGACGTCCGTGACGTGACCACGACGTTCGTCGAGCTTGTGGCGTCGGCGAGACCGGTCCGGGCGTCTCGACAGGCTCGACGTCCGTGACGTGACCTCCACGTTCGTCGAGCTTGTCGAGAGACGACGGAGCGGCTGTCGTCGACGTGACCGCGTTCGGTGGCGTCGGCGAGAGCGGTCCGGGCGTCTCGACATGATCGACGTCCGTGAGGAACCACGTTCGTCGAGCTTGTCGAGACGCCGGAGCGGCTGTCGTCGACGTGACCCCGTTCGGTGGCGTCGGCGAGTCCGGTCCGGGTCTCTCGACACGCTCGACTCCGTCAGGTGACCTCGATCCGCCACGGCAGCGAGAGCACGCCGTGGGGGAGGGGCACGCCGGCCCAGCCGGCGAGCCGGGCGAGGGTGGCCTCGGGGCCGACCGGAATGACGACGCCGGCAGCGGCGTGACCCGACTCGCTCGACTCCGCAGGCCGCAGCCCGCTCAGGAAGGGCAGTGCGGGACCGGCCCGCAGCACGACCTTGTCGCGGTCGAGGCCGGCGAGGTCGCAGAGCCGGTCGAGAGCGAGGTCGGTGCCGCCGAGGTGGTCGACGAGCCCGTGCTCGGCGGCGTCGACGCCGGTCCACACCCGGCCGCGGGCGAGCGGCTCGAGCTCGGCGAGGTCGCGGCCGCGGTCGGCGGCCGCCTTGCCGGTGAAGTCGGCGTACACCTCGTCGAGCCAGGCGTCGAGCACCCGCCACTCGTCCTCGGTGAACGGCTGACCGGGCGCCATCATCGCGGCGCGCGGCCCGGCGGACACCGACTCGTGCACCACGCCGATCCGGTCGAACAGCCGCTGCACCACGACCTTCCCGGCGAGCACGCCGATCGAGCCGGTGAGCGTCGTCGGCTGGGCCACCACCTCGTCGGCGGCCATCGCCACGAAGTAGCCGCCGGACGCCGCGGCCGTGCCCATCGTGGCCACCACCGGGGTGCCGGCGCCGCGCAGCACCTCGATCTCACGGTGGATCGTGTCGGAGGCGACGTAGGAGCCGCCCGGGCTGTCGACCCGCAGCAGCACGCCGGCGACCTTGTCGTCGCGCCCGGCCGCGCGCAGCCGGGCCGCCACCGTGTCGGCACCGGCCTGCACGCCCCGGCCGGGTCCGGTGACGATCAGCCCCGCGCACGTCGACGACGGCGACGCCCGCCCGGCGGTCGACGGTCGCCCCCAGCCGTTGGGCCGGCGACTCCTGTGCGTAGCGGTGCACGTAGCGCAGCCCGGCGTCCTCGCCGTGAGCCCAGGTCGACCGGGCGTGGGCGTACACCTCGTCGCGGTAGCCGACCCGGTCGACGAGCCCCGCCTCCCGCGCCGCCTCCGCTGACAGTGGTGCCGCGGCCACCGCCGCCTCGACGCCGGCCGGGTCGAGCGAGCGCCGCTCGGCCACCCGCGCGACGGTGTCGTCGAGGAGCGACGTGGCGATCCGCTGCATCATCTCCCGGTTCGCCGGCGTCACCTCGGGCGCCGCGAGCTGGTCGGCCGCCGACTTGTACTCGTGCCGCTGCCCGATCTCCGGGTCGAGCCCGAGCTTGTCGAGCCCGCCGCGCAGCAGCGTGATCGCCACGTGGACGCCGGTCAGCCCGACCATCCCCGACGGCTGCAGCCACACCTCCCGCGCCGCGCTCGCCACCCGGTAGCCCGCCAGCCCCGACGTCAGCTCGCCGAAGGTCTCGGTCCACGCCAGCGACGGCTTGTGCTCGGAGAACGCGGCGACCAGCCCGGCCAGCTCGTCGGCGGTCGCGAGCGGGAGCGGCCCGGTGCCGACGTGCACGAGCAGCCCGACGACGTCGCGGTCGCGCGCCGCCCGCCGCAGCCCCCGCCGTACCGCACCCATCGTCGGCGCGTGCCGCTGCTGCCACGCCTGGATCGGGCTCGCCGGTGGCGCGGTCACGACACCGTGCGCCAGGTCGAGTTCCAGCAGCACAGGCTCGCCCGCCACTCCGGGCAGCGGGACGGGGAGGCGACGGAGCACGGAGCGCGGGTCCATGCCTCCACGGTAGAGAGCGGGGACACATAGCCTCGGCGCCGTGGCCTGCGTCTTCTGCTCGATCGTGGCGGGGGAGACCGAGGCGGCCGTCGTGCTGGACGACGACGACTTCCTCGGCTTCCTCGACACCCGCCCGGTGTTCAAGGGGCACGTGCTGCTCGTGCCGCGCGAGCACGTCGTCACGCTGCCGGACCTGCCGGCTGCGCTCCGTGACCCGTTCCTCGCCCACGCCCAGCGGCTGGCGACGGCGATGGTCGAGGGGCTGGGCGCGCAGGGCAGCTTCGTCGCGTTGAACAACACCGTCAGCCAGTCGGTGCCGCACCTGCACCTGCACGTCGTCCCGCGCACCAAGGGCGACGGGCTGCGGGGCTTCTTCTGGCCCCGCACCACGTACGACGACGGCGAGCCGGACCACTACGCGGAGCTCCTCCGGCAGGCGCTAGCGTGACCTGACATGGGTCGTTACGACGGGCGGGTCGCCCTGGTCACCGGTTCGGCACGTGGCATCGGGTTCGGCATCGCCACCCGGTTCGCGGAGGAGGGGGCGAGCGTCGCGGTCGTCGACCTCGACGAGAGTGCGGCGAGTGACGCCGCGGGCCGGCTCCCGGGCGAGGCGAAGCACGTCGGCATCGGCTGCGACGTGAGCGACGCGGCGTCCGCCGAGGCCGCCGTCACCCGCACCGTCGAGGCGCTCGGCGGGCTGCACGTGCTGGTGAACAACGCCGGCATCACCCGCGACAACCTGCTGTTCAAGATGACCGACGAGGACTGGGACCTGGTGCTCGGCGTCCACCTGCGCGGCGCGTTCCTCATGACCCGCGCGGCCCAGAAGGTCTTCGTGGAGCAGAAGTACGGGAAGATCCTCAATCTCTCGAGCGTCTCCGCGCTGGGCAACCGCGGCCAGGCCAACTACGCCGCCGCCAAGATGGGCGTCCAGGGCTTCACCCGCACCCTCGGGATCGAGCTCGGCCCGTTCGGCATCAACGCCAACGCCATCGCCCCCGGCTTCATCGTCACCGAGATGACCGACGCCACCGCCGTCCGGCTCAAGATGGAGCCCGAGCAGCTGCAGCAGATGAACGCCGAGGCCAACCCGGTCCGCCGGGTCGGCCGCCCCGAGGACATCGCCGCGGCCGCGGCCTTCCTCTGCAGCGACGAGGCCTCCTACGTGACCGGCCAGACCTTGTACGTCGACGGCGGCGCCAAGCTCGGCTGATCCCTGACACCGCCGCGGTCAATCACGACACACCAACTGCACTTACGCTGCTGGGCTGTGCCCGCGGCCCACACTGACGGTGGACCCGGACCGCTCGGACGTCCCACACATCGATGAACGGAGCTCCTCACCGATGAGCACCAGGAACACCCGCACCCGCCTTGCCGCGCTCCTGACCGCCGGCGCCGTCGCCCTGGCCCTGGCGGGCTGCGGCGGCGACGACAAGAAGTCGGAGCCGAAGGAGGACGAGCCCTCGCCCACCGCGAAGGTCGAGGGCGACCCCGACACCTGGCCGCTCACCGGCGTCGAGGTGTCCGGCGGCGGCTCGTCGATCAAGAAGCACCCGGTGCTCGTGCTGAAGATGGACAACACCGGGGCCAGTGCTCCGCAGCGCGGCCTGAACGACGCCGACCTGGTGGTCGAGGAGCTCGTCGAGGGCGGCCTCACCCGGCTCGCGGTCTTCTACTACGAGAACCTCCCCGAGGTGGCCGGCCCGGTGCGCTCGATGCGCGCCTCCGACATCGGCATCGTCTCCCCGGTCAACGGCTCGATGATCACCAGCGGCGCGGCGGGCGTCACCATCCGCCGGCTCAAGAAGGCCGGCGTCGAGTTCTTCTCCGAGGGCGCCAAGGGCCTCGCCCGCGACAACGGCCGCAGCGCGCCGTACAACCTGTTCGCCGACGTGCAGACCGTCGGCCGGGTGGCCTCCGGCAAGCCGGCGCGCCCGGTCGACTACCTGCCGTTCGGCGAGGCCGCCGACCTCCCGCAGGGCCAGCCCGTCAGGTCGATCGACGCCCGGTTCTCCGGCGGCCACGTGACGAGCTGGAAGTTCAACGGCCAGGGCTACGTCAACGACAACACCTTCGCCAAGAAGGGCGAGGAGTTCCCCGCCGACACGATCCTCGTGCTGCGGGTGAAGGTCGGCGACGCCGGCTACCGGGACCCCGCCGGCAACCCGGTGCCCGAGACCAAGCTCGAGGGCCAGGGTGCGGCACTGCTGTTCACCAACGGCCGGCTGGTGCGCGGCACGTGGAAGAAGAGCGGGCTCGACAGCCCGCTGCAGCTCACCACCAAGGCCGGCAAGCTGATCGTCCCGTCCGGCCACACCTGGATCGAGCTGGTGCCGAAGAACGGCGGCAACGTCACCTTCAAGTAGGGAGATCTAACTCCGGCTACTCGGGCCCGCCGTCCGCGAGGGCGTTGGGCAGCTCGACGCCCTGCTCGACGAGCACCTGGAAGCCCGCGACCATGAAGCCGATCGCGGCCTCCACCCGGCGCGCCTCGAGCTCGGGGTCGTCGGCCACCGAGACCGACTCGCCGGCCGACGACATCGCGCCGAAGAAGATCCGGGCGAAGGTGTGCTGCATCGCCGGGTCGAGCTGCCAGGTGCCGGCGTCGAGCACCGACCGGACGATGTCGAGCACGTTGGCGAAGGTCGAGCGCTCCTCGCGCTCGCGGAACCGCTCGTAGCCGAGCACGGCCGGTCCCTCGGAGATCACGATCCGCCGGTAGCGCGGCTCCTGCACGACCTCGAGGAACGCGCGGAGCCCGGCCAGCGACTTCTCCCACGGGTCCTGGTGGCCCCGCAGCGCGTTCTGGATGAACTTGGCCGTGTCCTGCTCGACCCGCTCGAAGACCGCCTCGAACAGCGCCTGCTTGCCGGAGAAGTGGTGGTAGAGCGCGCCCTTGGTCACCTCCGCGCCGGCGACGATGCTGTCGAGCGAGGTCGTGGCGTAGCCGTGCTCGGTGAACAGCACCTCGGCGACGTCGACGAGCGCGCGCTTGGTGGAGGCGGAGTACGCCGCCCGCCGGCCCGGAACCAGCTTGCTCACCGTCTTCGGCACCCGCACAGGGTATGGGCAGCGTCACGCCCCGGGTGGCCGGGATCACGGCCGAATCGCGTGGGTGCGCGGTTCCGATGGGACATACTCGAAGTACGTACTCACGGTATGTGAGGCGTCACAGTGAAGGAGTCACCCATGACCTGGAAGACCTTCCACCGCCGCGGTGAGGTCCTCGCCGCCGTCCTGGCCACCGCCGACCACCGTCGCGACGGCCGGCTCCCGATGGACGTCGACGGCGTCCCGGAGACCTTCGGCGACGAGCTCACCCTGCTCGGCGCGCTGCAGCTCAAGTGGCACACCCGGCTCGCCGGCCAGGTGGAGCGCGCCCTCGCGGGCCAGCCCCTCGACCTGGGCGACGCCGTCGCCGGAGCGTGGCGTGCCACGGCCGACGACCTGCCCGGCGTCCGGCTGGTGCTCGACCACTACCGGGAGCACCCGGTGGACGACGCGATGGCCGTCGCCATGGCGCGTGCGACCCGCAAGGAGCACACGACGCTCGCGATGATGGCCGGTCGCTGCAGCGTCGGCGACGAGGGCGCCGCCCCGATCGGGGCCGCGCTGGAGCGTCGCGCCCGCACCGACTGGCGGCCGGCTCCGGCCGAGACCGAGCGGCTCACCCTGCTCGACCGGCTGCGCGCCGCACTCGTCGCGTAGCCCTGGTCCTGGGTCATGATGGACCCGTGACCGAGGTGCGCACGGGGATGCTCCTACTCGCCACCCCTGCGCTGCTCGACCCCAACTTCACCGACAGCGTCGTGCTGATCCTCGACGTCAACGAGGAGGGCGCGCTCGGCGTCGTCCTCAACCGCCCGACCGGGCTGGCGGTCGGCGACGTGCTCGCCACGTGGGCCGAGCTCGTCGCGGAGCCCGAGGTGCTCTTCGAGGGCGGCCCGGTCTCCACCGACGGCGCGCTCGCCGTCGCCCTGCGCGCCTCGGACGGCGAGGGCGGCCCCGGCTTCCGCGAGGTGGTCGACCGGCTCGCGCTGCTCGACCTCGACACCCCCGCCGAGCTGGTCGCCGGCGACCTCGCCGGGCTCCGGATCTTCGCCGGCTACGCCGGCTGGGGTGCCGGCCAGCTCGAGGAGGAGATCGCCGAGGGCCACTGGTACGTCGTGCCTGGCGTGGCCGGCGACGTGTTCCGCACCGACACCACCCACCTGTGGCGCGACGTCATGAAGCGCCAGCCCGGCGACCTCGCGATGCACTCCACGCGACCGGTCGACCCCGACCTCAACTGAGACCGCGGCCTCGTCACTCCACCAGGTCGACCGTGGCGAGCACCGAGTCGGCGAGCTCGCGCTGCTGCTTCACGGTGCGGTCGAACGGCTGGAGCTCGAAGGTGATGCTCACCGTGTAGGCAGTGGAGTTCGACCCGAACGACTCCAGCCACGTGGTGCGACTGACCTTGCCGGAGCGGTGGTACATCGGCACGCCGTCGACCTCGACCGGCGGCAGGATCATCGGCGGGTCCTTCGCGAACGAGTCGCTGCGGTTGGCCTCGCGCAGCGCCTGCTCGACGGAGGTCGGGACGCCGTCGTTGGTGATGAAGTCGACCGTCAGGTAGTCGAGCGTCAGGCCCTTCGGCCGGGCGATGAACCCCTCGATGTCCTGCGACACCAGCTGCCAGCCCTTCGGGATGCGCACGCTCAGGGCGTCGAGGGAGATCTCCTGGCCGGTGGCCGGGGCCGCTCCGGTGCCGAGCGGCGTCGCCGGCTCGGTGGGCTCGCTGGTGGGGGGATCGCTCGGGCTGGTCGTCCCGCTCGACGGCGGAGCGCTGCTCGGCGGGTCGTCGTTCTTCTTCTCGTCGTCGTTGCACGCCCCGAGAGAGAGGGCCGCAGCGAGAGCCAGCGCCACGAGCGCGGCCGTGGGGGTGCGGTTCACGCGGCTCATCGTCTCCCATCGTGATCGGCGGTCGCGGAGGACGTGCTGGACAGATGCCCCCTGGGGCGTCACCGAAACGCCGGGTCGGTTTCGGGTGCGTCAGGGTTGGGGAGAAGGACCCACAGTTGTCCACACCACTCCAGGTCTCAGGTTTCAAGGAGTAGCGCTCGTGTTCGAATCAGTAGCGACCAGCTTCGGCGGCTACATCGACGATGTCGGACAGTTCCTCTCGGGACTCTTCGAGGTCGACGAGGAGACCGTCGACAAGATCATGAGCCACCTCGCGAGCGCGCAGGAGCTGATGCCCCGCGACGGCGACGTCGACCGGATCCCGGGCACCTCGTTCGGGACCCTGCCGGCGAACAACGAGATGGACGTGCACTCGACGAACGCCCGCGACTACCTGATGGGTGCCCTCGGCGAGATGCTCACCACGCTGGGCGTCTACGACGACGGCGTCCTCGCCTTCCGCGGCAGTGTGCACGGCGCCGACGACCTGTCCGCCGCCGAGATGCTGCGCATCGCCCGGGCCACCAACGCCGGCCGTGCGGCCAACCAGGACGAGGAGGACTGACATGGCCAAGGGCTTCCAGCGGCAGCGACTCGACGAGGCGCTCGACACCGCGAAGCCGGGTCGCGTCGGCAACGGCGAGGACCAGTGGCGCATCGCGTCGCGCCGGCTCAGCAAGGTCGCCACGCATCTGCGTCAGGCCGCGCACCTCGGGCTCGACATCAAGGGCGACACCGGCCAGGCGATGTTCCAGACCATGCTCGAGTCGGCGAACCGGCTGCAGCGACGCGCCACCCAGATGGAGCGTGGCGGTGGCGCGCTGCGCGACACCTCCACCGCGATCCTCATGGCCCGCGCGTCGCGCGACGACATCGACACCCGGCTGCCTCCCCTGAACGCGGAGCCGTTCTCCGCGCCGCAGGGCTACGACGACCTCCCGGCCTGGCGCCAGACCGAGGTGCGCAACAAGCACGACCAGACCCAGTCCGGGATGGTCGAGGCGCGCGAGCAGGAGCGCGAGGACGCCGCCAAGAAGGTGGCCGAGGACTTCGAGCGCGACTACCAGCCGCCGATCAAGGTCATGCAGGAGATCTACGGCTACGAGCCGCCCCCGCCGGCCCCGCCCGGCAGCGCGCCGACGCCGTCCTACGCCCCGGCCGGCGGCTCGGGACGGAGCTCGGGCGGCTACGCCGGACCGCGCGACCACGGCGAGCCCGTCCCCACCGACGGCGGCCCCGACGGCCCCGGTCCCACCGGACGACCCCACGCCCACGGACCCCACGCCCACCGACCCCACCCCCACCGACCCGACGCCCACCGATCCGGTGCCCACCGACACCACGCCGCCCACCTCGCCGTGGGTCGACATCCCCGGCACCTACGGCGACGCCGGCCCCGGTGACGCCGGCGGCTCCGGCTCCTCGGTCTCCCCGGCCGTGATCGGCGCGGGTGCCGGCGTGGTCACCGCCGGAGCGCTCGGCGCGGCGGCCCGTGGCGGCCTCTCCGGAGCCGGCTTCAGCGCACTGCGCAACCTCACCAGCCGTGGCGGTCCGCTCGGTGGCACCGCCCGTGGCGCCGGTCCGGTGCTCGGCCGCAGCGGCGTCGGTTCGGCCGGCTCGCCCACCTCGGCCCGCGGCACCGGTGCGGCCGGCCGTGGTGCCGGCGGCCTCCGCAGCGGCGCCGGCGCCGGCACGGGTGCCGGTCGCGGCGGTGGTGGCGCGGGCGCCGGTGGCGGTCGCGGTCGTGGTGCCGGCGGTCGCGCCGGTGGCATGGGCGTCGGCGGCCAGCGCGGTCGCGGCAAGAACGAGGAGGAGCAGCGCAACGAGCGCGACCTCTTCGACGACGGTCAGGACTGGATCGACGACGAGGGCGTGGCTCCCGGCGTCATCGAGTGAGGGAGCGCGGCGTCACGTGCCGTACCGTTGAGGACGTGACGAGCTTCGGGTTCTCGACGCGCACCGACGTCCTCGAGGAGGAGCGCACCGTCCCGACCGACGAGGGCGACCACGAGCGGTTCTCCCACTACGTCGAGAAGGACAAGCTCACCGAGGCGATGGTGATGGGCACGCCGGTGCGCGCCCTGTGCGGCAAGGTCTGGGTGCCGAGCCGCGCGCCGGAGAAGTTCCCGGTCTGCCCTGACTGCAAGGACATCTGGGAGTCCATGAAGGACGACTCGGGCTCTGGCGACTCGGGTTCCGGCGAGTGACCCTCGGGCCCGCGTGGCCCGAGCGAGCAGCGTGGGGGACCGCGCCGTCGCTCCGCGCCTGGCAGCAGGCCGCGCTGCACGACTACCTCGCCCGCTCGCCCCGGGACTACCTCGCCGTCGCCACCCCCGGCGCCGGCAAGACGACCTTCGCGCTCACCGTCGCCGCCGAGCTCATCGGACGGCGGGTCATCGACCGGATCGTCGTCGTCGCGCCCACCGAGCACCTCAAGCTCCAGTGGGCCGAGGCCGCGGCGCGGGCCGGCATCCCGATCGACCCGACCTACTCGGCCGGCAAGGGCAAGATCTCCGGCGACTTCGTCGGCGTCGCCGTCACCTACGCGGGCGTGGCCGTGAACCCGCTGGCGCTGCGGGTGCGCACCGAGCGGTTCAAGACGCTGGTGATCCTCGACGAGGTGCACCACGCCGGTGACGCGCTGTCGTGGGGCGAGGGCGTGCGCGAGGCGTTCGAGCCCGCGGCCCGGCGGCTGGCGCTCACCGGCACGCCGTTCCGCTCCGACGTGAACCCGATCCCGTTCGTCAGCTACGCCCCCGGCGACGACGGCGTCCCGCGCTCCCTGGCCGACCACACCTACGGCTACGGGCACGCGCTGGCCGACCACGTGGTGCGGCCGGTGCTGTTCATGGCCTACTCCGGCGAGATGACCTGGCGCACCCGCGCCGGCGACGAGGTGGCCGCCCGGCTCGGCGAGCCGCTCACCAAGGACCTCACCAACCAGGCGCTCCGCACGGCGCTCGACCCCGACGGTGCCTGGATCCCGGCGGTGCTGCAGGCCGCCGACAACCGGCTCACCGAGGTCCGCGAGCACGTCCCGGACGCCGGCGGGCTGGTGATCGCGACCGACCAGGAGTCGGCCCGCGCCTACGCGAAGATCCTGCACGCCGTCAGCGGCGAGAAGCCGGTGGTGGTGCTGTCGGACGAGAAGTCTGCGTCGCAGCGGATCGCGGCGTTCACCGATGCCGAGGACCGGTGGATGGTGGCGGTCCGCATGGTGTCGGAGGGCGTCGACGTGCCGCGGCTGGCGGTCGGCGTCTACGCCACCACGACGTCGACGCCGCTGTTCTTCGCCCAGGCGGTGGGCCGGTTCGTGCGGTCCCGCTCGCGCGGCGAGACGGCGTCGGTCTTCCTGCCCTCGGTGCCGTCGCTGCTCGGCCTGGCCGCCGAGCTCGAGGTGGAGCGCGACCACGTGCTCGGCCGGCGGATCAACGACGAGGCCGACATCTTCGCTGCGGAGGCGGACCTGCTCGCCCGGGCACAGGCGGCGGAGGGGGCCGCGGACGAGCTCGACCAGCTGCCCTTCCAGGCGCTCGGCTCCGAGGCGCGGTTCGACCACGTGCTCTACGACGGCGACGCCTACGGCTCGGAGGAGGAGATGGACTTCCTCGGCATCCCCGGCCTGCTCGACCGCGACCAGGTGAAGGACCTGCTCGCCCAGCGGCAGTCGCAGCAGACCGCGCGGCAGCTGGCCGAGCGGGCGCGGCTCACGGCCCAGGCGGCGGCCGACTCGCTCGAGGAGGTCACCACCCACGAGCGCCTCGCGGTGCTGCGCCGCGAGCTCAACGGCCTCGTCGCCGCCTGGCACCACCGCACCGGCCAGCCGCACGGCCAGACCCACGCCGCGCTGCGTCGCGAGTGCGGCGGGCCGCCGGCCGCCGTCGCCAACGCCGAGCAGCTCGCGGCCCGCATCGAGCGGGTGCGCGAGTGGGCGCTGCGCGGCAGCGCCTGAGTCCTCAGATCAGCAGGTCGAGGATCCCGAGCAGCGTCGCGACGACGAGCTGGGCGCCGGGCGCCACTGGGTCGACGGGGGTCATGACCGGTCCTCCTGCTGCTGGGTGACGTAGTCGTCGACCATCTGCTCGACCGAGCGCCGGACGTCGAGCACCACGTGGCGCTCGTCGTCGGTGAGCGGCTCGAGGGTGGCGAACTGGGAGTCGAGCAAGGACGTCGGCATGAAGTGCTGGGGGCGCGAGGCCTGGCGGCGGGTGATCGTGTCGCGGTCGCCCTGCAGGTAGACGAACTCGACGTCGGGCGCGTGGCTCCGCAGCTGGTCGCGGTAGGCGCGCCTGAGCGCCGAGCACGCGACGAAGCCACCGTCGTGGTGCGTGGCGAGCCACTCACCCACGAGGTCGAGCCAGGGGCGGCGGTCCTCGTCGTCGAGCGGCTCGCCGCGACGCATCTTCTCGACGTTGCTCGCGGGGTGGAGGTCGTCACCGTCCTCGAAGGGAACGCCGAGCCGCTCGGCGAGCGCCTCCCCCACGGTGGTCTTGCCGCTGCCCGAGACGCCCATCACGACTGCTGGATGCTGCATGGGGTCACGCTGGCACGACCGTGTGTCGCCGGTCTCACCCGGGAGGCCCGCCCGTGACCAGACGAGTGAGGCCAGGAGGCCACCGGTGCTCCTCGACGGTCGTGGCCGCGGGTACGATGCGTCGAACTGTGATGTGCTGTTCACAAAGTGTTAGAGTGTGCACTACAGTTGACGGCATGGACGCCTTCTCGGCCTCCGCCGAGCCTCACCGGCGCAGGATCCTTCAGCTGCTGGCGTCGCGGCCGCGGACGGCGTCGGAGGTCGCGACCGAGCTGCCCGTCACGACGTCGGCGGTGTCGCAGCACCTGCTGGTGCTGGTGCAGGCGGGTCTGGTGGAGGCGGACCGGGTCGGACGGGAGCGCGTCTACCGTGTCCGGGCATCGGGGCTACGCCGACTGCAGGCTGAGCTCGAGCGCCTCACGAGCGCCGGGGCTCGCGACCGTCGCGGCGGGGGCGCGCACCTAGGGGGAGCGGCGAGCAGGCGTTCGCCGTACCACCACCGCGACCTGCGCAGCGCCTTGATCCAGGCGGCGGGGAAGCTCGCAGCGAGTGGGGGACCCGACGCGATCAGGCTGCGGGCCGCGGCGCGCGAGGCGGGGGTCAGCGGGGCGGCCGTCTACCGCCACTTCGCCAGCCACGCCGAGCTGCTCGAAGCGGCCCGGCACGCGGCGTACGAACGGATGGGCGAGGAGATCGCGCGCCTGGTGGGCGAGGTCCCGTCCGGTGCCGACCCGGTCGATACCGCGGTCGAGCGACTGAAAGCCGCAGGACGCGGGTACGTGTGCTACGCCCTGGCGGAGCCGGGCCTGTTCCGGACGGCCTTCTGGCGTGCGTCTACGGACGACAGGGCACCGCGAACTCCAGGACGCCTGGGGACCTCGCCGTTCGAGGCGCTGGTGCGGTTGCTGGACGACCTGGTCACCGTGGGCTACCTGCCGGCCGAGCGGCGCCCCGGAGCGGAGGTGTGCGCGTGGTCGGCGGTCCACGGGCTCGCGGTGCTGCTGCTCGACGCACTGGCGGACACGACCGAGGCCGAGCGGCTGGCGATCGTGGACAAGACGGTGGAGATGGTGGTGCTGGGCCTCCCGGGAGGGATCGCGGTGGCCCAGGCCGGTTGGTCACACGCGACACGCTAGGCTCTTCCGTAAGTCGCCGTCACTGAAGTATGATTGTCTCGCAATAGTAAGAGGTCTCTCTCGAATTCGGCGGTGGGAGGGCAGGCATCCATCGATCGGGGAGAGTGACGTGGCCACGGAGACGCCGGCGATGACCCGCCGGGAACGCAAGCGGCTCGAGACGATCGAGGAGATTGTCGACGCGGCGCGCCAGGTGCTTCGCGATGACGGCGAGATGTCGTTCCGCGCGATCACCGGTGCGATGGGGATGACGCCGTCCGCGTTGTACCGCTACGTCGACAGCGCCGAGGCGCTGCACTCCCTGGTGGCGCGAAGCATCTACGCCGACGTGGTCGCGACGATGACCAGCGCAGGGACTCCCTATCCCGACGACGACGTTCCAGCGAGGCTGGCGGCCTCGGCGACCGCCTTCCGCAGCTGGGCTCTGGCGCACCAGGGCGAGTTCCGGTTGGTGTTCGCCAATCCGCTCGCCTCGAACCGGCTCGGGAAGCCGTCGGCGGTCGTCTCGGCGCCGGACGCCGAGGCCGACGACGGGTCCAAGCTCTTCTCCGACTACTTCGCCGAGCTGTTCATCGACCTCCACTCGCGGGGGCTGATCACGGTCCCGTCGCCCGAGAACCTGGACTCCTCCCTGATAGAGCTGGTCGAGCGCAGCGCCGCCAACAGCGACGACCCGATCGCGGTAGCCCTGGGCCGGGAGGGCATGGGCACCTTGTGGTTGTTCAAGCTGGCCTGGGCCAGGCTGTACGGCGTGGTGATGCTCGAAGTCTTCGGCCGGATCGACAGGGAGCTGATCGACTCGGGCGCGGCCTTCGGCACCCTGATGCGCGAGACGTTCGCCAGCATCGGCCTCGAGGACAGCTGGGACCGGCTGGTCGAGGTGAGCAAGGAGACCTCGGGGCGCGTCGCGGTCTGAGCCCGCGTGGAGGGTGCCCTGCACGGCTGGGTGCTCTACCGCCTTACGAGGCGGGTAAGCCGGCGGTGAGACCGGCGTGAGATGGATACGGTCTCAGCCCGCGTCGGAGGGACCGTTCGTGGACACACAGGTTTCCAGCGAGACCCCGCCGCGACCGGCAGGTGCTGTCGTGGCCGTGGGGGCGGCCGCGGTCGACTTCTACCAGGAGCAGCTCGCCGACACGGTGCGCAGGTTCGTGGCGGTGGCGGAGGTCGGGCCGCCGGCGGCGAACGAGCCGAGCGGCATCGGCCTGGACCTGGACGTGTCCGACCTCCCCGTCCGGGTCACGATCGCGGAGACCCTGTCCGGTGAGTACCAGCTGGACATCCGGGCCGGAGGCATCCTCAGAACGATCCGGGTGGACGTGGCCGGTCGTCACGACGATCGCCTGGAGCTCGTCGTCGACCAGCAACGGTTCACCGCGCGGGTCCGTCGTGGTGAAGGCGTCCGCCGGGTCGAGGTCGAGGAGCAGTCGTTCGATATCGAACGTGTGGGATGGCCGGTGCTCGCCGCGCCGTTCCCGGCGCTGGTCGCGGCGGAGTGCGTCGCGGTCGGCGACCGCGTGACCGCGGGAGCGCCGCTGGTCGTGCTGGAGTCGATGAAGCTGGAGAGCATCGTCCGGGCCCCGTTCGACTGCTGGGTCCGGCAGATCTGGGTCCCACGGGGCACCCAGGTCGAGGCCGGCCAAACCCTGGTCGCCGTCGAACCCGCCGTCACCCTCCCTCCACCGGCATGGCCACGATCCGTCGGCCAGCTCGAGGAGGTCCTCGGCGAGCTCGACTCGACGCCGTCACCCCGGGCGTCGTCGCACCTGAAGGGCGTGCTGCTCGGCTTCGACGCCGCGCCGGCCGAAGCGAAGGTCCACCTCGCCAGGCACCTCGCCGGCCGAGGGCCCGCGGACGTCGCTGACGAGGTCGAGCTGCTCGATATCTATGCCGACCTGGCCGACCTCGCCGCACCCGATGGCGGTGACGGTGCAGGCACCGCGCCCCGCGGGGGGCGGGAGGCGGTGTACGGGCTGCTCGGCAGGCGCGGTCTCGCGAGGCATGACGGGGAGGCGGACCTCGCCGACCGCGTGGCAGCCTTCCTCACCAGGTACCGACTCGACGATCTCGGCGCGGAGCCGGCCACGGACGCTGCCTGCTACCGGCTGTTCCTCGCCGACCGTCGGCGTCCCGGGATCTCGGCGTCGATCGTGGGGGCCGTGCTGGAGGCCTGGGGATCCGCGCCGCAAACCGACCCGGTTTTCGAGGCGTGCCGGGTGTTGGCCCGACTGGCGCGGCAGGGCCGGGCGCCGCAACGGATCGAGGACCTGGCCCGGAGCCTGCTCAGCACGTGGTCAATCTCGGGCGACGCGGCGCCGCGGACGCGTACCGGCGCTCCCGGTCACGATGAGGCGGACCTGTTCCGATGGGACCGGTTCACGGTGACGTCCCTGTCCGCCGCCGGAGGAGTGCGACTGTACGGGTGTGTCGACGCGAGTGGGACCGACCACCGGCTGGTCGCCGTCGCCGACGTGGCCGGCGAGTCGCTCGGTGAGCTCGTCAACGCGGCCGCTGCAGACTGTCTTGCGGCGGTGCGGGGCCACGCGGCCGTGTCGGCCGGGACGAAGGGCCCCCCGCTGACCCACGTCTGGGTTCGGCTCGAACCCGGAACCGATCCGGTTGCCGTCGGGGAGGTCGCGCTGCATGACGACCTCCCGCTGCTGTCGGCCGGCACCGACCTGACCGAGCTCGTGGTCTCGCCGCCACCGAACGCCTCCGGCTGGACCGGGCTGCGGCTGCGGTGCGGCCCCGGCGGGCTGGTCACCCGCGACGTGCTCACCGAACCGCCCGGCCCGGTCTCCCCGCTGGAGGGCCGCGAGGCGTCGGTGCGGAAGGCTCACCGGCGGGGCCTGGCCGACCCGTTCGAGCTGGCCAAGTGGCTCGCTGGCCCGGGCGGCGCGTTCACCGAGCTCGATCTCGACGATTCCGGGGCGCTGGTGGCGGTGGACCGCCCGCCCGGTGGACATCGCGCCGGCATCGTGGTGGGCCGGGTGTCCACGCCGACCACCCTGCACCCGGAGGGCGTGACCAGGATTCTGCTGTGCGGCGACCCGACCCGTGCCCTCGGTGCCGTCGCCGAACCCGAGTGCGCCAGGATCGCGGCCGCCATCGACCTGGCCGAGCGGACTGGTGTACCGCTGGAGTGGTTCGCCCTGTCGGCGGGCGCACGCATCTCGATGGACTCGGGCACCGAGAACATGGACTGGGTCGCCGACGTGCTGCGGCGGATCATCACCTTCACCCAGGCCGGCGGCGAGATCAACATCGTGGTGGCCGGCATCAACGTCGGCGCCCAGCCCTACTGGAACGCCGAAGCCACCATGCTGATGCACACGCGCGGGATCCTGGTGATGACGCCCGACAGCGCGATGGTGCTGACCGGCAAGCGTTCCCTGGACTTCTCCGGCGGGGTCTCCGCCGCTGAAGAACGGGGGATCGGCGGGTACGAGCGCATCATGGGCGCCAACGGGCAGGCGCAGTACTGGGCTCCCGACCTTGCCGGGGCGGCGCGCATCTTGATGGCGCACTACGACTACACCTACCTGGGCGCGGGGGAGACTGGGCCGCGGCGGGCGACGACCAGCGACCCGGTGGACCGCGACGTCACCGACTATCCGCACGACCTGCCCGGCAGTGACCTGAAGACCGTCGGAGACATCCTGCGACCGGAGTCCAACCCTCACCGCAAGCAGCCGTTCGACATCCGCACCGTGATCCGTGCGGTTGCCGACCAGGACTGCCGGCCGTTGGAGCGATGGCCTGACATGGCTGACGCCCGGACGGCGGTGGTGATGGACGCCAGGATCGCGGGGCATGCGGTGTGCATGATCGGGATCGAGTCACACCCCCAGCCCCGGACGGGACCGGTGCCCAGCGACGGTCCGGCCACGTTCACGGCCGGCACCTTGTTCCCACGGTCTTCGAAGAAGGTGGCCCGCGCGATCAACGCGGCGTCGGGAAACCGTCCGCTGGTCGTGCTGGCCAACCTGTCCGGGTTCGACGGGTCACCGGACTCCATGCGAGCGCTGCAGCTGGAGTACGGCGCAGAGATCGGCCGCGCCGTCGTCAACTTCGCGGGTCCCATCGTGTTCTGCGTCATCGGCCGTTACCACGGTGGCGCCTTCGTGGTGTTCTCCAAGCGGCTCCACCCCGGGTTGACCGTGCTGGCCGTGCAGGGTGCCCGCGCCTCCGTGATCGGCGGCGCGCCGGCCGCGAACGTGGTCTTCGGCGCTGACGTGACGCGCCGCACGGATGCCGACGACCGGGTCGCCTCGCTCCGGCGCGACCTGGGCGTCACGACCGGCCCCGAGAGCATGGTGCTCCGGCTGGAGCTGGCGGCGGTGCGCGAACGCGTCCACGCGGACAAGATGACCGAGGTGGCCACGGAGTTCGACCGGATCCACGACGTCGACCGCGCCGTCACGGTCGGTTCTGTGGACGCCGTCATCCCGGCGCACTCCCTCAGGCCCCGGATCGCCGCGGCGCTCGAGCGTCACCCGGCGTCGGCGCGTTGACGGTCTGCCACAGGCCCAGCAGCCGCGGCCCGGGCTTGAGCCCGGTGTCCTGGTGGAGCCCGCGCAGGAAACCTTCGAGGTGCCAGCGTGCGGCCAGTGAGTTGCCCTGCCGGAGGTTGACCTCGGCGATGGCGGCGATCGCCTCCTCGGAGTGCGGGTCCCGCTCCTGCATCGCCAGACCGAGGGTCAGAGCCTTGTGGTCGAGGCCCTCGGCCAGGTAGAGCAGGAGCAACCGACGCAGCACGTCGGCCTCTGCGACCTCGCGGGTCGCGCGCTGGCAGGCGAAGGTGTCGTCGTAGATGTTCTCGGGCAGGAAGGTCTGCTCGTAGTAGCCGAGCAACCGCTCGTACGACGCGATCGCGGCGTCGTGGTCGGCGTTCCGCTCGGCCTGCGCCGCCTGGGCGGACACCCGGTCTGCCTCGTCGACGTCGACGCGCCAGCAGCCGGCATCGTCGAACCAGTGTCGGCCCGCGCCGTCGGAGCAGATGAACGTGGACGCCTGCCTGGCCGCCAGGGCGGGTTCCAGGGCATGGCGCAGGTCGTGCAGGGTGACGTGCAACAGGCGGGAGCTGCTAGCGGTGGGCCGGTCGGGCCAGAGCGCCTCACACAGCTCTCGGCCACCGGCCCGGACGCCGGGATTGAGCAGGAACCACTTGAGCAGCGTCTTCGCGGTCCCGCGCCGGAAGTCGGCGTCCGGCAACGCGGTGCCGTCGCGCCTGACCCGGAACGGCCCGAAGCAGTGCGCCTCGTAGCGGGGTAACGATCCCATGCCCGTCCTTCTTTCGACTCACCCGAGGAGTCGCCGCGGATCATATCCAGCCGGCTGGATCCGCCCTCCATCGGCGTGGCCACCTTCGTGGCCGACTCGGTGGCCAACTCCGTGGCCAATTCCGAGACCAACTCTGAGGCCCGCGTCTTACCGGCTTGCGCAGTCTGTAAGCGGGTCGGAACAGCGCTCCCGGAGCGTGCTGCTCGAGAGGAGGAGCGATGACCAACTCGGTACCGCAGCGCATCTCCGCACTGTCCACGGAGCAGAGGGCGGCCCTGGCCGGCTCACTGCGCGCCCGGCTAGCGGCGCGCCCGTCCGGCCCGGGGCAGTACGACGTCGCCGTCCTCGGCGGTGGGATCGCCGGGCTGACGCTCGCGCTCCAGCTTCGCCGGGCCCGGCCCGGGATCCGCGTCCTCGTCGTCGAGCGCGCCGCGCACCCGGTGCCCGAGGCCACCCACAAGGTGGGGGAGTCCACCGTGGAGATCGCCGCCCACTACCTGCGCGACATCCTCGGGCTGGGCGACCACCTGGAGGCCGAGCAGATCCGCAAGTTCGGTCTGCGGATGTTCTTCAGCAACCACGACAACACCGACATCACCCGTCGCGTGGAGCTGGGCAGCTCGGTGTTCCCGCCGCTGCGCACCTACCAGCTCGACCGGGGCCGGCTCGAGAACGAGGTCGGTGCCGCGCTGCTGCGCGGCAGGTGTGGAGTTCCTCCACGGAGCCAAGGTCGTCGACGTCGACCTGGTCCCGGACGAGCAGCTCCACCGGGTCCGCCTGTCGGCGCCGGACGGCGAGCGCGAGGTGCAGGCCCGGTGGGTGGTCGACGCCATCGGGCCGCAGCCAGCTGCTGCGGCGCCGACAGGGCGCCCAGCGCAAGGGGGTCGGGCACGACGCGAACGCCGCCTGGTTCCGCATCGCGGACCCCATCGACGTCGGCACCTGGACCGAGAGCCCGGCCGACCCGGACTGGGACGCCCGCGTCGACGGGGACCGGGCTCTGTCGACGAACCACCTGATGGGTCCGGGCTACTGGGTCTGGCTGATCAGGCTGGCATCGGGTTCGACCAGCGTCGGCATCGTCGCCGACGCCGACGACCCACAGCTTCAACGACTTCAACACCCTCGACAGGGCGCTCGCCTGGCTCGCCGTGCACGAGCCGCAGTGCCACGACGTCGTGAAGGAGCACCTGGACGAGATCCAGGACTTCCGTGTCATGCGGGACTACTCGTTCGGCTGCGACCAGGTGTACACGGGTCACGAGCGGTGGTGCCTGACCGGGGAGGCCGGCATCTTCCTGGACCCGCTCTACTCGCCGGGGCTCGACCTGATCGCCATCAGCAACAGCCTCGTCGTCGACCTGGTCGACGCGGTCGCTGGACGGTGAGGACGTCACCGCGCTGGCGGCGATCCACGACACGCTGTTCCGCAGCGTCACCGAGATCTGGCTGGCGATCTACCAGAAGCAGTATGCGACTGATGGGCAACGCCCAGGTGATGAGCTCCAAGATCATCTGGGACACCGCCTTCTACTGGGGCGTGTTCGGGCTGTTGTTCTTCCAGGACAAGTTCCGCACGGCCGCGACCAGTCCGTCGGTCGCCGCCGACCTGGGGCGGCTGACCCAGGTCAGCAACCGGGTCCAGCAGTTCTTCCGCGAATGGGAGGCGATCGACGACTCCGACCTCAGCGCGCGGTTCGTGGACCTGTACGCGCCACTGAACTTCATGGTGAACCTGCACGAAGGCATGACCGAGCAACTCGGCGATGCCGAGTTCGAAGCGCGGTTCTCCGACAACACCCGCCTGTTCGCCCAGCTGGCCGGCCAACTGATCAGCACGGTCATCGACGCGTTCGCCGACCGGACCTACGACGACGGGGTGGTCGCGCAGATCCAGGCCTGGCAGCGGGACCCCCTGATCGCCGACCTGCTGGCGACCTTCCGCCGCGAACGCCACCGCAACCCCACCAGCACGGGGTGGATGACCCTCGCCGACCCCGGATCGGCACCGCTCCTCTCGGGCAGCGGAGTCGAAACCGCCCAGGACTCGCGGGACGACCGAAGCAACCCGGCCAGCACTCTCGACGGATTGGACAGTGATGAGCGCAGCATCCTCGACGTCACCTACGCCTGACACCGCCACGGATGACGTCGACGTCGCGATCCTGGGTGGCGGGATCGCCGGACTGACGCTGGCACTGCAGCTCGAGCGCACCATCCCGACCTCGGGTAGCGGTGGTCGAGCGGCAAGCGCCATCCGGTGCCCGAGGCCGCCCACAAGGTGGGTGAGTCCAGCGTCGAGGTGCAGGCGCACTACCTGCGGGACGTCCTCGGCCTCGAGGAGCACCTCGAGCACGAGCAGCTGCACAAGTTCGGGCTGCGGATGTTCTTCTCGTGCGGCGACAACACCGACATCGCCCGCCGGGTGGAGTACGGACAGGTCTCCGAGGCTCCATTGCCGTCGTACCAGCTGGACCGCGGCCGGCTGGAGAACCACCTGGGCGAGCTGGTCGCCGCGGCCGATGGGGTGCACTTCGTCGACGGGCCGGGTGACCGACGTCGAGCTCGGCGAGTCCGGCGCCCCGCACCTCGTCGAGGTCCGCGACGCACGGCGGCCGGCGCCGGCATCGCGGCGCGCTGGGTGTGGACGCACCGGCCGAGCCGGGCTGCTCAAGCGCAAGCTGGGGCTGGCCAAGCCCGTGCCACACCACGCGAACTCGTCCTGGTTCCGGATCGCCCACCCGTCGACGTCGAGGAGTGGTCGGACGACGCGGGCTGGCGCGGCCGGGTGCCGTGCGGTCACCGGCGGCTGTCGACCAACCACCTGATGGGCCCGGCTACTGGGTCTGGCTGATCCCGCTCGCCTCGGGATCGACCAGCATCGGCATCGTCGCCGACGCCGCGATCCACCCGCTCGAGGAGTTCAACACCCTCGACCGGGCTCTTGCCTGGCTCGCCGACCACGAGCCGCAGTGTGCCGCGAACGTCGAGCGAGCACCGCGACAAGATCCAGGACTTCCGGGTCATGCAGCGACTACGCCTACGGCTGCCAGCAGGTGTACTCAGACGACCGTTGGTGCCTGACCGGCGAGGCCGGCGTGTCGATCGACCCGCTGTACTCGTCCGGCGGCGACCTGATGGCGATCAGCAACGGCCTGATCACCGACCTGGTGCTGCGTGACTCGCCGGGCGAGGACATCACCGAGAACGGCCGTCGCCCACAACCAGGTGTATCTGGTGCTCAGCCGACATCTGGCTGGTCGCCTACCAGGACCAGTACCCGCTGATGGGCAACGCCCAGGTGATGGTGGCCAAGGTGATCTGGGACACGATCATCTACTGGGCGGTGCCCGGCCTGCTGTTCTTCCACGACAAGTTCCGGCGGCTCGGCGAGAGTCCCGCAGGCGCTCGGGAACCTGCTACCGGACGTGGACCGTGCACACCCGGGTCCAGCAGTTCTTCCGCGAGTGGCACGCCGTGGACGAACCTCGACGCCTCGCGACGCCTTCGCCGACCCGTACTCCCTGCTGGACTGGATCGTCGACCTGCACAACGGGATGGCCGCCGGCCTGCCCGACGACGAGCTGGACGGACAGTTCACCCGGAACGTGGTGCTGCTGGAGCAGCTCGCCGGGCAGCTGGTCATCACGTGTGACCGAGCGGATGGCCGCTGCCCGCCCTCGTGGGAAAGCGACCACCGAGCAGCTGCGGGAGTGGATGGACGACCCGCTGCTCGACGAGCTGCGCGCTGCTCACCGGCGGGGCAACGCCGCCAACCCCATCGACGACGCCTGGATCACCCTGGGCTACCACGCCCAGCCGGCCGAAGTAGCGGTGTGAGCATGAACGAGCAGACCTCGACGACTCAGTCGACGTCGCCATCCTCGGCGGCGGCGTCGCCGGGCTGACCTTGGCGCTGCAGCTGCGCAGGAAGCGGCCCGACACCCGGATCGTGGTGCTGGAGCGCCAGACCCACCCGGTGCCGGAGACGACCCACAAGGTGGGCGAGTCCACCGTCGAGATCGCGGGCTATTACCTGCGCGAGGTCCTTGGCCTGCAGGACGCACCTGGACGCCGAGCAGCTGCGACAAGTTCGGGCTGCGGGTCTTCTTCTCCGGCGACGACAACAGCGACATCGCCAAGCGCGTCGAGCTCGGGCCACTCGGTGCGCCCTCCGGCCGCGGTGGGCACCTACCAGCTCGACCGCGGCCGGCTGGAGAACGCCCTGGGCGCGAACTCGGCCGGCACGGCGTGTCCACTGGTAACGGGCTGCAAGGTCGGCAAGGTCACGTTGCGCGACGGCACCGATGCCCATCACATCGCCGTGGTGGCGGCCGACGGCACCGAGCACCGCCTCGACCGCATCCTGGGTGGTCGACGCCACCGGCCGAGCCTCGCTGCTCAAGCGGCAGCTCGGGCTGGCAGAAGAAGGTCGGGCACCGGGCCAACGCCGTATGGTTCCGGATCGCGCATCCATGGACATCGACGAATGGTCCGACGACCCGGAGTGGCACGACCGGATCCAGGAAGGGCGCCGTGAGCTGTCGACCAACCACCTGATGGGGCCTGGCTACTGGGTGTGGCTGATCCGGCTGGCTCAGCGACGCGATCAGCGTCGGCATCGTCACCGACGCATCCGTGCACTCCTTCGACCGAGCTCAACAAGTTCGAGCGCGCACTGGAGTGGCTCGAGCGAGCACGAGCCGCAGTGCGCGGAAGCCGTCGAGGAGCACCGCGACGAGCTGCAGGACTTCCGGGTCATGGCGGGACTACGCCTACAGCTGCGAGCAGGTGTTCTCCGGCGACCGCTGGTGCCTGGCGGGCGAGGCCGGGGTGTTCCTCGACCCGCTGTACTCCCCCGGCCTGGACCTGATCGCCATCAGCAACGGCCTGATCACCGACCTGGTCGGCCGCGCGCTCGACGGCGAGGACGTCGAGGAGCTCGCGGCGATCCACAACAAGATGTTCTCTGATCACCGCGAGGGCTGGCTGACCATCTACGAGAACCAGTACCCGCTGATGGGCAACGCCCGGGTGATGACTCGGCAAGGTCATCTGGGACACCGCCGTCTACTGGGCCGTCCCCGGGCTGCTCTACTTCCACGACAAGTCGCGGATGCTGGCCGACCGCCGGCGGTGCTGGTCGAACCTGGCCCGGTTCAGCGTCGCCAGCAAGGAAGTCCAGCGGTTCTTCCGTGAGTGGGCTGCCGTCGACGACCGGCGACGGACCGGACGCCGTTCGTCAGGTTCTACGACTTCGACTTCATGCCGCGACTGCACATCGGGGATGACCGCCGATCTGGGCGACGACCGATCGCAGGAGCAGTTCGACGCCAACGTGCGGTTCATCGAGCAGCTGTCCGGACAGCTGATCGCCACCGTGATCGCGGAGTTCGAGGCCGACGCCGGCGACGCCGCCAAGCAGGTGCAGGCGAAGCGCTGGCGGGCGGACCAGGTGCTGAGCCAGCTGGTCGACGTCTACAAGCAGGAACAGCGACGCCAACCC
Organism: uncultured Actinomycetota bacterium; assembly: GCA_963780355.1. Taxonomy (GTDB): domain Bacteria; phylum Actinomycetota; class Actinomycetes; order Propionibacteriales; family Nocardioidaceae; genus Nocardioides. The sequence goes on from CAWABT010000001.1 coordinate 1,691,254, forward strand.
GGTCGAGCGACCGCTGGATCACGCTGCGTCACGCCGACGCTGCCGTCAGCACACGGAGAGCAGCCGATGACCGCCGAAGCATCGTCCCTGACACCACTCAGCTGACGGAGCGGCTCGCCCGGCTGACCGCGGCCAGCCGCGCCGCAGCTCCTCGCCCGGCTGCGCGCGGGGCCCGGCCGGCCGTACGGCCTCCGACCGGGCTGGTTCGTCGGCACCGTTGCGGCGGCGACACGCCGCGCGGCTGCGGCTGTTCTGCTTCTCGTACGCCGGGAGCGGGCGCATCGGTCTTCCGCGGCTGGAGCCGACGCGCCTGCCGCCGACGTCGAGGTGTGGCCGTCCAGCTGCCCGGCCGCGAGACCCGGGTCGCCGAGCCTGCCGTACGGCGGATGGGCCCGCTCGTCGACGACCTCGAGGCAGCGATCGGACCGCATGCTGGACCTGCCGTACGTCTTCTTCGGGCACAGCATGGGCGCGCTGGTGGCGTTCGAGCTCGCCCGGCGGCTGCGCGCGTCGGGCGCGCCGCAGCCCGCAGCAGCTGTTCCTGGCGGCGTTCCGGGCCCCGCAACTGCCCAACCCGAACATCCAGATCTACCACCTGCCGGACGAGGTGCTGAAGACCGTGCTGCTCAAGGAGGGCACGCCGCAGCAGGTGCTGGAGAACGACGAGCTGATGCGGGCGCTGCTGCCGACGCTGCGGGCCGACTTCGAGCTCTGCGACACCTACGAGTACGCCGCCGAGCCGCCGCTCGGATGCCGATGTCGCGTCTTCGGCGGGCATGCAGGACGTCCGGGTCGGCCGCAGCGACCTGGAGCAGTGGCGCGACCAGGCGGGCGGCCCGTTCGGGCTCGCGATGCTCCCCGGCTCGCACTTCTTCCTCCACAGCGCCCAGGACCTGCTGCTCGACCGAACTCGTCCGCGACCTCGGAGCGGCCGCGACCTGATCGAGACGCAGGGCAGACGGACAGAAGCCGACCATGACTGACCGATCCCGCGAACCGATCGCGATCGTCGGCATCGGCTGCCACTTTCCCGGCGGCGCGACGAGCCCCGGACGCCTTCTGGGACCTGCTGTGCGACGGCGTCGACGCCACCCGCGACCTGCCCGCCGACCGCTGGGAGGCCGGCAAGTTCTACGACCCGACCGGCCGCAAGCTCGGCAAGATGACCACGTTCCGCGGCGGCTTCCTCGGACCGCAGGTCGACGAGTTCGACGCCGCAGTTCTTCGGCATCTCGCCCCGGGAGGCCATCTGGCTCGACCCGCAGCAGCGGCTGCTGCTGCGGGTCGCCTGGGAGGCCCTGGAGGACGCCGGGCAGGTCGCCGACCGGCTGGCCGGCAGCGACACCGGCGTCTTCATGGGCGGCTTCACCCTCGACTACCAGCTGCTCCAGAACTACGGCGTCCAGAGCCGCGTACGAGCTCCAGACCCATTCGGCCACCGGCATGATGATGACGATGCTGGCCAACCGGCTGTCGTACTCGTTCGACTTCCGGGGCCCGAGCCTCGCCGTCGACACCGCCTGCTCCGGCTCGCTGGTCGCGGTGCACCTGGCGGCGCAGGCGATCTGGAACGGCGAGTGCTCGCTGGCCCTGGCCGGCGGCGTGAACGTGATGCTCGCGCCGAACATGACCATCGCCGAGTCCAAGGGCGGGTTCCTGGCGCCGGACGGCCGCTGCAAGACCTTCGACGCGTCCGCGAACGGCTACGCCCGCGGCGAGGGCGCGGGCGTGGTGGTGCTCAAGCCGCTCTCGCGACGCCGCTGGCCGACGGCGACCCGATCTACGCCGTGATCCGCGGCAGCGCGGTCTACCAGGACGGCCACACCAACGGCATCACCGTTCCCGAACGGCGACGCGCAGGCGGCGGCGATGCGCGCCGCCTACCGGCGCGCGGGTGTCGCACCCGCACGAGATCCAGTACGTCGAGGCGCACGGCACCGGCACGCCCGTCGGCGACCCGATCGAGGCCACGCGCGATCGGCCGGGTCCTGTCCGAGGGCCGGCCCGCTGGCGTACCGATCGCTGATCGGCTCGGTGAAGACCAACATCGGTCACCTCGAGGCCGCCGCCGGGGTCGCCGGCCTGATCAAGACCGCACTCGCGCTCAAGCACGGGCGCATCCCCGGCAACCTGCACCTCCGACGAGCCGAACCCCGCCATCCCCTTCGACGAGTACTCGCTGCAGGTCCCCATCGAGCTCGGTCGACTGGCCCGACAGCGAAGGGCCCCGGTACGCCGGGCGTGAACTCGTTCGGGTTCGGCGGGACCAACGCCCACGTCGTGCTCGAGCAGGCACCCACGCCGAGCGGACCCGTCCCGGCGGCCCCCCGGCCGGGCGACGAGGACAGGCGATACCTGATCCCACTGTCGGCCCGCAGCCCCGAGGCGCTCAGCGAGCTGGCCACGACGATGGCGGAGTTCCTCGACGACGAGGCGGATCTCGGCGACGTCGGGTTCTCCACCAGCCAGCGACGCACCCACCACGACCACCGCGCGGCGGTGGTCGCCGCCGCGCCCGCCGAGGCACGCGAGCGGCTGCGCGCCCTCGCCGAGCAGCGCAGGGTCGACGGGACCGTCTCCGGCCGCGCGTCGGCGGTGCAGCCGCCCAAGCTCGCCTTCGTCTTCTCGGGCATGGGTCCCCAGTGGTGGGCCATGAGCCGGCACCTGCTGGCGACCGAGCCGGTGTTCCGAGCAGCCGTCGAGCGCTGCTCCGCCGAACTGCGCCAAGTACACCGCCTGGTCGCTGATGGACGCGCTGCTCGCCTCCGAGGAGGAGTCGCAGGATGGCGGAGACCGAGGTCGCGCAGACCGCGAACTTCGCCGTGCAGGTCGGGCTCGCCGAGCTGTGGCGGACGTGGGGCATCGAGCCTGACGGCGATCATCGGCCACAGCACGGGCGAGGTCGCCGCCCAGTACCTGGCCGGCGTGCTGAGCTTCGAGGACGCCGTCAAGGTCAACTACTACCGCAGCAGCCTGCAGCAGCGGGCCACCGGTACCGGCCGGATGCTTGCGGTCGGGATGACGCCCGAGACCCTCAACCAGGCCGTCGCCGACGCCGGGCCCCTGGTCTCGGTGGCGGCCATCAACAGCCCGAGTGCGGTCACCCTGTCCGGCGATGCCGGGATCTTGCAGTCGATGGCCGACCAGCTGGAGACGTTCGGGGTCTTCCACCGCTTCTTGACGGTGAAGGTGCCGTACCACAGCCACTGCATGGATCCACTGCGCAGCGACCTCGAAGCCGGCCTCGCGGACCTCGGCCCGCGCAGCGCGACGGTCCCGCTCTACTCCACGGTCACCGGGAGCCGCATCGACGGTGCCGGGGCGAACGCCCAGTACTGGTGGCAGAACGTCCGTGCGACGGTGCTGTTCGCGGCGGCGTTCAGCCAGATGGTCGACGATGGCTACACGCACTTCGTCGAGATCGGTCCGCACCCGGTGCTTGCCAGCTCGATGCGGGAGCTGCTCACCGGCCAGCTGGGCGACCAGTCCAGCGGCCACCACGACGACGCCCTGGTCGTGCCATCACTGCGGCGCGACCGTCGCGACGACGAGGTCCTCCTGGAGTCGCTGGGCGCGCTGCACTGCCATGGCCACCAGGTGAGCTGGGAGAGGCTGTACCCGCCGGACCGACAGCCGGTTCGTCACGCTTCCCACCTACCCGTGGCAGCTCAAGAGCTACTGGAACGAGTCCGTCGAGGCCCTCGAGGACCGGCACTACGCGCCGGCCCACCCCCTGCTCGGACAGCGCCTGAACGCGGCGCACCCCACCTGGGAGCTGGAGGTCAACACCGGGCGTCTGCCGTTCCTGGCCGACCACCGCATCCAGGACACCACCCTTGTACCGGCTGCCGCTCTCGTCGAGATGATGCTGGCCGCCGGAGCCGAGGTCTACGGCACGGGCGACTACAGCGTGGAAGGGCTGGAGCTGCGCAAGGCGCTGGTTCTCGGGCCGGCATCGGACCCCCGGATGCGCACGACCCTCTACCAGGACGACGGTCGCCTCGAGATCACCAGCTTCGTCGCCCTTCCAGGCGGAGAACGCCAGTGGACGGTGCACGCGACCGCCCAGCTCGCCCAAACCCCGGCGGGCGTCCGGCCCCGAAATCTCGAGGCGGCACGGGCGTCCTGCGAGACCCGCGTGGACCGGGACGCCTTCTACCAGCAGACCGCGGCCATGGGCTTCCAGTACGGTCCCGCCTTCCAGCCGGTGTGCGAGATCGTCACGGGCGACGGCGTGGCCGTGGGCCGCATCGAGGTTCCGGAGCCGATCCGCGCCGAGGTGGACGCCTACCGGTTCCACCCGTCGTTGGTTGACGCTGCCTTCCAGGTGCTGCTCACCGCCGCCACGCCGGCGGATGACGAGGGTGGCCGCGGCACGCCGTACCTGCCCGTCGGGATCGACCGGGTGCGCGTCGTGGGGACGCCGTGCGACGACATGCGGGTGGTCGCGCAGGTGCGCGAGTCCACCAGCCGGCGCATCGTGGCCGACATCGCCGTGTGCGACCCGGCCGGCACGGTGCTGGTGGAGATCGAGGGATTCCTCGCCCAGTCGCTGGAGGCTGCGGTCGGCCTGACCCCTGAGCGGATCGACCGCAGCCTGTACGAGGTCCTCTGGCGTGAGCTGCCGCTGGCATCCGGTGCCGACGAGGCGGACGACGTCCCCGAGGAGTCCGTCGAGGAGTCACCGGCGGGGGAGTGGGTGGTCTTCGCCGACGCGACCGGCGTCGGCGACGAGGTGACGCGGGCGCTGCGTGAGGCGGGCCGGAACGTGCGCTGCGTCAGTCATGCCGCCGTCGACTCTCCTGCCCAGGACTCCGCTGGCAACCTCGTCATCGACCCGACCGACGCCGCGCAGTATGTCGAGCTCGTCCGCTCGCTGGCCGGTCACCAGATCGACGGGATCGTGCACCTGTGGTCCCTCGACGCGCAGTTCGCCCCGGACGGACCGGTGGCCGAGCTGCAGGCCTGTCAGGAGAGAGGCGCCCTGTCGGCCGTGCGGCTGATGCAGGCGGTCTCCGCCGAGCTGTCGCAGCTGCCGAAGGTCTGGCTGGTCTCTCGCGGTGCCCAGCCGGTCACACCGGTCGACCTCGAACCGGCCGTCGAGCACGCTTCGATGTGGGGGCTGGGCCGGGTGATCGGACACCAGGAGTTCGTCAGCCTCTGGGGCGGCCTGGTCGACCTCGACCCCCGGGCCGACGTCGACGAGCAGGCGCGTCTGCTCGTGGCGGAGATCACCGCGGGGGCCGGCGAGGACCAGGTGGCGTTCCGCGAGTCGTCCCGATACGTCCCTCGCCTGACCGAGAGCCCGCACCTGACCGCGCCGTTCCCGACGCGGCTGCGTCCGGACGGCAGCTACCTGGTGACCGGCGGCCTGGGCGCGCTCGGGGTCCTCGTCGCCGAGTTCCTCCTCGACCGCGGTGCCCGGGACATCGTGCTGATGGGCCGAACCGCTCTTCCGGTCCGCGAGGACTGGGACCGTCTTCCGGTCGACCACCCTCAGCGCGACCTGGTCGCCCAGCTGCGTGCCCTCGAGGATCGCGGCGCGCGGGTCCACCATGCGGTCGCCGACGTCGCCGATTCCCACGAGCTCGAGGCCTGGCACGAACGTCACCAGGAGGCCGGGTTGCCTCCGGTCCGCGGAGTCGTCCACACCGCCGGCGTCGTCGACGACGAGCTCCTGCTGCGGATGAGCGAGGAGAAGTTCAACAAGGTCCTGCGTCCCAAGCTGCACGGCGGCTGGCTGCTGCACCGGCTGTTTGCCGGCGTCGAGCTGGACTTCTTCGTGCTGTTCTCGTCGACGGGCTCGGTCATCGCCTCGCCGGGGCAGGGCAACTACGCCGCCGGCAACGCGTTCCTCGACGCCCTCGCGCACTACCGGCGCGGCCAGGGGTTGCCTGGTTTGAGCATCGGCTGGGGCCCGTGGTCGGTCGGGATGGTCGAGCAGCTCGGCCTCGAGCAGGTGTACGCCCGGCGAGGCATCGAGCTGATCACTCCGGAGGCAGGCAAGCAGATCCTAGGACGCGTCCTGACCCAGCGGCCCGCGCACCTCGTGGCGATCACCGCCGACTGGGCCAAGGCCCGCGAGACCTCACTCGCCGGGCAGCTGCCGGCCTTGTTCGTCGAGTTGGGATCCTCGAGCGAGGAACAGGTCGCAGACGGGGCAGGCCACGACACCCAGTCGCTGCTGGTCGCGCTCAACCAGGCCGGCCTTGCCGACCGTCCGACGATACTGGCGGACCATCTGCACGAGGTGGCGGCGTTGGTGCTCGGCCTCGGCCAGAGCGAGTTCAACACAGAGGACACCCTGAGCAGTCTCGGGGTGGACTCGATGATGGCGATCGAGATCAAGCACCGCTTGGAGGCGGCTCTGCACGTGGAGGTGCCGGTCCTCGACCTGCTGCAAGGCGCCACCATCTCCGCATTGGCGGAGCGGATCCTCGGCCAGCTCGACCTGACCGGCAGCCCTGCTGACGCCGGCGGCGCCGTCCGGGACGGGGTGGTGGCAGATGGCGACGGGACCGACGAGGGAGGCGACGGGGCCGACGAGCTCGAAGAGCTGCTGGCCGATCTGTCGCCCCACGAGCTCGAAGCACTGCTGCGCGAACTCGAACCCGACGACGCCCCGGGACCGGACCTCGCGTCCGCGGATCTGCCGGCCTCGACCCGCACGACAGCAGGTGAACCGGCATGATTAGCACCCGCTTGGCCCGGCTGCGCCGCACAGTCATGGGAGTCTCCGACGCTGAGGCGATGGCCTTCAGCAGAGGCGACTCACCCGAGTGGCAGCACCTTGAGACCGTGGTGCACACGGCTGTTGGTGGCTACCACGCGGTCTTGGAGAGCCATCGGCTCGGCGACCTCGTGCCGCTGTTGGACCGGACACCGCTGGAGCTGCGCGGCTACGCCTACGAGGGCGCGGCGATGGGGCTGGCCGGGATGGACTGCTTCCTACCCGGGCGCCGGTTCGACGCCTACCTGCGAGGCCCCGGCTCGCCGCACGTCTACATGGTGCACATCGGGGCGGGGGAGGCGCTGGCGCGGCTGCGCCGCAGGCCCGAACCGTTCTTGCGGCGCCTGCCCCACCCCGCGCTGCGGTGGCTGGTGATGGACGGCTACGGCTTCCACGAGGGCTTCTTCAAACCACGCCGCCACGTCGACCAGCAGCAGGTGCCGGCGCACCTCTCGCCGTACGCCGCTCGGGTGTTCGACCAGGGCGTGGGCCGCAGCATCTGGTTCCGCTCGGGTGCCGACCCCGCACAGATCGGCAGCACGATCCACTCCTTCTCGCCGGCACGTCACGCGGACCTGTGGCTCGGGATCGGGGTGGCGTGCGGTTACGTCGGAGGGGTGGGCCGTGACGCGATCACCTCGCTGCTGTCCGCGGCCGGCGAGCACGCTTCGGAGATGAGCATCGGTACGGCTTTCGTCGCCAAGGGACGTCACTACGCCGGCAACCCGGCTGCCCACACGGACCTGGCCTGCGACCTGCTGTGCGGCGGCCTCACCAGCGCCGAGGCTGCCGACCTCGTCGACAGCGCCTTCACGGACCTACCCGACACCGAGGACTGCCCGGCGTACGACGCGCTCCAGCAGCGGCTGCGCCACGCACTGTCCGCCGACACCGTCAGCGTCGGCCGCAGGCAAGGAGCGCGGTCATGAGTCTTCTCGGCTCCCTGATGAAGCCGTTCTTCGAGGTCGCGCCGAAGGATTTGCCCGACCTGACCCGCGGGGACGACCCGACGGCCGAGCGCCTGCAGCAGGTCGTCTTCACCGTCACCGAGTGCGCCAGCTCACCCTGCTCACCCCTCGGACCAGCCGGCTGGTCCCGAAGCTCGACGCCTATCCGGTGGAGCTGCGCGGGTTCGCCTACGAGGGCGCCGGAGTCGGGCTGGCCGCGTTGGACTACCTGCTTCCGTACCGGCGCCGAACCCGGGACCTGGTCAGCACCCGTGCCGCCGGCGCCTACCGATACGCCATCTACCTCGGCGCAGGGATGGGGCTCGCCCGCATCCACCGCGACCCGGAGGGGTTCCGCCGGCGCCTGGACGACCCGGTGTTCGGCTGGGTCGTCCTGGACGGCTACGGGTTCCACGAAGGGTTCTTCGCGCACCGACGCCACGTCCAGGAGCGGGCCACGCCCAGGAACCGTCGCGGTTACGGGCTTCGGGTCTTCGACCAGGGTCTCGGGCCGCAGCATCTGGTTCGCCAGCGGCGCGGACGTCGCCAGGATCGCGCGCGACCATCGACGCGTTCCGCCGAACAGCGACAAGGCGATCTATGGGCCGGGATCGGCCTGGCCTGCGGCTACACCGGCGGAGTCGACCGGCCCACCGTGGAGGCACTCCGCGAGTCCGCCGGTCCGCATCAGGCGCGGCTCGCAGAAGGCGTGGCCGTCGCCGCCAAGAACCGTCACCAGGTCGGCAACACCGCCGAACACAACGACATGGCAGCCGTGGTCCTGTGCGACATGAGCAGCGCCGAGGCCGCGGCACTCGCGGACGAGGCCCTGGTCGACCTCCCCACCGACGACGTCGACCCCGCCTACGAGGTGTGGCGGCGCCGTCTCCGAGAGCAGCTCAACACCGTCAACCACCCCGTCGTGACCGTTTCGGAGTCAGCATGAGCAGCGAAGACCTGGCCACCACCTTCATGATGGCCGTCTGCGTGATCCTCGGCACCTGCTGGGTGGTCTCCCGGCTTGTCAGACCCCTTGGTCAGCCGCCCGTCGTCGCGGAGATGATCGCCGGCGTCCTGCTGGGTCCCTCGCTGCTGGGTCTGCTTGCTCCGGGAGTCCAGGATGCGCTCTTCCCACCTGAGATGGCGTCACTGCTCTTCACCCTGAGCCAGATCGGGGTGGCCTCTACATGTTCCTCGTGGGGCTGGAGTTCGATTCGCGGCTGCTGCGTGGCCGCGTCCGCTCCGCGGCCTCGGTGTCGATCACCGGGATCGCGGCTCCGTTGGTGCTAGGCGCCCTGCTCGCGTGGTTCCTGCTCGCGGACAACGGTCAGTACTTCACCGACAGCGTCTCGCTGCCTCAGGCGATGCTCTTCATCGGCGCCGCCGATGGCAACCACTGCCTTCCCGATGCTGGCCCGCATCATCAAGGAACGCGGCATCGCCAGGACCACGCTCGGCACCCTGTCACTCAGTGCGGGAGCCTTCGGTGACGCCGTGTCGTGGTGCATCCTGGCCGTGGTCCTCGCGGTCTTCAAGAGCGACCCCACCCTGGCGGTGGTCGCCGTCGGCGGCGGCGGGCTCTATGCGGTCGGCGTGCTCACGATCGGCCGCCGCTTCCTCAAGCCGCTGGCGCGGGGGGCCGATGGTGGCGCCGGCATCACCCCGTCGGTCCTCGTCATGGTGCTCGTGCTGGTCCTCGGAGCCTCCTGGTACACCAACACGGTCGGGATCCACGCGATCTTCGGCGCCTTCCTGCTCGGCGCAGCGATGCCTCGCGGAGCGTTCTCCACCCAGCTGGAGCAGGTTCTCGAACCGATGGTCCGCGGGCTACTGCTCCCGATGTTCTTCGTCTACTCCGGCCTCAACACCCAGCTCGGGTTGGTCAACAGCGTCGCGCTGTGGGGCGTGGTCGGCCTGGTAATGGCCGTGTCGGTCCTCGGCAAGGGTGTCGCCTGCTGGGGCGCCGCGCGGATCGAGGGCATCCCCCAGCGCGAGGCGCTGGCCATCGGCAGCCTGATGAACGCCCGCGGCCTGATCGAGCTGATCCTGCTGAACATCGGCCTCGCTGCCGGCTTCATCACCCCGACGCTGTTCACGATCATGGTGTTGATGGCGGTGCTCACGACCCTCATGAGCTCGCCGCTCTTCGAGCTGGTCTATGGGCGCCACTATCGGGTTCCGGGTACGACGGAGCTCCGGGTTCCCCCGAGCAGCAGGCCGGTATCGCCGCGCCTGCGTCCGTGAAGGCGGCGGCCTGATGACCGCGACCCAAGTACTGACGGCGCTGGGGTGGATGGCCGTGTCGGCGGGCGTGACGCCCTCGCCGCTGGTCGTCGAGCTCGTCCGCGGGCGCCCTGCCCCCTCGCCCCGATCCGTCGAGCCCGCGCCCGTGCCCCAGCCCGACGACACACCCGTCCACGCACCCGCGAGGAGCTGACCATGCCACTGCCAATGTCCGCTGTACTGCGACCGGTCTTCCGGCTTTCCGCGGAGGCCTTCCCGAAGCTTGCCGCTGAGCGGTTCGGCGCCCAGGACGACATGGACAAGACCTGGCAGACCTTCGAGCCGGTCGCCCGCACCCTGGTCGACAGCTTCTACGCCACGATCGACGACTGCCGGCACGAGGCGATGACGGCGCGCCTGGAGGCGGTCGACCCGGAGCTGAGGGGAATCGCCTACGAGGGCGCCGGGATGGGCCTGATGCTGCTCGACAGCCTCTTCCCGTACAAGAAGCGGCTGCCGGCATTCATCCACGGGCCGGGGGCGTCGTACCGGTGCCTGGTCTACATCGGCGCCGGTCTGGTGCTGCCGCGGGTGCCGGTCAACCCGGCGCGGTTCCTCGCGAAGCAGGACCCCTTCCTGCGGTGGCTGGTCATGGACGGCTACGGCTTCTACCAGGGCTTCTTCGCCTGGGAGAAGCACGGTCGAGACGTCAGCCAGGTGCCGCGGTCGGTCTGCGCGGCTACGCGCCGCCGGGGCTTCGACCAGGGAGTCGGCCGCAGCCTGTGGTTCTCCACTGGCGCCAACGTCGAACGGATCATCGCCACGACTCGACGGGTTTCCCGGCCACCGGCAAGGCCGACCTGTGGAGCGGTATCGGGCTGGCCTGTGCCTACGCCGCCGGCGTCATGGACCGGACGCGATCGAGACCCTCCTCGACGCGGCCGGTCCCGACCACCGGCCGACCTCGCGGTCGGGAGCCGCCGATCGCCTCGATCTTCCGCGAGCAGTCCGGGCTGGCCGCGCCCCACACCGATCTCGCCTGCGAGGTGATCTGGGTCGCGACGGACGTCCAACGTCGCTCGACGGCGCACACGCCGGCCGGCCTGCGGCCCATCCACGCGTGCCGCGGGCCTGCTGACGCCTACGAGACCTGGCGTGAGCAGATCGGCACCGACTGGTTGGCGGAGCCGCGCCCGAGCCGAGCGCGACGGAGGTCGGCGCATGAGTACCTCGGCACGCGCTCGCCGGCACGATGTTCGGCATCCCTCGCGCCAGGGCGGTATTCTGCCGACCCGGGTTCGCGCCGGCGGCCTGGGACCCGGTTCGCGCCCGTGGCCGACCTCCCTGATGGAGGGCTACCACGCCACTCTCGAGGACCCACGGCCGCGGCGGCTCGAGGCTCGGCTCAACGCGGTCGACCCGGCGCTGGCGAGGCATCGCCTACGAGGGCGCCGGGATGGGGCTGGCCGCGCTCGACGCGATCGCGCCGTGGCGTAACCGGGTGACCGAGTTCGCCCGCGGCCCGGCGGCGGCGACACCTCTACCCGTTCTACGTCGGCGTCGGGCTCGCCTACGCCCGGCTGCGACACGCCGCCGGAGAGCCACCTCGACCGGCCTCGACCCGCTGCTGGGCTGGGTGACCGCTGACGGCTACGGGTTCCACGAGGCGTTCTTCAGGCGATCCGCACTACGTCGACCGGCACGCGCCGTGCCCCGCGGCTGAGCCACTACGGACGGCGCATGTTCGACCAGGGAGTCGGCCGGGCCCTGTGGTTCTCCAGCGGGGCGCGGTGTGCACCGAGTCGTCGACACCGATTGCGGGCTTCCCTCGGGACCGGCAAGCGGACCTGTGGAGCGGGGTCGGGCTGGCCGCTGCGTACGGCGGTGGTGCGGGCGCTGCGGCACTTCGCGAGCTGCTCCGGGCAGCGCAGCCGCTACGGCCGCAGCTCGCACGGGGCGCGGCGACGGCGGCGTGGGGCCGGCACCAGGCCGGCAACCCGGCCGCGCACACCACCTGGCCTGCGAGGTGTTCTGCGGCTCGAGCGCCGAGGACGCCGCCGACCTCGTTGAGCGGGCCCGCCAGGACCTGCCGGTGGTCAGCGTCGAGCCGTGCCACGAGATCTGGCGGCGCCGCGTCGAGCGCGAGCTCGGCAGCGGACCCGTGACGCCCTCGTTTCCGCCACCGAACCAGCCCACGGCGCCGTCGGCGCCCGGGGATAGCCGGATTCACGCTCCTCAGGAAGAGAGATCAGCCGTGTACGACGTCATCGTGATCGGTGCCCGAGTTGCCGGAGCCCCCACCGCCATGCTGTTGGCCAAGGAGGGCTACACGTGTCTGTGTGTCGACCGGGCCACCTTCCCCAGTGACACCGTCTCGACGCACATGATCACCGTGGAGGGAAGCGCGCAGCTCAAGCGCTGGGGACTGCTCGACCAGGTCGACGCGACCGGCTGCCCGCCGGTCACCAACATCGAGCTCGACCTGGACTTCGAGCGGTACGGGCACTTCACCCTCACCGGGTTCCCCGAACCGGTCGACGACGGGTTCGCGGCGATCTACGCGCCCAAGCGCACGGTGCTGGACAAGATCCTGGTCGACGCGGCGGCCGCCGCCGGTGCGGAGGTCAGCGAGGGATTCGCGGTGCAGGAGGTCCTCACCGACGGCGACCGGGTCGTCGGCATCCGCGGGAAGGACGCCACCGGCCGCGAGGTCACCGAGCGGGCCAGGGTGGTGGTCGGCGCCGACGGCATGCGATCGGTCGTGGCCCGGACGGTCGGCCGCACCGGAGTACCACGTCGTGCCGCCCAAGGCGTTCGGGTACTACACCTACTGGGACGACGTCCAGCTCAAGGGACTGGAGTTCTATCACCCGACCCGGCCGGACGGTGATCGCGTTCCCGACCAACGACAACCAGGCCGCCGTCTTCGTCGAGCGGCCGGAACGTGACTTCGCCGGTTCAGGGCCGATCTCGACGCCGCCTACCGAACGACGGTCGCCGAGGCCGCGCCGGACCTGGCGCGCCCGGATCGACGGCGGTTCAGCTCGCCCAGAAGTACAAGGGAGCGGGAACCGGCCCAACTTCTTCCGCCGTGTCGGCGGTCCGGGCTGGGCACTGGTTGGTGACGCGGCGGCCCACAAGGATCCGATCACCGCCCAGGGCATCACGGACGCGTTCCGCGACGCCGAGCTGCTCGCCGCACGCGATCGACACCGGGCTTCGGCGGCGAAGTGCCGATCGAGACCGGCGCTGCGCGACGTACGAGCTAAAGCGCAACGAGTCGCTCAAGCCGCTCTACAACTTCATCGTCGACCACGCCGAGATGGAGCCGTTCGACGATGCATTCCAGGACGTGCTGGCCGCGATGCGCGGGAACCAGGACGCCATCAACCAGTTCTTCGGCGTCATCCAGAACACCGTCCCGTGGTCGGAGTTCTTCTGCCCGCAGAACCTCTCCCAGATCCTCGGCATATCCGCCGAGGACGAGCTCCCCGCGGCCAGCTGAAGAAAGGACAGCAGACATGCCCTACGTCATCACGATGCCCTGCGTCGGCAACAAGGACACCTCCTGCTGGGAGGTCTGCCCCGTTGACGCCATCCACCCCAGCCCGGCCGAGCCCGACTACGGCCGACACGACCAGCTGTACATCAACCCCGTCGACTGCATCGAGTGCGGCGCGTGTGCTCCGGCCTGTCCGGTCGAGGCGATCTACGCCGACCACGAGGTCCCCGACGAGTGGCAACCCTGGGTCGAGGTCAACGCGAGCTACTACGAGCGGGGCGTGTCCTCAGGGGATGCCGCTTAGGAGACCCTGAACCTGGTGCTCTGTGCGCGCTGGTGATGCGGCGGGCTGGTCAACGCCCCACCACAGGTGCAGTGCACACCGATCAGGTCCTGGGCGCCCGCTACCTCGCGGCCGACCCCGCGGATCCGGGCGATCAACTGACCTCGCGAACACTTCGGGGATCCGCTGTGGACGATCGCTGGCCGCCACGCGGCCAGTAGGTCAGCGTCGACGGATCGAGGTCGGCACACAGCCACCGACCGCCTTTCACCGCAGATCAGACGTCGGCGCCTCGACCGCTGCCCGATCGGCGTGGCCGTACAACGCCGGCAGCACGATCACCGAGGCGATCACATGCCCCGGGATCGAGGGCCAGCCCCGCCCCGACGCGAACAGGTCAATGAACAGCTCCGCTGGGAACAGCCGGTCGTGGCGCTCGCCCGGCAATGCGAACCCGCCGCCCGGCTCGAGCAGGTGCCGACTCCACCTCCAGGAGCTCACGCTGCCGATCACGCTGCCGATCCGTCTCACCCAGCATGACCACCTGGATCCCGGGTCACCGCCACACAGCCCGCACGCGAGATTGCTCAGCAGTCTCCTAGGTGGGCCACGCCGACCGCCTGCCGACGAGCACGCCGTTGACAAACCCCGGGCACGCGGGGTTTGGATAGGTCGATTGTCTCGGGTTCGAACGATCTGCATCCCCCTCCGCGCCGACTCCGTCGGGTCGCCGGCCCGGCGGCCGGCAGAGCGCAGAGGGGGCCGTTTGCCGCTCCTCGTGGTGATGGCGCCTGCCCGGAACCGGACAGCCTCATATTTGTGAGGGAATGTTCTCAAAAGTCTATTGTCATCACGATGATGATGTGCCTAGACTCGCGGAAGCAGGAAGTCACATTGAGTAATTGAAGTTGCGTTTACGAGGCAGCGTCCTTGGCCATTCATCGCAGTGACCGGCAACGCGGCCCCAACCCTCGGGAGTGGTCCGTTGAGCGCGATCGGCAGCGACAGGAGCCGGCAGTCCGCCGTTCATCCCAAAGAGCTCGAGCAGGACGCCACACACCGGGCCTACCTGTTCGGACACCCGCGGATGTTCCGCAGCGAGCAGCGACTGGCTCTGGAAGCCGCTAGTCGCAAGAAAGGGCTGGAGATCCTGCTCTGGTTCCTGCTCAACCCAGGCAGGCCGTGCTCCACCGACCAGTTCATCGACACGATGTGGCCGGAGACCGATCCGGACAAGGCGCTGTGCAGCTTCCACGTCAGCATGCACTCGCTCCGCAGGATGCTCGAGCCGGAGCTGGGTCCGCGGAAGGAGTCCTCGTTCATCCGGCGGCACAACAACCGGGTCTACACCTTCGAGCCCAGCGACCAGTGGTGGACGGACGTCGCCGACCTCGAGCTGCACTACCGACGCGGGCACGAGTGCGACCTCGCCGGCGAGGAGGAACGGGCACGGTTCTACTACTGGCGCGTCTCCGACTACGTCTCGCGCGGGCCGCTCCTCGACGGTGAGACCAGCCCCTGGCTGGACTCCTACCGGCGCAAGTACGAGCTGATGTGCTCACAAGCACTCGGCCGGCTGATGCAGCTCCTCGGCGAGGGGAGCCGCGAGGAGGAGCTGCTCGAGTCGGCCTACCAGATGCTGCGCGTGGACCGCTACAACCAGCTCGCGGCCCGCGTCATCATCGAGGCTTCCCTCCGACACGGAAACCAGCACCGCGCCGAGCGCCAGCTCAAGGCCTTCTGCGAGGGCGTGCAGAACGAACTCGGGCTGCCGGTGCCCCGCGAGTTCGTCGACATTCGCCGGCGGCTTCGCAGCGGCCGCACGAGTGCCGCACGACTTACGCCTCGGGTAACGCCGCGGGAAGTCCGGACCCCTAGCTTCCAGACCCGACGAGCCGGATGACCGTCCGGCCGCCAGTTCCTACTACCAGTTCCTACTACTCGGAGAAGGGCAACCACCATGACCCACCTGGACCTCGTGACGATCCTCGTGAACGACATGGAGAAGACCAAGGCCTTCTACGTCGACCACCTCGGCTTCAGTGAGGTCGAGCAGTTCCGCTCGCCCGGCGGCGAGTTCGTGTGGCTCCGGTCGGAGCGCAAGGGCTCGTGCAACCTCGCCCTCCACGTGGCCGACACCCCGCGACGCTTCGAGCGGCCGACGCTGGCCAGGATCCCGGTCGAGAGCGGCGGCCTGATGATCGGCTTCGAGGTCGACGACGCCGAGCAGACCTACCGCGCCTTCCTGGACGCCGGCCTCGATGTACGCACCGAGATCTTCGACATGGGCAAGGGCCGCAGCTTCGGCGCTGTCGACCCCGAGGGCAACTGCATCCAGTGCTACGACGTCTACCCGCACGTCCGCGAGCTCCAGCGCCAGCTCGGCCTCGAGTGATCGATCTGCCACTGACCTACCCGCCGCCTGAAACGAGGAGCATCTGATGACCATGACCGTAGGCGAACTGTTCGCGGCGCTCTCCGAGCGTCTCGACACCGAGGCTGCCGCCGGCCTTAACCGGACGCTCCAATGGCACATCACCGACGAGGAGCCGGGCGTGTGGGCCTTCGAGATCTCCGACGGCAAGGGCCGCCTGATCCCCGGTGGCGTCGAGAACCCCGACACCACGTTCACCACGAGCAGCGCGACGTGGATGGCGATCGCGGAGGGCCGCAAGGACGCCATGAAGGCGTTCATCACCGGGAAGCTCAAAGTCCAGGGGGACATGATGCTCGCGCTCAAGGTTCCCCAGCTGTTCGAGACCGGAGTCTGACCCCCGTGTCGGGCCGCAGCACACAGGAGGAACCATGAGCCAGCACGTCGCAGACGCCCCGATCGAGCAGGAGAAGATCCGTCTCGCCCGGACCGCGGAGCTCACCGACCCGTCCACCATCCGATACCTGGAGCAGGTCGGGATCAAGGAGGGTTGGCGGTGCGCCGAGATCGGCGTAGGTGCGGGCTCGATCGCCCGCTGGCTCTCCAACCGCGTGGGCAACTTCGGCAAGGTGGACGCGATCGACGTCGAACCCGCCTTCCTCGCCGACCTCTCCGCACCCAACATCGAGACCTACGAGCAGGACATCAGCACCACCCCGCTGGAGCAGGGCGCCTACGACCTGGTCCACTTGAAGATCTTGCTCATGCACCTCCCGGACCGGGAGCGCATCCTCGATGAGCTCGTCTCCGCGCTCCGCCCCGGCGGCTACCTCCTGGTCGAGGAGGCCGACATCCGGTCGATCCAGCGGGTCGACCCGCCCAGCCCGGTGCTGACGCGTGCAGCCTCCGCGCTCGAGACATTCTTCTACTTCGGCGCAGCCGATCCGGGCTACGCGATGAAGCTCCTGCCGGCCATGCGGCGGCGCGCCCGGCTGAAGATCCTGGGCACCGACTGCAATCTGACGGCGGTCCAGGCCGGCTCCCGCGAGGCGCAGACCATCGTGATGGCGTTCGCCAAGCTCGCGCCGATCGTCGTCCAGGTCGGGCTGATGGGGGAGAAGGAGGTCGAGGAAGCCTTCGACCTGCTCGAGCGCCCCTCCGACCTGGTCATCTACACCCCCATCACCGTCTCGGTGTGGGGCCAACGCACCGACGGCTAGCCCACTCGACCGTCCCGGACGACCAGCGCACCGACGCGAAAGGACAACCAAGATGCTCTATGTAGTGATCGCCCGCGACGGCACGGCGCCAGGCGTGTTCGAACGACGGATGGAGATCCGTCCCGAGCACATGGCCAACGGCGAAAAGATGATGGCCGAGGGCTCGTTCCTGTTCGGGGGCGCGATCCTCGACGGCGCCGGGAAGATGGCTGGCGGCGTCCTGATCGTCGACTTCGAGCGGCGCGAGGAGATCGACGAGTGGCTCGACAAGGAGCCCTACATCCTCAGCAAGGTCTGGGAGCACGTCGAGGTCCATCCCTTCCTCGTGCCGCCACAGTTCAAGACGCTGCTGCCCAAGTACGCCGAGCCCGCCGCAGCGAGCGCGTAGCCACGCGACCCGATCCCACCAGCACACCCCACCGGAGACAGACAATGCACATGAAGACCGCAACGAGTCCGAGCCGGGCGCTGACCCTGTTGGTCGCAAGCCTTGGTTCTTTCATGGTCCTCCTCGACGGGTCGATCATCTTCGTCGCCTTGCCGGAGATCCAACGTGACCTCGGAGCGCAGCTGTCCAGCCTCCAGTGGACGGTGGACGCCTACACGCTGCCCTTCGCCGCCCTCATGCTCACGGCAGGGACCGTCGGCGACCGGTTCGGTCGCAAGCGGGTGTTCCTGATCGGGCTGGTCCTCTTCCTGATCGGGTCGGCGCTGTGTGGCTTCGCGACCGGGCTCGCACCACTGATCACAGGCCGAGTCGTGCAAGGCCTCGGCGCGGCGGCGATCAGCACGGGCAGCCTGGCACTCCTGGTCTCGGCCTTCACCGACCCGCCGGGCCGCGCCAAGGCCATCGGCATCTGGACCGCCGTCTCGGGTGTCTCGCTGGCTCTCGGCCCGCTTCTCGGCGGCATCCTGATCGACGCGTTCAGCTGGAACGCCATCTTCCTGATCAACCTGCCCATCGGCGTCCTCGCGCTCGCCCTCGGTGTGACCCGGCTCAGCGAGTCGAGGACGCCCGACGCCCGCGGGGTGGACCTGCCCGGTCAGGTGCTGGTCGCGTCCGGTCTGTTCTGCCTGGTGCTGGGGCTCATCCAGGGCGAACGCGAGGGATGGACGTCACCTCTGATCGTCAGCCTGCTGGTCGGCGCCGTGGTGCTCCTGGCGGCGTTCGTCGCCGTCGAGCGCCGCAGTAGCGAGCCGCTGCTTCCCCTGGACCTGTTCCGCAACCGCACCTTCACCGTCTCCTGCGCGATCGCGTCGCTGCTCGGGTTCGTGATCGTTGGCGCGATGTTCTTCATGGCGCAGTTCTTCATGGCCGTCCAGAGCGCTACTCCGTTGCAGGCCGGCCTGCGGTTGCTGCCACTGACGCTGGGCATCTTCTTCTTCTCCCCGCCCGCGAGCCGGATCGCGGGCAAGGTCGGTCCGCGCAAGCCCGTCATCCTCGGCGCGCTGCTCGTCACGATCGGGTTCGTGCTGCTGGCCGGCATCCAGCCCGATACCGGCTTCGGCTCGGTGTGGTGGAAGCTGGCTCTGGTCGGGGCCGGTATCGGCTGCATGTTCGCTCCCCTCACCGTCGCCGTGATGGGCTCGACGCCTCCCCAACGTGCCGGGCTGGGTTCTTCGATGATCAACACCACACGGATCACCGGATTCACCGCGGGCGCCGCGGTGCTCGGCACCGTGGTGGTATCCCTGTTCCGCGACCACATCGCCAGCGCGCTGGTCGGCCTGGGCGTGCCCGCAGGCGTCAGCGCCGAGACCTCGGAGAAGGTCGGCGGCTCCGGCGCGTTCGCCGGTGCGGGCGGCGACCTTCCGGTCGACTCCGCGGCCTTCGCTGCGGTTGTCGACCAGTCCTTCGTGGACGCGATCCACGTGGTGTTCTACATCTGCGCCGCCTGCACCCTGCTCGCCGCCGCCCTTGCGGCCGCGTTCATGCTCCGTGGGCTCGTGCCCACTCCGGGCCCCGGGTCACCGGGCCGGCCCGCCGCGCAGGCATCGTCCTCCACGGCCGACACGCAGGCGCTCTCATGAGATCTCCCCTTGTCGAGACCCGCTGGTTGGCCGACCGCCTGCGCAGCTCCCACCTGGTTGTCGTGGACTGCACGGCCGTGCACAGGGTGCTGCCCGAAGGCGGGGTCGAGCTCAAGAACGGCCTGACCGGCTACCAGGAGGGCCACATCCCCGGCGCGGTCTTCGCGGACCTGCTCGCCGACTTCACCGACCCGATGGCAAGCAAGCCGTTCGGCACGCCGTCACCCGAGAGGGTCGCGGCACAGCTGGAGAAGATCGGGGTCAGTAGCGGCGACACTGTGGTGCTCTACGACCGTGCGCACACGGCGTTCGCCGCGTGGGTGTGGTGGCAGCTGCAGTCGATCGGCTTCGAGGACGCCTTCGTCCTCAACGGTGGCTGGGCCAGATGGGTGGCCGAAGGCCGGCCCGTCTCCAGCGGGATGGTTCGGCTGCCGCGGGGCACCGTGGTGGCCCGTCCCCGGCCGGAGGTCTTCGCGACCCGCGACCAGGTGATCGCGGCCGTGGACGAGCCGACCACCTGCCTGATCAACTCGCTCGGCCCCGACCAGCACGCGGGCCGCGTCCCGGTGGCGCACGGCCGTAGCGGGCACATCCCGACCAGCATCAACGTCCCTGCTCTCGACCTGGTCGAGTCCGACGCGGGTACCTACCATCCGTGGGTGCGGCTCGCTGGCTGGCTGGCCGGCACCGGGGCTACGAAGGCGGATCGGGTCATCACCTACTGCGCGGCCGGCCCGAATGCCGCCAGTGTGGCCCTGGTGCTCACGGCCATGGGCATCCCGGACGTCGCGGTCTACGAAGGCGGGCTCGTGGAGTGGGGCCGCGACCCCGACATGCCGCTCGATGTGGCGGCCTGAGAGGAGATCTGACATGGCCTACGACCCGGAACTCGCCGAACGGATCCGCGAGGCGCTCGCCGAGCGGCAGCATCCGGTCCGTGAGGTGAATATGTTCGGCGGTCTCACCTTCATGGTCAACGAGAAGATGACCGCCACAGCCAACACCAGCGGCGACCTGATGGTCCGCTGCGACCCCGACCGTGCCGAGGAGCTCCTCGGCCGGGAGGGAGCCGAGTGGCCCGAGATGCGCGGCCGGCCGATGAGCAAGGGCTGGGTCGTCGTCGACTCAGCAGGGACCGAGTCCGAGGACGACTTCGAGTTCTGGATCGAGGAAGCGCTGGCCTACAACAAGAAGGCGAAGAAATGAGCCCCACGATGACCTCCCGGTTCGCCGGGTTCCCCCGAGAGCTGTTCACGTTCCTAGAAGGCCTCGAGGCCGACAACTCCAAGTCCTACTGGGAGTCCCACAAGGACGTCTGGGAGGAGAGCGTGCAAGAGCCGGTGCAGGCACTGATGGCCGAGCTCGAGCCCGAGTACGGGCCGCTGCGCACCTTCCGGCCGCACCGCGACACCCGGTTCTCCAAGGACAAGTCGCCGTACAAGACGTGGGTGGGGGTGACCTCCTCCGACCGCGCGGTCGGCGGAATCGGGTCGTTCCTGCGGGTCGAGGCTGCCGGGATCCGGCTGGCGTGCGGATCCATGGCGATGGCACCCGACCAGATCGAGCGGTTCCGGTCCGCCATCGTCAACGCCGCGACCGGCGCGGAGTTCGACGAGATCCGGTCGGCACTGGCTGCCGACGACCTCGAGGTGGGTCCGGGCAAGATGCCCACGCTCAAGCGGACCCCTACCGGATACCCCAAGGACCACCCGCGCGAGGAGTTGCTGCGCTGGAAGGGCGCCGTGGTGGTCAAGGAGTACGACCGGGCCGCCTGGATGCATCGCCCAGCCGTCCTCGAGACGGTCCGCGAGGTGTGGACCGGCGCGGCGCCGCTGAGCGACTGGATCCACGCCAACGTGGGTGAGAGCGACACGCCTCGCCGACGCCCGAGCTGACGACTCCGGGCAGTCGTCGGGGATCCGGGTGAGCACAGATGGACGTCGCCTCCCAGCTCATCCGCCCCGACGTGGACGTCCAGCTACGGCTCGTCCCCGTCACCCCATCGGTGGTGCGCGACAAGATGGGCGACGTTCGCGCGCTGTCACCACAGGAGCGCCGGACGGCAGAGAGCCTGCGTTGCCAGGACGACGTCGCGTCGTATGTGGTCGCGCACGTGACCCTGCGGCGGATGCTGGCAGACCGACTCGGTCAGGTGGCCGCTGCGCCGGCCTTCGCTCGCACCGCCTGCCCGACCTGCAAGGGACCGTCCGGACGCCCCCGCACCGAGCCGTTCCAGGGGGTGCACTTCTCGCTGTCCCGCACCCGCGGAATGGTGGCGGTCGCACTCTCCTCCCGCCCAGTTGGAATCGACGTGGATCGTGTCCGCTCCGGGGTGGACCAGCTCCTCATCCAAGGACTCCACCCTGACGAGGAGGTAGCCCTTCGCAAGCTTCCCGGCTCGCGCGGCGAGGCGTTCACCCGGTGCTGGGTGCGGAAGGAAGCTGTCCTCAAAGCCGCCGGCACCGGGATCGCCCATGGCATGCGGGAGCCGTACGTGGGCGTCGATCCACGGCCCGCCCAGCCTCTCGGCTGGCAGCTGCGCGACCTGGCCGCCGCTGCGGGTTACGTCGCGGCCGTCGCCGTCGCCACCGCTACCCGAGCCGCCTGAGCTACCTGCGCTGCCTGAGACAGGAGACACGAGATGACCGACCTCAACATCCCGAAGACCGGGACAAGCGCCACGGAGAGCGAGCGGGTCCGAGACCGCGAGAGGGCGACGCGGCCCGGGCGCTCGGACGCCCTCGAGACCGCCGTCCTCGTCGTGGTCTCCGCCGTGATCCTCGTCGGTGGCTTCGCCGTGCTCGCCTACCTGTGGCTCGAGTACTGGGCCTCCACCCCCGCCGGTCCGGGCCGCTGACCGTGGCCATCCTCGAGACCGACCTGCTGATCGTCGGCGCGGGTCCCACCGGTCTGTTCGGGGCCTTTTACGCCGGCTTTCGCGGCATGCGGGTCGCCGTCGTCGACTCGCTTCCGGAGCTCGGTGGGCAGATCACCGCGATGTACCCCGAGAAGGAGATCTTGGACATCGCCGGCCTCCCCGCCGTGAAAGGCAAGGACCTGGTGGCAGGACTCGTGGAGCAGGCGAGCGCCGTCGGGCCGACGTACCTGTTGGGCAGTACGGCAACCACACTCCACACCGCGCGGGACGGCGCGAGGGTGGGCCTCGACGACGGGACCGAGGTCCGTGCCGGCGCCGTGGTGATCACCAGCGGCATCGGGAAGTTCACGCCTCGGCCACTGCCGGCAGGTGAGGAATGGGTGGGTCGCGGGCTGGAGTTCTTCATCCCGAGCGTTGCGACCTACGCCGGGAAGGACGTCGTGATCGTCGGAGGCGGCGACAGCGCCTGTGACTGGGCGATCCATCTCGAACCCGTCGCAAGGTCGGTCGCGCTCGTCCACCGCCGCGACACCTTCCGCGCCCACCAGCGCACAGTCCAACAACTGCGGGCGTCGCGCGTGGAGCTCCTCGCGCCGGCCGAGGTGACCGCGATCAAGGGCGGCAACACCGTCGAGGCCGTCGAGATCACCTGTGGGTCAGAGGTGCTCATCCGCGACTGCGACGCGGTCGTCGCGGCGCTCGGCTTCGTCGCTGACCTGCGCGCCCTTCAGGAATGGGGCCTGGAGATCAGGAACCGTCGGCATGTCGTCGTCGACACCTCCATGAGGACCAACCTGGAGCGGGTCTTCGCCGCCGGTGACATCACCGAATACCCGGGCAAGGTCCGGCTCATCGCCGTCGGATTCGGCGAGGTCGCCACCGCGGTCAACAACGCGGCTGTCGTCATCGATCCCAGCGTCCAGGTGTTCCCCGGCCACTCCACGGACGCAGGCGAGCCCGTGGCTCCAGCTCGAGTCCGCGACGCATCGGGTACGTCGCGAACTCGGACTTGAGGCACCGGGGCGTGGTGAGCGTGCCCGTCGTGCTCCGGAGGCGGTGCTGCGGGGAGCGGCCCTGCTCCGTGCGGCCGACACGATCGGCCGCACCGTGATCGCGCCGTCCCAGCTGCCGGCCGGGCTCGTGGTGGCCGCCGTCGTCGCCCCGTACTTTCCTCTGGCTCCTCTACCGTTCCCGGGCCCGAGCCCGAACCGCGCCCGGGCCGGGGCGGGGCGCGACGCCGCGGACGTCGTCGAGCCGGTGGCCGGACTCGCACTCGAGCACGGCGCGGACGACGCCGCCGCACCCGCGGTGGGCGAGCTCGACCGGTGGGCCGTCGGGTCCGGCGACGTATCGCTCGCCCCACTGCGCCAGGGCGGTGAGCACGGGGTAGAGGTCGAAGCCCTTGTCGGTGAGCCGGTACTCGTGGCGCTCCCGCTCGCCCTCGGCGCGGTAGGGCACGCGCCGTAGTACGTCGTGCTCGACCAGGGAGGCGAGGCGGTTGCTGAGCACCTGCTTGGGCAGGCCGCTGTGGCGCTGCATGTCCGCGAAACGGCGGACGCCGTTGAACACCTCGCGGAGCACGACGAGTGCGCCCTTGTCGCCGATCACCGCGAGGGTGCCCTCGATGTGGCAGCCCGCGGTCGACCAGGCGAGGGCGGGGGGAGCGGTGGAGGTCGCCATGGTCACAGTCTAGGTCTTCTTGACAGACTCAGCCAGTCCCGCCACGCTGGGTCCATGAGTCAGACCCAGATCGACCTGTCCGCCCTCGACGGGTACGAGCAGCTGATGGCGATGGGCGAGGGGCTGCTCCCGCCGGCCCCGATCGCCGAGACCCTCGGTTTCGAGAACTTCGGCGGCGAGCGTGGGTCGATCTCGGTGGAGCTGGTGCCCGAGCACCGGCACTACAACCCGCTCGGCTCCGTGCACGGCGGCGTGATCTCCGCGCTGCTCGACACCGCGGCCGGCTGCTCGGTGCACTCGGTGCTCGCGGCCGGGGAGATGTACACCTCGCTCGACCTCACCGTGAAGTTCCTGCGGGCGGTCACCGTCGACTCCGGTCGGCTGCGCGCCGTCGGCAGCGTGGTGCAGCGGGGACGCCGGACGGCCCTGGCCGAGGCGCAGCTGTTCGACGAGAGCGGCCGGCTGGTCGCGCACGCGACCTCGAGCTGCATGATCTTCAGCTAGTTGCTTCCAGCAGCGGGAGCACCCGGTAGGGCACCTGGGTGGCCAGCGCGATCACGGTCGACGAGCGCCGGATCGCGGTGTCGGAGAGCACCCGGTCGATCACCCGCTGCAGGTCGGCGTTGGAGCGGGCCACGACCCGTGCCATGAGGTCGCCGGCCCCGGTGATGGTGAACGCCTCGAGCACCTCCGGAATGTCGGCGAGCCGGGCCGCGACGGCGTCGTGGCCCGCCGCCTGGGCGATCTCGAGGGTGAGGAACGCGGTGACGGGGTAGCCGAGCGCCTCGGGGGAGAGCTCCGGACCCCAGCCGGTGATGACGCCGTTCGCGCTCAGCTTGTCGAGCCGCGCCTGCACGGTGCCGCGCGCGACGCCGAGCCGGCGCGACGCCTCCAGCACGCCGACCTTGGGCTCGGTGGCGAACAAGGTGGTCAGGGTGCGGTCCAGGTCGTCCATGTGAGCGGCTCCGATTGTGCAGATTGTGCAGTGGGTCGCCGTAGCCTTGCACAGGTTGCCCTCTCGGCGGGAGCATCACCAGCATGACGCTGACCCCGGACGAGCTGAAGGCCGACCTCACCCTCGAGCAGCTGAAGGAGCTCGTGGGTCTGGTGGAGTACGACGCGAGCCGCGACCCGTTCCCGGTCACCGCGATGGACGCCGTCTGCTTCGTCGTCGGCAACGCCGCCCAGACCGCGACCTTCTACCAGCTCGCCCTCGGCATGCAGCTCGAGGCGTACCGCGGCCCCGAGACCGGCGAGCGCGACTCGAAGACCTTCGTGCTGCGCTCCGGCAGCGCCCGGTTCGTCTTCACCGGCGGCGTCACCCCCGACAGCCCGGTGCTCGACCACCACCGCAAGCACGGCGACGGCGTCGTCGACCTCGCGCTCGAGGTGCCCGACGTCGACAAGTGCATCGACCACGCCCGCTCGGTCGGCGCCACGATCCTGGTCGAGCCGCACGACGTCACCGACGAGCACGGCACCGTGCGCACCGCGGCCATCGCCACCTACGGCGAGACCCGCCACACGCTGGTCGACCGGAGCCGCTACACCGGCCCCTACCTCCCGGGCTTCGTGGCTCGCAGCACCACCGTGGTGCGGCGCGAGGGGCACCCGAAGCGGCTGTTCCAGGCGATCGACCACTGCGTCGGCAACGTCGAGCTCGGCCACATGGACGAGTGGGTGGCCTTCTACAACAAGGTGCTCGGCTTCACGAACATGGCCGAGTTCATCGGCGACGACATCGCCACCGAGTACTCCGCGCTGATGAGCAAGGTGGTGGCCAGCGGCAACCACCGGGTGAAGTTCCCGCTCAACGAGCCGGCCGTGGCGAAGAAGAAGTCGCAGATCGACGAGTACCTCGAGTTCTACGACGGCGCGGGGTGCCAGCACATCGCGCTCGCCACCGGCGACATCCTGCGGACCGTCGACATCCTGCGCGACAACGGCATCGAGTTCCTGGTCACGCCGGACTCCTACTACGACGACCCCGAGCTGCGTGCGCGCATCGGCAACGTGCGGGTGCCGATCGAGGAGCTCAAGAAGCGCGGCATCCTCGTCGACCGCGACGAGGACGGCTACCTGCTCCAGATCTTCACCAGGCCGATGGGCGACCGCCCCACCGTCTTCTACGAGTTCATCGAGCGGCACGGCTCGCTCGGCTTCGGCAAGGGCAACTTCAAGGCGCTGTTCGAGGCCATCGAGCGGGAGCAGGACGCGCGCGGGAACCTCTGACGGTTGCCTCGGGTGGGCGGTGGCTGAGCCACGGTTGGCTCGGGTGGGCGGTGGCTGAGCCACGGTTGGCTCGGGTGGGCGGTGGCTGAGCCACGGTTGTCTCGGGTGGGCGGTGGCTGAGCCACGGTTGTCTCGGGTGGGCGGTGGGTGAGCCACGGTCTGCGGCCCGGATCCGGTGGCTGAGTCACCGCCGCCCCGGCGGAACGGTGGCTGAGTCACCGCCGCCCCGGCGGAACCGTGGCGGACTCACCGCCGCCCCGGGCGGAACCGTGGCTGAGTCACCGCCCGCCCCGGCGGAACCGTGGCTGAGTCACCGTTCCCCCGAGGCCCCCGAAGTACCCACGGCGGGCCCGCGGCATGCCACCATCCGCCCATGACTCAGCCTCAAGGGGGATGGGCGGCTGCTCCGCCCGGAGTGGCGACGACACCGGACGGCGCCGTGCTGTCCGGGTGGTGGCGACGTGTCGCCGCGTCGCTGATCGACGGCGTGGTGCTGTTCGTGATCAACGTCGTGGTCGGGTTCCGGTGGTTCGCGAACATCCTCGACGCGTACGGCGACTACTTCGAGGAGGTCTCCGACGCCTCCGCGGCCGGCCGGCCGGCGCCGAGCTCGATGGACCTGCAGGGCGACATCGCCGGCGACATGCTCGTGCTGACGCTGCTCGGCATCGTGGTCGGGTTCTTCTACTACGTCGGCTTCCTGATGTGGAAGCAGGCCACGATCGGCAAGCTGCTGGTCGGGGTCCGGGTCCGGCAGCGTGACGTGCCCGGGCCGATGCCGCTCGGCGTCGTGCTGAAGCGGTGGCTCGCGCAGTCCGGCGTCGGCGCGCTCAGCGTGGTGCCGATCCTCGGCTGCCTCGCCGGGCTCTACGTGCTGCTCGACTCCCTGTGGCCGTTGTGGGACGACAAGAAACAGGCGCTGCACGACAAGTTCGCCGGCACCAACGTCGTCCTTCGATGACCACCTACGTCGCGTTCCTCCGCGCCATCAACCTGGGCCCGACCCGGAAGTTCCCGAAGGCGGCGATCGTCGCGGCCACCGAGGCCGCCGGGTTCACCGATGTCGTCACGCACATCAACACCGGCAACGTCCGGTTCGACACCCGGATGCGGTCGCGCGAGCGGATCGAGCAGGCGCTGGAGAAGGCCTACCTCGCCGACCGCGGGTTCGAGGTCCCGACGATGGTGTTCACCGTGCCCGAGCTCTGCCAGATCGCCGACGACGCCGAGAGGTTCGCCGACGGCCACGACGGCCGGCACTACGTGTCACTGTTGAAGTCCGAGCCCACCGCCGCCGCGCGCACCAAGGCCGAGGCGCTCGGCGGGAACGGCGAACGGGTCCGGGTGTCGGGGCGCGCCGCGCACCTGCTGCTCGGCGAGAACTACCACGAGGCCACGGTCGACAACGCGCGGCTGGAGAAGGTGCTCGGCCCCGCCACCAACCGCAACGTCACAGTCATCCGGGCGCTGGTCGGGAAGTGGTGCTGACCTACTCGCCCCGGAAGACCGGCCGCCGGCCCTCGGAGAACGCGCGCATGCCCTCGGCGACGTCGGCGGTGCGCATGAGCAGGGTCTGGCCGGTGCGCTCGCGCTCCAGGGCGTCGTCGAGGTGGCCGAGCGTCGCGGCGTTGACCGCGCGCTTGGTGGCCGCGTAGGCCAGCGGCGGACCGCCGGCGAGCCGGCGGGCGAGCTTCGCCACGACGGCCTCGTGCTCGTCGTCGGTGGTCAGGTGGCTCACCAGCCCGGCCTCGTGGGCCTCCCGGCCCGACAGCGGCTCGGCCAGCAGCGCGAGCCGCATCGCCCGCGCCCGGCCGACGGCGGCCGCGACGGTGGCGCTGGTGCCGCCGTCCGGCATGAAGCCGATGCGGGTGAAGGCCAGCAGGAAGGTGGCCGACTCGCTCGCGACCACGAGGTCGGCGGCCAGCGCGACCGAGCAGCCGACGCCGGCGGCGACGCCGGTCGACCGCGGCCACGACCGGCTTGTCGCACGCCACGACGGCGCGGACCTTGCGGTTGGCGGCGTCCATCGCGCGGACGTCGAACCGCTCGTGGGCGTCGGCACCGGAGATGTCGGCGCCGGCCGAGAACGCGCCGCCGGCGCCGGCCAGCACGACCACGCGCACGGCGTCGTCGGACGAC
Source organism: uncultured Actinomycetota bacterium (assembly GCA_963780355.1). GTDB lineage: Bacteria > Actinomycetota > Actinomycetes > Propionibacteriales > Nocardioidaceae > Nocardioides. Next base: position 1,719,493 of record CAWABT010000001.1, read on the forward strand.
GCCCGCTCCAGCTGCTCGGCGAGCGCGACGCTCATCTCCGGGCTGATCGCGTTGAGCAGCCTCCGGGCGGTTCATCGTGAGCCGGAGGACGCCGTCGGTGAGGTCGACGAGCAGGTGCTCCGTGTCGCTGGCGGTGCCCGGATCCATGCGGGGGAGTGTGCCACCATGACGGGGTGTCCACCGCCAGCCCGGAGGTCGACGAGGGACTCGAGACCACGTTGGACCCCGACGCGATCACGGTCCTCTCGACGCCGTGGGTCACGATCGTCTGGAACGACCCGGTGAACCTCATGTCCTACGTCACCTACGTGTTCCAGAAGCACTTCGGCTACGCGAAGAAGAAGGCGGAGAAGCTGATGATGGAGGTGCACGAGGACGGCAAGTCCGTGGTGAGCTCGGGCACCCGCGAGGAGATGGAGCGGGACGTGCAGGCGATGCACGAGTACGGCCTCTGGGCGACGCTCTCGAAGTCCGAATGAGCGGCTTCGCCCGCCACCGCCGCAGTGGCCACCTGATCGCGACGTTCAGCGGCTTCGAGGCCGACCTGCTGCGCTCGCTGGCGAGCCAGCTCGTCGAGCTGCTGCGCAACGAGGCCGCCGTCCCCGACGACCGCGACCCGCTGGAGGCGATGTTCGACTTCTCCGGTCCGGTCGTCGAGCCCGACGACCCGGTGCTCGCCCGGCTCTTCCCCAACGCCTACGCCGAGGACGACGAGGCGTCCTCGGAGTTCCGCCGGTTCACCGAGGGCTCGCTGCGGGACGGCAAGGCGGCCGCCGCCGCCGCGATCATCGACACCCTCGAGGAGGCGGGGCTCCCGCCGCAGCTCGAGGAGGACGGGCTGATGATCGACGTCGAGCTCGACGACGAGACCGCCCACGCCTGGCTGCGCAGCTTCACCGACGTCCGGCTCGCGCTGGCCACGCGGCTCGGCGTCGAGGAGGACGACGAGGTGTACTGGTACTCGCTCCCGGACGACGACCCGCGTTCCCAGGCCCACCACCTCTACGAGTGGGTCGGCTACCTGCAGGAGACGCTGGTCCGAGCCTTGACGAAGAAGTAGTCGACAACGGTCGTCGAGCCTGTCGAGACGCCCGAGCCGGTCACGCCTACGTAGCCGTATCGGCTCCGGCGTCTCGACAAGCTCGACGAACGACTGGTCAGGGCTTCACGGCCAGCACCGGGCAGGTCGCCTCGAGGATCACGCGCTGCGCGACGCTGCCGAGGAGCAGCTTGCCGACCGGGGTGCGGCGGCGGACGCCGACCACCACGAGCCTGGCCTGCTCCTCCTCGGCGGCCGCGATGACGGCGTCGGCGACGTCGGGGACGACGTCGTGGCGGACGTCGACGTCGAGGCCGGTGCGGCGCAGCCGGTCGGTCACGGCGGCGAGGTCCTCGGCGCCGGCGTGGCCGGGGTCGACGAGGCTGTGACCGGTGGTGGCGTTCACGAGCACCAGCCGCTCGCCGCGCTCGCGCGCCGCCTCGGCGGCGTGCTCGACGGCGGCCCGGCCGTAGGCATCGGGGCTGTAGCCCACCACGACGGTCATGCGTCCACCTTCTCCCGGTCGGATGCGGGCGCCTCGGGCGCCGGCTTGCGCAGCCCGCCGGCGCCGACCGCCAGCAGCAGCACCGCGATGATCACGTACACGACGACGGCCACGGGCTCGCTCCACAGCGTGCTCCAGTCGCCCTGCGAGATCGTGAGCGCCTCGGTGAGCTTGTTCTCCAGCGTCGGGCCGAGGATCAGCCCGACCAGCAGCGGCAGCACCGGGATGCCGAACCGCCGCATCGCCAGCCCCAGCAGGCCGATCGCCAGCAGGATGCCGAGGTCGAAGGCCTGGAAGTTCACCACGTAGGCGCCGAGCGAGGCGAAGAACAGGATGCCGGCGTAGAGGTAGGGCCGCGGGATCTGCAGCAGCTTCGCCCACACCGGCGCCAGCGGCAGGTTGAGCAGGAGCAGCAGGACGTTGGCGATGAACAGGCTGGCCAGCAGCGCCCACACCAGCGTCGGCTCGTTGTCCATCAGCTGCGGTCCGGGCTGGATGCCGTAGCTCTGCAGGCCGAGCAGGATGACGGCGGCGGTCGCCGTCGTCGGAAGGCCCAGGGCGAGCAGCGGCACCAGGGTGCCCGCGGCCGAGGCGTTGTTGGCCGCCTCCGGCCCGGCCACGCCCTCGATGGCGCCGGTCTTGCCGAACTCCTCGGGGTGCTTGGTCAGCCGCTTCTCGGTGATGTAGCTGAGGAACGTCGGCATCTCGGCGCCGCCGGCCGGCAGCGCGCCGAACGGGAACCCGTACGCGGTGCCGCGCAGCCAGGGCTTCCAGGAGCGGCCCCAGTCGTCGCGGCTCATCCACGGCTGTCCGACCGGGATCACCTCGAGCGGACGGCGGCGCAGGTGCGAGGCCACCCACAGCGCCTCGCCGATCGCGAACACAGCGACCGCGACGACGACGAAGTCGATGCCGTCGGCCAGCAGCGGCTGGTCGAGGGTGAGCCGGGCCTGGCCGGTGGAGGTGCCGATCAGCCCGATGGTGAGGCCGAGGAACAGCGCGATGAGACCACGCAGCTTGGAGGCGCCGAGCACGAGCGTCACCGCCAGCAGCGCCAGCAGCATGATCGCGAAGTACGACGGCGCGCCGAGCTCGACCACCAGGTCGGCCACGGTGGGGGCGAGCAGCACCAGCAGGATCGTGCCGATGGTGCCGGCCACGAAGCTGCCGACCGCCGCCGTCGCGAGGGCCTGGGCCGCTCGCCCGGACTTGGCCATCTTGTTGCCCTCGATGGCGGTGACCACCGACGACGACTCACCGGGGGTGTTGAGCAGGATCGACGTCGTCGAGCCGCCGTACATGCCGCCGTAGTAGATGCCGGCGAACATGATGATCGCGCTCTCCGGCGGCACGCTGTAGGTGATGGGGAGCAGCAGCGCCACGGTCATCGCGGGGCCGATGCCGGGCAGCACGCCGACGGCGGTGCCGAGGATGACGCCGATCAGCGCGAAGAGCAGGTTCTCGGGGGTGAAGGCGGTCTGGAAGCCGTCCAGCAGCAGGTCCATCAGAGAACTCCGTCCAGGATGCCGGCGGGGATCGGGATGCCGAGCCCGCTGTAGAGGCCGTACCAGGTGCCGACGGCGAGCGCGGCGCCGATGGCGACGTCGCGCACCGGCGTCCGGCTGCCGAGCACGTAGGCGGCGCCGGCGAAGAGCAGCGCGCCGGTGATCGCCCAGCCGAGCAGGTCGATCAGCAGCACGTTGAGGGCCATGACGCCGACGAGCAGCCCGACGGTGCGCCAGTCGGTGGTGCCGTCGATCTCGACGTCCTCGCCCTCCTCGGCCTCGGGCCGGTCGCCGCGGGCGGTGGCGACGGCGAGCAGCACGCCGAGCACGACGAGCACCGCCCCGACGACGTACGGCATGGCGTACGGCTGCACCGGCTGGTCGGCGAACCCCTTGGTCAGGGTGGAGGCGTCGAGGACGACGTAGCCGCCGACGAGCACCAGGAAGGCCGCGAGGCCGTACTGCGCCTTGTCGACCAGCCGCGTCTCGCGCGGCGCCGGTCTCGGCCGTGGTCGTGTAGTGGTCATGCGAGGCCCAGCTCCTCGAGGGTGTCGGCGACGCGCTGGTCCTGCTCCTCGAGGAACGTGCCGAACTCCTCGCCGGTGGCGAAGTTGTCGGTCCAGCCGTTGGCCTCGAGCTGCTCGCGCCATGCGTCGGTGTCGTGCATCTCGGTGTAGAGGTCGATGAGGTAGTCGCGGGTCTCGTCGCTGATGCCGGGCGGGGCGAGCACGCCGCGCCAGTTGGTGAACACCAGGTCGATGCCCTCGTCGGTGAGGGTCGGCGCGTCGACGATCTCGCTCTGCTCGGCGCCGGAGGTGGCGAGCACCCGCAGCGAGCCCTCGGCGATCTGGCCCTCGAACTCCGCGAGCCCGGAGGTGCCGACGTCGATCTTCTCGCCGAGCAGTGCGCTGGTGAGCGGGCCGCCTCCGTCGTAGGGCACGTAGGTGACCTCGCGCGGGTCGACGTCGACCGCCTCGGCCAGCTGCATCGGGAACAGGTGGTCGGGGCCGCCGTTGGTGGAGCCGCCGCCGATCGTGATCGACCCGGGGTCGTCCTGCCAGGCCTTCACGAAGTCGTCGACCGTCTTGAACGGCGAGTCGGCCGGCACGACCAGGCCCTCCTGCTCCTCGATGAGCCGGGCGATCGGCGTCATGTCGGAGACGAGGGCGTCGGAGCCGTTGGTGTAGACCGCGCCGACGACGCCGAGGCCCATCGTCATCACGAGGTCGTCGGCGCCCTTCTCGTTCTCCAGGCGCTGCATCGCGACGGTGCCGCTGGCGCCGAGCACGTTGGTGACCTCGAAGCGCCCGGTGAGGCCGGCGTCCTCCATGACCTTGGCCGCGGCGCGGCCGGTCTGGTCGTAGCCGCCGCCGGGGCTGTTGGGGATCATCATGCGCAGCCGTCGGTTGCCGGGGTCGTCGCTGCCGCGGGTGACGCCGCACCCGGAGGCGAGCACGACGAGCGCGCACGTGACGAGGACGGCGACCGCGCGCAGCGCGGTTCGGTGGTGTGATGTCGGTGACACGGCACCACCATGGGGGCCGGATGTGGCGGCCGTCACCGTTGCGGTGGCAAAGGAGGTTGTGGTCGTTGTGGTCACGCGGCTGGCACGTCGGGAGCTGACCCTGGCGGGGCAGTTCCTCGGCCTGCAGCTGGTCGTCGTCGTCCTGCTGCTGCTCGTGGTCGGCGTGGTGAGCGTGCGGCAGTCGACGGCGGCGTTCACCGACGAGCAGGGTGCCCGGATGCGCTCGGTGGCCGAGTACGTCGCCAGCATCGACGTCGTGCGATCGCAGCTCACGGCGCTGCACGCCGGCGGGTCCGCCGACGACGTCGGCGCGGTGCTCGCGCCGTCCGTCGACCGGGGTCTCAGCCTGTCCGGCGCCACCGACGTCTACGTGGTGTCGCCCGACGGCGCGGTGCTGGCGGCCACCGACCCGACGCTGGTCGGTGGCCGGGCCGACCTCGGGGACAGCGACGTGCGCGAGGGCCGGGGCTGGACCGGCGACGTCGAGCACGACGACGAACGGGCCGTCGTCCACCATGCCCCGGTGCTCGACCCCGACGGCGACCTGCTCGGGATCGTGGTGGCCGAGCAGAGATACCCGACGCTGTGGGAGCGGCTCACCGGTGCGGCCTCCGACCTCGCGCTCTACCTCGGGATCGGCGCCCTGCTGGGGATCCTCGGCACCTACGTCGTCTCGCGGGTGGTGAAGCGGCGCACCCGCGGGCTGGCGCCCACCGAGCTCGCCGGGCTGGCCGACCAGCGCGAGGCGCTGCTGCACAGCATCCGCGAGGGCGTGGTGGCGGTCGGCACCGACGGCCGGGTGACGATGATGAACGACGCCGCCCGCGCCACCCTCGAGGTGCAGGGCGACCCGGTCGGCCGGCCGGTGGCCGACCTCGGGCTCGACCCGCGGGTGGTCGACCTGCTCGCGGGCCCGGACGCCGACGTCCAGGACGCCGTCGCCCTGGTGGGCACCCGGGTCGTCGTGTTCAACCGGAGGGCGGCGTCGGCCAAGGGGCGCGGGATCGGCAGCGTGACCACCCTGCGCGACCGCACCGAGCTGATCTCGCTGCAGAGCCAGCTCAGCTCGAACCTGTCGATCACCGACACGCTGCGCGCGCAGACCCACGAGTTCGACAACCAGCTGCACACGATCTCCGGGCTGGTGCAGCTGGGGGAGTACGACGAGGTGCGCACGCTCGTCGGCACGCTGACCCGGCGCCGCTCCGAGCTCGGGGACTTCGTGGCCGCACGGGTCGACGATGCCGCCGTCGCCGCGCTGCTGCTCGCCAAGGACGCCGTGGCCGACGAGCGCGGCGTCGCCCTCGAGCTCGACCCCGGGTCGCGGCTGCCCGCGCTGCCGGCCGACGCCTCCGCCGACCTGACGACGGTGCTCGGCAACCTCGTCGGCAACGCGGTCGACGCCTGCGCCGGCGTCACCGACGCCCTGGTGGAGGTGTGGCTGACCGTCGACCAGGGCGCCGTCCACCTGCGGGTGCGCGACAACGGGCCGGGCGTGCCCGCCGACCTGCGCGACGCGGTGTTCGTGCGCGGCTTCTCCACCAAGCCGGAGGTGCTCGGCGGGCGCGGCATCGGGCTGCCGCTGGTGCGGCTCATCTGCACGCAGCGCGGCGGCCGGGTGGAGGTCGACCGCGCCGACCGCGAGGGCGGCGCGGAGTTCAACGTGGTGCTGCCCGTGGAGGACCTGCCATGACGCTGCGCGTGCTCGTCGTCGACGACGACTTCATGGTCGCCCGCATCCACGCGCGCTTCGTGGAGCAGACCGACGGCTTCGACGTCGCGGGTACGGCGCACTCCGGCGAGGAGGCACTGCGGCTCACGGCCGAGCTGGAGCCCGACCTGCTGCTGCTCGACGTGCACCTGCCCGACCTGTCCGGGCTCGAGGTGCTCGACCGGCTGCGCCGCGAGGGCCGGCAGGTCGCGGTCGTGATGGTGACCGCCGAGCGCGGCGCGGACGCCGTCCGGATGGCGCGGCACGGCGGCGCGATGCAGTACCTGGTGAAGCCGTTCGAGCATGCCGACCTCGCCGAGCGGCTGCGCCGGGTGGCCGACGCCCTCGGGGTGCTCGGCGAGGAGGGCGAGGCCGACCAGGCCGCCATCGACCACGCCTTCGGTGCCGGCGGCGCTCCCGCCCGCGCGCCACAGGCCCGGCTGCCCAAGGGCCTCAGCCCCGAGACCGCCGACCTCGTGCTCGCCGCGCTGCGCCGTCACGGCGAGGTGTCGGCGTCCAGCGCCGGCGACGAGCTCGGCCTCTCCCGCGTCACCGCCCGCCGCTACCTCGAGCACTTCGTGGTCACCGGCCGGGCCGAGGTCCGCCTCCAGTACGGCTCCGCCGGACGGCCCCAGCGTCGCTACCGGGTGGTCTGAGCGGCCCGGGGGTCTCGACACCCGCTCGCTGACGCTCGCGGGGCTCGACCACCGGGCCGCTCCGGTGGTCGAGCCGGGCGAGCTTCAGCGAGCCCGCGTCGAGACACGAGCGGAGCGAGGGTCCGGTGGTCGAGCCGGGCGAGCTCCAGCGAGCCCGCGTCGAGACACGAGCGGAGCGAGGGTCCGGTGGTCGAGCCGGGCGAGCTTCAGCGAGCCCGCGTCGAGACCCCCGGAGCTCTCGACGCCGGCTTCACTACCCTGGGTCCGTGCTGCGGATCGACCAGGTGACCCACGACGCGATCGTGGCGCACGCCAAGCGCGACCACCCGAACGAGGCGTGCGGCGTGGTGGCGGGGCCGGTCGGGTCCGACCGGCCGGAGCGGTTCGTCGAGATGGTGAACGCCGCCGGCAGCCCCACGTTCTACGAGTTCGACAGCACCGACCTGCTGCGGCTCTACCAGGAGATGGACGACAACGACGAGGAGCCGGTCGTCGTCTACCACTCCCACACCGCCACCGAGGCCTACCCGAGCGTCACGGACACCAAGCTCGCGGCCGAGCCGGCGGCGCACTACGTGCTCGTGAGCACCCGCGAGCACGGGAATAACGAAGGACCGGTGGAGTTCCGGTCCTACAGAATCGTCGACGGCACGGTCACCGAGGAAGACGTGGAGATCGTGCCCGACCTGGTGAGGAGCACCGACTGATGGCCATCGAGGTCAAGATCCCGACCATCCTGCGCACGTACACCGACGGCGAGAAGGTGGTGCAGGGCGAGGGCGCCAAGCTGAGCGCGCTCATCGACGACCTGGAGTCGAACCACGCCGGCATCAAGGAGCGCCTGGTCGAGGACAAGGACGGCGCCGACGAGCTGCGCCGCTTCGTCAACGTCTACGTGAACGACGAGGACGTCCGGTTCATCGGTGGTCTCGACGCCGAGCTCGGCGACGGCGACCAGGTCGTCATCCTGCCCGCGGTCGCCGGCGGCTGAGATGACCATCGGCGAGGTGGAGCAGGCGCCGGCCACGGCGGAACGCCGCACGTTCATCCTCGTCGACGGCGAGAACCTCGACGCCACCCTCGGCAACGCCGTCCTCGGACGACGGCCGCTGCCGGAGGAGCGGCCCCGTTGGGAGCGGGTGACCCAGTTCGTCGAGCGGGAGTGGCAGCAGCGGGTCACCGGGCTGTTCTTCCTCAACGCCAGCAGCGGGTCGCTGCCCACCAGCTTCGTGCAGGCGCTGCTCGCGCTCGAGTACCGGCCGGTCCCGCTCTCCGGCGGGCCGGACGAGAAGGTCGTCGACATCGGCATCCTGCGCACGCTGCAGGCGCTGCGCGACCGCCCCGAGGCCGACGTCGTCCTCGTCAGCCACGACGCCGACTTCGCCGAGGACCTGCTCGCCCTCACCGACGACACCCGCCGGCTCGGCGTCGTCGGCTTCCGCGAGTTCACGAGCACCCAGCTCGTCGGCGACGGGCTGTCGTTCTTCGACCTCGAGTACGACGTCCGCGCGTTCAACACCGAGCTCCCGCGGCTGCGGATCATCCCGCTCGCCGAGTTCGACCCCGCCGACTTCCTTCGCTGAGAGGCACCGATGCGGTACGACAACCTGCTGGCCTCGGTCGGCGGCACCCCACTGGTGGGGCTGCCGCGGCTCTCGCCGACGCCCGAGGTGCGGCTGTGGGCCAAGCTCGAGGACCGCAACCCCACCGGCTCGATCAAGGACCGGCCCGCGCTGGCGATGATCGAGGAGGCCGAGAAGGACGGCACGCTGCGGCCCGGCTGCACGATCCTCGAGCCGACGTCGGGCAACACCGGCATCTCGCTGGCGATGGCCGCCAAGCTCAAGGGTTACCGGATCGTGTGCGTGATGCCGGAGAACACCTCCGAGGAGCGGCGTCAGCTGCTGCGGATGTGGGGCGCCGAGATCGTGTCGTCGCCGGCCGCGGGCGGCTCCAACGAGGCGGTGCGCACGGCCAAGCAGGTGGCCGAGGAGCACCCGGACTGGGTGATGCTCTACCAGTACGGCAACCCCGCGAACGCCCTCAGCCACGAGCGCGGCACCGGCCCCGAGCTGCTCGCCGACCTGCCGTCGATCACCCACTTCGTCGGCGGCCTCGGCACGACGGGCACCTTGATGGGCGTCGGCCGGTTCTTCCGCCGCGAGAAGCCGGAGGTGCGGATCGTGGCCGCCGAGCCGCGCTACGGCGAGCTCGTCTACGGCCTGCGCAACCTCGACGAGGGCTTCGTGCCCGAGCTGTACGACGAGTCGCTGATCGACAGCCGGTTCTCGGTCGGCCCGCGCGACGCCGTCCGCCGCACCCGCGAGCTGCTCGAGCTCGAGGGCATCTTCGCCGGGATCTCCACCGGCGCGATCCTGCACGCGGCCCTGGGCCAGGCCGCCAAGGCCGTCAAGGCCGGCGACAGCGCCGACATCGCGTTCGTGGTGTGCGACGGCGGCTGGAAGTACCTCTCCACCGGGGCCTACGAGGGCACGATCGACGAGGCCGAGGACGCCCTCGAGGGCCAGCTCTGGGCCTAGGCGTCCGGGGGTCTCGACACGGGCTCGCTGGTGCTCGCCCGGCTCGACCACCGGCGGTCTCGCTTCGCTCGCCCTCTCGACACGGGCTCGCTGGTGCTCGCCCGGCTCGACCACCGGCGGTCTCGCTTCGCTCGCCCTCTCGACACGGGCTCGCTGGTGCTCGCCCGGCTCGACCACCGGCGGTCTCGCTTCGCTCGCCCTCTCGACTCGTGCTCGCTGGTGCTCGCCCGGCTCGACCACCGGCGGTCTCGCTTCGCTCGCCCTCTCGACTCGTGCTCGCCGGCGCTCGCCCGGCTCGACCACCGGATGCCGTGCACCCGGTTCGTCGGCGTCAGGAGTCGGCGCGCCCGTCGACGGAGGCGGGCTCGTTGCGCACCAGGGCGCCGGCGTCGAGGTCGCCGTCCAGCGGCGTGATCAGGTCCGACATCATCCGCCGGGCCGACTCGAGCGTGTGGGTGAGGTAGGTGACCGCGCGCGGGACGTCCTCGAGCTCGAGGGCGTAGAGCGCGGTGGTGAGGCCCTGCACCACGTTGTCGTTGATCTCGACGGCCTGCGAGCGCCGCAGCTCGGCCTCGAAGAGCCGGGCCGCGTGCTGCTCCTGGTCCTGCTCGGCCCGCACCCGCTCGGTGATGTCGACGCAGGTGCCGCGCATCCGCACCGGGGTGCCGTTGTCGTCGGTGACCACCTCGCCGTTGGTGGAGAGGTAGCGCACCTCGCCGTCCGGCCGCACGATCCGCTCGACGATGGCCCATCCCTCGCCGGTGGCGTAGGCGCGCTTGTGGGTCTCGACCACGCGCTCGCGGTCGTCGGGGTGCAGGAGGGAGAGGAACTTCTCGTACGACGGGTTGAACGACTGCGGCTCGAACCCGTAGATCCGGTAGAGCTGGTCGCTCCAGCGGTTGGTGTCGCTGGGGATGTGCCAGTCGTAGTCGCCCATGTTGGCGAGCTCCTGGGCCTTCGCCACCCGCGCGATGAGCGCGGCCAGCTCCTCCTCCACAGCCGTGGGCATACCGTCAGTCTGGACCGCCCGGACCGTTTCCACCACCAATCCCCGGTTTCGCCTCGGGCCGACCGCGTACCGTGCCGCCCGTGCGCCCTCTCCTGGCCGTCCTCGCCGCGGTGGCGGGCCTCCTCGTCGCCCCCGCGCCCGCGTGGGCTGACGACGTCGAGAACACCGCGCCGCCGACGGTCTCCGGCTCCCCGGTGTACGCCGAGGTGCTCACCGCCGACCCCGGCGCCTGGACGCCGGACGGCGTCACCTTCGCCTACCGCTGGCTGCGCGACGGCGCGCCGATCCCCGGGGCCTCGGCCAACGGACGCACCTACCGGCTCGGCGTCGCCGACCTGGGGCACCGGATCTCCGTCCGCGTCGTGGCCGCGGACGGCGACGGCCACCGCGACAACGCCACCTCCGCGGAGACCCGGCAGGTCGTCCGTCGTCAGCTCGAGAACCGGGTGCCGCCGACGGTCGAGGGCGTGCAGCGGTTCGGACAGACGGTGAGCGCCACCGCCGGCCGCTGGTCCGCGGCGCCGTCCCACGTGCGCTACCAGTGGCTGCGCAACGGCCGCGAGATCCCCGGCGCCACCGGGCGCCGCTACACCTACGTCCCCCAGGACGTCGGCACCCGGGTGCGGGTGCAGGTCACCGCGTTCGCCGTCGGCCACCGGCCGGCCACCCGTGGCTCCGAGCAGCGCGGCGCGGTGCGGCACCGCCGCGACGTGCGCCGGGTGGTCACCTACGTGGTGCGCACCAAGGGGCGCGTCACCGCCGACGTCGGCGCGTTCGCCCGGCAGGCCGCCGAGACCTACGCCGACGCCCGCGGCTGGCGCGGCAAGGGTGTCGAGTTCCGGCAGGTGCGCCGCGGCGGCTCGTTCACGCTCGTGCTCGCCCAGGCGTCCACGGTGCCGTCGTACTCCTCGGTGTGCAGCGCGATGTGGAGCTGCCGGGTCGGCCGCTACGTGATCATCAACCAGACCCGCTGGCTGCGCGCCTCGCCGGCCTGGAACCGCGCCGGCCGGTCGCGGCGCGACTACCGGCACATGGTGGTCAACCACGAGACCGGCCACTGGCTGGGCAAGGGCCACGCCACCTGCCCTGGCAAGGGCAGGCTGGCCCCGGTGATGATGCAGCAGTCGAAGGGCACGCAGGGGTGCCGCCTCAACCCCTGGCCGACGTTGGGAGAGCTTCGCTAGCCATGCGCGAGATCGTCGTCTTCAGCGGGAGCGCCCATCGGGCGCTGGCCACCGACATCTGCGAGCACCTCGGCGTCCCCCTGTCACCGGTGGAGATGACGCGGTTCAGCAACGACTGCCTCCAGGCGCAGCTGCAGGCCAACTGCCGGCAGCGCGACGTCTACCTCGTGCAGCCGCTGGTGCCGCCCACGCAGGAGCACCTGATGGAGCTCCTGCTCATGGTCGACGCCGCCCGCGGCGCCTCGGCGGAGAAGATCACCGCCATCATCCCGTACTACGCGTACGCGCGCTCGGACAAGAAGGACGCCTCGCGGCTGTCGATCGGGGGCCGGCTCGTCGCCGACATGCTGACCACGGCCGGCGTCGACCGGATCATCACGATGACGCTGCACGCCCCGCAGGTGCACGGGTTCTTCTCGGTGCCGGTCGACCACCTCACCGCGCTCGGCGTGCTCGCCGACCACTTCCTCGGCCAGGACCTCTCCGAGGCCGTCGTCGTCTCGCCGGACTTCGGCAACGCCAAGACCGCCACCCAGTTCGCCCGGCTGCTCGGGCTCCCCGTGGCCGCCGGCAGCAAGAAGCGGCTGGCCGACGACCGGGTGGTGATCGACGCGATCGTCGGCGACGTCGCCGGCCGCCGCGCCGTCGTGCTGGACGACGAGATCGCCACCGGCGGCTCGATCGTCGAGCTGCTCGACCGGCTGCGCGACCAGGGCTGCGAGGAGGCCGCGATCGCCTGCACCCACGGGCTGTTCGTGGGCAAGGCGCTCGAGCGGCTGCGCGGTCACCCGATGATCACCGAGGTGGTCACCACCGACACCGTGCCCCCGCCGGCGGACTGGCCCGAGCTCACCGTGCGCTCGGTCGGTGGTCTGCTCGGCGAGGCGGTCGCCCGGGTGCATGCGGGCGAGTCGGTGAGCGACCTGTTCAGCGGCGTCGACCCCTCGCTCGGTCCGCCTCAACCGAGGCTCTTCGACTGACGTGCCACCGAACGCCGTACCGTTGGCTTCCGTGCCGGACCCGACCTCCCTCGACGCACCGATCGGGATCTTCGACTCGGGCTTCGGCGGTCTCACGGTGGCGCGGTCGGTGATCGACCAGCTGCCCCACGAGTCGCTGCTGTACGTCGGCGACACGGCGCGCCAGCCCTACGGCCCCAAGCCGATCGGCGAGGTGCGCGAGTACGCGCTGGAGTGCCTCGACCACCTGGTGCACCAGGGCGTGAAGGCGCTGGTGATCGCGTGCAACTCCGCCAGTGCGGCGATGCTGCGCGACGCCCGCGAGCGCTACGACGTCCCGGTCGTCGAGGTGATCCTGCCCGCCACCCGGCGCGCGGTGGCCGCCACGCACACCGGCCGGATCGGCGTCATCTGCACCGCGGCGACGGCGTCCTCGCGGGCCTACGACGACGCGTTCGTGGCGGCGCCGCAGGTCGAGCTCACCACCCAGGCCTGCCCGCGGTTCGTGGAGTTCGTGGAGGCCGGCATCACCGGCGGGCCGGAGCTGCTGGCCGTCGCCCACGAGTACCTCGACCCGCTGGTGCTGGCCGGCGTCGACACCCTGATCCTCGGCTGCACGCACTACCCGCTGCTCACCGGCGTCGTGTCGTACGTGATGGGGGAGCAGGTCACCCTCGTCAGCAGCGCCGAGGAGTGCGCCAAGGACGTCTACCGGGTGCTCGCCGACACCGGCCTGATGCGCGGATCGGGCGAGCCCACCTACACCTTCGCCACCACCGGGTCGCCCGCGGAGTTCGAGACCGTCGGACGGCGCTTCCTCGGCCCGGAGCTGCTCGCCGCCAGCCAGTTCGCGGGCGGTCTCGCGTGAGGCTCACCGTGGTCGGGTGCTCCGGCTCGTTCCCCGGGCCGGACTCCGCCGCGAGCTGCTACCTCGTCGAGGCCGACGAGGGCGACGGCCCCGACAAGCGCACCTGGCGGATCCTGCTCGAGCTCGGCAACGGCGCGCTCGGTCACCTGCACCACTACGTCGACCCGCTCACGGTCGACGCCGTGCTGCTCAGCCACCTGCACCCCGACCACTGCCTCGACCTGTGCGGCTACTACGTGATGCGCAAGTACCACCCGCGGGGCGCGCAGCCGCGGATCCCGGTGCACGGCCCCGCCGGTGTCGCCGACCGGCTCGCCCGGGCCTACGACCTGCCGCTCGACCCCGGCATGCACGAGGAGTTCGACTTCTGCGAGTACGCCGGCCCGTTCGAGATCGGGCCGTTCTCGGTGCTGCCGGTGCCGGTGGAGCACCCGGTGCCGGCGTACTCGCTGCGGATCACGGTCGGCGACTCGGTGCTGGGCTACAGCGGCGACACCGCGCCGTGCGACGGCTTCGACCGGGTGGCCGCCTCGGCCCGGCTGCTGCTCGCGGAGGCGTCGTTCCGCGACCACGACGTGAACCCGCCGGGCATCCACCTCACCGGCCGTGACGCCGGCGAGACGGCGGCCCGCGGCGGCGTCGGCCGGCTGGTGCTCACCCACATCCCGCCGTGGTTCGACAAGCAGGGGATGCTCGCCGAGGCGAAGCTCGCCTACTCCGGCCCGGTCGAGCTGGCCGCGCCGGGCGGCACGTACGAGTTCTGAGGAGCTCGTTCACCGGTTCTCCACCGAACCTCCACGCGTCGCGATGTGAGTGACGCGCACCCATGGGGCAGGGTTGGCGCATGATCACCGTCGAACGGCTCACCCGCCGCTACGGCTCCTTCACCGCGGTCGACGACATCAGCTTCGTCGCCCAGCCGGGCCGGGTCACCGGGTTCCTCGGCCCGAACGGCGCCGGCAAGACCACCACGATGCGGGTCATGGTCGGCCTGACGCCGCCCACGGCGGGCCACGTGCTGATCGGCGGGCACCGCTACACCGACATCCCGAACCCCGGCCGGCACGTCGGCGTCCTGCTCGACGCCTCGGCCCAGCACGGCGGCCGCACCGGCCGCGAGGTGCTCTCGCTCGGGGCGGCCGCGATGGGGCTGCCGAAGCAGCGGGTCGACGAGATGCTCGCCCTGGTCTCGCTCACCGACGACGAGGCCGGACGCCGCATCCGCAACTACTCCCTCGGCATGAAGCAGCGGCTCGGCATCGCCCACGCGCTGCTCGGCGACCCGCAGGTGCTGATCCTCGACGAGCCGGCCAACGGCCTCGACCCGGCCGGCATCCGCTGGATGCGGGCGCTGCTCAAGGGCTACGCCGACCGCGGCGGCACGGTGCTGCTCTCCAGCCACCTGCTCCACGAGGTCGAGCTCATCGCCGACGAGATGATCCTCATCGGTCGCGGCAAGATCCTCGCCCAGGGCGACAAGAAGACCCTGCTCGCGAACAACAAGACCAAGAAGCAGGTCTCGGCCAACGTCACCTCGCTGGACGACGCGAAGCTGGCCGAGGTGCTGCGCGCCAAGGGCGTCGCCGTCACGACCGGACCCCACGGCCTGCACGCCGAGTGCGAGAGCGTCGCCGTCGGCCGCGCCGCCGCCGAGCACGGCATCGTGCTGGTCGAGCTCTCCGCCGTCCAGGGCGGCCTGGAGGACCTGTTCCTCGAGCTCACCGCCGACGCCCAGCGCGAGGGCGTGCCGACCGGGATGCCGCCCGGGTTGCCCGGCATGCCCGGACTGCCGCCCGGCCCGCCGCCCCAGGGCCCGCCGCCACCCGGCTACCCGCCGCCGCAGCAGCAGCCCGCCCAGTACCAGGGAGGTCCCCGATGAGCACGACGACGCCGAGCGGCTACGCCCCGATGGACGTCTCCGGCACCGCCGGCATCCCGTTCTGGCGGCTGGCGCTGGTCGAGCTGCGCAAGTCGATCGACACCCTGGCGAGCTTCTGGCTGCTGATGACCATCCTCATCCTGCTCGTGCTCGTCGAGGGCTTCGTGCTGGTGATCTCGCTCGTCTACACGAACGACGTGAGCTTCGACGACTTCACTGCGATCGCCGCCGGCGTCTCGTCACTACTGCTGCCGGTGCTCGGGATCATGCTGGTCACCAGCGAGTGGAGCCAGCGCACCGCGATGGTCACGTTCTCCATCGAGCCGCGCCGGGTGCGCGTCGTGCTCGCCAAGCTCGCGGTCGGCCTGCTGCTCACCGTGGCCACGGTGGTGGCCGCGCTCGTGATCGGCTTCGCGTGCACCCTGATCTGCGAGATCGCCCAGCCCGACCAGACCTCGTGGGACCTCTCGGCCACGGGCACGTTCGGCTTCCTCATCACCCAGTCGCTCGCGATGGCCGGCGGCTTCGCGCTCGCCACCCTGCTCCTCAACACCCCAGCCGCGATCGTGCTGTTCTTTGTCTACAAGTGGGCGATCCCGATCGTGCTCTTCACGGTCAGCGGGCTGTGGGAGGCCTTCGCGGACGTGTCGCCCTACCTGAACTTCCTCGAGGCGCAGGACCCGCTCTTCGACCTCTCGGTGAACACCGGGGAGGAGTGGGCGCACCTCCTGGTCTCCGGCGCGATCTGGCTCGGCCTCCCGCTCGCCCTCGGCATGTGGCGCATCCTCCGCGCCGAGGTGAAGTAGCGCCGGGGGTCTCGACACCAGCTCGCTGAAGCTCGCAGGGCTCGACCACCGGCGCGCCCGGTGGTCGAGCCGGGACGAGCGCAGCGAGGCCCGTGCCGAGACCCCCGGGCGTCAACCGGCGGCGCGGTGCTCGGGCAGCCGGCCGGTCACCGAGGCGACGGCCTCCATGAAGACCGGGAGCCAGCGGCGCGAGTCGGCGAACAGCGAGGTGTGGCCGCCGGGGGCGTCGTAGGTGACGCAGCCGGGGATGGCCTCGGCCATGGCCCGCTGCCGCTCGGCCGGGACGGCGGCGTCCCTCTCGGTGACCACCACGGCCGCCGGGACGTCGACGCCGCCGAGCCACGACGAGGAGTCGAACCGGCCGAGCTCGGCCAGCACCGCGGGCATCGACCAGGCGCTGGTGCTGCGCCACTCGGCGAAGCCCCAGCGGGTGAGGTCGGCGCTGTCGATCGACGGCGTCTCGGGAAGCGCCTCGGCCCGGCGGTTGACGCCGGCCAGCGCGGCGCGTGACAGCGGCGCCATCGCGACGCCCAGCACCGGGAAGAAGACCTGCTCGCCGCGGTGGACCTTCCAGCGGCGGGCGGTCGAGCAGAGCACCAGGCCCCCGACCCGCTCGGGGTGGCGGTGCCACAGCTCCTGGGCCACGGCGCCGCCGAGCGAGTAGCCGGCGACCACGGCGCTGTCGATGCCGAGGTGGTCGAGCACCGCGGCGGCGTCGTCGGCGCAGTCGGTCACCCGGAACCGGTCGGAGCGGATGCCGCGGCCGTGCCAGCGCAGGTCGAGCGTGACCACGCGGTAGTGCCGCGAGAGCTCGCCGAGGGCGGTGAACCAGGTGAGGTAGGCGGTGGTGCCGAGGGCGTGCAGCAGCAGCACGGTGGGTGCGTCGCGGTAGGGCCCGGGCACGTCGACGACGAAGGTGCGGCCGCGGCCGGGCAGGTCGACCATCCGTCCCTCCGGCACCGAGGCCACCGGCGGCGGGAGCGGCAGCACCCGCTTGAGGCCCTGGCTCACGCCGTACGCGGCCGCCCGTCGGGGCACCCAGGTCGCCACGCAGGCGACTCGCTTCGCACGGCGGAGGTGGCGGCGGCTCACGGACGCATTCTCTCGGTGTGGCGCGGTCAGGAGCCTCACCCGTTCGAGGGTGGCGTGTCGAGGAGCTCGTCGAGCGCCGGTCGCAGCTCGGCGGTGAGCGCGGCCAGGTCGGGCAGCAGGTCGGGGCAGGTGAGCAGCGAGAAGTTCATCCGGTCGACGTAGGACCAGACGGTCACGTTGAGCCCGATGCCCTCGAGGATCGGTCCCACGCTGAAGAGGTCGGCGAGCGTGGCGCCAGCGATGGTGGCGGTGGCGCGCGGCCCGGGCACGTTCGACACGACGACGTTGAACGGCGCCGGGTGCCAGCCCGCCGCCCGCACCCGCGAGTAGAGCCGCATGACGGCGCTGAACGGCGCCGGCGGCGTGAACTGCACCCAGCTCGTGAGCATCTCCGGGCCGAGCTTGCGCTGGATCTCCTTGGAGTGGCCCGTCACCTCCGAGATCGCCCGCAGCCGCTCATGGGGGTCGTCGACGTCGGTGGCCAGCGACGTGAACAGGTTCGAGACCCGGTTGCCCCTCAGCCGCGGCTCGGCGCCCGGGGCGTCGGTGGCCGTGGGCACGCCGGCCATCAGCGAGCGCGACGGGTGCTCGCCCCGGTCGTCCATCCAGCGCCGTAGCGCCCCGCCCACCACGGCCAGCACGACGTCGTTCAGCGTGACGCCGGGATGGGCCGCCCGCACCTGCTTCAGCTCGGCGAGGGGGAGCGAGCAGGTGGCGAAGGTGCGACGCGGCGGTGAGCGGGCCGTTGAACGACGTCCGCGGGGCGTGCAGCACCGGCACCGGCACGTCCGGCCGCTCGGCCCGCCGGTAGCGGAGCATCGCGGCGATCCCGGTGACCGTGGCCCACACCAGCCGCGGGATCAGGGCGATCTGGAGGATCGCGTCCCACAGGGCCGAGCGCACCAGCGCCGTCCGCGACGGCACGTCGCCGCCGGCCGGGCCCGGGGACGCCGCGTGCTCGAGGGTCTCCTCGACCTGGGGGTCGCCGTGGGCGTCGACCACGTTGCCGAGCAGCGCGTTGGCCGCCATCCCATCGGCGAGGGCGTGGTGCATCTTGCCGACGATCGCCGCCCGGCCGCCCTCCAGGCCGCGGCACAGGTGCAGCTCCCAGAGCGGGTGGTCGCGGTCGAGCGGCGTGCTGGCGATCTCGCCGATCAGCTGCTCCAGGTCGGCCATCGACCCGGTGCCGCCGACCTCGTGGTCGCGGAAGTGGTGGTCGGCGTCGATCGAGCGCTGGGTCACCCACACCGGGTGGTTGAGCCAGAACGGCACCGGCACCATCCGCCGTCGCAGCGGCGGCAGCTTGCCGAGCCGGTCGGTGACGCCGGCCCGGAACAGGTCGAAGGTGAGGTTCGGGTCGGCCTCCAGCACCGCGATCTTCAGCGTGTGCATGTGCATCGACGGCGTCTCCATGTACAGGAAGCCGGCGTCGGCGCCGTCCATCCGCTCCACGCCGCGCACGGCTACCCCAGGACCGGGAAGCGCCGACGGCGGGCGAGGTCGTCGAGCGCGTCCTGCATCCGGCTGCGCACCTCGGCGTCCACCTCGGCGATGTCGGGGTCGGGCCCGAACTCCGCCTCGACGTCGATCGGCTCCAGCACCCGGGTGCTGATCTTGGTGGGGAGTGGGAGGTTCGGCGGCAGGCCCGGCGTCAGCCCGAACGGGAAGCCCAGCGAGATCGGCACGTACGGGAACCGGAACCGCTCGTCGAGCTTGAGCAGCCTGGCGAGCCAGGCGCCGCGGGAGAGGTGCAGCTGCGCCTCCTGGCCGCCGATGCTGACCGTCGGCACGATCGGGACGCCGGCGTCGAGCGCGGTGCGCACGTAGCCGGTGCGGCCGTCGAAGTCGACGACGTTGCGCTTGTTCCAGGGCCGGGCGATGTCGTAGTCGCCGCCGGGGAACACGATCGTGACCGCCCCGGACTGCAGGATCGCGTCGGCGTTCTCGCGGGTGGCGGTCACGAAGCCGCAGCGCCGCATCACCGGGCCGGCCTGACCGGTGAAGAGGATGTCGTGGGCCAGGCAGTAGAACGGCCGCTCCGGGCCGAAGTGGTCGACGAACGCGACGGCGAAGATCGGCACGTCCATCGCCAGCATCCCGCCGGAGTGGTTCGACACCACGAGCGCGCCACCCTCGGCCGGCACGTGCTCGATTCCGTCCACCTCGGAGCGGAAGTAGCCCTTCATCGCCAGCCGGAGCAGCGGGATCAGCTTCGCGACGTACGCAGCATCCCGCTCGTCGAGGTCGGCCCGCACGAGCGCCCCACGCAGCCCCTCGTCCACCCGCGCACCGTAGCCGTCTCTAGGGTCGGGCACATGACAACTCGTGAGGACGGACGGGCGGACGACGAGCTGCGTCCGGTCACCATCACCCGCAACTGGCTCGACCACGCCGCGGGGTCGGTGCTGGTGGAGTTCGGCAAGACCCGGGTGCTGTGCGCCGCGTCGGCGTCCGAGGGCGTGCCGCGGTGGCGGAAGGGCTCCGGGCTCGGGTGGGTCACCGCCGAGTACGCGATGCTGCCGGCGTCCACCCACACCCGCTCGGACCGGGAGTCGGTGAAGGGCCGCATCGGCGGCCGCACCCACGAGATCAGCCGGCTGATCGGCCGGTCGCTGCGCGCCGTCATCGACTACAAGGCGATGGGCGAGAACACCATCCAGCTCGACTGCGACGTGCTCCAGGCCGACGGCGGCACCCGCACCGCCGCCATCACCGGTGCCTACGTGGCGCTGGCCGACGCCGCCGCCTCGCTCGGCGTCACGAAGGCGCTCACCGGCTCGGTGGCCGCGGTGTCGGTGGGCATCATCGACGGCGTCCCGCGGCTCGACCTGCCCTACGTCGAGGACGTGCGCGCCGAGACCGACATGAACGTCGTGATGACCGGTGCCGGCACCTACGTCGAGGTGCAGGGCACCGCCGAGGGCGCCGCGTTCACGCGGAGCGAGCTCGACGCGCTGCTCGGCCTGGCCGAGAAGGGCTGCGCCGACCTCACCCGGATCCAGCAGGAGGCCCTGAACGGTGGTTGAGGTGCGTCCTTGCGCCTGTCCTGAGGTGCGAACTTGAGAGCCTCGAAGGGAGCCTCGAAACCGCGTCAGCTCCACCTCGCCTCCCGCAACGCCAAGAAGCTGGCG
This sequence comes from uncultured Actinomycetota bacterium, assembly GCA_963780355.1. Classification (GTDB taxonomy): domain Bacteria; phylum Actinomycetota; class Actinomycetes; order Propionibacteriales; family Nocardioidaceae; genus Nocardioides. Next base: position 1,739,902 of record CAWABT010000001.1, read on the forward strand.
GAGATGGAGCGGATCCTCGCCGAGCACCTGCCCGGCGCCACCGTCGTCGGGCTCGACGACGTGCCGCACTACGACGAGCCCGTCGAGGACGAGCCGACCTTCGAGGGCAACGCGCTCCTCAAGGCCCGCGCCGGCGTCGCCGCCACCGGGCTGCCGACCGTGGCCGACGACAGCGGCCTGTGCGTCGACGCGCTCAACGGCATGCCGGGCGTGCTGTCGGCGCGCTGGTCGGGGCCGCCGAAGGACGACGACCGCAACAACCGGCTGCTCCTCGACCAGCTGCACGACGTGCCGGACGGGCGGCGCGGCGCCCACTTCGCGTGCGCCGTCGCCTGCTGCCTGCCCGACGGCCGCGAGGTCGTCGTCGAGGGCCGGATGGACGGCCGGGTGACCCGCTCACCCCGCGGCTCCGGCGGGTTCGGCTACGACGTCGTGTTCGAGGCCGACGACGAGCCCGGCCGCACCACCGCCGAGCTCGACACGGCCGCCAAGGACGCGATCTCCCACCGCGGCCGCGCGCTGCGGGCACTCGCGCCGCGGCTCGCCGAGCTGCTCGGCTGACGCCGGCTGCTCGGGCACTACTCCCAGCGCCAGCTGTCGAGCACCTTCTGGAAGTCGTTCACCGACACGTCGTCGCCCGAGGCCGGGTAGGTGAGGTAGATGCCGACCTGCAGGTCGCCGTGCAGCGTCAGGTAGGCCCGCTGCTCGATCTCGAGGCCGGCGTTGTTCTTGCGGTTCTTGACGTCGACGCCGACCGCCTTCTCGCCGTCCACGGTGATCGGGTCGATCGGCTCGGTGGTGGCACCGTCGTTGCTCTTCACGTTGCGGGTCCAGGCCGGCTGGATCGTCTCGACGTCGTCGACGCCCGGGTTGGGCAGCACCTCGACGAAGATCGCCGACTGGCTGAGCTCGACCGACGGGCCGAGCACGATCACGGTGTCGATGGTGGCGCCGAGCGACGGCGCCTGGTCGGTGCGGTCCTTCCACTCGCCGGTGGGCAGCGCGAACCGGTAGCCGTCGCCCGCCACCGCGTCGCCGGCCGCAGTCGCCGACTGCGTCGGGCTCGACGACTCGGTCTCGGTCTCCGTCTCGCTGGAGGTCTCGCTCGTCGTCGGCTCGGACGTCGGGTCGGTCGCCTCGTCGTCGCCGTCCCCGCCCGCTACCAGCACCACCGTGGTGACCAGCCCGACCACGAGCACCACGATCACCGCCACGAGGGCGACGATCAGCCCGGTGCTGCGGCGCGGTGGTCCCGCATGGCCGCCCGGTCCACCGGGTCCGACAGGTCCACCGGGTCCGCCGTAGTAGCCACCCGGCGGTGCCGGCGGGGGCGCCGGCGGCTGCTGCGGAGGCGGGCCCCAGGGCGTCGAGGGTGGGGGAGTGCCCCAGGGACTCTGCTCGCTCACGGCGACAGTATGACGGCGAGGGTGTGGGCCGCGGGTGACTCCGTCAGAGCAGCCCTGCCAGATGGATCCCCAGACCGAGGAGCCCGCAGACCAAGATGGTGCGCAGCGGGCTCCAGCCCCGCCAGAACACGAGGACGACGGCGACGCCGGCGATCGCGAAGGCGACGGGATCGGCGCTCCCCAGCACCGGCACGTCCACCTGCAGCGGTCCGGCGGTCGCCTCGGTGACGCGGTCGAACAGGGTGTGGGAGGCGAAGAACACGGCGAGGCTGGCGATGACACCCACCACGGCAGCGGTGATGCCGGTGAGCGCGGCGCTCAGGTGCTGGTTGCTCCGGAGCCGCTCGACGTAGGGCGCGCCGAGCAGGACGAAGACGAAGCACGGCACGAAGGTCACCCAGGTGACCACGAGGGAGGCGAGCACCGCGGCCACCCACGGGTCGAACGCCCCGGGGTCCCGGTAGGCGCCGACGAAGGCCACGAACTGCACCACCATGATGAGCGGGCCGGGCGTGGTCTCCGCCAGCGCGAGTCCGCGCACCATCTCGCCGGGCGCGAGCCAGCCGTAGACGTCGACCGCCTGCTGGGCGACGTACGCCAGCACCGCGTACGCGCCGCCGAAGGTGATGACGGCGGCGCCGGAGAAGAACAGCCCCTGGTCGAGGAAGACCGGGGTCGAGTCGACCAGGAGTGCGAGCAGGACCAGCGGCGTCGCCCACAGCACGCCGCCGGCCAGCACCACCTGCGCCGCGCGGCGTCGCGACGGCGGTTCGTGGTGCAGGGCGTCGTCGCTGACCAACGGTGCCGGGCCGTCGGCGGCCGACGGGGCTGCTCCGTCGGCGTCCGGGACGTTCCGCAGCGCGACCCATCCCACGACGGCGGCGGCGAGGACCACGAGCGGGAACGGCGCCCCCACCAGGGCCAGCGCCAGGAAGGACAGGATCGCGACGGCGACCAGCACGGGCCGGCTCAGGGCGCGCCCGGCGATCCGACGCACGGCGTGCGCCACGACGGCGATCACCGCCGGCGCCACCCCGGCGAAGACCGCCGACACCGCGCCCGTGGTGCCGTAGGCGACGTAGATCGCCGAGAGCGCCAGCAGCGCCAGCACGCCCGGGAGCACGAACAGCCCGCCGGCCACGAGGCCGCCGCGGGTGCCGTTGAGGAGCCAGCCCGTGTAGATCGCCAGCTGCTGCGCCTCCGGGCCGGGCAGGAGCATGCAGTAGCTGAGCGCGTGCATGAACCGCCGCTGCCCGATCCAGCGCTTCTCGTCGACCAGCTTGTGCTGCATGACCGCGATCTGGCCCGCCGGGCCGCCGAAGGTCTGCCACGAGATCTGGAACCAGGCCTTGGTGGCCTCACGGAACGGGATGACGTCGCGCGGGTCGGCCTCCCCGTGCTTGAGCTGATCCGGCTCGGTCACGACGCGCGCTCCCCTCACTCGGCAACCGGACCCACGGTGCCGGAGAGGGGGGTCGAACCCCTACGCCCAGAGGGCACAGGCACCTAAAGCCTGCGTGTCTGCCAGTTCCACCACTCCGGCTGGCTGGGAGCAGTGTGTCAGCCGTTGACCCTCCCGCGCGGTGGGCGTTCACTGACATCCCAGAACCGCGACGAGGGAGGAAGCATGTCCGGCAAGGTGGTGCACTTCGAGATCCCGTTCGACGACGGCGACCGGGCCCGCACGTTCTACGGCGAGACGTTCGGCTGGCAGCTGATGCCCATGCCGGAGATGGGCTACACGATCGTGATGACCGGGCCGACCGACCAGGAGCAGGGGCCGACCGAGCCCGGCTTCATCAACGGCGGCATGTTCGAGCGCAGCGCGGAGTTCCCGGGCAAGGCGCCCAACGTCGTCATCGACGTCCCGAGCGTCGACGAGGCGTTGCGGAGCGTCGAGGCGCACGGCGGCACGGTCGTCACCGAGCGGATGCCGGTGGGGGAGATGGGCTTCACCGGCTACTTCACCGACACCGAGGGCAACCTGATCGGACTCTGGGAGAACGCCTGACCGACCGGCGTACCGTCGTCGGCGTGAGAGCCCTCGGGACCGTCGTGCTCCTGGCCGCGCTGGCCGGCTGCACCGTGGGCGGGGGTGGTGAGGAGGGCGACGACAGCGGCCCGACGCCGCCGGCGTCGTCGCCGGAGTCGCACCTGCTGAGCGAGACCGAGGCGTGCGCGGAGGTGCGGGCCGGGATCGACGCCTTCAACGCGAACGACCTCGACGAGACGGTCCGCCACTTCCAGGCGGCGGTGCCGCTGGCCGAGGAGCTCGTGGCCGCGGGCGAGGACGCGGACACGTTGCTGGGCGCGATCGAGTACTACGCGGCGCTACCGCCGGAGGAGTACCGCGAGGCGTCGCCGTCGCCGGACTTCCAGCGCAACAAGGCGATCACGCTCACGCTCTGTGCCTACGGCGAGCCCGAGCCGGAGCCGAGCGAGACCCAGGCGCCGGCGTAGCGCTTCGGCTTGGCGACAGCCGTCACCTGGTTTCGACACGCTCCGTCGCGGCTTCGCGAGCTCAGCCGCGGTCGCTGCTCAACCACCGATGGTGTCCGAGCCGAGCAAGCTCGGCTCAGACACCCAACCAAGATCGCGGCGCAGCTTGGCCACGTGGCCAGAGGCCTTCACGTTGTACTGCGCGAGCTCGACGGTGCCGCCGGCGTCGACCACGAAGGTCGAGCGGATGACGCCCTCGACGACCTTGCCGTAGAGCTTCTTCTCGCCGAACGCGCCGTAGGCGGCCAGCACCGACCGGTCCGGGTCGGAGAGCAGGGTGAGGGTGAGGTTCTCCTTCTCGCGGAACTTCGCGAGCTTCTCCGGCTGGTCGGGGGAGATGCCGACGACGCGGTAGCCGGCGCCCTGGAGCGAGTCGAGGCTGTCGCTGAAGTCGCAGGCCTGCGTGGTGCAGCCCGGCGTCATCGCCGCCGGGTAGAAGTAGACGACGACCTTCTGGCCGCCGTCGCCGCCGCTGCGCAGGTCGGACAGCGACACCTGGGCGCCGGTGTCGTCGGTGAGCGTGAAGTCGGGGGCGGTGTCGCCGGGGGAGAGGCGCGAGGCAGTCATGGTCCTGTCCGATCGTCTAGGGCATGTCTCCCAAGTCCAACAGACGGCGCCAGCGCCGCCCAGGCGGCACGCTGGCGGCGTTGCCGTCGCTGGAAAGGCGCCCAGCCTGCCTGCGCTCCGGCGCCTTGCCATCGCACCACCTGGACGACGCTGGCATCCGCCTGGACTCGAGAGACACGCCCTAGTTGCGAACCATTTGCAAAGTCGTAGGGTGGGGCGAACCCGAGATCAATCAGGTGAGGAGCCCGCCCGTGCATGTGCCCGACGGATTCCTCGACGCACCGACCTCGGTGGCCACCGGCGTCGTGGCCGCGGTCGCCGTCGGGGTGGCGCTGCGCAAGGCCCGTGGCGAGCTCGACGACCGCACCGCACCGCTCGCCGGCCTGGTGGCCGCCTTCGTGTTCGCCGTCCAGATGCTCAACTTCCCGGTCGGCGCCGGCACCAGCGGCCACCTGCTCGGCGGCGCGATCGCGGCGGTGCTCGTCGGCCCCTGGACCGGCGTGCTCGCCACCAGCGTGGTGTTCCTGGTGCAGTGCCTGCTCTTCGCCGACGGCGGCGTCACCGCGCTCGGCACCAACATCCTGCTCATGGGCGTCGTCACCTGCGGCGTCGGCTGGCTGGTGTTCCGCGGCGTGCAGGCCGTGCTGCCGAAGACGACGGCGTCGGTGCCCGTGGCCGCCGGCATCGGGGCGTTCGTCAGCGTGCCGGTCGCGGCGCTGGTGTTCGTGGGCCTCTACGCCGTCGGCGGCAACGTCGACCTCTCGCTCCGCACCCTCACCACCGCGATGCTCGGCGTGCACACGCTCATCGGCATCGGCGAGGGCGTCATCACCTCCCTGGCGGTGGGCGGCCTGGTCGCCGTCCGCCCCGACCTCGTGCACGGCGCCCGCCGGGTGCTGGCCACGCGCGAGCTCGAGATCCGCACGGCGCCGAAGGCCGCCGCGTGAGGCGCCCGAGCACGAAGGTGGTTGCGCTCGGCGTCCTCGTGGTGACACTGCTCCTCGCCGGCGTCGTGAGCTTCTACGCCGCCGCCTCGCCCGACGGGCTCACCAAGGTCAGCGAGGACCAGGGCTTCGCCGCCTCGGAGAAGGAGCACGCCACCGGCGACGGCCCGTTCGCCGGCTACGGCAGCAGCTTCATCGGCGACGACCGGCTCAGCGGCGGTGTCGCGGGCGTCGTGGGCGTGCTGGTCGTGCTGGTGCTCGGCACCGGTCTCACCTACGCCGTCCGCCGGCGCCGCAGCCCGGAGCCGGAACCGCACTGACATGGGCGCCGCCCACGGACACACGCTCCACTTCCACGCCCACTCGCCACTGCACCGGGCCCCGGCCCACCTGAAGGTCCTGGGGCTGCTCGGCTTCGTGCTCGTGGTCGTGGCGACGCCGCGGGACTGGTACCCGGCGTTCGGGCTCTACCTCGGCCTGCTCGCTATCGGCGTCGCCGTCTCGAAGGTGCCGCCCGGCTACCTGGTGCGGCGGATGGTCGTCGAGGTGCCGTTCGTGGTGTTCGCGCTGCTGCTGCCGTTCGTGGCCCACGGGCCGCGCACCGAGGTGCTCGGCGTCAGCGTGAGCGAGAGCGGGCTGCTCGGGGCGTGGGGGCTGCTCGCCAAGGGCACGCTCGGCGTGCTCGCGAGCCTGCTGCTCGCCGCCACCACCGAGCCGCAGGCCCTGCTCGCCGGTCTCCAGCGGCTCCGGATGCCGGCGCTGCTGGTGCAGATCATGGGCTTCATGATCCGCTACCTCGAGGTCGTCACCGACGAGCTGCGGCGGATGCGGATCGCCCGGGAGTCCCGCGGCTTCGTCGCCCGCGGCCCGCGAGCCTGGCCGGTGCTCGCCAAGACCCTCGGCGCACTGTTCATCCGCTCCTTCGAGCGCGGCGAGCGGGTGCACCTCGCGATGCTGTCGCGCGGCTACACCGGAAGGCTGCCCGAGTGAGCACGCCCGTCCTCGACGTCCGCGGCCTCGCGTACTCCTACCCCGACGGCCACCAGGCGCTGTTCGGCGTCGACCTGCACGTGCACCGCGGCGAGCGGGTCGCGCTGCTCGGCCCCAACGGCGCCGGCAAGACCACGCTCGTGCTCCACCTCAACGGCATCCTCACCGCCGGCGCGGGCAGCGTCGCGGTGAGCGGGCTGCCGGTGGAGAAGCAGCACATGCGGGAGATCCGCCGCCGGGTCGGCGTGGTGTTCCAGGACCCCGACGACCAGCTGTTCATGGGCACCGTGCGGGCCGACGTCGGCTTCGGCCCGGCCAACCTCGGACTCAAGGGCGCCGAGCTCGACGCCCGCGTCATGACCGCGCTCGACCTGGTGGGCATGGCCGAGTTCGCCGACCGGCCGCCGCACCACCTCTCCTTCGGGCAGCGGCGCCGGGTCGCCGTGGCCACGGTGCTGGCGATGCAGCCGGAGATCCTGGTGCTCGACGAGCCGTCGTCGAACCTCGACCCGGCCTCGCGCCGCGAGCTCGCCGACATCCTGCGGTCGCTCGACGTCACGGTGCTCATGGTGACCCACGACCTGCCCTACGCCCTCGAGCTCTGCGAACGCTCGGTGGTGCTCAGCGACGGTCACGTGGTGGCGGACGGCGACACCTACGACGTGCTCACCGACGACGTCCTCATGCGCGCCCACCGGCTGGAGCTCCCCTTTGGATTTGACCCGCGGGCCACCCGGTAGCCTCCACGTTCGTGAGCAACACGCCCTCCGAGCTCGAGCGCGAGATCGCGGACACCCGGGAGCGGCTGGCGGGCACGATCGACCAGCTGCTGTACCGCTCGCACCCGAAGACGATCGTGAGCCGCGAGTCCGCGGCCATCAAGGGCTACTACGTCGACGCCTCGACCGGGCAGCCCCGCACCGACAACATCCTCAAGACCGTCGGCGTCGTCGTCGGCACCGTCGTGGCGATCCTCGCGCTGCGACGCGCCACCCGCTGACGTCGGGAGTGCCCATGGCCGACAAGCAGCCCATCAAGATGCTCCACGACCGGATCCTGGTCGAGGTGGACGACGAGGCCGGCGAGCGCCGGTCCTCCGGCGGCATCGTCATCCCCGCGACCGCCGCGATGGGCGCCCGCCGGCTCGCCTGGGCGCGGGTGGCCGCCGTCGGGCCGCACGCCCGCGCCGTCGAGGTGGGCGACCGGGTGCTGTTCGACCCGGCCGACAAGGCCGAGGTCGAGGTGTCGGGGGAGACCTACGTGGTGATGCGCGAGCGCGACGTCCACGCCGTCGCCGCCGACCGGCTCGGCGACGAGACCGCCGGTCTCTACCTCTAGCGCGAAACCTGTAACTGATTCACGTTTCGGGCGTTGAGCCCGTATGCGCCGCCGCCTCGTCGCCCTGCTCGCCGCGTTGACGCTGACCCCGATGGTCGCGGTCGCGTCCACCGGCTCCGTTCCCGCCAGCGGTGACGTCGTCCGTGAGCAGGCCGCGCGGGCGGACCGGTACCACGCCACGATCCGCTGGACCCGGCACGGGATCCCGCACGTCGTGGCCCGCGACTTCGGCTCGCTCGGCTTCGGCAGTGGGTACGCCGCCGCCGACTCCTCGATCTGCACGCTGGCCGACACGGTGCTCACCGCCCGCGGCCAGCGCTCCCGGTGGCTCGGCCCGAGCCGCCGCTACGACGACCAGGTGACCCTGAACGCCTCGAACCTCCAGATCGACGCGTTCGTCACCGACCTGCGCAACCGCCGTGTCGTCGAGAAGCTGCTCGCCTCGAAGGCCGGGCCGAAGCAGCAGGCGCGGGTGATGGTCCGGGGCTACGTGGCCGGCATCAACCGCTGGCTGCGCACCCACCGGGTCACCGACCCGGCCTGCCGCAACGCCGCGTACCTGAAGCCGGACGCCACCGCCATCGACCTCTGGTACGGCGTCTACCTGGCCAACCTGCTCGCCTCGGCCGGGGTGTTCGTCAAGGAGATCGTCGACGCCGCCCCGCCCAGCCCCGACGACCCGGGTCTGCCGACCGTCCCGCTGCCGGCCGACGTCGACCGCGACGCGCTGCTGAAGGCGCTCGGTCGCGACCCCGAGCGCGGCTTCGGCTCCAACGCCACCGCGATCGGCCGCGACGACTCCACGACGCACCGCGGCATGCTGCTCGGCAACCCGCACTTCCCGTGGCGCGGCCGCTACCACTTCACGCAGCAGCACCTGACGATCCCCGGCTCCTACAACGTCGCCGGCGCCTCGCTGATCGGCTCGCCGGTGGTCAACATCGGCTGGAACCGCAACGTGGCGTGGAGCCACACCGTGTCGACGGCGTACCGCTTCACGCCGTACGAGTACCGCCTGGCCGGCCCCACCACCTACCTCACCGACAGCGGGCCGCAGGAGCTCGAGCGCCGCACGGTGAAGGTGCGGGTGCTGCGCAACGGCCGGGTCAGCACCGTGAACGAGGACCTCTACCGCACGCCGCAGGGCTACGTGGCCGACTCACCCGACACGCTGATGCCGTGGTCGCCGGCGAGCGTGTGGGCGATCCGCGACGCGAACGCCGAGCACCTGCGCACCGTCGACACGTTCCTCGACATGGGCAAGGCCACCGACGTCCGCGACCTGATCCGTCGCCAGGACGCCGCCGGAGGCATGCCGTGGGTCAACACGACCGCCGCCGACCGCGCCGGCAACGTGGTCTACGCCGACCACTCGGTCGTGCCGAACGTGCCGAACGACATGAAGGACGCCTGCCTGACGCCGACCGGCGTGGTGCTCGACCAGGTGGCCGGCCTGCCGGGCCTCGACGGCACCCGCGCCGAGTCAGACTGCGCCTGGCAGAGCGACGACGACGCGCAGCGGCCCGGCATCTTCGGGCCGGGCAACCTGCCGGAGGCGTTCCGCCACGACTGGGTCTTCAACGCCAACGACTCCTACTGGACGCCGAACGCCACCGACCGGCTCGAGGGCTACGCCACGATCATCGGCTGCGAGCAGTGCGAACGCACGATGCGCAGCCGGATGGTCGCGCGCTACGTCACCAACCGGCTCCAGGGCGACCGCAAGGAGTCGCCGTTCAGCCTGGCCTCGCACCAGCACGCGAACCGGGTGCGGGCGGCCGAGGTGATGCGCGCCGGGGGCGACCTCGACGCCGCCTGTGACGCCACCGGCGAGACCGGGGCCTGCGCCGTCCTGCACGCCTGGGACGGCCGCTCGGACAGGACCTCGGTCGGCACCCACATCTTCGAGGAGTTCATGCGGCGGGCGCCCACCACCGGGCTCTGGGAGGTGCCGTTCGACGCCGCCGACCCGTTCAACACCCCGCGCGACCTCGCCCAGGACAACCCGCAGGTGCAGCAGGCGATGGCCGACGCCATCGAGTACCTCCGCAGCAAGAGCATCCCGTTCCGGGCCCGCTGGGGCTCGCTGCAGGTCGCCGGCGACCGCGGTGCCCCTGCGATCCCGCTCGGCGGCGGGCTCGGCGACCTCGCCGGCAACGCGAACGCCCTGGCGTCGTACAAGCCGGGCCAGAACCGGGGCCGCTACAAGCCGATCACCTACGGCTCCTCGCACATCCAGGCGATCGCGTTCCTCGACGACGGCCGCGTGCTGCCCCGCACGATCCTCACCTACAGCCAGTACGAGAACCCGAGCTCGCCGTTCTCGACCGACCAGACCCGGCTGTTCTCCCAGGAGAAGTGGGTGCGGTTCGCCTGGACCGGCGCCGAGATCCAGCAGCAGCTGCTGCGGGTCGAGCGCCTCTCGCAGTGAGGTGAAGGGCCGGGGGTCTCGACACGTGGCGCGCCAGCGCGCCCCACGGCTCGACCACCGGCCCAGCCCGGTGGTCGAGCCGGGACGAGCGCAGCGAGGCCCGTGTCGAGACCCCCGGGCCTAACGCGTCGGCGCGGGCGCACCGGCCACGTACCCGAGGTCGCCGTCGGCGGCATCGGTGAGGTGGGAGCCGCTGGCGCTGCGGACGTCCGGCATGCGCAGTGCGACGGCGGCCGCGACCACCATCGCGCCCGAGAGCAGCAGGAAGCCGATGGTGTAGCCGCGCTCGACGGGCAGGCCGGTGCTGCCGAGGCTCGCCGTGACGACGCCGGCCATCACCGCCGAGCCGACCGACCCGCCGATCGTGCGGATGTTGGCGTTCATGCCGCTCGCGACGCCGGTCTGGTGCGGCGGCACGCTCGCGATCACGACACCGGCCAGGCTGGAGAAGATCAGCCCGGCGCCGACGCCCTGCACGGTGGTGCTGAGGTAGATCTGCCAGACCGCGTCATGCCACAGCGCGAGCATCGCGAAGGCGACGGCGGTGAGCAGCGAGCCGGTCACGACCACCGCACGCGCGCCGACCCGCCGGATCAGGTGGGCGGTGGTGAAGCCGACGAGGAAGCTCGCGACGGCGCTCGGCAGCAGCAGCCACCCGGACTCGCTGATCGTCGCGTCGAAGCCGTAGCCGGCCACGGACGGCGTCTGCAGGAACTGCGGCAGGAAGCCGAACGAGGCGAAGATGCCGAACCCGACGCACCCGGCGACGGCGTTGGTGGTCCAGATCCCGCGGAGCCGCATCATCGTCATGTCGATCATCGGCACCGGCGCGCGGGTCTCCGACCACGCCCAGCCGGCGAGCAGGACGACGGCGGCGACGAGCAGCGCGATCACCCGCAGCGACGTCCAGCCCCACTGGTTGCCCTGGCTCACCGGCAGCAGCAGCGCCACCAGCCAGCCGGCCAGCAGGACGGCGGGCAGCACCGGCAGCCGGCCCGGCGTCCGCACCGGCGACGCCGGCACCAGGACGGCGGCCGCCACGGCCACGATGCCGGTGACGACCATCGGCAGCCAGAACAGCCAGTGGTAGCCGAGCCCGTCGACGATCGGTCCGGCGACCACGATGCCGACGCCGAAGCCCACCGCCGTCAGCGACGCGAGCACGCTCAGCGCGCCGGTGACGCGGGAGCCGAGCTCGTCGCGGGCGATGCCGAACGAGAGCGGCAGCACGCCGCCGCCGAGGCCCTGCACCACCCGCGCGGCGATGAGCCAGCCGATCGACGGCGCCAGCGCCGCCGCCAGCGAGCCGACCGCGAGCGCCCCGAGCGTCGCCACCAGCACTCGCTGCTTGCCGACCGCGTCGCCCACCCGGCCCAGCAGCGGCGTCGCGATCGACGCGGACAGCAGGTAGCCGGTGAGCACCCACGTCGCCGTCGTCTGTGAGGTGTCGTACTCCTCCTGGATGGTCGCCAGCACCGGCACCACGAGCGACTGGAGCAGCGCGAACGACGACACCGCGATCGCGAGCACGAGGAACGTGACCACCTCGGTCCGCCGCAGCGGAGGGGCGGACGGGGCGGTTGTCATTGACAACCATTCTAGTCCACTCACCCGACGGCGTGAGCCTCGGTCCACCGGCCACCGGGTAGGAAGGGACGATGAAGAAGATCCCGCTGCTCCTCGCCTTCGGTGCCGGCTACGTCGTCGGTGCCCGTGCCGGCCGGGAGCGCTACGAGCAGATCAAGTCCGGTGCCCAGAAGGTGGCCGACAGCCCGCGGGTCCAGTCCGCCACCGAGACGGTCAAGTCCAAGGCCGGCGACGTCGCGTCGTCCGCGGCCGACACCGCCAAGGAGAAGGTCGAGGACGCCGTCGAGGCCGCCAAGCACAAGGCCCAGCGCGACACCTCGATCTCGCCCGCGCCCTGACGGCGCGGCCGAGAAAAAGTCGAACGCCTCCCGGATTGCTCCGGGAGGCGTTCTGAGGGTGGAAGCCCCTCGTACGCCAGCAGGGACTCGAACCCCGAACCCGCTGATTAAGAGTCAGCTGCTCTGCCAATTGAGCTACTGGCGCACGCACCGGAGTGGCCCCGGCGCGAGGTAGGAGATTACCAGCGGGAGGCGTCCCCGCCGAATTCAGAGCTGGGCCAGCACGGCCTGCGCGGCGTTGTGGCCGCCGAGTCCGGAGACGGCGCCGCCGCGGCGGGCACCCGAGCCGCACAGCAGGACGGCGTCGAGCTCGGTGGCGACGCCCCACTGCTGGGCGGGCGAGTCGAGCCGGGCCCGCGCCGGCGCCCACGGCCAGGCCAGGTCGCCGTGGAAGATGTGGCCGCCGGGCATCGCCAGCTCACGCTCGACGTCCTGGGGGATCTTGGCCTCCAGGCACGGGTTGCCGTCGCCGTCGCGGGCCAGGCAGTCGGCCAGCGGCTCGGCCAGGTGCTGGTCGATCGAGGCGATCGCCCGCTCGACCGCGAGCGCCTTGGCGCCGGGGTCGCGCTCGAAGAGCGTGGCCGGGGTGTGCAGGCCGAAGTAGGTGAGGGTGTGGGTGCCCTCGGGCACGTCGCCGAGGATCGAGGGGTCGGTGAGCGAGTGGCAGTACACCTCGCCCGGGATCGTCGTCGGCACCGCACCGGCCGCGGCCTGCACGTACGCGGCCTCGAGCTCGGGGTAGTCCTCCCCGAGGTGCAGCGTGCCCGCGAAGGCGACCTCCGGGTCGACGCCGGACCGCAGCCGCGGCAGCCGGGACAGCAGCATGTTGAGCTTGAGCTGGGCGCCGACCGGCTTCGACGCCGGGTCGTCGGGCTCGCCGAGCAGGATCTGCAGCACCCAGGGCGCCACCCCGGAGAGCACGTAGCGGGCGCCGACGGTGTGGGTGCCGGACGAGTCGTCCCACGTGACCTCCGCGCCGCCGTCCCCGGCCCGGATGCCGCTCACCCCGGCGCCGGTGAGCACCTCGGCGCCGGCGTCGTCGGCCGCCCGGCGCAGCGCATCGGTGACCGCTCCCATGCCGCCCACGGGCACCCGCCACTCGCCGGTGCCGTTGCCGACGAGGTGGTAGAGGAAGCAGCGGTTCTGGATCAGCGACGGGTCGTGCAGCGAGGCGAAGGTGCCGATGAGCCCGTCGGTGGCGACGACGCCGCGCACGGTGTCGTCGGCGAAGCGCCGCTCGACGGTCTCGCCGAGCGGCCGGGTCACGAGGTCGGCCCACACCGCGGCGTCCACCTGGTCGCGGACCTCGGCCTCGCGCGGGAGCGGCTCGGTGAAGGTCGGCGCGACGGCCTGCGCCAGCGTGCCGACGTCGGCGTAGAACCGCCGCCAGGCCTCGTACTCCTCCTCCGAGCCGGTGAGGTCGCGGAACGACTGCCGGGTGGCCGGACCCTCGTCACGCTCGACGAGGAGGCCGCCGGGCTTCCCGTCGCGCAGCGTCGGCGTGTACGACGCCGTCGTGCGGGAGGCGAGGTCGAGGTCGAGCCCGAGGTCGTCGACGATCCGGGTCGGCAGCAGCGAGACGAGGTAGGAGAACCGGGAGAGCCGGGTGGGCAGGCCGGGGAACGCGGTGGCCGACACCGCGGCGCCGCCGGTGTGGTCGAGCCGTTCGAGCACCAGCACGGAGACGCCGGCCCTCGCCAGGTACGCGGCCGCGACGAGGCCGTTGTGGCCGCCGCCGACGACCACGACGTCGTACTGACTCGCCGCACTGCTCATCCCGACACCGTAGGGCCGATGGGCGCAACCTCCGGACGGGGAGGGGGGTATGGGGCCACCATGATCGGGCTCTCGATCGTCAAGGCGGTGGTCGACGGGCACGAGGGGTCGGTCGACATCGAGTCCGAGGAGCTCGTCGGCACCATCGCGCAGGTCCGCCTCCCGCTCGCCGAGATGCGGTAGGGCTCGCCCGCCGGTCACGCTCCATGTGATGGAGTTCGGCCATGTCGACGCGTCACCGCTGGCTCGTCGCGTTGCTCGTATCGGTCGCACTCGGGGGAGCGATGGCGGTGGCGGCCGCCCCCGAGGACGGCCGCGTGATCGGCATCTGGCCGGTCGGGCTGGCGGCGATCGCCGTCCTGGTGGCCGGCCGGCGGCTGCGGCCCGCCGTCGTCGCCGTGGTGTTCGTGATCGCCGTGCTGACGATCTGGCTGGGTGGCCGCCCGCTCGACGTCGCGGTCGGCTTCGCGGTCGGCATCGCGGCCGAGGCCTGGCTGGTGTGGTGGATCCTCGCGAAGGGCGGGGACGAGCGGCCTCGTCTGCAGGAGGACGCCGACCTGCGCCGCTTCGTGGTGTCCGCCCTCGCCGGCGGTGCGGTCGGGGCGGCGTCCGGGGCGCTGACGTCGGCGGTGGCCGACTGGGGTGACCCGGGGGTGGTCGCGCTCGCGCTCGGCGCCGCCCACCTCGGCTCGCTGCTGGTGCTCCTCCCGTTCGCCTGCGTGCTACCGGACCACGACGCGGTCGCGAGCCCCGGCGAGCGGGTGCTCCAGTGGGCCCTGCTCGCCGTCGCGGCACCGCTGGTGTTCTGGCCGACCACCATCCCGACCCTGCCGTTCATCCTGGTCCCGCTGCTGGCGTGGGGGGCGCTCCGGGTGCGGGCCCTCGAGGCGCTCGGACAGCTCGCGCTCGTGCTCGGCTGCTCGATCGTCCTCACCTCCCTTGATCGCGGCCCGTTCGCGTCCGTTCCGAAGGCACTCGGCTACCCGGTGGACACCCGGGGCATCCTGCTGGCCGCGTTCGCGGTGACGAGCGGCCTGCTCGTCCTCCCGCTGACCCTGCGGGTGGGCGAGCAGGTGGCGACGGCGCGCGAGGCGCGCGCCGAGCGCGACCGGCTGCGCAACATCGTCGACGGCACCGTCGGCGTCGCGATCATCGGCACCGACGCCCAGGGCCGGGTGACGCTGTTCAACCCGGGCGCCGAGCGGCTGCTCGGCTACGACCGCGACGAGATGCTCGGCCGCCCGACCCGCCACCTCCACCCGGCCGCCACGATCACCGAGAAGGCCGACGAGCTCGGGGTCGCCGACGACTTCGGCATCGTGGCCCGCCGGCTGGCCACCAGCGGCGGCGGCCCGACCGAGATCACCTTCCGCCGCAAGGACGGCGTCGAGCGGCGCCACGCGATGACGCTGAGCCAGATCGTCGACGACCGCGGCCGGATCGTCGGGTTCGTGAGCACCTCGGAGGACATCACCGACCGGGTCCGCGAGCAGGAGGCGCTGGAGGAGGCGCTGCGGGCCGAGCGCGAGGCGGTGGAGCGGCTCCAGCAGGTCGACGCCGTCAAGGACACCTTCGTCTCCACCGTCAGCCACGAGCTGCGGACCCCGATCACCAGCATCCTCGGCTACCTCGAGCTGCTGGCCGAGGGCGCGATGGGCGACCTCGCGCCGGCGCAGGAGCAGGCGATCGGGCGGGTGTCGAGCAACAGCCGGCGGCTGCTGCGGCTCATCGACGACCTGCTGGTGCTCTCCCGCATGCAGGACGGCGCGCTCGACCCCGAGCTCATGCCGCTCGACCTGCGCGCCGCCGTCCGCTCGGGCTTCGAGGTGGTCGCGCCGGCGTGGGTGTCGCGCACGGTGCGGCCCAGCCTGGAGCTGCCCGACGACCCGGTGCCCGTGCTCGGCGATCGCGACATGCTCGAGCGCGTCGTGGTGAACCTGGTGAGCAACGCCGTGAAGTTCACGCCCGACGGCGGGCTGGTCGCCGTCCGCCTCGACGTCGAGGACGGCCGGACCAGGCTGATCGTCTCCGACACCGGGCTCGGGATCCCGCCGGAGGAGCAGGAGCGGCTGTTCACCCGGTTCTTCCGGTCGTCGCTCACGGTCAAGGCCGAGGTGCCGGGCAGCGGGCTGGGACTGGCGATCTGCCACGCGATCGTGGAGGCCCACGGCGGGTCCGTCGGGGTCGAGTCGACGCCCGGCTCGGGCTCGACGTTCCGGGTGACGCTCCCGCTCTGGACCGAGCCTTCGCAGGGAATGTAGAACCTTCAACGAGTGTTCCGTCGGTACCCCACCCCGAGGAGACCACGATGCCCGCCGTGACCGTCGACGACCTGACCGTCCTGGACCGGCTGCCCGAGCCCGGGCTCGGCGACCAGCCCCGTCCCGTGTGGCAGGTGACCACGGCGCCGACCGGCTACGAGGGCGAGGGCTTCCCGGTGCGGCGCGCGTTCGCCGGCCTCGACCTGGCGCTGCTCGACCCGTTCGTGATGATGGACCAGATGGGCGAGGTCGACTACGCGCCCGGTGAGCCCAAGGGCACCCCGTGGCACCCGCACCGCGGCTTCGAGACCGTCACCTACATCATCGACGGCACCTTCGACCACCAGGACTCCCACGGCGGCGGCGGCACCATCACCAACGGCGACACCCAGTGGATGACGGCCGGCTCCGGCCTGCTCCACATCGAGGCGCCGCCGGAGTGGCTGGTGCAGAAGGGCGGCCTGTTCCACGGCATCCAGCTCTGGGTGAACCTGCCGCGCTCGGCCAAGATGAACGACCCGCGCTACCAGGACATCCGCGGCGGCTCGGTGCAGCTGCTCACCTCGCCGGACGCCGGCGCGCTGGTCCGCGTGATCGCGGGCTCGGTGGCCGGCCACCAGGGCCCCGGCTCCACGTTCACGCCGATGTCGCTCGTGCACGCCACCGTCGAGCCAGGCGCCCGCCTCGACCTGCCCTGGGACGTCGACTTCAACGCGCTGGTCTACGTGCTCAACGGCGCCGGCACCGTCGGCGTCGACGGCCGCCCGCTGCGCGCCGGCCAGTCGGCCGTCCTCGGCGCCGGTGACTACCTCACGATCACCGCCGACGGCCAGCAGGAGAGCCGGCACCCGAAGCTCGACGTCATCGTCGTCGGCGGCCGCCCGATCCGGGAGCCGCTCGCCTGGGCCGGCCCGTTCGTCATGAACACCAAGGCCGAGGTGCTGCAGGCCTACGAGGACTTCCAGCGCGGCCACTTCGGCCACGTCCCCGCGTAGCCCCCTCGTTCGTCGAGCCTGTCGAGACGCCCCGACCCGGTCTCGCCGACGTGAGCGGGGTGGGGTGGAGGAGAGCGGTTCCGTCGTCTCGACAGGCTCGACGACCGTCCGTGCGCGACACGTTCGTCGAGCTTGTCGAGACGCCCCGACCCGGTCTCGCCGAGGTGAGCGGGGTGGGGTGGAGGAGAGCGGTTCCGTCGTCTCGACAGGCTCGACGACCGTCCGTGCGCGACACGTTCGTCGAGCTTGTCGAGACGCCCCGACCCGGTCTCGCCGAGGTGAGCGGGGTCGGGTGGAGGAGAGCGGTTCCGTCGTCTCGACAAGCTCGACGACCGCCCCCGTGCGCGACACGTTCGTCGAGCTTGTCGAGACGCCCCGACCCGGTCTCGCCGAGGTGAGCGGGGTCGGGTGGTTGAGAGCGGTTCCGTCGTCTCGACAGGCTCGACGACCGTCCGTGCGCGACACGTTCGTCGAGCTTGTCGAGACGCCCCGACCCGGTCTCGCCGAGGTGAGCGGGGTGGGGTGGAGGAGAGCGGTTCCGTCGTCTCGACAGGCTCGACGACCGTCCGTGCGCGACACGTTCGTCGAGCTTGTCGAGACGCCCCGACCTGGTCTCGCCGAGGTGAGCGGGCGTCGGGGTGGGGGCCCCGTGCGCGACACGTTCGTCGAGCCTGTCGAGACGCCCCGACCCGGTCTCGCCGTCCTGAGCGGGGTCGGGTGGAGGAGAGCGGTTCCGTCGTCTCGACAGGCTCGACGACCGTCGGGGTGGAGCCCCCGCGGCCCCTCGCTCCGCCACGGGTTAGGTTTCTCGGTGACCTGATCTGAGGAGGGTGCCGTGGCGGAGGGCTCGGGAATCGTCGAGCGGCTCGACGGCGCTCACGTCGTCCTGACCGGGGTCACCGGCTTCGTCGGCGAGGCGCTGCTGCACCGCCTGCTGGCGGACGTGCCGGGCTGCCGCGCCACCGTCGTGGTGCGCCCCCGCGGCGCCACCAGCGGGGCCGACCGGATCCGCTCGCTGCTCGGCAAGCCGATCTTCACCGAGCTCGGCGACGTCGACACGCTGTCCGAGCGGGTGACGGTGCTCGAGGGCGACATGGCCGACGTGCCCGCGCTGCCCACCGACACCGACGCCGTCGTGCACTGCGCGGGCGACGTGTCGTTCAACCCGCCGGTCGACCAGGCGTTCGTCACCAACGTGGTCGGCGCCCGCGGCCTGCTGGCGCGGATCGAGGAGATCCGCGAGGCCGGCGACCGCGAGGTGCACTACGTGCACGTCTCCACCGCCTACGTCGCCGGCCGACGGCGCGGCGTCATCCCCGAGGGGCCGGTGCCGCACGAGGTCGACGTCGAGGCCGAGCTGGCGTGGGGGCTGGCGCAGCGCGAGCGGGTCGACCACGAGTCGCGCAGCCGCGAGGGCCTCGCCGACGAGCGGGCGAAGGCGGAGAAGGAGCACGGCCGGGCCGGGCTGCTCACCGCCGCCGCCGCCACCGAGGAGAAGCGCAAGGAGTGGGTGAAGGACGAGCTGATCCGGCTCGGCACCGAGCGGGCGCGCAGCCTCGGCTGGACCGACTGCTACACCTTCACCAAGGCGCTCGGCGAGCGGGTCGTCGAGGCCTACGCCGGGCAGGGCCGCACCGTCACGATCGTGCGGCCGAGCATCATCGAGTCCGCCCTCGAGAAGCCCCACGTGGGCTGGATCGAGGGCTTCAAGATGGCCGAGCCGCTGATCCTCGCCTACGGCCGCGGCGAGCTGCCCGAGTTCCCGGGCGCCGCCGACAACGTGGCCGACATCGTGCCGGTCGACCACGTGGTGGCCGCCACGGTCGCCGTGCTGGCCAACCCGCCGGAGCCGGGCGCGGCGGCGTACTTCCACGTCACCTCCGGCGACCGCAACCCGTTCACCTTCCGCGCGCTCTACGACTACACGCGCGAGTACTTCGACCACCACCCGTTCGAGTCCGGCGACCGTGGGGCGGCGCGGCTGCCCGACTGGCGGTTCCCCGGCGCCCGCTCGGCCGAGCGGCTGCTGTCCACCAGCGAGCGCGCCCACAAGGTGGCCGACTACGTGATCGGCCGGGCCCCGCGCAGCGACCGGGCCCGCGACCTCGCCCGCAAGCTCGACCAGCAGGGACGCCGGCTGGAGTTCCTCCGCCGCTACCTCGACCTGTACCAGGAGTACCTCTCCGCCGACCTGCGGTTCTCCGACGCGAACACCCAGGCGCTGTTCGCGAGCCTCTCCGACGACGACCGCGAGCGGTTCTGGTTCGACACCGCGATCGTCGACTGGAAGCACTACTTCCAGGAGGTGCACTGCCCGGCGGTCACCGCCCCGGTGCGGGCGATGGACGAGATCCGGCGCAAGCGGAAGCGTCCCGACCCCGGTCGCCTCTCGCCCGTGAGCGGCGAGAAGGTGGCGGCGTTCTTCGACATGGACGGCACGCTGCTGTCGTCCAACGTGGTCGAGACCTTCCTGTGGCTGCGCCTCCAGGAGCTGTCACCCGCCGAGCGGGCGAGCCGGGTCGGCCAGGTCGGGCTCCGGCTGCCGAGCCTGCTGCGGGCCGAGCGGAGCGACCGCACCGACTTCCTGCGCGCGATGTACCGCGACTACAAGGGTGCCCGGCTCGACGCGCTCGACGACATCGTCGACGAGGTGCTCGCCGGGCACGTGCTCGGCCGGCTCTCGCCGGCCGCCATCCGCCGAGTGCGCGAGCACCGCGCCGCCGGCCACCCGACCGTGCTGATCACCGGCGCGATCCGGCCGCTCACCCGGCCGCTGGCGCCGCTGTTCGACCACATCGAGTCCGCCGACCTCGCCGTCGACGGCGCCGGCGTGTGCACCGGCGAGCTCGCCACGGCGCCGCTCACCGGCGAGTCCCGGGCGGCGTGGATGCGGCGGTGGGCGCAGCAGAACGACGTCGACCTGTCGAAGTCCTACGCGTACGCCGACAGCCACTCCGACCTGCCGCTGCTGGCCGCGGTCGGCCGGCCGGTCGCCGTCCGACCGGACGTGTCGCTGTACCGCCACGCCCGCCGGCACCGGTGGCAGATCGTCGACTGGCCCAGCCCCGACTCGACGGCTCGCGCCCTGAACCCCGCGGGGGCCGCCCGATGATGCTCGCGCTCGAGATGTACCGCTCGATCCCGCGCCACGTGGCGGGCCGCGCGATGGGCGGCCGGATGCCCGGCATCCTGTCCGGCTTCGCCGCGCCGCTGCGGCTCACCACCCGCGAGGAGCCGAAGGTGGCCAGGCCGGGCTGGGCGCGGCTGCGCACCCGGCTGTCCGGCGTCTGCGGCTCCGACCTCGGCGCGCTGTCGGGCCGCACCAGCTACTACTTCTCCGGCGTCGTCTCCATGCCGTTCGTGCCGGGTCACGAGGTGGTCGCCGACCTGCTCGACGACTGCGACGACCTGCCCGCCGGCACCCGCGTGGTGATCGACCCGGTGCTCACCTGCGCCGCGCGCGGCGTCGAGGCCTGCCCCGACTGCGCCGCCGGCCGCACCAACCGGTGCGCCCGGGTGACCGTCGGCTCGCTGGCGCCCGGGCTGCAGACCGGCTTCTGCAAGGACACCGGCGGCGGCTGGGGCGAGGTGCTCACCGCGCACCGCAGCCAGCTGCACCCGGTGCCCGAGGGCTACTCCGACGAGCAGGCCGTGCTCACCGAGCCGATGGCGTGCGCCGTGCACACCGCGCTGCGGGCCGGCGTCGGGCCGGGCGACCGGGTGCTCGTGGGCGGCGCCGGGCTGGTGGGGCTGCTCGCCACCTACGCGCTGCGCACCCTCACCGACGCCGGCGAGATCACCGTCGTCGCCAAGCACCCGCACCAGCGCGAGCACGCGCTGGCCCTCGGCGCCACCGAGGTCGTCGCGCCCGGCGAGGTGCTGCGGCGGCTGCGCCGGAGCACCGGGGCGTTCCAGGTCGAGCCGGAGCTCGGGTCGCCGTACCTGCTCGGCGGGGTCGACGTCGCCGTCGACGCCGTGGGCAGCAAGGCCTCGCTCGAGACCGTGCTCGGCGCCACCCGCGCCGGCGGCCGCGTCGTGCTCTCCGGCATGCCGGACGCCGCCGACCTGTCGGCCGCCTGGTTCCGGGAGCTCGAGGTCGTCGGCACTTACTCCTCGGCCCGCGAGGAGCCCGGCCTGGAGGGCCGCAGTGCGTTCGAGGCGGCCGCCGGCATGCTCGGCGCCGACCCCGTGGCCGCCCTCGCCAAGACCATCGCCGTCTACCCGCTGCACCGCTGGCGGGAGGCGCTCGACCACGCGCACGGCGCGGGTCGGCTCGGCACCGTCAAAGTCGCCTTCGACCCCCGCAGCAAGTAGGGAGATCCGCTCATGTCACGCCCAGGCTTCGTGCTGGAGGTCGACGACCGCACGCCTCCGATGATCGTCCACGAGGGCGAGGGGTTCCGGCTCGAGAAGTTCCCGCTCGGCACCCGCGTCGTCTACCCGCCGGAGGCGCTCAAGGCGATCGACGACGTCGACGCCGCCATCCGCGACGCGCTGCTCCACCCCGTCGACGCCGACCCGCTGCCCACCAAGCTGCGGGCCGGGATGCGGCTCACCATCGCCTTCGACGACCTGTCGCTGCCGCTGCCCACCATGCGCGCGCCCGACATCCGGCAGCGGATCATCGAGCAGGTGCTCACGATGGCGGCCGAGGCCGGCGTCGACGACGTGCAGCTCATCGCCGCCAACGCGCTGCACCGCCGGATGACGCCCGCCGAGCTCCGCCACATCGTCGGCGAGCGGGTGTGGCGGTCGTTCGGGCCGTCGGGGCTGCTCTACAACCACGACGCCGAGGACCGCGACAACCTGCTGCACGTCGGGCTCACCGAGCACGGCGAGGACGTCGAGATCAACAAGCGGGCGGCGGAGTCCGACCTGCTGGTCTACGTGAACGTGAACCTGGTGGCGATGGACGGCGGCCACAAGTCGGTGGGCATCGGGCTGGCGTCGTACAAGTCGCTGCGGCACCACCACAACTCCAAGACGATGGTGCGCTCGCACTCGTTCATGGACCACAAGAAGAGCCACCTCCACCACTCCGCGTGGCGGATGGGCCGGCTCCTGCGCGAGCACCTCGACATCTTCCAGATCGAGACCACGCTCAACAACGACGTCTTCCCCTCGCCGTACGGCTTCTTCCAGAAGCGGGAGTGGGAGTGGTCGGTGCGCGACCAGGCCACGATGCTCGCGGTGAAGCGCGGCATCTCGGCGGCGCCGGCGCGGCTGCGGCACAAGCTGTTCCACGACATCCGCTCGAACTACGGGCTCACCGGCGTCAACGCCGGCGAGGTCGAGGCCGTGCACGACCGCACCATCGAGGCGGTCCACCGCCAGCAGCTGGTGGAGGTGCAGGGGCAGAGCGACGTGCTCGTGATGGGCGTGCCGTTCATCGGGCCCTACAACGTGAACAGCTCGATGAACCCGATCCTCGCCACCTGCGTGGGGCTCGGCTACCTGTTCAACTCCTACCGCGGGGCGCCCGTCGTCCGCAGCGGCGGCGCGGTGATCCTGTACCACCCGCTCAACGAGGGCTTCAACACGCTGCACCACCCGTCGTACGTGGACTTCTACGAGGAGATCCTCGCCGAGTCCACCGACCCGGCGGTGATCGAGGCGAAGTACGAGGAGCAGTTCGCGACCGACCCCTGGTACATCCACCTGTACCGCACCTCGCACGCCTACCACGGCGTCCACCCCTTCTACATGTGGTACTGGGCGGCGCACGCGATGGACCACGTCGGCGACGTGATCTGGGTGGGCGGCGACCGGAAGGTGGCCGCGCGGCTGGGCTTCCGGGCCGCCACCACGCTGCACGACGCCCTCGAGATGGCCTCGGACTCCGTCGGCGCCGACCCGTCGATCACCTACATGCACTACCCGCCGCACCTGATCGCCGACGTCACGCCATGAACTTCGCCAAGGACACGGTCGCCGACGTCCGCACCGTCTCCCGCGGCTGGCGGTGGGGCCGGCGCTCGATGGTGCCGCGGTCGGCCGAGCAGTACGTGCTGCCGCAGAAGAGCACCGTGTTCGGCACCGACTGGGCGCGGCGACGGGCCGGTCGCTACGTGCGCGAGGTGGCGCAGAAGGGCGTGCTCGACCCGCTGATGGCCTCGCAGGTGCGCCGCCACGTCGAGGGCCTCGACGTGCTGGAGCGGCTCGAGGGCCCGGTCATCTTCGTGGCCAACCACGCCTCGCACCTCGACACCCCGCTGATCCTGCTCGCGCTGCCCGACGAGTGGCGCCGCCGCACCGCCGTCGCCGCCGCGGCCGACTACTTCTTCGACACCTGGTGGCGCGCCGTCGGCTCGGCGATGGTGTTCAACACCTTCCCGATCGACCGCCGCGGCGGCACGATGGCCACCACCCCCGGTGAGGTGCTCGACGACGGCTGGAGCCTCGTGATCTACCCCGAGGGCACCCGCTCGAAGGACGGCTGGGTCGGCCGGTTCCAGCTCGGCGCCGCCTACCTCGCCACCCGGCACGGCGTGCCGGTCGTGCCGATCGCGCACCGCGGCACCTTCGCCGCCATGCCCCGCGGCCAGGGCTGGCCGTCCGGCGGCCGGCCGCGGCTCACCGTCCGCTTCGGCGACCCGATCCACCCGGGCGAGGGCGAGTCCGCCCGCGACTTCGCCCCGCGCATCCGCGCCGCCGTCGGCGCGCTCCTCGACGAGGACCGCACCACCTGGTGGGACGCCCAGCGTCGCGCCGCCTCCGGCGCCACCCCCGACCCCTCCGGCCCCGACGTCGCCGAGTGGCGGCGGCTCTGGGAGCAGACCGGCCCGGTCGGCCCACCGGCGCCCGTCACGTCACCGTCCGGCCGGCGTCTCCGCGCCTGGCGTCGGTGACTGTGCTGCTGGGTTGGTGGCCGCGCGCGTAACACGCCGGGTCTCGCCGTCAAGGATCTCGCTTCGCTCGCCCGCTTCGCGGCGGCCTTCGGCCGTCCTTGACCGCGAGCCTCGTCCGGCGTGTTCCGACGGCGCACGAACGGCGGGCTCCGCCACGCCGTCCGCGCAGGCGCGGCCACCAGCTGTTCCGGGCTACTTGGCCGACAAAACTGGACACAACGCCTCGGTTACCGAGGCTGTGATGTCCAGGTTCGTACGCCCACTGGTAGCGAAGTGACAGCTGGTTGAGGTGGGGCGCCCGCGCATGCGGGCGGCGCGGGCGGAGCCCGTGCCGACTGCGCGCCGGAGATCCGACCGGGCGGGTGCCGGTCGGATACGCGCGCGGGCGCCCACAGTCGCCCGCGGCACAGTCACACCACCAGCGCGGAAGCCGCTCGAACAGCAGCCGCCAGGACGACCTTCTCCGGCACGCCCCGCTCCCGGGCGATCCGCGCGACGTCGTCGAACTCGGGCGTCGCGGTGACGACGCGGCCGCCGAGCCGGGCGAGCTTCACGTGCACGGTGGCGCCCTCGACGTCGACCTCGACGATCTCGCGGTCGAGGACGAGCTTGTCGAGGCGCTGCCGGCGCAGGCCGATCGAGGTGGTGTGGGTGAGCACGAGCTCGGCCAGCGCGTCGGCGAGATCCGGCGGGCAGAGCACGGAGAGCGTGTGCGCCGGGCGCCCCTTCTTCATGAGGATCGGTGTCAACCACGCGTCGGAGGCGCCGCGGTCCATCAGGGCTGCGAGGACGCCGGGCCACAGTCGCGGGTCGAGGTCGTCGACGTTGGCCTCGAGCACCACCGCGGGCTCGACCGGCGCAGGCGTCTCGACAGGCTCGACGTACGTGCTCGTGCCGACCACCACCCGCAGCACGTTGGCGTGACCGTCCGGGTCGCGGCCGCCGGCGCCGACCCCGACGACCGACGGCACCAGCGGCGGCATCGGGCCGAACGAGTCGGCGAGGGTGGCGACGATCGCGACGCCGGTGGGGGTGGCGAGCTCGACGTCGAGCGGACCGCCGTACCCCGGCACCGCGTGCGCCCGGAGCAGCTCGACGACGGCGGGCGGCGGCACCGGGATCGAGCCGTGGGCGGCGCGGGTGCGGCCGCCGCCGAGGGCGACCGGGCTCGCCACCAACCGATCCAGCCCGAGGTGGTGCAGCCCGGCCACCGCGCCGACGACGTCGGCGAGGCTGTCGAGCGCGCCGACCTCGTGGAAGTGCACCTCGTCGACGTCGGCGCGGTGCACCCGCGCCTCGGCCTCGGCCAGGGCACGGAACACCGCGGCGGCACGTTCCCGGACGGGGGAGTCGAGCCGCTCGAGCAGGGCCAGCACGTCGGGCAGGCGTCGGTGGTGGTGCGACTCGGCGACCTCGACGACGGCGTGGGTGGCGCCGAGGTCGGACCGCAGCACCGGCGTCGGCGTGATCGTGACCCGCTCCGGCAGGTCGAGGCGGTCGACGGCGCCGTGCACCACCTCGAGCGGAACGCCGGCGTCGAGGCAGGCACCGAGCAGCATGTCGCCGGAGACCCCGCTCGACAGGTCGAGCCAGCCGACCTTCACGACGAGGCGCGGAGGGCGTCGTTCATCGAGCCCGACCGGAAGCCGCGCGGGTCGACCTCCACCGCGTCGAACCCGGCGACGACGTCGAGCAGGTCGGGACGACGGGCGAGCTCGTCGACCAGGGCGGCGTCGACCTCGACCCGGGCCCGGTCGCCGAGGTCGCGGACCCGCAGGTCACGGACCGCGAGGCCGGCGTCGAGCAGGGCGCGCCGCAGGTCGCGCTCGGCGTGCTCCACCCGGCCCAGCCGCGCCGGCGTGATCGAGAGCCCATAGGCCACCCGGCTCGACAGGCAGGCCGCGGCCGGCTTGTCGGCGGTCTCGAGCCCCCAGGCCCGCGACGCCTCCCGCACCTGCGCCTTGGTGAGCCCGGCGTCGAGCAGCGGCGTGACGGCGCCGGCCAGCGCGGCGGCACGGATGCCGGGGCGGAAGCCCGCTCGGGCGTCGTCGGCGTTGGTGCCGGTGGCCACGGCGGCCAGGCCCAGCTCGGCGGCGTGCGGCACGAGCACGTCGAGCAGCTCGGACTTGCAGTGGAAGCAGCGGTCCGGCCCGTTGGCCACGTAGCCCGGCCGGCTCAGCTCGTCGGTGCGCGGCGTGAGGTGCCGGACGCCGAGGCCGGTGGCGTAGGAGCGCGCGCCGTCGAGCTCGGACGCCGGCAGCGACGGGCTCACCGCCGTCCCCGCCACGACGGCATCGGGGCCGAGCGCCCGCACCGCGGCGGCGAGCAGGAACGCGGAGTCGGCGCCGCCGGAGAACGCGACCAGCACCGAGCCGAGGTCGCGCAGCTGCGCGTCGAGCGCCGCGAGGCGCTGCTCGAGGTCGGTCACGGGCGCCCGCCGAGGATCCGGACGGCGGCGCAGGCCGCGCCGAAGCCGTTGTCGATGCCGACGACCACGATGCCCGGGCTGCAGGACGCCATCATCCCGAGCAGCGCGGTGACGCCCTCGAGCCCGGCGCCGTAGCCGACGCTGGTGGGCACGGCCACGACCGGCGCCGTGGTGAGGCCGGCGACCACGCTGGCCAGCGCGCCCTCCATGCCCGCGACGACGAGCACGACGTCGGCGTCCTCGATCTCGGTCCGGCGGGCGAGCACCCGGTCGAGGCCGGCCACCCCGACGTCGGCCACCACGGGGGCGGTGACGCCGTAGGCGGTGAGCGCGGCCGCGGCCTCGCGGGCGACCGGTAGGTCGCCGGTGCCGGCCGTGAGCACGAGCGCGGTGGCCGCACGCGGCTCGGCGGTGCGCCAGGCGACGGTGTGGAGGTCGCGGCCGGTGACCGTGACGGTGCCGCCCGGCACCGCGGTGCTCGCGGCCGCCGTCTGCTCCTCGTCGGCGCGGGTCAGCAGCACCGGCCCGTCGCCGGGACCGTCGAGCAGCCCGGCCACGGCCGCCACGCACTGCGCCGGCGTCTTGCCGGGCGCGTAGACCGCCTCCGCCAGCCCCGTCCGGGCGCGGCGGTGGTGGTCGAGCTGCAGGTCGGACACACCCCGATCCTGCCACCCGACGTCGCTGCTGATCACCTCGGATCGGTCGCCGCGGTCGCTGGTCGAGTAGCGCTCCGCGAGGAACGAGCGGCGCGTATCGAGACCTCGGAGCCGATCCACCCATCTCTGCGCCGGACGGTGTCAGGTTCTCGTTGACGACCGGTGGTCTCGATACACGCGGTCACGGCCTCGTCCCTCGGCCGTGCGCGCACTCGACCTTCGCCCGCCACGGACCTGCGCTCGTTCCTCGCGCAGCTCCTGCGTTCTCAGCCCAGCAGGTTGCCGAGCATGCCGCCGCCCTGCTGCTGCTGGCCGGCGCCGGAGGCCTGGTGGCCGCCGGCGACGACGCCCTCGGAGGGCTGCACGAGCACGTGGCCCTGGCCGCCGAACGCCATCTGCACGAGCTCGCCGGTGCCGCCGCGGAGCATGGACTTGAGGCCGCCGGAGTCGATGCGGATGTCCATGTGGACGCCGGAGGTCCAGAGCACGACCGCCTGGGCGTCGGCGAAGGTCGGCGCGCCGCCGACGTCGAGGGCGACGGGCTCGCCGTCGGTGGTGACGGCGACGTAGCCGGTGCCGCGCAGCGCGACGTTGAACAGGCCGCCGGCCATCATGCCGCCGCGGGCCTGGACCCGGTGGATGTCCCAGTCGATCGAGGAGCTGAACGCCAGCACGTTGTTGCCGTTGACCGACACCTGGTCGTTCTCCAGGTAGAAGATCTGGATGTCCTTGGCCATGTGGGCCACGAACAGCTCGCCCTGGCCGGTGCACTCCATCATGTCGACGCCCTCGCCGGTGAGCTTGGACTTGAGGAGCTTGTCGAGGCCGCCGGAGCCCTTGTTCACGAACCGGACGTCGCCCTGGTAGGCGACCATCGAGCCGGTCAGTGCCCAGACCGGCCCGTAGTTCATCGAGATCTTGAGCAGCTTCTTGTTCTGGGGGACGAACGGGTCCTGGGACTGGTTCTCGGTGTACTCGTTGAAGAGCGATCCGTGGATGGCCATGAGTTGCCTCTCGTGCATTGCCAACAGTGCTTGAATCTCGGGACAGACGGCGGGATCGCGCCTGAGTATGCTCGCGATCCCAGGGCATCGGAGGGTTTTCCATGGGTTTCCTCGACAAGGCCAAGGCGGCCGCGAACGACCTCGCCTCGCAGGCGCAGAGCGCGATGAACAGCAGCGGTTCCGGGGGCCCCAACCCCGAGAAGCTGTACCGCGACCTCGGCCAGATCGTCTTCAACGAGCACGCCGGCAAGCCGACGCCGCCGGGGGCGCGCGAGCAGATCCTCAGCCAGCTCACCCAGCTCGACCAGCAGGGCCGGCTCGCCCCCGCCGCGCAGGCCGGACCGCCGCCGCCCCCGGGTGCCAACGCCGCGGCGGCCGCCCCGCCGCCGCCCCCGGGCTACGGCGCCCCGCCGCCGCCCGCTCCCGGTGGTGCCCACGCGGCCCCGCCCCCGCCGCCCGCTCCCGCGAGCGAGTCGAGCGAGTCGGTGGAGTCGTCCGAGCCGTCCGAGCCGGCCGAGTCGGCCGCCCCGCCGCCGGCCCCCGCACCGCCCGCGCAGTCCGGAGGCGCTCCACCGCCCCCGCCTCCACCGGGCTGGCCGAAGAACTGACGGCCCGGGTCTTCCGGGACGCCGCCGGCGTCCCGCACGTCCGCGCGTCCGACGTCGCCTCGCTGGCGCACGCCCAGGGCGTCGTCACCGCACGCGACCGCGCCTGGCAGCTCGAGTGGCTGCGCCGCCGCGCCACCGGCACCACCGCCGAGGTGGTCGGGGAGGTGGCGCTGCCGTGGGACGAGTTCGCGCGCCGCACGTTTCTCGCCGACACCGGCCGCCGCGCCCTCGACGGGCTCTCGGAGGAGACCCGCGGGTTCGTCGCGGCCTACGTCGCCGGTCTCAACCACGGCCTCGCCGACGCGACCGCGCCGGAGCTCGACCAGCTCGCCCTCACCGCCGAGCCCTGGCCGGAGTGGATGCCGCTGGCCGCGTTCCATGCCCAGCAGGTGCTCTTCGCCAACCTCGGCAGCGTGCTGTGGGAGCGGCTGACGCACAGCGTGCTCGGCGACGAGGCGCGGTTGCTGTCGGTGGAGGGCGCTGAGATCAGCGGCAGCAACGCGTGGGCCGTCGGCGGCGCGCGGACGGCGTCCGGGCAGCCCCTCGTGGCGGGCGACCCGCACCGCGTGATCGAGCAGCCCGGCATCTACCAGCAGGTGCGGCTGGCGTGCGTCGACCCCGACGACCACTTCGACGTCGTCGGCTTCACCTTCGTCGGCGTGCCCGGCGTGCAGCACTTCGCCCACACCGGACCGGTGGCCTGGGCGATCACCAACGGCATGGCCGACTACCAGGACGTCCACGACGAGGCGGTGCCGCCGGCCGACGTCGTCGAGCAGCGCACCGAGACCATCACCGTGCGCGGCGCAGCACCGGTGACGGTGGAGGTGGTGCGCACCGCCCATGGCGTGGTGTTCGCCGACGGGCTGAGCCTGCGGGACCCGGCCACCGAGACCGGCGACGTCGGCTTCGAGGCGCTGCTGCCGCTGCTGCGGGCCCGCACCGTCGACGACGTCGACCGGGCGCTCGACCGCTGGGTGGTGCCGGTCAACAACGTGGTCGTCGCCGACACCAGCGGCGCGGTCCGCTACCGGCTCGCCGGCCTGGTGCCCACCCGCGCCGCCGACGGCTCCTGGACCGGCTGGCTCGACGCCGACGCCACCGGCCGCCACGACGTGCCGCCCGACGGCCAGGTGGTCACCGCCAACGAGCGGCGCGGGCCGGAGAGCGATCTGGTCGGGGCCGAGTTCGCGGCGCCCTACCGAGCCCGCCGGATCCACGCGCTGCTCGACGGCCGGACCGGCCTCACGCCGTCCGACATGGCGGCGATCCACGGCGACGACCTGCTCGGCACCGTGCCCGCGCTCACCGCGCTGGTGCCCGGCGGCTTCGACGACTTCGACGGCCGGATGACGGCCGGCTCGCCGGCCGCCGGCCGGTTCGCCGCCTGGCGGACCGAGCTGGTGCGGCGGATCGTGGCGCAGCCGGTGTTCGCCGGCGTCCGCGACCCGGCGCCGGAACACCGGCACTCGTCGGTGTTCGCGCCGTGGCTCGACCTCACGCACACGGTGGCCTCGAGCCTGCCGAGCCTGGTGGCCGCGGGGACGCCGTTCGGGATCGACCTGGCCGGGCTGGCCCGCGCGGCGCTGGCCGAGGTGGACGCCGCCGGGCCGTCGCTCACCTGGGGCGACACCCACGTCGCGGCCCCGGTGCACGCCTTCGAGACGCTCGGCCTGCCGGCCCCGGCGCTGCCGGCGCCGCCGGTCTCCGGCGACTCCAACTGCGTGTGCGCCACGGCGTCGTACCCCGCCGCCACCGACGAGTGCAGCCGCGGTCCGGTGGCCCGTTACGTGTGGGACCTCGCCGACCGGCAGGCCAGCGGCTGGGTGGTGCCCACCGGCGCCGACGGCCGCCCGGGCACGCCGCACCACCACGACCAGCTCGACGCGTGGGCGACGGCGACGCTGCTGCCCGTCGTCACCGACTGGGAGCGGCTGACCCCCGACCCGCGGTGAGGTGCTTCTCGAACCACGCCTCGGCGTACGGGTTGTCGTTGTAGCGCTCGATGTGCCGGTACCCGGCCCGCTCGTACATCGCGATCGCCTCGGTGAGCACGCCGTTGGTGTCGAGCCGGACGACGTCGTGGCCGCGCCCGCACGCCAGGTGCTCCAGGTGCCGGAGCAGCCGGCCGGCGAGGCCGGCGCCGCGCCAGTCGGGGTGCACCCACATCCGCTTGATCTCGTCGACGCCGGCCGCGATGCGCTGCAGCCCGCCGCACGCGGCGGTGGTGCCCCCGGCGTCGGCGACGACGAACCGGTCCAGCGGCGGCGGGTCGCCGGGGTCGAAGCCGGCCGGGAACCGGGCGTCGATCTCGGCGTAGTAGGCCGCCATCGCGGCGCGCGCGACCGGGCCCGACGGGTCGACATCCATGAAACCGAGGGTCGCTGCCCGCGCCCGCCGGTCGTCCACCAGGTCACCGTATGTGGGCGAGGTCTCGTCCCCGACGTGATCGCCGTCATCACAGATGAGTGCGACGCCGTGTCACGGTCGATCCATGATGCGTACCCGTACCGTCGCCCTGTCCCTGGCCGGCCTCCTCGTCGGGCTCCTGATCGCCCTCGCCGCGGCCCCGGCCGGCGCCTGGTGGCCGCTCGGGCCCGACCAGCCCGACAACGGCTCCGACCCGAGCCGCCCGGCCACCTGGGGCCGCACGTCCTCGGCCGACCACGTGCTGAAGAAGGGCTGCGACCGCTACCGGTACCGCTACCGCGTCACCGCGCCCGACCGGGAGTGGATGGCCGAGGTGTTCCTCGTCGACCCGCGCGGGCGCGGGGTCGGCAGCCGGTCGTTCCACACCCCCGAGGACCCGGCTCAGGGTGCCCCGCGATGGAGGCTCTGCCGCGCCACGGCCGGCTACGGCCGCTACACGATCCGGATGAAGGTGACCTGGAACGACGGCTACGAGCAGCACAGCGGCTGGGTGAAGCCGTCGTACTTCCGCATGATCCGCCGCTGAGCGGCCGGTTCGGGTAACCCGGACGGCGGGGGCTCGTTGGACCTGTAACTGACCCCAGCGAAAGGCTCTCCGTGCGTCCGATCACTCGCACCCTCGCCCGCCTCACCGCCGCGACGCTCCTGGTCGCCGGCGGCGCCCTCGCCGCCTCACCGGCCGACGCCATCGTCGGCGGCTCGCAGGCCGCCGAGGGCGAGTTCCCCTTCATGGCCTCCATCCAGACCAAGGGTCAGAACGGCACCGACGGCCACTTCTGCGGCGGCTCGGTCGTCAGCAACCAGTGGGTGCTGACCGCCGCGCACTGCATGGTCGACACCAAGCCCGGCGACATCCAGGTCGCCGTCGGCCGCACCAACATCGACGACCTGTCGCAGGGCCAGACCCTCGCCGTCGACCGGATCGTCGTGCACCCCGACTACGAGGACACCGGCACCTTCGACGCCGCCCTCATCCACGTCACCGGCACCATCGCCTCGCCGAGCATCCCGCTGACCGCCGTCGGCGAGAACAGCCTCGAGGCCGACGGCGCCCCCCTGACCGTCGCCGGCTGGGGCACCGAGTTCTTCGGCTCGCCGTTCATCCCGGCCGACCTCAAGTCGGTCCACCTCGAGGCGGTCGCCGACGACGCCTGCACGACCAACGGCCTGATGGGCTTCCAGCCGGACTCCGAGATCTGTGCCGAGGCGCTCGGTGGCGACTCCTGCCAGGGCGACTCCGGTGGCCCGCTGTTCGGCACGGTCAACGGCCGGCTCACCCAGGTCGGCATCGTGAGCTACGGCCTCGGCTGCGCGACCCCGCAGTTCCCGGGCGTCTACGGCGAGGTCAACAACGCCTCGATCCGAAGCTTCATCTCCTCGACGGCAGGTGTCTAGGTCAGACCCCGATCGACCACAGAACCGCCCCCGTCCGAGGTTCCTCGGTCGGGGGCGGCTCCACGTGGGGTGAGTAACGGGACTTGAACCCGCGACATCCGCCACCACAAGGCGGCGCTCTACCAGCTGAGCTATACCCACCACGTCCCGGATCGGCGTCCGGGCGACAAGGATTCTAGACCGACGGGGTCCCGGCGTCGGAATCGGCGTCCGCCGCCGGTGCCGACTCCTCGACTGCCCCGGTGAGCGACCCGCCGTGGCGCCCGGCGACGGCCTTGGCGGTCTCGCTGTCGGGGCCGGGCGGCGGCACGAAGACCACGTCGCGGTAGTAGCGCAGCTCCTCGATGCTCTCCTGGATGTCGGCGAGCGCGCGGTGGTTGCCCTGCTTGGACGGCGAGGCGAAGTAGGCCCGCGGGTACCAGCGCCGGGCGAGCTCCTTGATCGAGGAGACGTCGACGATCCGGTAGTGCAGGAACTCGTCGAGGTCGGGCATGTCGCGGGCGATGAACGACCGGTCGGTGGCCACGGTGTTGCCGGCCAGCGGCGGCCGGCTGTCGGGCGGGCAGTGCTGCCGGATGTAGGTGAGCACCTCGCGCTGCGCCTCCTCGAGGGTGACGCCGCTCTCGAGCTCCTCGAGCAGGCCGGAGCTCTCGTGCATGGTGCGCACGAAGTCGATCATCTGCTCCAGCGCGGCGGCCGGCGGCTTGATGATCACGTCGACGCCGTCGCCGAGCACGTTGAGCTCGGAGTCGGTCACGAGCGCCGCGACCTCGACGAGGGCGTCCGCCTCGAGGTCGAGTCCGGTCATCTCACAGTCGATCCACACCAACCTGTCGTTCACACGCGCACCCTAGGCCACGGCGACCGGCACCCAAGGCGGCGCCGAGGCCGCCCAGGAGGCACGCTGGCGGCGTTGCCGTCGCTGGAAAGGCGCCCAGCCTGCCTGCGCGCCGGCGCCTTGCCATCGCACCACCTGGACGACCCCGGCATCCGCCTGGGGCCGATCGCCGTGGCCGGGCAGGTCCGCCGGGTACCGTCCAGCGACGTGAAGGAGTGGGTCGGTCTCGCCGCGCGGCTCGTCGTCGGCGTGGTGTGGGTGTGGGCGGGTGCCGTCAAGGTGCTCGACCCGGTCTCGAGCATCGCGGCGGTGCGGGCCTACGAGCTGCTGCCCGGGTCGCTGGTCGAGCCGGTCGGCTACGGGCTCCCGGCGCTCGAGCTCGTCGTCGGGCTCGCGCTGATCGCCGGTGCCATGACCCGCGGCGCCGCGGTGCTCTCGGCCGTGCTGCTCACGGTGTTCATCGTGGGGATCGTCTCGGCCTGGGTGCGCGGCCTCGAGATCGACTGCGGCTGCTTCGGCGGCGGCGGCACCGAGCCCGGCGCGTCGTCGAAGTACCCGCTCGAGATCGCCCGTGACGTCGGCCTGCTGGCCCTGTCGCTGCTGCTGGTGTGGCTGCGCACGACCCGGCTCGCCCTCGACGGGCTCCTGTTCCGCCGTACCGCTTCCCCTGAAGGAGTCGCATGACCGACCAGTCCACCCCGCCGAGCAAGAGCGAGAAGGCCCGGCTGCGGGCCGAGAAGGCCGCGGCCGCGGCGGCCGAGGCCCGCCGTCGCGAGCGCCGGCGCAACCTGCTGGTCGGCGTCGCCGTGGTGGTCGTGATGGTGCTGGTGGTGGGCGGCGGCGTGCTCATCGGGCTGTCGCGCGACAACACCGACGAGGTCGCCGACCGTGCGGCGGACGACCCCGGCGGCGACTACGGACTGGTCGTCGGCCCGGACGACGCCCCGCACCAGGTGGTGATCTACGAGGACTTCCTCTGCCCGATCTGCGGGATCGTCGAGAGCACGGCGGGGGAGCGGCTGGACCAGCTCGTCGAGCAGGGGCAGGTGCAGATCGACTACCGGCCGGTGGCGTTCCTGAGCCGGTTCGGTCCCT
This sequence comes from uncultured Actinomycetota bacterium, assembly GCA_963780355.1. Lineage (GTDB taxonomy): Bacteria > Actinomycetota > Actinomycetes > Propionibacteriales > Nocardioidaceae > Nocardioides. Next base: position 1,774,336 of record CAWABT010000001.1, read on the forward strand.
ACTCCGAGGACGCGCTCAACGCGTTCTACGTGGTGCGCGAGGAGTCCGGCGACGACGTCGCCAAGGACTTCCACGACCTGTTGTTCGCGAACCAGCCCGAGGAGTCCGGGCCGTTCCCCGACACCGGCGACCTCCTCGACCTGGCCGTGCAGGCCGGTGCCGACGAGGCCGACGTGCAGGACGGGATCGAGAACGGCAGCCAGGCCGACCTCGTCGCCGCCGCGACCCGGGCGGCCGACGACATCGGCGTCACCGGGACGCCGACCATCGTGCTCGACGGCCAGCCGTTCGCCGACGGCGGCGACTGGCAGGAGATCGCCGACAACCTGGTGGCCGCGATCGAGAAGTGACGCCTGATCAGTCCAGGCCGGGCACCAGGTAGTGCTCGACCTCGCCGGTGAAGTGCGCGAGCACCCGGCCGGGGAGCGGCGCTTGGCCGCCGGCGTGCGCGCCGGCCGCCCGGACCTGGCTCACGTGGGCGCGGATCGCCGCCTCCTTGCGATCGCGCAACGGCTCGGGCAGCGGCAGGCAGCGGGCGTGCTGCCACGGCAGCTCCTCGGGCGCCAGCCGGTTCCAGGCGATCAGCGGGTACTCCACCAGCTGTGCCCCGCTCTCGCGTGCGGCGTGGACGGCCGCCCGGCCGGCGGCGTCGTGGTCGGGGTGCCCGTCGGATCGCCAGGGGGCGACGAGCAGGGTGCGCTCGCCGGTGCCGACCAACTCGGTGAGGCTGCGAGCCACGTGGCACTCGTTCTCCGCCACCTGCCCGTCCGGGGCACCGAGGAACACCAGCGTGTTCTCGGGCGCGAGCCGCGCCAGCGCGTTCTCCATCTCGGCGAGCCGCAGCGTGGCGAGGGCGTGGCGGGTCGAGGCGGGAGAGGCGTACGGCGACGCCTCGCCCGCGGTGAGCAGCACGACGTAGACCGACAGTCCGCGGTCGGCCGCGGTGGCGACGAGCCCACCGGCGCCGAGCGACTCGTCGTCCGGGTGGGCAGCGACCACGACCAGGCGGCTGCAAGGATGCTCGCCGTTCACGAGGTCGAGGGTGGGTGCCCGCCCGTACCGGGGGTGCGAGCGCCACACGTCGGCCGGCGTCGACGTGACGGTCACGGCGAAATGCTAGGCAGGCCTCGGGCGGCCGGCGTTCCTCCTGTCGGGTGACAAGCGGATGCGGGCGGGCGCGGCTACCCTTCGCAGATGGCCGGGGACGACGCACCCATCAGGGTCGCCATCGTGAACGACTACGAGATCGTGGTCGCCGGTGTCGCCGCCGTCCTCAAGCAGTTCAAGGACCGGGTCGAGATCGTCGAGATCAACGCCGACACGCAGGTGATCAGCGACGTCGACGTGATCCTCTACGACACCTTCGGGCAGGCGCAGGGCAACGGCGTCCTCATGGACGACCTGGTGCGCGGCGGCTCGGCGCGGGTGGTGGTGTTCAGCTGGAACGTGCAGCCCGAGCTGGTCGAGGAGACGATGGCGCGCGGCGCCGCCGGCTACGTGCCCAAGTCGGTCACGGCCGGCGACCTCGTGAACGCGATCGAGAAGATCCACCGCGGGGGCTGCGTCCGGCCGGGCACCGTCGAGCCGTCCGACGACGCGCCCGGGTCGTGGCCGGGCCGCAAGTTCGGGCTCACCCCGCGCGAGTCCGAGGTGATCGCGCTGATCACCCAGGGCCTGTCGAACCGCGAGATCGCCGAGCGCACCTACCTGTCGGTGAACTCGGTGAAGACCCACGTGCGCACGGCGTACCGCAAGATCGACGTCGACCGCCGCTCGAAGGCCGTCATGTGGGGCGTGCGGCACGGCTTCTCGCCGGACCGGATGCGCGTCGTCGACCCCGACACCGGCGAGCTCATCCTCCCGACCTGAGGCGACTCGCTCCGGGCGCAATGAGGCCCCGCGACACTCATACTCCCGCGGGGCCGACACCTTTCTAAGGCGTCGGCACCCGCCGCTCGGGGAGGCGCGCCGTGCTTCTACAGGTCGAAGATCTTCTCGGTGGCGTCGTCGAAGTCCTGGTTGACCTTCATCGTGGCGCCCTCGATCGAGTTGATCGGCACGTCGAAGCAGGTGTCGAAGGTGTACTCCTCGCCCTTCTTCAGCGGCGGCGCGCTGATCGAGCTGCGGGGCTCGACGGCGCCGCAGTCGTAGTCCTCGTACTCGTCACCGTTCGGGCCGGTGAAGGTCATGTGCAGGCCGAAGCTCAGGTTGCCCTCGCCGGCGCCGTTGTAGGTGGCCGAGATCGTGGCGATCACGTAGCGGCCGGTCGACGGCGGGTCGTTGAACTGGTTCGCCTTCTTGATCTCCTGGTCGGCGTTCGCGTCGAACCCGGTGACGGTGACCTGCCAGCTGCCGACCGCCGCCTCGGAGCCGACCGGGATCGCGCCGTTCGAGGGTTCCTTCGACGTCGGGTCGGGCGCGGGCTCGCTCGTGGCCTCGGTGGGGTCCTCGGTCTCGGACGTCGGGTCGTCGGTCTGCGAGGTCGGGTCGCTGCCGCCGTCGGCGGAGGAGTCGTCGTCACCGTTGGTGAGCACGATGATCATCGTGGTGATCGCGGCGATCACCGCGACGGCGCCGACGACGATGGTGGTGACGAGCAGGCCCTTGCCGCCGCCACCGCCGCCCTGGCCGCCCGGCGGCGGGTAGCCCTGGTAGGGCCCACCCGGTCCGGTCGGACCCGTAGGGCCGGTGGGGCCGGTCGGGTAGCTCGGGTACTGCGGCGGCGTGTAGCCGTGGGTGGGCTGGTACGACGGCGGCGGCGCGGCGCCCCAGCCCGGCTGGCCCGGCTGGCCCGGCTGGCCCGGCTGACCCGGCTGACCCGGCGCCTGCGTGGGCGGCTGATACGGGGGCTGGTTCGGGGGCTGGTTCGGGGGCTGGTTCGGAGGGGGCGGCGGATAGGGACCGGACACCCCCGCATTGTGGGGCACGAGGGACCGGTGGTGAAGCGGAGGTCGTCCGCGAGGTGTCGGCGAATACAGCGCTGGAGCCCCCGGCTGGCAGCATCGGGACCCGTGACCCACGAGGCGTTCATCCGCGACCTGCCGAAGGCCGAGCTGCACGTGCACCACGTCGGATCGGCCTCGTTGCCGATCGTCGCCGAGCTCGCGGCGCGGCATCCGGGCACCGTGCCCGCCGATCCCGACGAGCTGCGCGCGTTCTACGAGTTCCGCGACTTCGCCCATTTCATCGACGTCTACCTGGCCGTCGTCGACCTGATCCGCACGCCGGACGACGTCCGCTACCTCACCTACGAGGTGGCCCGCGAGCTGGCCGAGGGCCAGCGGGTCCGGTACGCCGAGCTCACCTGCACGCCGTACACCTCGGTCCAGGCCGGCGTGGCGATCGAGGGCTACACCGAGGCGATCGAGGACGCCCGGGTCGCGGCCGAGCGCGACTTCGGCATCGTGCTGCGCTGGATCTACGACATCCCGGGGGAGTCCGGCGTCCCCGCCGCCGACGTCACGCTCGGCTACGCCCTCGACCACGCGCCCGACGGGCTGGTCGGGTTCGGGCTCGGCGGCCCCGAGGTCGGCGTCCCGCGCGCGCAGTTCCAGCCGCACTTCGACGCCGCCCGCGCCGCCGGCCTGCACTCCGTGCCGCACGCCGGCGAGACCACCGGCCCGGAGACGGTCTGGGACGCGCTGCGCCTGCTCGGCGCCGAGCGGATCGGCCACGGCACCTCGGCCGTCACCGACCCGACGCTGCTGACCCACCTCGCCGACCGGGGGATCCCGCTCGAGGTCTGCCCGACCTCGAACATCGCCACCAAGGCCGTCGCGGCCCTCGACGAGCACCCGCTGCGGGCCATGTCCGACGCCGGGGTGATCGTCACCATCAACTCCGACGACCCGCCGATGTTCGGTACGACGCTCAACGACGAGTACGCCGTCGCCGCCCGGCTGCTCGACCTCGACGAGGCCGGCCTCGCCGCCCTCGCCACCGTGGCGATCGACTGCTCGTTCGCTCCCGACGACGTGCGGGCCCGGATCCGCGAGGAGATCGCGGCCTACCTCGACCGAGCATGAGCTCCGACGTGCACGAGTAGTTCGATCGAACGACTTGTGCAGGTCGTGGCAGCTACGGACTGCACAAACCGTTCGATTGAACTGGTTGTGCAGGTCTGGAGCGTCCGCCGACCTGGAGGAGTGCCCCCGGCAGGACTCGAACCTGCGCCAAGCGGATTAGAAGGCCGCTGCTCTATCCAGCTGAGCTACGGGGGCGTGGCGGGCCTCAGTATGCCGAGCCGGTCTCATCTCAGCCCGGCCCACCACGCCTCGACGTCGGCGGCGGAGCGGGGGAGGGCGGCGGAGAGGTTGCGGGTGCCGTCGGCGGTGACGAGGACGTCGTCCTCGATGCGGATGCCGATGCCGCGCAGCTCCTCCGGCACGAGCAGGTCGTCGGCCTGGAAGTAGAGGCCGGGCTCGACGGTGAGCACCATGCCCTCGGCGTAGCTGCCCTTGGCGTACGACTCGGGCGCCGACCTGCCGCAGTCGTGCACGTCGAGGCCGAGCATGTGGCTGGTGCCGTGGAGGGTCCACCGGGCGTAGACCTTCGACTCGGGGTCGAGCGCCTCCTCGGCGGAGACCGGCAGCAGGTCGAGGTCGGCGAGCCCGTGGGCGAGCACCGTCATCGCGGCCTCGTGGGACGACGAGAACGGCTCGCCCGGCCGGACGGCGGCGATGCCGGCGTCCTGGGCGGCGAACACCAGGTCGTAGAGCTGGCGCTGGAGCGGGGTGAAGGTGCCGTCGACCGGGAGGGTGCGGGTGACGTCGGCGGTGTAGAGGTGGTCGCCCTCGACGCCCATGTCGAGCAGCAGCAGCGTGCCGGGCTCGACCGGCCCGGAGTTGTCGGTCCAGTGCAGCGTCGTGGCGTGCGAGCCGCCGCCGACGATCGACTCGTAGCCCGGGCCGTTGCCCATCACGCGCGCCCGGCGGTGGAAAGTGCCCTCGATCCAGCGCTCGCCGTGCTCCAGCACCCGGTCCCACTCGCGGACGACGTCCTCGAAGCCGAGGGTGGTGACGTCGCAGGCCTCCTGGAGCTGCCCGATCTCCCAGTCGTCCTTCACCAGCCGCATCTCCGAGAGCACCCGGGCGAGGTCGGCGTCGAGCGACTCATCGGGGGAGAGCAGCCGGTCGACGGTGCGGGCGACGCCGCGGTGCACCCGGGTCTTGCCGCCCGGCCCACCGTCGGTGAGGACGTCGGGCAGCGCGTCGATGTGCCGCACCTCGAGCCCGAGCGCCGCCGAGAGCTCCTCGAGCGAGGGCCGGGCGCCGACCCACAGGGCGCCGTACTGGCGGTCGCGGAAGAACTCGTCGTTCTCGCGGCCGGCGCGCGGGCGGGCGTAGAGCACCGCCTCGCCGTCGTCGACGACGAGCACGGCGTCGCTCGTGTGGTTGCCGGTGAGGTAGGTGTGCGCGGAGTCCGGCCGGAACCGGTAGTCGCAGTCGTAGTTGCGGACCTTGAACCCGCCCGCGGGCAGCACCAGCCGCTCGCCGGGGAAGGTGGCGGCCAGCCGGGCACGGCGGTCGGCCGCGAGATCGGCGATCTCGGCGCGCGGCGGCAGGCTCGAGAGGTCGGCCCAGCCCTCGCGCATGAAGGCCTTGTAGGCCTCCGGCGCCGCGGGGTCGTGCGACTCGATCTTCGGGGCGGCGGTCTCGGGGGTGGTCTGCTCGCTCACGGTGGCGATCGTACGCCCGCAGGGCACGCCGCCGACGGGTCGGAGGGGTCGCTCCCGATACGCTGGAGCCATGCGTGAGCGGCGCCCCGAGGGCATCTCCTTCACGGTCGTCGTGACCGTGCTGGTGAGCCTCGGCGCGCTCCTGATGCTGGCGATCCTGGCCCTGTCGGGCGCCCCGGCGGTCGTGCTCGCCGCCACCGCGCTGGCCGCCGTCCCGGTGGTGCCGCTGGTGGCCTGCTACGTGTGGGTCGACCGCTACGAGCCCGAGCCCCGCCGGCTGCTCGCCGCGGGCCTGCTGTGGGGCGCGTTCGTCGCCACCGCGGCCGCGATCGTGGTGGGGGGCGTCGGCGGCTACGTCGTGCCGGTCACCGACGAGGTGTCGCTCGCCGTCGTCGCCCCGGTCACCGAGGAGGCGTTCAAGGGCGCGTTCCTGCTCCTGCTGCTCTGGTGGCGCCGGGCCGAGCTCGACGGCGTCCTCGACGGCGTCGTCTACGCCGGCATGGTGGGCATCGGCTTCGCCTTCACCGAGAACATCCTCTACCTGAGCGCGGCGTGGGACGGCACCGACGGCATGGCGCCGGGCGGCATCGAGGGCGTCACCACCACCTTCGTGCTGCGGTGCGTGTTCAGCCCGTTCGCCCACCCGCTGTTCACCGCCTTCATCGGCATCGGCATCGGTCTCGCGGTCACCTCCCGCAGCGGCGCGGTGCGGTTCCTCGCGCCGATCGGCGGCTACCTCGTGGCCGTGCTCGCCCACGGCATCTGGAACGGCTCGACGATCTTCGGCTTCGAGGGATTCGCCGGGGTCTACATCGTCCTGATGCTGCCGGCGCTGGTGGGCCTCGGCTGCCTGACCGCGTGGGCGCGCGGCCGGGAGGCCCAGATGCTCACCGCCGCCCTCGGCGACGCCGCACAGCGCGGCCTCATCCCCGCCACCGACATCGGCTGGATGGTCGACCTGCGGGCGCGCCGCGCCGCGCGGGCGCACGCCGCCCGGCTGGGCGGTCCGGAGTCGGCCCGGGCGATGGCCGAGTACCAGCAGGCCGTCGTCGAGCTCGGCTTCCTGCACCACCGGATCCTGCGCGGCACCGCGCCGTCCGACTGGCAGGAGCGGGGCGCCGACCACGTGGCCCGCATCAACGCGCTGCGGCCGCGGCTCGCCTTCCCCGGTCAGGTGGTGCCCGCCCGATGAACCACCCCACGACGTTCTCCGCCTCCCCCGCTCCGCTCCTCCGTCGGACAACGCCGCCGGGGACCGGGTGATCGACTCATGAGCAAGCGCAGGGCAGCCCCGACCGCCGACAGCCGGATGGTCACCGCACTGGTGCAGCTGCGAGCCGCGCTGCAAGACACCGTCCTGCCGCTCGACCTCCCCGGCACCGACGAGCTCCGTGCGTCCCGGAAGGAGATCCTCGACCAGCTCGACGACTACATCATCCCGCGGCTCACCACGCTCGAGGCGCCGCTGCTCACCGTGGTGGGCGGTTCCACCGGCGCCGGCAAGTCGACGCTGGTGAACTCGATCGTCGGCAGCCCCATCACGGCGTCCGGCCTGCTGCGGCCCACCACCCGCTCGCCGGTGCTCGCGCACCACCCGGACGACGGCCACTGGTTCGACCAGAACCGGGTGCTGCCCGAGCTGAAGCGCGTCGACCACGCCACCAACGACCCCGACTCGATCCAGCTCGTGGCCACGCCCGCCGTCCCGAAGGGGCTGGCGATCCTCGACGCGCCCGACGTCGACTCGGTCGAGGAGCAGAACCGGCTGCTCGCCGCGCAGCTGCTGGCCGCCGCCGATCTCTGGCTCTTCGTCACCTCGGCGGCGCGGTACGCCGACCAGGTGCCGTGGGAGTACCTCCAGGACGCCGCGGCCCGCTCGGCCGCCGTCGCGATCGTGCTCGACCGCACCCCCGATGAGGCCGTCCACACCGTCACCACCCACCTCGCGCGGATGCTCGCCAGCCGCGGCCTCAAGGACAGCCCGCTGTTCACGGTGGCCGAGGGCAAGGTCGACGAGGACGGGCTGCTGCCGCAGCACCACGTCGAGCAGGTGCGGTCGTGGCTGGAGATGCTGGCCGAGGACGCCGAGGCCCGCACCGCCGTCGTCCGGCAGACGCTGGACGGCGCGGTCCGCGACCTCAGCCTCCACGTCTACCCCGTGGCCGACGGACTGGCCGCCCAGCAGGAGGCCGCCGTCGGCCTGCGTGACGCCGTCGGCGAGGTCTACGACGCCGTCGCCTCCGGGCTCGGCGCCGCGGCCACCGACGGCACGCTCCACCGCGGCGAGCTGGCCGCCCGCTGGCGCGAGTTCGTCGGCACCGGCGAGCTCGCCCGCTCGCTCGACACCCGGGTCAGCGGCATCCGCGACCGGCTCGTCAACGCGATCAAGGGCAAGCCGCAGCAGGCCGAGCGGGTGGCGAGCGGCGCGCACGCCGCCGTCCGCACGCTGGTGCTGGAGCAGTCCGAGGCGGCCGCCGCGCGGGTGTCGACCGCCTGGCAGGAGCGACCCGCCGGCCCGGAGCTGCTGGCCGGCAGCACCGACGACCTCGGGCGCCCCTCCCGCGACCTCAACCGGCGCGCCGAGCAGGCCGTCACGCTGTGGCAGGAGGACGTCGTCGAGCTGGTGCGCAGCGCCAGCACCGACAAGCGCACGACCGCGCGGTTCCTCGCGCTCGGCGTCAACGGGCTCTCGGTGGCGCTGATGGTCCACGTGTTCTCCTCGCGGGCCGCCGAGCCCGGTACCGCCGTGCTCGCCCCGCGCCTGCTCGAGGCCGTCTTCGGCGACGCCGAGCTGCGCACCCTCGTGCAGCGGTCGATGCGGGCGCTCGACCGACGGGTGGCCGAGCTGCTGCGCAGCGAGCGGCAGCGCTACCTCGACGCGCTCGACGCCGTGGCCGGCCCGGCGGTCGCCGAGGCGGGGGATCTGGCCGAGCGGCTGCGCGCCGACGTCCGCCGGATCGACGACCTGCGTTATGAGGCGGCGGGCCGGTCCGTCAGTGTGGACCTCGAGACCCTCGACAGCACCGAGGACACCGAGGACACCGACCAGGGAGGCCCCACCCCTTGACGACGCTCGACAGTGCCCGTCCGAGTGCCCGCCCGCTCTCGACCCAGGGCACCGACCTCGGCGCGCGCGCCGACGGCCTCGCCGCCGCCGTCGCGGCCGCGCGGGGCCGGCTCGACGACGCGATGCTCGACGACGTGGAGGCGCTGGCCGAGCGCACCACCGGGCGGCTGCGGCTGTCCGCGGAGCACACCGTGGTGGCGATCGCCGGTGCCACGGGCTCGGGCAAGTCCACCACCTTCAACGCGCTCGCCGGGCTGGAGCTGTCGTCCACCGGCGTCCGTCGTCCCACCACCTCATGGGCCACGGCGTGCGTGTGGGGCGCCACCGGCGCGCCGGAGCTGCTCGAGTGGCTCGGCATCCCGCGGCGGCACCAGACGATGCGCGACTCGATGCTCGACACCGCGCGTGAGGAGCGCGACCTCGAGGGCGTCGTGCTGCTCGATCTGCCCGACCACGACTCCACCGAGGTCTCCCACCACCTCGAGGTCGACCGGCTCGTGCAGCTCGCCGACCTGATGGTGTGGGTGCTCGACCCGCAGAAGTACGCCGACGCCGCCGTCCACGAGCGCTACCTCGCACCGCTCGCGTCGCACAGCGGCGTGATGGTGATCGTGCTCAACCACATCGACACGGTGCCCGAGGACCGGCGGGAGGCGATGCTCGCCGACGTCCGGCGGCTGCTCGACGCCGACGGGCTGGCCGAGGTGCCGGTGTTCCCGATCAGCGCGCGGCACGACATCGGGGTCGAGGAGCTGCGGGACGAGATCGCCGGGCGGGTCCGCGCCAAGGAGCACATCCGGGCGCGGATCGCCTCCGACCTGCGGGCGGCGGCGGAACGGGTGGCCGAGGCCACCGGCACCGGCCGGCCGCGCGAGCTCTCGGAGCGGCAGGTCGGCGACCTCGACGACGCGCTGGCCGCGGCGGCCGGCGTCCCGGGCGTGGTCGACGCCGTCGAGCGCTCGGTGCGGCTGCGCGCCGGCCGGGCCACCACCTGGCCGCCGCTCGCCCTCGCCTCCCGTCTCGAGCCCGATCCGCTGGCGCGCGCCGGCGTCGACCTCGGCGAGGCCGCGGGCGACCTGCTCGGCCGCTCGGCCGCCCCGTCGGTGGCCCCCGTGCAGCGTGCGCAGGTCGACACCGACGTCCGGCGGCTCGCCGACGACGCCTCGGCCGGGCTCGCCCCGCCGTGGGTCGGCGCGGTGCACACCGCCGCCACCGCGCGGCTGCCCGAGCTGGGCGACCGCCTCGACGCCACCCTCGCCGGCACCGACCTCGGCGCCGCTCGGCTGCCCGCCTGGGCCGGCCTGCTGCGGGTCGTGCAGTGGCTGCTGCTGCTCGCGGCCGTCGCGGGCGGCGTGTGGTCGGTGGTGGCCGCGGCCGGCAGCGGACTCGGCGACACGCCACAGGTGGCCGGGGTGGCGCTGCCACTGGTGCTGCTGGCCGGCGGGCTCGTCGTCGGGCTGGTGCTCGCCGTCGTCTCCCGGCCACTGGTGCGGCGGGCGGGCGCGCAGCGTGCCCGCGCCGCCGACGAGCGGCTGCGCACGGCGCTGCACGACGTCGCGCACGAGCTGGTCGTCGCGCCGGTCGCCACCGAGCTCGACGCCTACGCGACCGTGCGCCGCTCGCTCGAGCCCACGCTGAACTGAGTCCTCGGCCCGCCTGCTACCCACCAACCGTCCACAGCAGGAACTCGGGCCGGTTCTCCCCAGGCCCCCGCCGGCGTCGGCGGGAACCGTCGGTGGCCCGCCGTTCGCTCGTCGCTGTCCGCACACGACAGCGAAGGAGACGGACGATGGTCAACGACACGACGGTGACCCTGCAGGGCTGGGTCGGCAGCGACGTGGTGCTGCGGCAGGGCGGTGAGGTCGCGGTGGCGAGCTTCCGGGTCGGGTGCACGCCGCGACGCCGGCAGAAGGGCACCGGGGAGTGGGTCGACGGCGACACCCAGTGGTACTCGGTGAGCGCCTGGCGCTGGCTCGGCGAGCACTGCGCGAGGTCACTGCGCAAGGGCGACCCGGTGGTGGTGCACGGCCGGCTCACCGCCCGCAGCTACGTCACGCGGGCCGGCGTCGAGGCGGTGGGGTTCGACGTCGACGCCGTGCTCGTCGGGCACGACCTCTCGCGCGGCACCACGGTGTTCACCAAGGCCGACCGGGCGGTGGCGGCGGCGTGAGCCTCACTCCACCCACACGTCCGCGGCGGCGAGGGCCTCCACCTGCCGCTGGGTCAGCAGGGGCGCCGCGGCCGACGCCGTCGACTCGCGGCCCCACTTGTCGTCGAGGCTGTTCGCCGTCGACACGTACACCCAGCCGTCGGGCACGAGCGCCGTCGCCGTGATCACGGTGATGTCGCCGGCACGGTGCACGCCGTCGTCGCCGCCCGGCTTGGTGGGCTGCGACTCCACCCCGTAGGTCACGTCGCCGTCCGGGTCCTGCACGGTGATCACGCCCGGCTCCGGCGGGGGAGGCGGCTCGGCGTTGAGCATCACCTCGAGCGAGCCTCGGGCGCCGGCGGCGTCCAGCACGACGCGCACCATGCCGCGCACCTCGTGCGACTCACCGGGGGCCACGTCGTCGCTGGTCAGCTCGGCCGACACGATCCGCACGCCGTCGGGCAGCACCCGGGCCAGCCGGTCACGCACCTCGGCGGCCGGGAGCCTCGTCCACGCCGGTCCCTCGGCGCCGAAGTAGGCCTTCCACTCCGGCGGGAACTGCCGCCAGTGGGCGAGCGGGATGTTGCCGGGTCGTTCCGGGTCCTCAGACGTGGGCGCCACGGTCACGACCGCCGAGGGCGTCTCGGCCGGGGGCGTGTCGACGGCACGGGTCGGGCTGGTGCCGCCCGCGAGCGCGGCGGCCACGGTCACGGCTGCGGCGGCGCCCGCCAGGGTGGTCACGGTGGCCACGCCGACCCGGCGCCGTCGTCGCAGCCGGCGGCCCTCGAGGGTGGCGCCGGCGAGGCCGTGGGCGGGCTCGGCTCCGTCCATCGCGCGGGCGAGCAGGTCGCGCACCTCGTCCTCGAGGGCGGGCTCGGGTCCGGGGTCGGGGAGCGTACGGAGGTCGGTCACGACAGATCTCCTGTCCGGGTGTGGTCGGCGGGTTCGGTGAGCTCGGCGCGCAGGCGTCGCAGCGCGCGCAGGCTGCGGTTCTTGACGGCCGCCGGGGTGAGGCCGAGGGCGGTGGCGGTCTCGTCGAGGCTGCGGTCCTCCCAGTAGCGGAGCACCACCACGGCCCGGTCGAGCGGCGCGAGGGCGGCCAGGGCCCCGAGCACCGCTAGGCGGGTGTCGTGGTCGCCGTCGCTGCTCGGCCGGTCCGGGGTGGCGGCCACCGGCAGCTCGGTACTGCTGCGCCGGCGTCGCTCCGAGAGGAAGGTGTTGTGGAGCGTGCGGTGCACGTAGGCCACCGGGTCGTCCGCGGCCCGCACCCGCCGCCAGGAGGCGTAAGCGCGGGCGAGGGCCGTCTGGGCGAGGTCCTCGGCCGACTGCGGGGAGCCGGTCAGCAGCAACGCGCTGCGGTACAGGCGCGCCCCGCGGGCGGCCACGAACGCCTCGAACTCGGCGTCGTCACGTTCACTGCGGCCCACGGACCGTCCTTCCTCGCGGCGGCATCCTCACACCCCACTAGACGCCGAATGCGGACCGGGAGGTCTCACGCCCTAGGTTTTGGGCATGGCTGAGTACGTCTTCACGCTGCGCAACGTGCGCAAGGCCCACGGTGACAAGGTCGTCCTCGACAACGTCACGCTCTCGTTCCTGCACGGCGCCAAGATCGGCGTCGTCGGCCCCAACGGCACGGGCAAGTCGTCGCTCCTCAAGATCATGGCGGGGCTCGACCACGCCAACAACGGCGACGCGCTGCTCGACCCCGAGGCCACGGTCGGCATGCTCCAGCAGGAGCCGCCGCTCACCGAGGGCACCACGGTGCTGGAGAACGTGCAGGAGGCGGTCGGCGGGATCCTGGCCAAGAAGCAGCGCTTCGACGAGGTCAGCGAGGCGATGGGCGACCCGGACGCCGACTTCGACGCCCTGATGAAGGAGATGGGCGATCTCCAGGAGGACCTCGACAACGCCAACGCGTGGGACCTCGACAGCCGGCTCGACCAGGCGATGGACGCGCTGCGCTGCCCGCCGGGCGACGTCCTCGTCGACCACCTCTCCGGAGGCGAGCGGCGCCGGGTGGCGCTGTGCAAGCTGCTGCTCCAGCAGCCGTCGCTGCTGCTCCTCGACGAGCCCACCAACCACCTCGACGCCGAGTCGGTGCAGTGGCTCGAGGGGCACCTCGCCTCCTACCCGGGCGCCGTCCTGGCCGTCACCCACGACCGGTACTTCCTCGACAACGTCGCGCAGTGGATCCTCGAGCTCGACCGCGGCAGGGCCCACCCCTACGAGGGCAACTACTCGACGTACCTCGAGACCAAGAAGGACCGGCTCAAGGTCGAGGGCGCCAAGGACGCGAAGCGCGCCAGGATGCTCGAGAAGGAGCTGGAGTGGGTCCGGTCGAACCCGAAGGCCCGCCAGGCCAAGAGCAAGTCGCGACTGGCGCGCTACGAGGAGATGGCTGCCGCGGCCGACCGCGACCGCAAGATCGACACCTCCGAGATCAACATCCCGGCCGGCCCGCGGCTCGGTGACATCGTGCTGGAGTCCAAGGGCCTCGCGAAGGGCTTCGAGGGCCGCACCCTCATCCACGACCTGTCGTTCTCGCTGCCGCGCGCCGGCATCGTCGGCGTCATCGGCCCGAACGGCGTCGGCAAGACCACGCTGTTCCGGATGATCACCGGCCAGGAGCAGCCCGACGCGGGCGACCTCACGGTCGGCCAGACCGTGAAGATCAGCTACGTCGACCAGAGCCGCGGCGGCCTCGACCCGACCAAGAACGTGTGGGAGGTGGTCTCGGACGGGCTCGACTTCATCAAGGTCGCGAACTTCGAGATGAACTCCCGCGCCTACGTCGCCTCGTTCGGCTTCAAGGGCCCCGACCAGCAGAAGAAGGCCGGCGTGCTGTCCGGTGGCGAGCGCAACCGGCTCAACCTCGCGCTCACGCTGAAGATGGGCGGCAACATGCTGCTCCTCGACGAGCCCACCAACGACCTCGACGTCGAGACGCTGTCGTCGCTGGAGGACGCACTCCTCGACTTCCCCGGCTGTGCCGTGGTCACCTCGCACGACCGGTGGTTCCTCGACCGGGTCGCCACCCACATCCTCGCCTGGGAGGGCGACGACGAGGACCCCGCCAAGTGGTTCTGGTTCGAGGGCAACTTCGCCTCGTACGAGGAGAACAAGATCGAGCGCCTCGGCGCCGAGGCGGCCCGCCCCCACCGGGTCACCCACCGCCGCCTGACGCGCGACTAGCTACCGCCGCTGGCGCAGCTCCATGTCGGGGTTGCCGGCGATGAGGCCGTCGGAGACCGCGTCGAACACCCGCCCGACGGCGGCGAAGTCGGCCGGGTCGGCGAGGTCGACGAGGTGGTCGCGCACGCCCTCCACATGGGTGGGCGCGACGTTCTCGAGCATCAGCCGGCCCCGCTCGGTCATGACGGCGAGCACGCCGCGGCCGTCCTCGGGGGACTCCTCCCGGGTGACGAGCCCGGAGTCCTCCATCCGCTTGACGGTGTGGGTCACCCGGCTCCGGCTGTGCGCGAGCGAGTGGGCCAGCTTCGCCATCCGCATCTGCCCGTCCCGCTCCGAGAGCCGCACCAGGATCTCGAACTCGACCAGCGAGATCCCGTGGTTGCGGCGCAGGTCGTCGTCGAGCCGGTCGAAGAGCAGGGTCGACCCCAGCACGAACGCGCGCCAGGCGCGCTGCTGGTCGGAGTCGAGCCAGCGGGGTTCCGGCTTCGTGGGGAACGACGGCACGGGCACACCCTAGGCCGTCGCGAACCGACGCTGGTTGAGTAGCGGCCCGCGAGGAACGAGCGTGCCGCGTATCGAAACCTCGGGACCGATCTCGCCTACGCCACCGCGCGTTCGGTCGGGTCGCCGTTGACCTCACGAGGCCTCGACACGCTCGGTCGCTGCTCGACCACCGATGAGCGCGCCTTCGCGAGCTCAGACGCGCTCGAGGATCAGTGCCATGCCCTGGCCGCCGCCGACGCACATGGTGATGAGGCCGGTGGTCTTGTCGTGCCAGTCCAGCGAGTTGAGCATCGTGTTCTGGAGCCGGGCGCCGGTCATGCCGAACGGGTGGCCGACGGCGATCGCGCCGCCGTTGACGTTCAGCTTGTCGAGGTCGATGCCGAGGTCCTGGTAGGACGGCACGACCTGCGCGGCGAACGCCTCGTTGATCTCGACGAGGTCGATGTCGTCGATGCTCATGCCGGCGTGGGCCAGCGCGCGGTTGGTGGCCTCGACCGGGCCGAGGCCCATGATCTCCGGCGAGAGGCCGGAGACGCCGGTGGCGAGGATCCGGGCGAGCGGGTTGACGCCGAGCTCGGCGGCCTTGGTCTCGGACATGACGATCACCGCCGCGGCGCCGTCGTTGAGCGCGCAGCAGTTGCCGGCGGTCACGACGCCGTCGGGCCGGAACACCGGGTCGAGCTGCGAGATCGCCTCGTAGGTGACGCCGGCGCGCGGGCCGTCGTCGGCGCTGACGACGGTGCCGTCGGGCGTGGTGACGGGCGTGATCTCGCGGGCCCAGAAGCCGTCGGCGATCGCCTTCTCGGCCAGGTTCTGCGAGCGGACGCCGAACTCGTCGAGCTCCTTGCGGTCCAGGCCGCGCATCGTGGCGACGTTCTCGGCGGTCTGGCCCATGGCGATGTAGACGTCGGGCAGCAGGCCGTCCTCGCGCGGGTCGTGCCACGGGCCGGCGCCGTTGCCCGCCTCGGCCGTCGACTTCGTGCGCTCCTCGGCGTCGGCGTACCGCGCGTTCTTGGTGTCGGGCCAGTGGTCGGAGGTGCCCTTGGCGAAGCGCGACACGGTCTCGACGCCGGCCGAGATGAACACGTCGCCCTCGCCGGCCTTGATCGCGTGGAACGCCATCCGGGTGGTCTGCACCGAGGAGGCGCAGTAGCGGGTGACCGTGGTGCCGGGCACCGAGTCGAGCCCGAGCAGCACCGAGACGCTGCGCGCCATGTTGTTGCCGGACTCGCCGCCGGGCAGGCCGCAGCCGAGGATCAGGTCGTCGATCGTCGTCGGGTCGAGGCCCGGCACCTTCTCCAGCGCCGCCTCCACGATGGTGGCGGTGAGGTCGTCGGGTCGGAGGTCCTTGAGCGAGCCCTTGTTGGCCCGCCCGATGGGGGAGCGGGCGGTGGCGACGATGACGGCCTCGGGCATGACGTTCTCCGATCTCGGGCGGGTGATGCGTGTCCGCCCGTCACACTAGAACAGGTTCCGGTGACCGGCTCTGGCAGAGTCGCCTGCCGTGCGCCACGTCTACGAGTGCCCCACGCGCTGGGCCGACCTCGACCTCCTCGGGCACGTCAACAACGTGGTCTACGCCGACTACCTGCAGGAGGCGCGGGTCGACCTGATGCGCCGCGTCTTCCCCCACCGCGAGCGCGGCGAGGGCATCGTCGTGGTGCGCCACACGCTCGACTACCGCAGCTCGCTGGGCTTCCGGTTCCGGCCGGTGACCGTGGAGACCTGGGTCACCGAGGTGCGGGCCGCGTCGTTCACGCTCGCCTACGAGATCTTCCACACGACGACGACGGCAACCGGCAGGTCTACGTGCGCGCCAGCAGCGTGCTGGCGCCGTTCGTGATCGACACCGGCCGGCCGCGGCGGATCACCGCCGAGGAGCGGGAGGTGCTCGCGGGCCTCGCCGACGACGATCCCGGCCCGACGCCGAACCGCCCCGGCCCGCCGGACCGCGACCGCGCGACGCGGGCCAAGGTGCCGGTGCGGTTCTCCGACCTCGACGTCTACCGCCACGTCAACAACGTCACCTACCTCGAGTACTTCCAGGAGAGCCGGCTGCGGCTGCTCGCCGGCCTGGCCCGCGACGCCGGCACCGACCTGCCGCAGGTGGTGGTGGCGCAGGCCGACGTCGAGTACCTGCGGCCGGTGCTGCTGCGGCCCGAGCCCTACACGTGCTGGTCCGACGTCGTCGCCACCGGCCGGACGTCGATCACCGTGGACGCCGAGATCGCCGACGGCGACACCGCGCTGGCCCGCGGCCGCGTGGTGGTGGTGTTCATCGACACCGACACCGGACGCCCGACCCCGCCACCGGATGCGCTCTTCGCCCACATCGGGAGTCGCTGACAACTAGCCTCTCCGCCGTGCTGGTGAGTGTGCTCGGCGCGACGGAGGTGTGGCGCGGCGACGACCGGGTCGACCTCGGCACGCCCAAGCGGCGGGCGCTGCTCGCGGCGCTCGCGCTCTCCGGCGGCCGTCCGGTGTCGGTCGACGGCCTGGTCGACCTGATCTGGGGCGACCAGCCGCCGGACGGCGTCGGCGGCACCCTCCAGGTCTACGTGTCCGGCCTGCGCCGGGTGCTGGAACCCGACCGGGCACCCCGCACCCCGGCCACCGTGCTCGTCACCGTGGCGCCCGGCTACGCGCTGCACCTCGAGAACGGCGCCCTCGACGCCGCCCGCTTCGACCGCACGGTGAGCGGGGTGCACCGCCGGCTGGCGGGCTCCCGGCAGCCGTGGTCGGTGCCGGGACTCAGCGGCGCCGACATCGGCGACGCGCTCGCCGAGCTGGACGCCGCCCTCGCCCTGTGGCGCGGGGTGCCGTACGTCGAGCTGGGGGAGGCGCCGGGTGTCGTCGCCGAGCGGGCCCGGCTCGAGGAGCTGCGGTCGGTGGCGCTCGAGGACCGGGCCGTGCTGGCGCTGGCGGCCGGCGACCACGCCACCGTGGCGGCCGAGACCGAGGTGCTCACCGCGCACCACCCGCTGCGCGAGCGGTTGTGGGCGATCCGGGTGGTCGCGCTCGCCCGCTCGGGTCGCCAGGCCGACGCCCTCGAGGCGCTGCGACGGGTGCGCGAGGTGCTCGACACCGAGCTCGGGCTCGAGCCGAGCCAGGAGCTGCGCGACCTCCAGACCCTCGTGCTCCGGCAGGACGACGCGCTGGCCTGGACGCCACCTGCCGGCGGCGTCACCGCCCCGACCGCGGCACCCGCGGCCCCGACGCCGGAGCCACCGGCCGCCGTCGCTGCGCCGCCGCCGGTGGTGCTGCCGGCGCTGCCGTCGTGGCCGCTCGTCGGCCGCCGGGACCCGCTGGACCGGCTGCTCGCCGGCTACGACGACGCCGAGGCGGGCCGGCCGCGGATCGCCTCGATCACCGGCGAGCCGGGCATCGGCAAGTCCCGGCTGGTCACCGAGGTCGCCCACCGGGTCCTCGACCGCGGCGCCACCGTGCTGCTCGGCCGCTGCTCGCAGGACGACGGCGCCCCGCCGCTGTGGCCGTGGCAGCAGGTGCTCCGCGGCCTGGGCGCCGACCTGCCGGTCGCCGTCTCCGACGACGAGGGCGCCCAGTTCCGCACCTTCGAGGCCGTGCTCGACCGCGTGCTCGGCGCCGCCCGCGCGGGACCGATGCTGCTCGTCGTCGACGACCTGCACTGGGCCGACGAGCCGACGCTGCGGGTGCTGCGGATGCTCGCCAGCCGCGAGGTCGGTGACGCGCGGCTGCTCGTGTTGCTCACCTGGCGCACGCACCCCGAGCCCACCGACTCCCTCGCCGACCTGGTGGAGGCGCTGGCTCGCGGCGGGCACGGTCCCCGGCTCGCCCTCGACGGTCTGTCGACCGCCGACGCCGCCGCCGTCGTCGAGGCGGTGGCCGAGGTGGCGCCCTCGCGCGCCGAGGCCGACGAGCTGGCCGGCCGCACCGACGGCAACCCGTTCTTCCTCGTCGAGTACGCCCGGCTGGCCCGCGAGCGGGGCGACCTCACCGCGCTGGTGGCCGAGGCCGACCCGCCGGCCGCCGTGAGCGACGTGCTCGTGCGCCGGCTCGACCGGCTCCCCGAGGCGACCCGCACGCTGCTCAGCTGGGCCGCCGTCGTCGGCCGGGACTTCGACCTTCCGGTGCTGGCCGAGGCCGCCGCGGTCGACGAGGACGACGTGCTCGACCGGCTCGACCCGGCGCTCGCCGCCGGCCTGGTGCGCGAAGAGGGAATCGGCCACTACGCCTTCGGCCACGCGCTGGTGCGCGACACCGTGTACGCCGGCTGGTCGACCACCCGCCGGGCGAGGGCGCACGCGAAGGCCGCGGAGGTGCTCGACGAGTACGCCGACCGCACCACCGAGGCCGCCCGCCACTGGCTGGCCGCCGGCCCGTCGTCCGCCGGCCGGGCGTGGCGCGCCGCCTCCGTGGCGGCCGCGGAGGTGGTGCGCACCCGGCACGCGTTCGGCACCGCCGCCGAGCTGCTCACCGCTGCGCTGGACCTGCTCGCGCAGGACTCGGAGTCGACGCCGCGGGACCGCTACCGGCTGCTGATGGAGCGGATCGAGACCCACCGCTGGCAGGCCGACTGGACCTCGCTGCTCGCCGACGTCCGGGCGGCGATCGCCGAGGCCGAGCGGCTCGACGACGTGCTGCTGCTCGCCGACGCCGCGTCGTCGACGACCCGGGGGGCGATGTGGCAGAACCCGGCGCTCGACGGCGAGGACGCCGGCGTCGTGCCGGCGTTGCGGCGGGCGCTCGAGGAGCTCCCGTCGAGCGAGCAGCACCGGCGCTGCCGGGTGATGCTCGCGCTCGCCGTCGAGGCGTACTTCACCGCACCGGCCGCCGAGCGCGAGGCCCTGGTCGACGAGGCGCTCGCGATCGCGAGGGCCCTCGGCGACGACGCCCTGCTCGTCGACACGTGCCTCACCGGGGCCCTGGCGATCTGGCGTCCGGCCACGATCGGCCGCCGGCTCGAGCTCGCGCGCGAGGCCGAGGTGCTGGCCCAGCGGCTGGGCGACGAGCGGAGCCGGGCGGTGGCTGCGGTGTTCACGGCCGTGGCGCTCGGCGAGCTCGGCGACCCGGTGCCGATGCGCCGGCACGCCGAGATGGCGCACGACGAGGCGGTGCGGCTCCACCTGCCCTACCCGCTCATGGTGGTCGACGCGACGCTCGTGACCTGGGAGGCCCAGGCCGGCCGCACGGACCGGGTCCGCGAACTGGTCGAGAGCGTGACCGAGCAGTCCCGTCAGCTGAGGGTGACGCAGGCCGAGCTCGGCGAGCTCGGCGCCGTTGTGGCGGCACAGGTCTGGGACGGCCGGACGGACGAGGCCGCCGCCCTGACCGGCGTCCTGGACATCGGGTACCTCCCCACGGTCGCGGCCACCGTCGCGCTGCTCGCCCGCGCGGGGCAGCGGGACGAGGCCCTCGCGTTCGCCGCGGCGCACCACATCGACCTCGAGCCGGACAACTGGTTCTCGCTGATCAACTGGGCGTTCGCGGCGGAGGCCGCGTCGGTGACGGGTGACGCCGCGCTCGCGGCCGCCGCCTACGACCGGCTCGCACCGTTCGCCGGCTACACCGCGGGGTCGGGCTCCGGCCCGGCGCTGGGTCCGGTCGACGCGTTCCTCGCCCTGGCCGCGCACGCTGTCGGCGATGTCGAGCTGGCCACCAGGCACGCCGACGACGCCACCCGGCTGTGTGAGGAGTGGGAGATCCCGCTCACCGCGCAGTGGCTGCGCGGCGAGCGGGACCGGCGGGGCTTCTGACGTCTCACGCCACGTGGCGGAACGCCGCCCGCTCGCGGCGCGCGAACCCACCCCGGGTCAGCAGCCACACCACGCGGTAGGCGCCGCCCTTCGGCTGCGCGAACAGGTGGTCGCGGACGTCGGCGGGCAGCTCGTGCAGCGCCCAGGCGACGATCTCGAGCACCTGTTTCAGGGAGACGGCGTCCTTGAGCTGGTCCTCCTCCAGCCGCGCCCAGTCCTCGGCGCTGAACAGCCGCTGGATGAGCGCGATGGCGTCGGTCTCCTCGTGGCGCAGGTGCTCGGCGAGCCGCTCGCGGGTCGCGACGAGCCGCACCGCGAGTGCGGCGCGGGCGTCCTCGTCGGCGTGCCCGGCGAGCCGGGCGAACCCGGCGGCGCACGCCTCGAGGGCCGGGTCGATCTCGGCGTGCTCGTCCTCCATCGCCTGGAGCAGCGCCCGGCCGGCGTCGTCGGCCCGCTCCACGAGCGCGGGCCAGATGTAGGTGTCCTCGGTGCCGTGGTGCTCGTGCAGCGAGCGCGAGAACACGCCCCACCGGCGCTCGAGCGCAGCCCAGGTGCGGCGGTCGTCGACCGGCGTGGCCTGGGCGGCGGCGGCGAACGCCGTCAGGTCGCGGCGGAAGGCGTGGTGCATCGCGTACATCAGCGTCATGTCGACCGGTCCCGGCGGCGCGGCGGCCTGGCCGGGCAGCAGGAAGGTCGGGACGGACGAGTCGGTGCGGGTCATGGTGGCTCCTTCGGTTCGGTAGGAGCACCGTGCGGCCCGCCACTTGACGTGCGGTTGGAGCCGACTTACTCGAACGTGTTGACCATGAACTGCGCCGCGTGGTTGACGTACTCCCAGAACTTCGCGTCCTGCTCCGGCGTCAGCCCGGCTGCGTCGAGCCCGGCACGGAAGTGGACCAGCCAGCGGTCCTTCGCCTCCGGGGTGACGGCGAACGGCGCGTGCCGCATCCGCAGCCGCGGGTGGCCGCGGGCGTCCGAGTACGTCGTCGGCCCGCCCCAGTACTGGATGAGGAACAGCCGGAACCGCTCCTCGGCCGGGCCGAGGTCCTCCTCGGGGTAGAGCGGCCGGAGCACGGGGTCCTCCGCGACGCCGGCGTAGAAGCGCGCGACGATCGTGCGGAACGTCTCCGCCCCGCCGATCTCGTCGTAGAAGGACTGCTCGCTCGGCCGCCCCGGCTCGATCCGGATGGTCACGGGGTCGCCGGCTCCTTCTGGGTCGCCTCCGCCGCGGCGGCGTTCTCCTCGGCGGCGGTGCGCTGCCACACCACGCGCTGCGGGAACGGGATCTCGATGCCCTCGTGGTCGAAGCGGGCCTTGATCCGCTGCCGCATCTCGCGGGCGACCGCCCACTGCTCGCCCGGCGTCGTCTTGAGCACGACCCGCATGGTCACCGAGTCGGGCGCGAGGTCCTGCACGCCCCAGACCGAGGGCTCCTCGATCACCTGGCCGCGGAAGTCCTCGTCCTCCCACATGTCGTGGGCGACCTCCTCGAGCACGCGGCGCACCCGGGTGAGGTCCTCGTGGTAGGCGACGCCGATGTCGAGCACGGTCTGCGACCAGTTCTGGCTCTGGTTGCCGACGCGGATGATCGCGCCGTTCGGCACGTACCAGACGGTGCCGTTGATGTCGCGCAGCCGGGTGACACGGAGCGTGACCGCCTCGACGGTGCCGGTGGCCTCGCCGACGTCGATGATGTCGCCGACCCCGAACTGGTCCTCGAGGATCATGAAGACGCCCGAGAGGTAGTCGCGCACCAGTGACTGGGCACCGAAGCCGAGCGCGATGCCGAGGATGCCGGCGCTGGCGATGATCGGCGCGATGTCGACGCCGAGCTCGCTCAGCATCATCGTGCCGAAGACGGCAACCAGCAGGCCGGTGATCACGCTCTGCAGCAGGCTGCCGATGGTCTCGGCGCGCTGCGCCCGCCGCGCGGTGGTGGCGACGTTCATGCGGTCGGGCAGCGTGCTGTTCGCCGCCCGGCGCACCACCCGGTTCACCAGGCGGTACAACGCCCAGCGGATGGCGCAGGCGAGGAGGAACAGCCCGAGGAGAACCAGCGGCTTGCCGATCACGATGTCGGAGTAGCGGGCGAACGTCGCGTCGTCGGTCCAGTCGAAGATCTGGTTGCAGATCGTCTCGCCGTCAGTGCAGGGGTTGGTCGCGAGAGGGGCCATGGGGCCATGCATAGCATCCGGTCCCGATACCCTGGCCAAGTGAACCGGACCGCCTTCCGCCGTGGTGTGACCGTCCTCTCCATCTTCGTCGCGCTCGGTGTGGCGTGGGTCTCGCTCGCGGGTGCCGCCACGGCCGACACCCCGGCCAGCTGGGACGACCCGCCGGAGACCGACACGCTCCAGCTCCTGCTGCTGCTCGGCGGCGTCCCGCTGCTGCTGTTCGTGCTGATCGGGCTCGCGGTCTACGTGCCCGCCATGGTGCGCGGCGAGCGGATCGCGCCCGGCGCCACGAGTCCCCAGAACGAGTGGCTGGGCGGCCCGCGGCGCTCGGCCGGCGAGCTCGCCGGCCCCGACACCAGTGACTCCGAGGCTGGGGGTGCCAGTGGTCGCTGGTGACTGGTTCAGTACCAGCGAGCGCGCCTCGCTCGACGACGCCATCCGGCGCGCCGAGCAGCTGAGCCGCGCCGAGTTCTCGGTCTACGTCGGCCGCGCCGACGGCGATCCGCACGCCTACGCCACCAGCCTGCACAACACGCTGGTCGCGCCGGCCCGCAGCGTGCTCGTGATGGTCGACCCGATGGCGCACGCGGTGGAGGTCGTCGTCGGCGGCTTCGTCCGCCGCACCCTCACCGACGCGAGCGTCGAGCTCGCCGTCGCCACCATGGCCGCGTCGTTCCGCGAGGACGACCTGGTCGGCGGCCTGCGCCGCGGCATCCAGCAGCTCGCCGAGCACGCGAAGCCGCAGAACACCCTCCACGCCGGCTAGAGGTCGACCCGCCCGAAACTGCATGCAAATCACGCTGACCCGCCCGAAACTTTCGGGCGGGTCAGCGTGTATCTGGTGCGGTTTCGGGCGGGTCGGCTTATCCCTCGGCGTCCCTCGCCTGGGCGGCGAGGGCGCGGGCGACCTCGGCACGACCCTCGCGCACGAAGCGGAGGGCGCCGGGGTTGGCGGTGCTGGTCTCGAGGAACGCGTCGACGGTCTCGAGCAGCTCCGGGGAGGCCAGCGGCCGCGGGAAGATGTACTCGAGCGCGACGGCGGCCTTGTGCGGGCCGAGCACCTCCCAGCTGGTCTCGACCGCGTCGAGGTAGCGCTGCAGGTACGGCGCCAGCACCTCCTCCTGGTCGGGTCGCATGAAGCTGTAGGTGATCTGCCGGGCGGTCTCGTTCGGTGTGGTGGGGTCGAGGACGGCGCGCTGCCAGGCGGCGTCCTTGGCCGCGGCGGTGGGCATCGCGGCCCGGGCGAACGCGGCGTGCTCCTGGCCGGAGATGGTGTTGTCGGAGGCCAGCTCGGCGTCGATGCGGGCGTCGTCGGCCCGGCCCGCGGCGGCGAGGCCGGCGAGCAGCTTCCAGCGCAGGTCGGTGTCGACGTCGAGGCCCTCGACGACCTGCGACCCGTCGAGCAGCGTCTCGAGGTCGGCGAGCGCCTCGTCGGTGCGCGCGGCACTGGCGTACTGCCGCACGAAGGTGAGCTGCTGGTCGCTGCCGGGCTCGGCCTCGTCGATCAGCCGCCGCAGCCCGCGCTCCCAGGCGAGCTTGAGCTCGGGGCGGTGCGGGGGAGCGGAGAACGAGTTCACGGCCTGTGCGGCGAACACCGGGATCCGGGTGACGCCCCAGGCGTCGGTCTCCGACCCGATGTTCGAGAGCACGAGCTCGACGAAGTCGCGCGCGGTCATCTCGGCGTCGCGGCACATGTCCCAGCACGCGCCCCACACGAGAGCCCGCGCGAGCGAGTCCTGCAGCCGCGAGAGGTCGTGGACGGCGGTGGCCAGCGAACGCTCGTCGAGGCGGATCTTCACGTAGGCGAGGTCCTGCTCGTTCAGCAGCAGCAGGTCGGGCTGCTTCTGGCCGACCGCCTCCTTGATGTCGGTGGTCTCGCCCTCGACGTCGACCTCGATGTAGTCGCGTCGCACGAGCACGTCGTCGACCAGGTCGTACAGGCCGATGCCGAGGCGGTGCCGGCGCAGCGTCGGGTAGTCGGGGTGGGCGGTCTGCCGCACGGTGAGGGTGCGGTAGGCGCCGTCGTCGTCGAGCTCGAACTCCGGCGTGAGCGTGTTGACGCCGGCCGTCTGGAGCCACTCCTCGGCCCAGCTGCGCAGCTCTCGGCCGGAGGACCGCTCGAGCGCGGTGAGCAGGTCGTCGAACTCGGAGTTGCCGTAGGCGTGGTCGCGGAAGTACTGCCGCAGGCCCTCGACGAACGGCTCGAGGCCCACCCACGCGACGAGCTGCTTGAGCACCGACGCGCCCTTCGCGTAGGTGATCATGTCGAAGTTGACCTCGACCGCCTCGAGGTCGTGGTTGTCGGCGGCGATCGGGTGGGTGCTCGGCAGCTGGTCGGCGCGGTAGCCGGTCTGCTTGCGGGCGTTGGCGAAGCCGGTCCACGCGTCGGTGAACTCGGTGGCCTCGGCCTCGGCCCAGTAGCAGGCCCACTCGGCGAACGACTCGTTCAGCCAGAGGTCGTCCCACCAGCGCATCGTCACGAGGTTGCCGAACCACATGTGGGCCATCTCGTGGGTGATCACCGAGCAGCGGAACTCGTAGAACGAGCGGGGCTGGCGGGAGCGGGGGAGGTACTCGTCGCGCAGGGTCACGCACCCGGCGTTCTCCATCGCGCCCATGTTGTACTCCGGCACGTAGAGCTGGTCGTACTTCTCGAACGGGTACGGCGAGTCGAACTGCTCCTCGAAGAACGCGAAGCTCGACCGGGTGAGGTCGACCAGCACGTCGCGGTCGAGGTACTCCACCAGTGACTGCCGGCAGTAGTGGCCGAGCGGGATGGTGCCGAACCGGCCCTCGTAGGTGTCGAAGACGCCGTGGTACTCGCCGGCCACCACCGCGGTGATGTAGGTCGACATCGGCTTGGTGGGCGGGAACTCCCAGCGCGCCACGCCGCCCGACACCTGCGTCGGCTCGGGCGTGGGGGCGTTGGAGACGACGACCCAGTGGTCGGGCGCGGTGACCCTGAAGACGAAGACGCTCTTGAGGTCGGGCTGCTCGAAGGTGGTGAACACCCGGCGGGCGTCCGGCACCTCGAACTGCGAGTAGAGGTAGACCCGGTCGTCGGCGGGGTCGACGAAGCGGTGCAGGCCCTCGCCGGAGTTGGAGTAGCGGCAGTCGGCGCGGACGACGAGCACGTTGTCGGCCTCGAGGTCGTCGAGGGCGATGCGGCTGTCGGCGTACGCCGTCGCGGGGTCGAGGGACCGGCCGTTCAGCGTGATCTCGTGCACCGTCGCGTCCACCAGGTCCGCGAACGTGGCGGCGCCGGGCTCGCGGCAGGTGAAGGCGAGCGTGGTGGTCGAGGCGAAGGTCTCCTCGCCGGTGGTGAGGTCGAGGTCGACGGTGTACGACGTGACGTCGAGGAGAGCGGCGCGGGTAGCCGCTTCCTCGCGCGACAGGTTGGTTCCGGGCATGCGGCGCATCATGTCAGGGGCGCCGCAACAAACCCTCAAGCCCGTCGTTCCGAGTGCCGATCCAGTACTCAAGTCAAGGCGACACGCGGCCGAGATACTGGTGTGACTTCTGAGGAAATTGTTGCGAAACACCACGGATGTGCTTGACAGTGTTCTCCGTGCGCTGCTCCCCAGCCCTGTCACGAGGCCGTTCGCGGACGGCGTCCGTGGCGATCCTCGGCCTCCTCGCGGGGGTGCTCGCGGTGCTCGCACCGGCCGTCCAGGTCGTCTCCGCCCCCGCGGCGTCGGCCTCCTCGGCGTACCTGTGCATGGGCTACACGCGCTGCGCTGACGCCGGCTACGGCCACGCCGGCTACGCGAGCCGCAGCGGCCGCATGTACTGGCGCATGTACTCGGGCCACAACTGCACGAACTACGTCGCGTACCGGATGATCCAGGCCGGCATGTCGACCGAGCGGCCGTGGTCCGGCTCGGGCAACGCCTACAACTGGGGGCTGGCGCGGCGCGACATCACCGACCAGCGGCCCGCCGTCGGCGCCGTGGCGTGGTGGAACCGCAACGTGCCGGGCGCCGGCTCCGTGGGCCACGTGGCCTACGTCGAGCGGGTCGTCTCGCCGACCGTGATCGTCGTGTCGCAGGACAGCTGGGGCGGCGACTTCAGCTGGAAGCGCATCGACAAGAACGACACCGGCTGGCCGAGCGGGTTCATCCACTTCCGCGACCGCAACATGCTGACCAACGTCACCCGACCCACCGTCTCCGGCACACCGCGGGTCGACGGCCGCGTCCAGGCGGCCGGGGCGACCTGGCGGCCGAAGCCCGAGAAGGTGACCCGGCAGTGGTTCGCCGATGGAGTGGCCATCGCCGGTGCCACCGGCGGCAGCTTCACGCCGACGGCGAAGCAGTTCGGCAAGAGGCTCACCATCCGGCTCACGGCGACCCGCGAGGGCTCGCCGCCGGTCACCGTCGGTTCGGCCCCGACCGCACCGGTGGAGCCCGGGACGCTCACCAGCACCGAGCAGCCGGTCATCACCGGCGACCTCGAGGTCGGCAGGACCCTGAGCGTCACCCGTGGCCTCTACGCCCAGCCGGCGGTCACCCGCACCCGGGCCTGGTACGCCGACGGCGTCGCGATCGCCGGGGCCACCGAACGGACCCTCACGCTCACCCGCGGCACCATCGGCAAGACGATCACGGTGCGCGAGCGGGCGGTCGCCCGTGGCTACACCCCGAACGAGCTCACGGCCGAGGTCGAGAGCCCCGTCGTCTGGGGAACCATCGAGATGCTCCGACCCCTCAGCGGCACCGGTGAGCCGGCGCTCGGGTCGACCCTGACCGTCGACCCCGGCACCAGCCGCCCGAACGACGGGACGGTCGCCTACCGGTGGCTGCGCGACGGCGTCGTCGTCCGCGGCGCCACCGCACCCACCTACGAGCTGACCGAGAGCGACGTCGGCCACACCATGACCGCGCGCGTGCTGCGGAGCCGGCTCAACTTCACCTCGATCACGACGGACTACGCGTTCTCGGGTCCGGTGACCACGACGTCGAGGCTGGCCGTCGAGACGGCCGGGGGGCTCCACGTCGCGGTCGTGCGCATCCGGGTCAGCGCACCCGGCGTCGACCATCCCGACGGCCGGGTGACGGTCCGCGTCGGCCGCACCACCGTCACCCGCGCCGTGCGCGACGGGTACGTCCGGGTCTGGGTCAAGGACCTGGCGGCGGGCCGGCGGTACGTGCAGGTCGCCTACCGCGGCACCGAGGTCATCGGCCGGTCGTTCTGGAGCGGGAGGGTGTGGGTCAAGCGCTGACTCCCCGGTGGGAGCGCCCTGGTTCACTCGGTGGCATGACCGACGCCGACTTCTGGTTCGACCCGCTCTGCCCGTTCGCCTGGATCACCTCGCGCTGGATCCTCGAGGTCGAGCAGGTGCGCGAGATCAGCGTCGGCTGGCACGTGATGAGCCTCGGCTACCTCAACCAGGACCGGGACATCTCGGACAGCTACCGGGAGACCCTGAAGCCGGCGTGGGGTCCGGTCCGGGTGTGCATCGCCGCCGAGCAGAAGCACGGCCAGGAGGTGCTGCTGCCGCTCTACACGGCCCTCGGCACCCGCATCCACCACGAGGGCCGCAAGCTCCACGAGCTGGACGACGCCGGCCGCGCGATGATCGCCGAGGCGCTCGCCGAGGCCGGCCTCGAGCCCGAGCTGGTCGACGCGATGGACGACACCGGCCTCGACGACGCCGTCATCAAGAGCCACCACGAGGGCTTGGACCAGGTCGGCGACGACGTCGGCACCCCCACCATCTCCTTCCAGGGCTCCGCCTTCTTCGGCCCCGTCCTCTCCTCCATCCCCCGCGGCGACGACGCCGGCACCCTCTGGGACGGCTGCGTGGCGGTCGCCAAGTTCCCGAGCTTCTACGAGCTCAAGCGCACCCGCACCGGCGCCCTCGACTTCAGCTGACCGGACGATCGTCGAGCTTGTCGAGACGCCCCGACCCGGTCTCGCCGACCTGACCGGACGTTCGTGGGCGCCGAACCGCGTCGCGGCCGCACCGGGGTGACTCCTAGGCTCGCGCCATGACGCACGTGCTCTCCTGCCCCGCGTGGCCGTACGCCAACGGCCCGCGACACATCGGCCACGTGGCCGGGATCGGCGTCCCCTCGGACGTCTTCAGCCGCTACCAGCGGATGGCGGGCAACGACGTGCTGATGGTCTCGGGGTCCGACGAGCACGGGACGCCGATCCTCATCGCCGCCGACGAGGCCGGGGTGACGCCGCAGGAGCTGGCCGACACGCACCACCGCTCGATCGTCGAGGACTTCGTGGCCCTCGGGCTCACCTACGACCTCTACACCCGCACGACGACGCGCAACCACCACGCGGTGGTGCAGCAGCTGTTCCTCGGCGTCCACGAGAACGGCTACTTCGTCGAGCAGACGACGTTCGGGGCGATCTCGCCGTCCACCGGCCGCACCCTGCCGGACCGCTACATCGAGGGCACCTGCCCGATCTGCGGCTACGACGGCGCCCGCGGCGACCAGTGCGACAACTGCGGCAACCAGCTCGACCCGCAGGACCTGAAGGACCCGCGCTCGAAGATCAACGGCGAGACCCCGGAGTTCGTGGAGACCCAGCACTTCTTCCTCGACCTGCCGGCGCTCGCCGAGGCGCTGGGGGAGTGGCTCGACGAGCGCGAGGCCACCGGGCTCTGGCGGCCGAACGTCATCCGGTTCAGCCAGAACATCCTCAAGGAGATCCGGCCGCGGGCGATGACCCGCGACATCGACTGGGGCATCGCCGTCCCGCTCGACGGCTGGCGCGACAACCCCACCAAGCGGCTCTACGTCTGGTTCGACGCCGTCATCGGCTACCTGTCGGCGTCGATCGAGTGGGCGCGACGCAGTGGCGACCCGGACGCCTGGCGGCTGTGGTGGAACGACCCCGACGCCCTGTCGTACTACTTCATGGGCAAGGACAACATCACCTTCCACAGCCAGATCTGGCCGGCCGAGCTGCTCGCCTACAACGGCGAGGGCAGCCACGGCGGCGAGCGGCAGGAGCTGGGCCGGCTCAACCTGCCCACCGAGGTGGTGAGCTCGGAGTTCCTCACGATGGAGGGCAGGAAGTTCTCCTCCTCGCGCCGGGTGGTGATCTACGTGCGCGACCTGTTGAGCCGCTACCAGCCGGACGCGTTCCGCTACTTCATCGCCGCCGCCGGCCCGGAGAACAACGACGCCGACTTCACCTGGGCGGAGTTCGTGCGCCGCACCAACGACGAGCTGGTCGCCGGCTGGGGCAACCTCGTCAACAGGACGGCGAACCTCATCCACAAGAGCTTCGGCGAGATCCCACAGGCCGGTGTGCTCACCGAGACCGACGAGGCGCTGCTCGCCGCCACCGAGCAGGCGTTCGCCGTCGTCGGCGACCTGATCGGCCGCAACCGGATGCGGCAGGCCGTCAACGAGGCGATGCGCGCGGTGTCGGAGGTGAACAAGTACGTGTCCGACTCCGCCCCCTGGAAGCTCAAGGGTGACGACGAGCGCGAGCGGCTCGGCACGATCCTCCACGTCACCGCGCAGTGCGTGAGCGACCTCAACCTGGTGCTCGCGCCGTTCCTGCCGTTCTCGGCCAACCTCGTGGACGCCGCCCTCGGCGGCTCCGGCGACGTCGCCCCGATGCCGCGGCTCGAGGAGGTCGACGACCTCGACGGCGGAGCGCCGTACCCGGTGATCACCGGCGACTACACCGACGTGCCCGCCTGGGGACGACGCCTGATCGAGGTCGGCGCTGCGGTGGACAAGCCGACGCCGGTGTTCACCAAGCTCGACCCGGCGGTCGTCGAGGACGAGCTCGCCCGGCTCGGGGGCTGACCGTCGGCCCCGCTCTAGGGTTCCGACCATGACCGCCGAGATGTACGTGCCCGCGTTCTTCCTGAAGCAGAAGTTCTCCGTCACGACCAACCGCTACGAGCTGTTCGTGGCCAACCCCGACGGCTCGTTCGGGCAGTCGATGGGGGTGGCGCAGCAGAAGCGGCTGGCGTTCAAGGAGGAGGTCACCTTCTACACCGACGAGAGCAGGTCCCGGGCGGTGTTCAGCTTCAAGGCGCGCAAGCGGATCGACCTCAACGCCGGCTACGACGTGTTCGACGAGAACGGGCAGCAGCTCGGGTTCTTCCGCAAGGACTTCAAGTCCAGCCTGCTGCGCTCGACCTTCCACCTCGAGGGCCCGGGCTACGGCGGGGTCGGCCAGGAGCGGAGCCCGTTCGTCGCCATCGTGCGGCGGCTCACCGACCTCCCGTTCCTGCCGATCCACTTCGACTTCGTCAGCGGCAACGGCGAGCAGCTGATGCAGGTGGAGCGGCAGGCCTCGGTGCGCGACAAGTACACCGTCTCGGTGCACCACCAGGAGATCGACTTCCGGGTGGCCGCGGCGGTCGCCGTCGGCCTCGACGCCCTCATGCAGCGCTGAGCGTGTCGATGCGCGTCCACCTCGGCTCCGACCACGCCGGCCTCGAGCTCAAGCAGCACCTCGCCGACTGGCTGGTGGCGCACGGCCACGAGCCGGTCGACCACGGACCCCACGTCTTCGACGCCCTCGACGACTACCCGGTGTTCTGCCTGCGCGCCGCCGAGGCGGTGGCCCGCGAGCGCGCCGAGGGCCAGGACAGCCTCGGCGTCGTGATCGGCGGCTCGGGCAACGGCGAGCAGATCGCCGCCAACAAGGTGGTCGGCGTCCGCTCGGCGCTGGCGTGGTCGGAGGAGACCGCCCGGCTGGCGCGCGAGCACAACGACGCCACGGTGATCTCGGTCGGCGGCCGGATGCACACGCTCGACGAGCTCATCCGGTTCGTCGAGGTCTTCCTCGCCACCCCCTTCACGGGCGAGGAGCGGCACGTCCGCCGGATCGGCCAGCTCAGCACCTACGAGACCGGTGGCGGGCTGCCACCGCTGCCCGACGGCGAGCGGGATGCCTGAGGGCCACACCCTCCACCGGCTCGCCCTCGACCTCACCGCCGCGTTCGCCGGCCGCCGGGTGCGGGTGAGCAGCCCGCAGGGCCGGTTCGCCGAGGGCGCCGCGCTGCTCGACGGCGGCACGGTGCTCGGCGCCGAGGCGTGGGGCAAGCAGCTGTTCGTCGAGCTGGACGGCGACCGGTTCGTGCACGTGCACCTCGGCCTCATCGGCACCTTCGACGTCCACGACGGCGTCGCCGAGGTGCCGGCGCCGGTCGGCCAGGTGCGGCTCCGGCTGGCGACCGACGCCGCGTACGCCGACCTCCGCGGCGCCATCACCTGTGCGCTCGTCACCGAGGCCGAGCGCGACATCGTGGTGGCCCGCTCCGGACCCGACCCGCTCCGCGAGGACGCCGACCCCGACCGGGCGTGGGAGCGGATCCGTCGCAGCGGCGCCCCGATCGGCGGGCTGCTGATGGATCAGAAGGTGCTCGCCGGCGTCGGCAACGTGTACCGCGCCGAGGTGTTGTTCCGGCACCGGATGCACCCGCTGCGGCCGGGCCGCACGCTCCGGGCCGGCCAGTGGCGCGCGCTGTGGGACGACCTCGTCGTCCTCATGCGCGAGGGCGTGCGCACCGGCCGGATCGACACCGTCCGCCCCGAGCACACGCCGGAGGCGATGGGGCGGCCGCCCCGGGCCGACGACCACGGCGGCGAGGTCTACGTCTACCGGCGGACCGGGCAGCCGTGCCTGGTGTGCGGACGGCGGGTCGCCACCGGCACCCTGCTCGGCCGCAACCTGTTCTGGTGTTCGCGATGTCAGCCCGCGTTCAGGTCCAGAGCCCTAGGCTGACGACGCTCCCACCTGACCGACAACCCGGCACGAAGGCGACCGCACCGCCATGACCAGCGCTACGCAGGCGACGACGCGCGCACGCTTCGATACGCGGGCCCGCCGCCGACGTCGTCCGCTGTCGGTCGAGGCCATGGTCACGGTGGCGATGTGCCTGTTCTCGACGACGGTCGGGGTGCTGGTCTTCCTGATCCCGCAGTACACGCCGTTCACCAGCCTCACGCTCCCGATCGTCGTCGGCAGCATCCTGCTGAGCCCCCGCACACTGCCGTGGTTCGTGATCTACGACCTGGCCGTGCTGGCGTTCTGCATCGCCCAGCAGG
Organism: uncultured Actinomycetota bacterium; assembly: GCA_963780355.1. Lineage (GTDB taxonomy): Bacteria > Actinomycetota > Actinomycetes > Propionibacteriales > Nocardioidaceae > Nocardioides. The sequence continues at coordinate 1,806,877 of CAWABT010000001.1, forward strand.
CCGAGATCACCAGCCGGCTCGTCGGCGCGGTCGCGGTGCAGGTGATCATCGCCGCCGTCGTCATGGCGTCGAGCTTCCGGCGGGCCCGGCTCGGGGTGGCCGGGCTGCGCGGCGAGTCGATGTTCGTCGACCTGCGCGACCGGATCGAGAGCCAGGGTGCGATCCCCGACCTGCCGGCCGGCTGGTCGGTCGAGTCCGCCCAGGAGTCGGCCGGCGGCTCCGGCTTCGCCGGCGACTTCGTCGTCGCATCGCGCTCCGTGGACGGCGGCCGGATCGACCTCGTCGTCGTCGACGTGTCCGGCAAGGGCGAGGCGGCCGGCACCCGCGCGCTGCTGCTGTCGGGCGCCTTCAACGGCCTGCTCGGAGCGCTGCCGCACGACCGCTTCCTGTCCGCGGCCAACGACTACCTGCTGCGCCAGGACTGGGACGAGGGCTTCGCCACCGCCGTCCACGTCTCGGTCGACCTCACCACCGGTGACTACGAGGTGCGCAGCGCCGGCCACCCGCCCGCGGCCCACCGGGCCGGCGACCACTGGTCGGTGCTGCAGAACGAGGGCCCGCTGCTCGGCGTGCTCGACGGCGTCGACTACACGCCCGTGACCGGCCGGCTCGGCGCCGGCGACACCGTGCTGCTCTACACCGACGGCATGGTGGAGGTCCCGGACCGCGACATCGACCAGGGCATCGACCGGCTGCTCGACGAGACCGGGACGCTCGTGGCCGCAGGGTTCTCGGGCGCCGCTGCCCGGCTCACCAAGCGGATCGGTTCGCGCGACGACGACCGTGCCGTCGTCCTGCTGCACCGGGACTGAACCGGGACCGATCGACTCCGCTGGTTCGGCATCGCGACCGCCCGTGTGGGACGATCTGAGGCGGTGCGGAGCCGCGGCTCCGGCCTGCGCGGATGTAGCTCAATGGTAGAGCCCCAGTCTTCCAAACTGGCTACGCGGGTTCGATTCCCGTCATCCGCTCCAAGAGGTGGTCCACAGTCCTTCGCGGGACGGCGGAGCGCCGCTTGGCGGGGCGTAGCGTAGTGGCTAGCGCGCCTGCTTTGGGAGCAGGAGATCGCAGGTTCGAGTCCTGTCGCCCCGACCGACCCAATGATCCGACCCAGCGACCCGACCCGTAGGAGATCCACTAGTGAAGAGCGCCGTCGAGACCTTGAGCCCGACGCGGGCCAAGCTGACCGTCGAGGTGCCGTTCGAGGAGCTCGAGCCGAGCCTCAGCGAGGCCTACAAGGCGATCGCCGCACAGATCAACATCCCCGGCTTCCGCCGCGGCAAGGTGCCGCCGATGGTGATCGACCGGCAGGTCGGCCGTGGCGCCGTCCTCGACCAGGCGATCAACGACGTGCTGCCCAAGAAGTACGTCGAGGCCCTCGAGGCCGGCGGCCTGACGCCGCTGGCGCAGCCCGACATCGAGGTCACCAAGTTCGAGGACAACGAGACCCTCGAGTTCACCGCCGAGGTCGACGTCCGGCCCGAGATCACGCTGCCCGACTACGAGGGCGTGGAGGCGCAGGTCGAGGACCTCGAGGTCTCCGACGCCGACGTCGAGGAGCAGGTGCAGGCGCTGCGCGAGCGGTTCGCCACCCTGAGCGACGTCGAGCGCGAGGCTCAGGACGGCGACTTCGTCGTCATGGACCTCAAGGCCACCCAGGACGGCGAGGTCGTCGAGGGCGCCGAGCTCTCCGGCATGTCGTACCAGGTCGGCCGCGGCGGCATGATCGACGGCCTCGACGAGGCCCTCACCGGCCTCGCGATCGGCGAGGACAAGACCTTCACCAGCCAGCTGGTGGGTGGCGACCTGGTCGGCGCCGACGTCGAGGTCACCGTCTCGATCTCGCAGGTGCAGGAGCAGGAGCTGCCCGAGCTGGACGACGAGTTCGCCCAGCAGGCCTCCGAGTTCGACACCGTCGCCGAGCTCACCGACGACGTCCGCGAGCGGCTCACCCGCGGCAAGCGGCTCGAGCAGGCGGCCGCCGCGCGCGACGCCGTCCTCGAGGCGCTGCTCGAGAAGGTCGAGATCCCGCTGCCCGAGAGCATCGTGACCGACGAGCTGAACGCCCGCCGGCAGAGCGTCGAGCAGCAGCTCACCTACGCGGGCCTCACGATGGAGAAGTACCTCGAGGACGAGGGGCAGACCGTCGAGGAGTTCGAGGCCGACCTCGAGCGCCGGGTCCGCGACGCCGTCGCCGCGCAGTTCCTGCTCGACGAGATCGCCGAGAAGGAGCAGCTCGGCATCGACCAGAGCGAGCTCTCCGAGCACCTGGTGCGCCGTGCCCAGCAGTCCGGCCAGGACCCGCAGGAGTTCGCCAACCACATGTTCGAGCACAACCACGTGCCCGAGCTGGTGCAGGAGATCCGCCGCGGCAAGGCGCTGGCCACGATCGTCGAGCAGGCGAAGGTCACCGACGGCTCCGGCAACGTCGTCGAGCTCGCCACGCTGCAGCCGGACGGCACCTTCGCCGACCCGGCCGACGACGACGCCAGCGAGTCGGCTGACGAGGCGGAGTCCAGCAAGGACGACTGAGGCGTCGTGGGGGCACCGGGTGGCCCGTCGTCCGACGACGCCGCCCGGCGCCCGCCCGCCTCCGAAGCTCTAGACGCGGGCGGCATCAGTCTCGCGAGCGCTCGGTGGCGACGCTGAGGTGGCCCGGACGAACATGGCCACGACCGCCACCACCAAGGCGGCGGTCGCAGGGAGGACGAAGATCCCGACCGTCAGCATCGCGAGCAGGTTGAGGACGCCGAGCAACCCCACGATGCAAGCGGCAATGCCGGCGGTGGTGAGGTGCGGTCGGAAGGCGGCGAGGAGCGCCACGACGACCGAGACGGTGAGAGGCACGCACGCCACGAGGTAGGCGTACGAGCCGTTCGTCTCGGCCAGGGTGTCGCCGGACGTCGACATCGTTCCGTCGTCCGAGGCCGAGATGCTGCTGTAGACGTCGACCGTGTCGACCAGCCAGAGCAGCAGACCGCTCCAGGCCAACGCCAGCGTCACCGGAACCCAGACCGCCCAGCCCAGCCATCGCTCCATGACACCAGCATAACTGAACGCGTTCAAAAAATTGGACACGCATGGCTCGGAAGGACGACGTCGCCAGCACCAGTGCTGTCGGTGCGAAGACCACGCCGCGACGACGAGGGCGGCGCGGTCGCCGGCCTGGACGGCGAGGAGGCCGCCAGGCGGGGCGGCGACGACCACCCGCACGATGCGCTGATCCAACCACCAGGCGGGCGCCCGCCGACCCCGAGACTCACCCACGGAAGTGGGTGCACGACTGTCCACCCAAGCCCTATTCTCACGGCCATGACCGAGCCGGGGCCCACCGTGCTGGACGCGTTGTCACTGCTCGCCGAGGTGGCCGACGAGCTCGTCGTCGGTACCGCGCGCGACACCCACCTCGCCATCGCCGACCGGGCGCACGGCCTCGTCCACCTGGCCACCGGGGGCGGGTCCACCGTCCCGGGCGCGCTCCACCGCGGCATCGCCGGCGCGGTGTACAGCGGCCTGGGGCTCGGTCTGCGCGCCGCGTCCACGGGCCTCGACAAGGTCGCGGCCACCGGCGTCGGCCCGCGGCTCGAGGCCACGCCGCACGGTCGGTTCGTCAACGCCGCCGTCAACGGCCTCATCGGCGACTCCCTGCTGCGGGAGCGCCCGCAGCTCGCCATCCCCACCGCCGTCCGGCTGGACGGGCGCGACGTCGAGCCGGACGACGCCGGGCTCGCCGCCGCCTTCCCCGACGCCACCGGCCGGCTGGTCGTGTTCCTCCACGGGCTCTGCGAGAACGAGGCGTACTGGAACCGGCATCGCGACCGCACCGGCACCACCTACGGCGAGGCGCTCGCCGAGGAGGGCTGGACGCCGCTGTTCCTGCGCGCCAACACCGGGCTGTCGCTGCGCGAGAACGGCGTGGCGCTGCACGCGCTGATGCAGCGGGTGGTCGACCACTGGCCGGTGCCCGTGGACCGCATCGCGCTGGTGGGCCACAGCATGGGCGGGCTGGTGATGCGGGCCGCCGGCGCCGTCGCCGCCCCGGACCCGGAGCGCGACTGGAACCTGCTGGTCACCGACGTGGTCACGCTGAGCGCGCCGCACCTCGGCGCCCCGATCGCGTGGGGCATCGGCCACGGCAGCCGCGGCCTCGGCCGGCTCCGCACCACCGCGCCGTTCGGCCGGATCCTCGACAAGCGCTCCATCGGCGTCCACGACCTCGTGGTCGGCCTCGCCGAGGACGTGCCGCCGCTGCCGCACGCCCGCTACCGGCTGGTGTCGGCCACCGTGACCGCGTCGCCCCGCCATCCGGTCGGGCACGTGGTCGGCGACCTGCTCGTGCGGCAGCGCTCCGCCTACGGCCGCGACCGCCACGGCCGCGACCTGTTCCCCGGCGCCGACCACCTGCACCTCGGCCGCACCGACCACTTCGGGCTGCTCAACCACCCGCGGGTGCTCGCCGCGCTGCGGGAGTGGCTGGCCTGACATGATCGGGGGCGTGTCAGCCGCCGACCGCGAGCTCCGTGCCGAGACCGTCGTGCAGGCCGAACCCGAGCGGGTGTGGGCGCTGCTCGCCGACGTCCGGCACATGAAGGAGTGGAGCCCCGAGCTGGTCGGGATGTGGCCGCTGCTGCGCGGCGGCCTGCGCACCGGCCAGCAGTACGTCGGCCTCAACCGGCGCCGGTTCGTCGTCTGGCCGACCCGCTCGGTGGTCGCGGTGCTCGAGCCCGGACGGCGGCTCGCGTGGGACACCCGCTCCAGCGGCGCCCGCTGGATCTGGGAGCTGGAGCCGGCCGGCCCGGGGGAGACCCGCGTCGTCCACCGCCGGCCGGTGCCGCGGAAGCTCACGCTCGTCAGCAACCTGTTCGCGGGCGCGCTGCTGGGCGGCGCGGGCGGCCACGCCGACGAGCTCGAGCGGCACATGGCCACCACCGTCGACCGGCTGCGCGCAGCGGTCGAGGACTGACCACGGCAACCTGGCCGACGAAACTGGACACGACACGCCGCTGTCGGGGGTCTGGATGTCCAGTTTCACCGGCCGGCCGGTGAAACTGCCCGCCGGAAGGGCCGGGTTCTGCCGTCGGCGAACACCGGGGGACAACCCGTGGCTCCGCCCCTCGCGCGGGCTAGGGTCGGCCGCGTGACTGAGAACCCCAGCCTGCCGAGCATGGGAGCGGGCGCCGCGCTCAACGTGCTCGACGACCACATCTACCAGCGGCTGCTGCGCGAGCGGATCGTCTTCCTCGGCTCCGAGGTGCGCGACCAGAACGCGAACGCGATCTGCGCCCAGCTGCTCCTGCTGTCCGCCGAGGACCCCGAGGCCGACATCTTCCTGCACATCAACAGCCCGGGCGGCTCGGTCGACGCCGGCATGGCGATCTACGACACGATGAACTACATCCCGAACGACGTCGCCACGGTCGGCATGGGACTGGCCGCGTCGATGGGCCAGTTCCTGCTCTGCGCCGGCACCAAGGGCAAGCGCTACGCGCTGCCGCACGCGCGGATCATGATGCACCAGCCGTCCTCCGGCATGGGCGGTTCGGCGTCCGACATCAAGATCCAGGCGCAGCAGTCGCTCCACATCAAGCAGGTACTGCTCGAGCTCATCGCCCAGCACACCGGCCAGGACCTCGAGCAGGTCGTGACCGACGCCGACCGCGACCGCTGGTTCACCGCCCAGCAGGCCAAGGACTACGGCCTGGTCGACCAGGTCGTCACCAGCGCCCGCGAGGCCGCCGACGACGGGCGTCCCGCCCGTAAGAAGGACTGACCGACATGTCTGAGATGAACTACTACATCCCCCAGTGGGAGGAGCGGACGTCCTACGGCTTCCGCCGTATCGACCCGTACGCGAAGCTGTTCGAGGAGCGCATCATCTACCTCGGCACGCCGATCTCCGACGACGTCGCGAACGCCGTCATCGCCCAGCTGCTCTGCCTGCAGTCGATGAACCCCGACCAGGACATCAGCATCTACATCAACAGCCCCGGTGGCTCGTTCACCGCGCTGACCGCCATCTACGACACGATGCGGTTCATCAAGCCCGACATCCAGACGGTGTGCCTGGGCCAGGCGGCCTCGGCGGCGGCGATCCTGCTCGCGGCCGGCACCCACGGCAAGCGGTTCGCGCTGCCGAACAGCCGGATCCTCATCCACCAGCCCTACACCGAGGGCACCTTCGGCCAGACCTCCGACATCGAGATCCAGGCCAACGAGATCCTGCGCATGCGCGAGCTCCTCGAGAAGATGATCGCCGAGCACAGCGGCAAGTCGACCGAGGAGGTCAGCCGCGACATCGAGCGCGACAAGATCCTCACCGCCCACCAGGCCGTCGAGTACGGGCTGATCGACCAGGTGTTCGACTCCCTGAAGACCCCCGCACTCGCCTGACGCCGCCCCGTGTCGGCCCCCCGGCGGGGGGTCGCTCGGGGTACCGTCGGGGAGTTACCCGCAGATCCTGCAGCCCGTTGGAAAGGACCGCTCGTGGCACGCATCGGCGACGGAGGCGACCTCCTCAAGTGCTCGTTCTGCGGGAAGAGCCAGAAGCAGGTCAAGAAGCTCATCGCGGGGCCGGGCGTCTACATCTGTGACGAGTGCATCGACCTCTGCAACGAGATCATCGAGGAGGAGCTCAGCGAGGGCTCCGAGGTCAGCCTCGACGAGCTGCCCAAGCCGCGGGAGATCTTCGAGTTCCTCAACTCCTACGTGATCGGCCAGGAGCAGGCGAAGAAGTCGCTCGCCGTCGCCGTCTACAACCACTACAAGCGGGTCCAGGCGGGGCTGCAGCCGACCGGCGGCAAGCACGCCAAGGAGGAGGCCGTCGAGGTCGCCAAGTCGAACATCCTCGTCATCGGCCCCACCGGCTGCGGCAAGACCTACCTCGCCCAGACGCTGGCCCGGATGCTCAACGTGCCGTTCGCGATCGCCGACGCCACCGCCCTCACCGAGGCCGGCTACGTCGGTGAGGACGTCGAGAACATCCTCCTCAAGCTGATCCAGGCCGCCGACTACGACGTGAAGAAGGCCGAGACCGGGATCATCTACATCGACGAGATCGACAAGGTCGCCCGCAAGGCGGAGAACCCCTCGATCACGCGCGACGTGTCCGGCGAGGGCGTGCAGCAGGCGCTGCTCAAGATCATCGAGGGCACCACCGCCTCGGTGCCGCCGCAGGGCGGACGCAAGCACCCGCACCAGGAGTTCATCCAGATCGACACCACCAACATCCTGTTCGTGGTGGGCGGCGCCTTCGCCGGGCTCGAGCACATCATCGAGCAGCGGGTCGGCAAGAAGACGCTCGGCTTCACCGCCGAGGTGCGGGGCGTCGAGGAGCGTGCCGCCGAGGACCTCCTGGCCCTGGTGCGGCCAGAGGACCTCACCAAGTTCGGGCTCATCCCCGAGTTCATCGGCCGGCTGCCGCTGATCGCCAGCGTCAACAAGCTCGACCAGGCGGCGCTCGTGCAGATCCTCACCGAACCGCGCAACGCGCTGGTCAAGCAGTACCGCAAGCTCTTCGAGCTCGACGGCGTCGACCTCGAGTTCACCGACGACGCCATCTCCTCGATCGCCGACAAGGCGCTCGAGCGCGGCACCGGTGCCCGTGGGCTGCGCTCGATCATCGAGGAGGTCCTCCTCTACGTGATGTACGACGTGCCTTCGCGCGGCGACGTCGCCAAGGTGATCGTCACCGACGACACCGTGCTCCGCGACGTCGCGCCCGACCTGGTGCTGCGCGAGTCCGAGGCCAAGAAGAAGAAGTCTGCATAGATGCTCCGTGACCCCCTCTGCGGGGGTCCGACCGGACCACTCCGGGCACCCCGGGGCTAGTCCCTGAGAGCCATCTTCGATCTGTGCCTGACGCCGTCCGTCGCGGCGCCGGAAGACTGGGGCCGTGGGCCGTAGTCAGCTGGCCGCGCTCGTGGCCTTCGTCGCCGTGGTGGCGCTGGTCGTCGTCGTGCTGGTCCGGATGGCCTGACCGCTCGGCTCACTCGGTGGCGGCGAGCTCCGCGGACACCGTGATCGCCTCGGCCGACTCGTCCGGCGTGAGCACCAGCTCGCCGGTGACCTTGCCGGCCGCCCGCAGGTCGTCCGCCGCGGCCTCGACCGCCGCCAGCAGGGCCGGGGGACCGGTGACCTCGGCGCGCGCCACCTCGGCCCGCATCGAGACCTTGGCCTGCGACTTCGCGCCGCGGATGCCGGCGAGGGCAGCGGCGACGGCGGGGACGCCGGCGGCGTCGGAGGCGGCCGCCGAGCCCAGCTCGGTGGTGGTGGGCCAGTCGGCGAGGTGAACCGAGCCTCCCCTGGAGTCAGCGGAGCGCCACCAGGACCAGACCTCCTCGGTGACGTAGGGGAGGAACGGCGCGAGCAGCCGCAGCTGCACCTCCAGGGCGATCGCCAGCGTGGCGCGGGCCGACTCGGTGGGCGCCCCACCGCCGTCCTCGCCGCCGTAGGCGCGCTCCTTGACGAGCTCGAGGTAGTCGTCGCAGAACTCCCAGAAGAAGGTCTCGGTGACCTCGAGCGCGGAGGTGTAGTCGTAGGCCTCGAAGGAGTCGGTGGCCTTCGTGACGACGTTGGCGAGCCGGCCCAGCAGGGCGGTGTCGAGCGGCTGGGTGACCCGGACCGGGTCGAGGATCGTGGCCCCGACGCTGCCGAGCACGAACTTCGAGGCGTTGAGCACCTTCATCGCCAGCCGCCGGCCGACCTTCATCTGGGTCTCGTCGAAGGGCGAGTCCATGCCGGCGCGCACGGTGGCAGCGCGCCAGCGGACGGCGTCGGCGCCGAACTTCTCGAGGATCTCGGTGGGCACCACGACGTTGCCCTTGGACTTCGACATCTTCTTGCGGTCCGGGTCGAGGATCCAGCCGGAGAGCAGTGCGTGCGACCACGGGGTGACGTGCTGCTCGAGGTGCGCCCGGACGACCCGGGAGAACAGCCAGGTGCGGATGATCTCGTGCGCCTGGGTGCAGAGGTCCATCGGGAAGACCCGCTCGAAGAGGTCGTCGTCGACGCTCCAGCCGCCGGCGATCTGCGGGGTGAGCGACGACGTCGCCCAGGTGTCCATCACGTCGGGGTCTCCGAGGAAGCCGCCGGGCTCGCCGCGCTGGTCCTCGGTGAACCCGCGCGGGGTATCGGTCGACGGGTCGACCGGCAGCTCGGTCTCGGCGGGGAGGAGCGGGTGGTCGTAGTCGGGCTCGCCCTCGTCGTCCAGCGGGTACCAGACCGGGAACGGGATGCCGAAGAACCGCTGCCGCGAGATCAGCCAGTCGCCGGTGAGGCCGCTGACCCAGTTGTCGTAGCGGACCCGCATGTGCGCGGGCAGCCAGGTGATCTCGGCGCCGTGCTCGAGCATCTCGCCGCGCAGGCCGGCGTCGCGGCCGCCGTTGCGGATGTACCACTGCCGGGTGGCCACGATCTCGAGCGGCTTGTCGCCGCGCTCGTAGAAGTTCGCCATGCGGGTGGTGGGCGTCGGCTCACCGTCGAGGTCGCCGCTCTCGCGGAGCAGCGTGACCATCTCCTCGCGGGCGGAGAAGATCGTCTTGCCGGCGAGCCGCCCGTAGGCCGCGGCGGCGTCGGGGGCGGCGAGCCACTCCGGCGTCTCGCGGGTGAGCCGGCCGTCGCGGCCGACGACGGTGCGCACCGGCAGCGACAGCTCGCGCCACCACTGCACGTCGGTGAGGTCGCCGAACGTGCAGCACATGACCAGGCCGGAGCCCTTGTCCATCTCGGCGGCCGGGTGCGCCACCACGGGGATCTCGACGCCGAAGACCGGCGACGTGGCCGTGGTGCCGAAGAGCTCCTGGTAGCGCTCGTCGTCGGGGTGCGCGATGAGCGCGACGGCAGACGCGATCAGCTCGGGGCGGGTGGTCTCCACGTGCAGCGGCGAGCCGTCCGCGGCGTGGTAGGCCACCCGATGGTAGGCGCCCGGGTACTCGCGGGCCTCGATCTCGGCCTGGGCGACGGCGGTGCGGTCGGTGACGTCCCAGACCGTCGGCGCCTCGGCGAGGTAGGCCTCGCCGCGGGCGAAGTTGCGCAGGAACGCGCGCTGGCTGATCTCCCGCGCCTTGCTCCCGGCGGTGGTGTAGGTCTGCGTCCAGTCGACCGAGAGGCCGAGGGTGCGCCAGAGGTCCTCGAAGACCTTCTCGTCCTGCTCGACGAGCTCCTCGCACAGCTCGATGAAGTTGGGCCGGCTGATCGGCACCTGCTTCTTCGGGTCGGGCTTCTCCGGCGGCGTGAAGTCGTCGTCGTAGGGGAGCGACGGGTCGCACCGGACGCCGTAGTAGTTCTGCACCCGGCGCTCGGTGGGCAGGCCGTTGTCGTCCCAGCCCATCGGGTAGAAGACCGTCTTTCCGGTCATCCGCTGGTAGCGGGCGATCAGGTCGGGGTGGGTGTAGGAGAACACGTGCCCGACGTGCAGGTTGCCGCTCACCGTGGGGGGCGGGGTGTCGATCGAGTACACGTTCTCGCGCGGCTGGGAGCGGTCGAAGGCGTAGGTCTGGTTCTTGCGCCAGACCTCCCCCCACTTCTCCTCGAGCCCCTCGAGAGCGGGCTTGTCGGGTACGTCGAGCGCGACCGTGCCGTCGCCCGTCGTCCCCTGGCCCTGGTTCTCGATCGTGGTCATGGTGCAAATGCTAGGAGGGGAGGGGCCTTCCTGCCGATTCGGTATCGAGCCTCACCAGACGAGGACGGGCTTGACGACCTTCCCGGCGAGCACGTCGCTCGACCGCCGCGCCGATCTCGGCGAAGGGGTAGGTGGTGACCAGGCCGTCGACGTCGAAGTCGCCGTCGGCGCGCATCTGGAGCAGCCGCGGGATCATCTCGAGGGGGTCGGAGTCGCCCTCGATCGAGGAGCGGATCGTCTTGCCGTTCTGGAGCAGGTCGATGGCGTCGATCGCGTACTCCTCGTCGCCGAGGCCGAGCGCCACGAGGGTGCCGCCGGGGGCGAGCGCCTGCTGCGCCTGCTTCACGACGGCGGACTTCGCGGTGGTGTCGATGCCGAACGTGGCGCCGCGGCCGCCGGTGAGCTCCTTGACCCGGTCGGGCACCGGCTGGTCGCCGGACGGCTTGAGCGGGACGGCGCCGTACCTCTCCGCCACTCCGAGCCGGGCGTCGAGCAGGTCGACGGCGACGACGGTGCCGACGCCGGCGGCCCGCGCGGCCACCACCGCGGCCAGCCCGACCGCGCCCACGCCGAACACGACCAGGCTGTCGTCCGGCCCGGGCCGCAGCACGTTGAGCACGGTGCCGGCGCCGGTCTGGAAACCGCAGCCGTACGGCGCGAGCAGCGTGAGGTCGAGGTCGGGGTGGACGACGACGCAGTTGTCGGCGTAGGCGATCGCGTGCTGCGCGAAGCTCGACTGCCCGAAGAACGAGCCGTACACCGGGTCGCCGCCGCGGGTGTGCGTGGTCGAGCCGTCCATGCGGAACCCCAGGTAGTTGAGCACCAGAGCGTTGTCGCAGAGCCCGATCGCGCCGGCCTCGCAGCGCGGGCAGGCCCGGCAGGAGCGGTAGCTGAGCAGTACGTGGTCGCCCACGGCGATGCCCGCGACGTCGTCCCCGACCTGCTCGACGACGCCCGCCCCCTCGTGGCCGAAGACCCGCGGGAAGAACTCGGGCGGCAGCGAGTCGCGCAGCGAGAGGTCGGTGTGGCACAGGCCGGCGGCGACGATCCGCACCAGCACCTCGTCGGCGCGCGGCTCCTCGAGGTCGACCTCCTCGAGCACGAAGTCGCTGCCCTGCTCGTTGACGACGGCCACCGTGGTCTTCACGTCCCGTACTAGAACGTGTTCTCGTCTGGGCGGTCAAGAGTGCGGTCAATAGACTCCGAACACGATGAGCGACACCCCTGTGGCCCCCCGTCCGGCCGAGACGTTCGCCGAGGTCGAGGACGCGCTGCTCTCGCGCTGGCCCGAGACCCGGCTCGAGCCGACGCTGGACCGGATCCGGGCCTTCTGCGAGCTGCTGGGCGACCCCCAGCGCACCTACCCGGTCGTGCACCTCACGGGCACCAACGGCAAGACCTCCACGGCCCGGATGACCGACACCCTGCTGCGCGCGATCGAGCTGCGCACCGGCCGGTTCACCTCGCCGCACGTGGAGCGGATGAACGAGCGCATCAGCATCGACGGCGAGCCGCTGGACGACGAGGCGTTCGTGCGCGCCTTCAACGACATCGCGCCGTACACGCACCTCGTCGACGCAGGCGAGGCCCACCCGCTGTCGTTCTTCGAGACCGTCGTGGGCATGGCCTACGCGGCCTTCGCCGACGCCCCGGTCGACGTGGCCGTGGTGGAGGTCGGCATGGGCGGCTCGTGGGACGCCACCAACGTGGCCGACGCCGCGGTGGCCGTGGTGACGCCGGTCGGCGTCGACCACGCCGGCTACCTCGGCACGACGCCGGCCGTGATCGCCGTCGAGAAGGCCGGGATCATCAAGCCCGGGTCGGTCGCCGTGATCGCCGAGCAGGAGCCGGCCGTCATGGAGGTGCTGCTGGCGCGGGTGGCGGAGACCGGCGCGACCGCCGTCCGTGAGGGCTTCGACTTCGGCGTCGCGAGCCGGGTGCCCGCCGTCGGTGGCCAGGTCGTCACGCTGCAGGGGCTGCACGGCCGCTACGACGAGCTGTTCCTCCCGCTCTACGGCGCCCACCAGGCCCAGAACGCGGCGGTCGCGCTGGCCGCCGTCGAGGCGTTCGGCGACCGCGGGCTCGGCGACGAGGTGGTGCGCGCCGCGTTCGCCGAGGTGACGTCGCCGGCGCGCCTGGAGATCGTGCGCCGCAGCCCGACGATCGTGCTCGACGCGGCCCACAACCCGCACGGCGCCCGCGCCCTCGGCGAGGCGCTCGACGACTCCTTCACCTTCGACCCGCTGATCGGCGTCATCGGCGTGATGGGCGACAAGGACCACGAGGGGCTGCTGGCCGAGCTCGAGCCGCACCTCGCGCACGTCGTGTGCACCCGGAACTCCACCGAGCGGGCGCTGCCGGCCGAGGAGCTGGCCGAGGTGGCGGCCGAGATCTTCGGCGACGACCGGGTCACCGTGGCGCCGCGGCTGGCCGACGCGATCGACCAGGCCGCCGCGCTCGCCGAGGCGGGCAGTTCCACCAGCTCGTCGATCGGCTCCGGCGGCGTGCTCGTCACCGGCTCGGTGGTCACCGCAGGGGAGGCGCGGGTGCTGCTGCGGGGGGATCGCCGTGAGTGACGACGCCCCGCCGGCTCCGTCCGCCGCGCCGGCGGTCGGCGAGCCGCCGTCCCCGCGCCGCGGGATGTGCGCCGCGGTGCTGTCGCTCGAGGCGGTCACCGTCGCGCTCGCGACGCCGGTGATGATCGCCGTCGAGGACGTCGACACCGGCGTCGCGCTGGCCACTGGGCTCGGAGTCGCCGCGGCCTGCCTGGTGCTGTGCGGCCTGCTGCGCGCCGAGTGGGGCTACCTGCTCGGGTTCGCGGTGCAGGTGGCCGCCGTGGCGCTCGGCTTCCTCGTCACCACGATGTTCGTGCTCGGCGGCATCTTCGCGCTGCTGTGGACGACGGCCTACGGGCTCGGCCGCAGGATCGAGCGGGAGCGTGCGGCCGCCTACTCGGCCTACCGCGAGCAGGGCGAGCCCACGTGAGCGAGCTGTCGCCGAGCGCCCGCACCCGGGTGCAGCGCGGCAAGGACCGCGCGCTCACCGAGCGCGAGGAGCTGCTCGCCTTCCTCGACGCCGGCCTGGTGGCGCACCTCGGCGTCGTCGTCGGCGACCACCCGGTGGTGCTGCCGGTGGCCTACGCCGTCGACCCCGACGGGCCGGACCGCGACGGCACGCTCTACGTACACGGCTCGGTGGCGGCGCGCTGGCTCCGGCAGGCCGAGCACGCCACGGTCTGCGTCACCGTCACCGAGGTCGACGGCATCGTGGCCGCCCGCTCCGCGTTCCACCACTCCATGAACTACCGCTCCGCCGTGGTGATCGGCGCGGCGCGGATCGTGAGCGACGACGCGGAGAAGGCCCGCGCACTCTCGCTCACGGTCGACCACGTCGTGCCCGGCCGCTCCGCCACCCTGCGCGACCACACCCGCAAGGAGCTCGCCGCGACCGCGCTGCTCGCGATCCCGCTGCACGAGGCGTCGATGAAGCGCCGCTCGGGCGACCCGATCGACGAGCCGGAGGACGTCGAGGCCGGCGTCTGGGCGGGCGTCGTCCCGGTGCGCCGGGTCACCTCGGGCATCGAGTCGGCCGCCGACTCCCACGGCGAGGTACCGCCCGACGTCGTCCGCCGGGCGGGGGACTTCACCTAGCTGCGCTGTCGCTAGGGTGCGCGCCATGAGCGAGCGGACCCTGGTGATCCTCAAGCCCGACACCGTGAAGCGCGGGCTGGTGGGGGAGGTGCTGTCGCGCTACGAGGCGAAGGGGCTGACGATCGTGGCGCTGGAGCAGCGCACCATCGACGCGTCGGTGGCCGACCAGCACTACGCCGAGCACGTCGACAAGGACTTCTACCCGCCGTTGCGCGACTTCGTGACCAGCGGGCCGCTCGTCGTCCTGGTGCTCGAGGGCGACCAGGCGATCGAGATCGTGCGCGCCCTCAACGGCGCCACCGACGGCCGCAAGGCCGCGCCCGGCACGATCCGCGGCGACCTCTCGATGAGCAACCGCGAGAACCTCGTGCACGGGTCCGACTCGGCGGAGTCGGCCACCCGCGAGATCGGGCTCTGGTTCCCGGGTCTCTGACCCGGGCGAGCCCATGGTTTCTCCCCAGGCAGAGCGGCCTGCGGTTTGACCGACCCCCGGTCGCGGGCATGGTCCCACCATGTCCGGCCCGAATCCTGAGTCTCCCGGCGCCGTCGACGACCCGTTCTTCCGCGAGGTCCGACGCCGCCATCCCGACGTCGACATCGTCCTGCTCCCGCCCTCGGACGGCGAGCGGACGGCCGCCGACGCCCCCGTCGTCGACGACGCGGCCGTGGCGGCGGCCCGCACCCGGGTGGCCGAGACCGCGCAGTGGCTGTGGTCGGTGGCCGCGCCGGGCAGCGACGAGGCGCCCCGCGAGCGGCTCGGCTTCGCCGCCCACGAGGGCTGGCTGCGCTCCGGTGCCCGCGTCGCCGAGCACCGCGACGACGGCTCCGCCGCGCTCCAGCGGCTCGACGACGCGCTGCGCGACCGTGGTGCCGACGTCCGCCGTGAGCCGGGCGCGCTGCCCCGGCTGCACGCCGTCCTCGGCGACCTGACGGTCACCGCGTCGGCCGCGGCCACCGGCGCCGTGCTGCTCGCTGTCGAGTCCGCGCCGCTGCACGTCGGCGAGCACCGGGCGCCCGAGCTGGTGCGGGGTGCCCGATGACGATGGACATGATCCCCGAGTCGGTCGGGCTGGCCGCGCAGTCGTGGGACGAGCAGAACCTCGACGTCGGCGCCGCCGCCGATCAGATCGCCGGCGCAGGCACGGACGGGTTCACCGCTCCGGTGTCCGGCGCCGCGGGTCGCTTCCTGCGGGCGTGGGAGCGCCACGCCGACGCGCTCGCGGAGGCCTGCGAGGGGCAGGCCGACGGGCTGCGCACCACGATGGTCGACTGGATCTCCACCGACGATGCGGCCGGCAGCGGGTACTTCCACCTGCTGCCGTACCTGGCGGAGCACCGCTGATGGCCATCACGCTCCCCGCCACCCCGCGGGTCGTCCCGCCGCTCGACGTCGACCCCTCCGGCATCCGCGAGACCGGCCGCAAGCTGGTCGCCGCCTCGGCCGAGCTCGACGACGCCGGCTCGTTCGTGGCCGGCGACGCCCGCGCCGTCGACTGGCACGGCGACTCGGCCACCACCTACCGCGACGAGCTGCGCCCGATCGGTCGGCAGGCCGACGCCATGTCGCTGGCGCTGCGGTCCGTGGGTCAGCGCGTCGACGCGCACGCCGAGGAGATGCAGCGTCTCGACACCGACCGCGACGACCTCGTGACCCGCCGGGGCGAGCTCGTCTCCGCGATCGACGACCTGCGGGCTCGCGCGAACGTGGTCGGTCCGGTCACCCAGGAGATGATCGACGACCTCGAGGCCGACTGCCGCCGGGTGCAGGGGCAGGTCGAGGCGTTCGACGGCGACGTCACCCGGTGGGAGCGGGACCTCAGCACCGAGGAGCAGGAGATGGTGCGCGCCTTCGAGCGCGTGCAGGACCTCGACGCCGTCGACCGGATCTACGGCGGCCAGCCCGACCCGGCCGACGACGCCCTCGACCGCAAGCCGCCGGCCGGCTCCTCGCCGGAGCAGGTCAACGCCTGGTGGGACTCGCTCACGCAAGGTGAGCGGGACGCGATCATCGCGGCCGCGCCGGGCGCAGTCGGCAACCTCGACGGCATCCCGGCCACCGCCCGCGACGCCGCCAACACCACCGCGCTGCTGCGCGACCTCGCCGACCTCGAGCACACCGAGGACGCCGGGGTGCTCACCGACACCGAGGAGCAGCGGCTCGAGAACGCGCGGGCCGCGCAGGACGCTCGCGAGGAGATCGAGGGACGCTACGACCCGGTGACCGGCGAGCCGATCACCACCCAGATCTACATCTACGACCCCGACGCGTTCGGCGGCGACGGCCGGATCGCGATCTCCGCCGGCGACGTCGACACCGCCGACAACGTGGCCGTGGTGACGCCGGGGTTCGGCACCGACGCCACCTCCGCGCCCTACCAGGCCGACCGCGCGGCGACGCTGTACGAGTCGACCCGCCACCTCGCGCCGGGCGAGTCCAACGCGACGATGTTCTGGATCGGCTACGACGCCCCCGACAACATCCCGTTGGTCGACGGGCCCGGCATCGACGCCGCCGGCGTCTTCACCGAGGGGGCCGCCGAGGAGGGCGGCGCCCGGCTCGCCGACACCATCGACGGGCTGCGCGCCGGCCGCGACGGCGAACCGGCGCACCTCACGGCCATCGGCCACAGCTACGGCTCCACCACCACCGGACTCGGCGCGCAGCAGCACGGCCTCGCCGTCGACGACGTCGTGTTCGTGGGCAGTCCCGGCGTCGGCGGCGACACGGATCACGCCAGCGACACCGGCATCGACCCCGAGCACGTGTGGGCGGGCGCCAACAGCCGCGACCCGATCACCTACCTCGGCAACCACGGCGCGTTCCACGGCGAGGTGTTCGGCGGCGCGGGCCTCGGCGACGACCCGGCCGAGGACGACTTCGGCGCCAACCGGTTCCAGGCCGAGGACGTCTCCCGGCCCGGCTACCCCGACTTCGGCCAGCACTCGCTCTACTTCGAGCACGACACCGAGGCGCTCCACAACATCAGCGAGATCGTCAACGGCAACTACGACGCCGTGCAGCAGGCCGAGCACAACTACGACCCCTGGTACGCCGGCGTCCAGGACCCCGAGCTCGACCGGGAGCCCGAGCACGCGGAGACCCGGTGACGCGTGCCCTCGTACTGGCGGTCGTCGTCCTGGCACTCTCGGGATGTCAGGACGACGACGACGCCGCCGCCGGTCCCGGCGCCGGCGAGCGACTGACCCAGCAGCGCGACGGCGCCCGCGACGCGATGGCCGTGCTGATGCGCGAGCTGGGGGACGACCTCGGCGGCACCGTCAGCGACGCCACCGGCAACTTCGAGGGCTGCGCCTCCGACTTCACCGACGACACCACCAGCTTCCGCTACCTCGCCCGCACCAAGGTCGAGGCCGGCGCCGGCGCCCCGGACCGGCTCGTCGACGCCGCCCCCGCCGCCCTGGAGGCCGCCGGGTTCGGCTCGGTCGGCGAGGGCGAGGTGCCCGAGGGCACCGCCGTCACCGGCTCCGACGGCCCGCTCGAGGGCACCGTCACCGAGCGCCCCGGCATCGGCGCCTGGGTGATCGTCGACGTCGCCGGCGAGTGCGTCGAGGTGCCCGACCGACGAGCGCGACGACTGGCTCGCCCGCGACGCCGACACGATCAGCCCTGACGGTGGTTGAGGTGCGAAGGCCGCCAGGCCTGAGCCTCGAAACCGCTGACGCCTTAGCGCCGTCGCGAGCGTTGGCCTGATCGGCTCCGAGGTTTCGAGGCTCCTCCGCTCGTTCCTCGCTCCGGAGCACCTCAACCACCGTCGGCGCGCCTCGTAGGTCACACGCGTCACTCTGCTTACGCTCGCGACTGGGTGGCGCCGGACCGTGCGCCTGGGGTCGCCCCCTTCCCCGAGCACGCGCACGACGAGGCAGCGATGGCGAACAGCTTCATCGGCCGCGACATGGCGGTCGACCTCGGCACGGCGAACACGCTCGTCTACGTGCGCCGCAAGGGCGTGCTGCTCGACGAGCCGAGCGTGGTCGCGCTCAACGACACCACCGGCGAGGTGCTCGCCGTCGGGCACGACGCGAAGCGGATGGTCGGGCGCACGCCCGACAACATCACCGCGCTGCGCCCGCTGAAGGACGGCGTCATCGCCGACTTCGAGGCCACCGAGCAGATGCTGCGGTGGTTCATCGCGCGGGTGCACCGGCGCCGCTACTTCGCCAAGCCCCGCATGGTCATCTGCGTGCCGAGCGGGATCACCCCCGTCGAGCAGCGCGCGGTCAAGGAGGCCGGCTACCAGGCCGGCGCCCGTCGGGTCTACATCGTCGAGGAGCCGATGGCCGCCGCCATCGGCGCCGGCCTGCCCGTGCACCAGCCCACCGGCAACATGGTGGTCGACGTCGGCGGCGGCACCACCGAGGTCGCCGTGATCTCGCTGGGCGGCATCGTCACCTCGCTCAGCATCCGCACCGCCGGCGACGAGCTCGACCAGGCGATCGTGAGCTGGATGAAGAAGGAGCACTCGCTGATGCTCGGCGAGCGCACCGCCGAGGAGGTCAAGGTCACCCTCGGCTCGGCGTTCCCGGCCACCGACGAGCCCACCGCCGAGATCCGCGGCCGCGACCTGGTGAGCGGCCTGCCGCGCACCGTCACCGTGGGCAGCGCCGAGATCCGCAAGGCGATGGAGGAGCCGCTCCACGCCATCGTCGACGCCGTCCGCGTGACCCTCGACCAGACGCCGCCCGAGCTGGCCGGCGACATCATGGACCGCGGCATCGTGCTCACCGGCGGGGGCGCGCTGCTGCGCGGCCTCGACGACCGCTTGCGCCACGAGACCGGCATGCCGGTGCACGTGGCGGAGGACCCGCTCACCTCGGTGGCGCTCGGCGCCGGCCGCTGCGTGGAGGAGTTCGAGGCGCTGCAGCAGGTGCTCGTGGCCGACCGGAAGCGGGCCTCGTGAAGCCACGCCGGCGCTGGGGACTCGACCCGGGCGCCGACCAGCGCTCGGGCACGCCCCGCCGCTCGCTCGTGGTGGCGCTGGTGCTGGCCGCCGTCAGCCTCATGGTGCTCGACCAGGGCGCCGGCGGGACGGCGGTCGACCCGGCCCGGCTCGTGGTCGGCGAGGTGCTCGGCCCGGCCGAGACCGGCGCCGCCACCGTGGCCCGGCCGCTGGTGCGGCTGCCGCAGGTGTTCGAGACCCGCAGCGACCTGCGCGAGGAGGTCGCCACGCTCCAGGCCGAGAACGCCGAGCTGCGGCGCGACGTCCACCGCTCCGGCTACGACCGCAACCGGCTCGCCGAGCTCGAGGGCCTCACGACCGCGGCTCGCGACCTCGGCCTGGCGATGGTGCCGGCCCGGGTCGTCGGCATCGGGTCGTCGCAGTCGTTCTCCCGCACCGTCACCATCGACGCCGGCTCCGACGCCGGCGTCAGCCCCGACCTCACCGTGGTCAACAACGACGGCCTGGTGGGCCGCGTGCTGCGGGTGACGCCGAGCAGCGCCACCGTGCTGCTGGTCGTCGACCCCGACTCCACCGTCGGTGGCCGGGTGGGCCAGAGCATGGAGCTCGGCTTCCTGCACGGCCGCGGCGGCCTCGGCAAGGACGCCCGGCTCGACCTCGAGCTGGTCGACCAGACCGTCGTGCCGGCCCGCGACGACGCCGTCGTCACCTGGGGCAGCGAGGGCGCCGGCCCGTACGTCGCCGGGGTGCCGGTCGGCCGGGTCACCCAGGTGTGGTCGAGCGTGCGCGACAGCTCGCAGCGGGTCGAGATCGCGCCGTACGTCGACTTCAGCGCGCTCGACCTGGTGGGCGTCGTGGTGCCGTCCGGGTCCGCCAGCGACCGCGCCGTCATCGAGGCCGACGGGAGCGTGGGATGAACGACCGACTCGGCACCGTCCGCGGCGTGCTGCTCGCCGCCACCGTCGTCACCGCCGTCGTGCTGCAGGTGAGCGTGTTCTCGCAGCTGGCGTGGCGCGGGATCGCGCCCGACCTCGTGCTGCTCGTCGTCGTCGCCACCGGCCTGGCCCGCGGCTCGCACACCGGGATGGTCACCGGGTTCGCCTCCGGCGTCCTGCTCGACCTCACGCCGCCGGCCGACCACGTGGCCGGCCGGTGGGCGCTCGCGCTGCTCGTCGTCGGCTACGTCGCCGGCCGGGTTCGCCCTGAACCCGACGACGGCCGGCCCACGGTCGCACTCGGCCTGGCCACCGTGGCCGCCTGCGCGTTCCTCGGCTCCTCGGTGTTCGCCCTCACCGGATTGGTGCTGCGTGACCCGGCGCTCGGCGTCGCCGACCTGCTGCCCGTCGTCCTCGCCGCCGTGGTGTGGGACGTCGTGCTCGCACCGTTCGTGCTGCCGCTCGTGCTCCGGCTGCTCCGCGAGCCGGAGCCGGACCGCGAGCGGATCCTGGCGTGAACAACCGCAGCAGACTGCGTCTCGTCGTCCTCCAGGCGCTCGTGTTCTCGCTGTTCGCGACGCTGCTCGTGCGCCTGTACTACCTCCAGGTGGTCGACGGCGAGACCTACCAGGGCAAGGCCGCCGCCCAGTCGGTGCGCGAGATCGTGGTGCAGCCGCAGCGTGGCCTGATCGTCGATGACCAGGGCCGCCCGCTCGTCACCAACCGGCTCTCCTGGGTCGTCTCCCTCGACCGCACCCTGCTCGGCAAGATGACCGACGACGAGCGGCACACCCTCGTCACCCGCGTCTCGAAGGCGATCGACGTGCCGGTGCGCCGCATCGAGCGCCAGCTCATGCTCTGCGGTGACGACGGCGCCGTCGCCGGCCTGTGCTGGAACGGCTCGCCGTACCAGCCGGTGCCCGTGGCCCAGGACCTGCCGCGCGACGTCGCGCTGCGCATCCTCGAGCAGCCCGAGGACCACCCCGGCGTCGTCGTCGAGCAGCAGAGCGTGCGCGACTACCCGCGGCCCTTCGGCATCAACGCCGCCCACCTGCTCGGCTACCTCAGCCCGGTCACCGAGGGCGAGCTCGACGAGGCCGAGCACGACGGCGACCGCTCGATCAACGGTGCCTCCGTCGTCGGCCGGGCCGGCGTCGAGGCCGAGTACGACGACTGGCTGCGCGGCATGCCGGGCTACCGCCGGGTGCAGGTCGACTCGATGGGTCGCGTGCTCGGCGACGACAGCGAGGTGGCCAGCCAGCCCGGCGACACCCTCGTCACCTCGATCGACGCCCGCGTGCAGGCCGTGGTGGAGCGGCAGCTCCAGAAGATGATCGACATCGCCCGCGACACTCACGACGACGTCAGCGGCAAGAACTACGTCGCAGACTCCGGCGCCGCCGTCGTGCTGGAGGCCGACACCGGCCGGGTCGTGGCGATGGCCGGGCTGCCCACCTACGACCCCGAGGTGTGGGTCAACGGCATCTCGCCGCGCAAGCTGCGACGGCTGTACTCGCAGAAGGCCGGCACGCCGCTGCTCGGCCGCGCCACCCAGGGCCAGTTCGCGCCGGGCTCGACCTGGAAGCCCTTCATGACGGCGGCCGCGCTCACCCACGGCTTCTCGTTCGACACCCGGCTGAACTGCTCCTCGGCGTTCCAGGTGGGCAACCGCGCCTTCAAGAACTACGAGTCCGGCGCGCACGGCTACATCAGCTTCGCCAAGGCGCTCGAGGTCTCCTGCAACACCTTCTTCTACCGGATCGGCTACGACTACTGGCGCCGGCTCGGCTCCGACGTCGACGACGTGAACGCCCGCGACCCGCTCGTCGCCGGTGCCAAGCGGTTCGGGTTCGGCAGCGAGACCGGGATCGACATGCCGGGCGAGGCCCCCGGCCGGATCGCCGACCGCCGGTGGAAGCGGGCCTACTTCGAGTCGCAGAAGGACTACTACTGCGACCTGTCGAGCAAGCCGCAGACCGCCGGCACCTCCGACTTCGTGTACAAGTTCGCCCGCGAGTTCTGCATCGAGGGCTACGCCTACCGCGCCGGCGACGCCGTCAACTTCGCCATCGGCCAGGGCGACACGATCGTCACGCCGCTCCAGCTCGCCCGCGCCTACGGCGCGATCGCCAACGGCGGCACGCTCTACGAGCCGCGGATCGGGCGGGCCGTGGTGGCGCCGGACGGCACCGTGGTGCGCCGGATCCAGCCGAAGGTCCAGGCGAGGCTGCACCTCCCGAAGCGGGTGCTGCGCTACATCGACGAGGCCCTCATGGGCGTCACCCGGCAGGGCACGATGGCCTGGCGGATGGGCGGGTTCCCGCTCGACCAGGTCACCATCCGCTCCAAGACCGGCTCGGCCGAGGTCTACGGCAAGCAGTCGACGTCGTGGGTCGCTTCGTACTCCGACGACTACGTGGTCGTGATGATGGTCAGTCAGGGCGGCACCGGCTCCGGCACCTCCGGCCCCGGCGTCCGCGCGATCTGGGAGGCGCTCTACGGCATCCACGGCGAGCGGGTCGACCCCGACGACGCCGCCATCCCCGGCACCGTGCTGCCGGCGAACCTGCCGCTGTTCAAGGGCGACGGCACGATCCTGCCGCCGGCGCTGCCCGACCGCCGGAGGGGAGGTCGCTCGTGAACCGCCGTGGCTTCGACTGGGTCCTCCTGGGCGCCGTCGTGATGCTCTGCCTGATCGGCACGCTCCTGGTGTGGTCGTCGACCAGCGCCCGCGCCGACCTCACCGGCGGCGACCCACGCGCCTTCCTCTACAAGCAGGTCGTGAACGTCGCCATCGGGCTCGGGCTGCTCGCGCTGGTGGTGTTCACCGACCATCGCTGGCTCCGGATCGTCGCGCCGCTGGTCTACCTCGCCTCGGTCGCCGGCCTGGTGCTCGTGCTCACGATGGGCTCCACGATCAACGGCTCGCGGTCCTGGCTGATGCTGGGCGGGCTGTCGATCCAGCCGTCGGAGTTCGCCAAGCTCGCCGTGGTGATCGGCATGGCACTGGTGGTCGCCGAGCGCTCGGAGGGCCGGTGGCGTGCGAGGGTCGGGCTGGTCGACGTCGTCGGCATGCTCGGTGTGGCCGCGGTGCCCGCCGTCCTGATCATCCTGCAGCCCGACCTCGGCACGATGCTCGTGCTCTCCGCCGTCGTGTTCGGCGTGCTCGCCGCCGCCGGGGCGCCACGCCGCTGGCTGGTGCTGCTCGCCGGGTCCGGCGTCGTCGCGGCCGTCGCCGCCGTCAGCGCCGGGATGCTGGAGGACTACCAGGTCGACCGGTTCCTCGCCTTCACCAACCCGGCGCTCGACCCGCGCGGCGCCGGCTACAACGTCGAGCAGGCCCGGATCGCCGTCGGCAACGGCGGCCTGTTCGGGCAGGGGCTCTTCGACGGCTCGCAGACCCGCTCCGGCTTCGTGCCCGAGCAGCACACGGACTTCGTGTTCACGGTCGCGGGGGAGGAGCTCGGTCTGCTCGGGGCCGGCTTCATCGTGCTGCTGCTCGGCATCGTGCTGTGGCGCGCGCTGGTGATCGCGCAGACCGACGACATGTTCGGCCGGGTCGCCGCCGCGGGCATCGCCTGCTGGTTCGGCTTCCAGGCGTTCCAGAACATCGGGATGTGCCTCGGGATCATGCCGGTCACCGGCGTCCCGCTGCCGTTCCTCTCCTACGGCGGCAGCTCGATGTTCGCCTCGATGCTCGCGGTCGGGCTGCTGCAGAACATCGCGCGCCGGTCCGCCGACTCGCCCGCGGCCCGGCTGCAACCGACCAAGCGGGTGCTGGTCCGCACGTGATCCACCCCGCGACAATGATGAGCGACCTGCTCGACGCCTACCTCGCCCGCACCGGGCGACCGCCGAGCGCCGTCGCCGACCGGTCGGCTCGTCGACCGGCTCCGGCAGCTGCGAGCCGACGCCTGAAACCCGATCCGTCCGGTTGACTTAACGAACGATCGGGCATCATGTCGGCCATGGCGACCGTCCCGGGAGGTGTAGCCCCGCGAGCCGCGCTCGCCTCGGCTGAGGTCACCACCACCCTCGTCGTCGCCCACG
Organism: uncultured Actinomycetota bacterium; assembly: GCA_963780355.1. Lineage (GTDB taxonomy): Bacteria > Actinomycetota > Actinomycetes > Propionibacteriales > Nocardioidaceae > Nocardioides. The sequence continues at coordinate 1,831,049 of CAWABT010000001.1, forward strand.
CCGCGGCCGGGGGCTCGCTGCCGTCGGTCGGCTGGGTGGCCGCGATGGCGGCTGCCGTGTTCGGCGCCGGCCTGCTGGTGCTGCGCGGCACGGTGCGTCCGCTGGTGGCGCTGCCGTTCCTGCTCGGGGCCCAGATCGGCCTCCACCTCTGGCTCACCACCCTGACGTCGACCGCGCACGGCGGCCACGCCCACGCGGCCATGACCGCGGCCGGCTCCGAGGCGGCGCCCGACCTGCACCTCGGCTGGCCGATGCTGCTGGCCCACCTGCTCGGCGCCGCCGTCACGGCGCTGTCGTGGCACGTCCGGCGCCGCGCCGTCCGCGCTGCGCTCGTCGCGTGGATCGCGCCGGCCGCCGTGCCGGTCACGCCGGTCGCCCCGCTGCCCGCGTCGGCCCGGACGGTGCGTCCGGCCGCGCGCCCGCTGCTCTCGCTCGCCCCTCGTCGGGGTCCACCGGTGGCGCTCGCCGCCACCTGACCGCCGACACCTCCGTCGGCGGTCCCATCGACCACCCGACGAAGGGAACATCCATGCACCACCGACCTACCGGCGCGCGCCTCGCGGGCGCCGCCACCGGCACCACCCTGCTCGCGCTCGGTCTGGCGCTCGGCCCGACCGGCCCGGCGTCCGCGCACGTGACGGTCACGCCCAGCGACACCGCGGCGGGCGCGTTCACCGTGCTCACGTTCAGCGCCGGGCACGGCTGCGAGGGCTCGCCCACCACCGCGATCAAGATCCAGATCCCGGAGGGCATCAACGCCGTCACACCTACCCGGAACGACTACTACGACGTCACCAAGCAGCCCGAGAAGCTGGACCCGCCGGTCACCGACGCGCACGGCAACGAGCTCACCGAGCGCGTCGCCACCGTCACCTACACCGCCCGTACCCCGCTGCCCGACGGCTTCCGCGACACCTTCGAGCTGTCGCTCCAGCTGCCCGAGGACGCCGCCGGCGAGACCCTCGCCTTCCCGGTGATCCAGACCTGCGAGCAGGGCGAGACCGGCTGGACCGAGATCCCCGCCGAGGGGCAGGACCCCGAGGAGCTGGAGACCCCGGCGCCGGCGTTCGAGGTCACCGAGGCGGGCGAGGAGGGCCACCACGGCGGCGACGACGCCGAGGCCGAGGAGGACGCCGCGGCCGAGCCGACGGCGGCCGACAGTGACGGCGACGCCGCGTCCGCCGACGAGGCGGAGGCCGACAACACCTGGGGCTACGTGGGGGCCGGCCTCGGCGCCCTCGGGCTCGTGGTGGGCGGCATCGCGCTCGCCCAGGGACGCCGCCGCGCCTGACCTGTGAGATCCCTCCGTGTCGCGGCCGCGCTCGCGCTGCTGGCCCTGCTGGTGCTCCTGCCGGCGGGGCCGGCGGCGGCGCACGCCACCCTCGTCGTCCACCGACCCCGCCGAGGGGGAGGTGGTCGAGACGACCCCGGACGTCGTCACCTTCACCTTCGACGAGCCGGTGTCGCTGACCTCCGGCTCGGTGCAGGTGTTCGACGCCGAGGGCGAGCCGGTCGAGTCCGACTCGAGCAGCCGCGACACCGTCGTCACCACCGACCTGCCCGACGAGCTGTCCGACGGGAGCTACGTCGTGGTGTGGCGGGTGGTGTCGGCCGACGGGCACCCGATCGCGGGCTCGCTCACCTTCGCGATCGGCGAGCCGAGCGCGGAGATCGCGGCGCCGCAGCTGCCCGACACCGACCCCGACGACGTGCGGCGGGTGCTCAGCGTGGTCCAGGGCCTCACCTACGTCGGGCTGTTCCTCGCCGCCGGTGTGGTGCTGTGCCGCACGTGGGTGCTGCGTGGCCTGCGGATCGGCGAGGTCGCCGAGGACCGGCTCACCAAGGCCACCTGGGCGGGGTTCGGGCTGCTCGTGGTGACCGGCGGCTTCGCGATCCCGGTGTCCGGCGCCTACCAGCAGGGGCTCGGGCTCAGCGGGCTCGGCGAGCAGGACGCCGTGGCACTGGCGCTGGTGGGCGACGACCTGCTGGTGCTCGGGCTCCAGGTGGTCGGGCTGCTGGTGGCGATGACGGTCCGCCGGCCCGCCGTCGTCACCGGGGCCGCGGCGGTCGCCGTGGTGGCCGCGGCCGTCGTCGGCCACACCCGCGCCTACGAGCCGGTGCCGCTGCTCGTCGTCACCGACATGCTGCACCTGGCGGCCGGCACGGCCTGGCTCGGCGGGCTCGTCGGCCTGGCGTTCGCGCTCCGGGCGCTGAGCGGGCGGGAGCGCGAGGCCGCCCTGGCGCTGAGCCGGTTCTCCACCCTCGCGGCCACCGCGCTCGCGCTCCTCGTGGCCACCGGCTCGCTGATGAGCTGGCGGATCCTCGGCTCCTGGGGCCGGTTCGTCGACACCACCTACGGCCGGCTGCTGCTGGTGAAGATCGGCGTGGTGGTCGTGGTGGCGCTCGTCGCCGCGTTCAACCGGTACCGGCTGCTCCCGCGGATCTCCGGCGGCGTCGGCCATGACGCGGTGCGCCGCGGTGCTCTCGCCGTCCGGACGGCGGTGCGGGTCGAGGCGGTCCTGATCGTCGGCGTCCTCGGGCTCACCGGGTTCCTGGTCAACCAGTCGCCGCGCGAGAACCTCGCCGAGGCCCGGCCGCCGGTCCCGTCGCGGGTGAGCGTCGGCGTCCTCCCGGACGCCAAGGTGCTCGCCACCCTCGCCCCCGGCCGCCGCGGTCCCAACACCGTCACCGTGCAGGTGCAGGACGAGACCGGCGAGCCGCTCGACGGCTTCGCCGCCCCGACGCTCTCGGTGCGCGGCGGCGACGTCGACCTCGGCGCCGTGCCGGTGGTGCCGGTGGCGGCCGGCACCTACCAGGCCGACGTCGTGTTCCCGGCCGCCGGCACCTGGGAGCTCCAGGTGAGCCTCAAGGCCTCGGAGTTCGACAACCCCGTCACCACCGTGGAGGTGGAGGTCTCATGAAGAACCGCGCTTGCCTTGGCGTGGCCTGCGTCGTCGGTTCCGTTGTGCTGATCGGCTTCGGTGGGTGCGACGACGAGCCGGCCGACCCCGACCGGATCGTGATCTCGCCCGCCGACGGGCCGGCGCACACCCACACGACCTACCTCGGCGACGGCACCACGAGCTCGGCCGGCGGCTACTCGCTCACCGACCTGCGGTTCCCGACGGCGCTCGACGGGCCGGCCGACCTGAGCTTCGTGCTGCGCGACCCGCGGGGCGAGCCGGTCACCGAGTACGTGGAGGAGCAGACCAAGCTGCTGCACCTCTACGTCGTCCGCGACGACTACCAGGACTTCCGCCACCTCCACCCCGAGCTCGCCGACGACGGCACCTGGACCGCGCGCGTCGACCTCGGCGCGCCGGGCCGCTACCGGGTGGTCGCGGAGTTCCAGCCCGCCGCCGAGGAGGACGGTGACCACGTGATCCTCGGCGAGGAGACACTGGTGCCGGGGGAGTGGGAGCCGCAGCCGGTCGAGGCCGCCACCACCGCGACGGACGGGCTGGTCACCGTCACCGCCCCCGAGCGGCTCACCGCCGGCGCTGACGAGGGCTTCACGCTCACCGTCAGCGACGGCGACCGCGGCGTCCTCAACCTCGGCACCTACCTCGGCTCCTACGCCCACCTCACCGGCTTCGACGTCGACACCGGCGCGTTCGTGCACGCCCACCCGCTCGGCGCCCCGGAGGTCACCGCGGAGGGCAGCGACCTGCAGTTCCACACGGTGATCGAGCAGCCGGGGGAGTACCGCTTCTTCGTGCAGGTGCGGGTCGACGGCTTCGTGCACACGGTGCCGGTGTCGACGACGGTGGCCTGAGGCGGACCTCTCAGTCGATCTCGTCGCGTACCAGGTCCGCGATCGCGACCTGCACCTCCGGGGGCGGCGCACCGTCGCGCGACCCGATCTCCAGCGTCGAGACCTCGGCCCCGACTCTGGCTATCCAGGCCACACCGGCGCTCGAGGACGCCAGCACCACCCCGGTCCCGGGTACCGGTGCGGTGCGCCACGCGACGACGTCGCAGGCGGCCAGACGGTCGAGGAGCAAGCGCACAGCCCCGGCAGCCCCGGCCGGCGACCGGAATCCCATGTTCACGCCCCAGGCGGCCGCTCCGTCCGTCCCACCCTCGACAGGGATGTTCCCGCCGCCGGCGCCAACCAGCGTGCGCTGCCAGGCGCCCGCGCAGGGCTCGAGCAGGTCGGGGTCCGCGCCGGTCGCGGTCCAGTCGGGCGCCCCAGCCAGTGCGTCGTTGAGACGTCTGGCGAAGGAGCCGACCGGTTCCGTGGATCCGGGGCGCTCCGGCTCCGCCGTCGTCGTGGCGGACGACGGCGTGGGGGCCTGGGCCGGCGAGGTCCGGTCGTCCCCGCTCCCGAGGGCGGTGACGGCGAGGCCGGCGGTCGCCGCGACCACCGCGACCGCGAGGGCGACGACCATCACGCGCGCCCGCTGCGAGCGCCGGACCGCCCTCGGCGCGCCCGGCGGACGAGTGGTCTCGGCGACGTCGGCGACGAGGGTGTCGAAGAGCTGGTCGAGGTCAGGCATGGGAGCGGTCTCCGTCCGTGGGGGAGAGCAGGGGCGCGAGGGCGGCGCGGCCGCGGGACAGCCGGGCCTTGACGGTGCCCTCCGGGCACCGCTCGATCCGCGCGATCTCGGCGACGGGCAGCTCGGCGAGGTGGTGGAGCACGACGGCGCGCCGCTGCGCCTCCGGCAGCCGCCGGAGCGCGGCGACGAGCGCGGTGGTCGACTCCGAGGGCGGCGGCATCGTCTCCGGACCGCGCGAGCGCGCCAGGAAGGCTGCCGCGGTCCGGGCCCGGCGCCACCGCGAGACGGCGAGGCGGGTGGCCACGTGGCGGACCCACGCGCCCGGGTCGTCGTACGACCGGATGGACGACCACCGCGTCCAGGCCTTGCTGTAGGCCTCCTGCGCGACGTCCTCGGCCTCGGCGCGGCTCCCGGTCATGGCGTAGGCGCACGCGAGGGTGCGCGCCCAGGTCGCGTCGTAGAACGAGCTGAAGTCGCGCTCGCGGCTGGGATCCATCCGCTTCCCCGTCCGGTGAGGAGGAACCTGTCAAGCCTCACACGTCCGAGCCCGGGGCGGCGTTGCATCGCCCGGTGAACCGGGTCTACGGGTTGGCGGCGAGGAAGAGGTAGGCGGCCAGCAGCACGAGGTGCACACCGCCGTTGAGGGGCTTCGCGCGTCCCGGCACCACGGTGAGGGTCGCGACGACGACCGTCAGCGTGAGCAGCACGATCTGCATCGGCTCCAGCCCGAGGGCGAGCGGGCCGTCCAGCCAGATGGAGGCGATCGCGATCGCCGGGATGGTGAGGCCGATCGAGGCCATCGCCGAGCCGAAGGCGAGGTTGAGCGAGATCTGCGCCCGGTCGCGCGCGGCGGCGCGGGTGGCGGCGATGGTCTCGGGCAGCAGCACGAGCAGCGCGATCACCACGCCGACGAAGGCGTGCGGGAAGCCGACGGCGGAGACGGCGTCCTCGATCGACGGCGAGGCCACCTTGGCCAGCCCGACCACTGCGACCAGCGCCACCAGCAGCAGCCCGAGGCTCGTCAGCGCCGTGCGCGACGTCGGCGGGTCGGCGTGGCCGTCGCCGTCCGCGTCGACCGGGCCGTCGCCGGACTGCACCGGCAGGAAGAAGTCGCGGTGACGGACGGTCTGCGTGAACACGAACATGCCGTAGAGGGCGAGCGAGGCGACCGCCGCGAAGGCGAGCTGGCTGCCGGAGAACTCGGGGCCGGACTTGCTGGTGGTGAACCGCGGCAGCACCAGCGTCACCCCCGCGAGCGCGACCACGGTGGCCAGTGCGGAACCCGTGCCCTCGGGATTGAAGTGGGCGAGGCGGTGGCGCAGCGCGCCCACGACCAGCGCCAGGCCGACGATGCCGTTGACCGTGATCATCACCGCCGCGAACACGGTGTCGCGGGCCAACGTCGCCGTCCCCTCGCCGCCGCTGATCATCAGCGTCACGATGAGCGCCACCTCGATCACGGTGACCGCGACCGCCAGCACCAGCGAGCCGTAGGGCTCGCCGACCCGGTGGGCCACCACCTCGGCGTGGTGCACGGCGCTCAGCACCGCCGCCGCGAGGAACGCGCCGACCAGCACCACCACGAGGGTGGGCAGGTCCTTGGGCGTCCAGGTGACGGCGAGCAGCACCAGTGCCGCCACCGGCGCGACCGTCGTCCATGCGAGCGCGGGGGAGAGGCGGCGCATGCCCGAACGCTATCGATGCTGACCCACCCGCCCGAAACTTTCGGGCGGGTCGCTGAGCCGCCCGAAACTTTCGGGCGGGTCGGCGTGATTTGGCGACAGTTTCGGGCGGGTCGACCTGCGCTCCTACAGTGGACGGCATGCCCGCCACCGCCACGACCGCCGGAGAGAGCGTCTTCCCCCGGCTCGAGCCCCGGCTACCGGAGGTGTCGAAGCCGATCCAGTACGTCGGCGGCGAGCTGAACTCCACCGTCAAGGAGTGGGACTGCGCTCTCGAGGGGCCGACGGTGCGCTGGGCGCTGATGTACCCGGACGCCTACGAGGTCGGGCTGCCCAACCAGGGCGTCCAGATCCTCTACGAGGTGCTGAACGAGCGCGACTGGATCGTCGCGGAGCGCACCTACTCGGTGTGGCCCGACCTCGAGAAGATCATGCGCGAGGACGGCATCCCGCAGTTCACCGTCGACGGCCACCGGCCGGTCGGCGACTTCGACCTGTTCGGCCTGAGCTTCTCCACCGAGCTCGGCTACACCAACATGCTGAACGCCCTCGACCTCGCGGGCATCCCGATCCTCAGCCGCGACCGCACCGACGACCACCCGGTCGTGCTGGCCGGCGGCCACGCGGCGTTCAACCCGGAGCCGGTCGCCGACTTCCTCGACGCCGCGGTGCTCGGTGACGGTGAGGAGGTCGTGCTCGCGATCTCCGAGGTGGTGCGCGAGTGGAAGGGCGAGGGCTCGCCCGGCGGGCGCGAGGAGCTGCTGCGGCGGCTCGCCGTCACCGGCAACGTGTACGTGCCGGCGTTCTACGACGTCCGCTACGGGGACGACGGCGCGATCACCTCCGTCGTCCCGAACCGGCCCGGCATCCCGGCGCGGGTGCGCAAGCACACGCTGATGGACCTCGACGCCTGGCCGTACCCGGCCAAGCCGCTGGTGCCGCTGGCCGAGACCGTGCACGAGCGGTTCAGCGTGGAGATCTTCCGCGGCTGCACCCGCGGCTGCCGGTTCTGCCAGGCGGGCATGATCACGCGTCCGGTGCGGGAGCGGTCGATCGAGACGATCGGCGACATGGTCGAGAACGGGATCCGCAAGAGCGGGTTCGAGGAGGTCGGCCTGCTGTCGCTCTCCAGCGCCGACCACACCGAGATCGGCGACGTCGCCAAGGGCCTCGCCGACCGCTACGAGGGCCAGAACGTGTCGCTCTCGCTGCCCTCGACCCGCGTCGACGCCTTCAACATCACGCTCGCCAACGAGTTCTCGCGCAACGGCCGTCGCTCCGGCCTCACCTTCGCGCCCGAGGGCGGCAGCGAGCGGATGCGCAAGGTGATCAACAAGATGGTCACCGAGGACGACCTCATCCGTACCGTCGCCGCGGCGTACTCCAACGGCTGGCGGCAGGTGAAGCTCTACTTCATGTGCGGCCTCCCCACCGAGACCGACGACGACGTGCTGCAGATCGCCGACCTCGCCAAGCGGGTGATCGCCACCGGCCGCGAGGTCTCGGGCCGCAACGACATCCGCTGCACCGTCTCGATCGGCGGGTTCGTGCCGAAGCCGCACACCCCGTTCCAGTGGGCCTCCCAGCTCGACCACGAGACCACCGACGCCCGGCTCGCGAAGCTGCGCGACGCCGTCCGATCCGACAAGCGGTTCGGCCGCGCCATCGGCTTCCGCTACCACGACGGCAAGCCCGGCATCGTCGAAGGACTGCTCTCCCGCGGCGACCGCCGGGTGGGCCGGATCATCGAGCAGGTGTGGCGCGACGGCGGCCGCTTCGACGGCTGGAGCGAGCACTTCTCCTACGAGCGCTGGGAGTCCGCGGCCGACGTCGCCCTCGCCGGCACCGGCGTCGACCTCGCCTGGTTCACCACCCGCGAGCGCGAGTACGACGAGGTCCTGCCCTGGGACCACCTCGACTCCGGCCTCGACAAGGACTGGCTCTGGGCCGACTGGGAGGACGCCCTCGCCGTCGCCGACGGCTCCTCCGACGTCGAGGTCGACGACTGCCGCTGGACCCCCTGCTACGACTGCGGCGTCTGCCCCGAGATGAACACCGAGATCCAGATCGGCCCCACCGGCCAGAAGCTGCTGCCCCTCAGCGTCGTCTGACGTCCGGCCGGTCAGGTCGTCCCTCCGGGCTACTCGCCCTCGTAGGGCGCGGTGAGGCCGCTGCCGTCGTCGGAGGTGAGCGCGCAGACGAGGAGGTCGCCGGCGTCGGGCTGGATGCTGTCGAGGATCGGGACGATCAGGCCGGCGTCCTGGACGGCGTCGAGATCGTGGCCGTGGTCGACGATCAGCTCCTCGCAGATGTCGACGGAGTCGAACTCGAAGTCGTCGGCCTGGTCGGCGGTGAGCTCGTCGACGGCGAGCACCTCGGCGTCGTGCCTGCCGTTGCACGAGGTCTCCTCGAGGTCGGAGACGTCGGCGCCGTTCTCGTCGTAGTCGCCCTGCAGGCCGTTCGCGTCGAAGCACTCGCCGACCTGGAGGTCGTCGATCGGCTCGTCGGTGAGGACGGCGAGGGTGATGAAGCCGGCCGAGAGGGCGGTGAGCGAGAAGCCGACGGCGATGGCGGTGACCGCCGCCCAGCGGCCGCGGTGGCCGTCGGGCCGTTTGGTCCGGCTCAGCCCGACGAGCCCGAAGATCGCGCCGACCAGCGACAGGCAGCAGGTCAGGCTGAGCACGAACCCGGTCATCGAGACCCAGTCGAGGCTCGCCCGCGGGGCCGGGGCGTACGGGTTGACGTACCCGGGCGCCCCCGGCTCCGGCGGCTGGTAGGGCTGGTAGCTCAGAGGATGCCCTCGGTGAGCTTCTTGCCGTCGGAGCGCTCGGCGTAGCAGACGACGGAGTCGCCGCTGCTCACGTTGTCCGGGTCCTCGGCGATGACGCTGATGTCGAGCTGCTCGGAGTAGCCGGTCACCTTCTCGAAGTCACCCTCCTCGGCCAGCTGGCTGCAGACGGCGATCGGGTCGAAGGTGCCCTCGAGGTCGGCGTCCGAGACGTCGCCGGCCTTGCCGGTGGCGATGATCTCGGCGTCGTGGCTCTCGCTGCACTCCTTCTTGGTGAGGCTGAGGCTGTCGTCGGGGCCGGAGACGTCGACGCACTGGCCGACCTCGGCGTTGTCGACGGTGACCACGGTGCCCGCCACGAAGACGACGGCGATGATGATGCCGGCGCCGGCCAGGGTGCCGAGGATGCCGATGATGATGGCGGAGATCGCGGCCCAGCGGCCCTTCTTCTTGCCGCCCTTGGTGCGGCCGAGGCCGACGAAGCCGAGGATGGCGCCGACGATCGACAGGCAGCAGGTCAGGCTGAGGATGAAGCCGACGATCGAGACCGTGTCGGTGCCCTTCGGCTGCTCGACGCCTCCGTCGTACGGGTTGGCCGGGTAGCTGCCGCTCCCGAATCCACCGCCGCCCCCGGCGGGGTACTGGCCTGCGTTGGGGTCGTACGGGTTGCTCATCTCGGGCCCTTCGGGTCGTCGCGCGGCGTTGTGCGGGCGACATTCTGGCAGCAACCACCGGGTGCGGGGCCGGAACCCGGCGCGAGTCGCGTCGGGCAGGATGGCGCCCGTGCGTCGGGTGTCGGTCGAGGAGCGCCGCGCCCGGCTCGGACGGCGCCACGCGCTCGCGCCGTCGGCCGCGGCGGACGACCCGGTGGCCGCCACCCGCGCGGTCACCGTGCTGCACAGCACCGAGCCCGCCACCGTCTACCTGTCGCTGTGGGCCCGGGTGCGCGACCTGAGCGTGGCCGACGTCGACCGTGCGCTCTACGACGAGCGCTCCCTGGTGAAGCAGCTCGCCATGCGCCGCACCCTCTTCGTCTTCCCCCGCGACCTGCTGCCGGCCGCCTGGGGGAGCGCGTCGGCACGGGTGGCGACCGCGCTGCGCGCCCGCCTGGTCAAGGAGATCGAGGACGGCGGCGTCGCCGCCGACGGCGCCGCCTGGCTCGACGCCGCCGCCGCGGCCACCCTCGCCCGCCTCGACGGCGGCGGGGAGCTGACCGCGAAGGAGCTGCGTGAACAGGTCGCCGAGCTCGAGGGCCGGCTCGACGTCGGCAAGGGCGCCTACGCCGCCAACGTGTCGGTCGCGCCGCGGGTGCTCACCCAGCTCGCCGTCGAGGGACACGTGCTGCGCGGCCGCAACGAGGGGCACTGGCGGCTCTCCCGGCCCCGGTGGACGCCCACGTCGAGCTGGCTCGGCGAGGTCCCCGAGCACCTGCCCGCGCGCGAGGGCTGGGCCGAGCTGGTCGGCCGGTGGCTGCGCTCGTTCGGCCCGGGCACCGAGGCCGACCTGGTGTGGTGGCTCGGCGGCACCAAGGGCGTCGTGCGCACCGCGCTCGCCGACGTCGGCGCCGTCGAGGTCGACCTCGAGGACGGCGGCACCGGCTGGCTGCACCCCGACGACGTCGACGAGGTGGCCGCCCCCGAGCCGTGGGTGGCACTGCTGCCGGTGCTCGACCCGACGGTGATGGGCTGGAAGGAGCGCGACTGGTACCTCTGCGGGCTCGGGCCACGGGTGTTCGACCTCAACGGCAACGCCGGAACCTCGGCGTGGGTGGACGGCCGGATCGTCGGCAGCTGGATCCAGGACGACGACGCGGTGGTGCGGGTGTACCTGCTCGCCGACGTTGCTCGCGACGCGCGGCGGCGGCTGAAGGACGAGGCGGCCCGGCTCACCGAATGGCTCGATGGCGTGCGAGTCGGCACTGTGTACCCGTCACCGGCCATGAAGGCCAGCAAGGAAGGAGGGGTGCCGCTGTGAGCCGCCAGCAGCCGGAGCAGCAGGCGCCCCCCGCCCAGCGGGTGCGGGTGCGGTACGCCAAGCGCGGCCGGCTCCGCTTCACCAGCCACCGGGACTTCAGTCGCGCCTTCGAGCGCGCGGTGTTCCGCGCCCGGGTGCCGATGGCCTACTCCTCGGGCTTCAACCCGCACCCGCGGATCTCCTACGCCGGCGCCGCCCCCACCGGCGCGGCCAGCGAGGCGGAGTACCTCGAGCTGGCGCTGGCCGAGGTGGTCGACCCGGCCGCGCTGCTGGCCGCGCTCGACGCCGTGATGCCCGACGGGCTCGACGTGCTCCACGCCGTCGACGCCGCGACCGCGCCCGGCAGCAGCCTGGCCGAGCGGCTCGAGGGCAGCCACTGGTGGGTCGACCTGCCGGCCGCGCCGGACGAGTACGCCGCCGGCGTCGCGGCCTTCCTCGCCGCCGACGAGGTGCTGGTGCAGCGGATGACGAAGAAGGGGCTGCGGGAGTTCGACTGCCGGGTCGCCGTCGTCGCCCTCGACGCCACCGCGCGCGAGGACGGCACCCGGCTCTCGCTGGTGCTGCGCCACGTGGTGCCGGCGGTGCGGCCGGACGACGTCGTGACCGGCATCGAGCGGGTCGGCGGCACCGCGCCCGGCGGCACGCCGCTGCTCACCCGCACCGCGCAGGGGCCGCTCGACGACGCCACCGCCACGGTCGGCGACCCGCTGGCCTGATCGCGGGGAACCGGGCGGGAGCGACCCGGTGTGCGATACTCGGCCTCGGTCGACCCCCGGTCGACCCGACGACGTTCTCGCCGGCCCGGACGACGGGCGGCACGGTGGGAGCCGGTTCGTCACCAGACCGCGACGCGGTGCCGCTCGGTGACAGCGAGCAGCGCACGGCGACCGCGGCAGGTGTCCACCGGCGCCCGGCGACGCATCCAGCGGAGGGGTCGCCGCCAGCAGACTTCGCGCCGTCCATCTCTGAACCCCAGTTTCTCCCCACCGGGACGGCCGGCGCCAGACACGCTCGGTACGCCGGGCCAGGAGCACCCTCCATGGCAGACGAGACCCCCGTCGAGACCACCCCCGCCACTCCGGAACCGGAGAGCGAGGCGCCGCCGGCCAAGAAGGCCGCCGCCGCCAAGAAGACCGCGGCGAAGAAGACGACGGCGAAGAAGGCCCCGGCCAAGAAGGCGGCCACCAAGAAATCCAGCACTGCGAAGACCGCCGCCGAGAAGACCGCCGAGCCCGCGCCGGAAGCGCCCGAGGCGCCCGTCGCCGAGAAGCCGGCGAAGAAGGCCGCGGCCAAGAGGGCGACCGCGAAGAAGACCACCACGAAGGCGGCCGCGGCGGAGTCCACCGAGCCGGGATCGGACGACGGCCCCGGCGCCGCCGTGCTCTTCCAGGTGCCGGAGGCCACCCCGGCCAAGAAGGCCGCCAAGAAGACCGCCGCCAAGAAGTCCGGTGCCGCGAAGTCGGCGAAGGACAAGGACGCCGCCGAGGCGCCGGCCAGGAAGCCTGGCGAGCAGAAGCCGGCGGCCGAGAAGCCCGCCGAGGAGTCCGACGACTCCGACGACTCCGATGACGAGTCCGGCGAGGGCTCCTCGAGCGGTCGCCGCCGTCGTCGCCGCGGCGGCCGGCGTCGCCGCAAGTCCGGCTCCGGCTCCGACGACTCCTCGGGCGACCAGGACAAGGACGACGCCGACGGTGGCGACGCCGACGACGACGAGTCCGGCGAGGGCGGCACGCGCCGCCGGCGCCGGCGCCGTCGCGAGGGCGACCCCGACGGCCACACCGAGGACGACCCGAAGAAGACCACCACCCGGGTCCGCAAGCCCCGCTCCGCCGAGGACGAGATCACCGCGGTCAGCGGCTCGACCCGGCTCGAGGCCAAGAAGCAGCGCCGCCGCGAGGGCCGCGAGGCCGGCCGCCGCCGCGCCCCGATCGTGAGCGAGGCCGAGTTCCTGGCCCGCCGCGAGTCGGTCGACCGCACGATGGTGATCCGGCAGCGCGACGAGCTCACCCAGATCGGCGTCATCGAGGACAAGGTGCTCGTCGAGCACTACGTCGCCCGCGAGTCCCAGACCTCGCTGATCGGCAACATCTACCTCGGCCGGGTGCAGAACGTGCTGCCCTCGATGGAGGCCGCGTTCATCGACATCGGCAAGGGCCGCAACGCGGTGCTGTACGCCGGCGAGGTCAACTGGTCGGCGCTCGGCCACAAGGACGGCAACCCGCGCAAGATCGAGTCGGTGCTGTCCTCGGGCCAGAGCATCCTGGTGCAGGTCACCAAGGACCCGGTCGGCCACAAGGGCGCCCGGCTCACCAGCCAGATCAGCCTGGCCGGGCGGTTCCTGGTCTACGTGCCCGACGGCACGACGTCCGGCATCTCCCGCAAGCTGCCCGACACCGAGCGGAACCGGCTCAAGACGCTCCTCAAGGAGGTCGTGCCGTCCTCGGCCGGCGTCATCGTGCGCACCGCCGCCGAAGGCGCCAGCGAGGACGAGCTGACCCGCGACGTCGAGCGGCTCAAGGCCCGCTGGGACGACATCGAGGGCAAGCGCAAGGGCAGCGCCCCGCAGCTGCTGTACGGCGAGCCCGACCTGACCCTCAAGGTCGTCCGCGACCTCTTCACCGAGGACTTCGCCAAGCTCGTCGTGCAGGGCCAGGACGCGTGGGACACCGTGCAGCCGTACGTCGTGCAGGTGGCCCCCGACCTCGAGGAGCGGCTCGAGCGCTACGAGCCCGCCGACCACAACGGCGTCGACCTCTTCACCACCTACCGGGTCGACGAGCAGATCGCCAAGGCGCTCGACCGCAAGGTGTTCCTGCCCTCGGGCGGCTCGCTCATCATCGACCGCACCGAGGCGATGACCGTCGTCGACGTCAACACCGGCAAGTTCACCGGCTCCGGGGGCAACCTCGAGGAGACGGTCACCAAGAACAACCTGGAAGCGGCCGAGGAGGTCGTGCGCCAGCTCCGGCTGCGCGACATCGGCGGCATCATCGTCGTCGACTTCATCGACATGGTGCTCGAGTCGAACCGTGACCTCGTGATGCGGCGGCTCGTCGAGTGCCTGGGCCGCGACCGCACCCGCCACCAGGTCGCCGAGGTCACCTCGCTCGGCCTGATCCAGATGACCCGCAAGCGGATCGGCACCGGCCTGCTCGAGGCCTTCAGCGAGACCTGCGACCACTGCAGCGGGCGCGGGCTGCTCGTGCACGACATGCCCGTCGAGCCCAGGAAGGGCAGCGGCGGCGACGAGCCGAAGCGCGGAACCGGTCGGCGCCGCGGCGGTCGCGGCAAGGGCAGCGACGGCGACAGCGGCTCGAACGGCAACGGCAACGGCGCCGAGAGCAACGGGAACGGCACCAAGCCCACCCCGGCGGAGTTCGCCGCGATGGCCAAGCACGCCGCCGAGGTCGAGGCCGCGGAGGCCGCCGAGGCCGAAGCCGCTGAGGCTGCCGAGGCCGTTGACACGCCCGACGACCCGGTGGCCGACATCGTCGAGCAGCCCGCCGCCGAGGAGCCCGCCGCCGAGGAGCCGGCCGCCGAGGAGCCGGCCGCCGAGGAGCCGGGCTGGCCCGAGGAGCCGGCCGCGGAGGAGCCCGCCGCCGAGCCCGAGGCGCCGCCGGCGCCGCCGTCCGGCCCCCAGGTGGTCACCCGGACCCGCCGCGGCGTGAGCCGCACCGTGACGCCGACCGCGGCCGCGCCGGTCGAGGTGGCCGCGGCCCCCGCGGCCGACGCCGCGCCCCCGGTGGCGCCGCCCGCCCCGCCCGCGCCGCCGAAGGTCACCACCCGCAGCCGCGGTCGCGGTCGCGCGGCGGCACCGGCCGAGGAGGCCGTGGCGGCCGAGCCCGCACCGGTCGAGCACGTGCCGGTGAAGAAGAAGGGCGCCCGCAAGCGCTGACCGCCGGGCGGGGTTTTGGTGCGGACGCACGCCGTTCCGTAGTCTTGACCCTCGCGCTCCGGCGCACCCGCTGCGCTGTGCCATACGTCTGGGCCGATGGCGCGGCAGCCCCTGACTCACACGGACAGATCGAAGGAGACCGCGGTGTACGCGATCGTGCGCGCTGGCGCCAAGCAGCAGAAGGTCGCGGTCGGCGACGTCATCGAGATCGACCGGGTCTCGACGCGCCCTGGCCAGACCCTCACCCTGCCGGTCGTGATGACCGTCGACGGCGACAAGGTCACCGCCACCGGTCTCGAGAAGGCCAGCGTCACCGCCGAGGTCATGGGTGACAGCAAGGGCCCGAAGATCGTCATCCAGAAGTTCAAGAACAAGACCGGCTACAAGAAGCGCCAGGGTCACCGCCAGAAGTACACCCTGGTCAAGGTCACCAAGATCGACGCCTGAGGCACTCGCCTCCCAGCACGAAGGAATCCGAGATGGCACACAAGAAGGGCGCCGCGTCCACCAAGAACGGCCGCGACTCCAACTCCCAGCGCCTCGGCGTCAAGCGCTTCGGCGGCCAGGCCGTCAACGCGGGCGAGATCATCGTCCGCCAGCGCGGCACCCACTTCCACCCGGGCACCGGCGTCGGCCGGGGCGGCGACGACACCCTGTTCGCGCTGGTCGCGGGCTCGGTCGAGTTCGGTCGCAAGCGCGGCCGCAAGGTCGTGAACATCGTTCCGGGTGAGTGACTGACGCTCACCACCTGACTTATTCGCGAGGGCGTCCCATCTCGGGGCGCCCTTCGTGTTTCCCCAGCCGATCCACGCAGGAGCACCGATGGCCGTCCCGTCCTTCGTCGACCGGGTGACGCTGCATGTCAGTGCCGGCCGCGGCGGCAACGGCGTGGCCTCGGTGCACCGGGAGAAGTTCAAGCCGCTCGGCGGCCCCGACGGCGGCAACGGCGGCCCGGGCGGGTCGGTGATCCTGCGGGTCGAGGGCGACGTCACCACGCTCGTCGACTACCACCACAGCCCGAAGCGGCGCGCCGAGAACGGCGGGCAGGGCGCCGGCGCCCACAAGAACGGCGGCCACGGCGCCGACCTGGTGCTGCCCGTGCCCGACGGCACGGTGGTCACCAGCCCCACCGGCGAGGTGCTCGCCGACCTGGTCGGCCCCGGCACCGAGCTCGTGGTGGCGCAGGGCGGCCGCGGCGGCCTCGGCAACGCGGCGCTGGCCAGCTCCAAGCGCAAGGCGCCCGGGTTCGCGCTGCTCGGCGAGCCGGGGGAGGAGCTCGAGCTCCGGCTCGAGCTCAAGGTGGTGGCCGACGTCGGCCTGGTCGGGTTCCCGAGCGCCGGCAAGTCGAGCCTCATCGCCGCGATCAGCCGGGCCCGCCCGAAGATCGCCGACTACCCGTTCACCACGCTGGTGCCGAACCTCGGCGTGGTGAGCGCGGGCGACGTCACCTACACGGTGGCCGACGTGCCCGGACTCATCGAGGGTGCCAGCGACGGCCGCGGCCTCGGCCACGACTTCCTGCGGCACGTGGAGCGCTGCGCCGCGCTGGTGCACGTGCTCGACACCGCGACCCTGGAGCCGGGCCGCAACCCGGTCGACGACCTCGACGTCATCGAGAACGAGCTGGCCCGCTACGGCGGACTGGAGGACCGGCCCCGGCTGGTGGCGCTCAACAAGGTCGACGTGCCCGACGGCCGCGACATCGCCGACATGGTGGTCGACGACCTCGAGGCGCGCGGGCTGCGGGTGTTCCCCGTGTCGGCGGCGTCCGGCGAGGGCACCCGGCAGCTGATGTTCGCGATGGCCGAGATCGTGCAGGCGGCCCGCGCCGAGCGCGAGGTGGCCGCGGCCACGCGGATCGTGCTCCGGCCCCCGAGCGTCGACGGCGCGGGCGAGTTCACCGTCCAGCAGACCGGCGAGGGCTGGCGGGTCCGCGGCACCAAGCCGGAGCGCTGGGTGCGGCAGACCGACTTCAGCAACGACGAGGCCGTCGGCTTCCTCGCCGACCGGCTCGACCGGCTCGGAGTCGAGGCCCGGCTGATCGAGCTCGGGGCCGAGGAGGGCGATGCGGTGCTCATCGGGCACCCGGACGACGCCGTCGTGTTCGACTTCCGGCCCAGCCTGGACGCCGGCGCCGAGAACCTCGCCCGCCGCGGCGAGGACACCCGGTTCCGCGACGAGCGGCCGGCCGTCCGGCGCCGTCGGGAGATCCAGGAGGGCTTGGAGGAGCGCGGCGAGGGCGAGACCCGCGCCGACGTCGCGCGCCGCCGCGACACGACGGCCAAGGGCGAGCGGGTCGGCCCGATGGCGTACGAGATCGGCTCGAAGGACGACCCCGACTGGGCGGAGGACGACCCCGGTGCGGAGTGAGGTCGCCGCGGCGACGCGGGTCGTCGTCAAGGTCGGCTCGTCGTCGCTGACGACGGCCGCGGGCGGGATCGACCCGGACCGGCTGCGCGACCTCGTCGACGTCCTGGCCGCGGCGCGGTCGCGCGGTGCCGAGGTGGTGCTGGTGTCGTCCGGCGCGATCGCGGCCGGGCTGGCGCCGCTCGGCCTGCCCCGGCGGCCGTCCGCGCTCGCGCCGCAGCAGGCGGCGGCCGCCGTCGGGCAGGGGCTGCTGGTGCACCGCTACACCGAGGAGCTGGCACGGCACGGCGTGGTGGCCGGGCAGGTGCTGCTCACCGCCGACGACGTGACCCGGCGCGGCCACTACCGCAACGCCTACCGCACCTTCGCCGAGCTGCTGAAGCTCGGCGTGCTGCCGATCGTGAACGAGAACGACACGGTGGCCACCACCGAGATCCGGTTCGGCGACAACGACCGGCTCGCGGCGCTGGTGGCGCACCTGGTGCACGCCGACCTGCTCGTGCTGCTCTCCGACGTCGACGGTCTCTACGACGGCGTGCCCGGCCGCGACGGCAGCAGCCTCGTGCCGGTGGTGGCTTCGGAGGACGACCTCGTGGGAGTGAAGGTCGGGCGCGCGGGCGGCGCCGGCGTCGGCACCGGCGGCATGCAGACCAAGCTCGAGGCCGCCCGGATCGCCACCGGCGCCGGCATCGCGGTGGTGCTCACCTCGGCCGCGCTGGCCGGGGCGGCTCTCGTCGGCGACGACGTCGGCACGCTGTTCCGGCCGACCGGGCGTCGTCGTCCGACCCGGCTGCTGTGGCTGGCCCACGCCACCGAGCCCGTCGGCAGCGTGGTGCTCGACGCCGGCGCGGTGCGAGCGGTGGTGGAGCGGCGGGCCTCGCTGCTCGCCGCCGGCGTCACCGGCGCCACCGGCCGGTTCGTGGCCGGCGACCCGGTCGACCTGGTGGGGCCGGACGGCGTGGCCGTGGCGCGCGGCCTGGTGAACTTCGACGCCGACGAGATCCCGTCGCTCGTCGGCCGCTCGACCGCCGACCTCAAGAAGCAGCTCGGGGCCGGCTACGAGCGCGAGGTGGTGCACCGCGACGACCTGGTGCTGCTGTGAAGCGACTGGTCGTCGTCCGGGTGCTGCTCGGGCTGCTGCTCGTCCCGGCCCTCGTGCTCACGGTGCTGCGGCTGACGCAGCCGGGGTGGGGTCCGGCGGTGCGGCTGGTCGCGTTCACGCCGCACGCGCTGCTGGGCTACGCACTCGGGGCGGTGGCGGCAGCCCTGCTGCTCGTCTGGGGGCGCCGTCGTGCCGTCGACCTGGCGGTCACGGCCGTGGTGGTCGTCGGGCTGGCGCTCCACACGGCCTGGGTGTGGCCGTTGTTCACGGGTGACGCCCCCGACCCCGCGGGCGAGGAGCGGGTGGTGGTGATGGCCGTGAACGCCAGCTTCGGCGAGGCGGACGCCGAGGCCGTGGTGGCGGCGGTGCGCGAGTCCGGCGTCGAGGTGCTCGCCGTCAGCGAGATCGACGGGCCGTTCCTCGCCGCGCTCGAGCGGGCCGGGCTCGACGAGGTGCTCCCCGAGCGTGCCGGCGAGCCGAGCGGAAGCGTGGCGGGCACGATGGCGTTCGGCCGGGAGGCGATCGAGCTCGTGGCCGAGGTCGACACCAGGTTCGACGGGCTGGTGGTGCGCACCCTCGACCTCACCTTCGCCGTCGTGCACCCGAGCCCACCGACCGATCCCGACGCGTGGCGTCGCGACCAGGCTGCCGTGCTCGACGCCGCGCGCGAGCACGACGTCGACGTCGTGCTCGGCGACCTCAACGCGACGCTCGACCACGCGCCGCTGCGGCGGCTGGTCGAGGCCGGATGGCGCGACGCCGTGGAGCTCACCAACAGCGGCTTCCTGCCCACGTGGCCCTCACACGGGGAGTACCCCCCGTTCCCCGGCCCCATCGTGACGATCGACCACGTGATGGTCGACGACGCACTCACCGTCACCGACATCGACACCGTCGACATCCCCGGCACCGACCACCGCGGCGTGGTCGCCCGGCTCGCGCCGGCCTCCTAGGCTCCCTCGACGTGGACGACGAGGACGCCCGGTTCCATCGCTGGTACGGCGACTGGGAGCCGCTCGACCTCGCCGGGGTGCGGGAGCTGATGGCCGGCTTCGAGCACCCCTGGTGGGTGATCGGCGGCTGGAGCATCGAGCTCTTCACCGGCGTCTCGCGACCCCACGACGACCTCGACGTCTCGCTGTTCAGCCGGGACGCGCCGGCGTTCCGCGCCCACCTCGGCGACACCTGGACGCCGTGGTCCGCGGGCGACGTCGCGCCCGGAGCGCTGTGCCCGTTCAACGACGACTTCCCGGACGTCGACCCCGAGGGCCAGCTCTGGCTGCGCCGCGACTCCCGCTCGCCGTGGGTGCTCGACATGCCGCTCACACCCGACACCGACGGGCGCTGGACGAACAAGCGGTTCCCCGAGCACCACGCCGACCTCGACGACGTCACGTGGGAGCACGAGGGCGTGCGGGTGCTGCGGCCCGAGGTCACGCTGCTGATGAAGGCGAAGCTCGCGCGCCCCAAGGACCGGGCCGACCTCGAGGTCACCTGGCCGCTCCTGGACGACGACCGGCGAACCTGGCTGCGGGACATGGTGGGACGCGTCCATCCCGGCCACGACTGGCTCACCCTCCTGGCCGACGAGCACACGCCGGACCGGCCGTAGGCTGGGCAGGCCATGGACACGCCCGTTCACTACCTCGACCACGCCGCCACCACGCCGATGGTGCCCGCGGCGGTCGAGGCGATGACGCGGCACCTCAGCGACGTCGGCAACCCCAGCTCGCTGCACGCCTCCGGGCGCAAGGCCCGACGGGTGGTGGAGGAGAGCCGGGAGACCATCGCGCAGGCGCTCAACTGCCGGCCCGGCGAGGTGGTGTTCACCTCCGGCGGCACCGAGTCCGACAACCTGGCGCTCAAGGGCCTGCACTGGGCCCGCCGGGCCGCGCTCGAGCCGGGCGCGCAGCTGATCTCGTCCGCGGTCGAGCACCACGCCGTCCTCGACCCGCTCGACTGGCTCGCCGAGGCCGAGGGCGTTCCCGTGCGGCTGCTCGGCGTCGACGAGCGCGGCCGCATCGACGTCACCGAGCTCGCGACGCTGCTCGCGGAGCGACCGACGTCCCTCGTGTCGGTGATGTGGGCCAACAACGAGGTCGGCACGATCCAGCCGCTTGCCGAGGTGGTCGCGCTCGCCGCCGAGCACGGTGTGCCCGTGCACACCGACGCTGTCCAGGCGGTCGGGGCGGTGCCGGTCGACTTCGCGGCCTCCGGCGTCGACGCGATGACCCTCACCGGCCACAAGCTCGGGGGCCCGTACGGCGTCGGCGCGCTCGTCGTGCGCCGCGAGACCACCGTGACCCCGCTGTCGCACGGCGGCGGCCAGGAGCGCGACATCCGCAGCGGCACCCTCGACACCCCGGCCATCGCCGGGTTCGCGGCCGCCGTCGAGGTGGCCGTCAAGCACCAGACCGAGCACGCCGCCCGGATGGCCGACCTGCGCGACGACCTGGTGCGCCGGGTCGTCGCCGCGGTGCCGGGCGCGCACCTGCACGGCCCGCAGCTCGACCACCCCGAGCAGCGGCTCCCGGGCAACGCCCACGTCGGGTTCCCCGGCTGCGAGGGGGACGCGATCCTCATGCTCCTCGACGCCCGCGGCATCGAGTGCTCCACCGGCTCGGCGTGCTCGGCGGGCGTCGCCCAGCCGTCCCACGTGCTGCTCGCGATGGGCTGCAGCGAGGAGGAGGCGCGCCACTCGCTGCGGTTCTCGCTGGGCCACACCTCCACGCAGGCCGACGTCGACGCCGTCGTCGAGGCGATCGTGCCCGTCGTCGAACGGGCCCGGGCGGCGGCCCAGCGGTCATGAGGATCGTCGCCGCCATGTCCGGCGGCGTCGACTCGGCGGTCGCCGCCGCCCGCGCGGTCGACGCCGGCCACGACGTCACCGGGGTGCACCTCGCGCTGTCGCGCAACCCGGCGTCGTACCGATCCGGCGCGCGCGGCTGCTGCACCATCGAGGACAGCAACGACGCCCGCCGGGCCGCCGACGTGATCGGCATCCCGTTCTACGTGTGGGACCTCTCCGAGCGGTTCCACGAGGACGTCGTGGAGGACTTCCTCGACGAGTACGCCGCCGGCCGCACGCCCAACCCGTGCCTGCGGTGCAACGAGAAGATCAAGTTCGCCGCGGTGCTGGAGCGGGCCTTGGCTTTGGGGTTCGACGCTGTCGCCACCGGCCACTACGCCCGGCTGGTCGACGGCCCCGACGGCACCGTCGAGATGCACCGCGCCGCCGACCCCGGCAAGGACCAGAGCTATGTGCTCGGCGTCCTCGACCAGCACCAGCTCGCCCACTCGCTGTTCCCGCTCGGGGGATCCACGAAGACCGAGGTGCGTGCCGAGGCCGCCGCCCGCGGGCTGCTCGTCGCCGACAAGCCCGACAGCCACGACATCTGCTTCGTCGCGGACGGCGACACCCCCGGCTGGCTGAGCGAGAAGCTCGGCGACCGCGCCCCCAACCGCGGCGGCGCGGTCGTCGACGAGGACGGCGACGAGCTGGCCCGCCACGAGGGCAGCTGGGCCTACACGATCGGGCAGCGCAAGGGGCTGCGGCTCGGCCGCCCGGCCCCGGACGGCAAGCCGCGCTACGTGCTCGACATCGAGCCGGTCTCGGGCACGGTCACGGTCGGGTCGCGGGAGCGGCTCGCCGTCCGCCGGATCACGGCGACCGCGCCGCGCTGGTGCGGCGCCGCGCCGGCCGCGGTGGTGGGCTCGGTGCAGCTGCGGGCGCACGGGGACCCGATCGCGGCGCGGGTGAGCGTGGGGGAGTCGGTCGAGATCGAGCTGGAGTCGCCCGCCTACGGGATCGCACCGGGCCAGGCGGCCGTCGTCTACGACGGGACCCGTGTGGTGGGGTCCGCGACCATCGCGAGCACCAGCCCGTGACGGCGCGCGCCACGGGCGTCGGGTCGATGCCCGGCGACGATCAGGTCGGCTTCGACGAGGCGCTGCGGGTGGTGCTCGGTGAGCTGACGCCGCCCGCCGGGCTGCCGTTCCTGCCCGAGGTGCCGGGCCGCGGCGCGACCGCCGGCATGACCGGCCGGGCGCTCGCGCTGGTCTCCGAGTTCGGCGTCGACCTGCAGCCGGCCGGCTGGCGGCTGGTCGGCGCGCCGTCGTCGTCGGGGATCGACCACCGACGGGCACGGTCGCTGCTGGCGCAGGACCTCGACACCCTCGAGGAGCAGACGCAGGGCTACGCGGGCGGCTTCAAGGTGCAGGTGACCGGGCCCTGGACCCTCGCCGCCACCGTGGAGAAGCCGCGCGGCGACAAGGTGCTCGCCGACCACGGCGCCCGCCGCGACCTCGCGGGCGCGCTGGCCGAGGGCGTCCGTGAGCACGTCGCCGACCTCCGTCGGCGACTGCCCGGCGCCGACCCGCTGGTCGTGCAGGTCGACGAGCCCGCACTCGCCGCGGTGCTCGCGGCCCGGGTACCCACGGCGTCCGGGTTCGGCCGGCACCGCTCCGTCGAGCCGATCGAGGCCAGCGGCCTGCTGGGCCTCGTGCTCTCGGCGATCACGGACGCCGGCGCCGAGCCGTGGGTGCACTCGTGCGCGGCGGAGACGCCGTGGGCGCTCGTCCACGGCGCCGGCGCGCGCGGGTTGGTGGCCGACCCGGCCGTCGTCGACGGCGCCGGCCACGACGCCCTCGCCGCCGCCCTCGAGTCCGGCGCCACCGTCGCGCTCGGGGTGCTGCCGTCGACCGACCCGTCGTCCCCGCCCACCGACGCCCAGGTCACCGAGCGGGTGCTGCGCTGGCTCGACATGCTCGGCCTCGACCCCGCCGAGGTCGGCGACCGGCTCGTCGTCACCGGCGCCTGCGGCTTCGCGGGCGCGAGCCCGGCCTGGGCGCGCCGCGCGCTCGAGCTGGCCGCCACGGGGGCGCGGAACCTCGGCTGACGCCCGCCCCCCGAACAGCGCAATTGCGCGGTTCTGACAGGTTCTCGGGCGAGAAACCTGCGCGAACCGCGCAATTGCGCCGAAACGGTCAGCCGACGATCAGCCGACGTGGACGCCCTCGGGGCCGTCGGTGGCGAGCTCGGTGTGCTTCACGTCCAGGAAGATCCAGACGACCACCGAGGCGGCCAGCATCATGATCGAGCCGATGAGGAACGCGTTGGTGGCGCCCTCGGTGAAGGTGGCCTGGAACCCCGCGAACTCGAGGAACTCCTGGAACTTGTCGGCCGGCATCGACTTGTCCAGACCGGCCGCCTGCGCGGACTGGGCGAGCTCCGGCCCGACCACGTCGGCGCGGTTCTGCGAGAAGTGCAGGGCCACGGTGCTCAGCGTCGCGAGACCGAGCGCGCCGCCGACCTGCTGCATCGTGTTGAGGACGCCGGAGCCGATGCCGGAGTCCTCGGACCGCACGTGGTGCACGGCAGTGAGGGTGAGCGGCACGAAGACCAGGCCCATGCCGATCGACATGGTGACGATCCACGGGAAGATCGAGGCCCAGTAGCTGACGCCGGTGCCTGCGGTCGCGTCGTTCGCCAGCGCCCGGATGACGGCGCCCGCGGAGTCGTCGATGTCGATGCGGGAGAACATGAACAGCGAGAACGCCGCCAGCAGGGTGCCGGAGCCGGCGAGGTACCGCGCGTCGATGCGGTTGACCAGGTTCGAGGCCAGGCCGGCGCCGATCACGATGCCGAACGAGAACGGCAGGAACGCGAACCCTGCCTCGAGCGGGCTGTAGCCCATGATCTGCTGGATGAACAGGCTGAGGAAGTAGAACATCGCGAACATCGCGGCCGGGGCCAGCATCATCGCGAGGAAGCTGGTGGCCCGGGTGCGGTTCTGGAGGATCCGCAGCGGCAGCAGCGGGTGCTGGGCACGCATCTCGATCACCACGAACGTGGCGAGCAGCACGACACCGGCCGCGAGGCTGGCGATCGTCCCGGCGTCGTCCCAGCCGTAGCGCTCGTCGCCGGCGCGGGTGAGGCCGTAGACGATGCCGATGAGGCCGAACGTGCCGCTGAGGGCGCCGGGCACGTCCATCTGGCCCGGGTGCGACTCGGACTCCCTGAGGAACCGGGGCGCGAGCAGCGCCGCGCCGATGCCGATCGGGACGTTGATGAGGAAGGTGAGCCGCCAGCCGCTCATGTCGATGCCGAGCACCGAGTCGAGGCCGGTGAGCCAACCACCGAGGATCAGGCCGACGGCGGCGCCGGCGCCCGACATCGCGGCGTACACGGCGAACGCCCGGTTGCGGGCCGGACCCGCCGGGAACGTGGTGGTGATGAGCGCGAGCGCCGCCGGCGAGGCGAGCGCGGCACCGAAGCCCTGCAGGCCCCGGGCGGCGAGCAGCAGCGGCTCGCTGGTCGCGAGCCCGCCGAGCAGCGACGCGACCGCGAAGACCACGAGGCCGATCATGAACACGCGGCGTCGTCCGTAGAGGTCGCCGAGCCGGCCGCCGAGCAGCAGCAGGCCGCCGAACGCCAGGGCGTAGCCGGTGACGATCCACGACAGGTTCGCCTGGTTGATGTCGAGGTCGGCGCCGATGTAGGGCAGCGCGATGTTCGCGATGGTGGCGTCGAGCACCACCATCAGCTGGGCGACGGAGATCAGCATGAGGGCGAGGCCCAGGTGCTGGCTCTTCTCCGGAGCGGCTTCGCGCTCCCGGGTGAGGTCGGTCATGAGGTCCGGTCCTGTGCTTCCTGTGCGTGGTGGCGATGGTCGGGGAGGCCGTGCGTGACGGCCGGGATGACGATGTGATCGATGACGCGGGTGACGAGGTCGGCGTCCGGGCGCTCGCCGAGCAGGAACGCGCGGTGCAGCACGATCCCGGGGAGCGCGGGGACGACGAGGTCGAGGTCGACGTCGGGGGCGATCTCGCCGCGGGCCAGCGCCCGCTCGAAGATCACCCGGCCGGCGTCGGCCTTGGGGCCGATGAAGTCGCGGCGGAACCGCTCGGCGAACGCCCGGTCGCGGCCGATCGCGGTGATGACGGCGCCGAGGATCGACATCTCGGCGTGGTCGGTGAGCCCGCCCATCCCGCAGAACGCGGCCACCAGGTCGCCGCGCAGCGAGCCGGTGTCCGGCGGCGGCGGCGTCTCGCCCTTGTGGCAGAGCAGCGCCTCGACGACGAGCGTGGCCTTGTCCTGCCAGCGGCGGTAGAGCGTGGCCTTGGAGGCGCGGGCCTTGGTCGCGACGGCGTCCATCGTGAGCCGGTCGTAGCCGACGTCGACCAGGACGGTCAGCGCGGCCTCGAGGATCTCCTGCTCCCGGTCGCCCTCGACGCGCGGACGGGTCCCGTCGGCGTCGGTGCGGGTGCTGGGTGCCATGTGAGCCTCGCCACTGGATAGAACGGAACAGTTTCGTTTCATCCAAGTGAAGCAGCCGTCGGCCCGGTCGTCAATTCGCTGGGAGCGAACAGCGAGCGAACCGCGCTGGACCGGCTCAGCCGAGCAGGTCGAGGCACCGCGTCTGCGCGAAGGCGTTCCACTCGGCCACCCGGCGGAGCATGTAGTGACCGGCCTGGCCCATGTCGTGGAACTCGGTGTGCGCGGCCACCCGGGCGGCGCGGCCGAGGAAGGCGCGGGTCAGCCGGGCGGAGGTGATCTTGTCGGTGCGGCCGTGGGCCGCGGCCACCCGGCGGCCGGCCAGCGCCGCCACGGGGTCGTCGGGCTGCCACCACGGCGCCAGCCCGACCACACCGACCACCGCGGGGTCGTCGGCCACGTAGACGGC
The DNA here is from genome assembly GCA_963780355.1 of uncultured Actinomycetota bacterium. Classification (GTDB taxonomy): domain Bacteria; phylum Actinomycetota; class Actinomycetes; order Propionibacteriales; family Nocardioidaceae; genus Nocardioides. The sequence continues at coordinate 1,857,041 of CAWABT010000001.1, forward strand.
GGTGCGGGCGCCCATCGAGTGCCCGAGCAGCACCACCGGCACCTCGCCGACCTCGTCGCGGACCTCGTCGAGCGCCCAGCGCGCGTCCCTCACCGGGTCGCCGCCGTTCCAGCCGCGGTGGCGGTAGCGCAGCAGCCACGACGAGACGCCGGCGTCGTCGAGCGCCGGCCCGATCGCCCGGTGCATCGACGCCATCCGCTGCCACGAGGCGCTCCGCCCGTCGACGGGCTGCACGCTGCGGTGCTTGCCGCCGTGCAGCACGAGCACGAGGGCGCGCGGGTCCGGCACGTCGCGGCGGGTCAGGCTGGTCACGATCCCCATTCGTAGACGGCGGGTGGTCGGATCGCCTCACCCGGGTGTCCCTGGCGACCGGCAGGATGGGCCCGTGACCGACGTTGCACCGGACGCCGCCCGCGACGAGCACCGGCTGCTGGCCGAGGAGATCGAGGACGCGCGCTGGCGCTACTTCGTGCTCGACTCGCCCACCCTCGACGACGGCGAGTACGACCAGCGGATGCGGCGGCTCCAGGACCTCGAGGAGCAGTTCCCCGAGCTGCGCACGCCCGACTCGCCCACCCAGAAGGTCGGGGGAGCGGTGTCCACCGAGTTCACCGCCGTCGACCACCTGCGGCGGATGGAGAGCCTCGACAACGCGTTCTCGCTCGACGAGCTCGCCTCCTGGCACGCGCGGCTCGCCCGCGACGGCGTCGAGTCGCCCGACCTGCTGTGCGAGCTCAAGGTCGACGGGCTCGCGATCAACCTGCTCTACGAACACGGCCGGCTGGTGCGGGCCCTCACCCGGGGCGACGGCACCACCGGCGAGGACGTCACCCCCAACGTGAAGACCATCGACGTCGTGCCGCACAAGCTCGAGGGGTCCGCGGAGTTCCCGGTGCCGGCGCTGGTCGAGGTGCGTGGCGAGGTGTTCCTGCCGAAGGAGGCCTTCGAGCGGCTCAACGAGTCGATGACCGACGCCGGCAAGCCGGTCTTCGCCAACCCGCGCAACGCGGCCGCCGGGTCGCTGCGGCAGAAGGACCCGCGGGTCACCGCCACCCGCGCGCTCGGCATGGTCTGCCACGGCATCGGCGCCCGCGAGGGCTTCGAGCCGCAGGCCCAGTCCCACGCCTACGAGGCGCTGCGCACCTGGGGGCTGCCGATCTCCGACCAGGTGAAGGTGCTCGGCACGCTGGAGGACGTCGAGGCCTACATCGCCAACGCCGGCGAGCACCGGCACACGATCGTGCCCTACGAGATCGACGGCGTCGTGGTGAAGGTCGACGACGTCGCGCTGCAGCGCCGGCTCGGCTCCACCAGTCGCGCGCCCCGGTGGGCGATCGCCTTCAAGTACCCGCCCGAGGAGGTCAACGCCAAGCTCCTCGAGATCCGCGTCAACGTCGGGCGCACCGGCCGGGTCACGCCGTACGGCGTCATGGAGCCCACCCGGGTCGCCGGCTCGACGGTCGAGAACGCCACGCTGCACAACGCCCACGAGGTGAAGCGGAAGGACGTCCGGCCCGGCGACACCGTGGTGCTGCGCAAGGCCGGCGACGTCATCCCGGAGATCCTCGGACCGGTACTGCCGCTGCGGCCGAAGGGCCTGCGCTCCTGGCGGATGCCGACGAAGTGTCCCGCGTGCAGGACCGAGCTCGCCCAGCAGAAGGAGGGCGACAAGGACCTGCGCTGCCCCAACCACGAGCACTGCCCGGCGCAGGTGCGCGAGCGGGTGTTCCACGTCGCGGGCCGGGGCGCCTTCGACATCGAGGGACTCGGCTACGAGGCCGCCGTCGCGCTGCTCGACGCCGGCGTGATCGCCAACGAGGGCGACGTCTTCGACCTCGACGAGGCGAAGCTGCGGCGGGCGCCGCTGTTCACTCGGGCTCCGAAGAGGACCGAGGGCGACCAGCCCGTCCTCAGCGCCAACGGCCAGCGGCTGCTCGACAACCTCGCGTCCCGCAAGAGCGTGCCGCTGTGGCGGGTGCTCGTGGCGCTGTCGATCCGCCACGTCGGCCCCACCGCCGCCCGGGCGCTGGCCCAGGAGTTCGGCTCGATGGACGCCATCCGCGCTGCGAGTCGCGAGCAGCTCGCCGACGCCGAGGGCGTCGGGCCCACGATCGCCGACGCCGTCATCGAGTGGTTCGACGTGCCGTGGCACGTGCGCATCGTCGACGCCTGGACCGCGGCGGGTGTGTCGATGGCCGACGAGCGCGACGAGTCGGTGCCGCGCACCCTGGAGGGCCTCACGGTCGTCGTCACCGGCTCGCTGGTCGACTTCAGCCGCGACTCGGCCAAGGAGGCGATCCTCGCCCGCGGCGGCAAGGCCGCCGGCTCGGTGTCGAAGAAGACCGACTACGTCGTGGTCGGCGAGAACGCCGGTTCCAAGGCCGACAAGGCCGAGCAGCTCGGCGTGCCGGTGCTCGACGAGGCCGGGTTCACGGCGCTGCTGGAGGCCGGTCCGCCCCCCGAGGAGTGAGGATCTCACGTTCGGCCACGGGGACGCCGTCGCGCTGCCACGCTGCGGCCATGACTCTCCCCGTCCGGGCACTCGCCGCTGCCCTCGCCACGCTCGTGGCCGCCGCCCTGCTGTCGCTCGTCGTCGCCGCGCCGTCGTCCTCGGCGGCCGCTCGCCAGTGGGGCACGCTCCAGCGGCTCGACGGCGCCTCGCTGCTCCAGGCGTGCAAGGTGCCCGCCGGTGACACCGCCTGGCGGGTGTGGGTGCGGGTGAACAACCGCGGCGGCGACCAGTGGGTGAAGGGCACGATGACCGTGCTCCGCAACGGCGCCCGCACCGACCGGCGCTGGGCCTCGGGCCGCATCGCCGTGGGCAACGTGAGCGCGGCGGGATCCGTGCTCCTGCCCCGCCGGGCCGGCTGGTCCCTCGAGGCGACGCTCAGCGCCGCGCAGATGGGCGGCGGCGGCGAGTACACCGCCGGCCGCATCCGCGGCTGCTGACGGCAGGTCTCGGTCTCGGCGCCGGGTCCGGGATAGTCGCGGACCTTCGGCCCGCATCAGGACTCCCGTCGCACCCCGCCCAGCACCAGGTCGTCGTCGAAGTTCTCGACCGGCTCGGTGGAGCACTCGGTGCCGCCCTGGACCTTCACGCACCGCGCCACCGGCTCGCCCTCGAGGGCGTTCGGCACGACCCGCAGGTCCGGGGTGGTCGTGGTGCAGTCGCCGCTGACGGCGTCGCAGGTGGTGACCCGGCCCCGGTCGTCGACCGTCACCAGGTCGCCGATCGAGGTCCAGCCCCAGTCGTAGGCGGCGCCGGGCACCTCGACGTGCCGGCCGGTCTCGACGTCGTAGACGTCGGTGACGGCGTCGGCCGGGTCGACCTCGTCCTCGACGAACACCTTGGCGAACCGGCCGTCCGGGGAGAGCTGGAGCCAGGAGTAACCCGGGACCGGCACCCGCAGCAGCTCCTCGCCGGTCGCGACGTCGACGACGACGGACTCGTCCTCGTCGCCGCCGGCCGCACGGCCGCCGGCGACGTCGCCGTGGTCGAACGCCCCGTCGTCGCGGCGTGCCTCGCCGGTGCGCCAGTCGACGACGTACCCCTGCTCGCCGGCCCGGAACCAGACCTGGTCGCCCGCAACCGAGAGCGGCAGGAAGTCCGAGCGGGCGCCCGGCACCGGGACCCACTTCACCTCGCGGTCCTTCACGACGTCGTAGACGACCACCTGCACCTCGCCGTCGACGGTCTCCGCCCAGAACAGCAGCGGTTGAGCCGGATCGGTGGAGTGCCAGGTCTCCTCGGTGACCACGGAGAGTCGCGTCACGGCGCCGTCGGGCGTCACGAGCGAGAACCGCTGCTGGCCGCCGCCGTCGCTGTAGGGGTTGTCGCCGTGCCGCACCAGCACGCCGGCCGAGGTGTAGAAGAGCGACTTCACCGCGCCGTCGTCGATCCGCGCACGGACATCGCCGCCGTCGAGGTAGACGTCGGTGCCGATCGCGAAGACGGCGCCGTAGTCGGTGGCGGTGCGCGGCGGGGCCACCGGGTCGTCCGCGCGGTCGTCGCCGCCGCCGAGCGCCAGGTTGACGCCGACGCTCAGCACGGCGACCACCGCGAGCGCGGCCGCCCCGTTCAGGACCTGGCGCCGGTGGCGCAGGCCGCGGCCCCGGTCGAGCACGTCCGGGGCGGCGGGGGGCGGGACGGCGAGGCCGTCGGCCTCGTCGTGCAGCAGCTGTGAGAGTCGCTCAGTCACGGGAACCTCCGGTGGCGAGGGTCTGGGAGACGACGGCGTCGCCGAGCAGCGTGCGCAGCTTGGCGAGGGCGTCGGAGGTCTGGCTCTTGACCGTGCCGGTCGAGCATCCGAGCGCGGCGGCGGTGGCGTTCACGTCGAGGTCGTCGTAGTAGCGCAGGACGACGACGGCGCGCTGCCGCGGTGGCAGCTGGGCCAGCGCGGCCACCAGCGTGGGCCGGTCGGTCTCGTCGGGTCCGGCCGGTGCGGCGCCGTCCGGCAGCACCTCGGTCGGGCGCTCGTTGCGCCACGACCGCCGCCGGAACCACGACGACGCCGTGTTGACCAGCGTGGTGCGCGCGTAGCCCGGCGCGGCGTCGATGTCGCGCACCCTGCCCCAGCTCGCGTAGGTCTTGGCCAGCGCCGTCTGCACCAGGTCCTCGGCCTCGGCGGCATCGCCCAGCATGAGGTACGCGGTGCGGTAGAGCGACGGCCACACGGCGTGGACGAGCTCGGTGAACTGCTCGTCGGTCGGTGGTCGGGTGGATCGCGGCACGGGCTGCTCCTCGGGTCGGTCACCCTGTCAGATGCCGCGAGGGTGCCGCCCGGTTGGCTCGGAGCGCGTCCTGCGACGAGATCACGCCGAAGACTCAAGTCGCGGTCGGGCGATGCCGATACCCCCGTCGTGAACCATCTCCGCCCGCTCCGGCCGACCCCCCGGCCGATCCTGCTCGTGGTGCTGGTGGCGCTGATCGCAGCCCTGCTCCTGCTGGCCCACACCGACCTGGGTGCCGACCCGGCGGCACCCGACGCGCCCTCGCCGGCGGACTTCCGCCTGCCGGGCGCCTAGATCCCCCCACGGCCGGTCCTCAGGTCCCGGCACGCCGCGGCCGATAACCAGGTGTGACTCCCACCCGCTCCCTCCGATCTCGGGTCTGCCCGGCGGTCGCCGTGGCATTGGCGGCCCTGGTGACGGCGGTGCCTGCGCCCGCCGGCCCCGGGGCCGCCGCCGCGCCCGCCACCGGTGGCGAGCAGCACGTCGCGGTCGCCGGCCCGAGCGCCGGGCGGGCGTTGGCCCCGGTCACGACCGCGCGCCGCTCGCGGTACGCCGTCGACACCTCTTCGCGCGACGCCGTCCGGCAGGCCTACCGGCGCCAGCTGGCGCCCCAGCTCGTCACCGAGCCCGCCGTCGTCCCCGACGGCTGCGACGTCGCCGCCACCCCCTCCGGCACCCAGCGCCGCACCATCGCCGCGGTGAACTTCGCGCGGCGGATGGCCGGGCTCGACCCGGTGGCGCTCGACGGCGGGCTGTCGCGGCGGGCGCAGCGTGCGGCGCTCATCCAGCACTACCAGGGCTTCCTCTCGCACACGCCGTCCGCGTCGGCGCGCTGCTACTCGGACGTCGGCGGCGTCGCCTCCGGGCTCTCCAACCTGGCGCTCGGCTACTCCGGCGCCGCCACCGTGCTCGCCTACCTCGCCGACGCCGGCCCGAGCAACCGCGCCGCCGGCCACCGGCGCTGGCTGTTGGCCCCGACCACCGAGGCGATGGGCACCGGGCAGGTCGGCGCGGCCAACGCCCTGTTCGTCGTCCCGCCCGCGCGGCTTCGCTCCGCCGGCAACGCCAGCCCCGCCTGGATCGCCTGGCCGAGCGCCGGCTGGTTCCCCGCCGAGGTGCGCCCGGGCCGGCGCTGGTCGTTCGGCACCGCGCGTGCCGGCGTCGACGTGCGCCGCGCGACGGTGCGGGTGACCACCGGCGGCGAGCCGGTCCGGATCCGCCGCTACGCACCACACCCAGGCTACGGCGAGCAGTCGGCGATCGTGTTCGACCTGCTGGACCGCGTCGCCGTCCCGAAGGACGGCGCGCGCGCCGTCACGGTGACCGTGCGGGGGATGACGCTGCGCGGCAAGCGGCTGCCGGCGGTGCGCTACACCGTGCGGCTGTTCTGGGCCTCCTAGGTGCCTGCTGATCCGCCCGCGTCGCCCGGCCCGCGACCTTCTAGGGTTCAGGCATGCCCGAGACCCCCGGGATCTCCCGTGACGAGGTCGCCCACCTCGCGAACCTGGCCCGTATCGACCTGAGCGACGCCGAGCTCGACCACCTCGCGCCGCAGCTGTCGGTGATCCTGGAATCCGTCGCCTCGATCCAGGGCGTCGCGGACGCCGACGTGCCACCCACCTCGCACCCGCTCCCGCTCACCAACGTGTTCCGCGACGACGTCGTGGTGCCCGGCCTCACCGCCGAGCAGGCGCTCTCGGGTGCGCCGGAGTCGGAGCAGCAGCGGTTCGCGGTCCCGCGCATCCTCGGGGACGAGCAATGATCACCCGCGACACCGCGGCCGCGATGGCCGACGCGCTGGCGGCCGGTGAGACGACCTCCGTCGAGATCACCCGCGCCCAGCTCGACCGGATCGGCGAGGTCGACGGAGCCGTGCACGCCTACCTGCACGTCGACGCCGAGGGTGCGCTCGCCGCGGCCGAGGCCTCCGACGCCCGCCGGGCCGCCGGCAACCCGGCGTCGCCTCTGGACGGCGTGCCGATCGCCGTCAAGGACGTGCTGGCCACGAACGGCCTGCCCACCACCTGCGGCTCCAAGATCCTCGAGGGCTGGGTGCCGCCGTACGACGCCACCGTGGTGGCGCGGGTGAAGGCGGCCGGCCTGCCGATCCTCGGCAAGACCAACATGGACGAGTTCGCGATGGGCTCCTCCACCGAGCACTCCGCCTACGGCCCCACCCGCAACCCGTGGGACCTCGAGCGCATCCCCGGCGGCTCGGGCGGCGGCTCGTCGGCCGCCGTCGCCTCCTACCAGGCGCCGCTGGCGCTCGGCACCGACACCGGCGGCTCGATCCGCCAGCCCGGCGCCGTCACCGGCACGATCGGGGTGAAGCCCACCTACGGGTCGGTGTCGCGCTACGGCCTGGTGGCGCTGGCCAACTCGCTCGACCAGGTCGGCCCGGTCACCCGCACCGTGCTCGACGCCGCGCTGCTGCACGAGGTGATCGCCGGGCACGACCCGCTCGACTCCACCTCCGCGCCGGTCGACGTGCCCGACCTCGTCGCCGCCGCCCAGCACGGCGCCGACGGCGACCTGTCCGGGGTGCGCGTCGGCGTGGTGAAGGAGCTCGGCGGCGACGGCTACCAGGACGGCGTGCTGGCCCGGTTCCAGGACACCGTGGACCTCATGGTCGGCGCGGGTGCCGAGGTGGTGGAGGTGTCGTGCCCGACGTTCGTGCACGCGCTCGCCACCTACTACCTGATCCTGCCGGCCGAGGCCTCCAGCAACCTCGCCAAGTTCGACGCGATGCGCTACGGCCTGCGGGTGCTGCCCGAGGGCGTCGAGGCGCCGTCGGCCGAGGAGGTCATGCGCGCCACCCGCGACGCCGGCTTCGGCGAGGAGGTGAAGCGCCGGATCATCCTCGGCACCTACGCGCTCTCCAGCGGCTACTACGACGCCTACTACGGCCAGGCGCAGAAGGTGCGCACGCTGGTGATCAACGACTTCCTGGCCGCGTTCGAGCAGGCCGACGTTCTGGTGTCGCCGACCGCGCCCACCACGGCGTTCAAGATCGGCGAGAAGGTCGACGACCCGCTCGCGATGTACCTCAACGACCTCGCCACCATCCCGGCCAACCTGGCCGGCAACCCCGGCATCTCGGTGCCGAGCGGCCTCGCCGACGAGGACGGCCTGCCGGCCGGCATCCAGGTGCTCGCGCCGGTGCTCGCCGACGACCGGGTCTACCGCGTCGGCGCGGCCGTCGAGGCGCTGACCACGCAGAAGTGGGGCGGCCCGCTTCTCGACCAGGCGCCCTCGTTGGTCGAGCTTGTCGAGACCCACGGAGGTGCACGATGACGACCGACACCCTCGTTCCCTTCGACGACGTCCTGGCCACCTACGACCCGGCGCTCGGGCTCGAGGTGCACGTCGAGCTCGGCACGGCGTCGAAGATGTTCTGCGGCTGCTCGACGACGTTCGGTGCCGAGCCGAACACCCAGGTGTGCCCCACCTGCCTCGGGCTGCCGGGCGCGATGCCGGTGGTGAACCGGACGGCGGTGGAGTCGGCGATCCGGATCGGGCTGGCGCTCAACTGCTCGATCGCCGAGTGGTGCCGGTTCGCGCGGAAGAACTACTTCTACCCGGACATGCCGAAGAACTTCCAGACCTCCCAGTACGACGAGCCGATCTGCTTCGAGGGCTGGATGGACGTCGACGTCGACGGCGAGACGTTCCGCGTGGAGATCGAGCGCGCCCACATGGAGGAGGACACCGGGAAGTCCACCCACGTGGGCATCTCGGGCCGCATCCACGGCGCCGACTACTCGCTGGTCGACTACAACCGCGCCGGCATCCCCCTGATCGAGATCGTCACCAAGCCGATCCTCGGCGCCGGCGCGAAGGCGCCGGAAGTGGCGCGCGCCTACGTGACCCAGCTGCGCGACCTCATCGTGGCGCTCGGCGTCTCCGAGGCGCGGATGGACCAGGGCAACCTGCGCGCCGACGTGAACCTCTCGCTGTCGCCGAAGGGCTCGGGCACGCTCGGCACCCGCACCGAGACGAAGAACGTGAACTCGTTCCGTTCGATCGAACGGGCGGTGCGCTTCGAGATGCAGCGGCACGCCGGGATCCTCGACGGCGGCGGCTCGATCCTGCAGGAGACCCGCCACTGGCACGAGGACACCGGCATCACCACCTCCGGCCGGGAGAAGTCCGACGCCGAGGACTACCGCTACTTCCCCGAGCCCGACCTGGTGCCGGTGGCGCCGTCGCGGGAGTGGGTCGACGAGCTGCGCGGCACGCTGCCGGAGAACCCCACCGAGAAGCGGGCGCGGCTCCAGGCCGACTGGGGCGTCACCGACCTCGAGATGCGCGACATCGTCGGCGCCGGCGCGCTCGCTGCTCGTCGAGCAGACGATCGCCGCGGGTGCCACCGCGCAGGCGGCCCGCAAGTGGTGGCTCGGCGAGCTCGCCCGCCGCGCCAAGGACGACGGCGTCGAGCTGCCCGACCTCGCCGAGCGCGGCGTCGGACCGGCCGAGGTGGCCGCCGTCCAGGCGCTCGTCGACGCCGGCACGGTGAACGACAAGCTGGCCCGGCAGGTCTTCGACGGCCTGCTCGCCGGTGAGGGAACGCCCGCCGAGATCGTCGAGAAGCGCGGCCTGGCCGTGGTGTCGGACGAGGGTGCCCTCTCGGCCGCCGTCGACGAGGCGATCGCCGCGAACCCCGACGTCGCCCAGAAGATCCGCGACGGCAAGCACGCCGCGGCCGGCGCCCTGATCGGCGCGGTGATGAAGCAGATGCGCGGCCAGGCCGACGCCGGCCGGGTGCGCGAGCTGATCCTGGAGAAGCTCGCCTAGTGAGCAGGGTCTCGGTGCTGCTGCTGTGCCTGGTCGTGGCGGCCGGGTGCGGCACCGAGGACGACGGCAGCGACCGCGGCTCCACCGCGCCGGCCGAGCAACCGATCGACCCGCAGCCCGCCGCCGACGCCGCGGAGTGGCTCACCGGTGAGCTCACCGCGGGCGTCGTGCACAACGAGCAGTACGACCTCGACGACGTCGGGCTCAGCCTCGACGTCGGCCTCGCGGTCGACGCCGCCGGCACCCCGGGCGCCGACCTCGTGGTCGAGGAGATCGCGGCCGCCACCCTCGACGCGCCGGCCGTGCTCACGCCCTACGTCGGCACCCCGAGCGACGGTCAGTACGCCGGCGCCCTCGCCAAGGCGGTCGTGTTCGCGGGCGTCGCCGGCCGCGACCCCGCCGACCTCGTGACCTCGCTCGAGGGGCTCGTCGCCACCGACGACCGGCTCGCCGGACGGGTCGCCGACTCCGGTGCGCAGGACTACGCCACCGTGGTCAGCCAGGCCTACACGGTGTGGGCGCTCGGTGAGATCGGCTCGCCCGGCGCCGACGCCGCGACCGACTACCTGCTGACCCAGCAGTGCGCCGACGGCTGGTTCCGCGCCACGCTGCCGAAGCCGGACGCACCCGACCAGGCCTGCGACGCCGACCCGGCCAGCGCCCCCGACGTCGACACCACCGCGCTCGCCGTGCTCGCCCTCACGGCCGGCGCCGACGACGACGCCGAGGCCGCGGCCGCCGTCGACCTCGCGGTGCGGTGGCTGGTCGACACCCAGGCCGACGACGGCTCGTTCGTCGGCGAGGACGTGGTGAACGCCAACAGCACGGGCCTGGCCGGCTGGGCGCTGGGCGACTACGGCGAGACCGAGGCCGCGGCCGCCGCAGCGGCGTGGCTGGTCGGCGTCCAGGTGCCGCCGGACGCCGCCGGCCCGCTCGCCGCCGACGCCGGAGCCGTGCCGTACGACGCCGCCGCGCTGGCCGCGGGGGAGAAGGACGGGATCGGGCCCAAGACCAGCGACCAGTGGCGCCGCGCCACCGCCCAGGCCCTGCCCGGGCTGGCCTACGCCGCGCCGTCCTGACCCCGGTCTTGACCACCCCCTGACGCCGAGTCGTCGCCGCGGCGGGGCGGGGTTACGCTTCGCCGGACACAACAACTCAACGCCCGTGGTGGGGGAAGCCGGTCGAAATCCGGCGCTGACCCGCAACCGTAGGCGGCCCCCTCTTCACCGGCGGGCCGCGAGCCGGAGCACCTGTCACGACGCGTCCTGACCACATCGCTGTCGTGGAAAGCAGCGGGTCGCCTCGACGGGTACCCGCTGTACGCAGCGGGAAGGAACCCGTGAAGAAGCACTTCGTGGCCGCCCTCGGCGCGCTCACCCTCGCCACCGTCCTCGTCGCCCCTGGGGCGGCCCACGCCGACGAACGCCCGGTCGCCTCCGGCGACGCCTGGCTCGTCCGGCAGCTCACCGACGGCGTCGTGCACAACGACCAGTACGGCTTCGACGACGTCGGCCTCACCATCGACACCGCCCTGGCCCTGGCCGCGATCGACGCCCCGGACGGCCAGCTGGCCGAGGTCAGGGACGGCCTGGCCGGCGCGGTCGACGGCTACGTCCAGTCCGACGAGGGCACCCAGACCGGCTACTACGCGGGCTCGGCGGCCAAGGCCCTCGTGGCCGCGCAGCTGCTCGGCGCGGACCCGGCGACCTTCGGCGGCGTCGACCTGGTCGACCGCACCGAGGACCGAGTGCTCGGCACCCCCGCCGGCCGCATCGCCGACGACAGCGCCTACGGCGACTACGCCAACACCATCGGCCAGTCCTTCGCGGCCCGCGGCCTGAGCGACGCCGGCTCGCCGGACGCCGCGGCCGTCGTCGGCTTCCTGCTCGACCAGCAGTGCGGCGACGGGTACTTCCGGCAGGACTTCACCACCGACAAGACCGCCGCCGAGCAGGGCTGCGTGGACGCCACCGACGACCCCGACGTCGACACCACCGCCCTGGTCGTGCTCAACCTGCGGGAGATCGACACGCCCTCGCCCGCGGTGACCACCGCGATCACCTCCGCCAGCTCCTGGCTGGCGGACGCGCAGACCGCGGACGGGTCCTTCTCAGGCACGGGCACCGGCGCAGCAACAGCAACTCCACCGGACTCGCCGGATGGGCGCTCGGCAGGCCGGCGACGCGACGGCTGCCGCGAACGCCGCGGTGTGGGTGCGCCGGTGGCAGGCCGTGACCGTCGGCCGCTGCCGCGGCGAGCTCGACGGCGAGCAGGGCGCGATCGCCCTCGACCTCGCCGCCTGGAACGCCGGGCTCGACGAGGGCATCACCGTGCAGACCCGCGACCAGTGGCGCCGCACCACCACCCAGGCCCTCCCCGCGCTGCGGTGGGCGCCCGGCCCGAGCGGCGCGCGCGCGGTGACCGGCGGTACGACCGCCTTCGTCGAGGCCGGCAGCCTGCGCACTGTGTCGGCCACGGGCATGGCACCCGGCGACGCCGCCTGCGGGTGGACGCGCACGACCAGCACCCTGCGGCGGGTCGGTGCCGACGGCACCGCCTCGGTCCCGGTGCGGATGCCGGCCACCACCGGCAGTCACGACCTAGCCGTCACCGACTCCGCGGGCCGCGTCGGCACGCTGACCTTCAAGGTGCTGGCGGCGGCGAAGCTGCCGGTCGCGCTCCGGGCCAAGCAGATCCGGCAGGGCCAGACCCAGCGGATCACCGCCGCCGGCCTCCAGCCCGGCGAGTGGACGCGAATCTACGTGCGCGGCGCCCTGGTCGGCAGCGGTCGCGCCGGCTCCACCGGCCGGTTCGTCGACGACGTCGTGCTGTGGCCGGCCCGCTACCCGACCGGCCCGGCCGCCGTCCGCGTCGTCGGTGGGTTCGACGACCGGGTCGGCACCAACCGCTTCGAGATCCTGCCGAGGTGATCGCGACCGCGCTCCGTGGCCTGGCCGCCGTCCTCGTGACGGCGGCGGGCAGCGTGACGCTCGTCGCGACCGCGCCCGCACCGCCCGCTCAGGCGGCGGCCTGCTCGGGACAGACCGGGGTGACGGTGGTGGTCGACTTCGCCGAGCTCGGCGGCGGCGTGCAGGGCGCGTGCCGGCCGGACGGCGGCGGCCGCTACGCCTCCGACCTGTTCCCGGCCGCCGGCTTCCCGCTCAGCTACGCCCAGCAGGAGCCGGGCTTCGTGTGCCGCGTCTCCGGCAAGCCGGCGAGCGACCCCTGCCAGCGGACCTCGCCGGCCAACGCCTACTGGGGGCTGTGGTGGTCCGACGGCGACCCGGGGAGCGACTGGTCCTACGCCACCGTCGGCGCGGGTTCGCTGCGCGTCCCGGACGGCGGCCTCGTCGCCTTCGCCTGGGACCAGCGCCCGGGCAGCAAGCAGCCCGATGCCTCGCCGACCCGGCCCGCCGGGTCCGCAGCCGTCCCCCTCCTCGTCCGACCCGCCGCCGGCCGACCCGGTGGCGGGTCAGGCGGGGTCCGGCGGGGCTCCGGTGGTCGGCGGTCCGGTGGCGGCTCGGGCGGTGGCTCGGGCGGTGGGTCCGGCACGGTCCAGCCCGCCGGACGCTTCGACACCCTCGACGGGCGGTTCGCCGTCGCCGACGCCCGCTCCGAGCGCGTCCCCGACGCCCGGCAAGAGGCGCGGCCCCTCGCCGTCGGCGAGCCCGTCGGCGTCCGCCGATGCGACTCCGACGCCCGACGTCACCGTCAGCCAGCGAGTATCCGGAGCTGGCCGACCCGGTCCCGCCGAGCAGTGGGGAGGACGACAGCGCGTCCGGCGGGCTGCCCGGCTGGGTGCCGCCGCTCGCCGTCGGCGGGGTGCTCGCCGGCGCCGGCGCGGCACTGGTGCTGCGGCGCCGGCTGGGCGCCGGGTCGTGACATGAGGACGCCGCTGCCGCGGGACCTGCACCCGGTGGCCTGGTGGTGCTGGGCCATCGGACTCGCGGCGGCGGCGTCGTTCACGACCAACCCCTACCTGCTCGTGCTCGTGGTCGGCGTCGCCGGGCTCGTGGTGGCCGCCCGCCGCTCCGACCACCTCTGGAGCCGGTCGTTCCGGTTCTACCTCTGGCTCGGCGCCGCGACCGTCGTGCTGCGCATCGTCTGGCGCGTGCTGCTGGGCGGCTACCCGGGCGAGGTGGTGCTCGACCTGCCCGAGGTGCCGTTGCCGGACTTCGTGCTCGGCGTCACGATCCTCGGCCCGGTCACCCGCGAGGCGCTGCTCTCCGGGCTGTACGACGGGCTGCGGCTCGGCGCCGTGGTGGTCTGCGTGGGCGCCGCGAACGCGCTCGCCAACCCGAAGCGCCTGCTGCGCTCGCTGCCGCCGGCCCTCTACGAGGTCGGCACTGCGATGGTGGTGGCCGTGACCGTGCTGCCGCAGCTCACCGAGAGCGTGCGCCGGGTCCGGGCCGCGCAGACGCTGCGGGCGGGGGAGGCCGGCCGGGTCCGCGGGCTGCGCCGCACGCTGGTGCCGGTGCTCGAGGACACCTTCGAACGCTCGCTCGCCCTCGCCGCCGGCATGGACACCCGCGGCTACGGCCGCAGCGGCACCGCGACGCCGGCCGAGCGGCGCACCACCGGCGCGCTCATGCTCGCCGGGCTGGTCGGCGTCTGCGTCGGCGTGTACGCCGTGCTCGACCAGACCGCGCCTCGCGTGCTGGCCGCGCCGATGCTGGTGGCGGGCGTCGTGGTCGCCAGCACCGGCTTCGTGCTCGCCGGACGCCGCGTCTCCCGCACCCGCTACCGCGCCGACCGCTGGCGCCCGGCGGAGGTCGTGGTCGCCCTGAGCGGACTGCTCGTCGCGGCGTCGGCGTGGTGGGTGAACGCCTACCAGGTCTCGATCGCCTACCCCGGCCTCGACCGGTGGCCCGAGGTGAGCGTGGTCGCGCTGTTCGGCGTGCTGGCCGGTCTGGTGCCCGCCGTCGCGGCGCCGCTGCCGACGAGCACGCTGCGCGCGGACCGGCAGGAGGTCGCGGCGTGATCGAGCTGCGGGGGATCACGTTCGGCTACGACGACGCCGCGCCGGTGCTGCGCGACGTCGACCTCGCCGTCGACGAGGGCGAGCTGCTGCTGGTGAGCGGCCCGACCGGCTCCGGCAAGTCGACGCTGCTCGGCGTCGTCACCGGCCTGGTGCCGAGGTTCACCGGCGGGGTGCTGCGCGGCGAGGTGCGGCTCGACGGCGAGCCGGTCACCACGACGCCGCCGCGGGAGCGCGCGCACGCGATCGGCTTCGTCGGGCAGGACCCGCTCGCGGGCTTCGTCACCGACACGGTGGAGGAGGAGCTCGCCTACGGCATGGAGCAGCTCGGGCTGGCGCCGGCCACGATGCGGCGCCGGGTCGAGGAGACGCTCGACCTGCTCGGCGTCGCGCACCTGCGCGCCCGCGAGCTGCGCACCCTCTCCGGCGGCGAGCAGCAGCGCGTCGCGATCGGGTCGGTGCTCACGATGCACCCGCGGCTGCTGGTGCTCGACGAGCCGACGTCCGCCCTCGACCCGACCGCCGCGGAGGAGGTGCTCGCCACCCTCACCCGGCTGGTGCACGACCTCGGCGTCTCGGTGCTGCTGGCCGAGCACCGGCTGGAGCGCGTGGTGCCGTTCGCGGACCGGATGGCGCTGCTCGACGGCGACGGCGCGGTGCGCGTCGGCGAGCCCGCCGACCTGCTCGCCGTCTCGCCGGTGGTGCCGCCGATCGTCGAGCTCGGCCGCTCGCTCGGCTGGTCGCCGCTGCCCCTGTCGGTGCGCGAGGCGCGGCGGGCCGCCCGCGGCCTCGACCTGCCGTCACCGCCCGGACCCGACCCGGCGGCCGACGGGCCGGTCGCCGTCAGCGCGCAGGCGCTGACCGTCGTCCACGGCCGGGCGCCGGCGCTGCGGGAGGTCGACGTCGACCTCGCCTCCGGCCGCGTCACCGCGCTGATGGGCCGCAACGGCGCCGGCAAGTCCACCCTCCTCTGGACGCTGCAGGGCTCGCGGTCGCGGCGCTCCGGCAGCGTCGACGTCGGCGGTGCCGACCCGGCGTCGCTCGACCCGGCCGGCCGGCGCGGCGTCGTCGGGCTGCTGCCGCAGACGGCGTCCGACCTGCTCTACCTCGAGACCGTGGCCGAGGAGTGCGCCGCCGCGGGGCCCGGCACCCGCGAGCTGCTCGAGCGGTTCGTGCCCGGCGTCGACGACGACCAGCACCCGCGCGACCTGTCCGAGGGGCAGCGGCTCGCCCTCGCGCTGGCCGTGGTGCTCGCCGGCCGGCCGCGTGTCGTGCTGCTCGACGAGCCGACCCGCGGCCTCGACTACATGGCCAAGGCCGCGCTCGCCGCCACCCTGCGCGGGCTGGCCGACGACGGCCACACGGTGCTGGTGGCCACCCACGACGTGGAGTTCGTGGCGACCGTGGCCGACGACGTGGTGGTGCTCGCCGAGGGCGAGGTGGTGTCGCAGGGACCGGTGCGTCAGGTGGTCGCCGAGTCGCCGGCGTTCGCGCCGCAGGTGACCAAGGTGCTCGGCCCGCCCTGGCTGCGGGTCGCCGAGGTCGTTGCATGAACACCGCCGTCCCGCTCTCGCGGCGCTCCGGCGCCGTGCTCGGGCTCGCGTCGCTGGCCGGGCTGATGATGTTCTGCTGGCCGCTGCTGGTGGAGGTGCCGCCCGAGACCCGCGTCGACCCGCCGTTCTTCTTCCTCGCGCTGCTGCCGGTGGTGCTCGTGGTCGTGCTCGCCGAGATGAGCGAGGGCGGCATCGACTCCCGGGTGCTCGCGCTGCTCGGCGTGCTGTCGGCGGCCAACGCGCTGCTGCGCGTCGTCTCGGCCGGCACCGGCGGTGTCGAGCTGGTGTTCTTCCTGCTGATCCTCGCCGGGCGGGTGTTCGGCCCGGGCTTCGGCTTCGCGCTCGGCTGCACCTCGCTGTTCGCGTCGGCGCTGATGACGGCGGGCGTGGGCCCGTGGCTGCCGTTCCAGATGCTCTGCGCCGCCTGGGTCGGGATGGGCGCCGGGCTGCTGCCGCGCCGCCTGACCGGCCGGTGGGAGGTCGCGATGCTCGCGCTCTACGGCGTCGTCGCGGCCTACCTGTACGGGCTGCTGATGAACCTGCAGGGCTGGCCGTTCAACCTCGGCGCGGTCGAGGTGCCCGACCACCACGGCTCGCTCGCCTTCGACCCCGCCGCATCGCTCGGCGACAACCTCCACACCTTCGCGGCGTACACGCTCATCACCTCCACCGGCTCCTTCGACACCGGCCGGGCGATCACGACGGCGCTCTGCATCGCCGTGCTCGGCCCGGCGATCCTCACGACGCTGCGCCGCGCCGCCCGCCGAGCCGTCGTGGTCGAGCCCTCAGTCGATCGCGACCCGGAGGATGCGGTCGTCGTCGGCGGCGGGGTCGCCGCGACCGTCGCGGTTGCTGGTGGTGACCCACAACGAGCCGTCCGGGGCGAGCGCGACCGTGCGCATCCGGCCGAACTCGCCCACGAAGAAGGCCCGTGGCCGGACCGCGCGGCGGCCGTCGACGGCGACCCGCCACAGCCGCTCGCCCCGTAGCGACGCCATCCAGAGGAACCCGCCGGCGAAGGCGAGTCCTGACGGCGAGGCCTCGTCGGTGCTCCACACCTGCTGCGGCTGCTGGAACCGGTCCGGCCCGCCGGCGCCCTCCACCTCGGGCCAGCCGTAGTTGCTGCCGGCGTCGATCCGGTTGAGCTCGTCGAAGGCGTCCTGGCCGAACTCGGAGGCCCAGAGCTGACCGGCGTCGTCGAAGGCGAGGCCCTGCACGTTGCGGTGCCCGAGCGTGTAGACGGGATCGCCGGACGGGTCGTCGGGCCGGAACCGGAGGATCTTGCCGGCCAGCGAGCCCGGGTCCTGGGAGTTCGCCGGGTCGAGGGCGTCCCCGGTGGAGGCGTAGAGGAACCCGTCGGGGCCGAACGCGAGCCGGCCGCCGTCGTGGTTGGTGCTGCGCGGGATGCCGTCGAGCACCACCTGCACCCGGCCGAGCCGGTCGCCGCGCAGGGGGGCGCGCACGACCCGGTTGTCCTGCGGCGTGGTCAGGTAGAAGTAGAGGAGGCCGTCGGAGTCGAAGTCCGGCGACACCGCGACGCCGAGCAGCCCGCCCTCGTTGTCGGGCACCGCCTGTTCCAGCACGCCGAGCTCGGTCACGTCGCCGCCGGCGGTGATGCGCAGCACGCGGCGGGTGTCGCGCTCGGTGACCACGGCGTCGCCGTCGGGCAGGAAGTCCAGGCCCCACGGGGCCTCCAGCCCGGTCGCGACGGTGCCCACGACCCGGGGCGGGCCGGCGGGCTCGGGACTGGGCGTCGGCGCACTCGACGGCGGCTCGCTGGACGGCGGCGTGCTGGTGGGCGCGCTCGTCGACGAGGTCGGTTCGTCGGCCGGCTGCTGCCCCGGGGTCTGCTCGGCCTGGCACCCGGCGAGCACCGCACCCAGGACGAGGACGACGGCGGCGCGGGACCTCACTCGACCCGGGCGAGCAGATCGAGCAGCAGCTGGTGCACCCGCTCGGGCTGCTCCAGCTGGATGAAGTGGGAGCCGCGCAGCTCGACGTACTCGGCGTCGGTCATCCGCTCGGCCGCGGTGCGCATGTCGCGGGCGCCAGTGAGCACATCGAAGCTGGCGGCCACGAAGACCGCCGGCACCTCGACCTGGCTCAGCCGCACCCGGGCGTGCCGCGACGTGCTGAGGGCGAGATGGGCGTACCAGTCGACCGGGGTGGTGAGGAACTCCTTGATCGCGACGGCGGCGAGCTCGGGGTCACGCACCGGGAACATGAAGCCGCTGTGGGTGACCAGGTTGACCGCACGCGGCCCGATCGGAAGCCGCTGGGTCACCGGCGTGAGCGCCTTGCCGGCGACGGTGAGGAACCGCGACAGGTTCACCGTGATCGTCCGGGCCACGGCGTGCGGCACGCGGAACGGCGCCAGCATCGTGGCGAAGGTGTCGCCCGGCACGCCGGCGACGGCGAACAGCCCGGCCACCCGCTCGGGGTGGCGGATCGTCATCTCGAACATCGTGTTGACGCCCATCGACCAGCCCATGAGCACGGCCCGCTCGAGGCCGAAGTGGTCCATGACCGAGAGCCCGTCCTCGACGAAGTGCTCGATCTCGACGTGGCTCGGGTCGCGGGGCCGGTCGGACCCGCCGACACCGCGGTGGTTCCACGACACGACGCGGACGCCGCAGTCGGGCCGCAGCAGCGCGGGCCAGAGCCACGGGTTGCACCCGAGGCCGTTGCAGAGCACGACGGTGGGTCCGTCGATCTCGCCGGTGGGGTCGTTGGTCCAGGCGCGCAGCGTGGTGCCGTCGTCGGACCGCACGTCGTGGAACGACAGCGCGCCGGCGGTGGCGGCGCGCGCCGCAGAGGTCGGCATGGCGCCGATTCTGCCGTAGTGACCGGGCCGAGCCGGGGAACCGGTCAGCCGCGGACGGCGGGGCGCGGCTGCGGCCTCGACGCGGGCTCGCCCGGCGCGGCCAGCGCGGCGAGGTAGTCCTCGACGTCCTCGCGCTGCGCGCGGCGTGCCGCGCAGTCGGTCGCGGCGAGCATCGCGTTGCGACGGGCCTGCTGCTGGGAGGCGACGGGCCACTCGCGCACGCGATGCACCAAGACGTCGATCCCACCGAGCATGCTCCGGACGCTACGCCCGCGGCCCGTGCCGCGTCTGTACACCGGGGGTCATCTTTGTGTGACGTCTGGGTGAACGCCGCCGCCTCAGTCCGGCACCGGCTCGGCGATCGTGCCGCGGGAGCGGGTGGCGCCGATGCTGGCGAGCACGACGCAGCCGACGGCGAGCCACTGCGCGGCGCCGAGCACCTCGCCGAGCACGAGGATGCCGGCCAGCGCGGCGGCGGCCGGCTCGAGGCTCATCAGCACCGAGAACACCGCCGGCGGCATCGACCGCAGCGCGATGAGCTCGCAGCTGTAGGGCACCACCGAGCTGAGCAGCCCGACGGCGGCGCCGAGCAGCAGGATCCGCGGGTCGTCGAGGCCGCCGGTGCCCTCACCGAGGAGCAGCAGCGGGGTGACCCCGAGCCCGGCGACCACGCTGGCGAGGGCGAGCCCGTCGAGGCCGTCCCACCGCCGTCCGGTCTGCGCGCTGAGCAGGATGTAGGCGGCCCAGCTGGCCGCGGCGAGGAGCGCGAACCCGACGCCGGCCGGGTCGAGGTCGGCGCGCTCGGTGCCGAGCAGCACCACGCCGGCGCCGGCCATCCCCACCCACAGCAGGTCGCGCGGCCGGCGCGAGCCGAGCACCGCGAGGGTGAGCGGGCCGGCGAACTCGATGGTGACCGCCAGCCCGAGCGGGATGCGCGCGAAGGACTGGTAGATCGACCAGTTCATCAGTCCGAGCGTGAGACCGAAGGCGAGCACGACCGTCCAGTCGGCCCGCGAGCGGCCGCGCAGCACCGGCCGCGCCAGCGCACACAGCACGACGGCGCTCGCCGCCAACCGGAGCCACACGATGCCGGTGGGCGAGGCGTCGTCGAAGATCGTCTTGGCGACGCCGGCGCCGAACTGCACCGACAGGATGCCGACCAGCACGAGCAGCACCGGGGACCGACCGACCACCGCGTCACCGTAGGCCGTGTTGGCAAGCCCGAAGGCGGCGCCAGCGCCGCCCAGGCGGCACGCTGGCGGCGTTGCCGTCGCTGGAAAGGCGCCCAGCCTGCCTGCGCTCCGGCGCCTTGCCATCGCACCACCTGGACGACGCTGGCATCCACCCCGGTTTGCCATCACGGCCTAGTCAGCCGAGCACCCCTCACCCGAAGGTGTATGCCACGATGCCCGGTCATGAGCAGTTACCGGATCAGCCGGAGCACCTCCATCGCCGCGGACCCGGCGCTGGTGCATCGGCTCGTCAACGACTTCCACGAGTGGCCCCAGTGGTCGCCGTGGGAGGGCCTCGACCCCGAGATGGAGCGCCACCACACCGGCGCCGGCTCGGGCGTGGGGGCCCACTACGCCTGGTCGGGCAACCGCAAGGCCGGCGCCGGCTCGATGGAGATCACCGACTCCGGGCCCGAGCGCATCGACATCGCCCTCGCCTTCGACCGGCCGTTCAAGTCGACCAGCGAGATCGCCTTCGTGCTGGTGCCCAACGGTGGTGACACCGAGGTCACCTGGGAGATGGCCGGCGAGCAGCGCGGCCTGGCCGCCCTGTTCGGGCGCATCGTGAGCATGGACCGGCTGGTCGGCAAGGACTTCGAGCGCGGCCTCGCGCAGCTGAAGTCCGTCGCCGAGGCGTGAGCCGCGGGCACGAGTCGTACCCCGCCGTCCCGTTGCGGCGTGCCCTCGCCGCCGCCTCGGACGTCGTCGGCGAGCCGCTGCGCCGGGTGGAGACGCTCGGCGGCAGCCGGCGTACCGACGTGTGGCGGGTGACCGACGGCGCCGCCACGTACGTCGTCAAGGCCTACCGCTCCACGGACGGCGACACCTGGGCGCGGGAGTCCGCCGCGCTCGAGGCGCTGGCCGGCGGACCGGTGCCGCGGCTCCTCGGCGTCGCCGACGACCCTCGGCTGGTCGTGATGGCCGACCTCGGCCGGCACGACGACCTCGCCGACGCACTCCTGGGCGACGACGCCGCAGCCGCCGGCGCCGCGGTCACCGGCTGGGCCACCGGGCTGGCGCACCTGCACGGAGCCGGCCGCGACGCGGTCCCCGCCTTCGCGGCGGCCCTGGCGCGGCGTTCGACCGGACGCTCCGGCTACGAGCTGCCCGAGTCGGCCCGCACCTCGGCGGCGACGTTCGACGAGCTGCTTCCGGACCTGGAGCGGGACGCCCCCGGCGGGCTGGCCGCGCTCGCCGGCGTCTGCGACCTGCTCACCGGCGACCCGGTGGTGAGCCCGGGCGACACCTGCCCCGACAACAACCTGCGGGTCGGCGACGGCATGGTCTTCCTCGACCTGGAGTGGGCCGAGGCCCGGCCGGCGGCGTGGGACCTCGCCTACCTGCGGGTGCCGTGGCCCACCTGCTGGTGCTGCTGGCTGCTGCCGGACGACGTCGCCGCCGCCGGGCTCGCGGCGTACCGCGCCCGCTCACCGGTCGAGGCGACCGACCACGACCTCGCGGTGGCGACGGCGGCCTGGTGCCTGGTCAGCACCGGGCTGTTCATTCGCACGGCGCTCGGCCGGCACCGCGCCAACGCCGACGGCCCGCGGATGCCCGGCCGGCGCACGATGATCCTGCACCGGCTGGCGCAGGTGGCGGCCGCGGACGACGTCGCCGGGCTGGCCGGGCTGGCCGCCGCGATGCACCACCGGCTGCACGCCCGGTGGGGCGACCACCCGATGCGTCTCGCACCCGCCTTCCGATGACCGATGAGTCTGGCGCCCCCGCCGGGTCGGAGAGGAGAGTGACCGCGACGAGAGGGAGTGAACATGGGTGCTGACGCGCGCACGGTGCTGCTGGTGGGGACGCGCAAGGGGATGTGGATCGGGACCTCCGACGAGTCCCGCGAGGACTGGGACTTCACCGGCCCCCACCACGACATGGAGGAGGTCTACTCCTGCCTGGTCGACAAGCGGGGCGAGCGACCGCGGCTGTTCGCGGGGGCGTCCTCGAGCTGGCTCGGCCCCCAGGTGCGATGGTCCGACGACCTCGGCGCCACCTGGCAGGACACCCCCGGTGGCGCCGTGCGCTTCGCGGAGGGCTCGGGGGAGTCGGTCGAGCGGGTGTGGCAGCTGGTGCCCGGGGTCGAGCCGGACGTGGTGTACGCCGGCACCGAGCCCGGGGCGGTGTGGCGCAGCAGCGACGGCGGCGCGCACTTCGACCTCGAGCAGGCGCTCTGGAACCACCCGCAGAAGCCCGAGTGGGGCGCCGGCTTCGGCGGCCAGGCCTTCCACACGATCCTCCCGCACCCCACCGACCCGGCCTCGGTGACGGTCGCGATCTCCACGGGCGGCGTCTACCAGACCCGCGACGGGGGCGGCTCGTGGGAGGCGCGCAACCAGGGCATCCGCGCCGAGTTCCTGCCCGAGGGGTCGCAGTACCCCGAGTTCGGGCAGTGCGTGCACAAGGTGGCCCGCCATCCCTCGCGCCCCGAGCGGCTGTACCTCCAGAACCACGGCGGCGTCTACCGCTCCGACGACGAGGGCGGCGCCTGGACCTACATCGGGGACGGGCTGCCGTCCGACTTCGGCTTCCCGATCGTCGTCCACCCGCACGAGCCCGACACCGTGTTCGTGTTCCCGAACGGCAGCGGTGACGGCCGCTACCCGCCGGGGGCGAGGGCGCGGGTGTGGCGGTCCCGCGACGCCGGGGAGTCGTGGACCGAGCTCGGCGGTGGCGACGGCGGCCTGCCGGACGACTTCTGGGTGGGCGTGATGCGCGACGCGATGTGCGCCGACGACCACGACCGGGCCGGGCTCTACTTCGGCGCGCGCAACGGTGCCGTGTGGGGGTCGTCCGACGGTGGCGAGCACTGGCGCCAGGTGGTGGTGAACCTTCCCGACGTCCTGGTGGTGAGGGCCGCGGCGGTCTGAGGCCGGCCGCGCCATACCCTGACGGAGTGGACGAGCCCGACCTGAAGCCCCGCTCCCGCGACGTCACCGACGGCCTCGAGCGCGCCGCCGCCCGCGGCATGCTCCGCGCCGTCGGCATGGGCGACGACGACTTCGCCAAGCCGCAGGTGGGCGTGGCGTCGTCGTGGAACGAGATCACCCCGTGCAACCTCTCGCTCGACCGGCTCGCGAAGGCCGTGAAGAACGGCGTGCACGCGGCCGGCGGCTACCCGCTGGAGTTCGGCACGATCTCGGTGTCCGACGGCATCTCGATGGGCCACGAGGGCATGCACTTCTCGTTGGTCTCCCGCGAGGTGATCGCCGACTCCGTGGAGACGGTGATGATGGCCGAGCGGCTCGACGCCTCGGTGCTGCTCGCCGGCTGCGACAAGTCGTTGCCCGGCATGCTCATGGCCGCTGCCCGGCTCGACCTCGCCTCGGTGTTCCTCTACGCCGGCTCGATCATGCCCGGCCAGGTCGACGGGCAGGACGTCACGATCATCGACGCCTTCGAGGCGGTCGGCGCCTGCCTGGCCGGCAAGATGAGCCGCGATCAGGTGGACAAGATCGAGCGGGCGATCTGCCCGGGCGAGGGCGCGTGCGGCGGCATGTACACCGCCAACACGATGGCCGCCGTCGCCGAGGCGATCGGGATGTCGCTGCCCGGGTCGGCCGCGCCGCCCGCCGTCGACCGGCGCCGTGACGGGTTCGCGCACAAGTCCGGCGAGGCGGTGGTCAACCTGCTGCGGCAGGGCATCACCGCGCGGCAGATCATGACCCGCGAGGCCTTCGAGAACGCGATCACCGTGGTGATGGCGCTCGGCGGCTCCACCAACGCCGTGCTGCACCTGCTCGCCATGGCCCGCGAGGCCGAGGTCGACCTCACCATCGAGGACTTCAACCGGATCGGCGACAAGGTGCCGCACCTCGGCGACCTCAAGCCGTTCGGCCGGTACGTGATGTACGACGTCGACCGGATCGGCGGCATCCCGGTCGTGATGAAGGCGCTGCTCGACGCCGGCCTCATGCACGGCGACTGCCTCACCGTCACCGGCAGGACGATGGCCGAGAACCTGGCGGCGCTCGACCCGCCCGCGCTCGACGACGACGTCATCCGCTCGCTCGACCGGCCCATCCACCGCACGGGTGGCATCACGATCCTCACCGGCTCGCTCGCGCCCGAGGGTGCCGTGGTGAAGAGCGCCGGGTTCGACGAGTCGGTGTTCACCGGCACCGCACGAGTCTTCGACGGCGAGCGCGCCGCCATGGACGCGCTCACCGAGGGGAAGATCGTCGCCGGCGACGTCGTCGTCATCCGCTACGAGGGCCCCAAGGGCGGCCCCGGCATGCGCGAGATGCTCGCGATCACCGGCGCCATCAAGGGCGCCGGTCTCGGCAAGGACGTGCTGCTCCTCACCGACGGCCGGTTCTCCGGCGGCACCACCGGCCTCTGCGTCGGCCACGTGGCACCCGAGGCCGTCGACGGCGGCCCGATCGCGTTCGTGCGGGACGGCGACACCATCACCCTCGACGTGCTCAACCGCAGCCTCGAGCTCGACGTCGACGCCGACGAGCTCACCGCCCGCCGCGAGGGCTGGGAGCCGCTGCCCCCGAAGTACACCCGCGGCGTCCTCGGCAAGTACGCCAAGACCGTCGCCTCGGCCGCCCACGGGGCCGTCACCGGCTGACGACGGTCGTCGAGCTGTCGAGACGCCGGGAGGGATCTCGTCGACTGACCCCGTGCGTGACCGAGATCGGCCCGGGCGTCTCGACAGCTGACGAACGTCAGGTCAGAAGTAGTCGCGGATGTGCAGCTGCCGCCCGCCGAAGAGCGCGTCGAGGACGTCGTCGTGGTGGTCGGGGCCGGTGAGGTGGCCGAGGTGGCGCAGGTTGCCGCACGACTGGGCTCCAGACCAGAGCAGCCCGACGCCGCCGGCGGTGAGGGCGGGGACGTCGTCGCGCGGGGCCGGGGGACCGGTGCGCTCGCAGCCGACGACACCGTCGCCGACGTCGAGCACGTAGGTGCCGTCGAGCAGGCCCAGCTTGTCGCCGACGACGGTGAGCTCGACGGTGGCCGGGGCCAGCGGCGGCTCCGCGGCGAGGGCGGTCATGGCGCCGGGGAGGTCGAGCAGCCGGACCATGTAGGGGTGCCGGGCGACGACATCCCAGGTGGCGGTGCGGAGCACGTGGCGCGCCGGGTCGTCGCCCGAGGTGGTCAGCCGCACGGTGCCGGTCACGGACGCGAACGAGGCCAGCACCTGCCACAGCGCCCGGAACGCGTCGGCGTCGACGGCCACCAGGTCCTCGACGGTGAGGACGGCGTCCGGCTGGTAGCTGTCGCCGCGCATCCAGGAGAGGAAGCCGGTGACCCGGTCGCCGGCGACGGCGAGGGTGACGGCGGTGACGCCGTCGAGCAGGTCGTCGACGTCGAACCGGGCGCCGGTGCGGGTGAGCGGGCCGTTCTGCGCCGAAGCCCACGCGGTGTAGACCTCGTGGACCGCCGGCAGGTCGTCGGCGGTGGCGCGCCGGGTGGTGGTGGCCACCGGCGGCGCGGTGGTGAGCTGGG
The DNA here is from genome assembly GCA_963780355.1 of uncultured Actinomycetota bacterium. Classification (GTDB taxonomy): domain Bacteria; phylum Actinomycetota; class Actinomycetes; order Propionibacteriales; family Nocardioidaceae; genus Nocardioides. The sequence goes on from CAWABT010000001.1 coordinate 1,882,610, forward strand.
CCGTCGGCACCGCGACGGTGTCGAACGACGAGACCAGCTCGTAGCCGAGCGAGCGGTAGATGCCGTTGGCGGTGGGGAACAGCGTCGAGAGCGGCTGGCCGCGCTCGGCGTGGTCCTCGAGGGCGGCGGCGAAGAGCGGCCGCAGCAGCCCGCGGCCGCGCGCCTCGGGCGAGACCGCCACTCCGGCGATCCCGCAGGTCGGCACGGCGGCACCGCCGAACCACGACCCGAAGTCGAAGCCGACCACCTGGGCGAGCAGCCGGCCGTCGTCCTCGAAGGCGCCCCAGGAGTGCCGCCCCCCGAGCGCCCGTGGGTCGGGCGGCTCGGGGAGCGGTGACCCGGGCGGCGGTCCGCCGAAGGACTCGACGGACAGCCGCCACACCTGCTCCCGGTCATCGGGCGTGAGCTCCCTGATCTCCACGCCCGGAACCGTAGTGGCAGGTCCCGGGAACCGGCTCGGATCAGCCGCCGAGGCGGAGGTTCGCGAGGATCTGGTTGAGCAGCGCGATGACGCGGTTGAGGACGCCGCCGAGCCCGCCGTCGAGGAGACCGGCGACCGCGCAGAGGAGGTTGCCCAGGAGGTTGCCCGCTCCGGAGATGGCGGTGATGTTGAGGACGATCCGGCTCAGGTCGATCTGCAGACCGAGCAGGTTGAGGTCGAGCGGACCGAGCACCAGGCGGAGCACGTCGCAGACCGCGGCGGCCCTGGTCGTGGTGCTGCGGGCCTGCGCCGGCATCCCGTTGATGGTCGAGACACGCACCGTGCGGATCGCGGTGAACGTGGTCGCCGCACCCCGGTGCTGGGTGACGCCGGAGACGATGCCGCGCACCAGGAGCCTGCCGCTGGCGTTCCGGGAGAAGCGCAACGGGGTGAAGCTGCCGGTGACCTGCTTGCCGGCGGCGGTGGTGCCGACCAGACGCGAGGCCGCGCGACCCTGGGCGTTGCGGGCCACGACGGTGTTGGTGGTGGCGGCGGCCGCGGGGGCTGTCTGCGCGGTGGCGCCACGTGGGGGAGCGGGAGCTCCGATCGAGGCGGTCGGCCCGGTCGCGGCCAGCGCGACCGAGAGGGAGAGACCTGAGATGAACGTGATGATCAGCGACAAACCGGCGCGCTTGCTCACGATTCGTACCTTTCGGGTTGGGGTGTCCCGAGAGCCCCATGAATCGGGAGTGGTCTAGATGACCTCCCAGCAACGTGTCACGGTCCGACGGGCGGCACTAAGCCCCTTGGGGTGTTTCTAAGGGGTGATTGTCGACCCGGTAGAAAGGCGGCGTGACAGCTGCCGACCTCGACGCCGCCGACCCGCTGGCGTCCTACCGCGACCGCTTCGTCGGCGTGGAGTCCCCGCTCGTCTACTTCGACGGCAACTCGCTCGGCCGGCCCCTCGCGGTCACCGCCGACCGGCTGCGCGAGTTCGTCACCGAGGAGTGGGGACGCCGGCTGATCCGCGGCTGGGACGAGGGCTGGTTCGACATGCCCGAGACGCTCGGCGACGAGCTCGGCCGGGTGGCGCTCGGGGCCGCGCCGGGCCAGGTGGTGGTGGGCGACTCGACGACGGTGCTGCTCTACAAGCTGATGCGGGCCGCCGTCGCGCTGCGGCCCGGCCGCACCGAGATCGTGGTCGACCGCGACAACTTCCCGACCGACCGCTACGTCGCCGACGGCGTCGCCCGGGAGTGCGGGCTCACGCTGCGGTGGATCGACGTCGACACCAGCGCCGGCGTCACCGCCGACCTGCTGGCCGAGGCGGTGGGGGAGCGGACCGCGCTCGTCGTGCTCAGCCACGTGGCCTACCGCTCGGCGTTCGTCGCCGACGGGATCGGCCTCACCCGCATCGCCCACGACGCCGGCGCGCTGGTGCTCTGGGACCTCTCGCACTCGGCCGGCTCGGTGCCCGTGGCCCTCGACGCGTGGGACGCCGACCTCGCCGTCGGCTGCACCTACAAGTACCTCAACGGCGGGCCCGGCGCGCCGGCCTTCGCCTACGCCAACGCGCGCCTGCTCGACGAGCTCACCCAGCCGATCCAGGGCTGGATGGGCGCCACCGACCCGTTCCTCATGGGACCCACCTACGCGCCGGCGCCCGGCATCCGGCGGCTGCTCTCCGGCACCCCGCCGGTGGTGGGGATGCTCGCGGTGCAGGACATGGTCGGGCTGCTCGCCGAGGTGGGCATGGACGCCGTCCGCGAGAAGTCGGTGCGGCTCACGTCGTACTGCCTCGAGCGGGCGGCCGAGGTGCTGCCCGACACCACCCTCGCCTCACCCGGCGACCCGAACCTCCGCGGCGGCCACGTCACCCTCGTCCACCCGCTGATGCGCGAGGCCACCGCCGTGCTCTGGGAGCGCGACGTCATCCCCGACTACCGCGACCCCCACGGCCTCCGCCTCGGCCTCTCCCCGCTCTCGACGTCCTTCGCCGAGGTCGACGCCGGCCTGCTCGCGATCCGCGAGGTGCTCGACAGCCTCGTCTGAGGGCCGGGGTCTCGACACGCCGCTCGTGACCTCGCGGCGGCTCGACCATCGGCCCGGTGATCGAGCCGGGGCGAGCGCAGCGAGAACCGTGTCGAGATCCCCGGGCCTACTGGTGGAGCTTCGACTGCCAGTCGTCCGGCACCCGGCCGGCGGGGCCGGGGGCGGGCTGGTCGGCGGGGTGGGCGGTGGGCGGGGCGAGCAGGGGTCCGTCGCGCATCGACTCCGAGCGGTAGTCCCAGTACCAGTTCTCGTCCGGCTCGAAGCTCTGCACGATCGGGTGGCCGGTCTCCCGGTAGTGCGCGGTGGCGTGCTGGGCGGGGGAGGAGTCGCAGCAGCCGACGTGACCGCAGGCCGCGCAGCGCCGCAGGTGCGCCCACCACCCGCCGCCCTGCTCGCACTCGACGCACCCGGAGCCACTGGGCGGCACGCCCGGGTCGATGCCGGGGTCGAACTCACGCGTGGGGTCGTTCATGGGGCCAGTCTGCTGACGGTGGCAAGCCGTATCCCGGCCGCGCCACGCTCGTTGAGGACGACGTGCCCCTCCGCCTCCGGACCGCCCTGCTCGCCGTCGTGGGTCTCCTGGCCGCGCTCGTCGTCCCGCTCAGCACGCCCGCGGACGCCGAGCCGCGCGCCGACGCCCAGCACTTCGAGGCCTACTTCCCGGCGGGCGACGGGATCAACACCCTCCACGCCGACGTGCTGCGCCCGAAGGGGATGAAGGCGACGACACGCACGCCGGTGATCCTCACCGTCAGCCCGTACACCAACCACTCCGGCGAGCCGCTCGAGGCCGGCGTCACCAACGAGGGCCCGAGCGACCGGTTCTACGACTTCCTGAACCTGAGCCACGCCCTCGACCGCGGCTACACCTACGTGATGGTCGACCTGCCCGGGTTCGGCGGTTCCTCCGGCTGCAACGACTGGGGCGGCAACCGCGAGCAGGGTGCGGTGAAGGCGGCGGTCGAGTGGGCCGCGAGCCAGCGCTGGTCGACCGGCAAGGTCGCCATGCTCGGCAAGTCCTACGACGCCTGGACCGGCCTCATGGGCCTCGCCCAGCAGCCGAAGGGCCTGGCCGCCGTCGTGGCGATGGAGCCGGTGTTCGCGGGCTACAACTACCTCTACAACAACGGCGTCCGGTTCACGAACTCCGTCGTGACGCCGGCGCTCTTCCAGGCCATCGACGCCACGCCCGGCAGCGTGAACGACGACCCGCAGTACCACGCGAACGGCGCGCCGCAGGCCTGGTGCTACGGCCTCAACGAGGGGCTCCAGCAGATCGACGACCCGCACGACGCGTTCTGGATGGAGCGCAACCTGCTGCCGCCGTCGCGCGCCTCGAAGATCCCGCTGTTCCTCACCCAGGGTCTGCTCGAGGCCAACACCAAGCAGGACGCCGCCTTCCGGTTCTTCAACCGGCTCCCGGGCCGGCAGAACCGCGCCTGGTTCGGCCAGTTCGACCACGTCCGCGGCTGGGAGCGCACCGCCGACGGCAAGCGCACCCAGACCGGCCGCCCGGTCGCCGCGTTCGTCGACCAGGTGATGGCGTTCCTCGACCGCCACCTCAAGGGCCGGGCGCCGTCGGCCGCCACCGCGCCGGGCGTCGAGGTGCAGGACAGCCTCGGCCGCTGGCGCCGCGAGGCCGCCTGGCCGCCGTCCGACAAGGTCACCCGCTGGACGAGACTGCGCACCGGCACCTACACCGACGACGGCGGCAACGAGGCCACCGGCGACGCCGCCGGCCAGGGCGTCTGGACCGTCTCGCAGCCGCTGCCCTACCGCACCTGGGTGGCCGGTGAGCCGCACCTGCGGCTGCGCGTCACCACCACCGCGCCTCGCTCCAACCTCGTCGGCCTGGTCTACGACATCGCCCCGAACGGCAGGGCCCGGCTGGTCAGCCGCGGTGCCCAGCTGCTGCGGGCGCCCGGCGCGCAGTACGTGTCGCTCGCGCTCTACGGCCAGGACTGGGTGCTCGGCCAGGGACACCGGCTCGGCGTCCTGGTCTCCGGCGCCGACGCCTCCTGGTGGGTGCACGCGCCGACCATGACCGACGTGCAGGTCACCCGCGCCGAGATCGGCCTGCCGTTCCTCACGCGCAACCGCACCCGGTTCCTGCGCGGCGGCGCCACCCCGCGGCTCGAGGAGCACCTGCGCCAGACCGCCACGGTCGACGGCGCCACGGTGCGTGCCGCCCGCCGCACCTTCACGCTCCCCGGTCGGCTCCACTAAGGGGCATGCCCCAGACCAACCCCCACGGCGCGCCGCCCTCCGGCTCGGCTTCGCCTACGAGGGGACCTTCCGGAACCACCTGGTGGTCAAGGGCCGCCACCGCGACACCGCGTGGTTCTCGGTGACCGACGCCGAGTGGCCGGCGGTCCGCGCCGCGCACGACGCATGGCTCGACCCGGCCAACTTCGACGCCTCCGGTCGCCAGCTGTCGGCACTCCGTGGCAGGGTCGAGGGATGGACCAGCGACTGAGCTTCGTCTCGCTCGCCGTGGCCGACCTCGACGTCTCACGGCGCTTCTACCTCGACGGTCTCGGCTGGCAGGCCGACATGGACGTCGACGGCGAGGTGGTGATGATCCAGGTCGGCGAGCACGTCGTGCTCTCGCTGTGGGAGCGCACCCACTTCGAGGACGAGGTCGGCCCGATCGCCGCCTACGACGGCGTCGCGCCGTTCACCCTCGCCCACAACGTGGCCGACAAGGCCGAGGTCGACGCCGTGCTGACGACGGCGGCCGAGGCCGGTGCCGAGGACCTCGGACCGGCCGCCGAGCGGGAGTGGGGCGGCTACACCGGCTACTTCGCCGACCCCGACGGCTACCGCTGGGAGATCGCGTACAACCCCGGAGAGATCGGACGGAAGGTGCTGCCATGAGCGACCCGAAGCAGGTGCTGCGCTACCCCCAGGTCCGCGACGCCGACGGCCTCGACGACTGGCGGTTCTTCCTCATGGGCATCCACGCCCGGTTCAAGACCGGCAGCTTCACCACGGGGCTCGAGCTCGTCACCCGCATCACCGAGGCGGCCGAGGCCGCCAACCACCACCCCGACGTCGTGCTCACCTACCCGCAGGTCGACGTCGACCTCGCCAGCCACGACGTCGGCGGCGTCACCAGCCGCGACCTCGACCTGGCGCGCACCATCTCGAGCATCGCCGCCGAGCTGGGGGTCGAGGCGGCGCCGCGCGAGACCCAGAGGCTCGAGCTCGCCCTCGACGTCCCGGACGCCGACGCGGTGAAGCCGTTCTGGGCCGCGGTGCTCGGCTACGAGCACCGCGACCAGGGGCCGGAGGTCTTCGACGCCGGCGGTCGCAACAACACCCTCTGGTTCCAGGAGGCTCCCGAGGCCACCGGCCAGGTGCAGCAGCGGTTCCACCTCGACATCGTGGTGCCCCGCGACGCCGCCGAAGACCGGCTGCAGGCGGCACTCGACGCCGGCGGCACGCTGGTGAGCGAGGAGCGGGCGCCGGCGTTCTGGGTGCTCGCCGACGTGCACGGCAACACGGTCTGCATCTGCACCGCCGACGGCCGCGAGCCCGCGCCCGCCGAGGAGTGAGACTCCCGTACCGCATCCTGGGACGGATGGGTTACCGTCACGCCATGCGTGCAGCGCTCCTCGTACTCACCTGACGCGTCGACCACCACGTCGACGCGTCGCCCCTCGTGCAGCCGACCGGGGGGCCCTTTTTTATGTATCGAGCTCATGAGTACGAGCAGGTCCGCACGAGGAAGAGACAGACGATGACTGACCAGATCACCGGCGCGCAGAGCCTGATCCGCTCGTTGGAGGCGGCCGGCGTCACCGACATCTTCGGCATCCCCGGCGGCGCCATCCTCCCGGCCTACGACCCGCTCATGGATTCCTCGATCCGCCACGTGCTCGTGCGCCACGAGCAGGGCGCCGGCCACGCCGCCCAGGGCTACGCCGCCGCCACCGGCAGGGTCGGCGTCTGCATGGCGACGTCCGGCCCCGGCGCGACCAACCTGGTCACGCCGCTGGCCGACGCGCACATGGACTCGGTGCCGCTGGTGGCGGTCACCGGTCAGGTCGGTGCCGCCGCGATCGGCACGGACGCCTTCCAGGAGGCGGACATCCGCGGCATCACGATGCCGATCACCAAGCACAACTTCCTGGTCACCGACCCCGACGAGATCCCGCGGGTCGTGGCCGAGGCGTTCCACATCGCCGCCACCGGCCGGCCCGGCCCGGTGCTCGTCGACGTCGCCAAGTCGGCCCTGCAGGCCGCGACGACGTTCGACTGGCCGGCCGAGATCCACCTGCCCGGCTACCGGCCCGTCACCAAGCCGCACGCCAAGCAGATCCGTGAGGCCACCCGGCTGCTGCTCGAGTCGCGGCGCCCGGTGCTGTACGTCGGCGGCGGCACGATCCGCGCCCGCGCGAACCGCGAGCTGCTCGCGCTGGCCGAGCTCACCGGCATCCCGGTGGTCACCACGCTGATGGCCCGCGGTGCCTTCCCCGACAGCCACGCCCAGCACCTCGGCATGCCCGGCATGCACGGCACCGTGGCCGCCGTCGGGGCGCTCCAGCGCAGCGACCTCATCGTCAGCCTCGGCGCCCGCTTCGACGACCGGGTCACCGGCAACCTCGACTCGTTCGCGCCGAACGCACTCGTCATCCACGCCGACATCGACCCCGCCGAGATCGGCAAGAACCGGCACGCCGACGTGCCGATCGTGGGCGACGTCCGCGAGGTGATCGCCGACCTCGTCGTCGCGCTGCAGGCCGAGGCCGGTAACGGCCACACCGGCGACTACGAGGCGTGGGTGGCGTGGTTGAGCGGGATGAAGCAGAAGTACCCGCTCGGCTACGACGCGCCCGACGACGGCAGCCTCGCGCCGCAGTACGTGATCGAGCGGCTCGGCAAGATCGCCGGGCCGGACGCCATCTACACCGCCGGCGTCGGCCAGCACCAGATGTGGGCCGCGCACTTCGTGGAGTACGAGAAGCCGAACACGTGGATCAACTCCGGCGGCCTCGGCACCATGGGCTTCGCCGTCCCGGCCGCGATGGGCGCCAAGGTCGGCGTCCCGGACTCCACCGTGTGGGCCATCGACGGCGACGGCTGCTTCCAGATGACGAACCAGGAGCTCGCCACCTGCGCGATCAACGACATCCCGATCAAGGTCGCGATCATCAACAACGAGTCGCTCGGCATGGTGCGGCAGTGGCAGACGCTCTTCTACAACGAGCGCTACTCCAACACCGACCTCCACTCGAAGCGGATCCCCGACTTCGTGAAGCTCGCCGACGCGATGGGCTGCGTCGGACTCGCGTGCGAGTCACCCGACGAGGTCGACGCCACGATCGAGAAGGCGATGGAGATCGACGACCTGCCCGTCGTCGTCGACTTCCGCGTCCACCGCGACGCGATGGTGTGGCCGATGGTCGCCGCCGGCACGAGCAACGACGACATCAAGTACGCGCGCGACCTCGCGCCGGAGTTCGACGAGGACGAGGCCTCTCTATGAGCACCCACACCCTGTCGGTCCTCGTGGAGGACAAGCCCGGCGTCCTGGCCCGGATCGCGGGCCTGTTCAGCCGTCGCGGCTTCAACATCGACTCGCTCGCCGTCGGCCCCACCGAGCACGAGGACATCTCGCGGATGACGATCGTGGTCAACGTCGAGTCCTCGCCGCTCGAGCAGGTCACCAAGCAGCTCAACAAGCTGGTCGAGGTGATCAAGATCGTCGAGCTCGACCGCGACGCGTCGGTCAACCGCGAGCTCGTGATGGTGAAGGTGTCGGCCACGTCCGAGACGCGCGGCGAGGTGCTCGACGTCGTGCAGCTCTTCCGCGCCACCGTGATCGACGTCGCCCCCGACGCCGTCACCGTGCAGATCGTCGGCAACACCAAGAAGATCGCCGACTTCCTGTCGATCGTGGAGCCGTTCGGCATCCGCGAGCTCGTCCAGTCCGGCCAGGTCGCCATCGGCCGCGGCTCGCGCTCGATCTCCGAGCGCTCGCTGCGGCCCGTGACAGTGCCGGTCCCGCCCGTGACCGCCTGACCCACCCCACCCCGACGCTCGTCGAGCCTGTCGAGACGCCGGAACCGACGTACCAACCGAAGGAGACGCCCACCGTGGCCGAGATGTTCTACGACGACGACGCCGACCTGTCCCTCATCCAGGGCAAGAACGTGGCGGTGATCGGCTACGGCAGCCAGGGTCACGCCCACGCGCTGAGCCTGCGCGACTCCGGCGTCGACGTGCGGATCGGCCTCCAGCCGGGCTCGAAGAGCATCGCCAAGGCGGAGGCCGAGGGGCTGCGGGTCGTGACGCCGGCGGAGGCGGCCGAGGAGTCCGACGTCATCGTGATCCTCGCCCCCGACCAGCACCAGCGGAAGCTGTACGCCGAGGAGATCGCGCCGCAGCTCGCCGAGGGCGACACCCTCGTGTTCGGCCACGGCTTCAACATCCGGTTCGGCTACATCACGCCGCCCGACGGCGTCGACGTGTTCATGGTCGCGCCCAAGGGTCCGGGCCACCTGGTGCGCCGCGAGTACGTCGACGGCCGCGGTGTTCCGGTGCTGGTGGCCGTCGAGGCCGACGCGTCCGGCAGCGCCTGGCCGCTCGCGCTGTCGTATGCCAAGGGCATCGGCGGCCTGCGCGCCGGCGGCATCAGGACCACCTTCACCGAGGAGACCGAGACCGACCTGTTCGGCGAGCAGGCCGTGCTCTGCGGCGGCGCCTCGCAGCTGGTGCAGTACGGCTTCGAGGTGCTCACCGAGGCCGGTTACCAGCCCGAGGTGGCCTACTTCGAGTGCCTGCACGAGCTCAAGCTGATCGTCGACCTCATGTACGAGGGCGGCATCGCCAAGCAGCGCTGGTCGGTCTCCGACACCGCCGAGTTCGGCGACTACGTCTCCGGACCCCGCGTCATCACGCCCGACGTGAAGGCCAACATGGTCGCCGTCCTCGACGACATCAAGAACGGCTCGTTCGCGCAGCGCTTCATCGACGACCAGGACAACGGCTCGCCGGAGTTCACCGAGTTCCGCAAGAAGGGCGAGTCGCACCCGATCGAGACCACCGGCCGCGAGCTGCGCAAGCTGATGGCCTGGGTGAAGAGCCACGACTCCGACTACACCGAGGGCACCGCCACCCGCTGAGTCCCGCTCGACCCGAGGTCCAGCACCCGCTCCACCCCGAGGTCGTCGAGGAACCCCTCGTCGTGGGTGGCGACGACGAGGGCGCCGCGGTAGCCGGCCAGCGCCGAGACGAGGGCGTCGTACGACGCGAAGTCGAGGTTGTTGGTGGGCTCGTCGAGGAGCAGCAGCCGCGGCGCCGGCTCCGCCAGGAGCACCCGGGCCAGCGCGGCCCGGAACCGCTGCCCGCCCGACAGCGTGCCGACGACCTGGTCGGCGAGCGCGCCGCGGAACAGGAACCGCGCCAGCAGCGCGCGCACCGCGTTGCGGTCGGAGGCCGGCGTGGCCACGTTGGCGAACACGGAAGCAGAGTCGTCGAGGTCGTCGAGCCGCTGCGAGAGCAGCCCGGTCGGCACCTCCAGCGTCACCGAGCCGGCCGTCGCCGGCACCAGCCCGGCCAGCGTGTGCAGCAGCGTCGTCTTGCCCGAGCCGTTCGGTCCCACCAGCGCGATCCGGTCCGGACCCGCCACGGCCAGGTCGGGCACTGCCAGCCCGTGCCGCAGCACGAGGCCGGACGTCGTCACCACGGACTGGCCGCGGCGCACCTCGGTGGCAGGGAGGTCGACCCGGATCTCGCGGTCCTCGCGCACCCGCGCCGAGGCGTCGTCCAGCCGCTCCCGCGCCGCCGAGAGCCGCTGGTCGTGCACGGCCCGGTACTTCGCCGCGTGCTTCTCCGAGCGGTTCTTGTAGAAGTCCTGGGCGCCCTTGCCCATGTTGGAGCGCACCGCGTTGCGCGCACCCTGCCGCTTGCGCTGCGCGATCAGCCGCTCGGCCTCCTGCCGGTCCGCCTGCTGCCGGCGCACGTCGGCCCGCGCGGTGGCGACCGCCTGCGCCGCCGCCTCCTGCTCGGCGGCCACCTGTGCCGCGTAGCCGGAGTAGCCGCCGCCGTACCAGCGCACCGCGCCGTCGCGCAGGTCGCCGATCCGGTCCACGAGCTCGAGCAGGTCCCGGTCGTGGGAGACGACGAGCAGCGTGCCGGTCCAGCCGCGGACGACGTCGTACAGCCGCTCGCGCGCCTTCGCATCGAGGTTGTTGGTGGGCTCGTCGAGCAGCAGGACGTCGGGCCGGCGTAGCACCAGCCGCGCCAGCCCGAGCTGCACCACCTCGCCGCCCGACAGCTGGCCGAGCCGGCGGCCGAGCACGTCGGCCGGCAGCCCGAGCCGGGCGAGGGCCGCGGTGGCGCGCTCCTCGACGTCCCAGTCGTCGCCGACCGCGTCGTAGTCGGCCGCCGCCACCGACCCCGCCTCGATCGCCCGCAGCGCGCGCAGCGTCGCGTCGATGCCGAGGAACGCGGCGACCGTGCGGTCGGCGTCGAGGGTGAGGTCCTGCGGCAGGTAGCCGACGGAGCCGGTGACGCTCACGTGGCCTGCGGTCGGGGCGAGCTCGCCGGCGATCACGCGCAGCAGCGTCGACTTGCCGCTCCCGTTGACGCCCACCAGGGCGGAGCGGCCGGGCGGCACGAGGAGGTCGAGGCCGTCGAGGACGACGGTGCCGTCGGGCCAGGCGAGGCGCAGGCCGTGGACGGCGAGGGACGTGACGGTGGACATGCGGAAGCTCCCGGAGGTCGGGTCGAGGTCGGTGTGGGCGAACCTCAGAGCTTCAACGCGGGTCCTGACGTCGGGGACGGGTCGGGTCCAGCGTAGGAGCGACGACGGCGGGCGTCATCCGGTTTTCGTGGGGCCGGGGGTCTCGACACGCCGCTCGCTGCGCTCGCGGCGGCTCGACCACCGGCCCGCCCGGTGGTCGAGCCCGACGAGCGCCAGCGAGGAGGTGTCGAGACCCCCGGGCCCCCGCCACCCGACGCGAGTAGTGTGGCGGGCAGGCACAGCGACGTGCACGCACCGTTCCCGAACCCCCACCAGGACACGAGGACTGCCGTGACCGACCGCGCCGTCGTGCTCATCGCCGAGGAGCTCAGCCCGGCCACCGTCGAGGCGCTCGGCCCCGACTTCGAGATCCGCTTCTGCGACGGCGCCGACCGGACCCAGCTGCTCGCCGCGGTGGCCGACGTCGACGCGATCCTGGTGCGCTCGGCCACCAAGGTCGACGACGAGGTGCTCGCCGCGGCCCGCCGGCTGCGGGTGGTGGCGCGGGCCGGCGTCGGGCTCGACAACGTCGACGTCCGCGCGGCCACCCAGGCCGGCGTGATGGTGGTCAACGCCCCGACGTCCAACATCGTGAGCGCCGCCGAGCTCGCCGTCGCGCTGATGCTCGCGGCCGCCCGGCACGTCTCGCCGGCGCATGCCGCGCTGCGGGGCGGGGAGTGGAAGCGGTCGAAGTACACCGGCATCGAGCTCTACGAGAAGACCGTCGGCATCGTGGGCCTCGGCCGGATCGGCGTGCTCGTGGCGCAGCGGCTGGCGGCGTTCGGCATGAACGTGCTCGCCTACGACCCGTACGTGCAGGCCGGCCGCGCCGCCCAGGTCGGCGTGCGGCTGGTCGACCTCGACACCCTGCTGCGCGAGGCCGACTTCATGTCGGTCCATCTGCCCAAGACCCCCGAGACCGTGGGCCTCATCGGCCACGACCAGCTCGGCATCGCCAAGCCGCACCTGGTGCTCGTGAACGCCGCCCGCGGTGGCATCGTCGACGAGGGCGCGCTCTACGACGCGCTCAAGACCGGCCGGATCGCCGCCGCCGGGCTCGACGTCTTCGCCAGCGAGCCCTGCACCGACAGCCCGCTCTTCGAGCTCGACAACGTGGTCGCCACGCCCCACCTCGGCGCGTCCACCCACGAGGCGCAGGAGAAGGCCGGCATCGCCGTCGCGAAGTCGGTGCGGCTCGCGCTGTCCGGCGAGCTGGTGCCCGACGCCGTCAATGTGCAGGGCGGCCTCATCGCCGAGGACGTGCGCCCCGGCATCCCGCTCACCGAGAAGCTCGGCCGGATCTTCACCGGCATCGCCGCCGAGGTGCCGCAGCAGATCGACGTCGAGGTGCGCGGCGAGATCACCGACTACGACGTCAGGGTGCTCGAGCTGGCCGCGCTCAAGGGCGTGTTCGCCGACGTCATCGAGGACCCCGTCTCCTACGTGAATGCCCCGCTGCTCGCCGCCGAGCGCGGCTGCGCCGTCCGGCTGATCGCCGATCCCGAGAGCCCCGACCACCGCAACCTCATCACCATCCGCGGCACCCTCGCCGACGGTGACCAGGTGTCGGTGAGCGGCACCCTCATCGGCATCAGCCAGCGCGAGCGGCTGGTGGAGGTCAACGGCTACGACCTCGACCTCGAGCCCACCACCCACCTGGCGTTCTTCACCTACGTCGACCGGCCCGGCATGGTCGGCACGGTCGGCCAGATCCTCGGCGAGGCCCGGGTCAACATCGCCGGCATGCAGGTCTCCCGCAACGCCAAGGGCGGCGAGGCGATGGTGGCGCTGTCGGTCGACTCGGCGATCCCGCCCGACGTGCTGCACGAGATCGAGTCGGCGATCGACGCCGCCTCGGCGCGCGCCGTCGACCTCACCTGACCTTGGGCGTTTCGCCCTCGTAACACGAGCGCCGCCAGTAGCGTCCCCGCCAGTCTCGGGTCCCTGTCGTCCCCACACCCTGGCGGTGCCCATGAAGACCCGCTCCCTCCGCGTCCTCGGCGCGCTCGTCGTCGCCCTCGTCCCGGCGGCGGTGCCGCACCCGGCGGTCGCGACGCCGGGGTGGCTCGGCCCCGTGCCGGTGCTCGGCCATCACGTCACGACCCAGACGGGGGCCGTGACCGCGGTCGCCCCCTCCGGTCGCCTGGTCATGGGCCACGTCACGGCGTTCAGTGACGGTGCCGTCGAGGTGCAGGTGCGGGCGGCGGGGCGGCCGTTCGGGTCGGTCCGGACGTTGCAGTCGGCCGCCTCGGGAGTCTCGCCCACGGCGCTCGCGGTGGCCGCCGGCCCCCGGGGGACGCTCGGCGCCGTGTGGTGGAGCGGCAGCGCGGTGGTGGCGTCGTTCCTCCCCGCGGGGCGCACCCAGTGGACGGCGCCGCGCACCGTGCGGTCGGACTTCGTGTCGTTCAGCCAGCCGGTCATCGACGCGGCCGGGCGGATGTGGCTGGCGTACTCGGAGCCTCCGGCACCCGGCGAGCCGTCGACACTGGCCGTCCGGTCGCTGCTGCCGACCGGTCCGATCTCGACCACCCGCCTGGCCGCGCCGCTGGGCGAGGTGTTCCCCTTCAGCCAGCAGGTCTCGCTCACCCTCACCCCGGCCGGCGCCGTCCGCACCGTCGCGAAGCGCACCCGCACGGTCACCGACGGGTCGGGGCCGTTCGCGCCCTGCTCGGTGGTCACCTCGATGATCGCGGCGGACTTCGCGCGCACCCGAGCCACGGCCACCGGCGTCCGCAAGCTCGCCGAGTACACCGCCACGGGGTTCGACTTCGCGATCGGCCTCTGCTTCGAGACCGGCGGCGAGATCACCTCCTCGCCGATGACGGCGGCCAGGTCCACCGGGACGACGGCCTCCTACTCGCTGCGGAACGGCACCGGACCGTCGACCCTCGTCGCCTTCGACCGGCCCGTGGGCGCCGGTTGGCGCAGCGCGGGCGGGACCGGGGCCACCAGCCCGTTCTCGCAGATGCACCTGCGGACCATGGGAGAGCGGCTGGTGTCCGTCGGCGTCGACAACGCGGTGGTGCCCAACCAGGTCGCGGTGAAGCTCCGCGCGCCCGGCGGGGCATGGGGTCCCTGGCGCCGGGTCACCGGTGACTTCGGAGGCTTCCTCCCCGTGGCCGCGGCGTCCCCGCGCGGCGCGGTGTTCGGGTGGTCCGAGCAGGGCGACGACCGCGACCTCCAGGTGCGGCGGATGACCGCCACCGGCACCCTCGGCCCGATCGTCGACCTGGCCGCCCACCAGAACGACCGCGCCACCGGCGCCGGCGTCGACGCGCAGGGCAACGCGGTCGTCGGGTTGCTGCGGTACGACGGTGCGAGCTACCACGCGGCCGCGCGGGCGTTCGACGCCGCCGGGCCGCTGCTGTCGGTCATGGCCCCGCGCACGGTGGTGGTCGGCCGCATCCTGCGGCTGCGCGCCACGGCCCGCGACGTCTGGTCGCCGCCGGCGAGCCAGCCGGTCTGGCGCATCGACGGCGGCTCGCCGCGGACCGGTGGCTCCCTGATGCACGAGTTCCGCACGATCGGTCGGCACCGCGTGGTGGTGCGCTCGGTGGATGCCCGGGGCACCGCCACCGTGGTGGTCCGGGTGGTGACCGTCAGGCGACCATGACCCGACGCGGCGCCTGTCGGGTGCCGGGGGAGCGGTCACGGACGACGGCCCAGGCGTCGGCCAGCCGGTCGACGGCGGTGGCGAGCTCCTCGGCCGAGCGCGCCCACGGCAGCCGCACGAACCGGTCGAGGCCGCCCTCGACGGCGAACACCGGCCCCGGCGAGACGACGACGCCGAGCCGCTCGCCCTCGGCGGCCAGCGCCGTCCCGCGGGCGGCGGGCAGCTCGCACCAGAGGAACTGACCGCCCGACGGCGTCCGGAACCGCCACTCCGGCAGCCGCCCGGCCACCAGCGAGACCAACTGGTCGCGCTGCTCGCGCAGCCGGGTGCGCTGGGCGGCGAGCACGTCCGGCCGGCCGAGCAGCTGCACGAGCACCAGCTGCTCGAGCACGGGGGCTCCCAGGTCGAGGCCCATCCGGGCCTGGAGCAGCCGTTCCATCCCGCCGCGCGGCGCGCGGATCCAGCCGAGCCGCAGCCCGCCCCAGTAGGTCTTGCTGGCGCTGCCGATCGAGATGGTGTCCGGCGCGAAGGCGGCGAACGGCCGCGGCATCCGCTGACCGTCGAGGGCGAGCGCCTGGTGCGCCTCGTCGACCACCGCGACGGTGCCCGACCGCTTCAGGTGCGCCGCGTAGGTCTCCCGCTGCTCGTCGGTCATGAGGTGGCCGGTCGGGTTCTGGAAGTCGGGCACCAGGTAGGCGAGCGGTGGCGCCACCTGACGCAGCAGCGCGCCGGTGGCGTCGAGGTCCCAGCCGTCCGGGTCGACCGGCATCCCGCTCAACCGCGCGCCGCTGTGCCGGATCGCCAGCGTGGCGTTCGGGTACACCGGCGACTCGACGAGCACCCGGTCGCGCGGGCCGGTGAGCGCCTGCGCCACGATCGAGGCGGCGGCGAGGGCGCCCGGCGTCACCATGATCTGGTCGGGGTCCGTGGGCAGGCCGCGCTCGTCGTACTGCGCGGCGATCGACTCCTGCAGCGCCGGCAGCCCCTGCGGGAAGTAACCGTGGCCGCCGAGGTGCACCGGCAGCTGGGTGGCGGCCTCGGCGTACGCGGCCGCGACGCCGGGCGCGGCGGTGGCGGCGGCACACGTGAGGTCGACGACGTCGCCCTCGTCGGAGCGGGGGGTCAGCGCCCGGTCGTGCGAGCACGTCCGGCCGCCGGGCACCCGGGTGAAGGTGCCGGCGCCCTGCCGGGCCTCGGCGTACCCCGACTCGCGCAGCAGGGCGTAGGCGCGGGTGACCGTCGTCCGGGAGACGCCGAGCACGGCGGTGAGGTCGCGCTCGCTGGGCAGCCGGGCGCCGAGCGGGATCCGGCCGTCACCGACCAGCTCGGTGAGCACCTCGGCGAGGCCGGCGTAGGCGGGGGAGCGGTCGAAGTCGCCCGCGAGGGTGGCGACCCGCGCGGCGGACAGGGCAGAAGTGGCCTGGGCCATACAGGCCACTGTTCCACGGATTGGCTATTTGCGACAGGGCCAATCGGGTTCACGATGGTGTGGTGTCCGAGTCCACCGTCGCCGTCCGCGAGGCTCCCGTCCTCCTCGACCTCGGCCCGGTCGCCCAGCTGCGGGCCGGCCGGCTGCCCCGCCGGCTGGCGCAGCTCTACGTCGGGCTGGTGCTGTACGGCGTCTCGCTGGCCCTGATGGTGCGCGGCGACCTGGGGCTGGCGCCCTGGGACGTGCTGCACTCCGGCGTGATCCGCCACGTGCCGATCACCCTCGGCCAGGCCGTCGTGCTGATGAGCTTCGTCGTGCTGGTGCTGTGGATCCCGCTGCGCGAGAAGCCCGGCCTCGGCACGGTCTCGAACGCGCTCGTGGTCGGGTTCGCCGCCGACGGCACGCTCTGGCTGCTCGACCGCCCCGACGCGATGGCGCTCCGGGTCGCGCTCATGGTCGGCGGCATCGTGCTCTGTGGCCTCGCCACCGCCGCCTACATCGGCGCCCAGCTCGGCCGCGGCCCGCGCGACGGGCTGATGACGGGCCTCGCCCGCCGCACCGGTCTCTCGCTGCGGCTGGTCCGGACCGGGCTCGAGGTGAGCGTCGTCCTGGTCGGCCTCGCCCTCGGTGGCGGGCTCGGCGTCGGCACCGTGATCTTCGCGCTCACGATCGGCCCGATCGCCCAGGCGCTGCTGCCGCTGTTCCTGGTCGACCTGCCGCCATCCGACTGACTCCGTTTCTCCCTGCCGCGGTCAGGGCCGGCGTGCCAGACTTCGCGCCATGACGACTGGCACGCCCGACGCCGGAGGGGCCGCCGCCGAGCCGCAGCCCCTCGCTCCGCCCGACAACGTCATCACCCTCGTCGCGCCGGAGGCGCCGCCGCAGGTGCAGGAGACGCAGGCGCCGAAGATGGCGCCGCCGGTCGCCGCCGAGGCGATCCCCGAGCTCGACGCGAAGGTCGACTCGTTCCTCGACGCGCTCGGCTCGGCCCAGGCCGGCAGCCCCGAGTTCGCCGCGCAGGCCGAGAACGTGCGCACGATGGGCGACGCCGACATCCGCAAGGCCGCGGAGACGTCGAACCGGATGCTCGACAAGCCGGTCACCGCGCTCAAGGAGGGCGGGCTCGCCCAGGGCTCGTCGGTGGGCAAGACGCTGCTCGAGCTGCGCCGCACCGTCGAGGACCTCGACCCCAGCCAGGCCAGCGGCGCCAAGAAGCTGCTCGACTTCCTGCCGTTCGGCGACAAGATCGAGGACTACTTCCGCAAGTACCAGTCGGCGCAGACCCAGCTCAACGGCATCCTGCACAGCCTGCGCAGCGGGCAGGACGAGCTGCAGAAGGACAACGTCGCGCTGAACCTGGAGAAGACCAACCTCTGGGCGGTCATGGGCCGGCTCAACCAGTACGTCTACGTGGCCGAGCGGCTCGACGCGAAGCTGTCGGCGAGGATCGCCGAGCTCGAGCTGAGTGACCCCGAGGCGGCGAAGAAGCTCAACCAGGACGTGCTCTTCTACGTGCGGCAGAAGCACCAGGACCTGCTCACGCAGCTGGCCGTCTCGATCCAGGCCTACCTGGCGATCGACGTGATCATCAAGAACAACATCGAGCTCATCAAGGGCGTCGACCGCGCCTCCACCACCACCGTCTCCGCGCTGCGGACGGCGGTCATCGTGGCCCAGGCGCTCGGCAGCCAGAAGCTGGTGCTCGACCAGATCACGGCGCTCAACACCACGACGTCCGGGATGATCCAGCGCACCTCGGAGATGCTCAAGGACAACTCCGCGGCGATCCAGGAGCAGGCGGCGTCGTCGACGATCGGCATGGAGCAGCTGCAGGCCGCGTTCACCAACATCTACGCCACGATGGACTCGATCGACGACTTCAAGCTCAAGGCGCTGGACTCGATGTCGGCCACCATCGGCGTCCTCGAGACCGAGGTGGAGAAGTCGCGCTCGTACATCGAGCGGGTCCGCCAGCACGACTCCCGCAACGCCCAGGGCACGCTCGACATCGGAACCCGGCTCTGAGGCCACCTTGGGACTGAAGTCGTGGTTCGCGCGACGCCGCGGAGGCGAGGACGACGATGTCGCGCCGGTGCCCGCACCGCCCACCGAGCAGGACGTGCTCGCCTCGCTCAATCGCGTCAACGCGATGATGCGCGAGGGCAACGCGCCGCCGGTGGTGACGTCGCGGGTGGTGCGGATCGCGCGCACGATCAACGACACCCTGCCGCGGATCCGCAGCCTCGGGCTCGGGAGCCAGGAGGGCTACTCGGTCGTGGCGACGGCCACCACCTACCTGCCGGAGGCGGTCGGCGCCTACCTGCGGCTGCCGCGCGACTGGGCCGACACCCGGCCGATCGACGGCTACAAGACCTCGCTGATGGTGCTGGTCGACCAGCTCGAGCTGCTCGGCTCGACCATGGACAAGATCCTCGACGCCGCGAACCGCGCCGACGCCCAGGCCCTCATCGCCCACGGCATGTTCCTCGAGGCCAAGTTCGGCCACGCCGCCGACGGCGGCCCCGACCTCCAGCTCGGCTCGCCCACGTGAGGTGCCCATGACCGACTCCCTGGCCGCCGCCCTCGACGCGCTGGTCGACGTCGCCGAGCAGGCCGGCGTCGACCCCGCCACTGCGCGTCGCGAGGGGGAGGCACTCGCCGCCACCGTGGCCGAGCCGTCGAAGGGCGCGTTCGTCGACTGGTCCGAGCAGACCGGCCGGGCCCGCTCGGCCGAGGACTTCTTCGACGCCGCCTCCCGTGGGCGCCGCTACCGTTCCGCGCCGACGGCCACGATGAGCCTGCTCGCGGCGCAGGGGTCGAGCCGCGCCCCGGCCTACGCGGCCGCCCTCGGCGACGTCGCGCTGGAGGCCGCCGCCCTCGGCGAGCCCGACCCGCGCGCCACCGGCACCGCCCACCTCGCGGCCGCCGCGCAGCTGCGCGAGCCCGCCCCGCGCCAGGTCGCGCCCACGGTCGGCGACGAGGTCGCCTCCACGCTGCTCCAGCAGCTGAGCGTCGTCCAGCGCAAGCTCGCCGGTATGCAAGCGAGCGCAGCGAGCGATGCGGCGGTGGTCGAGCCCGACGAGCGCCAGCGAGGAGGTGTCGAGACCCCTGGCCCTCCGACGGCCACGCAACCAGACCCGACTTCCCCGGAGGAGCCGGAGAAGGAGCCCGAGCCGGAGACCCCGCCCAAGACCGTCGACGAGCTGCTGGCCGAGCTCGACGAGCTGGTCGGCCTCGCCGGGGTGAAGGAGGAGATCCACAAGCAGGCCGCCGTCCTGCGCATCGAGGGGCTCCGCAAGGAGGCCGGCCTCGGCTCGCCCGACATCACCCGGCACCTGGTGTTCAACGGCAACCCCGGCACCGGCAAGACGACGGTGGCGCGACTGGTCGCCGGCATCTACAAGGCGCTCGGGCTGCTGAGCAAGGGCCAGCTGGTCGAGGTCGACCGCTCCGAGCTCGTCGCCGGCTACCTCGGCCAGACGGCGGCCAAGACCGCCGAGGTCGTGAAGTCGGCGATCGGCGGCGTGCTGTTCATCGACGAGGCGTACTCGCTCTCCGGCGACCAGTACGGCAGCGAGGCGATCAACACCCTGGTCAAGGAGATGGAGGACCACCGCGACGACCTCGTCGTGATCGTCGCCGGCTACCCCGGCCCGATGGCGGTGTTCGTCGCGCAGAACCCCGGCCTCGAGAGCCGGTTCCGCACCCACCTCCACTTCCCCGACTACAGCGACGACGAGCTGGTCGACATCTTCGAGCTGATGGCCTCCGACGCCGAGTACGACGCCGGCACGGAGGTCCTGGACCGGCTCCGCGCCGGCCTGCTCACCACGCCGCGCGGCGAGAGCTTCGGCAACGCCCGCCACGTGCGGAACCTGCTCGAGGCCGCGATCGGCCGGCACGCCTGGCGGCTCCGGGAGGTCGGCGAACCGACCGTCGAGCAGCTGCGCACCCTCGAGGCCGACGACCTCGACGAGCCGGTCCCGCTCACGCCGCCCGACGACCCGTCCGCACCAGGGGTCGTGGAGATCGCGCCGGTGGGAGACACTTCCGCCCCAGACTCCCAGGAATCCGAGGAGGCGACGTGACCCAGCAGGCCACGGCCCCGGCCCCGCCGCCGCCGCAGCCGGCGGCGCCGTCCGCAGCCGCCGCCACGCAGCAGGACGCCCGCACCGCCTGGCTGCGCACCGACACCCCCCGCCTCCTCAACCGGCTCCAGGTGCTCGCCGTCACCGCGTGCGTGCTCTTCGGCGTCGTCGCGGCTCTGCTCCAGGTGCTCGCCTGGCAGGCCAACGGCCGCGCCGCCGACAACACCGAGCAGGTGGTGCGGGTGCAGGAGATCGAGTCGCTGATGCTCCGCGCGGACGCGCTCGCCACCAACAGCTTCCTGGTGGGCGGGCTCGAGCCGGTCGAGGCGAGCGCCGAGTACGACGACGCGATCAACACGGTGCTGGCGCTGATCACCGATGCGGCTGACGCCCAGCCGGCTGACCGCGAGGCACTGGCGCAGTTGAGCGCGAAGGTGTCGGAGTACACGAACACGGTCAGCCAGGCGCGTGACTACAACCGGCAGCAGCTGCCGATCGCCATCGCCTACCTGAACAACGCGAGCCGGCAGACGCTGCGCGGCGGCGACCGCTACTCGATCCAGAACACCTCGATGCGCCTCGCTGGTGCGCGCAACACCCAGCGGGCCGAGTCGACGAGATGGACGCGCACCACCCCTACGGCTGCTGCTCCTCGCCGGGCGCTGGCGTTCGTCGCGCTGTGGTGCGTGAACCGCACGGTCGCGCGCCGGTTCCGCCGCCGGTTCAACATCGGCCTGGTGGCTGCCGCTGCCATCGTCGTCGGCGTGCTGACGCTGCATGGTCGCGCTGCACGCCAGCAGCGAGAACAGCGCGAACGACGACACCCGCGCCGGGCGCCTACCGACGGCGGTCGACGAGGCCGGGCCCGCACCGCCGCCAACAACGCCAAGGCGGCCGAGGCGCACGGCCTCATCAACCGGGGCTCGGCGAGCCCTACGAGGACGGCCTGATCGACACGACCGCAACAGCTCGTCGCCCGTCGATCGGACGAACGGGCCTCGCCGCGAACGCTCGCGCTGTGGGAGGAGTACCTCGGACCGCACGACGACATCCGCGAGCTCGACATGGCCGGCGACGGTGACGCCCACGACGAGGCCGTCGAGCTCGCCACCGAGACCGAGACCCGGAGCGCCACGCTGCACTCGGCGAGGTCGACGTGAGCGCCGCGGGTGTGGTGGACAACGCGGCGGCCGACGCCACCAGCGAGCTTCCGCGACGGTGGAGCGATAGCCATCGGTCTGATCGTGCTCACCCTGCTCGGGCGGCGGTCGCGGCCGGCGCGATCGCCTGGGGCCTCAACCAGCGGCGGAGGGAGTACTCGTGAGCACCCACCGCCGGGTCGTCGCCATCGCGGCGGTCGTCGCTGCGCTGCTGCGCCGGCTGCGGCTACGACGAGACCACCATCCCCCCACGCCAAGACCGCGCCCACGACCGCGGCACCAGGCCCGGACCTCGCAGCCGAGTGCAGACGACGACGGGACCCAGGTCCGTCAGCTACGCGCCGATCCCGGGCGACGGCGGACAGCCCGACGTGCACGAGATCCGCGATCGGCGGGCGGCTGGTCGTCGGCGTCGCCGCCGACACCGAGCTGCTCGCCGCGCGCAACTCCGGAGAACGGCGACATCGAGGGCTTCGACATCGACTTCGCGTTCGAGGTCGCCGACGAGATCTGTGGCCCGAGACACGGCCGCAGGAGCTGGAGCGGCAACGGGTCGTGCTCAAGCGTGATCACCGCGGCGACCAGCGCTTCGATCAGCTCGAGGACGAGCGCCGTCGACATCGTGGTGCGCAACACGACCATCAACTGCGAACGCTGGCAGCGGGTGGCGTTCTCCGCCGAGTACTACCCGGCGGGCCAGAAGGTGCTCGTGGGTCGCGACCGCTCGAGGAGGCCGGGCCTCAGCCGACGACGGTTCGCACGAGCGCGGCCGACTTGCGGGCAAGCGCATCTGCGCGCCGGCGGGCACCACGAGCATCGAGAACATCCAGAAGATCCAGCCGGAGGCAATCCCGGTCAGCTCCACCGACAACTCGGCCTGCATGGTGCTCTTCCAGAACGGCGAGGCCGACGGCGTCAGCACCGACGACACCGTCTCGCCGGCCTGGCCGCCCAGGACCCATACGCCGAGGTGATCAAGACCGACTTGCTCACCAAGGAGCCGTACGGCATCGCCATCAACAGCGACAACGACGACCTGGTGCGCTTCATCAACCAGCGTGCTCGAGGAGATGCGCGCGCGACGGCCGCTGGCAGGAGATCTACAACAAGTGGCTGCGAGACGAGCTGCAACGTCCCCGGTAAGCAGCCGAAGCCCGTCTACGGCCGATGAGCACGATGACCGCCACCCACCCGACCGCTCCGGCGGCACCCGGAGCCCTGGGCACCTCGCCCGAGGCGTCGGTGCTGCAGGCCTACCTGGGCGCGCTGGAGGCGTGGGTGCGGGGCCGGCGGCTGGAGCTCGACGAGCTCGACGCGGCCGCGCTGGCCGAGGGTCGCGGCGCCGAGGTGGCCGGCGACATGGGGCTGTCGCTGGCGCTGTGGAAGGCGGTGTCGGACCGGTACGCCGAGATGTGGGCGGTGTGGGACGGCGGCCGGGTGCTCGGGGGAGAGCGGGAGAAGATCACGGCGCTCATCTGGGGTCGGCTGGACACCGCCGGGTCGTCGCTGCCCGAGGCCTGCCGGCTCTCCGACGCGCTGGCCGCGCAGCTGCGCATGAAGCTCGCGCTCACGCCGGGCGCCGACGCGGCCGCGGCCCGGGTCCGCGACCTGCGGGCCCAGCTGGAACGCATCCGCGACCAGGTGGCGCTCGAGCCGGCACTCACCCGCGACGACGCCGTCGACCGGCTCGCGGCGCTCATGGCCCGCCTCGAGAGCATCGCCGAGCGAGCCGGCCGGGGCGCCGATGTGCTCGGCATGTTGGCGCCGCTGGAGCAGGACGCCGCCACCTACGAGCGCGACCTCATCGTCGGCAACAAGCGCCGCCGCGACGCCCGCGACCAGGTGCTCGCCGCCCGCAAGCACCGCGCCGAGCTCGCGCAGCGCGAGGCCGAGCTCGAGAAGCTCGCCGCAGCCTGCGTGGCCACCGTCGACCCCGCACCGCGGCTCGCCGTGCCCGACGTCGACGCGCTCGGGCCGATCCCCAACACCCCCGACGCCATCGGTCCGTACCTCGACCGGCTCGACCGGGTCGACCAGGCGATGGACCTCGCGCACGAGCGCTACGCCACGGCGCTCGCCCAGCACCAGGGCCTCCTCGACCTGCTCCACGACTACGTGATGAAGGCCGACGAGCTCGGGGTCGGGGACGCCGAGGAGCTGACCGCCGCCGAGGCGCAGGCCCGGGCGGTGCTGGCCCGCCGGCCGGCGCCGATCGCGGTCTGCCAGCAGCTCGTGGCCACCTACCGCACCTGGCTCGACCAGCTCTCGAAGGAGTTCCCGTGAGCGGCGCGACCTGCACCCAGCCCGGCTGCACGGGCACCATCACCGACGGCTACTGCGACGTCTGCGGCATGGCCGCCGACGCCGGTGGCGCGACGACCCCGGCGCCGGCCACGACGACGCCGACGCCCGCCGCGGCTCCGAAGACCGCCCCCGTCGCCGACGGCGGCGCCTGCCCGCAGCCAGGCTGCGGCGGCACCATCGCCGACGGCTACTGCGACACCTGCGGCATGGCCGCCGACACCGGTGGGACGGTGGCGCCCGCCGTGGGTGGAGACGCCGACGCCGACGGCGTCCTCGACACCGTCTCGTCGGTGACGTCGTCGAGCCGGGTCGGCACCGCGGCCTTCGGCTCGGCGCGCGCCGGGTCCGGAACGTCGTCGACCCGGCGCACCCGCTCCGGCTCGGAGCGGCTGCGCTCGGTGCGGATCGGCGCCGGCCTCACCAGCGTCCCGCCGGCGCCCGTCGTCGACCCCGCCGCCGCGCTGATGAAGGACGCGCAGGTGCCGGAGGACAAGCGCTCCTGCTCCAACTGCGGCAACCCGATCGGCCGCGGTCGGGACGGCAAGCCCGGCCGCACCGAGGGGTTCTGCCCCAACTGCGGCCAGGAGTTCTCGTTCACGCCGAAGCTCCAGGCCGGCGACCTGGTGGCCGGCCAGTACGAGGTGGCCGGCCCGCTCGCCCACGGCGGCCTCGGGTGGATCTACCTCGCCCGCGACCGCAACGTCTCCAACCGCTGGGTCGTGCTCAAGGGCCTGCTCAACTCCGGCGACCCCGACGCGCTCGCCGCCGCCATCGCCGAGCAGCAGTTCCTCGCCCAGGTGGAGCACCCGCTGATCGTCGAGATCTACAACTTCGTCACCCACGAGGGCGCCGGCTACATCGTGATGGAGTACGTCGGCGGCCGGTCGCTCAAGCAGGTGCTGAAGGAGCGGATGCGCGACAACGGCGGCCGCTACGACCCGCTGCCGGTCGACCAGGCGGTGGCCTACATCGTCGAGATGCTGCCGGCGTTCCAGTACCTGCACGACCTCGGGCTCGTCTACTGCGACTTCAAGCCCGACAACATGATCCAGGTCGGCGACGCCATGAAGCTGATCGACCTCGGCGGCGTCCGGCGCATCGACGACGACGAGTCGGCGATCTACGGCACGGTCGGCTACCAGGGGCCGGAGGTGCCGAAGGTCGGTCCCAGCGTGGCCTCCGACCTCTACACGATCGGCCGCACGCTCGTCGTGCTCTGCATGGAGTTCCGCGGCTACCAGGGCACCTACCTGCACAGCCTCCCGCCGCCGGGGGAGACCCCGCTGTTCGCGCAGAACGACTCGCTCTACTGGCTGGTCGCGAAGTGCTGCGCGCCCGACCCCGCCGACCGGTTCGCCTCCGCCGACGAGCTGCGCGCTCAGCTGCTCGGCGTCCTGCGCGAGACCGTCGCCCGCACCAACGCCGGCACCTCGCTCACCTCCTCGGCGTCGCCGCTGTTCGAGGCGCCCACCACCTCGCGCGGCGTCCTGGAGTGGACCCAGCTGCCGAAGCTGCGCGTCGACACCACCGACCCGCAGTACGCCTGGCTCACCGGCGTCGCGGACGACGACCCCGAGGCCCGGATGAAGACCCTCGAGCAGGCGCCGGCCCAGTCGGCCGAGGTGGCGCTGGCCCGGGGCCGGGCCGCGCTCGAGGCGGGGCGCACCGACGTCGCCCTCGCCGCCTCCGCCGCGCTGCTCGCCCAGGACCCGTGGGAGTGGCGGGCGCTGTGGCTCGAGGGCCTCGCCGCGGTGTCGAAGCAGGACTGGGCCGCCGCCCAGAGCTCGTTCAACGCCGTCTACCGCCAGGTGCCGGGCGAGCTCGCGCCCAAGCTGGCCCTCGCGCTCGCCTGCGAGAAGGGCGGACTGCCCGAGGTCGCCGAGGGGCTGTACGCCGTGTGCGCGGCGACCGACGCCGCCTACACCTCGCCTGCCGCGTTCGGCATGGCGCGGGTGCGCGCGGCTCGCAACGACGCCGGCGGCGCCGTCGAGGCGCTCGACCGGGTGCCCCGCACCAGCCGCGGCTACCCGGAGAGCCGGCAGCTGCGGGCCGAGGTCCTGCTCGGCGGCAGCCCGCTCGACCTCCCGGTGCTCGACCAGGCGATGCGCTCGATCGAGTCCGCCTCGATGGACCCGGCCACCCACGGCCGCTACAGCGTCAGGATCCTCGAGCAGGCGCTCGGCCTGCTCACCTCGGGCGGCGCCAAGCCGACGGGTGGCTCGATCGGCTCGGTGCCGGCCACCGAGGACGGCGTCCGCAACGCGCTCGAGAAGTCCTACCGGACGCTCGCCCGCGACACCGAGCAGCTCAAGGAACGTGTCGAGCTCGTCAACCGCGCCAACGACGTCCGGGTCTGGAGCCTCACATGAACCCCTGCCCGAAGTGCGCCGAGCCGCTCGAGGACGGTGCCTCCTTCTGCGAGGCCTGCGGCACCAAGGTCGGCGAGACGCCGGCCGCCACCGCCACGGCGGTCCCCGTGGCCGAGCAGGACGCGCCGATCAGCGCGGTCACCGTGCCCCGGCGTCCGGCGCCACCGACCGAGGAGATCCCGGTCCGCCGTCCGTGCGTCAGCTGCGGTGGTGAGGTCGGTCCCGACGGCTACTGCGACCAGTGCGGCGCCAAGGCGCCGAGCGAGCGCGACCACTTCCGCGAGCAGCCGGCCGCGTGGGTGGCCGGCGTGTGCGACCGCGGCATCCGGCACACCGAGAACGAGGACGCCATGGCGCTGCTCGCCAGCGCGACGCCGGGCGAGCGGGCGGTGATCGTGGTGATGGACGGCGTCTCCAACACCGAGGGCTCCTCCGACGCCTCGCTGGCCGGTGCGCGCGCCGCCCGCACCGTGCTCGAGCAGCCGTTCCCGTCCGGCATGGGCACCGACGGCAGCCGGCTCGCGGCAGCCACCGCCGTCTACACCGACGCCGTGGCGACGGCGAACAAGACGGTGGTGGGCTTCACGCCGGCGGGCTCCGAGCGGCCGCCGTCGGCGACGTTCGTGAGCGCCGTCGTGCAGGGCAGCTGGGTCTGCTACGCCAGCGTCGGCGACTCCCGCGCCTACTGGCTGCCCGACGGCGGCGACGGCGTCCAGCTCTCGGTCGACGACTCGAGCGCCCAGGAGCTGATCGCCGCCGGCATGGACCGTCGGGAGGCCGAGAGCGGTCCGCACGGCCACGCCATCACCCGCTGGCTCGGGCAGGACGCCCCCGACATCACCCCGCGGGTCGGGGAGATCACGGTCGACCGGCCCGGCTGGCTGCTCGTGTGCTCCGACGGCCTGTGGAACTACGCCTCCGAGCCCGCGATGATCGCCGAGAAGGTGCGCGCCGCCGGCTCGGCCGACCCAGCCGCCATCGCGCTGTCGCTGGTGGAGTTCGCCAACGGCTGCGGCGGTCAGGACAACATCACCGCTGCCCTGGCGCGCATCGAGCCGGGGCAGAATGTCGCACCCGCACCCGAGTCGTCTGCTCAGGAGGAGTCCCGTGGCTGAGTTCAGCGCCAGCGTCTACCAGAACGAGTTCCTCCCGGACGGCGGCACCGACGTCAACGCGATCGTCACCGTCACCTGCACCGGGGCCGGCACCGCCGGTCAGACCGGCGCCGGCGCCGCGGGCGAGATCATCATCGTCGACACCTCCGGCTCGATGGGCCCGGCCACGATGGCGGCCGCGAAGCAGGCGGCCCAGGCGGCGTTGAGCGAGATCGTCGACGGCACCTGGTTCTCCGTGATCGCCGGCTCCGACCGCGCGATGCTCGCCTACCCGCAGGTGCAGTCCGGGCCGGGGATGGTGCAGATGAGCCCCACCACCCGCGAGGACGCCAAGCACGCCGTCAGTCGGTTCATCGGCAGCGGCGGGACGGCGATCAGCACGTGGCTCGACCTCGCCGGCCAGCTGTTCGCCTCGGTGCCCGAGATCACCCAGCGGCACGCGATCCTGCTCACCGACGGGGAGAACCGCGAGACCCCCGACAAGCTCGACGCCGCGATCTCGCGGGCCACCGGCTACTTCCAGTGCGACTGCCGCGGCGCCGGCACCGACTGGCAGGTCGAGGAGATCCGCCGGATCGCCACGGCGCTGCTCGGCACCGTCGACATCATCCCGGAGCCCTCGCAGATGCAGCGGCAGTTCGAGGAGATGATGCGCACCTCGATGGCACGCGGCGTCTCCGACGCCCAGCTGCGGGTGTGGGCGCCGCAGGGCGCGCAGATCCTCTTCGTCCGCCAGGTCGCACCGACGGTCGAGGACCTCACCACCCGCCGTACCGACGTCAACCCGCTCACCGGCGCCTACCCGACCGGCGCCTGGGCCGACGAGGCGCGCGACTACCACGTCGCCGTCCGGGTGGCGGCCAAGGCGATCGGGCAGGAGCAGCTCGCCGCGCGGGTGCAGCTCGCCGTCGGCAACGACGTGCTCACCCAGGCGCTGGTGAAGGCCACCTGGTCGAACGACTCCGAGCTCACCGCCAAGATCGACAAGCAGGTCGCCCACTACACCGGGCAGACCGAGCTCGCGGCGATGATCCAGGAGGGCCTGGCCGCCAAGGCCGCCGGCGACGAGGCCACCGCCACCACCAAGCTGGGCCGCGCCGTCCAGCTCGCCGCCGAGACCGGCAACGACGAGGCGACGTCGAAGCTGCGCAAGGTGGTCGACGTCGACAACGAGGCCGAGGGCACCGTCCGGCTCAAGGCCGCGGTGAACAAGGCCGACGAGATGGCGCTCGACACCGCGTCCACCAAGACCACCCGCATCCGGAAGTGACCATGCGCTGTCCCGCCGGCCACGAGAGCACCTCGACCGACTACTGCGACACCTGCGGCGTCGCGATGGACGCCGCGCCCGCGGCGCCCGCCGACACTCCCGGCACCAGTACGGATCAGCTGCCGGTCACCCAGCCGATCGACCTCAGCAGCACGGGGGAGTGCCCGAACTGCCAGGCGAGCAACCCCGCCAACGCGCTGTTCTGCGAGAACTGCGGCTACGACTTCACCACCGGCTCGCTGCCGCGGGCGCCGGAGCCCGTCGAGACGCCCGCGGCCGATCCGCCCACCGCCGAGGCCGTACCGGCCGCACCGAAGGCCGAGTGGGTGGCCGAGATCTGGATCGACGCCGACTGGTACGCCGACCAGGAGGCCACCGACCCGCTGCCCTCACCGGGCCTGCCGACCGTCGTGGCGCTGGCCAAGAAGTCCAACCTCATCGGCCGCACCTCGCAGAGCCGCGGCATCCACCCCGAGCTCGACCTCGGCTCCGACAACGGCATCAGCCGCCGGCACGCCCAGCTCACCACCGACGGGTCGCGCTGGTTCGTCGAGGACCTCGGCTCCTCCAACGGCACCTACGTCGCCCCACCCGGCCCGCTCCCGAAGACCCCGATCCCCACCGGCCAGAAGAAGGAGATCGGCCCCGACGACCGCGTCTACCTCGGCGCCTGGACCCGCCTCGTCATCCGCCGGGCGGCTCCCGGCGAGGTCTGAGGGCCGGGGATCTCGACACGGCCCTCGCTGCGCTCGTGCCGGCTCGATCACCGGCCGCTCCGGACGCTCGTCGAGCTTGTCGAGACGCCGGAAGGGATCTCGTCACCGTGCCTCGAACAGCTCGGGCCGAGGGCGTCGTCGAGCGGGCCGAGGACGCCTACCTGGCCGACCTGTCCGCGCGGGAGCGCGCGACCCTGCTCGCCCTGCTGCGGCGACTGGTGCCCTGAGCGTCACGCTGGTCGAGTAGCGCGCAGCGAGGAACGAGCAAGCGCGTATCGAGACCTCGGATCCGATCTCGCCAACTGGTCCCGCACCGATGCCGAGATCGGCCCGGTCGTCTCGATACACGCCGTTGCGACCTCGTTCCTCGGTCGCAGGCGCACTCGACGTTCGCGGTTCCAGGAGGCCGACCTCGTTCCTCGGTCGGTCTCCTACCGCTTGGTCGCGATGAGGGTGGCGGCGTCGGGGGCCACCATCACCTCGACGGTGGTGAACCGGTCGTCGGTGAGCCACTGCTCGCGCAGCACGTCGACCCGGCCGTAGGTGACCGGCGGCCACGACTCGCAGGGCGTGAAGTCGTCGAGCACGACGACGCCGCCGGGCTCGACCAGGTCGGCGACCGCGTCGACGCCGACCTCGCCGGCGCTGCCCTCGGCGGCGTCGAGGAACAGCAGCGAGAACGGGCCGCGGTTGAGGAGGGTCGACCAGTCGGCGGCGACGACCTCGACCAGCGGGTCGTCGTCGAAGATCTCGGTCGCGAAGCCGGCGAGCTTCGGGTCGAGCTCGGCGGTGATGATCCGCGCCTTCTCGCCGCGGACGCCGGAGCGCAGCCACGCCGTCCCGACGCCGCACCCGGTGCCGAACTCGGCCATGGTGCCGTCGCGGGTGGCGGCGAGCATCGCGAGCAGCCGCCCGGTCTCGTTCCGGCAGAACGACACGTAGCCCGCGCGGCGCGAGACGGCGAAGGCACGCTCGACCAGGTGGGGGAGCTCGGGGGGCGCGCTCATGGGTTCGAGTCTCGCATCGCAGTACTCCGGTCTCGCATTCCGAACACATCGTGAAAGCCTCTGCGGCGCTCAGCCGGACGGGTTAGCGTGATCCCACCATGCAGCAGCGTTGCGTACTTATCGCGTGCCGCGGCGAGGGCCGGCAGGTCTGAGAACCTGCGAGTGAGGCCCCCTCGCCGCGGAGTTCGGCGTTGCGTGAGGCCTCCTCTCCATCACTTCCGGTGATGTCTCCGCGGCGGAACCTCGTCCAGGCGCGATCCGCCCGCTGCAGGTCTCAGGCGACCCGTGCGATCCACGGGCCCTTACCCCTCCGCGGCGACATCTCCGGGCGTGACACACCGAAGCCCGGCAATCCATCAGATGAACACCGAGGAGCGAGACCATGTATGACATGTACCCCGCCGAGTGGGGCCCCGCGAAGCACTGGGCCAGTGCCAGTGACAGCGCGACGGCCACCATCGACCGAGACGACGACAGCGAGCGTCCGGACGACAACTAGCGTTCCTCCGCGTGACGACACGACTCGCGGTCATTCCGGGCGACGGCATCGGCCCGGAGGTGACGGCTGAAGCCCTCAAGGTGCTCGAGGTCGCCGTACCCGGCGACGTGAAGCTCGAGCAGACCCGCTACGACCTGGGAGCCGAGCGCTACCTCGCGACCGGCGAGGTGCTCCCCGACACCGTGCTCGACGAGATCCGTGAGCACGACGCGATCCTGCTCGGCGCCGTCGGCGGGAAGCCGAACGACCCGAACCTGCCGCCGGGCATCCTCGAGCGAGGGCTCCTGCTGCGGCTGCGGTTCGAGCTCGACCACTACGTGAACCTCCGCCCGTCGCGCATCTACCCCGGCGCCACGTCCCCGCTGGCCGACCACGTGACCGGCCGCGGCGAGGTCGACTTCGTCGTCGTGCGTGAAGGCACCGAAGGCCCCTACACGGGCAACGGCGGCGCGCTGCGCGTCGGCACCCCGCACGAGATCGCCACCGAGGTCTCGGTCAACACCGCGTACGGCGTCGAGCGCGTCGTCCGCGACGCCTTCGCCCGCGCCCAGCGCCGACCGCGCCAGAAGCTGACGCTCGTGCACAAGACCAACGTCCTGGTGCACGCCGGCTCGGTGTGGTGGCGGGTCACCCAGGCCGTCGCGCAGGAGTTCCCCGAGGTGACCGTCGACTACATGCACGTCGACGCGACGATGATCCACCTCACCACCGACCCCGCCCGCTTCGACGTGATCGTCACCGACAACCTCTTCGGCGACATCGTCACCGACCTGGCCGCCGCCATCACCGGCGGCATCGGGCTCGCGGCCTCCGGCAACGTGAACCCGGACCGCACCACGCCGTCGATGTTCGAGCCCGTGCACGGCTCCGCGCCCGACATCGCGGGCCAGCAGAAGGCCGACCCGACCGCCGCGATCCTGTCCGGCGCGATGCTGCTCGACCACCTCGGGCACGCCGACGCCGCGGCCGCCGTGGAGGCCGCCGTCCTCGCCGACCTCGCCGAGCAGGCCGAGCAGGGCCGAGTACCCCGGACGACCTCCGAGGTCGGCGACGCCGTCGCTGCTCGGCTCGCCTGACGCCCTCGTCGCACCGTTCGTTCGATCGAACGATCCGTGCGCTCCCGTTCGAACTAGCAGGAAGTCCGAGTAAATTGCGTCCCATGTCGTCTGTGCCGCCGCTGGAGATCACCACCACGCTCACCGAGCAGCCCGTCTCCGACGAGCGGCTGGCCGAGATCCTGGCCGAGCCCGGGTTCGGCACCCACTTCACCGAGCACATGGTCACCGTCGAGTGGACGCCGGAGGCCGGCTGGCACGACGCCCGCGTGACGCCGTACGGCCCGCTCACCCTCGACCCCGCCACCGCGGTCCTGCACTACGCGCAGGAGACCTTCGAGGGCATGAAGGCCTACCGGCGCGACGACGGCTCGGTGTGGTCCTTCCGGCCCGAGGAGAACGCCAAGCGGATGGCGCGCTCGAGCCACCGGCTCGCGCTGCCGGTGCTCGAGCCCGATCACTTCGTGCAGCTGGTCGACGCGCTGGTGGAGGTCGACCAGCGCTGGGTGCCCGACGCGGCGGGGGAGAAGAGCCTCTACCTGCGGCCGTTCATGTTCGCCTCCGAGGCGTTCCTCGGCGTCCGGCCCGCCCAGCACGTCACGTTCATGGTGATCGCGAGCCCCGCCGGCGCCTACTTCAAGGGCGGCGTGAAGCCGGTGACCCTCTGGCTCACCGAGGAGTACACCCGCGCCGGCCGCGGCGGCATGGGTGCGGCCAAGACCGGCGGCAACTACGCCAGCTCCCTGGTCGCCCAGCAGCTCGCCACCGCCCAGGGCTGCGACCAGGTCGTCTTCCTCGACGCGCAGGAGGGCCGCTACGTCGAGGAGCTCGGCGGCATGAACCTCTACTTCCTCCACGACGACGGCACCGTCGTCACCCCCGAGACCGGCACGATCCTCGAGGGCATCACCCGCGCCTCGGTGATCGAGCTCGTCGGCAAGATGGGCCACCAGGTCGAGGAGCGGAAGTTCGGGATCGACGAGTGGCGCGACGGCGTCGCGAGCGGCCGCATCACCGAGGTCTTCGCCTGCGGCACGGCCGCCGTCATCACCCCGGTCGGCTCGCTGCGGTGGGACGACGGCGAGGCGCCCGCCCCGGCGTCGACCGACCTCACGATGCGCATCCGGCAGGCCCTCGTCGATGTGCAGTACGGCCGCGCCGACGACACCTTCGGCTGGATGCACCGCATCGTCTGACGGGGTCACCCCGGGCTGACCGCGACCGCGCAATTGCGCCGAAATGACGGGTTCTCGGGTTCAGAACCTGTCAGAACCGCACAATTGCGCGGAAACAGTCACCCCGCGAGCGGCCCCGTCGCGGTGCTGTCGTACTCCGACTCCACCTTCGGCATGAGCATCAGGGCCACGGCGGCGAGCAGGGCGGCACCGGAGCAGATCGCCCACACGGTGAGGTAGCCGGAGAGCGGGGCGCTGCCCTCGACCGGGTCGTCGATCGAGCCGGTGGAGGCGAGCGCGATGGCGAAGACCGAGGACGCGATGGCGCCACCGATGGTCTTCGTCGCGTTCGTCATGCCGGTGGCGAAGCCGGTGCGCTCCGGCGGGGCGGCGCCGGCCGCGGTGGCGGGCAGGGCGGCCACCAGCGCGCCCGACCCGACGCCGATCACCGCCATGTTGAGCAGCGCCTGGCCGGTCGAGCCGTGCAGCGGCAGCCACAGCGCGTAGCCGACGGCGACGAGCAGCGCCGAGGCCACCAGCGCGCCGCGGGGCGTCAGCAGCCGCGAGGTCAACGGCAGCGTGAACGCGCCGATCGCCAGGAAGATCACGTAGACGCCGATCAGCGTCGAGACGAACGACGCGTCCGCGCCCAGCCCGTAGCCGACGACGTCGGGGTCGGTGCGGGCGAAGGTCGAGAGCGGGATCTGGGCGCCGAGCACCGACATGCCGAACAGGAAGGCGGTCAGCTGTACCGGCCACTGGCCGGGCGTCGCGAGCAGCCGGACGTCGACCATCGGCTCCTCGTGCCGCGCCTCGTAGCGCGCGAACGGCACCAGCGCGGCGAGCCCGGCGACGACGAGCAGCCACGGGAGCACCGACGCGGCGCCCTGCACGCGCACCGCCACCAGCCCGCCCATCACCAGCCCGATGGCCGCCGACACCAGCGCGAGCCCGGTCCAGTCGAATCCGCCCTCGGAGGTGCCCGGCAGGTCCTCGATGCCGAACCAGATCAGCGGCAGGCACAGCGTGACCACGATCGCGGGCAGCATCAGCAGCACGGTCATCGACGTCGACTCGACCAGCGCGCCCGACGAGAGCGCCCCGATGATCACGGCCAGCTCGAGCGCCCCCACCAGGACGGCGGCGGCCCGCCGGGTGAGCTGCCCCTGCCGGCCGGTGCCCGCCGTGCGCCGGAAGATGATCGCGACCTCGAGCGGCAGCCACACCACGTAGAACCCCTGGATCGCCCAGCCCACGAGGAAGGTGCCGAACGACGGCGCGAACGCGAGGATCCACGACCCCAGCGCCGTCACCGCCGTCGAGAGCAGCAGCACCTTCTTGTGGCCGACGAGGTCGCCGAGCCGGGCCAGCGGCGGCACCACCAGCGCCGAGACCACGAGCTGCGCGGCCTCGAACCAGTTGACGTCGGCGTCCTTGATCTCGAGGTGGTCGGCGATGTCGCTGAAGATCGGCGTGTAGTAGCCCTGCAGGATCCCGCTGGCGAGCTCGACCACCACCAGGAAGCCGACGACGGTGGCCAGGCTGCGGACGGCAGGCGAAGCGACGTCGTGGGGTGCTCATGTGGGCAGGCCGTCCAGGAGCCGGCGGTACCAGTCGACGCCGTCGAGGAAGTCGTCGACGCCGATCCGCTCGTCGTAGGAGTGGATGGCCTCGCGCTGAGCCTTGGTCATCCGGAACGGGGCGAAGCGGTAGACCCGCTCGCAGATCTCGGTGAAGAACCGGGAGTCGGTGGCGGCCATCATCACGTAGGGCGCGGGCACGGCGTCCGGGAAGACGTCGGTGATGGTGCGCTCGAGTAGCGCGAAGGCGTCGTCGCGCGGACTCACCGGGCTGGGCTCGGAGGCCTCGACCACCTCGACCCGCACCTCGTCGTCGTCGATCGTGCTACGCACGTGCTCGAGCACGCCGGCCACCGTGTCGCCCACCATGACGCGGATGTTGACGCCGGCCCGCGCGGTCCGGGCGACCACGTTGAGCGCCGGCGAGCCCGTGAGCGTGGTGACGGCGAACGTGGTGCGGGTCATCGCGGCCGGCTCGGGTCCGGCGGCCACGAGGGCGCGGGCGAGCAGCGGCTGCAGCCGGGTCGCGGCGCCGAACAGCGGCCGGAGCGGGAGCGGCACGTGCGGCGCCATCCGCCGGAACAGCTCGACGGTCGGCTCGGGCAGGGAGCCGGGCATGGGGGAGCGGTCCAGCCGGGTGATCGCCCGGGCGAGCCGGACCGTCGGTCCGTTGCGGGCCGGCGTCGACGCGTGGCCGCCGCGGCCCTCCACCACCAGCTCCAGCGACGTGACGCCCTTCTCGGTGACGCCGACGACGCCGATCGGCGCACGGACGCCGGGGAACGCGCCGTGCGCGATCGCGCCGCCCTCGTCGAGCACGAACCAGGGCGCGACGCCGCGCTCGCGCAGCAGCCCCACCGCCTCGCTCGCGCCGCCGCCGGAGACCTCCTCGGTGCAGCCGAACGACAGCCAGACGTCCTGCGCCGGCACCACGTCGTCCTCGAGCAGCGACTCGACCGCCGCGCAGACCGCGACCAGCTGGCCCTTGTCGTCGAGCGTGCCGCGACCCCACACCTCGCCGTCGACGAGGTCGCCGCCGAACGCCGGATGGGTCCACGGCCCCTCCACCGGGACGACGTCGAGGTGCGCCATGAGGACGACGGGCCGCTCGGTCGAGCGGCCGGGCCAGTGCACGAGCAGCCCGAAGTCCGCGACCCGCTGGTGCTCCAGGCCGTGCAGCAGCGGGAACCGCCGGGCGAGCTCGGCGTGGAACTCCTCGAAGGCGGCGGTGTCGAGGTCGGCCGGGTCGGGCCGGGAGACGGTCGCGATCCGCACGAGGGCCCGGAGGGCCTCGACGGCGGCGTCGTCGGTGGTCACGACGGCACGCTACTGGCGCGGACCCCCGGCGCCGACGAACCCGCGCACGGCATCGAGGAACGCTCCCTGCTGCTCGATCATGGGGAGGTGCCCGGCCTGGTCGATCACGACCACGCGCGCGTCCGGCAGCCCGGCGCCCAGCCGCTCGGCCCGGTCGGGTGGGAACAGGAAGTCGTCGGCGCCGGCCACCACCAGCGCCGGGACGTCGATCTCGGCGAGCCGGTCCGTGACGTCCCAGTCGGCCAGCGCGGCGTCGCCCCCCGCGCTCCCCTCCGGGCGGAAGATCAGCTCCGCCATCGCCGTCCGGGCCGTGTCAGGGGCGCTGTGCGGCAGGTAGTACGGGCCGACCACGTGGAAGAGCCGGTGCAGGTCGGCGGTCGTCTCGACGGGCTGCTCGAACGCGCTCATCACCTGGTCCAGGTCCGCGCCGAGCCGGGTCAGCTCGCGGCCCATCGTCTCGGCCGACGGTGGCGCGCTGTCGGTGTCGGCGAGCACCAGGCCGGCGAGCGAGTCGGCGTGGTCGAGCGCATACTGCAGCGCCACGAAGCCGCCGTAGGAGTGGCCGAGGAGCCAGGTGGTCGGGGCGCCGAGGTGCGCACGGAGCGCGTCGACGTCGTCGGCGAGCTGCGGCATGGTCATGCCGACGCCGTCGCCCTCCGAGCGCCCGTTGGCCCGCAGGTCGGGGTAGGCGAGCCGGCGGTCCTCGGCGAGCGGATCGAGCCAGGGACGCAGGTAGGTGTGGTCGAGGCCGAGCCCGCCGTGCAGGGCGATGAGCAGCTCTCCGTGGCCGGACTCGGTGAAGAAGAGGTCGATCCCGTCGTGGTGGAAGGTCGTCATGTTCTCGCTCCCCATGTGCCGGTGGTCCGCGCGACGTTCTCACGGGTGGGGACGCCAGGGGAGCGCGGACCAGACCGCCCTGGTGGATCCAGATGAGGTTAGCCTTACCTCATGACCGTCCTGGCCCCTCGCACGACGCCGCGGCCCGCCGTCGCGCGGACCACGGTGGTGCTGGGCCTGCTCGGGCTGCTCCTGCTCGTCGTGGTCGCGAGCCTGATGTGGGGCGCCCGGGACGTCGCGCCGGGGCAGGTGTGGCAGGCGCTGGTCGACCCGGTGGCCGGGAACAACGACCACGTCGTGGTGCGCGAGGAGCGGGTGCCGCGGACCCTCATCGGGCTGCTGGGCGGCGCCGCCCTCGGGGCGGTCGGCGCGCTCATGCAGGGCGTCACCCGCAACCCGATCGCCGACCCCGGCCTGCTCGGACTCAACTCCGGCGCCTCGCTCGGCGTCGTGCTCGCCATCGCCGGCTTCGGGATCGGCAGCGTGCAGGGCTACCTGTGGTTCGCCTTCCTCGGCGCCGCCGTCGCCGCCGTCGTGGTGTACGGCGCCGCCTCGCTCGGCTGGGAGGGCGTGACGCCGGTGAAGCTCGCGCTGGTCGGCGCCGCCGTCACCGCCACCTGCACCTCGCTGATCACCGTGGTGCTGCTCGCCGACGACAACACCCTCGACGACTTCCGGTTCTGGCAGGTCGGCTCGCTCGGCCACCGCACCTCGACCTTCGTCGACGCCGTGGTGCCGTTCGTGCTGCCGTTCGTGGTGGTGGGCCTGCTGCTCGCGCTCGCCGCCGGCCGCGTGCTCAACGCGCTCGCCCTCGGCGACGACGTCGCCCGCTCGCTCGGGCAGGACGTCGTCCGAGGCCGGCTGCTCGTGGTGATGGCGGTCGTGCTGCTCTGCGGGGCGGCGGTGTCGCTGGTCGGGCCGATCGCCTTCGTCGGGCTCGTGGTGCCGCACGTCGCCCGGGCGCTGGTCGGGCCCGACTACCGCTGGATCGTCGTGCTCTCGATCCTCCTCGGCCCGGTGCTGCTGCTCGCCGCCGACATCGTCGGCCGGCTGCTCGTGCCGGGCGAGCTCGAGGCCGGGATCGTCGTCGCGCTGGTCGGGGCGCCGGTGCTGCTCGCGATCGTGCGGCAGTCCCGGGGGATCGCAGCATGAGCACTCTGACGGTCGAGCCTGCCCTCGTCCGGCGGATCCGCCGGCGCCGCCGGAGCCGGCGGCTCGTTGTGACGACGGCGCTGGCGGCGGCCGCGTTCGCCGTCGCGGTCGCCTCGCTCACCGTCGACTCCGGCTACTCGGTGCCCGACGTGCTGCGCGCGCTGTTCAGCACCGAACCGGGCCCGGCCGACTTCGTCGTCAACACGCTGCGGCTGCCGCGGCTCGCGCTCGGGATCCTCGTCGGCCTCGCCTTCGGCCTCGCCGGCGCGCTGTTCCAGTCGGTGCTCGGCAACCCCCTGGCCAGCCCGGACGTGATCGGGGTCAGCCAGGGCGCGAGCGCGGGCGCCGTCGCGATGCTGCTCGGCGCGGGCGTCACCGGCGCCCCGGTGTCGCTCGCCGCCCTCGGCGGCGGCGCCGCCGTGGCGGCGCTGCTGTACGCCGTCGCCTGGCGCGGCGGCATGACCGGCCACCGGTTCGTGCTCGCCGGCATCGGCGTCGCGTACGTGTGCGCCGCGGTCGTGAGCTACCTGCTGACCCGCGCCGAGGTGCAGCAGGCGCAGTCCGCGCTGCTGTGGCTGGCCGGCAGCCTGGCGCAGACCACCTGGCCGCTGGTCGGCCTGCTCGCCGTCGCCCTCGCGGTGCTCGTGCCACTGGTGGTGCTGACGGCGCGGTCGCTCGACCTGCTGCTGCTCGGCGACGAGCAGGCCGCGAGCCTGGGGCTGCGACCGGAGCTGGTGCGGGTGGCGGTGATCGGGCTGGGCACGGCGCTCGCCTGCGCCGCCACCGCGGCCGCCGGCCCGGTGGCGTTCGTCGCGCTGGTGGCGGCGCCCGTCGCCCGGCGGCTGCTCCGGGACGGCGGTCTCGGGCTGCTGCCGTCCGCCCTGGTGGGCGTGGTGCTGGTGGTGGGGGCCGACCTGGTCGCCCAGTTCCTGCTGCCCGCCGGCCTCGCGGTGCCCGTCGGCGTCGTCACCGGCGTGATCGGCGGGCCGTACCTGATCTGGTTGATCTCGAGGAGCCGACATGAGTGAGCCGGTCTCGCTGGTGGCGCACGACGTGCACCTGGCCTACGACCAGCGGCGGGTGGTGCACGGCGTCGACCTCGCGGTGCCGCCCGGCGAGGTCACGGTGATCGTCGGCGCCAACGGCTGCGGCAAGTCCACGCTGCTGCGCGGGCTGGGCCGGATCCTGCGGCCGGTCGAGGGCCACGTCGAGCTGGGCGGGCAGGACCTGCGGCGGCTCCGCCCGCGGCAGGTGGCCGCCGTGCTCGGCCTGCTGCCGCAGCAGCCGGTGGCGCCGGAGGGCATCACCGTCGCCGACCTCGTGACCCGCGGCCGGCACCCGCACCAGGGGGCGTTCCGCCGTCACGACGCCTCCGACGACGCCGCGGTGGCCCGCGCCCTCGCGCTCACCGACACCTCCGAGCTCGCGGACCGGCGGGTCGACGAGCTCTCCGGCGGGCAGCGGCAGCGGGTGTGGGTGGCGATGATGCTCGCCCAGGACCCCCGGGTGCTGCTGCTCGACGAGCCGACCACCTACCTCGACATCGCCCACCAGGTCGACCTGCTCGATCTGCTGGCCGAGCTGAACGAGCAGCACGGCACCACCGTGGTGATGGTGCTGCACGACCTCAACCTCGCCGCCCGCTACGCCCACCACCTCGTGGTGATGGCCGAGGGCCGGGTGGTGCGCGAGGGCCGGCCGGCCGACGTCCTCACCGCCGACTGCGTGCGCGAGGCGTTCGGGATGGCGGCCGAGGTGATCGTCGACCCGGTGAGCGGGAGCCCACTGGTGCTGCCCCTCGGGCGGCGCCACCAGCGGGTGCGATAAGGTAAGGCTTACCTATTCTTCATCACCCAGGAGCGGACGTGTCGTCTCTTCGCCCCCGCCGGGCCCTCGTGGTCGCGGCCCTGCTCGTCCTCCCGCTCAGCGCCTGCGGCGCGCTGGCCGACGACGGCCCCGACTCCGGCAGTGACGACGACGACGGCTCGTTCGAGGCGGTCACGATCGACCACGCCTTCGGCAGCACCGAGATCTCCAGCAAGCCGCAGAAGGTCGTCGCCCTCGGCTGGGGCAGCGCCGACGCCGCGATCGCGATGGGCGTCGTGCCCGTCGCGATCGAGGAGCAGACCTACGGCGCCACCGAGAACGGCCTGATGCCCTGGGTCGAGAGCGCCGTCGAGGAGCAGGACGCCGACCTGCCCGACACCCTCACCTCCGGCGAGTCCCCGGCGTTCCAGGAGATCGACGAGGCCGACCCCGACCTCATCCTCGCCACCTACTCCGGCATCACCGAGGCCGACTACGACAAGCTCACCCAGATCGCGCCGACCGTGGCCTACCCCGACCAGCCGTGGTCGACGCCGTGGCGCGACGTCATCACCACCACCGGCGAGGCGCTCGGCGAGCCGGACGCCGCCGAGCAGGTGCTCGCCGACATCGACGGCGAGGTGCAGGCCGCCGCCGAGGCGCACCCCGAGTTCGAGGGCGTCTCGATCGCCGCCGTCGCGATCGACCCGAGCGCGTTCTACGTCTACACGACAGCCGACCCGCGGGTGCAGTTCCTCGAGGACCTCGGCTTCACCGTGGCCCCGAGCGTCGACGAGCTCGACTCCGGCGAGGGTGGCTTCTACTACACGCTCAGCACCGAGAAGGTCGACGAGCTGACCTCCGACGTCCTGCTCTCCTACGCGAACGACGAGGAGCAGGAGGCCACGGTCGCGGCCGACCCGGCCTACCGGAAGATGCAGCAGTTCCAGGACGGCACGGTGGCGAGCGTGGTCGGGGAGTCGACCGTCTCCTCGGTGTCACCTCCCACCGCGCTCTCGCTCGGCTACAGCCTCGACACCTTCGTCGAGGCCCTCGCGGGAGCCGTCCCGACGTCCTAGCCACGAGTAGCCTCGGGCCATGACGAGCGTGGCCCCCGACGGCGCCGACGGCGCGCCGTCGACCCTGCTCGTCGGCGGCTACACGCTGCTCACCAAGATCGGCGAGGGCGGCATGGGGATCGTGCACCTCGCGCGCCGCGACGACGGCCCGCGGGTGGCGCTCAAGGTGCTGCGTCCGCACATCGTGGGCGACGAGGAGGCGCGCCGCCGGCTGGAGCGCGAGGTCGGGTCGTTGAGCCGGATCCGCAGCCGCTGGGTCGCCGAGATCGTCGACGCCGACCCGTGGGCGCCGGTGCCGTACGTCGCCACCCGCTACGTGCCGGGGCTCTCGCTTCACGACCACGTGCGCGAGGAGGGGCCGGTCGACGGCGCCGACCTGCTGTGGTTCGCCGGCTGCCTGGCCGAGGGACTGGCCGCCGTGCACCGAGCGGGGGTGCTGCACCGCGACGTGAAGCCGTCGAACGTGCTGATGGAGGGCCGCACGCCGATCCTCATCGACTTCGGGCTGGCGCGGGTCGCCGACGACCCCAAGCTCACCCACACCGGCTGGCTGCTCGGCACGCCCGGCTACCTCGCGCCCGAGATCCTCTACGGCGACGACGCCACGCCGGCCTCCGACGTGCACTCCTGGGGCGCCACCGTGGCCTTCGCGGCACTCGGCCGCTCGGTCTACGGCCGCGGTCCGGCGATGGCGATCATGGACCGGGTCCGGCGCGGCGAGCACGACCTCACCGGCCTGGACGGGCCGCTGCGCGACGTCGTCGCCGGCGCCCTCGACGCCGACCCGGACCACCGGCCGACCCTCGACGCCGTGCTCGACTGGCTGCGGCCGCAGACCACCCGGCCCGGCCCGCTGCTGGCCGCACCCCCGACCACCCGCGACCGGCTCGCCGCGTCCTTCGACGAGTCCCTCCGCCTCGCCGGGTCGGGGCACCGGTACGACGACTCGCCGGCGCCGACGCTCATCGAGCCGCCGCCGGCGGCCACGACGCCGTATACCCAGGCCGCGCCGCCGCCGGCCCTCGCGCCGGTGGTGGCGGCACCGCCGGCGCCGCCGCCCGCCTTCCTGCCGCCGCCGGTGGCGCTCGCGCCGACCCCCTGGACCGACTACGCCCCGCCGCCGACCCCGCTGGGGGAGCGGCTGCGGCGGCACACGCTCGTCGTCGCCGGCTGCCTGTTCGCGGGCGGCGCCGTGGCGGCGTTCCCGTGGCCCGCGCTGGTGGTGGTCCTGGTCGCGACCTGGCTGCTGAGGTCCGGGTCGCTGGCCGCGAGCGCCGCGGGCGACCGGCGCCGGCTGCGCGGCCGCAAGTGGTACGACGGCGTCCAAGTGCTGGTGAACGCGCCGTGGCACCTGCTGCAGAGCATCCCCGCCACCCTCGTGCTGCTCGTGTGGGCCGCCGGGCTCGCCACCTCAGCCGGGCTCATCTGCTACGCCGCGGCGGCCACCGACGCCGTCACGCTCGGCGTCAGCGGAGCGGTGCTCGCCCTCTCGCTCTGGACCGGTCCCGGCGGCAGCCGGCTCCGGTCGCCGCTGGGCAGAGTGGTCAACCCGCTGTCGCGCCGGGCCGGCACCTGGCTGCTGGTGCTCGTCGTCGTGCTGGCCGCGGCGGCGCTGCTCGGGCTGCTCGCGCAGACCAGCGGCGTCGACTGGATGCCCGCCTCCGACCGTCCTCTCTGACCTGGGTCATAGACCGAGTTCGGTCCGCGAGCCGATCCCCGCGGGGCCGATCTCGCGTTGGCTTCGGGGCATGGACATCACCCCCGATCCCGTCGTCCGCGTCCGCGGGCTCCGCAAGGCCTACGCCGGCCGGGTCGTCGTCGACGACCTCGACCTCGACGTCGCCGCCGGTCAGGTCGTCGGCCTGATCGGCGCCAACGGCGCCGGCAAGACCACCACCGTCGAGATCCTCCAGGGCCTGCGCCGCGCCGACGCCGGCGAGGTGCGCGTGCTCGGCCTCGACCCCGCCACCCAGACCGACCGGCTGCGCCGGATGCTCGGCAGCCAGCTCCAGGACTCCGGGCTGCCGGACCGGCTCCGCGTCGACGAGGCGCTGCGGCTCTTCGCCGGCCCGGACGCCGTCGACGGCGTCGAGCTGCTCGAGCGGTTCGGCCTCGGCCACCGCCGCCGGCTCGCCTTCGGCACGATGAGCGGCGGCGAGCGGCAGCGGCTGTTCCTCGTGCTCGCACTGCTCAACCGGCCCCGGCTCGTGGTGCTCGACGAGCTCACCCAGGGACTCGACCCCTCCGCCCGCCGCGAGGTGTGGGACGCCGTCGCCCGGCTCCGCGCCGACGGCACCACCGTCCTCCTCGTCACCCACGAGCTCGACGACGCCGAGGCGCTGTGCGACCGGGTGGTCGCGATGCGCGACGGCCGGGTGCTCGACGCCGGCACGCCCGCCGAGCTGGTGGGACGGCACGCGCCCTCCGCCGCCGTCCGGTTCACGATGCCGGGCCTCGGCGCCGACGACGTCGCAGCGCTGCGGTCGCTGCCCGCCGTCACCGGTGTCGACGTGACCGGCGCCGCCGTCACCGTGACCGGCCGGCGCGCGGTGATCGCCCACACCGGCGCGTGGCTCGTCGCCCGCGGCGACGTTCCGACCGACCTGCACGCCGACGTGCCCGACCTGACCGCGGCGCTGCTGACCCTGCTCGACCGACCCTCCGACCTCGGAAAGGTGGCCTGACCATGACCGCCCAGACCCTCGACCGCCCTGCCGCCGTCGCCACCTCGCGACGCCGTCACCCCTCCGCCACCCGGCGGCTGGTGACCTCCGAGCTGCGGCTCATGCTGCGCGACCCGCTCACCGTGACCTTCGTGGTGGTGTTCCCGATCGTGTCGATGCTCATCATCGGCGCCTCGTTCGGCCGCTCGCCGGACGACGTCTTCCCGGTCGACCCGGCCCATTGGTACGTCGCGTCGTACTTCGCCGTGGTGATCGGGTCGGTGGGCCTGGTGATGCTGCCGGTGCACATCGCCACCTACCGGGAGCGCGGGGTGCTGCGGCGGTTCGCGGCCTCGGGCTTCCCGCGCTGGTCGTTCGCCTCGGCCGAGCTCGTGCTCGGCGCGGTGGCCGTGGTGGTCGGCGGTACGGCGCTGCTCGCGGTGGCGGCGCCGGTCTACGGCCTGCCCGACGTCGAGTCGCCGCTGCGGGTGGCGGCCGGCGTGCTCGCGGGCTCGGTCGCGTTCATCTCCCTCGGTGTGCTCATCGGCACGCTCGTGCCGTCGGCGCGCGCCGCCCAGGCGCTCGGGATGATGGCGTTCTTCCCGTCGTTCCTGCTCGGCGGCGGTGGCCCGCCGCCGGCGGTGATGGGGGAGACGATGAGCTCGATCTCCGGCGTCATGCCGCTCACGCTGATGGTCGACGCGATCCGCGAGCCGTGGCTCGGCATCGACGACGCGACCGGGTCCCTGCTTGCGGTCATCGCGATCGCCGTCGTCGCCGGCGCGCTCGCCGCCCGGCGCACCTCGCTCTGATCTCCTAGGGTCGCCGCATGCAGGCCTCCACAGCACGACCAGCGGCCTCGGCCGTGGTCGTGCTGCTGGGCGTCGTGGGGGCTCTCCTCAGCGGCGGCGGCGCGACGTCGTGGCTGGCGCTCGGCGTCGTCGTGGCGGCGGCAGCGGTGCTCTCCCGGCCGCTGCGAGGCTGGCCGCTGCTGGCCCTCCAGAGCGCCACCGTCGTGGTGTTCGCGGTGGTGTGCAACGCCAGCTCCGCCGACGTCGGCTGGTTCGGCACCTCCGCGCTCGCCGGCTGGGCGGTATGGTCCGAGCCGCTGCGGCGCGCTCTCGTCGTGCCCGCCGTCGCGACCGCCACCTACGCCGTCTGCGCGGTGATCAACCCCGATCCGGGCTGGTTCGCCTGGACCGCCGGTACCGCGCTGACGGCCTTCGGCTTCTTCTCGGTCCGCCGGCAGGTCGAGCTCGTGCAGGCGCTGGAGGAGGCCCAGGCCGGGCTGGCCGACCGCGCCC
Source organism: uncultured Actinomycetota bacterium (assembly GCA_963780355.1). Taxonomy (GTDB): domain Bacteria; phylum Actinomycetota; class Actinomycetes; order Propionibacteriales; family Nocardioidaceae; genus Nocardioides. The sequence goes on from CAWABT010000001.1 coordinate 1,927,373, forward strand.
GCGACGAGGAGCGGGCGCGCATCGCCCACGAGCTGCACGACGTGATCGGGCACGCGCTCACCGTCTCGCTGCTCCACATCACCAGCGCCCGGCTCGCGCTGGCCGAGGACCCGGTCGAGGCCGAGGCCACCCTCGCGGAGGCCGAGCGGCTCTCGCAGCAGAGCCTGGCCGAGGTGCGCGCCGTCGTCGGGCTGATGCGCGACCCCGGCGCGGTCGTGCCGCTGCCCGGCTCGGCCGAGCTCGACGGGCTCGTCGAGGGGTTCCGGCGGGCCGGTACCGCCGTCGACTGGTCGGTGGACGGCGACCCGTCGGCGCTCACCGCCACCGAGGGCCTCACCGTGTACCGCATCGTGCAGGAGGCGCTCACCAACGTGGTCCGGCACGCGCCGGGCGCGGCGGTGACCGCCCGGCTCGTCGTCGCCGACGAGGGCACCACCGTGGTGGTCGACAGTGACGGCGCCGCGGCGGCCGACCCGGCCGAGGGCGCCGGGCTGGTCGGCATGCGCGCCCGCGCCGAGGCGCTCGGGGGCCGGCTCACCGCCGGCCCGGTGCCGACCGGCTGGCGGGTCGAGGCGGTGCTGCCGTGACCGTCCGCGTCCTGCTGGTCGACGACCAGGACCTGGTGCGCGCCGGGCTGCGCGGCATCCTGCGCGCCTCGCACGGGTTCGAGATCGTGGGCGAGCTCGGCGACGGCGCCGGCGTCGTGGCCGCCGTCGAGGAGCACCGGCCCGACGTCGTCGTGATGGACGTGCGGATGCCCGGCGTCGACGGCGTCGAGGCCACCCGGCGGCTCGCCGCCGTCGACGCGGCGCCGCCGGTGCTCGTGCTCACCACGTTCGAGGACGACGAGATCCTCGCCGGTGCGCTGCGGGCCGGCGCCGACGGCTTCCTGCTCAAGGGCGTGCCGGCCGAGGACCTGCAGCGCGCCGTCCGCGCCGTCGCCGCCGGCGACTCCTGGCTCGACCCCGCCGTCACCGGCCGGGTGCTCACCGCCTACCGCGACGGCGCCCCGGCCCCCGCGCCGCCCGCCGAGCTCGACCGGCTCACCCCGCGCGAGCGCGAGGTGCTCGTGCTCATCGGCTCGGGGCTGAGCAACGGCGAGATCGCCGCCGAGCTCGTGCTGGGGGAGGGCACCGTGAAGACCCACGTCGGCCACGTGTTCGCCAAGCTCGGGCTGCGCGACCGCGCCGCCGCCGTCGTGTTCGCCTTCGACGCCGGCCTCGTCTCGCCCGGACGCTGACCCGCCCGAAACTTTCGGGCGGGTCAGCGTCGACCCGCCCGAAAGTTTCGGGCGGGTCGATCTCGCTCGGTGGAAGAGGGGCGCTGGGGCGGTGCGGCATGGCACGATGAGGGCGTGCCTCAGCACTGCATCATCATTTCCTAGCGCGTCGAGACCCTCGACGCGCCGACCTCCTGCTCCCAGGGGGTCTTTCCGTTTTTGAGACCCGTTCCCGATCCGAAAGCACTCCGATGGACCTGCACGGTGCCTTCCACGTCTACGACACGACGCTGCGCGACGGCGCGCAGCAGGAGGGCCTCAACCTCTCCGTCGCCGACAAGCTGGCGATCGCCCGGCAGCTCGACGGGCTCGGGGTCGGCTACATCGAGGGCGGCTGGCCGGGCGCGAACCCCAAGGACACGGAGTTCTTCCGCCGCGCGGTCGACGAGCTCGACCTGCGGCACGCCAAGCTGGCCGCGTTCGGTGCCACCCGCAAGGCCGGCGTCGCGGCGGCCGACGACCCGCAGGTGGCGGCGCTGCGCGACAGCGGCGCGGGGGTCGTCACGCTGGTGGCGAAGTCGCACGACCGGCACGTCGAGCTCGCGCTGCGCACCACGCTCGAGGAGAACCTGGCGATGGTGCGCGACACCGTGAGCCACCTGCGGGCCGAGGGGCAGCAGGTCTTCCTCGACGCCGAGCACTTCTTCGACGGCTACCGCGCCAACCGCGACTACGCCCTCGAGGTGCTGCGCACCGCCCACGAGGCCGGCGCCGACGTGGTCGCGCTGTGCGACACCAACGGCGGCATGCTGCCGACCTGGGTCTCCGACGTCGTGCACGACGTCATCGAGTCCACCGGCGCGCGGGTGGGTATCCACGCCCACAACGACAGCGGCTGCGCCGTCGCCAACTCGCTCGCCGCGATCGACGCCGGCGCCACCCACGTGCAGGGGTGCATCAACGGGTACGGCGAGCGCACCGGCAACGCCGACCTGGTCACCGTCGTCGCCAACCTCGAGCTCAAGAAGGAGCGGCGGGTGCTGCCGCCTGGGCTGCTCGCCGAGTCGAGCCGGATCGCGCACGCCGTGGCCGAGGTGACCAACGTGCCGCCGTACTCGCGGCAGCCGTACGTCGGCGCCTCGGCTTTCGCGCACAAGGCCGGGCTGCACGCCAGCGCGATCAAGGTCGACGCCGACCTCTACCAGCACACCCAGCCGGAGCGGGTCGGCAACGACATGCGGCTGCTCGTCTCCGACATGGCCGGCCGCGCGTCGATCGAGCTGAAGGGCCGCGAGCTCGGCTACGACCTCTCCGACGACCGCGACCTCGTCACCCGGCTCACCGACCGGGTCAAGACGATGGAGCAGCGCGGCTACACCTTCGAGGCCGCCGACGCGTCCTTCGAGCTGCTCCTCGTCGAGGAGGCCGACGTCCGGCCCACCTACTTCGAGGTGGAGTCGTGGCGGGTGATCACCGAGACGCTCGCCCACCGTGCCGAGGCCGAGGAGGCCGTCTCGGAGGCGACGGTGAAGCTCAAGGCCGCGGGCGTGCGCTACGTCGTCACCGGCGAGGGCAACGGGCCGGTCAACGCCCTCGACTCGGCGCTCCGCACGGCCATCGGGCAGGCGTTCCCCGAGGTCGCCAAGTTCGAGCTCATCGACTACAAGGTGCGGATCCTCGATCAGGGCCACGGCACCGACGCGATCACCCGGGTGCTGATCGAGACCGCTGACGGCGCGACCTCGTGGGTCACCGTCGGCGTCGGCCACAACGTGATCGAGGCGTCGTGGGAGGCGCTCGTCGACGGCCTCACCTACGGCTTGCGCCGCCACCACCAGGACTAGTCGAGCAGCCGGTTGACCAGTTCCTCCCAGCCGTCGTGGATGCGCTCGAGCGGCATCTGCTCGATCTGGATCTGCTGCTCGAGGATCGGCAGCTCGAGCGGCGCCAGGATCGCGGTGGCGAGGTAGCCGAGGTCGCCGTGGACGCCGAGCTCGCCCAGCAGGTAGCGCACGTGCATGGCGGTGAACGACACCGCGGCGTAGGCGCGGGTGCCCGCCCGGCCGGCCGCCGCGATGAGTGCGGCGTTCATCAGGCTGCTCTGGATGCGCGAGTTGCCGAACGCCGTCAGCCGCTCCCGCGGCGGGGCGCCGGGGCCGAGCGGCGGGGGACCGGAGATCACGCTCGCCTGCCACTCCCGCTCGGTGTGGTCGAGCAGCGCGGCCATCAGGCCCTCGCGGCTTCCGAACCGCCGGAACACCGTGCCCTTGCCGACGCCGGCCTTCGCTGCCACCGCCTCCATCGTGACGCCGTCGACGCGGCAGTGGTCGATCAGCTCGGTCGCCGCCTCGAGCAGCGCCCGGCGGTTGCGGGCGGCGTCGGCGCGCTCGGTCGGGCGGTCGTCGAGCACCGGCAGCGGCCGGACGGGCTCGACGGTGGACATGGTCGGAGAATGCCAGCGACATCGCGGAAAGTCCCGGGAATACAAACGGACCGAGGTCCGTTTGAATCGGCATGACCACCCGCATCGCCGTGCTGCTCGGCAGCCTCCGCGTCCAGTCCGTGAACCGTCAGATCGCCGAGGTCCTGCGCGACCAGGCGCCCGAGGGCATCGAGCTCGACATCATCACCGACCTCGACGCCGTCCCGTTCTACGAGGAGGAGCTCGACTCCGCCACCACCCCGAGCGCGGCCGTCTCGCTGCGCGAGCGGGTCGCCGCCGCCGACGCCGTGCTCGCCGTCACCCCCGAGTACAACGGCACCATGCCGGCCGTGCTGAACAACGCCATCGACTGGCTGTCCCGGCCCTACGGCGTCGGCGCCATCACCGGCAAGCCGTTCGGCGTGCTCGGCGCCACCCCCACGCCGTACGGCGGCAAGTGGGCGCACGCCGACGCGCAGCGCTCGGCCGGCATCGCCGGCGCGGTCGTGCTCGAGGACGCCGTCGTGTCGCAGTCGGCCATCGACGTCGACGTGCTCGGCGACCCCGAGGTGCTCGAGCGCTTCCACGGCGTCGTCCGCGCGCTGGCGGCGCACCAGCCCGTCGCGGCCTGAGCGGCTCCGACCGCACGGCACCACCCACTACGGTCGGGGCGTGGCCGAGCTCCATGACCTGACCGCGCTCGAGCAGGGGGACCTCGTCCGACGCGACGAGGTCTCCTCGCTCGAGCTGGTCGAGCACTACCTCGACCGGGCCGGGCGCGACGACGTCGGCGCGTTCGTGCGCCTGAGCACCGACCGTGCCCGCGAGCTGGCGCGCGAGGTCGACGCCCGGCGACCCGACGACGCCGGCCCGCTGTACGGCGTGCCGAGCGCCATCAAGGACCTCAACCTCACCGAGGGCGTGGTCACCGAGTTCGGCTCGCCCGCCTTCGCCGGGTACGTGCCGGACCGCTCGGACGCCGTCACGCTGGCGCTCGAGGCCGCCGGGATGCCCAGCATCGGCAAGACCAGCACGCCCGAGTTCGGGTCGCCCTGCTACACCGAGCCCGAGGGCCACCCGCCGGCGGTGACCCCGTGGGACCGGACCCGGATGGCCGGAGGGTCCTCCGGTGGCGCCGCGGCCGCGGTGGCGGCCGGGTACGTGCCCGTCGCCCAGGGTTCGGACGGTGGTGGCTCCATCCGGATCCCGGCCTCCTGCTGTGGTCTGGTGGGGCTGAAGCCGACGCGCGGGCGGATCAGTGGCTTCCCCTTCTACGGCGACCCCGTGGGCCTCGCCACGGCGGGGCCGATCGCACGGACGGTGCGCGACGCCGCGGCGCTGCTCGACGTGCTCGCCGGCAGACGTGTCGGTGACCCCTCGTGGGCCCCACCTCCTGACTCGACCTTCCTCGACTCCTGCGACCGCGACCCGGGACGCCTCCGGGTGGCGCGCTTCATCACACCAGTCGTCGCCGACACCCCGGTCGACCCGGAGTGCGTCGCCGCCTACGAGTCGGCGTGCCGGGTGCTCGAGGACCTCGGCCACGTCGTCGAGGACGTCGACGTGCCACTGCCGCGCGAGGCGGTGCCGGACTTCGAGACCTGCTGGGCGGTGCTCACCGCGCTGAGCGTGGTACCGGCCGAGAAGGAGAGCCTGCTCCGGCCGCTCACCCGGTGGCTGGGCGATCGCGGCCGGGTCGTCTCGGGCCCCGACTTCGGGCTCGCGATCGGCGCGATCCGCCGTCACGCCGCCGCGGCCCTGGAGGTGCTCGCGCCCTACGACCTCGTGCTCACCCCGACCCTCGCCTCGCCCCCGCTGCACGTCGGAGTGCTGCGCGACGACGCCGACCCCGCGCTCGACTTCGAGCAGCAGAAGGCCTTCACGCCCTGGACGTCGGCGTGGAACGTGACCGGCATGCCCGCGATCTCGCTGCCGCTCCACTGGAGCGCGCCGCTGCCCGAGCGGCCGGAGCTGCCGGTCGGGGTGATGCTCGCCGCGCGGCCCGCGGAGGAGCAGCTGCTGCTCGCCGTCGCGGCGCAGGTCGAGGCCGCCGCGCCCTGGCGGATGAGGAGGCCGCCCCGATGGTGACGCCCACCTCCCTGCTCGCGCCCGCCGACCTCGCCGAAGCTCGCGCCCTCATGGACGTCGCGTTCGACGACTTCAGCGACCACGACTGGGACCACGGCCTCGGCGGCCTGCACGCGCTGGTGCGCGAGGACGGCCTGATCGTCGCCCACGGCTCGCTGGTGCAGCGCCGGCTCCTCGTCGGCGGCCGGTCGCTGCGATGCGGCTACGTGGAGGCCGTCGCGGTGCACCCCGACCACCGCCGTCGCGGCCTCGGCCATCGCGTGATGGACGACCTCGAGGCGCACGCCCCGGCCTTCGACCTGCTCGCGCTCTCCGCCTCGCGCGCCGGCGTGGCGCTCTACGAGTCGCGCGGCTGGACTCCGTGGCGCGGGCCGACGTCGGTGCTCGGGCCGCACGGCCCCGAGCCGACGCCCGACGACGACGGCTCGGTGTACGTGCTGGGCGGCACCGACCTGGACCTCGACGCGCCGGTCGCCTGCGACTGGCGGGAAGGAGACGTGTGGTGAGCGAGCGGTTGTTGAGGTGCTCCGGAGCGAGGAACGAGCGGAGGAGCCTCGAAACCGCTGAGCCGGTCAGGCCAGCGCGTGCGGGTCGTGGTTTCGAGGCTCGGGCCTAACGGCCCTCGCACCTCAACCACCGTGGCGCGCGGTCACGGAAGTCTGCCGGGTCGAGCGCGCCCGCGCCGGCCGGCAGCACGCCCCACAGCGGGACGCCGGTGACCCGCGGTAGGTCGTCGCGGTTGCACGTCTCGGCGAGGCCGGGGTCGTGCGGCCACGACCCGATCACGAGCCCGGCCGGCTCGATCCCACGTGTCCGCAGCGCCGTGACGGTGAGCTCGGTGTGGTTGAGCGTGCCGAGCCCCGCCGCGCACACGACGACTACCTCGGCGCCCGGAACGGCGGCGGCGAGGTCGAGCAGCGTGCCGCCGTCGGTGTCGAGCCGCACGAGCAGCCCGCCCGCGCCCTCCACCAGCACCAGGTCGTAGCGCGAGGTCAGCGCCGCGATCCGGGCCGCGTGCTCGGCGACGGTCGGCAGGGTGACGCCGGCCCGCCGGGCCGCCGTCTCGGGGGCGAGCGGCTCGGCCAGCGACACGTACTCCTCGACGTCGCAGCCGGCGAGAGCCCGCACCACCTCGGCGTCGGTGGGCTCGCCCTCGTCGGTGCCGGTCTGGGTCGGCTTGACCATCACCACCGACCCGCGGGTGGCAGCGGCGAGGGCGGCGGTGACCGTCGTCTTGCCGACACCGGTGTCGGTGCCGGTGACCACCAGCACCCGACCCGTCACTCGCCGTGCTCCTTGACGACGGCGACCACGACCTCGACCGCGTCGGCCCAGGCGTCGTCCGGAAGCCCGGCGTTGACCGTGATCCGCAGCCGCGAGATGCCATCGGGCACCGACGGCGGCCGGAAGCACCCGACCCGCACGCCCTGCGCGAGTGCGGCCGCCTGCGCGGCCACCGCGGCCTGTGGCGACGGCATCGGCACCGACAGCACCGCGCCCTCGCTCGGGGCGACGCCGAGCGCCGCGGCGAGGTCGGCGCCGCGCTCGCGGACGACGTCGGCGAGCGCCGGCGTGCTGCGCACGATCTCGAGCGCGGCCAGCGCGGCGCCCGCCGCGGCCGGCGCGAGCGCGGTGTCGAAGACGAAGGGACGCCCACGGTTGACGAGGTGCTGGCGCACCGGCTCGGGTCCGAGCACGACACCGCCCTGGCTGCCGAGCGCCTTGGAGAGGGTGGCGGTGACGAGCACGTGGGGGAGTCCGGCCAGCCCGCACGACGCCACCAGACCCGGCCCGTGGACGCCGAGCCCGTGGGCCTCGTCGACGAGCAGCAGCGCGTCGGCGTCCGCGCAGAGGGCGGCCAGGTCGGGGAGCGGGGCGGCGTCGCCGAGCACCGAGTAGACCGACTCCGCCAGCACCAGCGCCCGGCCGGCGTGGCCGGCCAGAGCAGCGCGGACGGCGGCCACGTCGTTGTGCGGAACCACGGTCAACCGCGCCCGCGAGAGCCGCACCGCGTCGACGAGCGAAGCGTGGATGTGGGCGTCGGACACGACGAGGGTGTCGCGGTCGGCGAGCGCCGCGACGGCCGCCAGGTTGGCCTGGTAGCCGGTGGAGAACACCAGTGCGCTCGGCTGGCCGAGGTAGTCGGCGAGGGCGGCCTCGAGGTCGGCGTGCAGCCCGAGCGTGCCCGTGACCAGCCGTGACGCGCCGGCACCGGCGCCCCAGGTGCGGGCGGCGTCGGCGGCCGCGGCCACGACGTCCGGGTGGCGCGAGAGCCCGAGGTAGTCGTTGCCCGCGAGGTCGACGACGTCGTCGTCGGCGCCCCGCGGTCGCAGCGTGCGCTCCAGCCCGGCCGCGCGCCGGGCCTCGGCCTGCGCGGCGAGCCAGTCGCCCCAGCGGGTCATGCGACCTCCACCGCCCGGCTGACGGCCCGGCAGATCCGGTCGAGGTCGTCGTCGGAGGTGACGTAGGGCGGCATCGTGTAGACGAGGTCGCGGAACGGCCGCAGCCACACGCCCTCCTCGGCCGCCGCCTCGGTGGCCTTCACGACGTCGACCGGGTGGTCGAGCTGCACCACGCCGACGGCGCCGATCGTGCGTACGCCGGGGATCCCGGAAAGCCCCTGGTTGAGCCGGTCGTGGATTCGCGCGACCTGCGCCCGCCAGTCGTTCGCCTCCAGCAGGTCGAGGCTCGCCAGCGCCACCGAGCAGGCGAGCGCGTTGCCCATGAACGTCGGCCCGTGCATCAGCACACCGGACTCCGACCCCGAGATGCCGCGCGCCACCTCGTCGGTGCAGAGCGCGGCGGCCAGCGTGAGGTAGCCGCCGGCCAGCGCCTTGCCGACGCACATGACGTCGGGCGCGACGCCGGCGTGCTCGGCCGCGAACAGCGCGCCCGTGCGGCCGAAGCCGGTGGCGATCTCGTCGAGCACCAGCAGGAACCCGTGCTCGTCGGCCACCTCGCGCATCACGCGCAGGCAGGCCGCGTCGTAGACCCACATGCCGCCGGCGCCCTGCAGCACCGGCTCGACGACGACCGCCGCCACCTCGTGCGCGTGGCTCTCGGCGAGCGCCCGGAACGCGGCGGCCCAGCCGTCGACGTCGCCGCCCGGCTCGGGCGGCCGGGGCGCGAACACCTGCTGCGGCAGCACGTCGTGCCACATCGCGTGCATCCCGCCGTCGGGGTCGCACACGCTCATGCAGCCGAACGTGTCGCCGTGGTAGCCGCCGCGCACCGTGAGCATCCGGGTGCGCTCCGGCCGGCCGCGGCCGCGCTGGAACTGCAGCGCCATCTTGAGCGCCACCTCGACGCTCACCGAGCCCGAGTCGGCGAGGAACACCCGTTCCAGACCCGCCGGCGCCAGCGACACCAGCCGCTCGGCCAGCCGCACCGCGGGTGCGTTGGTGAGGCCGCCGAACATCACGTGCGCGAAGTCGACCGAGCGCACCGCCGCGTCCAGTTCCGGCACGCCGTACCCGTGCACCGCCGCCCACCACGACGACATGCCGTCGACCAGCTCGGTGCCGTCGTCCAGCGTGAGCCGGACGCCATGTGCCCCAGTGACCAGCCGCACCGGCGTGGGGTCGGTCATCGACGTGTAGGGGTGCCAGACGTGCTCGCGGTCGAACGCGAGCAGCGGCGCGGCGTCCCCTGACATCGCCTTACGCGTTGGGCGCGAGGGCGGTGCCGGCGCCCCGGCGCCGCTTGGCAGGGTCGTGGGAGGCGGCGGCCGCGGCGAGCTGCTCGTCGGAGCCGAGGACGACGAACCCGTGGTCGCGGATCAGCTCGAGGTCGTCGGAGGCGGCCTGGCCCTCGGAGGTGAGGTAGTCGCCGAGGAACAGCGAGTTGGCGACGTGCAGCGCGAGGCCCTGCAGCGTGCGCAGGTGCATCTCGCGGCCGCCGGCGATCCGGATCTCGCGGTCGGGGCACACGAACCGCGCCATCGCCAGGATCCGCACGCAGCGGGCCGGGGTGAGCTCCCAGGTGTCGGCGAACTCGGTGCCGTCGAAGGGCATGAGGAAGTTGACCGGGATCGAGTCCGAGCCGAGGTCGCGCAGCGCGAACAGCGCCTCCACGAGCTGCTCGTCGGTCTCGCCGAGCCCGGCGATGAGGCCACTGCAGGGGGAGAGGCCGGCCTGCTTGGCCTTGCCCACGGTGTCGACGCGGTCGTCGTAGGTGTGGGTGGTGACGACCTTGTCGTGGTGCGACTCGGCGGTGTTGATGTTGTGGTTGTAGGCGTCGACGCCGGCGTCCTTGAGCCGCTCGGCCTGGCCGTCCTTGAGCAGCCCGAGGCAGGCGCAGATCTCCACCTGCGGGTGCTCGGCCTTGATCGCACCCACCATGTCGGCGACCCGGTCGACGTCGCGGTCGGTGGGACCGCGGCCGCTCGAGACCATGCACACCCGGGTGGCGCCGCCCTGCAGCCCGGCCGCGGCCTGCGCCAGCGCCTCGTCGGTCTGCAGCCACTTGTACTTGAGGATGTCGGCCTGCGAGCCCAGCGCCTGCGAGCAGTAGCCGCAGTCCTCCGGGCACAGCCCGGACTTCAGGTTCACCAGGTAGTTGACCTTGACGGTGTTGCCGAAGTGCTCGCGCCGCAGCCGCCCGGCCGCGGCGACGACGTCGAGCAGCTCGTCGTCGTGGGAGCGCAGCACCGCCAGCGCGTCGTCCTCGGTGGCCGGCTTCCCGTCGAGGACGGCGGAGGCGAGCTGGTCGAAGGTCGACGTCATGCCGCGAAGTATGCCGAGCGGGATCCGGCGCGGTCGCATCCGTCCCAGGGAAGTGGCTGGGAACGCCTACCGGAGCGCGGACGGAGCCGCCGGCAGACCCCGCACACCCACGACGACGGACGCCAGCGCCAGCCACAGCGGTGCGACGAAGCCGGCGCCGGCCACGGCGCCCGAGCCGACCATGACGACGAGCGGGGGCACCAGCGCGAGGGCGCTGACGACGCCGAGCCAGCGCGGCAGCACCCGTGACCGGAAGGCGAGCACCACCGCGAGTGCGGCCGCCATCAGCACGCCCCACCAGGCGAACCACGGGGCCGTGTCGTGGACCATGAAGAGCACGTAGAGGCCGTCGTCGGTGAAGTTGTCGTCGTTGATGCCGCCCGGCAGGTACTCGGCGAGCGCGCCCCGCAGGCCGGTGCCGAACAGCACGAGCGTCGCGGCGGCCGTGAACGCGGGCGCCATGGCCTGGGCGGCCAGGCCGGACGCATCGCCCGCCCAGCGGCGCCACCCGGCCGCGACGAGCACCAGGCACACGAACGAGGCCATCCCGAGCAACGTGCCGGCGTGCTGGGTCGTCCGCGAGGTGTCGGCCACCGCGACCGCCGCGTCGGCATCGGTGAGCGCGCTGTGGCTCGCGATCAGGTTGCCGGCCAGCCCGAGGGCGGCGGCCGCGACGCCCCACCACGCCCAGCGGGCGGGTCGGAGGTCGCGGGGGACGTGGGTGCTGGTGTCGTCGGGTGCCGATGTCGTCGTCATGGGGACGACGGTGACCCGACCGGCCGCCGTCGTCATCGGCCGGGCGACGTCCCGGCCTCCGTCGTCCGGCTGAACTGTCGTCGTGCGACGGTCGGTCGATCGGACGATGCCAACCGACGGCCCGACCCCTAGCGTGACCACGTGCGCCGGCCGCCACGACCACCCCTCTTCGACCTCGCGCTCTCGGGCGCCCTCGTCGTCGCGGGCATCGTCGAGGCGCTCACCACCACCGAGACGACGATGCCGCGCGTGGCGCACGCCGCGATCACCACCGCGGTGATGCTCGCGCTGGCCTTCCGTCGAACGGCGCCGCTGGCCGTGGTGGTGGTGGCCCTCGCGGCGATCCTGGTCGGCGGGCGGCCCGACACCCCCTTCGTGCTGTTCGCCGCGATGGTGATCGCCTGCTACTCCGCCGGCCGGTTCCTCGACGGGCGGCGCGCGCTGATCGGCCTGCTGGTCGCGGTCGGTCCGGCCGGGCTCGGGCTGGCCCTCGACGACGGCGACCCGGCCGACCTCGCTGCCGTCGCCGTGCTCTACGGCGGGCCGTGGGTGGTCGGGCGGCTCGTCCAGCAGGAGACGCGCCGCGCCGACACCGCCGACGCCCGGGCCGCCGAGCTCGAGGTGGCCGACGCGGACCGCCGGGCCCAGGCCGCGGCCGAGGAGCGGGCGCGGATCGCCCGGGAGCTGCACGACATCGTGTCCCACTCGATCAGCGTCATCACGGTGCAGACGCAGGCGGTCCGCCGTCGACTGCACCCCGACCAGGTGGCCGAGGCCCGCGACCTCGCCGCCGTCGAGAGCACCGCCCGCCAGGCGATGGTGGAGCTGCGCCGGCTCTTCGGGGTCCTGCGCGCCGACGGCGAGCCGGCGCCGCTCGCCCCGCAGCCCGGCCTCGACCAGCTGCCCCGCCTGCTCGAGCGAACCCGCGAGGCGAACCTGCCGGTCCTGCTGGACATCCAGGGCGAGCCGACCCCGCTCTCGCCCGGGATCGACCTGACGGCCTACCGGATCGTGCAGGAGTCGGTGACCAACGCGCTCAAGCACGCGGGAGACGCGCGGGTGACCGTGACCCTCGACTACGCGCCGGCCGAGCTCTCCATCAGCGTGGTCGACGACGGCCGCGCTCCCGCACGGACCAACGGGAACGCCGGCCACGGGCTGGTCGGCATGCGCGAGCGGGTCCTCCTCTTCGGCGGCCGGCTGGACGCGGGCCCGCGACCGGAGGGCGGCTACGCCGTCCACGCCGTCCTGCCGCTCACCGACGGCGGCCGCACGTGATCCGGGTGCTGATCGCCGACGACCAGGGGATGGTGCGGTCCGGCCTGCGGTCGCTCCTCGAGGGCGAGGACGACATCAGCGTCGTCGCGGAGGCGGCGGACGGCGTCGCCGCCATCGCCGCGACGCGACGCACCTCGCCCGACCTCGTCCTGATGGACATCCGGATGCCCGAGCTCGACGGCATCGAGGCGACGCGCCGGCTGTGCCGCGACGGCACGTCGGCCCGCGTGCTGGTGCTCACCACGTTCGACCTCGACGAGTACGTCTTCGACGCGCTGCGCGCCGGCGCCAGCGGGTTCCTCCTCAAGGACGCCCCGGCCGAGGACCTCATCGCCGCGGTGCGCGTGCTCGCGGCCGGTGACGCCCTGCTCGCGCCCGCCGTCACCCGCCGGGTGATCGAGTCCTTCGCCCAGCAGCCGCCGCCGCGCGACCCGCCGGACCTGAGCGCGCTCAGCCCGCGCGAGGCCGAGGTGTTCCGGCTGCTCGCCCGCGGCCGCTCGAACGCCGAGATCGCCGGCGACCTCGTGGTGAGCGAGGCGACCACCAAGACCCACGTGAGCAGCGTGCTCGCCAAGCTCGGCCTACGCGACCGGGTGCAGGCGGTGATCCACGCCTACGAGTCAGGGCTCGTCCGGCCGGGAGAGTAGGCGCGCGCAGGTCGCCGACCAGCTCGGACGGCACCTCCGGCCAGAGCCGACAGGCGTGTTGTCGAGGTCGCTGGTCAGGCCAGTCAGGAACAGGACGACGGTCCTGACCCGGTGGTCAGCGGCGGGGAACGGTCACCCGCGCGATCGCGGGGCTGGCGTCGGTGTTGCGGAAGCGGTCGGTGGCCACGACAGCGATCGAGTGGCGGCCGGGCGCGAGACGTCGCACGAAGGGCGATCGGCACGAGCGGTAGGTGGGCGAGTCGACCGCGCAGCGGAAGGTCGCACGCTCGTTGGCGCCGAAGGCCACGCGCACGGTGCCGTCGCGTGCCACCGAGATCCCGTGGATCAGCGTTCGCGGTCGGCTGGACGCGCAGCTGCGCTGCGTCGTCGGGTCGGTCGCGCAGCTGTCCTGGGTGCGGTCGCCGTACCGGTCGCGGTCGGCGTCCGGCTCCCACGTGCCCTCGATGGGGATCTGGTAGCCGTTGAGCGGGAACATCGGGGTGTTGGTGCCCGACAGGTCTTCTGACGTCTGCGTCATCTGATGGTCGCTCGTGGCGGTGCGGTAGCAGTTGGTACTGACGACGTACATCCCGAGGACGTCGCCGGCCCGGGTCGGGATGCGCAGGTTCCGCTGCACGACGCTGCCCGGGCTCACCGAGATGGCCGGGCTGCTGCCGACGGCCCGCCACGTGTTGGCCGCCGTGCCCGCCCTGGCGACCTTGAACTTGATGGTCGTGGGGGACCCGCCGGTGGCGATGACGGTCCGCATGGAGGTGATCACACCGGTCCCGGGAATGCGGTGCCGGTCGCCGGGAAGTGCCGTCTGCAGCTCGGTGACGTTGGTGCATGCGCCGGTCGGCACGAACAGCGATCCGACGAGCCTGGGCGGCGCGGCGGCGCCCGACCCGCTGGACGTCAGCATCGCGACGAGGACGCCCGTGCCGGCTGCGGCCGCGATCCCGCGCGTCACCCGGGCAGCGCCTCGCCGGGCTCCGGCCAGATGCTGCGTTGGAACATGGCCATGGCGATCATCGCCTCTCAGACCGTTGGCCCTCGACAGTTAGGAGCGGAGCATCCGATCCGCAGGCGAACGCCGGAACTTTTGCCGGACTCCCGCGCCGGTGGCCCTCCGAGCAGCGCTTTCGCACCCCTCGATCAGACGCCTGCGCAGGTCCTGACCGCGCTCGGCGAACCCCTTCTGAGCGGCGGCATACTCCTGCTTGCCCTCCGGCGTCTCGATCTCGACCGGGGTCCAAGGCTCGCCTGTCGGGTCGAGCGTGAGGCCGGTGAGGTCGTACGGAGCGGCCCGCATGTCGAGGATGCGGATATCCCAGGCGAGTTCGAAGGCGTCCATGAGGAGCTCGGACGGCACCAGCGGCCAGAGCCGGAACGCGTGCTTGTAGAGGTCCATCCCGGCGTGCAGACAGCCCGGCTGCTCGAAGTCGGGGCGGTCGCCGGGGCCGGGGGCGAGGGTGTTGAGCGGTCGCGCGGACGGCGTGAAGAACCGGTAGGCGTCGAAGTGCGAGCAGGCGATGCGGTGCGACTCCACCACCGTGTCGGTGCCGGCGGCGCCGAGCCGCAGCGGCCAGGAGTGGCGCGTCCCGTGCTCGGCCGAGCGGTGCACCATCGCCCACTCGTGCATCCCGAAGCACCCGTACGACGCCGGCCGCGCCGCCGTCGCCGTCAGCAGCCGGTGCGTGGACTCGAGGAGCGGCTGCCTCGCCGCGACGTCCTCGAGCGTGAGTGGGGCCGGCCCGTTCTCGCACACCACCCCGTAACCCGGATGCCAGCGCCGCAGCTGCGAGGGCCGGAACGAGTAGTAGGTGAAGAGGAAGTCGTGCACCGGGTGAGGCACGCCGTCGCGACGTCGCGCGAGGTGGCCGGCGACCAGGGTGTCCACGCGCTGCTCGTGGGCCGCCGCACGGGCGGTCCAGGTCGCCTCGTCGAGCCGCTCCACACCACGATGGTCCCGCAGACCCGGTCGCTAGGGTCGACCGCGTGCGCATCGTCCGTTTCACCACCGGTGGCGACCCGGCCTACGGCGTCCTGACCGGCGACCTCGACGAGCACGGGCAGCCGTCCGACGACGCCGTCGTGGTCGCGCTCGCCGGCGACCCCCTCTACGCCGGCATGCAGCCGCTCGAGCAGCAGCACCGGCTCGCCGACGTCCGGCTGCTGGCGCCGGTGCTGCCGCGCAGCAAGGTCGTCGGCATCGGCCGCAACTACGCCGCCCACGCGGCCGAGCTCGGCAACGACGTGCCCGAGGAACCGCTGATGTTCCTCAAGCCCAACACCAGCGTCATCGGCCCGGACGACGTGATCCGCTACCCCGACCTCAGCCAGGAGGTCCACTACGAAGGAGAGCTCGCCGTCGTGATCGGCCGCATCTGCCGTGACGTCCCGCCCGAGCAGGCCACCGACGTCATCCACGGCTACACCATCGGCAACGACGTCACCGCCCGCGACCTGCAGCGCAAGGACGGCCAGTTCACCCGCGCCAAGGGCTTCGACACGTTCTGCCCGCTCGGCCCCTGGATCGAGACCGAGCTCGACCCGCAGGCCTTCATGGACGGCGTCCGGGTGCGGACCCACCTCAACGGCGACGTGGTGCAGGACGGCTCCACGGCCGACATGGTCTTCGACGTGCCCACCCTCGTGCACCGCATCAGCAGCGTGATGACGCTGCTGCCCGGCGACGTCATCCTCACCGGCACGCCCGAGGGCGTCGGCCCGATGGAGATCGGCGACGAGGTGGAGGTCTCGATCGACGGCCTCGGCTCGCTCGTGAACACGGTGGCCGCGCGATGAGCGACGGGATCCGGGTGCGGATGGCGCCCTCGCCGACCGGCAGCCCGCACGTCGGGCTGGTGCGCACCGCGCTGTTCAACTGGGCCTTCGCCCGCCACCACGGAGGCACCTTCGTGCTGCGCATCGAGGACACCGACACCGCGCGCAACACCCAGGAGTCCTACGACGCGATCTTCGACCTCTTCCACTGGTGCGGTCTCGACTGGGACGAGGGCCCGGACGTCGGCGGCCCGCACGGCCCCTACCGGCAGTCCGAGCGCGGCGACCTCTACCGCGACGCGCTCGCCCGGCTGGCCGACGGCGGTCACACCTACGCCTGCTACTGCACCACCGACGAGGTGGCCGCCCGCCGTCAGGCCGCGGGCTCCAAGGACATGGGCTACGACCGGTTCTGCCGCGACCTCACCGCCGAGCAGGTGGCGGCGTTCGAGGCCGAGGGCCGGACGCCGGTCACGCGCTTCCGCATGCCGGACGGCGAGATCGCCTTCGACGACCTCGTCCGCGGCGACGTCACCTTCCACTCCGACCACGTGCCCGACTTCGCGCTGGCCCGCGGCAACGGCGACCCGCTCTACACGCTGGTCAACCCGGTCGACGACGCGCTGATGGAGATCACCCACGTGCTCCGCGGCGAGGACCTGCTCTCCAGCACGCCGCGGCAGATCCCGCTCTACCACGCGCTCGCCGACGTCGGCATCGGCTCGGGACCGCCCCGCTTCGGGCACCTGCCGTACGTGATGGGGCAGGGCAACAAGAAGCTGTCGAAGCGCGACCCCGAGGCGCACGCGCTGGCGTACCGCGACCAGGGGTTCGTGCCCGAGGGGCTGATGAACTACCTCGCCCTGCTCGGCTGGGCGATCGCGGCCGACCGCGACGTGTTCTCGCTGGAGGAGATGGTCGAGGCCTTCGACCTCGGCGACGTGAACCCGAACCCGGCGCGGTTCGACCTCAAGAAGGCCGACGCCATCAACGCCGCGCACCTGCGACAGCTCTCCACCGACGACATCACCCACCGGGCGCTGCCGTTCCTCAAGGCCGCCGGCGTCGTGAGCGACCCGGTCTCGGACGCCGACGCCCGGCTCCTCGAGCTCGCCATGCCGCTCGTCGCCGAGCGGATCAACAAGCTCACCGAGGCCGTCGACATGCTCGGCTTCCTGTTCGTCGACGAGGCCGACTTCACCCGCGAGCCCGCCGACGTCGACAAGCTGCTCGACGAGCAGGGCCGCGAGATCGTGCGGGCCGCGCACGACGCCGTCGCCGGGCTCCGCACGTGGTCGACGGCGGCCATCCAGGAGGCGCTGCAGACCGCGCTGGTCGACGAGCGCGGGCTCAAGCCGCGGGTGGCGTTCGGGCCGGTGCGGGTCGCCGTCACCGGACGCCGGGTGTCGCCGCCGCTCTTCGAGTCGATGGAGCTGCTGGGTCGCGACCGCAGCCTGGCCCGGCTGCAGGGAGCGCTCGCGTGACCGAGCCGGCGCCGGCCGCGGTCGTGGCGCCCACCGCCACGTCGTACCGCTACGAGCAGGTCTACCGGGCCGGCCGGCAGGGGTTCGGCTGGTACCTCGGCGGCATCCTCACGCTGGTCGTGCTCTTCCTGATCGTCAACGCGGTGATCGTGTCGATCGGCGCGGCGGCGATCTACCTGGCCACCGGCACCGACCCCGCCGACCTGGGCGACAAGTTCGAGGCGCTGATCGACACCAAGCGCGTCGCGCCCGCCGACCTGCTCTACGTGAACGCGGTGCTGATCCTCGGCATCCCGTCGGCCTGGTTCTGCACCCGCGTGTTCCACGGGCTCAAGCCGCGCTGGCTCGCCTCGGTGCGGCCGCGGATCCGGTGGGGCTGGTTCTTCGCCTCGCTCGGCGTCGCGTTCATCGCCCTGCTCATCTCGATCGTGCTCAGCGCGGCGCTGCCGGCGACCGGCGACTCCGCGGCCGACACCACGCTCAACGACTTCACCACCACCACGCGCAACTTCCTGCTCGTCGTCGGGCTGACGACGCCGCTCCAGGCCGCCGCCGAGGAGTACGTGTTCCGCGGCTACCTCACCCAGGCGTTCGGCGGCTGGTTCGGCTCGCGGGCGGTCGCCGTCGTCGGGCCGGCGCTGCTCTTCGCGCTCGCCCACGGGCTGGGCCAGAGCCTGCCGATCTTCTTCGACCGGTTCGCCTTCGGCCTCGTCGCCGGCGTGCTCGCGGTCGCCACCGGCGGGCTCGAGGCGGGCATCGCCTACCACGTGCTGAACAACTACCTGGCGTTCGGCTTCGCCCTCGCCTACAGCGACCTCGAGACGGCGCTCAACCCCACCGGCGGCAGCTGGTGGGACGTCGTCGTGACCCTCGTGAAGTCGCTGGTGTTCCTCGGCCTGTCGCTCTGGATCGCCCGCGCGATGAAGGTCCGCACCCGCACCGAGCCGGGCGTTTTGGAGGGCTCCCGAGCCCGCATGTAATCTTCCTCGTCGGCTCGCCGCCGCGAGGCAGCAGAGCCGAAGACCACTGAGTCAGTGGGGTATGGTGTAATTGGCAGCACGACTGGTTCTGGTCCAGTTAGTCAAGGTTCGAGTCCTTGTACCCCAGCGATGAGCGCTCGACCGGTTACGGATTTGTTCGCTCACCATGCGGCTCGTTAGAGTTCCGCAGTCCTGCAAGGGACAACGCCCCCGTTGTGTAGCGGCCTAGCACGCCGCCCTCTCAAGGCGGTAGCGCGGGTTCGAATCCCGTCGGGGGTACAGAGGATGCCCAGGCCCATCGGCCTGGGCGTTCTGCTTGCGGGGCACGGCTCAGCAGGCGCGGATGAGGGCGGGCCTGCGGAGGAACGTCGGCAACAGGTCGAGCTCGTGGGCCATCGCCCTCCCGGCCTGTCTGAGCAGGATACGGACGCGGTCGATGTCCCAGTCGTACGCCGCGATCGACTCGGTCGCGGAGAACAGCCGCGTCGACATCAGGTCTCGCGCGCACTGGTATTCGGCGAGAGCCACCGGTTCGCCGACCGTGCCCCCCAGGGCGTCGACGAGGGCGTCGGCGAGCAGCTCGGCGTCTCGCAGGCCGTCGGTGATGCCGTGGGTGGTGATCGGGTCCTTGTAGTAGCCCGCGTCCCCGACCAAGGCCCAACCCGGACCCCAGCAGCGTCGGAGGAACCCCGGCGTGGCACGCCAGCCGAGCGGCCCGCCGACCGGCGCGCCGTCGGCGACCCGCTCGTGCAGCGCGGGAGATGAGCCGGCGAGCACCGCCCCGAACGCATGGGCGACGCCAGTCGACCGCAGCGCCCGCATGCGCTCGGGCGAGGTGCCGACGAAGACGCAGGTCAGCCCGTCGTTGGTGGGGATGAGTCCGGCGGCCACACCCTCGCCGTACGCCCACTCGTAGCCGCTCGCCGGCAGGTCGGCGTAGTAGCGGTAGAGCACCGACCCCGCCCGGCGCCCCTGCCACACGACCGGGGCGTCGACCCCCGCCGCCACCGTCGATCGGACCCCGTCGGCGCCCACCGTGACGGCGGCTCGGATCGTGTGGTCGCGTCCCTCCGCGTCGCGGGCGCGGACGCCCACGACCCGGCCATCCTCGTGGAGCAGCGAGATGACGGTCGTCCGGTGACGCACCTCCACGCCCTCGGCGACGGCCGCGTCGACCAGGAGTCGATCGAGCAGCAGTCGCCGCGGAGCGTAGAGCGCCTCGACTCCCGCTGTGGGCTTCAGCGCGACCTCGACCGTCTCGCCGTCGGC
This sequence comes from uncultured Actinomycetota bacterium, assembly GCA_963780355.1. GTDB lineage: Bacteria > Actinomycetota > Actinomycetes > Propionibacteriales > Nocardioidaceae > Nocardioides. The sequence goes on from CAWABT010000001.1 coordinate 1,947,027, forward strand.
GTAGTGGAACGTCGTCTGCCGGATCGGCGGCGTCTTCGCCTCGATCACGTCGTGGAGCAGACCCCACCGGTCCAGCATCCACACGCCGGTGCGCATCAATCCGTGCGTCGACAGGGTGTCGCTGCCGTAGCCGCCGCGGTCGAGCAGCGTGACGCGCAGACCGGAATGGGCCAGCAGCAGCGCGGTCGAGGCGCCGGCGACCCGGCCACCGACGATGACGACGTCGACATCGCTCATGTCGGTCAGCCGGTGGTGACGTCGATAGCCACGGGCACGCCGTGGGTGAGCACGTCGTACACGGCGGAGCGCAGCCGCGACTGCTCCACGACGCCGCGCAGCCGGTCGGGGTCGTCGCCCTCGAGGTGGAACCCGATGCGGATCTCCTGATAGCCGTTGCGCACCTCGTCGGAGAGCCCGAGGATGCCCAGCAGGTCGATGTCGCCCTCGACCGTGGACTCGACCGAGGTGAGGGTGACGCCGCGGGCCGCCGCGATGTTGGCGATCCCCGCCGTCAGGCAGGCGGCGAGTGCGTGCAGGAGGAACTCGACCGGGGTGGGAGCGTGGTCCTGTCCGACGAGCACCTCCGGGTGGTCGGCGTCGTAGGTCGAGACCTGCCGGTGCGTCAGCTCCTGGCCGGCGCCGTAGAAGCCGTGGAGGGTCGACCGGTTGTGCGTGCCGCTCATCCAGCGGTTGCTCGCACGGAACTGGAACCGGGCGATCTCCGGGTTCGCCTTGACGGCGTCCAGGGTGGCGAACAGCGCGGCGGTGTCGACGCCGTTGTGCATCGGGGTGTCGGTGGTGGTCATGTTGCGGAACCTCTTCCTCTGGGAGCGCACCCGGTGTGCACTCGGTTGGCGGAACGCCGACCACCGTGGTCCCGCAGTGGTCCGGCGAACATCCGTGGTCACCACGGATTCACCACGGAACCGCCACGGAGGCACCACGCATTGACCGCGAGTCGGTGACGTCCCACGATCGATGGATGGTGAAGTCCCGGAACCGGGCCGGCATCTCCGACCGCGAGGCCGAGGTGCTGGAGCTGGTCGGAGCACACCTGAGCAACGCCCAGATCGCACGCCGCCTGGTCATCTCCGTGCGGACCGTGGAGAGCCACGTCTCCTCATTGCTGCGCAAGCTCGACGTGGCGGGCCGCAACGAACTGGCACGGCTCGCGGGGAGGTCGCCCGCGCACTCGCTCGGCCCGCTGCCGGCCGGTCGGGATGCGGACGTCGCCACCGACGCTGCCGCACCAATCCGCTACACGCGGAGCGACGATCTGAATATCGCCTACCAGGTCACCGGAACCGGCGACCTCGACGTGGTCCTGGTGGCCGGGTTCGTCTCGCACCTCATGCTCGACTGGACCGAACGACGGCACGCGCACTTCCTGAGCCGGCTCGGTACGTTCTCCCGGCTGATCAGGTTCGACAAGCGCGGGACCGGGATGTCGGACCGGCCCGGTTCCCTGCCCGACCTCGAGACGCGGATGGGTGACGTGGCCGCGGTCATGGAGGCCGCTCGCTGCGAGCGGGCGGTGCTGTTCGGGTACTCCGAGGGCGGCCCCATGTCGATCCTCTACGCCGCCACTCATCCCGAGCGGGTGTCCGCCCTGGTCATCTACTCCAGCTACGCACGGCGGATGTGGGCGCCGGACTACCCGTGGGGGTTCCGCCCGGAGGACCGGGCCAGGTACGCCGTCCAGCTCGAGCAGGACTGGGCGTTCGAGGCCGACATGCGCCGCATGTGCCCGAGCGCCGACGACGACCTCACCCGGTGGTGGGGCGAACGGTGCCGCGCGGCGACCAGTCCGGGGGCGGCGCGGGCGCTCATCGAGATGGCCTCTCGCATCGACGTGCGGGAGGTGCTGCCTGCCGTGCAGGCGCCCACGATCGTGCTGCACCGCCGCGACGACATCGACGCCCACGTCGACGAGGGTCGCTTCCTGGCCGACCGCATCCCAGGCGCCACTTTCGTCGAGCTCGACGGCATCGATCACTTCGTCGGGGTCGACCCCGACCAGATCCTCGACCCGGTCGAAGACTTCGTCCGAGGTCTGGTGTCGTCGGTACCGGGCCGCACGTCGCTCACGACCCTGCTCGCCGTCCATCTCGTCACGCCCATCGACATGGCCTGGTTGCGCGGCATCGCGGGGGAGTCGCTCAAGGTGCACCGCGGCGTCCCGGCCGAGGCCGAACCGGCCGACCTGCTCGCCACCTTCGACGGTCCGGGTCGTGCGGCGCGCTGCGGACTCGCGATCGTCGAGCATGCTGCCGCGGCGGGCGTGCAGGTGGCCGTCGGGCTGCACACCGCCGAGGTCGCCCGGCGCGGCGTCCACGTCGCCGGCGACGGCGTGACCGTCGCCCAGGCGGTCGCAGACCGGGCGGTGGTCGGCGAGGTCTGGGCGACGTCGACCGTGCGCGACCTCGCCGCGGACTCGCGGCTCTCCTTCGAACCGCGTGCCGAGCTCCGGGTGCCGTCGCTCGGCCGTGCGGTCGAGCTCGTCGCGGTGAGCTGACGTGACGCCGTCCGGCCCCCTCGCCGACCGCGGGATCTCCGAGCGCGAGGCCGAGGTGCTCGAGCTGGTCGGGCAGCGACTGACGAATGCGCAGATCGCGAGCCGGCTGTACCTGTCGGTGCGGACCGTCGAGAGCCACGTCTCCTCACTGTTGCGCAAGCTGGGCGCGACCGATCGCCGGGCCCTGGCTGGGCTCGCCGACGCGCACGTCGGAACAGCGGTGTCCACCGCAAGGCTGCCGACGCAGCTGACGTCCTTCATCGGTCGGGCCGCTGAGCGGGAGACGCTCGCGGCTGCGCTCGGCGAGCATCGTCTGGTGACAGCGATCGGCCCGGGCGGGGTGGGCAAGACCCGGTTGGCGCTGGCGGTGTCGGAGGACGTCCGCGGCCGCTACCGGGACGACGTCCGGTACGTCGACCTCGTGCCCGTGCCCCATCCGAGCATGGTCGGGGCCGCCTTGGCAGGTGCCTGCGGGTTCGGCGAGCAACCGGGACGGTCGCCGGTGGACACGGTGATCGCCAAGCTCGTCGACGCCGAGGTGCTGGTGGTCCTGGACAACTGCGAGCACCTCCTGGAGGCGGTCAGCACCCTGGTCGAGCGGCTGCTGGTCGGCTGTCCCGGCGTCGCTGTGCTGGCAACGAGCCGCGCCCGGTTGGGCGTACCTTTCGAGTTCGTGTTCCCGGTACCGGGCCTGTCCCTCGAGGGGGGCCACGGGCCGGGGAACGACGTGAGCGACGCGGCGGCTCTCTTCTGGGCGCGAGCGGCGATGACCGGGTGGGCGTCGCCGTATGCCGACGACCGCCGGGTGATCGCGTCGGTGTGCCGCAGGCTGGACGGGATGGCGCTGGCGATCGAGCTGGCCGCCGCCCGGGTGGCGACCTTGGGCCTGGACGGGCTGGTCAGCGGGCTGACCGACCCGCTGGAGCTGCTGACCGGCGGATCCCGGGTATCCGAGCGACATCGATCGCTGCGTGCCGTGCTCGACTGGAGCAGCCGCCTGCTCGCCGAGGACGAGCACGCGGTGCTGCGGCGCGCGTCGGTGTTCGCCGCCTCGTTCCCGGCCTCCTGGGCGACCGCGGTGGTCGGGTTCGCGCCGGTGTCCGAGGAGGACGTGACCCGGGTGCTCGCCCGGCTGGCCGACCAGAACCTGGTGACGGTCCTCGGTGGGCCCACGGGCACGCGCTACCGGCTGCTGGAGACGATCCGGCAGTACGGCGCCGAGCTCATGGACGGCGCGGGCGAGCTGGACGACGTCCGCGGCCGTTACATGCGCTGGTGCCTGGCGCGGGCCGAGCACCTGGCGGCCGGAGACGAGTCTCACGGAGGCTTCGACGACGTGGCCGACGACCTGCGCGCCGCGCTGGCGTGGGGCGTCGACCATCGCGGCCAGCACGGCCACGCGCACCACCTCGCCGGACGTCTCGCTGGGCTGACCTATACCCGCGGGAAGTTGACCGAGTCACAGGAGCGGTACGAGCAGATGGCGGCATGCGCCACCGCACCCGCCGACGCCGCCCAGGCCCTGCACCTCGGCGCGACCGTGGCCTGGGGCCGCCATGCCGGTAACGAGGCGGTCCGGCTGTTCCTCGCCGCCGCCGACGCGGCCCGTCGCGACCGCGACCTGCGACGAGCGGCCCTCGAGCTGGTGAACGCCGCCGAGGTGATCACGAACGCACCCGGGATCCTGTCCGAGCTGCTGCCACACAGCGAGGCGCGCGCCCTGCTCGGCGAGGCCCGGGCCCTGGCGAGCGGCGACGTCCACGTCGAGGCGGCCGTGCTCACCGTCACCACGCCCGCCGACGAGTTCGACCCGGCGTACGCGGACCTGGCCGAGCGCGCCGTCGAGCTCGCCCACCGGGTCGGCGACAAGCGTCTGGAGAGCCACGCCCTCGATCAGCTGACCGCGTCGAGCCTGATCAGCAGCGAGCTCGACCGAGCGGTCGCTGCCGTACGTCGCCGCCTCGAGCTGCTCGCTCCGGGGGCCGACGACGCCGAGCTGGCCTGGGAGTTCACCGACGTCCTCCACATGGCCCCGATGGTCTACCTGGCTGTCGGCGACCTCGCCACCGCGCGCCGGTACGCAGCGCAGCGCAGCGCGCTGCCGGTGTTCCGGGAGTCGGACCACCTCGCCGTGGAATGGCTCCTCACCACCGCTGCCGTGGCCGGCGACTTCGACGAGGCGGCTGCGCTCGCGGAGCGCTTCCGACGCGGCTGGCTGGAGGCCGGCCGGCCCCCACTCGGCGGCATCGGCTTCGCACCTGCCGCGGCGGCGATGGTGCACGGCATCCGGGGCGACCTGGAGCGCCGCCGACAATGGCTCGACGTCTTCGACGACATGGTCCGGGTCGTGGAGCGGCGGCGGGCCGGACAGAGGATCTACCGCCCGGCCTTCGAGGGGTGGGTTGCGCTGCACCACGGTGACCTGGACCTCGCACTGTCGCTCACGCAGGCAGCGCCGGAGTCCTTCAAGCCCTGGCACGACGCCGCCTGGCGCCCGTGGTACGCCGCCGTGTGGGCCGAGGCCGGCGTGCTGGCCGGGACACCGGACCGACGAGACCGCCTCGACCGGGCGAGGTTCCTGGTCCGGGGCAACGCGGTCGCGGCAGCGCTCGTCGAGCGGGCCGTCGCCCTCGAATCGGACCGCACCGGTCTGCTCGCCGTGGCCGCGCGGCTGGGCGAGGCGGGCTGTCCCTACCAGCGGGCGCGCACCCTCGTCCTCGCCGGTGGGCGGGCAGCGATGGAGGGGCGCGAGACCCTCGCCGCGCTCGGTGCTGCGCCCATGGCGGAGGTGCGCACACCGTCGCCGTGACGGTCGGCTCGACCCCGCCGGACCGGATGCTGGTGATCGAGGACGGCCTATCCGAGGACGACTGAGCTCAGCCGATCCCGCAGTCGCGATGTCGGTCACCGACGAGAAGTGGGAGCACCTGCGCGGCAAGCTGGACCATGCGGGCGTCGATCACGCCGTGGAGAGCACGACGTCCCTCTACTTCACCGATCCGGACGGCGCTCGGCTGGAGCTGCTCGCCGACCCCGCTCGGGGAGATGTACGGCGAGACCGCGCTCTGACGGCGGTGTCCGATTTCCGCCGGAACGTGTCGGTGTCGGGCACCATGATGGAGCCATGCCGTTCCGCACCTCGCTCGACCCGGAGACCTGCTACCGCGCGCTGAAGTCGCGCGACCGCCGGTTCGACGGCGTCTTCTACGTCGCGGTGCGCACCACCGGCATCTACTGCCGCCCCTCGTGCCCGGCACGCACGCCTGGGTTCGCGAATGTCACGTTCCACCCGACTCCCGCGTCGGCCCAGACGGCCGGCTACCGGGCGTGCAAGCGGTGCCTGCCCGACGCCACGCCGGGCAGCCCGGACTGGGACGTCGCCGCCGACGTCGCCGGCCGGGCGATGCGGCTGATCGCCGACGGCGTCGTCGACCGCGACGGCGTGGAGGGGCTCGCGCAGCGGGTCGGCTACACGCCGCGGCATCTCGGCCGGGTGCTCACCGCCGAGCTCGGCGCGGGTCCGCTGGCGCTGGCGCGGGCCCGTCGCGCCCAGATCGCGCGGGTGCTGATCGAGACCACCGACCTCGGCTTCGCCGACATCGCCTTCGCCGCCGGATTCGCGAGCGTGCGCCAGTTCAACGCCACCGTGCGCGAGGTGTACGCACTCAGCCCCACCGACCTGCGCGGCCGGCGCGGCGGCGTCCGCACCACCGGCGCCGTGACCATGCGGCTCGCCGTCCGCACGCCGTTCGCCGGCCGGGCGCTGCTCGACTTCCTCGCCTACCACCTGGTGCCGGGGGTGGAGGTGGCCGGCGACGGCTGGTACGCCCGCACCCTCGACCTGCCGCACGGGCCCGGCACGGTCCGGCTCGAGATCGACGACGCCCGCGACGCCGGCACCACCGCGTTCGTCTCGGCCCGCTTCGAGCTCACCGACCTGCGCGACACCACCGCCGCCGTCGAGCGGGCCCGGCGGCTGCTGGACGCCGACTGCGACCCGGTCGCCGTCGACGACGCGTTCGTCGGCGACCCAGTGGTCGGTCCGCTGGTGAACGCCTGCAGGGGCCTGCGCGTGCCCGGGCAGGTCGACGGCGCCGAGACCGCCGTCCGCACGGTGATCGGGCAGCAGGTGAGCGTCACCGGCGCCCGCACCGTCACCGGCCGGGTGGTGGCCGCGCACGGCCGGCCGGTCGACACCGACATCCCCGGCCTCACCCACCTCTTCCCGTCGTCGTCCGCGCTGGCCGAGGCCGACCCGTCGACCCTCCCTATGCCACGCGCTCGGGGCCGGGCGCTGGTGGGGCTCGCCGCCGCGGTGGCCTCGGGCGAGGTCGGGCTCGACCGCGGCAGCGACCGGGCCGCCGTCCGGGAGGCGCTGCTGGCGCTGCCCGGCATCGGGCCGTGGACCGCCGACTACGTGGCGATGCGGTCGCTCGCCCACCCCGACGTCTTCCTGCCCACCGACCTCGGCGTCCACCAGGCGCTGCGCGGGCTCGGCCACGACGTCGAGGAAACCCTGAAGCGCGCCGACGACTGGCGCCCCTGGCGCTCCTACGCCCTCATGCACCTCTGGAACACCCTGATGCCCCCGACCCCGAAGGAGGTCTGACCATGTGGACCGTCATCGACTCACCCGTGGGCGTGCTGCGCCTCGTCGAGCACCGCGGCGCCCTCACCATGATCGAGTTCTCGCCGTTCCGTGACGGCGACGGCCGGCCCCGCGGCGACCGCGACGACGAGCACCCGCTGCTCGTCGAGGCGGCCCGTCAGCTCACGGCGTACTTCGCCCGCGAGCTCAAGGAGTTCGACCTCCCGCTCGCGCCCACCGGCTCGGCGTTCCAGCAGTCGGTGTGGGCGCAGCTGCGCGACATCGCCTACGGCGACACCGCCTCCTACGGCGAGATCGCCCACCGGCTCGGTCGCACCAACGCCGCCTCCCGCGCGGTCGGGCTGGCCAACGGCAGCAACCCGATCCCGATCGTCATCCCCTGCCACCGCGTCATCGGCGCCAACGGCACCCTCACCGGCTACGCCGGCGGCCTCGACCGCAAGCAGTTGCTGCTCGGTCTGGAGCAGGACGCGCTGTTCTGAGGCCCGCCCGGTTCGTGGGCAATCGAACGGCTTGTGCAGGCGGGAGCACCCCCGACCTGCACAAGCCGTTCGATCGAACTAGTTGTGCAGGGCGGGGGCTACTCCGCAGCCGCCCGCCGCAACGACTCGGACAGCCGCTCGGCGGCGGCGAGGACGGCGGGGGCGTGCATGCGGCCGGGCTGGCGGGAGAGCCGCTCGAGCGGGCCGGAGACCGAGACGGCGGCGATGATCTTGCCGCCGGGGGAGCGGACGGGGGCGGAGACCGACGCGACGCCCTGCTCGCGCTCGCCCACCGACTGCGCCCAGCCGCGGCGGCGGATGCCGGACAGCGCGGCGGCCGAGAAGGCGGCGTGCTGGAGGCCGCGGTGGAGGCGCTCCGGGTCCTCCCAGGCGAGCAGCACCTGGGCGGCCGATCCGGCGCGCATCGTCAGCTGCGAGCCGACCGGGATCGTGTCGCGCAGGCCGGAGGGGCGCTCGGCGGCGGCCACGCAGACGCGGTGGTCGCCCTGCCGGCGCCAGAGCTGGGCGGACTCGCCGGTGATGTCGCGCAGCCGGGCCAGCACCGGGCCGGCGGTGGCGAGCAGCCGGTCCTCGCCGGCGGCGGCCGACAGCTCGGCCAGCCGCGGGCCGAGCACGAACCGGCCCTGCATGTCGCGGGCCACCAGCCGATGGTGCTCCAGCGCGACGGCGAGCCGGTGGGCGGTCGGGCGGGCCAGGCCGGTACCGGCCACCAGGCCGGCCAGGGTCGCCGGCCCGGACTCGAGTGCGGTGAGCACGAGAGCCGCCTTGTCGAGGACGCCGACGCCGCTGGTGTTGTCCATATGGCAATACTGCCGTCTCATTCTTCGGGACGCAATGGGTACGGTGGGTCGGACAGGTCACACGAGGCAGGAACGACCAGGGAGGTAGCCGCGCGATGGGCAGGACGCTCGCGGAGAAGGTGTGGGACGAGCACGTCGTCCGGTCGACGGCGGGGGAGCCGGACCTCCTCTACATCGACCTCCACCTCATCCACGAGGTCACCAGTCCGCAGGCCTTCGACGGGCTGCGGCTGGCCGGCCGCACGGTCCGCCGTCCCGACCTCACGCTCGCCACCGAGGACCACAACGTCCCGACCCTCGACTGGGACAAGCCGATCGCCGACCCGGTCTCCCGCACCCAGGTGGAGACGCTGCGCCGCAACGCCGAGGAGTTCGGTGTCCGGCTGCACCCACTCGGCGACATCGAGCAGGGCATCGTGCACGTCGTCGGCCCGCAGCTCGGCCTCACCCAGCCCGGCATGACGATCGTGTGCGGCGACAGCCACACCAGCACGCACGGTGCGTTCGGCGCGATCGCGTTCGGCATCGGCACCTCGGAGGTCGAGCACGTGCTCGCCACCCAGACGCTGCCGCAGGCCCGGCCGAAGACCATGGCGGTCACGGTCAACGGCAGCCTGCCGGACGGCGTCACCGCCAAGGACCTGGTGCTCACCCTCATCGCCCACACCGGCACCGGCGGCGGCCAGGGCTACATCGTCGAGTACCGCGGCCCGGCCATCGAGGAGCTCTCGATGGAGGGCCGGATGACGGTCTGCAACATGAGCATCGAGTGGGGCGCCAAGGCCGGGATGATCGCGCCCGACCAGACCACCTTCGACTACATCGAGGGCCGCCCGGAGGCGCCGACCGGCGCCGACTGGGATGCCGCCGTGGCCCACTGGCAGAGCCTGCGCACCGACGACGACGCCATCTACGACCAGGAGATCGTGCTCGACGCGAGCACGATGACGCCGTTCGTCACCTGGGGCACCAACCCCGGCCAGGGCGTGCCGCTCGGCGCCGCGGTGCCGAGCCCCGACGACTTCGACGACGTCTCCGACCGGGTCGCGGCCGAGAAGGCCCTGGAGTACATGGCGCTCACGGCCGGCACCCCGATGCGCGACATCAAGGTCGACACCGTCTTCGTCGGATCCTGCACCAACGGCCGGATCGAGGACCTCCGGCTGGCCGCCGAGATCATCCGCGGCCGCCAGGTCGACGCCGACACCCGGTTGCTCGTCGTGCCCGGCTCGGCGCGGGTGCGACTGCAGGCCGAGGACGAGGGCCTCGACGTCGTCTTCAAGGACGCCGGCGCCGAGTGGCGCGGTGCGGGGTGCTCGATGTGCCTCGGCATGAACCCCGACACCCTCGCGCCCGGTGAGCGCAGCGCGTCGACGTCGAACCGCAACTTCGAGGGCCGGCAGGGCAAGGGCGGTCGCACCCACCTGGTGTCGGTGCCCGTCGCCGCCGCGACCGCCGTCCGCGGCACGCTCTCGTCCCCGGCCGATCTGGAGGTGCTGTGATGGACAAGTTCACGTCCCACACGGGCGTCGGGGTGCCGTTGCGCCGCAGCAACGTCGACACCGACCAGATCATCCCGGCGTCCTACCTCAAGCGCGTCACCCGCGACGGCTTCGAGGACGGGCTGTTCGCCTCCTGGCGCGCCGACCCGGGTTTCGTGCTCAACCAGGAGGCGTACGCCGCCGGGTCGGTGCTGGTGGCCGGTCCCGACTTCGGCACCGGCTCCTCGCGCGAGCACGCCGTGTGGGCGCTGCAGAACTACGGGTTCAAGGCCGTGGTCTCGCCGCGCTTCGGCGACATCTTCCGCGGCAACTCCGGCAAGGCCGGGCTGGTCGCCGCGCAGGTCGACGAGAAGGTCGTGCAGCGGCTCTGGGACCTGCTCGAGGCCGAGCCCGGCGCCACCGTCACGGTCGACCTCGAGGCCCGCACGGTGCGCGCCGGCGAGGGTGTCGACGCCGTCGAGGACTCCTTCGACATCGACGACTACACGCGCTGGCGGCTGCTCGAGGGCCTCGACGACATCGGCATCACCCTCGGGCACGAGGGCGCCATCGTGGAGTTCGAGGCGGCCCGGCCGAGCTGGAAGCCGGCCACGCTCTGACTTCGACCCGTTGGGGTGACACCTGGTCGTGGCACCTGTGACGGACTAGGGGAGTTCCCGTCCCCGACAGGAAGGCGCTCCTGTGCCCGACGTCAGCAGCAACGGCCTCTCGCTCCACTACACCGACACCGGCGGTGACGGGCGCCCCGTCGTCCTCATCCACGGCTGGCCGCTCAACGGCAAGTCCTGGGCCTCGCAGGAGCCCGCGCTGGTCGACGCCGGCTACCGCGCGATCGCCTACGACCGCCGTGGGTTCGGGCATTCCGACAAGCCGGACGACGGCTACGACTACGACACCTTCGCCGCCGACCTCGCCGGCCTGCTCGACGAGCTCGACCTGCGCGACGTCACCCTCGTCGGCTTCTCGATGGGCGGCGGCGAGGTGGTGCGCTACCTCGCCCAGCACGGCTCGGACCGGGTCCGCTCAGCGGTGCTGGCGGGTGCGGTGCCGCCCTACCTGCTCAAGACCGACGGCAACCCCGACGGCGGTCTCGAGGAGGAGGCCGTGCAGGAGATGGAGGAGGGTGCGCGCACGAACCGGGCGGAGTTCCTCGACGGCTTCACCACCCAGTTCTTCTCCTCCGACGGCGAGCTGATGGTCTCCGAGGAGCGCCGGCAGCAGGCCCTCGGGCTGCAGGAGCAGGCAGCGGACGCCGCCCTCGTCGGCTGCATCGACGCCTTCAGCCGCACCGACTTCCGCGGCGACCTCGAGAAGGTCCATGTGCCGGTGCTGGTGATCCACGGCGACCGCGACGCGATCGTGCCGTTCGAGGTGAGCGGGCGCCGTTCGGCCGAGGCACTCGACGACAGCAGGGTGGTCGTCGTCGAGGGCGCACCGCACGGTTTCAATGTCAGCCACGCTGAGGAGTTCAACCGCGAACTGCTCGAGTTCCTGGCCTGAGAGTCCGTTCCCATGCGCCAGACCGGCTCTGTTGAGCCGGTTTCGCCGTCGCCGGGGTCGACAGACCGTGTCTTGTGCGGTACGAATCCGGCTCAACCGCGCGGAAAAATCTCAGATTCACCTCGGCGTGGCGATTGTGGCGGAGTGCCGTAGTACCTAGCGTGCCGTGAAAGTCGAGTGAATTGCTCGGCGCCGCACCCGTTCTCTGGAAGGGAAGACAGTGAACAAGTCTCAGCTCATCGACGCGCTGGCACAGCGTTTCGAGGGGAACCGCAAGCAGGCCGCGCACGCACTCGACGCCGTGCTCGACACCATCACCCGCGAGGTCGTGAAGGGCGAGAAGGTCGCCATCACGGGCTTCGGGTCGTTCGAGAAGCGTGTCCGCCAGGCCCGCTGGGTGCGCAACCCACAGACCGGGGACCGGATCAAGGCCAAGAAGACGACGGTGCCGAAGTTCACCGCCGGCCAGGACCTCAAGAACATCGTGTCCGGCACCAAGAAGCTGCCGAAGCTCGCCGCCCCGGCCGCCAAGAAGGCCGCTGCGCCGGCGAAGAAGGCCGCGAGCGCTGCCAAGAGCGCGGCCTCGAGCGCGGCCTCGAGCGCCAAGAAGGCCACGACCAAGAAGTCGACGGCCAAGAAGGCGCCCGCGAAGAAGGCGCCGGCGAAGAAGTCGACGGCGAAGAAGGCGCCCGCGAAGAAGTCGACGGCCAAGAAGGCGCCCGCGAAGAAGTCGACGGCCAAGAAGGCACCCGCGAAGAAGTCGGCGGCCAAGAAGGCGCCCGCGAAGAAGTCGACGGCCAAGAAGGCGCCTGCCAAGAAGTCGGCCGCCAAGAAGTCGACGGCGAAGAAGTCGACGGCCAAGAAGGCGCCTGCCAAGAAGTCGGCCGCCAAGAAGTCGACGGCGAAGAAGACCGCCAAGAAGTCCTGACCTCGCGTCACCGCACGGGCCGCCTCCGACACCGGGGGCGGCCCGTTCGTCTGTGCGGGCGACGTCAGCCGAGGTCGAGGCCGGCCAGCACGCGGGCCGTCTCCGGCCCGACGCCGAGCTCGACGGCGGCGCGCAGGCCCGCCGTGTCGTCGACGTCGCGCCGCAGCGTCGGCCACTCGCCGACCAGCTCGCGGACGCCGTCGCCGGCGTGCGCGGCGCGCGAGCCCTCGCCGAAGCGCGGGTGGAACGCCGCCGACGACGCCGTGTAGAGCGTGGTGCCGGTGCCGTCGGCGTCCGCCACGAACGCCGGCCCCTTCTCGACGGTCGCCAGCGCTGCGTCGAGGTCGGCGCTGCGCAGCGCCGGCAGGTCGGCGCACAGTGCGACCGGCCGCAGCTCGGGCCACCGGCGGGCGGCCTCGACGGCGGCCTGACGCAGCACCGGGTTGAGCCCGCGGGCGTCGCCGTCCGGCACGGTGGCGCAGCCGAGGCCGGCGAGCCGGCGTCCGAGGGCGTCGTCGTCGGTGCACGCGAGCACCACCGCGACCGACGGCGCCGCCAGGCAGGCCGCCGCGGTGTCGAGGGCGAAGGCCTCGGCGAGGTCGCGACGCTGATCCTCGGTGAGACCGCGCAGCCGGGACTTCCCGGACGACGGCGGCTTCACCGGCAGCAACACCACGTGGTCCTCTGGCACCGCACCATCCTTCCAGCCGAGTAACGTGCGCACTCGTGCGTATCCGTCCGGTCCGGAAGTTCCAGCAGCCCCGGGAGTGGCCGTTCACTCTCGGTGCCGTGGTGCTGAAGCCGATCTTCTTCCTCACCACGAAGCCGCGCTGGATCGACGGCACCAAGCTGCCGGCCACCGGCGGCTGCATCGTGGTGCTCAACCACCTCTCGCACATCGACCCGCTGACGGCGGCGCACTTCACCTACGACCACGGCCGCTACCCGCGCTACCTCGCGAAGTCCGGGCTCTTCAAGAGCAAGGTGCTCGGCTGGTTCCTGCGGAGCGCGCACCAGATCCCGGTGTTCCGGGCGAGCAAGGAGGCGGTCGGCGCGTACGCCGCCGCGGTCGCGGCCGTCGAGGACGGCGAGTGCGTGGTGGTCTACCCCGAGGGCACGCTCACCCGCGACCCGGACCTGTGGCCGATGACCGGCAAGTCGGGTGCCGCCCGGATCGGGCTGGCCACCGGCTGCCCGGTGATCCCGGTCGGTCAGTGGGGCGCACACCGGCTGCTGCCGCCGTACGCGAAGAAGCCCGACCTGTTCCCGCGCAAGCGGATCACCATGAAGGTCGGCGACCCGATCGACCTCTCCGACCTCGCGGCCACGGCCGCGCCGGGCGAGCACTCGGCGGCCGTGGTGCGGCAGGCGACCGACCGGATCATGGCCGCGCTCACCGAGGTGGTGGCGGAGATCCGCGGCGAGACCGCGCCGGTCGCCCGGTTCGACCCCCGCACGCAGGGGGTCTCGCAGACCGGCAACCCGCACCGCAGGAGGAATGCCGGATGACCGGCGACAACAAGGTCGCGGTCCTCGGCGCCGGCTCCTGGGGCACGGCGTTCTCGATCGTGCTCGCCGACGCCGGCAACGAGGTGTCGATCTGCGCCCGCCGCGAGGAGGTCGCCGCCGACATCAACGACCGCCGCGAGAACACCGAGTACCTCCCGGGCATCTCTCTCCCGCCCGCCGTCCAGGCCACCCACGACGTCGAGAAGGCGCTCCACGGCGCGGACGTGGTGGTGCTGGCGACGCCGTCCCAGACGCTGCGCGGCAACCTCGAGCACTGGGAGCCGTTCATCGAGCCGGACGCGGTGCTCGTGTCGCTGATGAAGGGCGTCGAGCTCAACACCCTGAACCGGATGAGCGAGGTGATCCACCAGGTCACCGGCGCCGGCCCGGACCGGATCGCCGTGGTGAGCGGCCCGAACCTGGCCAAGGAGATCGCCCGCCGCGAGCCCGCCGCGTCGGTGGTGGCGTGCGAGGACGACGATGTCGCGCGGATGCTCCAGAAGCGCTGCCACGCGCCGGCCTTCCGGCCCTACACCAGCGTCGACGTGCTCGGCTGCGAGCTCGGCGGCGCCTACAAGAACGTCGTCGGCCTGGCCGTCGGCATGGCCGTGGGACTCGGGTTCGGCGACAACACCACCGCCTCCCTCATCACCCGCGGCCTCGCCGAGACCGCCCGGCTCGCGACCAAGCTCGGCGCCAACCCGCTGACCCTCATGGGCCTCGCCGGCCTCGGCGACCTGGTCGCCACCTGCTCCTCACCGCTCTCGCGCAACCGCACCTTCGGCGAGAAGCTCGGCCAGGGCCTGAGCACCGAGGAGATCATCGCCTCGACCCGCCAGGTGGCCGAGGGCGCGAAGTCCTGCTCGTCGCTGCGGGCGCTCGCCGAGCGCTCCGACGTCGACGCGCCGGTGGCGCAGTACGTCGACGACGTCGTCGCCGGCCGGATGTCGACCATGCAGATGATGGACGCCGTCCTGGCGCGGGAGACGAAGGCGGAGACCGACTAGGCGTCCGGGGGTCTCGACACGGCCCTCGCTGCGCTCGTGCCGGCTCGACCACCGGACGCACCCGGTGGTCGAGCCGGGCCGAGACCCAAGGGCTTCAGCCCGGCAGGCCGTCCAGCGCCTGCTCCAGGTCGGTCCAGAGGTCCTCGACGTCCTCGATGCCGACCGACATCCGCACCAGCCCCTCGGGGATGGTGGCCGCCTCGGTCTTCCACCGGCGGCGCCGCTCGAAGGTCGACTCGACGCCGCCGAGCGAGGTGGCGTGCACCCACAGCGACGTGGTGCGCACGAGCAGGTCGGCGGCGTCGGCGCTCGAGAGCACCGGCGCGATGATCGCCCCGAAGCCGGGGTAGCGCACCTCGCCGACCGCGCGGTGGCCGCGCAGCCGCTCCACCAGCACCTGGGCGTTGGCCTGGGCGCGCTCGAGCCGCAGGTGGAGGGTGCGCATGCCGCGCAGCGCCAGCCAGGTCTCCAGGGTGCCGGGGATGCTGCCCGTGAGCGAGCGGCGACCGAGCAGCACGTCGTACAGGGCATCGTCGTTCGTGACGACCGCGCCGAGCACGGCGTCGCTGTGACCCGCGAGGTACTTGGTGGCCGAGTGGACGACGAGGTCGGCACCGAGCTCGAGCGGCCGCTGCAGCAGCGGCGTTGCGAAGGTGTTGTCGACGGCGACGTAGGCGCCGGCGTCGTGCGCTGCCTTCACGATCGCCGGGATGTCGGCGACCTCGAGGCCGGGGTTGGTGGGCGACTCGATCCACACCAGACCGGCGCCGTCACACGCCTTCACCACGGCGTCGGTGTCGGCGACGTCGACCAGCCGGCCGCTCAGCCGGCCGCGGGCCTCGAGGTCCGCGACCTGCATGACGCTGCCGTGGTAGGCGTGCTGCGGCATCACCACCACGGCGTCCTGGCCGACGAGGTCGAGCACGCAGTCGACGGCGGCCAGCCCGGAGCCGAACGCCAGCGCCCGGCCGCCCTCGAGACCGCCGAGGGTGTCCTCGAACGCCGACCAGGTGGGGTTGCCGTAGCGGCCGTACTCCAGGTCGCCGGTGGCGACGTAGGTGGACGCCATGGTGAGGGGCACGTTGAGCGGCGCGTCCGGCTCGTGGGCCGGGCGTCCGAGGGTCACCAACCGCGTGGCGGGGGAGAGGTCCGACATGTCGCCGAGGATAGGTTGAGACGCGTGGTGGAGAACGAGCGGACCGGACGCAAGCCGCGGGTCGCCGTCGTGTTCGGCGGCCGATCCAGCGAGCACGCGATCTCCTGCGTGACCGCCGGCAGCGTGCTCGCCGCGATCGACCGCGAGACCTACGACGTCGTGCCCATCGGCATCGCCCGCGACGGCCGCTGGGTGCTCGAGTCCGGCGACCCCGAGCGGCTGAGGATCAGCGGGCCGGGTGCGCTGCCGAGCGTCGACGACAGCCGGGCGTCGGTCACGCTGGCCCGGGTCGACACCGGCACCGACCTCGTGGTGAGCGATCCGGCCCGCCCGCCGGAGCCGCTCGGCGAGGTCGACGTCGTCTTCCCCGTGCTGCACGGCCCGTGGGGCGAGGACGGCACGATCCAGGGGATGCTCGAGATGGCCGGCGTGCGCTACGTCGGCGCCGGCGTGCTCGCCTCCGCCGTCAGCATGGACAAGGCCTTCATGAAGGTCGTGCTGCGCGACGCCGGGCTGCCGGTGATGCCGAGCATCACCGTCACGTCGCGGGAGTGGGCGGCCGACCCGTCCACCGTTCTGTCGCGGTCCGAGGAGCTCGGTTACCCGCTGTTCGTGAAGCCGGCGCGGGGCGGGTCGAGCATCGGGATCTCGCGGGTTCCTGATCCGGCGTCCCTGCCTGGCGCCCTGGCGACCGCGTTCGAGCACGACCCGAAGGCGCTGGTGGAGGTCGCGGCGATCGGCGCGCGTGAGGTGGAGTGCGGCGTGCTCGAGGCGCTCGACGGCACCCCGGAGACCAGCGTGCCCGCGGAGATCCGCATCACCGGCGACCACGAGTTCTACGACTTCGAGGCCAAGTACCTCCCCGAGGAGGCCACCGAGCTCGACGTGCCGGCCGTGCTGCCCGACGGGGTGGCCTCGCGGTTGCAGAGTCTGGCCGCGCGCGCCTTCACCGCCGTCGGCTGCGAGGGGCTCGCCCGCGTCGACTTCTTCCTGCTCCCCGACGGCGACGTCGTGCTCAACGAGATCAACACGATGCCCGGCTTCACGCCGCTGTCGATGTACCCCCGCATGTGGGCCGCGACCGGCCTCGACTACCCCGCCCTCGTCGACCGCCTGCTCCGCCTCGCCCTCGCCCGCGACACCGGGCTGCGGTGACCGGGCCGGCATGCGCGCCGATCACTGGCACTCGTCGGCCTCGGTGAGGTGGTCGCGGACGGGGTCGGTGAGCTCGGCGAGGACGGCGGCGGCGGTGTCGCTGGCCGAGCCGCGGTCGTCGTCGCGGTAGTCGGCGGGCAGGAGCACCGAGACCCGCGGCCGGAAGCCGACGGCGGTGATCCTGAGGTCGGCGTCGGGGTCGTCGTACTGGTCGGGCGGGAGGAACCAGCCGACGCCGTTCACCACCTCGCACTGGGCCGTCGCGTCGAACTCCTCGGGGGCCGGAACGCCGCACGACACGACGATCGCCGGGTCGCCGTAGGCGGCCGCCGGCGCGTCGGACGGCGTCACCTCACCGCGCTCCTCCTCGGCGAGCCGGGAGGGCAGCGAGTCCACGAACGCCGCGCACGCCGAGGCATCGGCGGCCGACAGCGAGGGGGAGTCCACCGCCACAGGACCGCCGCACGCCGACAGCAGGAGCAGCGGAACGACGACGCCCCGGGCCCACCAGGACCCGGGGCGTCGCGTGACGTGCTGGCTCAGATGTGCACCACGGGGCACGTGAGCGTGCGGGTGATGCCGTCGAGGTTCTGCACCTTCGACACGACGAGCTTGCCGAGCTCGTCGACGTTGCGGGCCTCGGCGCGGACGATCACGTCGTAGGGGCCGGTGACGTCCTCGGCGAGGGTCACGCCCTTCACCTGCGCGATCGCCTTGGCCACCTCGGCAGCCTTGCCGACGCTGGTCTGGATCAGGATGTAGGCCTGGACGACCATGCGGGCGCTCCTTTGCGTCGTCGGACGGTTGGTCCGGGTCAACCTACCGCCTGCCGACACCGCGCGCAGCCGGGGTCTGGTGGGATGGCACCGTGCCCGCACCGGACCCCCAGACCACCCTGGCCGACGCCGGCGAGTTCGGCCTGATCGCCGACCTGGTGCGGCTCTTCCCGCAGGGCGAGCACGTGCTCGTCGGCCCCGGCGACGACGCCGCGGTGCTCCGGGTGCGCACCGGCCACGTGGTGCTGTCCACCGACCTCATGGTCGAGGGACGGCACTTCCGCCGGGACTGGGCGAGTGCCGAGGACGTCGGCCACCGGGCGGCCGCGCAGAACCTCTCCGACGTCAACGCGATGGGCGGCCGCGCCCACTCGCTCACCATCGGGCTGGCCGCGCCCGCCGACCTGCCGGTGCAGTGGGCGCTCGACTTCGCCCGCGGCTTCGCCGACGAGTGCGCGCTCGTCGGCGCCTCGGTGGTGGGCGGCGACCTCACCCGCGCCGACCAGGTGGTCATCGCGGTCACCGTCGCCGGCGCCTGCACCGTCTCGCCGGTGCTGCGCTCCGGCGCCGCGCCCGGCGACGTGCTCGCCCTCGCCGGCCGCCAGGGGTGGGCGGCCGGCGGCCTCGCCGTCCTCGGCCGCGGCTTCCGCTCCCCGCGGGTGCTCGTGGAGGCCTACCGGCGGCCCCAGCCGCCCTACGACGCCGGGCCGGCCGCCGCCGAGGCCGGCGCCACGGCGATGATCGACGTCTCCGACGGCCTGCTCGCCGACGCCCGCCACCTCGCCGAGGGCTCCGGCGTGGCGATCGACGTCCGCACCGACGCCTTCGAGATCCCCGAGCCGCTCAGCGCCGTCGGGGGAGCGCTCAACGTCGACCCGGTGCAGCTCGTGCTCGGCGGCGGCGACGACCACGCCCTGCTCGCCACCTTCCCCGACGCCGGCTCGGTGCCCGAGGGCTGGACGGTCGTCGGCGAGGTGAGGGACGGCGAGGCCGGCGTCGTCACCGTGGACGGCGGTCCCTACGAGGGCCCGACGGGCTGGACCCACTTCTAGGAAAAGCAAAGGACCGCCGACCCCGAGGGGTGGCGGTCCCTCAGACCTCGTGGGTTTCGACGCGGCGGTTCGTGCCGCTCCGCGCCACGACGCCTTGCTCAACCTCCCGCGATGACGGTGCAGCGCCTCGCAGGCTCGGCGCTGTCCCTATCGCGTGACCTTCCCCGCCTTGAGGCAGGAGGTGCACACGTTGAGGCGCTTGGGGGTGCCGTTGACCTTGGCACGGACCCGCTGGATGTTGGGGTCGAAGCGGCGCTTGGTGATCTTGCGCGACCACGGCCGGTTGTTGCCGAAGCCGGGCTTCTTGGCGCAGATGTCGCAGACGGCAGCCACGGGACACTCCTGAAACGATTGCTGAGAGAGACGATGGGCCCGCAGAACGGGCAACCGGGACAGACTATCCGAGCAGCCTCCGGGCCCCCAATTCGAAGAGCACTAGGTTGACGGCCGTGGAGACGGCACCACGCCCCGGCATGCTCGACCTGCGGGTCGTCACGAGGTTCGTCGACCTCGCCTCCGACGCGCTGGCCGAGGCCCGCGAGGAGATCGACGCCCTCAACGTCTATCCCGTCCCGGACGGCGACACCGGCACGAACCTCTACCTCACGATGTCGGCCGCCCGCGAGGCGCTGCACCACGCCGACGAGGACCAGCCGCCGCTGCCGGTGCTCGCCCGCTCCGCGCTGCTCGGCGCTCGCGGCAACTCCGGGGTGATCCTCAGCGAGATGCTCGGCGCGATCGCGCGCCGGCTGGCCCGCGCCACCCCCGAGGAGCGCAACGCGGTCGTGCTCTCCGAGGCGTTCACCGAGGCGGTCGAGGCCAGCTACGCCGCGGTCGGCACCCCGGTCGAGGGCACCATGCTCACCGTCGCGAGGGCCGCGGCCGAGGCCGCCGCCGCGAAGGCCGCCGAGGGATCCCGGGCCCGCGACGCGCTCTCCGCCGCCGCGGCCGCCGCCCGCGAGGCGCTGGCCCGCACCCCCGAGCAGCTCGAGGTGCTCCGCAACGCCGGCGTGGTCGACGCCGGCGGCCGCGGCATCGTCGTCCTGCTCGACGCCGCCGAGACCGCGCTCACCGGACGACGCCACGCGTCGTCGCCCCAGCCCCTGCCGCAGCCGCGGCTCCCGCAGGTGCACGGCGACGGCCACGGCCTCACCGAGGGCGGACCGGCCTACGAGGTGATGTACCTCCTCGACGCCGACGACGACCGCATCCCCGCGCTCCGCGAGGCGCTCGCTCCACTCGGCGACTCGCTCGTGGTGGTCGGCGGCGAGGGGCTCTGGAACGTCCACGTGCACGTCGACGACGTCGGCGCCGCCGTCGAGGCCGGCATCGAGGCCGGGCGTCCGCACCGGGTCAGGGTCACCCACTTCGCCGACGACGCCCACGACCGCGCCCGCGAGCAGCAGCCGCGCAGCGGCCGGGCGGTCGTCGTGGTCGCGGCCGGGCCGGGCCTGGCCGCGCTGTTCGCGGAGGCCGGCGCCACGGTGGTGGAGGGCGGTCCGGGGCAGCGGCCCTCGGCCGGCGAGATCCTCGAGGCCGTCGTCGGGACGGGTGCCCAGGAGGTCGTCGTGCTGCCCAACGACGGCGACTCGGTGCGCGTCGCCAAGGTCGCCGCCAGCACGGCCGAGACCGACCACGGGCTGCGCGTCACCGTGATCCCCACCGAGGCCCAGGTGCAGGGGCTGGCCGCGATCGCCGTCCACGACCCCGGCCGCTCCTTCGACGCCGACGTGCTCGAGATGACCGCCACCGCCCGGCACGCCCGGCACGGCGCGGTCACGGTCGCGGCCAAGCAGGCGCTCACCATGGCCGGCTGGTGCGAGCCCGGCGACGTGCTCGGCGTCATCGCCGGCGACTTCGCGATCGTCGGGCAGGACACCTACGACGTGGCCGTCGACGTGCTCGGCCGGCTGCTCGCCGGCGGCGCCGAGCTGGTCACCATCGTCGGTGGCGAGGACGCCGGCGACCTCCCGGAGCGCGCCGCCGCCTGGGTCGCGGCGAGCCATCCGCATGTCGACGCCGTGGTGTACGACGGTGGCCAGCGCCGCTACCCGCTCCTGGTGGCGGTCGAGTAGGGGGTAGCTGGGCGTGATCACGGTCGACTCGCGGGTCGAGGAGGTGCTGGGCGGCTCGAGCAAGGTCAAGAAGTTCCACGCGCTCGGCCTCGAGACCGTCGGCGACCTGCTGCGCCACTTCCCGCGCCGCTACGTCGACACCGGCAAGCTCACCGACGTCGACGGCCTCGAGCCCGGCCAGATGCTCACCGTCGTCGGCGAGGTGGTCGAGACGAAGGTGCGCAGCTACCAGGACCGGCGCACCCGCCGCACCGCCCACCGCGTCGAGACCGTGGTGGCCACCGGCGGGCCGCGGCTCACGATGACGTTCTTCGCCAAGCACCAGCGCCAGGCCGAGTGGCGCGCAGGCACGCTGCCCCAGGGCCGGCAGGGCATCTTCATCGGCCAGGCCAAGCTGTTCCGCGACCAGTGGCAGCTCACCCACCCGAAGATGGTGCTGGTCGGCACCGGCGACGACGCCGCCGACGACGTCGCGGTCGTCGAGGCCATGAAGGGCCTGTTCCCGGTCTACCCGCTCACCGCCGGGCTGGAGTCGTGGGACGTGCAGCGCGCCGTCACCTTCGCCCGCACCGTCGTCGACCACCTGCCCGAGATCGTGCCGCCCGCCGTCCGGGAGGCGCGGGGGCTGCGCGACGCCGAGCGCGCCTTCACCGGCATCCACGCCCCCGAGGACGAGAAGGACCGGTTCGTCTCCGAGCACTACTTCCGGTTCGAGGAGGCGCTGGTCACCCAGCTCGTGCTCGCCCGGCGACGGCGTGCGGTGCGGGCGCAGGGCGCGGTCGCCCGCGACGGCGGCGACGGCGCGCTGCTCGCCGCGTTCGACGAGCGGCTGCCGTTCGAGCTCACCGCCGGCCAGCGCACCGTGGGGGAGGAGATCGACCACGACCTCGCGCAGCCGCACCCGATGAACCGGCTGCTCCAGGGCGAGGTCGGCTCCGGCAAGACGCTCGTGGCGCTGCGCGCGGTGCTGCGGGTGATCGACTCCGGCGGCCAGGCGGCGCTGCTCGCCCCCACCGAGGTGCTCGCGCAGCAGCACTTCCGCTCGATCAGCGCCATGCTCGGCGACCTCGCCTCCGGCGGCATGCTGGGCGGTGCCGACGTCGCCACCCGGGTCGAGCTGCTCACCGGCTCGATGACGAGGAGCCAGCGCACCGAGCCGCTGTCGCGGATCGCCAGCGGCGAGTCCGGTCTGCTCATCGGCACGCATGCGCTGCTCGAAGACGCCGTGATGTTCGCCGACCTCGGCCTCGTCGTCGTCGACGAGCAGCACCGCTTCGGCGTCGAGCAGCGCGCCGCCCTCACCGACAAGGCCGGCAGCCCGCCGCACGTGCTGGTGATGACGGCGACGCCGATCCCGCGCACCGTCGCCATGACCGTCTTCGGCGACCTCGAGACCTCCACGCTCGAGGAGCTGCCCGCCGGCCGGGCGCCGATCCAGACCAACGTGGTGAGCCTCATCGACCACCCGGGCTGGATGCCGCGGGTCTGGGAGCGGGTGCGCGAGGAGGTCGGGCGCGGCCACCAGGTCTACATCGTGTGCCCCCGCATCTCCGGCGACGTGCACGAGCAGGGCGAGATCGACTACCAGGACGTCGAGGAGGTCACCGGCAAGCCGGCGGCGCTGGCGTCCGACCGGCTCGCCGCGGTCGACCACGTGCTCGCCGAGCTCACCGAGGGACCGCTCGCCGGGCTCCGGCTCGCGGCGCTGCACGGTCGGATGCCGCCGGAGGAGAAGGACGCCACCATGCGCGCCTTCGCCGGCGGCGAGATCGACGTGCTCGTCTCCACCACCGTGATCGAGGTGGGCGTCGACGTGCACAACGCCACCGGCATGGTGATCCTCGACGCCGACCGGTTCGGCGTCTCCCAGCTCCACCAGCTGCGCGGCCGGGTCGGCCGGGGCGGTCACCCGGGGCTCTGCCTGCTCGTGTCATGGGCCGAGATCGGCTCACCGGCCCGCGACCGGCTCGACGCCGTCGCCCGCACCTCCGACGGGTTCGAGCTGAGCCGGGTCGACCTCGAGCAGCGCCGCGAGGGCGACGTGCTCGGCGCCTCGCAGTCCGGCTGGCGCTCCACCCTCGCCACGCTGCGGGTGCTGCGCGACGAGAAGACGATCGTGGCCGCCCGCGAGGCCGCCGACGACCTGCTCGACGACGACCCCGACCTCACCGGCGCACCCGACCTGCGGGCCGCCGTCACCGCGCTCGAGTCCACCGCCGAGGCCGACTTCCTGGAACGCTCGTGACCCGGATCATCGGCGGCACGGCCGGCGGACGACGGCTCCGCACGCCGTCCGGCGACGCCACCCGGCCCACCAGCGACCGGGTGCGCGAGGCGCTCTTCAGCAGCATCGAGTCGTGGGCCGGCACCCTCCAGGGGCTGCGGTTCCTCGACCTCTACGCCGGCAGCGGCGCGATCGGGCTGGAGGCATGGTCGCGCGGCGCGACCGCCGTCACGCTGGTCGAGTCCGACCGCAGGACGGCCGGCCTGGTGCGGTCCAACGCCCGCGACCTCGGCGCCGATGTCGACGTCGTGAGCGGCACCGTCGCCGGGTTCCTGCGCCGCACCCCCGGCGAGCCCTTCGACGTCGTGTTCAGCGACCCGCCCTACCCGCTCGCCGACGACGCCGTCGCCGCCGACCTGGCGCTGCTGGTGCCGTGGCTCGGCGAGGGCGCGCTGGTGGTGGTCGAGCGGTCGGCCCGCAGCCCCGAGCCCGCCTGGCCGGAGGGCCTCACGGCCGAGCGGACGAAGCGCTACGGCGAGACCGCGCTTTGGTACGGTCACGCGCTGTGAGGACCCCGTGAGCCGCGCCGTCTGTCCCGGCTCGTTCGACCCGGTCACCTACGGGCACCTCGACATCATCGGCCGTGCCGCCGGGCTCTTCGACGAGGTCGTGGTCGCGGTCGGCGTCAACCAGTCCAAGAGCCGGCTGTTCTCGCCGGAGGAGCGGCTCGAGATGCTCACCGAGGCCTGCGCCGACCTGCCGAACGTGCGGGTCGAGGGGTTCACCGGGCTGGTCACCGACTTCTGCTCCACGGTGGGCGCGAAGTCGCTCGTCAAGGGGCTGCGGTCGTCGTCGGACTTCGACTACGAGCTGCCGATGGCCCACATGAACCGCGCCCTCACCGCCGTCGAGACCGTGTTCCTGCCCGCGAGCACCGGCCAGTCCTTCGTGAGCTCGAGCCTGGTCAAGGAGGTGGCGGGCCTCGGCGGCGACATCGCCGCGTTCCTGCCGCCCACGGTGCACGCGCGGCTGCTGGCCCGGCTCGCGGAGCGATCCGCGGGCTCCTGACCAGGGATTTCGCGGCCGGTCGGCCCGCGCAGTACGCTTCTCGCTGATCTGTTGGTAGCCCGGACCCGGAAGTGAACTCCTGACCAGCCTGGACCCGAGAGCGCCGCTCGTGCTCGACACCCGCGAGCTCGGACGCCGCCCGGGGTCCCAGCGTGAGGTGACGCGGACGGTGCCGGCACCGGCAGATCTGGGTATCGAGGTCCTCAGTGTCCCCGAAGGCTCGCCGGTCGAACTCGACCTGCGGCTCGAGGCGGTCATGGAGGGGGTATTGGTCACCGGGACGGCTACGGCCGACCTGCGCGGCGAGTGCGTGCGGTGCCTGGAGCCGATCGTCGACCGCGTCGACGTCACGTTCCAGGAGCTGTTCGTGTACGACGCGGAGCCCGGTGAGAGTGCCTCCGAGGACCCCGAGGTCAGCATGCTGGAGGACGACCTGGTCGACCTCGAGCCGCTGCTGCGGGACGCGGTGGTGCTCGCACTGCCGTTCCAGCCCTTGTGCTCAGACGACTGTCCTGGGCTGTGCACCGAGTGCGGTGCGCGGCTCGCGGACGATCCGGACCACGAGCACGCGGCGCCGGTCGACCCGCGGTGGGCCGTGCTGGCCGAACTCGAGCAAGACCCCCGAGACTGAAACCCCAGAGGAGATCACAGTGGCTGTCCCGAAGCGGAAGATGTCGCGCAGCAACACGCGGCACCGTCGCTCGCAGTGGAAGGCCGTCGCGCCGTCCCTCGTGACCTGCGCCAACCCGTCCTGCGGTGCCAAGCACCTCCCGCACCGCGCCTGCGGCCAGTGCGGCCAGTACGGCGCCCGCGGCAACCGGCGTCAGGTCCTCTGAGCGAGCAGGCAGCCGGGAGCGGCCCGACCGCTCTCGACTACCCGGAGCTCCGGTCGGCGCTCGGTGACCCGACGCTCGACCCGGAGCTGCTCGAGCTCGCCCTGACGCACCGCTCCTACGCCTACGAGCACGGCGGCCTGCCCACCAACGAGCGGCTGGAGTTCCTCGGCGACTCGGTGCTCGGCGTCGTCGTCACCGAGACCCTCTACCAGGCCCACCCCACCCTCTCCGAGGGCCGGCTGGCCAAGCTGCGCGCCGCCGTCGTGAACGCGCGGGCGCTGGCGGGCGTCGCCCGCGGCATCGGGCTCGGCGCCTACGTGAAGCTCGGTCGCGGCGAGGAGGCCACCGGTGGCCGGGAGAAGGCGTCGATCCTCTCCGACACCGTCGAGGCCGTGATCGGCGCGATCCACCTCAGCGGAGGCATCGACACCTCCGCCGACGTCGTGCACCGCCTGTTCGACCCGCTCATCGAGGCCGCCTCCGCGATGGGGGCCGGGCTCGACTGGAAGACCTCGCTGCAGGAGCTCGCCGCCGCCCACGCGCTCGGGGTGCCCGAGTACGTGCTCAGCGACGAGGGCCCCGACCACATGAAGACCTTCCACGCGCAGGTCCGGGTCGCCGACCAGATGTACGGCGACGGCGTCGGCCGGTCCAAGAAGGAGGCCGAGCAGGCCTCCGCCGAGACCGCGTACGGCGAGCTCGTCGAGTCCCTCGGCCTTCCGCCGACCCTGTAGCCACCGGACGTCGCCGTGCCCGAGCTCCCCGAGGTCGAGGTGGTGCGGGCCGGGCTGGCCCGCCACGTCCTCGGCGCCACCGTGGCCCGCGTCGACGTGCTGCACCCGCGCCCGGTGCGCCGCGACCCCCGCGGCCCGGACGGCTTCGCCGCCGCCCTCACCGGACGCCGGATCGAGGACGCCCGCCGTCGCGGCAAGTACCTCTGGCTGCCGCTCGACAACGGCGACGCCCTGCTCGGCCACCTCGGCATGAGCGGGCAGCTGCTCGTGCAGCCGAAGGGCGCCCCGGTGGAGCGTCACCTCCGCGTGCTGCTGACGCTCGACGGCGCCGCGGAGGACCGCGACATCCGCTTCGTCGACCAGCGCATGTTCGGCGGCCTCTCGATCTCGGACGGCGGCGCCGAGCTGCCGCCCGAGATCGCCCACATCGCCCGCGACCCGCTCGACCCCGAGTTCGACGACGACGCGTTCGTCGCGACGGTGCGGCGCCGCAGTGCCGGCGTCAAGCGGCTGCTGCTCGACCAGACCGTGATCTCCGGCGTCGGCAACATCTATGCGGACGAGGCGCTGTGGCGGGCCCGGCTGCACGGCGAGCGGCCGGGGGAGCGGCTCACCCGGCGCCAGGTGGGCGGGCTGCTGGCGCACGCCCGCGACGTCATGAACCAGGCGCTGGGGGAGGGCGGCACGTCGTTCGACGCGCTCTACGTCAACGTCAACGGCGAGTCCGGGTACTTCGACCGCTCGCTGCACGCCTACGGCCGCGAGCACGAGCCGTGCGACCGGTGCGGCACCCCGATCCGGCGGGTCGCCTTCACCAACCGGTCCTCGTTCTTCTGCCCGCGCTGTCAGCCCGTTCCGCGGCGCCGCCGGACCCCTGTCGTGGTGCCGTCGCCAGATTGACCACCGGGGTGTGAAGTGCGACTCTTGACGGTGGCCCACCTTCCTGGGCCGGACCCACTCATCGGAAGGTTCACTACATGGCCAAGGCGCTGATCGGCCACCTGAGCAGCGACCTGCGAGACCCCCGTCTCACCGCCGACAACGCTCGCCTGCGCAACCGCGTGGCCGAGCTGGAGCAGCTGGTGCTTCGCTTGAGCGCCGAGAACGACCGGCTCGTCGCCGCCCACGCGGCCGACCTGCTCGACGGCGCGCAGGACCTCACGGAGATGCAGCCCGCCTGACCCCAGGCACCCACGCGTGACCCCGTGCGGGTTCGCGCGTTGTACCAGTCGTGCGCCGACTCCTCCTCGTCCTGCTCGGTCTCCTCATCGCCGGCACCGGCGTCTTCGCCGTGCCCGCCGCGTCCGCCTCCGGCGGCTCGGGCGACGACGGCAGTGACGCCGCCGCCGACCAGCTGCGCGAACGCTCGCTGGTGCGCGACAGCACCGACGCCGCGCTCGAGAGCGAGCGGATCGCCCACCTCGGCGTCAACCCGTCGCAGGCCGGCATCTCCGGGTGCTTCCTGAAGACCGCGCCGCTGTTCGTCACCAGCGGTATCGACACGCTGCGGGTCTGGAACGTGGCCGACCCGGCCAAGCCGCGGCTGGTCGGCACGCTCGTCAACGCGCTGTTCGAGAACGAGGCGATGAACTGCGGCGAGCGACGCACGAGCTCAGGCATCAAGCGGTTCGCGCTGGTCGGCGTCGACCTGGTGTCGGCCTCGCCCGACGACATCGAGCACAGCAACCTCGGCGGCGGCGAGCTGATCGTCGTCGACGTCACCAAGCCGTCGGCGCCCCGGATCTACTCCCGCGCGCCCGGCTCCACCAGCACCCACACCGTCGCCTGCGTCGATCAGTGGGACTGCGACTACGCCTACTCGGCCGGCGAGAACGAGTCGAACCCGTACTTCTCGGTGTTCGACCTGCGCAACCTCTACAAGCCGCGCGAGGTCGACAGCAACGCCAACAAGTCCGGGCTGCAGCCGTTCTGGTCGCCGACGGCGGGCCACAAGTGGAACTTCGACAGCGCCGGCATCGGCACCCACACCGGCTGGGGCGGCGCCTCGATGTGGGACACGACCAACGCGCGGAGCCCGCGGCTGCTCGCCACGACCGGCAAGGCCGGCCGCGGCGCCGACCCCCGCTACGCCGGCTGGAACGACTTCATCCTCCACAACGCGTTCCGCCCGAACGGCAGCGCGTTCCGCCCGAACACCGCCCCCTCGCTGGCCAACGGCAACATCCTGCTCGTCACCGAGGAGGACTACGAGCAGACCGACTGCGCGAAGGCCGGCTCCTTCCAGACCTGGTGGGTCAAGGAGCTGAACGCCGGCACCCGCGGCTTCGACAGCATCGTGCCGCTCGACAAGGTCGAGCTCTCCGACCTCGGCAACTTCCCGAGCCCGCAGGGCGCGTTCTGCTCCTCGCACTGGTTCGACTACCACGGCAGCGGCCTCGTCGCGGCCGGCTTCTACGGCGGGGGCACCCAGATCCTCGACGTCCGCAACCCCCGCGTCATCAAGCCCTACGCCCACTCGATCTGGGGCACCTCGGAGGTCTGGGACGCGATGTGGGTGCCCGCCTACAAGAACGGTCGGATGACCGGCGGCACGACCAACGTCGTGTACTCGATCGACCTCGTGCGCGGCCTCGACGTCTACGCCGTCGACGTGCCCGGTGACGGCCGCGGCGCCCTTCCGCCCGCCTCGTCGTCCGACCCGTCGATCCTCGACAAGGTGCAGCGCGGCGCCACCCCGCTGGCCCTCGTGCTCGGCGCGATGTTCCTGGCCCTCGGCCTGCGGCGCCGCCGCCCCCGCGGCCCCGACACCACCCCCGCCCTCGCCTGAGGTCGACCCGCCCGAAACTGCACGAACATGCGCTGACCCGCCCGAAACTTTCGGGCGGGTCAGCGCATAACTCGGTTCGTTCGGGACGGGTCGGTGGGTAGCGTCCCGCTCTTGTGAGCAGAGTCGTCGAGGTCGTCGTGCCGCGGCGCCTCGGCACCGGGTTCCGGTGGCTGCTGGCGTCGTCGTGGACGACGAACCTCGGCGACGGGATCGCGCTCGCGGCCGGCCCGCTGCTGGTGGCCTCGCGCACCGACTCGGAGTTCCTGGTGGCGCTCGCGGCGCTGGTGCAGTGGGCGCCGCCGCTGGTGTTCGGGCTGTGGGCCGGTGCTCTCACCGACCGGTGGGACCGGCGCCGGATCATGCTCGGCGCGAACGCCGTGCGGTCGGTGGTGCTGGTGCTGCTCGCCCTCGTGATCGCCGCCGACGTCGCGAGCATCGCGGTGGTGCTGGTCGCGCTGTTCGTGCTGGGCGTGGCCGAGGTGTTCACCGACAACGCGGCGAGCGCCGTGCTGCCCACCCTGGTCAGGCGAGCCGACCTCGCGATCGCCAACGCCCGGCTGACGGCGGGCTTCATCACGATCAACCAGCTGGCCGGCGCACCGCTCGGGGCGTTCCTCTTCGCCCTCGGCAACGCGACGCCGTTCGCCACCCAGGCCGAGCCTGGTGCTGATCGGGCTGGCGCTGATCTCGCGGCTGCGGCTGCCGGAGCGCGAGGGACCGCCGCCCGACACCCACCTGCGCCACGACATCGCCGAGGGGTTCCGCTGGGTGCTGCGGCACGCCGCCGTCCGCACCCTGGTGCTCACGATCTTCACCTTCAACATCACCTGGGGCGCCGCCTGGTCGGTGCTCGTGCTCTACGCGACCCAGCGGCTCGATCTCGGCGAGGTGGGCTTCGGCCTCATCACCACGGTCTCCGCGCTGGGCGGGCTGCTCGGCACGCTCGCCTACGGCACGATCACCCGGTTCGTGTCGCTCGGCGACCTGATGCGGATCGGCCTGATCCTCGAGACGCTCACCCACCTCGCGCTCGCCCTCACGACGTCGCCGCCGGTGGCGATGGTGATCTTCTTCCTGTTCGGCGCCCACGCCTTCATCTGGCACACGACGTCGGTGACGGTCCGGCAGCGGGCGGTGCCGAGCCACCTGCAGGGCCGGGTCGGCAGCGTGAACCTGGTCGGGGTGTTCGGCGGCCTGGTGGTCGGCTCCGCGCTCGGCGGCGTGATCGCCCAGAACTTCGGCGTGACCGGGCCGTTCTGGTTCGCCGGCGTCGGCTCGGCGCTGTTCGTGGTGCTGATCTGGCGCCAGCTCGCGCACATCGCCCACGCCGACGAGGTGCCCGAGATCGAGGACGCCGGCTTGTAGGGTGAGCCCCGCTGAGCTTCCCCCGCTGTCAGCGCGTCCTGACGACCCCCTGGTGACGGAGTTCGCGTGTACCTGAAGAGCCTGACCCTCAAGGGGTTCAAGTCCTTCGCCTCGAGCACCACGCTGCAGCTGGAGCCCGGCATCACCTGCATCGTCGGGCCGAACGGCTCCGGCAAGTCGAACGTCGTCGACGCCCTCGCCTGGGTGATGGGCGAGCAGGGCGCCAAGAGCCTGCGCGGCGGCAAGATGGAGGACGTCATCTTCGCCGGCACGAGCGGCGTCAGCGGCCGGCCGCCGTTGGGTCGCGCCGAGGTCGTGCTCACCATCGACAACTCCGACGGCGCGCTGCCGATCGAGTACTCCGAGGTGACGATCAGCCGCACCATGTTCCGCAGCGGCGGCTCCGAGTACGCCATCAACGGCACGTCGTGCCGCCTGCTCGACGTCCAGGAGCTGCTGAGCGACTCCGGCATCGGCCGCGAGATGCACGTGATCGTCGGGCAGGGCCAGCTCGACCAGATCCTGCACGCCACCCCCGAGGACCGCCGCGGCTTCATCGAGGAGGCCGCCGGCGTCCTCAAGCACCGCAAGCGCAAGGAGAAGGCCCTCCGCAAGCTCGACTCCACCGAGGGCAACCTCACCCGGCTCCAGGACCTGCTCTCCGAGATCCGCCGGCAGCTCAAGCCGCTCGGCCGGCAGGCCGAGGTGGCGCGCAAGGCGGCCGGCGTGCAGGCCGACGCCCGCGACGCCCGAGCCCGGCTGCTCGCCGACGACCTCATGACGGCGCGCACCGCGCTCGAGCAGGAGATCGCCGACGAGTCCGTGCTCGTCGAGCGCCGCGAGCAGGTGGAGGCGCTGATCAAGGAGGCCCGGGAGACCGAGGCCGCCGTCGAGGCCGCGCTGCGGGAAGACCTGCCGGCGCTGTCCGCGGCCCAGGAGGTGCAGTACGCGCTCGGCTCGCTGCGCGAGCGGCTGCGGGGCACCCAGGGGCTGGCCGCCGAGCGGATCCGCAACGCCGCCGCGGCCCGCGAGCAGGTGAGCGAGCAGGGCCGTGACCCCGACGAGCTCGACGCCGAGGCCGAGCGCGTCCGCGCCGAGGAGCAGCAGATCGCCGCCGAGGTCGACGGCCACCGCACCGCCCTCGAGGCCGCCGTCGCCGCCCGCCGCGCCGCCGAGGACGCCGCCGCCGAGGAGGACCGCCGCGTCGCCGCCCTGCAGCGCGCGGCCGCCGACCGCCGCGAAGGGCTCGCCCGGCTCACCGGCCAGGTGGGCGCGCTGCGCTCCCGGGCCGCCGCGGCCGACGACGAGGTGGGCAGGCTCGGCCTCGCCCGCGAGGACGCCGTCGCCCGGGTCGAGCGCGCGCAGCGCGACTTCACCGCCCTGGAGACCAAGGTCGCCGGCCTCGACGCCGGCGAGGAGGGCCTCGACCACGAGCACGAGGCGGCCTCGTCGCTGCTCGACGACCTCGAGGACCGGCTCGCCAAGGCCCGCGAGGAGGCGCAGCAGACCGACCGCGAGCGGGCCGGGCTCGCCGCCCGCAAGGACGCCCTCGAGATGGGCCTCGCCCGTCCCGACGGCGCCGGGGCGCTGCTGGCCGCCTCGCAGCACCTCGACGGCGTGCTCGGCTCGGTGGCCGCACTGCTCACCGTGCGCCACGGCTACGAGACGGCGGTGGCCAGCGCACTGGGCGCCGCCGCCGACGCGGTCGCCGTGAGCGACGCCGACGCCGCCGTCGCCGCCATCACCCACCTCAAGGACGACGACCTCGGCCGCGCCCGGCTGGTGCTCGCGGGCGGTCCGGCCGACGCCGCCGACCGCGCGGCCGTTCCGGGCGGCACCTGGGCCGCCGACGCCGTCGAGTGCCCCGACCACCTGCGCGGCGCCGTCACCCGCCTGCTCACGGGCGTGGTGGTGGTCGACGACCTGGCCGCCGCGAAGCGTCTCGTGGCTGACCGCCCCGAGCTGGTGGCCGTCACCCGCGAGGGCGACCTGCTGGGCGCCCACGTGGCCGCCGGCGGCTCCAGCGGTCAGCAGAGCCTGATCGAGATCCAGGGCGCCGTCGACGAGGCCACCGAGCAGCTCGCCGAGGCCACCGCCGCGGGGGAGCGGCTCGCCTTCGACCTCTCCCGGCTCGAGGCCGAGCGGCTGGAGGCCCAGAAGCGGGTCGACGTCGCGCTCGCCAAGCTGCACGAGTCCGACGCCACCCTGGCCGCCGTCGCCGAGGAGCTCGGCCAGTACGGCGCGGCCGCCCGCGCGGCCCGCGGCGAAGCCGACCGGATCGCCCAGGCCATCGCCGACGCCCAGGAGGCCCGCGACCGCGACCTCGCCGGCCTCGCCGAGCTCGAGCAGCGGCTCGCCGCGGCCGAGGACGCCCCCACCGACGAGCCCGACACCGCCGACCGCGAGCGGCTGGCCCAGGAGGCCAAGGCCGCCCGGCAGGGCGAGATGGACGCCCGGCTGTCGCTGCGCACCTCCGAGGAGCGGGCCCGCGCGCTGCACGGCCGGGTCGACGCGCTGGTGCGCCGGGCGACCGCCGAGCGCGAGGCCCGCGCCCGCGCCGCCGAGCGGCGCGAGCGGCTGCTGCGCGAGGGCGAGGCCGCCGAGGCGGTCGGCGTCGGGGCGTCGTACGCGCTGGCCCGGCTCGAGGTGTCGTTGCACGAGGCCAGCCGCGCCCGGCAGGAGGTCGAGCAGGCCCGCGCCGGCCGCGAGCACCGGCTGCTCGACGTCCGCGCCACGCTGCGCGACCTCGGCCGCGAGCACGACGAGCTCGTGAACTCGGTGCACCGCGACGAGATGGCGCGCGCCCAGCAGCAGATGCGGATCGACCAGCTCGCCGAGCGGGCGCTCGAGGAGCTCGGCCTTGACGTCGAGGGGCTGGTCGCCGAGTTCGGTCCCGACCAGCTCGTGCCGCCGTCGGCCACCACCGAGCTGGCCGAGGGCGAGGAGCCACCGGGGCCGACGCCCTACGACCGCGACGAGCAGACCAAGCGGCTCCGCATCGCCGAGCGGCAGCTGCGCGACCTCGGCCGGGTCAACCCGCTGGCGCTCGAGGAGTTCTCGGCGATGGAGGAGCGGCACAAGTTCCTCACCGAGCAGCTCGAGGACCTCAAGAAGACGCGCAGCGACCTGCTCGACATCGTCCGCGAGGTCGACAACCGGGTGCAGGAGGTCTTCTCCGAGGCCTACGCCGACGTGAGCAAGGCCTTCGACGCCACCTTCGCCCGGCTGTTCCCCGGCGGCGAGGGGCGCCTGGTGCTCACCGACCCCGACGACATGCTCGCCACCGGCGTCGAGGTGGAGGCGCGGCCCCCGGGCAAGAAGGTCAAGCGGCTCTCGCTGCTCTCCGGCGGTGAGCGGTCGCTCGTGGCCGTCGCGTTCCTGGTGGCGCTGTTCAAGGCCCGGCCCTCGCCGTTCTACATCCTCGACGAGGTGGAGGCGGCCCTCGACGACACCAACCTCGGCCGGCTGCTGGAGATCTACGAGGAGCTGCGCGAGAACTCCCAGCTGCTCGTGATCACCCACCAGAAGCGCACGATGGAGGTCGGCGACGCGCTCTACGGCGTCTCGATGCGCGGCGACGGCGTCAGCGCCGTCATCAGCCAGCGGCTCCGCGACGCCCAGCCGGCCTAGTCGCATGAGCGAACGCCCGCCCCTGCCGACCCGCGCCGACTACGTGCACTGGGAGACCATCACCACCCGGTGGACCGACGACGACGTGTACGGCCACATGAACAACGCCAAGTACTTCGAGCTCATCGACACCGCGGTCAACAACCACCTCGACGGCGCCATGGGCACCGACATCCGGTCGCTGCCCGCGATCGGCGTCGTGGCCGAGGTCGGCTGCCGGTACTTCCGGCAGATCGGCTACCCCAAGCCGGTCGAGCTCGGCATCGTCGTCGACCGGCTCGGCACCTCCTCGGTGGTCTACCGGGTCGGCCTGTTCCAGGGGGACGGCGACGAGGCGGCCGCCGAGGGCCGGTTCGTGCACGTCTACATCGACAACACGGATCCCACCCGCCCCGACCGTCCCGTGGTGCCGATCCCCGACGACCTCCGCGCCGCCCTGGCGCCGCTCGTACGCGCCTGACACGCCGAGGGTTGGCGCCGGCAACTGCCGGCGTGGCACGGTGGAGGCGCACTCTCCCCTCTCGTGCCGCCCCCCTCGGAGGAGCAACCGCCGTGACGTTCATCGTCGTCAGCACCCTGGTCTGCCTCGTCATCGCCGCCGCGGTGCTCGCCTACACGGCCTTCCCGCACCGCAACGAGCCCACGCCCGGCGCGCCCTGGCTCGACCAGGCGCTCGGCAAGGTCCGCGACGCCGTCCCGGTGATCGAGGACGGCGAGCTGGAGGAGCTCGCCGAGGAGCGCGAGCGGGAGACCACCCACCGCGCCTGACCGAGGTCCCGCGCTGGTTGGATGAGCCCATGGAGTGGCTGATCCTCGTCGTCGCCCTCGCGGTCGTCGCCCTGGTGGCGGTGGTCGGGCTGGTCGTCCCGCGTCGCCGCGGGACCCCGTCGTCCTCGACCGACGTCCTCACCCCGCCGCCGGCGCCGTTCGAGGACGCGGTCTCCGACGTCGAGGTACCGCCCGCGCCGGTCGAGGTCGAGACCGCGCCGGCGCTCGAGAAGCCCGAGGACACCCGCTCCCGGCTGGTGCGGCTGCGGCAGCGGCTGGCCGGCAGCCAGGGCGGCCTCGGCAAGGGCCTGCTCGCCCTGCTGAGCCGCGAGCGCCTCGACGAGGACACCTGGGAGTCGATCGAGGACCTGCTGCTCGGCGCCGACCTCGGCGTCGCGCCCACCCAGCAGGTGGTCGAGAGCCTGCGCACCCGGCTCCGCGTCGGCGGCGCCGAGGCGGGCGACCCGCGCGCGGTGCTCCGCGACGTTCTGCTCGACCTGCTCGACCCCGACGCCGACCGCGCGCTCCGCGTGAGCGGCGACGGCGCCCCCGGCGTCGTGCTCGTGGTCGGGGTCAACGGCTCCGGCAAGACCACCACCGTCGGCAAGCTGGCCCGGATCCTCGTGGCCGAGGACCGCACCGTCACGCTCGGCGCCGCCGACACCTTCCGCGCCGCCGCGGTCGACCAGCTCGCCACCTGGGGCGAGCGGGTCGGCGTCGAGGTGGTGCGCGGCCCCGAGGGCGGCGACCCCGCCAGCGTGGCGTTCGAGGCCGTCAAGCACGGCGTCGACCGGGGCATCGACACCGTGGTCGTCGACACCGCCGGCCGGCTCCAGAACAAGGCCGGCCTCATGGACGAGCTCGGCAAGGTGAAGCGGGTCGTCGAGAAGCAGGCGCCGGTCACCGAGGTGCTGCTCGTGCTCGACGCCACCACCGGGCAGAACGGTCTGATCCAGGCGCGGGTGTTCAGCGAGGTCGTGAACGTCACCGGCATCGTGCTCACCAAGCTCGACGGCTCGGCCAAGGGCGGCATCGTCGTCGCCGTCCAGCGCGAGCTCGGTGTGCCCGTCAAGCTCGTCGGCCTCGGCGAGGGCCCCGACGACCTGGCCCCGTTCAGCCCCGAGGCGTTCGTCGACGCGCTCCTCTCCTGAGGGAACCTCCGCAACACGGCTGTAACACGAGGGCCGAACTCGTTGCGTGCTCGCAACATGGGTCGGCGCACGGCGAAACGTCCTGCCGTGAGGGTGAACGACATCGAGACGGAACCCGAACCGACAGTGCGGTCGCGGTCGGCTCCGTCCCCGAATCGTCTGTCCTGATTCTGGAGGTTCTGTGGACGGCTACTACGCCTTCATGCTCATCGCGACGGCACTGGTCCTCATGATGACCGTGCCCGCCCTGGCCCTGTTCTACGGCGGTATGTCGCGCTCGAAGTCGGTGCTCAACATGATGATGATGTCGTTCATCGCCGCGGCGATGGTCGGCATCATCTACGTCGCCGTCGGCTGGTCGATGGGCTTCGGCGGCGAGGGCACCTTCTTCGCCAACCCCTTCGAGCTCTTCTGGCTCGACGGCGTCACCACCGACGCCTACATCTTCGTCATGTTCCAGATGACGTTCGCGATCATCACGGTGGCGCTGATCAGCGGCGCCGTCGAGGGCCGGATGAAGTTCGCCGCCTGGCTGCTCTTCGTGCCGCTGTGGGCGGTGATCGTGTACTTCCCGATGGCGCACATGGTGTTCAGCTGCACCGACGACTCCCTCATCTGCGGCCGGATCGGCGCCCAGGACTACGCGGGCGGCACCGCCGTCCACATCAACGCCGGCGTCGCCGCGCTGGTGCTGGTCCTGCTCCTCGGCAAGCGCATCAGCTGGCCCAAGGACAAGATGCGCCCGCACAACCTGACGCTGACCATGCTCGGCGCGGGCATGCTGTGGCTCGGCTGGTACGGCTTCAACGTCGGCTCGATCGTGTTCGGCGACGACCCGGAGACCCAGTTCCCGCTGGAGACCGGGCGCACCTTCGCCAACACCACCCTCGCCGCGATGGCCGCCATCCTCGGCTGGCTCGTGATCGAGCGGATCGTGCACAAGAAGGCCACCTCGCTCGGCGCCGCCTCCGGCATCGTGGCCGGCCTGGTCGCCATCACCCCGGCCGCCGGTGCGGTCGACATCGAGGGCGCCGTCGCCATCGGCGCCGTCGCCGGCGCGATCTGCGCCTGGGCGGTCGGCTGGAAGTTCCGCCTCGGCTACGACGACTCGCTCGACGTCGTCGGCGTGCACCTCGTCGGCGGTGTCGTCGGCACCGTGCTGATCGGCGTCTTCTCCACCTCCGAGGGCGCCGGCGGCGTCGACGGCCTGCTGTACGGCGGCGGCGCGGACTCGCTCATCGACCAGACGCTCGGCGTGCTGGTGGCGGTCGCCTACTGCGGCGTGCTGACCACGGTCATCGGCCTGGCGATCAAGTACACGATCGGCCTGCGGATCTCCGAGGACGACGAGGTCGGCGGCATCGACCTCGCGGCCCACGGCGAGAGCGCGTACGACCTGCACACCGGGTCCAGTGGTGGTGTCACCTCGGGCCTGCTCACCAGCAACGCACCGGCACGCAACCAGGAGGGGGCGACCGCATGAAGCTCGTGACCGCGGTGATCAAGCCGCACAAGTGGGAGGACGTCCGCGAGGCCCTCGAGACCTTCGGCGTGACCGGTATGACGGTCAGCGAGGTCAGCGGCTACGGCCGTCAGAAGGGCCACACCGAGGTCTACCGCGGGGCGGAGTACGACATCGCCCTGGTGCCCAAGATCCGCATCGAGATCGTGGTCGACGACGGCGACGTGAACGACGTCGTCGGCATCATCACCAAGACCGCGCAGACCGGTCGGATCGGTGACGGCAAGGTCTGGGTGAGCCCGGTCGACACCGTCATCCGGGTCCGCACCGGTGACAAGGACGAGGCCGCCCTCTAGGTGACTCCCCGCACGTTCGTCGAGCCTGTCGAGACGCCGGAAGCCGATCTCGACAGGCTCGACGGGCGTCCAGGTTCGGGCATGATGCGCAGACCGAGAGGGGCGTGAGGATGAAGCTGGTCACCGCGGTCGTGAAGCCGCACAAGTGGGAGGACGTCCGCACCGCGCTCGAGGCGGTGGGGGTCACCGGCATGACGGTGAGCGAGGTCAACGGCTACGGGCGGCAGAAGGGCCACACCGAGGTCTACCGCGGCGCGGAGTACTCCATCTCGCTGGTGCCGAAGATCCGGCTCGAGATCGTCGTCGACGACGCGGACGTCGAGGCGGTCACCGACGCCATCGTCAGGGGCGCCGCCACCGGCCGGATCGGCGACGGCAAGGTGTGGGTGCAGCCGGTCGAGAGCGTCGTCCGCGTGCGCACCGGCGACCGCGACTCCGCCGCGATCTAAGACTCTTGACCGCTCCCGAGCGCGCCGCCCGCGCCGAGGCGGCCGACCGGGCCTGCGTCGCCGCCTACGACGGCTGCGGCGGCCCCGAGGTCGGCATGGCGCTGGTCGCCGTCGGCGGCTACGGGCGCAGCGAGCTCGCCCCCCACTCCGACCTCGACGTCGTGCTCGTGCACGACGAGGGCGTCGACCCCGGCGCGGTGGCGGCCGAGGTCTGGTACCCGCTGTGGGACTCCCGAGCCAGGCTCGACCACTCGGTGCGCTCCTTGCCCGAGATGACGACGGCCGCGGACGCCGACGTGAAGGTCGCCTCCGGGCTGCTGGACGTCCGCCACGTCGCCGGCGACCCGAACCTCGCGCTGCGACTGCGGACGACCGTGCTGGCCCAGTGGCGCCGCGGCGCCCGCGCCCGGCTGCCCGAGCTGCGCAGGATCGTCCGGTCGCGGCACGAGCTGATCGGCGAGCTCGCCCACCTCTCGGTGCCCGACCTCAAGGAGGCCGAGGGCGGCCTGCGCGACGCGACGATGCTGCGCGCGCTCGTGGCCACCTGGCTGGTCGACGTGGAGCACAGCGACCTCGAGCGCAGCCGGCAGGCGCTGCTCGACGTCCGCGACGTCGTGCACGACCTGGCCGGCCGCGCCACCGACCGGGTGGCGCCGGAGCTCTGGGAGGGCGTGGCCGAGCGGCTCGGGCTCGACGACGAGCGCGCGGCGCAGCGGCACGTGCGCGAGATCGGACGCCGGCTCACCCACCTCTCGCGGCTCACCTGGCGCCGAGTCGACGGCGTGCTCGCCGGCCCGGCCTCGCGGCAGCGCCGCCCGCAGCTCGAGCCGCTGGCCGCCGGCGTCGCGCTCTCGGGGGGCGAGGTGGTGCTCGACCGGCGGGCCCGGCCGGCGGACGACCCGCCGCTGCTGCTGCGCGCAGCAGCCGCGGCCGCCGAGCGCGACGTCGTCCTGTCGCCGGTGACCGCCGCCCGGCTGGTCCGCGAGGGAGCGTCCCTGCCCGACCCGTGGCCGGACGAGGCCCGGCACCTCCTGGTGCGGCTGCTCGCCTCCGGGCCCGGCCTGCTGCCGGTGTGGGAGACGCTCGAGGAGACCGGAGCGCTCGCCGCCGTGCTGCCGGAGTGGGAGCGGATCCGGCTGCTGCCGCACGCCTCGGTGATCCACCGGTTCACCGTCGACCGGCACGTCGTCGAGACCTGCGTGGAGGCCTCGACGTTGATCCGTTCGGTGGCGCGGCCGGACGTGCTGATGGTCGCGGCGCTGCTGCACGACATCGGCAAGGGCGGGCTCACCCAGCACAGCGTCGCGGGCGAGCCGATCGCCCGTGCCGTGGCCACCCGGATGGGCTTCGGCGCCGACGCCGTCG
The DNA here is from genome assembly GCA_963780355.1 of uncultured Actinomycetota bacterium. Taxonomy (GTDB): domain Bacteria; phylum Actinomycetota; class Actinomycetes; order Propionibacteriales; family Nocardioidaceae; genus Nocardioides. The sequence goes on from CAWABT010000001.1 coordinate 1,986,310, forward strand.
AGCTGGTGGCGCTGCTGGTGCGCCGGCACCTGCTGCTCGCCGAGACCGCGACCACCCGAGACCCCGACGACCCCGCGACCGTCGAGATGGTCACCAGCAGGGTCGGCTCGCCGGAGGCGATGTCGCTGCTCGCCGCGCTCACCGAGGCCGACGCCAAGGCCACCTCGCCGAAGGCGTGGACGTCGTGGCGCTCCGGTCTGGTGCTCGACCTCGCCCGCCGGGCGCTCGCGGCGCTCGACACCGGGGCCGCGCTGCCGCCGATCACCAGCGACCCGGTAGCGGTGCCGGCCGCGCTCCGCGACGACCCCGGCGCGCTCGCCGTCGAGGTCGAGCGGCAGGGCGACGGCACCCGGGTCACGGCGATCGCCGCCGACCGGGTGGGCCTGCTCGCCGACGTCGCCGCGGTGCTCGCGCTGCAGCGGCTGCCGGTGCGGGCGGCGCGGGCGTGGGCCCAGGAGGAGGCGTCCGGCTCCTGGGCGGTGTCGGTGTGGGACGTCGCCGTCGACGAGGTCGACCCCGCGCTCCTCCGCACCCGCTACGACGCCCTGCGGGCCGGCGGGATCGACCCCGACGCCCGGTTCCGGGCCGCGGTGGCCGACCTCGAGCCGACCGTCGCCGTCCGGCCCGAGGCCAGCGAGCAGGCCACGGTGCTGGAGGTGCGGGCCGCCGACCGGCCCGGCGTCATCCGGCTGGTGTGCGCTGCCCTGGCCGGGCTCGGCATCGACGTCCGCTCCGCCCATGTCGACACCCTCGGTCCGCAGGCGGTCGACGTGTTCTACCTGCAGGAGGAGGGCGCCGGCGCGCTGTCGGAGACCCGGGCCGCCGAGGCGGCCCACGCCGTGCGATCTGCGCTCGTGCCGTAGACGTAGGCTTCCGCCCGTGTTCGCCACCCTGTCCGACCGGCTGTCCGAGACGTTCCGCAACCTGCGGGGCAAGGGCCGGCTCTCCGACGCCGACATCGACGCCACCGCCCGCGAGATCCGGATCGCGCTGCTCGAGGCGGACGTCGCGCTGCCCGTCGTCAAGGACTTCGTGGCGGCGGTCAAGGAGCGGGCGCGGGGCGAGGAGGTCAGCCAGGCGCTGAACCCGGCCCAGCAGATCGTCAAGATCGTCAACGACGAGCTCGTCGAGATCCTCGGCGGCGAGACCCGGCGGATCCGGTTCGCCAAGAGCGGCCCGACCGTCATCCTGCTCGCCGGCCTCCAGGGCGCCGGAAAGACCACGCTCGCGGCCAAGCTCGCGCTGTGGCTGAAGGAGCAGAACCGCTCGCCGCTGCTCGTGGCCTGCGACCTCCAGCGCCCGAACGCCGTCAACCAGCTGCAGGTGAACGGCGAGCGGGTCGGCGTCCCGGTGTTCGCGCCCGAGCCCGGCAACGGCGTCGGCGACCCGGTGTCGGTGGCGCGCTCCTCGATCGAGGAGGCCAAGCGCACGCTGCACGACGTCGTCATCATCGACACCGCCGGCCGGCTCGGCGTCGACGCCGAGATGATGGCGCAGGCCGCCGCGATCCGGGACGCCGTCGACCCCGACGAGGTGCTGTTCGTCGTCGACGCGATGATCGGCCAGGACGCCGTCACCACGGCCCAGGCGTTCCTCGACGGCGTCGGCTTCGACGGCGTCGTGCTCACCAAGCTCGACGGCGACGCCCGCGGTGGCGCCGCGCTCTCGATCCGCCACGTCACCGGCCGCCCGGTGATGTTCGCCTCCGCCGGCGAGAAGATGGGCGACTTCGACCTCTTCCACCCGGACCGGATGGCCTCGCGCATCCTCGACATGGGCGACCTGATGACGCTCATCGAGCAGGCGGAGAAGACGTTCGACCAGGAGCAGGCGCTCAAGGCCGCCGAGAAGCTCACGGGCAAGGGCGGCGAGTTCACCCTCGAGGACTTCCTCGAGCAGATGCAGCAGGTCCGCAAGCTCGGCTCGATGTCGAAGATCCTCGGGATGCTCCCGGGGATGGGTCAGATGCGCGAGCAGCTCGAGAACTTCGACGAGCGCGAGATCGACCGGCTCGAGGCGATGATCCAGTCGATGACGCCGGCCGAGCGTCGCGACCCGAAGATGATCGACGGCTCCCGTCGTGCCCGCATCGCGAAGGGCTCGGGCCGCACCGTCTCCGACGTCAACAGCCTCGTCGACCGGTTCTTCGAGGCCCGCAAGATGATGATGCAGATGGCCCGCGGCGGTGGCATGCCCGGGCTGCCGGGCATGGGCGGCATGCCGGGGATGCCCGGCGGCGCCGGCCCCGGCAAGCGGGGCAAGGGCAAGCAGCAGGCCAAGAAGGGCAAGGGACGCCGGGTCTCCGGCAACCCCGCCAAGGCCGCCCAGGAGGAGAAGGCCGCCCAGGAGAAGGCCGCCGCCGGCCCGTCGAACCCGTTCGGCCAGCCCGCCGAGGACATCGACTACGAGCAGGCCGCGGCCAACCTCAACCTGCCCCAGGACTTCTCCAAGTACCTGAAGTAGGCCGGGTTCGTTCGTCCGCGAGGTGACTGTTTCCGCGCAATTGCGCGGTTGTGGCGGGTTCTCGGGCCCGGAAGCTGTCATTTCGGCGCAATTGCGCCGAAGCGATCACCCGGCGAGCTGGTTGAGGTCGACCGGTCCGCTCACGCCCGGCACCGTGGCGGCGTCGTCCTGCTGCCACAGCCACCACTCCCGTGCCGGCGGCCGGTCGCCGAGCCGGCGCACCCACTGCCGGCGGTCGACGGCCCGCGACATCCGGTAGCGCGCCTCGAACTCGGGGAACGCGTAGACGACGACCTCCTGTCCGGTGGCCGGCTCGACGACGGCGAGGAACGCCTCCACCTCCCGCACCAGGTCGGCGCGGGGCGGTGGGGTGTCGCAGCTGCCCTGGAGCTCCAGGTCGAGCGCCGGCGGCATCCGGCGTCGCGCCGGCACGCCGCCGAGCGCGCCGTCGAGCACGGCCGCGAAGTGCTCACCCTGTGCGGCGCCCGGCGCGCAGAGGTTGAAGTAGTGGTAGCCGCCGACCCGCAGCCCGGCATCGGCGGCCGCGGCGGCGTGCGAGGCGAAGGTCGGGTCGGTGTAGGTGCTGCCCTCGGTGGCCTTGAGGTAGGCGAACGCCATCCCGGCCCCCGCCACCCGCGGCCAGTCCACCGCGCCCTGGTGGTGGGAGAGGTCGACGCCGCGGACCGGCTCGGGCTCCGGTGTCGATCTGGGGGTCGCGGTGACGGCCGGGATCGTGGTGGTCGCCGTCGTCGACGGGGCCGCCGCGCGAGGCTCCGCACTCTCGTCGTCGGTGCTGCAGCCGCCGGCCGCCGCGAGGATCGCCGCGGCGAGAAGAACCCGTCGCACCAGCCCATGCTCGCACCCGACCGGTATCCGCAGGATCGTGCGGCGCTCGCGGACCAGGGTGGTGGCCCCTCGGGCTGTCATGTGGTCTCGTGATGGGGTGTCTGACCGGCGAGTCGATGAACCATCGGGCCCGAACGCGCTGGACTTCTGGTTCGGCGAGTGGGACTGCAAGTTCGAGGGTGGTCGGGCCACCAACCTCATCACACGGGAGTACGGCGGGCACGTGGTCGTCGAGCGGTTCCAGACCATCGAGGACGAGCCCTTCGACGGATTCAGCGTGTCGGTCTACACGCCGGCGACCAACGCCTGGCGGCAAACCTGGGTGGACTCGGCTGGGAACTACTGGGCGTTCGTCGGCGCAGAGTTGCCCGACGGCGCATTCGAGTTCCGGACCCCGACACCGGTCGATGCCGAGGAGAAGGTCAAACGGATGGTGTTCTGGAACATCGAGCCGGATGCGTTCGACTGGCGATGGGAGTTCTCCGCGGACGGCACCACGTGGGAACGGAAGTGGGAGATCCACTACCACCGGCGGTGATGAGGACGGCGTCGGCGACCAGTGGGTCAGGATGGCGCAGTGACCCAGGTGCTCATCGTCGACGGCGCCAACGTGGTCGGCGCCCGGCCGGACGGCTGGTGGAAGGACCGGCCCGGCGCCGCCCGCCGGCTCCACGAGAGCCTGCTCGTGGCCGACCTGCCGCACGACGAGGTGGTGCTGGTGCTGGAGGGCCAGGCGAAGGGCGGCGTCCGCGCCGGGAAGGACGCCCACGTCCGCACCGTCCATGCCGGCGGCAGCGGCGACGACACCATCGTGTCCCAGGCCAAGGCCGCCGCCGAGCGCGGCAGCCGGGTCGCCGTCGTCACCGCCGACCGGATCCTCAAGGGCCGCGTCGAGCGCCACGGCGCCTCGATCCTCAGCCCCACCTGGCTCCTCGGCGAGCTCGACGACCACTAACGTCGGCGTCATGCCAGCCCTGCGGTTCCGCGGTCCCGTGCTCCCCGACGGCGAGGCGCGGGACCTCTACGTCGTCGGCGGCACCGTCACCTACGAGCCGCAGGCGGGCGCCGACACCGCGGCCGAGGGCTGGCTCGTGCCCGGGCTCGTCGACGCCCACAACCACCTCGGCCTCGAGGACGACGGCGGTGTCGACGACGACGAGGTCGAGCGGCAGGCGGTGCTCGACCGCGACACCGGCGTCCTGCTGCTGCGCGACTGCGGCTCGCCGGTCGACACCCGGTGGGTGCAGGGGCGCGACGACCTGCCACGGCTCATCCGCTGCGGCCGCCACGTTGCGCGCACCAAGCGCTACATCCGCGGCTACGCCCACGAGGTGGAGCCCGCCGAGCTCGCCGAGACGGTCGCGGCCGAGGCCCGCAACGGCGACGGCTGGGTGAAGCTCGTCGGCGACTGGATCTCCCGCGACGACGGCGACCTGGCGCCGTCCTTCCCGGCCGAGGCGTTCGCCGCCGCCATCGCCGCCGCCCACGAGCACGGCGCCAAGGTCACCGCCCACTGCTTCGGCACCGACGTGCTCCAGGGCCTGCTCGACGCCGGCATCGACTGCCTCGAGCACGGCACCGGCCTCCAGGAGGAGCACCTGCCCCAGATGGTCGACCGGGGCGTCGCGCTCGTGCCGACCGTTCTCCAGACCGACAAGTTCCCCGAGTTCGCCGATGCCGGCCGCGAGAGGTTCCCTGATTACGCCGCCACGATGGAGCGGCTGCACGCCCGCCGTCGCGACACCCTGATGGCCGCGCACGAGGCCGGCGTCCCGCTCTACGTCGGCAGCGACGGCGGCGGGCTGGGCCGCCACGGCCACCTCGCCGAGGAGATCCGGGCGATGGCCGAGATGGGGCTCGGCGCCGAGTACGCGATCGCCGCGGCGAGCTGGCGGGGCCGGGAGTGGCTCGGCTGGAACGCCGGGCTCGGCGAGGGCGACCCCGCCGACTTCGTCGTCCTCGACGCCGACCCGCGCGCCGACCTCGCCACCCTCACCCGCCCCGCCGCCGTCGTGCTGCGCGGCGCGGTGGTGGCGAGCCGCTAGCCGGCCCGGGCCGCCGTCAGCGACCCCAGCTTCACCGTCGACTGCTCCAGTCGCGCCTACGCCGTGTAGCGCGTCGCGTTCCGCAGCGCCTCGTCGCGCAGGTCGAACGCACCGGCGGTGTCGGGCCGGAACAGGAACTCCCAGTAAGCAAGGTGAGTTACGGGAAAATAGTGGACGAGGGCGGTGGGATTTCGGGAGGCCCGCCGCCGTCTGGCAGACTTCCTCGCTGAGTCCCGCGCGGACCGGACCCTCTCACCCGGACCGCCGCGAGGCCCGCGAGCACCACGCCGGTGTGTTCCCCACCCCGGTCGGCGGTGCTCACCACACACGAGTTCCGAGGAGACACCACACCAGTGGCAGTCAAGATCCGTTTGAAGCGCCTGGGCAAGGTCCGGGTGCCGCAGTACCGCATCGTCGTCGTCGACTCGCGCAAGAAGCGCGACGGCAAGGTCATCGAGGAGATCGGCCTGTACCACCCCAAGGAGGACCCGAGCTACATCTCGGTCGCCTCCGAGCGGGCCCAGTACTGGCTCGGCGTCGGCGCGCAGCCGTCGGACGCCGTCGCGAAGATCCTCAAGATCACCGGCGACTGGCAGCAGTACAAGGGCCTGCCGGGCACCGAGGGCACCCTCAAGGTCAAGGACCCGAAGCGCGACAAGCTCGAGGTCTTCAACGAGGCGCTCAAGGAGGTCGGCGGCGAGTCCAAGGGCGAGGCCACCACCAAGAAGTCGGCGAGCAAGAAGAAGGCCGAGTCCGAGGACCAGGCCGACGACAAGCCGGCCACCACGGCGAAGGCCCCCAAGGCGGACAAGGCCGCGAAGGCCGACAAGCCCGAGGAGCCGAAGGCCGAGGAGACCCCGGCCGACGAGACCCCGGAGCCGCGTGAGCCCGAGGCCACCGCCGGTCAGTCGCCCGAGGACGCCGCCACCGACGCCGAGGCCGACGAGGCCAAGACGGAGCCGGGCAACTGATGCTGGCCGACGCCCTCGAGCACCTGGTGCGCGGTGTGGTCGACCACCCCGACGACGTCAGCGTCCGCGACAAGCAGCTGCGGCGCGGCTCGCTGCTCGAGGTCCGGGTCCACCCCGACGACCTCGGCAAGGTGATCGGCCGCGGCGGCCGGACGGCCTCGGCCTTCCGCACCGTCATCGGCGCGCTCGCCGGTCGCGGCGGTGCCCGCATCGACTTCGTCGACGTCGACCGCGGTCGCTGACCCGCCCGAAACTGAAGCGAAATCACGCTGACCCGCCCGAAACTTTCGGGCGGGTCAGCGTCATTTCAGGCACGCCCTAGCCTGACGACCGTGGAGACGATCGACGTGGTGGTCGGGCGGATCGGCAAGCCGCACGGCCTGCGCGGCGAGGTCACCGTCGAGGTGCGCACCGACGAGCCGGAGCGGCGCTACGCCGACGGCGCGGTGCTGCGGGTCGAGGCGCCCCGCGGGTCGGCGTTCTCCCACGACGCGCTCACCGTGACCGCCACCCGATGGCACCAGGCGGTGCTGCTGGCGCGGTTCGCCGAGCTGCCCGACCGCACCGCGGCCGAGTCCGCACGCGGAGTGATGCTGCATGCCGACATCGACGCCGACGAGTCGCCCGAGGACCCGGACGAGTTCTACGACCACCAGCTGGTCGGGCTGGCCGCCCACGACCTCGACGGCACCGTGCTCGGCGAGGTGACCGGCCTGGTGCACGGCGGCGCGCAGGACCTGCTCGCCGTCCGCGCCGTCGACGGCCGCGACACCCTCGTGCCCTTCGTGTCCGCCCTCGTGCCCGAGGTCGACCTCGCCGGCGGCCGCGTCGTTGTCGCCGACCGGCCCGGCCTCGTGGCCCCCCTCGAGGACTGAGCCGTGCGCCTCGACTACGTCACCATCTTCCCGGACTGGTTCGCCCCGCTCGGCCTCTCGCTGGCCGGCAAGGCGCGGGAGTCCGGGCTGGTCGAGGTGCACGTGCACGACCTGCGCTCCTGGACCCACGACCGCCATCGCACTGTCGACGACAGCCCGTACGGCGGCGGCGCCGGCATGGTGATGCGGCCCGAGCCGTGGGGCGAGGCGCTCGACGAGCTCCTGGCCGACGGCGGGTCCGCCACGCTGGTCGTGCCGACGCCGTCCGGGACGCCGTTCTCCCAGCCGCTCGCCCGTGAGCTGGCCGCGCGTGACCGGCTGGTGTTCGCCTGCGGCCGCTACGAGGGCATCGACCAGCGGGTGCTCGACCACGCCGCCACCCGGCCCGGTGTCGAGGTGCGCGAGGTGAGCCTGGGCGACTACGTGCTCAACGGCGGGGAGGTCGCCGCGCTCGCGATTACCGAGGCCGTCGTCCGGCTGCTGCCGGGGTTCATGGGCAACGCCGAGTCGCTGGTGGAGGAGTCGCACGAGGACGGGCTGCTCGAGTACCCCGTCTACACCAAGCCCGCCTCGTGGCGCGGGCTCGAGGTGCCGGAGGTGCTGCGGTCCGGCGACCACGCCCGCGTGGCCGCCTGGCGGCACGAGCAGGCGGTCCGGCGCACCGCGGAGCGGCGTCCCGACCTGCTGCCGCCCTCCCACGCCTCGACCGCGTGGGAGATCCTCCCCGCCCGGCCGGCCGACGCGGGTGAGCTGCTGACGCTGCAGCGCGCGTGCTGGATCCAGGAGGCGATCGCCAACGACAGCCTCGTGGAGATCCCGGCGCTGGGGGAGTCGTTGGCCGACGTCCGGGCGTGGATGACCACCTGGACCACGTTCGTGGTCCGCGTCGAGGACCGGCTGGTCGGCGCCGTCCGCGGCCGGCTGGACGGCGAGGCCTGGGACATCGGCCGGATCATGGTCGCTCCCGACCTGCAGGGCCGGGGGCTCGGCCGGCTGCTGCTGGAGCACATCCAGGACGTCGCGCCGCCGGCCGCGACGTCGTACGTGCTGTTCACCGGGCACCGCAGCCACGACAACATCCGGATGTACCAGAAGGCCGGCTTCCGGCTCCGCCCCGACCTCGCGCCGCCGCCGCTCGCCGTCGTGATGACGAAGCCGCGCGTTTCGCGTCCGGAAGGGTGATCTGGCAGACTCGACCCTCGGTCCGACCGGCCGAAGGTCCGCTCCGAGGAACACGCGGGGGGACTGCGTCGGGTGCCTGCCACAGGGGGCACCTCGCGCCGCCGGCCACGAAGGTCTGACCACCATCTGAATGCATGCCGGGGCGCGTCCCCGTCCGATTCCGCGGCTGACCTGTGGCACTCGCGAGGAGAACCCGATGAGCAACGTGATTGCCGATCTCGGCAACGCCCGCAAGCGTGACGACGTCCCCGCCTTCCGCGCCGGCGACACCGTCAAGGTCCACGTCAAGGTGGTCGAGGGCAGCCGCTCCCGCGTCCAGATCTTCCAGGGCGTGGTCATCCGCATCCACGGCTCCGGCATCGGCCGCACCTTCACGGTGCGCAAGGTGTCCTTCGGCGTCGGTGTCGAGCGCACCTTCCCGCTCCACTCGCCGATCTTCGAGCAGATCGAGGTCGTCACCCGCGGCGACGTCCGCCGCGCGAAGCTCTACTACCTGCGCAACCTGCGCGGCAAGGCCGCCAAGATCAAGGAGCGCCGCGAGGCGTGACCCGGTCCGGGGCGCCGCGCGAGCGGCGTCGCCTGATCCCGCGGATCCCCTCCCTGCCGCTGTGGCAGGAGGTGATCCTCGTGCTGGTCGGTGCGGTCGTCGTCGCCGTCCTGCTCAAGACGTTCGTCCTGCAGGCGTTCTACATCCCCTCGGAGTCGATGCAGCCGGAGCTGACCAAGGACGACCGGATCCTCGTCCAGAAGGTCTCCTACTGGTTCGGCGACACCCCTGACCGGGGTGACGTCGTCGTCTTCGAGGACCCCGGCGGCTGGCTCGGCGCCGGCACCGAGCAGAGGATGGGTGGCGTCAAGCGGGTCCTCGCCGCCGTCGGGCTCTACCCCGAGGGCGGCCACCTCGTGAAGCGCGTGATCGGCGTCCCCGGCGACACCGTCGTCTGCTGCGACGCGCAGGGCCGGGTCAGCGTCAACGGGAAGGCGCTCGACGAGGACGGCTACCTCGCCGAGGACGACCGGGCCTGCGACGGCCCGGCCCGCGGCGACTGCGCGTGGGAGGCCGGCCCGGTGCCCGACGGCACGATCTTCGTGATGGGCGACAACCGGCAGGAGTCCTCGGACTCCAGTGCCTACGTGTGCGTGGCGGGTGAGACGGAGTGCACCTCCGACCCGTACGTCGACGTCGACCTCGTGGTCGGCAAGGTGTTCCTCGTGGCCTGGCCCTTCGACCGGATCGGGTTCGTGGACCGACCGGACACCTTCGACGACGTCGCCGAGCCCGCGTCACCATAGGACCGTGAGCCACCTTCCTCGGGGCGCGACGGTCCGGCGGGACGCCGGGCTGTACGGCTACGAGCGCGCGCTGCGCCGCCACGGCGTCGGCGTCATCGCCGGCGTCGATGAGGCCGGCCGCGGCGCGTGCGCCGGACCGCTGGTGGCGGGCGCGGCGATCCTGCCCGAGGGCAGGCTCGGCATCGTGCCGGGGCTGGCCGACTCCAAGCTGCTCACCGAGGCGGCGCGGGAGCGCTGCTACGCCCAGATCGTGCGGCGGGCGGTGGCGTGGTCGGTGGTCGTGATCGGGCACGAGGAGTGCGACCGGCTCGGCATGCACGTGGCCAACGTCGAGGCGCTGCGACGCGCGGTGGCCAGGCTCGAGACCCGCCCGGAGTTCGTGCTCTCCGACGGGTTCCCGGTCGACGGCCTCGGCGTCCCGGGGCTCGCGGTGTGGAAGGGCGACCGCGTCGCGGCCTGCGTGGCGGCGGCGTCCGTACTCGCCAAGGTCACCCGCGACCGGATCATGACCGCCCTCCACGACGACTGGCCCGACTACGACTTCGCGACCCACAAGGGCTACATCACCGACGAGCACACCGCCGCGCTGCTCGCCCACGGCCCCTCGCCGATCCACCGGATGCGGTTCGTGAACGTGCGACGCGCCGCCGGACTCGAGCCGTTCCCCGATCCGGTAGACCCCCCGGCCCTAGGCTCCACTGCATGAGCGCGGAGGAGCTGGAGAGGTACGAGGCCGAGCAGGAGCTCACGCTCTACCGCGAGTACCGCGACGTCGTCGGCATCTTCAAGTACGGCGTCGAGACCGACCGGCGGTTCTACCTGTGCAACCAGGTGGACGTGAAGGCGCGCACCGAGTCCGGCGACGTGTTCTTCGAGGTGTCGATGTCGGACGCGTGGGTGTGGGACATGTACCGGCCGGCCCGGTTCGCCAAGAACGTCAAGGTGCTGACCTTCAAGGACGTGTACGTCGAGGAGCTCACCCAGCGGGACCTCGACACCCCCTGAGCTACCCAGAAGTCGTCCACAGCCGCAACTGATCCGGGTTATCCCCAGGCCGTCTCCGACCTGGGCCGCCGACGTCGGCGCGGCCGCCCACCCTGGCGGCATGACCTCGACTCCCACGACCGGCACCTCGGGCACCTCCGGACCCGCGAAGCAGGCACTCGGCGCCTACGGCGAGCAGGTGGCCGCGCGTCACCTCGCCGAGCAGGGCCTGGTGGTGCTCGACCGCAACTGGCGCTGCGACGAGGGCGAGGTCGACCTCGTGCTCCGCGACGGCGACGTGCTGGTGGTGTGCGAGGTGAAGACCCGCACCTCGGTGCTGTTCGGCACCCCGCACGAGGCGGTCACCGACGCCAAGCTCGCCCGGCTGCAACGGCTCGGGCAGCGGTGGGCCGCCGAGCACGGCCTCCGGCCCGAGCACATGCGGGTCGACCTGGTGGCGGTGATGCGACCGCGGCGGGGGCCGGCCGAGGTCGAGCACGTGCGGGGGCTCGGCTGATGGCACACGCGACCGCCCACACCGTGTCGCTCCACGGGGCGCTGGGCCACCTCATCGACGTGCAGGCCGACGTCTCGCCCGGCCAGGTCGGGCTGCTCATGGTCGGCCGGCCCGACCAGTCGCTGCGCGAGGGCGCCGACCGGGCGCGGATGGCGATCGTCAACAGCGGCCTCGGCTGGCCGGCCACCAAGAAGATCACCGTGCTGCTCTCACCGGCCGACCTCAGCAAGCGCGGCCCGCACTACGACCTCGCGCTGGCTGTCGCGATCCTGGCCGCCGACGGCACCGTCCCGGCCCGGGCGCTGCTCGCGACGGCGTTCGTCGGCGAGCTCACGCTCACCGGCGGGCTGCGGTCGGTGCCCGGGGTGCTGCCGATGGTGCTGGCAGCGGCCGACCGCGGCATCCGGCACGTGTTCGTGCCCGAGCCGCAGGCGCGCGAGGCCGCGATGGTTCCCGGCATGACCGTGATCGGCGTCCGCTCGCTCGAGCAGGTGGTGGCCGAGCTGCGCGGGGAGCAGGTGCCCGACGCTCCGCCGGTGGCGCCGATGTCGGGCTCGCGGCTGCTGAGCTGGCGCGGTCAGGAGCGGCTCGACGACGTCGACCTCGTCGACCTGCGCGGCATGGCCGATGCCAAGTACGCCGCCGAGGTGGCCGCCGCCGGCAGTCACGCGATCCTGCTCACCGGACCCAAGGGCGCCGGCAAGACCAGCCTCGCCGAGCGATTCCCCTCGATGCTCCCCGACCTCACCGCCGAGGAGTCGCTGGAGCTGACCGCGCTGCACTCCCTGGCCGGGGCGCTCGAGCCCGGCGACGGGCTGCTCACCCGGCCGCCGTACTCGGCGCCGCACCACGACGCCAGCAAGACGAGCATCATCGGCGGCGGCAGCGGCCAGGTGACGCCGGGGGAGGTCAGCCGCGCCCACGCCGGTGTCCTCTTCCTGGACGAGTTCCCGCTCTTCCGCACCGACATCATCGAGGCGCTGCGGCAGCCGCTCGAGAGCGGCGACGTCACGATCGCGCGGCGCGACGAGTCGGTCACGCTGCCCGCGCGCGGGATGCTCGTGCTCGCCTGCAACCCGTGCCCGTGCGGCAACTACGCGGTGAAGGCGGGCCGGGTGCAGTGCACCTGCCGACCGCAGCAGATCCGCGACTACCAGACCAAGCTCACCGGGCCGCTGGTCGACCGGGTCGACATCACCCGCGCCGTCACCGGGCTGCAGGCGGCCGACGCGCACGGCCCGCCGCCGGAGACCTCGGCCGAGGTCCGCGCCCGGGTCACCGCGGCGCGCGGGCGGCAGCACGCCCGCTACGACGGCTGCGGCTGGCGGCTCAACGGCCAGGTGCCCGGGCCGGTGCTCCGGGAGCGGTGGCCGCTGCCCGACGACGCCCGCCGCACCCTCGACGAGGCGCTCTACGCCGGGCGGCTCAGCAGCCGCGGCGCCGTCCGGGTGCACCGGCTGGCGCTCACCGTGGCCGACCTCGCCTCGGTGGCCGGCGGCACCGACGTCGAGCCCGGGGCGCAGGAGGTCGCCGTCGCGCTGCGGCTGCGCACCGGCGAGCCGCTGCTGGTCAGCACCTACGAGCGGCGGGTTTCGTGAACGCCACCGACGCCGACCGGCTGGCGCGGGTCGCGCTCAGCCGGCTCGGCGAGCCCGGCGACCTGCGGCTCACCGGGCTGGTCGCCGAGCTCGGCGCCGAGCTGGTGCGCGACCTGCTCGGCCAGCAGCGCAGCGAGGGGCTCCCGGCCGACATCGCCGTCCGGCTCGCCGAGGTCGACCCCGAGGCCGAGCTCGAGCGTGCCGCGAAGGCGGGGCTGCGGTTCGTCGTCCCGGGCGACGACGAGTGGCCGGCGCGGCTCGACGACCTGCACGCCGTGCCGAGCCTGCACGAACGCGGGGGCGTGCCGGTCGGGCTGTGGGTGCGCGGAGCACTCCGGCTGTCCGCCCTGGGTGCGTCGGTCGCGGTGGTCGGCTCGCGCGCGGCCACCGGCTACGGCGAGTCGGTGGCTGCCGACATCGGCGCGGGGTGCGGCTACGCCGGGGTGCCGATCGTGTCGGGCGCGGCGTTCGGCATCGACGCCGCCGCCCACCGTGGCGCGCTGGCGGCCGCTGCTCCCACCGTCGCGGTGCTCGCCTGCGGCGCCGACCGCACCTACCCGGCGGCCCACAAGCGGTTGATCGACGAGATCGCCGAGGCGGGCGCGGTCGTCTCCGAAGCGGCGCCGGGCTGCTCGCCGCTCCGCATCCGGTTCCTCGCCCGCAACCGGCTGATCGCGTCGCTCACCCGCGGCACCGTGGTGGCGGAGGCAGCGCTGCGCAGCGGAGCGCTCAACACCGCCACCTGGGCCACCCGCCTCAACCGGCCGCTCATGGGCGTGCCCGGTCCGGTCACCAGCGCGCCGTCGGCCGGCGTGCACGAGCTGATCCGGCAGGGCGCGATGACGCTCGTCACCTCCGCCGCCGACGTGCTCGAGCTCGTCGGTGCCGCGGGCGAGCACCTGGTGGAGCGGCGGGAGTCGCCGCAGACCCGCCGCGACGTCCTCACCGCCCGCGGCCGGCAGGTGCTCGACGCCGTGCCGGTCGCCTCCCGCGCCCCCGTCGACTCGATCGCGCGGGTCGCCGGCGTGGGGCTGCTCGAGGTGCGGGCCGTGCTCGGCCGGCTGCACGCCGCCGGGCTCGTCGACGTCGCCCCCACCGGCTGGCGCCTGGTGCCGACGGCGACCGACCGTGAACGACCCGCGCCGCGCCGCGCCGGGTCGGGGGCGGGGCCGCCCGGCGTTCCTACGATCGAGGGGTGAGCCAGGAGGTCGAGGAGCAGGCGCTGCCCGAGTGGGCCGCGCGGGTGCTCGCCGACTACGAGCGGCACCTGGTCTCCGAGCGCGATCTCGCGCCGCACACCGTCCGCGCCTACACCGGCGACGTGGCGAGCGCGCTCGACCACGCCGTCCGGCTCGGGTTCGGCGCCGTCGACGAGATCGACCTGCGCGCGCTGCGCAGCTGGCTGGCGAAGCAGCAGAGCCAGGGCCGGTCCCGCACCACGCTGGCGCGGCGGGCCACGGCGGCCCGGCTGTTCACCGGCTGGCTGTGCCGCACCGGCCGCGCCGCCACCGACGCCGGAGCCGCGCTCGGCTCGCCCAAGGCGCACCGCACCCTGCCCGCGGTACTCCGCGTCGACCAGGCCCGCGACCTCATCACCGCCGCCACCGATCTCGCCGACGACGGCAGCCCGGTCGGCCTGCGCGACGTGGCGATGCTCGAGCTGCTGTACGCCACCGGCATCCGGGTCGGCGAGCTGGTCGGCCTCGACGTCGACGACGTCGACCGCGACCGCAACGTGGTGCGGGTGCTCGGCAAGGGCCGCAAGGAGCGGACCGTGCCGTTCGGCCGGCCGGCCGCGCGTGCCGTCGACTTCTGGGTGCGCCACGGCCGCCCCGCGCTGCTGGCCGAGGGGTCCGGCGGCGCGCTGTTCGTGGGCGTCCGCGGCAAGCGGATCGACCAGCGCGCCGTCCGCACCCTGGTGCATCGCCGGATCGCCGACGTTCCGGGCGCGCCCGACCTGTCGCCGCACGGGCTGCGTCACTCGGCGGCCACCCACCTGCTCGAGGGCGGCGCAGACCTGCGCTCGGTGCAGGAGCTGCTGGGGCACGCCTCGCTGGCGACCACCCAGAAGTACACGCACGTGACCACGGACCGGCTGCGCCGCGCCTACCAGCAGGCGCACCCCCGCGCCTGACTCACCAGGGCACGAGCCCCGGCAGCAGCCGCCACGGGAACGGGGACGCCCGAGCCGGCGGAAGCCCGACGGGCTCGTCGCGCCAGAGCGGGAGCAGCCGCACCGGGCCGCCGCCGACCAGCCGGAGCGGGTCGAGGTAGACCTCGCCGCGGATCCAGCCCCAGTGCAGGCAGGCGCGCGGGAAGCAGTGCGAGCCGGGGAGCTCGAGGGTGCCGATCCGGCCGCCCGCGGGCACGACGTCGCCGACCGACACCAGCGCGGTGACGGGCTCGTAGGTGGTGCGGGTGCCGCCGTGGTCGACCACCACGACGCCGCGGCCGGCGAGCGGCGCGGCGTAGCTGACCGTGCCCGGCAGGGCGGAGCGCACCTGCTGCCCGGGGCTGCCGGCGAGGTCGACGCCGCGGTGACCGGCGCCGTACGGCGAGTCGGGCGGGTCGAAGCCGCGCACGACGTCGGGCTCGGGCGCAAGTGGCCACACGCCCACCGGATCCGTCTCCTCCGCCGGCCCGGACGCCCGGGCTGCCGGCGCCCCCCACGACGCCAGCAGCACGGCGCCCAGGACGACACCCGGGACGAGGGTGGCGAGGCGGAGGAGACGGGTCACGGGGAGGAGACTGGCCCGCGGGGCCGACGTCCGGGGTGCCGCGGTCGACGTCCCTGTGGATAACCGCACGAAGTGCGGGCTGTGGACGGTTGCTGGGTAGCAGGTACCGATTGGGCCAGCCACCCGGGCGGGACTACGCTGGGCCCATCACTCCTCGCGGAGTGAAATTCGCACGCCCGCAGACCGCGACGTCGATCCATGTTCCTCCGGACCGGCGACCGCCCGCGGGAGCGGACCCCCGGTCCCGGCAGCACCACCGCCGGGTCAGGTCCCTCGCAGGCGTCAGGGCGACCGGCACCCGTCGGCCGCGACAGAACTGGAAACCATCACCGAGCCCGTTGCGCGCGCCCGCGCGCGGCCGGCTCACAGGAGAGAACCACTCATGGCAGTCGTGACCATGCGCCAGCTCCTCGAGAGCGGCGTCCACTTCGGGCACCAGACCCGTCGCTGGAACCCCAAGATGAAGCGCTTCATCATGACCGAGCGCAACGGCATCTACATCATCGACCTGCAGCAGTCGCTGGCCTACATCGACCGCTCCTACGCCTTCGTCAAGGAGACCGTCGCCAAGGGCGGGATCGTGATGTTCGTGGGCACCAAGAAGCAGGCCCAGGAGGCGATCGCCGAGCAGGCGACCCGCGTCGGCATGCCCTACGTCAACCAGCGCTGGCTGGGCGGCATGCTCACCAACTTCCAGACCGTGCACCAGCGGATCAACCGCCTCAAGGAGCTCGACGAGATCGACTTCGACGACGTCGCGGGCAGCAGCCGCACCAAGAAGGAGCTGCTGCAGATGCGTCGCGAGCGCGACAAGCTGAACAAGTCGCTCGGCGGCATCCGCGAGATGGGCCGCGTGCCCTCCGCCGTCTGGATCGTCGACACCAACAAGGAGCACCTGGCGGTCGAGGAGGCGCGCAAGCTGCGCATCCCGATCATCGGCATCCTCGACTCCAACTGCGACCCCGACCTCGTCGACTTCCCGATCCCGGGCAACGACGACGCCATCCGCGCGGTCGGCCTGCTGACCCGCGTGGTCGCCGACGCCGTCGCCGAGGGCCTCATGGCCCGCTCCGGCGCGAAGGCCGGCGACGGCGAGGCCACCCCGGGTGCCGAGGAGCCGCTGGCCGAGTGGGAGCGCGAGCTGCTCGGCGGTGACGCCGAGAAGGCCGCCGAGACCGCCACCGCCACCGAGCCCACCGCCGACGCCCCCGCCGCCGAGGCCACCGGTGCCGCCTCCGAGGGTGCCGAGGCCGCCGAGACCGCGGCCGCCGCCGAGGAGCCGAAGGCCGAGGAGACCCCCGCCGAGGAGCCGAAGGCCGAGGAGACCCCGGCCGAGGCGCCCGCCGAGGAGACCCCGGCCGAGGCGCCCGCCGAGGAGACCCCCGCCGAGGAGCCGAAGGCCGAGGAGACCCCGGCCGAGGCGCCGACGCCGAGGAGACCCCCGCCGAGGAGCCGAAGGCCGAGGAGACCCCGGCCGAGGCGCCCAGGCCGAGGAGACCCCCGCCGAGGAGCCGAAGGCCGAGGAGCCGAAGGCCGAGGACACCCCCGCCGAGGAGACCCCGGCCGAGGAGCCCAAGGCCGCGACCACCACCGAGTCCTGACCGCTCGGCCACCCGCACGTACGAAGGAGTACCCATGGCATTCACCGCTGCCGACGTGAAGCGGCTGCGCGACCAGACCGGCGCCGGGATGATGGACAGCAAGAAGGCGCTCGAGGAGGCCGACGGCGACTTCGACAAGGCCACCGAGATCCTCCGGGTCAAGGGAGCCGCCAAGGCTGCCAAGCGCGGTGCCGAGCGCGAGGCCTCGGCCGGCCTCGTCGCCCACGCCCCGGGCGTCCTGGTCGAGCTCAAGTGCGAGACCGACTTCGTCGCCAAGGGCGAGGACTTCGTCGCGACCGCCCAGCGGATCGCCGACGCCGCGTCCGAGGCCCGGCCGGCCGACGTCGATGCGCTGCGCGCCGTGGCGCTCGACGGCCAGACCGTCGGTGACGTCGTCGACGCGCTCGCCGTGTCGATCGGCGAGAAGATCGAGCTCGGCAAGTACGTCCACTTCGACGGCGACGTCGTGGCCTACATGCACAAGCGTGCGGCCGACCTGCCGCCCGCGGTCGGCGTCCTCGTCGAGTACGACGGCGACTCCGCCGCCGCTCGCGGTGCCGCCATGCAGGTCGCCGCGATGCGCCCGCAGTACCTCACCCGCGACGAGGTCCCCGCCGACATCGTCGCCAAGGAGCGCGAGATCGCCGAGGCCACCTCGCGCGAGGAGGGCAAGCCCGAGCAGGCGATCGCCAAGATCACCGAGGGCCGGCTCAACGGCTTCTTCAAGGACGTCGTCCTGCTGGAGCAGCCGTCGGTCACCGAGAACAAGAAGACGGTCAAGGCCGTCCTCGACGAGGCCGGCACCACCCTCAAGCGGTTCGCCCGCATCGAGGTCGGCGCCTGAGTCCACTCCGGACCCCGTAGCACCAGTCGGGCCGGTCCTGCCGCGAGGCGGGGCCGGCCCGTCGCCGTTCCCGGACGACACCGGCTGGTCCCGAAGCCCGATGTCACCGGCCTGACCGGTGTAATTTTGCTGCCGACCGACGACGTCGGCGTGCACACTCGGCTTGCGGGGCGGCATGAGCCCGCGCCACAGACGAAGGAGACCGACCGTGGGACTCATCCAGGCTGCCATCGGCGCCGTCGGGGGGACGCTGGGCGACCAGTGGCTCGACTTCTACGGCGTGCCGGACGGCACGTCGTCGACGGCCGCGATCGTGCCCGCCGTGCCCCAGGGCCAGAACGCGGGCCGGGGCAGCAACACCGACGGATCCACCGGGGTGATCACCAACGGGTCGAAGATCATCATCCCCCAGGGCTACGGCCTGGTGCTCCTGGAGGACGGCGCCTTCACGGGCTTCGCGGCCGAACCCGGTGCCTACATCTGGAACTCCGACGAGCCGGCCTCGCAGTCGGTGTTCTCCGGCGGCGGGCTCGTCGACTCGGTCATCAAGCAGAGCTGGGAGCGGTTCAAGTTCGGTGGCCGGCCCTCGGCGCAGCAGAGCGCGCTGTTCGTCTCGCTCAAGGAGCTGCCGAACAACAAGTTCGGCACCCAGTCGGAGATCTACTGGGACGACGCGTTCCTCAACACCCAGGTCGGTGCCATCACCCGCGGCACCTACACGATGAGGATCACCGACCCGCTCACCTTCATCCGCAACTTCGTGCCCGCCGAGATCATCAACGGCCACGCCACCTTCGACTTCACCGACATGGAGAACCCGGCCGGCGAGCAGCTGTTCAACGAGGTGGTCGGCTCGCTGGCCCCCGCGTTCTCGATGTACACCAACGACCCCGCCAAGGGGAACCGGATCGCCAAGCTGCAACAGGACTCCATCGGCTTCGCCCAGTCGCTCTCGGCGGCCGTCGAGCAGAACTACCAGTGGCGGACCGACCGCGGCCTGGAGATCGTCAAGGTCGCGATCGTCTCGATCGAGTACGACGCCACCACCCGCGAGCTGCTCAAGAACGTCCAGCGCGCCGATGCGCTCTCCGGAGCGCGCGGCAACTCCAACCTGCAGGCCTCGGTGGCCGCGGGCATCGAGTCGGCCGGCGAGAACGCCGGACCCGGCGGCATCATCGGCATGGGCGTCGGGGTCGGCGGGCTCGGTGTCGGCGGCCTCCAGCAGCCGACCGGCCAGCCCGCCCCGCAGCCGGCCGCAGCCCGCGGCCCCGGCGGCCGAGGCGGCACCAGCGGCCCCGGCGTCCGCGGACGACCCGGTGGCGGTGCTGAAGCGGGCCAAGGAGATGCTCGACGCCGGCCTGATCACCCAGGAGGACTACGACGCGGCCAAGGCGAAGGCACTCGGTCTGTGAGATGACCCAGGAGCAGCCCGCCGAGCAACCGGCACAGCCCCGGCCGCCCGCCTTCGACGGCCCCCCGCTCTCCCTCGAGGAGGAGCTGGCCGCCTCGCAGGCGCCGCCCGACCCCGGCCCCACCATCGAGACCGTCAACGAGTCGCTCAAGGACGGCCTCAACCGCTGCCCGAGGTGCGGGTCCACCGAGATCCAGCTGCGCGTGTCGACCGGCATGCTCCGGTGCAGCTTCTGCCGCAACGAGTGGCAGCAGGAGCGGGTCGAGGAGCAGTTCGGGCTCGGCGTGGGCCTCGACGAGCTCGAGGGCACGGTGGTCGCGAGCGGCGCCTCCGACATCGCGGCCGACGCCGAGCAGGTGCTCACCTTCAAGTGCGAGAGCTGCGGGGCCGAGGTGGTCGTCGACACCGCCCACGCCCTCAACGCCCGCTGCCATTGGTGCCGGCACACGCTCAACGTCAACCAGCAGATCCCCAACGGGGCCGTGCCGGACGCCGTCCTGCCCTTCAAGCTCACCAAGGACGAGGCGATCGGGAGGATCCGCGAGTTCGCCTCCAAGCGCCGGCTGTTCGCGCACAAGCGGTTCAAGAAGGAGTTCGTGCCGGAGAACGTGCTCGGCGTCTACCTGCCCTACCTGGTGATCGACGCCCGCGCGGACACGCAGTACTGGGGCCGCGGCGAGGTGCAGACGCGGCGCTGGACCGAGAAGAGCGGCGACAACTCGGTCACCTACTACGCCGCCGACGTCTACCAGGTCGCGCGGCAGGTCTCGTTCACCGTCGACGACCTCACGGTGGAGGGGTCCTCCGAGCGGGCGCAGATGGGCCCGGCCAACACCAACAACATCATCAACACGATCCTGCCGTTCGACACGAAGAACGCGGTGGCCTGGGACTCCAACTACCTGGCGGGGTTCACCAGCGAGCGGCGTGACCTCAACGTCACCGCGGTCGAGCCGCTGCTGCACGACCAGCTGCTCTCGATCGGCCGGTCCGAGGTCAGCGGCTCGCTCGGCAAGTTCGACCGCGGCGTGCGCTGGGAGCAGGAGAAGATCGACGTCGCGGGGTCGCGCTGGGTGGCGATGTACCTGCCGGTGTGGCTCTACTCCTACCAGCAGGAGAGCAACGGCCTGCTGCACTACATCGCGGTCAACGCGCGCACGGGGGAGACGATGGGCAGCATCCCGGTCTCGCAGCCCAAGCTGATCCTCGCCGCCCTCACCGTCGGCACGTTCCTCGAGGGCATCGCGGGCGCCGTCTTGGTGGTGACGGTGTGATCGAGCTGCTGCAGGCCGTCGTCGGCCTCGCCCCCGTGCTGCCGCTGGCCTCCGGCGACGACTCGCCCCTGTGGCTGCTGGCGGCGGGCCCGGTGGGAGGCGCAGCCACCTACTGGGGCTTCTACCGCTACTACCGCAACAACGACAAGTCGCACGCCTTCGAGCGCGACACCCTCATCGACGCCCAGCCCGTCGCCGGCGGGGAGGAGAGGGTGGGTCACATCGACCGCACGCGTGAGTCGCGCATCGACGGCGACAACCACGACGACTTCCGCAAGCGGGTCCGGCGGGTCCCCGTGACCCCGGCAGCGGCGGAGCGGCGACCGGTGGCTGGTCTGTCGGGTCCCGGGCCCGGCCGGTAGCCTCCCCCGAGGCCCCCACCCCCAGAGAGGACCCGATGACCGGCTACAAGCGCGTGCTCCTGAAGCTCTCCGGCGAGGTGTTCGGGGGCGGCAAGGTCGGGGTCGACCCGGACGTCGTGCAGGCCGTGGCGCGGGAGATCGCCTCGGTGGCCCAGGCCGGGGTGCAGATCGCGGTGGTCACCGGTGGCGGCAACTTCTTCCGCGGCGCCGAGCTGCAGCTACGCGGCATGGACCGGGTCCGTGCCGACTACATGGGCATGTTGGGCATCGTCATGAACTGCCTGGCCCTCCAGGACTTCCTCGAGAAGCTCGGCATCGAGACCCGGGTGCAGACGGCCATCACGATGGGGCAGGTCGCCGAGCCCTACATCCCGCGCCGCGCCATCCGGCACATGGAGAAGGGCCGGGTCGTGATCTTCGGTGCCGGCATGGGCATGCCGTTCTTCTCCACCGACACCGTGGCGGTGCAGCGGGCGCTGGAGACCAGGTGCGACGTCGTCCTCGTCGCCAAGAGCGGCGTCGACGGCGTCTACACGGCCGACCCGCGCGTCGACCCCACCGCCACCAAGTTCGACGAGATCACCTACGAGGAGGCCATGGCCCGGGGCTTGAGGATCATGGACCAGACGGCGTTCGCGCTGTGCGGCGAGAACAAGATGCCGATGATCGTGTTCGGCATGCAGCCCGAGGGCACCGTCCTGCGCGCGGTGCAGGGTGAGAAGATCGGCACGCTGGTCAGCGCCGGCTGACGCAGCCAGCATCACAAGGAGACGACGTGGTCAACGACATCCTCAACGAGGCCGACGGCAAGATGGACAAGTCCGTGGCGGCGACCCGCGAGGAGTTCGCGGTGATCCGTGCCGGCCGGGCGCAGCCCAGCATGTTCAACAAGATCCTCGTCGACTACTACGGCACGCCCACCCCGTTGCAGCAGCTCGCGTCGTTCACGGCGCCCGAGGCCCGCATCATCATGATCCAGCCCTACGACATGGGTGCGATGGCCAACGTCGAGAAGGCGATCCGCGAGTCCGACCTCGGCGTGAACCCCGCCAACGACGGCAAGGTGCTGCGCTGCGTGTTCCCCGAGCTCACCGAGGACCGGCGCAAGGAGTACATCAAGCTCGCGCGCGGCAAGGCCGAGGACGGCAAGATCGCCGTCCGCGGCGTGCGGCGCAATGCCAAGCAGAGCCTGGAGAAGCGCGAGAAGGACGGCGAGATCGGCAAGGACGACCTCACCGGCGCCGAGAAGCGGCTCGACTCGATCACCAAGAAGCACACCGACGAGATCGACGAGATGCTCAAGAACAAGGAAGCCGAGCTGCTCGAGGTCTGACCTCGACGTTTCCATCGATGACCGACGCCTCCGCCGCGCCGCCCGTCAAGGACCACGGCCGCGCGGGCCGTGACCTGCGGGCAGCCGTCGCCTCCGCCGTCGTCCTGCTGGGCGCGATCGGGGCGTCGCTGCTGTTCTGGAAGCCGGCGTTCATGTTCATCGTGGTCGCCGCGGTGGTCGTGGCGATCTGGGAGCTGCGGCAGGGCCTGCTGGCCAAGGACATCGACCTGCCGCAGGAGCCGCTGATGCTGGGCGGCGCGGTGATGGTCGTGGTCGCCTACGTGTCGGGCACCAACGCGCTGGTCACCGCCACGGCCGTCAGCGCGCTCGTGGTGATGCTCTGGCTGCTGCGCCGCGGCATCGCCGGCTACGTGAAGACGGCGACGGCGTCGGTGTTCACGCTGATCTACGTGCCGTTCCTCGGCTCGTTCGTCGCGCTGATGCTCTCCGAGGGCGGCCGCACCGGCGCCGGCCTCGACGACGACGGCGTGGCCGGCATCCTCACCTTCATCCTGGTCACCATCGCCTCCGACATCGGTGGCTACATCGCCGGCGTGCTGTTCGGCAAGCACCCGATGGCGCCGGTGATCTCGCCCAAGAAGTCGTGGGAGGGCTTCGTCGGCTCGCTGGTGTTCTGCCTCGCCGCCGGCTGGGCGCTCGTGGTGTTCCTGCTCGAGGGCGACTGGTGGGTCGGCCTCGTGCTCGGCGTCATCGCCGTCGTGATGGCGACGCTGGGCGACCTCTGCGAGTCGGTGATGAAGCGCGACCTCGGCATCAAGGACATGAGCCAGGTCATCCCCGGCCACGGCGGCCTGATGGACCGGCTCGACTCGCTGCTCGCCACCATCGCGCCGATCTGGCTGCTGCTCCACCACCTCGTCTTCACGTGACCTCCCGCATGTCTGAGGGCCTTCCTCCTACGATCCGGTCATGACCACCGACGAGCGCGCCGACGACGCCGGGGAGCAGGACCCACCGGCCGAGGACGCCGTCGACGACGACGCCGAGGACGGCGCCGATGACGAGGGCAACGACGAGGGCAAGGACGCACCGAACTGGTGGCACCGCGACCACCCGGTGTTCACGCCGCTGATCGGGTTCTTCACCGGCCTGGTCACGGTGGTGCTGGTGCCCGGGCTCTACGCCGCGCTGCTGAACCAGCTGTTCGAGACCCACACCGCCGAGGACCTCTTCCCGTTCGTGGCCGTGATCCTGGTGGTGCCGCTGGCGCTGATGGCCGCCCGGCGCTCGCGCCGGTTCGGCCGCTACATGCTGGCGGGCATGCTGCTCACGGCCCTGGTGGTGGTGGCCGTGGGGGCGCTCACGCTCTGGATCCTGGTGCAGGTCGAGGGTTAGCCGCTCCGACGACGCTCTGGGAGACTGGGTCGGACATGTCCGAGCCGAAGCAACTTCCCCTGGTGATGCGGGAGCCGCGCGGACGAGCGAAGCCGCCGCCGCACCTCGCCGACCTCGACCCGGCGGGCCGCAAGGCGCTGCTCGAGGAGCGCGGCCTGCCCGGCTTCCGCGCCCAGCAGCTCTCCCGCCACTACTTCGCGCGGCTCGCCGACGACCCGGCGTCGATGACCGACCTGCCGGCCGCGCAGCGCGACGAGCTCGTCGCCACCCTGCTGCCGCCGCTGATGACACCGCTGCGCACCACCGAGGCCGACCGCGGCACCACCCGCAAGACGCTGTGGAAGCTGTTCGACGGCGCGCTGGTCGAGTCGGTGCTGATGCGCTACCCCGGCCGGGTCACCATGTGCGTCTCCAGCCAGGCCGGCTGCGGGATGGCGTGCCCGTTCTGCGCCACCGGCCAGGGCGGCCTGCAGCGCAACATGTCCGCCGCCGAGATCGTCGAGCAGGTGCTGGCCGGCGCCCGCAGCCTGGCTCGGGACGAGGTGCCGGGCGGAACCGGCCGGGTCTCGAACGTCGTCTTCATGGGCATGGGCGAGCCGCTGGCCAACTACAAGGCCGTGATGGGCGCCGTCCGCCGGCTCACCGACCCCCAGCCCGATGGCCTCGGCATGAGCGCGCGCGGCGTCACCGTCTCGACGGTCGGCCTGGTGCCGCGGATGCGCCAGCTCGCCGACGAGGGGCTGCCGGTCACGCTGGCCCTCAGCCTGCACGCGCCCGGACGACGAGCTGCGCAACGAGCTGGTGCCGGTGAACACGCGGTTCTCGGTCGACGAGACCGTCGACGCCGCCTGGCACTACGCCGCCACCACGAAGCGCCGGGTCTCGATCGAGTACGCCATGATGCGCGGCATCAACGACCAGGCCTGGCGCGCCGACCTGCTCGCCGACGTCCTGCTCGCCCGCGGCGACTGGGGCTGGGTGCACGTGAACCTGATCCCGCTCAACCCCACGCCCGGCTCGAAGTGGACGGCGTCCGACCCGGCGGACGAGCAGGAGTTCGTGCGCCGGCTCGAGGCCAAGGGCATCCCCACCACCGTGCGCGACACCCGCGGCCGGGAGATCGACGGCGCCTGCGGCCAGCTCGCCGCCACCAGCGTCTCCTGATGGCGCTCGCCGCGGAGCAGGTCGTCGCGGCCTGCAACGCCTGGACCTGGGTGCCCGACGACGCCCGCACCGAGGAGACCGACGAGTACCTGCTGGTCCGGTTCCCCGACTACGCCGAGCGGCTGCTGGTCGCGCTGCGGTTCCGACCCGCCGGCGACCTCGACGACGCGCTGGACCGGCTACTCGCCCGCGCCGCCGAGACCGGGCTGCCCGACGTCGTCGTGTGGGTGCGGCTGGACTCGCCGCCCGGGCTGGACGACGTGATGGTCGGCGCGGGGCGGCGAGCTGGACGAGACCCTCGACGTGCTGGCGTGCGACCTCGCCGGCGGGGTGCCCGACCTCGGGG
The DNA here is from genome assembly GCA_963780355.1 of uncultured Actinomycetota bacterium. Lineage (GTDB taxonomy): Bacteria > Actinomycetota > Actinomycetes > Propionibacteriales > Nocardioidaceae > Nocardioides. The sequence continues at coordinate 2,011,513 of CAWABT010000001.1, forward strand.
CGGCCGACATCGAGGTGCGGTGGGTCGAGGGGGATCACGCGGTCGAGCGGCTCCGGGACTCCCACACCGTGTTCAGCACCGTCTTCGGCGGCGCGGTGCCGCCGACCGAGCGGCTCGAGCTCGAGGCGCTGCAGGCCCGCTACGACCACGCCCACGGCAACGGCGGCGGCCTCGTCGCCTACGCCGACGGCGAGCCGGTCGGCTCGGCCGGCGTCACGGTCGCCGACGGCGTCGCCCGGCTGTGGAGCGGCTCGGTGGTGGAGCAGCACCGCGGCCGCGGCGCATACCGGGCGATGCTCGCCGCGCGGCTGGCGTACGGCGTCGAGCACGGCGCCACGATGGGTCTGGTGAAGGGCCGGGTCGAGACCTCCGGGCCGATCCTGCGGCGGGCCGGGTTCGCGGCGTACGGCCAGGAGCGCGGCTACCGGTTCGCGCTGTAGTCGACTACCGGCGCGCTCGCGGCGGCATCCGCACCAGGAGCTCGGTGTTGCGGTCGGTACGCCGACCGAGGCCGCGGTCGGTGCGGTCGTGCCAGTCGTTGGCGGCGAGCTCGCGCGCCAGCGCGGCGAGCTGCACCGGGTCGCCGAGCCCGTCGTTCGCCAGCGGGAAGGCGTGGTCGACCATCGTGGTGAAGATCGAGAGCGTGCCGTCGTCGTTGTCGGTGAGCTCGATGATCCGCGACTGCTGGGGCCAGTCGATGTGGCTCGCGGTGTTGATCTCCCACAGCCCGCCGGCCTTCTCGCGCCGGTGGGCGGTGATGGCGTTGCGGTGGGTGTGGCCGTTGACCCAGGCCACGACCATCCAGCGGCGGAGCAGGAGCTCGAGGACGGCGTCGCCCGTCACCCTCGGCTCGGGGTCGCCGCCGGTGCCGACGAACGGGTTGTCCATGGTGTCGGAGGTGTGGTGGCTGAAGACCAGCACCACCTTGTCGCCCGAGCGGTCGAGCACCCGCTTGAGCCAGGCGAACTGGGTCTGGTCGATCGAGCCGTTCGCATAGCCGTTGGGGTTCACGGTGTCGAGCACGACGAACCGGCAGCGGCCGCGGTCGACGGAGTAGTAGGCCGTGCCGTCGGTGCGGTTCTTGGCGGTGAAGCCGTGACCGACCGGGGTGCCGGTGGTCGTGAAGTGCTCCTCGACGAGCGCGGCGCGGGCGAGCAGCCGGCGGTCGTCGTCCGGCGTGACCGGTCGTGCCCCGGGGGTGGCGGCCAGCGAGTCGATGACACCGGCGAGGTCGCCTCCGGAGAGCTGGGCGACCACCTCGGCGCCGCTCAGGCCAAGGGGCGGGGAGATGATCTTGACCCCGCCGGTCGCGATCGCGTTCAGCTGCAGCGTCTCGGCCGGGAAGTTGCCCTGCACCAGGCCGTCGTGGTTGCCGAACACGGAGTACCACGGCATGTCGAGGCCGGCGGCGCGGAACGGACGGCGGGCGGCGTCGAGGAGGCCCGCGACGATCGGGAAGCCGTAGCGCTTGCCGGGGATAGTCGCGGCTCCTTGCCGGCCGGGGCGCCGTGCGGGTGCCAGTAGGCGCGGTCGTACCAGGTGGGGTCGTCGTCGGCGACGCCCTCGAACGTGGTGAGGTCACCGGAGTCGACCCGCACCCGGCCGCCGTCGAGCAGGTCGATGTTCCAGCGCACCTCGTTGTACTGGCTGTTGTCGGAGTTGTCGCCGGTCTGGATCGCGAGGGCGAGGGGCCGGCCGGTGACGGGGCCGGTGCCGATCCGGTTGAGCCGCCGCACCATCGCGTCGGCGATGTGCCCGCTGAGCATCTCCTGCGGCCGGTAGGCGGAGGCGAACACGCCGGTGACGGTGGGGCCGGGGTCGTCGAAGCGGTCGGTCCACTCCACGCGCAGCGGCGACTGCACGTCGACGATGTGCACGTCGCTGAGCTGCACGAACGCGGCCAGCGGACGACGTCGGTCCGCCCGGCCGGCGCGGGCCGGGACGCCCAGGCCGGTGCGCACGACATGCGGCTCGCCGTCGCCGCGGACCAGCCGCGCGTAGCCCTTCGCGTTCTTCGGGCCGCGCCGGATCGTGGCGCCGAGCGTGGCGACCCGCCGTACCGCGGCCCGGGCGCCGGGCGGGCCGGACGCGATCCCGACGACGGCGGCGGTGAGTGCGGCGCCGGCCCGAGCCAGGCCGCGTCGCGTGATCCCCATGCGCGCACTCTAGGCGCGTGCGCCGACCGGTCAGCCCGGAGTCGCACGACGGCGATCGCCTCGGCGACCTCGTCGACGAGGTGCACGTGGGACTCCATCGGGCGGCCGGCGGCGAGCTGCTTCAGCAGCGGCCAGGCGGGGACGGTCTCGGTCCAGTACGCCCGGCCGACCAGCACCATCGGGGCGACGGCGGTGGCGTCGGCGTAGTAGTTCTCGCAGGCGTCCTGGAAGACCTCCTGCACGGTGCCGGCGGCGCCGGGCAGGAAGACGATGCCGGCGTCGCAGATCTCGAGCAGCACCGCCTCGCGGGTCGGGTTGCGCACGTACTTCGCGATGGCCGTGGCGAGGACGTTGGCGGGCTCGTGGCCGTAGTGCCAGGTCGGGATGCCGAGGCTGTCGGACGCCGGGACCTCGGCCGCGACCTCGAGGGCCGGCGCGAGCCAGTCGTCCACCGACGGCCGGAACGACGGTGCGCGTGGCGAGCCGGGCCAGGGCGTCGTCGAGCGCCTGCTCGGGGGCGTGCGCCAGCCGGCCGCCGAGGTTCGCCGCCTCCATCGCCCCCGGCCCGCCGCCGGTGGCGACGACGGCGTGCGCGCCGAGCGCCCGGCCCAGCCGGGCGGCGTCGGCGTAGTCCTGCTCGCCCCGCTGCACGGCGTGGCCGCCCATGACGCCGACCAGGTGCCGCTCGCGCCGCCACTCGTCGAGCGCCTCGTCGATCGCGTGGTCGTGGAGTGCGGCGACCAGGGTGTCGTCGGGGCCGGCCGGCCGCTGGGTCCAGGCGTAGGCGCGGGCGTCGAGCGAGTCGCGGTAGTGCGGCGCGTCGTAGAGCTCGGCCGCGGTGTAGAGCCGGGAGCGATGGACGTCGAGCGGCGCGTCACCGACCACCGGCAGCACGAGCGCGCCGGCCGCCGTCAGCCGCTCGGCGTCGCCCCGCGCGAAGGTGCAGCCGAGGAACATCGCACCGGCCACCCGGCCACTCAGCAGCCGGTCGGCGTAGCCGGTCAGGTCGAGGCCCCGCACCTGCCAGCCACGCAACGACCGCGCCCCGGCGTCGAGGCGTCGGTCGAGGTCGGCCGCCGACTCGACGTGGACGACGCGGCCCCGGGTGCGCTTCACGCCCGCAACGTAGCCGGGGGCAGCAATTCACCGGCCAGCCGGTGACGTGCTGCCCTGGACGATGAAATTTCGTACTCCAAGGCAGGAGTTCACCGGCCAGCCGGTGAATTCTGAGGCAGTCGGCCTCAGAACGCGTGGGCCATGAGGTCGCCGAACAGCTCGTGCTCGTCGGCGGACTCCAGGCCCTTCTGGCGGAACCAGGCGCAGACGTTGGCGCAGTCGCGCATCAGGAAGTCCATGCCCTGGGTGTTGCCGACGAGGTCGACGATCTGCGGCAGGTCGATGATCACCAGCCGCTCGCCGGCCGCGAGGATGTTGTAGGCCGAGAGGTCGCCGTGGACGATCCCCGCCTGCACCATCGTCGCGAGCGCCTCGCGCAGCTGGTCGTAGTACGACGCCAGCAGGTCGGCGTCCGGCCGGGTCTGCGCCAGCCGCGGGGCGGTGTCGCCGTCGACGGTGACCCACTCCATGAGGATCTCGGTGCCGTCGATCTGCACCGGGTACGGCACCGGCAGCCCGAGCGACCAGCAGCGCTTGAGCGCGTCCCACTCCGAGATCGCCCACTCGCCGGCCGCGACCTCGCGGCCGAAGGTCGACTTGCGCTTGAGCGCGCGCTGGTCGCGCGAGCGCTTCATCGACCGGCCCTCGGTGTAGGACGCGGAGCGGTGGAAGGAGCGGTGGTCGGGCGCGCGGTAGCGCTTGGCGGCCATGACGACGCCGCCGTCGGGGTCGAGGGGGTCGGCGCGCTCCAGCAGGAACACGTCGGCCTCCTTGCCGGTCTTGAGGATGCCGAGGTCGGTGTCGACGGCGCCCTGCGAGGTCACGACCCAGTCGGGGCGTGGCTCCGGGCCGCGCGACAGCGGCTCGACCGAATCCAGGTCGACCAGCGTTGGCCGTCGGCGAGGTCGTCGTACTCCGTCCAGTCGAGGACGAAGTCAGGTGCTACATCAGAGAGTTCGGTGAAGTCCGAAGAGGTCATCGGTGGTGGTGCTCGTTCCGTGAGAGAGGTGGTCGGCGGGCAGGCCGAGGACAGTCATGGACATGTCACGCTCCTCTCGACGGGGCACCGGGAACTCCGATGGCGCTACGCAGCAGAGTGCGGGCTCCGGCGCACCCCGCGCAACCGAATTACGACAACAGGTCGACGACGGCGCCGGCGGTCCAGTCCGGCCCGATGCCCGGCCGGTCGAGCAGGTAGTGGGCCACCTCGGACGCCGTCCAGCCGTGCCCCTCCACCAGGCCGCGCCCCATGGTCGCGAGGTACGGCGCGGTCGGCGCGCGGTGCGGCAGGTCGTGCTCGGAGGAGGTGAAGGTCACGACGGGGTGCCCGTCGAGCTCACCGACCACGTGCAGCGTCTCGTAGCGCCCCGGCCCGTACGACGACGCGCCGAGGTCGAGCAGCTCGGTGAGGTCGAGGTCGTCACCGGGCGGGCGGTGCATCTCCATCGCCGCCAGGTCGGAGAGCTGGGCGCGGGTCACCAGGTACGCGCGGCCGACAGAGCGTGCCGGGCGCGAGCGGGTCGTAGAACGCGATGCCGCCGCCCCAGGTGGGGGAGTCCCACGCGAAGTAGACGGAGCCCGACAGCGAGACCGGCCGGACGTCGCGCGGCGGCGACGGGTCGCGGGCCCCGGGCTGGGTGAGGGCGGCGCCGGGGGGAGCCCCGCCCTCGAGGTAGTGCCGGAGCCGGTCCGCGGCCATGTTGCTGCCGTAGGCGGCGTACCAGAGCTGCATCGGTCCCAGCCAAGCAGACGACGTCACACCCGTCACACCGCTCAGGCGACTCCTGCTCTTCTCAGCCGAAACTTCGGCCGAGAAGAGCAGGAGTCCCCGGGTACCCGGGGACTCCACCGCCCCGAGCCGCGAGCAGGCCGAGTCGCCCGGTACTCGAAATCGTCAGCCGCCGCGGCGACGAGGTCGAGGCGGGTCGTAATCTCCGCCACATGCCCCTGCCACGGACCCTGTCGTCGACCGTCGTGTGCCTCGCCGTCCTGGCGACCACGGCGACGGCGTCCGCGCAGCCGACCCGCGCCGACGACGACCGCGGCGTCGTGGCGACCCCGCGGCCGGGAGCGGCCGGGGTCGGCGACCCGTACTGGCCGCTCGACGGCAACGGCGGCATCGACGTGCGTCACTACGACATCCGCAACACCTACCGGTTCGCGACCGGCCGGCTGTCCGGTGCCACCACGGTCACGCTGCGCGCCACCCACGACCTGTCGCGGTTCCGGCTCGACTTCCTGCTGCCCGTCACCGGCGTCACCGTCGACGGCGTCGCGGCCGGCTTCGAGCGCCCGCACCCGCACGAGCTGGTCATCGTGCCGGTGGCCCCGGTGCTGCAGGGCCAGGTGGTCGACGTCCGGGTGACGTATGCGGGCATGCCGGGCAGCTACTCCTACGCCGGCGAGAGCAACTGGCTCGCCGGCGGCAGCGAGGTCGTCGCGATGAACCAGCCGCACATGGCGCCGTGGTGGTTCCCGGCCAACGACCACCCGCGCGACAAGGCCACCTACGACGTCCGCATCACCGGACCGCGCGACTACAACGTGGTGTCGAACGGGCTGCCCGCGGGCCGCACGGTCTCCGGCTCGACGGCCACCATGCACTGGCGCGCCACGGACCCGATGTCGAGCTACCTCGCGTTCTTCGCGCTCGGCCGGTTCCAGGTGGCGCGCGGCACCCGCGACGGGCTGCCCTACTACCTGGCGGTCTCGAAGCGCCTTCCCGACGGCCGGCAGGCCTCGGCGATGCGACTGCTGCGCCGCTCGTCGGCGATCACGGCGTTCCTGGCCCAGCGCGTCGGGCGCTACCCGTTCGAGTCCACCGGCGGCCTGGTCACCTCGCTCGGCGTCGGCTTCGCGCTGGAGAACCAGACCCGCCCCACCTACCCGGCGGTGAGCGAGCACGACGTCTACCTGCTCGTGCACGAGCTGGCGCACCAGTGGTTCGGCGACTCGGTCGCGGTCGGCCGGTGGCGCGACATCTGGCTCAACGAAGGGATCGCCACCTTCTTCGAGATCGTGCACGACGCCGCCACCGGCGGCGCCTCGGCGCGCAGCTGGCTGCGCAACACCTACGACGCCTACCGCGGCAACGCGGCGTTCTGGCGGCTGAACATCGCCGACCCGGGACCGAGGCACATCTTCGCCAGCCAGGTCTACAACCGCGGCGCGATGGCCACCCAGGCACTGCGCAACCGGGTGGGGGAGCGCGCGTTCTGGCGGATCCTGCGCACCTGGGTGCGCGAGCGGCACGACGGCGTCGGCACCTCGCCCGCCTTCGAGGCGCTGGCCGAGCGGGTCAGCGGGCGGCAGCTCGACGGCTTCTTCGACGCGTGGCTGCGCGCCCCGCGCCCGCCGGCCCGCACCCGCGCGAACGGGCTGTAGACGTTCGTCGAGCTCGTCGAGACGCCGGAACGTTCGTCGAGCTCGTCGAGACGCCGGAACGTTCGTCGAGCTTGTCGAGACGCCGGAACGTTCGTCGAGCTTGTCGAGACGCCGGAAGGGATCTCGGTACGTCGGCGAGACCGGGTCGGGGCGTCTCGACAGGCTCGACGACCGTGTCTGAGCCCGACGTCTCGACAGGCTCGACGACCGTCAGACGAGCCCGCGCACCAGGTGGAGCGCGGCGAGCACCGAGCGGGCCCGGATGCCGGCCCGGCCACCGCCCAGCCGGAGCTCGCGGGCGGCCACGGCGCCGTCCGGGCCGGTGACGCACACGTGCACCAGCCCGACCGGCTTCTCGGGGGTGCCGCCGCCGGGACCGGCCACGCCGGTGACGCCGACGCCGACGTCGGTGCCGAGCCGCGCGCGGGCGCCGTCGGCCATCGCCCGGGCCACCTCGGCGCTCACCGCGCCGTGGGTGGCGAGCAGGCCGGGGTCGACGCCGAGCAGCCGCTCCTTGAGCCCGTTGCTGTACGACACGACGCCGCCGAGCAGGTACTCGGAGGAGCCGGGCCGGTCGGCGAGCCGGCCGGCCAGCAGCCCGGCGGTGCACGACTCGGCCGTACCGATCGTCCAGCCCCGGGCGAGCAGCCCGTCGGCCACGACCTCGTCGACGGTGCGGCCGTCGTCGGAGAAGAGCGTGTCGGGGAAGTCGGCGCGCAGCATCGCCAGCAGCGCCTCCCATCCCGCCGCCGCAGCGGGCGCGTAGCGCGCCACGACCTCGAGCTCGCCGTCGCCCAGGCAGGTGGTGACCTCGACGCCGGCCAGGTCACCGAGCCGCCGCATCGCCGCCGCGAGCTCCGACTCGGGGGTGCCCCACAGCCGGGCGGTGGACTGGTGCAAGGTCACCCGACCCGCGAGCGCCTGGTGCACCGCCGGGTCGGCCATCGCGGCGTCCCACATGCCCTGCAGCTCGGCGGGTGGACCGGGCAGCACCACCACCGGTGGCCCGCCCACCTCCGCCGACGGCGGGACGACGAGCCCGGGCGCGGTGCCCACCGGCTCGAGCACCGCGGCGCCGTCCGGCACCCGTGACTGCTTGCGGACGCCGGCCGCGGTGGCCTCCGGATCGCGGCGCCAGCCCTTGCCCCGGGAGAGCTCCTCGACCCGCGCGGCCACCCGCCGCTCGAGGTCGGCGTCGAGGTGCAGCGCGCGGCCCTGCACCTGCGCCACCACCTCGGCGGTCAGGTCGTCGGCGGTGGGGCCGAGGCCGCCGGTGGTGACGACGAGGTCGTTGCCCGCGCGCAGCAGGTCGAGGGCGGCGCGGAGGTCGTCGGGCCGGTCGCCCACCACGACCACCTGACCGACGTCGACGCCGTCCTGGCGCAGCCGCTCGGCGACCCAGGGGCCGTTGCGGTCGGCGACCCGGCCGGTGAGCACCTCGGTGCCCGTGACGACGATCCCCGCACGCACACTCACCGGGCCGAGGTTACGGCGCGGCCGAACGCGGGTAACGTCGGTCACATGTCACTCGGGACAGACAAGCCGAACGAGCCCGGACGCGACGGCGTCCCTCCCACTGACCGGAAGCTGATCGTCGCCGCCGGCGTCTGCCTGGCGATCCCGATCGTCGCGCTGATGGCGGTGCCGACCTATACGCGGGAGGACCCGGAGCTGTTCGGGTTCCCGTTCTTCTTCTGGTACCAGCTGCTCTGGGTGTTCCTGTGCTCCGGGTTCACCTGGACGGCGTACAAGCTGGTGCTGGCCGCGCGCCGGCCGCGCGGGAAGGGTGACCTGTGAGCGCCCCGGTGATCGCCCCGGCCCCGCTCGCGGCCTCGGGCGAGGTCAACGGCGTCGCGCTCGCCGTCCTGATCTTGCTGTTCGGTGTCGTGACCGTGCTCGGCTTCCTCGCCACCCGGTTCCGGCGCGCCGAGTCGCTCGACAGCCTCGACGAGTGGGGGCTCGGCGGCCGCAAGTTCGGCACCTGGGTCACCTGGTTCCTGCTGGGCGGCGACCTCTACACCGCCTACACGTTCGTGGCGGTGCCGGCGGCGATGTTCGCGCTGGGCGCGGTGGCCGGCTTCTTCGCGGTGCCCTACACGATCGTGCTCTACCCGATCATCTTCATCTTCATGGCACGGCTGTGGTCGGTGAGTCATCGCCACGGCTACGTGACGCCGGCCGACTTCGTGCGCGGCCGCTACGACCACCGCGGCCTCTCGCTCGCCGTCGCCGTCACCGGCTTCGTCGCGACGATGCCCTACATCGCGCTGCAGCTCGTCGGCATCCAGGCCGTGCTCGAGGTGGTCGGCATCGGTGGCGGCGACAGCTGGCTCGCCCGCGACCTGCCGCTGTTCATCGCCTTCGCGGTGCTCGCCGCCTACACCTACAACTCCGGGCTGCGCGCGCCGGCGGTGATCGCGTTCGTCAAGGACACGCTGATCTACCTCGTCGTGATCGTGGCGATCGTCTACCTGCCCAGCCAGGTGGGCGGCTGGGACGCCGTGTTCGGTGCCGCCGCCGACAAGATGGCCACCACCAACGAGGCGACCGGCGCCCCCACCGGCGCGTTCCTGCCGGGCGACGGCCAGGCGTTCGCCTACGCCACGCTCGCGCTCGGCTCGGCGATGGCGCTGTTCATGTACCCGCACTCGATCACGGCGACGCTGTCGTCGGGCAGCCGCAACACGATCCGCCGCAACGCCGCGATCCTGCCGGCGTACTCGCTGGTGCTCGGCCTGCTGGCCCTGCTCGGCTGGGTGGCCATCGCCGCCGGCACCGAGCCGGTCGACGCGAGCGGCGAGCCCAACCCGCAGCTCGTCGTCCCGCAGCTGTTCGAGGACTTCTTCCCGTCCTGGTTCGCCGGCGTCGCGTTCGCGGCTGTCGCGATCGGTGCGCTCGTGCCCGCCGCGATCATGTCGATCGCCGCGGCCAACACCTTCGCCCGCAACATCTACGGCGAATGGATCAACAAGAGCGCCACGCCCGCGCAGGAGGCCAAGGTCTCCAAGCTGGCGTCGCTGGCGGTGAAGGCGTTCGCGCTGGTGTTCGTGCTCACGCTCGACAACCAGAACGCGATCAACTTCCAGCTGCTCGGCGGCATCTGGATCCTCCAGACCTTCCCCGCGATCGTGTTCAGCCTCTACACGCGCTGGTTCAACCGGTGGGCGCTGCTCGCCGGCTGGGCGGTCGGCATCGGCTACGGCACCGTCGCGGCGTACCGCGTGATCAACCCGATCACCGGCAAGAACTTCGGCGGCTCGCTCGCCGAGATCCCGGGGCTCGGCGACATGGGCTACATCGCGATCACGGCCTTCGCGCTCAACCTCGGCGTCTCCGTGCTGCTCACGCTGGCGCTGCGTGCGGCCGGGGTGTCGAACGGCCGGGACGCCACCTCGCCGGGCGACTACTTCGCCGACGCCGGTGACCCGCGGGTCGACGCCGACCTCGCGGTCGACGACGACGCGTTCCGCGGCGAGCCGGGCGCCGGCACGAGCACGGCGAAGCGGGTGCCAGACTCCGAGACGTGAGTGCGCCCCGCGACGTCGTCGTCCTCGGCTCCACCGGGTCGATCGGCACCCAGGCCCTCGACCTGGCGCGGGCGCACCCGGAGCGGTTCCGCGTCGTCGGCCTGACGGCGGGCGGGAGCAACCCCGGCCTGTTCGAGCAGCAGGTGGCGGAGTTCGCGCCGGCGGTGCACGGGCTGGGGGAGGAGGCGTCGGTCGAGGCGGCCGCCCACCCGTGCGACGTCGTGCTCAACGGCATCACCGGCGCGGTCGGGCTGCGACCGACGCTCGCCGCGCTCGACGCCGGCCGCACCCTCGCGCTCGCCAACAAGGAGTCGCTGATCATGGGCGGCCCGCTGGTGCTCGAGCGGGCCGAAGCCGGGCCAGATCGTGCCGGTCGACTCCGAGCACAGCGCGCTGGCGCAGTGCCTGCGCGGCGGCCGGGCCGAGGAGGTCCGGCGGCTGGTGCTGACGGCGAGCGGCGGGCCGTTCCGGGGCCGGTCGCGCGACGAGCTGGCCGACGTCACGGTGGCCGACGCGCTCGCCCACCCGACCTGGGACATGGGCCCGGTGATCACCATCAACAGCGCCACCCTGGTCAACAAGGGGCTCGAGGTGATCGAGGCGCACCTGCTGTTCGGGGTGCCGTTCGACCGGATCGAGGTGGTCGTGCACCCCACGAGCGTCGTGCACTCGATGGTGGAGTTCGTCGACGGCTCGACGCTGGTGCAGGCCAGCCCGCCCACCATGCTGATCCCGATCGCACTCGGCCTCGCCTGGCCGGATCGGGTGCCGGACGCCGCGCCCGCCGTCGACTGGACCCGGGCGGAGACCTGGGAGTTCTTCCCGCTCGACGACGAGGCGTTCCCGGCGGTGTCGCTGGCGCGCGCCGCGGGCACCCGGGGCAGCACTGCGCCCGCCGTCTACAACGCCGCGAACGAGGTGTGCGTCGAGGCGTTCCGCGACGGCCGGCTCGCGTTCGTCGACATCGTGCCCGTGGTGGCCGACGTCGTGGCCGCCCACGACGTACCCTCGGGGGAGCACCTCACCGTCGACGACGTCCTCGCCGCCGACGCGTGGGCCCGGCGACAGGCCGCCGACGTGCTCACCCGACGTTCGTGACCCGAGAGGCCCTACCCGCGTGACCGCCCTGCTCTATCTCCTCGGTGTCGTCACCTTCGTGGTGGCGATCCTGGCGTCGATCGGGCTCCACGAGCTCGGGCACATGATCCCGGCCAAGAAGTTCGGCGGGAAGGTCACGCAGTACTTCGTCGGCTTCGGCCCGACGGTGTGGAGCAAGCAGCGCGGCGAGACCGAGTACGGCATCAAGGCGATCCCGCTCGGCGGCTACGTGAAGATCGTCGGGATGCTGCCGCCGGCCGCCGAGGACCTCGCCGAGCCTGAGCCGGCGTCGACGAGCACGGCAACCCGGTGCACCGCATCCGCAAGTCCAACACCGGGCTCTTCACCCAGCTGATCTCCGACGCCCGCACCGCCGAGTGGGAGCTCATCGGCCCCGAGGACGAGGGCCGGCTCTTCTACAAGATGCCGTGGTGGAAGAAGGTCGTCGTGATGGCCGGCGGGCCGTCGGTCAACCTCCTCATCGCCTTCCTGCTCTTCTGGCTGCTGTTCGGCACCTACGGCGAGCGCACCGAGAAGGCGGCCGAGGGTCCCCCTCAGGTGCAGTCGGTCTCGGTGTGCGTGCTGCCCTACGAGCGGGAGGGGGAGCCCTGTGCCGCCGACGACCCGATCTCGCCCGCGAACGACGCCGGGTTGCGGCAGGGCGACGTCATCACGAGCTTCAACGGTCAGCCCGTCGCCAGCTGGAGCGAGCTCAAGGAGCTGATCCGCGACAACGACGACGGCCAGGCCGTCATCAGCTACGAGCGTGACGGACAGCAGCTGACCGGCACGACCAGCACCACGGTCCAGCCGCGGCCGACGTCCGACACCGACGAGACGCTCGTGAAGGTCGGGTTCCTCGGCGTCACGCCCGTCACCGAGACGCGCGTCGAGACCGGCGGACCGATCTTCACCCTCGACCGGATGGGCACCATGACCGTCGAGACGGTCAAGGCACTCGGCACCCTGCCGGTGAAGGTGTGGCACGTGGGCCGGGCGATCGTCGGGCTGGAGGAGCGGGCGCAGGACAGCCCGGTCAGCGTCGTCGGCGGCGGCCGGCTCGCCGGTGAGACCACCTCGCACGAGGAGATCCCCGCCCTCGACAAGCTGATGTTCCTCGTCGCCCTGGTGGCCGGCTTCAACCTCTTCATCGGGCTCTTCAACTTCGTCCCCCTGCTGCCGCTGGACGGCGGCCACATCGCCAGCGCGCTGTGGGAGGCGCTGCGCCGCGGCCTGGCCCGGCTCCGCCGCCGCCCCGACCCCGGCTACGTCGACGCCGCCAAGCTGCTGCCGGTCGCCTACGTCGTCGCCACGGCGATGCTCGTCATGGGCGTCGTGCTCATCGTCGGCGACCTCGTCGTCCCCATCTCCATCTACGGCTAGCGCCGACCCGCCCGAAACTGAAGCGAACCGACGCCGACCCGCCCGAAACTTTCGGGCGGGTCGGCGTGGTTCTTCGGCAGTTTCGGGCGGGTCGACTCCGGACCGTAGATTGAGGGCATGACGTCCATCGACCTGGGCATGCCCGCTGCACCACCGCCGGTGCTGGCGCCGCGCCGTCCGACCCGCCAGATCAAGGTGGGGAAGGTCGGGGTGGGGAGCGAGTCCCCGGTGTCGGTGCAGTCGATGACGACGACGCTCACCTCCGACGTCGACGCCACGCTCCAGCAGATCGCCGAGCTCACGGCCACCGGCTGCGACATCGTGCGCGTCGCCTGCCCCAGCCAGGACGACGCCGACGCGCTCCCCGAGATCGCGCAGCACTCGCAGATCCCGGTGATCGCCGACATCCACTTCCAGCCCAAGTACGTCTTCGCCGCGATCGACGCCGGCTGCGCGGCGGTGCGCGTGAACCCGGGCAACATCCGCAAGTTCGACGACCAGGTGAAGGAGATCGCGAAGGCGGCCTCCGACCGCGGCACGAGCATCCGGATCGGCGTCAACGCGGGGTCACTCGACAAGCGGCTGCTCGAGAAGCACGGCAAGGCCACGCCCGAGGCGCTCGTCGAGTCGGCGGTCTGGGAGGCCGGCCTGTTCGAGGAGCACGGCTTCCGGGACTTCAAGATCTCGGTCAAGCACAACGACCCCGTGGTGATGGTGCGCGCCTACGAGCTGCTGGCCGAGGCCGGCGACTGGCCGCTGCACCTCGGCGTCACCGAGGCCGGGCCCGCCTTCCAGGGCACCATCAAGTCCGCGGTCGCGTTCGGCCACCTGCTCAGCCAGGGCATCGGCGACACCATCCGGGTGTCCCTCTCGGCGCCGCCGGTCGAGGAGGTCAAGGTCGGCATCCAGATCCTGGAGTCGCTCAACCTCAAGCCGCGTCGCCTCGAGATCGTCAGCTGCCCCAGCTGCGGCCGCGCCCAGGTCGACGTCTACAAGCTCGCCGACGAGGTCACCGCCGGCCTCGACGGCCTCGAGGTGCCGCTGCGCGTCGCCGTCATGGGGTGCGTCGTCAACGGCCCGGGCGAGGCCCGCGAGGCCGACCTCGGCGTCGCCTCCGGCAACGGCAAGGGCCAGATCTTCGTCAAGGGCGAGGTCATCAAGACCGTGCCCGAGTCGAAGATCGTGGAGACGCTGATCGAGGAGGCCCTGCGGATCGCCGAGGGCATGGACGTCGTCGAGGGGTCCGAGGCCTCCGTCTCGGTGTCTTGAGCGAGGAGCAGGACCGGCTGCTCCGCGAGCCGGACTTCCAGCGCTACCTGGCCGCCCGCGGCCTCTCGGTCTTCGGCACGATCGTCACGCTCATCGCGCTGCCGGTGCTGGTGTACCGGCTCACCGACTCCGCCTCGCTCACCGCACTGGTCGCCGCGCTCGAGGCGACGCCGTACCTGCTGTTCGGCCTGCTCGCCGGTGCCCTGGGCGACCGTTGGGACCGCCGCCGGGTCATGGTGTCGGCCGACCTGCTGGCCGGCGTCGTGGTGGCCACGGTGCCGGTCGCGCACTGGCTCGACGTGCTCACCGTGCCGCACCTGCTGGCGGTGGCGTTCCTCAGCCCCGCGCTCGGCGTCTTCTTCGACGGCGCCACGTTCGGCGCCCTGCCCACGCTGGTCGGCCGGGAGCGGATCGCGCAGGCCAACTCCTACGTGTGGTCGCTCCAGGGCGGGGCCGAGGTGCTCGTGCCCGGGCTGGTCGGCGTCGCGCTCGCGGTGCTGCACCCGGCCACGCTGCTGCTGGTCGACGCCGTCTCGTTCGTGGTGTCGGCGGCGCTGGTGGCCGCCATCCGCGGCCGGTTCCAGGAGGACCGCCAGCCGGCACCGTTCACGATGCGCCGGATCGGCGCCGAGATCGGCGAGGGCATGCGCTACCTGATGCAGCACGCCGGCATCCGCTCGATGACGATCGTGGGGTTCGCGCAGTGCCTGGCGGGCGGCGGCTTCGTGGCGCTGATGGTGGTGTGGGCCGACCGGCAGCTCGGCATCGGCACCGAGGGGCTCCGGTTCGGCATCGTCTACGGCTCGTGGGCCGTCGGCGGGATCATCGCCTCGCTGATGCTGCCGCGGATCCTCCGGCGCGGCGTCACCGCGGCGCGCATCACCCTGCTCGCGCTGCCCGTCTCCGCCGTCATCGGCGTGATCACGCCGCTCTGGACGGCGTGGTGGGCCGGCGCCCTCTCGCTGTTCGCGTGGAGCCTCTTCTACACGACGGTCGTCGTGAACTCGATCAGCTACCGGCAGCAGGTGACGCCGGAGCACCTGCTGGGCCGGGTCAACACCGCCGGCCGGATGCTCTCGTGGGGGCTCGGCTGGACCGGCGGCGCCTTCCTCGCCGGAGCGCTCGCCGGCGGCCTCGGCGTCCGCAACACGATGCTCGTGATGACGGCGGTCTCGTTCGTCGGCGTCGCGGTGGCCTGGACCTCCCCGCTGCGCGTCGCCGTCGTCGAGCCGACCTCCGAGGAACCGGCCACGGCCACCTAGCACCACCATTACCTTCGGCCCAAGGACGAGCGCCGGGTGGGCGTCACCGGCCACCGCGCCCTGGCCGAGCCGGACGACGTGCGCCGCCGGGTGGACGCCGTCCTCGACGGTCTGGCTGCCCCTTCGGCCGCCGACTACGAGACCGACTTCGCCGACGCGGCGTCCCGCGCCGAGTTCGCGCGGCTGCTCGCCGCGGCGACCACGGTGAACACGGTGCCGCCGGTCCCGACCCAGCGCAGGTCGACCTCGGACCAGGCGACGCCGCGCTGCTCGCACACCCGGCGCACCTGCGGGAACACCCGCTTCACGAGCTCCTCGCGCTCGGCCTGCATGTCGCGGAACGTCGAGGACACGAACACGCGGATCGCGCGGTCGTCCATGCCGGGCATCCTGCCAGCGGCACGCCGACCCGCGGTGTTCGCGCCACTCCGGTCGGGCCGTCGGCGAGCCAGGCGGGGGCCGCGCGCGTGCCGTCGTGGAAGGCGCCAGCCTGCCACGCTCCGGCCCCGATAAGTGCGGCCGTGCCCGCCGCCCTGCGTCACGGAGTCCGCGTGCTGGGCAGCACCGACCTCGACGAGTTCGTGGCGCTGGCCGCCCGGGAGCCCGTGGTCAACGTGTTCGCGCTCTACCGCGCCCGCACCACCAGCCTCGAGCCGCGCTGGCTCGGCGGCGAGGTGTGGGGCCGCTTCGACGACGGCCGCATGGTCGCGGCGTGTCATGTCGGCGCCAACCTGGTGCCGGTTCAGGCGGGGGAGGACGACGCCGCCGCGTTCGCCGAGCGGGCACTGACCCGCAACCGGTCGGTCACCACGATCGTCGGGCCGCACCCGGCGGTGCGGTCGTTCTGGAACGGCGTCGCCGGCTCGTGGGGGCGGCCGCGGGAGACCCGCTGGCAGCAGCCGCACCTCGAGATCGCCGGCAGCCCGGCGGTCGAGCCGCACCCCGACGTCCGCCGGACCGACCGCCGCGACATGGCGCTGCTGTACCCGGCGTGCGTGGCGATGTACACCGAGGAGGTCGGCGTCTCGCCCGAGGCCGGCGGCAACAGCGACCTCTACCGGGCGCGGGTGACCCAGCTGGTCTCGCGCGGCTGGTCGTTCGCCCGGTTCGAGGGTGGTCGGCTGGTGTTCAAGGCCGAGGTCGCCTGCGCCACCGACCACGCCGCCCAGATCCAGGGCGTGTGGGTGCCGCCGGAGCGGCGCGGCGAGGGCATCGCCGCGGCCGGCATGGCGGCCGTCGTCGAGCTGGTGCGGGCCGAGATCGCGCCGACCGTGTCGCTCTACGTCAACGACTGGAACGAGCCCGCCCGCCGCGCCTACGAGCGGGTCGGCTTCCGGGAGACCGCGCGGTTCTCGACCGTGATGTTCTGAGCGGAACCGGCACGGCGGAGCCGTGGGGAGTCGGCCTGGAGGTTCCGACTCCCCCACGACGCCGAGGGGGAGTAGCGCCTGCGGGAGGTGCGCTGGTCAGGCGCGTACCCGGCCCGGGCCGATCTATTCCTGGAACCTGGAGCAGTCTGGACCACCGCCGTCCGTACGCTGGCCGCCATGTCGCCGAGACGAAGCGCACGGGCCATCGCCGGGATCTTCGCCGTCAGCGGTGCCGTGCACCTGGCGCGGCCGGAGGTCTACGAGCCGCTCATGCCGTCGTGGGTGCCCGCGCACCGCGAGGTCATCCTCGGCAGCGGCGTCGCCGAGCTCGCGCTCGCCGCCGGGCTGCTCGCGCCCCCCACCCGCCGGCTGGCCGGGTGGGCGAGCGTCGCACTGCTGGTCGGCGTCTTCCCGGGCAACGTGAAGATGGCGCTCGACGCCGTCGCCGGCGACGACCGTCGGCTCCAGGCCGCCACCATCGCGCGGCTCCCGCTGCAGTGGCCGTTGATCCGCGCCGCGCACGCCGCCACCCGCGACCGGTAACTGGGAGGAACCGGCGGGAGGGCGGCGGTTAGCCTTCGCCCCATGATCCTCCGGATGTCCCGCCTCTTCGTCCGCACCCTGCGCGAGGACCCCGCGGACGCCGAGGTCCCGAGCCACCGGCTGCTGGTCCGGGCGGGCTACATCCGGCGCAACGCGCCCGGCATCTACACCTGGCTGCCGCTCGGGCTGCGGGTGCTGCGCCGGATCGAGGGCATCATCCGCGAGGAGATGGACGGCATCGGCGCCCAGGAGCTCAGCTTCCCCGCGCTGCTGCCCCGGGAGCCCTACGAGGCCACCAACCGGTGGACCGAGTACGGCCCCAACATCTTCCGGCTCCAGGACCGCAAGGGCGCCGACTACCTGCTCGGCCCCACGCACGAGGAGATGTTCACCCTCGTGGTGAAGGACCTCTACTCCTCCTACAAGGACCTGCCGCTCGCGATCTACCAGATCCAGACGAAGTACCGCGACGAGTCGCGGCCCCGCGCCGGCCTGCTGCGCGGCCGCGAGTTCGTCATGAAGGACTCCTACTCCTTCGACGTCGACGACGCCGGCCTCGACGAGAGCTACCAGCGGCACCGCGACGCCTACATCCGGATCTTCGACCGGCTCGGCTTCGAGTACGTGATCGTCAAGGCCACCTCCGGAGCCATGGGCGGCTCGCGCTCCGAGGAGTTCCTGGCCCGCGCCGACGTCGGCGAGGACACCTACGTGCGGTGCACCACCTGCGACTACGCGGCCAACGTCGAGGCCGTCGAGACGCCCGCGCCCGCCGAGGTCGTCCTACGACGACGCCCCCGCCGCGCACGCGGAGCAGACCCCCGACACCCCCACCATCGAGACCCTCGTCGACCACCTCAACGAGGCGTACCCGCGCGAGGACCGGCCCTGGGCGGCCGGCGACACCCTCAAGAACGTGCTCGTGCAGCTCGTGCACCCCGACGGCACCAAGGAGCCGCTCGCCATCGGCGTGCCCGGCGACCGCGACGTCGACCTCAAGCGGCTCGGCGGCCAGCTCGAGCCGATCGAGGTCGAGGCCATGGACGAGGTGGGCATGAAGGCCCACCCCGCCCTGGTGAAGGGCTACATCGGACCCGGCGCGCTCGGCCTCGAGAACGCCTCCGGCATCCGCTACCTCGTCGACCCGCGGGTCGTCACCGGCACCCGGTGGGTCACCGGCGCCGACGTCGACGGCAGCCACGTGCTCGACCTCGTGGCCGGCCGCGACTTCACCCCCGACGGCACCATCGAGGCCGCCGAGGTGCGCGAGGGCGACGCCTGCCCCCGGTGCGCCGAGCGGGGCGACGCCGGCACGCTCGTCGCGGCCCGCGGCATCGAGATGGGCCACATCTTCCAGCTCGGCCGCTCCTACGCCGAGGCGCTCGGGCTCCAGGTGCTCGACGAGAGCGGCAAGCTCGTCACGGTCACCATGGGCTCCTACGGCATCGGGCCCTCCCGCGGCGTCGCGGCCATCGCCGAGAACACCCTCGACGAGCAGGGCCTGTGCTGGCCGCGCAACGTGGCCCCCGCCGACATCCACCTCGTGGCCGCCGGCAAGGACGAGGCGATCATCGCCGCGGCCGACCGGATCGCCCACGAGCTCGACGCCGCCGGCGTCGAGGTGATCTACGACGACCGCACCGGCAAGGTCAGCCCCGGCGTGAAGTTCAAGGACGCCGAGCTCATCGGCGTCCCCACGATCGTGGTGGTGGGCAAGGGCCTCGCCGACGGCGTCGTCGAGGTCAAGGACCGGCGCAGCGGCGACCGCGAGAACGTCGCCGCCGACGCCGTCGTCGACCACCTCGTGGCGCTGGTCAGCGGCTGACCAACCCGTCGACGACGGCGTAGAGCGCCGCCCGCACCTCGGCGGTCGCGCCCTCGCGGTCCTCGGCGCGCGCGGCGTAGAGCGCGGCCTCGTCCAGGGCGCCGCCGAGCACGTGGGCGAGCGGCGCCACCGGCTGGACGGCGAGCAGGCCGGCGTCCATCAGGCCTTGGAGCGCCACCTCGACGAGGCCGAGTCCGTAGCGGGTGGCGATCTCGCGCCAGCGCTCCCAGCTCAGCGCGGCCGGGGCCTCGACGAGCACGATGCGATGGATCTCGGGCTCGGCGCACACCGCCAGCCACGCGTCGACGCCGGCGCGCAGTGCAGCCACCGGATCGTCGTCGGCCTCGGCCAGCAGCACAGCGATGCGCTCGACGATCTCGGCCTCGACCTGCTCGAAGACCGCGGCGAACAGCTCCTCCTTGCCGCCGAACTGGTGATAGAGCGCGCCGCGGGTGACGCCGGCCGCGCCGGCCACCTCGTCGGTGCCGACCGCGGCGTAGCCCTTGGCGGCGAACAGCGGCCGGGCGGCCGCGACGAGGGCCGCCCGGGTGCCGGCGGTGCGCTCGGCCTGGGTCCGCTTGCGTTCCATACAACCTGTCCGTAAGTTACGTGCAATGTGTACGGAACTGTAGGGGAGCGGAACGATGTCACGCAGCACCCTCGACCTCCCGGCGGGTCGGATCCACTACCGCGAGCTCGGCCCCGCCGACGGCCGGCCGGTCGTGTTCGTGCACGGCTTCCTCGTCGACGGCGACCTGTGGGCCGACGTGCCTGACCGGCTCGCGGAGCGCGGTCTGCGCTGCCTGGTGCCCACCTGGCCGCTCGGCTCCCACACCGAGGCGATGCGCGCCGAGGCCGACCTGTCGCCGCGCGGCGTCGCCCGCGTCGTCGTCTCGTTCCTCGAGGCGCTCGACCTCACCGACGTCACCCTCGTCGGCAGCGACACCGGGGGAGCGGTCTCGCAGCTCGTGCTCGACGAGGACCCCTCGCGGATCGGCCGGCTCGTGCTCACGAACTGCGACGCCTTCGACACCTTCCCGCCGTTCCCCTTCGACGTGCTGTTCAAGGCCGCGCGGCGCGCCGGCGTCGGCAAGGCGCTCCTCCTGACGATGCGCGTCGGCCGGCTGCGCACCAGCAGGCTCGGCTTCGGGTGGCTCGTCGACCGCCGGCTCACTGCCGCCGAGACCCTGCCGTGGGTGACGCCGTACCTCGCCGACGCCGACGTGCGGCGAGACGTCGCCACGTTCTGCCGCGGCTGGACCGGCTCGGAGCTGACCGATGCCGACCGCTGGCTGTCCCGGTTCGACCGGCCGGTGCTGCTGGTGTGGGCGCGGCGCGACCCTTTCTTCAAGCTCGCACTCGCCGAGCGGCTCGAGGCGACCTTCCCGGACGTCCGGCTCGTCCCGGTCGACGACGCCCTCACCTTCGTCTCCCTCGACCAGCCGGCGCTGCTCGCCGACGAGATCGCGGCCCACGTCCTCTAGCGTTCGGCCGGTGAGCATCGAGGCGGTCATCTTCGACTGGGGCGGCACGCTGACCCGCTGGCACGACATCGACTTCCACGCCGAGTCGCTCGCGCTCGCGCAGGCCGTCGTCGGGGTCGACCACGAGGTCCACGTCTCCCAGGAACGGCTGCACGCCGCCGGGGCGGCGGTGTGGGGTCGCAGCCGCGACCACCAGCAGAGCGCCACCGTGGCCGACCTCTTCGTCGAGGCGGGCCTCCAGCACGACCCGGAGCTGCTGCGCGGCTACTACGAGTTCTGGGAGCCGCACACCTACACCGACCCCGAGGTGCGGCCGCTCTGGGAGTGGCTGCGCGGCGAGGGCATCAAGGTGGGCGTCCTCTCCAACACGATCTGGCCGCGCGAGCTGCACGAGGGCTTCTTCCGCCGCGACGGCGTGCTCGACCTCGTCGACGGCGACGTCTACACCTCCGAGGTGCCGTGGACGAAGCCGTCGCCGCACGCGTTCCGGGCCGCGATGGACGCCGTCGGCGCCACCGACCCGGCCCGCTGCGTCTACGTCGGCGACCGGCTCTTCGACGACGTCTGGGGCGCCCAGAACGCCGGGCTGCG
This sequence comes from uncultured Actinomycetota bacterium, assembly GCA_963780355.1. Classification (GTDB taxonomy): domain Bacteria; phylum Actinomycetota; class Actinomycetes; order Propionibacteriales; family Nocardioidaceae; genus Nocardioides. The sequence continues at coordinate 2,032,521 of CAWABT010000001.1, forward strand.
CGCCGTCCACGTGCCCCACAGCGCGATCCCCGACGAGCAGCGCGGCCACACCGAGGGCGTGCCCGACGCCGTCGTCGGCTCGCTCGCCGAGCTGCCGGACGTCGTCCGGCGCTGGTCCTGAACCGCGGGCCGACCCGGCGGTTCTGCAGGTTCGTGCAGGACACGTTCCTGAGCGACGCCGCCCCTGGCCGGTGCTCGCCGCCCCCGGCGAGGCTCGCAGGCGATCATCCATCGCCGAACCCGAAGGACCCGCCACCCATGCGCCTCACCTCACTGCGCCTGCTCGCCGCCACCGCGGCCGGGCTCACGACGCTGTCGCTCGCCCTCACCGCCACCCCCGCCCTGGCCCAGGTCGACCCGGCCGGCGCCGGTGCCGGTGCCTCCTGCGTCGACCCCGCCGACCACGGCGCGGCCGCCCGCGGCGCCGACGGCCGTGGCGCGGACCACCGCGACATCACCCTGAGGGAGCAGCGCGCGATCGAGGCGCGGACCGAGCGGATCCTCGACCGGACGACGAGCGACGGCTTCCAGGCCGCCGCCGCCGGCATCCCGGTCTACGTGCACGTGATGGCGGGCTCCGACGGCAGCGGCAACGTCAGCGACAGCCAGATCGCCCAGCAGATCGCCGTCCTGAACACCACCTACGGCGGCGGCGAGTCGAGCCAGGCCGCGAACACCGGCTTCACCTTCACCCTCGCCGGCACCGACCGGTTCTTCAACAACACCTGGCACCGCGACGGCTCGTCGACCAAGTACCGCTCGCAGACCCGGAAGGGTGGCGCGAACGCACTCAACATCTGGCTGGTCGACTTCAGCTACCTCGGCATCGCCACGTTCCCGTGGGACTACAGCCGCAACCCGAAGATCGACGGCATCCGGGTGCAGTACTCCTCGCTGCCGGGCGGCTCGACGGCCAACTACAACCTCGGCGAGACCGCCACCCACGAGGCCGGCCACTGGCTCGGGCTCTACCACACGTTCCAGGGCGGCTGCACCGCCACGAACGACGAGGTGAGCGACACCCCGGCGCAGAGCAGCCCCACGAACGGCTGCCCGACCGGCCGCGACTCCTGCTCCCTGGCCGGGCTGGACCCGATCCACAACTACATGGATTACAGCTACGACTCCTGCTACAACCAGTTCACGTCCGGCCAGAGCACCCGGATGTCGCAGATGTTCGCGGCCTACCGCGCCTGAGCAGGACGCACCCCTGCCGAGATCCGCTCCGAGCGGTTACCGTGCGGGTCGGGTCCGGAGGCCGTGTGTCTCACACACGCCGGATCCGGCCCGCCACTCTCGGACACCTTGAAAGGTCATCCTTCATGCGGATCTCGTTCACGCGCACCCTGGCCGGCACCGCCGCCGGCGTCGCGGCGCTCTCGCTCGCCCTCGTCGCCGCGCCCGCCACCGCCCAGGTCGACCCCGACCGCGGCGGCGCCGACTGCACGGAGACGCATGCCGGCTCGGCCGCCCGCGGCGTCGACGGCCGCGGCGCAGACCACCGTGACATCTCGGCCGCCGAGCGACGCGCCATCGAGCGCCGGACCGACCGGATCCTGGCCGCCCAGGGCGACACCGTGTCCGCCGCCGCCGCGAGCGTCCCGGTCTACGTGCACGTGATGGCCGGCAAGAACGGCGAGGGCGACGTCCCCAGGAGCCAGATCAACCGCCAGATCAGCGTCCTGAACAAGACCTTCGCGGGCGAGGAGTCCGGCGAGGCCGCCGCCACCGGCTTCAGCTTCACGCTGGCCGGCGTCGACCGCTACTACAACAACACCTGGCACAAGGACGGCGCCTCGGCGAACTACCGCGCCGCCACCCGCCAGGGCGGCGCCAACGCCCTCAACATGTGGCTCGTCGACTTCAAGTACCTCGGCATCGCGACCTTCCCGTGGGACTACTCCAAGCACGGCAGGATCGACGGCATCCGGGTGCACTACGACTCCCTGCCGGGCGGCTCGATCGCCAACTACAACCTCGGTGAGACGGCCACCCACGAGGCCGGCCACTGGTTCGGGCTCTACCACACGTTCCAGGGCGGCTGCACCGCCACGAACGACGAGGTCGGCGACACCCCGGCCCAGAGCAGCCCGACCAACGGCTGCCCCGAGGGCCGCGACTCCTGCTCGCTCCCGGGCCTCGACCCGATCCACAACTACATGGACTACAGCTACGACAGTTGCTACAACCAGTTCAGCGCGGGCCAGAGCACCCGCATGTCGGAGATGTTCGCGGCGTACCGCTCGTGAGCGCCTGACGAACCCGCACTCCGGGGCCGTGCCGACGACGTCGGCACGGCCCCGTGCACCTTTCTGCATTGCACGATTCTGGGGATCTCTGGAGATGGGCCCCGCCTGCCGGGTCCTGCAGACTTCTGCATGTCGGGAGTCCCTCCGGTTCCCCGCCGGTCCCGACAGATCAGGCCATTCGTCCCCTCGTATCGGCCTACTAACTACAGCGATCCGCGTACTCGTCCCTTCCGGGGGGCATCTCGGGAGTTCCCCGGAGAGACGAGTTCGCGGATCGACTGTTTTTCGCCGGCTATCGGCCGGCTATCGGCCGGGGAAGGCGCGTGGCTCCGCGCCGAAGGTGATCTCGGCCAGGGCGCCGGACACCAGGCGGTCGACGGCGAACCGGCGGTCGCCACCGGCCGGGGTCTGCGCCACCAGGGCCGGGTACGCGGTCGCGCAGGTGCGCTCGACGCGGGCCGCGGCGGCGCGGGTGCCCTCGGTGGTGCCGTCGAGGTCGGGCAGCGCGTAGCCCGGCTGCGCCGCCACCGGGGTGAGGCCCTCGTCGCGGAGCCGGGCGGTCACCAGGTCGCGGGCGGCGCGGTGCGCGACGTAGGCGCGGTCGAGGTCGTCGTAGAGGTCGGGCTGACCGGACTCCGAGGTCTGGGCGCCGAGGTAGCCGAGCACGTGGACGGCGGCGTACTCGGCGGCGAGCGCGTCCTGGAGAGCGTCGAGGTAGGTCATGGCAGGAGGGTGCGGTGCTGGGCGGCGCCGGCGGTCATGGTGGCCAGCAGAGCGGCGAGGTCGCCGCTGACCGCGCCCTCGGCGGCGCGGGCGAGCGCCTGCTGGTGCCGCTGCTCGCGGGCGGCCAGCCGCCTGCGCACCTCGGCGAGGCTGCCCGGGGAGGGCTGCGGAATGCCGCGCGGAGCCTCGCCGTCCAGGGCGGCGAGGTGGGCGACGTGCATCGCCTCGAGGGCGCGCACCGCCGTGGCCAGCGGGGGTCGTCCGCGGGCGCCGCGCACCGCCGTCAGGGTCGCGACCACCTCGGCGCGGATCCGCTCGACCAGCCGCTCGTCGGCGTCCTGCGGGGGTGCGGTGGCGGTGGCCGACGGCTCGTCGTCACCGCCCGGGAGCGGGGTGTCGGCGTCGCAGCCGGTGGCGGCGGCGAGCACGCCCCCGGCGGCCAGCCCGAGCGCGGCGCGGCGGGACGCCGTCGGGACACGCACTGGCACCGGGCGACCCTATCCGAGCGGCTATCGTGAGAACCGCACCACCACAACAGCACAGGAGGGCGCGATCGTCATGAACGGGACGACGCAGACGAGCCGGATCGAGTCCGAGCTCACCGGCCCCCTGGCCGACCTCGGCCTCGACCTCGAGGCGGTGGAGGTCACCCCCGCCGGCAAGCGCCGGGTGCTGCGGGTCGCTGTCGACCGCGACGGTGGCGTGACCATGGACGACGTCGCCGAGGCCACCCGCGAGGTGGGCCGTGTGCTCGACGCCTCCGACGTGATGGGCGAGCAGCCGTACACGCTCGAGGTGACCTCCCGCGGCGTCGACCGGCCGCTGACGCTGCCTCGGCACTGGCGGCGCAACCGCGGCCGGCTGGTGAAGGTCACCCGAGCCGGCGACAGCCTGACCGGGCGGGTCACCGCCAGCGACGACGAGGCGGCCACGCTCGAGGTCTCCGGCAGCGAGCACCGGGTCCGCTACGACGAGGTCGAGCGGGCGCTGGTGCAGGTCGAGTTCAACCGCCCGGCCGACGCGCCCGACGACGAGGAGGACGCCTGATGGACATCGACCTGAGCATTCTGCGGATGCTGGAGCGCGAGAAGGAGATCAAGTTCGAGGTCCTCGTCGAGGCGATCGAGCAGGCGCTGCTGACGGCGTACGAGAAGACCCCCGGCGCCAAGGAGCGCGCCCGCGTGGTGCTCGACCGCAAGACCGGGCACGTCACGGTGCTGGCCGCCGAGGTGAACGAGGAGGGCGAGGTCGTCGGCGAGGACGACGACACGCCCGAGGGCTTCGGCCGGATCGCCGCCACCACCGCCAAGCAGATGATGCTGCAGCGGCTGCGCGACGCCGAGGACGAGATCCGCTACGGGGAGTTCTCCGGCAAGGAGGGCGACCTCATCTCCGGCCTCATCCAGCAGGGCCGCAACCCCGCCGACGTGATGGTCGACCTCGGGCGGCTCGAGGGGCTGCTGCCCACCGGCGAGCGGGTGCCGGGGGAGGAGTACAAGCACGGCGACCGCATCAAGTGCCTCGTGCTCTCGGTGCGCAAGGGGCTGCGCGGCCCGCAGATCACCCTCACCCGCTCGCACCCGAACCTGGTCAGGAAGCTGTTCGCCCTCGAGGTGCCCGAGATCGCGTCCGGCAAGGTCGAGATCGCCGCCATCGCCCGCGAGGCGGGCCACCGCACCAAGATCGCGGTCCGTTCCGAGGCGCCCGGCATCAACCCGAAGGGCGCCTGCATCGGCCCGATGGGTCAGCGGGTGCGCAACGTGATGGCCGAGCTGCACGGCGAGAAGATCGACATCGTCGACTGGTCGGACGACCCCGCCGAGATGGTCGCCAACGCGCTCTCCCCGGCCCGGGTCACCCGCGTCGAGGTCGTCGACGCCGCAGCCAAGTCCGCCCGCGTCGTCGTCCCGCAGTTCCAGCTCTCGCTCGCCATCGGCAAGGAGGGCCAGAACGCCCGCCTCGCCGCGCGGCTCACCGGGTGGCGCATCGACATCCACGGGGACGAGGAGGAGGACTGAGCGAGGAACGAGCTCAGTCCTCCTGATGGTCGTCGAGTGAACCGGCGTGTCGAGTCCTCGGGAGGATCTCGGCAACCCGAGCCGCGGACGTGGCCGAGGACCGGTCAGGGCGTCTCGACAGGCTCGACGAACGTGGAGACTCATCCCCAGCGCACGCACACCCGGTCGTCGGCGTCGGCGAGCACCTCGACGGTCTCGCCCGGCGTGAGCGGGCCGCCGGTGGCCGCCATCCGGCACACCCGGGGCAGGTCGTCGAGCAGCGCCCGGCCGACGACGAGCAGCACCGTCTCGCCCGGATGCGCGTCGGCGACCTCGTCGAGCACCGCGCCGGCGTCGGTCGACTGGGCAAGCGGCGACACGCCGACGCCGAGCCGGGCGGCGACGTCGTCGCCGGCGTCGCCGTCCGCCCACACCCGGGCCACCCGCCGTCCGGCGAGCGCGGCCGCGAGCGACTCGGCGGCGCCGGGCCGGGCGAGGAGGAGCGTGGCCGCGCACTGGAGGGTGCTCACAGGCACGATCCTGCCTGTCGGTTCGGCGTCCGGGGCCTCGGTGGCTAGACTGACCTGTGGTGGTCAGCCCGAGTCCCCCCGCGCCTGCGCCCGCTCCCGGTTCGTCCGGTGATCCGGTCCGCATGTGCATCGGGTGTCGCGAGCGGGCCGCCAAGCGTGAGTTGGTACGTGTGATCGCTGGAACCGACGCGGAGGGCCGCCAGGCCGCCGTTCCGGATCCGGCAGGCACGGCACCCGGCCGCGGGGCGCACCTGCACCCCACGTCCGCGTGCTACGACCTCGCGGTACGGCGGAAGGCCTTCGGACGCGCTCTGCGCGCCGAGCCCGGCCTGTCGCCCGAACCGGTGGGGGAGTGGCTGGCTCAGCGCGGATCAGATCTGACCGACAGGGCTCACCCATGAGGAACGGGAGCACCAGCTCATGAGCACTCGATGAGTACCTCGCAATGAGGCTGTACACCCCCTAACGGCTCGATCACCGCAGGACGCGGGTCGGGCCCGAGAAAGTGAGAGACGTGGCCAAGACCCGAGTTCATGAACTCGCCAAGACCTATGGCATCGAGAGCAAGGAAGTTCTCGAGAAGCTGAAGGAGATGGGCGAGTTCGTCAAGTCGCCCTCCTCGACCGTGGAGCTCCCGGTCGAGATGAAGTTCAAGAAGCAGTACGGCGACGCGCTGCTCGCCGCCCACGCGTCCAAGACCGTCGAGGCGAAGCCCGAGACGCCCGCCGAGAAGCAGGCTCCGGCCGCCGAGGCCCCCGCCGCTGCGGACGCCCCGGCCGCGGCCGAGACCGCTGCTCCGGCCAAGAAGTCGGGTCCGAGGCCCGGCCCGAAGCCCGCGCCGAAGCCCGAGGCCACCGAGGCACCGGAGACCCCCGAGGCCCCCGAGGCACCCGCGGTCGTGGAGACCCCCGAGGCCCCGGTCGAGGAGCAGCCGGCGGCCACCGAGCCTCCGGCCGAGGAGCCGCCCGCCGCGGCGGCGTCCGGCTCGCCGACCCCGAAGGCCCCGGCCCCGCGGCCGGTCGGCCGACCGGGCACGCCGCGCCCCGGCAACAACCCGTTCGCCCCGAGCCAGGGGATGGGCCGCCGTCCGGCGCCCCGCCCCGACGCCGGCGAGGACGACACCCGTCCGCCGCGTCCGCCCGCGGGCGGCCGGCCCGGCATGCCGCGCCCCAACCCGGCGATGATGCCCAAGTCCCCGGCCGCCTTCGGCCGTGGTCCGGGTGGTCCGGGTGGTCCCGGAGGCGGCCCCGGCGGTCGTGCCGGTGCCCCCGGTCGCGGCGGTGCCCCCGGCCGTGGCGGTGCGCCCGGTCGCGGCGGTCCCGGCGGTCCCGGCGGCGGTGGCCGTCCGGGCGGCTTCGGCGGTCCCGGCGGCGGTCGCCCCGGTGGCGGTCGTCCCGGCCAGCGCGGTCAGACCCAGGGTGCCTTCGGCCGTCCCGGCGGTCCCTCGCGCCGCGGTCGCAAGTCCAAGCGGGCGCGTCGCCAGGAGTTCGAGGCCATGGAGGCCCCGACGATCGGCGGGATGCGCGTCCGGAAGGGCAACGGCGAGACCGTCCGGCTCGCCCGCGGCGCCTCGCTGTCGGACTTCGCCGACAAGATCGGCGTCGAGCCCGCCTCGCTGGTGCAGATGCTGTTCCACCTCGGCGAGATGGTGACCGCCACCGAGTCGGTCAACGAGGCGACCCTCGAGCTGCTCGGCGACGAGCTCAACTACGTCGTCCAGATCGTGTCCCCCGAGGACGAGGACCGCGAGCTGCTCGAGTCGTTCGACCTCGAGTTCGGTGAGGACGAGGGCGACGACAGCGACCTGGTCATCCGGCCGCCCGTCGTCACGGTCATGGGTCACGTCGACCACGGCAAGACCAAGCTGCTGGACGCGCTCCGCAGCGCCAACGTGGTCGACAAGGAGGCCGGTGGCATCACCCAGCACATCGGTGCCTACCAGGTCCACACCGACGTCGACGGCAACGACCGCCGCATCACCTTCATCGACACCCCGGGTCACGAGGCGTTCACCGCCATGCGTGCCCGCGGCTCGCAGTCGTCCGACATCGCGGTCCTCGTGGTCGCGGCCGACGACGGCGTGATGCCGCAGACGGTGGAGGCGCTCAACCACGCCAAGGCCGCCGGAGTGCCGATCGTGGTGGCGGTCAACAAGATCGACAAGCCGGAGGCCGACCCCACCAAGGTGCGCGGCCAGCTCACCGAGTACGGCCTGGTGCCCGAGGAGTACGGCGGCGACGCGATGTTCGTCGACGTCTCGGCGAAGTCCGAGCTCAACCTCGACAAGCTGCTCGAGTCGATCGTGCTCACCGCGGACGCCTCGCTCGACCTGCGGGCCAACCCCACGCAGGACGCGCAGGGCATCGTCGTCGAGGCCCACCTCGACCGTGGCCGCGGCCCCGTGGCCACCGTGCTCGTGCAGCGCGGCACGCTGCGGGTCGGCGACTCGATCGTCGCCGGTCCGGCCTACGGCCGGGTCCGCGCGATGCTCGACGAGCACGGCGACAACATCGAGGAGGCCGACCCGTCGCGTCCCGCGATGGTGCTGGGCCTCACCGCGGTGCCGGGTGCAGGGCAGACCTTCCTGGCCGTCGACGACGACCGGATGGCGCGCCAGATCGCCGAGAAGCGCGAGGCGCGGGAGCGCGCGGCCATGCAGGCCAAGCGCCGCGTGCGTCGCAGCCTCGAGGACTTCATGGCCTCGATGGAGAAGGGCGAGAGCCAGGAGCTCAACCTGATCCTCAAGGGCGACGTGTCCGGTTCGGTCGAGGCGCTGGAGGACGCGCTGTCGCAGATCGAGGTCGGCGACGACGTCGGCATCCGGGTCATCGACCGCGGTGTCGGTGCGATCACCGAGACCAACGTCGACCTGGCCGCGGCGTCCGACGCGATCATCATCGGCTTCAACGTCCGCCCGCAGGGCAAGGCGACGGAGCTGGCCGACCGCGAGGGCGTGGAGATCCGCTACTACACGGTGATCTACCAGGCCATCGACGAGATCGAGGCCGCCCTCAAGGGCATGCTCAAGCCGGAGTTCGAGGAGTCGACCCTGGGCCAGGCGGAGATCCGCGCGATCTTCCGCAGCTCCAAGCTCGGCAACATCGCCGGCTGCATGGTCACCAGCGGCACGATCCGCCGCAACGCCAAGGTGCGCGTCATCCGTGACGGCGCCGTGGTGGCCGACAACCTCGACCTGGCCTCGCTGAAGCGGGAGAAGGACGACGCCGCCGAGGTCCGCGAGGGCTTCGAGTGCGGTCTCGTCCTGCGCAACTTCCAGGACATCCACGAGGGAGACATCGTGGAGGCCTTCGAGATGCGCGAGATCGAGCGGACCTGACGGTTTCGAGGCTCGCTGCGCTCGCACCTCAACCACCGCCATCGGTGGTTGAGGTGCGAGGCCGGCCACGGCCGAGCCTCGAAACCACTCCACCGCTCTGAGAAAGTGACACAAATGAGCAACCCCCGCGTCCGCAAGATCGCCGACCGGATCCAGGTGATCGTGGCCGAGATGCTCGAGCGACGGATCAAGGACCCGCGGCTCGGGTTCGTGACGATCACCGACGTGCGCGTCACCGGCGACACCCAGCAGGCCACGATCTTCTACACCGTCTACGGCGAGGACGCCGAGCGCACCAGCTCGGCGGCGGCGCTGGAGTCGGCCAAGGGGCTGCTGCGCTCCGAGGTCGGCAAGCAGCTCGGCATGCGCCACGTGCCGACGCTGACCTTCGTGCCCGACGCGCTGCCGGAGAACGCGCGCGTGCTCGACGAGGCACTGGAGCGCGCCCGGCAGGCCGACCAGCAGCTGGCCAGCTCCCGCGAGGGCGCGGCCTACGCCGGCGAGGCCGACCCGTACAAGAAGCGTCCCGCGGAGGACACGCCCGGCGTGGAAGACGAGGACCTTGGGTCCAGCTGAGTCCGGCTTGGTGATCGTGGACAAGCCCGCCGGGGTGACGTCGCACGACGTCGTCGCGCGGGTCCGGCGGCTGCTCGGCACCCGCAAGGTCGGGCACGCCGGCACCCTCGACCCGATGGCCACCGGCGTGCTGGTGCTCGGCGTCGGCCGCGCCACCCGGCTGCTCGGGCACCTCATGCTCACCGAGAAGGCCTACGACGCCACGGTGCGGTTCGGCGTCACCACGGTCACCGACGACGCCGAGGGCGACGTGCTGGAGACCCGGCCCACCGACCACCTCACCGAGCCGGCGGTGCGCGAGGCGCTGGCCCGGTTCACCGGCGAGCTCGACCAGGTGCCCACCGCCGTCTCGGCGGTCAAGGTCGACGGCAAGCGCGCCTACCAGCGGGTCCGCGACGGCGAGGAGGTCGCGCTCGAGCCGCGCCGGGTCACCGTGCACGAGCTCGTCGTGCACGAGGTGCGGCTGCCCGAGGCGGACTTCTCGCTGCGCTGCTCCAGCGGCACCTACGTGCGCGCGATCGCCCGCGACGCCGGCGCCGTGCTCGACGTCGGCGGCCACCTGACTGCGCTGCGGCGCACCGCCGTCGGCCCGTTCGGCCTCGCCGAGGCGGTCGCCATCGACGACCCGCGCGAGCCCGGAGCCGCGCCGCCGGCGGTGGTGCCGATCGCCGTCGCCGCGCGGGCCGCGTTCGCCGTCCGTCGACCTCGACGACGACACCGCCGCAGCGGTGCGGTTCGGCCGCCCGCTCGACCTGCCGCTCGCCGGGCCGACCGCGCTCTTCGACCCGGCGGGGGAGTTCCTCGCCCTCTACCGCCCCGACGGCGCCGGTGCCCGCCCGCTGGCCGTGTTCGTCGGCTCCTGACCGCGCCGGTCCGGACGGCGCCGCCGCCCGTCGATAGGGTCGGCGCGTGACGATCTGGCGCGACGTCGACCAGGTGCCGGCCGACGTCGTGTCGGGCGGCACCGCCGTGACGGTCGGCAACTTCGACGGCGTCCACCGCGGGCACCGGGCCGTGGTGGCCCGCACCCGGGCCGCCGCCGAGCGGGCCGGGGTGCCCGTCGTCGCCGTCACCTTCGACCCGCACCCGATGGCGGTGCTGCGACCGGACCACGCCCCGCAGATGCTCACCACGCTCGAGGAGCGCACGGCGCTGCTCACCGAGGACGGTGTCGACCACGTGCTCGCACTGCCGTTCGACCTCGACATGGCGGCCTGGTCGCCGCAGGAGTTCGTGGACCGGGTGCTGGTCGAGGCGCTGCACGCCCGGGTGGTCGTGGTGGGCGCCAACTTCCGGTTCGGTCACCGCGCCGCCGGCGACGTCGCGTTCCTGCTCGCCGCGGGGGAGCGGGCCGGCTTCGGGGCCGAGGGCGTCGAGCTGGACGGCGGTCCGCAGGTCTGGTCGTCCACCTACGTGCGCACCTGCCTGGCCGCGGGCGACGTGGCGGGCGCGGCGGAGGCGCTGGGCCGGCCGTTCAGCGTGCGCGGGGTGGTGGTGCGCGGCGACCGGCGCGGCCGCGAGCTCGGCTACCCGACCGCCAACGTGCCCACCGGCGGCCTCACCGCGGCCCCGGCCGACGGCGTCTACGCGGGGTGGCTGCGCCGGCTCGACACCGGTGAGACGTTCCCGGCCGCGATCAGCGTGGGCACCAACCCCACCTTCGACGGCGTCCGCGAGCGGCGGGTCGAGAGCTACGTGCTCGACCGCGACGACCTCGAGCTCTACGACGTCGAGGTCGAGGTGTCGTTCGTCGAGCGGCTGCGCGGGATGGTCGCCTTCGACGGCATCGAGCCGCTGGTGGCGCAGATGGCCGACGACGTGCGGCGGTCCCGGGAGCTGCTCGATGGCTGACTCGCCCGCGATCCCGGAGGCCGAGGCCTGGTTCCTCGCCCACGGGCTGTCGTACTTCGTGCCGGGGGTGCGCGCCGACGTCCGTGAAGGGCTGCGCGCCCGCCGCTTCCTGCCCGCGTTGCTGCTGGTGACGGTCGTGGCCGTCGGCGTGGCCGTGCTGCTGGTATGGGCGGTGGAGGAGTGGACGGCGGCCCCCGCCGTGCTGGTGTCGTTCGCGGTGGGCGGCGCCGTGCTCTACGCGCTCACGGCGCTCCGCGCCCGGCGGATCGTGGTGTGGGCGCTCGGCCGCACCTTCGGCAGCCTCCGGCTGCTCGTGCCGATGGCCAGCCGGGCGCTGCCGCTGCTGCTCGTGTTCGTGACGTTCCTGTTCATCAACGCCGAGGCGTGGCAGATGACCGCCAACCTCCAGCCCGGCGTCCTGTGGCTCACCGTGGTGCTGATCGCGACGCTGGCGGTCGTGTTCCTGATGGTGCGGCTGCCCGAGGAGGTCGACCGGGTCGACGACGCCGTCGACGCCGGCTTCGTGGAGCGCACCACCGCAGGTACTCCGCTCGCCGACCCGGCGAGGCGGCTGCTCGCCAGCGGGTTCGACCCCGGCGAGCACGCGCAGGTGACCGGCTACGACCGGCTCAACCTGATCCTGGTGCTGCTCGTGGTGCAGATCGGCCAGATCCTGCTGCTCGCGGTGTCGGTGTTCGTGTTCTTCATGCTGTTCGGCGCGCTGGTGATGACCGAGTCGGTGCAGGAGTCGTGGACCGGCTTCGACGGCACCGACGGCCACTACATCGACAGCTTCTCGTTCCTGCCGAACGTCTCGGTGCAGCTGCTCCAGGTCTCGGTGTTCCTGGCGGCGTTCTCGGGCCTCTACTTCACCGTCTCCGCCGTCACCGACGACACCTACCGCGGTCAGTTCTTCGGCGCCGTCACCTCCGAGCTCGAGCGGGCGGTCGGCATGCGCGCCGTCTACCTCGCGCTGCGCGCCGAGGCCGGCGCCGAGATCTGACGCCGCAGTCAGCTCTCGCAGCCGCGGACCGTCTCGGCGCGGCAGGTGTCGGCGCCGTCCCCGCCCCACGCCTCGTCGTGTCCGTCGCCGCCGCGCAGCAGGTCGTTGCCACGCCCGCCCGACAGCACGTCGCGGCCGGCACCGCCGAGGAGGAACTGACGTCCCCCCGAGGCACGCAGCACGTCGTCGCCGTCGCCGCCCTTCATCTCGGCCATCTGCCCGTTGAGCACGAAGATCCGGTCGCGGCCCGGGCCGCCGGCGAGGTCCGGCACGAGCTCGGTCCGCCGTCCGATGAGCACCCGGTCGTCGCCCGGCCCGGCCAGCACCCAGGCCGAGCCACACACGAGGTCGTCGCCCCCGCCCGCGAACACGGCGTGGTGGGAGTCGGTCACGGCGATGACGTCGCGCCGCGGTGTCCCGCGGACGACACCACCGTCCGCGTCGCGGTCGGTGAGCGTGGCGCGCTGCCCGAAGCAGGTCGGGGCGGCGTGGGCCGGCGGGGTGACCGCGACGGGTGCGAGGCCGAGGACGGCGATGGACAGGACGGCGGCGAGCAGGGGGCGTCGGTGCAGCACGGGGGACCTCCGGGTAGATGGTGTCGTCGCCCGACCAGACGCCTGGCCCGGTCGTTCGGTTGCATGCGCGCACGCACTTCTCCAGGAGGGCTTCAAGAGGACGGTCGGCCTTCGAGCTCGCCTGGGGCGCCACGCTGCCCGCCGGGCGCCCGGTCACGCTGACCGGCCGCTCGTGGAGCGGCGCGACCACCCTCCCCCGGGCGCGCGACACCGCCGGCCGCACCCAGCCCCTCGTCACCCCGTTCAACGACAACGGCTACGTCTTCGACGCCGTCGTGCGCCACCCGGTCACGTTCGGGTAGCGACTGCCGGGGACCTACGCGTCGAGGTCCTGGGCGACGAGCGCGGCGATCGTGGCGACGTCGGCGGCGTCGTCGCCGGAGACCTCGACCGTGTCGCCGTTGCCGGCGCCGAGGGTCATGATCAGCAGCGATGACCCGGCGTCGACCGGCTCCTCGCCGGGCACGCCGATGAAGACCTCGGAGTCGAGCTCGCCGGCGGCCTCGGAGATGATCGCGGCGGGCCGGGCGTGCAGGCCGACGGCGGAGCCGACGACGACGGATTCGGTGGGCATGGTGGTCCTCTTCTGGGTGGGTGTCGGGCGAGCGGGTCGGTCGGTGTGATCAGGCGATGGCCGCGGCCGGCTCGCGGGAGCCGAGCTGCTTCAGCGCGAGCACCGCGGCGCACGCCACGGCGACGCCGGCGGCGAGGGCGATGACGAAGCCCACCAGGCCGTCGACGGCGAACAGCACGAAGATGCCGCCGTGCGGAGCGCGGAGGCCGACCTCGAAGGCCTGCGACAGCCCGCCGGTGACGGCGCTGCCGAGCATGATGGCCGGGATGACGCGCAGCGGGTCGGCCGCGGCGAACGGGATGGCGCCCTCGGTGATGAACGACGCGCCGAGGAGCCACCCGGCCTTGCCGTTCTCGCGCTCGGGGGCCGAGAACAGCTTCGGGCGCAGCACGGTGGCCAGGGCCAGCGCGATCGGCGGCACCATGCCGGCGAGCATCACGGCGGCCATGATGCGCAGCTCGGGGGCGTCGGTGGACGTGGCCGCGGCCGAGAGGCCGGCGGTGGCGAACGCGTAGGCGGTCTTGTTGAGCGGGCCGCCCATGTCGAAGGCCATCATCAGGCCGAGGATCGCGCCGAGCAGGACGGCGGAGCCGCCGCTCATGCTGTTGAGGCCGTCGCTGAGGCCCTCGGTGAGCGCGGCCAGCGGGCGGCCGAGCACGACGATCATCACCAGGCCGGCGGCCAGCGTGGCGCCGAGCGGGATCACGAGCACCGGCATCAGCCCGCGCATCGCGGCGGGCACCGTGCGCCGGCTCAGCCACAGGGCGGCCAGTCCGGCGAGCACGCCGCCGATGATGCCGCCGATGAAGCCGGAGCCGGTGGTGCCGGCGATGGCGCCCATCACGAAGCCGGGCGCGATGCCCGGGCGGTCGGCGATCGCGTAGGCGATGTAGCCGGCCAGCGCGGGCACGAGGAACCCGAACGCGGCGCCGCCGAGCACGAACAGGATGGCGCCGAGGTAGGCCGCGAGGTCGCTGCCGAACAGGGCGTGGTCGAGGCCGAGCGCGCTCGCGTCGGGCAGGTTGAAGATCGAGTTGGCGGTGGCGACGTCGCCGTGGTCGACGATCTCGTAGCCGCCGAGCAGGAAGCCGAGGGCGATGAGCAGGCCGCCCGCCGCGACGAACGGGATCATGTAGGACACACCGGTCATCAGCACCCGGCGCACCGTGCTGCCCCACGAGGTGGGCGCGGCGGTCGCGCCGGCCACGTCGGCCGTGCCCTCGACCCGCGGTGCCGACGGGTCGTCGGCCGCGCGCAGCGCCTCGGCGATCATCGCGTCGGCGTCGTCCACCGGCCGCTTCACGCTCGAGCTGATCAGGGGGAGGCCGGCGAAGCGCTGCCGGTCGCGCACCCCGACGTCGACGGCGAAGATGACGGCCTCCGCCTGCGAGACGACCTCGACCGGGAGGGGCTTGGCGCCCACCGAGCCCTGGGTCTCGACGGCGAGGTCGACGTCGGCGCGCTCGGCGGCGGCCTCCAGCGCCTCGGCGGCCATGTAGGTGTGCGCGATGCCGGTGGGGCACGCGGTGACGGCGACCAGCCGGCGCCGGCCGGCGGGCGCGGCCGGGGTGGCCGCCCCGTGCTTCGGCGCCGCCGGGGCCGCAGCTGCCGCGGCGGCGGGGGCGGGCTGGAGCACCTCGGACACGAGGGCCGCCGCCTCCTCGGGCGTGGTGGCCCCGCGGAGGGCCGCGGTGAAGTCCGGCTTCACCAGGGCCCGCGCGAGCTGCGTCAGCAGCTTCATGTGGGTGTTGTCGCCGCCCTCGGGCGCGAGGATCAGGAAGGCCAGGTCGGCCGGTCCGTCCTTCGCCCCGAAGTCGACCGGCGGCGTGAGCCGCGCCAGCGCGACGGTCGGCTCGGCCACCCCCGCGGTGCGGCAGTGGGGGATGGCGATCCCCCCGGGGAGCCCGGTCGCCGACTTCGCCTCGCGGGCGAACGCGTCGGCGACGACCTGGTCGGCGTCGGCGGTGCGGTCGGCCGCGAGGACGACGTCGGCGAGGCCACGGATCGTGGCGTCCTTGTCGTCGCCGAACGACTGGTCGAGCCGCACGAGCGCGGCGGTGATGATGGGTGTGGCGGACATGCTCACCTCTCGGTGGTGTGGACGAGCCGGCGGACGTCGACCCCGGCGGGGTCGACCTGCTCCGGCAGCGGGATGGTGGTTCCGGGGAGTCCTGCGGCGGCGCTTCCGTACGCCACCGCGAGTGCGAGTCGGCCGGCGCCGTCGAGGCGGCGCCGATCGCCGAGGAGGTAGCCGAACAGGCTCGAGTCGCCGGCGCCGACCGTGCTCACGACCGTCGTGGCCGGGGGCGAGGCGAGCCAGGCGCCGTCGGCGTCGACGAGCACGGCACCGGCGCCGCCGAGCGTGGCGAGCACGGCGCCGACCCCGCGCTCGAGCAGGGTCTGCGCGGCCGCGACGGTGGCGGCTGAGTCGCCTTCGAGCTCGGCGGGGTCGGCCCCCGTGATCGAGGCGAGCTCGTCGCTGTTGGGCTTGAGGAGGTGGGGCGCCGACGCGGGGAACCCCGCCACGAGGGCGGCCAGCGGGGCGTCGCTGGTGTCGACGGCGACCCGGGCGGCGGACCCGCGCAGGCGGTGGACGAGTTGGGCGTACCAGTCGGCCGGGGTGCCCGGCGGCACCGAGCCCGCGAGCACCACCCAGTCGGCCGCGGTGCACGACGCGGCCTCGGCGAGGAGGGCGTCGGCGAGGCGCTCGAGGTCGGCCTCGCCCACGGTGTCGCCGGGGCTGTTGAGCTTCGTGGTGGTGCCGTCGGGCTCGGTGATCGACAGGTTGATGCGCACGCCGCCGGCGGGCTGCACCGGGTGGACGGGCACGCCGGCGTCGTCCAGGTCGGCCACGTAGGGGTCGTGCCGGTGGGCGGGCAGCACGGCGAGCGTGGGCTCGCCCGCCGTCACCGCGGCCCGCGAGATGTTGACGCCCTTGCCCGCCGCCTGGGTGCCGACCGACTGGAGCCGGTGCACGGCGCCGCGGGTGAGCGTGGTGGTGAGCACCGCGGTGCGGTCGATGCTCGGGTTGGCGGTGAGGGTGATGATCACGCGACCAGCACCTCCACGCCGGAGGACTCGAGGTCGGCGACGTCGCGGTCGGAGACCCGGTCGTCGGTGACGACGGTGTCGACCTCGCGCAGGTGGGCGAACCGCACCAGGTGCTCCTCGGCGAGCTTGTCGGCGTCGGCGAGCACGACCACCCGGCGGGCCGCGGCGACGAGCGCCCGCTTGGTGGCCGCCTCCTCCGCGTCCGGGGTGCTGAGGCCGTGCGCGGCGGTGAGGCCGTTGGTGCCGAGGAAGGCGACGTCGAACCGCAGCCGCTCGATCGCGGCCACCGTGTCGCTGCCGACGGCGGCCGCGGTGGTGGGGCGGACCCGGCCGGGGAGCAGGTGCACCTCCGGGGCCTCGCCGCCGTTCTGGCCGAGCGCGAGCGCCCGGGTGGCGACCGTGAGCGAGTGGGTCACGAGCACCAGCCGCTGGTCGCGCGGCAGGAGCGCGACCAGGCGTGCCACGGTGCTCCCGGCGTCGAGGGCCAGCGTGGTGGCGGTGGGGGGCAGCAGGCCGGCCGCGGCGCGGGCGATCCGCTCCTTCTGGTCGGCGTTGGCCGAGTCGCGCTCGCTGAGGTTGCGCTCGGCGACGACGCCCACCGGCACCGCGCCGCCGTGGACCCGGCGCACGAGCCCGGCGCGCTCGAGGGCCGAGAGGTCGCGTCGCACGGTCTCGCTGGTGACGTCGTAGGCCGCCGCGAGCTCGACGACCGAGACCCGGCCGTCGCGTGCGACGACGTCGGCGATCTCGCGCTGTCGCTCCTCCGCGTACATGGCGTCCCTTCCGAATCTGTGGGAGTAAGTCCGAATAAGTTGTTTCAAGGAGATTGATATGCCCGTTTGTGTTGACTTGTCAAGGGGAAGTGAGCAGAATCCGTGAGCATGGTCACCACCTCCACCCCCGCCACGTCCGGCCCCGTGCCCGTCGAGCTCCGCGGCACGCCGGTGGTCGGCGGGGTCGCCCACGCCCCCGTCCGGCAGCTGCGCTCCGAGATCGACCCCGCGCGCCTGGCGGCGTTCCGTGAGGGCCCGGCGCTCGACGCGGAGGCCGCCCTCGCGGCCTACGACACCGCGGTCGAGCGGGTGGCGCAGCGGTTCCTCGACCGCGCCGAGCGGGCCGCCGGCCCCGCCGCCGAGGTGCTCGCCGCGAGTGCGGCGCTGGCGCGCGACCGCGGGCTGCGCACGGCGGTACGTCGCCAGCTCGCCCAGGGCACGCCCGTGCTCGACGCCCTCGGCGCCGCGGTCGACCAGTTCGCCGAGCTGTTCACGGCCGCCGGCGGCCTGATGGCCGAGCGCGTCACCGACCTCCGTGACCTGGGGCTGCGGATCACCGCCCACCTGGTGGGGGCCGCCGAGCCCGGCGTGCCGGCGATCGAGGAGCCGTCGGTGCTCGTGGCCGAGGACCTCGCCCCCGCCGACAGCGCCGGCCTCGACCCCGCCGTCGTGGCGGCGCTGGTCACCGAGCGCGGCGGCGCCACCAGCCACACCGCGATCATCGCCCGGCAGCTCGGCATCCCGTGCGTGGTGGGCTGCGCCGGTGTCCGCGACCTCCCCGAGGGGTCGCTCGTGCTCGTCGACGGCGGCACCGGCGTCGTCCGCACCGGCGTCGACGCGGGCGAGGCGGACCGCCTGGTGGGCGAGGCCAGGACGGCGCGGGCCGAGATCGACGCCTGGGCCGGCCCGGCGACCACCGCCGACGGCGTGGCCGTCACCGTGCTCGCCAACGTGGCCGACCCGCAGTCGGCGGCGACCGCCGCAGCGGGACCCGTCGACGGCGTCGGGCTGTTCCGCACCGAGCTCGCCTTCCTGGGCAACACCTCCGAGCCGACGGTGGAGGAGCAGGCCACCCTGTACGCCGGCGTCCTCGAGCCCTTCGGCACCGACCGCTACGTCATCACCCGCACCCTCGACGCCGGGTCGGACAAGCCGATCGCCTTCGCGACGCTGCCCGACGAGGAGAACCCGGCGCTCGGGGTGCGCGGGTTCCGGCTCGCCTACGACCAGCCGGGCCTGCTCGAGCGGCAGCTCGACGCCCTCCGGATCGCTGGGGAGAAGGTCGGCACCCAGCCGCGCGTGATGGCGCCGATGATCGCCACCGCCCAGGAGGCGCAGCTGTTCGCCGACCAGGCCCGGGCTCGCGGCCTGGTGCCCGGCGTGATGATCGAGGTGCCGGCGGCGGCGCTGCTGGCCCACCAGCTGCTGGCGCACGTCGACTTCCTGTCGATCGGCACGAACGACCTCACCCAGTACACGATGGCCGCCGACCGGCTCGCCACCGACCTCGCCCACCTCACCGACCCGTGGCAGCCGGCCGTGCTGCACCTGGTGGCGATCACCGCCGCCGCCGGCCGCGAGGCCGGCAAGCCGGTCGGGGTGTGCGGCGAGGCGGCCGCCGACCCGTTGCTCGCCTGCGTGCTGGTCGGAATGGGCGTCACCTCGCTGTCGATGGCCGCGGCCTCGGTGCCGGCGGTCGGCGTGCAGCTCGGCAAGGTCACCTCGCAGCAGTGCGCGGACGCCGCCGAGGCGGCGCTGGCCGCGCTCGACCCGCAGGCCGGCCGCGACGCCGCCCGCGCCGTTCTCGGCTGAGTTCCTACACGCGCAGCCAGGTGAGCACGGCGCGCACCCGGCGGTGGTCGTCGGTGTCGAGGGGGAGGTCGAGCTTGGTGAAGATGCTGTTGATGTGCTTGGCCACCGCCTTCTCGGTGACGACGAGCGCGGCGGCGATGGCGGCGTTCGAGCGGCCCTGGGCCATCAGCTCGAGCACCTCGCGCTCGCGGGCGCTGAGCCGGTCGAGCGGCTCGTCACGGCGCCGCGCCATGACGGTGGCGACGACCTCGGGGTCGAGCACGGTGCCGCCGGCGACGACGCGGCGCTCGGCCCGCACCGACACCGCGGCCCGCAGCCCCCGGCCCGGCGGCGAGCAGGTGGTGGAGGCCGATCCCGGCTACGAGCTCGCGGGCCGCTGAGAACCGCGTTTTGGGTGCCGTCCGGCCGTCGGGCTAGTCTCGACCGTTGGACGGCGCCCTGGCGCGTCGTCCGGCACACCTTGCGACACCCGCCGTGAAACGGCCGCGGTTCCAAGTGCCCGGGAGAACAGGCCCCGGCGCGCCGCGCAGCGAGCAGGCCCCCTGGGCTGGAAGGAGACCCGTATGTCGGTCGGTACCGATGCGGAGACCAAGAAGAAGATCATCGCCGAGTACGCCACCACCGAGGGCGACACCGGTTCCCCCGAGGTCCAGATCGCGCTGCTCAGCCACCGGATCGTCCACCTCACCGAGCACCTGAAGCAGCACAAGCACGACCACCACAGCCGTCGTGGCCTGCTGCTCCTCGTCGGCCAGCGCCGGCGGCTGCTCAACTACCTGCGCAAGACCGAGATCGAGCGCTACCGCTCGATCATCGAGCGCCTCGGTCTGCGCCGCTGACGTGACAGGGACCCGCCTCCATGCGGGTCCCTTCGCACGTCCGGCGCCCCGGGGCGGCAAACTCAACACGACCCACACCAGAAGGGATCCGGCGACCACGTCCGGCCCGGTCCTCGGTAGTGACCTTCAGGAGCAACGGCTGCTGCGGGTCTCGATCGAAGACCGGCCAGTCACGGATCAGGCGCGGATCACCTTCATGAACTGAAGGATCCCCTGTGACAGAACCCGTCATCACCGCCGTCGAGACCGTCATCGACAACGGCAAGTTCGGCACCCGCACCGTCAAGTTCGAGACCGGCCTGCTGGCCCGGCAGGCCGCCGGCGCCGTCACCGCCTACCTCGACGACGAGACGATGCTGCTCTCGGCCACCACGGCCGGCAAGCACCCCAAGGACCACTTCGACTTCTTCCCCCTGACGATCGACGTCGAGGAGCGGATGTACGCCGTGGGCCAGATCCCCGGCTCGTTCTTCCGCAGCGAGGGTCGCCCCGGCGAGGACGCGATCCTCACCTGCCGGCTCATCGACCGCCCGCTGCGCCCGACCTTCAAGAAGGGCCTGCGCAACGAGGTCCAGGTCGTCATCACCGTGATGGCGCTCGACCCCGACCAGCCCTACGACGTGCTGGCCATCAACGCCGCGTCGATCTCCACCCAGCTCTCCGGCCTGCCGTTCTCCGGCCCGGTCGGCGGCGTCCGCGTGGCCCTCATCGACGGCCAGTGGGTCGCGTTCCCCAGCCACAGCCAGCTCGAGAACGCCGTCTTCGACATGGTGGTGGCCGGTCGGGTCACCGACACCGGTGACGTCGCGATCATGATGGTCGAGGCCGAGGCCCCCGAGGAGACCTACGAGCTCGTGGCCAACGGCGCCACCGCTCCCTCGGAGGAGGTCGTCGCCGGCGGTCTCGACGCCGCCAAGCCCTTCATCAAGCAGCTCTGCGAGGCGCAGGCCGAGCTGGCCAAGCAGGCCGCCAAGCCCGTGCAGGAGTTCCCGGTCTTCCTCGACTTCGAGGACGACGTCTTCGACGCCGTCTCCGGCGCCGCCTCCACCCAGACCGCCGAGGCCCTCGCCATCGTCGGCAAGCAGGAGCGCGACGAGAAGCTCGACGAGGTCAAGGCGTCGCTGCTCGACCGGTTCGGTGAGCAGTTCGAGGGTCGCGAGAAGGAGATCGGTGCCGCGTTCAAGGCGGTCACCAAGGACCTGATGCGCCAGCGCGTGCTGCGCGACAAGATCCGCATGGACGGTCGCGGCCTGGCCGACATCCGGCCGCTGCACGCCGAGGTCGGCGTGATCCCGCGGG
This sequence comes from uncultured Actinomycetota bacterium, assembly GCA_963780355.1. Lineage (GTDB taxonomy): Bacteria > Actinomycetota > Actinomycetes > Propionibacteriales > Nocardioidaceae > Nocardioides. The sequence continues at coordinate 2,053,710 of CAWABT010000001.1, forward strand.
TGCACGGCTCGGCGCTGTTCGAGCGCGGCGAGACCCAGATCCTGGGTGTCACCACGCTCAACATGCTCACGCTGGAGCAGAAGCTCGACACGCTCTCGCCCGAGAAGTCCCGCCGCTACATGCACAAGTACGTCTTCCCGCCGTTCTCCACCGGTGAGACCGGTCGCGTGGGCTCGCCCAAGCGCCGCGAGGTCGGTCACGGCGCGCTCGCGCGCCGCGCCCTGCTGCCGGTGCTGCCGAACCGCGAGACGTTCCCGTACGCGATCCGCCAGCTCTCCGAGGCCATGGGCTCCAACGGCTCCACCTCGATGGGCTCGGTCTGCGCGGCCACGCTGTCGCTGCTGCAGGCCGGTGTGCCGCTGAAGGCGCCCGTGGCCGGCATCGCGATGGGCCTCATCTCCGGCGAGGTCGACGGCGAGACGCAGTACGTCGCGCTCACCGACATCCTCGGTGCCGAGGACGCCATGGGCGACATGGACTTCAAGGTCGCCGGCACCCGCGAGTTCGTCACCGCGCTGCAGCTCGACACCAAGCTCGACGGCATCCCCGCCGAGGTGCTCGCGGCCGCGCTCACCCAGGCCAAGGACGCCCGCCTGGCGATCCTCGACGTCATGGGCGAGGCGATCGACGCTCCCGAGGAGATGTCGATCCACGCGCCGCGGATCATCAGCATCCGGGTGCCGGTCGACAAGATCGGCGAGGTCATCGGCCCGAAGGGCAAGGTCATCAACCAGATCCAGGACGACACCGGCGCGAGCCTGTCGATCGAGGACGACGGCACCGTCTACATCGGTGCCACCAACGGCGAGGCGGCCGAGGCCGCCCGGGCCGCGGTCAACGCGATCGCGAACCCGACGATGCCGGAGGTCGGCGAGCGCTACCTCGGCACCGTCGTCAAGACCACCAACTTCGGCGCCTTCGTGTCGCTCATGCCCGGCAAGGACGGCCTGCTGCACATCAGCAAGCTCCGCGCCCTGGCCGGGGGCAAGCGCGTCGAGGCGGTCGAGGACGTCGTCTCCGTGGGCCAGAAGATCCAGGTCCAGATCGGCGAGATCGACGACCGCGGCAAGCTGTCGCTGGTCCCGGTGGTCGAGGACTCCGGGTCCGACGCCGAGGAGTCCGACGACTCCGAGGGCGACGACGACTGATCTGCTGCTTCATCACGCTGACCCGCCCGAAACTTTCGGGCGGGTCAGCGTGATTCCCGGTCAGTTCCGGGCGGATCGATCGAGGGAGACGATGGTGACCAGGGCGAGGGCGAGCACACGCACGCTGTCGACGGTGCGCGACGCCGCCGGGCAGGTGACGTCGCAGGTGCGGCGCACCGTGCTGCCGAGCGGGCTGCGCGTGGTCACCGAGCAGATGGCCGGGTCGCGCTCGGCCACCATCGGCGTGTGGGTCGGCGTCGGGTCGGTCGACGAGACCGACTCCCTCCACGGCTGCTCGCACTTCCTCGAGCACCTGCTGTTCAAGGGCACGCCGGAGCGGTCGGCCCTCGACATCTCGATCGCGCTGGACGCGGTCGGCGGGGAGTTCAACGCCTTCACCGCCAAGGAGTACACCTGCTTCCACGCGCGGGTGCTCGACGAGGACCTGCCGCTCGCCGTCGACGTGCTGGGCGACATGGTCACCAGCTCGGTGATCACCACCGAGGACGTCGAGGCCGAGCGTGAGGTGATCCTCGACGAGATCGCCATGCACGACGACGATCCCGACGACGTCGTCCACAACCTCTTCGCCGAGCAGGCGTGGGGCGCCACCTCGCGGCTCGGCCGGTCGATCGCCGGCACCGCCGACTCGATCTCGGCGCTGGACCGCGGCCGCATCCTGCGGTTCTACCGGCGCCACTACCGCCCCGAGCGGATGGTCGTCGCCGTCGCCGGCAACCTCGACCACGCCACCGTCGTCCGGATGGTCACCAAAACGTTCTCGCGCGCTGACTTCCTCGCCGGCACCGCCGACCCCGTGCCGCCGCGCGCGACCGGACACCGGGTGCGGGTGAACCCCGGCCGGGTCGAGGCGACCCGCCAGTTCGAGCAGGTCAACGTGGTGCTCGGCATGGAGGGCCTGCCGCGCGACCACGAGCAGCGGTTCGCGCTCGGCGTCCTCAACACCGCCCTGGGTGGTGGCACCTCGAGCCGGCTGTTCCAGGAGATCCGCGAGCGCCGCGGCCTGGCCTACTCGGTCTACTCCTTCGCCTCGCACCACGCCGGCTCCGGCCTGGTCGGCGTCGCCGTCGGCTGCCTGCCGGCCAAGCTCGACGAGGTGCTGAGCACGGTGCGGCTCGAGCTGTCGCGGGTCGCCGCGCACGGCATCTCCGCCGACGAGCTCGCCCGCGGCAAGGGCCAGCTCAAGGGCGGGCTGGTGCTCGGGCTCGAGGACTCCGGCTCGCGGATGTCGCGGATCGGCAAGGCCGAGCTCGTGCACGACCAGCTGCTCGACGTCGACGAGGTCATCGAGCGCATCGACGCCGTCACCGTCGAGGAGGTCACCGCGGTCGCGGCCGAGGTGTTCTCCCGCCCCGAGGTGCTGGCGGTCGTCGGGCCGGCGTAGCGGCCCGGGTGTCGAGACCCCCGGCCGGCTAGCCGGTCGGTTCGTCCTCGGTCTCGTCCTCGACGTCCTGCTCGGTCTCGGCGACGGCGTCGCGCATCTTCTGCAGCGCCTTCTCGATCGCCGCGGCCGCGGCGGAGCGGTCGGTGGCCGAGCGGTCCACACCTGCCGAGGCGGCGGCGGCAGCGGCCGGCTTCTTGGCGGCCTTCGGGGTGGGTGCCTCGGCCGGCAGCGCGGACGTCGTGGCCACCATCGTGCGCACCTTCGCGCCGACGTCGAGCGCGGCCTTGCGCAGCAGGGCGAGCTTCGAGCCGTCGAAGGTCTTGAAGTACTCGTGGTCCTTGAGCTTCTGCGGGTCGTCCTTCGACGGGCCGCTCTTCTCCTTGACGTGGTTCTTGGCCAGCTCGCGGAGCATGAGCACGTCCGGGTCGGTGTCCAGCGCCTCGCCGTTCACGGAGGTGATGAGCCCGCCCTCGGAGAGGTGGGGGATCGCGTCGACCATGCGGTCGGCGTACTTGCCCATCTTGAACGCGGCGTACCAGTAGTCGGCGGTGTGGCCGCCGTGCGCCTTGCCGTAGTGCTCGAAGTCCTTGAGCACGTCGCCGAGGTTGTCGGTGAAGGTCTGGTACCACTGCTGCGGCGGGATCTTCGCCTCGACGGCGAACCCGCGCTCCTCGGTGAGCTTCTTCTTCACCTGCATGCCCATGACGGCGTGCACGGTGCCGCCGCCGGTGCCGTACACCTCGTTGGCGTAGAGCTGCGCCATCGAGAGCTCGCCGGCCAGGCGGGAGACGAGCACCTTCAGCTTCCTGGGGTCGGCGCCGCTCTCCTTCTTCGCGATCGACTGCCGCAGCGCCGCGATCTCGAGACGCAGCTCCTTCACCTGGAGCAGCTTGTCCTCGTAGATCTTGTTGGCGGCGCGCATCCGGAGCGCCCCCTGGAGGTACTCGCGGTTCTCCTCCTCGCTCCACGCGCTGCTCTCGAGCTGGTCCATGCCGAAGTCGAGCTCGTCGCTGAGGTGCACCATCATCCCGACCAGCCGGCTCTCGAAGCCCTTGGCGCGGCTGCGCGCCGCTGCCAGCCGGGAGACCTGCTCGGCCTTCTTCTTCGCGTCCGGGATGCTGCCGGTGGTCTGCAGCACGTAGGCGTCCCACTCGGCGTCGTCGGGCATGAACCGGGCGACGTGCACGAGCGCCCAGATGTCCTGCTCACGGTCGCGCTGGTCGGCCTCGACGGCGTCCGGCGCCTCGGGGTTCTCGTCGTTGACGGTGTAGGACTTCAGGTCCTTGGAGTCGACCTTCCCGTGGATGAAGTCCATCGCGTAGACGTTGAGGTCGAACACGGTGCCGGGGTCGAAGTCGAGGCCGAGGGTCTCGCGGAACGCCTCGTTGTAGGCGCGGACGGCGATCTCGGAGTTGGCACCGCCGGTCGAGACGTCGACGTCGGAGGTGACGGTGTCGGCACCGACCGAGCCCTTGTACTCGACCTGGTCCTTGCCCTGCTTGCCGCGCTGCAGTGTGAGCTGGTCGGCCAGCTTCTGGTTGCCCTTGAGGCTCGCGGCGCGTTTGGCGATCTCCGAGCTCACCCGGGCCTGCGCCTTCGGCATCACCAGCTTGTGCACCTCGCCGCGCAGCGAGGTCAGCGCGCCCATCAGCTTGAGCGACGACTCGTGGTTGAAGCCGGGGTGGCCGTGCTGCGGCCACTTGTCGAAGACCAGGCACGACTTGGCGCGGAACCAGTCGGCCTCGAAGGCGCCCTTGAGGACCGTCATCAGCGGCCCGGACGGCGACTTGTCGGTGACCAGCTCGGCGATGTTGCCGTCGTTGCAGGTCAGCAGCTCGGCGAGGGAGGCGGGCACGCCCGCGAAGCCGGCGCTGCTGGCGCCTCCGCCGCCCTCCGACTCGTGCTCGGCGGTCTCGCCCTCCTTCAGCCGCCGGATCATGGCCGGCCGGGCGGGCAGCGGCACCGGGGCGAGTGGTGCGGCGACCTCGACCGGGTCGAGGTCGACGTTGCGCGCGGGACCAGCAGTGCGTACGGCATGTGTGGGGCCCCGGCTCATGGGCGCATTCTCGTGGGCGGGTGCCGGGGGTGTCCGGTGATCCGACCGGTCCTGACCACGCGTCTAGACCGGGCGGGCCGGTGGTCGCCGGCCGAGCTTCACGTGCTCGCGGTGCACGGCGTCGAGCACGTGCCGCATGCCCGTCGGCACGCCCTCGGCGACGGCCGCGTACACGGCGGTGAGCACCATGTTGCGGATGTCGCCGCCGGCGAGCTCGACGGACCGGCTCAGCCAGTCGACGTCGACGGGGTCGGCGTCGTCGATGGGGAGGTCGGCGAGGTGGTGGGCCCACAGCCGCAGCCGGGTCGGCTGGTCGGGGTCGGGGAAGGTGATCATGAAGTGGAGCCGCCGCGCGAACGCCGGGTCGATGTTGCCGCGCAGGTTGCTCGCGAGCACGGTGATGCCGTCGAACTGCTCCATCCGCTGCAGCAGGTAGGCGATCTCCTGGTTGGCGTAGCGGTCCTTGGCGTCCTTGATGTCCGAGCGCGACCCGAACAGCGCGTCCGCCTCGTCGAAGAACAGCACGGCGTTGAGGGACTCGGCCTCACCGAACACCCGCTCGAGGTTCTTCTCGGTCTCGCCGATGTACTTGTCGACGATCGTGGAGAGGTCGACCTGGTAGAGGTCCATGCCGAGCGAGTCGGCCACCACGTGGGCCGCGAGCGTCTTGCCGGTGCCCGGGGGACCGGAGAACAGCGCGCAGATGCCGATGCCCTTGCCACCGCGGCCGTGCAGCGGCCCGAGCGCCACCACCTCGTCGCGGTAGCGCGCCCAGTCGAGCAGCCGGGTCACCTCGCCGAGCGCGGCCGGCGGCAGCACCAGGTCGTCGAGGGTCACCGAGGAGGCGGCGTTGGCGCGGATCGCGCGGCCGCGGCTCAGCTCGCGGGCCGAGTGGCGCACCCGCTCGGCCGACACCTCCGGCTCCTGGTGCAGCTCGGCGCTGGTGACGGCGTGCCGCCCGACGGCGACGATCTGCTCGGGTGAGAGCGGCATCCCGCTCACCTCGCGGGTGGCCTCGCCGTCGCCGAGCAGCGGCTCCCACAGCGAGATCCGCTCGGTCACCGACAGCCGGGGCGCGGCGATCGTCAGGGGCAGGTCGGCCGGCCAGAGCGGGTCCCACGGCTCGACACTGATGCCGACCACGGGCACCGCCGAGCGGCCGTAGACGTCGGCGCGGACCCGCTCGGCACCGCCGAGCACCAGCACCGCACCGGAGAGCCCGGCCTCCAGCAGCAGCTCGAGCACGGCGTCCTCGACGAGCTCGTCGGGGGCCAGCCGGGACAGGTCGGCGGCGAGGTGCGCGACGCCGAGCTGCCGGCACGCCGCGACGGCGAGCCCGCTGCCGGCGCCGCCCCCCGGGGCGTGCACCCACACCAGCCGCTGACCGCCGCGCAGCGCCGAGGCGACGAGGTCGACCCCCTCGACGTCGACCGGGACGCCGTCGACGAGGAGCGAGACCACCCGGGCGGTCGGCGTCGCGTCGCCGCCGAGGTAGGCCGAGACCCGCTCGGCCAGGACGACCCGGCGGCTGAGCAGCACGTCGGCGCCGGCCGGTGCCACCAGGCCGTAGTGCACGAGCGGGGAGCGCTGGCCGAAGTGCTGGCGTGCGGAGCGGCCGTCGACGGGCAGCCCGGCCAGCTCGAGGGTGAGCGCCACCGTCGGCCGTCCCGGGCGGGCGTCGCCGGCCAGCAGGCCGAGCAGGATGTGCCCGCTCACGCTCTGCTCGGCGGCCGCGGCCACCTGGAGCAGCGCGGTCTCGGCCTCGTCGAGCCCGAACTGCCGCTGCACCCGGTCGAGCGCCGCCTCGAGGTCGGGGTCGGTGCCGTCGACCACCATCGCGTCGACGGCGGAGGCCGCGGTGGCCGCGTGCGCCCAGTCGTCGCCGCGCCGCGACACCGCGGTCGCGAGCCGGTCGGTCAGGGCCTCCACGCGGACAGGGTCTCAGGTCACGAGCGGGGAGAGGAACTGTTCGGCGTACCTGCGGACCGCCTTCTCGTCGGAGAGGTCGAGGCTGCCGCCGGGGTCGATCAGGAAGGTGGAGGCGAGCCGCAGCAGCAGCTCCGCAGCCAGGTGCAGCTCGGCGTCCGGCCGGGTGGCGCCGGAGCGGCGCAGGGTGCGGGCCACCCGGTCGGCCTGCGCCACCAGCACCGAGGACCGGTCGGGGCGTCCGGTGAGCACCTCGGGCTCGCTGACGGAGAGCCGGCCGAGCACCGGGATGTCGCGCATGATCGCCAGGCCGCGCACGAAGCACTCCGCCACCGCCTCGTCCGGAGGCAGGTCGGCGGCCACCCGGTCGAGCTCGTCGAAGAAGGCCGCGGTCTCCCGGTCGATCACGGCGGCCAGCAGCGCGTCCTTGCCCGGGTAGGCGCGGTAGAGGGTGGCCCGGCTGACCCCGGCCGCCTGGGCGACGTCGTCGACGTTGGCCCGGCGGGCGCCGTACTGCTCGAACACCGAGCGGGCGGCGTCGAGGATCGCCTCGGTCACACCGACTCCAGCCGGACGGGGAGGCCGTCTCGCGCGTAGGGGAGGGCCGTGAGGTCGACCGGTAGCTCGTAGCCGTCCGGCACCGACCACCGGAACCGGGTGAGCAGCTCGTGGAACACCGACCGCACCTGCATGCCCGCGAAGTGCATGCCGATGCACTTGTGCACGCCGGCGCCGAACGGGGCGAACGCCAACCGGTGCACCTTGTCCTCGCGGCGCTCGGGGGAGAACCGCTCGGGGTCGAAGCGCTGCGGGTCGGGCCACACCTCGTCGAGGTAGTGGTTGCCGTACGGCGTCGACGTGACGAACCCGCCCTGCGGGATCCGGTAGCCGTCGAGCTCGACGTCGCGGGTGGCGACGCGGGGGATCGACGGCACCGGCGCGCACATCCGCAGCGACTCCTTCATCACCAGGTCGAGATCGGTGAGCGCGAGCAGGTCGTCGTACGTGGGGTCGGGGCCGGCCACTCGCTCCGCCTCGGCGCGGCACCGCGCCTCCCACTCGGAGTTCACCGCCAGCCGGTACGCCATCTGGGTCATCGTCGTGGTGGTCGTGTCGTGGGCGGCCATGAGCAGGAAGATCATGTGGTCGACGACGTCGTCGTCGCTGAACACGTTGCCCTCGTCGTCCTCGGCCGCGCAGAGCCGGGCGAAGAGGTCGTCGCCACCCTCGCGTCGCTTGGCCGGCAGCGCGTCGCGGAAGAAGGACTCGAGCACCCGGCGGGCGGCGAGCCCGCGCGACCACGGGCCGACGCCGCCGGGCAGGTCACGCCGCACGAGCGCGGTGCCCGCCCGCACCGACTCGACGAACGCGCGGTTGATCCGCTCGCGCTCGGCGGCGTCGAGCTCGACGCCCACGAACACCTCGAGGGCGAGGTCGAGGGTGAGGTCCTTGAACAGCCGCTGCAGGTGTGCGGGCTCGGGGGACTCCGACGGCCACGCGTCGAGACGCCGGCGCAGGTGGGGCTGCAGCAGGTCGTGGTAGCGCCGCAGCTCGGCGGTGCCGAAGGCGTGCTGCATGATCCGGCGGTGATGCAGGTGCTCGTCGAAGTCGAGCAGCATCAGTCCGCGGTGGAAGAACGGCCCGATGAAGTGCGACCAGGCCGGGCCGCTCGCGAACGCCTTGTCGCGGTTGACGAAGACCCGCTCGAACACTTCGGGGCCGCTGGTCACGTACATGTCGACGCCGAAGACCCGCAGCCGGTAGACGCGGCCGTAGTGCTCGCGCAGCCAGGTGGCGTGGCTGATCGGGTGGCGGCGCATCCGCAGCAGGTGCACGAGCCCGAGCTTCGGCCCGGTGACCTCACGCACGGCGGCCTCCTGAGCGGTTGAGACGGATTCGTCGCAATGTATCATCCGGGGTCCGGGCGTTCCGGAGGACGTTCGTCGAGCCTGTCGAGACGCCGGGGCCGGTCTCGCCCAGGTGACTGGCGCGTGCTCGACCACCGATGTCGGTGTGGCTGCTCGTGCCTCGCAGCCTCACCGACGCCCGATGATGCCGACCACCGCCGGCTGCTTGTTGTCGACCGCGGAGACCCGGAACCCGCCCTCGCTCAGCGAGGCCGAGGCCTTGGTGACGATCTCGGGCACCTGCTCGGGGCGGCTCGCATCGAAGAAGAGGTTCACGGCGCCGCCGGGCAGCACCCGCTCGTGGAGCAGCGCCACCTCGTCGCCGCACTCGCGCACCCAGAACAGGTTGACGTTGAAGGCGAACACCTTGTGCAGCCGCTTCACCGGCACCCGCAGCGTGGCCAGGTCGATCTGGCGCACCGTGAGCCGGCCCGCCTCGATCGCCGCCGCGTTGCGGCGCTTGGTGCGGTCGACGCCGGACTCCGAGCGGTCGATCGCGAACAGCCGGCCGGTCTCCAGGCGGCTGCAGATCAGCTCCGCCGCCGCGCCGGCTCCGCAGCCGATCTCCAGCACGTGGTCGGCCGGCTGGACGTCCATGAAGTCCACGGCCCACCGGATGCGGGCCGGGATCTGCGACACGGGCATGGGACAACCCTGCCAGAACGGGCCGTCAGTCGGACCTGCGGGCGTTCGGCCGGACCAGCCCGGTCTCGTACGCCAGGACGACGGCCTGCACGCGGGTGGAGAGCGCGAGCTTGGCGAGGATCCGGTTCACGTGCGTCTTCACGGTCGCCGGCGACACCACCAGCGCCGCGGCGATCCGTCGTTCGACGCCCGCGCGCGATCCGGCCCAGCACCTCGAGCTCGCGCTCGGTGAGTCCGCTCAGCGCTCCGGGCACGCCGTCGTGCGGCGGCGGCCGGCGCACGTGCTCCTCGATCAGCCGCCGGGTCAGGCTGGGGGCGAGCAGGGCCTCCCCGGCCGCGACGGTGCGGATCCCCTCGACGAGCCGGTCGGGCGGCGTCGCCTTGAGCAGGAACCCGGACGCGCCGGCGTCGAGCGCGTCGTAGACCAGCCGGTCGACGTCGTACGTGGTCAGCACCAGCACCCGGCTCGGCAGGTTCTCGGCGACGATCGCCCGGGTGGCGGCGATGCCGTCCATCACCGGCATCCGGATGTCCATCAGCACGACGTCGGGTCGGAGCTCGCGGGCGAGCCGCACGGCCTCGCGGCCCTCGGCGGCGGTGCCGACCACGGCGCAGCCGCGCGCCTCGACGACGAGCTCGAGACCGGAGCGCACCAGGTCCTGGTCGTCGACGACGGCCAGTGGACGTCGTACAACGCGCTCGAGGACGTCGTCGGCCTCTGGATGTACCTGGCCGGCGCCGAGACCCGGCGGTCGGCGTCCGAGATGCAGTGGAGGGAGCACGGCGAGGCGGTCCCGACCTCCTAGGCTGCGGGCCATGAGTGGCATCCGGGTCGGCGTCCTCGGCGCCCGCGGCAAGGTGGGGTCGGAGATCTGCACGGCGGTCGAGGCCGCCGACGACCTCGAGCTGGTCGCCGCCCTCGACGAGGGCGACGACCAGCAGCTGCTCGTCGACGGCGCCGCCGAGGTGGTGGTCGACTTCACCCACCCCGACGTCGTCATGGACAACCTGGCCTTCTGCATCCAGCACGGCATCCACGCGGTGGTCGGCACCACCGGGTTCGACGAGGACCGGCTCGACCGGCTGCGGGCGCTGCTCGACGATGCACCGGGCGTCGGCGTGCTGATCGCCCCCAACTTCTCGATCGGGGCGGTGCTGATGATGCGGTTCGCCGCGCTGGCGGCACCGCACTTCGAGTCCGTCGAGATCGTCGAGCTGCACCACCCCGACAAGGCCGACGCGCCGTCCGGCACCGCCCGCCGCACCGCCGAGCTGGTGGCGCAGGCGCGGCGCGACGCCGGCACGCCCGCGTCCCCGGACGCGACGTCCAGCGGCCTCGACGGCGCCCGCGGCGCCGATGTCGACGGCGTCCCGGTGCACGCACTCCGGGTCCGAGGCCTGGTGGCCCACCAGGAGGTCGTGCTCGGCGGACCGGGGGAGACCCTGACGATCCGGCACGACTCGCTGCACCGCTCCTCCTTCGCGCCGGGCGTGCTCGCCGCCGTCCGCGCGATCGGCGCGCACCCGGGCCTGACGGTCGGGCTGGAGCACCTCGTCGACCTCGGCTGAGTGGCCATCAGCGGTGCACGTATGTGCGATGCACAAACGTGCCCCTCGTGCCCCACCCGTCGCGCTCGGCAGGCTCGCCGCATGATCCGCAGCATCGGCGTCGCCGCCGTCCTCGCCACCGCCGTCATCGGCGTGCAGACCAGCGTGTCCATCACGGCCACCGGCGCGCCGGCCGACCCAGGGCCGAGCGCGGCCGCACGTGCCGAGGCCGCCGTCGACGCCCTGCAGGACCGTCCGGGCGTCGCGCGTGACGCGGCCGGCCAGGCGTTCGCGGTGGCCAGCACCACCGTCGAGCCCGACGGCACCAGCCACGTCCGCCTCGACCGCACCTACCGCGGCCTGCCGGTGCTCGGCGGCGACCTCGTCGTCCACCAGACCTCCGACGCCGGCTACGACGGCGTCTCGCAGACCCTCGCCCGCCCGCTCGCCGTCGCCACCACGCCGTCGCTGACGGCGGCCGCGGCGCGGGTGGTCGCCCTGAAGCCGGCCACCGCCACCCGCACCATCCGCAACCTGCGCGCCGCCGACGCCGCCCCGCGGCTCGTCGTCGACGCGCTCGGCGCCGGCCCGGTGCTGGCCTGGGAGGTCACCACGCTGGGCCGCCGGGCCGACGGCACCCCGAGCCGGCTGGCCACCTACGTGAACGCCGCCGACGGCTCCGTCGTCCGCCGGGTCGAGGGCATCCACACCGCCGACGGCTCGGGCAACTCGCTCTACAGCGGCACGGTGCCCCTGAGCGTCGCCCAGTCGGGCAGCGGCTACACGCTCACCGACGTCGCGCACGGTAACGGCGCCACCACCGACATGCAGAACAAGGAGGACTCGCTGTTCTGCCAGATCTTCGGAGCCGGCTGCACGAACGGCGTGACCTACACCAGCCCCGACGCCAGCTTCGGCACCGGCACCAACGCCAACCGCGAGACCGCCGCGGTCGACGCCCACTACGGCGGCGCGACGACGTTCGACTACTTCAAGCTGGTCCACGGCCGCAACGGCATCTTCGGCAACGGCACCGGTGCCCCGAGCCGGGTCCACTACGGCAACGGCTACGTCAACGCGTTCTGGGACGGCTCGAAGATGACGTACGGCGACGGCGACGGCACCAGCTTCGGCCCGCTCGTCTCGCTCGACGTCGCCGGCCACGAGATGAGCCACGGCGTCACCGAGAACACCGCGAACCTCACCTACTCCGGGGAGTCCGGCGGCCTCAACGAGGCCACCTCCGACATCTTCGGCTCGATGGTGGAGTTCTACGCCGGCAACGCCGCCGACCCGGGCGACTACTACATCGGCGAGCGGTTCGACCTGGCCCGGCACGAGGGCTTCCGCCGGATGGACCACCCCTCGCTCGACGGCGACTCCTACGACTGCTACCGGTCCGGCATCGGCAACGCCGACGTCCACTACTCCTCGGGTCTCGGCAACCACTTCTTCTACCTGCTCGCCGAGGGCTCCGGTGCCAAGGTGATCGGCGGCAAGCAGCACGACTCGCCGACCTGCAACGGCTCCACCGTCACCGGCATCGGCCGCGACGCCGCCGCGAAGGTCTGGTTCCGCGCGCTGACCACCTACTTCACGTCCGGCACCACCTACGCCCAGGCCCGCACCGGCACGCTCAACGCCGCCCGCGACCTGTTCGGCGCCGGGAGCACCCAGTACAACGCGGTCGCGGCCGCGTGGAGCGCGGTCGACGTGGGATGACCGCTAGGGGGCCCGTGCCGGACGGAACCGGCACGGGCTCCCGTCTTTTCCCACGTCCGACAGGGCAGGTCAGGCGAGCGCCGTGTGCAGCCGCACCTGCTTGACGGTGAGCGCGCCGGTGCCGTCGAGGTCGAGCTCGCGGTGGGCGGAGTCGGCGTCCCAGCCGGCACTGACGAGGAACTCCCGGCGGATGTCGTCGGCGGCCATCACCCAGGTGACGGCGCGGGTGAAGCGGTCGGCGACGAGGGTGTCGGCGGCCGCCTGCAGCAGCCGCGAGCCGTGCCCGGCACGGGTCTCGCCCGGCGCGACGACGAGCTCCACCAGCTCGCCGTCGGACACCGGGTCGCAGTCGGGGTCGGCCGCGGGCGTCACCACCGCGAACCCGCACACCCGGTTGCGCTCCAGCGCCACCAGCACCCGGTTGCGGGCGTCGGCGGGACGCGTCATCGCCGCGCGCCACGACTCCGCCACCGAGGCGGCGTCCGGGAGCGAGTCGGCCGGCAGGTCGGCGTACTGCTCGCGCCAGGCGCGCACCTGCACCTCGGCCACGGCGTCGGCGTCGTCGGCCCACGCCACTCGCACCGAGACGTCTGCCGTCGGGCTGCTCATGCCCCGACACTAGGGCGGGGCCTCGATCCCGAGTGGATGCGGGCGGCGCCCCGCGCCGCGCGAGATTGGGGCCGCGCCCTAGGGTCGAGAACATGAAGTCTCGCAACCTCGGCGCGAGTGGCCTCCGGGTCACCGAGATCAGCTACGGCAACTGGCTCACCCACGGCTCCCAGGTGGAGGAGGACGCCGCGCTCGCGTGCGTCCGGCAGGCGCTCGACGAGGGCATCACCACCTTCGACACCGCCGACGTCTACGCCGAGTCCCGGGCCGAGACGGTGCTCGGCAAGGCCCTGAAGGGCGAGCGGCGCGAGGGCCTGGAGATCTTCACCAAGGTCTTCTGGCCGGCCGGCCACAGCGGCCACAACGACCACGGCCTGTCGCGCAAGCACATCCTCGAGTCGATCGACGGCTCGTTGCAGCGCCTCGGCACCGACCATGTCGACCTCTACCAGGCCCACCGCTACGACCACGAGACGCCGCTGGAGGAGACGATGCTCGCCTTCGCCGACGTCGTCCGCGCCGGCAAGGCGCTCTACATCGGCGTCTCGGAGTGGCGGGCGGAGGAGATCCGCGCCGCAGCCGCGCTGGCCCAGGAGCTGCACGTACCGCTGGTCTCGAACCAGCCGCAGTACAACATCCTGTGGCGGGTTATCGAGTCGGAGGTCGTGCCGGCCAGCGAGGAGAACGGCCTCGGACAAATCGTCTGGTCGCCGATCGCGCAGGGCGTGCTCACCGGCAAGTACAAGCCCGGCGAGGACTACCCGGTCGGCTCCCGCGCAACGGACGACAAGGGCGGCGCCGACATGATCAGCCGTTGGCTCAAGGACGACGTGCTCGAGCGGGTGCAACGACTCCAGCCGGTCGCGGACGACGCCGGCCTCTCGCTGTCGCAGCTCGCCATCGCCTGGACGCTCCAGAACCCCAACGTCTCCAGCGCGATCATCGGCGCCAGCCGGCCCGAGCAGGTCACCGAGAACGTCAAGGCGGCGGGCGTGGAGCTCGACCACGACGTCCTCACTGCCATCGACGAGGTCGTCGGCGACGTCGTCGAGCGCGACCCGGCCAAGACGCAGTCGCCGCGGCGGAGCGAGGTCTTCAGCTAGCGGTAGCGGTTCTCGGAGAGGTCCGCGCCGACCTTCACCTTCGGCTTCGGCAGCCGCATGAACTTCATCTGCATCGAGCGGGTGACGGCGTAGTACGTGGTGCCCTTGAGCGGCTCGTCGGGGAAACGCTCGGCGAGCGCCCTGCGGAGCCGGCGGCGCAGGACGAACGCGTCGACCACGGTGACCGCGAGGACGGCGATCATCATCGTCGAGCTCAACGCCACCAGGTTGGGCACACCGGTGTAGCCGAGCACCAGGGTGACCAGCAGCAGCGGGATCAGCAGCTCGACGATCGAGAACCGGCTGTCGACGAAGTCGCGGATGAACCGCTTCACCGGGCCCTTGTCGCGCGCCAGCAGGTAGCGCTCGTCGCCGGCCTTCATGCCGGCGCGGATCTTGGCGCTGCTCTCGCCCTTGACGCCGCGCTGGCGCTGCGCCATCTCCTTGCGGGTGCGCGGGGCGCGCGCCTTCGCCTTGGCGGCGGCCTCCGCCTCCTTGCGGGTCGGCGTCGGCCGACCCTTGCCGCCCACCTTGGTGGACGTCTCGACGGGCTCGGGCTCGGACTGCTTGCGGCGGAACACGGTGGTGCGGGGCCTCGCGATCTCGACGGTCAGGGACACGCGGCGCGCGTCATCTCGAAGGGTACCGGCGCGCCGCTGGGGTTCCGTCGTGAGTCATGCGGCTGCGTCGGCCGACCCCGACTCAGTCGCGGTGGGTCTTGCCCGGCAGGTCGAGCATCCGCTGCAGCGCCACCAGCGCCTCGCGCTCGGTGTCGGGGTCGACCTCGATCCGGTTCACCACGACGCCGTCCGCCAGCGACTCCATCGCCCACACGAAGTGCGGCAGGTCGATGCGGTTCATCGTGGAGCAGTAGCAGACGTTGCGGTCGAGGAACGCGATCTGCTTGTCGGGATGGTCGTGCGAGAGCCGCTGCACCAGGTTGAGCTCGGTGCCGATCGCCCAGCTGGAGCCGGCCGGCGCGGCCTCGATGGTCTTGATGATGAACTCGGTGGACCCGACCAGGTCGGCGCGGAGCACCACCTCGTGCTGGCACTCCGGGTGCACCAGGATCTGGATGTCGGGGTCCTTCGCCCGCAGCTCGTCGACGACGTCGACGGAGAACCGGCCGTGCACCGAGCAGTGGCCCTTCCAGAGGATCATCGTGGCGTCCCGCAGCTCCTCCGCGGTGAGGCCGCCGTTCGGCTTGAACGGGTTCCACACCACGCACTTCTCGAGCGGGACGCCCATCTTGAGAACCGCGGTGTTGCGGCCGAGGTGCTGGTCTGGCAGGAACAGCACCTTGGCGCCGGCGTCGACGCCGCCCTTCTGGTCGAACGCCCACTCCAGCGCCACCTCGGCGTTGGACGACGTGCAGACGACGCCGCCGTTGCGGCCGCAGAACGCCTTGATGTCGGCGCTGGAGTTCATGTAGGTCACCGGCACGACGGCGTCCTGGACGCCGGCCTCGGCCAGCGCCTCCCACGCCTTCTCGACCTGGGGGAGCCGGGCCATGTCGGCCATCGAGCAGCCGGCGGCGAGGTCGGGCAGCACGACCTGCTGGTGCGGTCCGGTGAGGATGTCGGCCGACTCGGCCATGAAGTGCACGCCGCAGAACACGACGAACTCGGCCTCCGGCCGGGCCGCGGCCTCGCGGGCGAGCTTGAACGAGTCGCCGGTGACGTCGGCGAACTGGATGACCTCGTCGCGCTGGTAGTGGTGCCCGAGCACGAACACCCGCTCGCCGAGCTTCTCCTTGGCGGCGCGGGCCCGGGCCACCAGGTCGGGGTCGGAGGCCGGGGGCAGGTCGCCGGGGCACTCCACGCCGCGCTCGGAGCCGCGGTCGGTGCCGCGTCCCAGGGGGAGTAGCGGCAGGTCGACGGTCGTCATGGCTCCATCGTAGGAGGGCTCAGAGCAAAGCGCCGTTGTGGAGGTACGGGGTGGGCGGGTCCATCCCGCGCAGCCCGAGGAAGCCGTCCTGCTTCAGCACCAGCCGGGCGGCGAACCCGACGTCGAGCACCCACTGGTTGGCCCCGGTCACGTGGCCGATGGTGGTGTCGGCCGGGCCGTCGGCCAGCGCCGCCCAGAGCACGCGGGTCGCCGTCCGCCGGTTCGAGGCGGCCAGCAGCGCCACCCGGCCCCGCTCGTCGACGTAGGCGTACCCGGACCCGGTGGTGGTGTCGGACACGAGCAGCCGCCAGGTGCGGAGCATCAGCTCGTGGTCGACGCCGTGGCCGGCACCGCGAGCGGCGCGGTCGAGCGACTCCATCAGGTCGATGTCGCCGGCCGAGCCCTCGCGGACCTTCGTCACGACGGGGATCGCGCTGCGGTCGACGGTGCCGGTCAGGTACATCTGCGGGTGCAGCTCGAACCCCACCTGGTGGTACAGCCGGACCGCCGCGGCGTCCGGCGAGGCCGACAGCATCCACCGCGAGCACGCGCGGCCGTGGTGGAGCGCGGCCGCGAGCAGCTGCCGACCGATGCCGTGTCCCTGCCGGCCCGGCAGCACGGCGTACGTCGCGAGGCACCACACGACGTCGCGGCGGCACGACGTGGCCATCCCGACCATGCCGGTGTCGTCCTCGGCGACCCAGCACCCCGCGGCGTCGTGCCGCACGAAGTGGCGGGTGCGCTCGATCCAGACGGCGCGGTGCTCGTCGGTCCGCCGCGCCGGTTCCGGGTCGTCCCCTCGCCGCTTGCGGGTGTCGAGGGCGAAGAACCCCTCGTCGCTGACCCGCTCGGCCTCCGGCACGTCCTCCGGTCGCATCGGCCGGATGGTGACCCCCACGGCGACGACAGTAGGACGTGGGCAGGATGGGCGCATGCGGGTTCTCGTGGCGCCGGACAAGTTCGCAGGCACCCTCACGGCGGTCGAGGCAGCAGACGCGATCGCCGAGGGCTGGCGCCGTCGCGCGCCGGACGACGAGCTCGACCTGGCGCCGATGGCCGACGGCGGGCCGGGCTTCGTCGACGTCCTGCACGCCGCGCTCGGCGGCGACCTCCATGTGGTGACCGTCGAGGCGGTGCACGGCGAGCCGGTGCCCGCGACGGTGCTGCGGGTCGGCGAGACCGCCTACGTCGAGAGCGCGCAGTCCTGCGGGCTCCACCTGCTCCACGACGCCGGTGGTGGCGCCGAGCTGGCCTCGACGCAGGGGGTCGGCGAGCTGGTGCTGGCCGCCGTCGACGGCGGCGCCACGACCGTGGTGGTCGGGCTCGGCGGCTCCGGCACCACCGACGGGGGAGCGGGGCTCCTGGACGCGCTCGGCGCCACCTCCGACGGCGTCCTCGGGGCCGGCGGGCTGTGCCTCGACTCGGTGCACACCGTCGACCTCGCGCCCGCCCGCGAGCGGCTGGCGGGGGTCGAGCTCGTGATGGCCAGCGACGTCGACAACCCGCTCACCGGGATGTTCGGCGCGACGCGCACCTACGGGCCGCAGAAGGGGCTCACCGAGGAGCGGATCATCGAGGTCGACGGCTACCTGGAGCAGTTCGCGGCCGCCGTCGACCGCCGCACCTCGCTCGAGCCGGGCGCCGGCGCCGCCGGCGGGCTGGGCTTCGCGCTGCTGGTGCTGGGCGCCCGCCGCGAGCCCGGCATCGACCTGGTGGCCGACGCCGTCCGGCTCGCCGAGCGGGCCGCGGCGGCGGACCTGGTGGTCACCGGCGAGGGGTCGTTCGACTTCTCCAGCCGTTCGGGCAAGGTGCCGTACGGTGTCGCCGCGATCGCCGAGCGGGCGCTGCGGCCGTGCGTCGCGCTGGCCGGGCAGGTGCTCGTCGGTTCGCGGGAGATGCGGGCGCTCGGCGTCGAGTCGGCGTACTCGATGGTCGACCTGGCGGGGGAGGAGCGTTCCTTCGCCGAGCCGGCCGGGGTGCTCGCGGAGCTCGCGGAGCGGGTGGCGCGCACCTGGTCACGATGACCTGGAATAACCGGCGATGTGCGACCATTGGGTCGTACGAGAAGCATCCTCAGTACGCCACGGGAGACGATTGATGACCGAGCAGCTCGAGACCACTACGACCGAGCGCCGCACCGACCAGGTCAACCTGAGCCCGGTAGCCGCCGCCAAGGTGAAGAGCCTTCTCGAGCAGGAGGGTCGCGACGACCTCTCGCTGCGGATCTCCGTGCAGCCCGGCGGCTGCAGCGGCCTGCGCTACCAGCTCTTCTTCGACGAGCGCACCCTCGACGGCGACGTCGTCACCGACTTCGACGGCGTGGCCGTCGTCGTCGACCGGATGAGCGTCCCTTACCTCAACGGCGCCGAGATCGACTTCGTCGACTCCATCGAGAAGCAGGGGTTCACGATCGACAACCCCAACGCCACCGGCTCCTGCGCCTGCGGCGACAGCTTCCACTGATCCACTGATCTCAACGAGAACGCCCCGGTCATCGACCGGGGCGTTCTCTGTTCCAGCTGACGACTGAGGTGGGAGGACCTCAGTCGTGGTAGATGGCGGCGGCCAGCCGCGCGGCGGCGTCGGAGATCTCGATCCGCCCCTTCGGCCGCTCGGTGGGCTGCTCGTCGAAGTGCAGTGACGGCGCGGGGCGGGCGACACGGCGCACCGCCTGCTCGAGCCGCCGGCTGGTGGCGCGGCAGTCCTCGCGGGTGCCTGCGGCGGCCGGGTCGGAGAGGTCGTCGTAGGACGAGGTGCCGTCGGTCATACCTCGACGGTAGGGGTTACCGCGAAGTACGCCGAACACGCGCACGTCGGTAGTGTCCGGGGACGTGCCACTCCTCATCGCGGGCTCGATCGCCACCGACCACCTCATGTCGTTCGGCGGCAAGTTCGAGGACTCGCTCGTGGTCGAGCAGCTCGACAAGATCTCGCTGTCGTTCCTGGTCGACGAGCTGGAGATCCGCCGCGGCGGCGTCGCCGCCAACATCTGCTTCGGCCTCGGCCGGCTCGGGCTCGGCCCGGTGCTGGTCGGCGCGGCCGGCGAGGACTTCGCCGACTACCGCTCCTGGCTGCAGCGGCACGGCGTCGACTGCTCGTCGGTCCGCATCTCCGACTCGCGCCACACCGCGCGCTTCGTCTGCACCACCGATCCCACCGGCGCCCAGATCGCCTCGTTCTACCCGGGCGCGATGAGCGAGGCGCGGCTGGTCGAGCTCCAGCCGATCGTCGACCGCGTCGGCGCCCCGGAGTACGTGCTCATCGGCGCCGACGACCCCGACGGCATGCTCCGCCACACCGAGGAGTGCCGGCAGCGCGGCTTCGCGTTCATCGCCGACCCCAGCCAGCAGCTCGCGTTCTCCGGCGGCCGGCTCATCCGCGACCTCATCGACGGCGCGACGATGCTGTTCTCCAACGAGTACGAGTCGCACATGATCGAGCAGAAGACCGGCTGGACGTCCGACCAGGTGCTCGAGCGGGTCGGCACCCAGGTCACCACCCTCGGCCGGCACGGCTCGCGGGTGCTCCGCCGCGGCGAGGAGCCGATCGTGGTCCCGGCCGCCGCAGGGGTCGAGGCGGTCGAGCCCACCGGCGTCGGCGACGCCTACCGCGCGGGCTTCCTGGCCGCGCTCTCGTGGGGCCTCGGCCTCGAGCGCGGCGCCCAGGTCGGCAGCGTGCTGGCCGCCTACGTGGTCGAGACGGTGGGCCCGCAGGACTACACCTTCGGTCCCGGCGAGTTCGTCGCCCGGCTCGAGAAGTCCTACGGCGTCGAGGCGGCCACCGACGTCGCCGCCCACCTGCAGTAGCTCACGACACGCGCCGCACCAGGTAGCGCGGGACGCCGTCCGCCGCGGTGTCCTCGCCGACGTACTCCTGCCCGCGCATGCGGCACCACGCCGGGACGTCGTAGCGGGCGGCGGCGTCGGTCGCGGCGACGGCCACCACCGTGCCGACGTCGACCTCGGCGAT
The DNA here is from genome assembly GCA_963780355.1 of uncultured Actinomycetota bacterium. Classification (GTDB taxonomy): domain Bacteria; phylum Actinomycetota; class Actinomycetes; order Propionibacteriales; family Nocardioidaceae; genus Nocardioides. The sequence continues at coordinate 2,073,635 of CAWABT010000001.1, forward strand.
CCGCCGCGCCAGCTCGATGACCGGCTGCGGGCAGAGCTGGCCCCGGCAGTCGAGCTCCAGCGGCTCGGTCATGACCGCAGTCCGGCCACGACGTCGGGCAGCGCCGCACAGAACCGAGCGACGTCGTCCTCGGTGGTGTCGCGGGTCAGCGAGACCCGGACGTTGCCGTGGGTGAGCGCGCCCATCGCCGCCAGCACGTGCGACGGCTCCAGCGTCGACGCCGTGCACGCCGACCCGCTCGCCACGCCGAACCCCTGCCGGTCGAGCTCGGTGACGATCGCCTCGCCGTTCACGTAGAGGCAGGAGAAGGTCACCAGGTGCGGGAGCCGGTCGACGGGGTCGCCGACCACGTCGACGTCGGGGATCGCGGCCGCCGCCGCCCGCACCCGGTCGACCAGCGCCCGCTGCCGGGCACCCACCTCCTCGCGCTCCGCCACCACCGCCTGCAGCGCCGCGGCCGCCGCCAGCGCCGCCGGCACGTCCTCGAAGCCGCTGCCCCGCGGGTCGGACCGGTCGTCGGCGGGGAACGGCGTCTCCCACCGCGCGCCGCCGCGCACCAGCAGCACCCCGACGCCCGCCGGGCCGCCCCACTTGTGCGCCGACCCGGCGGCCGCCGTCCACCCCTCGGGAAGCGGCAGCCGGCCCATCGCGGCACAGGCGTCGACGAACACCGGCACGTCGACGGCGTCCGCCACCGCGGCCACCGGCTGCACCGTGCCCACCTCGTGGTTGGCGTGCTGGACGGCCACGACGTCCCCGCCGGCGGCGGCCAGGGCCCCGACGTCGACCCGCCCGGTGGCGTCGACCGGGGCCACCGGGTGCTCGGCCCCGGTCCAGGCGAGCGCGTGCAGCACCGCGGAGTGCTCGACGGCGGCGTGCGCGACCCGGCCGCCGGGGGAGCGGGCCGCGAGCAGGCCGAGGAGCCCGCGGTGCACCGCCTCGGTTCCGGAGCCGGTGAACGTGACCTCGTCGGCCCGGACGCCGAGCGCCTCGGCCACCACGGCGCGGGCGTTGTCGAGCAGGAGCCGGGCGTCCCGCCCGGGTCCGTGGAGTCGGCGCGGGTCGGCGTACCCGCGGGCGTAGGCGGCGTCCAGGACCTCCCGGGCCGCCGGGTGCAGGGGCTCCGAGGAGGCCGCGTCGAGGTAGACGCGGGGGGTACCGGAGCGGTCGCTCACGCGGTCAACCTACCGACGGACCCCTGCACCGATCCGGGGTCGCTCCCGGAGTAGTGTTCTGTCCCGCAGCACCCCGTTTCGACTGGCCCGAGAGGAAGGCTCGCTCCCTTGAGTCGTCACCAGCGTCGCCGTCTGCCTGCCCGGTGGGCCACGATCGCCGTCGGCCTGGTCGGACTGCTGGCCCTGGCGGGCTGCTCCGACGAGACCGAGGCCGGCCGGCTGGCCATGCCGGAGCCGGTCACCGAGGAGGGGCAACACACCCTCGACCTGTGGCAGGGCGCGTGGATCGCCGCCCTCATCACCGGCGCCGTCGTGTGGGGCCTGATCTTCTGGGCCGTCGTCCGCTACCGCCGTCGCAGCGACGACGAGGTGCCGATCCAGACGCGCTACAACCTGCCGCTCGAGATCTTCTACACCGTCTTCCCGATCATCATGGTCGTGGTGTTCTTCGCCCACACGGTGAAGGTGCAGAACCTCGTGCTCGACGACGCCGAGCCCGACAACACGATCTACGTGGTCGGCCAGCAGTGGCAGTGGACCTTCAACTACCCCGAGGCCGTCGACACCTCCGAGGGCAGCAACGTCTGGGAGTCCGGCACCGGCGACGGCATGCCGACGATCTACGTCCCGGTCGACGAGACCACGCGGTTCGAGCTCCGCAGCCCCGACGTCATCCACGACTTCGGCGTCCCGGGGTTCCTGATCAAGATGGACGTCATCCCCGGCCAGGAGAACAGCTTCCAGGTGACGCCGACGACCGTCGGCACCTACGTCGGCAAGTGCTACGAGCTCTGCGGCGTCTACCACTCCCGCATGCTCTTCAACGTGGAGGTCGTCTCCCGCGAGGACTTCGAGGCCTATCTCGAGGACCAGGCGGACGCCGGCTTCGTCTCGGAGGAGCCGGTGCTCGGCGGCAAGTACGCCGACACCCAGATCGGTGAGGAAGGCGCAGCGTCCTTCGAGGAGGAGACGGAGTGACCACCACCGCAGCCCGCACCGCCACCACCGCCCGCAGCGCCACCGCGCGCCGGCCGCTCGGCCAGCAGGTGGTGCGCGTGCTCACGACCACCGACCACAAGCTGATCGGCAAGCTCTACCTCGGCACCTCGTTCGCGTGGTTCCTCATCGCCGGCCTGATGGCGATGCTGATCCGCGCCGAGCTGGCCTTCCCGAACAACCAGGTCGTGAACGACGAGCTGTACAACCAGCTCTTCACGATGCACGGCACGATCATGCTGCTGCTGTTCGCGACGCCGCTGTTCTTCGGGTTCGGCAACGTCGTCATGCCACTGCAGATCGGCTCGCCCGACGTCGCGTTCCCGCGCCTCAACATGCTCAGCTACTGGCTGTTCCTCTTCGGTAGCCTCATCGCCGCCTCCGGGTTCCTGACCCCGCAGGGCGCGGCCGACTTCGGCTGGTTCGCCTACACACCACTCTCCGACGCCGTCCGATCGCCAGGGGTCGGTGGCGACCTCTGGATCATGGGCCTCTGGATGGCCGGCCTCGGCACCATCCTCGGCGCCGTCAACTTCATCACCACGATCATCTGCATGCGCGCGCCCGGCATGACGATGTTCCGGATGCCGATCTTCGTGTGGAACACGCTGGTCACCAGCCTGCTGGTCCTCATCGCCTTCCCCGTGCTCGCCGGCGCGCTGCTCTCGCTCGAGGCCGACCGGCTCCTCGGCGCCCACGTGTTCGACACCTCGCACGGCGGCGCGATCCTGTGGCAGCACCTGTTCTGGTTCTTCGGGCACCCCGAGGTCTACATCATCGCGCTGCCGTTCTTCGGCATCATCACCGAGATCCTGCCGGTGTTCAGCCGCAAGCCGATCTTCGGCTACATCGGCCTGGTGGGGGCCACCCTCGGCATCGCGATCCTCTCGGTGGCGGTGTGGGCGCACCACATGTTCGTCACCGGGCAGGTCAACCTGCCGTTCTTCGCCGGCATGACGTTCCTGATCGCCGTCCCCACAGGAGTGAAGTTCTTCAACTGGATCGGCACGATGTGGGGGGGATCTCTGTCCTTCGACACCCCCATGCTGTGGTCGATCGGGTTCCTCACGACGTTCCTGTTCGGCGGCCTGACCGGCATCATCCTGGCCAGCCCGCCGCTGGACTTCCACGTCTCCGACTCCTACTTCGTGGTGGCGCACTTCCACTACGTCGTCTTCGGCACCGTGGTGTTCGCGATGTTCGCGGGCTTCTACTTCTGGTGGCCGAAGATGACCGGCCGGATGCTCGACGAACGGCTCGGCAAGCTGCACTTCTGGCTGCTGTTCGTGGGCTTCCACACCACCTTCCTCGTGCAGCACTGGCTCGGGGTCGAGGGCATGCCGCGCCGCTACGCCGACTACCTGCCCGGCGACGGCTTCACCACGCTCAACCAGGTCTCCACCATCGGTGCGTTCCTGCTGGGCGCCTCCACGCTGCCGTTCCTCTACAACGTCTACGTCTCCCGCAAGGCGCCGCTGGTCGAGCTCGACGACCCGTGGGGCTGGGGCCGCTCGCTCGAGTGGGCCACCAGCAGCCCGCCGCCGCGCCACAACTTCGTGCGCATCCCGCGGATCCGCTCGGAGTCGCCGGCCTTCGACCTGCACCACCCGGAGATCGCGGCGATCGAGATGGAGCAGAACGAGGCGGCCCGTGACGGCAAGTTCGCCGACGCGCCCGACATGGAGGGCCGTACCGGCGTCGTGGGGGACCGGATGCACACCGACCCCGACCACCCGAGGAGTGAGTCGTGAAGGCCGAGGCCTGGATCTTCGCCGTCTGCACCATCTTCCTGGTGCTGGTGACGCCGGCGTACTGGTTCGTCACCGAGGCCGAGCAGGGCTCCCGCGAGGGTGGTGGCGACTGGACCGGCACCTCGGCCCTGGTCATGACCGCCCTGCTCACGCTGATGGTCACCATCTACCTGGGCTTCCACGCCAAGAAGATGGACCCGCGCCCCGAGGACCGCTCGGACGCCGAGATCGCCGACGGCGCCGGTGAGCTGGGCTTCTTCCCGCCGTACTCGTGGTGGCCGCTGTGGTGCGGGCTCACCCTCGCCGTCATGGTGTTCGGCCTGGCCGCCGGTGCCTGGTGGATGTTCATCATCGGCACCGTGCTCGGCGCGATCGCCCTCAGCGGGCTCATCTTCGAGTACTACCGGGGCGAACACGCGCACTGACCCCAACGGGTGGGGAATGCGGAAGTCGACCATCTGGCACGTACCCTGGCCAGGTAGCTTCCCCCGCTTCCCCTGATCCTGTCGGCCGTCGATCCATCGCATCCCGGGAGTCCTGATGACCGTGCGTACGCCTGCGCGCCGCCGTGTCGCGGCTGCTGCCGTCGCTGCCCTCGTCGCCGTCCCGCTCGCGGCGTGCTCCGACTCGTCCACCCCGTCCTCCGGATCCGAGGCCGCCGGTTCCGACTCCGGTGCCGAGCAGGCCGTCGACGAGCCGCCCGCCGTCTCCTTCACCAGCAACGTCGAGCAGCGCGCCCGCCGGGTACCGGTCGACACCCTGGTCGAGGTAGGCGCCGAGAACGGCTCGCTGAGCCGCGTCGTCCTGTCGTCGTCGGCCGGCCAGGTGCCGGGGAAGATCTCCGGCGACGGCCGCTGGACGGCCCAGGAGAACCTCGAGCCCGGCACCAGGTACCGCCTGGTGATGACCGCCGCGAGCAACGGCGAGCAGACCACGGAGCGGCGCCGGTTCAGCACCGAGGACCTCACCCTCGACCAGCAGACCTACCCCTCGGTGGCGCCGCTGGACGGCGAGACCGTCGGCGTGGGCATGCCCGTCGTCGTCTCCTTCGACCTGCCGGTCACCGACCAGGCGGCGTTCGAGCGGCACATGACCGTCACCTCGAAGCCGACCCAGCCCGGCTCCTGGCACTGGCTCAGCTCCACCGAGGCGCACTGGCGCCCCAAGACCTACTGGAAGGCCGGCACCACGGTCGACGTCGACGTCGACATCAACGGTGTCGACGCCGGCGAGGGCATCTACGGCCAGGAGGACCGCCAGATCTCCTTCGACGTCGGCGACGCGCACATCTACAAGGTCAACGCGCGCACCCACCAGATGAAGGTGTTCTCCAACGGCCGGCTGCTGCGCACCATCCCGATCACCACGGGCAAGCCGGGCTTCACGACGCGCTCCGGCACCAAGGTCATCCTCGAGAAGTTCGACGTGAAGCGGATGAACTCCGAGACCGTCGGCATCCCGCGCAACAGCTCCGAGGCCTACGACATCGACGACGTCCAGTGGGCGATGCGCCTCACCTACTCCGGCGAGTTCATCCACGCCGCCCCGTGGTCGGTCGGCAGCCAGGGCTCCGCCAACGTCTCCCACGGCTGCACCGGTATGTCGACGTCCAACGCCGACTGGCTCTACGGCATGAGCATCCGCGGCGACGTCGTCGAGTACACCGGCACCGACCGCCCGATGGAGTTCGACAACGGCTACGGCGACTGGAACGAGTCCTTCAAGCTGTACCGCCAGGGCTCCGCGCTCGCCTGACCCGACCCGCCCGAAAGTTGTGGGCGGGTCGGCGATCCGCCCGAAAGTTGTGGGCGGGTCGGCGATCCGCCCGAAAGTTGTAGGCGGATCGACCGCGAGTCGTCCACAAGAGCGCCACGTGGTCGCTTTCCACAGACTGCGTGACGGCGAGGGACCGCTGGTGAGGTGATTCGGGCAGCCTCGAGCAGGTGTCATGGACGCCAGAGGACCTACCGGACGACGAGGGCGAGGCTTCACGCGCCCTCAGGCTGCTCGCCCGGGTGCCCGACCATCCGTTCACCACCTTGATGGCCGCCGACTACGGTCTGGCGGCCGCCGACCTCCATCGGCTCGTGTCCCTTCGCCTCCTGCGCCATCCCGTGCGCGCCGCCTACGTGCCGTCCTACCTGGCTGACACGCTCGAGTTGCGGATCGCGGTGATCAGGTTGCTGGTGCCGACCGGATACGTCGTGACCGACCGGACCGCCGGCTGGGTGGCCGGTGCGCCGATGGTGCTGGCGCCGAACGAGCACCTCACCCCGGCGCCGGTCACGGTCTTCGGACCGACCGGACACCGGCTCCGCAACGGTCTCTGCGCGAGCGGGGAACGCAGGCTGCTGGACGGCGATGTGATGGACGTCGACGGTCTTCTGGTCACCACTCCGCTCCGCACGGCGTGCGACCTGGCTCGTCTGCTGCCCCGGCACCAGGCTCTCGGGGCGATGGACCAGCTGTTCCGACTTGAGCAGTTCTCGATCGAGGAGCTGGTCGACGCCGTCCTCTCGCGCTTCAAGGGCATGCGTGGCGTGATCCAGGCGCGCGAGCTCGCGCCCAAGGTCGACAAGGGTGCGGACTCCCAGCCCGAGTCGAGCCTGCGCCTCCACTGGTGGGACCACCAGCTGCCGACACCTCGCACCCAGGTTCCGGTCCCGTCCCCGTCTGGGGGATGGTTCTACCTCGACGTGGGGAACGAGGAGCACCGCATCGCCGCCGAGTACGACGGCGAGGCGTTCCACACCGACCTGCACGCCGCTCACGACGAGCAGCGCCGGGACTGGTGCCGGCGCCAGTTCGGCTACGTCATCGCTGTCGTCCGACGACGGAACCTCTACGGGCCGACCCAGGACATCGATCGCCTGCTCCGCCAGCTGCTGAACGAGGCACGCGTGCGCGACCTCTATCGATCCGCCTGAAATCAGCCCGGAACGACGCTGACCCGCCCGAAAGCTTCGGGCGGGTCAGCGGGTGGAGCGATCGATCAGTGGCTGCCGCGGAGGGTCTCGCCGTCGACGGGGTGGTGGCCGTCGAACTGGTGGCCGTCGGCGGAGACGCCGTCGAGGGCCGCGTGGAGCTCCTGCTCGTGCTCGGCGTGGTGGTGCGCCTCGTCGAGCTCCTCGGAGGTCGGCTTCTGCACGTTGTCGGCGTAGTAGAGCCGGCTGAGGCGGCCGCGGACGGCGTGCAGGCGGGCGGCGATGCGGCCACCGGGGGCCTCGACGCCGTTGTCGTCGCTGTCGCCGTTCGGTGTGTACACCTCTTCGCGGTCGCGCGCGGTGAGCACGTAGGCACGGGTGACCGGCAGCGGGAGGTGCTTCTCGCTGTAGCCACCCTCCGGCGAGCGCATGATGACGCCGGACTCGTAGCCGTGGAGCAGCTTCTCCTGGTCGTGACGCTGCAGCGAGATGCACCAGCGCCGGGCGATGATGAACGCGATCAGCGGCCCGATGAAGATCGCCGCACGCATGAAGTAGGTGATCTGGTTGATGCTCAGGTGCAACTTGATCGCGATGATGTCGTTGCCGCCCGCGGCCCAGGCGAGACCGTAGAAGGTCATCAGCGAGACCATGAACGCGGTGCGGGTCGGGGCGTTGCGCGGCCGCTGGAGCAGGTGGTGGTCGCGCTTGTCGCCGGTGATCCACGCCTCCAGGAACGGCAGCGCCATGACGATCATCAGCATCAGAGGCGGCATCAGCAGGATCGGGAGGATGACGTTCCAGGAGATCGTGTAGCCACCGATCACGGTCTCCCAGCCCGTTGGGATGATCCGCAGCAGTCCGTCGGGCCAGCCCATGTACCAGTCCGGCTGGGAGCCGGCGGTGACCTTGGTCGGGTCGTAGGGACCGAACTTCCACACCGGGTTGATCGTGAGGAGCGCGCCCATCACGGCGGTGATGCCGAAGACGATGAAGAAGAAGCCGCCGGCCTTGGCCATGTAGACCGGCATCAGCGGGTAGCCGACGACGTTCTTCTCGGTGCGGCCGGGACCGGGCCACTGGGTGTGCTTGTGGAACACCAGCAGCAGCATGTGCGCCGCGATCAGGCCCAGCAGCAGGCCGGGGATCAGCAGCACGTGCGCGGTGTAGAGCCGCGGGATGATCGACTCACCCGGGAACTCGCCACCGAACAGGAAGAACGACATGTAGGAGCCGACCACCGGGCTGGCCTTCATGAAGCCGTCGGCGGCGCGGATGCCGGTGCCGGAGAGCAGGTCGTCGGGAAGCGAGTAGCCGGTGAAGCCCTCCAGCGTGCCGAGGAACAGCAGCAGGCACCCGATCACCCAGTTGAGCTCACGCGGCTTGCGGAACGCGCCGGTGAAGTACACCCGGAGCAGGTGCACCATCATCGAGGCGACGAAGATCATCGCGGCCCAGTGGTGCATCTGCCGCAGCAGCAGGCCACCGCGGACGTCGAACGACAGGTACACCGTGGAGCGGTAGGCCTCCGACATGCCGACGCCGCGCAGCGGGTCGTAGGAGCCCTGGTACTCGACCTCGCCCATCGACGGCACGTACCACAGCGTGAGGAACACGCCGGTGAGCAGCAGGACCACGAAGCTCCACAGCGCGATCTCGCCCAGCATGAACGACCAGTGGTCGGGGAAGACCTTGCGGATCTGCTTCTTCATCGCCGTGCCGAGGCCGAGCCGCTCGTCGGCCCAGTTGGCGACGATGCCGGCGCGGTTGGGCTTGGCGGCGGTGGCCGCGGTGCCGCGGTTGCTGTCGGCGACCTTGCTCGTGTCGATGGTCATCAGTCGCTCTCCCGCTCCCAGAAGCTCGCGCCCACCGGCTCGTCGAAGTCCTCCGTAGCGACGAGGAAGCCCTGGTCGTCCACGTCGAGGTGCAGCTGAGGCAACGGCCGAGCCGCGGGCCCGAACACCACTTTAGCGCCGTCGGCAAGGTCGAACGTCGACTGGTGGCACGGGCACAGCACGTGGTGGGTGGTGCGCTCGTACAGGGAGATCGGACACCCGACGTGGGTGCAGATCTTCGAGTAGCAGATGACGCCGTCGACGGTCCAGTTGTCCCGGCCGTCGACGTGCTTGATCTCGTCCGGCTCCATCTTGACCAGGATCACTGCGCCCTTGGACTTGGCGACCTGCAGCTCGGCCCCTTCGAGGTCGAAGAGGCCGTCCGGGACGGCGTTCACGAGGTCGCCGATCTCGAGGTCGGCAGCGCGGATCGGGGTGCCGACGACGTCGCGCACGATGCGGCGCGGCGGGCCGAGCCCGTCGTCGGAGGCGCCGAACAGCGTGTGCTTCAGACCCGTGCCGGCGGCCTCGTCCTCGACCTGGCTCGGGGTGGGGCCGAGGTCGCGCAGTCCGATGACGGCGGGGACCCCGAGCAGGCCGACGGCACCGAGCAGCGAGCGGCGCACCATCGGCCGCTTGGCGATCCCGGACTCGTCCGCACCGAGCTTGAGGCTGGTGAGCACCGACTCGCGGTCCTCGTCCGAGGAGCGGGCGGGGTGCCGCATCTCGACGATCTCGTAGTCGGCCATGAGCTTCCGGGCCCACTGGATGATGCCGACGCCGATGAGCAGCATCCCGACGCCCAGGCTGAGCCCGAGGGCGACGGTGGAGGCGCCGAGGCCGCCGACGGTCTCCCAGTTGTCTCCGATGTCGATCGTGAAGTACGCGACCGCGAAGCCGATGGTGCACAGCGACGACAGGGCGAACAGGAGGGAGACCTGGCGCTCGGCGCGCTTCTCGAGGGCGGGGTCGACGTCGGTGGGTCGCCAGGTGTGCTCGGGCAGACCCGGGTTGGCCAGGGGCTCCTCCAGCGCGCCGTGGTCGCTGCCGTCGGCGGCGGGATCGCGCTCCAGGTTGCTGCCCACCTGCTCCGGCTGCCCGGCCTCGGGCCGCGGCTTGTCGGGCACGTTGTCGCCGCTCACGCGTTCCCCCCCTCGTCGGTCCTGACCACGGCCTTGTCGCCCGGCCCGATGCGGTTCGTGCGCGTGGTGTGCGCCGCGATCCAGACCGCGAAGCCCACCGGGACGCCGATGCCGATGAGCCAGGCGAACAGGCCCTCGCTCACCGGGCCGAGGTTGCCGAGGCCGAAGCCGCCGTAGCCCGGGTTGGCCTCGGTGTCCTTGAGGTAGGCGATGACGTCGCGCTTCTCGTCCGGCGAGAGGTTGCCGTTGGAGAAGGTGGGCATCGACTGCGGGCCGGTGAGCAGGGCCTCGTAGATGTGCTTGGGGCTGACGCCGCGCAGCGTCGGCGCCTGGCCGCCGCGGGGCATCGCGCCGCCGGACCCGTCGAAGTTGTGGCAGGCGGTGCAGTTGCTGAGGAAGATCTGGCCGCCGCGGGAGATCGCGGCCTCGCGCTCCTCGTCGGTCCAGTCCTCGGGCAGGCCGTAGTCGGCCTCGGTCGGGATCGCAGGGCCGGTGCCGAGCGAGTCGACGTACGCCGCGAGCTGGGCGACCTCCTCGGCGTCGAACACCGGAGGCTTCCGCGCGGCCTGGGCGCCGGGCTGGGCCAGCGGCATCCGGCCGGTGCCGACCTGGAAGTCGACGGCGGCGGCGCCGACGTCGGTGAGCGCCGGGCCGTACTGGGTGCCGTTCTTGGTGAGCACGCCCTCGCCGTTCTGGCCGTGGCAGAACGCGCAGCTGACGACGAAGAGCTCGCGACCCTTGGCGACGTCCTCGGTGGTGGTGGTCTCGGCCTCCTGGTCGGCCGTGGCCGGCGCGAGCACCGAGTAGAGGCCGCCCATGACGAGCAGCCCGAGCAGCAGGACGGCGAGCCCGGCCAGCGGGCGACGGCGGTGACGCGACAGGCGGCCGGCGGTCCGGTTCAGAAAACGCACGGTTGCGGGTCCTCGCTGGAGTCGTGTGGCGGTCGGATGGCGGTCACTTGATGAGGTAGATCGTCGCGAACAGGCCGATCCAGACGACGTCGACGAAGTGCCAGTAGTACGACACGACGATGGCGCTGACGGCCTGCTCGTGGGTGAACTTGCGGGCGATGTAGGTGCGTCCGAGCACGAAGAGGAACGCGATGAGGCCGCCGGTGACGTGGATGCCGTGGAACCCGGTGGTGAGGTAGAACATCGTGCCGTAGGCCGAGGCCGGGATCGTGACGCCCTCGTGGATCAGCTCGGCGTACTCGAGCGCCTGGCCGCCGATGAAGACGGCCCCCATCACGTAGGTGAGGATGAACCACTCGCGCAGACCCCACTTGCCGACGTTCAGCACCGATCCGGCGCGCCCGACCTGACCGCGCTCGGCGGCGAAGACGCCGAGCTGGCAGGTGACCGACGACAGCACCAGGATCGTGGTGTTGACGGCGGCGAACGGGATGTTGAGCAGCTCGGTGTTCTGCTCCCAGAGGTCGGGGCTCACCGAGCGGATCGTGAAGTAGGACGCGAACAGGGCCGCGAAGAACATCAGCTCGCTGGAGAGCCAGATGATCGTGCCGACCGCGACCATGCTGGGCCGGTCGTGGTGCCCGTGGAGCCGGGAGGCCGGGATCGTCGCAGTGCTGGTCGCCACGGGCCTCATTATGGCCCGACAGCCAGCCACGGGTACCCCCGACCCCCCGGGGTTGCTCGGCCTATCGTTCCGGCCATGGGAGCGGTGTGGACGGCGGTGCTCCCGGCACCGAGCTGGACGACGTTCTGGACGCAGTGGTCGCTGCCGCTGGTGCCGACGGTCGTGACGGTGTGGGCCGCCGGTCTCTACGTGCTCGGCGTGCTCGCGATGCGCCGCCGCGGCGACCGCTGGCCGGTGGGCCGCACTCTCGCCTTCGGGGTGGGTCTGGTGGCCTTCCACGTGGCGACGTCGTCGGGGCTCGCGGCCTACGACACGACGCTGCTGAGCGTGCACATGGCGCAGCACCTCGTGCTGTCGATGCTCGTGCCGCTCTTCCTCGCGCTCGGCGCCCCGGTGACCCTCGCGCTGCGCACGCTGCCGGCCCGGCCGCGCCGCTGGCTGCTCGCCGTCCTGCACTCCCGGGTGGCGAAGGTGCTGACGTTCCCGCCGCTCACGCTGGGGCTGTACGTCGTCTCGCCGTGGGCGCTCTACTTCTCCGGCTGGTACCGCGCGTCGCTGGAGTCGGTGTGGGTGCACGAGGCGATGCACGTGCACCTGGTGGCCGTCGGTGCGCTGTTCTTCTGGCCGCTGGTCGGCGTCGACCCGCTGCCCGGCCGCGTCGGCTACCCGTTCCGGATGCTGCTCAGCGTGCTCACGCTGCCGTTCCACGCCTTCCTCGGCATCACGATCATGGGCCAGCAGCGGCTGCTCGGCGGCGACTGGTACCCGTCGCTGCACGACGGCCCGATGGGCGTCTGGCTGCCGGACCCCGCCGCCGACCAGAACCTGGCCGGTGGGATCCTCTGGTCGTCCGGCGACCTCGTCGGCCTCGTCGTGTTCGGGGTGCTGTTCGTCCAGTGGGTGCGCTCGTCGATGCGCGAGGCTGAGCGGGAGGACCGGCGGTTGGACCTCCTGGAGGCGCGCGACGCGCGAGGAAGTGCGGAGCGATGACGACGACGCCGCCGGTCGTCGAGCTGCCGCGCTCGGTGCGCGCGGGCTACGGCGCGGGGTCGGTGTCGACCGGCGCCTTCGCGACGGTGCCGGGGCTCCTGCTGCTGCCCTACCTCACCGACACGCTGGGCATCGGCGCGCTGGCCGCGGGCCTGCTCGTGCTGCTGCCGAAGGCGTGGGACGTCGTCGTCAACCCGATCGCCGGCCGGGTGGGTGACCGCACCGTCGACCCGCGCGGCCCGCGCCGGCCGTGGCTGCTGCGGGCCGGCCTGGCGCTCGCCGTCGGCTTCGCGCTGCTCTTCGCCGCGCCGGCGTCGGACTCCCAGCTGGTCGGAGCCGCCTGGGTGCTCGTGATGTTCGTGGTGTGCGCGACGGCGTTCGCGTTCTTCCAGGTCGCGTTCGTGGCGATGCCCGCGGAGATGACCGGCTCCTACGACGAGCGCACCCGGCTCATGGGCTGGCGGATCGTCTTCCTGGCGCTCACCATCCTCGTCACCGGCGCCGGCGCCCCGATCGTGCGCGACGCCGTCGGCGGTCGCGACGGCTACCGGGTGATGGGCGTCGTGGTGGCGTGCGTGATCGCGCTCGGCGTGGTGGCGGTCTACCACGGCACCCGGTCGGCGCCGGTCGGTGCGGCGCAGGCGGCGCACGGCGGGCTGCGCGAGCAGCTGCGCATCGTGGCGGGCGCCCGCGACTTCCGGCTGCTCCTGCTGACCTACGTGGTGCAGGCGCTTGCCGTCGGCTGCATGCTCGCCGGGGTCGACTACCTCGCCTCCGACGTGCTCGGCCGCGAGTCCGCCACGACGTTCCTGTTCGTCGCCTTCGTGGCGCCGGCGCTGCTGCTCACCCCGGTCTGGACGCGGGTGGGGGAGCGGGTCGGCAAGAAGGCCGGCTACCTGGCCTCGTCGGTGATCTTCGCGGTCGGCGCGTTCGGCGTCGTGCTCGCGCGCACCGAGTCGTTGGCGCTCGTGGTGGCGGCCGTGACGCTGGTGGGGGTCGGCTACGCCGGGTGCCAGGTCTTCCCGCTCGCGATGCTCCCGGACGTCGCGGCGCTCGACGCCCGCCGGACCGGAGAGAACCGGGTTGGCGTCTACACCGGCGTGTGGACCGGCACCGAGACCCTCGGGCTCGCGATCGGTCCCGGCCTGTTCGCAGTGGGCCTGGCGATCGGCGGGTACCGGTCGAGCACCGGCGGCGGCGTCGCCCAGGGTGACGGAGCCCTGCTCGCGATCACGCTCGGCTGCTCGGTGGTGCCCGCCGTCCTGACGCTGCTGAGCCTGTGGTGGCTGCGGCGCTTCACGCTGACCTCGCACGAGGTCGAGGAAGAGGTCGGATGAACGACGTACTCGCACGCCTGGCGGAGATGCAGCAGGGGGACCTGCCGGTCACCGGCGGCCGGAGCCTGGCCTACGTGTACGACGCCGGGCTGCCCGAGACCGAGCGGGTCGGCCGGGAGGCCGTCGCTGCCTACGCCGGCTCCAACGGGCTCGACCCGACGGCCTTCCCGAGCCTGCTCCGGATGGAGAACGAGCTGGTCGGGTTCGCCGCCGGGCTGCTCGACGCCCCGGACGGCGCCGCCGGCTCAGTGACCTCCGGGGGCACCGAGTCGGTGCTGCTCGCCGTCCAGGGCGCCCGCGACGCGCGACCCGGCGTCGCCCGGCCCCGCATGGTGATCCCCTCGACGGCGCACCCGGCGTTCCACAAGGCGGCCCACTACTTCGGCGTCGAGGCGGTGCGGGTGCCGGTCGGGACGGACTACCGCGCCGACGTCGCCGCCACCGAGGCGGTGCTCGACGAGCTCGGCGACGACGTGGTGCTCGTGGTCGGCAGCGCGCCGTCGTACGCCCATGGCGTGGTCGACGACGTCACCGGACTGGCCGCCCTGGCGTCGGCGCGGGGGATCCGCTGCCACGTCGACGCCTGCATCGGCGGCTGGGTGCTGCCCTACGCGCCCCGGCTCGGGCGCGAGGTGAACGCGTGGACCTTCGCGGTGCCCGGCGTCACCTCGATCTCGGTCGACCTGCACAAGTACGGCTACGCGCCGAAGGGCACCTCGATCCTGCTCCACCGCGACGCCGCGCTGCGGCGGCCGCAGCTGTTCTCCTCGGCCGACTGGCCCGGCTACACGATGCTCAACTCCACGCTGCAGTCCACGAAGTCCGGCGGCCCGCTCGCCGGCGCCTGGGCCGTCGTGGAGACGATCGGGGACGCCGGTTACGAGCGGCTCGCCGACGAGGTGCTCGGCGCGGTCGACGCCGTGGTGGCGGGCCTGGCCGACGTGCCCGGCGTCTCGGTGCTGGTGCCGCCCGACTCCACGCTCGTCGCGCTGGTCACCGACGGCAGCTGCGACCCGTTCACCGTGTGCGACGAGATGGCGGCCCGGGGCTGGTACGTGCAGCCGCAGCTGACCCACGCCGGGCAGCAGGCCACGATCCACCTGTCGCTGAGCGCCGCCACCGCGCCGCACGTGCCCGAGTTCCTCGTGGCGATGAAGGAGTCGGTGGCCGCCGCCGTCGCGACGGGTCCGGTCACGGTGGACGACGAGATCGCGGCCGTGATCGCCGCCCTCGACCCCGCGGCCCTCTCCGACGCCGACTTCGACGGCCTGCTGGCGGCGTCCGGCCTGCTGTCGACCGGCGAGGACGGTCTTGCCCTGCCCGAGCGCATGGCCGACGTCAACGCGATGCTCGACCTCGCGACCCCGGCGCTGCGCGAGGCGCTGCTGATCGCCTTCCTGGACCGCCTGTCCCGACCGATACGCTGACGCCGTGGCTGAGCAGAGCGGATCCTCGAAGCGCCTCAGGGTGCTCGTCTACAGCGACGACGTCACGGTGCGCCAGGACGTCATCCTCGCCCTGGGCCGCCGCCCGCACCCGGACCTGCCCGAGGTCACCTACGTCGAGGTGGCCACCGAGCCGGTGGTGATCCAGAACATGGACGCCGGGTCGATCGACCTCGCGATCCTCGACGGCGAGGCGGTGCCGGCCGGCGGCATGGGCATCGCCAAGCAGCTCAAGGACGAGATCTACCAGTGCCCGCCGGTCCTGGTGCTGACCGGGCGCCCGCAGGACGCCTGGCTCGCCACCTGGTCACGCGCCGACGCCGCCGTCCCGCACCCGCTCGACCCGATCCAGCTCGCCGAGTCCGTCGTCGGGCTGCTCCGGTCGCGGGTGCCGGCGCAGGCGTGACCGCCCGGTGACCTGGCCGGAGGTGCTCGGCCCGCTCGTGGCCGGGGAGGACCTCACCAGCGAGCAGACCGCCTGGGCGATGGGCGAGATCCTCGCCGGCGAGGCGTCCCCCGCGCAGATCGCCGGGTTCGCGATCGCGCTCAAGGCCAAGGGCGAGACGGTCGAGGAGGTCAGCGGCCTCGCCGACGCGATGTACGCCCGGCGCACGCCGATCGCCGTCGAGGGGCGGCTGCTCGACGTCGTCGGCACCGGCGCCGACCGGTCGATGTCGGTGAACATCTCCACGATGGCCGCGATCGTCGCGGCCGGTGCGGGTGCGCGGGTGGTGAAGCACGGCAACCGCTCGGCGTCGTCGCAGTGCGGCAGCGCCGACGTGCTCGAGGAGCTCGGCGTGCGGCTCGACCTGCCCGCCGACCGGGTGGCCGCGGTGGCCGTCGAGGCCGGCATCACCTTCTGCTTCGCGGCCGCCTTCAACCCCGCGATGCGGCACACCGCCGCACCGCGGCGCGAGCTCGGCATCGGCACGACCTTCAACATCCTCGGCCCGCTCGCCAACCCGGTGCGGCCCGACGCCCAGGCCGTCGGCTGCGCCGACCCCCGGATGGCGCCGGTGATGGCCGGCGTGTTCGCCGGCCGCGGATCCGACGCCTGGGTCTTCCGGGGCGACGACGGGCTCGACGAGCTCACCACCACGACGACCTCGCGGGTCTGGCTCGTGCACGACGGCGAGGTGGCCGAGGCCGTCGTCGACCCCGCCGCGCACGGGCTCGCCCCGGCCACGCTCGAGGACCTGCGCGGCGGCGACGCCGCCCACAACGCCGACGTCGTACTCCGGCTGCTCGACGGTGAGACCGGACCGGTGCGCGACGCCGTCGTGCTCAACGCCGGCGCCGCGCTCGCCGTCCACGAGCAGCCGACCGCCGACCCGGCCCGCCTCGACGAGGTGCTCGCCGCCGGCATCGCCCGCGCCGCGGAGGCGCTCGACGGCGGCGCCGCCCGAGCGACGCTCGACCGCTGGGTGGCGGCCGCCTCGGCCTAGCGTCAGAGATCGAGCACGTACGACGGGCCGTCGGTGTGGAAGCCGAGCCGGTCGTAGTAGGCGCCCACCATGCCGGGCGGCGTGATCACCCGGGTGACGCCGAGGCTGCGGAGGGTGTCGCTGCGGCGCCACACGAACTCGCCGGGGGAGAAGTCGCGGAAGCGCGGGGTGACGTAGTCGAGCCGGACGAACGCGTCGGTGCCGTCGACCTCGAGCAGCACGACGCCGACGGCCTCGTCGCCGCGGATCACCACGAACGCGCGGCCGCCGGGGGCGAGGGGGTCCCAGGCGAGGTCGGGCTGGAACCGGGCGATGTCGGCGGCGTGGGTGGCGAGCAGGTGGCGCAGGTAGGCGTCGTCGGGGCCGACCTCGATGACGCCGAACACCGCCTCGTCGTGGCGCTCACGCTGCAGCCGGACGATGAAGTAGAGGTTGATCGCGGTGAGGACGACGTTCATGCCGACCATCGGCCAGACCTCGATGAGCGCGTTGAACACGAGCAGCGTCAGGCAGGCCACCGTGTTGAGGACGCGGAACCGCAGCACGCGGCTCTGCAGCAGCGAGAAGACGAGGAGGGCGCTGCCGCCCCACCCGACGATGTCCAACCAGGGCATCAGGTCGTGACCTAGTCGAGCCCGAGCGAGAACGCCGACTCGAGGTCGTGGCGGGAGTAGGCGCGGAACGCGATGTGGGTCTCGGTCTCGCGGACGCCGGCGACCTTGTTGAGCCTGTCGGCCACCACGGAGGCGACGTCGTCGTGGTGGCGCACGCGCACCATCGCGACCAGGTCGATCTGACCGGTGACGGAGTAGACCTCGGTGACGCCGTCGAGGGCCGCGATCGCCTCGGCCACCTCGGGGATGCGGTCGACGTCGGCCTTCACGAACACGATGGCGGTGATCACGGGCGACACCCTAGGACGCGAAGCCCGCCGGCACCGACACGTGGGGGAGCCGACGGGTGGCGCCGCCCACCGGGCAGGTCCAGTCGCCGTCGACCCGCACCAGCCGGACGCCGGGGGACTCCAGCCAGCGCAGCACCTTCTCGGTCTCCTCGGCGGTGGCCGACGGCACCGGACCTGGGGTGCCGGGCGGGTCGGGGACGGTCTCGGCGGTGGCGCGCAGCTGCTCGACGAAGGTGCCGGCGTGGGCGCCGGGCGGGATGACGCCGGCCGCGGCGAGCCGGCCCCAGCGGACGACGTGGACGGCCCAGCGGCCGTCGTCCTCGCGGCGGGCCGCGACCACCTCGGGACAGTGGGTGAGCGAGGTGAGCCGCTGGGTGCGGGCGGCGGCGCGGACGAACGAGGCGAGCCGGTCGCGGTGGACGCCGGCCTCCTCGAACCGCTCGTCGGCGGCAAGGGCGGCCATCTTGGCGTTGACGACGTCGACGACGTCGTCGGGGTCGCGCAGCAGGGTCTCGCGCAGCTGCCGGACGACGGCGGCGTAGGTGTGGTCGTCGACGCTGCCGTCGCAAGGTGACAGGCAGCGGCCCATCTCGGCGAGCACGCAGGCGTTGCGCGAAGGGCGCTTGGCGAGCCGGCCGGAGCACTGCCGCACCGGGAAGGTGTCGTGCAGGGCGGCCAGGCACTGCTCGGCGACCCGCCGCGATGAGAACGGGCCGAGGTAGTCGGCGTCGTCGTCGAGCACCTTGGCGACCAGCGAGAGCCGCGGCCACGCCTCGCGGGTGAGCTTGACGAAGGTGACCTTCTCGGGGAAGCGGGACCGCCGGTTGTAGGACGGCTTGTGCTGCGCGATGAGCCTCAGCTCGCGCACCTCGGCCTCCAGCGGCGTGGCGCACTCGATGGCGCTGACCCGCGCGGCGAGCCGCACCATCTCGCCCATCCGCGAGCGGGTCTCGGAGGCGGTGAAGTAGGAACGGACCCGGGTGCGGACGTCCTTGGACGTGCCGACGTAGAGGATGCGCTCGCGCTCGTCCTTGAACAGGTAGACGCCGGGCGCGTGCGGCAGCCCGTCGGCCAGGTGGCGCTTGCGGCGCTGGGCCACCACGACCTTCGAGGAGAAGGTCTGCAGCTCCTCGAGGGTGTGGACGCCGAGCCCGCCGATGCGCTCCATCAGGCCGTGCAGCACGTCGACGGTGGCGCGGGCGTCGGACAGCGCGCGGTGGTTGGGCGTGGTGCCGGACCGGAACGCCCGGGCCAGCGAGGAGAGCTTGCAGTTGGGAGCGTCGTCCTTGGTGATCACCCGGCGGGCGAGGACGGCGGTGTCGACGACCTCGAAGGTGGGCCACGGCCGGCCCTGCTGCTCGGCGAAGTGCCGCAGGAAGCCGACGTCGAACGGCGCGTTGTGCGCCACCAGCACGCTGCCGGCGGCGAACTCGAGGAACGCCGGCAGCGCGGACTCGATCGGCGGCGCGTCGGCCACCATCGAGTTGCTGATGCCGGTGAGCACCGCGATGAACGGCGGGATGGCGGTGTGCGGGTTCACCAGGGTCTGGAACTCCCCGAGCACCTCGCCGCCGCGCACCTTGACCGCCCCGATCTCGGTGATCATCGACCCGGCCGCCGCCGACCCCCCGGTGGTCTCGAGGTCGACGACGCAGAACGTGATGTCGCGCAGGGGGCGGCCCAGCTCGTCGAGGCTGCGTTGCGGCTCCCAACGGGCCAGGTCGCTCGTCGTCCCCGTGCCCATGGCGGCACCGTAGGTCTCACCGCCGACAGTGGGGGGAGCCCGCGCCGTTGCTGTCCTGCGGCGTGACTGTGGGGCGCCCGCGCGCGTATCCGACCGGCACCCGCCGTCAAGGGCCTCCGCTTCGCTCCGGTCGCTGCGCGACGGCCTTCGGCCGCCCTTGACTGCGGGTCCCGGCCGGTCGGATCTCCGGCGCGCAGTCGGCACGGGCTCCGCCCGCGCCGCCCGCATGCGCGGGCGCCCCACCTTCTCTGGCTGTCACTTCGCTACCAGTGGGCGTACGAACCTGGACATCCCGGGCTCGGAAACCGGCTGTCTGTGTCCAGTTTCGTCGGCCAAGTAGCTCCGGAACAGGTGGTGGCCGCGCCTGCGCGGACGGCGTGGCGGAGCCCGCCGTTCGTGCGCCGTCGGAACACGCCGGGCGAGACCCGGCGTGTTACGCGCGCGGCCACCAACCCCGCAGGACGGTCAGAGCTTGCGGGCCACCAGGTTGAACTCGTTGTAGAGGAAGACCGTGCCGAGCGAGCGGGGGCCGGGGAAGGAGGTCCAGGCGCCCGGCACCAGGCCGACGTCGCGGGAGAGCCGAGCGAGGTCGTCGCCGGTGGTCCAGGCGACGTGGGTGGGGTCGGAGGCGTAGCCGCGCTCCTGCGGGCAGATGAAGAGCACCTTGCCGCCGCGCCGCAGCGCGCCGAGGTAGGAGTGCAGCAGCGCGACGGCGTCCTCGTAGGGCATGTGCTCGACGACGTGGGCGAGCAGGATCGAGTCGAAGGACTCCGACGTCGCCAGGCCGGTGGCCTCCCACTCGGGCACGGTGAGGGCGGGCAGCCCGTTCGACTTCGCCACCGCGACCGAGGTCGCGTTGTGGTCGACCCCGAGCGAGCCGGCGGGCAGCGCGAGCAGGTTGCGGCCGAGCCCGCAGCCGACGTCGAGGGTGCGGCCGAGCTGGTGGCGGCGCAGGTTCCAGCGGTACGGCGCCTGCACGTCGACCCACTGCTTCCACCGGGCGCCGGCCTTGGTCTGGAGGCGCTCCGTGTACTCCACGCCGGTGGTGTCGTCCATGGACGGCCACGCTAGCCAAGACCGGTTCGGAGGGGACTGTCGGTGGTCCCTGCCAGCCTTCGGGACATGACGACGCGAATCGACTGCGACTCCTGCGTCGTGCGCGGGCTCGCCTGCCACGACTGCGTGGTGACGGTGCTCCTGGGCCCGCCCCCCGAGCTCACCCTCGACGAGGAGGAGCGGCACGCCCTCGACCTGCTCGCCGACGGCGGTCTGGTGCCTCCGCTGCGCCTGGTGGAGCCCGTGTCCGGGCCCGAGGTGGAGTCGGCGTGACCCACGCCACAGCGACTCCTGGACGGGGACTTGGCGCGCCGCGGGGGTGGCGACTACGGTGACCCGTCAGGTGTCCGTGGCAGTGGGCCAGGAAGGGTCCGCGCGGGCACCGCGCTGAGTCCGGGACCGCCACCACGGGGTCCTGGAGCCGGGGAACCAACCGCGGGCCGGCCCGGCCGGTCCGCATCTGGGGTGAATCCCTCGCAAGGCGGCCGCGTGGATGGGACACGGGGCCGAGGAGCGGGGGTAGGGCAGTCCGTGGCCCGAATCCGTCAGCTCACCCGGTAGGCGTCACGAACTGCGAAGGGGACCCGCTCACCGTGCGCCACGGTCGGAAGCGACTCGTCACTGTCCTGTCCGGACTCGCCCTCGCGGCCTCGATCGGGTTCGTCCCGAGCGCCAGTGCCGACCCCGACGACGGGGACGGCGGCAACGGCGGTGGCAGCGACAAGCCCACCATCTCCGAGGTGCGCGACCGCGTCGACCGGCTCTACCACGAGGCCGAGCAGGCCTCCGAGCGCGTCAACGACGCCCGGATCGAACTGCGCGACCTGCGCCGCGAGCTGCGCGCGCTGCGCGCCGACGAGGCGCGGCAGGACGTGACCACCGATGCCGCCCGCGACGACCTCGCCGACACCATCGTCCAGCAGTCCGCCACCGGCTTCGACAGCGTCGACCGGCTGCTGACCGCCGACGGCACCGACTCGCTGCTGTCGGACCTCTCTACGCTGTCCTCGGTCGAGCAGATCCAGGACGAGATGCTCGACGACTACTCCACCGAGCTCGCCGCGCTGAGCCTGCGCCGCACCGCCACCGAGCGCCGGCTCGAGCAGGTGGCCAAGATCAAGGAGCGGCTCGCCGCCGACAAGCGCACCATCGACGAGAAGGCGGCCGACGCCGAGGACCTGCTCGACGACCTCGAGGCCGAGCAGCGCGAGAAGCTGCTCGCCGGCGACACCACCGCGCCGACAGATATCCCGGCGTCCGGCCGCGCCGCCGCCGTCATCAAGTACGGGATGGCCCAGGTGGGCGACGCCTACGTGTGGGGCGCCGCCGGTCCGGATGCCTTCGACTGCTCCGGCTTCACGATGATGGCCTGGGCCCAGGCCGGCGTCGGCCTGCCGCACTCCTCGGGCGCTCAGTCGGGTTCGGGTGCCTCGGTGTCCCGCGACCAGCTCGTGCCGGGTGACCTGGTCTTCTACTACAGCCCGATCAGTCACGTCGCCATCTACATCGGCAGCGGGATGATCGTCCACGCCGCCAACCCCGGCGCGGGCGTCCGTGTCGACCCGGTCGACTCGATGCCGTACTCCGGCGCCGTCCGGCCCGGCTGAGCGGACCGGCACCGGAGACCCCGCTGGACGACGCCCCGCGCAGGCCCGCCTGGCGACTCCCGGTGCTGGTGCTGACCCTGCTGCTCTCGGTCGGGGCCGTCACCTGGCTGGTCGCCGCCCCCGGCAACGACGAGCCGTACCGCGCGAAGCCGCCGGCCGCCCCGACGGCCTCCGCCGACCCGGTGGCGGCCGACGACGCCCTGCGGCGGCTCGGCGAGGCGATCGACGCCGGTGACCGCGGCGCGGCGGCTGCCCTCGCCTCGCCGGACGACACCGCGGCGGCGGCGCTGCTCGAGGCGCTCGCCGGCAACGCCGCGGCCGCCCGGATCTCCGAGGTCTCCTTCCGCTACGTCGACGACCTCGGCCCGCTGCGCGCCGACGGCACCTGGTGGGCCGCCGTCGAGGCGAGCTGGCGGTACCGCGGCTTCGACCCGACCGCGGCGCGTACCGAGGTGGCGGTGCGGTTCCGCGCCGGAGGCGACGACGGCGCCACCAGCGTCGTCGACGTCGGCAACGCCGACCTGCGCACCCCGGTGTGGATGGACGGGCCGGTGCAGGTGCGCCGCACCGCGACGACGCTCGTGGTCGCCGCGGCCGGCGTGCCGGTGGCGCGCTACGCGCGACTCGCCGAGAACGCGGTACCGGTGGTGCGGCGGGTGCTCGCCGACTGGCAGCCGCGGGTCGTGGTGGAGGTGCCGGCGTCCGCGACGGCGCTGGACCGCGCGCTGGACGCCGAGTCGGGCGACTATGCCGGCATCGCCGCCGTCACCGTGGCGGGCGACGGGAGCTCGGTGCCGGGCGCGCCGGTGCACGTGTTCGTGAACCCCGAGGTGTTCGGCCGGCTGCGCGGCGTCGGGGCGCAGGTGGTGATGAGCCACGAGGCGGCGCACGTGGCCTCCGAGGGGCCGAGCAGCCAGGCGCCGGTGTGGCTGGTCGAGGGCTTCGCCGACTACGTGGCGCTGCGCGACGTCGCCCTGCCGCTGGCCGTGACGGCGCGGCAGGCGGCGGCCGAGGTGCGGCGCTCCGGGCTGCCGACGGCGCTGCCGACCCGTGTGGAGTTCGACCCGCGCCGCTCCCACCTCGGCGCGATCTACGAGATGGCGTGGCTGCTCTGCCGGGTGCTGGCGGAGCGGTCGAGCGAGGACGCGCTGGTCGGCCTCTACGACGACCTCAGCGCGGGCGGCGACCTGGACGCGTCGCTGCGGTCGCGGTTCGACTGGACCGAGCGCGACCTGCTGACCGCCTGGCGGACCCGTTTGTCAGACTTGCCGGGTGCCGGCGGAGCGTCCTGAGCGGAAGGTCGCCCTCGGCACCCTGGTGGTGGGTGCGGTCGCGCTCGCAGTGCTGGTCGTGGTGCTCGTGCCGTTCGACCCGGTGCCCGGCGGTCGGCTGACGCCGGCGCCCGTCGCCACCGTCTTCACGCCCGCCCAGGTGGAGCGCGCCGAGGACTACGCGCGGTGGGCCCGGCTCTGGAGCTGGGCGTCGCTGCTGGTCTCGCTGGCGGTCGCCAGCTGGTTCGGGTTCACCACCCGCGGCCGGCGGCTGGTGGAGCGGCTGCCCGGCCGCTGGTGGCTGCAGGTGCCGCTCGCCGTCGTGGTGCTCGCGCTGATCGGGCGGCTGGTCACGCTGCCGGCCGCCGTCGCGCTGCAGCAGCTGCGCCGGGACAACGGGCTGAGCGAGCAGGCGTGGCGCGCGTGGGGGGTCGACCTGCTCAAGGGTGAGCTCGTCACCGCCGTCATGACGGCGCTCGGAGTGCTCGTACTGGTGGCGTGTGCGCGCCGGTTCACCCGTGCCTGGCCGGCGGTGGTGGGCGGACTGCTGGCGGTGCTGGTCGTGCTCGGCTCCTTCGTGTACCCGGTGCTCGTGGAGCCGGTGTTCAACGACTTCGAGCCGCTGCCGGACGGCGCGCTGCGCAGCGAGATCCTCGCCCTCGCCGACCGCGAGGGCGTCGAGGTCGACGACGTGCTGGTGGCCGACGCCTCGCGCCGCACGACGACCCTCAACGCCTACGTGAGCGGGTTCGGGAGCACCCGCCGGATCGTCGTCTACGACAACCTGGTCAACGGCGTCCCCGACAACCAGATCCTCGCCGTGGTGGCCCACGAGCTCGCCCACGCGCGCCACGACGACGTGATGGTCGGCACCGCCCTCGGCTCCGCCGGGTCGCTGGTCGGCGTCGGCCTGCTCGGGCTCGTGCTCGGCCGGCTGCGGCGTCGCGGCCACCCGGGTGCGGGGGAGGCGGCGGTGGTGCCGCTGGTGCTCGCGCTGGTGGCGATCGGCACGCTCGCCGCCGCGCCCGCGCAGAACGCGGTGAGCCGGCAGATCGAGACCCGGGCCGACGTCGACGCGCTGCGCTACACCGACGACCCGACCGCCTTCGTGTCGGTGCAGCGGCAGCTCGCGCTCCGCTCGCTCGCCGACCCCACCCCGCCGGCGTTCGTGCAGCTGTGGTTCGGCAGCCACCCGACCACCCTGACCCGCATCGCGTTGGTGCAGCGGATGGCGGAGACGGGCTGACTGGTCCTGCGGGAACCGTGGGGGCGCCCGCGCGCGTATCCGACCGGCACCCGCCGTCAAGGATCGCTTCGCGCCCGCTGCGCGGCGCGCTTCGCGCGTCCTTGACTGCGGGTCCCGGCCGGTCGGATCCACGGCGCGCAGTCGGCACGGGCTCCGCCCGCGCCGCCCGCATGCGCGGGCGCCCCACCTGGCTCAGGTGTCACAACGGCTCGTCGAATGGTCAGAGACCGCACGACATGGGGGTCGAAAACTGCCGTATGTGACCAATCGAGGGGGTCGGCTCAGTGGTGGCCGCGCCTGCGCGGACGGCGTGGCGGAGCCCGCCGTTCGTGCGCCGTCGGAACACGCCGGGAGCGGCTCGCGGTCAAGGACGGCCGAAGGCCGCCGCGAAGCGGGCGAGCGAAGCGAGATCCTTGACGGCGAGACCCGGCGTGTTACGCGCGCGGCCACCAGCCCCGAAGAACAGTCACTCCTCGAGCGGCTGGATGCTCGAGAGCAGCCCGTTGCGCATCGCGGTGACGAGCGCCTGGGCGCGGTTCGCGGCGCCGAGCTTGTGGTAGATCCGGGCGATGTGGGACTTGGCGGTCGACTCGCTGAGGTAGAGCCGCTCGCCGATCTGGGCGGCGCCGAGGCCCTCGGCGAGGAGCAGCAGCACCTCGTGCTCGCGGTCGGTGAGGCTGGTGGCGTCGCCGGCGGCGCGGCGCATCATCGCGCCGACGAGGCCCGCGCCGACGAAGGCCTGCGGCGACACCGCGGCGTGCCGGGCGGCGCGCACCACCTCGCTGGACGGCGCGTCCTTGCCGACGAACCCGGAGGCGCCGGCCTGCATGGCCGCGAAGATCTGGTCGTCGCCGGAGTGCATCGTGAGCACGATCAGCCCGACGTCGTCGCTGCGCTTGCGGAGCGCGCGCACGATGTCGAGGCCGGTGCCGTCGGGCAGCTGGAGGTCGGTGACGACGACGTCGGGCGTGAGGTGGTCGTAGAGGGTGACCGCCTCGGCCACCGTGGCAGCGGCGCCGACCACCTCCATGTCGACCTCGAGGCCGAGCACCGAGGTGAGGCCGCTGCGGATCAGCGCGTGGTCGTCGACGAGCAGGAGTCGGATCGGGCCGGTCGTCACCGCGGCACCGTCCCGACCGTCGGGTCGGTGGTGCCGGTGGCCGGGACGCCGGGCAGCGTGCTGTCGATGACCGCGCTCACCACGAGCCCGCCCGACGGGTTCTCGGCCATGGTGAGCCGCGCGCCCACCAGCCCGGCGCGCTCGCGCATGATCTCCAGGCCGTGCGAGTCGCTGCGGGCCCGGCCGAGGCCGCGGCCGTCGTCGGTGACCGTGATCCGGGCGTCGGGTGCCCGCACCTCGCAGTGGACGGCGATGGTGGTGGCGCGGGCGTGCTTGACCGCGTTGTTCATCGCCTCCTGGGCGATGCGGAGCAGCTCGGCCTCGACGTGCGGCCGGAGCCGGGCGCCCTGCTCGTCGACGGTGACCTCGATCGGCACCTGCGCGACCTCGCTGAGGTGCCGGGCCACCGCGCCGATCGCGGCGCCCAGACTCTCCGAGCCGCCGGAGCTGGTGCGCAGCACCAGCACCGACTGCCGCACCTCGGCCACGATGCTGCTGATCCGGCGTCGCAGGACGGCGAGCTGCTCGGCCTGCGTGGGCGTGGCGGGCTGGCTGGCGAGCGCGTCGACGACGTAGCCGAGCGCGGCGACGTCCTGGGCGACGCCGTCGTGCATCTCCCGTGAGAGCCGGCGCCGGACGTCGGCGGTGGCGGCGTCGCGCAGCCGCGCGAACATCAGCGCGGTGTCGAGCTGCACGGCGAGCGGCCGGAGCTCGGTGAACACCTCGGTGAGCGCCCTCTCGACCTCGGCGCCGGTGAGGCGATGCGGCGCCACGGTGCCGGCGAGCACGGCGATCTCGCCGAGCGGCGCCGCGAAGCAGCCGTGCCACTCGATCGCCTCGCCGCGCGCCCAGGCCTCGAGCGCGAGGGTCTCGACGTCGGCTGCGTCGACCGTCGCGCCGGTGCGCGCGACCAGCGGCACCAGCAGCTCGCCGCGCGGCACGAACAGTGTCTGGGTGGCCACCGGGAGCCGCTCTGCGACGGTGTCCATCACCTGCTCGGCGGTGCGGTCGACGTCGAGGCCGGGCCCGAGACCCTCGGAGATGTCGAGCAGCTCGCGCACCAGCTGCTGGGCCTCGAGGTAGGGCGCCAGGTCGTCGTGGGGCTGAAGCAGCGTGCTGCGGACGAACGCGGCGACCAGCCCGACGCCCACCCCGGCGACGCTCCAGGTGAAGATCGCCTGGCTCTCGGCCGCCGAGAACGTCTCCAGCCGCACCACGCCCGGCAGCACGACGCACACCAGCTGCGCGGCGGTCGCGAGCGCGACGCCGGTGGTGCCCTTGCGGAGACCGGCCACGAACGGCGCCAGCGACAGCGCGGCCGTGACGGCGAGGGTCGTGTGCAGCGAGAGTCCGCAGATCACGCCGACCACCGTGGCCTCGACGGTGGGGTCGGCGAGCCGGGCCAGCCGCGGCAGCGACGCCGCGCCCTGCGCCAGTAGCCAGACGGCGGCCACCCCGGCCAGCGCCGCGACGGCGTCCAGGTCTCGGGTCCACAGGATCGGCCCGCCGATGGCGAGCAGAGCCAGCAGCCGCGCACCCGCCGTCAGGCGAAGGTGCGGCCGGTACTGCCACGACCCCATGAGCGAGGACCTCCTACACCGGGGCCTCCGTGAAGCTCGCGTCCGGTCGCCGCGCTGCGACGGACGGCGGGACGAACCCGTCCCGGCGTCGTCACTCTAAGCGCGGGAATCACAGGAGTTCAGACACGTCAACGCAAGGTTCCCTCAAGGCGCTCCGCGGTGGATCCGCGGTGGATCAGCGGTACAGCTCGGCGATCTCCTCGCGGCACTCCCGCAGCACGACGGTCCGCTTGAGCTTGAGCGACGGCGTCAGGTGGCCGCCCTCCTCGGTCCAGTCGTGGGGGAGGATCGCGAACTTGCGGATCGACTCGGCCTTCGAGACCGACTCGTTGGCGTCGTCGACGGCGGCCTGCACGGCGGCCACCAGGTCGGGGTCGCCGACGAGGTCGGCGACGTCGCCGGACTTGCCGTGCTCCTCCGCCCACTGCGGGAGCGTCTCGGTGTCGATGGTGACCAGCGCGCTGATGAACGGCTGTCCGTCGCCCACCACGAGCGCCTGGCTGACGAGCGGGTGCGAGCGCAGCCGGTCCTCGAGCGGCGCCGGGGCGACGTTCTTGCCGCCGGCGGTCACCAGGATCTCCTTCTTGCGGCCGGTGACCTTCACGAACCCCTCGTCGTCGATCTCGCCGACGTCGCCGGTGTGGAACCAGCCGTCGGCCTCGAGCACGGCGGCGGTGGCCTCCGGGTCGTTCCAGTAGCCGCCGAACACCTGGCCGCCGCGCACGAGCAGCTCGCCGTCGTCGGCCACCCGCACCGCCGTGCCGGGCAGCGGCCGGCCGACGGTGCCGATCTTGAGCGCGTCGGGGGTGTTCACCGTGACGGCGGCGGTGGTCTCGGTGAGGCCGTAGCCCTCGAGCACGGTGAGCCCGACGCCGCGGTAGAAGTGGCCGAGCCGCTCGCCGAGCGGCGCGCCGCCGGACACCGCGAACCGGCACCGGCCGCCGAGCGCGTCGCGGATCCGTCCGTAGACCAGCCGGGAGTACGCGGCGTGCCGGGCGCGGACCGCGAGGCTGGGGCGGCCCCGGTCGAGGCCGCGGGACCAGGCGATCGCCGTCTCGGCGGCCCGGTCGAACACCGGGCCGCGGCCGTCGGCGGTGGCGCGCTGCGAGGCGGTGGTGAAGACCTTCTCGAACACCCGCGGGACGGCGAGCACGAACGTCGGCCGGAACTGCCGCAGGGTCGCCGCGAGTCGCGTCGCGTCGGAGCTGTGCCCGAGCCGCACCCGGGCGCGCACCGCGCCGATCTGGATCACCCGCGCGAACACGTGCGCGAGCGGCAGGAACAGCAGCGTGGCGGCCTCGGCGCCGTCGTCGTCGGCGTGGAAGAGCGCGTCGAGCTCGTGGACGGCGGTGCCGATCTCGACGAGGAAGTTGCCGTGGGTGAGCACGCAGCCCTTGGGCCGGCCGGTGGTGCCGGAGGTGTAGATCACCGTGGCGAGGTCGCCGGGCCCGACGGCGGTACGGCGCCGCTCCAGGTCGTCGTCCGACACGTCGGCACCGAGCCGGGTGAGGATCCCGACGGCGTTGTCGTCGATCGCCCACACGTGGTGCAGGTCGTCGAGGTCGGAGCGCACCGACGTCACCCGCGCGAGGTGGTCGCGGTCCTCGGCGATCACCGCGCAGGTGCCCGAGTCGCGGAGGACCCAGCCCATCTGCTCGGCCGAGGAGGTCTCGTAGACCGGCACCGTGACCGCGCCGGCGGTCCAGATCGCGTAGTCGAGCAGTGTCCACTCGTAGCGGGTCTTGGCGATCAGCGCGACCCGGCCGCCGGCCTCGACGCCGACCGCCACGAGCCCCTTGGCCACGCCGCGCACCTGCTCCCAGAACTCCGCGGCGGTGACGTCGACCCACGGGTCGTCGGCCGCGTCGCCCGGCCGCGACATCACGACGGCGTCGGGGGCCTCCGCGGCGTTGCGCACGACGTCGTCGGTGAGGTTGCCCGACTCCGGCAGACCCGGGCCGACCAGCGCGGCCAGCGCGTCGCCGACGGGCGTGGAGAACTCGCGCACGGCCGCACGCTACTCACCCTGAGCGAGCGAGCAGTGACCGCGTGAGGAACGAACGCGGTCACGTGGCGAGCGAAGATTGAGCGATGCCCCTCGGGTGAGCTTGCGAACCCGAGGTGGCGGAGTCGAAATCACCGCAGCCGATCCACCCAACGCTCCGCCACCGAGGGCACCCGAACGGTCCGGTAGCCTCCGACCGTTCCGACCCAGCCCCCAGCCACGACCCGAGGTGCCCATGGCCGACCAGACGACGTCCTCGATCGTGGTCGACGCACCGCCCGCGGCGGTCATGGACGTCATCGCGGACTTCCCGGCCTACCCGCAGTGGGCCAAGGGCGTGAAGGTCGCCGAGATCACCACGCCGGGCGCGGGTGGTGCGGCCGACCGGGCCCGCGAGGTGTTCTTCAAGCTCGACGTCGCGCCGGTGAAGGACGAGTACACGCTCGCCTACGACTGGGACGGCGACCGGCAGGTCACGTGGACCCTCGTCGAGGGCAAGATGCTGCGCTCGCTCGACGGCGCCTACGTGCTGCGCGACCAGGGGAACGGCACCACCGACGTCACCTACCGCCTCGCCCTCGACGTCTCGATCCCGATGATCGGGATGATCAAGCGCAAGGGCGAGAAGATCCTGATCGACACCGCGCTCAAGGGCCTCAAGCAGCGCGTCGAGTCGCTCTAGGCCCTGGGGCACCCCCTAGTGCGCATCGTCCTGTTCACCGGGAAGGGCGGCGTCGGCAAGTCCACCGTGGCGGCCGGCACCGCCGCGTTGGCCGCTGCCCGGGGGATGCGCACTCTGGTGCTCTCCACCGACGCCGCGCACTCGCTGGCCGACGCGTTCGGCTCGCCGGTCGGCTCCGAGCCCACCGAGGTGGCGCCCCTGCTGTTCGTGCAGCAGGTCGACACCCAGCTGCGGTTCGAGCAGTCGTGGGCGGAGATCCAGGGCTACCTGCTGAGCGTGCTCGACGTCGCCGGCGTCGACCCGGTGGCCGCCGAGGAGCTGACGGTGATCCCGGGCGCCGAGGAGGTGCTGGCGCTGCTGGAGCTGCGGCTGCACGTGCTCTCCGACGAGTGGGACGTCGTGGTGGTCGACTGCGCGCCCACCGCCGAGACGCTGCGACTGCTGGCGCTGCCGGAGGCGCTCGGCTGGTACATGCAGCGGGTCTTCCCGGCCCAGGCCCGGGTGATGAAGGCGCTGCGGCCGATGCTCACCCGCGCGGCCGGCGTCCCGATGCCCGGCGGCACCGTCTTCGACGCGCTCGAGCGGCTGCACGCGGAGCTCGACGAGGTGCAGGCGCTGCTGTCCGGCCCGAACGCGAGCGTGAGGATCGTGCTCACGCCCGAGACCGTCGTGCTCGCCGAGGCCCGGCGCTCCTACACGAGCCTGTCGCTGTACGGGTACCGCGTCGACGGCGTCGTGGCCAACCGGGTCTTCCCCGCCGCCGGCGGCGACGACTGGCGGGCCGGCTGGGTGATGGCGCAGGACGCCGTGCTCGCCGACGTCGACCAGTCCTTCGCCGGGCTGCCGGTGTGGCGCTCGGAGTACCGCGCCACCGAGCCGGTCGGGGTCGACGCGCTGCGCCGGCTCGCCGAGGAGGTCTACGACGGCACCGACCCGCTGGCCGCCCCGACCGGCGACGGGCCGTTCCGGGTCACCCGCCACAGCGACGGCGCGGTGCTGCACCTGGCGCTGCCGCACGTCTCGCGCACCGACGTCGGGCTGGCCCGCAACGGCGACGAGCTCGTCGTCAGCGTGGGCTCGCACCGGCGGCTGCTCACCCTGCCGGCCGGGCTGTCGCGGCTCCGAGTGGCCGGCGCCCGGGTCGAGGACGGCGAGCTACGGGTGCGGTTCGCCGAGCCGGAGCCTGCGACGGCGGGCACGGGCGGGCAGGATGGTCCCTCGTGAGCGACCCCACCGGACCCGACGCGTCCTCGGAGGAGGTCGGCAGCCTCGGTGAGGAGGCCGCCAAGCTGATCGGCGCGCTCGGCGAGTGGGCCCGCGACCAGGGCGCCGCCGGGGTGGCGGGCATGGCCGGCCAGGCCGCGGACGCCGTCCGCGACGTCGACGCGCACCTGGCCACCGGGGCCGAGGAGTGCACCTACTGCCCGATCTGCCGGACCGTGCACCTGGTGCGGCAGTCGAGCCCCGAGGTGCGCGAGCACCTCACCACGGCGGCCTCGTCGTTCCTCCAGGCCGCGGCCGCGATGCTCGCCTCGGGCGGCCCGGCGCGGCCGGACTCGTCCGGGCTGGAACACATCGACCTCGAGGACGACGACGCATGAGCCTCGCCTGCGGCATCGACATCGGCGGCACCAAGATCGCCGGCGCCGTGGTGGACGAGAAGGGCGAGGTGCTCGCCGAGGAGCGCATCGACTCGCCGGCCACCGACCCCGAGGCGATCGAGGAGACCGTCGCCGGCTTGGTGCAGAAGCTGGCCGAGGACCACGAGATCACCGCGGTCGGCGTCGGCGCGGCCGGGTTCGTGGACGCCGCCCGGTCGACCGTGATCTTCGCTCCCAACGTGGCCTGGCGCGACGAGCCGCTGCGCGCCGAGCTCGAGAAGCGGCTCGACCTGCCCGTGGTGGTGGAGAACGACGCGAACGCGGCCGCCTGGGGCGAGTTCGCCTTCGGCGCCGCGCACGACGTCGACGACATGCTGATGGTCACCGTCGGCACCGGCATCGGCGGCGGCATCGTGGCCGACGGTGAGCTGTTCCGCGGCGCGTTCGGCGCGGCCGCCGAGGTCGGGCACGTGCGGGTGGTGCCGCAGGGCCGGGTGTGCGGCTGCGGCAACCGCGGCTGCCTGGAGCAGTACAGCAGCGGGACGGCGCTCGTGCGGGACACCCGGGCGCTGCTCGACCGGCCCGAGGCCGCCGACCTGCTGAAGCGGGCCGGCGGCGACCCGGCCGCCGTCAGCGGTCGGATGATCACCGAGGCCGCACAGGAGGGCGACGAATTCGCCCGCGAGCGGCTCGCCGACCTCGGCCGCTGGCTGGGGGAGGGGGTGGCCTCGCTGGTCGCCGTCCTCGACCCGGCGGCCGTGGTGATCGGCGGCGGCGTCGTGCAGGCGGGCGAGCTGCTGCTGGAGCCCACCCGCGACGCGTTCGTCAAGGAGCTCACCGGCCGCGGCCACCGGCCGCTGGCCGAGGTGCGCCCCGCGAGGTTCGGCAACCGGGCCGGCGTCATCGGCGCCGCCGACCTGGCCCGGCGCTGACGCCGGTGACTGTGGCCGTGACCGAGTCAGCGTCAGCGCCTGTGCTGAGGTGCGAGCGCCAGCGAGCGTCGAAGTGAGCCTCTACATCGGGGTCGACGTCGGCGGCTCCAAGGTGCTCGCCGGCGAGGTCGACGAGTCCGGGCGCGTGCTCGCCACGGCGCTGCGCCGCACCCCCGGCCGCCGGGTCGCCGTCGAGGCCGTCGAGGACGCGCTGACCGCCGCCGTCGACGACGTCGCCGCCGGCCGCCCGATCGCCGGTGTCGGGCTCGCGGCCGCGGGCTTCGTGGACGCCGCGGGGGAGCGGGTCGCGTTCGCGCCGCACCTGCCGTGGGTGAACGACCCGGTGCGCGCGCGGCTCGCCGCGCGGTGGGGCGTGCCGGTGGTGCTCGAGAACGACGCCACCTGTGCCGCCCTGGCCGAGGTCACCTACGGCGCCGCCCGCGGGACGTCGTCCGCGGTGATCGTGACGATGGGCACCGGGATCGGCGGTGGGATCGTGCTCGGCGGCGAGGTGGTGCGCGGCCACCACGGCATGGCCGGCGAGTTCGGCCACGCGCAGGTGGTGCCCGACGGGCTGCCGTGCGAGTGCGGCCGCACCGGGTGCTGGGAGCAGTACGCCAGCGGCAACGCGCTGGTGCGGGCGGCGCGCGAGCACCTGGGTGACCGGTCGATGGGGCCGTCCGTGCTCACCGAGCTGTGCGGTGGCGACCCCGCCCGCCTCACCGGGCCGATGGTCACCGCCGCCGCCCAGGACGGCGACCTCGTGGCGCGGGCCGCGTTCGCGTCGGTGGGGGACTGGCTCGGCATCGGGCTGGCCGGGCTCGTCGCCGCCTTCGACCCGGAGATCGTCGTCATCGGCGGCGGCGTCAGCGAGGCCGGCGACCGGCTCCTCGACCCCGCCCGCGACCGGCTCGCCCGCTCGCTCGTCGGCGTCCCGCACCGCCCGGTCCCGCCCGTCGTCCCGGCTGCGCTCGGGCCGCGGGCCGGGCTCGTCGGTGGGGCCCTGCTGGCGCGGCGGAAAAGTTCGATCGAACCGTTCTGACAGGTTCTCGGCCCGACAACCTGCACAAGCCGTTCGATCGAACGGATGGTGCAGGCGACGGAAGCCGCTACAGCACCGCCCCGTCGTCCCCCGGGTCGCGGGGCTCGCGGTCCATCTTGACGACGAGGTAGACGAACCCGCCGACGAAGCCTGTGACGAGCAGGTAGGCGAGCAGCTGCGGGATCTCGATGCCCAGCACGAGGCAGACGAGCAGGATCGCGGGGGAGCCGAAGATGCCGGCCCAGGCGATGAGCCGGTCGCGGGTGGGGGTGGGCACCGGCGGGGGCGGGGGCGGCACGAAGCGGTCGGTGGTCCAGTCGCTGTCGACCGAGTCCTCGTCCCAGGTGCGGAGCTCCGGCGGCGTCTCGTCGCGGCGGGGGTCCGGGCGCGCCGGGACGTCGTCGGCGCCGTCGTCCTCGGGGTCGAGCTCGGCGCGGTCGCCGTAGTTGTCGACGATCGCGCGCCAAGCCTCGTCGTCGCGCTGCGCCACGGCTACGAGGGTACGTCGGCCACCCGGGCCACGAAGGCGGCGGAGGTCTCGTGGATGAGCGGGGCGTCGTGGTCGAGGGTCGCCACGTGGAAGCTGCGCTCGAGCCGCACCATCGTCACGTCGGTGGAGGAGACCCGCTCCAGGATCACCGGCTCGGAGGAGTCGTCGACGATCTTGTCGGCGTGCGAGCGCAGGTAGAGCAGCGGTGAGGTGACCTGCGGGAGGTCCTGCACGAGCGGCCGCCAGGCCTGGATCAGCGAGTGGATCGCCTTGAGCGGGGTGCGGTCGTAGGCCGGCTCGACGACGTCCGGCTTGTTGATGTCGCCGCCGATCGCCGGGAACGACTTCACCAGGTGCTTGAGCACCGGCAGCGCGTTCACGTCCAGCCGCTTGGTGACCACGGCCGGGTTGACGAGCACCGCGCCGGCCACCCGGTCGGGGTGGTCGGCGGCGAGGCGCAGCGCGAGCGTGGCGCCCATCGACAGCCCGCCGACGACGACGGCGTCGTGGTCGAGGCAGAGCCCGTCGAAGACCCGCTCGGTCTCGCCGTACCAGTCGGGGAAGCGCAGCGTGTTGAGCTCCTGCCAGGTGGTGCCGTGACCGGGCAGCCGCGGCACGGCGACGCCGTACCCGAGCCCGCCCAGGTGCTCGCCCCACGCCCGCATCGAGGCCGGTGACCCGGTGAACCCGTGGATGAGCAGGACGCCGACCCTCACACCGCCGGTGAGCTCGGGACGGGCCGCGATGGTCAGCGGTGCGTGCATCGGGTCGACGGTCACGAGCGCGATCATGCCGCAGGCAGGTCTAGGGTGGCCGCAGCGTCTGGACAGCTCGGGAGAGGGGGGTGTGCCGGTGTTCTACTGGTTCCTCAAGTGGATCGCGTTGGGACCGTTGCTGCGCGTCGTCTTCCGACCGCATCCCGAGGGCACCGAGCACGTGCCCGCCGAGGGGCCCGCGATCCTCGCCTGCAACCACCTCTCCTACACCGACTGGCTGTTCATGCCGCTCACGCTGCCGCGGCGGGTGACGTTCGTGGCCAAGGCGGAGTACTTCACGACGCCCGGCATCAAGGGCTGGCTGCAGAAGCAGTTCTTCTCCGGCTCCGGCCAGGTGCCGATCGAT
Source organism: uncultured Actinomycetota bacterium (assembly GCA_963780355.1). Classification (GTDB taxonomy): domain Bacteria; phylum Actinomycetota; class Actinomycetes; order Propionibacteriales; family Nocardioidaceae; genus Nocardioides. The sequence continues at coordinate 2,108,673 of CAWABT010000001.1, forward strand.
CGGTCCGGCGCGGACGCCGCCGCCGGCGCGCTGCTCTCCGCCAAGAAGGTGCTCAACGCCGGCGGACTGTTCGGCATCTTCGTCGAGGGCACCCGCTCGCACGACGGCCGGCTCTACCGCGGCAAGACAGGCGTCGCCCGCCTAGCGCTCGAGACCGGCGTCCCGGTGATCCCGACGGCGGTGATCGGCACCGACATCGTGGCGCCGCCGGGCAAGAAGTTCGGCTCGTTCACCCGGCCCGTCGTCCGGTTCGGCCGCCCGCTCGACTTCTCCCGCTACGAGGGCATGCAGAACGACCGCTACATCCTGCGGTCGGTCACCGACGAGATCATGTACGAGATCATGCGGCTCTCCGGCCAGGAGTACGTCGACATGTACGCCTCCAAGGCGAAGGACGCCGGCAAGGACGCCGGCAAGGAGGCCGGGCCCGAGAAGAAGGCGTCCTGACCGACGCCGCTCCGCAGGCGGGCGCCGTCCGGGCCGCCCTCGCCGTCGAGGACAACCTGTTCCGGGCGCTGGCCGTGCTCCGCGTCGTCGTGCTGGTCAACGCGGTCGCGCTCAACGTCTACCGCGCCGACAACTTCGACCGGCCCGCCCTCGGCGTGGCCGCGGTCGGCCTGATGATCGCCTGGACGGCGTTCGCCACCTGGGCCTACGCCGACACCGGCCGCCGCGGGATGCTGCTGCTCGGCGCCGACCTCGGCGTCGCCGTGCTGCTGCTCCTGTCGTCGCCGGTCGCGAAGGGCGAGTGGTTCAACGCCTCGGTGCCCGGGTTCTGGGTGATGGGGGCGCTGCTGGCGTGGGCGGTGCGGTTCAAGTGGGGCGGGCTGATCGCCGGCGTGGTGCTCGCGTCGGTCGACCTGCTCGTCCGCGACGACATCACCCAGAGCAACTACGGCAACGCCTTCCTGCTGCTCATCGGCGGCCCGATCGTCGGCTACGTGTGCGGCTCGCTGCAGGACATGGCGGCCGAGCGCGACCGCGCCCAGAGCGCCGCCGCGGCCGCCGCCGAGCGCGCCCGGCTGGCCCGTGCCGTCCACGACGGCGTGCTGCAGGTGCTCGCGCTGGTGCAGCGCCGTGGCACCGAGCTGGGCGGCGACGCCGCCGCGCTCGGCCGGCTGGCGGGCGAGCAGGAGGTCGCGCTCCGCACCCTCATCCGCTCACAGGACGCCGTCCGCGCCGACGCGCCCGGTGGCACCGCCGACCTCGCCGCCCTGCTGTCGACCCTCGGCACGCGGCCGTCGGTGCACGTGGCCGTGCCGCCCGGCACCGTGCCGCTGCCCGCCGTCCGGGCCGCGGAGGTTCTGGCGGTGGTCGGGGCGGCGCTCGACAACGTCGCCCGCCACGTCGGCGACGACGCACCGGCCTGGGTGCTGCTCGAGGCCGGCGACGACACGGTGGAGATCAGCGTCCGCGACGAGGGGCCCGGCATCCCCGAGGGGCGGCTCGAGCAGGCGGCGGCCGACGGCCGGCTCGGCGTCGACGAGTCGATCCGCGGCCGGGTGGCCGACCTCGGCGGCACCGCCACGCTCACCACCGGGCCGGCCGGCACCGAGTGGGAGCTCGTCGTACCCCGGAGGCCCGCATGACGATCCACGACTCCCACCCGTTCCCCACCGATGACGACCCGGCCCGCCGGCTCCGTGGCCGGCTCGGCGGCGCCGTCACCCTCTGGACGACGGGCACCGAGGCCCACCGGGCCGGCCTCACCGTGTCGTCGGTGATGCTCGCGGGCGGTGAGCCGGCCCGGCTGCTCGCCCTCGTCGACCCCGACTCCGACCTCGCCGACGCGCTGGCCGTCGGCGACCGGGCGGCGGTGCACCTGTTGTCGTGGCACCACCGCGACCTCGCCGACGCGTTCGCCGGCGTCGCGCCCGCACCGGGTGGGCCGTTCCGCGCCGCCTCCTTCGAGGCCACCGACCACGGGCCGCGGCTCGCCGACGCCGCCACCTGGGCGCTGGCGACCATCGAGTCGACCGCCGAGGTGGGGTGGTCGCGGCTGCTCACCGCCGTCGTCGACGAGATCCACCTCGGCGACGACGACCGGCCGCTGCTGCACCGGCGCGGCCGCTACGCCACCCTCGAGAGGCCGTCGTGAGCCGGCCCCGGGTGCTCGCGTCGGGGCCGTTCACCGAGGTCGAGGTGCGGGTCGGCGAGTCGTCGCGGTTCCGCGACGCGGAGGTCGACGCGCTGGTCGAGGCGGAGTGGGAGTCGCAGCTCACCCGCGCGCGGGCGGCCGGCACGCCGTACGCCGACAACCCGGCCTACCGGCTCGAGGACGTCGAGGCGGACGGCGACCGCGCGGTGCTCACCGTCGCCACCGAGCCCTACCGGGTGCACGCCGCGATGAAGGTGCTGCACGACCACCCGGCGGTCACCGAGGCTCACGTCGACCGGATCCTCGTGGCCGACGGCGTCGTCCGCACCCGGGACGGTGTGGTGGTGCTGCAGCGGCTGCCGAAGGTCGCGGGCACCAGCACCGAGCTGGTCGGAAGCACCTGTGCTCCGCACCTGCGGCCGATCACGACCGGCGCCGACCTGGCCTGCTACCTCGCCGAGCGGGTCGCGGGCGCGCTCGTGCTCGACCGGTCGCGGGTGCGCGTCGGCCCGCTGCTCGGCCTGGTGTTCCACGAGGTCGGGTGCGTGTGCGCCGTCTACGACGTCGAGGTCGACGCCGACCTCGAGGAGGTGCGCGTCGGCCACCCGATGCCCGAGGTGCTGCTCGCGGTGCCGCCCGAGAGCCTGCGCGCGCGGCTCGCCGCCGAGGGCGGCTACCTGCCTGCGGTGGCGGACCTGCCGCTCGACCGCGTCCTAGGGTGACGCCGTGAGCGACGCGGTGCGGGTGATGGTGGTCGACGACCACCCGATGTGGCGCGACGCCGTCGAGCGCGACCTGGCCGCCGCGGGCTTCGCCGTCGTGGGCGTCGCGGCCGACGGCGACCAGGCGCTGGCCCGGTTCCCGGCCGCCCGGCCGCAGGTGGTCGTGCTCGACCTGCAGATCCCCGGGCCGAGCGGCGTCGAGGTGACCCGTGGGGTGCTGCAGCACGACCCGGCGGCGCGGGTGCTGATCCTGTCGGCGTCCGGCGAGCAGGACGACGTGCTGGAGGCGGTGAAGGCGGGCGCCACCGGCTACCTGGTGAAGTCGGCCTCGCGGGAGGAGCTGGTGGCCGCAGTGCACGCCGTGGCCCGCGGTGACTCGGTGTTCACGCCCGGGCTGGCCGGGCTCGTGCTGGGGGAGTTCCGGCGGATGAGCGCGCCGGGCTCGGCGACCGCGCCGACGCCGGCCGACGAGCTGACGCCGCGCGAGACCGAGATCCTCAAGATGGTCGCGAAGGGCCTCTCGTACAAGCAGATCGCCGACCGCTTGGTGCTGTCGCACCGCACCGTGCAGAACCACGTGCAGAACACGCTGCGCAAGCTGCAGATGCACAACCGGGTCGAGCTGACCCGGTTCGCGATCGAGCACGGGCTGGACGAGGACGAGCCCGGTGAGTGACGACCTGCTCGCGATCGCCGACGAGCTCTACGCGCTGCCGCTCGGGGAGTTCACGCCGGCCCGCGACGCGAAGGCGAAGGATCTCAAGGGCACCGACCTGGCCGCCCCGGTGAAGGCGCTGCGCAAGCCGTCGGTGGCGGCGTGGGTGGTGAACCTGCTGGTGCGGCGCGATACCGAGCAGGTGGAGCAGGTGCTCGGCGTCGGCGAGGCGCTGCGCGAGGCGCAGGCCGGGATGTCGGGCGAGGAGCTCCGGGCGCTCACCCGGCAGCGGCGGCAGCTGACGGCGGCGGTGACCTCGCAGGCCCGGTCGCTGGCGCGTGAGGAGGGCATGAAGGTCACCCAGTCGGTCGCCGACCAGGTGGAGGCGACCCTCACCGCCGCGATGGTGGAGGAGGCGTGCGGCCGGGCGGTGCGGTCGGGACTGCTCGTCACCGCGCTCGCGGCCACCGGCGTCGGCGAGACCGACGTGGCGAACGCCGTCGCCGTGCCGGAGGCGCTGGGGTTCCAGGCCAGCGCCCGCACCGCAGAAGAGCCGGCACCGCCCGACCTCTCGGTGGTGCCCGACCCCGACAAGGACGAGAAGGCCCGCGCCGCCGCCCAGGAGGAGCTCGACGACGCCGAGGCCGCCGTCACCGAGGCGCAGTCCGAGCTCGACGACGCTGCCGCCGCCGTCGAGGAGCTGCGGGCCAAGCAGCTCGAGATCGAGGCGCAGGTCGACGAGCTCAAGCGGAGGATCGCCGAGCTCGAGTCCACCTACGACGACGTCGACGACGAGCTCGGCGACGCCGAGGACGCCCGCTCCGAGGCCCAGGACGCGCTGGCCGAGGCCACCGCCACCCGTGACGCCGCGAAGAAGGCGCTCCAGAAGTTGGGATAGTCGCGGACGTTCGGCACGGGGACACGCCGTCGGGACGTGCCGAACGTCCGCGACTATCCCTCGGCCCAGCCCTTCGAGCGCTCGACGGCGTCGCGCCAGCGGGCGTGGGCGCGGTCGGCCTGCTCGCGGGAGTCGGACGAGGGGGAGAAGGTGCGGTCGAGCTGCCAGGTGTCGCGCAGGTCGTCGGTGGAGTCCCAGACGCCGGTGCCGAGGCCGGCGAGGAAGGCGGCGCCGAGGGCGGTGGTCTCCACCAGCTTCGGCCGCTCCACCGGCACGCCGACCTGGTCGGCCTGGATCTGGCAGAGCAGGTCGTTGGCCGACGCCCCGCCGTCGACGCGGAGCGTGGAGACCGAGTCCGGCCACCCCGGCAGCGTCTCGAGCACATCTCGGACCTCGAAGGCGATCGCCTCCAAGGTGGCCCGCACCAGGTGGGCGCGGGTGGTGCCGCGGGTGATGCCGAGGATGGTGCCGCGGGCGTGCGGGTCCCAGTGCGGGGCGCCGAGGCCGGTGAGCGCCGGCACGAACACCACGCCTTCCGTCGACGACACCGACGCCGCGACCGCCTCCGACTCCGCCGCCGAGCCCACGATCTGCAGCCCGTCGCGCAGCCACTGCACCGCCGCGCCGGTGACGAAGATGGCGCCCTCGAGGGCATAGGTGAGCTCACCGGACGGCGCCCGCCAGGCCGCCGTCGAGAGCAGCCCGGCGTCCGAGCGCTGCAGCGTGGTGCCGGTGTTGGTGAGGATGAACGAGCCGGTGCCGTAAGTGCACTTGGAGTCGCCCTCGTCGAAGCAGGTCTGCCCGAACAGCGCCGACTGCTGGTCGCCGGCCACGCCCGCGATCGGCAGCTCGAGGTCGAGGAAGGACTTCGGGTCGGTGACGGCGATCTCGCCCCAGTTGGGCACCAGGTCGGGCAGCGCGTCGCGGGGGACGCCGAACAGCGAGCAGAGCTCGTCGGACCAGTCGCCCTCGCCGAGGTCGAACAGCAGCGTGCGGCAGGCGTTCGAGACGTCGGTGACGTGGTGGACGCCGCGGGTCATCCGGGCGATCAGGTAGGAGTCGACGGTGCCGATCGCGTAGCGACCCTCCTCGACCAGGCCCCAGGTGCGCGGCTCGTTCTCGGCGAGCCAGACCAGCTTGGTGCCGGAGAAGTACGGGTCGAGCCGCAGCCCGGTGAGCTCGGCGACCCGCTCCTCGTGGCCCTCGTCGCGCAGCCGGCTGCAGATGTCGGCGGTGCGCCGGTCCTGCCAGACGATCGCGCGGCGCGGCGAGCCGAGGGTCTCGCGGTCCCAGAGCAGCACGGTCTCGCGCTGGTTGGTGATGCCGACCGCCTCGAGCTCGGACTCGTCCACCTCCGTGAGCACCGCGCGCACCGCCTCGAGCGTGGCCTGCCAGATCTCCTCCGGCGCATGCTCCACCCAGCCCGGCTTGGGGAAGTGCTGCGCGAACTCCTGGTAGCCCTTGGCGACGATGCCGCCGTCCGCGGACACCACGACGGCCGTGACGCCGGTGGTGCCGGCGTCGATCGAGAGGACACTCACGCGGTGCCCCGCACGATGTCGAGCACCCGCTGGTCGATCCACGCCAGGTCGTCGTCGACGCGCATCTCGTAGTTCTCGCTGCCCACCCAGGTGGCGAAGTCGGGGTGGCCCTGGGCGCGGGCGAACTCCTCGAGCTCCTCGCGCAGCTCGTCGTCGACCTCGACCTTCTCGTCCTCCTCCGAGGCGGTCAGGTAGAGGTCGTTGAGGTCGAGCAGCCGCGCCAGCTCGTCCATCGGCGCCTCGTGGTCGTCGACGCGGAGGTCGACGTCGATGTCGTCGCCGCCGTCGTAGCCGGCGCCGTCGCGGACGACGAGGATCGCCGCGGACTGCCGGCCGCGCTTGTCGCCGCCGGCCGCGTCGCCGGCCGTCAGCGCCTCGAGCAGCCGGCGGGCGAACGGGACGTCGGCGCCGGTCGTCCACGCCGTCTCCATCGCGAGCACGACGTCCTCGCCGGCCAGGCAGTTGCCCTGGATCGCGTAGCCGTCGCCGGTGAGCCCGCCCGCCCAGTCGATGCACGCGTGGCCGGTGTGCGAGGCCGCGCCGCCCTCGGAGTCGACGATGCCGACCTGCCGGTGCTCGCGGCCCTCGTCCTCCTCGACGAGCCGCTGCACCGCCACCGAGGCGGTCGCGCCGTCGTCCATGTGCGCGAGCGCGAGGCCCTTGTAGGCGACGTTGGCGGAGGCCTGGGTGGCGACGGCGCCGACCTGGGCGACGGCGGCCGGCACCACTGCACCCACCGCGAGGAACTTCGAGGCGACGGCCACGCCCCACGACTCGCCGTCGTCGGACCGGGCCACGATCGAGAACGTCATGCGCCGCAATCTAGCCACGACCGAGACGTGCTTGATCTCGACCACGCTCGAACCCGGACGATGGACCGGTCGACTGCGCCGGCACCCGGGTCACCAACGCGGCCGAGGACGTCGCCGCCACGACCTGAGTTCCTCGACCTGCCCGGCCGATCAGGGGCAGAGTTGGGCCGGGTCGAGCGAGCGGGGGGACCGATGACGGGCGTCATGGTGGGCCGCGACCACCTGCGGCTCCGGCTCCGCGACCTGCTCGGCTCCGCCGCCGGGAGCCCCGGCCGGCTGGTCTGGGTGGCCGGCGAGGCCGGCATCGGCAAGACCCGGCTGCTCGCCGAGGCCGACGCGATCGCCCGCGACCTCGGCCTCGGGGTGCTGCGTGGCGCCGGCTGGTCCGACCCGGCGACCCCGGCGTTCTGGGTGTGGACCCAGGTGGTGCGGCAGGCGGCCGAGGCGGAGGGCGGCCGCGGCTGGGGTGCCCGGGCCCGGCCCGCGGCGGCGCTGGTGCCCGGGCTCGCCGACGTCGATGCCCGCAACGCCGACCCCACCACCGACCGGTTCCCGCTCTTCGACGCCGTCCACGCCGTGCTCGGCGCCGAGGCCCGCGACCGGCCGCTCGTGGTGCTGCTCGACGACCTCCACTGGGCCGACGCCGACTCGTTGCAGCTGCTCGCCTTCCTCGCCGCCAGCGGCCTGCCCGACGGCGTGGTCGTGGTCGCGGCGTGGCGCTCCGACGAGACCGCACCGGGAGACCCGGCCGACGACGTCCGCGTGGCGCTGGAACGGGCCGCGGAGGTGCTCACGCTGACCGGCCTCGGTGCCGACGACCTCGGCGACCTGGTGGCCGAGACCAGCGGCCTCCGGCTCACCGCCGCCGACGCCCGCACCCTCGCCGAGCGCACCGGTGGCAACCCGCTGTTCGCCTCCGAGGCGGGCCGGCTGGCCGCCGCCCGCGGCGAGGGCGGCTCGGTGGTGCGGTTGGTGCCCGACAGTGCTCGGGCGCTGCTGCGCCGGCGGCTCGCCCGGCTGACGCAGCCGTGCGCCGCGACGCTGGCGGCCGCGGCGGTGGCGGGCGCGACGCCGCCGCTCCGCACGGTGGCCGCCGTGTCCGGCCAGCCGCTCGACGTCGTGGCCGACCACCTCGAGGAGGCCGAGACGGCCGGGCTGGCGACGCTGGAGGACGGCGCCGTCGCCTTCCGCCACGCGCTGGTGCGCGACGCCCTCGTCGAGACCCTGTCGGGCGCGCGCCGGCGGGCGCTCCACGCCGCGGCGTGCGACCACCTCGCGGACCGGGTCGAGGTGGCGCCGTCGGTGCTCGCCGAGGCCGCCCACCACGCGCTCGCGGCCCTGCCGCTGGGTGACGCCGACCGCGCGGTGCGGTGGGCGAGCGCCGCGGCTGCGGCGGCCTTCACCTCGCGCGCCTACGCCGCCGCCGCGCAGTGGTGGCAGCGGGTGGCCGGGGTGGTGGAGCCCGACGACCCCCGCCGGAGCACCGTGCTGCTCGGGCGGGCCGAGGCGCTGCTCGCCGCCGGCGACCTCGACGCGGCCCGCGTGGTGTTCGAGGAGGCGGCCGCCCTCGCTCGCTCGAACGACGACCCGGACGCCCTCGCCGCGGCCGCGCTCGGCTACGCCGCCGGGCTGACCGGGTTCGAGGTGCGGCTGCACGACCAGGCGCAGGTCGCGCTGCTCACCGAGGCACTGGCCGCGCTGCCCACCACCGACTCGGTCACCCGCGCCGACCTGCTCGCCCGGCTGAGCGTCGCGGTGGCCTACACCTCCGACGACGCCGAGCGCCGCGACCTGGCGGAGCAGGCGGTGGCCATGGCCCGACGGGTCGGTGACGCGCGCGCCACCGCGCACGCCCTCGCGGCCCACTGCGACGCCGTCGCCGGACCTTCCCACCACGCCACCCGGCTGGCGGAGTCGACCGAGATCGTCGAGCTGTCCGAGGGCCGCGACCCCGCCTCGGTGCTGCTCGGGCTGCGCCACCGGGTGGTCGCGCTGCTCGAGCGCGGTGAGTCCGCGGCCGCGTTCGCCGACATGGAGCGGTTCGCGACGATCGCCGACGCGCTCGGGCAGCCGCTCTACTCCTGGTACGTGCCGCTGTGGCGCGGGTTCCGCGCCCAGCTGAGCGGCGACATCCCCGCGATCCTGGTCGCCGCCGCCGAGGCGCGCGAGGTCGGCGGCCGGGTCGGGAGCCGCAACGCCGCGACGCTCGCGTACGTGCAGGAGTCGTGGGCGGCGGGGGAGGAGGGCCGGATGGCCGAGCTGCTCCCGCGGATGATGGAGATGTTCGGGATCCTCCCCGAGCTCGCGCCCGACGGGACGTTCTACATGGCGCTGTTCCCGGGCCAGCCCGACCACGTCCGCCGGCCTGCCCTGCCCCGGCTCGGCGAGATCCTCGACCAGCTGCACGACGACGCCGAGATGCTCTCGGGGCTGTGCCACGCCGCCGTCTCGCTCGTCGAGGGCCGCGACGAGGCGGAGTACTGCGACGTCGTGCACGCCCGGCTGCTGCCGTACGCCGGGCTGGTGGCGGTCGACGGCATCGCCGCCGGCACCCACGGCGTCGTCGACCGGCTGCTGGCGATGCTCGCCCTCGCCGCCGGCCGACCCGAGCAGGCCGAGGAGCACGCGCGGGCCGCGCTGGCCGGCAACGAGCGGTTCGGGAGCCGGCTGCACGTCGCGCACGCCGAGGGGGTGCTCGCCGGCGTGCTCGCCGCCCGCGGCGCGCTGGCCGAGGCCCGGCAGCGCTACGACCGCGCCCAGGCCGAGCTGACGGCGATGGGGCTCCACGCCCGGGCGGCGTGGTACGCGTCGCGCTACCCCGTGGACGCCGTCGAGCCGGTGACGCCGGCGACCGAGGTCCCCTCACTGGTGCGGACCGCCGAGTTCTGGACCCTCGGCTTCCACGGCACCACCGCCACGCTCTCCGACAGCAAGGGGCTCGGTGACCTCGCCGTCCTGCTCGCCCGGCCCGGGCGGGAGGTGCACGTGCTCGACCTCGACGGCGTCGTTGCGGCGGACGCCGACCTCGGCGAGGTGCTCGACGCCCGCGCCCGGCAGGAGTTCGCCGCGCGGGTCGCTCGCCTGGACGAGGAGCTCGCCGACGCGGAGGACGACGGGCGAGAGGACGCCGTCGCCCGGCTGCAGGAGGAGCGCGAGGCTCTGCTCGCGGCCCTCAGGTCCGCCTACGGGCTGGGCGGCCGTGCCCGCCGGACCGGCGGCGAGGCCGAGCGCGCCCGCTCCCGGGTGACCCGCCGGGTGCGGGAGACCATCGCGAGGGTCGAGCAGCAGCACCCGGAGGCCGGTCGGCACCTGCGGGCCTCGGTGCACACCGGCACGTTCTGCCGCTACGAGCCCGAGCAGGACGTGCGGTGGCAGATCACGACGTGAGGTCCGGTCTCACGCCTGGTGGTCAGAGCCGCGGCACCCGCCCGGCACCGGAGAGGGGAATCCCATGTCCTTCGTGCAGATCATCAGCTTCCACACCGACCGGATCGAGCGCTTCGCCGAGCTCGACGCGAAGTGGACCGAGGCGACCGAGGGGCGGCGCACCCTCGTCGACTCGGCGCTCTACCGCGACCGGAACGACGAGTCGCACTACGTCGCCGTCAACTACTTCCCGTCGTGGGAGGAGGCGCAGGTCAACTCGAACCTCCCCGAGACCGACGCCTTCGCCACCGAGGCGACGACGCTGTCGACAGGGTCGCTCGACTTCACCGACCTCGACCTGGTGTCGTCGGCCGACGTGCGCGCCACCGCGGCCGCCGGCATGCGCACGCTGCTCGAGACCAACGAGCCGCCCGCCGGCCTGCTCGACGACGACGTCACGGCCGACATGTACGTGCCGAACTGGCAGATCGTGCTGCGGGGCGTGGACGAGCTGCTGGCGGGCCTGCGCCGGGAGACGTCGTCGCGCACGATCGAGCAGTGGGAGGTGCACCCGTCGGGCGACGGCGTGATCGTCGAGTACGCCTACCGCACCGCTGCGACGGCCGAGCAGCCCGAGACGCTGTCGATCGGGATGTTCGTGGCGCACCTGCGCGGCGGCCGGGTCGAGTCGGTCACGGTGCACTGCGCGGGCAACTGGACCGCCGAGCTCGAGCAGGAGATCGCCGACTCCCAGCTCGCCGGCGCGTCGTCGTGACCACGACGGCGACCCCGGACGTGGCGCCGGCCGACCTGGAGGCGGCGGGCGCGCTCGCCGGCCGGCTCGTCGAGACCGGGCTCGGCGCGCTCGAGCTGATGACGGTGCAGCTCGGCCTGGAGACGGGGCTGTACGCCGCGCTCGCCGACGGGCCGCTCGCCCCGCCGGCCGCGGCCGCCGTCACGGGGCTCACCCCGCGGTACTGCCGGGAGTGGCTCGAGCAGCAGGCGATGAGCGGGTTCGTGGACGTCGACGACCCGCTGGCCGAGCCGGACGCGCGGGAGTACCGGCTCACGCCGGCCGCGGCGCTCGTGCTCGCCGCACCGCGCGGCCCGTTCGACCTCACCCCGCTGGTCCGGCTGGTCTCGGCCGCCGGGCTCTGCATGCCCGACGTCGTCGGTGCCTGGCGCGAGGGTCGCGGGCTGTCGTTCGCCGAGTACGGCGACGACCTCCGGGCCGCGCAGGGCGCGTTCAACCGCGGCGACTACGAGCAGCGGCTGGTGCAGGAGTGGGTACCCGCGCTGCCGGGCGTGGGAGACCTGCTGTCACGCCCGGGCGCCCGGGCGCTCGATCTCGGCTGCGGCGTCGGCTACGCGGCCGTCGCGCTGGCCCACGGCTTCCCGGGCCTGACGGTGGTGGGGATCGACAGCGACGACGCCTCGATCACCGATGCGCGGTCCCACGCCGCCGCGGAGGGGCTGAGCGAGCGGGTGCGCTTCGAGACGCTCCACGCCGACGCCGACCTGGCCTCGGTGGCGGGCAGCTGCGACGTGGTGTTCGTGCTGGAGGCGCTGCACGACATGGCGCACCCGGTGGCCGCGCTGGCCGCGGCGCGCTCCTGCCTGGCCGACGACGGCTGCGTCGTCGTGCTCGACGAGGCGGTCGCCGACGAGTTCGCGCCGCCCGGCTCGGGTGAGCCGGGCCCGCTGCCGGAGCGGCTGTTCTACGCCTCGAGCGTGCTGCACTGCCTGCCGGTCGGGCTCAGCGAGGCGGGCTCCGCCGGCACCGGCGCCGTGATGCGGCCGGCGACCCTGCGGGGCTACGCGGCCGAGGCCGGGTTCGCCGACGTGACCGTCGTCGACATCGGGCACGACCTGCTGCGGTGCTACGTGGTCCGTTAGGCGGGCACGAGGATCTGCTCGAGCTCGTCGAACAGGTGGCGCGCCATCACCTGCCACGACCGCTCCACCACCGGCATCAGCGGGGAGGCGAGCCGGGACGCCGGATGGATCGTCCACGCCCAGGTGACCCGGACGCCGGTGCCGGCCTTGGTGAACCCGAACCGCCCGTCGACCCCACCGATCACGGCCCTCATCGGCCCGGTGGGGTCGGCGAGGCGGTAGGTGAACTCGTCGGGGCGCCGGACGACGAGCAGCGTCTCGCGCACGGTGCTGCGGTCGGCCAGCAGGATCGTGCGGCTGTCGCCTGCGGCGTCCCAGTCGCCGGTCTGCCGCTCGGTGCCGGTGACGCCGGGCAGCACGCCGGCCCGGCGCCCGAACAGCCGCGGCAGCGCCATCGGCAGCACCGCGTCGAAGGCGCGGGCGACCCCGCAGGGATACGCGCGGGACTGCTCGACGTGCAGGGGCATGCCCGCACTGTAAGTGACCCTCGCCACCGCACCCTTGGGCTGGCTAGGGTGGGGGCGCTGAAATATGAACGATCCAATTCTCAGTCAGGAGATCAGCATGCGCGTCGGAGTCCTCACCGGCGGCGGTGACTGTCCCGGGCTCAACGCCGTCATCCGCGCTGTCGTCCGCAAGGGCGTCACACGCCACGACTTCGAGTTCGTGGGCTACCGCGACGGGTGGAAGGGCCCGCTCGAGGGGCTGACGATGGAGCTCGGCGTGCAGCAGTGCCGCGGCATCCTGCCGCGCGGCGGCACCATCCTCGGCTCGTCCCGCACCAACCCGTTCAAGGTCGACGGCGGCGTCGAGCGGATCCAGGACAACCTGGCGGCGGCGGGTGTCGACGCGCTGGTGGCGATCGGCGGGGAAGACACCCTGGGCGTGGCCACCCAGCTCTCCGGCCTCGGGGTCGACGTGGTCGGCGTCCCGAAGACCATCGACAACGACCTGTCCGGCACCGACTTCACCTTCGGCTTCGACACCGCCGTCAACGTCGCCACCGACGCCATCGACCGGCTGCACACCACCGCCGAGTCGCACCACCGGGTGCTCGTCGTCGAGGTGATGGGGCGGCACGCCGGCTGGATCGCGCTGCACGCCGGCATGGCCGGCGGCGCCAGCGCGGTGCTGATCCCCGAGCAGCCCTTCGACATCGAGAAGCTGTGCGCCCACGTGGAGGCCCGCTTCGAGACCCGCTACGCGCCGATCATCGTCGTCTCCGAGGGCGCGGTGCCCATCGAGGGCGGCGAGATGACGCTGGTGTCGGGGGAGAAGGACGCCTTCGGCCACGTGCGCCTCGGCGGCATCGGCGACCGGCTCGCGAGCGAGATCGAGGCCCGCACCGGCAAGGAGGCGCGCGCCGTCGTCCTCGGCCACATCCAGCGCGGCGGCACGCCCACCGCCTTCGACCGCTGGCTCGCCACCCGCTTCGGCCTGCAGGCCATCGACGCCGTCGCCGACGGCGACTTCGGCACGATGGTCGCTCTCCGCGGCACCCGCATCGAGCGCGTCCCCCTCGCCGAGGGCACCGCCGAGCTCAAGCTCGTCAGCCCCGAGGAGTACGCCGAGTCCGAGGTCTTCTTCGGCTAGCCCGGCAGCAATTCACCGGTCAGCCGGTGAACTGCTGGCCTGGCCGATGAAATTTCGTACGCCATGGCAGGAGTTCACCGGCCAGCCGGTGAATTCGGTCGGCGCCTGGGGCAGGTGGGATCAGTGGTCGAGCGTCGTCAGATCCAGGTCGGCGGGGAGCAGCCGCCAGACGACGACGGCCGCGACGGCGGCGACCACCGCGCCGGCCAGGCCGACGACGGCGAAGGCGTCGGTGAAGGCGGCGGTGGCCGAGGGGGCGAGCGGGGTGCCGAGGGCACCGGCCACCGACTCACGGGCGGCGTCCGGGGCCGACGAGGGCAGGCCGGCGCGGTAGACGACGCCGGCCAGGCTGCCGAAGACCGCGATGCCGAGCACGCCGCCGAGCTCGTAGGACGCCTCCTCGATCGCACCCGCCGATCCCGCCTCGGACGCCGGGGCGCGGCCCATGATGAGTGCCGAGCCGACGCCGAGGGCGGCGGTGCCGAGACCGATCACGAGGAACGCGGCCGCGACGCCCGGGTACGACATCGGGCGGGGGAGCAGCGCGAGCACGGCCAGCCCGACGGCGGTGAGCACCAGTCCGCCGGACAGCACCTGCCGGACGCCGACCCGCGCCGCCACCGACGGCGCCAGCGGTGAGCCGACCAGGCCGCCGAGGGCGAGGGGCACCAGCGCGGCGCCGGCCACCAGCGGCGACCAGCCGCGCACCAGCTGCAGCCACTGCGAGCCCACGAGCAGCAGCGCCATCATCGTGGTGCTGCTGGCCAGGGCGGTGAGCACGCCGGCGGTGAAGAGCTTGTCGCCGAACAGCCGGACGGCGAGCATCGGCCGGTCCTGCCGCAGGCAGCGACGCACGAACGCGGTGACCAGCAGGGCGCCGAGCGCCAGCGCGGCGAGCGCGATCGGCTCGGGGCCGTGCTTGCCGAGCTCCTTGACGCCGTACACGAGCGAGGTCATGCCGCCGAGCGACAGCAGCACGCCGACGGCGTCGAGCCGGCCCGGCCGGTCCGAGCGGCTCTCGGGCAGCAGCCACCAGCCGGCGACGACCGCGACGACCATCAGCGGCACGTTCACCAGGAACGCGGCGTGCCAGCTGAACACCTCGAGCAGCGCCCCGCCGACGACGGGCCCGGCCGCCGCGCCGACGGCGGCCATCGCGGCCCAGATGCCGAGCGCGAGCGCCCGCTCCCGGGCGTCGGGGAACAAGATGCGGATCAGCGACAACGTGGCCGGCATGATCATCGCGCCGCCGACGCCGAGCAGCGCGCGCAGCGCGATCACCGCGCCGGCGCTCGGGGCGGCGAGCACGAGCAACGACCCGAGGCCGAACACGGCGAAGCCGGTGAGCAGCATCCGGCGGCGTCCCCAACGGTCGCCGAGGGCGGTGAGCGGGATGATCAGCCCGGCGAGCACGAGCGCGTAGGCGTCGACGATCCACAGCTGCGCCACCGCGCCGGGGCGCAGGTCGGTGACGATCTCGGGGAGCGCCACGTTGAGGATCGTCATGTCCATGACGACGACGAGCAGGCTGGCCGCGAGCACGGCGAGGCCGGCCCACCGACGGGGCGGGGCGGGCGCGAGCACCCGCTCGGGGGCGAGCGTCATGACGCCCCTCCGCCGGCGAGCAGGGTGGTGAGCACGAGGTCCTCGAGGCCCCGGCGGGGCAGGTCGCCGAGCCGCAGCGCCTCGCGGGCGGCGACGAGCAGGCCGTACACGGCGTGGCCGAGCCACACCGGCGGCACGTCGTCGCGCAGCACGCCCGCACGCTGGGCCGCGGTGTAGAACGCCACCTCGCGGGCGAACAGGTCGTGGGATCGCGTCATGTGCGCGGTCGACGAGAGCAGGAAGGTGTCGGTGAGCGCGAAGCCGAAGTCGTCGGAGTCGGCGACGTAGCGGGAGAGCAGGTCGGTCAGGCAGTCGCGTAGCGCGGCGGGGACGCCGTCCGCCGCGGCGGCGTCGACGCCGGCCGCGGAGAGGCTCTGCTCCCAGCGGTCCAGCGACCGCGCGCCCAGCTCCTCGAGCAGGTCGTCGCGGCCGGAGAAGTAGCGGTGCAGGGTGGCGCGGCCGACGTCGGCGGCGGCGGCCAGGTCGGCCAGCGACGCCGTCGGGTGCTGGTTGAGGTGCCGCTGCGCGGCGACCAGGATCCGCTCGCGGGTGTCCATGGGGTCTCTCCTTCGTGAGACATCAGTGTCTCATATGAGACATAAGAGTCTCAAGTCCCGACCCGACCGTGGGGGTATGGCCGCGACGCCGCCGCGCGGTGTTGGGTGGAGCGACACCGGTGCGATCTCGGGAGGAACTCGTCATGACCCAGCCCACGGTCTCCAGCCACGAGGACGTCAACGGTCCGGAGCCGGACCTGAAGCGGGTGCTCGGCCCGAAGCTGCTGCTCCTCTTCATCGTCGGCGACATCCTCGGCGCGGGCATCTACGCCGTCACCGGCCAGATGGCGCTCGAGGTCGGCGGGATCGTGTGGCTGCCGTTCCTCGTGGCGTTCGGCGTCGCCACGCTGACGGCGCTCTCCTACCTCGAGCTCGTCACCAGCCACCCGCAGGCCGCGGGCGCCGCGCTCTACACGCACAAGGCGTTCGGCGTGCACTTCGTGACGTTCCTCGTGGCGTTCGCCGTCGTGTGCTCCGGCATCACCAGCGCCTCGACGTCGTCGAACCTGCTGGCCACGAACTTCCTGGCCGGCCTCGACATCAACGGCATCGGCATCTCCCAGGGCAAGATCGCGATCACCGTCGTCTCGCTCGCGTTCATGCTCCTGCTCGCCGCGATCAACCTGCGCGGCGTCGGCGAGAGCGTGAAGTTCAACGTGGTGCTCACGCTCATCGAGGTCCTCGCCCTGGTGATCGTGATCGCCATCGGGTTCTGGGTCGTCGGCAAGGGCGACGGCGACCTGGGCCGCGTCACGGTCTTCGAGTCCGGCAGCGACCGCGGCCTGTTCCTCGCCGTCACCGTCGCCACCTCGATCGCGTTCTTCGCGATGGTCGGCTTCGAGGACTCGGTGAACATGGTCGAGGAGACCCAGGAGCCCGAGCGGATCTTCCCGCGGGTCATGCTCACCGGCCTCGGCATCGCGGTGGTCGTCTACATGCTCGTGGCGATCTCCGTGATCGCGGTGATCCCGCAGGGCGACATCGAGAGCGTGGTCAACGAGGACGGCAAGGTGCTGCTGAACGTCGTCCAGATCGGCGCGCCCGACCTGCCGATCGACCGGTTCTTCCCGTTCCTCACCTGCGTCGCGGTGGCCAACACCGCGCTCATCAACATGCTGATGGCGAGCCGGCTGCTCTACGGCATGGCCAACCAGGACGTGCTGCCCCGCACCCTCGGCAAGGTGCTGCCCGGACGGCGGACGCCGTACGTCGGCATCGCGTTCTCCACGCTGCTCGCCCTCGGGCTGCTGGTGGTGGCCGCGCAGCTGGAGTCGTCGACCGTCGACACGCTCTCGGGCACCACGGCGCTGCTGCTGCTCAGCGTGTTCGCCGTCGTCAATGTGGCCTGCATCGTGCTGCGCCGCGACCCGGCACACCGCAACGGCTTCACGGCACCGACGGTCGTGCCGTTCATCGGCGCCGTGGCGTGCGTGTTCCTCGCCGGGCCGTGGTCCAAGGACTCCGAGACCTGGGTGCAGTACAAGGTGGCCGGCGGCATGCTCGCCGTCGGCGTCGTGCTGTGGGCCGCGACCTGGCTCCTCAACCGCGGCGTGCGCGGCCAGAAGACCGGCTTCCGCGACATCGACCACCTCGAGTAGCGGGCACAGCCGGGTACCGGCATGACCCGCCGATGCCCCGGGGCAGTTTGGGGGTCGTGACCACGCGACGCCCGCACCTCCTCCTCGTCCTGCTGCTCGCGGCGGCCACCCTGCTGACGGCCGGCGCGGTCACCCCTCCGGCCGGTGCCGAACCGCTGCCCGGCACCTACTTCGTGAGCCCGACCGGGAGCGACGCCGGCGACGGCAGCGCGCTGCACCCGTTCCGCTCGATCGCCAAGGCCACCCGCACCGCGCCGGCCAACCCGCGCGCGGGCGGCCGGCACGCCGTACGCCGACAACCCGGCCTACCGGCTCGAGGACGTCGAGGCGGACGGCGACCGCGCGGTGCTCACCGTCGCCACCGAGCCCTACCGGGTGCACGCCGCGATGAAGGTGCTGCACGACCACCCGGCGGTCACCGAGGCTCACGTCGACCGGATCCTCGTGGCCGACGGCGTCGTCCGCACCCGGGACGGTGTGGTGGTGCTGCAGCGGCTGCCGAAGGTCGCGGGCACCGCAACACCCCCGGCCGCGACGACGACTACGGCGCCATCGGCATCGGCTTCTCCAACGTCGACGCCGTGCCCGGCCCGGTCGCGACTCGCAACGTGATCACCGGCAACGCCGGGCCGTCGTCCGACTACGACTTCGACGGCGGGGCGTTCGAGATCTACAACTCCTCGTTCACCACGATCGTCGGCAACACGATCAGCAACAACGAGAACGTGCTCGAGACCGGCGCCAGCCCCGACGGCGGCGCGTGCGTGGGCAACGTGTTCGCCGGCAACGACGCCACCGGGCGGACGACGGGCAGCCGGCTCCAGCGCTCGATCGGCATGATCCTGCGCTGCGCCACCGCGATGTCCGTCGACCACAACACCTTCACCGGCCTGGACTGGTGGGTCTACGAGATCTCCACCGCCGACCGGTTCTCCACCGACGTCAACGGCCTCGCCCTCATCGGCAACATCCACCGGCAGACCGCCCGGGTCTACCGGCTCGCCGTCGGCCCGGTGAGGGCCAAGCTCGTCGTCGAGTCGAACCGGTTCCCGAGGACCGGGCCGTGGTTCGCCAGCTACGGCGACGGCAGCAGCAGCCGCACCCTCGCGCAGTGGCAGCGGCGCACCGGCCTCGATCGGGTCAGCCCAGCAGCCTGACCAGGCGTGATGCTGCGTACGCTGGTCGGGTGAGCATCCCCGACCTGGCGGCGCTGCGCGCGCTCGGGCCGGCCCAGCAGCCGTCGTACCCCGACCGCGACGCCGTGGACGCCGTCTCCGGTCGGCTGCGGTCGCTGCCGCCGCTGGTGTTCGCCGGCGAGTGCGACGAGCTGCGCGACAAGCTGTCCGCGGTCGCGCGCGGCGAGGCGTTCCTGCTGCAGGGCGGCGACTGCGCCGAGACCTTCGCCGGCGTCACCGCCGACAACACCCGCAACAAGCTGCGGGTGCTGCTGCAGATGGCGGTCGTGCTCACCTACGCCGCCTCGGTGCCGGTGGTGAAGCTCGGCCGGCTGGCCGGGCAGTACGCGAAGCCGCGGTCCTCCGACATGGAGACCCGCGAGGGCGTCACCCTCCCCGCCTACCGCGGCGACGCCGTCAACGGCTTCGACTTCACCCCCGAGGCCCGGGTGCCCGACCCGGCCCGGCTGCTCGACGTCCACCGCTCCTCGGCCGCCACGCTGAGCATGGTGCGGGCGTTCATCGAGGGCGGGTACGCCGACCTGCGCCAGGTGCACACCTGGAACACCGACTTCGTGCGCGACTCCTCGGCCGGGCAGCGCTACGAGGCGATGGCCCACGAGATCGACCGGGCGATGGCGTTCATGGAGGCGATCGGCGCCGACCCCGACGAGTTCCACCGGGTCGACTTCCACTTCTCCCACGAGGCCCTGGTGCTCGAGTACGAGCACGCGATGACCCGGCTCGACACCCGCACCGGCCGGCACTACGACACCTCCGGCCACTTCGTGTGGATCGGCGAGCGCACCCGCCAGCTCGACAACGCCCACGTCGAGCTGCTGCGCCACGTCGGCAACCCGATCGGCGTCAAGCTCGGCCCCACCACCACCCCGGACGACGCCCTCGCGCTCGCCGAGCGGCTCAACCCCGACAACGAGGCCGGCCGGCTCACCTTCATCACCCGGTTCGGCGCGAAGCGGATCCGCGACGGCCTGCCCGACCTGGTGTCGAAGGTCGACGCCGCCGGCCTCGAGGTCGCCTGGGTCTGCGACCCGATGCACGGCAACACCTTCGAGGCCAGCTCGGGCTACAAGACCCGCCGCTTCGACGACGTGATCGCGGAGGTGCAGGGCTTCTTCGACGTGCACCACCAGCTCGGCACCTGGCCCGGCGGCATCCACGTCGAGCTCACCGGCGACGACGTCACCGAGTGCGTCGGCGGCGGCGAGGAGCTGCTCGAGGTCGACCTCGGCCACCGCTACGAGTCGGTCTGCGACCCGCGGTTGAACCGGGTGCAGTCGCTCGAGCTGGCGTTCCTCGTGGCCGAGATGCTGCGCCGCTCCCGCTGACCCGCCCGAAACTTTCAGGCGGGTCACCGAGCCGCCCGAAACTTTCGGGCGGGTCAGCGTTGGTGGCGAGCAGGTTCGGGCGGGTCGGCATGATGGGCCGGTGATCGACCTGCGCTCCGACACCGTCACGAAGCCGACCGAGGCGATGCGGACGGCGATGGCCGCGGCCGAGGTGGGCGACGACGTGTACGGCGAGGACCCGACGACGGCTCGGCTCGAGGAGCGGGTGGCGGAGCTGTTCGGGCACGAGGCCGCGCTGTTCGTGCCCACCGGGTCGATGGGCAACGTGCTCGCCGTCCGGTCGCTGGTGCAGCCCGGGCAGGAGGTGCTGTGCGAGTCGTCGGCCCACATCGCCCGCGCCGAGCTCGGCGCCCACGGCGCCTACTCCGGCGTCACGATGCGCACCTGGACCCACCCGCGCGGCGCCGTCGACCTGGCGACGCTGCAGGCGCTGGTGGCGCCCGAGATGGGGCCGTTCTTCGTGCGCACCGCCGCGATCTCGGTGGAGAACACCCACAACTTCGCCGGCGGCGCGGTGCTGCCGCTCGACCTGCTGCGCGACGTCCGCGAGCTCGCCGAGGGCGTCGGCGCCGGCGTCCACCTCGACGGCGCCCGCATCTGGAACGCCCACGTGGCCACCGGCACGCCGCTGGCCGAGTACGGCGCGGTGGCCGACGTGCTGTCGGTGTGCCTCTCGAAGGGGCTGGGTGCGCCGGTCGGGTCGCTGTTGGTCGGCGACCGGGACGTCGTCGCCGAGGCCCGGGTGTGGCGCAAGCGGATGGGTGGCGGCATGCGGCAGACCGGCGTGCTCGCGGCCGCGGGCCTGCACGCCCTCGACCACCACGTCGAGCGGCTCGCCGACGACCACGCCCACGCCCGGCTGCTGGCCGAGGCGTGCGGTGCCGACCCGGACGCCGTCGACACCAACATCGTCGTGTTCGACCGGCCCGACGCCGCCGCCTTCGTGGAGAAGGCGGCGGCGGCCGGGGTGCGGGTGGCCACGGTCGGTCCGGTCACGGTGCGGCTGGTGACCCACCTCGACGTCAGCCGCGCCGACGCCGAGCGCGCGGCCTCGGTGCTCGCCGCGCTCTAGCCCGACGCCGGCCGGCGGGTCAGTGGGTCTGGATGTTGCCGGCGGTCAGCGTGCCGGACAACGAGTAGCCCGACGTCGTCTGGATCCGGAAGGTGTCGACGCCCTTGCCCGGCTCGCCGAGGTCGTCGACGTCGATCCGGTAGGTGGTCGCTGTGCCGTTGACCGTGGCGTTGCCGAACAGGGTGGCGTGGGTCCCGGTGACGACCAGGGCCGTCACGTCGACGCACTTGAGGAGCAGGTTCGCGTTCGGGGTCTGGTCGACGAGCTGGCAGGTCCCGCTCGGTGACCCGCTCTGGTTCTTGGCCTCGAAGCCGAACGCCACCTTGTGGTTCGGGTCGGCCGTCGAGGGCACCTGGCCGCCGCCGGTCACCTTGCCGACGGTGGTCGCCGGCAGGATCCACGCCTTGGTGGCCTCGGCGTACGGCTCACCGATCTCGCACGCGCTGCTGGCGTTGGTGTCGGCGCAGGCGGAGATCGAGTCCGCGCCGGGCAGCTGCGGTCCGGTGTAGGTGACGGTGCAGGTGCCGTCCGTGCCCGTGGTGCACGACGCGGAGGTGGTGGTCGAGCCGCGCACGGTGACGACCACCTGGGTCGGCGCCGGGACGTTGCCCGCGCTGTCCCGGGCGGTGGCCGTCACGGTGTGCGACGTGCCCACCTCGTTGACGGCCGCGAGGGGCGACAGCGTCAACGTCGTCGCCGGTCCGGGGCCGGTCGGGGTCTCGGTGTAGAAGTTCGAGCCGGCGCCCTGGTTCGTACCGTCGGCGGCCCGCTGGTAGGTGAAGCCGTTGAAGACCTTGCCGACGTCGTGCTGGGTCTCGGAGCCGGTCTGGATGGTGGCCTCGTAGTCGGCCAGGGTCGTCATGTCGACCTCGTGGAGGATGAGGACCTCGCCGTCCTGCCGGGGGGTGTAGCTGCACCGCGCGACGAACGCGGTCCGGGACGCGGGGTCCTGGGTCATCGTGCCGGTGATCACGGTGGCGCCGGACTCGATGCGGAACACGGCGTCGTACGACAGCACCTGCCGCAGGCCGGCCGCGTTGGGCGCGCCGAGCACAACGGTGCCGTCGTGGGTGTAGGGGCCCACGTAGGGACCGCCGGCGATGCCGGAGAAGTGGAAGTCGATCGACTGCGGGCCGTCGGGGTTGCACGGCTGGTCGACGAGCTCGTCGAGGTCGTACTCCTGGAACGTCTCTGTGTTGAGGGACGGCGCGGCCGCGGACGCCGACGGCGGACCGAACGGCAGCAGCAACAGCGGCGACAGGAGTGCGAGCAGGGCAAGGAAACGGGGGGATCGGAGCATGGGGGGACGGCCTCCTAGGACCGGTGGGGGGAGAGCACAGTGTGCGGCTTCCGGTCCGCCCTCCGCGGCGGAATGGCCGAATCGGCCGTCAGCCCGCGGCGGTGCCCATCAGGGTGAGGTCGCTGATCGCGGTGTAGTCGCGACCCTGGCGGCCGCGGCCCGGTGCCGTGACGGTGACGATCCGCATCGTGACGGTGGTGGTGGTGACCGGGCCGACGTCGAGCACCTGCATCCGGCGCACCTCGTCGAGGAGCTGGGCCTGCTCAGAGCCGTCGTCGAAGCGCCAGACCACCCGCGTGATGCGGCGGTTGGCGGTGTAGCCGTCGTAGCCGGGGTCGCGCTTGGCGTAGCCGTTGACGATGCCGACCTGCTCCAGCTGGACCGGCTCGCCGAAGTCGATGCGGATCTCGCGGCCGGTGCCGTTGCCGGGCATCCGCCAGGCGGTGGCGGGCACGCCGTCGAGCATGTTGTCGGCCCGGTAGGTGACCCGATCGCCGTTGACGTCGGTGCCCGGCGGCGCGGTGGCCGGCGCCAGCACCGCCGCGCTGCCGGTGAGGTCCTGGGGCGGCCCGCCGCTCGGCGGCGGCGTGGTCGGCGGCGGCGTCGTGGGATCCGAGCTGGGCGGGGCCGTGCTGGTCGGGGCGCTCGAGTCCTGCGTCCGGCTCGAGCTGGACGCAGGGTCGCGGGCGGTGTCGTCGGCGTCGTCGCCACCGAAGAGCAGCAGCGCGCCGACGAGCGCGAGCAGCACGACGGCGGTCAGCGCGACCATCCAGGGCAGGGCACCCCGGCGTCGGCGGTGCGAGGTGGGCGGGGTCTGCGGGGGCGGGCCGGACGGCCCGGGCGGCGGGGGCGGCTCGTAGGTGGGCACCACGACGGTGGGCGGGGCCTGACCGACGGGACCGCCGGCCGGGGTGCCGGCGTCGGCCAGCGCCTCGTCGGCCGGGGCCTCGTCGGCGAACAGCGGGTACCGCGCCCGCGGCGGCGGCTCGAAGGCCGGCGGCGGCACGCCACCGGCCGCCACGGTGGGCGGCACCGACGGCCGCTCGGCGGTGTCGGTGCGCCACTCACCCTCGACCGGCAGCCCGCAGTTCGTGCAGTAGCGGCCGACGCCGAGCTCGTGCCCGCACTGCGCGCAGCGTGGAGGCCCGGTCATGGGCGACGAGAATAGGCGAAACCGCTGGTCAGTGGCGGTTCAGTGGCGCCCGACGCGGTCCTGGGCCGGCACCCGGCCCACCAGCTCGGGCAGCCGGCGGACCGCCTGCGCGAGCTCGCGGAGGTCGCCGTCCACGAGCGCCTGGGGGCCGTCGCAGAGGGCGGTCTCGGGGTCGGGGTGCACGTCGACGATCACGCCGTCGGCGCCGACCGCGATGCCGGCCCGGGCCAGCGGGACCACGAGGTCCTTGCGCCCGGCGGCGTGTGAGGGGTCGATGATGATCGGCAGGTGGCTGGTGGCCTGCACCACCGGCACCGCGGAGATGTCGAGCGTGTTGCGGGTGGCCGGCTCGAAGGTGCGGATGCCGCGCTCGCACAGGACGACGTCGAGGTTGCCGCGCTGCGCGATGTACTCGGCCGCCATCAGCCACTCCTCGATGGTGGCGGTCATGCCCCGCTTGAGGAGCACCGGCAGGCCGGACTCGCCGACCGCCTGGAGCAGCCCGAAGTTCGCCATGTTGCGGGTGCCGACCTGGAGCATGTCGGCGTGCTGGCTGACGACGTCGACGTCGCGCGCGTCGACGATCTCGGTGACCACGGGCAGGCCGGTGGCGGTGCTCACGTCGGCGAGGATCTCCAGCCCGCGCACGCCGAGCCCCTGGAAGGCGTACGGCGAGGTGCGCGGCTTGAACGCGCCGCCGCGCAGGATCGTGGCGCCGGCGGCCTTGGCCATCTGCGCCGCCTCGAGGGTCTGCTGCGGTGACTCGACCGCGCACGGCCCGGCCATCAGCGTGAAGGTGTCGGGGCCGACGGGCACGGCGTGCTCGCCGCGGCCGACCCACACGGTGGAGCGCTCGCGGTGGTGCTGGCGGCTGACCAGCTTGTACGGGTCGGAGATCCGGTGGACGTCCGCGACGCCGCGCAGCGTGCGGAGGTTCAGGCCGTGGAAGGCCTCGATGTCCCCGACCAGGCCGATGATGGTGCGGACGACGCCCTTGCTGACGAAGGCCTCGCCGCCGACGCTCTCGACCTTGGCGACGACGTGCGCGACGTCCTCGTCGGTGGCGTCCGGTGACATGACGACGACCATGGGGTGTTCCTCTGCTTCTCGTGCTGGCCCGGGTGCGACCCGGGGCGCTGCTCAGACGCACGAACGCCCCGGGCTGTGGCCGGGGCGTTGGGTGGGTGCGGGCGGTGTGTGACTGGCTAGCGGTCAGCGACAGGCCTGCACGGGTGCTCCCGGCAGGTGTCGAAACCGATAGGTCTGCTGCGCCACGCCCGTGACTGTAGCCGCGCCGTCCGCCTGCTCGCGAACCCGGCTCGGGCCGTGGACAGACGTCAGGCCACGAAGATGGTGATGGTGCTGCCCTTGGGGGCCATCGCGCCGGCCTCGGGGTCGCTGCGGACGACGAAGCCGAGCCCGTAGTAGGTCTCGGCCTCCTCGACCTCGACCTGGAACCCGGCGGCCTCGAGGATCTCGGTGGCGGCGTCGACGCCGGAGAGGTTCACCCGCGGCACCTCGATCAGCTCGGGGCCGAGCGAGACGACGAACGACACCTCGTCGCCGCGGAACAGCGTGCCGCCGTCGGGGTCGTGGGAGATCACGATGCCCTTCGGCACCTCGTCGTCGTAGACCTGGTCGGCCACCACCGACTTCAGACCGCGCTTGGCCAGCGTGGCCTGCGCGTCGTCGTAGGGCCGGCCGACCCAGCTGCCCACCTTGAGCGGACGGCGGCCCAGGCTCACCACGAGGTCGACGCTGTCGCCGCTGCCGAGCTCGGTGCCGGCGGCCGGGCGGCTCCCGAGCACGGTGCCCTTCTGCACGGTCTCCGAGTAGCGCCCGATGCTCTCGCCGAACTCGAGCTGGCGGCCGCGCAACGCGTCCTGGGCGGCGTCCTCGGTGAGGCCGCGGAGCTTCGGCACGAGGAGCCTGCCGAGCGAGAGCGTCAGCGTGACGGTCTCGCCGGGAAGGATGCGCGAGCCGGCGCCGGGGTCGGCGGTGACCACCTGCCCCTTCGGCACGTCGGAGGCGTAGATCGGGTCGGCGTACTCGTACTCCAGCCCGGCGCCGTCCAGCGCCTCCTCGGCGTCCGCCTGTGTCAGCCCGACGACGGTGGGCGTGGTCGTGTAGCGGGCGTAGCCGAGGTAGAACGCGCCGCCGCCGAGGGCGAGCGCCGCGACCAGTGCCAGCACGAGCAGGACGGCGCCCCGCTTGCGGCGGCGCGGCCGGCGGGCCGGGCGGGCACGGGCACCGGGGGCGCGGACACCGGCGGCGCCGGCGGGGGAGCGACGGTGACGCCGGCGGGTAGGTGGTGGTGTGCTCGCGCAGCGGCTCGAGCCCGGGATGCCAGGTGCTGCGCGGGTCGTGTGTGTCGACGACCTCCTGGAGGTCGTCGAGGTCGGTGGTGTCGAGCTCGGCCACCGAGGTGCGCATCGGGGCGAGGTCCAAGGTGAGCTCGGGGTCGTCGCGGACGCCGTCGGCCAGCGCCTGCGAGACCCGGTGCACCTGGTGCAGCAGCACGCCGGCGTCGGCGGGCCGGGCGCCGCGGTCGCGGGCGGTGGCGCGGGCGACCAGCGCGTCGACGTACGGCGGCACGTCGCGCAGCCGCTCCGACGGCGGCGGCACGTCGTGGTGCACGTGCTTGTAGGCGACCTGGATCGGCGTCTCGCCCTCGTGCGGCTTCACGCCGGTGAGCAGCTCGTAGAGCACGACGCCGACGGCGTACACGTCGGCTCGGGCGTCGGAGCGGCCGTCGACCACGAGCTCGGGGGCGAGGTAGGAGACGGTGCCGATGAGCACGCCGTGGGTGGCGGTGTGCTGGGTGTCGGCGCTGACCGCCTTCGCGAGCCCGAAGTCCGCGACCTTCACCCGGCCGTCGTCGGCGATGAGCACGTTCTCCGGCTTCACGTCGCGGTGCACGAGCCCGGAGCGGTGCGCCGCGGCGAGCGCGGAGAGCACCGGCTCCAGCACGGCCAGCGCACGGGTCGGCGTCATCGGCGACTCCTTGACGATGGAGTCGCGCAGCGTGTGGCCGCTGACCAGCTCCATCACGAGGAAGACCGTGCCGTCGTCGTCGCCCTGGTCGTAGACCGAGACGATGTTGGGGTGCGAGAGCCGGGCGGCGGCGCGGGCCTCGCGGACGAAGCGTTCGGCGAAGTCGCGGTCGTCGTCGCTGTCGCCGAGGCCGGCGTGCATCACCTTGACGGCGACCGTCCGGTCGAGCCTCACGTCGAGCGCCTCGTAGACGCTGGCCATGCCGCCGCGCGCGATGCGCGGGCCGATCCGGTATCTGCCGTCGAGCAGCCGACCCGTCATCCCGGCACCCGGGAGAGTGTGCTGCTCAGGCACGGTCCGACCCTCCTCGCCGCGGACGGGGAAGGGTCCGGGCCCGTCCATCGTACGGTCGGGGGCCCGTCGGACCCGCCTCGGCGGCGCCCGGCGTGGCGTGGCTCCTAGTCTTGTCGTCATGACCCAGCCGCTCGCCGACGTCGACCTCGCCACCCACGTGCCGGAGTGGCTCGACTGGGACGCCGCGGCCGCCGCCCTCGGCGTCACGCCGAGCCGGGTGCGGGCCATGGTGAAGGAGAACCTGCTCGCCGCCGCGGTCCCGCAGCCGGGCGCGAAGCCGTCGGTGCCGGCCGCGTTCCTGCAGGACGGCGAGGTCGTGAAGGGCCTGTCGGGCCTGCTCACCGTGCTGCACGACGGCGGCTACGACCACCGCGAGTCGATCGCCTGGCTGTTCCTCGACCAGGACCTCCCCGGCCGGCCGATCGACGCGCTGCGCGAGAACCGCGGCGCGGAGGCGAAGCGGCGCGCCCAGGCGATGGCCCTCTAGAGCACGGTGGTCATCCGGGTGCCACCGCCACGGGACGGCTCGAGTCGCACCGTCTCGAGCGGAGTGGCACTCCTGCTCGTGCTGGCCGCGGTGGTCGGTGTCTGGCTGCTCAACGGTCGGGACCCCGGCACGCCCACGGGGCAGGATCCCCGGCCGACCGCCGCAGCGACCCGGTCAGGTCTGCCCACCGTCGCCCTGGCGGACCTGCCGCCCGAGGCGGCCGAGACGCTCGACCTCATCGACGCCGGCGGACCCTTTCCCTACAGCCGTGACGGCGTCACCTTCGAGAACCGGGAGCGGCTGCTCCCGCCGCACGACCGCGGCTACTACGCGGAGTACACCGTCCCGACACCCGGATCGCCGGACCGCGGCCCGCGCCGGATCGTGGAGGGCGACGGCGGCGAGCTCTACTGGACCGCCGACCACTACGCGAGCTTCGAGGAGATCCTGAGGTGAGCGGGCTCGCCGAGGTCCTGTCCGGGCGCGCGGTGCCCGGCGCCTACCGGTGGGAGTCGAACCGTCACGTCGAGGAGGTGCGCCACACCGTCGAGCACGCCGGCTGGCGGTTCGGGCACCTCGAGGGCGCGCGGATCGAGACCCGGCCCGAGCTCCACGACGCGGTGGCCGAGGCGCTGGCGCTGCCGGACTGGTACGGCCGCAACCTCGACGCCCTCGCCGACATCCTCGACGACGTCGACGGCCGGCAGCTGATGCTCTGGGACACCTGGTCGGTCCTCGCCCGCGCCGAGCCCGACTTCTTCACCCAGGTCGTCGAGCTGCTCGGCGGCGCCGTCGTCCTGCTGCTGCGGGGCGACGGGCCCGAGGTCGACGTCGCGCTGCTGGACTGATCGGCCGCCCGGCAACGTCGCGCCCGGACCTCAGGCCACCCGCTGCGTCGCGGCGTCGGCCAGGGACCGGAGCACCGACGCGGCGCCGGGGTCGACGTGACCGGCGGCGACGGCGGCGTCGAGAGCGGCGACGGCGATGCCGGTGAGCTCGGCGATCACGGCCTCCACCTGGGCATGGGCGCCGGAGGCGTCGATGACGGCCCGCAGTCGCTCCACCTCCTCCACCGAGAGCTCGCTGCCGAGCGAGCGGTCGAGCAGGGCGGCGTCCTCGGCGGGGGCGGCGTCGAGGGCGAGCGCGACGAGCACGGTGCGCTTGCCCTCCACCAGGTCGTCGCCGGCCGGCTTGCCGGTGGTCGCGGGGTCGCCGAAGACGCCGAGCAGGTCGTCGCGCAGCTGGAACGCCTCGCCGAGCGGCAGCCCGAACGCCGTCAGCGCGGCCAGCGTCTCCGGGCCGGCGCCGGCGAGCGCCGCACCCACGTGCAGCGGCCGCTCGATCGAGTACTTGGCCGACTTGTAGCGCAGCACCGTCATCGCCGTCTCGACGTCGGCCCGGCCGCGGGCCTGCACCGAGACGTCGAGGAACTGACCGGCGATCACCTCCGAGCGGCACCGGTCGAACAGGTCGAGGGCCGGCCCGACCCGGTCCCACGGCAGCCCGCACCGGCGCACGAGCTCGTCGGCCCAGCCGAGCAGCAGGTCGCCGAGCAGGATCGCGCCGGCCGCGCCGTACTGCTCGGGGTCGCCGGTCCAGCCGGCGTCGCGGTGCTCGGTGGCGAACCCGCGGTGGGTGGCGGGCCGGCCGCGGCGGGTGTCGGAGGCGTCCATGAGGTCGTCGTGTGCGAGGGCGCTCGCGTGCAGCAGCTCGAGGGCGGCGCAGGCCCGCAACAAGGCGGCCGGGTCGACCGGCACAGGCTCCACCGCGCGGTAGCCCCACAGGCAGAACGCGGCCCGGAACCGCTTGCCCCCGGCGACGACGGCCCGGGCCTCGGCGACCAGCCGGTCGACGTCGGGCCCGAGCGGCTCCAAGGTCGCCGCCTGCTCGGTCAGGAAGGCGTCGAGCGTGGTCTGCAGGTCGGTGTGGAACGCCTCACGTCCCACGTCCCACCGGCCGTCACGATCCACGTCCCAGACCCTAGGACCCGTAGGGTCGACGCCGTGGTGACGGGTCCGGGACGCAGTGTGGTCGACGCCATCCGAGGGGGTGAGCGGTCGATCTCCTTCGAGTTCTTCCCGCCGAAGGACGAGGCCGGGGTCGAGCAGCTCTGGAAGGCGATCAGCGAGCTCGAGCCCTACGCGCCCACCTTCGTGTCGGTCACCTACGGCGCCGGCGGCTCCACCCGCGACACCACCGTCGAGATCACCCGCCGGATCGCCCGCGAGACCTCGATGACCCCGATGGCGCACCTCACCTGCGTCGGCCACACCCGCGCCGAGCTCGAGGCGATCCTCGACAGCTACGTCGAGGGCGGCGTCCACCACCTGATGGCGCTGCGCGGCGACCCCGAGGAGGGCCCGAGCGCGCCGTGGACGGCGACGTCCGGCGGCTTCAACTACGCCACCGAGCTCGTCGAGCTCGCCCGCTCCCGGGGCGACTTCCGCATCGGCGTGGCGGCGTTCCCCGAGGGCCACCCGAGCGCCGAGTCGCTCGAGCAGGACGCCGACGTGCTCGTCGCGAAGGCCCGCGCCGGCGCCGACTTCGCGGTCACGCAGATGTTCTTCCGCGCCACCGACTACTTCCGGCTCGTCGAGCGGGTGCGCGAGCGCGGTGTCGACATCCCGATCCTCCCGGGGATCATGCCGATCCTGAACGTGAAGGCGCTGCTGCGGCAGGGCGAGCTCATCGGCGCCGACGTGCCGGACGACATCGTCGCCCGCATCACCGCCCATGACGACCCCGCCCGGGTGCGGGCCGAGGGCATCGCGGTGTCGTCCGAGCTGTGTGAGGAGCTGCTCGACGGCGGCGCGCCCGGGCTGCACTTCTACACGCTCAACCGGTCCCGCGCCACGCTGGAGATCTTCGGGAAGCTGCGGATCTCGGTCCCCTGATCTCGTACGGTACGGGCATGCCTGGGGGGATATCGGACCGTATTGTCACCACCACCGGCCGGGGCACGGCCCCGGTCGTGAGGGATTCCGCCTCCGTGCGGCTCACTGCACGGCACGCCGCGTCGGCGCTCGCCGACGCGCTCGCCGGCGCCGAGTCGGCACGGGAGTTCGCCGTCGAGGTGTGCCACCGGCACGTCGAGCCGGCCGCCGTCGGGACGTCGGGGGTCGAGGTGTGGCCGCAGCACGACATGCGCGGCCGGCCCTCCGGCTACGAGGCCCGGCACGGGCTCGTGATCCGCTGCGCGGACCTCGACATCGCCGGTGCCCTCGTCGGTGAGCTCGCCGCCTCGGTGGGCGACCGGATGATCCTGGACGGCGTCACCCTCACCCCGAGCGACACCACCCGCGCCGAGCGCGAGGCCCGCGAGCTCGCCTTCCGCGACGCCCGCGCCCGCGCCGAGCACCTCGCCCTGCTCGGCGGGGTCTCGCTCGGCGAGCTCGTCGCGCTCGTCGAGGGGGCCGCCGTCTCCGCGCCCGGCCTCGGCGCCCTCACCGCCCGCGCCGCCGCCCCCGAGGTCGACCTCCAGCCCGGTGAGGCCGACGTGCTCACCTCCGTCACCGTCACCTGGACGGTGGGGTAGTCAGGGACTACCGCTCAGGCCGGTCCGATCGCGGCGGCGACGAGGGCGGCGGAGAGGCCGACCTGGTGGAGGCCGGAGCCGGGGGTGGCGTGGGCACCGGCGGCGTAGACGCCGGGGACCGGCGTGTCCGGGCCGAGCCGGGCGCGGACGGTGCCGCGGCCCGACCACAGCACGCCGTGCGGTGAGCCGCCCCACTCCTGGACGAGGTCGCGGGGCGACCGGTCGATCCGGACGGCGACCCGGTCGCGGACGTCGAGGTGGTGGCGGGCGAGCACCCGGAGCATGTCCTCGGCGAGCCGGCCGCGCCCGTGCAGCGTCCAGGCCACGCAGCCGTCGGGCGCGGTGCCCCCGGTGCGGACGACGAGCGCCGGGTCGCCGTGCAGCACCAGCTCGTGCGGCAGCTCGGGCAGTGCGTGCGCACCGTCGAGGCCGATGTACGACACCACCGGCGGCAGCGCGGGCATCGTGCGCTCCACCGCCCGCGCCAGCGCGGGCAGCCGGCGCGGGTCGACGGCGCAGACGACGGCGTCGGCCGGCACCTCGCCGTCCGGGAGCAGCACCGCAGCCACCCGTCCCTGCCGCACCACCAGGTCGCGCACCTCGGTGTCGAGCAGCACCCGCACCCCGCGCAGCTCCAGCCGGTCGGAGAGCGCGCCGGTGAGCCGGTGCATCCCGCCCGGCACGTGCCAGGCGCCGAACAGCTGCTCCAGGTACGACGTCAGCCCGGCCCAGGCGGGCACGTTGCGCAGGTCGTGGCCGTCGGCCTCGTGCGGGTGGCCGGCGACCAGCGCGGGCCGGTCGTCGCGGAACGTCCTGCGCAGCCGCTTGTGGAGGGTCTCGCGGCTGTCGAGGATCGCGGTCACCTCGCGCGGCACCACCCGCTCCTCGCCGTCCCACGGCGCCTCGAACCAGCCGCGCCGCAGCACCTCCCACGTCTCCTCGTAGCGACCGGTGAACGCCTCCCACTCCGCGCCCAGGCCGGGCTCGAGCTCGTCGAAGGCGGCCACCTGCCGCGCCCGCGAGCCACCCGGCAGGCGCAGCACGCTGCCGTCCTCGAACCGGTGCTCGCGGACGACGTCCAGCGGCTCCAGCCCCGGCGTCAGCTCGTCCTCGACCGGCCGCCCGCTCTTGCGGAACAGGTCGCGCACCACCGCCGGCAGCAGCGTCGACGTCGGGCCGGCGTCCCAGGTGTAGCCGTCCTCGCTCACCGGCGTCATCGCGCCGCCGAGCCGGCCGGACCGCTCGATCAGCGCCACCTCGTGACCGAGCTTCGCGAGCCGCGCGGCGCTCGCCATCCCACCGAATCCTCCACCGATCACCACCACGCGCGCCACGCCGCGACCCTAGGCCGTGTCGACCGGCCCAGGTGGATGCCGGGGTCGTTCAGGTGGTGCGATGGCAAGGCGCCGGAGCGCAGGCAGGCTGGGCGCCCGTCCAGCGACGGCAACGCCGCCAGCGTGCCGCCTGGGCGGGCCCGGCGCCGCCACGGGACGGTCGACACGGCCTACGGTGACGCCCGTGGGGACCGTGGTGATGGTGTGCGGCATGCCGGGCGCCGGCAAGACCGTGCTCGCGCGGCGGCTGGAGGACGGGCGCGACACGGTGCGCCTCTGCCCCGACGAGTGGCTGCTCGCGATGGGCCTCGACCCGCACGACGGGCCGCTGCGACGCCGGCTCGAGCGCTCGATGTGGCGCCACGCCCTCGGCCTCGCCGACCTCGGTCTCACCGTCGTCGCCGACTTCGGCTTCTGGACCCGCCCCGAGCGCACCCGCTGCCGTGACCAGGTGCGGTCCGCCGGCCACGACGTCGTGCTCTACGCGCTCGACGTGCCGCTCGAGGAGCGGTGGGCCCGGATCGAGCGACGCAACGCCGCGGCGGGGGTCGTCGTGATCACGCGGGAGCAGCTCGAGGACTACGAGCGGTGGTGGCAGAGCCCGGACGAGGCCGAGATCGCCGGCTACGACGCGGGCGGGATCACCGGAGGTCAGGCGGCGGGATGAGGTCGCCGAACGACGTGCCGTGCTCGCGGTCGAAGTGCGCGAGCAGCGCGGCGTTGAGCGGCCCGAGCCGGTCGCCGGGGGCGAGCAGCGTGCACGGGTCGACCCTGGCGAAGAAGCCGCTCGGGTTGTCGGCGCCGATCAGCGTGCTGCCGGTGTCGTCGTCCGCGCGCTCCACCCGGCCGTCGGCGTAGCGCACCGGGTACGACAGCTCCGCGCCGAGCGACTCGCCCTGCCCCACCACCACCGGCTTCCCGATCCGGCGGGCGTCGAGCAGGTCGGTGAAGGTCTCGAGCTCGGCGACGGTCAGGCCGGTGTCCTCACCGGCCAGCAGCGCGAGCTGGAGCAGCATCATCAGGTCGGGGTCGGCCTGGGCGACCGTGTTGACGCCGCCGGAGTAGCGCGGGTTGATCTCGGTCGGCAGGAAGCCGTCGGCGGTGAGCACGCCGTCGATGCCGAACGCGCCGCGATAGCCGTGCTCGGCGCCGAGCAGGTCGCCGACCCGGCGGACGGCGTCGCGCATCACCTCGCGGTCGACCGCGGGCGGGTCCCACCAGGTGCTCAGGCCGCCGTACACGAACCGCCGGGTCTCCACGTCGCGCAGCGTCGCCATCTCGACGGGCCGGAACGCGGCGGTGCCGGTGGGCAGCACCACGCCGTGCACCGAGCAGGGCACGCCGTCGAGGAACGGCATCACCCGCACGCGGTCGCAGCGGGGCGCGAAGAACGCGAAGGACGCGCTGGCGTCGGCCTCGTCGACCACCCAGCGCACGAAGTTGCCGCCGCCGTTGATGCCGTCGCGGGCGTCGCCGCTCCACACCGTGCCGAGCCGGGGGTCCGCCACGAGGTCGGCGGCCGCGGCCCGCAGCGCGACGGCGTCGGTCGGCACCACCCGCGACGGCGCGGCCGCGACGCCGGCCTGCTCGCACAGCCCGGCGACGAGCATCTTGTCCTCGAGCGCCACCCAGCTCGCCGGCCGACCGCCGAGCACGGGGCGGCCGAGGATCGGCTCGTCGGCCAGGACGAACGGCGGCGTGAGCCAGACCGCCTCGCGGCCGGGGTCGAACGCCTCGACGGCGGCCACGACGTCGGGGGGCAGGGTGCGCGCGACCCGGTCGAGCAGCCGCACCTCGTCGGTCATGGACGCCGTCGGCGGGGTCTGGAGCTCGACCAGCGTGAAGGTGCCCGGGTCGGGCAGGGCGCCCGCGCCGCGCGCCGTCGTGACCGCGAGCACCGGGCAGCCCATCGAGCGCAGCAGCCGGATCGTGGCCGTGTAGCCGGCGAGGATCGCGGGCCCCAGCACCACCGGACGGCCGGCGAGGTGCTTCCCGAGCCGGGCCGTGAGCGCGGCACGGGTCTCGTCGTCCGTGAGGTCGAGCCCGGCCATGCCTCGACGTTAGTGGGGCGGCCCGGTGGCGGCGACCCGATTCCGACGGCGACGACGAGCGCAGCGAGGCCGACGACGGTGGTCGAGCCGGGCGAGCGCCAGCGAGCCCGTGTCGAGACCTCACTACTGCTGCGCCCAGGCGGCTTGGGTACAGCCGTCACCAGGTCTCGACGCGCTGTCATCGACTTCGTCCCTCAGTCGACGACGCTTGCTCGACCACCGTCGACGAGGGCGCCCACTCGCAAGCTCGTGGGCCCCTCGTCATTCGACGTCGACCGGCGTGGCGCCGGTGAGTCGCAGCAGCTCGTCGTAGGTGGTGGAGAACACCGCCGCCGGGTGGCCGGCGGCAGCCCAGACGACGTCGTACCGCTGGAGCCAGCCGTCGAGGTAGGTGGGCACCGGCG
Source organism: uncultured Actinomycetota bacterium (assembly GCA_963780355.1). Classification (GTDB taxonomy): domain Bacteria; phylum Actinomycetota; class Actinomycetes; order Propionibacteriales; family Nocardioidaceae; genus Nocardioides. The sequence goes on from CAWABT010000001.1 coordinate 2,143,243, forward strand.
CGGGGTGGCCGATGGGGGAGACCCCGCCGATCACCTGGCCGGTGTGCTCGCGCACGAACTCCGGCGAGGCCCGGCGCAGCTTCGCGACGCCGACCTCGGCGGCGACCTTGGTGGTGTCGACGCGGTGGGCGCCGGAGGTGAGCACGAGCACCGGCGCGCCGTCGCCGTCGAAGAGGAGGCTGTTGGCGATCGCGCCGACCTCGCAGCCCAGCGCCTGGGCCGCCAGTGCCGCCGTATGCACCGAGTCGGGCAGGATGACCACTTCACCGGTGCCACCGAGGCGCGCATGGTCGTCGCGGAACCGGGCCATGGTGGGGTGCTCGGCGGTCACGGTGCGACAGTAGTGCTCGGCCCGGACAGCCGGACTGCCCCCGACGACACTGACGACACTGAAGCGAGGACGACGATGAGCCGACCGGCCTCGGTGTCCCGGGCCCTCGCGCTCATCTGGGCGCTGGTGGCGGTGCTGGTGCTGATGACCGTGCTCGCGGTCGTGTTCTCCGACGACCTCGTCGCCGCCACCGGCATGGGCGGGGCCCGCACCGCCGACGACACCCGCGTCTCGCCGTCGTTCACGCCGGTCGTCGTCACGATGGTGGTCTGCCTCGGCTCCACGACGCTGGTGTTCATGTCGTTCTTCAAGGGCGGCCACAACTGGGCGCGGCACTGCCTGGCCGCGCTGATGGCCGCGGCCGCACTCTCCACGCTGGCGGCGCTGCGCGCCGACCCGCCCGCCGTCTTCGTCGTCGGCGCGATCGTGATGCTGCTGCTCGAGGCGGCGCTGGTGGCGTGCCTCTACCACCCCGACACGAGCCGCTACGTGGCCGTGAGCCGGGAGAGCCCGCACTCGGAGTCCGCCACCTCCTGACCCGACCGCGACCAGCCGCCGCGTGTCTTGACGCGCTGTCGGCGCCGCGGTGTACCGTGGTCACGTGTTCGAACACCTGTTCGAACACGTCGGCGGGGCCGACCTCGACCCCCGGCCCCGCCGGCGCGGTGGAGCGGGCGGGAGCGGAGCCGACGGTGCAGAGGTACGAGGAGCCGGTGGAGGTGCGACGGCGCGAGGGTGATCCCGAGCAGGGCCCCGAGCAGTTCCTGTGGCGGGGTCGGCTGTGGCAGGTGCGGCGGGTGCTGGCGCACCAGGTCGAGACCGGGGAGCGGTGGCGGGTCGAGGCCGGGCGCGGGCCGGCGGGCGGCACCGGCGTCTTCGAGCTCGCCCTCGACCGGGCCGACGGCCGGTGGCAGCTGGTGGGCAGCCATGACTGAGGTGAACCCCTTCGCGCTGCCGGCCACCACCCACTCCTACCTGGAGCGGGCGGCGGAGTCGCTGAGCGAGGCGGTGGCGGCCGGCGACGTCGCCACCCGCTACGCGTGCGCCCACGTGGCGGCCCTGCGGGCGGCCGCGGCGCTGCTCGCAGCGCGGGCGCGGCCGGCGCCCGCCACCCGGCGGCGTCCGCAGAAGAACGCGTGGGTGCTGCTCACCGAGGTGGCCCCCGAGCTGGGGGAGTGGGCCACCTTCTTCGCCGCGGGGGCGGGCAAGCGCGCGGCGGCGGAGGCCGGCTCCACCCGCGCGGTCTCCGAGCGCGAGGCCGACGACCTGGTCCGCGACGCCGACCGGTTCCTCGGCGTCGTCGAGCAGGCGCTCGGGCTGGTGCCGCACACACCGCTGGAGGTGCGCCTGGTCCGTCACGTCTCCTGACACCGAACCGGCGCCGACGTCATGGACAGCCACGCCCTAGGGTTCACGGCATGGATCGCAGCGCGCCCCGCACCGCCGTGGTGTGGGACGTGCTCGACCCGGTCCTCGCGGCCACCGGCGCGCCCCTCGACGTGCTCGACATCGGCGGCGGCACGGGCGGCTCCGCGGTGCGGATCGCCGGGCTCGGCCACCGGGTCACCGTCGTCGACCCCAGCCCCGACGCACTCGCCGCGCTCGACCGGCGGGCCCGAGAGCGCGGAGTCATGGTCGACGGCCGGCAGGGCGACGTCTCCGACCTCGCCGACCTCGCCGGCCCGGTCGACGTCGTGCTGTGCCACGGCGTGCTCGAGGTGGTCGACGACCCCGCGGCCGCACTGGCCGAGATCCGCACGGTGCTCCGGCCCGGCGGTCACCTCTCGCTCCTGGTCGGCCAGCGGCCGGCCGCCGTCGTCGCCCGTGCCATGGCGGGCCACTTCGGCCAGGCGCTCGGCATGCTTGACCAGACCGACGCGCTCGGCCGGTCCGGGCGCCGGTTCACCGCCGCCGAGGCCGCCGACCTGCTCGCCGGCGCCGGGTTCACCACCCAGTGCACCCACGGCGTCCGGGTCTTCGCCGACCTCGTGCCCGGTTCGCTGCTCGACCTCGAGCCCGGCTCCACCGCCGCCCTCGTCGACCTCGAGCGCGCCGTCGCCGAGCGCCCCGACTACCTGCCCCTCGCCACCCAGGTGCACCTGCTCGCGACCTGACCGAGGCGGCGGGTCGTGACCACGACCCCGCTGCTCCACGTCGACATGGACGCCTTCTACGCGAGCGTCCTCCTCCGCGACCGGCCCGACCTGGTCGACCAGCCGTGCATCGTCGGCGGCGGCCACCGCAGCGTGGTGCTCGCGGCGAGCTACCCGGCGCGGGCGTTCGGCGTCCGGTCGGGCATGACCGGCGTCGAGGCCCGGCGGCTGTGCCCGCAGGTGGTCTCGCTCGTGCCCGACTACGACGCGTTCACCACGGTGTCCCGCTCGGTGATGGCGGTCTTCCGCCGGGTGACGCCGGTGGTGGAGGCGATCTCGTTCGACGAGGCGTTCCTCGACGTGCGCGGGTCGGAGCGCCGGCTGGGCGACCCGGCGGGGATCGCCGACTGGGTGCGAGCCACGGTGCACGACGAGCAGGGCATCACCTGCTCGGTCGGCGTGGCGGCGTCGGTGTCGGTGGCCAAGCTCGCCAGCCGCCGGGCCAAGCCGGACGGCGTCGTCGTGGTGCCACCCGAGGAGGTGGTGGCCTTCCTGCACGGGCTCGACGTCGGCGACCTCTTCGGCGTCGGGGAGAAGACCGCGACGATGCTGCGCGAGCGCGGCTTCCACACGGTGGCCGACCTGGCGCACACCCCGGTCGCCGACCTGCAGGCGTCGGTCGGCCGGGCGCTCGGTGCGCAGCTGCACCACCTGGCGTGGGGCACCGACCGCGACGAGCTCGCTCCCGACAACCCCGGGGTCTTCGGCTACGGCGGCCGCACCGGCACCACGGAGCCGCACCGCTCGGTGGGCGCCCAGGAGACCTTCGGCCGCGACACCGCCGACCGCACCGCCGTGCTCCGCGAGGTGCTGCGGCTCACCGCCCGCGTCGCGGCCCGGCTGCGCAAGGCCGACCTCGTGGGTCGCACGGTCACGCTCACCGTGCGGTTCTCCGACTTCCGCACGATCACCCGCTCGCGCACGCTGCCCGAGGCCACCGACGTCACCCAGGAGGTGTACGCCGCGGCGGTCCACCTCTACGACGCGCTCGGGCTCCGGCGGGTGCGGGTGAGGCTCGTCGGGGTGCGGGTGGAGAACGTGCTGCCGCGGGCCCGGGTGCACCGTCAGGGGGTCCTCGGCGAGCCCGACCACGGCTGGTCGGACGCCGACCGCGCCGTCGACCAGGCGGTGCTCCGGTTCGGCTCGGCCGCCGTCCGGCCGGCGAGCCTCATCAGGTGAACCGTTCCCGGTACAAATTCCGCCGTCCCGCCTACCGTGTCACAGGTCGCCTGCCTAGACTTGTCCAACCGCCACACCACCTGGAGGAACCCGGTGCCACTCTCGGAAGAGGAGCTCCGTCTGCTCGAGCAGATGGAGCGCGCCCTCGTCGAGGAGGACCCGAAGTTCGCTTCCACGCTCCGTGGCACCACGCTGCGCCACCGCGCGCGGCGTCGCGCGCTCGTGGCCGGGCTGGCGTTCGCGGTCGGCATCGCCGTCCTCATGGCGGGCGCGGTGAGCCAGCTCTGGTACGTCGGCATCGTGGGCTTCATGCTCATGCTCGTCTCGGCCACCGTCGCCCTCGGCGCGCTGCGCGGTCGGCACGCCTCGGCCGCCCCCGGCGCCGAGACCGGTGCCACCGCCCACCCCTCCGGCTTCTCGGTCCTCGACGGCGGCAAGCGTCCCCGTCGCACCCGCGGCCCCCGTGCCGGCCACGGCTCGTCCGGTTCCTCCGGCTCCTTCATGGAGCGCATGGAGGAGCGGTGGCGCCGTCGCCGCGACAACGGCGGGCTCTGACGGTCACGTTCGTCGAGCCTGTCGAGACGCCCCGGCCCGGTCTCGACGGCTGACCCCGCTCACCTCGGCGGGAGCGGCTCCGGCGTCTCGACAGGCTCGACGAGCGTCGTCAGACGTGCTCGACGACCCGGCCGGCGACGCTGGCGTCGTCGCGCTCGTGGACCTCGGGGGCGCCGGGCTGGAAGGCCGAGCGGGGCCACCACTCGGCCTTGCGGCGGACCCGGGGCTGGACGCCGGCGGCGAGGGCCTCGCTGATGATCTGGACGTCGTCGGCCCAGCGGCCGTCGGCGCCGACGTGGTCGCGGGCGTAGCGCAGCCGCTCCAGCTCGTCGGTGATCCGGTTCAGCGCGGCGACGGCCTCGGGGCACTGCGCCGGGCCGCGCTTGGGGCGCAGCTCGGGGGAGGGGTCGCCGGGCCGGCCGAACAGCCGCTCGAGGTGCTCCTGCACCTCGCGCGGTGAGCGACCCTCCGGCCAGGCGTGGCCGAGGTCGATCGCGGTGGCGCGCAGCTCGGCCCACGCCGCCTCGGGGCCGCCGCGGAGCCGGGCCGAGCGGCGGCGGTCCCGCAGCAGCCGCGGCACGAGCACCACGGCGGCGAGCAGCGAGATCACGAACACCCAGATCAGCAGCGTCAGCCACGGGAAGCCGCCGTCGGTGGCACCGGCGTCGTTGGTCGCCTGCTGGTCGGGCGCCTCCTCGGTCGGCGCGGTGCGCGGGTCGGCGCCGGGGCTGGTCGTCGGGCCTGCGGAGGGGGACGGCGCCGACGACTGCGTGCTCGGGTCGCCGACGTCGACGCCCTGCCGGGTGTAGTCGGGCACCGTCTGCGCCCGGCCGTCGGGTCCGCCCGGCGTGGGCTCGAACCGGACCCAGCCCGCGCCCGGGAAGAACAGCTCGGGCCAGGCGTGCAGGTCGTGGGCGCTGTAGACGTAGGTGTCGTCCGCGCCCGGCACCGGGTCGGGGTCCAGGAAGCCCACCGCCACCCGCGCCGGGATACCGAGCAGCCGGGCCATCACCGCCATCGACGCCGCGAACTGCTCGCAGTACCCGACCCGGCCGATGTCGGGGTCGAGGAAGGTGGCGAGGTCGTCGACGCCGTTGCCCTCGGGGGAGTCGCGCAGGTCGTAGGTGAAGTCGCCGTCCTCCCGGAACCACTGCTGGAGGGCGACCGCCTTCTCGAAGTCGGAGTCGACGTTCGCGGTCACCTCGTCGGCCAGCTCGCCCACCGAGTCGGGCAGCCGGGGCGGCACCTCGAGCACCTCGTCGCTCACCTGGGTCGGCGAGCCCTGGAGCCGGGCCAGCTGGGTGGCGTCGAGGTCGAGGTCGAGGGCGGTCATGGTCCACTCGAGCCCGGCGGCGTTGGTGTCGCCGCTGGCGATGAAGTCCATGGTGGCGAGGTCGAAGCGCCAGTCGCCGGGCGCCTCGATCTCGCTGATCGGCGCCTGGGTGGGCAGCCACGTGGAGTCGAAGTCGTCGGTGGCGCTCACGTCATATGAGTAGCTGTTGCGCGGTATCGAGTTGAGGACGCCGACCAGCGGCGGCAGGTCGCCGGTGGGCGTCTGGTCCGACGGCACGTCGCGGTCGCCGGAGCTCCACTCGTTGTCGGAGAACCGGTTGAGCACCGAGATCCGCAGGTAGTCGGGGTCGGGGTCGTCGGTGACCACGGTGATCAGGTCGTCGTCGTCGCCACGGCGCAGGTCGCGCCGCAGGTCGACCATCGGGTTGCGGATCCGGATCTGGCCCTCGCCGGTGCCGGCGCCGAGCTGGAACGCCTCGAGCTTCAGCGTCGGGATGGCCGGCGGCACCACGACGGCGGCGGCGACGGCGAGCATCGCCGTGGCCACCGCGCTGACGCGCACCCAGCCGCGCCGCTCCTCGCCGCCGGTGAGCTCGGCGCCGCCCTCCTCGAGCGCCCGGCCCCAGCCGGAGGCGCGCTGCTGCTCCTGGAGGTAGAGCATGAGGAGGAAGCCGAGCGCGGTGACGGCGAAGACCCGCCAGTCGAGGCCGCCGGCGAGCAGGCTGATCGGCACGCTGTAGACCGCGAGCAGCGGCAGGCCGGCCAGCGGGACCCGCCGCAGCGAGCACGCCATCGCGTCGACGAGGGCGAACACCAGGAACCCGCTGCCCAGCAGCAGCGGATGCACGGTGACCCCCGGCCGCTCCGGCACGGGCGCGGGGAACCGCTGCGCGGTGTCGGACGCCGCCGACAACGCGGCCCGCAGCTCCTCGCCCGGCACCGGCGAGCCGGTGACGGCGGCCGCCAGCACCACCAGGCCGACGGCCGCCTGGATCGCGAGCACGAGCACCACGGGCAGCCGCGCCCACCGGGCGACGGCGCCCACGGTCGCGATCGCGACGCCGATCAGCAGCAGCCCGGTGAGGTAGTCGTCGGAGTCGGTGAAGCCGCGCCACGACAGCGTGGCCAGCCACACGGTGCCGGCGCTGGCCAGGCCGAGCGCCAGCGAGTGGCCGAGGTGGGCGCGACGCCGGGCCATCAGGCTCGTCTCCCCACCATGGCACCCGGTGCGATCAGGTTGCCCCGGACGGCAGCGGCCGAGCCGGTGCGGCCCAGCTCCTGCCAGGCGGCGTCGATCCGGTCCCGCGGGCCGAGCGAGACGGCGCGCCAGCCGTGCTGGGTGAGCAGCGGGACGCCGGGCGCGGTGGCGGCGACGCCGCCGCGGGCCACCCAGGCCTCGACGTCGAGCACCACCGCGAGCGCGGAGGTGGTGTGGTGCTGGATCCTTCGCAGGACCGGCAGGTCGGTGGCGTCGACATGGGCGAGCACGGCGATCGTGATGCCGCCCTGCACCTGCTCGCCGAGCCAGCGCGCGTCCATCCGCACCCGTGCCACCGGCTGCACCACGGCCAGCGACTCGAGCAGCGGTCCGGCGTTGAGCTCGGTGTCTCGGTCGTGCCACTGGGTGCCGTCGGCGCTGCTGGTGTCGCCGGCGGTGGTGACCAGCCGCACCTGGTAGCCGAGCTGGGAGAGGTGGACGCCGATCGAGGCGGCGGTGACGACGGCGGTCTCGAGCGAGCTCGCGATGCCCTGGCCGCGATGCACGTGGGTGCGGTTGTCGAGCACGATCGTGGCGCGCGACTGCCACGGCTGCTCCTCGCGGCGCACCATCAGCTCGCCGACCCGCGCCGAGCTGCGCCAGTGCACCCGCCGCAGGTCGTCGCCCTGCCGGTACTCGCGCACCGTGACGTCCTCGGCGGAGCCGATGGCGAACGCGCGCGGCCGGTTGTCGCCCGACCCGGTCCAGCCGCCGCCGAGCAGGATCGTCGGCAGGTGCACCGTGCGCGGGGTGACGACGAGCGGCACCGTGGTGCGGAACGCCCGGCCGAGCTCGACCAGCCCGAACGGGTCCGAGACCCGCACCGTCATCGGGCCGATGTCGAAGCGGCCGCGGACGTCGCTGCGCACCTGGTAGCCGACGTCGCGCCGCCAGCCGCGGCCGACGCCGCGGAGCACGAAGCGCGGCCGGGTGCCGAGCACGTAGGGCACCTGGTCCTCGAGCAGCAGGACGCCGCTCGGCGTCCGGCCCTCGTTGGTGAGCGTGAGGTTGACCCGCGCCGGCTGCCCGGCGGTGACCATCTGCGGGCCGACGGTGCGCACCAGCGCCAGCCGGTAGCGGCTGCGGGCGAGCACCAGCGCGGTGACCAGCGGCAGCACGACGGCCAGCACGCCGACCCGGGTGAGCGCCGGCTGGCCCAGCACGATGGCGCACAGGATCGCGGTGATCCCGGCGGCCAGGAACGCCCGGCCCCGGACCGTCAGACCACCGAGTGCCTCGCGCATGGTCGGGCGCCTAGCGCGCGGGCACGGGCACCGACGCCACGATGCCCTGGAGGATCGCCGCCGGCGGGCGGTTGCTCATCGCCGCCTCGACGCTGGGCAGCAGCCGGTGCGCGAGCACCGGTCCGGCGAGCCGCTGCACGTCGTCGGGGACGACGTAGTCGCGGCCCTGGATGGCGGCGTAGGCCTTGGCCGCGCGCGCCAGGTGGAGCGAGGCGCGCGGCGAGGCGCCGAGCATGAGCTCCTCGCTCATCCGGGTCGCGCCGGTGAGCGCGACGACGTACTGCTGCATCGCCGGCGAGACGTAGACCTGGGCCACGATCCCGGTCAGCTTGCGGATCTCGGTGGCGTCGGTGACCGGCTCGAGGTCCTCGAGCGGGTTGGCGTCGGTGTGGGTGCTGAGCATCGCGATCTCGGACGCCTCGACCGGGTAGCCCACCGACACCCGCGCCATGAACCGGTCACGCTGCGCCTCGGGGAGGGCGTAGGTGCCCTCCATCTCGATCGGGTTCTGGGTGGCGATCACCATGAACGGCGCGTCGAGCTGGTAGGTCGTGTTGTCGACGGTGACCTGCTTCTCCTCCATGCACTCCAGCAGCGCCGACTGGGTCTTGGGGGAGGCGCGGTTGATCTCGTCACCGACCACGATGTTGGCGAACACGCCGCCGGGCCGGAACTCGAACTCACGGGTGTTCTGGTTGAACACCGAGACGCCGGTGACGTCGGACGGCAGCAGGTCGGGCGTGAACTGGATGCGCCGCACCGAGCAGTCGATGCTGCGGGCGAGCGCCTTGGCCAGCATCGTCTTGCCGACGCCGGGCACGTCCTCGATGAGCAGGTGACCCTCGGCGAGCAGCACCACGAGGGTCGAGGTGACGACGTCCGGCTTGCCCTCGATGACCCGCTCGATGTTGGTGCGGATCCGGTTCACCACCCGGGACAGGCTCTGGAGGTCGGCCGCTCCGGTGGGGGGCGCGGCGGGGGTCTCCAACGGTGTCTCCAACGCTCGGTCCTCTCACGCTGCACCGGCCCCCGGGGGTGTGGGTGCCGGCGTCCCTCTGGCTTCCACGGTATGGCGTGCCCGCAACCTACGTGGCCCTCACAACAGCGTGCCAGGGAGCCGGGCCGGCGCGACCTCCTCGTGACGGCGCCGTGACCTTCCCGTGATGCCGGGGCGATGCCGAGTCACCTCTGGCGCCGCCTCGGCGCCAGGGGGCCGGGGTGGGGCGCGGTGGGGGACACGGAGTGCACGGTGGTTGACGGTGGGGGAAAGTGGCGTAGAGTGGGGGAAAGTGGAGGAGCAAGGAGTCTCCGGGGAGCGCGGTGGGGAGCCGTGGTCGACCGGGGGCCGTTCCTTCTGGGGACGAGAGGGGGTGCCCGATGCGCTTCATGGGCACCTACCGGCCGAAGCTCGACGAGAAGGGCCGGCTCTTCCTCCCCGCCAAGTTCAGGGCAGCGCTGGCTGAGGGGGTCGTCGTGACGCAGGGACAGGAGAACTGCCTCTACGTCTGGCCCCCTGCCGTCTTCGACCGCGAGATCGAGGCGCTCGACCGGCCGCTGTCGAGCCGTGCGGGCCGCAGCCTGGCGCGGATGTTCTACAGCTCGGGTGAGGACCTCACCCCCGACAAGCAGGGGCGCATCGCCGTCCCGGCGCCGCTGCGCGAGTACGCGGGTCTCGAGAAGGACGTCGTGGTCATCGGGGTCCGCGACCGGCTCGAGATCTGGGACCCGGCCCGCTGGGCGGAGTACCAGGCGGCCGAGTCCGAGCGGTTCGCCGCGCTGGACGACGACGACGAGTAGCAGCACCCGCACCACCAGGCATCACCAACTCCACAACGGATCCGCCGGGCGAGGTCTCTGACCCGCTCCCAGCGACTGCCGCACGCGGCTCTGGGGCACCTTCCCCGGTTCCAGAGCCCAGCCCTTCCCATGAATGCAGGAGGGCGCGGGCAGGGACCTGGCCCGGCGGCTCCCCGCACCACCACTTCCCACTTCCCGAGCCAGGGGTCGAACCGTTGAGCACCACACCCGTCCAGGACGCGCCGCCGCCGCGGCGCGTCCGGCACCAGGCCCGCGACGCCGCGAGCCTCATGGCCTTCTCCCTGGTCATGAGCGCCGCCGTCGCGGTCGGGATGCTGCTGCTCACCAGCCTGGGGCGCTGAGGTGTCGACCGGGGAGCGGCACGACCCGGTCCTCCTCGACCGGGTCGTCGCGCTGCTCGCGCCGGCGCTCGACCACGAGGGGGCGGTGCTCGTCGACGCCACCCTCGGGCTCGGCGGCCACAGCGAGGCGGTGCTCACCACGTGCACCCTCGCCCGCGTCGTCGGCATCGACCGCGACCCCGAGGCGCTGGCCCTCGCCGGGGAGCGGCTCGCGCCGTTCGGCGACCGGTTCACCGGCGTCCACGCCGTCTACGACGAGATCCCCGAGGTGCTCGCCGACCTCGGCCTCGGCGCCGTCGACGGCGTGCTGTTCGACCTCGGTGTCTCCTCGCTCCAGCTCGACGTGCCGGAGCGGGGATTCGCCTACGCCGTCGACGCACCGCTCGACATGCGGATGGACGGCTCGACCGGCCCGACCGCGGCCGACGTGCTCAACACCTACAGCGCCGCGGAGCTGACCCGGGTGCTGCGCGACTTCGGCGAGGAGCGGTTCGCCCGCAAGATCGCCGCCGCGGTCGTGCGGCGCCGCGCCACCGAACCGTTCACCACCTCGGCCGCCCTGGTCGAGCTGCTCTACGCCGAGATCCCGGCGCCCGCCCGCCGCACCGGCGGCCACCCCGCGAAGCGCACCTTCCAGGCGCTGCGGATGGAGGTCAACGACGAGCTCGCCGTGCTGCGCCGTGCGCTGCCCGCCGCCGTCGACGCCCTGGCGGTCGGCGGCCGGGTGGTCGTGGAGTCGTACCACTCGCTCGAGGACCGGCTGGTCAAGCGGGTCTTCAGCGCCGGCACCCGCAGCACGGTGCCGGTGGACCTGCCCGTCGTCCCCGCGGGCAGCGAGCCGCCGTTCCGGCTCGTCACCCGTGGCGCGGAGCAGGCCGACGCCACCGAGGTGGCCCGCAACCCGCGCGCCGCCTCGGTGCGGCTGCGCGCCGTCGAACGTGTCCGACCCGGTCCTGTTCCCCACACCGGAGCAGCTTGATGAGTCTCCCCGCTTACGTTCGCGACGGGCTGGGCCGTGGGCACAGCAGACTCTCGGCTGCGGTTCGGCCGCGACGGATGCTGCGCGCCGTCCCACGGCTGCGCAGCCGCCGGCCCCGGGTGCCGTTCGTGATGCTGGTGAGCCTGGTGCTGGTCACCGGGGTGGTGGGGCTGCTGCTGTTCAACACCTCGATGCAGCAGGCCTCCTTCGACTCCACCCGGCTCGAGGAGCAGGCGGCCGCGCTCTCGGCGCGCGAGGAGGGGCTGCAGATGGAGCTCGAGAGGCTCCGCGACCCGCAGCGGCTCGCGGCGCTGGCCCGCCGCAACGGCATGGTGCCGGCCCGGTCGGCGGCGTTCCTCGACCTCGAGACCGGCGAGGTGTCCGGACCCAAGCCCACACCGGCCAAGCCCGGCGACGGTCTGCCCGTCGCGGCACCCCAGCGCCCCAAGCCGAAGGTGCTGACCCCGCCGCCGGTCCAGGTGCCCGCCGAGCAGACCGGTCAGATCGGCGAGGCCGCGGTGCAGGGCCCGGTCGCACCGGGTGCGGGTGCCACCGGCGCGCCGCGCGGCAACCGCGGCGCGGGCGCACATAGTGGAGGCACCGGTCGGTGACGTCTCGTTCCCGGCCGACCCGGACCCGCTCGACGGCGAGCACCAGGGGGACGCCCGTGGCACGTCAGACCGTGCGACGGCGTCCCGCCCGCAAACCCGCCCGCCGGCCGCGCCGGCCCCGCCGCGGTCCCTCCGAGCGGCGGCTCGGCTGGGCCTTCGTGCTCATCGCGGTGGTGCTGTCGATCTTCGCCGCCCGGCTGGTGCAGCTGCAGGGCCTCGACCCCGAGCAGTACGCCGTCATGGCCGCCGAGGAGGGCTCGGAGACGATCGTGCTGCCGGCCACCCGCGGCGACATCCTCGACCGCAACGGCGAGCCGCTCGCGGCCTCCGCCAGCGGCCTCATGGTGGTGGCCGACCCGACGCTCACCGTCGCCCGCGCCCCCAGCCTGGCCCGGTTCCTGTCCGCCCGGCTCGGCGTCGACTACTTCACGACGCTGCGCCGGCTGCGCGCGTCCGACAGCAAGTTCCAGTACGTCGCCCGGCAGGTGCCGGCGAGCCACGCCACCGACGTCGTGCGCGAGGCCGAGCAGCGCGGCTTCGACGGCCTCTCTACCCGGCAGGACCCGCTGCGCACCTACCCGACCCGCGACGTCGCGGCCAACCTGGTCGGGTTCCTCGGCGCGCCCCGCCCCGACGGCTCGGCCCGGCCCTCGGCCGGTCTCGAGGCGGCCTTCGACGAGTACCTCTCCGGCACCGACGGCGTCGCCCGCTACCAGCTCGGTGCCGGCAGCCGGATCCCGCTCGGCAGCCACACCGTCACCGCCCCGCAGGACGGCGGCGACCTGCGCACCACGATCGACCGCGACCTGCAGTGGTACGCGCAGCGGGTGCTGCGCCAGACCGTGCAGGACGCCGGCGGCGACTCCGGCTACGCCGTGGTGATGGACAGCCGCACCGGCGAGCTGCTCGCCGTCGCCGACGACCCCACCTACGACGCGTCCTCGCCGCAGCAGTACCCGGAGTCGCTCTACAACTCCCGCGCCCTCACCGACGTCTACGAGCCCGGGTCGGTCGAGAAGGTGCTCACGATGGCCGGCCTCCTCGACGCCGGCATCCTCACGCCGTCCTCGCAGTTCACCGTGCCCAACGTGTTGAACCGGCAGGACCGTCCGATCCACGACTACTGGGAGCACCCCACGCTCCGGCTCACGCTGGCCGGGGTCCTCGCGAAGTCGTCCAACATCGGCACCGTGCTGGCCGCCGACCACTTCCGGCCGGGCCAGCTGCGCCGTTACCTGACGGCCTTCGGGCTCGGGCGGCGCACCGGCATCGGCATCGACGGCGAGACCCGCGGCCTGCTGCCCGACCCCGGCCTGTGGACCTCGCAGACCGCCGACCGCATCGCGTTCGGCCAGTCGCTCTCGGTGAACGCGATCCAGATGGCCGCGGCCGTCAACACCATCGCCAACGGTGGCGTCCGCGTCGACCCGAGCCTGCTGCAGGGCTCGGCGGTCAACGACGACGGCGTCGACGTCGGCACCGCCACCGTCGGCAAGCACCGGGTGGTGAGCGACGAGACGGCGCGCCAGGTCGCGCTGATGATGGAGCGGGTGCTCGACCCCGACGCCGGCGTCGCGCCCGGTGCCGCCGTCGAGGGCTACCGGGTGGCCGGCAAGACCGGCACCGCGCAGCGGGTCGGCCAGGAGTGCCGCTGCTACGACGGCACCTTCACGGTCTCGTTCGCGGGCTTCGCACCGGCCGACGACCCGCGCTTCACCATCTACGTGGTGGTGCAGAACCCGCGCAACGGCGGGGGCGGCGGCTCGGTCGCCGGCCCGGCGTTCGCCAAGCTGATGGGCTACACGCTGCGCCGCTACGGCGTCCCGCCGACGGGCACCCCGCCCTCCCGACTCCCCGTCGAGTGGTGATCCGCGAGACTTCTGCGGTGATCGACACCCGTCCGGCGCACCCCCCGGCCACACCGCTGGCCGACGTCGCCCGGTGGGCGGGGGTCGCCGAGGTGCCGGAGAGCCCGACGTCGGTCACCGGCGTCACGCTCGACTCGCGGCGGGTCCGCCCCGGCGATCTCTATGTGGCGCTGCCCGGCTCCCGCGCGCACGGCGCCACCTTCGCCGACCAGGCGGTCGGCTCCGGCGCGGCGGCCGTGCTCACCGACGCCGCGGGTCCGGTGACGGCGGCCGTGCCGGTGCTCGTCGGCACCGATCTGCGGCGCCGGCTCGGTGACCTGTCCGCGCAGGTCTACGGCCGGCCCGGCGAGGCGCTGGCGACCATCGGCGTCACCGGCACCCAGGGCAAGACCACCACCACCCGGCTCGCCGAGGCGGCGCTCCAGGCGGCCGGCGTCCGCGCGGCGTGCGTCGGCACCATCGGCACCCGGATCGCGGGCGAGGACGTGAAGACCTCCCTCACCACCCCCGAGGCACCCGACCTGCACGCACTGTTCGCGGTGATGCGCGAGCACGAGGTGGCGGTGTGCGCGATGGAGGTGTCGAGCCACGCGCTCGTGATGGGCCGGGTCGACGGCGTCGTCTTCGACGTCGCGGTGTTCCTCAACCTCGGTCACGACCACCTCGACTTCCACGCCGACGTCGAGGACTACTACCGGGCCAAGGCCTCGCTGTTCACCGCCGAGCGGGCCCGGCGGGCCGTCGTGTGCGTCGACGACGAGCACGGCCGCCGGCTCGCCGGCGAGGTCGCCGCGGCCGGGCTGCCGCTGCGCACGTTCGGGCTCGCCGACGACGCCGAGTGGCGGGCGGTCGACGTCGACCTGCTGCGCGAGGGCTCCCGGTTCACCGTGGCCGCCCCCGACGGCCGGCGGTTCCCGGCCGGGGTGGCGCTGCCGGGCGAGTTCAACGTCGTGAACGCGCTGGCCGCCCTGGCCGCCGTCGACGCGGCCGGGCTCGACCCGGAGCCGGTCGCCGCCGCGATGGCCACCTCGGGCGGGGTGCCGGGCCGGCTGGAGCGGGTCGAGGAGGGCCAGGACTTCCTGGTGGTCGTCGACTACGCCCACAAGCCCGACGCCGTGGCCGCCGCGATCGCCACGCTGCGCCCGCTCGCCGACGGCGGCCGGGTGCTGGTGGTGCTCGGGGGCGGCGGCGACCGCGACCGGGGCAAGCGGCCCGTGATGGGCGAGATCGCCGCCCGGCTGGCCGACGTGCTCGTGGTCACCGACGACAACCCGCGCACCGAGGACCCGGCGGCGATCCGCGCCGAGCTGCTGGCCGGCACCCGCGACGGCGCCGCTGAGGTGCTCGAGGTCGGCGACCGCCGGGCCGCGATCGAGGAGGCGCTGCGCCGCGCCGGGCCCGGCGACGTCGTGCTCGTGGCCGGCAAGGGCCACGAGACCGGCCAGGAGGTCGACGGCGTCGTGCACCCCTTCGACGACCGCGAGGTCGTCCGCGAGACCCTGCGCCAGATGGGGGGAGGGCTCCGATGATCCCGCTGCGGCTGGGGGAGATCGCCGAGGTCGTCGGTGGCGAGGTGCACGGCGACCCGAGCCGCGTGGTCGACGGCGCCGCCTACCTCGACAGCCGCAACCCGGTGCCCGGCGGGATGTTCGTCGCCATCGCGGGGGAGCGGGTCGACGGCCACGACTACGCCACCGGCGCGCACGCCGTGCTCGGCAGCCGGCCCACCGAGTCGCCCACCGTCGTGGTGACCGACCCGGCCGCCGCGCTGGGCCGGCTCGGCCGGCACGTCGTCGACGAGCTCGGCGTGCCGGTGCTCGCGCTCACCGGCTCGCAGGGCAAGACCAGCACCAAGGACCTCCTCGCCCACGTGCTCACCCAGCACGGCCCGACCGTGGCCACGGCGGGCAACCTCAACAACGAGCTGGGCGTCCCCCTCACCGTGACCCGTGCCGACGCCACCACCCGCCACCTCGTCGTCGAGATGGGCGCGCGCGGGATCGGCCACATCACCGAGCTGTGCGCGATGGCGCCGCCGCGCATCTCGGCGGTGCTCAACGTCGGGTCGGCGCACGTCGGCGAGTTCGGCGGCGTCGAGGCGATCGCGCAGGCGAAGGGCGAGATCGTCGAGGCGCTCCCGGCCGAGGGCACGGCGGTGCTGAACGCCGACGACGAGCGGGTGGCGGCGATGGCGTCGCGCACCACCGCCCGGGTCGTCACCTTCGGGCGCGAGGCCGACGTCCGATGGCGCGACGTCCGTGCCGACGACCTCGGCCGGGCGTCGTTCGACCTCGGCGTCGACGGCTCCTGGGCACCGGTGCGGCTCACCCAGACCGGCGCGCACCACGTCACCAACGCCGCGGCCGCGGCAGCCATGGCGCTGGCGGCCGGCCTCGGGCTCGAGGACGTCGTGAACGCGCTGAGCACCGCCCGGGCCGCGTCGCGGTGGCGGATGGAGGTCACCGAGCGCGCCGACGGACTCCTCGTCGTCAACGACGCCTACAACGCCAACCCGGAGTCGGTCGAGGCCGCCCTCGACACACTGGCCGAGCTGGGCCGGCGCCGAGACGCCCGCACCATCGCCGTGCTCGGTCCGATGCTCGAGCTCGGCGCCGACCACGACACGGCCCACCGCCGCGTGGGTGCCTTCGCCGGGACCGCGGGGGTCGACGTGGTGGTCGTCGTCGGCGCGCAGGCGGTCGGGGTCGCGGAGGCCGCGGGACAGTACGGGGTCGCCGACGTGGTGGAGACGGCGAGCCGGTCCGACGCGCTGGACTGGGTACGCGAGAATGCCGGGCGCGGCGACGTCGTGCTGGTCAAGGCATCGCGCGGGGCCGCCCTGGAATGGATAGCCGAGCAGCTGCTGGAAGGAGGAGGAGCCGACCGATGAGAGCGATCCTCCTCAGCGGCGGCATCGCCCTCCTGCTCTCGCTGATCGGCACCCGGTCGGCGATCCGGTGGTTCACGCAGTGGGGCGTCGGCCAGGAGGTCCGCGACGACGGGCCGACCAGCCACCACACCAAGCGCGGAACGCCCACGATGGGCGGGCTGGTGATCATCGCCGCCGCGCTGCTGGGCTACTTCACGGCGAAGGCCGTCACGATGGACCTGCCGTCGGCGTCGGCCTGGCTGCTGCTCCTCCTGTTCGTCGGGACCGGCCTCATCGGCTTCCTCGACGACTACATCAAGATCCGCCGCCGTCGCAGCCTCGGTCTCGACGCGCGCGCCAAGATGATCGGGCAGACGGCGATCGCGGTGATCTTCGGCGTGCTCGCGCTCTCGCCGTGGCTGGAGGACAAGAACGGCCGCAGGCCGGCCTCGGAGAAGGTCTCGTTCCTGCGCGAGATCGACTGGCTGGTGCTGCCCACGATCGTCGCGATCGTGCTCTTCTGGCTGATCGTCAGCGCCACGAGCAACGCGGTGAACCTCACCGACGGTCTCGACGGGCTGACCGCCGGCTCCTGCACGATGGTGTTCGGCGCCTACACGCTGGTGAACATCTGGCAGAACAACCAGTTCTGCCAGGAGGACCCGAGCGCCACCTGCTACAACGTGCGCGACCCGCTCGACCTCGCGATCATCGCCGCGGCCATCACCGGCGCCTGCTTCGGGTTCCTGTGGTGGAACGCCTCGCCGGCCCAGATCTTCATGGGCGACACCGGCTCGCTGGCCCTCGGCGGCGCGCTGGCCGGCTTCGCGATCCTCACCCGCACCGAGCTGCTCCTGCTCATGCTCGGCGGCCTGTTCGTGCTGATCACGCTGTCGGTGATGATCCAGGTCAGCGTCTTCAAGGTGAGCCGCGCGAGCGGGCTGTTCCGCACGGTGTTCCGGGTGAGGGCCGGCCACCGGGTGTTCCGGATGGCGCCCCTGCACCACCACTTCGAGCTGCTCGGCTGGGAGCAGGTCACCGTCGTGATCCGGTTCTGGATCATCACCGGGCTGTTCGTCGCCGGTGGTCTCGGTGTCTTCTACGCCGAGTGGGTGGCGCGGCTCTAGCCATGGCCACCCCCCACCTCGACCTCCTCGGCCGCGAGGACTCCTGGGACGGCGTCCGCGCCGTCGTCGCCGGCTTCGGCGTCTCCGGGTTCGCGGCCGCCGACAACCTCACCCACCTCGGCGCGCAGGTGCGGGCGCTCTCCGAGACGGCGACGCCCGCGCAGCTGGAGAAGGCCGAGCTGCTCGAGATCCTCGGCGCCCGCGTCGACATCCACACCGGCGCCACCCAGACGCTGCCGGACGACGTCGACCTCGTCGTCACCTCGCCCGGCTTCCGCCCGGATGCGCCGCTGCTGCAGCAGGCCGCCTCCCGCGGCATCCCGGTATGGGGCGAGGTCGAGCTCGCCTGGCGGCTGCGGCCGCTCGGCCCCACCGGCGAGCCGGCGCCGTGGCTGTGCGTCACCGGCACCAACGGCAAGACCACCACCGTGCAGATGCTCGACGCGATCCTCAAGGCCGGCGGGCTGCGCAGCGTCGCCGCCGGCAACGTGGGGCTGCCGATCGTCGAGGCCGTGATGGACCCGGCGCCCTACGACGTGTTCGCCGTCGAGCTCTCGAGCTTCCAGCTTCACTACACGTCGTCGCTCTCGGCGCAGGCGGCCGCGGTGCTCAACCTCGCCGAGGACCACCTCGACTGGTACGGGCCCGGCGAGGCCGGCATGCAGGCGTACGCCGCCGACAAGGGCCGCATCTACCACCAGGCGCAGCGGGCCTGCGTCTACAACGTCGCCGACCCGCTCACCGAGCTCCTGGTGCGCGAGGCCGAGGTGGTCGACGGCGCCCGCGCGGTCGGCTTCACCCTCGGCATGCCGTCGGTGGGCATGCTCGGCGTCGTCGAGGACCTGCTCGTCGACCGTGCCTTCATCGAGGAGCGCGCCACGAGCGCCGCCGAGCTCGGCAGCCTCGAGGACCTCCCGGGCGCCATCGACGGCGTGCCGCCGGCCCCGCACGTGGTGGCCAACGCGCTGGCCGCGGCCGCCCTCGCCCGTGCCCACGGCGTCAGCCAGGCCGCGGTGCGCGACGGGCTGCGCGGCTTCCGGCTCGACGGCCACCGGATCGCCGTCGTCGCCGAGCACGAGGGCATCGCCTGGGTCGACGACTCCAAGGCCACCAACCCGCACGCCGCGCTCTCGTCCTTGCAGGCCTACGAGCCGGTGGTGTGGGTGGCCGGCGGGCTGGCCAAGGGCGCGCGGTTCGACGACCTCGTGCAGTCGGTGCGGTCGCGGCTGCGCGGCGTCGTGCTGATCGGCCGCGACCGCGGCGTCGTCGCCGAGGCGCTTTCGCGACACGCGCCCGATGTGCCGGTCATCATCGTGGACCCGCCGGAGGATGACCCTGTAGACGGCGGACGGGCCCTGATGGCGCGCGTCGTCGACGCGGCCTCCACCCTGGCCGTCGCCGGCGACACCGTGCTCCTGGCCCCGGGATGCGCCTCCCAGGACCAGTTCACCGACTACGCCGCCCGGGGCGACGCGTTCGCCGCGGCGGTGCGGGACCGGACGACGTAGCGACCAGTAGGCGACAGCGAGGGGAGCACCGTGACCACGGCCAACCCCGAGCGCGGCGGACGGTGGGGCCTCCCGTCGCTCCGCGTGCCGCGGCCGGCGCTCCGGCGTCCGTCGTCGGGCTGGGTCGGGGCCGCGCGCGAGGCGCTCGACCGGCCGCTCACGACCTACTACCTGCTGGTCGGCGCCACCGCGCTGCTGCTCACCATCGGCCTGATCATGGTGCTGAGCTCCTCGAGCGTCCGGTCGTTCCAGCAGACCGGCGACTCCTACACGATCGTGCGCCGCCAGCTGCTGTGGGTGGCGCTCGGTGTGCCGCTGGCCTTCATCGCGAGCCGGGTCGGGCACGTCTGGCTGCGGCGGCTCGCCTACCCGGCGTTCTCGGTGTCGCTGATCCTGCTGGTGCTCACCGCGCGGTTCGGCGTCGAGGTCAACGGCAACACGAACTGGCTGCCCGTCGGCCCGCTGCTCATCCAGCCCTCCGAGATCGCCAAGCTGTCGCTGGTGATCTGGGCCGCCCACATCTACGCCCACAAGGAGCGCCGGCTCGACGACCTGCACCAGATCGTCGTCCCGGTGGTGCCGGGCATGGTGCTGGCGACGTCGCTGGTCATCCTCGGCAAGGACCTCGGCACCGCGCTGGTGCTGTTCGCGATCCTCGTGGGCATGCTGTGGGTGGTGGGCGCGCCGACCCGGTTCTTCGTCATGGCGATCACGCTCGTGGGCACGATCGCTCTGGCCATCGCGGCCACCGAGCCGGAGCGGCTCGAGCGCATCACCACGTTCGTCAACCCGTTCCAGGACTTCCACGGCACCGGCTGGCAGCCCGCGCACGGCCTGTACGCACTGTCGAGCGGCGGCATCTTCGGCGAGGGGATCGGCGCCAGCCAGCAGAAGTGGGGCCGGCTGCCGGAGGCCCACACCGACTTCATCTTCGCCGTCCTCGGCGAGGAGCTCGGGCTGGTCGGCACGCTGCTCGTCGTCGGGCTGTTCCTCACCCTCGCCTACGCCGCGATCCGGATCGCCCGCGAGACCAAGGACCCGTTCGTGCGCTACTGCACCTTCGGGGTCGTGGTCTGGCTCGTCGGCCAGATGATGATCAACATCGGCATGGTGCTCGCGCTGCTGCCCGTCATCGGCATCCCGCTGCCGCTGCTGTCGTACGGCGGCTCCAGCCTGCTGCCCACCCTCGTCGCGCTCGGCCTCCTGGTCGGCTTCGCCCGCCGCGAGCCCGCCGCGGCGCGCGCCCTCGCCCGCAACCGCCAGCAGCGGCGGCGCACGGCCCGGTGAGGGTCCTCCTGGCCGGCGGCGGCACGGCCGGCCACACCAGCCCGCTGCTCGCCACCGCCGACGCGCTGAAGCGGCTCGACCCGGACGCCGTCATCACCTGCCTCGGCACCGCGCGCGGCCTCGAGACCCGGGTCGTGCCCGAGGCCGGGTACCCGCTCGAGCTGATCCCGCCGGTGCCGCTGCCGCGGCGTCCGGGCATGGACCTGCTCAAGGTGCCGGCCCGGTTGCGCGGCGCGGTCAAGGAGACACTGGCGGTCTTCGACCGGGTCGAGCCGGACGTCGTCGTCGGCTACGGCGGCTACGTGTCGATGCCCGCCTACCTGGCCGCCCGGCGCCGCAAGCTTCCACTGGTGGTGCACGAGCAGAACACCGTGCCCGGCCTCGCCAACAAGGCCGGCGCCCGGATCGCGCAGCGGGTCGCGGTCAGCTTCCCCGACACCCCGCTGCCGCACGCCGAGTACGTCGGACTGCCGATCCGCCGGATGATCTCGACCCTCGACCGGCCGGCGCTGCGCGCGGAGGCCCGCGAGTTCTTCGGCCTCGACCCCGACCGGCCCACGCTCGTCGTCACCGGTGGCTCGCAGGGCGCAAGACGGCTCAACCGTGCGGTTTCCGCCGCTGCGCGCTCCTTCGGCGAGGCCGGCGTCCAGGTGCTGCACGTGGCCGGCCCCAAGGGCGAGGCCGACACCGACCCGTCCGGCGCCGTCGCCGGCGTGCCCTACGTGGTGGTGCCGTTCGTCGACCGGATGGACCTCGCGCTCGCGGCCGCCGACCTCATGGTCTGTCGGGCCGGCGCCAACAGCGTGGTCGAGGCCGCGGCCTCCGGCATCCCGGCGGTCTTCGTGCCGCTGCCGATCGGCAACGGCGAGCAGGCCCGCAACGCCCGGCCCGTCGTCGACGCCGGGGGAGCGCTGCTCGTCGACGACGCCGACCTCGACGCCGCCTGGGTCACCGCGCACGTCGTCCCGCTCGCCGGCGACGCCGACCGGCTGGCCGCCATGGGCGCCGCCGCGGCCGACCTGGTGCCGCGCGACGCCGACGACAAGCTCGCCGCGATCATCCAGGAGGTCGCACGGGGGAGCAGCGCATGAGGATCCCCGTCCCCGACGTCGTCGAGCCGGTCGACCGGCTCGGCCGGGTGCACCTCGTCGGCATCGGCGGCGCCGCGCTGTCGGGCATCGCCCGGCTGATGCTGGCCCGCGGCGTGCCGGTGAGCGGCTGCGACGGGGCCGACTCGGCCACCCTGCTCGCCCTGAGCGACCTCGGCGCCACGGTGTCGGTGGGCCACGACGCGGCGCACGTCGACGACGCCGACACCCTCGTCGTCTCCACCGCCGTGCCGGACGACAACCCCGACGTCGTCGCCGCCACCGAGCGCGGGGTGCGGATGCTGCCGCGCTCGGCCGCGCTGGCCTCGGTGATGGCCGGCCGCCGGGTGGTCGCCGTCGCCGGCACCCACGGCAAGACCACCACCACCTCGCTGCTCACCGTCGCGCTGCAGGCGGCCGGCGCCGACCCCGCGTACGCGATCGGCGGCGACCTCGCGGCCACCGGCGTCAACGCCGCCGACGGCGCCGGTGACCTGTTCGTCGCCGAGGCCGACGAGAGCGACGGCGCCTTCCTGGTCTACGACACCTGGGCCGCCGTCGTCACCAACGTCGAGGCCGACCACCTCGACCAGTGGGGCACGCCCGAGGCCTACGCCGCCGCCTTCGACGACTTCGCCGACGGGCTCGACGCCGACGGCTTCCTGGTGTGCTGCGTCGACGACCCCGGCGCCGCAGCACTGGCCGAGCGGCAGCGGGCGGCCGGACGCCGGGTGGTCACGGTCGGCGTCCGCACCCCGGCCGACTACGGCCCCGACGCGCTCGGCGACGTCGTGCTCTGGTCGCCGGGCGACCACTACCTGGCCGACGCGCTCGCAGCGCTCGCCGCGGGGGAGGCGCTCGGCTTCGCGCGTGCCGACCTGGCGCGCGGGCTGGCCTCCTACACCGGCACCCGGCGCCGGATGGAGCGCAAGGGCGAGGCCGGCGGCGTGCGGGTCTACGACAGCTACGCCCACCACCCGACCGAGATCGCGGGCGACCTGCAGTCGGCGCGTGCGCTCGCCGGTGACGGGCGGCTCGTCGTCGCGTTCCAGCCGCACCTCGTCTCGCGCACCCGGCTGTTCGGCGCCGAGATGGGCCGCGAGCTCGGCGCGGCCGACGAGGTCGTGGTGCTCGACATCTACCTCGCTCGCGAGGCCGCCGACCCCGACGTCACCGGCGCGCTGGTCGCCGACGCCGTCCCGCTCCCGCCGCACCAGGTGACCTTCGTGCTCGACCTCGCCGACGCCGCCGCGGTGCTGGCCGAGCGGGCGCGGCCCGGCGACCTCGTGCTCACCCTCGGCGCCGGCAACGTCACCACCGTCGGGCCGCAGCTGCTCGCACTGCTCGAGGAGCGGTCGTGAAGCGCCGCACACGCGGCGCCGACCGCACCAGGCGCCGGTTCGCGCGCCGGCAGTGGGCGCGGCGCTGGCTCACCTGGCGCTACCTGCTCGCGGCCACGCTCACGATCGCGCTGCTCGCGGGCGGCGTCTGGGCGGTCTACTACTCCGACACCCTCGCCATCGAGGGCGTCGAGGTGCGCGGGCTGGCCAGCCTCACCGAGGACGACGTGCTCGCCGTCGCCGACGTGCCCGAGGGCACCCCGCTCGCCACCGTCGACCTCACCGCCATCGACCGCCGGGTCAGCGCCCTGGCCGCCGTCGCCTCGGTGCGGGTGACCCGGCAGTGGCCGCACGACGTGCTCATCGAGGTCACCGAGCGCACGCCGGTCGCCGTCGTCGACCGCGGCGACGGTCTTCGCGCCGTCGACGTCGAGGGCGCGGTGTTCTCCACCTACCAGCGCGCCCCGAGCGACCTGCCCCGCATCACCACCGCCGCCGTCACCGACCTCGAGGCGCTGCGCGAGGCCGCCACGGTCGCCGGCGCCCTCCCCGACGACCTGCGCGTGCTCGTCGACCACATCGAGGTCGAGAGCATCGACGAGATCACCCTCGTCCTGCGCGACGAGCGCCACGTCCGCTGGGGGAGCGCCGACCAGTCCGACCAGAAGGCCCAGGTCCTCGCCGCCCTGCTGCCCCGCAAGGCCGAGATCATCAACGTCAGCGTCCCCGGGCAACCGACCACCCGCTGACGCCGACCCGCCCGAAACTTTCGGGCGGGTCAGCGCATTTCGGGTGCAGTTGCGGGCGGATCGATCTGGAGCCCGGCGTGTCTGCGCGGTTCGGGACACCGCCGTACCTACTGTCGTCGGCACGACGAGGTTGACATAACTATAACCCTCAGGTTGAGGGTCACAGTTGAGGAACCCGCCCCGAACCACACCCGGCACGACGACCGCATCCACGAGAGGGACGCACCCATGGGCGCAGCACAGAACTACCTGGCCATCATCAAGGTCGTCGGCATCGGCGGCGGCGGCGTCAATGCCGTCAACCGGATGATCGAGGTGGGACTCAAGGGCGTCGAGTTCATCGCGATCAACACCGACGCGCAGGCGCTGCTGATGAGCGACGCCGACGTCAAGCTCGACATCGGCCGCGAGCTCACCCGCGGCCTCGGCGCCGGCGCCAACCCCGACGTCGGCGCGCAGGCCGCCGAGGACCACGCCGACGAGATCGAGGAGGTCATGAAGGGCGCCGACATGGTGTTCGTGACCGCCGGCGAGGGCGGTGGCACCGGCACCGGCGGCGCCCCGGTCGTGGCCCGCATCGCCCGTTCGCTGGGCGCGCTCACCATCGGCGTCGTCACCCGCCCGTTCGCCTTCGAGGGACGTCGGCGCGCCAACTCCGCCGAGGAGGGCATCGCCAACCTGCGCGACGAGGTCGACACCCTCATCGTCATCCCCAACGACCGGCTGCTCTCGATCAGCGACCGCAGCGTCTCGGTGCTCGACGCCTTCAAGCAGGCCGACCAGGTGCTGCTGCAGGGTGTCTCCGGCATCACCGACCTCATCACCACTCCGGGCCTGATCAACCTCGACTTCGCCGACGTGAAGTCCGTGATGGCCAACGCCGGCTCCGCCCTCATGGGCATCGGCTCGGCCCGCGGCGACGACCGCAGCGTCACGGCCGCCGAGATGGCGGTCTCCAGCCCGCTGCTCGAGGCCAGCATCGACGGCGCGCACGGCGTCCTGCTCTCGATCGCCGGCGGCTCCGACCTCGGCCTGTTCGAGATCAACGAGGCCGCCGCGCTCGTCTCCGACGCCGCCCACCCCGAGGCCAACATCATCTTCGGCGCCACCATCGACGACGCCCTGGGCGACGAGGTGCGGGTCACCGTCATCGCCGCCGGGTTCGACGGTGGCCAGCCCAAGAAGCGCGCCGAGGGCTCCACGCTGCGCGGCTCGCGCACCACGCCGGCGGTGCCCGCGGCCGCCGAGCGCCCGGCCCAGCCCGCCCCGCAGCCGGCGGCCGAGCGGCCCCGGCCCGAGCCCGCCCGCGAGCAGGTCCCGGCCGGCGCCGCCGCCCCGCACCGCGAGCAGCGGCCCGCGCCGGCGCCGATGACCTTCGACGACGACGACCTGGACGTCCCGGACTTCCTCAAGTAGCCGTTCTGTACGCCTTCCGCACCACGCACGGGACCGCCGACCTGGCGTTCACGGACCGCCGGGCCGGCGATCTCCGCGACCCCGCGAGCCGGGCCGCCGTCCTCGCCGACCTGGCGCCGGGCGACCCCCTGGTCGACCTGCACCAGGTGCACGGCGGCGAGGTGGTCGTCGTCCGTGACGTCGACGACGTGCCGGCCACGCCGCCGGACGCCGACGCCGCCGTCACCGACCAGCCCGGGATCACGCTCCACGTCCGCGCCGCCGACTGCGTGCCGCTGCTGCTGGTGGCCGACGAGGGCCGGGTCGTCGGCGCTGCCCACTGCGGCCGGCCCGGGCTCACCGCCGGCGTCGTCGCCCGCACCGTCGAGGCGATGCGCGGCCTCGGCGCCGAGCGGATCGACGCCTGGATCGGACCCCATGTGTGCGGCGCCTGCTACGAGGTGCCCGACGACCTGCGCGCCGACGTCGCCGCCGTGGTGCCCGCCAGCCACGCCGTCACCTCGTGGGACACGCCGGCCCTCGACATCGGCGCCGGCGTGCGCGCCCAGCTCGAGGACGCCGGTGTCGCCGTCGTCGAGGTCGGCGGCTGCACACGCGAGTCGCCAGACCTCCACTCCTACCGCCGCGACGGCGCCGCCGCCGGTCGACTGGCCGGCCTGGTCCGCATCCACCCCCCGGACGTCGTCGCATGATCACCCCACGACGTTCTTCGCCTCCCCCGCTCCGCTCCTCCGCCGAACAACGCCGCGGGGACCCCGAACAATGAGCCGCGAGCAGGAGATCGAGCAGGGCCTCGCCACGGTGCGGGGCCGGATCGCCGCCGCCTGCGCGGAGGCCGGCCGCGACGCGGCCGACGTCACGCTGGTGGTCGTCACCAAGTTCTTCCCGGCCGCCGACGTGCGGATCCTCGCCGATCTCGGTGTCACCGACGTCGCCGAGAACCGCCACCAGGAGGCGGTCGCCAAGGCCGAGGAGACCGCCGACGTCCAGGTGCGCCGGCACTTCGTCGGCGCCCTGCAGAGCAACAAGGCGGCCGCGGTCGCCGGCTACTCCGACGTCGTGCACTCGGTCGACCGCGCCAAGCTGCTCGCCCCGCTGGCGCGCGGCGCCGAGCAGCGCGGGATCCCGCTCGACGTGCTGCTCCAGGTGAGCCTCGACCCGCCCGGCAGCGACCACCGTGCCGGCGTCGACCCCGCCGTGCTGCCCGACCTCGCGGCCCGCGCGGCGGCCACCGAGGGGCTCGTGCTGCGGGGTCTGATGGCGGTCGCGCCGCTCGGTGAGGAGCCCGGTCCGGCCTTCGACCGGCTCGCCGAACTGCACGCCGCCACCCTCGCCGACCACCCCGACGCGACCTGGCTGTCGGCGGGGATGAGCGGCGACCTGGAGGCGGCCGTCACGCGCGGTGCGACACACGTGCGTGTCGGCTCCGCGGTCCTCGGTTCGAGGCCCGCGGTCGGTTAAGTTGACAAGCACCCGAGCGAACAGGGCGCGGGTGCGTCTAGTGGATGAGAGTGAGAGGTCATGAGCGGTGCGATGCGCAGGATCGGTGAGTACCTCGGCCTGCTCGAGGACACCGGTCGCTACGACGAGTTCGGCGACTACGACGACCTCGACGCGGAGCCCACCCAGCGCCAGAAGCGGGTCCCCGAGGAGAGCGCCGAGACGGTGCCGGTGCAGTCCGCCCGCGCCCGTCGTCGTGAGGCCACCGTGGCCGACCTCGACGAGCGCCGCCGCAGCGTGCCCGCCGGCCGTCCCACCGGGCGCCCGGCCGCCACCGTCGCGGGCCTGTCGACCATCACCACGCTGCACCCGCGCACCTACAACGAGGCGCGGGTCGTCGGCGAGAACTTCCGCGACGGCACGCCGGTGATCATGAACCTCACCGAGATGGACGACGACGACGCCAAGCGGCTCGTCGACTTCGCCGCCGGCCTGGTGTTCGCCACCCGCGGCACGATCGAGCGGGTCACCAACAAGGTGTTCCTGCTGTCGCCGCCGAACGTGTCGGTGGCCGCCGACGACAAGCAGCGCATCGCCGAGGCCGGCTTCTTCAACCAGAGCTGACCGGGGCCGGTACCCGTCCGATACCCGGGCCCGTCCGGGCCGTCACCACACCTCTTCTAGGCTCCGCCCCGTGCAGACTGTCGGACTCATCCTCTATGTGGTCCTCACGGTCTTCATCGCCTTCATGTGGGTGCGGTTCATCGTGGACTGGGTGCAGGTCTTCGCCCGCAGCTGGAGCCCGCGCGGCATCCTGCTGGTGGTGCTCGAGCTCGTCTACAGCGTCACCGACCCGCCGATCAAGGCGCTCCGGCGGGTCATCCCCCCGCTGCGGCTGGGCAGCATCGCCCTCGACCTCAGCTTCATCATCGTCTTCATCGGCGCTTATGTGCTGCTGCAAGTCGTCAAGGCCTACCTCTTGTAGGCAGACCAGGGCGCTAGAGTGCTCAGGTCAGACCAACCGTGACAACTGTGAATTGGGTGAAGTCATGCCACTGACGCCTGAGGACGTGAGCAACAAGCGTTTCACGCCCGTCCGGCTCCGTGAGGGCTACGACATGAGCGAGGTCGACCAGTTCCTCGACGAGGTGGAGGCGGAGCTCGCCCGACTCACCAAGGAGAACGACGACCTGCGGTCCAAGCTCTCCGCCGCGCAGTCCGGCGGCGCCCCGGCCCCGGTGGTGGCAACGCCGCAGCCGGAGCCCGAGCCGGAGCCCGAACCGGAGCCCGAGCCGCAGCAGTTCCAGCAGCAGCCGCCGACCCAGCCGGTGCCCGTGGCCCAGCAGCAGGCGCCGGGCGAGACGCTCCGCGTCGAGACCGTGCCCCAGGCCTCCAGCGCCGCCGCCCGGCTGCTCGAGATCGCGACCCGCAACGCCGACGAGCTCGTCGAGGAGGCCAAGAACGAGGCCGACCGGATCGTCGGGGAGGCCCGCACCAAGGCCGAGCGGCTCGACGTCGAGTCCAAGGGCCGGGCCGACCGGCTCGAGTCCGACGCCCGCACCCGTGCGCAGATGCTCGACGCCGAGACCGCCGAGCGCCGCGCCCAGCTGTTCGGCGACCTCGAGAAGGAGCGCGACAAGCTCAACGCCGACGTCGAGAACCTGCGCTCGTTCGAGCGTGAGTACCGCTCGCGGCTGAAGACCTACTTCAGCCAGCAGCTGGAGGCGCTGCAGGTGCCGAACGACAGCGCGCCGTCGCAGTCGGAGACCCCGGCGCCGAAGCGGCTCCGCTCGATCCTGGGCGAGGACGAGGGCTGACGGCCCGCCGCTGCGTCACTGAACGACCCTCACGACGGCCGCACCCGGTTCGGGTGCGGCCGTCGTGCCTGTTTGAGCGGCCTCCTGGCACCGGCTAGCCTCCGGGCCAGCCCGTGGATCCCGGGCGCATCTTCGCCCGGAAGGCCCACCGTCGATGGTTCGCAGCACCCGCAAGCTGGCAACCGCTGCCCGCAAGGCACTCAAGCGTCCGAGCAAGCAGGCCAAGGCCTCGGCGACGAAGGCGCCGGCGAAGAAGGCCGCGCCCGCCAAGAAGGCAGCCCCGGTCAAGAAGGCAGCGCCTGCCAAGAAGGCCGCTCCGACCAAGAAGGCAGCGCCTGCCAAGAAGGCCGCTCCGGCCAAGAAGGCAGCGCCGGCCAAGAAGGCCGCTCCGGCCAAGAAGGCTCCGGCCAAGAAGGCTCCGGCCAAGAAGGCTCCGGCCAAGAAGGCTCCGGCCAAGAAGGCTCCGCCCAAGAAGGCAGCGCCTGCCAAGAAGGCCGCTCCGGCCAAGAAGGCTCCGACCAAGAAGGCTCCGGCCAGGAAGGCCGCTCCCGCGAAGAAGGCTCCTGCCGCGAAGGCCGCGCCCGCGAAGAAGGCGGCACCCGCGAAGAAGGCGGCACCGGCGAAGAAGACGGCGCCCGCGAAGAAGACCGCGCCGGCCACGAAGGCTCCGGCCACGAAGGCCGCGCCCGCAACGAAGGCGGCCCCCGCCAAGAAGGCCCCGGCGAGGAAGAGCGCGGCGAAGAAGGCCCCGGCCAGCGCCCTCGTCGTCGGCGAGGGCGAGGCCAAGTGGACCGCGGCCGAGCTGAAGGAGGTCCTCGACGAGCTGCACGCGCAGCGGGCGCACAGCCTCGAGATCATCGACGCGCAGACCGCCGAGCTCTCCGGGTTGCTGCGCGACTCCGGTGACGGCGCCGGCCAGGACCAGGCCGACGTCGGCGCGTCGTCCTTCGAGCGCGACCACGAGCTCACGGTCCTCAACAACGAGCGCGACAAGCTGGCTCAGATCGACCGGGCGCTCGCGCGCATCGACGACGGCAGCTACGGCGTGTGCGAGTCGTGCGGCAAGCCCATCGGCAAGATGCGGCTGATGGCTTTTCCGCGTGCGACACTCTGTATGACATGCAAGCAGCGCGAGGAACGGCGGTAGCCGCACCGGCTCCTCCCCGCTCCCGGCGGCGCTCGCTCGTCCTGCTGGGGCTGGTCTTCGCCCTGGCCTACGCCATCGACCAGGTGAGCAAGGCGGTCGCCGTCGCCCGGCTCGACGGCGGCGAGGACGTCCGCGTCGTGGGCGACCTGCTGCAGCTGCACCTCACCCGCAACCCCGGTGCGGCGTTCAGCGCCGGCACCGACTACACGCCGTTCCTGACGCTGCTGGCGATGACCGCCACGGTGGTGGTGCTGTGGGTCGCCCGCCGGGTGGGCAGCACCGCCTGGGCGGTCACCTTCGGCCTGCTGCTCGCGGGCATCACCGGCAACCTCACCGACCGCCTGGCGCGCGACCCCGAGCCGTTCCACGGCCACGTCATCGACTTCCTGATGCTGCCGAACTGGCCGATCTTCAACGTGGCCGACATCTGCATCAACCTCGCCGCCGGTCTCGCCCTGCTGCTGACCTTCCGCGGCGTCCACCTCGACGGCACCCGTCACGGCCGCGGCGACGCTGCTGCCGACGAGGAGGACGCGTGAAGTCACCCCACGACGTTCTTCGTCTCCCCCGCTTCGCTCCCCCATCGAACAACGCCGCGGGGACCCCGAGATGAGCGAGGGCGAGTTCCGCACCGCACCCGTGCCGGACGGGCTGGCCGGCGAGCGGGTCGACTCCGCGCTGGCGCGGATGTTCGGGCTCTCCCGCACCCGCGCCGCCGACCTCATCGCCTCCGACCTCGTGGCCGTCGACGGCGAGGGCGTCAGCAAGAGCGACCGGGTGCTGCCCGGCGCGGTGCTCGAGGTGACCATCCCCGCTGAGGCCGATCCCCTCGAGGTCGTGCCCGAGGTGGTCGAGGGCATCGGGATCATCCACGACGACGACGCCATCGTCGTGATCGACAAGCCGGTCGGCGTCGCCGTCCACCCCTCGCCCGGCTGGCGCGGCCCTACCGTGGTCGGCCACCTCGCCGGCGCGGGGTTCCGGATCGCCACCAGCGGCGCCTCGGAGCGGCAGGGGATCGTGCAGCGCCTCGACGTCGGCACCTCCGGCGTGATGGTGATCTGCAAGTCCGAGCACGCCTACTCGGTGCTGAAGAACGCGTTCCGGCACCGCACCGTCGACAAGACCTACCACGCGCTGGTGCAGGGCCACCCCGACCCGCTCGAGGGCACCGTCGACGCCCCGATCGCCCGGCACCCCGGCGCCGACTACAAGTTCGCCGTGCTCGACGGCGGCCGCCCCAGCGTCACCCATTACGAGACCCTCGAGGCACACCGCTACGCGAGCCTGCTGGAGGTGCATCTCGAGACCGGCCGCACCCACCAGATCCGGGTGCACATGGCGGCGCTGCGGCACCCCTGCGTCGGTGACTTCCACTACGGCGCCGACCCCACCCTCGCCAAGCGGCTCGGTCTCGAGCGGCAGTGGCTGCATGCGGTGCGGCTCGGCTTCGAGCACCCGGAGTCCGGCGAGTACGTCGAGTACGAGTCGCCCTACCCGGCCGACCTGGCCCACGCCCTCGAGGTGGTGCGTGGCCCCGTCTGACGACGTCAGCCTCCGGCCGGCATCGGAGGCGGACGCCGAGGCGGTCTCCGCCGTCCACGTCGCCTCCCGCCGCGCCGCGGCCATGCCGCCGAGCATCCATGAGGACCACGAGCACCTCCCGTTCCTGCGCGGCCGGATGGCGGCCGGCGAGGAGGTCTGGGTGGCCGAGGCGGACGGCGCGGTGGTCGGCTACGCCCGGATGACCGACACCTGGCTCGACGACCTCTACGTGCTCCCCGCACACGCCGGCCACGGAATCGGCTCGATGCTGCTCGACCTGGTGAAGGCCCGCCGCCCCGCCGGCTTCGCGCTGTGGGTCTTCGAGGTCAACACCCCGGCCCGCGGCTTCTACGCCCGCCACGGCCTGGTGGAGGTCGAGCGCACCGACGGCAGCGGGAACGAGGAGAAGCAGCCGGACATCCGGATGGAGTGGTCCAGATGAGCGAGGGCGAGACGTCCCGCGGCTGGGGAGCCTGGGGCTTCGCCGCGGTCATGACGGTGGTCCTCGTGCTCCTGGTGCTCGGCTCGTGGGGCGAGATCACCCGGTCCTGGGGCCTGGCGGGGGAGCAGGGCACCTTCACCGTGACGAGCTGCGAGCGCCCCCTCCAGCCGGGTGGCGAGCAACAGCGAGCGGTCTGCGTCGGGCGCTTCGAGCCCGACGACGGCGGCGAGGGCTTCGACGTCGAGGCCCGGCTGGCCGCCGACCCCGGCGACGAGCTCGCGGTCGGGGCCGACGGTCCCGACGAGACGGCGTACCGGTCCGACCTGTGGGGCCGCTGGGCCGCCGTCGGCCTCCCGCTGGTGCCGCTGGCGGTGCTGTGGCTGATCCCGTGGGGCCGGCGGTTCCTCCGTACCCCCGGCGAGCGGGCGAGCCGCGGTGAGATCGCGCTGTTCCTCGGCGCCGGCGTCGCCCCCGCGGCGGTACTGCTGCTCCTCGGCGGGGCGGGGTTCCTGGTGGCGGTCGCGATCACCTGAGATCACCGGGGAGTCGGTGCGTCCTGGCATATTGCGCGGTGCGGCTGACGTACGCTGAGGGCCTTCCCCCGAAGGTCGCTCGGAGCACCGCGTGGTCGCTGCCGAGACCGTTGCCGTACGCCCGAAAACGACCCCAGGTGAGGACGCTCCACCCCCGATGTCCGCCGGATCCCGCGACTCCTTCGCCCACCTCCACGTCCACACGGAGTACTCGCTGCTGGACGGCGCGGCCCGGCTCGGCGACCTGGCCCAACGCGCGGCCGAGCTCGGCATGCCGGCGGTCGCGATGACCGACCACGGCAACGTGTTCGGCGCCTTCGAGTTCTACAAGTTGGCCACGGCGGCGGGGGTCAAGCCGATCATCGGCATCGAGGCCTACGTCACCCCGAGCACCGTGAGCCGGTTCGAGCGCAAGGGCGTCAACCTCTACAACGGCGGCCCCGACGACGTCTCGGCCCGCGGCGCCTACACCCACATGACGCTGCTCTCGGAGTCCACCGAGGGCATGCACAACCTGTTCCGGCTCACCACCGGCGCCTGGCGCGACGGCTTCTTCAAGCAGCCGCGCGCCGACCTCGAGCTGCTGTCCCAGCACAGCGCCGGGCTCATCGGCACCACCGGCTGCCCCTCGGGCGAGGTGCAGGTGCACCTGCGGCACGACAACTACGCCGCCGCCCGCAAGGTCGCCGCCACCTACCAGGACGTCCTCGGCCGCGACAGCTACTTCCTCGAGCTGATGGACCACGGGCTCGACATCGAGAACCGGGTGCGCGACGGCCTGCTGCGGCTGGCCAAGGACCTCGACATCCCGCTGCTCGCCACCAACGACTCCCACTACGTGCGCCGCGAGGACGCGCCGTCCCAGGAGCACCTGCTCTGCATCAACTCCGGATCCACGATGGACACGCCGGCCGGCGACGGCCCGGGCCAGCGGTTCGCGTTCTCCGGCGACGGCTACTACCTGAAGTCCGCCGAGGAGATGCGGGCGCTGTGGGTCGACAAGTACGACCTGCGCGAGGCCTGCGACAACACGCTCTGGATCGCCGAGCGCTGCGACGTGAAGTTCAGCGAGAGCGCCGGCGAGTACATGCCGAAGTTCCCGTGCCCGCCGGGGGAGGACGAGAACTCCTGGCTGGTCAAGGAGGTCGAGAAGGGGCTGCGGTTCCGCTACCCCGACGGCATCCCCGACGCCGTCCGCAAGCAGGCCGACTTCGAGGTCGGCGTCATCACCCAGATGGGGTTCCCGGGCTACTTCCTCGTGGTCGCCGACTTCATCAACTGGGCCAAGGACAACGGCATCCGGGTCGGCCCGGGCCGCGGCTCCGGCG
Source organism: uncultured Actinomycetota bacterium (assembly GCA_963780355.1). Taxonomy (GTDB): domain Bacteria; phylum Actinomycetota; class Actinomycetes; order Propionibacteriales; family Nocardioidaceae; genus Nocardioides. The sequence goes on from CAWABT010000001.1 coordinate 2,176,509, forward strand.
CGGGCTCGATGGTCGCCTACGCGATGCGCATCACCGACCTCGACCCGCTGGTGCACGGCCTGATCTTCGAGCGCTTCCTCAACCCCGACCGTGTCTCGATGCCCGACTTCGACATCGACTTCGACGAGCGCCGGCGCGGCGAGGTGATCCGCTACGTCACCGAGAAGTACGGCGAAGACAGGGTCTCGATGATCGTCACCTACGGCACGATCAAGGCCAAGCAGGCCGTCAAGGACTCCTCGCGCATCCTCGGCTACCCGTTCGCCATGGGTGACCGCATCACCAAGGCGATGCCCGCCTCGGTGATGGGCAAGGACGTCCCGCTGCAGGAGATCTTCAACCCCGAGCACAAGCGGTTCGGCGAGGGCGGCGAGTTCCGCTCGCTCTACGACGGCGACGGCGAGGTCAAGAAGGTCGTCGACACCGCGATGGGCATCGAGGGGCTCAAGCGCCAGTGGGGCGTGCACGCGGCCGGCGTGATCATGTCGAGCGAGCCGCTGCTCGACGTCATCCCGCTGCTCAAGCGGCCCGCCGACGGCGCGATGATCACGCAGTTCGACTACCCCACGTGCGAGTCGCTCGGCCTGATCAAGATGGACTTCCTCGGGCTGCGCAACCTCACCGTGCTCGACGACGCGCTCGCCAACATCGAGGCCAACCTCGGCCAGACGGTGGTGCTGGAGGACCTCGAGCTCACCGACCAGAAGACCTTCCAGCTGCTGCAGCGCGGCGACACCCTCGGCATCTTCCAGCTCGACGGCGGCCCGATGCGCGCGCTGCTGCGCTCGATGCGCCCCGACACCTTCGAGGACATCTCCGCGGTCGGCGCGCTCTACCGGCCCGGCCCGATGGGCGCCGACTCGCACAACAAGTACGCGCGCCGCAAGACCGGCCGCGAGCCGGTGGAGGCGCTGCACCCCGAGCTGGCCGAGGCCCTCGAGGACGTCCTGGGCGAGACCTACGGGTTGATCGTCTACCAGGAGCAGGTCATGGCGATCGCCCAGAAGCTCGCGGGCTACACGCTGGGCCAGGCCGACATCCTGCGGCGCGCGATGGGCAAGAAGAAGAAGGAGGAGCTCGACCAGCAGTACGCCGGCTTCTCCGCCGGCATGAAGGAGCGCGGCTACTCCGAGAGCGCGGTCAAGACGCTCTGGGACACGCTGCTGCCGTTCTCCGACTACGCCTTCAACAAGGCGCACTCGGCGGCGTACGGGTTGGTGTCGTACTGGACCGCCTACCTCAAGGCCAACTACCCGGCCGAGTACATGGCGGCGCTGCTCACGTCCACCAAGGACGACAAGGACAAGTCGGCGATCTACCTCAACGAGTGCCGGCGCATGAAGATCCAGGTGCTGCCGCCCGACGTCAACGAGTCGGCCGCCAACTTCACCCCGGTCGGCCGCGACATCCGCTTCGGCCTCACCGCGATCCGCAACGTCGGCGGCGCGGTCGTCGACAAGATCGTCGAGGCGCGCGAGGCGCAGGGCCGGTTCGTCGACTTCAACGACTTCATGGACAAGGTGCCGCTGCAGGTCTGCAACAAGCGGGTCATCGACTCCCTCGCCAAGGCCGGCGCCTTCGACGACATGAAGCACAAGCGGCGCGCCATCGTCGCCGTCCACGAGGAGGCGGTCGACAAGTTCGTCGACGCCAAGCGCAACACCGAGGGCGGCCAGGACTCGATGTTCGACCTGCTCGACGTCGGCGACGTCGGCTCGGCCGGCACCACGGTCGAGGTGCCCGACCTCGACGAGTGGGACAAGACCACGCTGCTCGCCCACGAGCGCGACATGCTCGGCCTCTACGTCTCCGACCACCCGCTGCTCGGTCTCGAGCACGTGCTGTCCCAGGGCACCGACTGCACCATCGGCCAGCTGATGCTCGACGAGGAGCGCGCCCACGGCAGCTCGCTCACCGTCAGCGGGCTCATCACCTCGGTGCAGAAGAAGATCACCAAGCGGGGCGACACCTGGGCCACGATCACGCTGGAGGACCTCGACGGCGCCATCGAGGTGCTGCTGTTCCCGAGCGTCTTCCAGCTGGTGTCGACCCACCTGCAGACCGACATGATCGTGCGGGTCCGCGGCAACCTCTCGCGCGACAAGGACCAGCCCGAGATCCGCGGCCAGGAGATCACCGTCCCCGACCTCACCGCCCCCGGCGGCGTCAGCGGGCCGGTGGTGGTGAAGGTGCCGCAGACGCGGATCACCACCGACACCGTGAGCCACCTCAAGGACGTCCTGCGCACCCATCCTGGGATCACCGAGGTACACCTGCAGGTGATGATGCGCGAGAAGACGCTGCTCATGCGGATCGGCGACGGGCACCGGGTCACCCCCAGTGCCGCGCTGTTCGCCGACCTCAAGCAGCTCCTGGGCCCCGGGTGCCTCACCGGGTGACCAACCGTTCGACGCTGCGCTGGACCCTGCGCGCGGCCGTCGAGGCGCTCGTCGTCGTCGCGGTGTGCGCGGGAGTCGGGGCGGCGGTCGGGTACGGCTGGTACCGGCTGTGGGACAGCCCGCCGGGCGTGGCGTTCGAGGGCCAGTGGTACCCCGATCCGACCGACGAGGGCTACCGCAGCATCTTCGGTGCCACCGCCACCTACGTGCTGCTCGGAGCGCTCGCCGGCCTCGTGCTCGGCGTCCTGGCGGCGCTGCTGGCCAGGCATTCCGAGCTGGTCACGCTCGCGGCCGTCGTGGTCGGTACCGCCCTGGCGGCCTGGCTGAGCTACCGGCTCGGCACCAGCCTCGGCCCGCCCGACGCCGCCGCGATCGCGAAGACGGCCGCGGACTTCAAGGAGATCCCCGGCAACCTGGCGGTGGAGGGACACAGCCCGTTCGTGTCGTGGACCTTCGGGGGGCTGCTCGGCGTAGCCTCCACCTACCTGCTCACCTCCGGTCTGGCGGAGTCTCGTCGCCGGGAGCGGCAGGACCCGGCGTGGGTGACGGGGAACCGCAACGGGTACGACGACGTCCCACCGGGCGGCGGCACCGATGCCACGGAGCCGACCGCGTCGACCGCCTCCGAGGAGAACGACCCACGATGAGCAGCCTCCCGCCCGACCCGTACCAGCAGCCCACGCAGGCGGGCCGTCCCGAGATCCTCGACAGCGGCTACGGCTCCTCGGTGCCGGCCCGCCGGCCGCGCACCGGAGCCCGCAAGGGGATCGCGATCGGCGCCGCCCTCGTCGTCGTCGCCGGCCTGACGGTCGGCGGGTACGTCGCGTGGAGCGCGTTCTTCGCCACCGGGCCGCAGCCGGCCGAGGCGCTGCCCGACAGCACGGTCGGCTACCTGTCGATCGACCTCGACCCCGCCGGCCGGCAGAAGCTCGAGGCCCGCGAGACCCTCGGGAAGTTCCCCGCCCTCGACGGCAGGATCGACACCGACAGCGAGGGCGAGCTCCGCCAGTCGCTGTTCGACCGGTTCCAGGAGGCCGGCGCCTGCCCCGAGCTCGACTGGGGCGACGACGTCGACCCGTGGCTCGGCGATCGGTTCGCGGTCGCCGCCGTCGACCTCGGCAAGCAGGACGACGACACCGAGTTCGGCGTCACGCCCGTGCTCGTGGCGCAGGTGAAGGACGCCGACCGCGCCGGGGACGGGCTCGGGGCGCTGCTCGACTGCGCCGGCGCCGAGATGGGCGAGGAGCAGTTCGGCTGGTCGATCGCGGGGGAGTGGGCCGTGCTCGCCGAGACCGACGAGCTCGCCGAGGCCGTCACCGACGCTGCGGCCGACGCGCCGTTGAGCGACGACGACGACTTCCAGCGATGGACCGGTGCCGCCGGCGACCACGGCGTCCTCACGGCCTACGCCTCGCCCGAGGCCGGCGACCTGCTCGCCGAGGGGGTCGCGACGATGGACGGCACCGACGACGACGGCCAGCAGGTGCTGCGCCAGTACTTCGAGGAGTTCGACGGCGCGAGCCTCCAGGTGCGCTTCGCCGACGGCGGCATCGAGCTCGAGGCCGCCTCGAGCGTCGACCTCCTGGCGGCCGCGGGCTACGGCGTGCTGGCCGAGTCCGACGGAGGCGACGACGTCGTCGCCTCCCTGCCCGACGACACCGCGGCGGCGCTGGGCGTCGGCTTCGAGCCGGGCTGGGTCGAGGCGCTCATTGAGTCGTACGCCTCCCTCACCGGCGACCAGGTCGACATCGACGAGCTGCTCGGCATGGCCGAGGACGAGCTCGGCCTCGACCTCCCCGACGACGTCGAGGCGCTGCTCGGCGAGTCCGCCGCGCTCGCCGTCGGGCCCGACATCGACCCGGATGCCGAGGACCCCTCCGACATCGACGTGGCGCTGAAGATCAAGGGCGACCCCGACGAGGTCGCCGACGTGCTCGACAAGCTGGCCGACAACCCGGAGGTGGCCGAGGACCTCGGCGAGGTGCTCGACTACGACGTCGAGGACAACCACGTGGTGGTCGGCCCCAACAGCGGCTACCGCGAGGACCTGCTCGACCGGGGCAACCTCGGCCAGAGCGACAAGTACGAGGACGTCGTGCCGGAGTCCGGCCGCGCCGGCACCGTGTTCTACCTCGACGTCGACGCCTTCGACGACCTCATCGAGGCCGAGGCGGGCGACGACGAGCTCGTCGAGAACCTCCAGGTGCTCGCGGCGGTCGGCTACTCCACCTGGACCGACGACGACGTCGCCCACGCCCTGGTGAAGGTGACGACCGACGACTGAGACCCACGTTCGTCTCGACAGGCTCGCCGAGCGTCCCCGACGGTCGTCGAGCCTGTCGAGACGCCGGTACCGATCTCGCCGACGTGCCTGAGATCGGCTCAGTTGGGCGACCACCGCGTCCGTGCGACCTCGGTGGCCGGCAGCGAGGGGATGACGTTCATCGCGCGCAGCTCGCTGCGGAGCAGGTCGGTGACCAGCCGCAGCCGCTCGGCGACGTCGTCGGCCTCGAGCAGCGCCTGCCGGTCGCTGAGGGGGAGCGGCGCGCAGGCCGCGAGGGTCCACGACAGGTACGACGGGTCCTGCGGCAGCGAGCCGACGTAGGGGTCGGAGCGGATCTCGGTGAGCGCCTGCCGGTAGGCGGTGAACACCGCTCGCGCCTGCTCGACCAGGTCGGCGGCCACCTGCGCGTCGGGCTCGGGGCGCTCGACCACGTGGCCGACCGGGAACGGGCCGCCGGTCTCGAGCCGGTCGAGCTGGATCCGGTCCAGGCCGACGGCGACGACGTCGAAGCTGCCGTCGGGGTGCGACTCCACCTCGGTGAGCTGCACCCGGCACCCGACCCGGAACAGCGACTGCGCACCGTGGTCGCCGACCTCGTAGCCCTCCCGGATGCCGACCGAGCCGAACACCCGCTCGGCCGGGTCGTCGACGCGGAGCAGGTGGTGCACGAGGGCGCGGTAGCGGTCCTCGAAGACGCGCAGCGGCACGCTGAGCCCGGGGAACAGCACCGTGTTCAGCGGGAACATCGGCAGGGCCTCGCTCACACCGACCAACGTACTTGTCGGAGGGGCGGGGTAGGTTGCCGACAGGCTCAATCCATCTCGGGAGGAAAGCATGATCCGTCGTTTCTCGGGCGCGCTCGTCGCCGTCGTTCTCGCTCTGGGTCTCCTGGTCGGCTGGCCGGCGGCCACCGCGGCACCGGCACTGCCGGGCGCGCCGGGTGCGACCGCCGCCGACGAGAAGCCGCTCGACCAGCAGATCCGCGAGCTGCCCGGCGTCACCGGCGTCGTCGAGGCCACGGCCCCGGCCGGCTACCGGTTCTTCCGCATCACCTTCGAGCAGCCGGTCGACCACGCCGAGCCGAACGGGCCCACCTTCCAGCAGCGGCTCACGCTCCTGCACAAGGACGTCGCGCGGCCGATGGTGATGTACACCAGCGGCTACTACGTCTCGCAGAACCCGAGCCGCAGCGAGCCGACGCAGATCGTCGACGGCAACCAGCTGAGCATGGAGTACCGCTACTTCGAGCCGTCCCGCCCGGCCGCGACGAACTGGCCGAAGCAGCTGACGATCAAGCAGGCGGCCACCGACCAGCACCGCATCGTCCAGTCGTTCCAGCGGCTCTACACGGCGAACTGGCTCACCACCGGCGGGTCGAAGGGCGGCATGACCGCCACCTACCACCGGCGGTTCTTCCCGAACGACGTCCAGGGCACGGTGCCCTACGTCGCGCCCAACGACGTCCGCAACGACCGCGACGTCTACGCCTCGTTCCTGGCCAACGTCGGCACCGACCCGCAGTGTCGCCAGGACCTGCTCGGGGTGCAGCGCCGCATCCTCGGTCCCGACCGCGCCTGGTTCCTCGACCGCACCCGCGCATCGGCGGAGGAGCAGGGCGAGACCTGGGAGATCCCGGGCAGCCTCGACCGCGCCATGGAGGTCGCGGCGATGGACCTCTACTTCACGTTCTGGCAGTACTCGCCGCAGTCGGCGTGCGCCGGCGTGCCGGCGGCCGGCGCCACCAACGAGGAGATCTGGGACTGGACCCAGGGCGTCGTCCCGCTCACCGGCTACATGGACTCCTCGCTGGAGTTCTACGCGCCGTACTACTACCAGGCGGCCTACCAGCTCGGCTGGTACCAGACGCTCGTCGCACCGCTGCGTGACGTCGTCCGCTACGGCAACGACCCGGTCGCGGCGCCGAGGCTGATCCCGCACGAGCTCCGGCCGGTGGACTTCGACGAGCAGGCGATGCCCGACATCGACCGCTGGGTCCGCACCCAGTCCACCCGGATGCTCTACGTCTACGGCGGCAACGACCCGTGGGGCGCCGAGGCGTTCACGTGCGGCCAGGCCCGGCCGACCCAGCGGCAGTGCTCGGTGCACGTCGTCGCCGGCGGCACCCACGGCTCCCGCATCTCCCAGCTGCCGGAGGCGGAGCGGCTCGCCGCGATCGCCACCATCCAGCGGTGGGCCGGGCTCACCTCCGACGACGCGGCGGTGCGGCAGGTGCAGCGCACCGGCGAGCCGGCCTCGCGCGGCAAGGTCGACCGACGGGAGCCGCAGCGCATCGGGATGCCGTAGCGGCCGTCCAGCCACCGTCGCCGAGTCGGGTCGCGGCCTCGCCACTCCCTAGAATCGAGCCATGATCCGCCGCATCGACCTGCGTGGCGCGAGCCGTCCGGAGGGCCCCGAGGGCTACCGGACGGCGGTGCCGCGCGCCGAGTTCGACGTCGAGGCGGCGGTCCCGGCGGTGCACGAGATCTGCGAGGCGGTGCGCACCCGCGGGCTCGAGGCGGTGCTCGACTACAACGAGCGCTTCGACGGCGTCCGGCTCGACGACATCCGGGTGCCGGCGAGCGCGCTGGCCGACGCCCTGGACCGACTCGACCCGGCGGTGCGCGCCGGGCTGGAGGAGTCGATCCGTCGGCTCCGGCTCACGTGTGCGGCCGAGCTCGAGCACGACGTCACGACCGACCTCGCGCCGGGTGCCCGTGTGGTGCACCGCAAGGTGCCGATGGACCGGGTCGGCCTCTACGTGCCCGGCGGCCTCGCGCCGCTGCTGAGCTCGGTCGTGATGAACGTGGTGCCCGCCCAGACCGCGGGCGTCGGCTCGATCGCGCTGGCCAGCCCGCCCCAGCGCGACCACGGCGGGCTCCCGCACCCGGGCATCCTCGCCGCGTGCGCGCTGCTCGGCGTCGACGAGGTGTACGCCGTCGGCGGCGCCCAGGCGATCGCGATGTTCGCCTACGGCGTCGGGCCGTGCGCGAAGGTCGACCTGGTCACCGGTCCCGGCAACATCTATGTCACCACCGCGAAGCGGCTGCTGCGCGGGCGGGTGGGCGTCGACTCCGAGGCCGGGCCCACCGAGATCGCGATCCTCGCCGACGACACCGCCGACGCCGCCCACGTGGCCGCCGACCTGGTGAGCCAGGCCGAGCACGACCCGCTGGCCGCCGCGGTCCTCGTGACGCCGTCCGAGCGACTGGCCGACGAGGTCGACCGCGAGCTCGACAAGCAGGTGTTCGCCACCAAGCACACCGAACGCATCCAGGCGTCGCTCGGCGGCGCGCAGTCCGGCGTCGTGCTGGTCGACGACCTCGCCCAGGGCCTGGAGGTGGTCGACGCATACGCCGCCGAGCACCTGGAGATCCAGACCGAGGACGCCGCCGCGTGGGCCGCGCGGGTGCGCAACGCCGGCGCGATCTTCGTCGGCGCCCACGCGCCGGTGAGCCTCGGCGACTACTGCGCCGGCTCCAACCACGTGCTGCCCACCGGCGGCTGCGCCTGCCACTCCTCAGGGTTGTCGGTGCGGGCGTTCCTACGCTCCCAGCACGTCGTCGACTACTCCCGCGAGGCACTCGCCGAGGTGGCCGACCACGTCGTCGCCCTCGCCGAGGCCGAGGACCTGCCCGGTCACGGGCAGGCCGTGCGCGTCCGGTTCCCGGACTGATGACCTTCCCGCCCCTGCGCGAGGAGCTGCGAGGCCTCGAGCCGTACGGCGCCCCGCAGCTCTCGACGTGCCCGGTCCAGCTCAACGTCAACGAGAACCCCTACCCGCCGTCGTCGGCCGTGGTGGCCGACGTCGCCACCGCGGTCGCCGAGGTGACGTCGCGGCTCAACCGCTACCCGGACCGCGAGTTCGGGGCGCTGCGCACCGCGCTCGCCGACTACCTCGGACACGGCGTGACGTCGGAGCAGGTGTGGGCGGCCAACGGCTCCAACGAGGTGATGCTCCAGCTGTTGCAGGCCTTCGGCGGCCCGGGCCGGACGGCGGTGAGCTTCGCGCCGACGTACTCGATGTATCCCGAGTACGCGCGCGACACCGCCACCCGCTGGGTCACCGGGCGCCGGGAGGCCGACTTCACCCTCGACCTCGACGAGGCCCGGACGGTGGTGGAGCTGGAGCGGCCGGCGGTCGTCCTGCTGCCGTCGCCCAACAACCCCACCGGCACGGCGCTCGCGCCGGCGGCGGTCACCGCGCTGTGCGAGGCGGCGCACGACGGGATCGTGGTGGTCGACGAGGCCTACGGCGAGTTCCGCCGCGACGGCACCCCGAGCGCGCTCGAGCTGCTCCCGCGGCACCGCAACCTGGTGGTCACCCGCACCATGAGCAAGGCGTTCGCGCTCGCCGGCGCCCGGCTCGGCTACCTCGCCGCCGACCCCGCCATCTGCGACGCGATCCGCGTCGTCCGGCTGCCGTACCACCTCTCGTCGGTCACCCAGGCCGTGGCGCTCGCGGCGCTGCGGCACGCGCCGGAGCTGCTCGCCCGGGTGGCCGACCTGCGCGCCGAGCGGGACGCCACCGTCGACTGGCTGCGAGGCGAGGGGCTCGACGTGGCCGACACCGACGCCAACTTCTGCCTGTTCGGCGTCTTCGACGACCGTCACGCCGTCTGGCAGGGCCTGCTCGATCGCGGCGTCCTCATCCGCGAGACTGGTCCCGACGGGTGGCTGCGGGTGTCGATCGGCACGGCCGAGGAGATGACGGCGTTCCGCGAGGCCCTGCAGCACGTGATGAAGGAGATCTGAGATGAGCCGTACTGCTCGCATCGAGCGCGAGACCAGCGAGTCGAAGGTGCTCGTCGAGGTCGACCTCGACGGCTCCGGACGGCACGACATCGCCACCGGCGTCGGCTTCTACGACCACATGCTCACCGCGTTCGCCCGGCACTCGCTGGTCGACCTCACCGTGCAGACCGCCGGTGACGTGCACATCGACGCCCACCACACCGTCGAGGACACCGCCATCGCGCTCGGCCAGGCGCTGCGCGAGGCGCTCGGCGACAAGACCGGCATCCGCCGGTTCGGCGACGCCACCGTGCCGCTCGACGAGACGCTGGTGCAGGCCGTCGTCGACGTGTCGGGCCGGCCGTACTGCGTGCACACCGGCGAGCCCGAGGGCCAGCAGTACGTCGTGCTGGGCGGCTCCGGCGTCGGCTACCTCGGGTCACTGACCCGCCATGTGTTCGAGACGGTCGCCTTCCACGCCCACCTCGCGCTGCACGTGCGGGTGCTGGCCGGGCGCGAACCGCACCACATCGTGGAGACGCAGTACAAGGCGTTCGCCCGGGCGTTCCGCGACGCCGTCGCGCTCGACCTGCGCGAGACCGGCGTGCCTTCGACCAAGGGATCACTTTGATCTCCCCACGACGTTCTTCGTCTCCTCCGCTTCGCTCCCCCGACGAACAACGCCGCGGGGACCCCGTTTGAACAGCTCGGTCGTCGTCCTCGACTACGGCTCCGGCAACCTCCGCTCCGCCGTCCGCGCCCTGGAGCGCGCGGGTGCCGACGTCGAGCTGACGAGCGACTTCCGGGCGGCGCTCGACGCCGACGGTCTCGTGGTGCCCGGTGTCGGCGCGTTCGCCGCGTGCATGGCCGGGCTGCGGGCGGTCGGCGGTGACCGGATCATCGGCCGGCGGCTCGCCGGCGGCCGACCGGTGCTCGGCATCTGCGTCGGGATGCAGGTGCTCTTCGAGCGCGGCGTCGAGCACGGCGTCGAGACCGCGGGCTGCGACGAGTGGCCCGGCACCGTGTCGAGGCTGCAGGCCGACGTCGTGCCGCACATGGGCTGGAACACCGTCGACCCGCCGTCCGGCACCGCGTTGTTCGCCGGCGTCGAGGGGGAGCGGTTCTACTTCGTGCACTCCTACGCGGCCCGCTCCTGGGACCTCGTCACCACCGGCCACACCCGGGCGCCGCTGGTCACCTGGGCCGAGCACGGTGGCGACCGGTTCGTCGCCGCCGTCGAGAACGGCCCGCTCTGCGCGACACAGTTCCACCCCGAGAAGTCCGGTGACGCCGGTGCCGCGCTGCTCCGCAACTGGGTCGGGGCTCTGTAGTGGCGGCCGGGGAGCGGGCCCGACGCCGGGCCGAGCGCGAACGGGAGGCGGCGGCCGCGGCCGCCGTCCGGGCCGCCGAGGCGGAGAAGGAGGCGCGACGCCGGCAGCGGCGCGACCGCCTCACCGGCTGGCTGCCGCGCGGCCGGGGTGCGCAGAGCGGCACGCTCGCCGCGCGCCGCCGTCACGCCGCCGGGATGGTCGTCGCCTTCGTGCTGGTCGTGAACCTGCTGTTCTGGCTCGCCGGGACCGGCTGGGCGGCCCGCGCCCTGGTGCTGCTGCTGAGCATCCTCGCGACCCCGATCGTCCTGCACCTCATGAGCCGAAGGCCCCCGACGTGACCTACCTCCAGCTGCTGCCCGCCGTCGACATCACCGAGGGCCGCGCCGTCCAGCTCGCCCAGGGTGTCGCCGGCTCCGAGCGGGTCTACGGCGACCCGGTGGCCGCGGCCCGCCGCTGGCAGGACGCCGGCGCCGAGTGGCTGCACCTCGTCGACCTCGACGCCGCCTTCGGCCGTGGCACCAACCGCGAGCTGCAGGCCGAGATCGTGGCCGCGCTCGACATCGACGTCGAGATGAGCGGCGGCATCCGCGACGACGAGTCGCTGGCCGCCGCGCTCGGCACCGGCTGTCGCCGCGTCAACATCGGCACCGCCGCGCTGGAGCAACCGGAGTGGTGTGCGCGGGTGATCGCGGAGCACGGGGACCGGATCGCCATCGGGCTCGACGTCCGCGGCCGCACCCTCGCCGCCCGCGGCTGGACCCGCGACGGCGGCGACCTCTACGAGACCCTCGTCCGGCTCGACGCCGAGGGGTGCGCGCGGTACGTCGTCACCGACGTCAACAAGGACGGCATGCTGCAGGGTCCCAACCTGGCTCTGTTGAGGGAGGTCTGCGCCGCCACCGACCGGCCGGTGATCGCGTCGGGCGGCGTCACGACGCTCGACGACATCGCCGCGCTGATGGCGCTGGTGCCGGAGGGCGTGGAAGGCGCGATCGCCGGAACCGCGCTCTACGAAGGGAAGTTCACCCTCGAGGACGCGCTCGCCCTGACCCGCGAGGCGTCGTGACGCTCGCCGTCCGCGTGATCCCCTGCCTCGACGTCGACCGCGGCCGGGTGGTCAAGGGCGTCAACTTCGTCGACCTGCGCGACGCCGGCGACCCGGTCGAGCTCGCCCGGCTCTACGACGCCGAGGGCGCCGACGAGCTCACCTTCCTCGACATCTCGGCCTCCCACGAGGGCCGCGCCACCACGATGGAGGTGGTCTCGCGCTGCGCCGAGGAGGTGTTCATCCCGCTCTGCGTGGGTGGGGGAGTGGCGTCGGTCGACGACGTCGACCGGCTGCTGCGCGCCGGCGCCGACAAGGTCGCCGTCAACACCGCCGCGATCCACCGTCCCGAGCTGGTGGCCGAGATCGCCGACCGGTTCGGCAACCAGGTGCTGGTGCTGTCCGTCGACGCCCGCCGCGCGCCGTCCGGCACCGACTCGGGCTTCGAGGTCACCACCCACGGCGGCCGGAAGCCCGCCGGCCTCGACGCCGTCGCCTGGGCCGCCCGGGCCGCCGAGCTCGGCGCCGGCGAGATCCTCCTCAACGCGATGGACGCCGACGGCACCCAGGACGGCTTCGACCTCGAGCTGATCCGCCAGGTCCGTGCCGCCGTCTCGATCCCCGTCATCGCCTCCGGCGGCGCCGGCCACGTCGACCACTTCGCCCCCGCCGTCGACGCCGGCGCCGACGCCGTCCTCGCCGCGACCGTGTTCCACTTCGGCACGCTGCGCATCGGCGAGGTCAAGGCGGCCCTCGCAGAAAGCGGTCTACCGATCCGCTGACAGCGCGTTCCAGCAGGAGCACACTCTCGGGTATGGGCAGCACGCTGCGGCTGGTCCCGGCGCTGGTGGCGTCGCTCGTGATCGCGCTCGCCGGCTGCAGCGACGACGACGAGCCCGGCGCGGGGTCCGACGAGCCCGCGGCCGGGTCGGAGGAGAGCGGCCCGCCGGCACCCTGCGAGGTGATCGACGAGTCCGACGTCGAGGCGGCGTTCGGCGACCCGGTGGCCGCCGGGACGGTCGGTGTGGGCAGCAACACCGTCGACGACGTGGCGTGGGAGAGCAAGAACTGCGACTGGGAGCAGGACGGCGTCCTGGAGGTCCAGCTCGCGCTCGCGGAGGCCGGCGACTTCCAGGCCGGCGAGGTGCTCTGCCCCGAGCTGCGGAAGCTGGGCACGCCGTCCGAGCCGGTCACCGACCTCGGCGAGGAGGCCTACTGGGTGGCCGAGGAGCGCACCGACCTCGAGGGCCAGCTGCGCATCTGCCGCGACGACCTGCTGGTCGACGTGGAGGCCGAGGTCCCGGTCGGCAGTCGCGACGTGGACACACTGCGCGAGCAGACCGTCGCGCTGGGCCGGGTCGTGCTCGACAGCCTCGGCTGAGCCCTAGATCCCGAGCCCGGCGTCGCGCAGCCTGGCGACGAGGTCGTCGGGTCCGTCGAACTCCAGGCCGCGCACCTGCGAGCGCCCGTACAGGAACATCACCAGCTCGACGACCGGGCCGGAGACCGTGACCGACGGCTCGCCGCCGCGCAGGGTGGAGCGGTCGTCGGTGTCGGAGCGGCGGATCGACACCGGGACGCCGGCCGGGCGGACGAGTCCCTTGCCGGCGCCGCGGATCGCGCGCCAGAGGACGTCGAGGTCGCCGGGGTCGAGGTCGCGCGGCACCCAGTCGGGCTGGGCGCGCCGGACGTCCTCGTGGTGCACGAGGTACTCCAGCGTGTTGGTGAGCACCTCGACGGGCTTGAGCGCGTAGACGGTGAACCCCGGCGACCGCACCGCCTTCACGAGGTCGGGGTAGTCCCGCTTCGCGGCCCGCTCCATCGCCCGGTCGGTCAGCTTCGCCAGCGGCGGCACCAGGATCCCGGCCGCCGACACCGGCCGGTGCTCGCGCACGAACAGGTGGGCGAGCAGCTCCCGCGTCGTCCACTCCCCGCACAGCGTCGGCTCGTCCGGGCCGAGCTCGAGGGCGAGGTCGCAGAGGTCATGGCGTTCGCGCCGCGCGAGGGTCCGACTCACGCCCGCCACCGTAGCCACCCCGCCCACCGTGTCGCCGTGAGCGAGACCTACGAGCCGTACGAGCCGCCGGTGGAGTCGTCGGGTGACGGCGAGCAGTGGTGCGTGATCGACCAGTACGCCGGCGAGGCCGGGCTCGAGGTCATCCGGGGCGTCCACGGGAGCCGTGGGGAGGCGATGGCCGAGGCGGCGCGGCAGGCGTTCGAGTGGGGCTGGGGATGTCGGAATCCCCGGGTACCCGGGGACTCCTGCACTTCTCGGCCGAAATATCGGCTGAGAAGAGCAGGAGTCAACTGAGAAGTCGTCCGTCACGCAGCGGTCGGAAGGCGGAAGAGCGCACGGATCCGCCGGGCGGTCTCGTCGGGCCGGTAGAGGTCGGCCCACACAAGGCGGATGCATCGCCACCCGGTGATCTCCTCGATTCGGTGCTGACGCCGGCGTTCACGTTCGACACAGTCGGCGATCGACTCGCCCTCGCGTCGGTGTCGGAGGTACTTGTCGCGGCCGTCGAACTCCAGGAACACCCCCAGGTCGGGCCAGGCAAGGTCCACACGGAAGAGCACCCGACCGCGGTGGTCCTTGATCTCGAAGTTGACCTCGGGCAGCGGCAGTCCCTGTGACCAGCACAGGAAGCGCACCCTGCTCTCACCGACTGACTCGGAGCGGTCGGACACCAGCCGGAGGATGAGGTCGGTGTGGAGGGTGCCGGGCCAATGGTTCATGAGCTCGAATCGCGTCCGGATCTCCTTGATGGTCGTGAGTCCACGGAACAGGAGGTCGTCGATCTCGACGAGCGAGTGTTCGACGTCGGTGATCGTCGTCAGCTCGATCGCAGTCCGAGCAGGGCTGATGACATGCACGCCGTCCTTCGTCATCCAGTCGCCGTCGACCAGCTCACCGCAGTGCTGCGCGATGCCCGCCTCGCGGCGTCCGGCGCGGACGTCGCCACGGGTCAGGTGCACCTCGCTGAGATCGAGGTCCCACAACGGTGTGCCCCACGCCTGCGCCGAGCTGGTGTGGCTGAGAGCGACGAGTGTGTTCGCGCGACGGTAGGCCGCTCGGCACAGGAGGCCGTAGCGCGCACGTGCGTCGTCACGCTCCCACTCGCGAGCAAGGGCGTACGAGCCCCATCGCACGCGACAGAGCATGCCGTTGCGCACCAGGCGTTGAAGGTCACGGTCGGTATAGCCCAACGCGACGATCTCGCGCCGCAGGACGACGCCGTGTTCCTGGCAGATGCGTGTGATCCGCGGATCCATCAGCACACCCTGCGCGAGCTCGCCGTCGTCTGTGACAAGCCTCGAACGCACCTGTGGACAACGCGACCGATCACCGCCTGTGGACGACTCCTGGCATGCAGAACGTGCCGCTGTCCTCGACTTCTCAGCCGACTCACGTTCTTCTCAGCCGAAACTTCAGCCGAGAAGAGCGTGAATCCCCGGGTACCCGGGGACTCCGACGCCCGGCGTGAGTTGACCTCGACCTAGGTTGAGCAGGTGAGGTAGCCCCGGAATAGCCGACCCGGACGACCGGTTGGGCAGCAGGCGGACGACGACGAGGGACGGATGACGCAGACGAGGACGCGGGCGACCGAGCGCGGGCGGGGGTCGACGAGCGCCGGATTCGCCGTCCTGTGGGTCGCGATCAAGCGGGAGCCCTGGATCTTCACGGTCTCCACGATCGGGAGCCTGCTGTTCGGCGCGCTCACCGTCGCCGACGCCTGGGTGCTCGGCTGGGCCACCGACCACGCGGTGCTGCCGGCGTTCCGGGACGGCGAGATCAAGAGCAGCCTGCTGTGGGCGATCCTCGCGCTGTTCGTCGGCGTCGCGATCCTGCGTGCGGTCGGGATCGTGGCGCGGCGACTCGGCGCCGGCGTCATGCAGTACCGCATGCAGGCCCACACCCGTCGCGCCGTCACCCGCCGCTACCTCGCGCTGCCGATGGAGTGGCACCAGAAGCACCCGACCGGCCAGCTGCTCAGCAACGCCAACTCCGACGTCGAGGCGGCGTGGGGCCCGATCGCGCCGCTCCCCATGGCGGTGGGCACGGTCGCGATGATGGTGATCGCCGTCGTGCAGATGTTCGTGGCGGACGCCGTCATGGCGGTGGTGGGCCTCCTGATCTTCCCGGCCGTGATGGCCACCAACGTCGTCTACCAGCGGCTCGCCCAGGGCTGGGCCACCCGCGCCCAGGAGCTGCGGGCCGAGCTCAGCGAGATCGCCCACGAGTCCTTCGACGGCGCGATGGTGGTCAAGACGCTCGGCCGCGAGACCGAGGAGACCGCACGGTTCGCCGCCGCCGCCGACGAGCTGCGCGACGTCAACACGAAGGTCGGCCGGATCCGCGCCGCCTTCGACCCGACTCTCGCCGCGCTGCCCAACATCGGCGTGCTCGTCGTGCTGGCGGTCGGCGTCTCGCGCGTGCTCAACGGCGACACCGTGCCCGGCGACGTCGTGACCGTCGCCTACCTGCTCACCATCGTCTCGTTCCCGATCCGCTCGATCGGCTGGCTGCTCGGCGAGTTCCCGCGCAGCGTCGTCGGCTACCGCCGGGTCGACGCCGTGCTCCGCAGCCGCGGCGAGATGCCGTACGGCGACGCCGCCGCGCCCGACGGCACCGGCGGCGCGCGGCTCGAGGTGCGCGACCTCGACTACGGCTACACCTCGGGCCAGCGGGTGCTCGACGGCCTCGACTTCACCGTCGACCCCGGCCGCACCGTTGCGCTCGTCGGCGCCACGGCGTCCGGCAAGAGCACGCTCACCACGCTGCTCACCCGCATGGTCGACCCGCGCGAGGGCGCGGTGCTCGTCGACGGCACCGACCTGCGCGACCTCGCGCCCGGCGAGCTCGCCGGCATCGTCGCGATCGTCCCGCAGACCGCGTTCCTCTTCGACGACACGGTGCGCGGCAACGTCACCCTCGGCGCCGACATCCCGGACGACGAGGTGTGGGAGGCGCTCCGCACCGCGCAGGCCGACGGCTTCGTCGCCGCGCTGCCGCACGGGCTCGACGCCCGGCTCGGGGAGCGCGGCACCTCGCTCTCCGGCGGTCAGCGGCAGCGGATCTCGCTCGCCCGCGCGCTCGTCCGCCGGCCCCGGCTGCTGATCCTGGACGACGCCACCTCGGCGGTCGACCCGGAGGTCGAGGCCCGCATCCTGGCGGCGCTGAAGGACGGCGACGCGGACAGCACGCTCGTCGTCGTCGCCTACCGCAAGGCCACCATCGGGCTGGCCGACGAGGTGCTGCACCTCGCCGAGGGCCGCATCGTCGACCGCGGCCCGCACGCCGAGCTGCTGGTCCGCTCGCCCGCCTACGCCGACCTCGTCAACGCCTACGAGCAGGAGCAGGAGGCCACGGCATGAGCACCGTCACGAGCACCGTCATGTCCTCCGGTGACGACGTCGGCGCGATCGAGACCATCCGCCGCGGCCTGAGCCACAGCCCCGAGCTCAAGGAGGGCATGGGCGGCACGCTCGCGCTCGCCGTGCTCGCCTCGGCGGGCCAGGTGGTCGTGCCGGTCGCCGTGCAGCAGACCCTCGACCGCGGCCTCAACGGTCCGCAGGGCCCGGACGTCTCGTTCACCGTGCTCATGGGCGTGCTGGCCGGCGTCGCGATCGTCATCACCAGCTGGGCCTCCTACAAGATGACGAGCCGCCTCTTCACCGCCTCCGAGCGCGGCCTCGCGACGTTGCGGGTCAAGGCGTTCCGCCACGTGCACGACCTCCCGCTGCTCACGCAGAACACCGAGCGCCGCGGCGCCCTGGTCTCGCGGGTCACCAGCGACGTCGACCAGGTGAGCCAGTTCCTCGTGTTCGGCGGCCTGCTGTTCGTGGTCAGCGTCGGCCAGGTGCTGGTGGCCACCGTGGTGATGGTCGTCTACTCCTGGCAGCTCGCGATCGTCGTCTGGGTCGCGTTCGCGCCGCTGTTCCTCAGCCTGCGCTTCTTCCAGCGCAAGCTCTCCGACGCCTACGGCACGGTGCGCCGGCAGGTCGGCGTCCTGCTGTCGGCGATCTCCGAGCCCGTGGTCGGCGCCTCGGTCGTCCGCTCGTACGCCGTCGAGTCCCGCACCCAGCAGCGCATCGACGAGGCCGTCGCGGCCCACCAGGCCGCCAGCACCCGCGCCCAGGGCTTCACCGCGTTCTCGTTCTCGCTCGGCGGGCTCTCGGCCGGTCTCGCCAACGCCGGCGTGCTCATCGTCGGCATCTGGCTCGGCTTCGGCGGCGACATCACCGCCGGCGAGGTGCTGGCCTTCGCGTTCCTCGTCACGCTGTTCGTCGGCCCGGTGCAGCTCGGCACCCAGATCCTCACCGACGCCCAGCTCGCGATCGCCGGCTGGCGCCGGGTGATCGGCATCCTCGACACCCCGGCCGACCTCGTCGACCCCGGCCCCGACGCGCACGTGCTGCCGCGCGGCCCGATCGACGTCCGCTTCGACGGCGTCGAGTTCGCCTACCCCGGCGGGCCACCGGTGCTGCTCGACGTCACCCTCGACATCGACGCCGGTCGCCGGGTCGCGATCGTCGGCGAGACCGGCTCGGGCAAGTCCACCTTCGCCAAGCTGCTCACCCGGCTCATGGACCCGAGCCGCGGCACCGTGCTGCTCGACGGCATCGACGTCCGCGAGGTGGCCCAGACGTCGCTGCGCTCCAGCGTGGTGCTGGTGCCGCAGGAGGGGTTCCTGTTCGACGACACCCTCGCCGCCAACGTGCGCTACGGCCGGCTCGACGCCGACGAGGCCACCATCCTCGCCAGCGCCGACGAGCTGGGCCTCGGTGACTGGGTGGCCTCGCTGCCCGACGGCCTCGACACCCAGGTCGGCCAGCGCGGCGAGTCGCTGTCGGCGGGGGAGCGGCAGCTGGTGGCGCTGCTCCGCGCCCACCTCGCCGACCCCGACCTGCTCGTACTCGACGAGGCCACCAGCGCCGTCGACCCCGCCCTCGAGATGCGGATCGGCCGCGCGCTCGAGCTGCTGATGGCCGGCCGCACCTCGGTCACCATCGCGCACCGCCTGTCCACCGCCGAGAACGCCGACGAGGTGGTCGTCGTCGACCGCGGCCGGATCGTCCAGCGCGGCCCGCACGCCGAGCTCGTCGCCCAGGCGGGCAGCGTGTACGCCGGGCTGCACGCCTCGTGGCGCTCTCAGCAAGCGGCCGGTGACGGGGCGAGCTCGCGAGCCCCGGCCCCGAACAGCCGCGCAGATTGAGGAGGCATCGGCGTGACCGGAGCGAAGCGACGGGCGCGCGAGCCGTCTCGAAATCATGCCTCGACATAATCGGCCCATGCCCCTCGACCCCGCCGTCGCCGCGCGCCTGAAGCGCAACGACCAGGGCCTCGTCGCCGCCGTGGTGCAGCAGCACGGCACCGGCGAGGTGCTGATGCTCGCCTGGATGGACGACGAGGCGCTGCACCGCACCCTCACCACCGGCCGCGGCACCTACTGGAGCCGCTCCCGCGGCGAGCACTGGGTGAAGGGCGAGACCTCCGGCCACGGGCAGACGGTGCACGAGGTGCGGCTCGACTGCGACGGCGACACCGTGCTCCTGACCGTCGACCAGGAGGGGCCGGCGTGTCACACCGGCACCCGCACCTGCTTCGACGACGGGCTGCTCCCGATGGGCGGGGTGACCGGTGGCTGAGCGCGACTCCCGGGGCTTCGGCCTCACCGTCATGGTCGGGCTGGCGGGCAGCGCGGGTGCGGCCGTCGCCGGCGCCCAGCCGTGGGCCGACACCGACGACCGGACCGGCGGCGCCGCCGTCAACGCGCTCGGCAACGCCATCGCCGAGGCGTCCGCCCCGCTCGTCACCGCCCTCGCCCTCGTCGCCCTCGCGGCCTGGGGCGTCGTGCTCGTGACCCGTGGCCGGTTCCGGCGCATCGTCGCCGCGCTCGACCTGGCGGCCTCGGCGCTGCTCCTCGTCGCCGCGGTCGTGGTCTGGACGGCGGCGCCGAGCGTCGTCCACGACGCCCTCGTCGACCGCGGCGTCGCCGACCCGCAGGTCGGCCGGACGCCGTGGGCCTACCTCGGCGTGCTGGCCGCGATGGTCGCCGTCGGAGCCGCCGCCACCGCCGTCCGCCGGATGAGGAGCTGGCCCGAGATGGGCCGTCGCTACGACGCGCCGTCCGCCGCCGCCGAGCCGACGAAGGCCACGCCGGTGGAGGAGCAGAGCAACGTCGAGGTGTGGCGCTCGCTCGACGAGGGCCACGACCCGACGGCGGAAACGCCCGAATCGGCAGAGGCTGATCAGGACGCGAAGTCGGCCGACTAGGATCTGCCACGCACCGCCACCCACCCGCGAAGGAGCCTGCATGTCCGCGAACCACGGCAACACCCCGGCCGCCTGGACCGCCGTGGTGGTGGGACTCGTCGGGTTCGTGGTCGGCGGGGCCGGGCTGATGCTCGACCCGATCAGCTACCTGATCTTCTGGGTCGGCGTCGCCATCGTGGTCGCCGGCGGTGCGCTCTTCCTCGTCATGGCCAAGATGGGCCTGCACGAGTCATGAGCACCGTGCAGGCCTACGCGCCTTACGAGACGGTCCCGTCGCGGCAGCGCCGGCTCATCGGGCCGCTCGCCACGATCGGCGGACTGGCCGCGGCGACCGCGGCGCTGCACTTCCGCGACCCGCACGCCCACGCCTCATGGGGGCTCTGCCCGAGCGCGACGATCTTCGGGGTCCAGTGCCCCGGCTGCGGCGGGCTGAGGTGCGTCAACGACCTCACGAACCTGCAGATCGGCGACGCGATCTCCAGCAACATCCTGGTGGTGATCGGCATCCCGGTCGCGATCTTCTTCCTCGCGCGCTGGACCCTGGACGCCTGGCGCGGTGTGCGGCGGACGCCGAAGGCGCCGTCATGGCCGCTGATCGCGAGCATCGCCGTCGTGGTGGTGACCTTCACGGTGCTGAGGAACCTCGCACCGTTCGAGTGGCTGGCGCCCTGACGGCGTCGACGCCAGCCACCCGACGGGGACTGCTACCGGCTCAGTAGTCGGTGTAGTAGTTGGTGTCGATCGACCCGGCGGCGATGAGGATCCAGTAGAGGATCGCGAGCACGACGCCGACGGCACCGAGGATGAGGCCGGCCGTGGCCATGCCGCCGCCCTTCTTGAGGCCACCGGACTCGTTGATCTCCTTGCGACCCAGGAAGCCCAGGATCAGGGCCGCGAGCGAGAAGATGAAGCAGCCGCAGCACGGGATGCCGAGGATGCCGGTGACCAGCGAGATGATCGCCAGGATCGACGTCTTCTGCTCCTGGCCGCCGCCGCCGTACCCACCGGCGCCGTAGGGCTGACCGCCGCCCGGAGGCGGCGCGCCGCCGTACGGCGGCTGGCCCGGAGGCTGGTCGGAGGGAGGGTAGTTGCTCATGTGGTGGAGTCCCTTCGCGTAGGCCCGGGCCTGTCCCGGGCGGGCGCTGCGGGAACCCTAGTCGTTGCGTGACAGACTTTGCAGGCATCCACGCCCGCTGTTGAGACCTGTCCCGAGACCACCCGAGGAGCCCTCCGATGTCCGTGCTCGACGACATCGTCGCCGGCGTCCGGGAGGACCTCCAGGCCCGGCAGGACGCCGTCCCGCTGGCAGACCTTCGGGCCGCGCTGGCCGACGTCGACCCGCCGCGCGACCCGATGCCGCACCTGCGCGCGCCCGGGTCGAGCGTGATCGCCGAGGTGAAGCGGCGCAGCCCCAGCAAGGGCGACCTCGCCGATATCCCCGACCCCGCCGCGCTCGCCGCCGAGTACGCCGCCGGCGGCGCCGCGGCGATCAGCGTGCTCACCGAGCAGCGACGGTTCGGCGGCAGCCTCGACGACCTGCGCGCGGTGCGCGCCGCGGTCGACGTCCCGCTGCTGCGCAAGGACTTCACGGTCACGAGCTACCAGGTGGTGGAGGCCCGGGCGGCCGGCGCCGACCTGGTGCTGCTCATCGTGGCCGCCCTCGACGACGACCTGCTGCGCCGGCTGCACGACGAGGCCCGCGAGCTCGGCCTCACCGCGCTCGTCGAGGTGCACGACGAGGCCGAGACCGAGCGGGCCGTGGCGCTCGGCGCCGAGCTGGTCGGCGTCAACGCCCGCAACCTCAAGACCCTCGCCGTCGACGACGACACCTTCGGGCGGCTCGCGCCGCTGCTCCCCGACGACCGCGTGCTCGTGGCCGAGTCCGGCATCACCGGGCCGCACGACGTGAAGCGCTTCGTCGCCGAGGGTGCCCGCGCCGTGCTCGTCGGCGAGGCGCTGGTGAAGGACGGCGAGCCGCGGCGCGCCGTCGCCGAGATGACCGGGATCACGACATGACCACCTGGGACGCCGACGAGCACGGCTGGTTCGGCGACTTCGGCGGCCGGTTCATGCCGGAGGCGCTGATGGCGGCCCTCGACGAGCTCGAGGCGGCCTACCGCGAGGCGTGGGCCGACGAGACCTTCCGCACCGAGCTCGACACGATCATGCGCGAGTACGCCGGCACCCCGAGCCGGCTCTACGACGCCGAGCGGCTCAGCCAGCACCTCGGCGGCGCCCGGATCCTGCTCAAGCGCGAGGACCTCAACCACACCGGCGCCCACAAGATCCGCAACGTGCTCGGCCAGGCGCTGCTCACCCGCCGGATGGGCAAGACCCGCGTGATCGCCGAGACCGGCGCCGGCCAGCACGGCGTCGCCAGCGCCACCGCGGCGGCGTACTTCGGGCTCGACTGCACGGTCTACATGGGCTCGGTCGACACCAAGCGGCAGTCGCTCAACGTGGCCCGCATGGAGCTGCTCGGCACCAAGGTCGTGCCGGTCGACTCCGGCAGTGCCACCCTCAAGGACGCCATCAACGAGGCGCTGCGTGACTGGGTGGCCACCGTCGACCACACCGCCTACCTGTTCGGCACCGCGGCCGGCCCGCACCCGTTCCCGAGCATGGTGCGCGACTTCACCCGCAGCATCGGCGACGAGGCCCGCGCGCAGTGCCTCGACCTCACCGGCCGGCTGCCCGACGCCGTCGCCGCGTGCGTCGGCGGCGGCTCCAACGCCATCGGCCTGTTCACCGCGTTCCTCGACGACGTCGACGTCGCCATCCACGGCTTCGAGCCGGGCGGCGAGGGTGTCGAGAGCGGCCGGCACGCCGCCACCATCGCGGCCGGCGATCCCGGCGTTCTGCACGGCGCCCGCACCTTCGTGCTCCAGGACGAGGACGGCCAGACCATCGAGTCGCACTCGATCTCGGCCGGGCTCGACTACCCCGGCGTGGGCCCGCAGCACGCCCACCTGGCGAAGACCGGCCGGGCCGACTACACGCCGGTCACCGACGCCGCCGCGATGGACGCGCTGAAGCTGCTCGCCCGCACCGAGGGGATCATCGCCGCCATCGAGTCCGCGCACGCGCTCGCCGGCGCGTTCGACGTCGCCCGTGAGCTCGGCCCGCAGGGGCTGGTGCTCGTGAACCTGTCCGGCCGCGGCGACAAGGACATGGAGACGGCGATGCGCTGGTTCGGGCTGGGCGACGCGTGAGCAGCCCGACCACCGGGACCGCCTTCGAGAAGGCCCGGGCCGAGGGACGCGCTGCACTCGTGGGCTACCTGCCCGCCGGCTTCCCCGACGTCGCGGGCGGGATCGCCGGGCTCACGGCGATGGTCGAGGCCGGCTGCGACGCCATCGAGATCGGGCTGCCCTACAGCGACCCGGTGATGGACGGTCCCACCATCCAGCGGGCCGCCCAGCAGGCGCTGGACGGCGGCGTACGCACGAAGGATGTCCTGAGGACGGTCGAGGCGGTGGCCGCCACCGGCACGCCCACCGTGGTGATGACCTACTGGAACCCGATCGAGCGGTACGGCGTCGCGCGGTTCGCCACCGACCTCGCCAACGCCGGGGGAGCGGGTCTCATCACCCCCGACCTCACACCGGACTTCGCCCCCGAGTGGATCGCGGCCGCCGACGAGCGCGGCCTCGACAAGGTGTTCCTCGTGGCGCCGTCGTCCACCGAGCAGCGGATCGCCATGACCACCGCGGCCTGCCGCGGCTTCGTCTACGCCACCGCGGTCATGGGCGTCACCGGCGCCCGCGCCGCGATGAGCGAGCTCGCCGAGCCGCTGGTGGCCCGCACCCGGGCGGCCACCGACCTGCCGGTCGGCGTCGGCGTCGGCGTCGGCACCGGCGACCAGGCGGCCGCCGTCGCCGGGTTCGCGGACGGCGTGATCGTCGGCTCGGCGTTCGTGCGCACCCTCCTCGACCACCCCGACGACCGCACCGCAGGGCTGCGGGCGCTGACCGCGCTCACCGAGGAGCTCGCGGAGGGCGTCCGGAGAGCCGGTGGTTGAGGTGCGACGAGCGCAGCGAGGAGCCTCGAAACCGCGTCACCTCCTCGCGGCCGTCCTGCTCGTCGTCCTGGCCGCCGGCGTGGCGGGCTGCGGCGACGACGACCCGAAGCCGTTCAGCGGCACGGTGCTCGACCACCCGTACCAGGTGCCCGACGTCGACCTCACCGACACCGACGGCGAGCCGTTCTCGCTGGCCGCCGACACCGACGAGCGGCTGACGCTGGTGTTCTTCGGCTACGTCAGCTGCCCCGACATCTGCCCGGCCGTGCTCAACAACCTGGCCTCGGCGCTCACCAAGCTCGACGACGGCGACCGCGACGACGTGCAGGTGGTGTTCGTGACCAGCGACCCGACCCACGACACCCCCGACACGATCCGCACCTACCTCGACCGCTACGACGAGTCGTTCATCGGGCTCACCAGCGACCTCGACACGATCGTCACCGTCGGCCAGGACCTCGCCGTCGGGATCGACCGCCGCGACCCGGGCGGCCACACCACCACGATCGTCGGGATCGACGGCGGCGACGAGGCACCGGTGTTCTGGCGGCAGGACACCTCGCCGTCGCAGTACGCGAACGACATCCACACCCTGCTCGGCTGAGACACAAGGAATACTGCGCGCCCGTGACGCTTCCGCTGACCATCCCCAGCCCGAGTGACGGCGTCTGGGACCTCGGCCCGCTGCCGATCCGCGGCTACGCGCTGGCGATCATCCTCGGCATCATCGCCGCCATCTGGCTGAGCGAGCGGCGCTGGCAGGCGCGCGGCGGCCGCGCCGGCGAGATCCAGGACCTCGCGGTGTGGGGGGTGCCGTTCGGTCTCGTCGGTGCGCGGCTCTACCACGTGGCCACCGACTCCGGCCGCTACTTCGGCGAGGGCGGCCACCCGATCGAGGCGCTCTACATCTGGCGCGGCGGCCTCGGCGTGTGGGGCGCTATCGCAATGGGCGCCCTCGGCATCTGGTTCGGCGCGCGGCGCAAGGGGATCCGGATGCGGCCGCTGGCCGACGTCTGCGCACCCGGGCTGCTGCTCGCGCAGGCCGTCGGCCGCTGGGGCAACTGGTTCAACCAGGAGCTGTACGGCCGCCCGACCGACCTGCCCTGGGGCCTCGAGATCGATCCGGCGCACCGCGTGCCTGGCTACGAGGACGTCGCGATCTTCCACCCGACGTTCCTCTACGAGTGCCTGTGGAACCTCGGCGGCGTCGCGCTGATCATCTGGGCCGAGCGCCGGTTCAAGCTCGGCTTCGGGCGGGTGTTCGCGCTGTACGTGATGGTCTACACGGCCGGCCGCGGCTGGATCGAGTACCTCCGCATCGACACCGTCGAGCTCGACGACGTCGGCGGGCTGCGGTTCAACGTCTGGACCTCGATCGTCCTCTTCCTCGCCGCGGCCGCCTTCTTCGTCTGGAGCACCCGCCGCCACCCCGGCCGCGAGGCCGAGGTCTACGACCCCGACCGCGGTCCCGCCCGCGACGGGACGGAGGCCGACGCGACGGACGACGGGGCCGTCGACGCCACCGACGAGGAGCCGGAGGAGTCCGAGGAGCCCGAGAAGACAGACCCCTGACGGACGTCTCGACAAGCTCGACGAACGTCCGTGGACCGGTTGGGCCCATCGTCCCGCGGTAACGCTGTAGTAACCTGACGGCTCCGCCGCGTGGGCCAACGTTGTCCCTGCGTCCCACCAGTTGCCACCCCGGGCCGGGTGCGATCTCGATGGCCACGGCAACCGTCGTCGACGGGAGGACCCCAGGTGCCCTCTTCGCCCGCGCCCTTCTCGCCTATGTTCCGTGGGCGCCCCGCTGAGGGGCTCTACGACCCGGCGTTCGAGCACGATGCCTGTGGTGTCGCGTTCGTCGCCACGCTCACCGGTGAGGCCTCGCACGACATCGTGCAGAAGGCCCTGACCGCGCTGCGCAACCTCGACCACCGCGGTGCCGCGGGGGCCGAGCCGAACTCCGGCGACGGCGCCGGCATCCTCATGCAGATCCCCGACGAGTTCCTGCGCGAGGTCGCCGCGGACGCCGGGTTCGAGATCCCGGGGCGCGGCGCGTACGCCGTCGGCACCGCGTTCCTGCCCGGCGACGACGACGACGTCGCCAAGGCCCGCCGGCGGATCGAGGAGCTCGCCGAGGAGGAGGGCCTCACGGTCCTGGGCTGGCGCGACGTGCCGGTGCAGCCCGACACCCTCGGCTCGACGGCGCGCTCGGTGATGCCGTCGTTCAGCCAGCTGTTCCTGGCGGCGTCGGGCCAGCGGCTCTCCGGCATGGCGCTGGAGCGGCTGGCCTACTGCCTGCGCAAGCGCGCCGAGCGCGAGACCGACGTCTACTTCCCGAGCCTGTCGAGCCGCACCCTGGCCTACAAGGGGATGCTCACCACCGAGCAGCTCGACCACTTCTACCCCGACCTGGTCGACGAGCGGATCGCCTCCGCCGTCGCCGTCGTGCACTCGCGGTTCTCCACCAACACCTTCCCGAGCTGGCCGCTGAGCCACCCGTTCCGGTTCATCGCCCACAACGGCGAGATCAACACGGTGATGGGCAACCGCAACTGGATGCGGGCCCGCGAGGCGCTGCTCGACTCCGACCTGATCCCCGGCGACCTCGAGCGGCTCTACCCGATCGTGACGCCGGGCGCGAGCGACTCCGCGTCGTTCGACGAGGTGCTCGAGCTGCTGCACATGGGCGGGCGGAGCCTGCCCCACTCCGTGCTCATGATGATCCCGGAGGCGTGGGAGAACCACGACGAGATGGACGAGGCGCGGCGCGACTTCTACGCCTTCCACTCCGCGATGATGGAGCCCTGGGACGGCCCCGCCTGCGTCGTCTTCACCGATGGCTCCCAGGTCGGCGCGGTCCTCGACCGCAACGGCCTGCGGCCGTCCCGCTACTGGGTCACCGACGACGGCCTCGTCGTCCTCGCCTCCGAGGTCGGCGTGCTCGACCTCGACCCGGCGAGCATCGTCCGCAAGGGCCGGCTGCAGCCGGGCCGGATGTTCCTCGTCGACACCGACGAGCACCGGATCATCGAGGACGAGGAGATCAAGGCCGAGCTGGCCGCCGAGCACCCGTACGGCGAGTGGCTGCACGCGGGTCTCATCCACCTCGACGACGTCCCGGCGCGCGAGCACATCGTGCACACCCACGCCTCGGTCACCCGCCGTCAGCAGATATACGGCTACACCGAGGAGGAGCTGCGGATCCTGCTGACGCCGATGGCCAACACCGGTGGCGAGGCGCTCGGCTCGATGGGCACCGACACCCCGATCGCCGCGCTCAGCGACAAGCCGCGGCTGCTCTTCGACTACTTCAGCCAGCTCTTCGCGCAGGTCACCAACCCGCCCCTCGACGCGATCCGCGAGGAGCTCGTCACCTCGCTCAGCGGCACCATCGGCCCGGAGTCGAACCTGCTCGAGCCGCAGCCGGCGTCGTGTCGCCAGGTCGTGCTGCCGTTCCCGGTGATCGACAACGACGACCTCGCCAAGATCCGCCACATCAACCGCGACGGCGACATGCCGGGCTTCATCACCCACGTCTCGCGCGGCCTCTACGAGGTGGCCGGCGGGGGAGAGGCGCTGGCGCGCCGCATCGACGAGATCTGCGTCGAGGTGTCCGAGGCGATCGCCGGCGGCGCGCGGATCATCGTGCTCTCCGACCGGCACTCCGACGCCGACCTGGCGCCGATCCCGTCGCTGCTGCTCACCGGCGCGGTGCACCACCACCTGGTGCGCGAGAAGACGCGTACCCAGGTGGGGCTGCTGGTCGAGGCCGGCGACGTCCGCGAGGTTCACCACGTGGCGCTGCTCGTCGGCTACGGCGCGGCCGCGGTGAACCCGTACCTCGCGATGGAGTCGGTCGAGGACCTCGCCCGCGAGGGCTACTTCGTGGGCAAGGAGCCCGAGGACGCCGTCGACAACCTCATCAAGGGGCTCGGCAAGGGCGTCATCAAGGTGATGTCGAAGATGGGCGTCTCCACCGTCGCCTCCTACACCGGCGCGCAGATCTTCGAGTGCGTCGGGCTCTCACAGGACGTCATCGACCGCTACTTCACCGGCACCACCTCCAAGCTCGGCGGCGTCGGCCTCGACGTGCTCGCGGCCGAGGTCGCCAAGCGGCACGCGATGGCGTACCCGCGCGGCGGCGTGCTGCCCACCCACCGCCGGCTCGAGATCGGCGGCGAGTACCAGTGGCGCCGGGGCGGCGAGCCGCACCTGTTCGACCCCGACACGGTCTTCCGGCTCCAGCACTCCACGCGTACCCAGCGCTACGACATCTTCAAGCAGTACACCTCCGCCGTCGACGAGCAGTCGCAGCGGCTGATGACGCTGCGCGGGCTGTTCCGCTTCAAGGGCGCCCACCTCACCGGTCGCGACCCGATCCCGATCGAGGAGGTCGAGCCGGTCAGCGAGATCGTCAAGCGGTTCTCCACCGGCGCGATGTCGTACGGCTCCATCTCGAAGGAGGCGCACGAGACCCTCGCGATCGCCATGAACCGGCTGGGCGGCAAGTCCAACACCGGCGAGGGCGGCGAGGACGCCGACCGCCTCTACGACCCCGAGCGGCGCAGCTCGATCAAGCAGGTCGCCTCCGGCCGGTTCGGCGTCACCTCGGAGTACCTCACCCACTCCGACGACATCCAGATCAAGATGGCGCAGGGCGCGAAGCCCGGCGAGGGCGGCCAGCTGCCCGGCAACAAGGTCTACCCGTGGGTGGCCAAGACCCGCTACTCGACCCCCGGCGTCGGGCTCATCAGCCCGCCACCGCACCACGACATCTACTCGATCGAGGACCTCGCCCAGCTCATCCACGACCTCAAGAACGCCAACCCCGAGGCGCGGGTGCACGTGAAGCTGGTCTCCGAGGTCGGGGTCGGCACCGTCGCCGCCGGCGTGTCCAAGGCGCACGCGGACGTCGTCCTCATCTCCGGCCACGACGGCGGCACCGGCGCCTCGCCGCTCACCTCGCTCAAGCACGCGGGCGGCCCGTGGGAGCTCGGCCTCGCCGAGACCCAGCAGACGCTGCTGCTCAACGGCCTGCGCGACCGGATCGTCGTGCAGACCGACGGCCAGCTGAAGACCGGCCGCGACGTCGTGATCGCCGCGCTGCTCGGCGCCGAGGAGTACGGCTTCGCCACCGCGCCGCTGGTGGTGTCCGGCTGCATCCTCATGCGGGTCTGCCACCTCGACACGTGTCCCGTCGGCGTCGCCACCCAGAACCCGGTGCTGCGCGAGCGCTACACGGGCAAGGCCGAGTACGTCGTCACCTTCTTCGAGTACGTCGCCGAGGAGGTGCGCGAGCTGCTCGCCGCGCTCGGCTTCCGCAGCCTCGAGGAGGCGATCGGCGACGTCGGGTCGCTCGAGATCGCGGAGGCGGTCAACCACTGGAAGGCCTCCGGCCTCGACCTCACGCCGATCCTCCACCAGGTCGACCACAGCCACTTCCCCGACCAGGACCGGCGCTGCACCAAGAGCCAGGACCACGGCCTCGACAAGTCGCTCGACCGCACCGAGCTCGTGCCGCTGGCGCAGCCGGCGCTCGAGAGCGGCGAGCCGGTGCGGGCGCAGGTGAAGGTCCGCAACGTCAACCGCACCGTCGGCACGATCCTCGGCCACGAGGTCACCAAGAAGTACGGCGGCGAGGGGCTCCCCGAGGGCACCATCGACATCACGCTCACCGGCTCGGCGGGCCAGTCGTTCGGCGCGTTCCTGCCCCGCGGCGTCACGCTGCGGCTCGAGGGCGACGCCAACGACTACGTCGGCAAGGGCCTCTCCGGCGGCCGGCTCGTGGTGCGGCCCGACCGGGCGGCGACCTTCGAGTCCGACAAGCACATCATCGCCGGCAACACGATCGCCTACGGCGCCACGTCGGGGCGGATCTTCCTGCGCGGCGGGGTGGGGGAGCGGTTCGCCGTCCGCAACTCCGGCGCGTGGCTGGTCACCGAGGGCGTGGGCGACCACGGCTGCGAGTACATGACCGGCGGCCGGGTGGTCGTGCTCGGCAAGACCGGCCGCAACTTCGCGGCGGGCATGTCGGGCGGCGTCGCCTGGGTGCTCGACCTCAAGCACCACCGGGTCAACCGCGAGCTCGTCGAGCTCGGGCCGGTCACCGAGGAGGCCGCCGTCGAGCTGGAGGAGCTGGTGCGTCAGCACCACGAGGAGACCGGCTCGGAGGTCGCGGCCGCGCTGCTCGCCGACTGGGAGACCTCGCTCACCCGGTTCACCGAGGTGATGCCGCGTGACTACCGCATCGTGCTCGAGGCCAAGGCGAAGGCCGAGGCCGACGGGCTCGACGAGAACGAGATCGCCAACGCGATGATGGAGGCTCTCCATGGCTGACCCCAAGGGCTTCTTGAAGCACGGCCGCGAGGTGGCCGCCCGCCGTCCGGTCGAGGAGCGGGTGCAGGACTGGGACGAGGTCTACCCCGACGGCATCGGGCGCGCGCTGCTGCCGATCATCAGCACCCAGGCCGGCCGCTGCATGGACTGCGGCATCCCGTTCTGCCACCAGGGCTGCCCGCTCGGCAACATCATCCCGGAGTGGAACGACCTGGTCTGGCGCGACGACTGGGACGGCGCGATCGAGCGGCTGCACGCCACCAACAACTTCCCGGAGTTCACCGGCCGGCTGTGCCCGGCGCCCTGCGAGACGTCGTGCGTGCTCGGCATCAACCAGGACCCGGTGACCATCAAGAACGTCGAGGTCGCGATCATCGACCGCGCCTGGGAGTCGGGCTTCGTGCGGCCGCAGGCGCCGGAGTGGCTGTCGGGCCGTACCGTCGCCGTCATCGGCTCCGGCCCGGCGGGTCTCGCCGCCGCCCAGCAGCTCACCCGGGCCGGCCACACCGTCGCCGTCTACGAGCGCGACGACAAGATCGGCGGGCTGCTGCGCTACGGCATCCCCGAGTTCAAGATGGAGAAGAAGCACCTCGACCGGCGGCTCACGCAGATGAAGCGCGAGGGCACCGTGTTCCGCGCCGGCGTGAACGTCGGCGGCGAGGGTGGCCTCACCGGCGCCGAGCTGCGCGAGCGCTACGACGCCGTCGTGATCGCCACCGGCGCCACCGAGCCGCGCGACCTGCCGGTCACCGGCCGCGAGCTCGCGGGCATCCACCAGGCGATGGAGTACCTGCCGCAGTCGAACCGGGTGTCCCTCGGCGAGACCGTCGAGCACCAGATCCGCGCCGACGGCAAGCACGTGGTGATCATCGGCGGCGGCGACACCGGCGCCGACTGCCTCGGCACCGCCACCCGCCAGGGCGCGGCGTCCATCACGCAGCTGGAGATCATGCCCGAGCCGCCGGAGACGCGGCCCGAGGGCCAGCCGTGGCCGACCTACCCGATGGTGTTCCGGGTCTCCTCGGCCCACGAGGAGGCCGGCGAGCGGGTGTACGCCGTCTCGACGCAGGAGTTCCTCGGCGACGACGACGGCCACGTCCGCGCGCTGCGGCTGGTCGACGTCGTCTTCGAGAACGGCCGGCCCACCGAGATCGAGGGCACCGAGCGGGAGATCCCGGCCGACCTGGTGCTCTTCGCGATGGGCTTCCTCGGCCCGGAGAAGCCCGGCCTCATCGAGCAGCTCGGCGTCGACCTCGACGAGCGCGGCAACGTCGCCCGCGACAAGGGCTACATGTCCTCGGTCCCCGGCGTCTTCGCCGCCGGCGACGCCGGCCGCGGCCAGTCGCTGATCGTCTGGGCGATCGCGGAGGGTCGCGCCGCCGCTGCTGCCGTCGACGAGTACCTCACGGGCTCCACCGCCCTGCCGTTCCCGATCCCGCCGACGGCCCGGCCCCTCGTCGTCTGACGCCGACCCGCCCGAAACTTTCGGGCGGGTCAGCGCAGGTGCTCGCCGAGGAACCGCAGCTGGGCAGGCACCTTGCGTCGAGGTCGCGGTAGAACGGACTGGTCTCGCGACCGGTGCTGGCCCGGTGTCGTCGACCCCCGGTGGTCTCGACGCGCCGACGCTTGCTCGACCTGCGCTCTCCCACGCGGCGACCTCGTGCCAGTAGGTGCGGCCGCCGTCGACGGTGGCGATCGCGAACGGCGGCACGCCGTCGGCCACCGGCGCCGAGCACGACCACCGCGCTGGCACCGGTGAGCAGGGCTCGACGCCGGAGCACCGGTCCAGACTCGCACGCGATGCCCTGTTGGAACGTTCCAAACACGACTAGGCTCGCCGGGTGCGGAGAGCGAAGATCGTGTGCACCCTCGGTCCGGCCACCAGCAGCGAGCGTCGGATCCGCGAGCTCGTGTACGCCGGCATGGACGTCGCCCGGCTCAACATGAGCCACGGCACCCACGACGACCACGCCACGTCGTACCAACGGGTGCGGGCGGCGGCCGACGCCGCCGGCCGTGGCGTCGCGATCTTCGCCGACCTCCAGGGCCCGAAGATCCGGCTCGGCACGTTCGCGGAGGAGAAGGCGAAGCTCGAGCGCGGTCAGCGGTGGACCATCACCACCCGCGACGTGCCCGGCGACGCCGAGGTCGCGAGCACCACCTACGAGGGCCTGCCCGGCGACGTGGAGAAGGGGGACCCGATCCTCATCGACGACGGCAAGGTGCGCCTGCGCGTCGTCGGCGTCACCGACACCGACGTCGAGACCGAGGTGCTGGTCGGCGGGCCGGTGAGCAACCACAAGGGCATCAACCTGCCCGGTGTCGCCGTCTCGGTGCCGGCACTGTCGGAGAAGGACGAGGAGGACCTGCGGTTCGCGCTGAGCCTCAGCGTCGACTTCGTCGCGCTGAGCTTCGTCCGCAACGCGTCCGACGTCGAGGACGTGCGGAAGGTGATGCGCGACGTCGGGATGCTCGTGCCGGTGATCGCCAAGATCGAGAAGCCGCAGGCGATCGAGAACCTCGACGGGGTGATCGAGGCGTTCGACGGCTTCATGGTCGCGCGCGGCGACCTCGGCGTGGAGTGCCCGCTCGAGGAGGTCCCGTTCCTCCAGAAGCAGGTGATCGAGAAGGCGCGCATCAACGCCAAGCCGGTCATCGTCGCCACCCAGATGCTCGAGTCGATGATCGCGAACCCGCAGCCGACGCGGGCCGAGGCCAACGACGTCGCCAACGCCGTCCTCGACGGCGCCGACGCGGTGATGCTCTCCGGCGAGACCAGCGTGGGGGAGCACCCGATCCACACCGTCGAGACGATGGCCCGGATCATCGCCGCCACCGAGGCGCACGCCCTGGACGAGACGAGCTTCGCGAGCTACCACCGCATCACGTGGGACCCCCACACCGGCGGCGGCGTGATCGCCAAGGCCGCCGAGGAGGTGGCCTCGCGGGTCGAGGCGAAGTACGTGGTCGCGTTCACCCAGAGCGGCGACTCCGCCAAGCGGCTCTCCCGGATCCGCAGCCGTATCCCGGTGCTGGCCTTCACACCGGAGGACCGGGTGCGCTCGCAGCTCGCCCTCACCTGGGGCGTCGAGACCTTCCGCACCGCCGCGGTCGACCACACCGACGAGATGGTGCGTCAGGTCGACGAGCAGCTGCTCAAGATCGGCCGGGTCAAGGAGGGCGACCTCGTCGTCATCGTCGCCGGCAGCCCGCCCGGCATCCCCGGCTCCACCAACGCGCTGCGCATCCACCGGATGGGCGATGCCATCAACGAGGTCGCCCCGGCCTACCGCCGCAAGGAGTCGTGATGTGCCCCGGGTGGGATTCGAACCCACACTGGCGGTGGTTTGAGCACCGTGCCTCTGCCGTTGGGCTACCGGGGCGAGGGCAGGGCGACCCTAGCCGCGGGGGACTCCCGACGCCGAGTTGCCTAAAGTCGATCGACTCGCTACAGTTTCGG
This sequence comes from uncultured Actinomycetota bacterium, assembly GCA_963780355.1. Classification (GTDB taxonomy): domain Bacteria; phylum Actinomycetota; class Actinomycetes; order Propionibacteriales; family Nocardioidaceae; genus Nocardioides. Next base: position 2,210,397 of record CAWABT010000001.1, read on the forward strand.
ACGTGACGAACCTCGGACGCTGGTTGACCGGCTGGGCGGTGGCGAGCAACGAGCGGGCGGTGGCGAACGCGCGAGCCGCCAGCACCGACTGCAGCCGGCGCCAGGTCGAGCGCGAGGACGTCGCGCTGTTCCTCGCCACGCTCGCCGCCCCGGTGCGCCCTGAGACGGTGGCCGAGGTCGCACCGGCAGGTGTCGATAGCCTGAGCGGGTGAGCCAGCCGTCCTCCGTCGCCGCGCGCCGCGTGGTGATCGCCGAGGACGAGACGCTCATCCGGATGGACCTCGCCGAGATGCTCGGCGAGGAGGGCTACGAGGTCGTGGGCGAGGCCGGCGACGGTGCCAAGGCCGTCGAGCTGGCCGAGGACCTGAGGCCCGACCTGGTGATCCTCGACGTCAAGATGCCGGTGCTCGACGGCATCGCGGCCGCCGAGTCGATCGCCCGGCAGCGCATCGCGCCCGTCGTGATCCTCACCGCGTTCTCCCAGCGCGAGCTCGTCGAGCGCGCCCGCGAGGCGGGCGCGATGGCCTACCTGGTCAAGCCGTTCACGCAGTCCGACCTGGTGCCCGCCATCGAGATGGCGGTGAGCCGGTTCGCCGAGCTGAGCCAGCTCGAGGACGAGGTCGCCGACCTCACCGAGCGGCTCGAGACCCGCAAGGCGGTCGACCGCGCCAAGGGGGTCCTCCAGGAGCAGCTCGGGCTCACCGAGCCGGAGGCGTTCCGGTGGATCCAGAAGACGGCGATGGACCTGCGGCTCTCGATGCGACAGGTGGCCGAGGGCGTCGTCGACCATGGCCCCGACGTCGGCCGCGCGCCCCGGTCCTGACCCCTCCCGTTCGCTCGGGGGCGCGTCACGGGCCTGATGGCCCGTGACCCATGACCAGTGGCCTCTCGTGTAACGGATTTGTGGAGTTTCGCGCCCCGCCGCGCGGTTTTCCTTCCTGTGACCGCCGCCTCGGTGTACCTTCCGGCGCGATGGCAGGGCCGGAGCCATCCTCTTGGCCGGCCATCGCACGATCACCCGGCAGCGGGCTGGGTGCCGACCTGGAGGTATCACTGACTTGAGGCTCAACAAGCGAGGCGCCGCAGCCGGCGCCGCCGCACTCCTGCTCGGTCTGACGCTCACCGCATGCGGTGAGGCGGACACCGGGGGTTCTGGTGGTGGCGGCGGCGACTGCGCCGGCAAGATCGGCTTCATGGGTGCCCTCAGCGGCAGCAACGCCAGCGTGGTCACTCCCTCTCGCGACGGTGCCAAGCTCGCGCTGGCCCAGTGGTTGGAGGAGAACGACGACTGCGAGATCGAGATGGTCGAGTTCGACACCGAGGGTGACCCCGCCAAGGCCACGCCGGTCGCCGACCAGATGGTCGCCAACCAGGACTTCCTGGGTGTCGTCGGCGGCGCGTTCTCCGGTGAGACCGACGCCACCAAGGGTCTGTTCGCCGAGGGCGGCCTGACGATGATCAGCCAGTCGGCCACCAACACCGCGCTGACCCAGGAGAACCCGTCGCCGGTGTTCCACCGCGTCGTCGGCTACGACGAGGTGCAGGGCGCCGCGATCGCGAAGTACATCACCGACACCCTGTCGGCCACCCAGGTCTTCGTCGTCGACGACGGCACCACCTACGGCGGTCCGCTGGGCGACAAGATCAAGTCCGAGCTCGGTGACGCGCTCGCCGACAGCGACAAGACCCAGGAGGGTCAGACCGACTTCTCCGCGGTGGTGGGGAAGATCAGCCAGGCCGAGCCCGACGCCGTCGTCTACGCCGGCTACGCGGCCGAGGCGGGTCCGTTCGTGAAGCAGCTGCGGGCCGAGGGCTATGACGGCCCGTTCGTCGGTGGCGACGGCATCTACGGCTCGGACTTCCCGACGGCGGCGGGTGACGCGGCCGAGGGCGCGATCATCACCTGCCCGTGCCTCCCGGCCGACCAGGCCGAGGGCTCCTTCGCCGAGGACTTCGAGGCCGAGTACGGCACCGCTCCGGGTGCCTACGCCGCGGAGGGCTTCGACGCGATGAACATCTTCCTCGCGGCCTTCGCCGACGGCGTCGACTCCCGCGAGTCGATGGAGGAGTTCGTCGACAACTACGAGGGTGACGGCATCACGAAGTCCTACGCCTTCGACGAGAACGGCGACGTGACCCTCGAGAACGTCGTCATCTGGTCCTACAAGGTCGAGGGCGGCGCCCTGGTCGCCGACCAGGAGATCTCGCTCCAGGAGTAGCTTCACAAGACCAACGGGGCGGTCGATCCACTCGGCCGCCCCGTTGGCCTGACCGGCTACGGCTACTCGACCCCTCGAGAGGTGTCATGGACTTCAGCGGATTGTTCGACTCGATCGGCGTCAACACGCTCAACGGGTTGACCAAGGGCTCGATCTACGCGCTCGTCGCGCTCGGCTACACGCTCGTGTACGGCGTGCTGCGACTCATCAACTTCGCCCACTCCGAGGTGTTCATGGTGGGCACCTGGACCGTCCTGGGCGTCTACACGTTCCTCGGCGCCACCGGCAGCTCGGGCCTCGGCATGATCATCCTTGCCACCGGTCTGGCCCTGATCTGCGCCACGATCGCCTCCGCGTCGGTCGCCCTCGCGGTGGAACGGATCGCCTACCGACCGCTGAGACGCAAGGGTGCTCCACAGCTGATCTTCCTCATCACGGCGATCGGCTGCTCCCTGACGCTGGTCGAGGTGTTCGGCTTCGTGCTGCGCCAGTTCTTCGGTCCGCCGTTCGGCCGGGCCCTCATCAGCATTCCGGAGCTGATCCCGAACGCCACCTTCACTGTCGGCGACACCCCGGTGCGCAACACCGCGCTCGTCGTCATCATCGGCGCGATCGTGATGATGATCGCGCTCGACCAGTTCGTGAACCGCACCCGGCTCGGCCGCGGCGTCCGCGCCGTCGCCCAGGACCCCGACACCGCCGCTCTCATGGGCGTCAACCAGGACCGCGTGATCATGCTGGTCTTCGTCCTGGGCGGCGCGATGGCCGGCGTGGCGGCGATGCTCTACACGCTGCACTACGACATCACGAAGTTCGACATCGGCTTCCTGATCGGTCTCAAGGCCTTCACCGCGGCCGTGCTCGGCGGCATCGGCAACCTGCGCGGTGCCTTGGTGGGCGGCCTGCTGCTCGGCGTCGTCGAGGTGTACTCCTCCACGCTGTTCAGCTCGAACTGGGAGGACGTGACCGCGTTCGTCGTCCTCGTGGTCGTGCTGATGTTCCGACCGACCGGCATCCTCGGTGAGTCCCTCGGAAAGGCTCGAGCATGAACGCGCTCCGTTCGATGGACGCCCGGCGGGCCCACGGGGCCAGGAAGCTGCGCGACGGGTGGGCCAACGGGCCGCTGTGGGTCAAGCTCCCGATCGTCCTCGCGCTGCTCTCGTTCTGCTTCTACCTGCCGTTCCTCAAGGTGCTGCCGTTCGCGCAGATCCGCACCGACCTCGGCAGTGCGGGCTCGGGCTGGTCCGGCGTGCTCTTCCTGATCGTGGTCTACATGATCGTGGCCGTCGGCCTGAACGTCGTGATCGGGCTGGCCGGCCTGCTCGACCTGGGCTACATCGGGTTCTACGCCCTCGGCGCCTACTCGGTGGCGCTGTTCGGCTCGCCCGACTCACCGGTCACCCAGAAGATCGCCGAGACCTTCGACCTGTCGGTCGGGTGGACCGTCCCGTTCGTGATCTGCATCCCGATCGCGCTTGCCTTCGCGCTGCTGGCCGGCGTGATCCTGGGCGCTCCGACGCTGCGGCTGCGCGGTGACTACCTCGCCATCGTCACCATCGGCTTCGGTGAGATCATCCGCATCGTCCTGCGCAACTCCGTCAACGTCACCGGCGGCCCGCAGGGCGTGTCCCAGGTCCCGCGGCCGCCGGGCCCGGCGGGTGACCCGCGGGTCGAGGGCGGCGACCCGACGCCGTTCTTCAACAGCATCGACGTCCACCGGTTCTACTGGCTGGCGCTCGTCATCCTGATCCTGCTCATCTTCGGCGTGCGCCGGCTGGAGCACAGCCGCGTCGGCCGTGCCTGGCTGGCGATCCGCGAGGACGAGGACGCCGCCGGCGTCATGGGCGTCGCCGCGTTCAAGTACAAGCTGTGGGCGTTCGCCATCGGCGCCTGCCTGGGCGCCATGGCCGGTCTGCTCTTCGCCAGCCGGCAGTCGTTCATCGAACCCAACGGCTTCAAGCTGAACCTGTCGTTCCTGTTCGTGGCGATGGTGGTCATCGGAGGGTCGGGCAACATGGTGGGTGTGCTGATCGGCGCCTTCCTCCTCACCTACCTACCCGAGCGGTTCCGCAGCTTCGAGGGGTGGCGCCCGTTCGCGTTCGGCGTGGCCCTGGTGGTCACGATGGTGCTGCGGCCGCAGGGTTTCGTGCCCAGCCGACGACGAGCGCGAGAATTCAAGGACAGACAGGAAGAGGCGGAGGTGGACCAAGCCCATGGCTGACCCCACGAAGACCTCGACCGAGGACCAGCTGCCCGAGGGCGTGGACTCCGAGGACGCGCCCGCGTACGAGGAGTACCCGGAGGGCGAGTTCCTGCGGGAGCCCGACGTCGCACCGGGCGAGGTGCTCCTCGACGTCGACCACGTCACGCTGAAGTTCGGCGGTCTCGTGGCGCTCAACGACGTCAAGTTCGAGATCCGTCGAGGCGAGATCCTCGGACTGATCGGACCGAACGGCGCCGGCAAGACCACCATGTTCAACGCGATGACGGGGGTGTACGAGCCCACGTCGGGTGTCATCACGTTCGACGGCACCCGGATCTCGGGGCGACCGAGCCACCGGATCAACGCGCTCGGCATCGCGCGCACGTTCCAGAACATCCGGCTCTTCCCGGAGATGACCGCGCTCGAGAACGTGATGGTCGGCTGCGACGCACGCCACAAGACGAGCGTGATCGGTGCGCTGTTCCGTTCCTATCGGATGCGCCCGAAGGATCACGAGCTGCCGGAGAACTCCTTCAAGCGTGGCTTCGCCAAGGTGTTCGGCATCAGCCGGCACGTGCTGGAGGAGAAGGCCGGGCGGGCCAAGTCCATGGAGCTGTTGGAGTTCGTGGGCATCGCCGACAAGGCAGGCGAGACGGCGCGCAACCTGCCGTACGGCTACCAGCGCCGGCTCGAGATCGCCCGGGCGATGGCCACCGAGCCCACCCTCCTCTGCCTGGACGAGCCCGCCGCGGGCTTCAACCCGGCCGAGAAGGAGAACCTGATGGATCTCATCCGCCAGATCCGCGACCGTGGGCTGACGGTGCTGCTGATCGAGCACGACATGAAGCTGGTCATGGGTGTCACCGACCGGATCGTCGTCCTCGAGTTCGGCACGAAGATCGCCGACGGCAAGCCGATGGAGGTCGCCCGCAACCCGCGGGTGATCGCCGCCTACCTGGGGGAGCCCGATGAGCCTGCTTCAGCTTGACGACATCGTCCTGAACTACGGGAAGATCGAGGCGCTGCACGGACTCAGCCTCACCGTCGAGGAGGGCGAGGTCGTCGCCCTCATCGGCGCGAACGGCGCCGGCAAGACGTCGACGATGCGCGCGGTCTCGGGAGTCCGAGCCCTCGCCAAGGGCAAGATCATCTTCGACGGGAAGGATGTCTCGAAGCTGCGGGCCGACCAGCGCGTCAAGCTCGGGCTGTCGCTCTCGCCGGAGGGCCGGGGCGTCTTCCCGGGCATGACCGTCTTCGAGAACCTCGACATGGGCGCCTACACGCGCCGCGACAAGGACGAGGTGCAGAAGGACTTCGACCGGGTCTTCGACCTGTTCCCGCGGCTGAAGGAGCGCGAGAAGCAGATCGCCGGCACGATGTCCGGCGGCGAGCAGCAGATGCTCGCCATGGGCCGTGCGCTCATGGCCCGGCCGAAGCTGCTCCTGCTCGACGAGCCCTCCATGGGCCTCGCCCCGATGCTGATCCAGCAGATCTTCAGCATCATCACCGAGATCGCCTCGCAGGGCACGACGATCCTCGTCGTCGAGCAGAACGCCAAGCAGGCGCTCTCCCGCGCCGACCGCGCCTACGTGCTCGAGACCGGCAACATCACCAAGACCGGCACCGGCGCCGACCTGCTGAAGGACAGCAGCATCCAGGAGGCGTACCTCGGGGTTGCCTGATCCTCGGTCGTCTCCACAGGTCAGAACCGCGCAATTGCGCGGTTCTGACGTGGTTTCGGCACAGGAACCTTCCGCGACCGCGCAATTGCGCGGTTCGGACGGCCGCGGGAGGTGTCAGCGAACAGCTGCGACGGCGGCGACGAGTAGCGGCGCGACGACGAGCGCGGGCAGCAGGTCGGCGACGGCGATCTCGCGGATCCGGAGCAGCCGGAGGGCGACACCGACGAGGAGCAGGCCGCCGGTGGCGGTGACGGCGGCGAGGTGGGCGTCGGGCAGGACGTCGCCGAGCAGGACGCCGACGACGGTGAGACCGCCCTGCACCACCACCACGGTGATCGCGCTGGCCGCGACGCCCCAGCCGAACGAGGCGGCGAAGGCGAGCGCGGCGAACCCGTCGAGCGTGGCCTTCAGGTAGAGCTGGTCGGCGCCGTTGCCGAGGCCGTCGTTGAGCGAGCCGAGGATGGTGAGCGGGCCGGTGCAGAACACCAGCGAGGCCACCACGAAGCCCTCGATGAACCGGCGTCGCTCCTCGGAGTCGGCGTCGCCGGTCAGCCGGCGCTGCAGCCAGCCGCCGAGCCCCTCCACGCGGTCCTCGAGGCGCAGCAGCGACCCGGTGATCCCGCCGAGCAGCACAGCGCCGAGCACGATGAGCAGCGGCGCGCTGTCGCCCACCTCGGCGGCGAGCTCCGGGTCGAGCACGGCGACCGCGGAGGTGGCGGCGATGAGTAGCGTGACCAGCCCGAGGCCGTCGGTCACGAGGTCGCGGGTGCGGGCGGGCAGGCGGTCGCCGAGGAACCGGCCGAGGGTCGCGCCGAGGAGCACGGTGACGACGTTGACGATCGTGCCGATTCCGGGGATGGCGCACTCCCTGTGAGGTGGTCTGTCCAGACGGGCAGCCCGAGCGTAGTGTTCGCCTCCGATGCCCGGAGGGGACCCGGGCCGGAGGGCAGGGGATCGCGTGAGCCGAGGACTCGTCAGCCTGCGTGACGCGGACGACACCGACGCCGACTTCCTGCTCGAGCTCTGGCGCGACTCCCTGCGCCGCGCCGACGACACCGACCGGCTCCAGGACCTGCAGCAGATCATCAAGGACGCCGCGGCCTCGCCCGAGCAACGGCTCGTGGTCGCCGAGCACGACGGCGAGCGGGCCGGCGCCGTCCTGCTGCGGATCACCACCACCAGCCCACTCGACCTGGACCCGGCGGTCCACGTGCTCGCGATCAAGGTCAGCCAGTCGTTCCGCAGGCGCGGCATCGGCCGCCGGCTCATGGAGAGCGGTGTCGTCTTCGGCGAGGAGAACGGCGTGGTCCACGTGATGACGTCGGTCGACCAGGGTGCGCGCGACGCCAACCGGTTCCTCGCCCGCCTCGCGCTCACGCCGCACGCCGGCTATCGCAGTGGCCCGATCACCGCCGTCCGGGCGCGGATGGTGGCGCAGCGACCTTCCATGGCCGACCCGGCCGTCGACCGCCAGCGCAGCCGCACCCTGGCTGCGCGCCGCTCGCTGCGGCGCCGCCGCGCGGCCACCGCGGCACCCGTGGCGCCGTCGGTCACCGACTAGGTCAGCCCCACGGCTTCCTTCGGCAGCAGCGCGCAGGTGATGCGCGCCGTGCACACGCGCTTGCCGCGCTCGTCGCTGATCACGACCTCGAAGCAGGTGGAGCTGCGGCCGAGATGCACCGGCGTCGCGACGCCCGTCACCACTCCCGACCGCGCCGAACGGTGGTGGGTGGCGTTGATGTCGACGCCGACGGCGACCTTCTCGAGCCCGTGCGCGTGCAGGGCCGAGCCCACCGAGCCGAGCGACTCGGCGAGCACCACCGAGGCGCCACCGTGCAGCAACCCGAAGGGCTGCTGGTTGCCCTCGACGGGCATCGTGGCGACGATCCGCTCGGCGGAGATCTCGGTGAACTCGACCCCCATCTTCTCGTTGAGGGGTCCGAGGGGCATCTCGCTCAGCACCTGCACGGCAGTGTCGTCGGTCATGGCGTCATTGTGTCCGGCACCCTGTCGAGGCTGTCGGCGGTGGTGACTAGGTTGAGACGGTGACCGAGGCCACCGCCGACCGCCCGCGCCTGCTCCTGCTCGACGGCCACTCGCTGGCCTACCGCGCGTTCTTCGCGCTGCCGGTCGAGAACTTCTCCACCACCACGGGCCAGCACACCAACGCGGTCTACGGGTTCACCTCGATGCTCATCAACATGCTGCGCGACGAGCAGCCGAGCCACATCGCGGTGTGCTTCGACGTCTCGCGGCAGACCTTCCGGCTGGAGCAGTACGCCGAATACAAGGCCAAGCGCAACAAGACGCCAGGGGAGTTCAGCAGCCAGCTGCCGCTGATCGAGGAGGTCCTCGACGCGCTGCGCATCCCGTTCCTGAAGAAGCCCGGCTACGAGGCGGACGACCTCATCGCCACCCTCACCACCCAGGCGCTGGCCGAGGGCATGCAGGTGCTGATCCTCTCCGGCGACCGCGACGCGCTCCAGCTCGTCACCGACGACTCCACCGTGCTCTACCCCTCGCGCGGGGTCTCGGAGATGTGGCGGATGACGCCGGAGAAGGTCGAGGAGCGGTACGGCGTGCCGCCATGGCGCTACCCCGAGCTCGCGGCGATCGTGGGGGAGACCTCCGACAACCTGCCGGGCGTTCCCGGCGTCGGCCAGGGCTACGCCGCCAAGTGGCTCAACCAGTACGACGGCCTCGACAACGTGATCGCCCACGCCGACCAGATCACCGGCAAGAAGGGCGAGGCGCTGCGCGAGCACCTCGGCGACGTGATGCGCAACCGGCGGCTCAACGCGCTGGTCACCGACCTCGAGCTCGAGCTCGGCCCCTCCGACTTCGTGCGCCGGCCGTGGGACCGGCAGGAGGTGCACACCCTGTTCGACGGCCTGGAGTTCCGGGTGCTGCGCGACCGGCTCTTCGAGGAGCTGGAGTCCGAGGAGGAGGTCGACGGCAGCGGCTTCGACCTCGACGGGCAGCGGCTCGAGCCCGGCGCCGTCGCCACCTGGCTGGCCGACAACGGCGGCGACCGGGTCGGCGTCCACGTGCGTGGCGCCTGGGGCAGCGGCACCGGCCGGGTCGAGGGGATCGCACTGGCCGCGGCCACCGGCCGGGCGGCCTACCTCGACGCCGAGAAGCTCACCCCCGACGACGACGCCGCGCTCGGCGGCTGGCTCGCCGACGAGAAGCGTCCGAAGGTGCTCCACGACGCCAAGGGGCCCGGGCTGGCGCTCGCGGCCCACGGCTGGAAGCTGGCCGGCGTCGTGTCCGACACCGCGCTCGCCGCCTACCTGGTGCGCCCCGACCAGCGCTCCTACGACCTCTCCGACCTCACCCTGCGCTACCTCAAGCGCGAGCTGCGCCAGGAGCAGGAGAGCGAGGAGGAGGGGCTGTTCGAGGCCGCCGAGGCCACCGGTGGCGGCGACGACGCGCTCGCCGGCACCGCGATGCTGCACGCCCGGGCCGTGCTCGACCTCGCCGAGGCCCTCGACGTCGCCGTCGAGGAGCACGCCGCCGCGCCACTGCTGGCCGACGTCGAGCTGCCGCTGGTGGGGCTGCTCTCGCTGATGGAGCAGACCGGCATCGCCGTCGACGCCGACCACCTGGAGACGCTGGAGCAGCACTTCGCCGAGCAGGTGCGCGAGGCCGCCGACGCCGCGTACGCCACGATCGGCAAGGAGATCAACCTCGGCTCACCGAAGCAGCTCCAGACCGTGCTGTTCGACGAGCTCGGCATGCCGAAGACCAAGCGCACCAAGACCGGCTACACCACCGACGCCGACGCGCTGCAGGCGCTGTTCGTGAAGACCGAGCACCCGTTCCTGGCGCACCTGCTGCGGCACCGCGACGTGATCCGGCTGCGGCAGACCATCGCGGGCCTGCTCGCGACCGTGGCGCCCGACGGCCGCATCCACACCACGTTCAACCAGACCATCGCGGCCACCGGCCGGCTCTCCAGCACCGAGCCGAACCTGCAGAACATCCCGGTCCGCACCGAGGAGGGGCGGCGGATCCGCGAGGGCTTCGTCGTCGGGTCGGGCCAGGAGTGCCTGCTCACCGCCGACTACAGCCAGATCGAGATGCGGATCATGGCGCACCTCTCCGAGGACGAGCTGCTGATCGAGGCGTTCAAGTCGGGCCGCGACTTCCACTCGATCACCGCCGCCCGGGTCTTCGACGTGCCGGCCGACGAGGTGACCGTCGAGATGCGCGCCAAGATCAAGGCGATGAACTACGGCCTGGCCTACGGCCTGTCGGCGTTCGGGCTGGGCCAGCAGCTCGGCATCGAGCCCGGGGAGGCCCGCGGCCTGATGGACGAGTACTTCGAGACCTTCGGCGGCATCCGCGACTACCTCGGCGGCGTCGTCGACGAGGCCCGCAAGACCGGCTTCACCGAGACGCTGTGGGGACGCCGGCGCTACCTGCCCGACCTCACCAGCGACAACCGGCAGCGCCGCGAGATGGCCGAGCGGATGGCGCTCAACGCCCCGATCCAGGGCTCGGCGGCCGACCTCATCAAGATCGCGATGCTCAACACCCAGCGTGCGCTCGAGGAACAGCAGCTCGGGTCCCGGATGCTGCTCCAGGTGCACGACGAGCTCGTGTTCGAGGTCGCGCCGGGCGAGACCGAGGCGCTCACCGCACTGGTGCGTGAGCAGATGGGCGCCGCCGCCGACCTGATGGTCCCGCTCGACGTCTCCGTCGGCACCGGCCGCTCCTGGCACGACGCCGCGCACTAGCCGGGGGTCTCGACACGCGACCCGCTGGCGCGGCTCGCGGCTCGACCACCGGCCCGGTGGTCGAGCCGGGACGAGCGCAGCGAGGCCCGTGTCGAGACCCCCGGGCTTAGAAGGGGTCGTCCGGTCCCTCGTGCCCCAGCATCCGGGCGACCGGTCGCAGCCGGAGCCGGAGCAGCACCTTCACCACGACGTTGCGGGCGAACCACGGCAGCGGGCCGAGCAGCCGGAGCCGGTCGGCGACGCCGGGGCGGGCCCGTTCCAGCGCGGCGAGCGAGCCGGTGCGACCGCGGTAGCGCAGGTCGCGGGAGCGCAGGAGTACCGCCAGCAGGCCGAGGGTGACGCCGACGGAGGAGTAGGCGTCGTGCACGAACATCCGGCCACCCGGCCGCAGGTGGCGCGCCCAGTCGAGGTCGTGGGCGAGCGAGAGCGCGTCGTGCTGGCCGTCGACGTAGACGAGGTCGAGCGGGTCGTCCCAGTCGGCGAGCGCGGCCTCGCTGGTGGTGACCCGGACGTCGACCCGGTCGTCCACCCCGGCCGACGTCAGGTTCGCGCGGAACGCCTGCTCGGTGCCCTCGGCGCCGTAGCGCCAGTGTGCGCCGAACGGGTCGACCGCCACGAGGACGGCGTCGTCGGGCAGGCCGGCGGCGAGCACGATCGCAGAGCGGCCGTGGTGGCTGCCGATCTCGACGGCGACCCCACCGACCGGCATCGCGCCGGCCGCGGCGTGCAGCACCCGCGCCTGCGGCTCGGTGAGCCAGCCGGGCACGGGCGCCGCGGCCCGGTACGCGTCGGCGAAGCCGGTCGGCCGTCTACGCTGCACCCGCGCAGCATAGGGACGGCAGGGAGGGCGGCATGACGCGAGAGCGCCTGCGTGCCGTCGCACTCGACGCCTGGCCGCTCCTGCTCGCCCTCGTGCTCACGGCGCCGCTGGTGACCGGCTACGGGTACCCGCTGGCACGCGACCTCGTGTTCGTGCCCCGGCAGCCGTTCACCGACGCGTCGGTGGGGCTCGGGTCGTCGGCGCCGCGCGCAGTGCCGCTGGACGCCGTCGTCGCCGCCCTCACCCATGTCGTCGACGGCGGCGTGCTCGCCCGGCTGGTGCTGCCGCTGGCCCTGGCAGCGGCGGGCTGGGGGATGCACCGGATGGTCGGCGGGCTCGGCCTCGCCGCCCGGCTGACGGCGTCCGGACTGGCCGTCTGGAACCCCTTCACCGTCGAGCGGCTGATGCTCGGCCAGTGGGCGTTGCTACTGGGCTACGCCGCGCTGCCGTGGCTGGTTGTGCTCGGCACGGCGTGGCGGCGCGAGGGTCGGACCGGCTCGCTGGCGGCCGCGCTCGTTTGGGTGGCGGTGGCGTCGCTGACGCCGACCGGCGGGCTCCTGGCCGTCGCCACGGTCCTCGTCGCCGGCGCCCGTCGGACGCAGATGATGATCGCGCTCGTGGCCGGCTGCCTGGTGCTGCAGCTGCCGTGGGTGCTGCCGTCGCTGGTCGGCACCGCCGCCGTCACCAGCGACCCGGACGGCGTCGCCGCGTTCGCCGCCTCGCCGGAGGGACCCGGCGGCGTGCTCACCGCCCTGCTGGGGCTCGGCGGCATCTGGGACGCCCGCAGCGTGCCGGCCACCCGCGACTCGTGGTGGGCGCCGGCCACTGCGGCGGTTGTGGTGCTCGCGCTGGTGCTCGGCAGGCGGGTGCTTGCCCGCGCTCTCGGCGACGCCGCGCCACGCATCGCGGGGCTGGGCGCTGCCGGCCTGCTGCTCGCCGCCGCTCCGACGGTCGGGCCGGGCCGCGCCGCCTTCGAGTGGCTCGTGGAGACCGTGCCCGGCGCCGGGCTGCTGCGCGACAGCCAGAAGTTCGTGGCGTTGTTCGCCGTGCTCGCCGTCGCCGCCCTGGCGGCGCTCGCGCAGCGTGTGGTGCGGGGGCTCGCCGACCTCGAGCCGGGGTGGGGCCGCGAGCTCGCCCGCTCGGTGGCGGGGCTCGCGATCCTGCTGCCGGTGCTCCTCGTCCCCGACGGCGGACCCGGCGGTGCCTGGGAGACGCTCGAGCCAGTGCGCTTCCCCTCCGGATTCGACGCCGTCGCTGTCGAGCTCGAGGGTCGTCCGGGCGACCTGGCGGTGCTGCCGTGGCGCTCCTACCGTCGATTCTCCTGGGGCAACGGCGAGACGTCGTCGGATCCCGCGGTGCGGTGGTTCGACTGTGACGTCGTGGTGGCCGATGACCTCCAGGTCGGTCCCGACATCGTGGGCGGCGAGGACCCGCGGGCAGCGCGGATCGGGGCGGCGATCCGCGAGGAGCCCGCGGCGATCGCACTGGCCGGCGCGGGCGTGGCATGGGCGCTGGTCTACCTCGACGACCCCGACGCCGGGAACCTCGACCTCACCGGCCTCGACGAGGTGTACCGCGACGACGACATCGCGCTCTTCCGGGTGCAGGACCCCGCGTCACCACCCGCCGGGCCGGGCGCCGCGGCCCGCGTGGCGGTGGTGGGGGTCGACGTGCTCGCACTGGCTGTGGCCCTCCTCGCGTTGGGACTCGGCAGCGCGGCCGCGTGGCGCGGCCGCCGAAAGCCGCCGGGGGCATCGGTTCGGTGATAGCGTCGGGCGCGAGAGAGGGAGAACGAGTGTGCTGATCTTCGTGAAGTTGCTGGCACCGGTGCTGGCAGGCGGCGTCGTGGCGGGCGCGGTCACGTTCACCGCTGTCCAGGTGCAGACGGCAGCGCCGGACGCAGACGACAACCCCGCGCGCTCGGACATCATCTCCTACGGCGACCAGTCCTGACCGTCTCAGCCAGCGTCTCCAGCTGGTCGGTCGTCGCCTCCCACGTCAATCCCGCCGCGTACGCGCGCGCCTGCTCGCCGAGTCGGTGGCACCGCGCGGGGTCCGCGAGGAGGGCGCGCGTGGCCTCGACCAAGTCCTCGAGGTCGTCGACAAGTACGCCGGTCTCGCCGTCGCGCACCGACTCGGTGAGGCCACCGGACGACCGGTAGCCGAGCGTCGGCGTGCCCTGCACGGCGGCCTCGACGACTGCCAGGCCCCATCCCTCCTTGGCTGAGGGCAGGAGCATGGCCCACGCCCCGGCCAGTACGGCGTCGCGCTCGCGGTCATTGAGGTGCCCGTGCAGCACGACGGCGTCCTCACCGAGCCCGCGACGCGCGAGGTCGGCCTCGAGCTCAGGACGCCACCACCCCTCGCCCACGACGTCGAGCACGAGGTCGGGCACTTCATCGCGTAACCGGGCGACCACGGCGAAGGCGTGGTCGATCTGCTTGTGCGGTACCAGGCGGGCGAGCACGCACAGCCTCGGGCGTACCGAGCGTGGCTCGTCGCTCGGTACGTGGTCGACGCCGTTGCGCACGACGGTGATCCGCTCCCGGGTCAGCCCGAGCCGCACTAGGTCGCGGCGGGACGCCTCCGACACGGTAACCACCGGGAGGCGTCCGTACAGCAGCGGCAGCAGTCGCCGCTCGATGAACCAGCCGACCCGCCCGGCGAACCCGGGGTAGATGATCTGCCACTGCCTCTTGTGCACGTGGTGCACGAGGCCGACCACGCCGTGCCGTCGCACCAGGGGAGTGCCGAACGGAAGCCCGTTCACGACGTCCACAACGACGTCGACGCGTCGGCGGTGGCGCACCAGCCACGACAGAGCCCGCGGGTAGACGGTGAGCCGGCCCCCGGCCCGCACCACTCGGACCCCGCCGGTGACGTCGCGACGGCGCGACCCGGGATGGCGCGCGCACACGAGGGTCACCGTGTGGCCCTCGGCGACCAGCCGGCGCGCCACCTTCTCGACGAACACCTCCGACCCGCCGCCGTCGGGATGGGTGGTGTCGCGCCACGCCAGAAACGCGATGCGCAGGGGCGAGGCGGCGGCTAGATCCAACGCGGGGGTGCGAGGCGGTAGAGGAACTGGTACCCGAACAGCGTCGGGGCGGTGCGGGTGGCGGCCTGGTCGACCCGCTCGATCAGGTCGACGGTCCGGGCCGACCGCTCGCTCATCTGCTCGTTCCGCACGATGTCGATCGGCGACCCGACCGTGTCGTGGGCGACGATGCTCAGCCCCTCGTCGTGGACAAGCTTCTCGAAGCTGCGCCGGGTGAAGAACCGCAGGTGACCGTGGTCGAGCAGCCCGCGCTGGTCGTAGTCGAACCGCCCGACCGCGACCCGGGCGCGGGGGTACCAGTGCGCGAAGTTAGGGATCGACACCAGGATCTGGCCGTCCGGCGCCAGCCTGCGGACGAGGTCGCGGAGCAGCTTCTCGGGGGCGATGACGTGCTCCAGCACGTCGCCCGCCACGATGAAGTCGTAGTCGTGGCCCGCCTCGGACGGCAGGCCCTGGTTGAGGTCCGCTTCGACGAAATGGTCTACCCGCTCCGCGACGCCCTCGTGCTTGACGAGGTCGACGCCAGCAACCCAGTGCCCCTGGGCGCGGACCAGGTCGGCGAATGTGCCGTCGGAGCACCCGACGTCCAGCACCCGCGCTGCGGGCGACGCGCCCAGCCACTCGAGCAGCACCCCGTGGGAGGACCGCGGCGACGGCTTGACGGCGTACGGCCCCTCTTCGGAGCGGGCCGCCGCACCCAGGCCCGTGGAACGGAGTCGATAGCGCAGCGTGTCGAGCGTGACGTCCTTGGCATACTTGATGCCGTTCACGTAACAGATCTCGTCGCCATAGTAGGTGGGGATCGGCACTTCGGCGAGCGCGGCGCCCATCGCGTGGAGACCGAGGATGATCTCGGTGTCGAAGTCGAAGTCGTCGCTGTACGACGCCAGGTCGAGCTCGGACAGGACGTCGACGCGGTAGGCGCGGTAGCCGCTGTGCCACTCGCTGAGCTCGAGGCCGGCGACGCGGTTCTGGAAGCCGGTCAGGATGCGGTTGCCGAGGTACTTGTAGAGCGGCATCCCCCCGGCGCGGGCCTGGCCCCGGTGCATCATGCGCGATCCGAACACGGCGTCGGCCTCGCCGCGCACCAATGGTTCGACGAGGTCGGTGATGGACTCCGGCGCGTACTGACCGTCGCCGTGCAGCAGGACGACGATGTCGAGTTCCTGCTCGATGGCCCACCGGTACCCGTGCTTCTGGTTGCCGCCGTACCCGAGGTTCTCGGGGTGTCGGACCAGCGTGATCGGCAGCCGTGAGTTGCTCTGCACCTGCCGGCCGACCTCGTAGGTGTCGTCGCTGCTGGCGTCGTCGCAGATCAGGATGTGCTCGACGGTGTCGGCGAACACCTCCGGAAGCCGGTTGAGAGTGGCGGCCAGAGTCGTGGCGGCGTTGTACGCGACGACCAGGACGCCCACCCGAGGTGACGTGGACATGCAAAAGCTCCCTTCACCACCTCAGCCGGGCCGGCTGCCTCCCTCGGTGGCGGTGCGATGTTAACGCCTGCGGGTACGGGTATCCGCGGAACTGCGGGACCGGTCGGTCCGGGTGGCATGTGTGGCACCCCGTGACATCATGCGCTCCATGCGTGAGATGCAGGACGTCACGGGTTCGGTGATCGCCTACGACCGGCTCGAGGCAGACCTCGCCGGTCTGGCGACCGAGTACCGGTCGGCGGAGCCCTTCCCCCACGTCGTGCTCGACGACGTGCTCGTGCGCGAGACGTTCGACCGGGCGGTGGCTGAGTTCCCCGAGCCCGGAGACGAGTTCTGGAAGGGCTACCTGCACGTCAACGAGACCAAGTACTCGAACACGTCACCCGACACCTGGGGGCCGACGCTGCAGGCCGTGGCCCGCGACTTCTACTCGCCGCGGTTCGTCGCGTTTCTCGAGAAGCTCACCGGGATCGACGGGCTGATCACCGATTGGAGCATGGACGGCGGGGGACTGCACCAGACGCTCACCGGCGGCCACCTCAACGTCCACGCCGACTTCTCCACCCATCACGATCACCCCGATTGGGCCCGCCGGATCAATATCCTGCTCTACCTCAATACCGAGTGGCACGAGGAGTGGGGCGGCGAGCTCGAGCTCTGGGACCGCGACATGACCGCCTGCCAGCAGCAGGTGCGCCCGGCCGGGAACCGCATGCTCGTGTTCACCACCGCGCACGACACCTACCACGGTCACCCCGACGGGCTGCGCTGCCCGGCCGGCGTTGCCCGCAAGTCGCTCGCGCTGTACTACTTCACCCACGACGAGCTGGCGGTGCGTCGGGCGACCAACTACCAGGCAAGGCCGCACGAGAGCCGGCTCCGGCGGCTTGCGATCAGTGCCGACCGGGCGGCGCTCGACGTGTACGACCGTCTCAAGCGGCGCCTGGGCATCACCGACGAGCGGGCCAACCGCGTGCTCGCGCGGCTGCACCGTGTGCGCCGCAGGCGGCGGAGGCTAGGTTCCGGGACGCAGCCGCTCGCAGAGCTGAGGTGACAGCCCCTGCGGCTGCTCGAGCTGGATGCCGGCCTCGCCGGGGTCGCGGCGTTGCTCGAAGTCGAGGTCGGCGAACCCGACGTCGACCGGTCTGGAGTCGCCGTCGTCGTCGACCTCGAAGGCCCGCAGGTAGGCGAGGTGACCGCCGGGTGTGGAGGTGATGTCGGCGTAATTGAGCTCCGGGATGACCCGCAGTCCGATCCGGATCTCGTAGGGGGGCAGCAGCTCGATCATCGGGCCGAGGAACACGTCCTCGCCGGTCTTGACCTGCAGCCTCACCCGGTCGGCCGCGTACGTCACGAGCGATACCTCGTTCAGCTCGTCGGTCCCGGAGGTGAAGAGCTTCACGCGGGCGTAGCCGACGTCCGGATCGAGCCTCACGATCGCCAGGGCGGCGCGTCGTTCGACGAGGGTCCAGGGCGATCCCCGGTCGCCGGTGTTCACGAAGAGGGCGTCGCAGTCGCCCTGGATCCACAGGTCGTCGGTGTGCCGCCGCTCGGTGGGTCCGGCGACTCGGTGATCAACGCTGCCTGGGCGTCCGGCGAGACACGGTGCTGGACGGACAGGTGGGAGGCGAGGGCTTCGCCCCGGGTGGTCGTGGCCACCGCGGCGCTGCCCAACGCCAGGTTGCGAGAGATGCCGAACACCAGCGCCACCTGGGCCAGGACGAGGAATCCGATCCGCACCGGCCTGCCCCTGCGTTCGAGCTGACCGTTCAGCACCACGGTGCCCACCGTTCCGCCCAGGATCAGTGCCGGCACGAACTCCGCGGTGTATCGGGTCGCGAAGTACCCGTAGGCCATCACGCCGCCGGTCATCATGACGCCCGCGATCAGGGGCGCCCGGAGTAGGCGCTGCGCCAGCGACGCCCGGGGCCGCAGGACGACGACGGCGGCGAGCGTGGTGAGCGCGAGGAGCCAGGGCATCAGGGCGGTGACGCTCGCCGTCCGGTAGCTCTGGTCGATCACCACGCCGTCGACCGGCTCGACCGGCTGCGCCGGTGCGGTGATCCACGGGAAGTAGTCGACGAACCGGAGCCCGTCGGGTCGGAAGTAGGCCGACAGCGCCGTGGGGAAGAACTGGGGACCCACGATGCTTCCCCCGTTGGCCGCCAGGGCCTCCCGGCGTTGCGCGCTCAGCTCGGTGAACCGCTGGTCTTCGAGCGGGAAGGCGAACGGATGGCGGAACTTCAGCCAATTGACCGTCGCGCCGACGAGGAGGGCGATCGCGGCACCGAGGACGACCTTGGCGGCCCAGCGCCGCCGCTCCGGCCCGAGCCGTCCGGTCCACAGCCAGCAGCCGACGCCCAGGGTGGCGAGGCACATCGCCCAGCCCCCGGTCGCCCGCGTCAGGACACCGCCGAGCAGGAACGCGACGAGCCAGAGCACCGCGGCCCGGTCGGGCCGCAGCATCACCCGGAGCATCCAGTACATGGCGCCGAGCGCGAAGGCGACCGACCAGGCGTACACCTCGTGGTAGGCCCACGGGAGCGACGCGACGTAGGTGAGGGAGGTGCCGCACGACGCCAGCGCCAGGAGGACCCCCATCGAGGTGGCCTCGAATCGCGATACCGGCCGGTCCGGTCGCAGCATGTCCCGCACCAGCCAGACGAGCCGGTGCAGGACCATCACCGTCACGACGAAGGCCAGGGCCATCGAGAGCACCGTGAGCCTGCCGTCGAACTCGCGGGTGGTCACGAGCACCGGGAGCCGGAGGAGGGCCGGCCAAGGACCGAAGTAGGTGTACTCCGACCCTCGCTGCGAGAACCCCTCGATGCTCAGGCTGCCGGTCGGCACGGCGAGGTCGCCGTCCAGTAAGGCCCGGCCCTGGATGTCGAAGAAGTTGGACGCGAAGCCGAAGCCGTTGGCCCGCCGCCCGAGGTCGGTCCCGTAGTTGAGGAGGGCGAGGAGGTAGACGACGGCGCCCACGGTCAGACCGCCCCTCGTCGCCCGCCGGCGACGGCGCTGCGAGGTCAGGTCGACGGGCGCGGCGGCGTCGACGACGTCGGGCTCCCGGGGAGCGCCGGCGCCGTCCGCGCCACCACGCGGCCGTCCGGGGGTGCCTGCCGGGTCTGGACGAGGTTCCCGCGGGAGCCTCGTCGCTGTCGATGGCCGTCGTCACAGCGACGCCTCGCCCCACGACCGGGATGCGGGTCGATCCGGCTCAGGCGGGGCGAGGTCGGCCGTGCGCCACCCGCGCGACCACACCCGCCCGTCCAGGGCCCGTTGCACCCGTCGCTCGACGAACCAGTGGGCAGCGACGGCCAACACGGTCCCCGACGTGACCGCGATGGCGGTCTTCGGCACCCACTGCATCTCGGGGGCTTGGGTGGCGACGAACCAGAAGACCGGGTAGTGCCATAGGTAGGCACCCAGCGAGAACGACCCCAAGGTGACGGCCACTCGATTCTCGAACACCGCCGCGACGAGGCGCGATGGCGCCGTCGCCAGCGTGCACGAGACCAGCAGCGCGACGAGGTTGAGGTCGAGCAGCACGCCACCGAGCCCGAAGTACCAGTCGAGGTGGGATCCGATCGCGATCGACACCGGGAGCAGGCAGGTGCTGACGACGGCCACGGCCCGGAAGTCGACGTGCGGGACCAGGGGCCGGAGGTAGCGGAGCAGGGAGGCGGCGAGCGCACCGGCGATAGCCGCGTCACCGCGGGCCCAGGTGCGCAGGGCGACACCGGCACCCTCGACGTCGTACACGTGGTGCCGCCACCAGAGCATCAGGAGCAGGATCGCGGCGAGCCAGACGACGAGTCGGACGGGGTGACGACGCAGCAGCGCGACGAGGGCGAGCACGACCACGAGCAGTTGGAAGTCGACGGACAGGTACCAGAGGTGGCCCAGGTCGGGACGGGCGACGTCGGAGTGGTCGTGCAGGTACCAGTTCCACGTGAAGGTCATGATGTGGAAGAAGGACCGGCCGGTCTCCTTGCCCTCGTAGGTGTTGCTGGCATCCAGGGTCGTGACGACCAGGACGACGAGCAGCAGCGCGTAGGTCTGCCCGCCCAGGCGGATCGCACGCCGGGGCAGCGCCCGCCAGGGGCCGGCGGTCCCCGAGTCCCCGGCGCGCTCCAGCGCCGCCCGGGTCAGCAGGAAGAATCCGACCGCCAGGAACACCGACACCGCGGTGTTGCCGCTGGTGAAGAACACCCGCAGCCAGTCCCGCGCGTAGATGGCGTCGGTCGGCCATAGGATCCACCCGTGCGAGAGGACGACGAGCACGATCGCGTAGCCGCGGACCCCGTCAAAGGTGCGGCTGCGGATCCTCGATCGCTCGTCCGTGCCGACCATGGGGCGAACCCTATGCGAGGACCAGACACGGCGTTGCGATACCCGCGAGGCGCGGCGCTGGCCCTGTCTCGCGTGCTCCGTCGCCGGACGACCTCGTGACCGGACCCGCCCCCTCGGCGTCCTCGCATGCCGGGGAATCGGACACGAGCTCACGGCCGCCGGACGTCGCGCCGCCTCGCGCGACGGCGGCCCGGGTCGTCGCGATCGACGGCCTACGCGGCATCGTGATCGCCTCGGTGGTCGTCAACCACGCGGTCGGCAAGCTGTGGCCGCACGGCTCCGCCTACGACATCCCGGTCGTGAGCGGGCTGCTCGGCGGTGGTGCCGTCACGGTCTTCTTCGTGGTGGGCGCGTTCATCGTCACTCACGGCCTGCTGCGAGACCTCGACCGCGGCACGCTCGACCCGATGCGCTTCTACCTGCGCCGGCTCGTGCGCCTCGGAGCGCAGCTCGTGCTGCTGTGTGTCGCGGTCTCGCTCGTCCTGCGACTCGAGGGCGGACCGGAGTTCGACGGTCGTCACGTGGCGCACAACGTCATGCACGTGCTCACCTACACGTTCAACCTGTTCGGCTCCCAGGACTTCTTCGAGGTAGAGGGGGAGTTCGGGCACCTCTGGTACCTCAGCGTCCAGCAGCAGTGCTATCTGGTGCTGCCGCTCGCCATCGCCCTGCTCGGCCGCCGCCGTCTGCTGTTCGTGGCCGTACTGGTGGTTCTCATCGTCGCGGTCTACCAGGAGCGGCAGGACGTGCTCGGCGACGGGGCTGGCTGGATCCTCGCCTCGACCCTCACGACGACGCGCGCTGACGGCCTGCTCTGGGGGGTGGCGGTGGCGCTCGCCCTCCCAGCACTCACCCGCGTGCGGTGGACCACCGCACTGTGGCTGTCGATGCTGGCGCTCCTGGTCCTCAAGCTCGTGCTGCCCGAGCTCGGCACGTTCGCGTTCCTCGGCCCGTGGAGCCTCGCCTTCACGCTCGTCGCCGGGGTGGTCGTGGCCGGTGTCTGGCAGGTCGACCGACCGACCCGCATGACCAGGATGCTGTCGTGGCGTCCCATGGCGCGGGTGGGCCGGGCGTCGCTCACGATCTTCATCTGGCATCTGCCGGTCTTCATCGTCGTCGCGCGCCACACGCAGTCGTGGCACTGGGTCCCCCGCACCCTCCTGGCTGCCGCGATCACGACGGTGGTGGTCGTCGTCATGGAGAGGTACGTGGAATCGCGGGTGCGTCACCTGCTGGCGACCCGCCCGGTATTCCGCCTCCCCGCCCCGTCGTCCGCATGAGGACCGTGACGCTCCCCGGCGCCCGGGCCCTGGCCGTGCTGCAGCTCGTCGCGGCGGTCCTCTTCGCACTCGGGCAGGCCGGCCAGTACCTGCCGCAGCCCGACCTCGACCTCATCCGTCCGCTCGACAGCCTGGTGCGGGCGGGCAACGTCGCGGTCAGCGTGATTCTGGCGACGGCGGGCTATGCCTTCACCCGTCGGCTGCTGGCGGAGCGCGAGCATGGCGTGCGGCGCCCCGTCATCCTGGCGCTCGTTGCCGTGGCGCAGGTCGTGGTCGTGCTCGCGGCGGTCTGTCTGTGCGCCGTCCTTCTGTGGGCGCTCGACGGCACCGACGAGACCTCGCGCTCGGTGACCTTCACCTCGGTGCAGCACGTGATGCTCCTCGACTGGAACATCTACCTCGCCGAGAACCCGCTGAGCGCCCGGCAGGACCTGGCCGCGCTGTGGGTGGTCGCGGTGCTCGCACAGCTCGGCGCGCTCGCCGTCGTGCTGGTGGTGGTTCTCGGTCGGCACCGCCGCGTGTTCCTGGGCGCGAGCGCGATCGTGCTCGTCGCGTCACTCGCGTGGAGCGTGTGGGTGGCCGACGACGTCGGCTGGTACCGCGCATCCCTGAGCACCTTCGGCCACGCCGACTCCTTCGCTGCGGGGATGTTCGGCGGGGCGCTGGCGGGACGGCTCCGGCTGACCCCTCCGAGGTCGGCCTCGCTGGGCGGCGGCGCCCTGCTCGCGCTCGTCGGCGCGGTGCTCGCCATGTCCTTCGTGGAGCCGTCCGAGGCGCACGCCTGGCTCGTCGCGGTGGGTGCCCTGGCGGCGCTGGTCTGCCTCGCCGCCGACGCGGATCCCGATCCTGCCTCGTCGTTCGTGCAGTGGACGACGGTGTCGCGCTGGTCAGGGCGGGCCACCGGCTGGGTCGCGGTCCTCGCCTGGGCGCCGATGGCTGTCGTCACGACCGTACGCCGGGGAGAGGAGCAGCACGCCTGGCTGGTGGCGGCCGGAGCGGTTGCCGTGTCGGCGCTGCTCGTGTGGGCCACGGTGCGCATCGCGGACGGCGCCTCCCAGGTCCTGGTGCGGGCCGTGGAGCTGCCGGCGGTCCGGAGCCGGATCCCCGGACGTCGCCGGCGCGACGAGCTCGCGTGAGCTGATCCGCGACGCGTCCTCCGAATGTGACCGCGGCCACCTCGGATTGCGCTATGGTTCCGCGTCGGCTGTGGATGCTTGGGAGGGCTTTCGCGCATGCGCAAGAACATCGGTTATGCCGTGGCGTTCATCGGAGCCCTGCTGTTGTTCATCGGGATCCTCGCCCAGGTGTACGCGGCGGACCGGGTGAAGAAGGCCCCGATCGACACGGACGTCCAGACCAGGCTCGCGGGCACCGCGGAGTCCGGCGCCGACGCGACCGAGTTCCCGATCAAGGTGCTGAGCACGACCAAGGCCGACTCCGAGGCCTCAGACGACGACGTCGTGGTCTACCAGACCTCGAGCTGCGTCGTGCGCGACGAGGGCGACGTGCCCGACTGCGTCTCCACCGAGGACCCCCAGGAACGGCTCATCTCAGCCTCGACCGACGAGTTCGCCACGAACCGCAGGACGGGCATCGCCGTCAACGACCCGGATTACCTGTCGGCGTCGGCGGTGCCCCACCAGGGCCTCGTCAACAAGTTCCCCTTCGACAGCGAGAAGAAGACGTACCCCTACTGGAACGGCACCGTGGGCGACACCGTCGACATGGTCTACGACCGCACGGAGGAAATCGACGGGCTCGAGGTCTACGTCTACAAGAGCAGCGTCGAGGACTTCCCGATCGAGATCACCGAGGGGTTGAACGGCACATACAGCTCCACCACCGAGGTGTTCGTCGAGCCCGCGACCGGTGCCATCGTCGACCAGGTCGGCAGCCAGGAGCGCGTCGCCGACAACGGCGACCTCGTCCTCGGCATCTCGGCCGAGTTCACCGACGACCAGGTGGAGATCAGTGTCGACGACGCCAAGTCGAACAAGCGGCTCCTGAACCTGGTCACGTTCGTCGCGCCGCTCGTGGGCTACGCCGTCGGGATCCCGCTGCTGATCGTGGGAATCGTACTCATGCTGTTGGCCGGACGCCGGAAGCCCGACGACGAGAACTCCTCGCCGCCCGCGCCGGCGAGCCCGGTGGCGGCCGGTACCTGACCGGCCGGGCGAACTAGGGGCGCCAGTCGGCGCCCAGCACCGCCGTGCCCGGGGTGACCCGGCCACGGACGGCGGACCAGCCGCCCCAGATCCGGTCGTGGCCCTCGGGCCACTCGGGCTCGAGCAGGGTGGTGAGGGCGAAGCCGTGGCCGGCCAGCAGCGACACCCAGTCGCCGAGCGTGCGGTGGTGCTCCACGTACGTCGTCGCGCCGGTCTCGTCGTCGACCTCCACGTACGGCGTGCGGTCCCAGTAGGACTGCCGCGCGACCAAACCCGCCTCGGTCGGGTCGTCGGCGAACACCCACCGCGTCGGGTGGGTGATCGAGAACGCGAACCGCCCGCCGGGACGCAGGACCCGGGCGGTCTCGGCGACGGCGAGCCCGATGTCGCGCACGAACTGCAGCGCGCCGAAGGAGGAGAAGACGATGTCGAAGGCGTCGTCGGCGAACGGGAGCTGGGTGGCGGTGCCGAGCACGGACGTCGCCCGGACGCCGGTCTCCTCGTCGAGTCGGCGGGCGTGCTGCAGCTGGCGGAACGACAGGTCCAGCCCGATGCCGCGGCCGCCCTGCGCCACCACCCACCGGGTGCACTGACCCGCGCCCGAGCCGACCTCGAGCACGTCGCGGCCGGCGACGTCCCCGAGCACCCCCGCCTCGGCCTCGGTGAGTCCCTCCGGCCCCCACACGAAGCCGACGTCGCCCAGGAACGGGCCGTGGGTGGCCTGGTACTCGTCGGCGTAGCGGTCCCAGTCCGGGCCGTTCGCGCGACGCGACTCCGCCTCGGTGACCTCGCGACGCTCGGCGCTCACGCCGGTCTGCGGCCAGTGGTGGGGCACCCCGGGCTGCTGCACGGCGGAACGCTACGGCACGGTGGGCGGGTGGACTTGTCCTCGCTCACCCCGCTCGCCGGCGGCTGGTCGGGGGAGACCTTCGTCGCCGAGGTCGCGGGGGAGCGGCAGGTGGTGCGCATCCACGCCCGCGACCCGCGCCGCGCCGAGGTCGACGCCGCACTGCTGCGGCTGGTGCGGGGGCTGGTGCCGGTGCCCGACGTCCTCGAGGTGCGGCGCCCCGACCCGAGCACCGACACCCCGGCCCTGCTCGTCACCTCGTGGGTCGACGGCGAGCGCGGCGACCTCGTGCTGCCCGACCTGCACGGCACCGCCCGCGCCCGGCTCGGCGCGCGGGTCGGCGAGCTGGCGGCCACCCTCGCCGGGATGCCGATGCCGGGGTTCGGGGAGTTCGTCGACGACCGGCTGACCGTCGTCCCGTGGGACCTCGCCGACGGCCTGCCCGGCTTCGTGGCGAGCCACGCGGAGGCACTGGCGCACTGGTCGGACGACGAGCGCGCCGGCCTGGCCGAGGTGGCCGAGCACGCCCAGGCGCTGCTCGACACCGTCGAGCGCTGCTGCCTCGTGCACAGCGACCTCAACCCGAAGAACTGGCTCGTCGACCCCGACACCCTCGAGATCGCCGCCCTGCTCGACTGGGAGTTCGCCCATGCCGGCCACCCCTTCACCGACCTCGGCAACGCGCTGCGCTTCGAGCGCGACGACGTCTGGACCGAGGCCGTGCTCGGCGCCTACGCGGACCGCCGCGGCGTGCCGCCGTCCGACGCCCTCGCCCTCGCCCGCGCCGCCGACCTGTGGGCGCTCGTCGACCTCGCCGGCCGCGCGGGCCAGAACCCGGTCGCCGACCGCGCCCACGACCGGTTGCGGGCGATCGCCGTGGCGCGCGATGCGCAGGCATCCTGACGGACGTCGAACCTGTCGGGACGACCGACCCGGTCTCGCCGTCGTCACCGGGGCGGTCGGCTCGACGACAGCCGTCACGGCGTCTCGACAGGCTCGACGAACGTCCTAGGGCCCCGACGGTCGTCGAGCTGGTCGAGACGACCCGATCCGGTCTCGCCGACGTCACCGGGTGGGTCGGCTCGGCGACAGGCCGTCACGCCGTCTCGACAGGCTCGACGACCGTGGCGAGGGTGCACGGGTCGTGACGGTCGTCGAGCTTGTCGAGACGACCCGATCCGGTCTCGCCGACGTCACCGGGTGGGTCGGCTCGGCGACAGGCCGCCACGGCGTCTCGACAGGCTCGACGAACGTGCGCGGCGCACCGCCTGACCCCACGACGAACGCATGACGTCGGTTGGACGCCTTCCCGGGCACGGACGTAGACTGAACGACGCGCTGGTGGTCCGCCGTGTCCCGCACGGAGTGGATCCGGCTCGTGCTCGTTCCTCGCCTCTGACGCAGTCGGCGGGGATCGTCTGCGAAACAGACCTTCGGCGTGTGCCGTCCCGGCACCACACCACGACCTCTGCCCACCCCAAGGATCCCGTTCCCCTATGACCTCCACCCTCTCTCTTCCGGACTTCGACATCGACGCGCCCCAGGTGGCGGTCAACGACATCGGGTCCGAAGAGGACTTCCTGGCCGCCATCGACCAGACCATCAAGTACTTCAACGACGGCGACATCGTCGCCGGCACGATCGTCAAGGTCGATCGTGACGAGGTGCTGCTGGACATCGGCTACAAGACCGAGGGCGTCATCCCCTCGCGCGAGCTCTCGATCAAGCACGACGTCGACCCCCACGAGGTCGTCAGCGTCGGCGACGAGGTCGAGGCCCTGGTCCTCCAGAAGGAGGACAAGGAGGGCCGGCTGATCCTGTCCAAGAAGCGCGCCCAGTACGAGCGCGCCTGGGGCACGATCGAGCAGGTCAAGGAGGAGGACGGCGTCGTCGAGGGCACCGTCATCGAGGTCGTCAAGGGCGGCCTGATCCTCGACATCGGGCTGCGCGGCTTCCTGCCGGCCTCGCTGGTGGAGATGCGCCGGGTGCGCGACCTCCAGCCGTACGTCGGCCAGAAGCTCGAGGCGAAGATCATCGAGCTCGACAAGAACCGCAACAACGTGGTGCTGAGCCGCCGCGCCTGGCTGGAGCAGACCCAGTCCGAGGTGCGCCACGGCTTCCTCACCCAGCTCCAGAAGGGCCAGATCCGCAAGGGCGTCGTGTCCTCGATCGTCAACTTCGGTGCGTTCGTCGACCTCGGCGGCGTCGACGGCCTGGTCCACGTCTCCGAGCTGTCCTGGAAGCACATCGACCACCCCTCCGAGGTGGTCACCGTCGGCGACGAGGTCACCGTCGAGGTGCTCGACGTCGACATGGACCGCGAGCGGGTCTCGCTGTCGCTCAAGGCGACGCAGGAGGACCCCTGGCAGCACTTCGCCCGTACCCACCAGATCGGCCAGATCGTGCCGGGCAAGGTCACCAAGCTGGTGCCGTTCGGCTCGTTCGTCCGGGTCGAGGAGGGCATCGAGGGCCTGGTGCACATCTCCGAGCTGGCCGAGCGCCACGTGGAGATCCCCGAGCAGGTCGTGCAGGTCAGCGACGACGTGATGGTCAAGATCATCGACATCGACCTCGAGCGGCGCCGGATCTCGCTGTCGCTGAAGCAGGCCAACGAGACCGCGGCCGCCTCCGACGTCGAGGAGTTCGACCCCACGCTCTACGGCATGGCGGCCACCTACGACGAGCAGGGCAACTACGTCTACCCCGACGGCTTCGACCCGGAGACCGGCGAGTGGCTCGAGGGCTTCGACGAGCAGCGTGCGATCTGGGAGGACCAGTACGCCAAGGCGCACGCCCGCTGGGAGGCCCACGTCAAGCAGCAGGCCGACGCCAAGAAGGCGGAGTCCGAGTCGGCGTCCGCCGAGCCCACCTCGTACTCCTCGGGCGGCGACACCGAGAGCACCGAGGAGGACGGCGGCTCGCTGGCCTCCGACGAGGCGCTCCAGGCGCTCCGCGAGAAGCTCACCGGCGGGAGCAACTGACCCGCTGAACCGCTGACACAGCACTGACCCGTCGCCTCAGGCGACGGGTCAGTGTGGTTTCGCAGTCGGTGGCGGACCGTCGGTCATCGGCGGCGCCGGTCGATCGTGGCGACGTCCCAGACGGCGCCGAGGATCGCGAGCAGGCAGCCGAGCACGAGCAGGGTGACCCCGAGCATGCTCAGACCCGCGGCAGACGGTGCGGGAGGCCGGTGAACCGGTCGCCGGCGGCGTAGTGGACGGCGGCCCCCAGGATCAGGGCCAGGACGGTGAGGATGAAGAGGATCTCGGTCATGGCAGTAATTCTGCGGCAGTTCAGTTTCCGCCACCAGTGGCAGAAATGACGTAGTGCGTCGACTTTCGGCCACTTTGCCTGTACCGTCGTCGATGTGAGAACCGTGGCCGTGATCGTGCAGGACGGAGCGGAGCCGTTCGGGCTCGGCTCGCTGGTCGAGGTGTGGGGCGAGCCGTACCACCCCGACGACGACAACCCGGTCTTCGACTTCCGGGTCTGCACCCCGCGGCCGGGCCGGGTCGAGGGCCGCTCGGCGTTCGACCTGCACATCGACCAGGGGCTCGAGGCCACCGAGGACGCCGACCTGGTGTGCATCGCACCGCGGCACAAGTACGACGACCACGACCCGGCCGTGCTCGACGCGCTGCGGGCCGCCCACGACCGCGGCGCGATCGTCTACGCCCACTGCTCGGGCACCTTCGAGCTCGGTGCCGCGGGCCTCCTCGACGGCCGCGAGTGCACCACGCACTGGCGCTACACCGACGTGCTGCAGAAGGCCTACCCCGGGGCGATCGTCCGCCCCGACGTGCTCTACGTGCAGGACGGCAACGTGCTCACCGGCGCCGGCAGCGCGGCGGGCCTCGACGCCTCGCTGCACCTGATGCGGCAGAAGTTCGGCGCCCAGGTGGCGGCCACCGCCGCCCGCCGGATCGTCATCCCGCCGCACCGTGACGGCGGCCAGGCGCAGTTCATCCAGCGCCAGGTCGTCGACTGCGAGGCCGAGACGCTGGGCGCCGTCCTCACCTGGATCCAGGAGAACCTGGGCGAGCAGCTCGACGTCGAGTCGCTGGCCAGGCGGGCGCTGATGTCGCCGCGCACCTTCGCCCGCCGGTTCCGCGCCGAGACCGGAACCACGCCGCACCAGTGGGTCACCGCGCAGCGGCTGCAGGCGGCCGAGGAGCTGCTCGAGCGCACCGGGCTCTCGGTCGACCAGGTCGCCACCGAGGTCGGCTTCGGCAACGCCGCCGCGCTGCGGCACCACTTCACCCGCGCCCGCGGCGTGAGCCCGCAGCAGTACCGCCGCCAGTTCGCCTGCTGAGCACGGCGGTGGTCACCGTCCACAGCGCCCGCTGTGGCCGGGTTTCGTAGGGGGTGGCGGACGGTACCGTCCCGGTCGTGAACCCTTCAGCAGGTCCCTCAGCGCCCACCGCGCCCGCCGTGCGCACCCGCGCGCTGGGCAACGGCGTGCTGTTCCTGCTCGGGGCGCTGGCCGACCCGGTCGAGACCTTCCACCGCGCGCGCGGGCGCCGCTACTGGGTCACCGCCGCAGTGCTGCTCGGCGTCGTGCAGGCCGTCGAGCTCGGCCGACGTGAGGTGCACCCGGTCATCTGGGTGTCCCTGCCGCTCCTGCTCCTGCTCAGCCTCATGGCCACCTACCCGCTCACCGCGATGGCCCGCACGCTGTGCGGCGGACCCTCCTGGCTCACCGATGCGACGGCGAGCCAGGGCGTCATCCTCGGCTCGGCCGCCGTGCTGCCGGGCTCGCTCCTGGTCCTGCTGGGCGTCCCGGCCCTCACCACGTTCCTCGTGAGCATCGTCCTGGTCGCGCTGGCCGTGGTGGCGCAGATCGCGCTCTGGACGGCGGCGTTCCGATGCCGCTGGTGGCTCGCCGTCCTCGCCTGGGTGGTCACCACGGCCGTGGCGGGGTCGGTGGCCTATGCACTCTCCGCGCTGCTCGGACCCACGCTGGAGTCTCTGTCCGGCTAGAGCCGGTCGCGCCGCACCTTGCCGGTGGCGGTGCGGGGGAGGTCGGCGACGAACGACCACGACTTCGGACGCTTCGGCGGCGCCAGCCGCTCCCGGGCCCAGGCGGTGAGCTGCTCCTCGGTGGCCTCGCCCACCACCGCCGCGCACACCCGGGTGCCCCACTCGTCGTCCGGGACGCCGTAGACGGCCACCTCGACGACGTCCGGGTGCTCCTCGAGCACCTGCTCGACCTCGAGCGGGTACACGTTGACGCCGCCGCTGATGAGCAGGTCCTCGCGCCGGCCGTCGAGCCAGAGGTAGCCGTCGTCGTCGAGCCGGCCGTGGTCGCCGACGCTGAACGCCGGCCCGGCCGGGGTCTCCCGCCAGGCGGCCGCGGTCTTCTCCGGGTCGCCGGCGTAGGTGAAGCGGGCGTGCGGCGGGACGACGCACCAGATCGTGCCGTCGTCGTCGATCGACAGGCTCCGGCCGGGCCGTGCCCGCCCGACGGTGCCGGGCCGCTCGCGCCACTCCTCGCTGCGGCAGGCCGTGAACTGCCCCTCGGTGGAGCCGTAGAACTCCCAGGTGCTGCCGTCGGGGAACAGCTCGAGCAGCCGCTCCTTCACCCGCGTCGGGCACGGCGCGCCGGCGTGGGCGACCATCCGGAAGCTCGACAGGTCCGGCACGCCGACCTCGTCCCAGTGCGCGAAGAGCCGCTGCAGGTGGGTCGGCACGCAGAACATCGTGGTGGGCCGCTCGGCAGCGATCGCCTCGGTGACGACGTCGGGGCGGAACGGCCCCGGCAGCACCACCCGGCCGCCGGCGATCCGCGTGCCCATCGAGAACCGCAGCGGCGCGGAGTGGTACAGCGGGCTCAGCACGAGGTGCACGTCGTCGGCGGTGAACCCCCAGAGGTCGCGCTCCTCGGCCACGAGTGCGGCGGCGTCGTCGTCGGACAGCAGCCCGCTGTCGACGCCCTTCGGGGTGCCGGTGGTGCCGCTGGTGCAGTGCATCGGCCGGCCGCGCGGCAGACCGCCCTGCCATCGACCGAGCGACGGCAGGTCGGCCTCGTCGGTGACCACCAGGTCGGGCCGCAGCGGGCTGAGGATCCGCTCCCGCTCGGGCCCGGTGAGCCGCGGGTCGAGCGGGATCGGGAAGACCCCGCGCTCCAGCAGCGCGAGCACCGCCTCGAGGTAGCCGGCCGAGCCGGGCACCAGCAGCGCGACCCGGGCCCCGGCTGCGACGTCGGACGGGTCGGTCACGGCCCTCATCCTGCACGGCCTACGGTGACCCCGTGCGCGTGGGACTCACCGGTGGTGTGGCGTCGGGCAAGAGCACGGTGTCGGCGCTGCTCGCGGAGCTCGGGGCCGTCGTCATCGACGCCGACCAGCTCGCCCGCGAGGTGGTCGAGCGCGGCACCCCCGGGCTCGCGCAGGTGGTCGAGGAGTTCGGCGAGGAGCTGTTGACGCCGGACGGCGACCTCGACCGCCCGGCGATGGGCCGGCTCGTGTTCGGCGACGAGGAGAAGCGCAAGCGGCTGGAGGCGATCGTGCACCCGCTGGTGTTCGAGCGCTACGCCGAGATCGAGGGGTCCGCGCCGGCGGACGCGGTCGTGGTGCACGACATCCCGCTGCTGGCCGAGTCCGGCCGCGCCGACACCTTCGACGAGGTGATCGTGGTGGACGCCCCGACCGAGCTGCAGGTGGAGCGGATGGTGCGCGACCGCGGCTGGACCGAGGACGAGGCCCGCTCCCGCATCGCCGCTCAGGCCACCCGCGAGCAGCGGCTGGCGATCGCCACGATCGTCGTCGAGAACGACGGCACCCTCGACGAGCTGCGCGCCCGCGTCCGCGAGGTCTGGGAGCAGCTGGACGGCGCCTGATGCGACCGCCCGAGCCGGACTGCTGGCTGCACCCCGCCGTCGAGGTACGGCCCTCCGACGTCGCCGGCCGCGGTCTCTTCGCCGGGGCGGAGCTTCCCCGGGGCGCCGAGGTCGCGCGGCTCGGCGGCCGGCTGGTCGACACCGCTGCACTCGAGGCGCTGTTCGCCCGCGAGGACGGCTACGTCGACACGGTCGCCGTCGACGACGACCTGCACCTCGTGCTCCCGCCCGGCACCGACGTGCATTTCGGCAACCACGGCTGCGACCCGAACCTCGGGTGGGCCGACGAGTACACGCTGGTGACGGTGCGGGACGTCGCACCGGGGGAGGAGCTGCTGCACGACTACGCCACCAGCACTGCCGACCCCGGCTTCTACCTGCGCTGCCACTGCCCGAGCGCCCGCTGCCGGCAGATGGTCGAGGGCACCGACTGGCGGATCCCGCAGCTCCAGCAGCGCTACGCCGGCCACTGGACGCCGTACCTGCAGCGGCTGATCGACGTCAGTCGAGGGTCCGGGTCATGAAGGTGCTGAGCGGGTCGGGCCGGTAGCGGCCGAACGGTGGGCACTCGGTGAAGCCGTGCCGGGCGTACAGGGCGCGGGCCGGGGCGAAGAACGCCTCCGAGCCGGTCTCCAGACTGACGCGACTGAAGCCGGCCGCTCGCGCCTCGTCGAGCACGAACCGCACCAGCCGCCCGGCGACGCCCTGCCGGACCCGGTGCGGCGCCGTCCGCATCGACTTGAGCTCGGCGTGGTCGTCGTCGAGCCGGGCGAGCGCGGCGCAGCCGACCAGGTCGTCGTCCTCGTGCGCCGTGTAGAAGCGCACTCCCGGCGCCGTCAGGCCGGCGAGGTCGAGCACGTGGGTGCTCTCCGGCGGCGTGAGCGAGCGCAGCTGGGCGACGTGGTCCTCGAGGAAACCGACGACGACGGGGTCGTGCAGGTCACCCGATCCGATGCGCACGCGAGCACGCTAGCGACGGCCCCCGCGGGGGTCTGCGGGGACCGTCCTGTGGGGGGGACGACCTCAGCGGTCTGCACGAGACCGCCGGGAGGCCGACGCCGGCGATGGCCGTCATCATGCTCCCCCTGGCGGTCCCGCGGCCATAGCCCTCCCGGGGCGTTCCGGGTGGCCGGAACCGGTCAGGCGGCCAGGTCGGGGTCGCCCAGCCGGCGCAGCTTCTGCAGCGCCTCCCGCTCGAGCTGGCGCACCCGCTCGGCGGAGATGCCGTGCTTGGCGCCGATGTCGGCGAGCTTGTGCTGACGGCCGTCGACCAGGCCGTACCGCGACCGGATGATGTCGGCCGCCCGCTCGTCGAGCTTGCCGACGAGCGCGTTGAGGCGGTCGCGGGACTCGACGTCGAGCACCGTCAGGTCGGGGGAGGGCGCCGTCTCCTGGGCCATCAGGTCGCCCAGCGAGGTGTCGCCGTCCTCGTCGACCGGAGTGTCGAGGCTGACGTGCTCACGACCCCACGAGAGCAGGTCGAGCACGCGGTCGACGGCCATGCCGAGCTCGTGGGCGATCTCGGCGGGCTCCGGGTCGCGGCCGAGCTGGCGCTCCAGCGTGCGGCGGGCGCCGCCGACCTGGTTGAGCTCCTCGACGACGTGCACGGGCAGCCGGACGACGCGCGCCTGCTGCGCGATGCCGCGGGTGATGGCCTGCCGCACCCACCAGGTGGCGTACGTCGAGAACTTGTAGCCCTTGGTGTAGTCGAACTTCTCGACCGCGCGGATCAGTCCGGTGTTGCCCTCCTGGATCAGGTCGAGCATCGGCATCTGGGCGCGGCCGTACTTGCGCGCGATCGAGACGACCAGGCGCAGGTTGGCGGTGATGAACGTGTCGACGGCCTTGCGGCCCTCCTCGGCGAGCCACTCGAGCTCCTCCTGGGAGGCCCGGAGCGGGGCACCGCCCTTCTTGCGGCCGACCCGGCCCTCGTTCAGGAGGGCCTCGGCCATGAGGCCGGCCTCGATGGTCTTGGAGAGCTCGACCTCCGTCGCGGCGTCGAGCAGCGGGTTGCGCGCGATCTCGTCGAGGTACATGCCGACGCTGTCGCGGCCCTCGATCTCGCGGCTCCGACCCGTGGTCCGTGTCGCTGCCATCTGGACCTCCTCCCCTCTGGCTTCTCTCGAGACCTGGTGGGGGGTCTCTGAGAAGATCAACGTTCGTCGGGCCTTGCGGATTCCCGCTACACCCCGAAGGAACCCCTCGTAGGTCCTTCGTCAGGTTCGACGTCCCAGATGGGTCAGAAGTTGCCGCGATCGGCGACTCACAGGTGTTTCTCAGGTATCTGTGACCCGGCCGTGCGCGTCGTCGTCGGCCAGACCGAGCACGTCGAGCACCCACGCGAGCGAGAACGCGCGGTCGCGCCAGGCCTGGTAGCGGCCCGAGACGCCGCCGTGGCCGGCGCTCATCTCGGTGCGCAGCAGCACGTCGGGCTCGACGGCGCGCTCCCGCAGCCGGGCGATCCACTTGGCGGGCTCGACGTAGAGCACGCGGGTGTCGTGGAGGGAGGTCTCGGCGAGGATCCGCGGGTAGCGCTGGGCGGTCACGTTGTCGTAGGGCGAGTACGCCGCGATCCGGTCGTAGGCCTCCGGGTCGTCCTCGGGGTTGCCCCACTCGTCGTACTCGCCGATGGTGAGCGGCAGCGTGGAGTCGAGCATCGACGTCAGCACGTCGACGAACGGGACGCCGGCCAGCACGCCCGCGAACAGGTCGGGCGCCTGGTTGACCGCCGCGCCGACCAGCATGCCGCCGGCGCTCGCGCCCTCGGCCACCAGCGTCGACGCCCATCCGGAGTCGACGAGGTGGCGGCCGGCCGCGACGAAGTCGTCGAAGGTGTGCTGCTTGTGCGCGAGCTTGCCGTCGTCGTACCAGCGCCGGCCCATCTCGCCGCCGCCGCGCACGTGGGCGACGGCGAACCCGGCGCCGCGGTCGAGCACCGAGAGCCGGGCCACCGAGAAGCCGGGGTCGATCGAGGTCTCGTAGGCGCCGTAGCCGTAGAGGTGCACCGGCATCGGCCGCGGGGTGTCGCGCCGCGCCACCACCGACACCGGCACCCGCTCGCCGTCCGCGGAGACCGCCCACAGCCGGTGCTCCTCGTACTCGGCCGGGTCGTAGCCGCCGAGCACCGGCGCCTGCTTGAGCAGGGTGAGCTCGCGGGAGCGCACGTCGTAGTCGAACACCGACGGCGGCACGGTCATGCTCGTGTAGCCCAGCCGCACCGTGGGCTGGTCGAAGCGCGGGTTGGCGCCGGAGCCGACGGTGTAGACCTCCTGGTCGAACTCGACGAGGTGGTCGTCGGTGACGCCGTGCTCGTCGTCGAGGTCGAGGATCCGCAGCTGGGTGAGGCCGTTGCTGCGCTGGTGCACCACCAGGTGGCCGGCGAAGGCGTCGACGTCCTCGAGCCGGACAGCAGGGTCGTGGGGGAGCAGCGGTCGCCAGTCCTCGGGCGGCGTCGGGTCGACCGGTGCGACGCCGAGCTCGAAGTCGGCTCCGGCGCCGTTGTGCAGCACCAGGAACCGGTCCTCGCCGGCGATCCGGGCGTGCTCGAGGGAGTACTCGAGGCCGTCGTGGCGCGGGGCGAAGCAGCGCAGCCCGAGCTCGGGCCGCTCGGCGTCGAGCACGTGGTACTCGCTGGTGGTCTTCGACCCCGCCACGACGACGACGAACCGGTCGGTGCGGGTACGGCCGACGCCGACCCAGAACCGCTGGTCGGTCTCGTGGAAGACGAGCTCGTCGTCCTCCTGCTCCTTGCCGAGGGTGTGCCGCCAGACCTTGTCGGCGCGCCAGGCCTCGTCGATGGTCGTGTAGTAGAACGCCTCGCCCGAGGGGTCCCAGGTGGCGCCGCCGAGCACGCCCTCGATGTGGTCCTCGAGCAGGGTCCCGGAGGTCAGGTCCTTGACCCGGATCGTGTAGCGCTCGTCGCCCACCACGTCGACGGAGTACGCGAGCAGCGCACTGTCGGGGCTGATGCTCGAGCCGCCGACCGCGAAGAAGTCGTGGCCCTGCGCCATCGCGTCGAGGTCGAGCAGCACCTCCTCGCCGGGCAGCGCGGGGCGGTCCGGGTCGGCGTCGGCGTCCGGGCGGGGCGGCGTCCAGTCGTCGGGGCCGTCGACCGGTACCCGGCACGAGGAGCCGTACTCGCGGCCCTCGAAGGAGCGGCCGTAGTACCAGTGCTCCCGCACCCGGGTCGGGACCGACAGGTCGGTCTCGAGGGTGCGGGCCTTGATCTCGGAGAAGATCCGCTCGCGCAGCGACGCGAGGTGCGCGGTCCGCTCCTGGGTCCAGGCGTTCTCGGCTTCCAGGTGGGCGACCACCTCCGGCGACTCCTTCTCCCGCAGCCAGTCGTACTCGTCGGTGCGGGTGCGGCCGTGGTGCTCGGTGGTCACCGGCCTGCGCTCGGCCCGAGGTGGTGTCGCCATGGCCGCAACGCTAGCCGCGGTGGCAGAGTCGTCCTGTGGCCGACCTGACGTTGGCGCCGGACGACACCGCCGGCCGGGAGTCGCTGGTCGAGCGGATGCTGCACCGGCGGTTCCTCGGCGAGTACCCCGACCCCGCCGAGGCGCGCGCCCGGGCGACCGAGACCGCGGGCCGGATCGACGCGCGATTGCACCGCGTGCTGGCGGACGGCGACGCCTGCGGTCACGTCTGGGTGGTCCCGGACGGCGACGACCTGTCGGTCGCCGACGTCGCCCTCGCCGACGCCGCCCACGCGGCCGCCACCCGCGGTCTGGTCGAGGACCTCGCCCGCGCGCAGGGCTCCCGGCGGCTGCTGGTCGGAGTGGCGCCGGGCGACCTGGTGACCGAGGCGTTCGTGGCCGGCGGCGGCTACGAGGTCGTGGCGACCCAGATGCGGCTCGACCTCGACCACGAGCTCCCGGCCGAGCACGCCGTCGCGCTGGCACCGATGGACGAGGCCGAGTTCGCGGCCTGGTCGGCCGCCGAGACCGAGAGCTACGTGGCCGACCGGGTGGCGGCGGGGGAGACGCCGGAGCGCGCCCGCCAGGTGGCCGAGGAGCAGAACGCCGAGCTCCTGCCGGACGGGATGCGCACCGTCGAGCACCACTTCTTCGTCGGCCGGGTCGGGGGCGAGCCGGTCGGGTCGCTGTGGCTGAGCACCCACCGGCCGCTCGTCTTCGTCTACGACGTGGTCGTGCCCGAGGCCCGCCGCGGCCGGGGTCACGGCTCCGGCCTGATGCGTGCCGCCGCGCTCTGGGCGCAGCAGCGCGGCGCGCACGCGATCGGCCTCCACGTCTTCGGCCACAACGCCGTCGCCCGCGTGCTCTACGACCGGCTCGGCTACCACGTCACCGAGCACCTCGTGGCCCGCGCGCTGTGAGGATCGTCGACCTCAACGCCGACCTCGGGGAGGAGGTCACCGACGACGACGCGCTGCTCGCGGTGGTCACCAGCGCCAACGTGGCCTGTGGGTACCACGCCGGGAGTGTGGAGATCATGCGCTCGGTCTGTGGACGGGCCGCCGAGCGCGGGGTGTCGGTGGGCGCGCAGGTCTCCTACGCCGACCGTCCCAACTTCGGGAGAGTCGCCGTGGACGTGTCCTACGACGTGCTGCGCGAGCAGGTGGCGCACCAGGTCGGGCTGCTCGGAGACGCCGCGGCCGCGGCCGGGCTGGAGGTGCGGTACCTCAAGCCGCACGGCGCGCTCTACCACCGGGTCCTCGACGACGAGGCGCAGGCGCTGGCCGTGCTGCACGGCTCCGGGACGCTCCCGGTTCTGGGCATGCCCGGGGTGCTCCTCGACGAGGCGGCGCTCGCCGGCCGCGCGGTGCACCTGGAGGGCTTCCCCGACCGCGGCTACGGCGACGACGGCCGGCTGCTGCCGCGCGACCGGCCCGGCGCCGTCCTCGACGACAGCGACGAGATCGCGGCGCGCGCCGTCGGGCTGGCGGCGCGGGTGCGGTCGGTGTGCGTGCACGGCGACACCCCCGGCGCGGTCGGCCATGCCCGGGCCTGCCGGGCCGCACTCGAGGCCGCCGGCCTCGAGCTCGTCGGTCTCTGACCCCGCTCCACAGCTGGGGAGAAAACCTGTGGAGATCGCCTCCGTCCTGTGGACTTCGGGGGCTGTCCTGTGGACTGTCCTGTGGGACCAGAGGAATGTCGAAAAACCTTCTCCGAAACGCTTGCGCGACCCTGCTCGGACCGCATAGAACTCTCACACCGAGATCGACCGGGAACCTTCGGGGGAACGGAAGAGATCGGGGATCTGGCAGGAACGACGATCCGTACCGCGAGTTCGCTCGCGGCGTCGGCCCGGTGACGGGGGCGGCGGGATCGGAGTGAGAGCCAGGTCGTTCAGCACGTCACCGAGCTGGACGAACCGAGGGCCTCCTGATGCTCATACCATCAAGAGGCCCTCACTCTTTTCTCGAGATCCTGTTGTTGCACTCATCGGTACCCGGGACGGCAGACTTCACACCGTGCACCTGCGGCCCGTCGGACCCACGGCCGTGCTGGTCGAGGTCGACGGCACCGGCGAGGCGCTCGACCTGGCCCGGTTCGTGCGCACCACCCGGCTCGCTGTCGCCGACGTGGTGCCCGGCGCCACCACCGTCCTGCTCGACGGCGTGACCGGCGGCCCGGCCGCCGTCCGTGACGCGCTCGCCGGCTGGACGCCGGAGGCGGCGCCCGCGACCGGCGCGGTGGTGGAGGTGCGATGCGCCTACGACGGCGCCGACCTCGACGACGTCGCGGCTCGCTGGGGCACCGACCGCGCCGGCGTCGTGGCCCGGCACACCGCCACCACCTTCACCTCGGCGTTCTGCGGCTTCGCGCCGGGCTTCGCCTACCTGACCGGGCTGCCCGACGAGCTCGCCGTGCCGCGGCTGGAGACCCCGCGCACCCGGGTGCCGGCCGGCGCCGTCGCGCTGGCCGGCTCGTGGTGCGGCGTGTACCCGACGGCCTCGCCGGGCGGCTGGCGGGTGCTCGGCCGCACCGACGCCGCCCTCTGGGACGCCGACCGCGAGCCGCCCGCGCTGCTCGCACCGGGCACCCGGGTGAGGTTCGTGGCGTCGTGAGCCTGGAGGTGCTGGAGGTCGGCGCGCTGGTGACCGTGCAGGACGCCGGCCGGCCCGGTCTCGCCCACCTCGGCGTCCCGCGGGCCGGCTGGCTCGACCCGCCGGCGGCTCGGCTGGCCAACCGGCTGGTCGGCAACCGGGACGACCGCGCCGTGCTCGAGGTGACCGTCGGCGGTCTGACGCTGCGCTCCGACGCCGGCTGCTGGGTGGCCGTCACCGGGGCCTCGTGCGAGGTCACCGTCGACGGCCGGCCGGTCGGGCACGGCCGCCCGGAGCGGCTGCCCGCCGGGGCGGTGCTGCGCCTCGGCCCGGCGCGCGGCGGCGTGCGGTCCTACCTGGCGGTGGCCGGGGGCGTCGACGTCGAGCCGGTGCTCGGCTCGCGGTCGACCGACACGCTGGCCTGGGTCGGGCCATCGCGGGTCGAGGGCGGCACCTGGCTCCCGGTGGGGGAGCCGGCCGGGTCGCCCCGGCCCGCCGACGTGCCGGCCGCCGTCCGGCCCGGCCCGCTGCGGCTGCACGCGGGCCCGCGGGCGGACTGGCTCGAGGCGGACGCGCTCGACGTCCTGTGCGGGTCGGGCTACTCCGTCGCCGCCGACTCCGACCGGGTGGGGCTCCGCCTCGACGGGCCGGCGCTGCGCCGGACGCGCGGCGGTGAGCTGCCGAGCGAGGGGCTCGTGCTCGGCGCCGTGCAGGTGCCGCCGGACGGTCGGCCGGTGGTGTTCCTGGCCGACCACCCGACCACCGGCGGCTACCCGGTGGTCGCCGTCGTCGAGACCGACGACCTGGCCAGATGTGCGCAGCTGCGGC
Source organism: uncultured Actinomycetota bacterium (assembly GCA_963780355.1). Lineage (GTDB taxonomy): Bacteria > Actinomycetota > Actinomycetes > Propionibacteriales > Nocardioidaceae > Nocardioides. Next base: position 2,249,874 of record CAWABT010000001.1, read on the forward strand.
CGGGCGACCCGGTCAGCTTCCGACGAGTCTGAGGGCGGGTCACGGACGCGCCCTCACCATCTCGAGTGAGGCCTCGACGGGCTCGAAGCCCATCCGCACGTTGACCGCGATCATCCACTGGTTGGTCTCGGCGTTCTGGGTGACGATGCGCTGCATCTCCGGGTGCGCCTTCTGCACGGCGCGGAGGTTGACCGCCTTGGTGGCCAGCCCGAGCCGGTGGCCGCGGTGCTCGCGGTGCACGAAGGTGCCCCACTGCGACACGTCGGTCTTCGGCAGCGACGGCACCGCCATCGTGGAGTGGGCGGCCACGACGCCGTCCGGCGTGACGGCGAGGGTGTCGTACATCGTGCGGCCGGCGGCCCGCAGGCTCTCCAGGTTCGTCGCGTACCGCTCCGGCGTCATCTGCTCCTCCTCGTAGTCGACCGCGCCCGTCGGGGCGTCGACCGCGAGCTGGCCGAGGAGGGTCAGGTACGACGGCAGCAGCGCCTCCGGGACGCCGTCGACGTGGGTCTCGATGCGGTAGCCGCCCGCCTTCTGGGCCGCCTCCCGCTCCCACTCGGCGATCTCGAGGCCGGGCACCGGCAGGTCGAGGTGACGCACGACCTCGACGTTGGAGTAGGTGAAGCCGGCCTTCTCGGCGAACCGGCGGTAGCCGTGGTCCTCGAGGTCGGCGAAGGGCACCTTGGCCTCGATCAGGACCGTGCGCCCCTCGGCGTCGGCCCGCGCCAGGACCGCGTCGAGGAGCGCGCGGCCGTGGCCGCGGTGCTGGTGGGCGGGGGGCACGAAGACCTCGACCCAGCCCTTGTCGAGGTTGTCGAGGACCGGCATCCACAGCGTCGAGGTGCCGACCAGCCGGCCGTCGTCCCACCCGCCGAGGAAGACGACCTTCTCGCCCGGGTCGGGCTTCTGGAACACCGCCGCGAACTCCGGCCACGACCAGTGGGGCATCCCCTCACGGCCCAGCTGCGACGCGCGCGTCTCCACGTCGTACGCGGCGCGCAGCATGACGTCGTCGTCGACGTCGATCTCACGGATGTCCACGACCGGCAACGCTAGGCCCCGGGGGCGGCGTCCTCCACCGCATTACCCGGCCAGGGGGCGAGGTCGGGGTCGTCGACGGCGAACGACCGCACCGGCCCCACCGGCGTCTCGGCGGTCTCGAACCTCACCGTCACCACCCCACGGCCCGACCCCCACACCCAGCCGCGGCCCAGCTCGGCGTGCTCGACGTCCTGGCCGGGCGCCCAGGTGGAGCGGCGGCTGGGCGGCTCCGGCATCGGCTCGAGCGGCACCTCGTCCTCGGCGGTGTCGCCGAACAGCTCGTCCTGGATCCAGTCCGCGAGCCCCGAGACGCCGACGCCGAGCAGCCGGACGCCGCCGGAGGTGTCGAGGTCGGTGAGCAGGCCGCGGGCGAGGCGGGCGACGACGGCGGGGGAGTCGGTGGGCTCGGTGAGCGTCGTCGACCGGTTGAGGGTGGTGAAGTCGTGCAGCCGTACCTTGATGGTCACGGTGCGGCCCGACAGCCCGTGCTTGCGCAGCCGCGCCGCCACCTCGGTGGCCTGCCGGGTCAGCAGGCCCTCCATCAGCCGGCGGTCGGTGAGGTCGGTCTCGTAGGTGCCCTCGGCGCTCACCGACTTGGTCTCCCGCTCCGGCTCGACCGTGCGGTCGTCCTGGGCCCGCGCGAGCGAGTACAGCGAGGTTCCGTGGGCGCGGCCGACCAGCCGCACCAGCTCGTCGAGGCTCACCGCCTCGAGCTCGGCCACGGTCTGGATGCCCGCGCGCCGCAGCCGCTCGGCGGTCGCCGGGCCGACGCCGGGGATGACCGTCACGTGCATCGGCCGCAGCAGGTCCTGCTCGGTGCCGGGCGCCACGACCACCAGGCCGTCGGGCTTGTCGAGCTCGCTGGCCACCTTGGCCACGAACTTCGAGGTCGCGATCCCCACCGACGCCGTCAGCCCGCCGGTCACCTCGGTGACCCGCTCCCTCAGGTCCTCGGCGAACGCGGCCACGTCGGCGACGTCGAGGCCGTCCAGCGGTGGGTCGGCGGCCGCCAGGTCGACGAACGCCTCGTCGAGCGAGAGCGGCTCCACCAGCGGCGACACCGACCGCAGCAGCGTCATCACCGCCGTGCTGGTCTCGCGGTAGGCCCGGAACCGGCCGGAGAGGTAGGCGGCGTGCGGACACCGGGCCCGAGCCTCCCGCGTCGACATCGCCGAGCGGACGCCGTAGCGCCGGGCCTCGTAGGACGCCGTCGACACCACCCCGCGGTAGCCGACGCCGCCCACCACCACGGGCTTGCCGCGCAGCGACGGCTTGTCGCGCTGCTCGACGGCGGCGAAGAAGGCGTCGAGGTCCAGGTGGAGGACCGACGCCTGCTGTCTCACGGCCCGACGCTACCCACGAACCGTCCACAGGCGGACGAGGTCGACGTACTCCACAGGCCCGCGTCGCGACCGGGTCGGAACGTCGGCGGCCGCGGAAAGCGTCCCCGCCATGACCTCGACACCCACCTCACCCGTCACGCTCCGCGCCCGCTCGCCGGAGGACCTCCTCGCCCTCGTGCCCGTCGTGCTGGGCTTCGAGCCCACCGAGTCGGTCGTGATGCTCACCTTCGACGCCGCTCACCCGTTCCACGCGCGCGTCGACCTGCCGGCCGACCGTGCCGACGCGGCCGCCGTCGCCGACCTGCTGCTCGACCCCGCCGTCCGGCACCGGGTCGGGCGGGTCGTGCTGCTGCTCTACAGCGCCGAGCCCGACCGCCGGGTCGTCACCGACACCTGGCGGGCGCTGCGGCGCGGCTGCCGCGCGCGAGGGCTCGACGTCGTCGAGGCGCTCCGGGTCACGCCGACGCGCTACCACCCGCTGCTCGGCGGCGAGCCGCGGCTGCGGGAGCTGGGTGTGCCCTACGACGTCGCCTCGCACCCGTTCCGCGCCCAGGCGGTGCTCGACGGGCGGGTCACCCGCCGTTCCCGCGCCGACCTCGCCGCCGATCTCGCCGCCGACCCCTGCGCCGTCCTGTCCTTGGAGGAGGCGGCGAGGCGCTGCCCCGCCTGGCCGTGGGAGCACGACGCCGCGGCGCCGCCGTCCGCGCTCCTGGCCGAGGGGGAGTGGGTCGAGCAGGCGGTCGACCGCCACCTCGACGCCGGCTCCGTGCCCGACGACGCCGAGGCCGCCCGGCTGCTGCGGGCGCTCACCGTCACGGCGGTCCGCGACGCCGCCTGGTCGCGGCTGCCGCGTCCCCGGGCGCGCGAGGGCGTCCGGCTGCTCACCGACCTGGTGCGGCGGGCGCCGGATGACTGGTTGCCGCCGGTCGCGGCGCTGCTGGCGTGGGCCGCCTGGCAGTCCGGCGAGGGGGCGCTGGCGTGGTGCGCGCTCGACCGCGGCGACGCCGTCGACCCGCACTACCCGCTCGCCCGCACCCTCGCCGGAGCCCTCGCCCGCGCGGTGCCGCCGTCCGCCGTCGACGCGTCCTTCGACTGGCGCTCGGCCCTCACGGACGGCGAGTTGTCCTAGTGTCCCCACATGGGCGAAGAGGTGGAGCTCCAGCAGTTCACGCCGCACGACCGCACCCGGCACCGCGAGAAGGTGCGGCGATGTCTCGACGTCTTCGCGCGGATGCTGCGCGAGGCGGCCTTCGACACCGACGACCCGATGACCGGTCTCGAGGTCGAGCTGAACCTGGTCGACGAGCTCGGCGACCCGGCGCTGCGCAACGCGGAGGCGCTGGAGGCGATCGCCGACCCGGACTTCCAGACCGAGCTCGGCCAGTTCAACATCGAGATCAACGTGCCGCCGGCCAAGCTCCGGGAGGGCGGGCTCGAGACGTTCGAGGCCAACCTGCGGCGCAGCCTCAACGACGCCGAGGTCAACTCGGCCGCGGTCGGGGCCCACCTGGTGATGATCGGCGTGCTGCCCACCCTCGACGAGGGCCACATGGGCATGCACAGCATCAGCGCCAACCCGCGCTACAAGCTGCTGAGCGAGCAGATCCTGGGCGCGCGCGGCGAGGATCTCACCATCGCCATCCGCGGCGTCGAGAAGCTCGACACGGTCTCCGACTCGATCGTCCCGGAGGCGGCCTGCACGAGCACCCAGCTGCACGTGCAGACCTCGCCGGAGAACTTCGCGGCCTACTGGAACGCCTCGCAGGCGATCTCCGCCATCCAGCTCGCCGTCGGGGCCAACTCGCCGTACCTGCTCGGCAAGGAGCTGTGGCGCGAGACCCGCATCCCGCTGTTCGAGCAGGCCACCGACACCCGCAGCGAGGAGCTGAAGGCGCAGGGCGTACGGCCACGGGTCTGGTTCGGCGAGCGCTGGGTCACGTCGGTCTTCGACCTCTTCGAGGAGAACGTCCGGTTCTTCTCCGCGCTGCTGCCGGTCACCGAGGACGACGACCCGCTCGCCGACCTCGAGGCCGGCCGCACCCCGGCGCTGTCGGAGCTGCGGCTCCACAACGGCACGATCTACCGCTGGAACCGGCCGGTCTACGACATCAGCAACGGCGTCCCGCACCTGCGGGTCGAGAACCGGGTGCTGGCCGCGGGACCCACGGTGGTCGACACCATGGCCAACGCGGCGCTCTACTTCGGCCTGGTCCGGGCGCTCGCCGAGAGCGAGCGGCCGCTGTGGTCGCAGATGTCGTTCAGCGCCGCCGAGGAGAACTTCCACGTCGCCGCCCAGAACGGCATCGAGGCGCAGGTCTACTGGCCCGGCGTCGGGCAGGTGCGCGCCACCGAGCTGGTGCTGCGCCGGCTGCTCCCGCTGGCCCGCGACGGTCTCGCCTCCTGGGGCGTCGAGTCCGCCACCGCCGACCGGCTGCTCGGGATCATCGAGCAGCGCTGCCTGCTCGGCACCAACGGCGCCGAGTGGCTGGTGGCGCGGGTCCGGGCCGAGGGCGACGTCGACCGCTTCGACGCCCTCCGCGCCGCCCTCCTCGACTACCGCGAGCGGATGCACAGCAACGAGCCCGTGCACCTCTGGGACTAGCGCGGCCTACTCTCCCGCAACCGCCGCCAGGAGCGACCGACGCCGGTGCGCGGGTCGCGCCAGCCGCGGCGGTCGACGACCACCATCGGCAGGGCGAGCCCCAGCTCGCCGCCGGCGGCGCGGGTGGCGGCGAGCCACGCCAGGTCGGAGTCGTGGACGGCGAGTGGGCCCGGGCGCGCCAGCCACACGAGCGGCGCCGGTCCGGGCCGCCGGGTGCGGCGCACCAGGGCGGCGACGATGTCGGTGCGCAGCGTCAGGTCGTGCGGCTCGCGCGGCTCCTCCTCGTAGCTGCGCGACATCAGCCCCGGCACCCCGACGTGGAGCACCGGCGGGAACCGGCGACGGCTCTCCTGCAGGTGGTGGTCGAGCACCGCACGGCGCAGCAGCGCCTCGAGCGCCCGCGGCACGGGCTCGGTGATCTCCACGCCGCCACTGTGCCGCGTCGGCGGCCCGCGGCGAGCCCGCTCTCCACAGGTGCCGTGCGTCACAGCCGAGGGGTAACGTCCCCCGCATGCCAACGGTCGTCGTCGGATACGTCCCCAAGCCCGAGGGCGAGGCCGCTCTCGACCGTGCCATCGAGGAGGCCCAGCTGCGGGACGCCGAGCTGATCGTCGTCCACTCGCACCGGTCCCGGAACGCCGACGACGCCGAGACGCTGCCCGAGCTCGACGCCGCCCGCGCCCGGCTCGACGCGGCCGGGGTGTCCTACGACGTCCGCCAGCTCGAGCGGGGCTTCGAGGCCGCCGAGGACCTGGTGAGCGTCGCCGAGTCCCACGACGCCGACCTCATCGTGATCGGGCTGCGCCGCCGCACGCCGGTCGGCAAGCTGATCCTGGGCTCGAACGCCCAGCGCGTGCTGCTCGACGCCCACTGCCCGGTGCTCGCCGTCAAGGCCGAGTGAGCGCACCATGACCACCGCCATCCACATCACCGGCCTCGACGACGCCGACCGGATCCTCACCGAGAGTCCGTTCGCGCTGCTGGCCGGGATGATGCTCGACCAGCAGTACCCGATGGAGCACGCGTTCCGCGGCCCGGCCAAGGTCACCGAGCGGTTCGGCAGCTTCGAGCCGGAGGCGGTCGCGCACGCCGACGAGGAGGAGTTCGTCGCGCTGTGCTCGGTGCCGCCGGCGATCCACCGGTTCCCCGGCTCGATGGCCAAGCGGCTGCAGGAGCTCGCGCGGATCGTCGTCGACACCTACGACGGGCACGCCGAGCGGATCTGGACCGAGGCGGCCGACGGGACGGACCTGGGCAAGCGGCTCCAGGCGCTGCCGGGCTTCGGCGCGCAGAAGGCGAAGATCATGGTCGCGCTGGTCGCCAAGCAGCTCGGCGTCCGGCCCGACGGCTGGGAGCAGGTCGCCGGCGACTACGCGCTCGACGGGTACCGCTCGGTCGCCGACGTCGTCGACCCGACCTCGCTGCAGAAGGTGCGCGAGTTCAAGAAGCAGAAGAAGGCCGCCGCGAAGGCGCAGTCGGCCTGACGGTGGCGCGTAACCCCGGCCCGGCGTCCGCCGTTGAGGACGACGTGATCGCACTCGGCACCCGCCACCTGGCCCTCCCCACCGCCGAGGCGGTGGCCGACCGCGCGTGCACCGACGCCGAGAGCCACGACCGGCATGCCTGGACGGACGGCCGCCGCTCCTGGTCGTGCCCGGGGCAGTAGGCCCGACGTCTCGGGTAGATGCACGGAGTCCAGGGTCACCGTGGCAGGATGAGGGCAGCGGCTCTTGACGACACCGGGCTCTGCCGCGCCCGGAAACCCAGTACGTAACCGCGTTACCGCGACGAGAGGTGTTCGTGTCTCCGACCGCCCGCAAGACCGCCTCGAAGGCATCGACCTCGGGAACCAAGAAGACCGCCACCAAGGCGGCGCCGGCGAAGAAGGCCACGGCGAAGGCACCCGCGAAGGCACCGGCCAAGAAGGCCGCCGCGAAGAAGGCGCCCGCCAAGAAGGCCGCGGCGAAGGCCGCTGACGCTCCGGCCGCCGTCGAGGTCGTGGTCGGCCCCGACGGCAAGAAGGTCCTGCCCGACGTCCCCGACGAGCAGTTCGAGAAGGACGTCAAGGCCGACCCGTCGATCGAGGAGGACGAGAAGAAGGCCTCCTTCATCGTCTCGGCCGCCGACGACACCGACGAGCCCGAGCAGCAGGTCATGGTGGCCGGCGCCACCGCCGACCCGGTCAAGGACTACCTCAAGCAGATCGGCAAGGTCCCGCTCCTCAACGCCGAGATGGAGGTCGAGCTCGCCAAGCGGATCGAGGCCGGCCTGTTCTCCGAGGAGAAGCTCGGCAAGGGCGGCAAGGTCTCCGCGAAGCTGCTCGAGGAGCTCGAGTGGATCGCCGAGGACGGCCGCCGCGCGAAGAACCACCTGCTCGAGGCCAACCTGCGCCTCGTCGTCTCGCTGGCCAAGCGCTACACCGGCCGCGGCATGCTCTTCCTCGACCTGATCCAGGAGGGCAACCTCGGCCTGATCCGCGCGGTCGAGAAGTTCGACTACACCAAGGGCTACAAGTTCTCCACGTACGCCACCTGGTGGATCCGGCAGGCGATCACCCGCGCCATGGCCGACCAGGCGCGCACCATCCGCATCCCGGTGCACATGGTCGAGGTCATCAACAAGCTCGCCCGCGTGCAGCGGCAGATGCTCCAGGACCTGGGCCGCGAGCCCACCCCGGAGGAGCTCGCCAAGGAGCTCGACATGACCCCCGAGAAGGTCATCGAGGTCCAGAAGTACGGCCGCGAGCCCATCTCGCTGCACACGCCGCTCGGTGAGGACGGCGACAGCGAGTTCGGCGACCTCATCGAGGACTCCGAGGCGATCGTCCCGGCCGACGCCGTCAGCTTCACGCTGCTCCAGGAGCAGCTGCACGCCGTCCTCGACACGCTCTCCGAGCGCGAGGCGGGCGTGGTGTCGATGCGGTTCGGCCTCACCGACGGCCAGCCCAAGACCCTCGACGAGATCGGCAAGGTCTACGGCGTCACGCGCGAGCGGATCCGCCAGATCGAGTCGAAGACGATGTCGAAGCTGCGGCACCCGAGCAGGTCGCAGGTCCTGCGCGACTACCTCGACTGAGCCACTGACCGCAGCACCGAGCACCCTGCTCCACCTCCAGGCCGCGGCCTGCGCCCGGCCGACGCCGGCCACGGTGGACGCCGAGGTCGCGTTCCTGCGGCTCGAGGTCGAGCGGGGTGCCTACGTCGCGGAGACCGAGGCGGCGCCGGTGCTCGACGGGCTGCGCGCCGGCCTCGGCGCGCTGCTCGGCCTCCCGGCTGACCGGGTCGCCTTCACCGACAGCGCCACCTCGGGGCGCGACCTGCTGCTGGCCCGGTGGCCGCTGCCGCCGGCGGGCCGGGTCGCCGTCACGCCCACCGAGTGGGGACCCAACCTCGACGCCTACCGGCGCCGCGGCCTGACGCCCGAGCCGCTCGAGGTGGACGGCGACGGCCTGCTCGACGTCGACGCCCTCGACCGGCGACTGGCGACCGACCCGCCCGACCTGGTGGCCCTCACCCACGTGCCCTCGCACCGCGGGCTGGTGCAGCCGGTGGCCGAGGCGGTCGCGGTGGCGCGGCGCCACGGCGTGCCGCTGTGGGTCGACGCGGCCCAGGCGCTCGGTCACGTCGACGTCGGCTACGGCGCCGACGCCGTGTACGCCCCGGGCCGCAAGTGGCTGCGCGGGCCGCGCGGCGTGGGCGTGCTCGCGGTTCGCGACGACGTCCTCGGCGCACCGCTGCTCGACCTCGAGCCGGACGACGCCCACGTGGCCGGCCGGATCGGGCTGGCGCGCGCGGTGGCCGACCTCCGGACCGCCGCCGACCCGTTCGGCGAGCTCGCCGCCCGCGGCGACCTGCTGCGGACGGCCCTGGCCGACCTCACCGGGTGGGAGATCGCCGACGTGCCCGGCGTCGCCTGCGCGATCGTCGGCCTGCGCCCGACCGCCGGCCAGGACGTCGAGGGCGTGCGGAACCGGCTCCTCGCCGAGCACGACGTGCTCACCACCGCCTGCAAGCCCTGGCGCGCACCCGCCGACCTGCCCGGCCCGCTGCTCCGCCTCGCCCCGCACCACGACCTCACCGCCGCCGACGCCGGGCGCGCGGCCCGGGCGGTGGCGGCCACGGCCTGACTAGTCCACGCACGACGCTGCGTGCGTTCGTCCCTGCAACCTCCGACGGATCCGTAGCGTCTTCTCCACGACACCCCCCGTCGTCCAAGGAGACCTCGTGTTCACCACTCGCGCCCGTCTGCTCGTCATCGCTGCCACCACGACGGTGCTCGCCACCGTCGCCGCTCCCGCCGTCGCCGAGACCGCCACCGTCCGCGACGGCGCCGACACCACGGCCTCGCTCCACGACATCCGGACCGTCAAGGTCGCGCACGCCCCGCGCAACGTGTTCGTCGCCACCGGCTTCACCGACCTGCGCCGCCGGTCCGAGGCAGGACCCGCGGGCCTCACGGTCTTCCTCGACTCCAACCCGGACCGTCCCGGCCCCGAGCGCGCCGTCGTCACCGGTCTCCAGGCCGGTACCGACTACCAGCTGGTCCGCGTCCGCGACTGGCGGCTCGTCGGCGACCCGCTGTCCTGCGACCACGCCGTGCAGCTCGACTTCCGGCGGAACGTGGCGCACGTCCGCGTGGCCCGCAGCTGCCTCGGCAACCCCGCCCAGGTCCGGGTGGCGGTCCGGATGGTCGACGAGTACGACGGCTCGCACCCCGTCACCGACTGGATGAAGGGCCGCCGGCTCTCCACGCGCTGGCTCGACCGGGGCTGACCGGGGCTGGTCCAGGCGGGTGGTTGGGTTTGTCGGCGCGGTGCGGCATGGTGGTGTGAAGCAGTAGCACCGAGGTGGTCCCGACGACCGCCCCGAACCGAAAACCCGCGGTCGAGAATCGACCGGTCCGGACCAGGAGGGGCGCCTTGACCGCCGAGGCCCTGAGAACCACGCACCCAGCCGAACGTGCACCCGACGTGCTCGCCGGCTCCGACCCGGTCGCGGCGGCCGCTGCGTACGTCGCCACCACGGCGCTGCGGCCCACCGTGAGCCGCGCCGTCGGCCTGGAGCTGGAGTTCCACCTCGTCGAGCTCGCCCACCCCGCCCGGCGGCCCGCCTGGCCCGCCGTGGAGGCGCTGGCGGCCGGGCTGCCCGCGATGCCATCGGGCAGCACCGTCACCTTCGAGCCTGGCGGCCAGATCGAGCTCTCCACGCCGCCCGGCCCTGATGTCGTCGCGGCGGTGGCCGCGCTGGCCGCCGACCGTGACGTGCTGCGGGCCGCGCTGCGCGAGCAGGGCTTCGGCGCCGCCGCGCTCGGCGCCGACCCGGCCCGGCCGCCGGAGCGGGTCAACCCGCACCCGCGCTACGCCGCGATGGAGACGCACTTCGAGGCCCGCGACTGCGGTGGCGCGGGCCGCGCGATGATGACCTCGACGGCGGCCCTCCAGGTCAACCTCGACGCCGGCCCGGTCGCGGGCTTCGCCGACCGGATCGGGCTGCTGCGCTCGATGGTGCCGATGCTGGTGGCGGCGTCCACCACGTCTCCCTACCTGGGCGGCAGGACGTCGGGCTGGGCCTCGATGCGGCAGCAGACCTGGACCGGCATCGACTGCGGCCGCAGCGACCCCGTTTCCGGCCACGAGCCCGCCGTCGGCTGGGCGCTGTACGCCCTCGACGCACCGGTGATGCTCGTGCGCGAGCCGGACGGCGACCTGCGGCCGGTCCCGAGCCGCGTCACGTTCGGGGACTGGCTGCGGGTGCCCGGGCTGCTCGGCCGGCCGGCCGCCGGCGCCGACCTCGACTACCACCTCACCACGCTGTTCCCGCCGGTGCGGCCGCGCGGCTACGTGGAGGTCCGCTGCGTCGACGCGCTGCCCGACCGCTGGTGGCCCGCGATGGCCGCGATGATCGCCACCCTGGCCGACGTCCCGGCCGCGGCCGACCGCGCGGCCGAGCTCTGCGAGCCCACCGCCGACGGCTGGGAGACCGCAGCTCGTGACGGGCTCGCCGACCCCGCCATCCGGCGGGCCGTGGCCGGCTGCGCCGAGGTGGCCGCGCTGCACGCCCCACCGGCCCTCAAGCCCGACGTCGAGTCCCTCGCCGGGCTGCTCGCCTCGGGCCGCACCGTCGGCGACGACCTGCGTGAGGTGGCCGACGAGCACGGCCCGCTCCGGCTGCTCGAGGAGCTGGCCGATGAGTGACACCCGCGAGTCCGCCGCCCGTGGTCTCACCGACGCGCGGCGCCGGACCCAGCACCTGACCGAGATCGACGAGGCCGAGCTCACCGCCCAGCACAGCCCGCTGATGAGCCCGCTGGTCTGGGACCTCGCCCACATCGGTCAGCAGGAGGACCTCTGGCTGCTCCGCGGCGGCGACCCCGCCCGGCAGGGGCTGCTGTCGGCACAGGTCGAGTCGCTCTACAACGCCTTCGAGCACCCGCGCGCCAGTCGGGTCACGCTGCCGCTGCTCACGCCGGCCGAGGCGCGCTCCTACCTCGCCGACGTGCGCGGCCGGGTCTTCGACGGCCTCCAACGGGCCACGGACGACGGGCTGTTCCCGTACCTGATGGTCGAGCAGCACGAGCAGCAGCACGTCGAGACGATGCTCGCCACCCACCAGCTGCGGGCGGGGGAGCCGGTGATCGGCCCGGGCGCCGCGCTGCCGGCGGGCCGGGTGCTGCCGCCCGACGACGCCGTCACCGTGCCCGCCGGCCCCTTCGTGCTGGGTGTCGACGCCGACCACGAGCCGGGCTCGCTCGACAACGAGCGGCCCGCGCACGTCGTCGACCTGCCCGCCTTCCGGATCGCGCGAGTGCCGGTCACCAACGCGCAGTGGCAGCGGTTCGTCGACGCCGGCGGCTACGACGAGCCGCGGTGGTGGTCCGAGCGCGGCTGGCAGCACCGGCTGAAGGCCGGGCTGGAGCGTCCGCTGTTCTGGTCGGCCGACGGCTCTCGGCGCCGGTTCGGTGTCGTCGAGGAGGTGCCGCCCGACGAGCCGGTGCAGCACGTGTGCTTCTTCGAGGCCGAGGCGTACGCCGCCTGGGCCGGCGCCCGGCTGCCCACCGAGCAGGAGTGGGAGAAGGCGTGTGTGTGGGACGAGCAGCTGGGCCGGCGCCGTCGCCGGCCGTGGGGCGACAGCGCCTGGACGCCGGCCCTGGCCAACCTGGGCGGCGACGCGCTGCGGCCCGCCCCGGTGGGTGCCTACCCGGCCGGGGCCTCGCCGTACGGCGTCGAGCAGATGCTCGGCGACGTGTGGGAGTGGACGTCGTCGTCGTTCCAGCCGTGGCCGGGCTTCCAGCCGATGCTCTACGCCGACTACAGCGCGCCGTTCTTCGGTGGCGACTACCGGGTGCTGCGCGGCGGCGCGTGGTCGGTGGCGGACTCGGCGGTGCGGCCGTCGTTCCGAAACTGGGACCACCCGGTCCGGCGGCAGATCTTCAGCGGCGTCCGGCTGGCCTGGGATGTGTAGGCACCTGGCGTGGCTGGGGGAGCCGCGCACCCTGGCCTCGCTCGTGCTCGAGCCCGAGCACGGGCTGCTGCGGCAGAGCTACCAGCCGCGGCGGCAGCGGCGCGGCCTGATGAACGCCGACGGCTGGGGCGTCGGCTACTTCACGCCCGGCCGCGCCGAGCCCGCCCGCTGGCGCTCCGACCGGCCGCTGTGGTCCTCGACCTCGTTCCTGTCCGTGGCGCCCACGATCGCCTCCGGTGCGGTGCTGGCCGCCGTCCGCTCGGCCACTGTGGGGATGCCGACCGACGAGACGGCGTCCGCGCCGTTCACCGACGGGACCTGGCTGCTCTCGCACAACGGCGTCGTCGACCGCGCGGTGCTGCCGCCCGCCCGCGAGGCCGAGTCGGCCTGCGACTCGGCACTCCTCGCGGCCCACGTGTTCGCCGAGGAGGCCACGGACGGTCCCGCGCTCGGCGACCTGGTGCGCAAGCTCGCCGCTGCCGACCCCGCCGCCTCGCTCAACCTGCTGCTCACCGACGGCCGCCGCATCCTCGCCACCACCTGGGCCGACCCGGCCGCCTACCTGGTCGAGCCCGACGGCGTCGTGGTGGCCAGCGAGCCCTGGGACGACGACCCACGCTGGGTCGACGTCCCCGACCGCCACCTCATCGAGGCGACGCCGGCCGGCGTGGCCGTGACCCCCCTGGAGGAAGCTCCGTGACCGTCCGTCTCGACCCCGACGCCCTCGCCCGCCAGCTGGCCGACGACGTCCGGGCCGGCCTCACCGCCACGCCGAAGGTGCTGCCGCCGAAGTACTTCTACGACGCCCGCGGCAGCGAGCTGTTCGACGAGATCACCCGGCTGCCCGAGTACTACCCGACGCGCACCGAGCGGGCGATCCTCGAGGCGCACGCCGGCGAGATCGCGGCGGCGAGCGGGGCGGAGACGCTGCTCGAGCTCGGCAGCGGCACCTCGGAGAAGACCCGGATCCTGCTGCACGCGCTGCGCGACGCGGGCACGCTGCGCCGCTTCGTGCCGTTCGACGTCGACCCGGTGGTGCTCGACGAGGCCGCCCGCACGATCTCCGCCGAGCTGCCGGGCGTGGCGGTCGAGCCAGAGGTGGGCGACTTCGAGAAACACCTAGGTGACCTGCCCCGTCGGCGCTGCACCATGGTCGCGTTCCTCGGCTCGACGATCGGCAACCTCGAGCCGGTGCAGCGCTCGGCGTTCCTGCGCGACGTCCGCGAGCTGCTCGGCCCGGCGGAGGAGGGCGGGACGCTGCTGTTGGGCACGGACCTGGTGAAGGACCCGGCGCGGCTGGTCGCGGCCTATGACGACGCCCAGGGCGTCACCGCCGCGTTCAACAAGAACGTGCTGGCCGTCATCCGCCGCACCCTCGACGCCGACGTCGACCCGGACGCCTTCCGTCACGTCGCCGTGTGGCACGAGGAGTGGGAGCGGATCGAGATGCGGCTGGAGTCGACCCGCGACCAGGTGGTGCACCTCGGCGCGCTCGACCTCGACGTCCACTTCGCAGCAGGGGAGCAGGTGCGTACCGAGATCTCGGCGAAGTTCCGCCGCGCCGGCGTGGCCGACGAGCTGGCCGCCGCCGGGCTGGAGCTCACCCACTGGTTCACCGACCCGGCCGGCGACTTCGCGCTGAGCCTGTCGCGGCCGGCCTGAGGCGGGGCAGCGGGAAATAGAAGGACGCCAGGCGATCGGTGTCTGGGGGGCAGTCCACCGATACGAACCTGGCGTCCACGACCAGTGTTGCATCCGAGGAGCCCCGTGCAAGGGAGGGGTGGGGTGCGTCACCCTTCGTGACCGGATCGTTGCCGCTACCCGGCGGCGATCAGCCCCACGGCCAGCCCGCAGAGCACCAGCCCGATCCCCTGGTCGCGATGCACATGTTCACGAAGCAGCCCGGCGGCGAGCAGCACGGTGACGGCGGGATAGAGCGAGGTGACCACGGCCGCGAGCGTGAGCAGCCCGGTGTGCGTGGCGGCCAAAAAGAGCGCGGTGGCGGTGACGCCGAGCAGGCCGGTCACCAACCCGAGGGCGACCACCGGTTCGCGTGGCACCACCGGCGCCCGCAGCGCCAGCGCCACGACCACCACGACCGCGCCGCCCACGACCTGGTTGAGCGCCAGCGGCCCGAACCCCGCCTCCTCCGGGATCTGGGCGAGCGCCGCGAACAGCACACCGAACCCGGCGCCCGCGAGGACGCCGTCGACGAGCCCGGAGCCCCGGGCGGTGCCGGGGCTCGCGCCCGGCTCGCGGGCCACCAGCCAGATGGCGGGCAGCGCCACCGCGATCCCGAGCCAGGCGAGCACCGCGGGCCGCTCGCCCCCGACGAGGCCGGCCGCCACCGGCACCACGGCCGCGCCGACGCCGCTCACCGGCGCCACCACGCCCATCCGGCCGCCGGACAGGCCCCGGTAGAGGAATGCCGTCCCGACGCCGTTGCCGAGACCGGCGAGCACCGCCCAGGCCAGGTCGGCCCCGACCGGGTCGCCGCCGCGCACCAGCGCCACGGCGCCCGCGGCCACGGCGCCGCCGAGCATCGAGACCAGCGCCACCGCCCACGGGCTGACCCGGCGTGAGACGAGCCCGCCCACGAAGTCCGACAGCCCGTAGGAGACCGCCGCCAGCAGGGAGAGCAGCAGGGTCACGGCGCTATCCTCGCGGACCGTCCGGGAGCAGACGCACGACGGCCCCGGACCAGTCGGTCCGGGGCCGTCGAGTGGGTCTGGGGGGGCTCAGCGCTCCTCGTCGGACGCCGGGGCGGGCACGCCGGCGAGCCGGTGGGTCTCGTCGACCACGGACGCGGCGACCCGCTGGAGGGCGTCGCCGTGCTCACGGGCGTGGTGGGCGCAGAAGAGCAGCTCGCCGCCGCTCTGGAGGTGGACGCGGAGGTAGGCCTGGGCGCCGCAACGGTCGCAGCGGTCTTCGGCCGTCAGCGCGGCACTGGGTGCAGTCGCAGTCGTCACGGTGGGCCTCATCTCTTCTTCGTTCGGTGCCGGTTCCAACGTAGCGAGCGGCCCCAAGATTCCCTGCGGCCGGTGGTCTCACAACGTGGCGTACGCCACCGAGCCTGGCGTCTGGTTGCAGTGCCGTGTTCCCACTCACTATGTCGGTCATGCCTGACCCCGAGTTAAGGCTTGAGATCGTGTCCTCATCGTGACCTGACCGTGGCAGGCGTGCCTGCGAACGGGCGCGGCGTGTCGCGAGTAGATTCGTGTCGCCGTCACATCCGGATTTGCAGCCCACATCTTCTTCGGCGGGAGCGAACGATCGACCACACGTACAACGCCGCCCACCTCCTCGTCCTGGAGGGACTGGAGGCGGTCCGCAAGCGCCCGGGCATGTACATCGGCTCCACCGACACCCGGGGCCTCATGCACTGCCTGTGGGAGATCATCGACAACGGCGTCGACGAGGCGCTCGCGGGCGCGGCGCACCGGGTCGAGGTCACGCTGCACCGCGACGGCTCCGCCGAGGTGCACGACGACGGCCGCGGGATCCCCACCGACAAGGAGCCGCGCACCGGGCTGCCCGGCGTCGAGGTGGTGGCCACCAAGCTCCACGCGGGCGGCAAGTTCGGCGGCTCGTCGTACGTCGCCACCGGCGGCCTGCACGGCGTCGGCCTGTCGGTGGTCAACGCGCTGAGCGCGCGGATGGACATCGACGTCGACCGCTCGCCGTCCTCGCGGGGGCTGAGCTTCCGGCGCGGCGCCCCCGGCGTGTTCGACGGCGACGGACCCGCGGCGTCCTTCGACGCCCGGAGCGGCCTGACCCGCAACGGCGGCCGGGTGGCCAAGACCAAGTCGGGCACCCGCATCCGGTTCTGGCCGGACCGGCAGATCTTCACCAAGGACGCGACCTTCGAGTTCGAGGGGCTCGTCGGGCGCGCCCGGCAGACCTCGTTCATCGTGCCGGGCCTCGAGATCGTGATCCGCGACCTGCGCGGCGAGACGCCGGTGGAGGAGAAGTTCCGCCACGACGGCGGCATCGGCGAGTTCGTCGAGTTCCTCTCCGCCGACGAGCCGGTCACCGGCGTGCTGCGGTTGGAGGGCTCGGAGTCCTTCACCGAGACCGTGCCCATGCTCGACGCGGCCGGCCACATGACCCCGCAGGACGTCGACCGCGAGCTCGTCGTCGACGTCGCGGCTCGCTGGGGCACCGGCTACGACACCGAGGTGCGGTCGTTCGTGAACGTGATCGCGACGCCGAAGGGCGGCACCCATGTGAGCGGGTTCGAGGCCGCGCTCACCAAGACGTTCAACGACGCGATGCGCTCCACCAAGGCGCTCAAGGCCGCCGACGCCGACGTCGTCAAGGAGGACGTGCTCGAGGGCCTCACGGCCGTCGTCACGGTGCGGCTGGCGGAGCCGCAGTTCGAGGGCCAGACCAAGGAGATCCTCGGCACGCCTGCGGTGCGCGGCATCGTGCGCAAGATCGTGGCGGCCGAGCTCAAGAAGTTCCTCACGTCCTCCAAGCGCGCCGAGAAGGCGCAGGCGAAGCTGCTGATGGAGAAGGTGGTGGGGGCCTCCAAGACCCGCATCGCCGCCCGGCAGCACAAGGAGACCCAGCGCCGCAAGAACGCCCTGGAGTCGTCGTCGCTGCCGGCGAAGCTCGCCGACTGCCGCTCGAACGACAACGAGCGCACCGAGCTGTTCATCGTCGAGGGCGACTCCGCGCTCGGCACGGCGAAGCTGGCGCGCAACTCCGAGTTCCAGGCGCTGCTGCCGATCCGCGGCAAGATCCTCAACGTCCAGAAGGCCTCGGTCGGCGACATGCTGAAGAACACCGAGTGCGCCTCGATCATCCAGGTGGTCGGCGCCGGCACCGGCCGCACCTTCGACCTCGACGCCACGCGCTACGGCCGGATCATCTTCATGGCCGACGCCGACTCCGACGGCGCCCACATCCGCTGCCTGCTCGCCACCCTGTTCTTCAAGTACATGCCCGAGCTGGTCACCTCGGGACGCGTCTACACCGCCGTCCCGCCGCTGCACCGGATCGAGGTCGTGAACCCGAAGAAGGGGCAGGACAAGTACGTCTACACCTACTCCGACGACGAGCTGCAGCGGAAGCTCGCCGAGCTCAAGAAGAGGAACCTGCGCTGGAAGGACCCGGTCCAGCGCTACAAGGGCCTCGGCGAGATGGACGCCGACCAGCTGGCCGAGACCACCATGGACCCTCGCCGCCGCACCCTGCGCAAGCTCACCGCCGACGACGCCGACAGCGCAGCCCGCGTCTTCGAGCTCCTCATGGGCTCCGACGTCGCCCCGCGCAAGGAGTTCATCGTGCAGGGGGCCTACGAGGTCGACGTGGAGGCGCTCGACGCGTGACGGCGAGGTGAGGGGCCCGTGCTCCGGCTCGTCCTGCTGATCGCGCTGCCGCTGCTCGTGGTCGCGGGCGTCGTCGCCGCGGTCCGGCCGCGGCTGCGGCGGAAGTCCCGCCGTCACCCGAGCGCGACCCCCAGGGGCCCGGTCGCCCGGGTGGCCCCGTTCGTCGTCCTCGCGCTCGTGTTCGCCGGGAGCTTCGCGATCACCGGCGACAGCACCGGCACGGCGGTCAGCTTCGGCGCCGTCGCGCTGCTCGTGCTCGCCGCCGCGGTCGAGCGGTGGCGTCGCCGCCGGGCGGTCGGCTAGGGCGGCTGGACCCGGTCAGACCTTGCGCTCGAGCCGGCCGGTGTCGACGTCGTAGAGGAACCCGCCGACCTCCACGGTGTCCGGCACCAGCGGGTGCGAGACGACCTTGAGCACGTCCTCGGCGAGCGCGGCGACCTGGTCGTGCACGACGTGGATCGGCTGCCAGGAGGCGTCGACGCCGGCGGACTCGCTGATCTTGGCGCGGAGCACGTCCTCGGGGTAGGTGGCGACGGCGCAGCGGGTGTGGGGGACGACGAGCACCCGCTGCACGTTGAGCAGGTGCACCCCCAGCACGATCGCCTCGAGCGCCTGCGGCGTCACCCGGCCGCCCGGGTTGCGGAAGATCTTCGCGTCGCCGGGCTGGAGGCCGATCATCCCGAGCGGGTCGATCCGGGAGTCCATGCACGTCACGAGCGCCACGCCGGCCTTCGCGATGCCGTCGAACCCGCCGTAGGCGAAGTCGCGGGCGAAGTCCTCGTTGGCGGCGAGCAGGTCGTCGAAGCCGTCGTCAGGCACGGGAGCACCGTAATGCGGGTCGACTGCCGTGAACGCCACTGCCCTCGGTCTCGTGGCCGTTCAGGTTGCGTGGTTTCGACTCGCTCGTACGGCTTCGCAGGCTCAGCCGTGTCGCTCGCTCAACCTGGCCGGCCCCACGCCGCACGCTCCTCCGTCGCGTCCGGCTGGCCGTCTCAACCCGCGGCACGCAGCACCTCGGCGGTGTCCACACCGCGGGTGGGGGCGCCGCGGAGGAGGACGACGGCGAGCACGGCGGCGGCGAGGGCGAAGACGGCGGCACCCTGGAAGACGGCCTGCTCCTGGAGCACGCCGAGCTCACGTGTCGAGAGCTTCGGGTTGGCGGCCTCCTCCGCGTAGAGCCGCCGCAGCCCCCAGGTCGTGAGCACCGAGATGCCGACGAGCATGCCGACCATCCGGGCGACCACCACGAGCGCGCTGGCGATGCCGTGGGTGTCGTCCGGCGTGGTGGCGAGCACGGCGGCGTTCACCGGTGCCAGCGCGAGGCCGAACCCGAGCCCGCCGAGCACGAGGCCGAGGCTGGGCAGCTCGGAGTCGAGGGTCGTCATGCCCCAGGTCGACATCCACTGGAACGACACCGCCGCGCACACCATGCCGACGGCGGTGATGACGCCGACCGGGACCCGCCGCACCAGCCAGCCGCCGATGACCGCGCCCACCGGGAGGGCGGCGAGGAACCGCAGCAGCCACAGCGCCGCCTCCAGCTGCGAGCTGCCCTCGATCGTGGTGCGCGCGAAGAGGGGGACGTCGACCAGCGCCGCGATGAGCGCCCAGCCGACGAGCAGGCTCACCACCAGCGACCCCCACGCCGCCCGGTGCCGCAGCGCGCCCCGCGGCACCAGCGGCGCCTCGGCGCGGCGCAGGTGCACGACCAGCACCGCGAGCGCGATCGCCGAGGCCGCCAGGAACCACGGCCCCTGCGGCGAGAACACCGCCACCTCGGGGTCGGCGGTGGCGAAGGCGAGCACGATCCCGGCGAGCACGGCGCCCGCGGCCAGCGCGCCCACCAGGTCGGCGTCGAGCAGGCTCCGGCCCCACCCGCGGACGTCGACGAGCGGCCGCCGCGCCAGCGCCAGCCGCGCCAGCAGCACCAGCAGCGACCCGAGCGTCACCAGCCCGACCGGGTACAGCCACCGCCCGGCGCCGTCCACCACCGGGATGAAGAGCTGCCCCCAGGTGAGGTCGCGCATCAGCGACGCCGGCCGCAGGAAGGTCACCAGCCCGGCGCCGAGCATCACCAGCAGCGCGAGCAGCCCGAGCCAGTCGAACCGGCCCGGACGGCGCTCGGGGGCGGCGTCGTCCGTGCGCAGCGTGCGCACCACCACGAGCAGCAGCAGGCCGGCGGCGAGGTTGATCGCGAAGATGCCGCGCCACGAGGTGAAGGTCAGCACGGCGGCACCGAACAGCGGGCCGAGCACGCTGCCGAACTCCTGCACCCCCGACACCAGCCCGAGCGGCAGCCCGCGACGCTCCACCGGGTACAGCGCCGCGACCAGCGCGATGGTCGCCGGCACCAGCCCGCCGCCGCCGAGGCCCTGCAGGAACCGGCCGGCCACCACGCTCGGCAGGTCGTAGGCCACCGCCGTCACCAGCGACCCGAACGCGAACGTGCCGAGCGACGCCGCCAACACCGGCACCGGGCCGCGCAGGTCGGCGATCCGCCCGATCAGCGGCAGCATCGCGACGTACCCGAGCAGGAAGCCGGACACGATCGGCGCCGCCCGCTGCAGCTGGTCGACGCCGATGCCGACCGAGGCCATCATCTCGGGCAGCGCGAGCACGACGACGTAGGTGTCGACGGCGGCGAACGCCACCGCCACCGCGCAGAAGACCAGCAGGGTGCGAGAGCGCCGGTCCGGCCCCACCACGGTGCTCACGGGAGCAGGATGCCGCAGCGCCGGCGCTACGGCTTGGAGATGTCCTTCTCGACGTCGTACTTCTCGAGATCGATCGTGTAGGTGATCGTCTGGTCGTCGCTCTTGAAGAACTCTCCGGTCACCTCGGCCGCCCGCAGGTAGCCCTCCTCGTTGACCGTGAACTTCGCGTCGAACTCCTCGCCCGGCGCGCACGGGAGCACGTTGGTGATCGCCGTGCCGGGCACGACGCCGGTGTAGACGGTGAGCACCTCGGAGTTGTCGGGGCCGCCGCGCTCGCTGTCGCCCTGCTCGAGCTCCTCGGCAGCGGTGAGCACCGAGGACACGCCGGTGTCGGGGTCGAGCAGAGTCGCCGGGTCGGGCGCGCAGATCTCACGAGGCTTGAAGGTCTGCCAGCCGGTGATCGGAACGTCGAGATAGAAGTCGCCGTCGACGGAGACCACGCCGATGTCGCTCGCGCTGAAACCCATGACCCGCCCGTCGGCGGTGCCTTCGAAGCTCGCCGGGTCGGCGACGATCGTGCCCTCGGCCGACTTCAGGAACGCGTCGGTGTCGGGGTCGTCCTCCGTCGACAGCGCGATCTCGACGCCGCTGGTCTCGTCGATCAGCTTCTTCGCGTAGGCCATGACCTCCTCGGGGCTGGCATCGCCGCTGTCGTCGGCGTCGGCCTTCTTGTTGCTCGAGGCGCCCTCGTCGCCGCTGCACGAGGTCACCGCGAGCACGAGGAGGGTGGCCGACAGACCGGCGGCCAGCCGGCGAGGGAGCGACATGCTCGTCACTGTGACACACCCACCCGAGCCGCCACCGGGCCCGCGGTGGCGGCGATCGGCTGGGTGCCGGGGACGCCGGAGCCGTCGCGCTTGGTGTCGACCGCGGGCAGGTCCACGGGGGCTCCGCTGGCCGCCGCCGACCGTGCCGGGGCGGCACCGACCCAGGCGTGCACGAGCACGTCCATGCCCTTGAGGAACCGCTGGCACCGCACGCCGCCGGTGGCCCGGCCCTTGGCCGGGTACTCCGCGAACGCCGTGACCTTCACCAGCCCCGGCTCGGTGCCCGGCAGCGAGGTGGACGAGCCCGCGGCGGTGACCACGACCGAGCCCTCGGGCGCGGCCGGGTCGACGGCGCCGAAGAACGCGACCTTGCGCCCGGCGGCGAGCTTGATGCCCGCCATGCCGCCGCCCGAGCGGCCCTGCGGCCGCACCAGCGAGGCCGGGAAGTGGAGCAGCTGGGCGTCGTCGCTGACGAACACGAGCGTCTCGTCGCCGGTGGTGAGCTGGACGGCGCCGACCACCTCGTCGTCGTCCTTGAGGCCGATCACGTCCCACTCGTCGCGGCCGAGCACCTCGGGGTTGACCCGCTTGACCACGCCGTCGCGGGTGCCGAGCGCGAGCCCGGGCCCGTCGGCGGCGAGGGTGGTGAGCGCGAGCGCCCGCTCGCCGGAGTCCAGCGAGAGCACCTCGCTCAGCGGCAGCCCGCCCTGGAGGTTGGGGTCGTTCGCGCTGGCCGGGATGGCCGGCAGGTCGAGCACGCCGAGGCGCAGCAGCCGGCCGCGGGAGGTGAGCACGCCGATCTCGCCGCGGGCCGTGGTGGCCACCGCCGAGACGACGACGTCGTGGTTGGTGCGGCCGCCGCCGCTGCCCACCGCGCCGTCGCCCGAGGTCCGCGCGAGCAGGCCGGAGGAGGACAGCAGCGCGTAGCACGGGTCGTCGGCCACCTCGAGCGCCACCGCGGCCGCGGCGACGGTGGTGCCGGCCGACTCCAGCAGCACGGTGCGGCGCGGGGTGCCGTAGGTCTTCGCGACCTCGGCGAGCTCGTCGGAGACCACCTTCCGCAGCAGCCCGTCGTCGCCGAGGATCGCGTCGAGCTCCTCGATCTGGCGCTCCAGCTCGGACTTCTCCTTCTCCAGCTCGATCGTGGAGAACTTGGTGAGCCGCCGCAGCTGCATGTCGAGGATGTAGTTGGCCTGCGCCTCGGTGAGGTCGAAGACCGACATCAGCCGGCCGCGCGCCTGTTCGGCGTTGTCGCTGGTGCGGATCAGCTGGATCACCTCGTCGATGTCGACGATCGCGATGAGCAGGCCCTCCACCAGGTGCAGCCGCTCGGCGGCCTTGGCGCGGCGGAACATCGAGCGGCGGCGGACGACGTCGTAGCGGTGGCCGAGGAAGACCTCGAGCAGCTCCTTGAGGCCGAGGGTGCGGGGCTGGCCGTCGACGAGCGCGACGTTGTTGATGCCGAAGGTGTCCTCCATCGGCGTCTGCTTGTAGAGCTGCTCGAGCAGCGCCTCCGGCACGAAGCCGTTCTTGACCTCGATCACCAGCCGCAGCCCGTTCTCGCGGTCGGTGAGGTCCTTGACGTCGGCGATGCCCTGCAGCTTCTTGCCCTGCACCAGGGTCTTGATCCGCTCGATCACCTTCTCGGTGCCGACGCCGTACGGCAGCTCGGTGACGACGATGCCCTTGCGTCGTCCGACCGCCTCGACCCGGGCCGTCGCGCGCATCCGGAAGGTGCCGCGGCCGGTCTCGTAGGCGTCGCGGATGCCGTCGAGCCCGACGATCTTGCCGCCGGTGGGCAGGTCGGGGCCGGGGATGAACCGCATGATCCCGTCGATGTCGGTCTTCGGGTGCGCGATGAGGTGGCGCAGCGCCTGCACGACCTCGACCAGGTTGTGCGGCGCGCAGTTGGTGGCCATGCCGACCGCGATGCCGGTGGTGCCGTTGACCACGAGGTTCGGGATCGCCGCCGGCAGCACCGACGGCTCGGTCTCGCGGCTGTCGTAGTTGGGCCGGAAGTCGACGGTGTCCTCGTCGATGTCGGCGGTCATCGCGGTGGCCGGCGGCGCCATCCGGCACTCGGTGTAACGCATCGCAGCCGGGGAGTCGTCCGGAGACCCGAAGTTTCCGTGGCCGTCCACCATCGGCAGCCGCATCGACCAGCTCTGCGCCGTCCGCACCAGGGCGTCGTAGATCGCGCCGTCGCCGTGCGGGTGCAGCCGGCCCATGACCTCGCCGACGACGCGGGCGCTCTTCACGTGCCCGCGGTCGGGCCGCAGGCCCATGTCGTTCATCGTGTAGAGGATCCGGCGCTGCACCGGCTTCAGCCCGTCGCGGGCGTCGGGGAGCGCGCGGGAGTAGATGACGGAGTAGGAGTACTCCAGGAACGAGGTGCGCATCTCCTCGCCGATGTCGACGTCGAGGATGTGCTCCTCGAAGTCGTCGGGGAGGTCCTGCTTGGTGCTGCGGCGGGCCATGACACCGATTCTCGCCCGCGCGCCCGGCGCGGTTGCGGCGGGCACGCCGTCGCCGGCGATGAGTCCGGGGCGCACGCTCGGTCTGCACCTCCATGACGACCGTGACGATGCACAACGTGGTGTCCGTGGACGGCTTCATCGCCGACGACGACGACGACGTCGGGCCGCTGTTCGACTGGTACTTCAACGGCGACGTGCCGCTGACCTCCCAGGACATGGCCGACCCCGCGCCGGGCGGGATGCGGATCTCGCAGGCGTCCTTCGACTACGTGCGGCCGGTCTGGGACGCCGTCGGCGCCACCGTGATCGGCCGGCACCTGTTCGACATGACCAACGGGTGGGAGGGCAGGCCGCCGGCCGGCGACCACGTGGTCGTCGTCTCGCACCGCCCCAAGCCGGAGGGCTGGCACCCGGAGGCGAGCTACCACTTCGTCGACGACGTCGCGGCCGCCGTCGCCGCGGCCCGCGAGCTGGCAGGGGAGCGGAACGTCGCCGTCAGCGCCGGGGACGTGGGCGGCCAGGCGCTCGCCCTCGGCCTGGTCGACGAGGTGGCCATGGACGTCGCGCCCGTCGTGCTCGGCTCGGGCAAGCGCTACTTCGGCCCGGTCGACGCCCAGCACCTGCTCGAGGACCCCGATGTCGTCGTCCGGGGTGACCGGGTCCTTCACCTGAAGTTCCGGGTGCGTCACTGACGCTCAGTACCATCGCCCCGTGCCCGAGGCCCCCACGCAGCAGACCGAGGCGGACGCACCGGCGCCGCCGCGGCACTGGGAGGCCGACGTCCTGCTGCGGGACGGGCGGACGGCGCAGATCCGGCCGATCCGGCCCGCGGACGCCGAGCTGCTCGTCGACTTCTACGGACGGGTGAGCGACCGGTCGAAGTACTACCGGTTCTTCAGCCCGATGCCGCACCTCTCCGACCGGGACGTGAAGCGGTTCACCCAGGTCGACCACGACCGGCGGGTGGCGTTCGTGATGCTGCTGCGCGGCCGGATGATCGCCGTCGGCCGCTACGACGCGATCCCCGACCCCGAGCGCCCCGACGAGCGGCCCCGGTCGGCGGAGGTGGCGTTCCTCGTCGAGGACGAGCACCACGGCCGCGGCATCGCCCAGCTGCTGCTCGAGCACCTCGCCCAGGCCGGACGCGAGCGCGGGCTGGAGCGGTTCACCGCCGAGGTGCTGCCCGACAACAACCGGATGATCCAGACCTTCCGCGCCGCGGGCTACCAGGTGGTGAGCGGCTACGAGGAGGGCGTGCTCACCCTCGAGTTCCCGATCGACGCCACCGACACCGCGATCGGCGTCATGCGCAGCCGCGAGCACCGTGCCGAGGCCGCGAGCATCGAGCGGTTCTTCAACCCGCGGTCGGTCG
The DNA here is from genome assembly GCA_963780355.1 of uncultured Actinomycetota bacterium. Lineage (GTDB taxonomy): Bacteria > Actinomycetota > Actinomycetes > Propionibacteriales > Nocardioidaceae > Nocardioides. The sequence continues at coordinate 2,274,983 of CAWABT010000001.1, forward strand.
CGGTGATCGGCGCCAGCCGTCGGCAGGACACCATCGGCCAGGCGCTGGTGCGCAACCTCGTCACCGGCGACTTCACCGGCCGGGTCCACGCCGTCAACCCCAGCTCGGACGCCGTCTCGGGCCTGCCGGCCTACAAGAACGTCAGCGACATCCCCGACGACGTCGACGTCGCGATCGTGGCCGTGCCCGCCGAGTCGGTGGCCGACGTCGTGCTCGACTGCGCCAACAAGGGCGTGCACGGGATGATCGTGATCTCGAGCGGCTTCGCCGAGACCGGCGAGGAGGGCCGCAAGCGGCAGCGCCACCTGGTCGGCCTCTCCCGCTCCTACGGGCTGCGGCTGATCGGCCCCAACTGCCTCGGCGTGATCAACACCGACCCCGCTGTGTCGGTGAACGCGTCGCTGTCGTCGGTGATGCCGCCGCGCGGCCGGGCCGGGTTCTTCTGCCAGTCCGGCGCGCTCGGCTCGGCGATCCTCGAGAAGGTCGAGAAGCGCGGCCTCGGCCTCACCACGTTCGTCAGCGCCGGCAACCGCGCCGACGTCTCCGGCAACGACCTCCTCCAGTACTGGGAGGAGGACGACGCCACCGAGGTCGTGCTGCTCTACCTGGAGTCGATCGGCAACCCGCGCAAGTTCTCCCGCATCGCGCGCCGGGTCTCGCTGCGCAAGCCGATCATCGCCGTCCGCTCCGGCCGCACCACGCAGGGCGTGCCGATGGGGCATGCGGTCCGCCGGATCGCCGCGCCGCCCGAGGCCCTCGACGCGATGTTCCGGCAGGCCGGGATCATCCAGGTCGACACCCTCGAGGAGATGTTCGACGTCGCCCAGCTGCTCGCCCACCAGCCGCTGCCGCGGGGCCGCCGGGTCGCCGTCGTCGGCAACTCCGACGCCCTCGGCCTGCTCGCCGCCGACGCCGCGGTGGCGGTCGGGCTCGACGTCTCCCGGTCGGTCGCACTGGACGCCGAGCCGTCCGCCGAGGACTTCGAGGACGCGCTCGACGAGGCGATCGACGACCCCGAGGTCGACGCCGTCGTCGCGGTCTACATCCCGCCCCTCAACGTCTCCGGCGAGGACGTCGCCAACGTGCTCGCCGCGGTCGGCGAGCAGTCCGACAAGCCGCTGGTCTCGACGTTCCTCGGCGCCGAGGGCGTGCCCGAGCTGCTGCGGGTGCCCGACGTCACCGGCTCCACCGCCGGCCGCGGCTCGGTGCCGAGCTACCCCGCCGTGGAGGCGGCGGTGCGGGCGATGGCGCGCGTCGTCGACTACGCCGTGTGGCTGCGCACCCCCGACGGCGAACCGGCCGACCCGGCCGAGGTCGACGTCGACGCCGCCAGTGCGGTGGTGGCCGAGGCGCTCGGCCCCGATCCCGGCTACCGCCGCGAGGAGCCGCCCGACGGCGTCCCGCTGAGCCAGGACCAGGTGCGGCGACTGCTCGAGGCCTACCGGGTCGAGCTGTGGGAGTCGGTGCCGGTCACGACGCTGCGCCAGGCCCAGGCCGCCGGCCGCCGGATCGGCTGGGACGTCGTCCTCAAGGCCACCGCCGAGGGAACGCGCGAGCGCCCCGACCTCGCCCACGTGTGGCGCAACATCGACTCCTCGGCCGAGATGCGCGCGGCCTGGGAGTCGCTGCAGGCGTCGGTGACCGACCCCGACTCCGCCGCCTTCGTGGTGCAGAAGAACGCCGCGCCGGGCGTGCCGGTGTCGATCCGCAGCCTGGAGGACCCGCTGTTCGGCCCGGTGGTGTCCTTCGGCATCAGCGGCCCGATCATCGACCTGCTCAACGACCGCGCCTACCGGATCCCGCCGCTCGGGAAGCGCGACGTCGCCGCGATGGTGCGCGAGGTGCGCGCCGCGCCGCTGCTGTTCGGCTACCGAGGCTCGGCCGAGGTCGACGTCGAGGCGCTGGAGCGGCTCGTCGGCCGGGTCGCGCAGCTGCAGAACGACCTGCCCGAGGTGCGATCGCTGGAGCTGTCGCTGGTGCTCGTCGGCGACGACGGCACCCAGGTGCTCACCGCGTCGGCCCGGGTGGCGGCCGTGCGGGACGCACGCGCCGACTCCTTCGTGCGCCGGATGGCGACCCCGCCCGGCGACACCTTGCCGGAGTGACAGACTGAGCGTCATGCGTGCCGCCCGGACCGTCGACGACCGCGACCACAGTCGCGCCCTGCGGAAGGCGATCGAGCGCACCGGCTACTACCCGGACGTCGTCGCTGACGCCGTCGCGGGCGCCGTGGCCGGCGAGCTGGTCGTCGACTTCTACGTGCACCACGAGCCGACCTTCGACAACGAGGAGGTCCGCCGGCACCAGAGCGTCGTGGTGCTGACGCCGACCCGGCTGGTGATCGCGCACACCGACGAGCACACCGGCGACGACCTGCTGCCCGAGCCCTACACGTCCACCTCGACCGAGGCGATCAGCCTCACGGGGGTGACGTCGGTGGTGGTCACCCGGATGACCGCCAACCCGACCGCCGGACCGCAGCCGCCGGCCGAGGCCGTCGTCACCATCGGCTGGGGCGGGGTCGCCCGGGTCGACCTCGAGCCCGCCGGCTGCAACGACCCCGAGTGCGACGCCGACCACGGCTACACCGGCGTGCTCGCCTCCGACGACTTCTCGCTGCGCGTCTCCGCCGCCGCCGACGGACCGGACGCCGTGGCCGGGCTGCTCTCGTTCGCGGAGTCGCTCTCGGCGCGCACCCAGCACTGAGAAATCGGACCCCGCGCCGCTGCCAGGGCGCCCGCGCGCGTAGCCGCGCGCAGTCGGCACGGGCTCCGCCCGCGCCGCCCGCATGCGCGGGCGCCCCACGCCACCCAACGGTCACGTCGCTACCAGTGGGCGTACGAACCTGGACACTCCCGGGCCGGAAACCGGGGTGCTGTGTCCAGCTTCCTCGGCCAAGTAGCCCCGAAACAGCTGGTGGTACGCGCGCGGCCACCAACCCCGAAGCACAATTCGGACGACGGGGCGACACGGACCCGTCATCCTGGGACCGTGCCCAGCTCGAGTCAGTGGATCGCCTTCCTCGTCGCGTCGATCCTGTTCATCCAGGTGCCCGGCCCGAGCCTGCTCTTCACCATCGGGCGCGCGCTCACCGTCGGACGGCGCGACGCGCTGCTGTCGGTGGTGGGCAACGCCCTCGGCACCATGGTCCTGGTGCTGTTCGTGGCCGTCGGGCTCGGCGCCGTCGTCGCGGCCAGCGCCACCGCCTACACCGTCCTCAAGCTCGTCGGCGCGATCTACGTCGTCTACCTCGGCGTGCAGGCGATCCGGCACCGCGCCGACGCGCGGCACGCGCTCCTCGCCGGCGGCCTGGCTCCGCCGGAGCCGGCCGGCCGCTCGGTCGCCACCGGCTTCGTCGTGGGCGTCACCAACCCCAAGACCACCGTGTTCTTCGTGGCGTTCCTGCCGCAGTTCACCTCCGAGGCCGGGTCGACCGCACTCCAGCTGGCGGTGCTGGGGCTCGTGTTCAGCGCGTTGTGCGCCGTCTCCGACAGCACCTGGGCGCTGCTGGCCGGGTCGGCCCGCCGCTGGTTCGCCCGCAAGCCCGCCCGTCTCGACCGGCTGGGCGTCGCCGGCGGCGTGATGATGGTCGGCCTCGGCGCCACGATGGCCACCCAGAAATAGCGCGTGCCAGACTCCGCGTCGTGGAGGAGTTCGTCGAGCCGGCGTACGGAAGTCGGTCACTCGGCGACGTGGTGCCCGCGGTCGCGGCCGCGCTCGGGGTGCCGATCGGCCGGCCGCCGTCGCGGCTCACGCTTCCGGGCGCGGCGTCGTACGTCGTGCTCCTCATCGACGGTCTCGGCGCCACGCTGCTGGAGCGGCACGCGCACCACGCGCCGTACCTGGCCGAGCTGCTCGACGCGCAGGAGGTGGGCACCGCCGGGGTGCCGTCCACCACGGCCACCAGTCTCACTTCGCTCGGCACCGGGCTGACGCCGGGCGTGCACGGGCTGGTGGGCTTCTCGGCGCGAGTGCCCGGTACCGACCGGCTGCTCAACCACCTGTGGTGGGACGACGCGGTCGACCCGCTGGAGTGGCAGCCGCACCCCACCGCGTTCGGCCAGCTCGCCGACTTCGGCGCCCAGGTCACCGTGGTCAACAAGCGCGAGTTCCGCGGCTCCGGGCTCACCGTCGCCTCCTGCCGCGGCGCCGAGTTCGTCGGCGCCGACCGGGTGGGGGAGCGGATCGCGGCGACGGTCACCGCCTCCGCCGTCCCGGGCTCGCTCACCTACTGCTACGACAGCGACCTCGACTGGACCGGCCACAAGTACGGCGTCGGCTCGAGCCAGTGGCGCCAGCAGCTCGCGATGGTCGACGCCGAGGCCGAGCAGCTGCGCGAGGCGCTGCCCGCCGACCGTCGGCTGGTCGTCGTGGCCGACCACGGGATGGTCGACTGCGTCGGCGACGACCGGGTCGACATGGACGACCACCCGCAGCTCTCCGAGGGGCTCGAGCTCGTCGGCGGCGAGGCCCGGTTCCGCCACCTCTACTGCCGCCCCGGCGCCGTCGACGACGTGCTCGCCACGTGGCGCGCCCACCTCGACGGCCGCGCCGACGTGCTCACCCGGGCCGAGGTGACTGCGCGGGGTTGGTTCGGCCCGGTCGACGCCGCGGTGGCGCCGCGGATCGGCGACGTCGTCGTCGCCGGCCGCGGTGGCCTCGGGATCTTCTCCTCGCAGAGGTTCGGCTACGAGACCTCGCTCATCGGCCTGCACGGCTCGCTCACCGCGGACGAGATGCTGATCCCGATCCTGCTCGACTGATCATCGAAAGGTCAGCTGCCGGCCGCCACGCGCACCCGCTCCGCCACGGCGAGCCGGTCCACGAGGTCGTTCATCGGGTCGCCGGAGTGGCCCTTCACCCACCGGAACACCACGTCGCCGCGCTCGGCGACCAGGGTCACGAACGGCTCCCACAGGTCGCGGTTGGCCACCGGCTGCTTGGCGGAGTTGGTCCACCCGCGGGCCAGCCAGCCGCGCCACCAGCCGTCCCGGAAGCAGTTGACGACGTAGGTGGAGTCGCTGACGACGACCAGCGGCCCCGCGAGCGCCCGCACCGCCTCCAGCGCGGCGGTGACCTCCATCCGCTGGTTGGTGGTGCGGGGATGACCGCCGCAGCCGAGCCGCTCGGCGTCGAGCGCCCACGCCCAGCCGCCCGGCCCCGGGTTGCCGGCGCACGCGCCGTCGGTGAACACCTCGCGGGCTCCCGGCAGCGGCGTCATGTCCGGCGGGCGCGGGCGGCTCCGCCGTCCAGGACGAGGAGCGACCGGTGGCAGGCCCAGCGGGAGCTCGTCGCCGCTCAGTTGAGCTGCTCCTCGCATCGGGCGCGTGCGTCTTCCTCACTGAGGTTGCTCGTGCCCACGGCCACGACCACGCAGGTCTCGATCTGGATGCGCTCGACGTCCTCCTGCTCGACGCCGGTGGCCGAGTCGCAGACCGCCTCGAGGTCGTCGCGCAGCGCCTCCGGCACCGTGCCGGCCGAGATCTGCTGGTCGACGCCCTGCTTGCAGCCCGCGATGAAGGTCTGGAGCTCGGCGCCCCCGGCGTCGTCGGTGGGCTCCTCCGACGCGGTCTCGGACTCCGTCTCGCTCGACTCGCTCGTCTCGCTCGGCTCGCTCGGCTCGCTCGGCTCGCTCGACTCCGAGGAGTCGTCGGAGCTGCTCGCGGTGTCACCGTCGTCGCCGCAGCCGCCGAGGAGCCAGGCCAGGCTCAGGGCGAGGAGCAGGGCGGCGAGACGGGTGCTGGCCAGGGGGCGGGGCGGTGTGCGCATGGGGACTCCGAGGGGTCGGTGGAAAGGTCACCGTAGTGCCATGACGCCGGGGCTCATCCGAACGGCAGCGGGTCGGCGGTCAGGGTGACGGCGCGGGCCCGGTCCGCGGTGAGCCGGCGCCGGTGGTGCATCCGGCAGAGCACCTCGTAGGCCACCTCGCTCGGCTGGGCCGAGCGCGCGGTCTCCTCGTCCTCGACGTCGCCGACGACGATCACCTCGCCCTCGACGACCATGACGCCGTCCTCGGTGCGGGCGTTGTGGGTGGCGCGCCGGCCGCACCAGCACAGCGCCTCCACCTGGAGCACGTGCATCCGGTCCGCCACCTCGACCAGCCGCTGGCTGCCGGCGAAGAGCTCGGAGCGGAAGTCGGTGAGGATGCCGAAGCAGAAGACGTCGATCTGGAGGTCGTCGACGACCTTGGCGAGCTGGTCGACCTGCTCGCGGGTGTAGAACTGCGCCTCGTCGCAGATCAGGTAGTCGATCCGCGCCCCCTGGGTCAGCGAGTCGACGACGAAGCGCCAGAAGTCGAAGCCCGGCACGACCTCGATCGCGTCGTGGGTGAGCCCGAGCCGGCTCGACAGCGTCGACTCGCCGGCCCGGTCGAGGGTGGTGAAGATCCGGCCGTGCCGGCCGCGCGCGGCGTGGTTGTGGTTGGTCTGCAGGGCGAGGGTGCTCTTGCCCGAGTCCATGGTGCCGGTGAAGAAGTGCAGCTCTGCCACGGGGCAACCCTAGGGTTGGCGGGTGCTGGTCGTGACGAGGTTCCGCATCCCCGAGGCGGACGGCGCGTCGTTCCGCGCCGACCTGCTCGCCGTCCACGACCTGCTGGCCACGTTCCCCGGCTACGAGGACGGCCGCGTGGGCCGCAACGTCGACGACCCCGAGCTGTGGGTGCTCACCACCCGGTGGGCCGACGTCGGCTCCTACCGGCGGGCGCTGGGCTCCTACGACGTCAAGCTGCACCTGCCGACCCTCGGCCGCGCCCTCGACGAGCCCAGCGCCTACGAGAGCGCGGAGCCGGGGGCTGACCTCAATACCCGGATCACCCGCTCGTTATCGTGACGCCGTGGCAAAGCCCCCTCCCTCGACCGTCGATCTCGTCGTCTCCCTCGCCAAGCGGCGCGGGTTCGTCTACCCCTGCGGAGAGATCTACGGAGGCACCAAGTCCGCGTGGGACTACGGGCCGCTCGGTGTGGAGCTGAAGGAGAACATCAAGCGCCAGTGGTGGCGCGCGATGGTGCAGCAGCGCGACGACGTCGTCGGCCTCGACTCCTCGATCATCCTGCCCACCCAGACCTGGGTGGCCAGCGGTCACGTCGACACGTTCACCGACCCGCTCACCGAGTGCCAGAGCTGCCACAAGCGGTTCCGGGCCGACCACCTCCAGGAGGAGTACGCCGAGAAGAACGACGTCGCGGACCCCGACGACGTCGACCTCGGCACCCTGGCCTGCCCGAACTGCGGCACCCGCGGCGCCTGGACCGAGCCGCGCCAGTTCTCCGGCCTCCTCAAGACCTACCTCGGTGTGATCGAGGACGAGTCCGGCCTGCACTACCTGCGGCCCGAGACCGCGCAGGGCATCTTCCTCAACTTCGCCAACGTGGTCACGAGCAGCCGGATGAAGCCGCCGTTCGGCATCGCGCAGATCGGCAAGAGCTTCCGCAACGAGATCACGCCCGGCAACTTCATCTTCCGCACCCGTGAGTTCGAGCAGATGGAGATGGAGTTCTTCGTCAAGCCCGGCGAGGACGAGGAGTGGCACCAGCACTGGATCGACGCGCGCACCGATTGGTACGTCGACCTCGGCATCTCCCGCGACAACCTGCGCCACTACGAGCACCCGCAGGAGAAGCTCAGCCACTACTCCAAGCGCACCGTCGACATCGAGTACCGGTTCCGGTTCCCCGGCTCGGAGTGGGGCGAGCTCGAGGGCATCGCGAACCGCACCGACTTCGACCTCACCACGCACGCCAAGCACTCCGGCAAGGACCTGTCGTACTTCGACCAGGCCGCCGACGAGCGCTACACGCCGTACGTGATCGAGCCGGCGGCCGGCCTGAGCCGCAGCCTCATGACGTTCCTCGTGGAGGCCTACGAAGAGGACGAGGCGCCCAACACCAAGGGCGGCGTCGACAAGCGGACCGTGCTGCGGCTCGACCCACGGCTCGCGCCGGTGAAGGTCGCGGTGCTGCCGCTGTCGCGCAACGCCGACCTCTCGCCCAAGGCCAAGGGCCTCGCCGCCGAGCTGCGCCGCAGCTGGAACGTCGACTTCGACGACGCCGGCGCCATCGGCAAGCGCTACCGCCGCCAGGACGAGATCGGCACGCCGTACTGCGTCACCGTCGACTTCGACACCCTCGAGGACGACGCCGTCACCGTGCGCGAGCGCGACACGATGAAGCAGGAGCGCATCGGAATCGACCAAGTCGCCTCCTGGCTGGGCGCACGCATGGTTGGCTGCTAGGCATGAGTAACGCTCGCCGTCGTGCGGCCCTCGCCGGGGTCCTGACGGCGGCGCTGGTGCTGGCCGGCTGCGGCGGCGACGAGGGCAGCTCGGACGAGGGGCCGGAGCCCAGCACCACCGAGACGATGGACGTGCCCACCGACAGCACCGCGCCCGACTACCTGGAGGCGCCCGAGGGCGTCGAGCTCACCGAGCCCGGCACCGAGCTCGAGCTCGGTGACGCCGCCACGGCGGCCTGGACGCCGCGGCAGGACCTGGTGGCCGTCGTCGACGTCACCGTCACCGCGGTGGAGCGGGCCAACCTGGCGCGCGACTTCCCCGGCTACCGGTTCGAGGGCGCCCAAGCCACCTCGACGCCGTACTTCGTGCGGGCCGACGTCGAGAACGTCGGCGACACCGACCTCGGCGGGCGGCGGCTGCCGATCTACGGCGTCGACGACGCCGGTCGGCTGATCGAGGCCTCCGAGATCGACCGCGCCTTCAAGCCCTGCCCGGGCAGCACGCTGCCGGCGGCGTTCGGCCCCGACGACACGACGAAGACCTGCCTCGTCTACCTGGTCGCGCAGGGGAGCAGCCTCGACGCCGCGATGTTCCGCCCGCCCGAGGGCGTCGCCCCGCTCACCTGGGCCGGCGCGGTGACCACCTACCAGCCGCCGAAGCCACCCAAGCCACCCAAGCCGCCGAAGAAGCCGAAGCGGAAGCGCAACCGCTGATTCGCCCCGCCCTCGCCCCGCGGGAGACGATCAGCGCGTGACGACCCCGTTGCGCCTCGGACCGCTCACGGTCGAGACCCCGGTGGTGCTCGCCCCGATGGCGGGCATCACCAACGCCGCCTACCGCCGGCTCTGCGCCGAGCAGGGGGCCGGCCTGTACGTCTGCGAGATGATCACCAGCCGCGGTCTGGTGGAGGGTGACGAGCACACCCAGCGGATGCTCGTCTTCGACGAGGCCGAGCAGGTGCGGTCGGTGCAGCTCTACGGCACCGACCCGGTCTACGTCGGCAAGGCCACCGAGATCCTCTGCGCCGAGTACGGCGTCGGCCACGTCGACCTCAACTTCGGCTGCCCGGTGCCCAAGGTGACGCGGAAGGGCGGCGGCGGCGCGCTGCCGTGGAAGCGCGGCCTGCTCGCCCGGATCCTCGAGCACGCGGTGGCGGCGGCCGAGCCGTTCGGCGTCCCGGTGACGATGAAGACCCGCAAGGGTCTCGACGACGACCACCTCACCTACCTCGACGCCGGCCGGATCGCGCAGGAGTCGGGCTGCGCGGCGATCGCGCTGCACGGCCGCACCGTCGCCCAGGCCTACTCGGGCCGAGCGGACTGGGACGCCATCGCCGCGCTCGCGGCGAGCGTCGACATCCCGGTGCTCGGCAACGGCGACATCTGGGAGGCGGCCGACGCGCTGCGGATGGTGGAGCAGACCGGCGTCGACGGCGTCGTCGTCGGCCGCGGTTGTCTAGGCCGGCCGTGGCTGTTCCGCGACCTCGCGGCGGCGTTCGCCGGCGAGCAGGGTGGCGACGCTGCCGACCCTCGGCGAGGTGGCCGCGATGATGCGTCGCCACGCCGAGCTGCTGGCCGAGCTGATGGGGGAGGAGAAGGGCTGCACCGAGTTCCGCAAGCACGTCTCCTGGTACCTCAAGGGGTTCTCCGCGGGCGGCGAGATGCGTCGCTCTCTCGGCCTGGTTGACTCGCTCGCCGCGCTCGACGACCTGCTGTCGCGGCTCGACCCGGCCGAGCCGTTCCCGGTCGGCGAGCTCGGGACGCCGCGCGGCCGGCAGGGGTCGCCGCGCGAGCGCGTCGTGCTGCCGGAGGGCTGGCTCGACGACACCGACGGCACGGCGTCCGAGGGTGTCGTGGCGAGGGAGGACGCGGGCGAGACCACCGGGGGGTGACAGGACTCACGGTCCGATCGGGGTCGGAGATTTGAGCAGGGGACGACGCCGTGTGGTTCACTCGTCGATCAGTTCCGCCGCCCACCGGCGAGCGGCACTCTCTCGGACTCTCCCTGACTCCAACCCGCAAAGGATCGTCGCTGTGGCACAACATCGCCACAAGCGGGACACCGATGCCCGTTTCAAGCCCCGAGCCGCCCACATCGCCGGACCCCTCGCCGTGCTCGCCACGGCCTCCGTCGTCTCTCTGGGTGTCCTCGGCGCAGACCTGCCCAACCCCGCCCCGGCCGACTCCGTGGCCCCCGCGACCCCGTCGTCCTCGGCGACGACGGCCGGCACCGCGGCCCGTCGCCTGCCGACCCTGAACCGGTCGGCCAACCGCATCCAGGCGCCCACCCGGATCGAGCTCATGATGGCGCCCGCCGCCGTCCGCAAGGCCATCCGCGGCGCCGACACCAAGCGGTGGACCACCGAGGCGCTCAACCTCTGGAAGCAGCCCGGCGACCAGGCCGAGCAGACCGGCGTCGTCGACGCCGGCGAGCGGGTGCTCCTCACCGGACGCACGATGCTCGGCCGCGAGGAGATCGTGTGGGGCACGAAGGGTGTCCGCTGGGTCACCCGCGGCTACCTGACCACCGAGAAGCCGTTCACCCTCGGCGGCGACTGCACCAACGGCACCTCGGTGCCGTCGGGCGTCAGCCCCAACATCGTGAAGGTCCACCAGGCCGTCTGCGCCGAGTTCCCCGAGATCACCGTCTACGGCACGTTCCGTGGCGACGGCGAGCACGCGCAGGGCCTGGCCGTCGACATCATGGTCTCCGGCGACCGCGGCTACCAGGTCGCGGAGTTCGTGCGGAAGTACTACGCCGAGCTGGGCGTGAACTACATCATCTACTCCCAGCGCATCTGGTCCCTCGACCGCTCCGGCGAGGGCTGGCGCGGCATGTCGGACCGCGGCTCCGCCACCGCGAACCACTACGACCACGTCCACGTCACGACGTACTGACGCGGTCTGCGGTCTCGTCCAGTTTCACCGGCCGGCCGGTGAAACTGGACAGGGTCGCGGTCCGTTTGAGGCCCGGATGTCCAGTTTCTCCGGCTGACCGGTGAATCTGCCCGGTCCGCGGTCCGGACCTAGCCGCCGCTGGTCCGCAGGAACCAGGTGTTCTCGCGCAGGTCGGAGTCGTCCTCGTCGTGGAGCGGCCGGGTGTCGAGCTCGGCGCGCAGCTCCTCGGGCTTCGGCCGCTCCGGAAGCTTGCGGAACGGGTTGTCGTCGCGCTCGGGCATCGCGCACTCCCTTCGCTCTCGACCAGGGTACGACGTGCTGCTCAGGACGCCCCTCAAGTCCTCGGCGGGCACGTTCGGGTTCCGGTGCGCGAAGGACTGACGACGGGGCACTAACGTCGCGCCCGATGGACGCCGAGCTGCTGTACGACGAGGCCGACCGGGAGCGCCTGGTCGCCGAGCCGCCGAAGCGGGTCGAGGCGCCGGTGCGGACGCCGTTCGAGCGCGACCGGGCCCGCGTCGTCCACGCGGCGTCGTCGCGCCGGCTGGCGGCGAAGACGCAGGTGATGGGGCCGCAGTCCGACGACTTCGGCCGCAACCGGCTCACCCACACCCTCGAGGTGGCGCAGGTGGCCCGCGACCTCTCGCGCGCGCTCGGCCAGCAGCCCGACGTCGCCGAGACCGCGGCGCTGGCCCACGACCTCGGCCACCCGCCGTTCGGCCACAACGGTGAGCAGGCGCTCGCCGAGGTGGCGGCGTCGTGCGGCGGGTTCGAGGGCAACGCCCAGACGCTGCGGCTGCTCACCCGGCTCGAGGCCAAGACCCTCGACGACGACGGCCGCTCGGTCGGCCTCAACCTCACCCGCGCCACCCTCGACGCCTGCACGAAGTACCCGTGGGGGCCGGGGGAGGGGCCGGAGCCGCTCAAGTTCGGGGTCTTCGACGACGACCGCCCGGTGTTCACCTGGATGCGCGAGCCGCGCGGACCCGGCGACCTCCGCCGATGCGTGGAGGCGCAGGTGATGGACCTCGCCGACGACGTCGCCTACTCGGTGCACGACGTCGAGGACGGCACCGTGGCCGGCCGGGTCGACCTCATGGCGCTCGACACCGCGGCGGTGTGGGCGACGCTGCGCGAGTGGTACGTGGCCGACGCCGGCGACGACGAGCTCGACGCGACCCTCGCCGAGCTCCGCCGGGTCGGCAGCTGGCCCACCGCCCCGCACGACGGCAGCCGCGCCAGCCTGGCGGCGCTCAAGAACCTCGCGAGCGACCTCATCGGCCGGTTCTGCGGCGCCGTCCAGCAGGCCACCTTCGCCACCGGCGACGGGCCGTTCGTCCGCTACCGCGCCGACCTCGTCGTCCCGCGCGCCACCATGGTGGAGATCGGCGTTCTCAAGGCGATCGCGGCCCACTACGTGATGCGCGCCGCCGACCGGATGGCCGCGATGCAGCGGCAGCGCGAGCTGCTGGCCGAGCTGGCCGCCGTCCTCGCCGACCGCGGCCCGGACGCCCTCGACCGGGTCTTCGCCGACGACTGGCACGACGCAGCGGACGACGCCGCCCGGTTGCGCGTCGTCGTCGACCAGGTCGCGTCCCTCACCGACGCCTCCGCCGTCGCCTGGCACCGACGGCTGTGCCGGTGACCGTCCGACCCGCCGCCTAGGATCGCCACGTGCCGGGCCGGATCCGAGAGGACGACATCGCCGAGGTGCGGGAGAAGACCCGCATCGAAGAGGTCATCGGCGAGTACGTCACCCTCCGCAACGCCGGCGGCGGCTCACTCAAGGGCCTCTGCCCGTTCCACGACGAGAAGACGCCGTCCTTCAACGTCAACCCGAGCCGCCAGTTCTTCCATTGCCTGGCCGGCGAGACCAAGGTGCTGACCTGGGAGGGCGCCCGGCCGATTGCCGAACTCGCCGGCGGCACCCATCGGATCCTCAACCGCTACAACGACTGGGTCGAGGCGCCGTTCACGTCCTACGGCGTCCAGCGGCTGCACCGCATCACGCTCACGAGGAATCGTCAGCGCAAGGCGATTTACGCCACCGATGGTCATCGCTGGTTCGTGCGCGATCCGCGCGAGGACCGGGAGGTGGTCACCACCGAGCTGCACTGTGGGGACCGCCTGGTGACGGTATCGGTGCTTCGCTCGTCGAGCCTGTCGAGACGCCCCGACCCGGTCTCGCCGACGTCACCGGGACCGGGCAGGACGACGACAGCCGTCACGGCGTCTCGACAAGCTCGACGAACGTCGGGGTCCGGTTCCACACTGGTGGCAGACGTCGACCATGACGACTGGGTGGTCGAGTCGGTCGAGGCCACCGACCGCGTGGAAGAGGTGTTCTGCGCCGAGGTCGAGACAGGTCACGCGTTCGTCCTCGAGGACAACATCCTCACCGGCAACTGCTTCGGTTGTCAGGAAGGCGGCGACGTCTTCACCTTCCTCATCAAGATCGACGGCCTGAACTTCAGCGAGGCCGTCGAGCGGCTGGCCGACAAGACCGGCATCCAGCTGCGGCGCGAGGACGGCGACGACCGGGACAACCGGCCCAAGGGGCCGCCCCGAAACCGGCTGATCGAGGCGAACAGGGCGGCCCAGGAGTACTACGCCGAGCACCTCGGCGCCCCGGACGCCGTCGTCGGACGGCAGTTCCTGCTCGACCGCGGGTTCGACTCGGCGAGCGCCGAGCACTTCGGCATCGGGTTCGCGCCGCGCGGCGGCGAGGACCTCCTCAAGCACCTCCGGGGCCGCGGCTACAGCCAGGACGAGCTGGTGGCGGCCGGGCTGGTCGCCGTCGGCCGCTCGGCCTACGACCGGTTCCGCGGCCGGCTGCTCTGGCCGATCCGCGACCCCAGCGGCGCCACCATCGGGTTCGGCGCGCGGCGGCTGTTCGACGACGACCGCATCGAGGCGAAGTACCTCAACACCCCCGAGACCAGCCTCTACAAGAAGAGCCAGGTGCTCTACGGGATCGACCTGGCGCGGCAGTCGATCGGCAAGTCGTCGCAGGCCGTGGTGGTGGAGGGCTACACCGACGTGATGGCCTGCCACCTGGCCGGCGTCACCACCGCCGTGGCCAGCTGCGGCACCGCGTTCGGCGACGAGCACACCCGGGTGCTGCGCCGGTTCCTCCACGACCACGAGGAGTTCCGCGGCGAGGTGATCTTCACCTTCGACGGCGACGCCGCCGGCCAGGCGGCCGCGCTCAAGGCGTTCGCCGGCGACCAGAAGTTCGTGTCGCAGACCTACGTCGCCGTCCAGCCCGACGGCATCGACCCGTGCGACCTGCGCATCCGCGACGGCGACGCCGCCGTGCGCGACCTCGTGGCCAGCCGCACCCCGCTGTACCGGTTCGTGCTCGGCAACATCGTCTCCAAGTACGACCTCGACCGCGCCGACGGACGGATCGACGCCGTCCGGGAGAGCGCGCGGCTGGTGGCGTCGGTGCGCGACCAGTCGAAGGTCACCGCGTTCGCCCAGGAGATCAGCAAGATGATCGGCGCCGACGTCGACACCAACGTGGTGCTCTCCGAGGTGCGCCGCGCTGCCGGCCGCGGCGGCCACGAGCCGCCGCCGGCCGCCCCGGCGCCGGCGCCGCGCTCGGCGGTGCCCGACCCGCGACACCCGCGGTTCGAGATCGAGCGCGAGACCCTCAAGCTCGTGCTGCAGCACCCGATGGCGATCGGCCGCACCACCTCCGACATCGACGCCGACGACTTCACCCACCCCACGCTGCGCTCGGTGTGGGAGCTCGTCGAGGCCGCCGGGGGGCCGGTGGCCGGCTCGAGCGACCCCGGCTGGGTCTCGCGGCTGCGCGACCGGACCAGCGACCCGTCGGTCTCGGCGGCGCTCAGCGCGCTGGCGGTCGAGCCGCTGAAGAAGGAGCCGGACGCCGCCTACGTCACGCTGTACGTGGTCAAGCTGCTCGAGCTCACCACGCTGCGGCGGATCGCCGAGGTGAAGACCCGGCTCCAGCGCACCAACCCGGTCGAGCAGGCGGCGGCCTACAACAAGATGTTCGGCGAGCTGGCGGCGCTCGAGCAGCACCGTCGCACGCTCCGCGACCGGATCGCGGGCACCCAGTGAAGTCCTTCCGACGTCGCCCTCGGCCCGACGTCGCGGTCGCCTCGGGGGAGCGGCTGCTGGCCTGGGCCGCCACCGACGACGGCTGCGTGATCGGCGGCACCCGCGACGCCTTCTACGCCCCCGACCGGGTGCCGTGGGAGCAGGTGGAGGCCGCCGACTGGGACCAGGACCTGCGGGTGCTGCGGGTCAGCGAGGTCGGCCGCTGGGGCGAGCCGCGCCCCGAGCACCGCTACACCCTCGACGCCCCCGGCCGGCTGCTCGAGCTGGTGCGGGAGCGGGTCACCGCGAGCGTCGTCGTGCAGCGCCACGTGCTCGTCGACGGCGGCCGCGGGGTCCGCGTGATCGGCCGCCGCGCACCGGGCGGCCAGGGCGACGTCGCGTGGTTCTACGAGTACGACCGGGGCGTCGACCCCACCGACCCCGAGGTGCACCGGCTCGCCACCGAGGCACTGGCGGCAGCGCGGGCCGAGGTCGGCGATGCGTAGGCCGGCCTGAGCCCAATCGATTTCAGGGCGCCGACCGGTGCTTGCTACGGTATGGCCGCGCGATCCCCTGTAGCTCAACTGGCAGAGCATTCGGCTGTTAACCGGAGGGTTGTTGGTTCGAGTCCAACCGGGGGAGCAACGAGAGGCCTGTGACCTGGGGCGCCGTCCCTGGGCACGGGCCTCTGTCATTCTCCGCCCGACACGCCCCGGGGTATCGAGGGCGCTGCGGGGTGCGGGCGACCCGTAACCCACGCCGTCACGTCGCGTTGCTCCTAGGGGCCCACGTCGCCCCGGCCATCGCGGGCCCACCGGCCCGTCGTCTCGGAATCGAAGGAGCGTCCTCCATGCCGCGCCGACCCCTCGCCACCCTCGCCTCACTGGCGTTGACAGCGATCATCCTTCCCGCCGGCGTCGCCGACGCCGCGGGCCCGGCCGCCGGGAACGAGCCACCGGCCAGAGCCGGAGCGAGTCCCTCGACCGACGGCTCGTTCACGCTGACGGGTGACGATGCCGCGTCGTACGCCGTGCCGGACGACGTCACGAAGGTGTGGAGCACGACCTACCCCGACGGCACCACGCAGACCCGCTACCAGCAGGTGGTCGCCGGCGCCGAGGTGCTCGGCGGCCAGGTGACGGTGCTCGAGGACGCCTCCGGCCGTGCCACCTCGGTGATCGGGGCCCACTTCGCGGGTCTCCAGCCGAGCAACGCCCGGCGGCTCTCGCTCGCCGACTCGCTCAGGGTCGCCGTCGGCGTGCTCGGCGTCGCGGGGGAGCGCGACAGCACGCTCAAGCTCGACCCCCGTGACGGCCGCCTCTACTACGAGGTCGACACCCGGCGCTTCGCCTCGCGGCCGACCCTGTGGCTGGACGCCACGACGGGCGCCGTCCGCAACCGGTTCGACGCGCTCGCCGAGGAGGGCGAGGGCATCGGGATCAAGGGCGACACCAAGACCTTCGACACCAGCGGTCCCGCGGGCGCCTATCGCACGATCTCCTCGGACGGTCGCCAGGAGACCTACGACGCCCAGAACCAGACCAACCACCCGGGCGTGCTGATGACCGACCCCGACGACGTCTGGGACGCCGACCAGCCGCAGAATCTCAGCCCGAGCCAGGCGGCCGGTGTCGACGCCCACTATTACGCCGAGGTCGTCGACGACTTCTACGGCGACACATTCGGTCGCGACAGCATCGACGACAACGGCATGACGATCATCTCGACGGTGCACTACGACGTGGGCTACTGCAACGCGTTCTGGAACGGTGAGCAGATGACCTACGGCGACGGTGACACCCCGGCGACCTGCAAGCCGCTCTCCGGTGGCCTGGACGTCGTCGGCCACGAGCTGACCCACGGCGTCACCGAGTTCACCTCCGGCCTGATCTACGAGAACGAGTCCGGTGCCCTCAACGAGTCGTTCAGCGACATGATGGGCAACACCACCGAGTTCTACGCCGACCAGGCCGGCCGCGACCCCGCCGCCGAGCCCGACTGGCTGATCGGCGAGGACGTCATCCCGGCCGGTGTCTACGGCGGCTCCGAGGCCGGCTTCCGCGACATGTCCGACCCCCGGGCCGACGGCGACCCGGACCACTACTCCGAGCGCTACACCGGCACCTCCGACAACGGCGGCGTGCACACCAACAGTGGCATCCCGAACCAGGCGTACTGGCTCGCGGTCAACGGCGGGCGCAATGCCGGCTGTGACGCCGTCGACTCCGGCGGCCACACCCACCAGGCCGACTGCGACGTGACCGTGGCCGCGCTCGGGCTCGACCGCGCCACGCAGGTCTTCTACCGGGCCTTCACCAGCCTGACCGAGTACGCCAACATGTGCGACGCCCGCAACGCCACCGTCGCGGTCGCCAAGAAGGCGCGCACCAGCATCAGCAACGCGTGGGCCGCGGTCGGTGTGCACAAGGGATGCGAGCCCGCCGTCCCGCCGCCGCCGCCGTGCGTCGGTGACGACACCGCGCAGATCCCGTTCGAGTCGCCCCACCCCTACGGCAACAACGGTGACTGCACGTGGACCTACGACAACGGCTCTGCCGGCTTCACGTTCCACTTCAGCCTGCTGGAGACGGAGGCCGGCTACGACTACGTCTACGTCAAGGACGCCGACGGGAACGTGCTCGCCACCTACGACGGCACGCACCCGCTACCCGGTGGCGTGACGACGCCGTGCATCCCGACCAGCACCGGCTCGGTGCAGCTGGTCACCGACCAGGCGGTCACCGACCAGGGCTTCACGGTCGACGCGGTGGAGCCCTGCTGACGGGCTGACCGCGCCACGCACGACGGCGCGGGGAGGGGGACCGGTCCCCCTCCCCGCGCCCGTCCTGCCTTCTACGGTGAGCGCGTGACCACCGCCTACTGGAGCAGCGCGGCGTTCTACACCGTCCTGTCCGAGTTCGTCGAGACGGCGGTGGGGGAGCCGCACTCGCTCGAGGTCGACCGGATGCGGCCCTGGTCGACGGTCTGGCGGGCCGAGACCGAGCGCGGGGTGTTCTGGGCCAAGGACAACTGCCGCGCGCAGCGGCACGAGGCGGCACTGCTGGTGCGGCTGGGCGAGCTGGCACCCGACCGCGTCGTCCCCGTGACCGCGGCCGACCCGGCGTCCGGGCTGCTGCTCACCCCGGACCGCGGCATCCCGCTGGGCCGGCAGGGCGACGTCGGCACCGACACCTGGTGCGACGTCGTGGCGCACCACGCCGGTCTGCAGCGCGACGTGGCCCCGCACCTCGACAGCCTCGGGCTCACCCGGCTGGCCGCGGCCGACGCCGTCGGGCACGTCGAGCGGCTCGTCACCACGCTGCGGGGCTTCCCGGACGGCGACCCGCGCCGGCTCACCGACGAGCAGGTCCGGGCGGTCGAGGCGACGCTGCCCGACGTCGCGTTGTGGGGCGAGCAGGTGGCCGCGCTCGGGCTGCCGGTCACCCTCGACCACAACGACCTCCACCCGCACAACGTGTTCGCCGTCCACGGCCGGCTCGAGCTGTTCGACTTCGGGGACGCCGTGGCGCTCGAGCCGCTCGCGGCGCTCCGGGTGCCGCTGGCCTCGGCGGCCGAGCAGGGCGTCGACCTCGCCCGGGTCGCCGACGCCGGGCTGGAGGCGTGGTCGGACGTCGCCCCGGCGAGGGAGCTGCGCGAGGCGCTGCCGGCGTCGCTCCAGCTCGGCGTCCTCGCGCGCGCCGAGTCGTGGCTGCGGTGCATCGCCGACATGTCCGAGAGCGAGCTCGCGGAGTTCGGGAGCGCCGCCGCCCACTGGCTCACCCGGCTGGCCGACGACCCGCCGACCGGCCCGCCGCCACGTGCGCGAAATCACTGAGGACGGCGGTCGACGGTTATCCTGAGCCGCCGGGTCCGCCCGGTTCCCGCGTCCGAGACCCCCGCCCACCCCTGGACCACGCCATGCCCGACGAGGCCCCTGAGGTCGTTGCGCGCCGCCCCCGCGGCGGTGCTCGGCGTGCGGAGAAGTCCTCGCGGATCCCGCGCCGCCGGCACGTCGAGGCCGACGCCGCCCACCCCGGCGGCGGCCGTCGCGCCCTGCGGGAGCGGCACCGCCGGGCGCACGGGCTGCCGAGCACGCTGGCGCTCACCGTCGTCGGCGCCGCCATCCCCGGCTCGGGCTACCTCTACACCGGACGCCGGGCCCTCGGCGGGCTGGTGCTGCTCGCCTGGGCCTCCATGGTGGGCTCCCTGGTCTGGTACTTCGGCCGCGACGTCCGGGTCGCGCTCAACCTGGCCTTCAGCCCGGCACTGCTGCGCGCCGCGGCGCTGCTGCTCGGCATCGCGCTGGTCACCTGGGCGTTCGTCGTCTTCACCTCCTACCGCCTGGTGCGCCCCCGCGCACGCCGGCGCTGGCACACCGTGGTGGGCAACCTCGCAGTGCTCGCCCTGGTCGTCACCGGCGCGGCGCCGGTGGTGCGGGCCGCCGAGTACGCGCTGGTCACCGCCGACACGGTCGACACCGTGTTCAGGGACGACGTCGACAGCGCCACCACGCCGGTAGGGGCGACCGCGGAGGACCCGTGGGCCGGCCAGGACCGGGTCAACGTGGTGCTGCTGGGCGGCGACGGCGGCGAGGGCCGCACCGGTGTCCGCACCGACACCGTGATCCTGGCGAGCATCGACACGAAGTCCGGCAACACCCTGCTCTTCAGCCTGCCGCGCAACCTGATGTACGCGGAGTTCCCCGACGACAGCCCGCTGCACGACCTCTACCCCGAGGGCTTCGGCCGTGGCAGCAGCGAGGACCCCGGCTTCTTCATGCTCAACGCGGTCTACGGCCAGATCCCCGAGCGGTACCCCGGCGTCCTCGGCAAGAGCGACAACGAGGGCGCGGACGCCGTCAAGCTGGCCGTGTCGGGCAGCCTCGGCGTCCCGGTCGACTACTACCTGCTCGTGAACCTGCGCGGCTTCCGCGAGGTGGTCGACGCGATCGGCGGCATCACCGTCAACATCAACGAGCCGGTGGCGATCCAGGGCGACGCCAGCGCCGGCATCCCGCCGGTCGACTACCTCGACCCCGGCCCCGACCAGCACCTCGACGGCTACCACGCGCTCTGGTTCGCCCGCGGCCGCTACGGCTCCGACGACTACGCCCGGATGGACCGGCAGCGGTGCGCCGTCGATGCGCTGGTGCACGCCGCCGACCCGAGCACGATGCTCACCCGCTACGCCGACCTGCTGCGCAGCGGCAAGGACATCGTCTACACCGACATCCCGCGCGAGCTCGGCCCCGCGTTCGTCGAGCTGCTGCTGCGGGTGAAGGACGCCAAGACCAAGTCGGTGGTCTTCCGGTCCTCGGACAACTTCTTCTCCGGCGACCCCGACTACGACTACCTCCGCGCCACCGTCGCCCGCGCGATCGACCCGCCGAAGAAGAAGAACGGCACGCCGAAGAAGAACCGCACCGTCGAGGACCCGGTCGACGCCTGCGCGTACGACCCCGTCGACGGGCTCGACTCCGACGACGTCGAGTCCGCCTCGGACTGATGCCCGGGGGTCTCGACACGCCCCTCGCTCCGCTCGTGACGGCTCGACCACCGGGCCGGCCGGTGGTCGAGCCGGGCGAGCGCCAGCGAGCCCGTGTCGAGACCCCCGGACCCCGCTACGGCAACGGCAGCGTGTCGAGGTCCGCCTGGACGACGGCCCGGTCCTCGGTGTCCTCGACGGCGGCGAGCAGCTCGACCGCCCGGTCCCGCGCGTCGCGGGCCGGCTCGAGGTCACCCGCGACGGCGAGCGCCCGGGCCAGCGCCTCGTGCGCACTCGCCGCCACCCACGCGTCGACGCCGGCCGACCCGGCCAGCGCGACGCACCGCCGGGCGTGGTGCACCGCCGGCTCGCCGCGGCCGAGGGTGGCGTAGACCCGCGACACCTGCCACTCGCCGACCGCCCGCTCCTGGTCGCCGCCGACGGCGTCCCAGTGGAACCGCGAGGCGTGGGCCATGTGCACCATCAGGTCGTCCTCGGCCTCGCTGCGCTGCTCGCGCTCCAGCAGCGACCAGACGTCGTTGAACAGCCGGGCGGCGAGCGCGCGCTCGTCGGCGGGCACCGCGGCGGGCGGTTCGGTCAGGCTCATCTCGGGTCCTCTCGGGTCGTTCAGCAGGTGGTCGAGGGCGTGCAGCCGGCGGACCATCCGGTCCGAGCGCGACTGCAGCACCGCCCGGTGGGCGGCGAGGATCCGCCGCACCTCCTCGTGCGGCTCGCCGGCCAGCACCGCCCGCACCGAGGCCAGCGGCAGGTCGAGCGCCCGCAGCCGCGCCACCAGCGCGGCGACCGGCACCTGGGCCTCGTCGTAGAACCGGTACCCGTCGTCCGGGTCGCTGTGCGCCGGCACCAGCACCCCGAGCGCGTCGTAGTGCCGCAGCGCCCGGGTGGTCAGGCCGGTGCGCCGCGCCAGCTCACCCACGGTGAGCGCCCCGGGCCGTCGTACCGCCATGCGAGGAACGCTAGGACCTTGCCGCGCGGCAAGGTCAACGCTCAGACCCGGATCAGTCCTGGGCCGGCCGGACCAGCCGGTCGTCGGGGATGACCGCGACGCCGAGGATCTCGATCAACGCCTCCGGCTGCCAGAGCCCGGTGGTGCCGATCCCGGCCATCGCGGGGTAGGTGCGCCCCGCCAGCTCGCGCCAGACCCGGCCGATCTCGCGGCCGTGGGCCAGGTAGTCGGGGATGTCGGTGAGGTAGATCGTGATGCTCACCAGGTCGCCGGGCACGCCGCCCGCCTCGGCCAGCGTGGTGAGCACGTTCGAGAACGCCTGGCGGAACTGCTCCACGATCCCGCCGTCGACGATCCGCATGTCGGCGTCCAGCGCCGTCTGACCGCCGAGGTAGAGCGTGTTGCCGGCCAGGGTCCCGTGCGAGTAGCCGCTGGGGGCGGGGAGCGAGGCCGGGTTCACCATCATCGGGGTCAGGTCCATGCCCGCGAGGCTAGCGATCTATTGACATCCCGACAACGATCGTGTGAACAATGAAATATGCAGCTCGGCGTGGTCCGGACCCCCGACGGCACCACCGCCGCGGTCCGCGACGGCGAGGCGTGGCGGCGGCTCGCCGCCCCCGATCTCTCGGCCCTGCTCGCGCGCGGTGACGTCGCGGGAGCGGTCGCACGGGCCGGCGACGCCGTCGACGGCGCGCTCGCGCTGCCCCTCCCGGCGCCGTGCAAGGTCGTCTGCTGCGGCCTCAACTACGGCGACCACATCGCCGAGACCGGCCGGGAGGCGCCGACCCATCCCACGCTGTTCGCCAAGTACGCCGACACCCTCGTCGGACCCACCGACGAGATCGCCGTGCCCGCCGACGTGCAGGCCGACTGGGAGGCCGAGCTGGCCGTCGTCGTCGGCGCCCCCCTGCACCGGGCCGACCGCGCGGCCGCCCGGGCCGCGATCGCCGGCTACACCGTGGCCAACGACGTCTCGATCCGCGACTGGCAGCGCCGCACGCTGCAGTGGTTCCAGGGCAAGGCCTGGGACGCCACCACACCGCTCGGCCCCGTGCTGGTCACGCCCGACGAGGTCGAGCCCGGCGACGGCCTGCAGGTGGTGTGCCGCGTGAACGGCGAGGAGGTGCAGCGCGACTCCACCGCCACCCTCGTCTTCGACAGCGCCGACCTGCTCGCCTACGTGTCCACCTTCACCGTGCTGCGGCCCGGCGACGTCGTGCTCACCGGCACGCCCGGCGGCGTCGGCATGGCCCGCGACCCCCAGCGCTTCCTCGCCGACGGCGACCTGCTCGAGACCGAGATCGAGTCGGATCGGCACGCTGCGCAACCCCGTCCGCCACACCGACCCGATCAACCCCAGCTAGGAGCATCCGATGGAACCGGACCTCGACCAGTACGTCCTCGAGGGCGACCCGTCCGCCTACGCGAACGAGCACGGCCTGGTGGTGCCGGTGGTCACCCGCGGCGGCGAGGAGCCCGACCTCACCGGGCAGTCCGAGGGCGCCGTCCGCGTCTCCGGCGTCAGCATCCAGCACACCCCGGCCAGGCGGCTGTGGTTCGGGCAGGTGCGCAACCTCGCGGGCTACCGCTCGGTGCCCCACCACCACGGCGAGGCCGAGACCGGCGGCTTCGTGCTGTCGGGCCGCGCCCGCATCTACTTCGGCGAGAAGTACGAGGACTACCTCGACATGTCCGAGGGCGACTGGGTGTTCGTGCCGCCGTTCCTGCCGCACGTCGAGTGCAACCTCGACCGCAACAACCCGCTCACCTGGATGACCACCCGCACGCCGGAGAACATCGTGGTGAACCTCCCGCAGATCGACGACGCCGACCTGCGCGACTGGGCGGACCGCCTGTGAGCGAACCGCGGTCCGGCACCTCGGCGATCTTCACCGACGCCGTCACCCTGACGCAGGCCGAGCCGCGCCACCTGGACCTCGCGTTCACCGCCGTCACCCAGCCGTGCCCGTGGCCGAAGGCGTACGGCGGCGACCTGGTCGCGGCGGCGCTCGCGGCGGCGGTGCGGTCGGTCACCGACGGCAAGTCGCTGCACTCGATGCACTCCTACTTCATGCGCCCGGCCGACATCGGCGCCGAGGTGCGCTACGAGGTGGAGGTGCTGCGCGACGGCCGCGGCTACAGCACCCGGCAGGTCCGCGGCTACCAGAACGACAAGGTCGTCTACGTCGGCGATGGCCAGCTTCGCCGCGGGGGAGGGCGGCGGCCGGCTGGCCCACCCGATGCCCGACGACCTGCCCGGGCCCGACGAGCTGCCGAGCTCGGCCGACCACCTCGCCGGCCGCGAGGGCGGCACGATGACGCCGGAGTCGCGCGACTACTGGTCGCACGGCCGCAGCTACGACATGCGGCACGTGCCCGGCCCGGTGTACCTCGAGGTCGAGGGCGGCCGGGCGCCGCACCAGGCGCTGTGGGTGAAGCCGTTCGACGCGCTGCGCCCGGTCGACGGCCTCACCGACGACCAGCGCGACCTCGCCGCACTCGCCTACGTCTGCGACTACACGATCCTCGAGCCGGTGCTGCGTGTGCTCGACCGGCCGTGGGCCCAGGAGGGCCTGGTCACCGCGAGCCTCGACCACGCCATGTGGTTCCACCGCACCGGCGGCCCGGGCTGGGCCGACGACTGGCTGCTCTACACGCAGGAGGCCGTGGCCGCCGACGACGGCCGCGGCGTCGGCGCCGGCCGGTTCCACACGCCCGACGGCACCCACCTGGCCACCGTGGTCCAGGAGGGCATGATCCGCGAACCCCACGGAGGCCAGTGATGACCGCGCCGCACCTCGCGCCCTCGGCCCACGTCGACACCTTCGCCCGCGACCACCTGCCGCCGGCCGACCAGTGGCCGGTGCTGGAGTTCACGACGCCCGACCTGCAGTACCCCGAGCGGCTCAACGCCGGCGCCGAGCTCATCGACGTCGCGGTCGAGCGGTTCGGCCCCGACCGGCCCGCGCTCCGCACCCCGGACGGCGAGTCGTGGACCTACGGCGAGCTGCAGCGGCGAGCGAACCAGGTGGCGCAGGTGCTCGTGGACGACCTCGGCCTCGTGCCCGGCAACCGGGTGCTGCTGCGCGGCCCCAACGCGCCGTGGACGGTGGCCTGCTGGCTCGCCGTCCTCAAGGCGGGCGGCGTCGTGGCCACCGTGTTCGCCGCGCTGCGTGCCGGCGAGCTGACGCCGATCGTCGAGAAGGCCCGGCCCGCGCTGGCGCTGGTCGACCACCGCGTCGCCGACGACGTGCACGAGCTGCGCCGCACCGTGGCGCCCGACCTCACGGTGGTCACCTGGGGCGACGGCGGGCCCGACGACCTGGTGGCCCGGGCGGAGGCCAAGTCGGGGGAGTTCGCCGCGGTCGACACCGCCGCCGACGACGTCGCGCTGTTCGGCCCGACGTCGGGCAGCACCGGCGTCCCGAAGATCACCACCCACTTCCACCGCGACGTGCTCTCGATCGACAACACCTTCGGCAGGCACGTGCTCCGCCTGGAGGCCGACGACGTCGTGGCCTGCACCGCGCCGTTCGCCTTCACCTTCGGGCTCGGCATGCTCGTGGTGTTCCCGCTGCGGGTGGGCGCGTGCGCGCTCCTCACCGACGCCACCCCGCCGCCGCGGCTCGCCGAGATCGTCGAGGAGCACGGCGTCACCGTGCTGGCCACCGCGCCCACCGCCTACAAGCAGATGCTCGGGGCCGGCAAGGGCGGCTGCCTGCGCGGCCTCCGCGTCGGCGTCAGCGCGGGGGAGCACATCCCGCTCCACACGTGGGAGCGGCTGCGCGACGAGGTCGGCCTCGAGGTCGTCGACGGCATCGGCGCCACCGAGCTGCTCCACATCTTCATCTCCGCCGCGGGCGCCGACATCCGCCCCGGCGCCACCGGACGCCCGGTGCCCGGCTACCGCGCCACCGTGCTCGACGCCGAGGGCCGCGAGGCGCCGCCGGGCGTGGAGGGCCGGCTCGCCGTCATCGGACCCGTGGGCTGCCGCTACCTCGACGACGACCGCCAGCAGAACTACGTCGTCGACGGCTGGAACGTCACCGGCGACACCTTCGTGCGCGACGACGACGGCTACTTCACCTACTGCGCGCGCACCGACAACATGATCGTGTCGTCGGGCTACAACATCGGCGGCCCCGAGGTCGAGGCCGCCATCGACACCCACCCGGACGTGATGGAGGCGGCCGTCGTCGCCAAGCCGGACGACGAGCGCGGCTCGGTGGTGTGCGCGTTCGTGGTGCCGCGCGAGGGCGTCGCGGCCGACGCGGCGCTGGTGCGGTCGATCCAGGACCACGTCAAGGCCACGCTCGCGCCGTACAAGTACCCGCGGGAGGTCCGCTTCGTCGACGCGCTGCCGCGCAACACCAGCGGCAAGCTCCAGCACTTCCGGCTGCGCCGCCGGGTGGAGCAGGAGGCGGCTGAGAGGAGTCAGACGTGAGGATCGCGATCGTGGGAGGCGGCCCGGGCGGGCTCTACCTCGCCACCTTGATGAAGTCGCTCGACGCCGGCCATGAGGTGACGGTGTGGGAGCGCAACGCGCCCGACGACACCTTCGGCTTCGGCGTCGTGTTCTCCGACGAGACCCTCGGCTCGATCGAGGGCGCGGACACCGTGGTGCACGAGGAGATGGAGAAGCTCTTCGCGCGCTGGACCGACATCGACGTCGAGTTCGGTGGCCACGCCTTCACGGTCGGCGGCCAGGGGTTCGCGGCCATGAGCCGCCAGGACCTGCTGCGGGTGCTGCAGCGCCGCGTCGCCGAGCTGGGCGTCACCGTCCACTTCCGCACCGAGGCGCCCGACGTCGAGCTGCTGCGCGCCGAGCACGACCTCGTGGTGGCCTGCGACGGCGTCAACTCCACCGTGCGTGCTCGGTATGCCGACGACTTCGTTCCGTCGCTCGACCCCCGGCGCAACAAGTACATCTGGTTCGGCACCGATCTCGTCTTCGAGGCCTTCCAGTTCTTCGTCAAGGAGACCGAGTGGGGGACGATGCAGATCCACGGCTACCCCTACTCCGACGCCGGCTCGACCTTCATCGTCGAGATGCACGAGGACGTGTGGCGCCGCGCCGGCCTCGACCGCACCGAGCACGACCACTTCCCGCCCGGCGCCTCCGACGAGCACGCCGTCGCGCGGGTGGCCGAGATCTTCGCCGACGAGCTGGGCAACCACCGGATCCTCACCAACAACTCCAAGTGGCTCAGCTTCACCACGGTGCGCAACGCGCACTGGCACACCGGCAACCTGGTGCTGCTCGGCGATGCCGCCCACACCGCGCACTTCTCGATCGGCTCCGGCACCAAGCTCGCGATGGAGGACGCGCTGGCGCTCGCGGCGTGCCTGCACGAGCACGCCGACGTCGAGGCGGCCCTGGTCGCCTACGAGGAGGAGCGCCGGCCCGTCGTCGAGTCGACGCAGCGTGCCGCCCAGGCCTCTCTGGAGTGGTTCGAGAACATCGGCATGTACGCCGGCCAGCAGCCCGCCGAGTTCGTGTTCAACCTGCTCACCCGCTCGCGCCGCATCACCTTCGCCAACCTGGCCGAGCGCGACCGCGAGTTCGCCGACCGGATGGAGCGGGAGTTCGCCGAGCACGTCGGGTCGGCGGCGCCGTCGCCGGCGATGTTCCAGCCCGGCCGGATCGGGCCGCTGGAGCTGAAGAACCGCGTGATCCTCTCGCCGATGGACATGTACGTCGCGCGCGACGGCGTGCCCGGCGAGTTCCACCTCGTGCACCTCGGCTCCAAGGCGATGGGCGGCGCGGGGCTCGTGATGACCGAGATGACCTGCGTGTCGCCGGAGGGCCGGATCACCCTCGGCTGCCCCGGGCTCTACACCGATCAGCAGCGCGACGCGTGGGCGCGGGTCGTCGACTTCGTGCACTCCCACAGCACCGCCAGGATCGGCCTGCAGCTGGGGCACTCGGGCCGCAAGGGCTCCACCAAGCTGATGTGGGAGGGCATGGACGAGCCGCTCGACGACGGCAACTGGGAGGTCGTCGGGCCCTCGCCGCTTCCCTACGGCGAGGGCGGCCACGTGCCGCGCGAGGCCACCCACGACGACCTCGCCCGAGTCCGCGAGGAGTTCGTCGACGCCGCCCGGCGCGGCGGCGAGGCGGGCTTCGACCTCGTCGAGGTGCACGCCGCCCACGGCTACCTGCTGTCGTCGTTCCTCTCGCCGGTCTCGAACCGGCGCACCGACGAGTACGGCGGCTCCCTGGAGAACCGGCTGCGCTTCCCGCTCGAGGTCTTCGACGCCGTCCGTGCCGTCGTGCCCGAGACGGTGCCGGTCACGGTGCGCATCTCCGCCACCGACTGGATGCCCGACGGCAACACCGACGACGACGCCGTCGAGATCGCCCGCGCCTTCATCGAGCACGGCGCCGCGGCCATCGACGTCTCCTCCGGCCAGGTGTCGAAGGACGAGCAGCCGGCGTACGGGCGCAGCTACCAGACGCCGTTCGCCGACAAGATCCGGCACCGCGTGGCCGGCCCGGCCGGGGTCGCGGTGATCGCGGTCGGCGCGATCTCCTCCTACGACGACGTCAACTCGATCCTGCTCGCCGGCCGCGCCGACTTCTGCGCGCTCGGACGCACCCACCTGTTCAACCCGCAGTGGACGCTCGCGGCCGCCGCCGAGCAGGACTACGACGGCCCGGGCGCCGACTGGCCGGACATGTGGGCCGCCGGTCGCCGCAAGCCGCCGTCGGCGCGCACCGACAAGGTGCCGCCGCGGCTGGCCCTGCTGCGGGACGGCGAGTCCGACGTCCACGTGCGGTGGCGGCCGCACGCCGTCCCGGTGCCCGCGTGACCGATGCCGGGGCGCCCACGCGCACCGTGCTCGTGACCTTCCTCGGCTCGGTGGTGCGCCCGATGGGCAGCTGGCTCCCGATCGGCGGCACGGTGGAGCTGATGACCCAGCTCGGCCTGGACGCCACGAGCGTGCGCACGGCGGTGTTCCGGCTCAAGAAGCGCGACTGGCTGGCCTCGGAGTCGCGGCACGGCGTCCGGGGCTACGCGCTGACGCCCGTCGCCCTGGCGGCGCTCACGGCGGGCGACGAGGTGATCTGGCACGCCCGCCAGCCCGCCCACCTCGACGACGGCTGGTGCGTCGTCAACTTCTCCGTGCCCGAGTCGCAGCGCGGCAAGCGTGACCAGCTGCGCTCCCACCTGAGCTCGCTCGGGTTCGGCAACGCCGGCACGGCGATGTGGATCGCGCCCGGCCGGATGCGCCCGTCGGCCGAGCGGGCGATCGCCGAGCTCGGCCTCACCGACTTCTCCGCGGTGTTCGCGGGCCACTACGTCGCCGGCCAGGACCTCCACGAGCTCGTGCGCCGCAGCTGGGACCTCGCCGGCATCGACCGCCGCTACGCCGAGTTCCTCGACCGGTTCGGCACCGGCCCGACGCCGCCCGCCGCCGTCGACGGGCGGGAGGCGTTCGTCGCCTACCTCGGCCTGGTCGACCACTGGCGCAAGCTCCCCTTCCGCGACCCCGGCCTGCCCCGCGAGCTGCTCCCCGACGACTGGCGCGCGGCCGAGGCCGCTCACCTCTTCGAGCGGCTCGTCGAGCACCTCGAGGCCCGCGCCCTCGCCCACGCCGCACAACGCTGGCCCCGACGCCGGCCCGGCTAGGGTTTCGCCCCGGGGCGGTAGCTCAGTCGGTCAGAGCAGAGGACTCATAATCCTTGGGTCGTGGGTTCGAGCCCCACCCGCCCCACCAGACAAACTGGGGTCTGCTGCATGAATTGGTGACAGATTCGGTAAAGCCGCCTGGACGACGGCTGGAGCCATGATCAGTTCGTATTCGACCGGGGTCAACCGTCCGAGCGCGGCCCGGCGACGGCGTCGGTGGTAGGTCCTCTCGATCCAGGTCACGATCGCGATCCGCAGCTCCTCGCGGGTGTTCCAGGTTCGGCGGTCGAGGACGTTCTTCTGCAGCGGTGAGAGGAAGGACTCCAGAGCTGCGTTGTCGCCGGCCGCGCCAACGGGTCCCATCGAGCCGATCATCTGGTGTCTGTTGAGGCTGGTGGACCACCTTCCTGGACCTGAACTGCGACTCGCGGTCGGTGTGCAGCACGCAGCCGGCCACCTCGACCCCGTCGGCGCGGCGGCGGGCGACCGCGTTGTCGAGCGCAGCGACGGCGATCCGGGACTTCATCCGTGAGCCGATGGACGGATCACGTCCTCGCGGAACTCCTTGGGGAACGGCTTGGGCACGGTGCACATCCTTCCAGCGTCGACACACATAGGCGCAGATCAGGTGTCACCTATCCGAGCAGCAGACCCACACGAACTGCCGCAGGAGTGGATCGGAGGGTGGCAGAAACCATCTCCAAAGTCTTCGACAAACTGCCGAGAACGCCGTGCGCATCGAGCGGGGAAGGCCGTGGGTTCGACCCCGCCCCACCAGGATATGGCGGGTCAGAGCGTTGTGTTCCGTGTGGTTGCCCCACCTGGGAGCAACTCCGAGCTACTGCGCCAGATATCCGCCGTCGATGACAAGTTCGGAGCCGGTCATGAAACTTGACTCGTCGCTCGCGAGGAACACGGCGCCCTGGGCGATCTCGTCGGGTTGGCCGGCCCGCCCCATGGGTGTCTGGGAGACGACGTAGTCGTTGATCGACGGGTCCTGCGCCTCGGTCAGTGGCGTCACGATGAAACCTGGGTGCAGAGAGTTCACCCGGATGCCGTCCTTGGCATAGGTGATGGCCGCGCTCTTCGACATGTTCCGGACTGCGCCCTTCGTCGCGTGGTAGGCGTGTGCGCCGGCCACCGCGGCGTTTCCCCAGATAGAGGAAACGTTGATGATCGAGCCGCCACCGCGGCGAAGCATCCCGGGTACTACCTCGCGCATGCCGAGCCAGGTGCCGGTCTGGTTGACCGCCACCACCCGCGACCAGTCCTCAAGCGTGACCTCGTGCGGTAGGTCGTAGGTGATGATGCCGGCATTGTTGACGAGCACGTCGATGCCGCCGAGGGTCGCGTCGGCGTGAGCGACAACTCGTCGCCAGTCGGCCTCGCTGCTGACCTCGAGCTGATGCCACTCGAGGTCGGGGCCGAGAGTTGACTCGGCTCCGCGGCCGGTAGCCACCACCGCCGCGCCCTCGCGAGCGAAGGTCTCCGCGATCGCACGCCCGATCCCGCGTCCGGCCCCGGTGACCAGCGCGGTCTTGCCCTTGAGACGATCCATGACGGGAGTTTGGGTCCCGGCTGGGGCGCGCCCCTGTCGCAGTTCGGGACACCGGGGCTCGCCGCGCGGTTCGTAGCGTGCGGCCATGGATCGACGCACGGCTCTCGTGACCGGTGGCGCCCGGGGTCTCGGGCTCGCCATGGGCGCGCGCCTGGTTCGGGACGGCTACGACGTGTGGCTGGGGGACCTCGACGAGTCGGGCGTGAGGGCCGCGGCCGAACGGATCGGTGCCACCGGGATCGCATTGGACGTCACCGACGACGCCGCGGTCCAGGCGGCATGGCCGTTCGATTCGAGGACCGGCCTCTCGACGTGTTGGTCAACAACGCCGGTGTCCTCACCAGGCGATCCGCCGCCGAGATCGACTCCGAGGCGTGGGAGCGCGAGATCGACGTCAATCTCGGCGGAGTGATGCGCTGCAGCCGTGCAGCCTTCGAACCGCTCTCCCGGTCCGGCTACGCCGCAGTCGTCAACCTCGCCTCCGTCGGCTCGACCTTCGGCCTTCCGCAGCGGCTGGCGTACAGCACGACCAAGTCCGGCGTCCTCGGGCTGACGCGCACGCTCGCGGCGGAGTGGGGCCCGCACGGCATCCGGGTCAACGCGGTCGCGCCCGGGTACATCGAGACCCCGATGATGCTCTCCGGCTTCGAGACCGGCGCCCTCGACCCCGTGCGGCTGCTCGACCGCACCCCTCTGGGCCGTTTCGGCACCGCAGAGGAGATCGCCGGCGCCGTCGCCTTCCTGGTGTCCGACGACGCCTCGTTCGTGACCGGTGCGGTGCTCAACGTCGACGGTGGCATCACGATCGACGGCAGCTTCCACGCCCGCCCGAGCCCTGTCCCGAACTGAGACAGACCGGCCGGCTCCGCTCGCGACCTACGTTCGCGGAAACGACGGCGGGCCACGCCGTAACCGGCATGGAGGTAGCCCGATGAAGGTGGGCGTCTACGTCTTCGCAACCGATCTCGACATGGATCCCGGTCTCCTCGCGAAGGAGATCGAGGACCGTGGCTTCGACAGCATGTTCTTCCCCGAGCACAGCCACATTCCCGTCGCCCGGGCGACGGACTACCCCGACTCCTACGGCGGTGGTGTGCTGCCGGACTTCTACAAGCGGACCTACGACCCGTTCATCTCCTGCGCCTTCGCGGCCGCTGCGACGACGAGCCTCCAGGTCGGCACCGGCATCGCCCTGCTCGCCCTGCGCGATGCGGTCCACACCGCCAAGCTCGTCGCCTCGGTTGACAGACTGAGCAACGGCCGCTTCGCGTTCGGGGTCGGCTTCGGCTGGAACCAGGACGAGTTCGTCACCCACGGCGTCGACTGGAAGACCCGGCACCGCAAGGTGAAGCAGCAGGTCGAGCTGATGCGCGTCATGTGGACAGAGGACGTCGCGTCGTACGACGGCGACCTCGTCCAGCTCCAGCCCAGCTGGTGCTGGCCCAAGCCGGTGCAGCAACCCAGCCCGCCCGTCTACCTCGGAGGGTCAGGCCCGGTGACCATGAGGCACGCGGCCGCGTGGGCCGACGTCTGGTACCCGACGCCACCGATGGGCGACCCCTTCCTCGAGGAGTCCATCCCTCGGTTCAAGGAGATGGTGGCCGAAGCCGGGCGCGACCCCGGGTCGGTACCGGTCGGGTGCGCGCCGGGGGCCTGCGACGAGGCGGGCCTGGAGGCCTACCGCAGCAACGGTGTGGCGCACGTCAACATCTGCCTGACCGGCGAGACCGCTGACCAGATGCTCGAGAACCTCGACGCGCTGCAGAAGCTCCGTGTCTCGGTCCTGAGCCGCTGACTGCTGGCCTGACGTGTCCTGGTGACCCATGTGTCAAACCGACACAACCCCCCCAGGGGTCACCTTTCTACCTTTCCTATGACGCAGCACGAGTACGACATCAACGAGGGGGTCGCTGTCGATGGCCACCATGACTGACGCGCCGATCCAGCCGACGGACTCGCGAACCCGACGTCCGTTGCGCATCCCGGGCCAGGGCATCCTGGCGGCGAACATCGCCCTCGTCCTGGTCGGCCTGATCATCCTGGACGTCGACCTCTTCAGCCGGGCCAGTCTCTCGACCCTCACGCCCACCATCGGCGTGATGGTCCTGATGGCTCTCGGTCAGGCCTTCATCATCGGGACGGGCGGCATCGACCTGAGCATCCCGTCGACAGTGACGCTCGTGGGCATCATCGTGCTGAAGTCCGCGAACGGGCGACAACGGTGCCTTGGTCAAGGCGGTGCTCCTAGCGCTGGTCGTGTGCCTGGGCATAGGACTGCTCAACGGCTTGCTGGTCGAGGTGACGCGACTGGACGCTCTCGTGGTCACGCTGGCCACCGGGCAGCTCATCGCCGGCGCCACCCGGATCTACCGCGGTCCCGTGCTCGCCGTCTCGACGGTCCCGTCCGACCTGTCCGACTTCGCTCGCAGCTCCATCGGCCAGATCAGCATTGTTCTCGTGGTGGCGCTCGTCGTTGCGCTGATCATCGCGCTGTGGCTGCGCTTCCACACCTCGGGACGCCGGCTTGCGGCCAGCAGCGTTGCCAGGGCGGCTGCCGAGAACAGCGGACTGGCCGCGGTCCGTCAGCGCATCACGGCCTGGATGATCGGCACCCTGATCGTCGGCGTGGGAGCGGTCCTGCTCGCGGGACAGATCGCCACGCCCGACCTCACCCTGGGCCAGCCGTACCTGCTCACCCCGATCGTGGCGGTGGTGCTCGGCGGCGCCGCTCTGAGCGGAGGCCGGGTGCGGCCGGGGGCGACGGTGCTGGGTGCTGTCTTCCTCATGGTCCTCGAGCACATCTTCCGCGTACGCGGCTATTCCTCGGGGTTGTCGCTGGCGTTCCAAGGGCTCGTTCTCGGGGTCGGACTCACCCTCGTCGCCACCTCGAGAAGTCTCAGGTGGTCCTCGATCTCCGCAAAGCGCGGTGGCACTACCAGTGGCCGGTCCGCTCCGGACCAGGCCGTGACCCAAGAGAAGCAGGAGTAAAGCGATGGGCAACCTGATGCGCCGTTCCGGCGGCACGCGACGCGGGAGGAGGTCCGCGCTCGCGGCCGGCATCGTCGCGCTCTTGCTGGGGATCACCGCCTGCGGTTCCGACGGAGGCAACGGCAGTGGTTCGGTCGACGTCAACAGCGACGAAGCGGACTCCGTCAGCGATGAGGCGGCGCAGGAGACGGTCACCAAGGCGATGCTGACCGACACGGTGTCCTTCGCGGACCTCGACCCGACGGTCCAGGAGGCGTTCAGGCGCGCGACGCTGGAGCTGACCGACGAGCAGCTGGACAAGGCATTCGAGTGCTGGTCCGGCACGACGTGCGAGATCGGCGACGGTGAGGTCACGCTCGGCATCGCAGAGGCTTTCGGCCAGAACCAGTGGCGCAAGATCTCGAAGATGGAGGTGATCCTCCAGGCGCTGACCTACCCGGAGATCGGCAAGATCATCTTCACCGACGCGGCCGGTGACCTGGCAAAGTTCCAGTCCAACGTCCGCACCCTCGCGTCGCAGGGCGCCAGGGCCATCGTCAGCTACAACGACTTCGGCGCCGCGGCGCTGCCGGCCTTCAAGGCGGCTCAGGCCCAGGGCGCGAAGATCTCCACGTACGTCGGTCCGGTGCCCGACGCGCCGGAGGACTCGCTGGCGAGTCAGGTGCACGGTGACACGTGCGCGATCGGAGAGGAGATGGCCACGGTCGCCGAGGAGGACCTCGGGCTCACTGGCGAGGTTGCCATCCTCAACGGCACCCCGGGAAACCCGCAGGGTGCAAGCTGGAACAAGTGCTTCGAGGACGCTTTGGCAAGCCTCTCGGTGGGCACCAAGCAGGACACCGACTGGACGCTCGCGGGAGCATTCGAGGCCGCCTCCGCCATCGTCAGCTCCGGGAAGACCTACAGCGGGATCTTCTACGACTACGCAGACCCGATCCCGCAGGTCATCGAGGCCTACGACAAGGCCGGAGTCAAGCCGCCGGCGATCGTCACCTGGACCAGCAACAACGGCATGGCCAAGGTCTGGGAGGAGGCACAGGGAACCGACCGCGAGTTCCCGGTGTACTACACGAACGCGTTGAACTGGCAGGGCCGCGTCTCGGTCACGTCCGTGATGGGCCTGCTCAACGGCGACGACGTCTCCTCCGACATCGTCGTCCCACAGCCCTTCGTCCAGGCCGAGCCCGGCCTGTACGACGCGGAGCGGCCCGACGACTACCCCGGCCCGTCGGTCCTCATCCCGGACGACCTGATGACCGAGATGCTCTCGGCAGGCTGACCGGCTCATCCTGATCCGGTCGGGGACGGGAGCACACCTCCCCGTCCCCGACCGCACTACCCGACCGAAGGGCCGTCGTGACCGAGAACATCCAGACCGCCATGGTCGGCCGCCCCGAGGCGGCACCGAGTCGAATCGCCGCTGCTCACCGCGACCGGCCTCTCCAAGCGGTACGGCGCGGTACAGGCGCTCAGCGACGTCAGCCTCACGATCAGCCCGGGCGAGATCCACGCCTTGGTCGGCGAGAACGGCTCCGGCAAGTCGACCCTGGTCGGCATCGTCAGCGGCACCGTGGTGCGCGACCAGGGGTCGGTCGAGGTCGCCGGCAGCGCGATCACCGGCGCGCGTCCGCGCCAGTCACAGCGTCACGGTGCGATCACGGTCTTCCAGGACGGCTCGCTCATCCGCGACCTGTCCGTCGCCCAGAACCTCTACCTCGGGACCAGCGGGGACCGGCGGCCGTCGTACGGCAAGATGAATGGCTGGGCCGAGGAGCTGCTGAACGACTACGGCTTCGACATCGACGTCTCCCTCAAGGCCTCGGCGCTGCCCCCCGGTGACCGACAGCTGGTGGAGATCGTCCGGGCCGTCGCGGCCTCGCCCAAGGTCCTGATCCTGGACGAGGCGACCTCGGCCCTCGACTCGGCTGGTGTCGACGTCGTGCTGGAGCTGATGCGGCGCGTCGCCGCGACGGGCAGCGCTGTGCTGTTCGTGACCCACCGCTTGTCTGAGGTCATGCGCGTCGCGCACCGGGTCACCGTCCTGCGCGACGGCCGCTATCAGGGCACTCACGATGCAGCGAGGACCACACCAGCCAAGCTGGTCGAGCTGATGGCGGGCACCCGGGTGGACCTGGAGTTCCCGGATCGGACCGACGTCCACGGTGACCCGGTGTTGACTGCCACCGGTCTGGAGGGCCTCGGTTTCGGGCCCGTCGACCTCGAGCTGCGTGCCGGGCAGATCGTCGGTATCGCAGGGGCCGACGGCAACGGTCAACTACCCCTGCTGAAGGCGCTGGCCAGGATCGGCGACAGCGCAGGCAGCATCGAGGTGGCGGGCAAGCGTCTGCGCAGCTACTCGTCGGCGGTCGAGAACGGTGTGGTGTACCTCAGCTCGGACCGCAAGACGGAGTCGTTGTTCGGTGGGCTCACCATCGGCGACAACCTCGGACTGGGCGTCTTGGGCGACCTGTCGAACGCCGGGGTCATGCGCACCCGTCGGGAGAAGGGGTTCGTCGCTGACGCGATCGGCCGCTATCGGATCCGGGTCGGTCATGCCGGCCAGCACCCCACCGAGCTGTCTGGTGGCAATCAACAGAAGGTCGCGCTTTCCCGCGTGCTCGCGATGAAGCCTCGGGTGGTCCTCATCGACGAGCCGACGCAAGGCGTCGACGTCCGCTCCCGCCTCGACATCTATCGCTTCCTGCGCGCGATCTCGGACGCCGGCAGCGCCGTCGTCGTCGTGAGCTCCGACGCCTCCGAGCTCGCTGGCCTCTGCGACCGGATCCTCGTGATGTCCCGCGGCAAGGTCACCACCGAGCTGCCCGGTCAGGGAGCCACGGAAGAGGGCATCGTGGGCGCCTTCGCCGTCGAGCACGAGCTGGCGGCGGACGCGGAGGTCGTCGGCGAGGAGGTCGCCGCAGCGATCTCCACCGACACAGGTCGGCGCCGCTCGTGGCTGCGCCGCACCGCCAGCGCCGACGCTGTCCGACTCGCTGCCCTCGTCGTGCTGATGGTCGGGTTGGCTCTCTTCGCGAACTCGAAGAACGACACGTTCCTCACCGAGAACAGCATCTACAACGTCGCCCTCCTCGCCCTGCCCCTCGTGGCCGTCGCGGCCGCGCAGTACTTCGTGCTGCTGGTGGGCGGCATCGACGTCTCGGTCGGTGCGGTGATGACCCTGGCGGTCATCTTGATGTCGGAGTGGGCCGAGACGGGCGGCGTGGCCAGGGTCCTGCTGATCGGCCTGGGCGTCTCGGTGCTGCTGGGCATCGCCGTCGGCGGCATCAACGCTCTGCTCGTCGAGAAGGTCGGCATCTCGCCCGTCATCGCCACCATCGCCACCCTCGGGGTGGTCTCCGGCATCGGCTACATCATGAGGCCGACGGCGGAGGGCCTGATCTCGTTCACACTCGCCGAGCAGCTCATGCTCAAGAAGGTCGGCCCGATCCCGGTGGCACTCATCGTGCTGGTGGCTTTGCTCGCCGTCGCCGACACATGGTTCAGGCGCACCGGCTCCGGCCTGCGGCTGCGAGCGGTCGGCCTCAACGGCCTGTACGCGACGCGGCTCGGTATTGCCTCGACCAGTCTCCGGGCGATCTGTTACGTCATCTGCGCGGGTCTTGCCGGCGTCGCTGGGGTGATCCTGGCTGCCCAGGTCGGGATCGGCGACCCCAACGCAGGCAACTCCTTCACCCTGCTGGCCATCGCGGCACCAGTGCTGGGCGGCGCCGCCCTCTCTGGCGGGCACGGCTCCTTGATCGGAGCGGCGATCGGTGCCGGCATCCTGGTTCTCACCCAGAGCCTGGTGACCGTGCTGGCCCTCGACGACGGAACGAGCTTCGTCTTCGCCGGGGTGCTCACACTGCTCGCCCTCCTGTTCTCCGGTGAGAGCATCGCCCGGGTGCGCCGCCTGGTTCGACAGCGGCTCGTTGCCCGCTCCTGACCCGCGTCCTTCGACGCGATCAGCAGCACTCGGCCAGTCGCATCATCCCTGCCCGGGTGTCGAGGCTCTGGCGGATCGTGGCGAGTCAGGGGCATCGTGGGCGATCAGGGGCGGAGGCGCCACGTCGCTGGTCGGCCTGGTCGGCCTGGTCTCGGGACAGACAGGCAGAGTTCCTCAGGCACCGACGGCAGTCGTGGGCTCACCCGCGGTGGCCGGCTCGTGGTGCTGATGCGTGATCACGTCCGTGATCGACGGCGCCCGGACGGCCGCTGCCTTCTCCTGGCGCTCCTGCTCCCGGTCGACCGCGCGCGAGTTCTTGGTGGCCTTCGCTACCCACATCCGTTGAGCGGACTCCGACATGTGGCAGAGACCCGGGATCTGCGGGTACTGCTGGCACATCGTCGGACCCGTGCGGGTCGTCGAGGCGGGAGCGGTCTCGGAGGGAGGCCGGGTGCCCGAGAGGCCGACGGCTGCGAACAGCCGCCGGCTCTCGGCACCGCAGGCGGGACAGGACACCGAGCCGGGAGGAGGACTCGGCGTCCAGCGCTCGATGCGGCTCCCGCAGCCGCGGCATTCGTAGTCGACGAGGATTGCCACAGGTCAACTCACTCGTAGCAGTACGGCGCAGGCTTGTGGTCGGCCCAGTCCTCGGGGTCGTGGGTGATCCAGATCGTGGCCTCCTCGGCCTCCGCGATCCGCTTGATGCGGCGCAACGAGTCCAAGGCGACGCGGGTGTCCCAGTCGATGGGGAAGTGGTACTCGAGCTCGAGGGCCTGCCGCAGGTGGACGGCGTCGCCCGTGAGCAGGAAGGTCTGGTTCGCCAGGCGGACCTTGAGGCTGAGCTCGCCGGGGGTGTGGCCCGGCATCGAGAGGATGGTCAGGGACCCGTCGCCGAAGAGGTCGAGGTCGCAGCCCGGCACCTCGCGCCAGTCGAAGTTCTTGGTCCGCTCGATCTGATCGGGCATGTAGCAGAAAGCTGCGATGGGGGTCGGGAGGCGCGCAAACGCCAGCTCGCCGGCACCGACGTAGTGCTTGGCGTCAGGGAACAGGTGCGTGCCGCCGGCGTGGTCGAAGTGGAAGTGCGAGGCGATCACATGGGTGACGTCGGAGGTCTTGTAGCCCAGTGCCTCGACCTGCTTGTCGACCGCCTGGTCCGGTGTTCCACCGATCCCCAACCCGTCCGCGAGCTCCTGTCCGTAGACCCCGACCGGGTCGGTGATCGCCTCGGGCGCGATGCCGGTGTCGAACAGGACAAGCCCCCGGGGATGCTCGATGAGGAAGGACGGCATGGGGATGGTGATCATGCCCGACAGGCCGTACATCAGGCTGGTGGAGTCGACGGTGAGCGTCGGGCAGTCGAGTGCCCACATCTTGCTCGCGAATCCCAGGGACATCGATGCGTCCTTCCGTGCTCGGGTGGAGTACGTCGAGCGTGGTGCCGGTGGGCTGCTGCAAGTCGTCCCACTTTGCGACAGCGTCGGCACACTGTCGCAAACTCGCACAGTCCGGCCACGAGCCGGCGACGTTGGATCGAGCCATGGGCACAGGTCGGATCGCGGCACTCGTCGGCCCGGCGACCGCGGAGATCCAGGAGTTCGACGTCCCCCAGCCCGAGCCGGGAGCCGTGGTGCTCAAGGTTCGTCGTGCCAACGTGTGCGGCACCGACGTGCACCAGTGGCACTACGAGTCGCTGCTGCTCCGTGAGGCTGGTCTCGGCCACGAGTTCGTCGGTGAGGTCCTCGCCCTCGGAGAGGGAGTCAGCACCGACTTCGCGGGCGAGCCGCTGTCCGTCGGCGACCGCGTCGTCCCCGTCTACTACCTCACGTGCCACAAGTGCCTGCCCTGCCTCAGGTCGGAGTTCAACCTGTGCCAGAACGGTCT
This sequence comes from uncultured Actinomycetota bacterium, assembly GCA_963780355.1. Lineage (GTDB taxonomy): Bacteria > Actinomycetota > Actinomycetes > Propionibacteriales > Nocardioidaceae > Nocardioides. The sequence goes on from CAWABT010000001.1 coordinate 2,314,636, forward strand.
CGCCGAGTGGAAGCTCAAGCCCGAGGTCGCCCCCCACTTCCGCTCCGGCTTCGCCTCGCATTACTACCTGTTCCCGGGGCAGTACTTCTACAGGGTGCCTGACACAGTCGACGACGCCACCGTGGCCGGCGCCAACTGCGGTCTCGCGCAGATGCTCTTCACCCTCGACGAGGTGGGGCTGGGTGCCGGCGAGACCCTGGTCGTCCAGGGCGCCGGTGGCCTCGGGCTGTACGCCGCCGCCGTGGCGCACGAGCGCGGCGCGCGGGTCATCGCCATCGACGGCGTCCCCGAGCGGCTGGAGCTCGCGACGGCCTTCGGGGCGGACGACGTCATCAGCCTCGTGGACCACCCCGAGGCAGGCGACCGCGTCGCGCGCGTCCAGGAGCTGACCGGAGGGATCGGCGCGGACCTGGTCCTGGAGGTGACCGGCGTGCCGGCGTCCTTCGTCGAGGCCATCGACCTGGCCCGCTCCGGGGGACGGATCGCCTCGGTCGGCAACCTGAACGCCGAGGCGAGCGTGACCATGACGCCCGGGATCTTGACCCGCAAGAGCCTCCACGTGCACGGCGTGCTGCGCTACCACCCTTGGTACCTGCACAAGGCCGTGCAGTTCCTGGCCCGGCGCCAGCACCTGCACCCGTTCGAGGCGTTCTCCGACCGGTCCTACCCGCTCGACGACGTCACCGAAGCCCTCAAGGCCGGCGAGAGCCGGTCTGTCGCGCGCGTGGCGATCGTCCCCTGACCTTCAATCCCGGCCCACACGTCCGCTCCTGAGAGGAACCATCGTGGACTTCCCGACCCAGCTCTTCATCGACGGTGAGTGGAGGGACGCCTCGGACGGCGCCACCTTCGAGGTGATCGACCCGTCCACGGGCGAGGTCATCGCGCAGGTCGCCGACGCGTCCGAGGACGACGTCCGCGCGATGATCGACGGGGCCGCGGCGGTCCAGGGCGAGTGGGCGGCGATGCCCGCTCCGGAACGTGCCACGATCATGCGCCGGGCCGCGCGGATCTTCGAGGAGCGCATCGACGAGCTCGCACGACTGCTGAGTCGCGAGCAGGGCAAGCCGGTCGCCCAGGCGATCGGGGAGCTGCAGTACGGCATCGGCTTCATCGACTGGTTCGCCGAAGAGGCTCGTCGGGTCCACGGCATGACGATCCCGGCGACCACCCGGTCCAAGCGGATCATCACACTCAAGCAGCCGATCGGGGTGACCGCCTGCATCACGCCCTGGAACTTCCCTTCGCTGCAGATCCTTCGCAAGCTCGGCGCCTGCCTCGCGGCCGGCTCCACGATGGTGCTCAAGCCGGCGGAGCTCACTCCGCTCTCGGCCTTGGAGATCGCGCGGGTCTTCCACGACGCAGGGCTTCCGCCCGGCGTCCTCCAGCTCGCTCCGTCCAACGACGCACCGAAGGTCAGCGGCGTCTTCATGGCCGACAGCCGGGTGCGCGCCATCTCCTTCACCGGCTCCACAGAGGTGGGCAAGATCCTGATGCGGGGCGCCGCCGACACCATGAAGCGGGTCAGCCTCGAGCTGGGTGGCCACGCACCGTTCATCGTCTTCGAGGACGCCGACATGGACCTCGTCCTGCGCGAGGCGATGGCGGTCAAGCTGCGCAACATGGGCCAGACCTGCGTCTCGGCCAACCGCTTCTTCGTGCACGAGTCGGTGGCCGAGGAGTTCAGCCGGCGTCTGGCCCAGGAGTTCGCCGGCCTCAGCGTGGGCAACGCGCTGGACGAGGGGACCGACGTGGGCCCGCTCGTGGAAGAGGCCGCCCTGGTGAAGGTGGAGGCGCACGTGGCCGACGCGGTCGAGAAGGGTGCAGAGGTCCTGCTCGGCGGGAAGCGCGCCGAGGTCGCCTCGGGCAGCCGGCTGTTCTTCGAGCCGACGGTCATCAGCGGTGCGAACGAGAGCATGCTCCTCGCCCAGGAAGAGACCTTCGGACCGGTGGCGCCGGTGTTCACCTTCACCGACGAGGACGACGTCGTGCGCCGAGCCAACGACTCCGACTACGGCCTCGCCGGCTACTTCTTCACGCGCGACCTCAACCGTGGGATCCGCGTCGCCGAGCGGCTCGAGTACGGCACCGTCGGGCTCAACGACGCCCAGATCTCTGCCGTTCAGGCGCCCTTCGGCGGAGTGAAGCAGTCCGGGATCGGCCGGGAGGGCGGCCCCCTGGGCGTCGAGGAGTACCTCGACACCAAGTACGTCTCGCTCGGCGGTCTGTGATCGGCCCCGGCCTCATAGGACTTGGGCCATGGCCGACTTCACCTTCAGTGAGCTCACCCCGACCGCTTTCCTGACGCGGTCAGCCGAGGTGTATGCCGAGCGCACGGCCGTGGTCGACGGCCGGCTCCGGCTGACCTACGCCGAGCTGTACGACCGCTGCCGTCGGCTGACCGGCGCGCTGGCGGGGCTGGGCGTCCAGCCAGGAGACCGCGTCGCGGTGCTCGCCACCAACAGCCACGTGCTGCTCGAGATGCACCATGGCGTCCCGATGCGGGGCGCCGTGCTGGTGCCCCTGAATATCCGGCTCTCCCAGGAGGAGCTGGTGTACATCGTGGAGCACTCGGGCTCGACTGTTCTGGTCGTCACCGAGGAGTTCGCCGACGTGGCCCCGACCGTCGCGGCGTTGACCGGGACCCGGCTCGTGCAGGCCGGCCCGGACAGCGAGTACGAGCGACTGCTCTCGGACGCGCAACCCGCGGAGGTGCCCTGCAACGACGAACGCGGCCTGCTGGGCATCAACTACACGAGTGGCACCACCGGCAGGCCCAAGGGCGTGATGACTCACCACCGCGGCGCCTACCTGCAGAGTCTGGCCCTCTTGGTCCACGGCCGGATGGACGGTGAGACGACCTACCTCTGGACCCTTCCCATGTTCCATTGCAACGGCTGGTGTCTCACCTGGGGCGTCACAGCCATCGGGGGGCTGCACGTGTGCCTGCGCAAGGTCGACCCGGAGCAGATCTGGAGCCTGCTTCGTGACGAAGGGGTCACCCACTTCAGCGCTGCGCCGACCGTCCTGACGATGGTCGCTGATGCCGACGGTGCGGCCGGGCCCGCTCTCGAGCGGCGGGTCGCGGTGCAGACCGGCGGGGCACCGCCCTCGCCCACTCTGCTGGCCCGGATGGACAGGCTCGGCATGAACGTCACCCACCTCTACGGACTCACCGAGACGTTCGGTCCGATCGGCATCAACGAGTGGCAGCCACAGTGGGATGCCCTGGACAGCGACGACCAGGCCCGGATGCGCGCCCGGCAGGGCGTCGGCAACGTCGTCGCCGAGCCCCTGCGAGTGGTCGACGGCGACGGTGCCGACGTCCCCCGCGACGGGAGGACGCCCGGCGAGATCGTGGCCAGGGGCAACGACGTGATGCTCGGCTACTACGACGACGAGGCGGCAACCCAGGCCGTCACGGTCGGTGGATGGTTCCGCACCGGCGACCTCGCGGTGATGCACCCGGACGGCTACGTCGAGATCACCGACCGTGCCAAGGACGTCATCATCACCGGCGGGGAGAACGTCGCTTCGGTCGAGGTCGAGCGTGTGATCGACTCGCACCCGGACGTCGTCGAGTCGGCGGTCGTCGGCGCGCCGGACGAGCGATGGGGCGAGATCCCCGTGGCCTTCGTGACCCGGCGCCCCGGCGCGGAGCTGACTGCCGAGCAGGTGGCCGACCACGTGCGCGCCCACCTCGCCGGCTTCAAGGTGCCCAAGCAGGTGCACTTCGGGGACATCCCGAAGACGTCCACCGGCAAGATCCGGAAACAGGCTCTTCGCGGCGTCGTGCGTGACGTCGTGGCGGACGCGTGACGGCGACGCTCACCGGCATCGGTGTCACCAGCTTCGGCCGGCAGCCCGGACCCGACTCGGTTGAGTGGCAGTGTGCTGCGGCGACGCTGGCACTCACCGATGCGGGCCTCGAGCCGGACGACGTCGACACCGTCATCACCGGCTACTCCACCGTGTCCAGCCACCTGATGCCGGCGAACCTCTTCGCCGAACGGTTCGGCATCCGGCCCGCTGTGGCCTTCGGCATGAGCGTGGGGGGAGCCACGGGATTGGCGATGCTCGCCCAGGCCGCTCGGCTCGTGACCGCCGGGGCCTCCCGGCATGTGCTCGTCGTGGCGGGCGAGGACAGGGCGTCCGGACAGACCCGGGAGGCGTCGACGCGGACGCTTGCTCAGGTCGGCCACGCCCGCTACGAGGTGCCGCTCGGCGGGAGCGTGCCGGCCTACTACGCGCTGCTCGCGTCCCGCTACCTCTGGACCTACGGGTTGTCGGCGGAGGCGCTCGCGTCCTTCCCCGTGCAGATGCGCGCACACGCGGCAGGCAAGCTGGGCGCCCAGTTCCAGAAGTCGATCACCGACGAGGACGTCCTCGCGTCCCGGCCGGTGGCCGATCCGCTGCGACTGCTCGACTGCTGTCCGGTCTCCGACGGCGGCGCGGCGTTCGTCGTCTCGGCAGCGCCCACGGGCGAGCGGAGCCTGGACATCGCCGGCACCGGGCAGGCCCACCGGCACCAGCACCTCTCCGCGCTGGAGCCGGGGGGCTCCGGCGCGGGCGTCGCCGCCCAGCGCGCGCTCGCCGAGGCGGACGTGTCGTGGGAGGCGGTCGACGTCTACGGAATCTACGACAGCTTCTCGATCACCGTCGCGATGCTCCTGGAGGAGCTCGGCCTGGTTCCGCCCGGTCGCGCCGGGGCCTATGCGCGAGCAGGCGCCTTCGAGATCGACGGTCGCTTTCCGATGAACACCCACGGTGGTCTGCTGTCCTACGGGCACTGCGGCGTGGGCGGTGGCATGGCCCATCTGGCCGAGGTCGCCACGCAGCTGCGGCACGAGCGGGGGGCGAGCCAGGTCGGGGGTTGCGAGGTGGGCTACGTGCACGCCGACGGCGGAGTGCTGTCCGCGCATGTCGGGGTCGTGCTGCGGAGGCGTTCGTGATGGACCGTCGCCTCGACTGGACCGCCGGCGAGCCGCTCCTGCTGCTCTCGGCGTGCGGACGCTGTGGCAACCACTGGTACCTGCCGCACCTGCGCTGCCCGGTCTGCGGCGCGCAGGACGCCTCCGACATGCCATCGTCCGGAACCGGGCTCTGCGTCGCAGTCACCCGGCTGCACGTGACAGCCGACGACCAGGACGACCCGGTGTGCCTCGCGCTGGTCGAGCTCGACGAGGGGCCGATCGTGATGGGACGCGTTCACGACGACGCGCTCGCGCCCGGGGACCGCGCCACCACGGAGTTCCGCCCCGACGGCCACGACGGAGTGCTCGTGCCCAGCTTCTGCCAGGAAGGTTCACCCGCATGAGCACACTCGGCTACTTCCACTCACCGGCCTCCGTCGCCGTCGTCGGCGCGTCAGACGACGGCGAGAAGATCGGTGGTCGGCCGCTGCGCTACATGCGCGAGTTCGGCTACGCAGGCACGGTCGTCGCAGTGAACCCGAAGCGGGACATCGTGCAGGGCCTGCGGACGGTCGCGCGTCTGGAGGACTCGCCCATCGTCCCCGATGTCGCGTTGATCGCCGTCCCCGGCCAAGCGGCGGTCGAGGCCGTGCGCGTCGCTGCCCAGATGGGGACCAAGGGCGCCGTCGTCATGTCGTCCGGCTTCGGCGAGACCCATACCGCGGAAGGCGTGCGGATGCAGCAGGAGCTGCTCGGCCACGCCCGCGCCGCCGGCATGCGCGTGGTCGGCCCCAACTCCCAAGGGCTCGCGAGCTTCCACTCCGGCGCGGTGCTGGGCTTCTCCACGCTGTTCACCGAGGAGCCTCCCGCGGACGGTCCGGTGGCGATCATCAGTCAGAGCGGGGCCCTGGCGTCGGTGCCGTACGGCATCCTGCGACGCCGGGGGATCGGTATCCGCTACGCGCACGGCACCGGCAACGACCTGGACGTCACCGCCGCTGAGCTGGCCGCTGAGGCCGTCGAGGACCCGGACCTCAGGCTGGTGCTGCTCTACCTCGAGTCGGTCACCGATGCCGAGTCGCTGCTCATCCTCGGCGAGAGGTCGCGGGCGCGTGGCGTGCCTGTCGTGGCGCTGGTCGGCGGTCGCTCGTCGTCAGGGTCGCGCGCCGCCGCCTCGCACACAGGTGCCCTGGCCACCGAGCGCCGCGTGCTCGACGCCTTCCTTGAACGGGTCGGCATCTGGCAGGTGCACAGCGTCAGGGAGCTCGTCGCCGCCAGCGAGCTGTATCTCCAGGACTGGAACCCGTCGGGGGATGGCCTCGCCGTCGTGTCCAACTCGGGGGCGGTCTGCGTGCTCGCCGCGGACGCCGCGGAGGACGCGGGGCTGCCACTTGCCACCCTGTCGGAGAAGACCGTCACCCGGCTGCAAGGAGAGCTGCCGCCGTTCGCGGCCACCACCAACCCCGTCGACGTCACCGCGGCACTCCTCACCGATAGCGGCCTGTTCGGCCGCGTGCTGCCGGTACTGGGAGAGGATCCCGCTGTCGACGCGTGCCTGCTGGGCATCCCGGTCGCCGGGCGTGGGTACGACGTCGATCGGTTCGCGCGCGACGCCGCACTGTTCGCCGGGACCGGGACTCCGATCGTCTGCGCGATTCCCCAACCCAACGTGGCAGCACCGTTCATTGCCGCGGGCCTGCCCGTGTTCGAGGAGGAGGCGTCGGCCGTCGCCGCTCTCGCGCAGTACCTCGCGCACCGCCGCCGGATGGCCAGGGCAGCGGCCCTGCCGAGGCCGGCGGTGGGCGCTCGGTCGAGCGCGGAGTGCGGGGGACTGAACGAGGCGCAGAGCCTCGCCGCGCTGTCCGACCTAGGGGTGCCGGTGGTCTCCCACGAGCTCGCCGCGTCGCTGGAGGACGTCGCGGCTGCCTTCGACCGGCTCGGTGCCGTCGAGGTGGTGGTCAAGGGAAGCAGCCCCGATGCCACCCACAAGTCCGAGCTCGGGCTCGTGCGCCTCCGCTGTCTGACGGCAGCACAGGCCGTCGAGGCGGCGAGCGAGATCGCGGCGTCCGCTGCCGCGCACGGCGTGGAGCTCGACGGGTTCCTCCTCGCACCGATGGTGCGCGGCCTGCACGAAGGCCTGCTGGGCGCCAGCCTCGACCCGACGTTCGGCCCCGTGATGGTGCTGGGCGCCGGGGGCGTCTATGTCGAGGCGACCCCCGACACCCAGGTGCTGCTCGCCCCGTGCACGGCCGAGGAGGTCCACGAGGCGATCGGCCGGCTCAGGCTCGCCCCCCTGCTCGCCGGCGTGCGGGGCGAGCCGCCCGTAGACGTGGACGCCTGGGTGAAGGCTGTCGTGCGAGCATCCGAGCTTCTCAGCGACCCCGACTGTCCGGTCGCCGGGTTCGACGCGAACCCGCTGATGCTGCTCGAGGATGGCGTGGTGGCCGTCGATGCCGTGGTGCTGAAGCGATGAGCGCCCGGGTTGCCGCCGTGGAGGGTCGCCGCTAACCGCGCCGGGCGGCGTCCTCGACCTCGAGGATCGCCGCCACGAGGCCGTTCTCGTCGACCGGGTGAGCCAGGTTCGCCATGTGCGGGGCGGTCATCGTGACCGCCGCTATCTCGCGGATCTCCTCCACCGACGCGGCGCGCATACCCAGCTCGGGAAGCGAGACAGGCAGGCCGACCGAACCGAGGAACGACCGGAGGTCGGCGACTTCCGCGTCGGGCGCGCGCTCGGCGACCCTCTGGACGAGCGTCGCCCACGCGACGTGCTCCCCGTGCAGGGCGGAGGCAGCGCCGCGCGCCCGCATCAGGCCACGGGTGAGGGAGTGCGCGAGCGAGAGCCCGCCGTTCTCGAAGCCCAGGCCACTGAGCAGCACCACAGCCTCGACGAGGTTCTCGAGATCGGGCGTCACCTCGCTCCGCTCGCATGCCGCCAGGCCCGGTACGGCATGCGCGCGGATGGCCGAGTAGCAGGCGTCCGCAATCGCAGACCCGATCAGCAGTGGGCGGGTGCCGAGAGTCGTCAGGCCGGTGCCTGCAGCGCAGGCCGCGGCCTCGAACCGCTTCGCCACGGCATCGCCGATCCCTGCGCGTAGGAAGTGCACGGGGGCCTGCGCGATCTGAGTCGTGTCCACCACGACCGCGTGGGGATTCGCGACGAGCTGGTCGACCGACACCATCCGGTGGCCGTCGTCGTACATCGCCACGGCCCGGCTGGTGGGGCTGTCGTTCGACGCGACCGACGGCACGGTGATGACCGGCACGCCGAGGCGCAGCGACACCGCCTTGGCGGCGTCGAGGGACTTGCCGCCACCCACGCCCACGACGACGCCCGCGCCGACAATCCTGACCGACTCCGTGAGCGCGTCGGCCGCAGCGGCGGTGATCTCTCCCTCCAGCACGACGACGGTGGGGGAGAGTCCGGCTGCCTTCAGGAGGTCGGAGACTCGGGCACCGAGCAGATCCCGCACGAAGGGGTCTGTGACGACCACGGGTCGTGAACCGTACGGCGCCACCAGCGACCCCAGCGAGTCCAGGGCCCCAGGCCCCTGCAGGTAGCGCAGCGGACCGGCGAAGACGCGAAGGCTCACACGCCCTCGACCACGGCGCGGACCACACGAGGCAGGTCGACGCCGTACTTGGCCTCCAGATACTCCTGCGACCCGCACTCGAAGAATCCGTCCTCGAGCCCGACCCGGACGACCGGGCGCAGGAGCCCGGCGTCGAACATCGCCTCGGTCACGAGCGTGCCCAGTCCGCCGGTCTTCTTGTGGTTCTCGGCGATCACGAGCCGGTCGTGGCGGCCCGCGAACTCGAGTACCGCCTCGGTGTCGAAGGGCTTGATCGTCGGGACGTGCAGCACCGACGCCTCGACGTTCTGCCCGGCCGCAGTCCGGGCGGCGTCCAGTGCCCGCCCGGTCATGTAGCCGGTCGACACCACCCCCACCGAGCCGTCGCCGGCACGCAGGCGGGCGGCCTTGCCGGGTCTGAACTCGTAGTTCTCAGGTAGCTCGACCGGCACGTGGCCACGCAGCAGCCGGACGTACACCGTGCCCGGGATGTCGGCTACCGCCCGGACGACCTGGCGCAGCTCGATGGCGTCACACGGGTCGATGATCGTGAGATCCGCTATGCCGCGCATCATGTTCAGGTCCTCAGTCGCCTGGTGAGTGGCGCCGTACCCGTTCATCAGGCCGGGCATCCCGGCGAAGATCTTCACGTCGGCCTTGGAGTGCGCGCAGGCGATCGCGACGAAGTCGTAGGCGCGACGGGTGACGAAGACCGAGTACGTCGTGCAGTAGGCGATCTTGCCGACCTTGGCCAGTCCGGCCGCCGTGGCGATGAGGTTCTGCTCGGCCATGCCGACGTTCCAGAACCGGTCGGGGTGCTCGTCGCGGAACGGCAGGATGTCGCTGTAGCGCCCCATGTCCGCAGTGAGAGCAACGATCTCCGGCCGCTCCCGGCCGAGAGCTGCGAGCTCGGTGCCGAACGGGGCGAGCATCGTCTCCTTGTCGGCGACCTCGATGAGCTCGCCCATCCCGCGGGTCTGCCCGAAGACGGGGGCGTTGGTCACCGGTTCGCCTCCAGCTCGTCCATGAACACGCCCCAGTCCTCGTCGGTGACGCGCACGAAGTGTGCGCGCGGGCGCGACATGATCGACGGGATGCCGAACCCTGGTGTCGTGCGCAGGACGATCGCCTTCGGTCGGCCGTCCTGCTCCCGCGAGGCGGCCAGCGCGTCGGTGAGCTGACGCATGTCGTTGCCGTCGACCTCACGGGTGTCCCATCCGAAGGCCCGCAGCTTGCCGGCGACCGGCTCGATCGCCACCGTCACCGGGCCATCGGCCTGGATGCCGTTGCAGTCGACCAGCGCGACCAGATTGTCGACGCCGAACGTCGCTCCGCCCATCAGCGCCTCCCAAGTGGAGCCTTCGTCGAGCTCTCCGTCGGAGAACTCGCAGAAGACCCGGGCCGGCGACCCGTCGAGCCGTAGCCCTAGCGCCATCCCGACCGCTTGGCCGAGGCACTGGCCGAGTGACCCGCCGACGACCTCGATGCCCGGAGTCACGTCGAAGGTGCTCATCGGCAGGCGCGAGCCATTGAGGCCGTACGTCGGCAGCTCGTCCTCAGCGAGGTAGCCCGCCGCCGCGAGCACGGCGTACATCGCGATGGAGTAGTGACCGGTCGAGAGCAGGAACCGGTCCCGGTCGCGCCAGTGCGGATCCGCGGGGTCGTGCCGCAGCTCGTGGAAGTAGAGAGCGGCCAGGGTGTCGGCGATTCCTAGCCCTTGGGCGATGTAGCCCTCCCCCTTGCCTCGGGTCATCTGCATCTGGAGCCGACGCAGCTCGTGTGCTCGCTCCTGGAGAGCGGCGACGTCGGCCGTGACCGGGGGTGAGGGGGTGGTGACGGGCATATCGTCACTCTTGCCGCTGTGAGCCACGGGTCCTTGTCCCGAATTGCGACAAGCTCGGCGGAGCTCATGAGGAGCTAGAAGTACTGGTCCGGGTCCAGGTGGTAGGTCTGGAGCTTGCGGTAGAGCGTCGAGCGCGAGATGCCGATTGACTGCGCCGCAGCGACCTTGTTCCCGTGGTGCTGCCTGAGCGCATTCAGGATGGCGCCCAGCTCCAGCTCCTCGATCGCCGACAGCTCGCGCCTGCGGGAGTTGCCCTGGAGCTCGACCGGAAGCGAGTGAGGTGTGATCTCGGGACCGATGCAGGTGGAGATCACGCCACGGATGGTCGACTCGAGCTGGCGCAGGTTCCCGGGCCATGACGCCCTCATCAGGCAGCGCAGTGCGGCGGTGGAGAAGTGCAGCGCCCGCTCACCGCGGTGCCTGTCCAACATCGCGGCCGCGGTCGGGGCGATGTCCTCATGCCGGTCACGCAGGGGCGGCACGGTCACCCGGCCCACGCCGACGGTGTCGATCAGACGGCGCAGCGTCTGAGTGACCTCTCCGCCGGTCGTCAGCGTGGCGACGAGGCGCGGCAGCTGCTGCTCGCGCTCGAGGTGGTCGAGCAGGCTCGCAGTTCCAGCCGCGTCTCCGGGGGAGAGGTGCTCCAGGTGGCGCAGCACCAGCGCAGGAGGATGCTCCTCCACGATCGAGCGCAAGGTGGCGATGAACGAGCTCTCGGCCGCCGCGCCTCCGGTCGCGGCGTCGAGCACTACAACGTCCTCCTGGGGCACACGCGCGGCTTCGAGGACGGCGCGCGCAAGCGCGAACTTGCCCGCCCCGGATTCGCCTTCGATGAGCATGGGGACGCTCCGGGCCGCGAGCCGGGTGGCGTGCGCGATCGCGTTCACCAGCGCGGGACTCTGACCCGGGAGCGACACGGTCGGACGAGGGAGCAGAGGGTCTGCTGATGTCAGGTGCTGCCTCCGCTCGGGCCTGCCCAGCTCGAACTCCACCAAGGCGCCGATGACTGCCCCGTCGCGCTCGACGGCCTGGCAACGACGGAGCTGGAACCTGCCGCCGGTCGCGATGCCGATGGCGCCCGCGTCGGCGCGAGAGCCCAGGGCCACTCCGCGCACGTACTCCCAGAGCATGGCTCGGTCGATCCCCTCCAGTAGGTCGGTCACCTTCGGGCCCGCGATGAAGATGTCCTGCCCGACCGCTGCGATGGGCGCACGGCGTGAGCCGATTGCGACGAGGTAGGCATCGAGCAGCTGCCGTTCCGCAGTCGAGGCCTGGGCCAGGAGCCGGCTCTCGACCTCCTGGGCCGTGCTGGTCATCAGCGGGGTGAGCAGCGGGTTGCCGGAGGAAGCCCGGCACGACAACGTCACCACGGCTTCGAGCCGCCGCGTGACGGGGTGATGGACGGGTACGCCGACGCAGGTGAACGGCCGCAGGGCATCGGCGAGGTGTTCAGCGCCGCTGACCTGGATCGAGGACCGGGTCTCGATGACGCTGCCGACCCCGTTCGTCCCGATGGACTCCTCGCTGTTATCGAAGCCGGCGTCGGCGTTGATGCGGTCGAACATCGGGACGACCGAGCGGTCAGGCACCCAGCGGTGGACCAGGGTCGCTTCGTGGTCTGCCAGGAGAACACCTGCCTCGAGCCCCGCCAGCTGCTCGGCTAGACGTGACAGCACCGGGTCGGCGGCCAGCCTGAGGCCGGCCCGGGCGTGGTGCTGACCCTTGTAGGTCAGCGTGGGGTTGGCGAGCTGCGCCCCGCTCTGCAGCGAGCGGCGCCACGACTGGAGGACCTGGGGCCGCACCTGTCGCTCGAGGCGTCGGGGGACCACACCGTCAGCGAGCAGGTGCTCCCGGGCTGCATCGAGCCCCTCTCCCTCCCCCATGGGACGCCTCCTCGGTGCGGGTTGCGCTCAGAAGTACTGCTTGTCGGGGTCCAGCCGGTAGGTCTGGAGCTTGCGGTAAAGGGTCGAGCGCGAGATCCCGATCGACTGTGCCGCGGCCACCTTGTTGCCGTTGTGGTGCTTGAGCGCGTTGAGGATCGCGCCGAGCTCGAGCTCCTCGATCGCCGACAGGTCGCGCTTGCGCGAGCTGCTTTGAAGCTCGAGAGGCAATGCGTCGGGCCGGATCTCAGGACCCATCGCAGCGGACACCAAGCCGCGGATCGTGGCTTCCATCTGCCTCAGGTTCCCCGGCCACGGGGCCCGCATCAGGCAGCGCAGCGTCGCCGAGGCGAAGTACAAAGGCTTCTCACCGCGGTGCTTGTCGAGAAGGGCGATGGCTGTGGGTGCGACGTCCTCCGGTCGGGTGCGCAGCGGTGGCACCGTGACACGACCGACGCCGACGGTGTCGACGAGGCGGCGCAGGGCCGGAGGCGGTGGCCCGTCCGTGGTGAGCGTGGCGAGTACGCGCGGCGGGTTCGGGGTCTGCTCGATCCCTTCGAGGAGTGCCGACGTGGTTGCTGCGGCCTCAGGCGAGAGGGCCTCCACGTGACGGAGAACGACCGCCTGGGGATCAAGCTCCAGCTCACGGCGGAGGGTTGCGACGAACTGGGATGGTCCTTCGACACAGCCGGCAGCGTCGACGACGGCGATCTTGTCGCTCGGCACATTGGACGAGGCCAGGACTGCCCGCGCCAAGGCGAACTTGCCGGCGCCAGGCTCGCCTTCGATGAGCATCGGCACTCTCTTGGCAGCCAGCCGGGTGGCGTGCGCGATGGTGCTGACCAGTGCGGGGCTCTTCCCCGGCAACGAGACGGTCGGCTTGGGCAGCACTACCGGACGTACGTCGTCGTGGACCGGCCGATCGATGTCGAATTCGACCAGAGCCCCGACGACTCGCCCGTCGCGCTGGATCGGCTTCGACCGGGCGATGCGGAAACGGGCTGGGTCGAGGCCGACCTCGGCAGCCGTTGTCATGGACCCCATGGCCACCCCGCGCACGTGCTCCCACAGTGCCGCGCGGTCGACGCCCTCGAGCATGTCGGTGACGCGCGGGCCGGCGATGAAGATGTCCTGGCCCACTGCAGCCACGGGCGCTCGTCGAGAGCCGATGGCCACGAGGTACTCGTCAAGCAGGAGCCGCTCCGACGTGGTCGCCTGGGCCAGGAGCCGGCTCTCGACCTCCTGGGCTGTGCTGGTCATCAACGGGGTGAGTAGCGGGTTGCCGGACGCCGCGCGGCAGTTCATCGTGATCACGCCCTCGAGTCGGCGCGTGATCGGGTGGTGAAGGGGGACGCCCACGCAGGTGAACGGTTGGAGGGCCTCCGCGAGGTGCTCGGGGCCTGAGATCTGGAGCGCCTGACCGGACTCGATGACCGAGCCGACGCCGTTCGTCCCGATTGTCTCCTCGCTGATGCAGAAGCCCACGTCCGAGTGGATGCGATCCATCATGGGGAGGATCCCGGCATCGGAGACCCAACGCTGGACCACCACCGCGTTCTGGTCGCAGAGCAGCAGCCCGGCATCCAGGCCCGACAGCTCCTCGGCGAGCCGGGACAGCACCGGGTCCGCAGCGATGCGCAAGGCGGCGCGGGCATGGTGCTCGCCGTGGAAGGTCAGCGACGGGTTGGCCAGCTCGGCGCCGGACAGCAGAGAGCGTCGCCACGACCGGAGAACGTCGGGCCGTACCAGCTTGGCCAGGTCGTCCGGGATGGTGCCCTGGCTCAGCAGGTGCTCCCGAGCAGCGTCAACGACACGCGAGGACGTCATGGCGATACCTCCGATTCCCTCACCAGCTCGGGCGTGGACCGCGAAGCTCGAGTCGTGTGAGGTCGGTTACAGAATACGGCCTGACACACACCCCCCTCACTGTCCCAATCTGCGACACCGAGCGCCCCCCATGGCCTGAGCGCGGACGTTGTCCGCGTCCCGCCGTCCTCGACTGTTCTACGCGCGGGGGAGACATCGCGTCCTCGTCCCGAAATGGGACAACCGCGCTCGGCCGGCGCTCCCCACAGTGTTCCTGGCAGCCGGTGCGGACGACCGGCGGCTCCAGACGACGAAGAAGGGACATCCGCGATGAGCGACGAGGTCAAGGCGGACGGTGGGACCACGGAGGTCGACGCCATCGTCATCGGCTCAGGGTTCGCAGGGCTCTACAGCATCCACAGGCTGCGGAACGTCGACGGGCTGAGCGTCCAGGCGTTCGACAACGCCGGCGATGTCGGCGGCACGTGGTTCTGGAACCAGTACCCCGGGGCTCGCTCCGACACGGAGGTCAACGCGTACTGCTACTCCTTCGACAAGGAGCTGTTCCACGAGTGGAAGTGGTCCGAGCGCTACCCCCGGCAGGAAGAGATCTTCGCCTACCTCAAGCACGTCGCCGACCGCTACGACCTGCGCCGCAGCATCCAGTTCAACACCCAGGTGGAGAGCGTGACCTGGGACGACGCGAGCAGCCGCTGGACCGTCGTCACGGACGACGGAAAGGTGTGGCGCGCGCAGTTCGTCGTGGAGGCGGTCGGCCTGCTGTCGGCCACCAAGGTCCCGCACTTCCCCGGCATGGACCGCTTCCGAGGCGAGATCCACCACACCGCCCGATGGCCGCAGGAGGACGTGGACTTCACCGGCAAGTCGGTCGGGGTGATCGGCACCGGCTCTTCCGGCATCCAGGTGATCAGCGAGCTGGGCGACAAGTGCGGTCAGCTCACCGTGTTCCAGCGGACCCCGCAATGGGTCGTGCCGTCGAAGCACCGCCCCATCGCACCTGGTCTGCTCGAGCAGATCGAGCAGGACTACGAAGGCTACTGGCACGACGTCCTCTACTCGGTGACGGCGTTCGGCTTCAAGGAGTCAGATGTCGCTGCGGAGGACGTGCCGGAGGAGGAGCGGATCAGGCGGTTCGAGGAGCAGTACGAGGAGGGCGGGGGGTTCCAGTACATGTTCGCGGCATTCAACGACGTGGCCGTCAGCCGGGTCGCCAACGCCGCCGCGACCGAGGTGATCGCCCGCAAGATCCGGGAGACCGTCAAGGACCAGGTCACCGCGAACCTGCTGATCCCGAGCGACCTCTACGCCAAGCGTCCGCTGTGCTGCGACAACTACTACGAGACCTACAACCGGGACGACGTCCACCTCGTCGACGTCCAGCACAACCCGATCGTCGAGTTCACCGAGAAGGGCATCCGCACGGAGGACGGCACAGAGCACGAGCTCGACGTCATCATCCTCGCGACAGGCTTCGACGCGGTCTCGGGCAACCAGCTCAAGATCCAGCACACCGGGCGGGGCGACGTCTCGTTGCATGACCACTGGCAGCACCGGCCCAGGACCCACCTCGGGCTCATGGCTCACGGCTTCCCGAACCTCTACATGATCTACGGCCCGATGGGCCCGTTCACGAACCAGCCGCCGCTGCACGAGGCGCAGGTGAACTGGGTGGCCGGGTCGATCAAGCACGTCATGGAGAACGACCTCGGCTCGATCGAGCCCGCCGCGGAAGCAGAGGAGGCCTGGATCGCCGAGTGCGACGAGGGTGCCGCGGGCACGCTGTTCGCGGTCACGAACTCCTGGATCAACGGCTCCAACATCCCCGGCAAGCCGATCATCAACATGTTCTACATGGGCGGTTCGGGCGCCTACATGGACAAGATGGAGGACGAGGAGAAGTCGGAGTACAAGGAGCACTTCGTCTTTGGGCGGGCGCCCGTGCCGGCGTGAGCACCGAGTCGCGGTCGCGGCTCGCACGACGCCCCGGGGCCAACACGTGAGCGTCGACCTCGAGCATCCCGAGGAGGTCCGGGACATCGCGGCGCGGACCTTCTCGTTCGTCCGTGAGGTCGTCATCCCGGTCGAGGACGCCGCCGGCGGCGACGTCGAGCGGGCCGGCGGCGACGGACTGCGCCGCGAGCTGCAGGCCGAGGCGCGGGCACGGGGGCTGCTCAGCCCGCACGGCCCCGTCGAGCACGGCGGGTTGGGTCTGGGCATGGTCGACCGCGCGCCGGTGTTCGAGGCCGCGGGACACTCCCTGTTCGGCCCGCTCGCCCTCAACTGTGCGGCGCCGGACGAGGGCAACGTGCACCTCCTCGCCCACGGGGCAACGCCCGAGCAACAGCAGGAGTTCCTCCGCCCACTCGTCCAGGGGGAGACGCGCTCGGCGTTCGCCATGACCGAACCCTCGCCAGGCGCGGGCTCGGACCCCACCGCTCTACGTACGAGGGCACGCCAGGTGCCCGGGGGATGGCGCATCTCCGGCGACAAGTGGTTCATCACGGGGGCCGACGGGGCCGGCTTCTTCATCGTGATGGCGCGGACCGCCGGCGAGCCAGGTGACGCGCACGGCGCGACCATGTTCCTCGTCCCGGCGGACGTCGAGGGCGTGCAGGTGGGCCGGCACATAGGGACTCTCGACCGGTCCATGGTCGGTGGACACTGCGAGGTGCGATTCGACGATGTGCTGGTGCCCGACGAGCGGGTCCTCGGCGAGGTCGACCGCGGCTTCGCCAACGCGCAGGTGCGCCTCGGACCCGCCCGCATGACGCACGTGATGCGCTGGCTCGGTGCGGCGCTGCGCGGGCACGAGGTGGCGTTGAGGCACGTGGCCGGACGCGAGGCCTTCGGCGCCCGGCTCGCCGAGCTCGGGATGATCCAGCAGCTGATCGCGGACAACGAGATCGACATCGCGGCGACCAGGGCGCTGCTGCTGCGCGCCTGCTGGGAGCTGGACCGCGGCCAGCGCGCCTCGGCCTCGACCTCCATCGCCAAGACCTACGCGGCCGAGGCGGTCGGTCGGATCGTCGACCGCGCTGTCCAGATGTGCGGAGGCCTGGGCGTGAGTGACGACCTGCCCCTGGCCAGACTGTCTCGCGAGGTCCGGCCGTTCCGGATCTACGACGGCGCGTCCGAGGTGCACCGCTGGTCGATCGCCAGGCGCGCCGTCCACCGGGCCACCGCTGACATCGCGCCCGTCCCATGACCGATCTCACCCTCACCGAGCTCGAGCGCCTGACGGACCTGCTCGCCCGGTGCGGCGAGTCCCTCGCCGGGCCGTTGAGCGCCACGTTGCTCACCGGCGGGCGATCCAACCTCACCTACCGCCTCGACGACGGGGTCTCGGCCTGGGTGATGCGTCGTCGACCCCACGGGGGTGTCATCGAGTCGGCGCACGACGTGGTCCGCGAGTATCGCGTTGTCGACGCCCTCCAGGCCACGCCGGTGCCGGTTGCGAGGACCGTCGTGTGCGACGCCGCTGGAGAGGCGCTCGGCGTCCCCTGTGCGGTGGTGGCGTTCGTGCCAGGCACGACGGCGCGCGCTCGGGCGGACATAGCGACGTGGTCCGATGCCGAGGTGGCCTCGTGCGCCGACGGCCTCGTCGATGTGCTGACGTCCTTGCACGCGGTGGATCCGATCGCGGTCGGGCTCGGGGACTACGGTCGACTCGACGGGTACGCCGCGCGTCAGGTGCGACGGTGGTCGAGCCAGTGGACCTCGATGGCCGCACAGGACGCCCGAGCCGACCGACTCCTCGAGTGGCTGACGGAGCGTGTGCCCACGCAGTCGCGTACCGCCGTGGTCCACGGCGACTACCGGGTCGACAACGTGCTGCTCGACCGGGACGATCCGGGTCGGGTGCTTGCCGTCGTCGACTGGGAGCTCTCGACGCTCGGGGACCCGGTGGCCGACGTCGCCACCATGTGCGCCTACCGGCACCAAGCGCTCGACGACGTCCTCGGCATCCCTGCAGCGTGGACGAGCCCACGCTTCCCCGGTCCCGACGACCTGGCCGAGGCCTACGCCACCCGCTCCGGGTCCGACCTGCCAGGTTTCGCCTTCTACCGGGCGCTGGCCTTCTACAAGCTCGCGGTGATCGCCCAGGGCATCACCTACCGTCATGCCCTCGGCGTCACCGTCGGCGACGGGTACGAGCGGGTAGCGGAGAGCGTTCCGCTGCTGCTCGAGGCGGGCCTCGAGGCAGGCGCGACCCGTGCCTGACCCACGCCGGACTGCCCTGGTGACCGGCGCCTCGCGGGGCATCGGCCGAGGCATCGCCGAACGGTTGGCGGCGCACGGCTTCGGGCTGACGGTGGCAGGGCGGGACCGCGACCGGCTCGCCGAGACCAGCGCGGCCCTGCGAGCGGCCGGCGCGCCTGAGGTCGTCGGGGTCGCCGGCGACCTGGCGGACCCCGAGCACCCGGAGCAGCTGAGCCGGGCGCACGCCGACGCGTTCGGTTCGTTGTCGTGCCTGGTGCTCAACGCCGGCGTCGGAACGGCCGGCCGCCTCGGCACGCTGCCCCTCGCGCGGTTCGACAAGACCGTGTCGGTGAACGTGCGGGCGCCGTTCGTGCTGCTCCAGCACGCTCTCCCGATGCTGCGCGCCGGCGCCGCAGCCGACCCCGTGCGCGGCGCTCGGGTCGTGGCGCTCGCCTCGATCACCGGCCTCTACGCAGAGGCCGGGTTGGCGGCGTACGGCGCGACGAAAGCGGCGGTCATCTCGCTCGTGGATACCCTGAACGCTGAGGAGTCCGCCGTCGGCGTGACGGCGACCGCCATCGCGCCCGGGTACGTCGAGACCGACATGACCGACTGGGTGCGCGACCGGGTGCCGGTCGAGGAGATGGTTCCGGTCTCGGACGTCATCGATGTCGTAGAGGCCGTGGTGGGGTTGAGTGCCCGGTCGGTGGTGTCGCGTGTCGTGATCAGTCGGGCCGGTGCCTCCCTCTACGGCGCTTGACCGCGGCCCAGTCCCGATCCACAGGAGATGTAGTGAATCTGCTCGAGGGCCGCACGGCGGTCATCACCGGGGGCGCCCAAGGCCTTGGCCGGGCGATCGCCGAGCACTTCGTGCGCGAGGGCGCCCGGGTGGTTCTCGGCGACGTCGACCTGGCCAGCGCCGAGCGAACGGCGGCCGAGATCGGCGAGCCGGCCCTGGCCGTGCGGTGCAACGTCACGTCTGAGGAGGAGATGACCAACCTCGTCGCAGCCGCGGAGGCCCTCGGCGGCGTGGACGTGATGGTCAACAACGCGGGGGTCCTCCGCGATGCGACGATGCGCAAGATGTCCCTCGACGACTTCCGGTTGGTGCTGGACACGCACGTGCAGGGGACCTGGCTCGGGACCCGGGCCGCCGCCGCCGTCATGCGCGAGCGCGGCTCCGGGTCGATCGTGAACATGTCGTCGATCTCCGGGAAGGTCGGCAACGTCGGACAGACCAACTACGCGGCTGCGAAGGCGGGCATCGTCGGGCTCACCAAGGCCGCCGCCAAGGAGGTGGCGCACCTGGGCGTCCGGGTCAACGCGATTCAGCCCGGCCTGATCCGCACCCCCATGACCGAGGCGATGCGCGAGGACATCTGGCAGCAGCGCCTCGGCGAGATCCCGATGGGCCGCTTCGGCGAGCCGGAGGAGGTGGCGGCCGTGGCGACCTTCCTCGCCAGCGACCTGTCGTCGTACATGACCGGATGCGTGCTGGAGGTGACCGGTGGCCGGCACATGTGACGCCTACGTCTACGCGGCGGTCCGCACGCCGTTCGGCCGGTACGGAGGGGCACTGGCGGGCGTGCGGCCGGACGACCTGGCCGCGGTCGCGCTGACAGGTGTGCTGGCGGCGGCGCCCGACCTCGACCCCGCCGACGTCGGTGACGTCGTGTGGGGCTGCGCCAACCAGGCCGGAGAGGACAACCGGAACGTCGGTCGGATGGCCGTACTGCTAGCCGGGCTGCCGGTGACGGTCCCAGCCACGACGATCAACCGGCTCTGCGGCTCCAGCCTGGACGCTGCGATGGCCGCCTCGCGCACGGTGGAGACCGGCGACGCCGAGATTGTCGTCGCGGGCGGCGTCGAGTCGATGACCAGGGCGCCGTGGGTGCTACCCAAGCCGACCAGGCCCCATCCCGCCGGCAACGCCGAGCTGGTGTCGACGACGCTGGGTTGGCGCTTGGTCAACGACCGGATGCCTGCGGAATGGACTGTCTCCCTCGGTGAGAGCAACGAGCTGATCGTCGACGACCGTGCCAGGGAGCGGGCGGTCGGCCGCGACCGGCAGGATGCCTTCGCCGTCCGTTCCCACCTGCTGGCGCACGCCGCGTGGGAGGCGGGCTTCTACGACGATCTCGTGGTGCCGGTGCCTGGGGTCGACGTCGCCCACGACGAGGGCCTCCGCCCCGGCTCCACCGTCGAGGCGCTCGCCGGACTCAGGCCGGCCTTCCGCGCGGACGGAACGATCACCGCGGGCAACGCCTCGCCCCTCAACGACGGCGCCTCTGCCGTGCTGATCGGATCCGCGGTCGCAGCCGACCGGATCGGCCGTGCCCCCCTCGCCCGCGTGGCGGGTCGCGCGGCGTTCGCCACCGAGCCGCAGAGGTTCGGCATCGCGCCGGTCCAGGCAGCCGAGCGGGCTCTCGGCCGGGCCGGGATCGCGTGGGCCGACGTCGCTGCCGTCGAGCTGAACGAGGCGTTCGCCGCCCAGTCCCTCGCGTGTGTCGACGACTGGGGGATCGACCCTGAGATCGTCAACGCGAAGGGTGGGGCGATCGCCATGGGGCACCCGCTGGGCGCGTCCGGAGGTCGCATCCTCGGGACCCTGGCCCACCGCCTGCGGGAGTCCGGCGACCGGTGGGGCGTGGCGGCGATCTGTATCGGCGTCGGCCAGGCCCTGGCCGTGGTCCTGGAGAACGTGTCCCAGCCGTCCAGTGGCGGCGCCGAGGGCCGGTCCGGGCCGATCGACAACGTCGGCGAGGTCCGAGATCGTGGAAGGTGAGCGCGCCGCGACGAGCCCCCCGACCCCCGCTTTTGTCTGGTCGGCGCCCGTCCCGTACTTCCAGTTCGATCAACAGGGCGTGGTCTTCAACATGTGGTACTTCGCTTGGTGCGATGAGGCCTACGCCGGCTACCTGCGACATATCGGCGCTCCGCACGATGTGCTGATCGCTGCCGGCCACGACCAGCACCTGGTCCACGCCGAGATCGACTGGATTTCGCCCTTGCGTGCCGGCGAGGGCGACGTCTCCATCGCGGTCTCCACGGAGAGGGTGGGTACGTCGAGCTTCGAGCTCGCGTTCATCATCGGAGCGCGAGCCGGGGTCGGTCTGACCAAGCAGCTGGCACGAGCCCGCATCGTGTACGTGAACGTCGTCGCCGGCACACCTACGCCGCTGCCTCGTCAGCTCAGGACCGCCCTCGGAGGATGAGACCGGCCATCATTGCGGAAAGGGCTGATCGTTAGTTGGGCTGGAGCTGCTGAAGAGCAAAGAATCAAGTCATCCGCTCCGGGCTGCATCTGTGCAGGTCAGCGGGGTCTGCTAGGGCGTTGCGTCTTGCCGGGCCTCGGGTCAGTCACTGTCACGGCACGGGGCATGGCCACTCGTGGCGCTCGCCGCCGGGCGTGTCGGACCAGGTGACGACGAGCTCGGGGGTACCGGTCTGCATGGAGCCGATTGCGAGGAACTCCACGGCCTCGCCCATGTGGAGGTCGCGCGGCTCGGGCCCATCGAAGCGGGCGGCGTTCTCGCTACGGAGCTCGACGTCGTGCGCGGTGACGGGACCAACATTCTTCAGCATGTGCTGTCTCCCCTTGATCCGGTCGACGGTCCAGTGCACGGCCGACTCATCGGGCCCCACGTCATCTGGGGCCCGTCCGCCCAACAACTTTGCCGCTGAGACCGGTTGAGCGCTTGTTCTCAGGTCACGCACCAGGCGTTATACGGACCGGGCCGGACGTCTCAGGACGCAGAGGACGCGACTCATGATCCTTGGGTTGTGGGTTCGAGCCCCACCCGCCCCACCAGCACCCCGCACCACCGGCACCACCCGCACCACGCGACCGGGTGGTGCCCCGACCATGTCGGCTACGCCAGAGCGAGGAACAGCTTCTCCATCTTCTTGACGTCGACGCCGTCGAGACCGTCGTCCGTCTCGGCGAGGCACTGCTGCAGACCGGTGGCCACGATCGCGTAGCCCGCACGGGAGAGCGCCTTGTTGACCGCGGCGAGCTGGGTGAGGACCGACTCGCAGTCCGAGCCTTCCTCCATCATCCGGATCACGCTGGCGAGATGGCCGTTGGCCCGCTTCATGCGGGTGATGATGGCCTTGATCTCGATGGGCTCGAGCTCCATCAGAGTCGACCTTCCAGAGCGGTGAGGGCCGCGGTGAGACGCTGGCGTGCGTCAGCGGCCACGGTGCGGAGGGCCTCGCCGCCGGCGTCGTCTCCAGCGAAGCCCATCATCACGTCGGGGTCGAAGGCCTCGACGACAGTGTGGTCGTCGTCGGTGGCGCGCACGACCACGTTGCACGGCAGCATCGCGGCGATCGAAGGGTCGACCTCGAGGGCGCGGTGGGCCAGCTCTGGCCGGCAGGCGCCGAGAATGATCTGCGGCGCGACATCGACGTCGAGCTTCTGCTTCAGGGTCGCTTGGATGTCGATCTCGGTGAGTACCCCGAAGCCGGCCTCGGCCAGTTCGGCGCGCACCGCCGCGACGGTCTCGGCGTAGGGCCGCTGCACCGTCGTCTGGAGCGTGTAGTCCGCCATCTCCGGACCTCTTCCCGTGCTCGGTGTCCGCTGACCGGCAGCGGCTGACGGCGGCAACTGTACAACCCCCCTGGGGGTTCTGATAATCTCGCGATGAATTAACCCCCCAGGGGGTTACATCTCGGAGTGAAGGAGCGACATGCGGCAGGTCGAGTTGACCGTCCGCACGATCGAGACACCGTCGTTGGGAGACCGCTCCTAGCCTGATCCACCCATCACCACAGCAGAGGAACTCGATCCACCATGAGCACGACCACCGGAAGAGAGCTCGGCCCGACGGCCGGGAGGCACGCCCGTACCGCAGCCGACGGCCGGCCCGGCCCGCTGGGCCGCCTCGGACTCTGGGTCACCGATCACGCCCGCCTCGTCACGATCGTCTGGCTGCTCGCCATCGTCGGGCTCGGAGCCTTCGCGCCCCAGGTCGAGCACAACCTGTCGGGAGCCGGATGGCAGGCCGACGGTTCGGAGTCGGTGGCCGCACGAGAGCTGGCCCGCGACCACTTCGGAGGCAACGACTCCTCAGCCATCCAGGTCGTGGTCCGCTCCACCGACGGGCCGGTCACCGACGGTGAGGGAGCCAAGGTCCTGGCCGAGGTCACCCGCATCCTCGAGGCCGAGCCCCGCATCGCCGAGGTCATCGCTCCTACCCCCGGGGCGACCATCTCGCAGGACGGGTCCACCGCGATCGTGCTCGCCGGCGCTGGAGCGGACACCAACGAGATGGTGCGCGTGGCCACCGACCTCAAGGGCGGCCTCCAGGACCTGTCCACCGACGAGGTCGAGGTGAACCCGACCGGCTCCTCCTTGCTGTGGAGCGACTTCAACGAGGCCAACCTCGACGCCATGCTCACCTCGGAGCTGGTGTCCTGGCCGGTCACCCTCGCGATCCTGGTCCTGGCCTTCGGCGCCCTCGTCGCCGCCGGCCTCCCGCTGCTGCTGACCCTGGCCGGCCTGGTGGCCTCAGCCGGCTCCCTGGTCCTGATCAACGAGCTCGTCCCGGTCTCCATCTGGGCCATGAACTTCGCAATGATGTTCGCCCTGGCGCTCGGCATCGACTATGCACTCTTCGTCGTCGTCCGCTACCGAGCCGCCCGCGCCGCCCGCCGCACCGCAGCGCCGGGCTCCCCCGAGGACGGAGCCGAACGGCAGTGGGCCATCGCCCAGACCATGGACACAGCCGGCAAGGCCGTGCTCCTCTCCGGTGCCACGGTGCTGGTCTCGCTGTCCGCGGTGATGCTGGTTCCCTCGCCGTCGTTCCGGTCGATGGCCGGCGGCATCATGCTTGCCGTCGTCTTCGTGCTCGCCGCGACCCTCACCCTGCTCCCGCTCGTGCTGTTCAAGCTCGACCACCGCATCAACAAGCTCGCCCTGCCGTGGTCGCGGTCCGGTGAGCACCGCTCCCCGCGGTTCGCCGCTTGGGGCGAGCGGCTGTGGAGGCGTCCGCTCGTGTGGGGGCTCGGCTCCCTCGTCGTCCTGGTCGCCCTGGCCGCGCCGATCCTCGGGATGAAGACCGCCATGCCTTCGATCACGGTGCTGCCCGAGGACGCCTCGGCCCGGGTCGGCTACGACCAGGTCCAGGAGTCATTCGGTGAGGGCGCTCCCGGCACCCTCCAGATCGTCATGGCCCCCGACGACGCCGGCGACACCATCAAGGTGCTCGCCGCCGACGACGGCATCGCCGCCGCGATGCCGCCGCAGCCGGCTCAGGACGGCAGCGACCTCGTCCTGGTGCAGGCGGTCCCGACCGTCGACCCCTCCGACCCCGAGCTAGCCGCCACCGTCGACCGGCTCCGCGCCGACCTGCCCGACTCAGCCCTCGTGGGCGGTGCCGCAGTGGAGAACCTCGACCTCAAGGCGCAACTCGACGAGTCCACACCGCTGGTCATCGGCGTCGTCCTGGTCCTCGGATTCCTGCTCCTGCTGCTCGCACTGCAAGCCCCTCTGATCTCCCTGCTCGGCACCCTGGCCAGCCTGCTGTCCACCGCCGCCGCCTTCGGCGTGGCCCGGCTGATCTTCCAGGAGGGTCACGGCGCCGGACTGCTCGGCTTCGAGTCACAGGGCTTCCTCGACGCTTGGGCACCGGTGTTCTTCTTCGCCATGATCTTCGCGATCGCGATGGACTACACCGTGTTCCTCCTCGCCTCCGCACAGGAGCACTACAAGCGATCAGGAGACCCGAAGGACGCGATGGTCGGCTCGCTCGCCCACTCGGGCCGGGTGATCTTCGCCGCCGGAGCCGTCATGGTCGCCGTCTTCTTCACGTTCGCGCTCTCCGGACCCATCCCGCCCAAGGAGATGGGCGTCGTCCTCGGCATCGCCGTGCTTCTCGACGCCTTCCTGGTCCGACTCGTGCTCCTGCCGGTCATGCTCCGCCTCACCGGACGCGCCGCCTGGTACACCCCCGGTTGGCTTCGCAAGGTGCTCCCGAACGTCACCTTCGCCCACGACTGACCCCACGATCGGGACCAGTCGCCCCCGACCGCCCGGTACCCCCAACCCGGGCCCCTGGGCCCCCGGCGGCACACCCCCCTCGCCTCCGGGGCCACCCCATCCGTACGTCCACCCGACCACCTACGCGTACCGCGGAACAGACTTCGTCAGCGGGCGAAGTCAGATGAGGAGAACAGCCATGTGTCGACCCACCACGTGCCGCACCTGCGACAAGACGACCTGGACCGGATGCGGCCAGCACGTTGCCCGGGTCAAGGCGAGCGTGCCTGCCGATCGCTGGTGCCCCGGACACCCCCGCGCTGACGCCACCCGGACGCGCGGCCTGCTCGACCGGTTGCGTGGACGCTGAAAGACTGGGACTCGTGGCGATCCGAGTTGTCCTGCTCCTCGCCGGAACCATGATGCTGGCCCGCTGACGCTGGTCCTGACGGTCTCAGACTGGTGGCTGGTCCGCACCGGCTTCGTGGGACTCAACCTGCTCCAGTCAAGCCTCACGGGGTTCGGCCCTGCGGCCGTCCTGATGGAAGCGGTGGGCGTTCCGAACGGCAGTGCATTCGCGCCACGCGCCACCGATCGATGGTCGGACTGAGCCAAGCGGACGAAATAGTCCGACCGGGCTATGGCCCCGCAGCTGCCCTCGTGTCACGGTGGCGGCGCTTCCACTTACACCGTGCCCGGGTGAATCTCACCAGACCAGGGTGTTCGGGAGTGCGTGTCGACCGTCGAGGTCCACCGCGACGAGCCGCCTCGCCCGAGATCTCCATGGAGTCGGGCGGGGCGGCTTCGTCGTCACGGGCAGGTTTGGATGCCCCTAGGGGTGGAGAGAACCCCACTGCTAGATCCGCGTCTCGGGCAGGCAGAACAGGCGCTCCGACATGTCCACCACGGTCGACCCGGTCGGCACCCCGATGGCCCCCACCACGGCCAAGGTCCCCGACCTCACTGAACGGGAACGTGACGTCCTCGAGCTCGTCACCAACGGCTACTCCAACGCCGAGATCTCCGAGCTGCTCTACGTGAGCATCAACTCGGTCAAGACCTACATCCGCTCCAGCTACCGGAAGATCGGCGCTCGAACCCGCCCGCACGCCATCATCTGGGGCGTCCGCCACGGTCTGCTGGTCGACGTCGAACCAGCACCGCCGAACGGGCACTTCGGTGCAACGTCCTGAGTGACCGCGAGCACCCTTCGGCCCGCTCCGAACCATCCTCGCTGCTGACGGCGTCCAAGAATCGGGGGTGGTCATGGCAGGGCGACGTGCGCGCGACGCCACGGCCTGCACGACGTCGGCGTGGTACCGAACCTGCCCCTTCCGGGCTGATCAGGCCGGCCCCGCCGTGGCCGGGCCGGCCGGAGCGCCTGACGCTCAGCCGGGCAGGCCGAAGGAGTAGAGCTTGTTGTTCGGCGTTCCGAACAACGAGTAGCCGGAGCCCCGGCGAGCAGCGGGAGCAGCCCCTGCACGACGGCGGCCCGCGCCTTGCCCGGGGTTCTTCGTCACGAGCACGAGCGCAGCGGCGAGCATCGACCCGGTGCCGGCGGCGACCAGGGCGACGCCAGCGCACCGACTCCAGCACGAAGATGTAGGCGTGCAGCAGGGCGGCGAGCCCGGCGAGCACGGCGGCCACGACCAGCACGGCTCGATCGTAGGGTGAATCAGCGGGCACCAGCGGGAAGGAGCGGGATGGCGCAGCGGCACCGCCTGGATCCGGGCAGCTGGACGTCGGTGTTCCGGCGGCTGGAGGAGCTCGTGCTCGCCAGCTCGGGCGAGGACGACTTCCAGGAGGTCTTCAAGCTGCTGGTGGCCAAGCTCCACCAGGAGTCGTTCGCCGTCGACGCCACGCTGCGCGCCGACGACGTCGCCGAGACGGTCCGGCGGGTCGAGGCGGCACTGGCCGGCGCCGACCGCCGCTGGCCCCGGATCCTCGCCGACGGCGTCACGCCGAAGCTCTCACCGGAGCACCTGCAGGTCTGCGTCGAGACGCTCGACGGGCTGACGTTGCGCGACGCCGGCCTCGAGGTGATGGACGCGTTGTTCGAGCACCTGGTGGGGCGCGCGGCCAAGGGCAGCAAGGGCCAGTTCTTCACCCCGCGCCACGTCGTCGAGGCCGTGGTGCGGATGGTGGCGCCGGCGGCGGGGGAGACGGTGTGCGACCCGGCGTGCGGGTCCGGTGGCTTCCTCGTCCACGCCCTCCGGCACGCGCCGGACGCCGCCGGACGGGCCTGGGGCTTCGACCTCGACCCCCGGGCGCTCCAGGTGGCGCGGGCGCTGCTCGTGATCGCCGGCGACGCCGACGCCCACCTGCAGCGGCTCAACAGCCTGCTGCCGCCTGCCACCGGGCACGGCCCGAGCATCGATGCCGCCGTGCGCGGCACGCCCGCCGAGGCCGGCTTCGACTGCGTGCTGACCAACCCGCCGTTCGCCGGCGAGGTGCGCGAGCCGGCGCTGCTCGCCGGGTACGACCTGGCCCGCACCGACGGCCGACGCAACGAGCGCGACGTCCTGTTCGCCGAGCGCTGCGCCCGGCTGCTCCGCCCGGGCGGCCGGCTCGCCGTCGTGCTGCCCGCCAACAAGGTCGGCGGCCGGCAGTACGCATTCGTCCGCGAGTGGCTGCTCCGCGAGCTGCGGGTGGTGGCTGTGCTCGGCCTCGGCCGGCACACCTTCGAGCCGCACACCTCGCAGAAGGCCGAGGTGCTGCTCGCCGTCCGCCGCGACCGGCCGGCCGACCCGGCCGACGTCGCCCGCGAGCGGATCCTGCTCCTCACCAGCGAGCGCGACGGCAAGGACGCCGCCGGCGCCGTCGTCACCCGCGCCGACGCCCCGGCCGCCGGCCCGCTCTGGGACCGCGCCGACCACGACCTCGGCGACGCCGTCGACGCGTTCACCGCTTTCGTGGCCGAGGAGCGCATCGCGTGGGGGCCGCGGTGAGGGCCGCCGTCGTCGCGGTCAGCGACCTCGACCCCGGTCTGGTGCTCACCCCGCAGCGCTACCTCCGCACCGCGGACGACGCCGGCGGCACGCCGCTCGGCGACCTCGTCACCGCCGTCCGCCGCACCGTCGGCCCGGCCGCCGCCGCGGACCACGAGCGGGTCGTGCTGCTCGACACGAGCCACGCCCGCTCCGGGGTGCTGGACGACGAGCGCGCGCTCGTGCCCGGCACCGAGGTGCGCAGCGCCAAGAAGCCGGTCGAGCCCGGCGACGTGATCGTGTCGCGGCTGCGGCCCTACCTGCGCCAGGTCGCTCGCCTCGACGTCGACCCGGGCGTCCCGGTGCTCGCCAGCACCGAGTTCCACGTGCTCCGCAGCACCGACGGCGGCTCGATCGCGTTCCTGGTGGCCTGGCTGCTCACCGACGAGGTGCAGCAGGCGCTCGCCGACGCGCAGGAGGGCGGCCACCACCCGCGGGTCAGCGAGGAGGTGCTGCTGCGGCTGGTCGTGCCGGCCGCCGTGCTCGAGCGCCGCACCGAGCTCGACGCGCTCGTCGTCGCCGCCGCCGCGGCCGCCCGCGAGAGCCGGCGCCTGCTGCGGGTGGCGGACGCCGCAGCCGGAGGTCAGTCCGCGTAGGTGGCCTGGTAGGCCGCGAGCAGCTCGCGCGCCTCGCCGAACGCCGCCTCCACCCGGTCGAGCAGCGGCAGCGCCCCCTCGACGCCGGAGGCCTCGGCGGTGAGCTCGAGCTCGCGCGCCACCGCGCCGGCGTCGACGATGCCCAGGTTCAGCGCGCTGCCCGCGATCTTGTGCGCGGCCGCCTTGAGCGCGTCGGCGTCGCCGGCGGCCGCGTGCTCGCGCATCGTCGTCACCGCCTCCACCGAGTTGCGCTCGAAGTTGCTGATCGCCCGGTCGAGATAGGTGGTGTCGCCCGGGTCGAGGTCGCGGAGCATGTCGAGCCGCTCGGTGTCGAGCCCGGCGATCGGCGGGGTGGGCGGGTGCACCGGCTCCGGCTCGTCGTCGTCCTCGAGCACGTCGTCGCCGAGCCACCGGCGCAGCGTGTCGCCGAGGGCCCGCGCGTCGACCGGCTTGGTGAGGAAGTCGTCCATGCCCGCGTCCAGGCAGCGCTGCCGCTCGCCCTCCACCGACGCCGCCGTGAGCGCCACCACCGGCAGCCGGAGCCCGCGCTCCCGCAGCATGCGGGTGGCGGCGTAGCCGTCGAGGCCCGGCATCTGCACGTCCATGAGCACCGCGTCGAACGGCGCCCGCGCCAGTGCGGCCAGCCCGGCGCGGCCGTCGTCGGCCACCTCGACGTCGTAGCCCAGCGACTCGAGCAGCCCGGTGGCGACCAGCTGGTTCACCGGGTTGTCCTCCACCACGAGGATCCGGCGGCGCGTCACCGGCCGCGGCGCGGGCCCGGGGTCGAGCGGCTGCGCAGGGACGCCGGCCAGCTGCTCCAGGAGCGTGCCGCGCAGTACGGCGGAGGTGACCGGCCGGGTCAGGCACACCGAGACGCCGGCCGCGCGCACCGCCGCCATGTCGACCTCCGCGTCGGAGGTGAGCGCCACCACCACCGGCCCCGCCCCGGCCGACTCGGCGGCCAGCGCCAGCCCGGCGCCGTCCTCGACGTCGACGACGAGCGCCGCCACCGGGTCGCCGTCACCCGCCGCGGCGAGGGCGTCGCGCGCCTCCTCCGCGGTGGCGACGGCGTGCGTCCGCACGCCCCACTGGGCCAGCGACTCCTCGAGCCGGGTGCGGTGGTGCGGGCGGGCGTCGACGGCGAGCACCCGTCGACCGGTCAACGACCGCCGGGCGTACTCGTCGAGGCTGTCCTCCGGCGAGGGAGGGGTGGGGAACGTCGCGTGCAGGGTGAACGTGCTGCCGCCGCCGGGGGTGGGGGCGTAGCTCAGGTCGCCGCCGAGGGCGTGCGCGATCTCCCGCGCGATGGCGAGGCCGAGGCCGGTGCCGCCGTGCTCGCGGCTGTGCGACGCGTCGGCCTGGGTGAACGCGGCGAACATCTCGCCCACCCGGCCCGGGTCGATCCCGACGCCGGTGTCGCGGACGTCGGCCAGCAGGCACACCCGGTCCTCGGGGGCGTCGCAGCAGTGGGGGTCGTCGTCGGTGGTGACGTGCACGAACACCTCGCCGCCGGGGGCGAACTTCACGGCGTTCGACACCAGGTTCACCAGCACCTGGATGATCCGGGCCGGGTCGCCGTTGAGCCGGGTCGGCACGTCCGGGTGGCACGAGGTGACGAGGTCGACGCCGGCGTCCGCGGCCTGTGCCGCCACCAGCTCGCCGACTGCGTCGAGCACCTCACGCGGCTCGAAGTCGACGTGCGAGACCTGGAGCTGACCGGCCTGGATCGTGCTGAAGTCGAGCACGTCGTTGATCACCCGCAGCAGGTCGCGGCCGGCCACCTGGACGCCGGTGGAGAACCGCAGCTGGTCGGCGTCGAGCGCGGTGCGGAGCAGCAGGTCGGTCAGCCCGATGATCCCGTTGAGCGGCGTGCGGATCTCGTGGCTCATCGTGGCCAGGAACTCGGTCTTCTCCTTGGCCGCGGCGGTCGCGGCGTCGCGCGCCTCCACCAGCTCCCGCAGCGTCCGCTCCCGGGCCGCCACCATCCCGAGCTGGGCACTGATCGTCGCCGCGCTGGCGCCGGTGGCGGCGTGGTCGAGGGCCTCGATCGACTCGAACACGAGCACGCCGTACGACGTGCCCTGCCGGGTCGCCGGGACGGCGACCACCGTGTCGTCGTCCGCCCACGCGGTGGCGCGGGTCCGGTGGGCCTGCTGGGCGAGCGCCTCGTGGGCCGGACCGGGCTCGCCGACCACGAGCAGCAGCCCGTCGTCGGTGGCCGTCCAGCCGCTCACCCGGTGCGCGAGCAGGTGCTGGGCGGCGAGGTCGCGGGTGGCGCGCAGCGCCTCGGTGAAGGACCCCGCCTCGTTGGCCGCCGCGGCGGCCATCCCGACCAGCTGGGCGCGTTGGGTCTCGATGAGGAGTGCCCGCTCGGCGGTCTTGATCTCGCTGACGTCGCGGTGCGTGCCGCTCACCGTCACCGCCCGGCCCTCGGCGTCGCGGTGAACCTCGCCGCGGCCCCGGATCCACGCCCAGCCCTCCGGCCGCGGCACCCGGACGTCGAACTCGAAGCCGTCGCCGCTCGCGACGGCGTCGCGGATCACCGCGGCGGCGTGCTCACGGTCGTGCGGATGCACGCCGGACAGGAACTCCGGCAACGTCGTCCGCTCCACCTCGTCGGAGTCGGTGCTCCCGCCCGTCGTCACCGGCACGTGGACGGCGCCGGTGGCGACGTCGAGCCGCCACGACCCGACCTTGCCGACGTTGCGCGCCTCCTCCAGCGCGGCGCGGCTGCGGTCGAGCGCGTCGCGGGCGCGCCGGGTCTCGGCGAAGTCGGTGACCCGCACCACGAGTCCGGTCACCGCGCCGTCGTCGTCGAGCAGCACGGTGTCGCTGACGAGCACCCAGAACGGGTGACCCTCGCGGTCGTGGAAGAGCGTCTCCTGCGCCTCCCCGCCCCGGTAGGTGCCCTCGCGGGCCTCCGCGAGCAACGTGGCGAACTGCGCCCGGCCGTCGGCGTCGAGGATGTCGAACGCGGTCTCCGGCGCCAGGCCCGCCGGGTCGCCGCTGAACATGCGCGACATCGCCGGGTTCGCGTAGCGGGTGCCGCCGTCGAGGTCGATCACCCACAGACCGTCGTCGGAGCCCGCGACGAAGGCCTCGACGAGGATCTCGGGATCCATCAGAGCGTGCCCGCGATCAGGAAGCTGTCGCCGTCCGGCTCGAGCTGGAGGGTGACGGTCTCCGTGACGTCGTCGCCCTCGTACCTGTAGCGGTAGGTGTAGGTGACGGTGAGCGCGTCGGGGTCGGCCGTCGGCCCGTCGAGGATCTCGGGGTCCTTCACCTTGCCCCAGAAGTTCGTGTAGCCCTCCTCGCCGCCGCTCTGCTGCTGGTAGTCGGGCGTGAGCTCCTGGAAGCCGGCCTCCGGGTCCGAGCTCGCGGTGCTGATGTAGTCGCTGGCGAACTGGGCCATCGCGTCGGGGTCCGGGGATGCCGAGGTCGACGCCGTCTCGGACGGCGCGGAGGACGTGCCACCGCCGTCGGTCGGGCCGGCCGTCGGCTCCTGCTGCGGGTCGTCGAGGGTGGCGAGCAGCACGATCGCCACGATCAGCGCGACCACGAGCGCGGCCACGACCACGGGCAGCACGGGGAACCGGCGCCGCGCCGCGGGCGCCACCGGGGCGGCGGCCACCGGGGTCGGCGCGGGCCGCGGGGTCGGGGGCGTCGCCAGCACCTGGGTGCTCTCGTCGTCCACCACGGGTGCGGCGGGCGCGGCGGCCGGCGTCGGCATCGGCGTGGTGCCGCCCTCCAGGCCGCGCAGGAAGCGCAGGACGTCGGCCATCGCCCAGCGCGACCCGGGGTCGCGGGTCATCGTCGCCTCGAGCAGCGGCGCCATCGCTCCGGCGGACTCCAGCCGGGGCGGCTCCTCGTTGACGATCCGGTAGAGCGCGCCGAGCACGTTGTCGCCGACGTCGTAGGGCGGGTGGCCGGCCAGCGCGTGGTACAGCGTGGCGCCGAACGACCAGGAGTCGGCGGCCGTCGTCGCCACCTGTCCGGTGGCCACCTCGGGGGCGAGGTAGGCGGGGGAGCCGGTCACCAGGCCGGTCTGGGTGAGCGAGGCGTCCGCCTGGGCGCGGGCGATGCCGAAGTCGGAGATCTTCACCTGGCCGTCGTCGCGCACCAGGATGTTCGACGGCTTCACGTCGCGGTGCACGATGCCGGCCTCGTGGGCGGCGGCCAGCGCCTCGGCGACCTGCGTGGCGATCGGCGTCAGCGCCTCGACGTCGAGCGCTCCGGTGCTGCGCACCAGGTCGCCGAGCGTCGTCCCGGCGAAGTACTCCATCACCAGCCACTGGTGGTCGTCGTCGTCGACGAGGTCGAACACACCCACCACGTGCGGGTGGTTGAGCGAGGCGGCGATGCGGGCCTCGCGCTCCGCGCGCATCAGGTCGGGGCTGGAGCCACCCGGCGCCATGCCGATCTTCTTGAGCGCGACCTGGCGGTGCAGCACCTCGTCGCGGCCCAACCAGACCGCACCCATGCCCCCGCGACCGATCTCCCGGTCGAGCGAGTACCTCCCGCCGATCACCCCAGAACCCTAGTGCGAGGCCCGTCGGCCGGATGGGACGCTGGGGCCATGCCCGTCGACCCCGGCCTCCTCGCCGACCTGCAGCGCCGCGGCCTCGTCGCGCACAGCACCGACGCCGACGCGCTCGGCGCCGCGCTCGCCGCCGGACCGGTGCGGTTCTACGTCGGCTTCGACCCGACCGCCCCGAGCATGCACATGGGCAACCTGGTGCAGATCGTCACCGCGCGCCGGCTCCAGGACGCCGGCCACGAGCCGTACCTGCTGGTCGGCGGGGCGACCGGCATGATCGGCGACCCCAAGGACAGCGGCGAGCGCACGCTCAACCCCACCGAGGTCGTCGCGGAGTGGACCGAGCGGTTCCGCCGTCAGCTCGAGCCGTTCCTGTCCTTCGAGGGCGACAACGCGGCCACGATGGTCAACAACCACGACTGGACGGCGCCGGTCTCGGTGCTCGAGTTCCTGCGCGACGTCGGCAAGCACTTCCCGGTCAACCGGATGCTCGCCCGCGACACCGTGCGCCGCCGGCTCGACTCCGGCATCAGCTACACCGAGTTCAGCTACGTGCTGCTCCAGTCCTTCGACTACCTCACGCTGCACCGCGAGCACGGCGTCACGCTGCAGTTCGGCGGGTCCGACCAGTGGGGCAACATCACCAGCGGTGCCGAGCTCATCCGCCGCACCACCGGCAACACCGCCCACGGGTTCGCGACCCCGCTGGTCACCAAGGCCGACGGCACCAAGTACGGCAAGACCGAGGGCGGCGCGCTCTGGCTCGACCCCGAGATGATGCCGCCGTACGCGTTCCACCAGTTCTGGCTCAACGTCGAGGACGAGAACGTGGGCGACCTGCTCCGCATCTTCACGTTCCTCCCGGTCGAGGAGATCGAGGAGCTGGAGGCGCGGCACCGCGAGCAGCCGTTCCGCCGTGAGGCGCAGCGCACGCTGGCGGACGCCGTCACCACGTTCGTGCACGGGGCCGACGAGACCGCGCAGGCCACGGCAGCCGCATCCGCGTTGTTCGGCGGTGCAGACCTCGCCGAGCTGAGCGAGAGCACACTCGCCGCCGTCCTCCGCGAGGCCGGCAGCGCCCAGGTCGACGCCTCCGCGGGGCTGCCGTCCGTCGTCGACCTGCTCGTGGCCTCCGGTCTGGCCAAGAGCAAGGGGGAGGCCCGCCGCACCGTCGGCGACGGCGGCGCCTACGTGAACAACGAGCGGGTCACCGACCCCGAGCACGTGCCCGGCCGCGACGACCTGCTGCCGGGCGGCTGGCTGGTGCTGCGGCGCGGCAAGAAGCAGTTCGCGGGGCTCGAGGTCGTCGGACTGTCGTGACCGGCGGGCGGTGGCAGGACGACGTCGTCGAGCGAGCCCGCGCCGCCCTGCCCGCCCACGTGATGCGGTTCTACGAGGCGGGCGCCTCCGACGAGGTCACCGCCGGTGAGGCGGAGTCGGCCTGGGCCGGCGTCCGGTTCCGGCCGCACGTCCTGCGCGACGTCCGCGAGGTCGACCTCGCCACCACGCTGCTCGGCACGCCGTGCGCGGCGCCGGTGGGCCTCGCGCCGACGTCGATGCAGCGGTTCGCCCACCCCGACGGCGAGCTCGCCGCTGCTCGCGCGGCTGCCGCCACCGACACGCTCATGGTGGTCTCGAGCAACGCCGGCACCACCTTCGAGGAGATCGCCGGCACCGGTGTCCGGTGGTGGTTGCAGGCCTACCTCACCGCCGACCGGGAGCTGATCGCCCCGACGCTGCGGCGAGCCGTCGACGCCGGCGCCCGCGCCGTCGTGCTCACCGTCGACACCCCGTTCCCCGGCCCCAAGCGCGGCATCGACGACGCCCCGTTCGGCGACCTCACCGGCGTCTACGGCGTCAACCACCCCGAGCTGGTGCGGGGCGTGACGCCCGGGTCCGAGCACGCCCGCGACCTCGGCCCCGACGACCTCGGCCGGCTCGCCGACCTCACCGGGCTGCCCGTGGTGGTCAAGGGAGTGCTGCGCGCCGACGACGCCCGCGACTGCGTGGCCGCCGGCGCGGCCGCCG